>OY782858.1:0-3743809 GCA_963678465.1 uncultured Paludibacter sp.
TTGAAGGTGGAAATGTGCAGTTCGAAAAACAATGGTTCCGCTGTAAACGCTGTTTTAAATTAATAGGAGGTTTAGAAAATCATGTCCGTTGCAAAGACTGTAAAACATTCAACAATGAAGAGTTAATGCCTATAAATAGCGAAGAAAAATGAGAATTGTAGTGTTGTCTGATAATCGTAAATTCGATGCATCGCTACAATCAGAGCACGGTTTATGTGTTTATGTAGAGACAGAACACTATAGATGTTTACTCGATACGGGTGCTTCTGATAAATTTATTCGGAATGCCGAAAAATTGGGTATTGATATTTCGGCAGTTGATTTTGTCTTTATCTCACATGGGCATGCCGATCATATTGGAGGATTGCCTGCGTTTTTGGAATTGAATAAAAAGGCTAAAATTGTATTGTCCGGGAATGCTATTCATCAAAAGTTTTTTTCTAAACGAAATGAATTTCACACCATAAGCCTCGATTTCGATTTCAGCCTTTTCGAAGAACGATTTGTCTATGTGGAATTAGAAATGGTTTTCAGAAACGAAATTCGGGTGTTTTCTGCAAAAACAAATAGATATCCCTTACCAAAAGCCAATGCCACATTGTTCAGGGATGCCGGATATGGAATTGAATCAGACGATTTTAATCACGAACTGCTAATAAGTTTTGGCACCGACAATTTATTTGTTTATACGGGCTGTGCTCACAAGGGCCTTTTGAACATCTTAGGCTCAATTTCATTGTTTCCATCGAAACGGATTGAAACAGTAATGGGTGGATTTCATTTATTAGACAGTAAAACAGAACAACAATTTGAAACCAAAGCAGAAATTGATAAAATTGCGTATGAACTTAAGATGAAATATCCTCAAACTAATTTTATTACAGGGCATTGCACGGGAGAAAAGGTTTGCCAAAACCTGAAAATGTATTTAGGGGAACGAATAACATCCTTTTATACAGGATATTCTATTAGGATTTAATATTTAAAAGTAATATATTATGCCAAGATTAAATGGAAAAGGGCCAGAAAATAATGGTTCGGGTACAGGACGAGGATTGGGTAATTGCTGCAAAACCAAAGAGCAGTCGACAGGTTATACGCTGGGAGTAGGAATGGGAAAGCGCCGAAAGGCAGGAATTATTGAGAATTCAAATCAACAAAACAATATAAAATCAACAAAATGAAAATTGCAGTACCAACAAAAGAAAACAACCAAATTGATGCCCATTTCGGACATTGCGAATTTTACAGCATTTTTGTGATTTCCGATAACAAAGAAATCATGGCCGAAACCATACTTGAATCTCCAAAGGGCTGTGGATGTAAGTCAGATATCGCTTACGATTTAGCAGCAATGGATGTGAAAATTATGCTTGCCGGCGGAATTGGTGATGGAGCAGTGAATAAATTAGCTTCACAAAACATTCAGGTTGTACGCAACTGTAAAGGAAATGTACACCAACTGGTAGAAGATTATCTGGCTGGTAAAATTCAGGATGGTGGTTCAAATTGTGCATCGCACGGACACGAAGAAGGGCACGTTTGCAGTCATAATTAAATATTGTAGATTATGATTGAACATGAATAGAAGTTCAGGGTTACTTATCCCGACACTGATAAAATGGGAACTATGCATCATGCCAATTATGTGAAATACTATGAAGTAGCTCGCTGGGAGCTGCTCCGTAGTATTGGCATTCCCTACAATTTGGTGGAAGAATTAGGAGTAATGTGTCCGGTGATTAGCATGAAGTTCAAGTTTCTTAAAACTACCTATTACGACGAACAACTCACTATTAAAACAAGATTGAAAGATATAAAAGGAGTACGTATATGGTTTACATATAAACTTTACAACGAACAAAATGAGTTAATCAATACGGCTGAAAGTGAACTCGCTTTCGTTGGGTTGAATAATTGGAAACCTTGTGCAGCCCCCGATTTTTTATTGAGTGCAATAGAAAAACATAAAGTTACAACTGTCGAATGAGTGAAATAGAACTTAACAGAAGAAAGCAACAAGCGGTGACTTGTTTCGAGGCTGGTTATAACTGCTCACAAGCCGTTTTTATGGCTTCTGACATATACGGTATAGCGCCGGAAACCGCAGCTAAACTGGCTACATCCTTCGGTGGTGGAATGGGACGGTTGCGTGAGGTGTGTGGTGCAGTTTCGGGTATGTTCTTGGTACTTGGATTGCAGTATCCTTTTACAGACACTAAGGATAAACTCGCTAAAAATACTAATTACAAAGCCGTTCAGCGAACAGCAAGCGAGTTCAAATCCATTATGGGCTCGTATATCTGTGCCGACTTACTCAAGCTTAAACACGAACCACAAAGCCCTGAATCGTTGGAGCGTAACGAAGCATACTATAAATCCAGACCTTGTACGCGCTGTGTGAAGCTTGCAGCTGAAATTGTAGGAAAAGAGATTTTATAATTTCATACCGGAATTTGTCAACACTATATGTTGCATCCAAAATCATACTCTCTTTTATGAATACCTGGATTAATTTCCCTTTAGGAAATTAATCAAAATGTAAAAATGTTTTCTGTTGATATTTAAGTCCTAACAGACTACTCGTTGTGTTGATTTCACGTAAATTTAGCTTAACTGAAATAAATCCCGGTTAAGCTAAATTGATATTTTAGAATGGTGTTTGATAATTGAATGAATTATCTTTACTTAGTTTCTACCGTTACCACCTCTCCCTTTACCAAATCCATTTGAACTGCTGTTGGCGATTATTGCATTAAAATCTGTGCTCGAAAGAATTCGTGGAATGTAGGTAATGTTTTGTAAAGCTAATGTTTTTACAAAAGCGCGCAAATGATTTTCAGAACCTTTCAATAATTGGCTGTATACTGCAATGATATCAGCATTTGTAGTCTCGGCAATTAATTTTTTTAAATCAACAATATCATATTCTTCGATATAAGTACCCGTACTCAATGCTGAATTAGCGCTTGTTCCTGCGGCAATTAATTGGTCATATAATCCTTGAATGGCAGTGCTCGTGAATTTGCCTGGTTCAGTAAGAGCTGGGTCGGTAAGCCCAAAATAATTGATAAGCGCCAATACGGCTTCACTGTGACGGGTTTCGCTGTTCGAAACTCTGTCGAAATTAATAACTCCATACGTTGAATAGAAACTGTCATACACGTCCATAGCCATTTTTTCTTCTTCACGCATTAAAAGTAATCCATTCATGTCGGACTGTGTCAGACTATTGGTGGTGGTTGTAAATGCTTGAATAGCTGCGAATTCATCAATGCTTACTTTTGCTGCTTCATTCGCCAATGAATTTGCAGTGTTATCTTCACACGCTGCAAACTGAAATGACACTAAAAGAACTACTGGTATTAAATATTTAGTTTTCATGATTTAAATGAATTATTTTGTTACTTCTCTGTAGTCACATGTACCGTTTTTATTGACGTCAACATAATTTGCTCCTTTACCGTTTCCTCTTTTAAAGCCTTGACTATTGCGATTGCCTTTGTTGTTGCCATTTCCGTTCTGTAATCCTTGTCCGGTTCCTCGTCTACTTCCATCCCGAAGACCTTTCCCGTTTCCTTGTGTACATGTTTTGTTTTCGTAATTATCGCAAACATTGTTGTTGTTGGCATCAACATAGCAGGTCTTTTTCGATGCAGACTTTGATGTTTCTGCTTTTGTGTTTTGAGCAGAAATAAGACCAATTGTGGCTATAAGAACCAATACTGTTAAAATTACTTTTGTTTTCATTTTGTTGCTGATTTTAAATTGTTTTACTTCTTTATTTATTGATTTCGAAATCCGTTTCCATTTCCATTTCCCCGGCCTCTTCCTTGACGACCTTGTCCATTTCCGCTGCAGGGTTCGTTTAGGAATAATGGGCTAAAGGCATCTTGTAACTTTTCTAACTGCTCGGGAGTGCATACTGCTTTTATTTTGAGGTAGAATCTGTTTGTTTCTCGTTTAAGTTCAGCATGTAAATAGCCTGTTTCTAATGCTAAAGTGTTTAATTTTACTGTGTCAGATACAGGTTTTTTTATTTCGGCAAACATTTCACTTTTTAGCGAATCAATTTTCATAATAATGTTATTGGCATTGGGTCTGAATTCATGATTCACGTCTCTGAACACTTTCATTTGTGAATTGGTAAATCCAAGTGTCTGTCTGAAATATCGACCATTCAATGGATTTTGGCCTTCATTGTCCAATATTATGTCTTGTTTTTCAATTTTCTCCTGATAATTATGATACAGAATTGTAGCTATTGTGCTCATATTTAGTATTAATAATGTCACTACTGTCCAGATCAATATAGTATTCTTATTCATAGCTGTCGGTATTATAAAGTGAGAAATTTTCAATTCGACTGTCGTTTACATACAATCCATCCATCTGATCAGAGTTTGAAATGTAACTATTTCCTAATTCTATGCCCGAAACAATTGCAAAGACTATACTTGCTGCTACGGCAATTGTTTGCCACCTTTTTACAGGCTTTTGCATTGGGTTTTCAATTCGAGACATGATGCGAGTTGCCAGGAATGGGTTATGTTCCGTCTGTTTTTCTTTGTTGATTAATTCATCTATATAATGGTCAGTTTTCATTGTTTTGGGTCTTTATAGAATGTTAGACATCAGTTTTATATTTTTCCTACTATCGGACTTAATTTTTTTTGAAGCCTTGATTTAGCGCGTTGCAAAAGTTGCTCTACCGAACCTTCAGTACTTTGCATAATGGCTGCAATTTCCTTTTGTGTTAAATCATCATATTTGCTCAATATAAATGCTGTTCGTTGTTTCTCGGGAAGTGCATCTATTGCCTTACGTATAGCTTTGTCACGTTCTGTTTGTTCCAACTGCTGTTGCGGATTTTGATCTTCGCTTGCCTTGTTGAATAGCTGTTGGAATATATCTTCGGCAAAATGGAGCAACCCTTTGTTTTTAATTTTATTCAAATGATTGATGGATGTGTTTACGGTAATTCGGTAAAGCCAGGTTGAAAATTCAGCATCGCCATTGAAAGTTTTGAATGCCTGAAAGACCCGAATAAATACATCCTGTGTTAAATCCTCTGCATCTTCCTTGTTGTGAACAAATCCCATAGCCGTACGAAACACCATAGCCTGATATTTCTCAACTAACCATTCAAATTTTGAATGGTCACCGCTTAGTATGGCTTGGATGATTTGTTGTTCAGTCATGCTTATTTATTTAATTATAAATTTTAGACATAGATTAGTTGAATTTCCTACTGTAGAAAACAAAATTTAAAAAATACTTTAGCACGTGTAGTTCCAATTTATTATGCATTTAAAAATAAGAGGGCTGATCTACCAGAAATCAGCCCTCTTGTCATCAATAACCATTTGGTAGCTATTTTTTTAATAAAACCTCTTCTATTGCTTTCTTGAATGCATTTTTAGGCATCGCTCCCTGTGCCATTTGTGGTGTGCCGTTCATTGGGCAGAAAAGCACAGATGGAATGCTGCGGATTCCAAATGCTCCGGCTAATTCCTGCTCGACCTCTGTATCTACTTTGTAAATATAAATTTGTGCATCATATTCTTTCGCCAGGTCTTCAAGTATTGGCGCAATGGTTTTACACGGTCCACACCATGCAGCATAGAAATCAATAATACAAGGTTTATCTCCTAAGTATTTCCATTCTGTAGGATTGGCTTCAAAATTGGCTACTTTTGATAGAAATGCAGCCTTCGTTAAATGTATTGTTCCCATTTTATTTTCTGTTATTTATTTTCATTGTTTTTTTGCACAAGCAGTAAACTTGTAAAAATTATTTTTACATTCCGGGGATTCTTGGGATTTTCCCGAGTTTAGTAAGTTTTGAATATATTCCCCAGGCTTGTTTCATCCAGTGTCCGAAAATGGGCATAGGAATCATGATCTCCTTTTTACTGTCCCGGTAAACAAAGGCTGCACCATTGCCCATGTCCATAATACAAAGGATATTCAAATGTTCCTGATAACCTTTAAAATCTGTTTTGCCATTTTCTATCTGCAAAATATTATGAGCTGCGTTACGTCCCATTATTTCGGCAATATGTCCCTGGCGTGCAGTCCATTCGGGTCCTTCATAAGCAGCAGCATCACCAATGGCAAATACATTCGGAAACTCAGCCACCTGATTGTAATTATTGATTTTTACAAAACCAGCTTCAGAGAGTGTTAAATCTGAATCTGTGAGTATAGCTGACCCTTTAGCTCCGGCAATAAACATAATTAAATCAGCTTCCAGTTTCGATGCATCTTCGAAAATTACACCGTCTTCTACAAATTCAGTAATTTTCTTACCGAAACGTTTCTGTATATTCTGTTTGCCAAATAAGGTCTGAATAGCCTTCATTGCATTCTTTCCCATTCTCGCACCGGGCTGCTCCATAGGCGCAAACATAGTTAGCTCGAATTTATCACGTAATCCTTTTTTTTTCAGATAATGATGTATGTTGAAAATCAACTCAAAAGCAGGTCCGCCTCGAACTGCCGATTTATCTTTAGGATTACCGCCAAAACCAATGGCTATTTTCCCTGTTCCTTTTTCTATCAAAGCATCAAGCTTGTCGCGCAATTGCAAGGTTTGTTCTGGTTTTCCACAAATAGTCAGTGTGTTGCTGATTCCTTTGTGTTGCATTTTATCTGCGCCAAAGGCAACAACCAGATAATCATAGCCAAGAACCTGACTTTCGCAAATTACCTGATTTTCTGAAGCTTGAATGCTTATAACTTTATCAATGATTAAATGGAACGGATGTTTACGTTGAATTTTTTCAAGTGGCACCTTTACATCTTCAAACTTATTAGTTCGTACCGGTATCCATATTGAAATGGGATACAAGAATAAATAATCACAATCTGAGACCAATGTCACTTCAAATAGCTTGCTTTTTTGTAGTTCAATGGCTGTTTGCACACCGGCAAAACCACCACCGAGAATTAATACCTTTTTCATATCTATAATTTACAATAGAATTTACTATTCATACTAAGAATCATTTATGTCTTTTAGTTGAGGCAGCAAAGATAAATGAAATATTTTGAATTATAATAGTATCACTAATAAATTTTTTAGTATCACCAAATATTTCGTTCTATGTGTGGCTGTGTCTTTGTTGTTTTTGATTTAAATAGTTGTTAGTTTGTATTTTAAGTGAAGCTTGTCAGCGGGGCTGGCGAATTAATTGTTTTTGATGAAGAAAAGTATTGAAGTTCATTGCCGCAGCCAAAGCGTTGTTTTTTTTGAAAAACAAAAAAGACTTACACATTTATGTGTAAGTCTTTATTTTTTAGCAGTCGGGATGACAAGATTCGAACTTGCGACCACTGGTCCCCCAGACCAGTACTCTAAACCGGGCTGAGCTACATCCCGCTAATTTTTGGAGACACAAAAGTAATCAAAAAAAATTATTCTCCCAAGATTTCAATGGGGTTTTTAGAGCGCACAATTGTTATTTTCGCCGAAAGTTACATTAACGGACTGAAAAGTCGTGCCCACGATTCTTTCAGTTTTTGTCGGCGTTTGCGGTTGGTCCATGCCTCAAGCGTTAGTTCGAAGCAGTTTTTCATATCTCTTTCAAACAGATTGCTAAGCGTTTCGGCAGTTTTGGTATCGTAGATGAATGCATTCACTTCAAAGTTTTGATTAAAACTGCGTTCGTCAAGGTTGGCCGAGCCTACAATAGAAATAAATCCATCAATAACAATGGCTTTGCTGTGTAGAAATCCTTTTTTGTATTTGTAAACTTTTATTCCCGCTTCGAGCACTTTGCCGAGATAACTCGAAGTGCAGGCATCCGAAAGTTTCGAGTCTGAACGCTCAGGAATCATTAATCGTACATCCACGCCACTCATTGCCGACATTTGCATACAAGTGTCGATCACATCGTTGGGGATGAAGTAGGGCGTATGGATGTAAACATACTTTGTTGCCGACATAATAGCCGATGCAATTCCCTGCATAATTGCTTCCCAATCGGTATCGGGGCCGCTGCTCACTATTTGTACTATATTTTCTCTGAATTTTCTTGACGTGGGATAATATTTATCGTCATCAATCAATTTGTGTTCTACGAAGTACCAGTCGGTCAGAAAGAGTTGTTGCAGTCCGTGTACCGCCGGACCCTCGAATCGGACAAATGTGTCGCGCCAATGGCCGAGTGAGTTGCCGAAAAGGTATCGGTCGGCTATGTTCAGACCTCCGGTAAACCCTATTTCACCGTCGACAATCAATATCTTTCGGTGATTACGATAGTTGATTTTACTTCGGCCGAACCTGAGTCTTAACGGCAGAAAAGACCTGATAAATACACCTGCATCGCGCAACGACTGGAGATAAATCCTTGAAAGGAAAATACTTCCCCAAAAATCGTAAATCATTCGTACTCTTACACCTTCCTGTGCTTTCAGTATAAGTAATTCTCTTAACTCGTTCGAAATTTTATCGTTTCCGAAAATGAAAAATTCAACGTGTATATGATTTTTAGCATTCCGGATGGCATCGAACATAGCATGAAAAGTCTTTTTTCCATCCGATAAAATCTCGATTTTATTGTTGGTGTAAGCGGTAGCGTCGCTATTTTTATAAAGTAATTTAATGAGGTTCAGTTGATTATTGTCAATGATGTTTTCATCAACTTTGCTGATGTCGAACGGATGTTTGAGTCGATTGGTAGGATTACGGATGCTCTTTTTCGAAATTATTTTCTGCTTTCTTAAATTTTGTCCGAAAATCAGATAGAAAATTAATCCGATAATAGGAAGAAACAATAAAACAAGTACCCAGGACAAGGATTTTGTAGGGTTACGGTTTTCGAGCAATAACACAGATATTGTTGAAACAAGCGTATAGGCGTAAAGCGCAATGAATATTATTGTTAAAAGATGATCCATTGTTACACAAACTTTTTGTTATTATTCTTGTAGTTCAGCCATAAATGCCGATGGAAAATTGCTGTTTTACAGGGTTGACAGTTGATGGTTGGAGCTGCAACGCCTTCGTTTATCATTTGTTCTGAAACCTCGATATTAGCTTCGTCCCACAGCCCCTCATTTATAAAGTTCTGAAGTAGCTGTGCACCGCCTTCTACAAGTACAGAACTGATATTGCGTATAAATAATTCGTTTAAAATTGTCCTCAGGCTGTTTTCGTCGAAATTAATATTTATGTATTCGACGTTTGGTTGGCTGTTATTTTTGGTTTCGGTAAACAGAATGGTTTGTACTTTTCCGTCCAGTATGTTGTAATGACCCGGGACTTTGAGTGTTCTGTCTATTGCTATTCTGATCGGATTCTTGCCGGCCCAGTTCCTGACGGTAAGTGTTGGATTGTCGAGCAACACAGTATTGGTACTCACCATTATCGACTGATTTTCGGATCGCATTTTATGTGTCAGCTGTCGGGTCATTGTATTCGATATCTGAAGCGGCATTTCCGTATTGTCTTTTCTTGCTTTATCGATAAATCCATCGCGGGTTTGTGCCCATTTAAGCAGAATGTAAGGCCTTTTTTCCAATTGAAAAGTGAAGAAGCGCTTGTTCAACTCGCGACATTCGTCTTCGAGCACGCCCACAACGACTTCGATGCCGGCAGCCTGAAGTATTTTGATGCCTCGCCCCGAAACTTTTGGGTTGGGGTCGAGTGTTCCTATTACTACACGTTTAATTCCACAACTTACTATTAAATTGGCGCAGGGAGGCGTTTTGCCATAATGCGAACATGGTTCGAGGTTTACATACAAAGTTGACTGTTGTAGTAGTTCCTGGTTTTTTACCGAATTTATTGCATTGGGTTCGGCATGTGCCTGCCCGTATTTGTGATGATAACCTTCGCCAATAATTTCATTATTATAAACAATAAGTGCTCCCACCATCGGGTTCGGAGCCACATGTCCCTCGCCTTGACGAGCTAAAAATAAACAGCGTTGCATGTAATCCTCCGTCGATCTTGCTGTATGTTTAGTTAAAACTACTTTGCTCTTATTTTCTGACATTTTATTTTCCATATAGCTTTTGGTTGTTAGTTCGCTTTTTTTCTATCTTTGTAATATGCAAAAGTCAATAGAACATATTAAAAAAGAATTAACCGGCTTGTATCCGGATACAGAAATCAGTAGTTTTACTTATCTGCTTATTGCTTCCATTACCGGATATTCGCGAACGGAAATAATAGTAAACAAATATACAAATTTTTCTAATGAACAACGTGATTTGCTGAATAGTTTTATCGAAAAACTTAAAATTTATACACCTATCCAATATGTACTTGGCGAATGCGAATTTATGGGGCTACAATTTAAAGTGCATCCATCTGTTCTGATTCCTCGTCCCGAAACCGAAGAATTGGTAGAATGGATACTCGAATCGCAAAACAATACAAATTCAGTTTCGATATTAGACATAGGTACAGGAAGTGGCTGTATCGCTATTTCTTTGAAATGTAAGCTGCCGAAAGCTTTCGTGACTGCTTATGATATTTCGAACGATGCATTAGCATTGGCCCGGAAAAATGCAGAAATAAACGAAGTTACGGTTGATTTCAGACAGCAGGATATTCTTCGTCCCGACGACGAGAAAGGCGAATGGGAAATTATAGCGAGCAATCCACCTTATATTCCAGATGCTGAAAAAATTGAGATTCAGCCAAATGTGTTGAACTTTGAGCCTCACCTTGCTTTATTTGTCCCCGATAACGATCCGCTTTTGTTTTACAGGAAAATTGTTGATTTTGCTGCTCTACATTTAAAAACAGGCGGACAGTTGTTTTTTGAAATACACCGGGATCGTGGGCAGGAGGTGGTGCAACTGTTAACCGAAGCCGGATTTGCCGAAATTGAATTAAGAAAAGATCTTTCGGGAAACGACAGAATGATAAAAGCCCAAAAAAATCAAAATTAATACACAAGCGGATTAAACCATTCTGAGTTTCTGTTGTCTAACGACAAAAGGTATTTTTTAGAAATTGATTGTTTTGTGTGAGTGCGGAGAAGTAAAAATATAAATTAGTAATTGCCTTCTATGAATCAAACCGAAGCCGAATTGCTGCTTGGGCTTAAAAATAAACAAAAAAAAGCATCTGCATTTTCAGAAATAGTAAGGTTGTATCAGGAGCGATTGTACTGGCATATTCGCAAAATGGTGCTTTCGCACGACGATGCCAATGATGTGTTGCAAAATACTTTCATTAAGGCATGGAATGGCCTTGAGGGTTTCCGGGGCGACTCGCAAATTTCAACATGGTTTTACAAAATTGCAACCAACGAAACACTTACATTTCTGGCCAATAAACGGCAGCGGAATCATACTTCAATGGACGATGAAGAAAGCTTAATGCTGCAAAATCTTCAGTCCGATACCTATTTCGATGGAGATGAAGTGCAGTTGATGTTGCAGAAAGCAATACTTACTTTGCCCGAAAAACAACGACTTGTGTTCAATATGAAATACTTCGATGATATTACTTATGAACAAATGGAAGCTATACTCGGGACATCGGTGGGAGCGCTAAAAGCTTCGTATCATATTGCAGTTAAGAAAATTGAGAAGTATTTTGAACAGAATAGTTAAATTGTAAAGATGCTTAAAACAAATAAAATCAAAACAAAATTAAACTTTCGGGATTCATTTTAGTCAATAAAGTAAGTTATGGAAAACAAAAAACACATATCATTTGATCAGGCCGGAAACAAACTGCCATTTACAGTTCCTGAAGATTATTTTGAAAAATTTGCACTGAATATGGATGCTCAGATAGTCGTAAAGCAAGTGCCGGTATTTCATTTTATGAGGCCGTGGATGTATGCGGCGGCTATGTTGCTGGGTGTTCTTTTTATCGGAAAGGGTACTTATAATGCTTATCAAAACCAGCAGTTGTCAAATGCTGAAAACTACGAATTGTATGTTCTGTCTCAGGTCGACGAAGATGATATTATCAATTATTATCTGTCCGAAGAAACGAACTGATAATTTAACTAATAAAGATAGAAATATGAGGAAATATTTAATTGTAGCATTATTGATTTTGAACCTGGGACTACAGGCTCAGGATTTCAAAAATCATCCAAATGTAGCTGATATTCATGCGCGTAAATGGGAATATATAGTAGAGCGGGCTAAACTTACACCGCAACAAGCCGAAAAAATCGAGCCTGTTTTTATGGAGTATGAAGAAGCGTTGTGGAAATTGTCGGAGCAAATGAGAGATGCTTTTAAAAAATTCAGAGATGAAAAAAGATCGAAAAATAAGCCCGATTACGAAGAACTCAACAAGCGATTTATTGCGCTCGATATTGAAAAAGCACAATTGCAAAAAAATTATTATTTGAAATTAAAAAAATCATTGAACGACGAAACCATATTTAATTACTTCGGT
Source organism: uncultured Paludibacter sp. (assembly GCA_963678465.1). Classification (GTDB taxonomy): domain Bacteria; phylum Bacteroidota; class Bacteroidia; order Bacteroidales; family Paludibacteraceae; genus Paludibacter. The sequence goes on from OY782858.1 coordinate 12,383, forward strand.
GCAGAACGTTCATTCAGAAAGGAATTGATAAAAGATTGGCCCGGAAATCGCCGGATGCCGGGGCGTCAATAATCCACAAAGGCGTGCAGAACCACGGTTTTTTATCTCAAAAGCTTTGGTTTAAATCAAAATTATACTATCTTTGCAGACCGAAAAATAAGGTTCGTTGGCCGAGTGGCTAGGCGCCGGTCTGCAAAACCGTTTACGGCGGTTCGAATCCGCCACGAACCTCATCAGAAACCTTCTTAGCTTAGTTCAACCGACAGCTGAGAAGGTTTTGTTTTTTCAATCGTTTGCATAGATTTTTTATATCATGTATCTGCTTTCTCCGGATGATCTGATTTATGTTTTTGTAAGTTTGTAGAAAGTAATAATTGACACTTATATGAATATACGGTTCACGGTTCACTATAAAACGCAATGGGGTCAAACACTACACCTTTTGCTGACTACTTCTTCAATCGATGGTTTAGAACAACAACAGGATTACAGCATGCGCTGTAACGAAAAATCAGAATGGTCGGTGTTGGCCGAAGTCGCTCATGAGTTCGATGTTATTAGTTACAGGTATGTGGTGTATGACCAGGAGGCCAGTCGTAATTTCGAATATGGCGATAAAAGAATGCTCCGGTTACCTGAAAATAAGCAAACAATGCATGTTTTCGATAACTGGCGCGGACCTTACGGTGATAGCCCGTTCTCGACAAGTATTTTTTCTGATTGTTTTTTTAAACGATTGCCTGTCGAAAAACCAATATTCAATTCCAATGGAAATATTCAGCTTCGATTGAATTGTTCTCAGATGGAATCCGATCGTCATTTTGCTATCGTAGGAAATCAACCCGTAATTGGGAATTGGGATGTTTCAAAAAAAGTAAGGCTCGATGAATCGGAATTTCCTTTCTGGAGCATAGTGCTTGATACCAACGATATAAAATTTCCGCTCGAATACAAATACCTGATTGTGGATACTAAAACCGATGAAGTGCTGGCTTGGGGTGGAGGTCCTAACAGGGTGTTGAAAATGGCCGATCCGCAAATGCTTACAATTATGAATGATGAGCATTTTTTACGTACAATTCCTTCGTGGAAAGGTGCCGGAGTGGCAATTCCTGTTTTTTCGCTGAGGAGCAAAAAAGGTTTTGGCATTGGTGAATTCGACGATTTAAAATTGATGATCGATTGGGCAAAAAAAACAGGTCAGCAAATTATTCAAACCCTTCCTATCAACGATACCATTCTGTATCATACCAATTACGATTCGTATCCTTATAATGCAGTGTCGGTTTATGCCTTGCACCCGGTTTATCTGCATGTCGAAAAAGTAGGTAAAATAAAAGATAAAGAAAGAAAAGCCTACTACGAAGCCCGAAAAGCAGAATTAAATGCAAAAACATTCTCCGATTATCAAAATGTGATGAATGTTAAATGGGAGTATTTCAAAGAAGTTTATCCTACCGAAAGCAAAGCGGTGTTTGAATCGACCGGATATAAAGCATTTTTCGAATTGAATCAGCAATGGTTGGTGCCTTATGCTGCATTTTCGTATTTGCGCGATTTGTATAAAACGCCTGAGTTTGGAAAGTGGCCTGTTTATAGCAATTATAACGAAAACGAAATAAAAGCGCTGGTTGATCCCGTTTCCGGCCATTTTGATGAAATTGCTATTTATTATTTTCTTCAATATCATTTACATCTTCAGCTGTCCGAAGTCCATGAATACGCCCGAGCCAACGGAATTGCAATAAAGGGCGATATTCCTATCGGAGTGAGTCCCCGTAGTGTTGACGCTTGGGTCGATCCTGAACTCTTCAATTCGAATGTACAGGCCGGTGCTCCACCCGATGACTTTTCGGCGACGGGCCAGAACTGGGGTTTTCCTACTTATAACTGGGAATTGATGGCAAAAGATGGTTATCAGTGGTGGCGAAAACGTTTTCAAAAATTAGCGGAATATTTCGATGCTTATCGTATTGATCATATCCTCGGTTTTTTTAGAATTTGGGAGATTCCGGTAAATGATGTGTGGGGATTGACCGGTAGTTTCAATCCGGCATTGCCATTTTCGAAAGCCGAGCTTGAGTCTCGTGGCTTGTGGTGGGACGAAAATCGTTACCTGAAACCTTATATGAGGGAACATGTGCTTTATGCTATTTTTGGAAAATATACCGACGATGTGATTCGCGAGTACTTGTTGCCAGATGGTTGGCAGAATTATAAATTCAAACCCGAATTTGATACCCAAAAGAAAATCGAATCACATTTTGCAATGTTGGGGTATAATTTCGGAAATAAAGAAGTGCTTATCAGAGATGGTTTGTATATGCTTCATTGCGAGGTGATTTTTTTGAGAGACTTGCGTGAACCGGAAAAATTCCATCCTCGTATCTCGATGCATAATTCAGCTACATTCCGCGATTTGAACGATGATACAAGACGATTGCTCGATAAAATTTATGTCGATTATTTCTACCATCGTCACAATGAGTTTTGGAAACAGCAGGCAATGAAAAAATTACCTGCTTTGATTTCGGCAACAAATATGCTGGTTTGTGGTGAGGATTTAGGAATGGTGCCCGATTCGGTGCCTGATGTAATGAATGCGCTTGAAATTCTGAGCCTCGAAATTCAACGAATGCCCAAAAAGCCGAATGCCGAGTTTGCAATGCCTTCCGAAGCGCCGTACCGGTCAGTGTGCACAACATCTACTCACGATATGAATCCAATCAGGGCATGGTGGGAAGAGGATGCAACGCTTACACAGCGGTTTTATAACCGGGCCTTAGGTTTTCAGGGACCTGCACCCGCGAAGTGCGAACAATGGATTGCCGAAAAGATCATAGAACAACATTTGGCGTCGGAAGCTATGTGGATTATTCTTCCATGGCAGGACTGGATGGCGCTCGAAACCAAATTGTGTCTCGAACATCCCTTTGCTGAACGGATTAATGTGCCCAGCAATCCTCGAAATTTTTGGTGCTACAGAATGCATATAAGTCTCGAAAAGTTGAACAAAGAAGATAAATTGAATTCACGAATTGCCGAACTGATTTCCACATCGGGAAGATAGATAGAGTCTGTAATGAATCAATATAAAGATACAAAGTTTTTTAAATTTTCAAACATAACAAAATGAGTGATCAACGCTACAATCTGCGAGGTGTTTCAGCATCGAAAGAAGATGTTCATAACGCGATAAAGAATATCGATAAAGGACTTTTCCCGAAAGCTTTTTGTAAAATAATTCCCGATTTTCTTGCTAACGACCCGGAGTATTGTAACATTATGCATGCCGATGGAGCAGGTACGAAATCAGCGCTGGCTTATGTTTACTGGCGCGAGACAGGGGACTTGTCGGTTTGGAAGGGTATTGCCCAGGATGCACTCATTATGAATATTGACGATTTGTTATGTGTGGGAGCTACAGATAATATCCTGCTGTCATCCACGATTGGGCGGAATAAAAATAAAATTACAGGAGAGGTTATTTCGGCTATTATAAACGGAACAAATGAGCTTGTAGATGAATTGGCCGCAATGGGAGTGAATATCTATCCTACAGGTGGCGAAACTGCTGATGTTGGAGATTTGGTGCGCACGGTGATTGTTGACAGTACCGTAACCTGTCGTATGAAGCGCTCCGATGTAATTGATAATGCCAATATCTGTCCGGGTGATGTGATTGTTGGACTTTCGTCGAGTGGGCGGGCTACTTACGAAAAAGAATATAATGGTGGTATGGGCAGTAACGGGCTTACTTCGGCCCGTCACGATGTTTTTGCCAGTTATCTTGCCGATTTGTATCCCGAAAGTTTCAACCCCGATATTCCAAAGGATTTGGCTTATTCTGGCTCCTGCCGACTAACTGATCAGATTCAGGATCTGGGTATCGATGCCGGAAAGCTTGTGCTTTCGCCTACCCGTACTTATGCGCCTGTTGTGAAAAAATTACTTGAAGAACTCCGACCTAACATACATGGTATGGTACATTGTTCGGGGGGCGCTCAAACTAAAATTCTACATTTTATCGACAATCTCAAGGTTGTTAAGAATAATATGTTTCCCGTTCCGCCGCTTTTTAAGTTGATTCAGAAAGAATCGGGGACGGATTGGAAGGAAATGTACAAAGTGTTTAATATGGGGCATCGGCTAGAAGTTTATTTGCCGATGGAGTTTGCTTCAAAAGTGATTGAAATAGCAGGATATTTCGGCATCGATGCACAAATCGTTGGACATTGCGAGCGTTCGGACAATAAAGAACTCCTTATCGAAAGCGAATTTGGTTCGTTTGAGTACTGATTTGCTTCGAAAATGAATGAATAATATTTATATGAAATTTGTTCGGTTCTGTTAATAAGAGAGTTAATCTGAAACTTGAAAAAATAGCTCAAAAAAGTGAATTCTATATTTTGAGATATGAAAAAAAGCAGTATCTTTGCAACACTTTTGGAGAAAGGTATTACAATCCGAATGCAAATTCGGGCGTTTAGCTCAGCTGGTTCAGAGCATCTGCCTTACAAGCAGAGGGTCGGCGGTTCGAATCCGTCAACGCCCACTTTTAAATTTGGTATCTTATAAAAAAAACACACATTTCGGGCGTTTAGCTCAGCTGGTTCAGAGCATCTGCCTTACAAGCAGAGGGTCGGCGGTTCGAATCCGTCAACGCCCACAAAAAAGAAAGTTGTACATAAAACTATGTGCAACTTTTTTTTTGTTTTGTAGTCCGGGAATAATCATTATGATCAACGAATCCTCATTGTTTATTTGGATATGAAAACAAAAAAAGCAATCCAAAGGATTGCTTTTTTATATGGTTAACTCAAGACCTTTGGAGTACTATTAATATCCCCATTTTAGCCAAACGGCTCCCCAGGTAAATCCGGCGCCAAAGGCAGTGAGTATAATGTTATCGCCTTTTTTGAATTTCGACTCCGATTCCCACATACACAAAGGAATACTGGCTGCCGAAGTGTTTCCGAAACGATCGATGTTGATAAGTACTTTGTTGTAATCAACACCTGTTCTTTCCACAGTGGCATCAATAATTCTTAAATTTGCCTGATGGGGTATGAGCCATGCAATATCTTCTGACTTCAGGTTGTTCTTGTCCATTATGTCTCCCGAAACGCCTGCCATTTTGGTGACAGCATGTTTGAAAACGTATTGACCCTCCTGATATACGGTGTGCTCGTTGTTCTCTACAGTCTGGATAGAAGCAGGCATTGCTGATCCGCCGGCTTTCATCAACAAGTGAGTACTGCCAGATCCATCAGTATGAAGAATTGAGTCCAGCAGACCAATTTCATCGGTGGTGGGTTCAAGTAATACGACTGCTGCGCCGTCGCCAAATAAAGGGGCGGTTGTTCGGTCGTTGTAGTTGGTAATCGACGACATTTTTTCGGCGCCAAATACAAGCACTTTTTTAAATCTACCTGATTCGATAAAACTGGCAGCATTAGTGAGTGCTACCAAAAATCCGGAGCAGGCTGCCTGAATATCGAAGGCGAGTGCATTTAAAACACCAAGTTTGTCGGCAACCATTGAGGCGCACGATGGAAAAATATGATCGGCAGTGCTTGTTGCAACAATGATCAGATCAATTTCTTCGGGTTTAGTACCGGTTTTTGCTAACAGCTCCAGTCCGGCTTTGGCGGCCATAAAAGAGGTTCCCGTGTTCGGTTCTTTTAGGATGCGTCGTTCTTTAATACCAACGCGAGACGTAATCCATTCGTCGCTGGTGTCCATCATTGAACTAAGTTCATGATTATTTAGTATATATTCGGGAACATAACCTCCAACACCAGTTATGGCTGCATGAATTTGAGACATATTGATTTTAAGTTTAAGTACAAAAAAATCAAGCCCAAAGTTTATACTCAGGGCTTAAATTATAAAATTATAAAATAAATCAACTTCTGTTGGTTAAACAGTAGCTAATTTTTCAATTGCTAATTTACCTCTGTAATAGCCACACTCGCCGCATACTGTATGATAAATATGTGCTGCACCACAATTGGAGCAAGTAGCAAGAGTAGGCGCTTCAGCTTTATAATGAGTCCTTCTTTTAGCTGTGCGGGTTTTCGACTGTTTTCTCTTAGGATGTGCCATTTCGTTCTTATTTAATTATTATCTATTATACTTTGTAAACCATCCCATCTCGGGTCTGTTTGATTATCGTCTATTGAAAAATCTTCTTCATCGTCAACCTCCAAATCCAGATTGTCATCGTCTTTGGATTTTGTGATATGACGTTTTAGCTTAGTAGCCATTGTTTTGTTGCATTCGCCCGGAGCGTGAACGTGCTTCAGAGGAATGTTCAAAACTATAAATTCGTAAAGAAACCATGCTACATTGATAGCACCTTCTGATTCAGGTACAATTACAACTTCATCTTCTTCCGAAAATTTGTTGCCAAATTTAACCTGCAACTTTTCTTTGTAACTAATAGCTTGCTCCATGGTGTCGAGACACCTGTCGCAGGGAATTAGTATTGTGCCTTCAAGAAAAAAATCAAGTTCAAAGGCTGAATTTTTCTTTTTGGCTTTTACTGTCGCATTGATATGCCCCTTTTGAACTTCAGGGCTGTCAATTTTTTTAAAGTATTCTTCGTCCAACGAGTACTCGCAAACAAGGGTTTCGTTGTTTAAGTCCTTTAAAACGACGTTATATTGCTCGAATTTAGACATAGTTTTGTTTTTAATTAAAACCGTGCAAAGGTACAAAAAAAGCGCTTATTACAAAATACTTTCAATCTATATTTTATCGAAAAAAAAACGCTATGTTCTAATGATCATAATTTCAGGTACCTAAAGCATGTTTTTTGCTGTGTTTTAGAATGTTTTGTTACGTATTAATTTGTGTTATTTCGCATTTAGCGTAATTCTGAAAGTGGTACCTTTGTTTATTTCCGATTGTTTTACATAGATTTTGCCTCCGTGGTATTCTTCGATAATGCGCTTTACGAGTGAAAGGCCAAGTCCCCAACCTCTTTTTTTTGTTGTAAACCCGGGATTGAAAATGGTTTTGAATTTACTTCGTTCTATTCCTTTCCCGTTGTCTTTTATGTCGATATGGACTTCTGTTTCTTTCTGAAATACATTTATTTCAATTTTTCCGCTACCGTCCATGGCATCAATCGCATTTTTGCACAAATTTTCAATTACCCATTCAAAAAGAGGAACATTAAGTTTAATGAACATTGGATTGTCGTCCAGGAAATGGCACGAAAATGCTACTTTTTGCGACGATCGATTGATCATGTATTGAACGGCATCCCCTAGCGTTTCGTTCAGACTTATAAGCTGTAAATCAGGAGCCGAACCAATTTTAGAAAAACGTTCGGCTATGATCCTGAGTCGGTTCACGTCCTTAGCCATTTCGCTGATCAGTTGATCATCGTTATTTCGGGCTTTAAGTAAATCGACCCACGCCAGGAGCGACGAAATAGGCGTGCCAAGTTGATGTGCGGTTTCTTTTGACAAGCCTACCCAAACACGGTTTTGTTCTTCCCGTTTTGTGCTCGAAAATGCAAAAAACGCAATCAACAAAAACACGATGATTACACCAAGCTGAATGTATGGAAAGTAATATAATTGTTTAAGTAACAAAGAATCATCGTAATATATGAATTGTGAAGTGGCATCGTCGAATTTTATTTCAATCGGAACTTTGTTGTCTTTTAATTTCGAAATCTCTGATTTGTAGAATTCATCAACATCGTTTCTTGGTTCGGCAAAATTACGTGCCAGTATCATTTTGTCATTTTCATCAACAATGATGACTGGGATAGTGGTGTTTCCTTCAAGAATTTTTAAAAGAAAATCGCTACTGATAGAATTGTTGTCGGAGGAGATAAGTTGACGGGTGGCTTCGGCCCATATTTCAATTTTTTTTTGTTCTTCAAGTGCAAGATCTTTGGCCAGTTTGTTGGTGAACAGTGTAGAAATAATAACGATGGCTGCTCCTACTACTATGAAAATCAGTTTGAAATGTCGTGACAGTTCGTATATTTTTTTTAGACTAATCATCTGAATCTGTTCAGTGTTTGTTGTTTTTTAAATTTTATACAAATGACTTTTAAGGAGAATTGAAACGTCAAAAATACGAAAAAAGTATGATTATTCAACCTTAATTTTCAAACTGCTATAATTGTTGTATCTTTGTAAAAAGTTTGAATTTGATAGGTTAAATACGTCTTTTCAGTCTTGTCTCAGCAAAAATACTAATTTTAATATGCATAAATCTGGTTTTGTAAATATTGTCGGAAATCCTAATGTAGGGAAATCTACGTTGATGAATGCCTTGGTGGGTGAACGAATTTCAATTATTACCTCGAAGGCGCAAACTACCCGGCATCGTATTTTGGGAATTGTGAATGGTGACGATTTTCAGATAGTTTACTCTGATACTCCCGGAGTATTAAAACCGAATTATCGTCTGCAGGAATCGATGCTTAACTTTTCGCGTTCGGCATTGACCGATGCCGATGTGTTGCTTTACGTTACCGATGTGTTCGATGCTTATGAAAAGAACATTGATTTTATAGAAAAAGTAAATTTAAATTCGGCACCACTACTTCTGATTATCAATAAAATAGATTTGATTGATGAAGAAAAACTTGTGGCTCTTGTCGAAAAATGGAAAACATTAACGCCGCGTGCTGAGATTTATCCTGTATCGGCTATCGAGAAATTTAATATCGAACCGCTTTTCAAAAGGATCAAAGAGTTGTTACCCGAATCGCCCGCTTTTTTCGATAAAGATCAACTGACCGACAAATCGGAACGGTTTTTTGTGACCGAAATCATCCGTGAGAAGATTTTGCTGAATTACGATAAGGAAATTCCTTATTCGGTAGAAGTAGAGGTGGAGCAATTTAAGGAAGAGGGTAACCTGATAAGAATCAATGCCGTGATTTATGCAGAGCGGGATTCGCAAAAAGGAATCATCATTGGTCATGGAGGAAAGTCCTTGAAAAAGGTTGGAACCGAAGCGCGCAAGGATCTCGAAGCATTTTTCGAGAAGAAAGTTTTTCTTGAGTTGTTTGTAAAAGTAGAAAAAGACTGGCGTAATAAGGATATAAAACTTAAAGGTTTCGGTTATAAATTAGAATAACAGATTTTTATTATAATAATTAACAGGTTGCAGTGGTCTTTCATTGCAACCTGTTTTCGTTTGCATGAATTTTTATACTATATTTGTGTAGAAAACGATTAAACAATTAACAGGAAGTTTATGGAGAGTATAAAATCAATTTTTCGCATCGGTCACGGACCATCGAGTAGTCATACGATGGGCCCTAAAACAGCTGCTGAGCAATTTAGAGCAGAAACACCTGATGCTGTAAAGTATAAAGTGAATTTATATGGAAGTCTGGCTGCTACAGGACAGGGCCACTTTACCGATGTGGCCATCACTGAGTCACTTCAACCTTTCGAAGTTGAATTTAATTGGTTTCCTGAGATTATTCTGCCTTTTCATACCAATGGGATGAAGTTCGAAGCTTTCGATGCACAAGGAACTTTTATCAAGGATTGGCTAGTTTATAGTGTGGGTGGAGGAAAAATTGCTGATGAAAATTCGCATCTTGCCGAACAACATATCTACGAGCATAGCTTCATGTCCGAAATTTTGCCCTGGGTGGAAAAACGCGGCATGACGTATTGGGAATATGTTCAGGAGCGCGAAGATGCTGACTGCTGGGATTATCTGAACGAAGTCTGGAAAGTAATGCAGCAGTCGGTGCGTGATGGATTGGACAATGATGGTGTGTTGCCCGGAGGATTGAATTTGCGCCGAAAAGCAGCATCTTATTGGGTAAAGGCCAAAAGTTATAAAGTGAGTCTCCAAAACCGTTGCCTGATCATGGCGTATGCATTGGCAGTGTCCGAACAAAATGCAAGTGGAGCCAAAGTGGTAACAGCGCCTACCTGTGGTGCAGCGGGAGTGCTGCCGGCAATTTTATATCATTTGAAAAATTTTCATGAATTTTCGGATAAAAATATTTTACAAGCGTTAGCCACTGCCGGATTGTTTGGAAATGTCATCAAGGTCAATGCTTCAATATCGGGTGCTGAAGTTGGATGTCAGGGCGAAGTCGGTTCGGCTTGTGCTATGGCGGCAGCAGCTTCCAATCAGGTGTTTGGCGGCAGTCCTCAACAAATAGAATATGCTGCCGAAATGGGATTGGAGCACCATTTGGGTCTGACCTGCGACCCTGTGTGTGGATTGGTGCAAATTCCGTGTATCGAAAGAAATTCTTTTGGTGCCTTGCGAGCGCTTGATGCTAATCTTGCATCCATGCTCTCGGACGGAAAACATATTATAAGCTTTGATAAGGTGGTAGAAACCATGCTTACAACAGGTAGGGACTTACCAAGTTTGTACAAGGAAACCTCGGAAGGTGGTTTGGCGATTGTGGGAAGACCGGGAGCGGATATGTGTTGAATTGGAGAATTATTGAATGAGAATATATATAGTATCAATAAAGGCTTGTCACATTTCGCGACAAGCCTTTGTTGATTAATGTAATAGCATTATGAAAATGACATTCCTCCATTGATGTCGATGTTGGTGCCAGTCAGATAATCTGATTCATCTGAAGCCAGGAATGTCACTAAATCAGCGACATCACCTGCATCGCCCTCGCGACGCAAAGGATACATTCCTTTCATACGTTCGCGATTTTCCGGTGTGTTGAATCTATCGTGAAATGAAGTGGCAATCGTACCGGGTGCCAATGCATTGACACGAATACCTTTAGGACCAAGTTCTTTGGCCATAGACCGCGTGAAAGTCATAACTGCTCCTTTGGCCGTTGCATAAAGTGAAGCTCCCGGGCCACCTCCATCGCGAGCTGCCAGCGACGAAAAATTGATAATCGAACCGCCCTGAGTCATATAAGGGACAACTTCACGTGTGCATAACCAGCAGCTTTTCATGTTTACATCCATAAGCAGGTTGTACCAATCTTCATCTTGCTCAGTAATTTGTTTACGTCCGCAGATGCCTCCAACCACATTTACCAAAATATCAACCTGCGCACCAAAGGCAGCTGCACCAGCATCGAAAAAACGTTTAACATCTTCAGCGCGGGTCATATCGCCTTGTACAATAATACCTTCAGAACCGACTTCCTGTACCATTTTCAGAGTTTCCTGTGCATCGATAGGATTGTCGAAATAGTTGATTACAACTTTAGCCCCTTCTGATGCTAATTTTACTGAAATTGCACGTCCTAAATCACGTGCTCCACCTGTAACGATGGCAACTTTATTTTTTAGTTTCATAATTTGATATTTTTAAAGCCTTTAAATCAGTTTGTTACGATGTGTAGTCGTGACTTTCTGAAAATAAGCTTAAGAATAGTTTTTTTTATAATTATTTTATTTGTTCTATTTTTCCAACGGTTAAATAAATTGAAAGTAATGACAATGGAACCAATGCAGCTAAAAGACCAAAGAGCAATGGCCAACTTGCAATATATCCTGAGAAAAGAATGGCCAGGATCGTGCCTAAAACGGCAGCAGCTCCGCCTAAACCAGCAAGTGATCCTACCGATTTTCCTCCATGAAGATCGCTTGGTAAGGTTTGAATATTTGTCATGGTAAACTGGAAACCGCCGAGTACAAATGCCATCAGAATAACTGCAATTACTGCGTTTGGAGCGAGTACAGATGCGATAATTGAAGGAATAATAACAGCTCCGCCAACTAACATGGCTGTTTTACGTGCTTTGTCTACAGTTTTGCCTTTCCGGATTAAATAACCTGAAAACCAGCCTCCCGAAATGCTCCCAATCATAGCACCTACGTAAGGTACCCATGCCGAGAAAGCAAGTTCTTTAATGTTCAGATTGAATTCTTCAACCAAATACATGGGAAGGAAAGTAACAAACATCCACCAGATAGGATCAAGAAAAAACCGACCTAAAATAACAGAGTAATTCTTTTTGTTGGCAAGCAATTCGCTCCAGCTTTTCCCCTTTTCGTTGGTCGCTTTTGCTTCCGGTTGTCCGTTCAGAATGTATTCACGTTCTTCATTGGTAATCCATGGATGTTCTTTAGGTCCTTTTTTGTTGATGATTAACCATGGAATGATCCACAGTAGTCCCATACCTCCTACAACAACAAATGTGAGTTTCCAACCCAACGAAATATAGAGCATGAGGATGACAATAGGAGCGAGGACAGAACCAATTGAGGCGGCTGCACCGAAAAGTCCCTGAGCAAAAGCACGTTCTTTTTGTGGAAACCATTCAGCATTGCTTTTCGTAGCTCCCGGCCATGGACCAGCTTCGCCAAGTCCCAGCATCATTCTGAACCCTGTCAACGATATTTTTCCACGAGCCAACGACGTGAGTGCATCTGCAGTTCCCCATATCAATACCGAAACAAGAAATCCTTTACGGGTTCCAATCTTATCGTATAATTTTCCGGAAAAGAGCTGACTAAAACCGTAGGCAATCATAAAGAAAATTGTGATTGTTCCCAGCATGTCTTTGGCTTGCTTTGACGTTTCTTCGGGTGATAAAGTGGTATCAATAATGCCTAAATCGTAAGCAATTCCTTCGCGGTTGACGATAATTGTTCCATCAGCTTTCGTGAAGGTGCGTGCAGCACTTTGTGTTATGATGTCACCTTTTTTTGTTTTCAACTGATATTCATTGTTTTCAATAACATAAATTGCTTCGTTTTCACGGCCGTCACTAAACTCGTCTACCAGTTTATATTCGATATTTGCTACCCACATATAATTGAGCGTGCCACGATCGAGATAGTTGATAATGGTGATAAGCATAATAAGCCCGATAACCCACCAGCGTAAACCTTTAATTTTCATGATGTTTTATTTTAAAAAATCCTGACGCATTGGGCTGAAAGTATCAATCAGAATGCCTTCTTCAAGACAAACTGCTCCATGCGGCACATTGGGTTCGATGTAAAATCCGTCACCTGCTTCCAGTATTTTTTTTTCGCCGTTAATCATTACTTCGAATTTTCCGCTTACCACATATGTTGCCTGAGAATGGAAATGCTCATGTACATAGCCTATAGCTCCTTTCTCAAATTTTACTTTTACTAACATAAGTTGACCGTCATAACCCATTATTTGACGTGTTAAACCCTGACCGGGTTGTTCCCATTCTAATTCTGAACTCAATAGGAAATTTTTGCTTTTTGTTTGCATAATTTTTATTCTTTTATTCGTGTAATATTGTAATTTCCAGTGAATGAAATACTATTTCCTTCGAAAGTCACTGTGTGTTTTTTGTTTTTATCAAAATCTTTATTGATTGTAGTGAAAATATATTTAGCTCCGTTTTGTATTGAGAATTCAACAACAGTGTAATTTTCGTTTTCACTTATCAGCTTCAAATCAGTAATGATACTCTTAAACCCGGATGTTATTTCTCGCGACAAATCGTAAAGTCCATGAGGTTCAATTATTGACACAAAACTATGATTTGTTGCTTTTGGCTGACGAATCATAAATGCTGTTTCGCTGCGCAGATTGAATGATGGATCGTTTGCGCCTGTGCGGGTCAATAGTAATTCTGTGTTTGAATTGGTCAGGGTAGTTATGCTGTAAAAACGATTGCCGTTTACCCACGTGAAATTAGCATTCTGATTGTTTGTTTTGCCTGCTGCTTCCACCCAAAGATGTTGATACCCATTATGCGACCCCAACGTTTTAAGCTCACTTACACTTTTATTATATTTAAAATCAGTGGAAACCATTTGCCCTCTGTAATAAAAAGGTAAATCGTAAGTGTGTATGCTATCGGACTGAACTTTGAAGATATCTATTGTAACAGGAAATTCAAAATCTTCGGCACTGAGTAATGCGGTCGTTCGCATCATTTTTACTCCATTGTATGCATTGCTTTCGGAACCACAAACGATGTTTAAATTATTGTCAGAAAAGTCGTAATAATGAACGTCAGAATGAAATTTTGAAGATATCTTAATATTTCCATCAAAATGGCTTCTTTCATCTACGGTAACCGTATTATGAGCTATGGTTTGAGACGCAAATGTTTGATTTTCTTTAGTATAACCTCCTCCTGATTTTGGTTCGATGTTCAAAAAGCGAGCAGCTCCATAGTCAGGGAGAATTGAGTTCCCATTATCGAAAAGTGCTATGGATAGTTTATCGTAGTGACCGTGAGACAAACCATGCGATGTGGCTTTGTAAGTGAGACAAGTTTGAGTTTTTCCTTTGCCGGCTCTAAAAATAGCTATTCCTCCTTCATCTCCATTTTGTCCATCACGAAAGAATGTTGATTTAAATTCAAAAGCATTGATTTTTTCCTTTGAAACAGCCTTTGCTGTAGCCAAACCTTCTCCGGAAATTATGAAAGATTCCTGCTGACGTGCAATATCGAGTAATTGTTTGTTTGTTGGGTCATTTTTATACGCAATATCCACAGCATAAACTATTTCCTGAGTTTTGTATGTCTTTTGCAGCGCATCATTTAAGTAAAAAATCTCGCCATTGTAGGCGCTTAGAATTAAAGTGTTTACAGCTTTTTTTAAAATGTCATCCCTGTAGTTGAAAATATTTAATTCGGGTTGTTGATTTTGAATCACTTGAGCAAAGGTCATGAATGGCCATATAGCATATCGCTGATAATAAGGACCTTCAGTAAAGTAGCCATCAGGTGAAAACAATACATCCAGCTGACGGATAAAACCGGCTTTGCCATCTTTGTTTGATCCATAAAGCGCTTTCTCCACCAAATCTTTGTCGCCCATTGCATAGCCAATCATACCAACTGAAGCTGTCGCCCATGTCCCATGATTATGCATTTTGTTGAAAACGGCATAATTGTTTGCATTGCCGTTGGAAATAAACTCAGCCATTGGATAAAACAGATTTTTTTCGATATAAGAACGGTCGGCTGCGCTGATAAAATTGTAGACACAATCGTAAGCATTCGCTGTGTGAAACAGCCAAACAGCTTCGTTAAGTGCTTGCCAGAATAGTTTGCCCGGAGTTTCAGAGTTTTGTGCCGGATGCGTTCCAAGTGTTGGATACATCCCGGCATATTTTTTAAGCATATCAAGAACAAATTGTGCGTATTTTCTCTCGCCTGTAATTTGATATAACATGCCGGATGCATTCATCTCGTAGTAATTATTCTTATGTTTTTCGTGTGTATAACCGCCACCTCCATCTTTGGGTACAGGCACAAGGATTTCCCTGGTAAGTGCGACATCTGCAATCGCTTTCAATTCATAATACGATTTGTCAAAAGCCGGATATTTGCCAATAGATTTTTTGATTTCTTTCACCGACTGGGATGTAAGAAATATGCCGGGATGCTGTGCTGCGTAAGCAACAGAGAATGTGAATAGTAAAATGAATGTAATCGTTTGTAATCTCAGTTTTTTCATTTTAATTTACTGTTGTTTGATTTTATTGGTCAACCAATTTTTATAAGCACAAATATATAGATTTAAATTGGTCTACCAAAATATATTTTTAAGTTTTCTCCGAAAATTATTAGCGAATAATTATTTTTTCAGAAAAATGATTCCCCTTTTCTGTGATAAAGTTCAGAATGTAAATGCCTTTCTTAAGCGATTTGTCAAAAATAGTATTTGCTTTTATTGGCGAGTTTACCAGTTCGTTTCCTGATAAATTGTAAATACAGAGTCGCCCTGATTGATCTGATTTAATCTGTAATTCGGTGTTAACTATTTTATAATTAATGGGTTTATTTACTTCAAGATGATAAGTTCCTGTTGTTGGTTGACTGAAAAATGGTGCTCCAACACTTGTTTTCGAAGGCATTACTTTAGAAACGCTTCCGCTTATTTGGCTTGCACCCGGTATTTTTGCCGAAGTTCCCCGATCTCTGCCTCTTATGTCGTCCAATACACTACTATAGTCATCGGTTGAATAATTTAATAAATCAGACGTCGATGAGGGTTCGTACATGTCAATCGTTGTTCCGGCTAAAGTCATTTTAGCGTCTTTTCCGGTAACAACCTGATTCGAATTATATGAAAAATTGGTAAACAGTCCCTGATTCATAAGGTTATTTTTCCAGGTCACATTCATATTTACCACGTAGTTTTGGTCAATTGTAACATTGTTGTATCCTGACGAAGTATTGTAAATATGATTATGGGCGATAACCGAACCAATCGGAGCTAAAGTAAGAGAGCTGCTGCTGTTGTAATTAATCGAAAAGGCCTGTGAGCAATTTACAATCGTATTAAAAGCAACAAAGGCATTTTTCACCTGAAAATATTCACTCAGGGCAGAGTTCTCCTTACCACGAACCAGACAAAGTGCTGCACGGTAACCTGTACCACGAAGATTTTCAAAATAGTTATTATAGACTTTATGATTTTCGCCAATTATTCTCACTCCGCCCGACTCTGAAACTCCATTGCCGAAAAAGTAATTACCAGCAACCGTGCAGTTGTTCCCATGTCTTAGAGTCAGCATGCCTTTACATTCAAGGAAGAGATTGTTCGAATATATATTTCCGCAGGATTTGTTTGAAATTACTTCTATTTCGCCATTACACTTTTCGAAAAAATTGCCCGAAACAGTTACATTGGCTGTGGTCAGTGATGTAGAGCTATCGCCAATGCGAATAATTTCTTGTCCGTTAAGTTCATTTCCATTTCCATCAAAATTTGCATTGCGATAACCAAAATAATTGTTTGAAATAACATGATTTACAGTTAGTCCGCTTGTGAGCCAGACCACTAATAAAGTACCGGAGTTAGTTTTGTTTTCGAACGAACAATGATTAACCGTGTTATTTGTTCCGTAAAGCGATATCCATTTGCTGTCGACAGTGTTGTTGATTGGATTGTAGTTGGTTATGGTTGAGTTTTCCAGAATACTATTGTGTGCCAGTTCCGAAGTTGATGTTCTGAATTCGACAACCGGAGCACCACTTAATGTTCCGTTTTTGAAATATAAACCGGATACGATGATGTAATTTCCCGAAAATGAGAGGCGTGAGTTCCCGTTTAGTATTACGTTTCCGGGCGATTCAGCTATCAGCACTACAGGTTGAAGTGCCGTTCCGTTTGCTTTAAGTGAAATAGCCTGATTTGTCCATGTGCCGTTTTTCATTACAATTGTATCGCCTGCTGTCCAGGTTCCATTATTTATAGTGGAAGCAGTTGTAACTATTGTTCGTCGGGCATAGACTGTACCGATTGAAAAGAGTATAATTAAACAAGTCAAAAAATATTTCACGTTTCTGAATGTGTTTTATGATTCTGAAAATAAGAGTTTTTAATTCTTTTGTATAAGGATTAGAATCTGAAATATTCAGTGATCCGAAACTAAGTCCGGATCACTGAATAAGATGTTATTGGATACGAATCTTAGCAAATGATTTTATTCCATTGTTGTCGGTAAAATGAACGAGGTACAATCCAGCGTCCAGTTGAGTTGTAAATGAGCTTTCTGTTTTTGCAGAAAGTAATTCAACACCACTTAGCGAATAAACTTTTAGTTGACCTGCCGTACCGGAGATAATGTCTTTGTTGTGAGCATAAACATTGTGGAAATTTGACAGCGGTTGGCTTATACCCGATGTTATTCCCATCACAACAGATTCCCAGGTTTTTCCAACACGGATATTCCCGATTTGTCCACCAATACCCCGTTGACGAATATTAATTTTCATTGGTGTTCCTGTTGAATAATCAGTTTGAGAGTCAGTTGTACTTAACTTGTTCACTTGTTGTGCCTCAACTTTAGTTGGATCAGGGTTGATAAACAGAGTAATTACATCATTACTTGAGCCTTCAAATATTTCATATTTTGCTACCAAAAGATGGTTGATACCTGTTCCAAGTGTCATTGAAAGTGAAGCAGATGAACTTGCATCTAAAACAGAAGCTGTTGATGAATTTTTTGAAATTGAAAATATTACTTCATCTCCTGCTGTATTGTTCTTTGCAAAAATACGTCCACGGGTAAAACTCGAAGCTTCAGAACCTTCAAAAGTGAAGAAGTCGCGGTGTGAACGGAATGAAGCCGGGTTGATATTGACGATGAAAGATGCATAAATTGCGCCTGATGCAGCAACTTTCAATGTGTCGTTTCCGGGAAAAATAATACGTTTTGTTGAGATTCGCTGTGTTGCCGTTGTAGCTCCGACTGCCGAGTCAAGTACTGCTACATGACCAGTGTTTGAACCGGGATAGTTAGAATAGAACAACGGAAATTCATCAATTTTAGGGCTAACGCCTAAATTATCACCTGATTTTGGTGACACGTACCAATTGTTGTAGTCTTCAAGGTTTCCATTTACGGTCGCCGTTTCAAAATTTTCAATAAAAACCTGTGCATGAACTGTAAAAACCGTCATGCAGATAACTAAGAGTAAAATTCCTTTTTTCATAACATTTATTTTTTTAGTAAAACAATTTATATTAATATAATAGATAGTTGTTGTCTTTTCCTGTTGTTGGTAAAAGTCTATTGTATAGATTTTTGTAGAAAGGTTTTGAGAAGTGTTTATCAACTCTAAGTAGTTGCCAACATAATTCTTTTTGCACCTTATCCCAATCTCTGATTTGTTGATATGGAAATTCCGATTGAGGTTTACCGAGATAAGGCACTAAAAACTCAATTGCTTTTGATATGTTGCGGCCGTCATCAGAAGTCGCATTAAATAAATCGATGTTTAGCGACCTTGCCATTATTGCCATATCAATAAAATGAGTCAGATTAAACACCGAATAACCAAAAGCAGTTGTACGAGCTAGTTCAAGTGGTTGAGATCCGTTAGGTTCAATTTGCTTAAAGAGTCGTTTTGCAGGAAATTCTTTGATCACCTTTTCAGCAATATCATTTTTACCAACAAACAGCGCATATCGGGTTACCTGAATGTCGAAAGCCGTCCCATGATTATTTTTTGCATTATTTTCTTCTTGTCCGATTTCGGATGTAAGCATCCAGTCAAGATAATTGCAGAACCATGCTTTCAATCCTTCCTGATCTGCTTTGCTGAATTTTTTTGAACTTTTCAGAAGCTCAATACCATCTAGCATTTCTACAAATGAATAGGTGTCTAATACCCCTTCACCGCGACCTCTGCCTTCGTTGCGCCCGGGTATAGTTTGTCCGAAATTCATATTCGGATTCATTTTTGTTTCTTTATTGAGAAACCAGATGCTCAGATTCTCAACTGCTTTTGCTGCATATTTTTCGTCGTTAGTGAGATAGAAAGCTAACGAAAGCGTATAAATATTTCGTGCTGCTTTACCTAATGGTATTCTGTCGAGTTTATCAATTTCAGGATTAACGACACCATCTTTTCTTATATAAGGGAGTCCATCTGCTGTAGCCGGATTTGGCCACCAATAACGCCCCATACTCATATAATCGTGTTTGTCTCCACTGGGAGGTGTTATGGGCTTGTCCATTACAGTTATTATATTTGTAGTCAGATTTTTATCAGCTTCCCGAATCAGATACCTGGCCGCCTCAGAATTAAGCGTTTTCGCTTCATTAATGCTGCTCATGTTCCATATTTTGGGTTGAGCACAGATAGATATGCTACAAAATATAGTGAATATAAATACAATTTTTTTGTTCATAAATGTATAATCTAAATTTTAAAAACTTGTTTATTGATAATTGGTGGCTTTTATACCTTTAGATATTAATTCAAAATTATCTGTCCGAAATGGAGTTGCCGGAAAACCATCGATATTTTTTAGATTTGCATCTGTCCAGTTGGCCCAACCATAGCGTACCGCTATCGGATTTGTAATTCCTGCTGCGGAAACGACCACCTGATTTCCTATAATTTCTGCTTTAGCCGGTATGAATTTTTTATCGTCGCCACAGATACTAAATCCTTTCAATTCACCTTCTGAAGACAAACCTTTGTTTACAAAATCAAAATTCAAAATGGCTTTGTTGGCTTCAAATGTCACTGATTTGTAAACAGGGCCAGAGTAGGGGACATTCAATTTGTAAACCTGATTGAATGCTATAGCTGCTAAACACTCTCCAATAGGCTTTTTGTTGGTTGGATGAATTGTGTTTTTTTCGCCATAATCCAGTGAAACTGCCATCCCTGTATTTTTTACTTTTTGCCAGGTCATTAGTTGAGCTTCACGAAGTTCGGCCCACATGGGTCGGGTTCCGTATGATGGATGATCGTAGTTTGCTAACTGAACAAAGAGAAATGGCAGTTTTGGATTTTTAAGGTTGGATCTCCATTCCTCAATTAATGCCGGGAAGAGTGTCCTGTATTGCTCTGAACGAGGAGCATTAGCTTCGCCCTGATACCATATTACCCCTTTTGCAGTGAACGGAATAATACGTTTTTGCATTGTATTATATAATCCGTATGGACGTTTGTAATTATGATCACCCATGGGCTCAACCGGGCGAATTGCATTTGAAAATCCGGCTTTTACGGAATCAAAGTAGCTTTTCAATGCTCTATCGTAATTATTGTTGATTTCAACCATTTTTTCTTTACCAATATTGTTGATGTATTTTTCATAAGTTTCAACAATAGGTGCGTGATTCGGGTTTTCGAGTAGTTTTTCACGACTCATCCAAACTTCAGCGGCAGTACCGCCTTTATAGCAGCATATTATCCCTACCGGAACATTCAATTTTGCTTGTAGTTCTTTGGCGAAGAAGTAAGCGACACCCGACATTGGGCCTACGTTTTTAGTCGTTGCTGTACGCCAGTTCATGTCTCCACGCGTACGATCACCATCGTAAGTCAGTGCAGGAACCAACACAAAGCGTATGTTGTCGTTTTTTGCATTAGCAATTTCTTCTTTACTTCCGTCCGATTTTTCGAGTGTCCAGCCCATGTTTGATTGTCCTCCCGCAATCCAAACCTCTCCAACATATACTTCATTTAATTGTATAGAGTCATTAGAGCAGTAAGTTGTCATGCTGAAAGGTCCGCCGGCTTTCAGGTTATTCAGTGTTATTGTCCAGTTTCCTTTGGAGTCGGTTTTAGATTTAAAACTTTTACCCTGAATCTTTACTACTACATCTTTGACAGGGACTGCATTTCCCCAAACGAGTACTTTTGAGTTTTGTTGGAGTACAACACCTTCGTTGAATAGTTCTCCCAGTTTGAGTTTTTGGGCAAAAGTAAATGAGCTAAAAACCAGCAAACTAAAGATGAGAATATATATATTCTGTTTCATATGTTTATTAAGAGATTATTTGATTAATATTTTTGAGATTGAGTTATTTTCTCCGTTATCAACTTTCAGGATATAAAGCCCTTTTTCTTTGATTTCAAATGATTTAGAATTTGTTGTCATTATCTCTTTTCCTAAAGCTGTATAAACTACTGTTTTGGTATTTTTCTCTGAATTTATTGAAATATTATTTCCTGCAATTTTTATATCGATGCCAGAAGTTGAGTTTTGAGGGTTTGTACCTGTTAACAAATTTGCTAATACTTCATCTATAAATGACAGTATTTCATTTTCCATTTGAGTATTATATGCATCTGTAAAACCGCCATGACCACCATTTGGAACAGTGGTGAATTTGCTTTTTACACTTGCAGTCTGTAATGCGGCATACAACGTCACCGATTGGTTATAGGGAATTGTAGGATCAGCATCCCCGTGAATTATATATGTTGGTGGTGTATTTGAATTTACATATTCTATTGGCGATAATGAATTTAAAAAAGCCTGATCGCTAAACCGTTGGCCGGTCCATGCAATCAATGAACTATAAGTCATAAGTTGCGTGAAATCGCAAGGGCCATATTTGTCAATTACTGCCAGAATTTTAATTGGATTCGGATATTGCACGCAGTCGTTGTCGTAGATTCGGTTATTTTGCAGATAGCCACCCATCAACGCTAAATGACCACCGGCTGAACCGCCTTGAAAAATAACCTTGTTTACGTCGATATTCCATTCCTGGGCATGATTGAGGACATAGTTTAAAGCTCCGCGAACATCTTCGACACAGGCAGGAGCAAGTGCTTCGCCTCTTAAACGATATTCCACATTTACTACGGCATAATCCCGGTTGAAGTACATGTTAAAACCACCTTGTTCTTCTTTGAAACCGCCGCTCCAGCCCCCACCGTGCATGTTGATAACAACAGGAACAGGAGTTGTTGCATTTGTTGGATAATATACATCCATTCGGGTATTAGTGCTATTTACATTTTTGTAAACAACATCAATTAATCCGGTATAATTTGAAGGATACACAACAGATTTCAATGTTTGGAAATTTATTGAAATAGCTTTTGAAGTATTCGCAACGTTGCCTGCTTCGGTAAAAGCACCTGCACTTATTATGAAAGTGTAATTTTTATTTGACCCGGGTATGTTTTCGAGGTTAACCGGTACAGATACAATGTTTTGGTTTATGGTGCAAGAGCTCAGAGGAATAGCCACATCGTTTAACAAAATATTTCCACTTGCTTTTTCCACATATTTGTTGAAAGTAAGTGTGATTGTTTTTTTTAGGTTTGCAAAGCAAACCTCGTCTTGAGAAGGTGATGAAGAGCGTAATGTAAGTTCGGTTGCTTCCTGATAAGTACGGGTTAGAATCTTATAAACATACAAACCGCTCCCCGTATTGTTAGCGATACGAAGTTTTGTTATTGAGTTTCGAAGGACCGGAATTACATAAATACTATCCGGAGATTTTCGGGTAGTATATGTACCAATAATCTCCCAGTTCGATCCCACAAGTTCTTCTAGTCTGAAACTCATTGCATCCGATCCTGTTGCTGCATGAATTTCTACTTCGCCCACAGTAGTTAGTGCAGGAAATTCGATAACTGCACCTTCGGAACTTTTTCCCATCAAAATACGATTTGTGTGCTTTTCTCCTGTGTCGCAAGTTACTGTGCCCGTATATAAATATGTTTTAACAAGATTAAATCCATTGATGGTAGAAGATGGATAACTTCCGGATGGGTAAGATGTAGTCGCAATAGGTCCCCATGTTCCATCGCCAAAATCAGTTGTGAACTTATCAATTGAGTTGGTTCCTAAAGTAGAAAATGCAGTTGATGCCTCCGATAGATCAGAGTCACTGAAGTCTGTTCCGTTTCCTTTTGCTATAACTTTATATGTGTAAGATGTTCCTTCTGTCAATCCGGTGATTTCGAGACTTGAAGCGGTTTGTCCAGACGCATTCGATGTTTTGACTAAAGTAGTTCCCTGATAAACCATTACATCATAGCCTATAGCGTTAGCAACAGGAGTCCAGTTGGCAGTGAATCCATTTGCTGTTATTAATGATGCCGCCCCAACGGTTGGAGTGGCAAGAAGAGCCGCTGTTGACTGCGCAGCAACAGCCTCATTCCAGGTACTTGAAACTCTGATTCCGCTTATCTTATATACTGTTTTTGTGTTTCCATTTGTTTTTACCTCAATGCCCTGTAGCGATGTTTTTGCACTACTTGTTGATGTCGCATCAGAAGCCTCAGCTGTAGGCTCTGTTGCACTACCAATTACCGGATTGATATATAAATAAGAGATTTGAGTTGCCAGATCATATTTTAAAACAATAAAAAATACATTTGATTTGTTGTCTTCCATTGAAAACTCAGTTGTACCCCACTTAATATCAGCACTACCTGAGCTACCTCTGGTGGTTCCGAATCTAAAATGAGTCGCATCGTTTGGAGCCAAAGCTTTACCAACATAAACTGATACACCTGAAGTTGAGGATGTACCTGTCATTAAAAAGATTGGGGCATTCGATTGGGTATTTAGTATGCCATTAGGCGAGTATAAAAACGAAGCGTAGACTGTTCCGGTTGAGATCGGACTACTGTTAAAAGGCTTGAAATTGTAATAATTTGTTGCACCATAAGGACTTTGGTAATCGCAGGTCAGGCTTTTGCCCACACCTGATAGAAAGGGGATACCTCCGGTGTTTGAGTAAGTCAATGCAGTGGCATCGACCATGAAGTCGCTACTCCAGCTTCCTATAGTGCCGGCAGCAGTCCAGTTTGGTTTTAGGGTTCCAATGTCATAGTTAAATGTTTCATCCAAATAAATAGTTGCATTTACCCCAAAGGTGAAAATTAGTAATGTCAGGAATAATGTAATTTTTTTCATGATATTTTTTTATAGAATTTTTATTTCGAAATTAATTTGAAAGATTGTTTTTCCAGATTTGATTCTATGATACAGAAAAAAAGTCCTGTTTTCCTGAGTTCTATATCATACTTGTATAATCCGCTATTCTGCAGTATATTTTCGGTCGAAATGAGTTTGCCGGTAGCATTAAATAATTTTATTGTAATCGGACCTTCGGTATTTGACTGAAAAGTAATTTGTGTTTTTCCTACAAATGGATTTGGACTTATTGTAATTTTGTTTGTTGGTAGTGTGTGAACTGAAGTAGTAACAGTTGTTTCGTACGCGTAGTTTTCGGGAGCGGTAGGTCCAGCGTGTAGTTCATTCAACGGGCCATTTACAATCTCATCAACAGCGTTAAACTCATCAGCTCCAATGTCGCGTATGCCCACTTTTGCTTGTCCTTCTGCATCGTTGAGTACAGTTTCATAACCGATAGAGGCATTTATGGCAGGACTTTCTGGTGTAAGCTTGTAGGTTTCAAACGGAGTTTTGTAATCACAATTCGAGCTATAAGTCCTGCATTTTGTTTTTTCTAATTGAGGATTTATTGTTTTTATCTGCGCTTCACTCATTCCTGCTAATCCAAGTGTAGAAATTCCGGTGGAATACATAATATTGCTACTGAAACTAACTCCTGCTAATGAATTGTTGCTGAAAGATTTTATAATTGGATTTTCATTGTTTATTACAATATTATTTGCAATCATGTTGTTTTTAGGGGCTAATCCATAGGCTCCATTATTGTCAAAACCAATCTCAATATCTGATTTGTTATTGACGAGTGTATTGTAAGCAAACAGATTATTCTCTGGTAAAAAATGACTTGAATTACTTGTAGAATTATTTGTGACATCGCCGTTGGTGATCACACAAGCGGCATCCCATTTGCTTCCGGTTAGGCCTTCGAAGTAGTTATTTATGATTTTGTGATTCAAACCATAAATACGAACTCCACCGCAACCAATCGTATTTGTTTCAAATGTGGAGGTTTTCCCTTCGCCAAAGAAATAATTTCCTTCAACGACACTATTGTTGCCCTGGCGTAAACACACAGTTCCTACACAACGTCGAAAAGTGTTGTTTCTAACAGTATCTTTACAACTTTTTACAGAAACAATTTCAGGGTCGCCATCGCAATCTTCGAAAAGGTTATTTTCGACAACTGTAAATGCATCCAATTTACATAAATCGCTTACTCCAATACGTATAGTTTCTTTCTCGTTTGCCATTCTTGGTGTGTTATTTCTGAAAATATTGTGATCGATACGGTCGTGTTGCGAAATAGCAGGAACGGTGCCATGGCTACCATCGATCACTAACCATGCTCCTGAGTCATATTTGCCATCGAATAAATTGTGGTCGAACCGATTGTGATGACTATTGCAAACCTCATTTGCCCAAACATCGCCAACGGTTATCCATTTAGATGTTTGTCCTTCCACGAGCGTTTTCATCTTTAGCCAGTTGCGTGTAATGCGTACATAACTACAGCCTTCCATCTTGAAAATAGTGCTCATTGGCTCAATATCGATATCGAAGCCTTCGAAAGTAACATAACTTATAGCTGATAAAGTAAAAGTAGATGAACCGGTTATTCTGGCTCCGTGTAAATTGGCCGATTTAATGATTATCGGTTTTAATCCTGAACCACCACGATTTATTTTTACGCTTCCAAGCGCATAATTGCCATCCAAAACAAGGATGGTATCGCCCGGATTCATGTTAGCCAGGGCATCTTTAAACTGAGCCACCGTGTTTACAATTCTTTTCGAAGATGAAACCTGAATTTCAGAAACTACTGCTCCGATATTCATATTGTTATTTACCACAAAAGATAAAGGATTGGTTGTTCCCGTTAAATCTCCGTTCCAACCTGTGAATTGATAGCCGGATTGAACGGTGATTTGTACTGTAACAGATGTTCCGTTGTAATAATTTGTTTGTTGAGGTTGAAGTGTAATATTTCCCCCAACAGGTTGATTAATTGTAATGCTCGACTGAGTAGGTGGGTTTTGTGGATCAATGATAACTGTAGCGCCAATTGTCATATTACCATTGACGGTAAATGTTTTCGGATTTTCAGTTCCTGATAAATCGCCAGACCAACCGCTAAAAATATAGTGTTCTGGTACAGAAATACTTGCCGATAACTGATCATTCAACTGATATGCTGTTTTTGCTGGAGAAAGCGTTATTGTTCCAAATGCAGGTTGAGTAACGACGATAGTTCTATCGGTTGAAGATGTCTGAAATGCAATGTCAGCAATAGGAGTGGAGCTAATATAAATATTTTCAACGGCCACATCACATATTCCACTGCCCATTGAGAAACGTATTGCGTGAAAATCAAATGTTGTTGCTGAATTTCGTATTTCTCTGAATGTAAATAGTTTATTCTGAATTACTCCATTTATTGCAAGCTGATACTTCCCAGCCCCATTGTCGATTTTTATCGAAATACGCGTCCATGTATCTGTGGTGTAAGTTGGTTGAGTTGCCCAACCTGCAGTCCCATCGTATATCTTAATTTTGCCTGTATTCAAAAAGTCGAGCATAAAACTCCGATGGGTATTTGTACCTAAATCATAACCGGTGATTGAAAACGATGCTGTCGGCAACGACTTTAGTTTAATCCAGAAATCTATATACACGTCGCCTGCAAGCGCTGTTGTGTTAGTTGCAAATGAAGTATGGTCAACCTGTAGTGTGGTGGATGCAGTCGAAAGTTTCAGTGCTTGCGATCCTTCTTTTATATAGTCCGCAGTTGTTACTATTTCTCCTGAGCCGGATGTTACTTTCCAGCTATTCTTGTTGTGAATACTGCCGACAGAATAGTTATCAATACTTTCGAAGGAAGTATTGATAAGTGTTTGGGTAGTTGCGGGCAACAACAAAGTAAATAAGAGTAATACTGTCAGGTATACTTTTTTCATTTAATATAGTATTTTTGGTCAACCAATTTATTGGTCGACCAAAAATACTATATCTATTTACAACAAAAAAATTATTTTCTATTTATTTTTCAAAACATGTTGTAAAACATAAAACTGGTTGACCAGTTTGTTGGTTTGCATATTTCAAAATAATTTAATTGTTTTCAGAAATTCAAAAAGAGCTTTATTGATTTCCGATTTCTTATCCTGATCGAAACCGCCGTGTTTCCCTCCTTCGACTGTAATAAATTTATTGTAAACACCAACTTCGTTGAGTTTTTGCTGAAGTATAACTGACTGTTCGTAAGGAACAATCGGATCAGCATTTCCGTGTACAATAAAAACGGGAGGGCTAGATTTTTTTATATGTGTAACGGGCGAAACGGATGCCCGAAACTCCAAATCTCCCGCTTTATCGCCCAGCCAACGCGTCAGTGATTTGAATTGACTCATTTCTGAATTTAAGTCGCTAAAGTCGGTGGGAGCGTAATTACTAATGATGGCTGCCACACGCATATCGGTTTTTTCAGTACAGTTTTTATCAAAACGGTTGTCGTTTTCGAGCAATCCGCCCATTAAAGCCAAATGTGCACCTGCTGAACCGCCTGAGATTATAATTTTATCCGAATTGATATTCAATTGTTTGGCGTGAGTTTTAATATAGTTGATCGCACAACGGATATCTTCGATAGCTGCCGGAGCTGGAGCGACCTGCACCAAACGGTATTCCACATTGGCCACAGCAAATCCGGCTTTAAAGTACGAACTGAAACCACTTTGGCTTTCTTTTGTGCCGTGATTCCAACCACCTCCGTGAATATGCAATACAATAGGGGTGGGCTTTTCGCTTGAAGGGTTAAAATATAAATCAATACGTCCGTTCCAATCCTTTACGGTTGTGTAAACCTCATCGATTTTCGATTGATAATGTTCCGGAAATTGTACTTTTTTGATCTCTGTTGTTTGTGCGAAGCAGATAATACAAGAAAAGAAAAACAGAGTTGTAAGAATTAATTTTGCTTTCATTAGTGTTTTTTTTATCAGTGAACTTCAATTGTTTAAACAATATCTTTGGCCTTTATTTTGCGTGTAATGAGTGATTTAGCTTTTTTATGATTCATTCCAAAGTTCCCGTATTTTAATTAAATCTTTTATCATTGCATCGTAAACGATCTGCGGATCAACTGAAATAGTTCGGTTACCCTTTTCGGCACCTCCTAAATCATATTCGCAATGTAGTGAAACCGGAACCTTAATATTGTATTGTTTCAACAGACGAAAGAATTTTTTGAAATTCACCATTCCTTCGCCAATAGGTACATTCACTACTTGCCATTTTCCGTTCACCATTTCCCACTTATAATCTTTTACAACTATGGTTTTTATTTGTGAATGAATCAATTCCAATCCGTTCACCCATGAAAATGCTCCTTCTACCATAGCGTGCCGTATGTCATATTGTGCTCCGAAATACTGTTGATCTGCTGACTTCAGAATGTGATATACTTCCCATAAAGAGCCTCCCACTAAATTTCCGGCATGATTTTGATAACAGCCTACAATGTCAAGCTCTTTATTAAAAGCACTTAATTGTTTTATTTGTTGGGCATACATATCCAGCGATGCAGGAAGTGTTTTTCCTTCAGGATATTTATACCAAGCCGGGCGATAGTATTTAATTCCACATTCAGATGCCGCTCGTAAAATGTCGCGATCCCGGGAGTTGTTGACATTCTCGATTGTTGTTGATATCATGACTACTTTCGTGCCGCCTTTACGAATTTCGGCAACCGCTTTTGGTAAATCTGTTATAACTGTTGCCGGTTCCACATGTCCACCTGTACGTACTGTGAGATCAATGCCATCAAACCCCATTTCAGCTACTTTCTTGCCCAAAGTTTCGTAATCTAAAAACTGAAGATGTTTGGAGAAAATGCACACTTCAAGTTGATCACTATTTTGGTTTTCAATTGATTGTGCTGCTGTTTTTGAACTTGTGTTGCAAAATATGATTGCAAATAGTAAAGCAATAACTTTTGTATCGATTTTTTTGGGAGAACGTATTTTCATTACATATAGATTTAAAAATTACAATTCACAAAAAGCAGTAGGAATTTCTTCGCATTTTACGCTGGCAATACTTTTGCCATTATTTAGTTTTACACGTATAATGGCTCGTCCATTGTACAATTCCACGACTCGTGCACCCGACGAAGTTCCCAAATTATCCAATAATTGACCATCGCCTGTAAGTCCAAAACGAACTACCTTGCGCGAATCCAAACATTGAACCTTATTGGCATCGTATAGTTTTACTTCGATGGTAGCTGTGTCGTTCGATTCAGCAATTTTTTTCAAGGTCATAAGAGCCGGTTTACCCCATTTTTCGGTTTGATAGTTTTGCTTCATTTCATCTGTAACTGTCACTTTGCCTTTTCTGGCAATGACTTTAATCGTATTTTCTCCGGAATTGTATTTCACATTCCAACGAAGTCCGGCAGCTGGAAAATCTTGCGAATTACGTTTTTTTACACCCTG
The DNA here is from genome assembly GCA_963678465.1 of uncultured Paludibacter sp. GTDB lineage: Bacteria > Bacteroidota > Bacteroidia > Bacteroidales > Paludibacteraceae > Paludibacter. The sequence continues at coordinate 41,955 of OY782858.1, forward strand.
ACTAACGCCATTCAATATCAGTTCAGCTTCATCGCAATTCGAATATACTTTCAGCATCTTTTCTTCATCAGGGCTTCCCCAACGAACAGGCCAACTATGACCATAAATATGAACCATTGGTTTTTCAGTCCAGTACGATTGAAAAACATAATATGCTTCTTTTGGAGTTAGATCCCGTTCAACAACACCTTTTTGATTCATGTATGGAACGGGATTATCGGGACGAACCGGCGTAGAAAAATCCTTGAAAATCCAAGCCGCTGCTCCGGTGAGATTTGGCATAGTTTCCTGTTCTTTTAAATGCCATTCGAAAAGGTTACAAATATACGATTCGCTCCAGTCACCATCTTTCGATACGCGAGCCGAACCGCCAATAAGTGATGCATCTCCCGCTCGTTCATCTACGCCTTGCCCGGTTTTAATGCTTTGCAACCCTTTGTCTGGCACTTCGGAGTGTCGTCCGGCATGGCTGTCGCCTCCCCATTCAGCATGAAAAAAGCGTTTTACACCTGCTATTTCTTTTTGGGTCATTTCTTTGTATTCGGTGTAAATTCCTCTGTACCAACCTGCCCAGATTGATGGTGAATATACATCAGGGATGTTTTTGCAAAAATCGCAACGGCGAATGGAAGTCAGACGTGTTGGGTCTAATTGGTGCGCAAGTTGATGTAATTCTGTCATGTAATCGCGAATTTTTTGCTTGTCGAACTCCGCAAAATCGCCGGGCCAATCGTTTTCGTTACCAAGTCCCCAAAGAATCACCGAAGGATGGTTTTTATGTTGGTCAATCATATTGGTCAGCATTTGGCGACCTTGTTTTTTGTACACTTCACCACCCAAACCTCCACGACACCAGGGTATTTCTTCCCATACCAAAATGCCCAAACTATCGCACAAATCAAGTATAATTCCGGATTGCTGATAATGTCCCAAACGTATAAAGTTGACGCCCATTTCTTTCATTAACAACATTTCACGACGCATAAGATCTTCTGTCATGGCGGCTCCAATTCCGGCATGGTCCTCGTGCCGGTGTGTGCCGCGTAATAATAAGCGACTGCCATTGAGCATGAACGGACCTTTTTCGACAAACTCAAAGTGCCGGAAACCAAACTTTTCGGAAACTGTTTGTGTACCCGACTCCGTTGTAATCGTTGCTTTGCAGGTGTATAAATTTGGCTGCACAGTCGACCATAGTTTTGGCTTTTTAATTTTTGCCGTAAAAACGGATTTTTCTCCATCGGAAATGGTTATTTCCTGATTTGATACGTTGATTGTTTTACCTGAATTATCAATTATTTCGAGTGTAAGCGTTGCTTTTGATGCAGCAGATTTATTGGATAGTTTTAAACTGACTTCGTAGTTTCCAACTGTACCTTTTGCATCTACAGTTGGGTTAATGTGCAGTTTTTCAATGGATAGAGCCGGAAAATAAACTAAATTCAGATAGCGATAGATACCGCCGTACAAATTAAAATCGGATAAATCGGAAGGCATCATTTCCAAATCGCGCGAATTATCGCAACGAATCGAAAGCGGAATTTTCCCGTTAAACTCAGTTGCTGTTTTTTTATCTTTCAAAAAGGAATTTACTGCATCGGTAATGTCTACTGTCCATTCGTCGTAACCACCAATGTGCGAACCAGCTTTGGTGGTGTAAACATATACATCGGTTTTTTGCCCTGAGCCTTCGAATTGTAACAATGTCCTTCCATTCTTATACGGATTATTCACTTCAATTTGTGTCGTATACCAAGCCGGACCCTGGTAGTAATTCACATCAGGATCAACAGCATCATAAGCATTATAGCAATGTGGAAGTGTAACGTTTTCCCACAAAGGTACGCTTTCGGGGTTTCCGGCTTTTGTGGGACGAACAGCTTCCCAGATTCCACCCAGATCACTTTTCAAAAATTTCCAGTTATCGTTTAACCTTATCTTATTTTCGGCAATGCCAGGCAGCGTAACGGCTAAAACTATTACGGAAAGCAGAAGTTTCTTTAGGCTCATTGTAAGTTGTTTTTAATTGATTTAAATAAATTAGTTGGTTCAATGATGTGCCAGAATAAATTTTACTGTGTTCGTACTTTTGTATGTTATTAATCGGGCAAAATATACGTTATTATTTAGATGCGACAGATCAAGTGATATTTTTTGTATTCCTTTTTGTTGCACAGGAATAATTGAATTTAAAACCTGTCCTTTAGTGTTGATAATTTGTATTTTCGTGTTTTCATGTCCTGAATTATTGTATTCGATATCAACTTGTTTTGAATTATTGTTTTGTTGAACCGAAAGATAATTATCTCCCTGATCATCAGGGTTAATAGTAGCAGTGTTTTGTTCCTCGTGGATAGAGAAACCATTAAATAACACAATTTCGTCGCGCAACGCCTGTGAGTTGAGTAAACTTCGGTAGATACCCCATTTAGGGCGAATAAAGTTATTATCGGCCCTGATGGTCAGTAGATTATTGTTGCTGTAGGATAACACAGTAGCTCCGGTACTTATATTCTTAATAATGATTGAGTACGTTCCGCCTGTGTTACTGATTTTTACCCGTTCGGTAACTTCTACCCAGTTTCCTTCGAAAAGAGAAAGATTAACTGACGTGAGTTTTTCGGAACTTAAATCTGAGTCAACATAATAATTCAGTTCCATTTTATTGGGAGTACCTTTACGGGCTGTCAGCACAAAAAGCGGATCAGAATCATCGCCACCAACAGCTTTTATTTGATGTAAATGCGTAAAGTTCGACGAAGGTTGGTAGCCTACAGGCATATAAAATTTCCATTTATATACCACTGTTTCACCCGCAACTCCTTTTAAGTTTGCTGGTGAAGCTTCGTAGGTTTTTATTTCCACACGTTGTCTGTCGAAGTTAATGCAGCGGTCGTTATCAGGTGTTACGTGAATATGAAAAGCAAAAACATATTGGTTTAAAGATGTATCCCACACTTCGGTAATGTGTCGGCCAAATTCAGGATGTACACATTCGGCACTTTCAACTACATCGCCGCCGTTTGGTGCTAAAATGCTGTTGATTAATTCGTAGGTATTTCCGGAACCATCTGCATTCAGAATTGTCTGAGCCGCTGTGTTCTCAGAAAATCCCAAAATTATGGAAACCAGCAATATACAAAAATTTAATTTCTTCATTCTACATTTTTTAATTTTACAATAGAGACGTTTGTGTAGCAGTCTGTTTCTGTGACTGCTTTGCCTATTATTAAAAAGCTATAAAAGCCACAGCATGACGTTTGAAAACGAACGCTAACTTGCTGTGGTTTTTTTTGCTTTTTTGCGATTAATCTTTATTTCATTTAGTTCAAATATTGCAATCGTTCAAAATAAATGTAAAAACACTTTGTTCAGCTAACTCCAGTAGCTCATTTATATTAATAAGCGGTACAATCCAATGTTCAAAAAAGAAATAGATACAATTAAGTAATATTGTTAATCCCATGTTGGCACAAGCATTGAGGCCTGTGTCAACGTGATGCTATTTGATGAACATGAAAAAAAATGTTTTACTAAATAACGCACATATTAAATATTGTAGCGAGATGGAGGAAATTATTGACGATTAAATATAATTACTCCTCCAACTCCAATAGGGCTTATCGACATTATAGAATCACTAATACCGTATATTTCATAGCAACTTTTTTCTAAAGTAATAGAATTTTCTATACTTAAGTAACTTGTTAATGAATCAATGGTTACTTCAATCCCACATTGAGGCGAAGTGTTTGAAATCAGATAATTATCTGATTCAATTAACTGATTTGAGTAAAATTGTGTACATTTTTTATCACCTGTGAAAATTAATTTCCACTCAATATCATTTTCAGAAATCCAAGTGCCAATAATTTTAGATTCTTCATTATCTACAGGATTTACTAAGCTTGTTGTGATAAACCAACTTAAAATTAACACAAATAGTGTCGTGAACTTTATTAAATTTTTTTTCATATTTTTTTTGTTGACAAAAAAGTCTACTACACAACTAACAATTTATTCGATTTACTTTAATTGTGCAGCAGACAGGAAAGATAATTTAAATGAAAATAATGAAGTTAAGCTCAGTATAAATCCATTGTTGATAAAAGGACAAGCTTTTATTCTATTACATAAAAATTCATCAATTTTCTTTTGTTAAGATTGCACACATAGGAATATAAAAATCGCCTTTTGGTTTTGTAATAATCTTCCATTCTATAGTTGAGCTATTTATTTTTTTGATATTTGCCGTTCCCTTCTCTAATGAAAATGAGCTAGCAAATGTTAAAGTTATTGAATCCCCTACTACCAAACCTACTAAAGTTGTTTCTGTAGCTTCTGCACAATCAATTTTTTCTCCATTATTAGAAATTGAACAATGATTACCAGTAATAACATTATTAACCTGATTAATCGAAATTGAAAATTCAGAAATTTCAGTTGATAAACTCCATACACCAGTAAAGTCTTGTTGTGCATTTACCTTTAATAAATTAGTAATGCAAAATACTAGTACCACCATTAATTTTATTAAGTTTTTCATATTTTTTTATTTACAGTTTACATTTAATGAATTTTCTGAAGTTTTGTTTACAAATGCGTTAGTTCTATTTTTCCAACCATTTAAAAATTTCTGATTTTTAGGTATTCTATTTGCCAAATTAACATAATAATTAATTCTATTTTGTTTGCTATTATAAAAGGATGGCTACAGGGAATTCATCACCATTGCAGCAAAGAACGGCTTCAAGGATACCTTGATGAATACCACTTTAGGTACAATAGACGCTCAAATATGCATACAATATTAGATTTACTCATAAAAAAGATGGTTTTTAGTGTAACTATTCGTTTATAATCAATAAATTAACTCGGACGTTCTAAGCGCTTATACCAATTAGTTTTTTCATGTTTCATTATGGAACTAACTGAAGTGCAGATTTAAACTACACTTCAGAAATAAATTTTCTGCTATTACTTCTTGGGGTTTTTAATAGTCCACTGTGCCCTATTGAAATACTCTACACTTTCTACAATTTGCTTCTCCATAATCTTTCTGTTTTCTTTGTTCCATGAGTTCGAGTATTTTTGACTCAAAAAAAGTATTGTGTCTTTTTCTAAATAGGGGGGGGCAAATTTAACAAGTATACCCGGAATAAAATCTTTATTGTCAGCAACTTTAAAGTATTTATCTTCATCGTAAAAATAAAAAACCCCTCCTGAGTAACGTCCTTTACCTTCGTATTTATACATCATATTATGTAAGCTGGCCGATTTGAAAGGCAATTCCAAATCATTTAATAATACTTTGAATTCTTTGCCAATATAATATTGTTTTCTGTTTTCAAAGTTTTGTTTGATATAGGCAGCAGTATCCTTATTAAACTTGCTGAACCGTACATACTTGGGAACCGTAACTTTGTTGATAGTCGTTGTCCTTGTGGTAGTACAACTCAGCACAAGTATAATTATGAATATGAAATAAATTAGTTTTTTCATGTTTCTGTTTCTTTTTATTCGTTATTACTTTTTTCGTGGAGCAGCCTGAGGATTGACATTGGGGTCGGGCGGTGAAACCGGAGCATCGATATATGTACCACAACCATTATTGGGAGAGAATTGATACTTTCCAGGTATTGTAGGATCTTTGTCTGTATAAAGCGCTCTGAACCCTAAATCATTTTCGTCTTTTTTCATTAACGTTACTCCCGCATTAGTGGCATTCAATGCATACGCAAAAGCAAAATCGTGGGCATCATTTTTATTGTACTTATAATTATTCTCAAATGCAAGTTTTGCATCATAATACAAACCCCATTTTGATTTCATTGATTTTACATTTTTATTCATAGAAAATAGATTGTTTGTAAATTAATTTTGAAAACCCAATTGTCAATAGAATTAAACAATTGTCAAATAAAAAAATGATTTTCTATAGGATTAATATAATTTCATTTTCTAACAGCATTGTGAGTTCGAACTCTATCTGTTTTTTTGCTTGCTACCTAATATTCTTGTATTTCAAAAGAGCTTCCAAATAATAATAATCGGCATACGAAATAGGTGCATCAATTTCGGATTTTTTAGGCCAGTTTCCGGTGGAGTGTTTGAGAATAAACAGTCCGTTTTCTCCTTTTTTTGCTAAGTATTTGTCTGACGAAAGACTTTTCAAAATTTGTTCGGCAGCTTTAAAATAGTGTGGTTGACTTTTCTGATACGAATTTAATTCAATTAAGGCCGAGGCAATAACAGCCGCCGCCGAAGCATCGCGAGGTTCGTCAGGAATATTCGGTGCGTTAAAATCCCAGTATGGAACTTTGTCTTTTGGTAAATTTGGATGATTCAATATGAAATCAGCTACTTTTATGGCATGTTTCAGATACTTAATATCTTGCGTTTCGCGATACATCAATGTATATCCATAAAGTGCCCAGGCCTGACCACGCGCCCATGAAGAATTGTCATCGAAACCCTGATGTGTTACTTTTTCAACAACTTTCCCACTTATACTGTCATAATTTACAACATGAAAGCAGCTGTTATCTGCTCTGAAATGATTTTCGAGCGTTTTGTCGGCATGTGAAATACATGCATTTTTCATCTTGTCATTATTAGTTAATTTCCCAACCTCGAAAAGCAATTCAAGATTCATCATATTATCGATAATAACTGCGTAATTCCACCTATTGCGTGTATCCCACGATTTTATAAGTCCGATATTGGGATCGAATCTTGTCATCAATGATTCGGCACCTGTAGTTAACACCCCTTTATACTGTTCGTTTCCGGTGATTCGGTATCCATTTCCAAAACTCGAATTAAGAATAAAGCCAACATCATGAGTATCTTTGCGATATTTTGCCAATTCAACTAAATTACTGTAATATTCAGCTTGTTCAATCGCTTTGCTGTTATTAGTTAGTTCGTATATGTACCAAAGGGATCCCGGGAAGAATCCACTTGTCCAATCTTTAATCCCTACAAATTCTACTTGTCCGTTTTCGAAAGTTCTGGGATTTAATTTTTTATCTTTATATGTTTCGGCAGCTAATAGTAATTGTTCTTCGGAACGATGAATTGCATTTTGCAGCCACTTTTCCTGTTTTGCTTGTTCGGTTTTTTGTTGCACCGGACTTTTCAAGCCCATCCAAAGCAGGGGATTTTTTAGTGGCATATTACGTTTGCTTTCCTCACTCGGAAACTCAGCCGATGCATTTTTCCATATTTCCACCCAATCAGTTTTTGGAGCAAGTATCGCGGCCAAAAACATAAATGGTCGTCGCCCCGGTTGTTCGTTCCAGTACAAAACATCTTCCGTGAAAGTCCATTTTGATTTATCTAAAACGAATGGTCTTATAAAATCCAAAGCTTTGTCCATTCCTCTTCCGTCGCTCAATTCATAAGTCCAACAATTTAAAATTTGAGCCAGGGTTGCAGCACCGTCCAAATTGAAAAGTGAGTAAGCAAATGGTTTTGTACGTGCTGTTTCCAACGGAAAACTGCCATCAAATGCCATTTGTTTTGCAAGTAATTGGTTGTTGTAAAAATTCCGGCATTTATCTAAACTATTTTTGTCACCCACAAAAGCGGCATAAGCTGCCACTTGAGCATGCCACCATGTTCCGTGGTTGTTTTTGGCGTTCATTTCGTCGATGCCGTAAGGATGGGTGTTTAGCCAGTTTAAAAATGTAGCGAACCACTGCTTAATGGTTGCGGCATCCGATGAACTTAAATAAGGCGATTGCTGTAAAATTTCGACTGACTTCACTACTTCTATTAACGAAACGGCGTCGATTATGCCAATGCCTCGTCCGGTATTTACACCATTAATTGCTTGTGCATAAAGTAAATGTGGATTCATTAAAGTGGTTGTGTCCACGAGCCAGGCTTTCAGATGTTTTACTGCATGTTGTGCATATTGCTTTTTACCTGTCAGTAAATAGGCCGAAGTTTCTGTTCCGACAATCCACGAAAACCGTCCGATTGCTTTGAGATGATTATCGAAGTTATCGGGATTATTCAATCCATCTTTTCGGATATAAGGTCCTGTCGGATTTTCAGGGTTTGGCCACCAGTAAGTTGCTTCGGAATAATAATCGTGCTTACCACTGGCACTGCGTACACAGTGCGAGGCTGTAACAGTAACTGGTTTTTCTTTTAGAAACTGATCAGCTAAATTCAGTACACGTTTTTGTTCTGCTTGTACAATAACAGATAGGACTTCTTCGGGAAAGTTAGTCCTGCTTTTTTGAAATGCAGAGATCATATTGTACTGAAAAATCAAAATAATCAGAATTGTATATCTATGTGCGTTTTTTTTTGCCATGTTTCCTTAGCTTGATTTATGGGACGTTTTTTTGCTTATGGTGGTAGGTTTGTAATTTGAAATGTATGTGAAGTATTTCACACACATTTCAAATTGAATTAGATTTAGAACCTGAGTTTAAATTTCTGATCGGTAATATTGTTAATGCTGTTTTTCTTCTCAGAAAATAATCTTATTTTATTCCAATATTAGTTCCATCTGTGGCTTTGCCAACTAACTTTGACTTGCCCGAAAGATTAAAACTCTTTTTCTCAAATCCGGGATTTTCAAACATGATCTGAGTCGATTTTGCTCCTTTTTCAGTTTTTGGCATTGTGCTTGCATTGAAATTGCAATTTGAAATAATATTTTTTGTTCCTGAAAGTTTTACACTTGTTTTTGCCACCGAGTTATTGAAGATTGTATTAGTAATTCCAACATTTACAATACCTGTCAATTTAAGTATTGATTGTTTTTCGTCGGCGCCAATAACATCGAAAACACAATGATCTATTTTCAACGAACCCCCTAAAGTCGATTCATCGTTTCCTCCACGGTAGTAGTCCAGAGCAAATTGTGTGAATTTAGTGAAAATAGAGTTGCTAAAAACCACATTTTCAGCATTGTATTTTCCCGTATTGTCTTTTTCATCTGACAATGAAAAACCGCGATAGGAATCTCTCAAAACAGAATTACTAACAACAATAGAGTCAGCTAATGATCCTTTATAGGCTTTGAAAATTGCTCCCGACGCTACATCCACATCGTAAATCTCACAATTGTTGATCAACAGCGAATAGTTAAAAGCACCTTCCTTTGCCGAAACAAATACATATTTTGTCGGAAACTTTGCTCTGCTATCGCCGTTAATGCTGATCCCTTCGATACGAAATTTTGCACTTTCGCCAATTTCAAACAGGCTGTTGTTGTCTCTGGACGACTGAAGCTTTAAAACAGTTTTTGTCTTTTTATTATCGCTTTTTATTGTAATGTCTTTTGTCACTGAAATCTTATTGGTGATAATATGTTCACCTTCGCCCAGAATAAGCACATCACCATTTCCAGCTTTTTTTATAGCCTTCGATAAATTGTCAATGCCAGCTTCAATATGGATATTTTTACCCTGTGGTTTTGACTTTATTTGCTCTGAAACAGGTTTATACCAGGATGGACCACAATTTTTGGATGTTGCTAACTCAACTTCGGCTTTCTCTCCTTTGGTTTGAAAAGCTCCTATTACAGCATCATCTCTTTTCTGTCCCAGAATGTCGTATTTTACAAAAGGTAGTTTTTTGGCTTTAATATTGGAGTATACTATCTCAATGTCCCATACTTTCGATTTAAGAACATCGCCCTGGATGGTTCCTTTTTGTGTAGAAACGCCTTTGTTGCCTATCAATAGGTTGTTGTCGAAACTTACACCGTCGGTTTGATCGTAGAATTTTATTAATTCGGCTTCGTTTGGAGAGTATACAAGATTATTAAGCAGGAGTGTCCCTTCAGGTTTTATTATCCTGTTGCGTTCGCCTAAACCAACTCCAAAAGCCCATGGGGTAGAACAGTCATAGTAGGTGTTATTGGCGATTATTACATTTTTAACAGGCATATAACCATTCAAAGGCGAATCAGGAATAGCATTCATCACCGCTAAAGCCGAACGGAAATCATCGCCACGAAGTTTGTAGAAGAAATTGTTATAAATCAGATGACCTTCGTTGATAACGCGAACTCCTCCGGTGTTTATTTTCTCATTTCCGATAAACCAGTTACCGGCTACAATTCCCCTGTCGCCATGACGTAAAACCAAACTTCCTTCCGATTCAAAAAAAGTATTGTTTACAAAAATATTGTCACATGATTTGTTCGAAATAATTTCAGTTTCACCATTGCAGCGCTCAAAATAATTACCATCTACAATTGTACCCGAGCTATTCATGCATACGTGACTTGTTCCGATACGAATTGTTTCTCCTCCGTTTGAACCTAAGCGAGGCCGTGGCCCGAAATAGTTACGATAAATTTTATGTCCGTTATTTATGCTGTTCGAATCGTTGGGCCAAACTACCAGAGTAGTTCCTTCGTTACTTTTTCCTCCAAAATAACAGAATTCCACTGTGTTTTTCTTTCCATACAGTCCTACCCAATGGTCGGCTGAATCTTTTATTGGTTGATTATATTTGTCTATAACACATTCAGATATTACCGAATTATAGGCATATTCCGTTGATCCTGTTCTGAATTCAATGACGGTGCTACGAGGTGTTCTTCCGTTTTTAAATACAAGCCCGGAAACGTGCAACCACTGTCCTGAAATGCGTAGACTTGAAGCTCCTTCGAGACTAACTTTTCCGGGAGTTTCGGCAGTCAGGTAAATATATTTATCTTTCTCACCTTTCCCTTTAAATACAAGTGATGCGTCTCTCCAGGTACCATTTGATAAAATGATAGAGTCACCGGCTGATAAGTTTTTTAATTGATTATTAAACTGATTGATGTTTTCTACTTTTACGCTTTTGGCATTTGCAGCCATTACCGTTGTAAAAAATAGAATTATAATAAAATAAAATGTGTTTTTCATGGGCTTTAGTATTGATTAAGCTGTTGGGAGTTAAATCCCAACAGCTTAAAGTAGATATACAGTTTTGAAAGATGTTTATTTTATAATTGCATTCGTAAAAGCAAGTTTTGCTTCTGACAAAGCAGTTACAGCCGCACTAACCTGACGCTCAATTGTTGTGCTTGCTCCACGGATGGTTTTAGCTTCAGTAATTGCAGTTGAAAACGCAGTTTTGGCGTCCTGAGCAACTTCACCTTTAGCTGTTCCGACAAGAGTAGCTGTGTTTAGCGTTTCTGCATCAACAATAGCATCGTTCAGTGGACGTCTGTCAGAGATCCAAAGGCTGCTTGTGAAAGCTTTTCCGGGGACAGCCAGACTTTTATTGGCTTCGATTATATTCGCAATTGTTAACTCTGGTTTTGTAAGTGTAGCTTCGGCAGCCAACAAAGCAGTTAAATATGCGGATTTATAAGCATCGTAATTTGTTGTGCTTTTGAAGTCACCTTTGTTATAACCAACAACACAATTTTCGACAATGTTTTTTTCGGAGGAAATAAACGTACTCAATTCCAATTTATATTGTTCAAGTGTCTTTGGCGTAATTACATTTTCATCATCGGATGAACAAGCTGTAAATAAGATAACTATACTTACAATCAAAACACTGAATAGTGCCCTTTTATTTAGAATTTTCATGATTATACTATTTAATATGATTAATAAGTTTCGTTTTGTGAAATGACAACCTCGTTATTAGTGTCTATTTCTGTTTGTGGAATAGGGAGTAACAAGCGTTCCTTTATAAAGAATCTTTGTTCCGGAGGTTGAATAGGATTATATTTTGAATACATCAATTCCCAATCGGTTACAAATGTATGTTGAATTAATATTTCAACGGGTTTGTTCGGATTGTTATATGACTTTGCCATACGCAGGAGATCAAACCAGCGCTGATTTTCGAAAGCTAACTCCAAACGGCGCTCAGCATAGACTGCATCTAAGGCTTCTTCTTTGGAACCAAACGGCCCGATATTAGTTAATCCTGCACGGGTACGTATCTGATTTACATAAGTGTGGGCGCTACTGAAACTCCCGTTTTGAGCCAATACTTCGGCGTAAAGCAATACAATGTCAGCGTAGCGTAATACAATCCAGTCATTTTCAGCTTGCAACGCCTGACTCATTGATGGATCGGCATATTTTGTAATGTAAGGATACGATGCTGTTTCTGATCTTTTCCATACACTAAAACATGTTTTTGCACGCGTGTCGGATGGATCCGCATTGAATAAATTCATAATTTCCTGTGTGGGAGCATTAAATCCAAGCGGTGTTCCTACTTTAAGGAACTGATTGGCTGAACCAATCGGTGCAAATGTAGGCCAAAAATTTGAACCTAAACCCAGACTTCCTCCTTTATATCTGATAGCAAAAATAATTTCATTGTTCATTTCATTGGTTGTACTGAATACATTAGCGTAGGCATTAGCACCGGTTAACAGATTATGTTGTGGAGCTGCCATTACTTCTTCGAGCAGTGTCTTGGCTAATGCTAAGTTTTCTGTACCACCCAACATCATGTACACCTTAGCCAACATACCTTTGGCTGCCCATTTGGTGATACGTCCTTTGTCGGCTGCCCCATAAGATGCAGGAGCCTGAGCAGCTGCTTTTTTCAAATCCGGAATTATTATTTCGTTGTATATTTCTAATACCGGAGACCGTGGAGTGTTCTTAGCTTCCTTAGGTCCTATTACAGTGGTGATTTTGAACATATCTCCAAATAAATTGACCAATGTATAATAATGGTATGCACGCATAAATAGTAATTCGGCTTCGTATTGTGCTCGCTGCGATTCAATCGTTACGTATTTATTGTCGGCTAATGAAGGGATTACTGCATTGATGTTTGAGATATTCTGGAAAATTTTATACCAGTAAGTTTGTAATGATGGCAAACTTGGTGATGTGCGGAACGAAGATACATCGGTTTGATCAATACGTATAGTGGCACTTGAACCTGTCTGATCCTGACAAGTATTGTCGCTGCGAAGTTCGGTATATAGCCATTCTTCGGTTTGAATAGTAGCCATACCCGCATAGCAACCAAGGATACCCTGATTGATACGTGTAGGAGTAGTATAAAAGCCAACCTGAGTTAGTACAGATTCCGGCTTATCGGTCAGGAAGTCCTCGCAAGATGTGAGAGCAAATGCTGACAGCAAAACTATGATTATTAATTTTATATTTTTCATTTTCATTGTAATTTTAAATAATAAAAGAGAGACTAATTAAAATGTAAGATCAATACCGAACGTGTAAGTCCTGTTCAGAGGAAATGCACCGCGTTGGTAACCATCTACCAATGGACTTGTGTATTGGCTTGATGTTTTTCGGGCTTCAGGATTGATACCTCTGTAATCCGAGGCCATTATATAAAGAAGGTTCTGAGCCGAAAAATAAACTCTTAATTCTCCTATTTTTATTTTCTTCATTAAATTATCCGGAATTTTATAACCGAAAGTAAGATCGCGTAACGAAGCATAAGATCCATCCTCAATACAATAGTCGGTAAGCATTAAATCGCTACCAGATGTTGTAGTAGAATATACCGTTTTTCCATCGCCCGGAAACATAGGGCTTATGTAACGGTTATTTGTGTAAGCTTTGTTAAGACGTAATTGTTCGTTGTAATTTATATTCCCATTGATCACATCAACGCCTTGTACTCCTTGTAAAAGGAAGCTTAAATCAAAGTTTTTGTATGTGAATATGTTTGTTAATCCCCAAGTGAAATCAGGAAACGGATCACCTAAAACGACGCGGTCTTCGGCATCAATTTTATTATCATTATTTATGTTTTGTACTTTTAGTCCTCCAACGATCGGAGCAAACTTTGAGTAGGTAAATAGAGTACCATTTCCATCGGTTAATTTCTTTGCAGCCGCCACTTCTTCGAACGAAGTCCAAACGCCATCGGATTTATAACCATAAAACTGAATGGCAGGCTGACCAACAATAGCACGATAAACTTCATTTCTTTCTCCAAAGTTGTCTTCTTTTTCTTTATCACCGTAATTCAGCAAAGTGTTTTTGTTGGTCGACAAATTGGCTGTCGTTTTCCAAGTGAAATTTCGGTTCGTAATGTTAGTTGTGGATAATTCAACTTCCCACCCTTTGTTATTCACTTTTCCAATATTATTCCAATAGGTTTGGTGACCGGTTATGAACATGGATGGCTGCTGAAGCAATAATTGAATAGTATTTGAATTATAGTGTTCTACTGATACATTCAAACGGCTATTGAAGAATCCGAGATCAATACCGAAATTGGCTTCGGCTGTTTGTTCCCAGGTAATATCGGGGTTGCCTAATGCCGAACTGTTCGATGCCATACCCGAAACCAATGTGCCATTGCTCGATCCTAACACATAATTACTTGTATTGATTGAATTCATATAGGAGTATTGAGGAATATTATTATTCCCGGTTAATCCATAACTTGCACGGATTTTAAGATTTGATACCCAGTCGAGTTGTTTGAGGAATTTTTCCTCTGAAGCTCTCCAGCCTATCGAAGCGGCGGGGAAAGTTCCCCATTTATTTCCGGCTGCGAATTTTGAACTACCATCAGAACGAATACTCAATGAACTCATGTATTTTCCTTTGTAAGCGTACGTTATCCTACCTAAGAGCGACATAAGTGTCTCGGAGTAATAAAATGAACTTGTACCAGGTAGGTTTGGGCTGTCCAAAATAATCTGCGAAGCGAGATTAAAGGATAACATCTCTTCATCCGGGAAATTGGTACCAACTATAACGTTGTATTTATTTGTACTTTTCTGGAATGTCATACCAGCTAATCCACCAAATTCATGTGCTCCCCACTTTTTGTCGTATGTCAAAGTGTTTTCAGATAGCAATTCACTACGTAATGTCAGCTGGCGGGTAAGTGAATTTGGATTCCCTGCTTTATTGGCAGATGTTTGCTCTTTTTTATTGTACTCCTTGCTGGAATAATATACACCATTAGAAGTTTTAAATTGCAAACCTTTCAAAATATCTATCATAATATATGTGTTTCCCTGGAGCTTGTATTCGTCATTGAAAATGCTTGTTCTTTCACGAATGGATACAGGGTTTTGATTGCTCGAGTTGAAGGGAGATGCACCAGTTAAATGCCATACTTCACCGTCATATCCTGTTCCACTTATATTAATTCCATTAAAATCTGAAGGTTGTGCATAGTCACCGACTGTTTTTCCGCTCAAAGCAGCTGTTGCTGCGTTATGTCGAATGGGGAGCCATGAGGGGAAACGCATATAATCTGTCAAGTCAACAGCAGGTCGTTCCTGATGTGAGAATGTAGGACTTAAATTAACACCAATGGCTATCGATTTTGATAACTTTATGTCCATTTTAGCTCGAAAGGTGTACTTGTCGTAGGTGCTGTTTTTCATGATTCCTTCTTCACCGGTGTAATTTCCTGAAACGAAGTATTTCATGTTTTTATCTCCTCCTGAAGCACTTAGCTGATAGTTTTCCATTGCACCAAAGGGGCGCAGGCCTTCATTCAGCCAATCTGTAGGTGAGTCAAGCAGGTTTTTTAAAATCAGATAGGCTGAACGTTCATTGTCAGTTATTCTGTTAAATGCCATTGTCTCAGAGGCTATTCCATTGATAGCGGGATCAAGTCTACGTTGAGCAGCTTCATTTTGTAGCAGCGCAGTGTAATCTTCTGTTGAAAGCATTTCAGGTAGCTTTAAAGCAGTCTTAATGCCCTTATACATTTTAAAACTATATTTTGGCTTTTTGATATTTCCGCTTTTTGTTGTGATAAGGATAACACCTCCGGCTGCACGTGATCCGTAAAGGGCTGCTGATGCTGCATCCTTAAGCACTTCAATAGATTCTACATCGCCCATACTGACCATTGATAATCCATCTGGTACCGGAAAGCCATCAACAACGACTAGTGGATCGGCACTTGCACTGATTGAGCCCATTCCACGTACTCTGATTTGTGGCTTTTCACCAGCTTCCGGATTATTGTTGTTGATTTGAACCCCGGCTAATTTACCCTGAAGGGCCTGATCCACTCGTGATACCGGTAATTCATCCATCTTGTCATTTTTCAAAGATGATACTGCGCCGGTCAGGTGAGATTTTTTCTGAGTACCATAGGCTACTACCACTACATCTTCCATTTGCAATGCATCTTCAGTCAGGGTAACATTAATTACTGTGTTGTTATTCACCTCTCTTGTGATCGTTTTATATCCGATATAAGAGAATACAAGTGTAGATTTGCTGTTGGGTACCTGAATGGTATATCTCCCTTCGAAGTCTGTTATTGTCCCAGACTTTGATCCACTTACCATGATATTGACACCTATAAGCGGTTCTTTATTGCTGTCGGTGACAGTTCCACTTACTTTGGTTTGCGAAAATGCCATACTTGTGCTCGTCAGTACAAGCACAAAAAACATAAGTGCAATTCTTACGTAATTTTGTTTTGTTGTTTTTTTCATGTATTTATAACTATAAATTAGATAATATTGAATGTGATCAGCAGAGATATTGATTGAAATCGAATAAATCTGTTAATGTTATTTCCAGGCTTTAATAGATTTTCTGCTTGAATTGGTCAACCAATAATTTGGTCGACCAAAATTACAATATAACTTTATATGTGCAATAGGAATAATCAGTTTTTTTTCAATTTATGTTATTAAACATGTTTTAGAGCTTATATAAAACAAAAAAACCGTCCAATTCTGGACGGTTTCTTCAAATTAAGTAGAAAGATCAATTTAATTCATTCTCTGGTTGCGTTAATCTTGATTTTGCAAAATCAACTACACCTTGTAGGTGTTCGGCCATGAGCCGGGAGGCTAGTTCTCCATCGCGCATTTTAATGGCTTTCAGCATATTGGCATGTTCATCAACCACTGCTTTGTTGGGTGCACATATCCTGTCGCGCTGATAAATTGTCATAATATCGGGGATGACAATCAGTAACATAGCTTTGAAAACAGGGTTGTGGCATCCTTCGGCTATTGCTCTGTGGAAAGCAAAGTCGTTACTGACTCTATCAGCGGAGTCAAATGATTTTACGTAATTGTCGTGCGCTTTTTCGAGCACTTCCATGTCTTTGCTATTCCAGCGTTGGGCGCAAAGTCTTATTGCATTCACTTCTAAAACAAATCTCGTTTCGACCAGCGAGTAAAAGTCGTAATTCTGTAAGTTTAAAACATCCGAGATTAATCCATCTAAGGTGTTTATGTCCAGTCCGTTTATTACAGAACCACTTTGTGGGAGTGTTTTAACAATGCCGTAAAATTCAAGTTTATGCAGCGCTTCTCTTATTTGAGTTCTTCCTACTTCAAAGTCCTGGGCCATTTTTCGTTCGGCAGGTAGCTTATCGCCGGGCTTTAGTACTCCGGCGTTAATCATTTCTTTAATTTTAGAAATAACGATGTCAGTTGGTCTTTCTAAGGTTTGATTTTTTGTTTTTAATTCTATTTCTGGCATTGTATCTTTTTTTTATGTTTCGATAAAGATAACTGTTATTTTTGTCGGTGTTATGAGTAATATTTTTGCAAAGATAAATCGAAAAATTTATTTTCCAACTATGTTTTCAGCTTAAGTATGAAATGATTGTGTAAAATAATTGTTGTTTTTTTGCAAATAAATGCACGATTTAGTAAATCTGATTTCTTATATTTAAACTATTGGTCGACCAAAATGTTGATTTTCAAATATTTTGTCATTTATTTGAAATGTGAAAAATAATTTACTTTGTCTGAAATAATTTTTTTGTTAATACCACAATTTTTAGTTCGCGATATTTATATGACTTTATCAATTAAACTTTCAATGTATTGTAAAAACATTTCTTTGTGTGTAATGTTTAGATGTTGCTTAGGTGTGATTCTTCAGTGTTAGATAATGAGCCCGGAATCACTTGCGTCTTCCTCTTTTTGATAACAAAAAGAAAGATATCGTAAACATATACACATGAAAATTTGAAGATATATGCTTGTAATTTACTCTCATTTACATAGACCATCGTTTAATCTGGCGGCAGAAGAATATATTTTTTCGCGTCAGGCAGAGGACGTGTTATTTTTGTATGTCAACGATTCAAGCGTTATTTTAGGCTCAAATCAGGTGCTGGTGAATGAGGTGGATGTTACATTTTGTAACGACAATAGAATTTCTGTTTTGCGAAGGGTATCTGGTGGGGGAGCGGTTTATCATGATGCTGGTAATCTGAATTATAGCTTTATTTCTACCATAAGAGAAGGAAAACCGGTTCTAAGCTCCGATTTTTTATTGCCTGTTGTTGATGTTTTAAAGTCGATGGACATACCGGTAGAAATAGGTAAACGCAAGGATTTGTGGCTTCCTGGTGGTTATAAAGTGAGTGGAACTGCTTCGCACATAAGTAAAAACCGTCAGTTGCATCACGGAACTTTGCTATACGATGCTAACATTGAGCAACTTCAAAAGTCGCTGACTGTAAAGGAAAAAGACAATAACCTGAAGGGAACAGCTTCGGTTCCGAGTGTTGTGAAAAATATTCGAACCTTTCTGGAAGAACAAACAGGAGAGGCTCCCGGAAAGCACGATTTTTTCGATATGTGTATCAAAAATTTTTCGGAATACTACGGAACTTCGGTTCAGTCACTCGCTCAGGCCGATGTGTCCGAAATTATATCGCTTGAAAATCATAAATATACTCAGAGTGAATGGAATTTAAGGAAGTGAATTCGTTTTTTTGTAATTGATTCTTTTTGAATCATAAGCTGCCCGATATACATTGATTTGATGAGGTGGGCGGATTCCCCGCAAAAATAATATTAAGAAAAAAGGCAGTTTAGTATCCTGAAGATATTAAACTGCCTTTGCCATAAAAAAAGATTTTGAACTACAATCCAAATGTTTCGGCTACTGCCTGACACACTACTTTGCCATTCACTATATTAAGTCCTTTTTGCAGGTCTTCATTTTCTTCGCATGCTTTTTCCCAACCCAAATTAGCCAGCTTAACTGCGTAAGGCAACGTGGCGTTGGTAAGTGCCAGTGTGGAAGTAAATGGAACTGCTCCGGGTATATTGGCCACACAGTAATGTTGTATGCCTTCAACCTGATAAACGGGCTCAGCATGAGTGGTAGGTTTTGATGTTTCGAAACAACCTCCCTGATCAATAGCCACATCCACAAGAACTGAACCTGGTTGCATTAGTTTAAGCATTTCGCGTGTGATCAAATGCGGGGCTTTAGCTCCCGGAATGAGTACTGCACCTACTACCAAATCGGTAAGTGGCAGAATTTGTTCAATATTATATTGTGAGGACATAACGGTGTCGACATTCGCGGGCATAATCTCGCTCAGGTAGCGCAATCGTGGTAACGAAATGTCCATAATTGTCACGTGTGCGCCCAGTCCGGCAGCCATTAGAGCGGCGTGTGTGCCTACAACTCCGCCTCCCAATACAAGTACATTTGCTGCTTTTACACCTGGTACACCGCCCAACAGTATGCCTTTTCCTCCTTTTGGTTTCTCGAGGTACTTTGCACCTTCCTGTATCGACATGCGGCCTGCAACTTCCGACATAGGAATCAACAAAGGTAAACTGTTGTTCACTTCCACGGTTTCGTAAGCCAAACAAACGGCTTTGCTTTTTATCATTGCATTGAGCAATTCTTCGTTGGAAGCAAAATGAAAATAAGTGAAAATAAGTTGATTTGGACGTATTAAACCATATTCCTGAGGGATTGGTTCTTTAACTTTCATAATCATGTCGGCGATATCGAACACTTCTTTTGCTGTGGAGAGGATATGCGCTCCGGCATGAAGGTATTGTTCGTCGCTAAGACCGCTGTTCAGTCCGGCATTTGTTTCTACATAAACGCTGTGTCCGTTTTTTACCATTGTCTGAACTCCACCAGGAGTTAGCGCAATACGACTTTCGTTGTTTTTAATTTCTTTAGGTACTCCAATTTTCATGTGTGATGTGATTTTTTTTTTGATGAATAAATTTTGAGTTAACTGAATGTATGAAATTGAAATGTTGTATTAAAACGCTGTAAATATACAAGAATGGTTTTAGATTGCAACTACATTTTGGTATAAATATTTAATGTCGGAATAAATATTTTGTAAATAACAGATATATAGCTACTTATATCTATTGTTCGTTTTTGATTGCAGACGTGGAAAAAGCTGTTTTTTGCATGAAAAATTGAGTTTTTTCCTGTTAAAACAGCATTTTTATAATAGAAATTAAAATTCTGATTTCAAATCGAAAGTATGGGTGCAAGGGTTGCTAAATCGCTTACAATGTTAGTCCTTTTATTGCTTAATGGGAACAGCATTTAATTGGTGTTTTTTTACTACTAATAGCCTCCGTAACCACTGTATAGCGTATACGATAAAGGCATCCGGATTACAGTAATGGATGTATTATAAGCTCCCAAAATACCGATGCCATTCACTATGTTGTTATAGATTTGGACTGGTTCGGAGAAAATCTCAATATATGCATTGTTTTTTGCCCGACTATTCAAATAGTAATAGTAGGCAGGAGAGATGCTTTCGATATTAATGAATATCTCTTGTTTTATGGTAGTTGGACTCCAGGGGTCGTCTTTTGGTTCTTTACCCGGAAAATAATTATACTGAAATGTGGAAATAGAGAATGTTAAACCGTAGGTTTTCCCATCGAACAGATTGTCGTTGAATTCGTGATAGTAGTTGGTGTTTTCTTCCTCGAACAATTCGGTTTCGCTGGTTGAACCAAAAACAAGGTCTTCGGAGTTAAAATAAGTATTGTGCTCTGAGTAAGTACCATTGTCGTAGTAGCTTCTGTGTTTGACTTTTAATCGATAGAAATTTTTATAATTTGCACGATCGGCAATGTTGATTGTGAATTTGATTTTTTTTTCAGAGATTGTGCCTACGGTATCAGTATTCAAATATCCTTCATCGTTGTAAGATCCGGAATAAATGAGTGGAGATGTTTTTGTTGTCGTTGAGGTAGTGTCGACCGATGTAATGCTTGCCGTGACAGGTATTTCGGTTGAGCTGTATACATTATCGAATTCATTGTTACGAGCGATAATTTTTATAATATCTCCCGGAAATGGTTTGTAAGTTCCAGTATAATATCCGTTTCCGGTAGAATTTAAAGCTTCGATCAGTTTATCATTGGCATAAAGTTGTACTGTAGCGTTTGTAATGGGATCAAATGGTCCATCGATATCAAGAAAGAATTTACTTTTTGTAATATGTACTTTTACTGTCGAATCCGGATTCAATATACTGTTGATGACCATCGAAGGAGCTGTTTCTTTTCCGTTGAATTTTATTTCGGTTTCGCACGAAACAATAAAAACGGTTAGCAGTAAAGTTATGGCGAGTTGAATATATACGTTTTTCATTTGTAAATCAATGTTTTAAAATTTGTAAGCATAGCTAATAGAAGGGATGATAGTGAAAATAGTTAGCTTTTTAAATACCTTTCTTTCATTCTCCTGACCTGTTGCTTCTACATAGTCGTATTCGGTAGCTGCATAAACTAAAAATGGATTCTTCTGATTTGTAGCGTTGTAAATGCTAAAGTTCCATGTGCGAATTCCATGTTTCTTTTGTTTGTGGAAATTAACGCCTACATCCAAACGCATGTAATCCGGAAGTCGGTAATTGTTTCTTTTGCTGATATGTGGTATTGAATTGTAATAATTATATGATCCCTGATTGTTGTCGATAGCTGCAGCCGAATAATTTTGAAGTGCTAAAGATCCACTGTTGCCGGTGCCATACACCCAGGTGCCGGCGACATCAATTTTCTTGTTGAATTTATGCGAAACAACAAGGCTTACATCGTGGCGACGATCGTATTTAGCAGGAAAAACTTCACCGTTGTTGAGTTCTTCTCCGGGCCGGTCAAACAGACGTTCGGATTTAGCCCAGGTATATCCTAACCAACCTGTAGTTTTTCCTATCGTTTTCTGAGCTAAAAATTCTACTCCGTACGACCAGCCACGTCCAACACTTACTTTGTCTTCCCAACCGGTATTGGAACCCATAAAAGTAGAACCATCCTTGTATTCGAGCAAATTATCCATCGATTTATAATAACTTTCTATTGATAAATCAATAAAATTGAGTAGATTGTAGAAAAACCCAGCTGAATATTGGTGCGATTTCATAGGTTCGATGCGTTTCGTTACGGGAACCCAAAGATCGAAAGGCAAGCTTATGGTAGAATTTGATAATAGATGAATGTTCTGATTCATTGCAGCATAGCCGGCTTTGAACGATAATTTGTCCGAAATCAATGCCCGCAAACTAAGACGTGGTTGAAGTGAATGATAAAATTTGTCCTGAACAATAAAATTTGAATAATGTAGCCCTGCATTCATTTTAATAAATGAGCCCAGTGAAACATTATCTTCTACGTAAATTGTGGTTTCGTGGGCGGCAATATTGCTGTTCCCAATAGTGGTATCCATGGATTGCGTTTGGGCATTTTCCTCAAGTTTCTGCTTAAAAACCTGTACTCCGGGGCGAAATGTATGATGCGTGTAGCTTGCTCCAAATTTGATGTCGTGATTTGGATTTATAGCATAGTCGAAATCAACTTTTGCTCCAATATCTTCGATGCCGGAACGGTATCCTAATGTAGTTGTTTCGTTTGTTCTGCTTGGTGGGTTTTTAGTAATGCTCTCATATTCCGAGCCGACCAACATGTCGAAACGGTAACGGGTGTAGGTGGCGGTAGTATTCATAAATAGTTTGTTGCTAATCACATGATTCCAGCGCAGGGCGGTAATCAGGTTTCCCCAGTCCCAGCCCAGTTTTAATCTGTTTTCGGACGATCCCTGATTATTTTCGTGAAAACCTTCGCGTATGTCTCCATAAATAACGTCATCTCCCATATATGCACTTAAGTAGAGTCGGTCTTTGTCCGAAAACTTATGACTTATCTTTGCATTCAGATCGTAGAAATAATAGCCGGCTTTAATTTTGTCCATATCTTCTTCGGCGGTTGAAATTTTCAAAAGCGGTTGTGCCAAAATATCATAGTAAGTTCTTCGTCCTGAAATATTGAATGTGGTTTTATCACTGAATAAAGGGCCTTCAAGGTTAAATTTGGTCGAGATAAGTCCCACACTAAAGTTTCCATGTAACTTTTTGTTGTTTCCATCATTCATCCTTATATCCACTACGGATGAAAGCCTACCTCCGAAACGAGCCGGAAAGTTGCCTTTGTATAAAGTTACGTTTTTCAAGGCATCTGCATTGAAAACCGAGAACATTCCTCCAAAGTGACTTACATTGTAAACAGGCACGCCATCGAGTAAAAATAAATTCTCGTCGGGGCCACCACCTCTTACGTAGAATCCTGCTGAACCTTCTGTACCTCCCTGAACTCCGGGCAGTAGTTGCAAGGCCTTCAATACATCTGTTTCTCCGAAAAGAGCCGGTACTGTTTTTATTTGAGAGATCGGAACGTCGATGGTGCTCATTTGTGAGCCTTTTACTCCTGTTTCTTTTCGGTTGCCAATCACTGTTATTTCCGAAAGTTCGGTGACTTCGTTCAGCTTTATGTTTATAATTGTATCTTTCGAAAGAAAAAATTTCCTTTGTTCGGTTTGGTAGCCCACATACGAAAACTGAATATCTACTTCTGCTTCTGGTAGGGTTAGCGAGTAAAAACCGTAGGTGTTGGAAACTGTTCCCTTGCGGGAAATGGACTCATACACAGAATTGCTCATCATTGTTTCGTTCGTTTTACCGTCGGTAATGTAACCGCTAATGGTGTGAGTCTGGCTGTAGAGGCCTGAGGTGAGAATAAGTAAGCAAAACGCGCTTAGAATTTTTTTCTTCATCGAATGACTTTTAGGTAGTTGATGCGCAAAGATAAATAATTGTTGCATAGGTTTCATCTAAATATATTAAAAATTAACACAGTTGTAATTGTATTGTTAATTATTTCATATAAATACATGAAACACCCATGGCCTGATAAAAAACTCAGGACACACAAGGAGATGATTAAAATTTTACTAAACATTCTTTGTTCCCCTTTTATTCCCCCTTTAGGGGGTTAGGGGGCAGATATCATAATTTATGAATACATGAAATCAACCAAAACGTAAATAACATTCTGAAGAACCTCTTAGTGTTCGAACACCGGTAGAGATTTTGACACAAATCTCTATCTTCTTTCCTTTATGGGTGCGGAAATTTATTTATGAATAAGGTAAAACATTTGCTGGAGGTTAAGTATCGAATGTTTTTTGTTTTCGGCGGCCAATATCATAGCCTGAGCCACTTCGCGGGCATGTATAGGTTTGATGCGTCGGAGTATGCCCATCTTGTTCAGCGCAAACATAACGCTCAGTCCAATTCTTTCGCCCATTCGTTTTTCTTTTCTTTCGCCGTACAACTGTGCAGGGCGTAAAATGCTGATGGTTTCGAAAGATAATTTCAGAACTGCCTCATCAAGTTTTCCTTTCATTTGCATATAAAATGCAGCTGATTTGGCATTTGCACCTGCCGATGACAGAAGTACATAAGCCGGAACGCCATTTAGAGCAGCTATTTCAGCCACTTTGTACTGATAAGTGTAATCTGTTTTGTATTGATTTCCTTTGGTCTTAGCTTTTGCAATTGTAGTGCCCATGCACGAAAATAAAACATCTCCGCTTACAAGTTGGCGCCATGTTTCCGGTTGGTCGAAATCCACAACATATTCTTTGAGTTTTGGGTGGGTTATGCCGCTTTCGCGACGAACCAAAGATATAATCTCAACGTAATCTTTCGAGAAGAGGAGTAATTGGATGAGTTGAGTTCCAACCATACCTGTAGAGCCGATAACAATTGCTTTTTTCATTTTTTTTCGAAATTAATATGTTTTGTGTAAAGAATAAAACCTGTCCGAAAATAAAACCTGATACAGTTGAGTCGGGAATTTTAGAAATCGATGTGAATATCCCGAAAGCCAAGGAAATAAAGAATACCGTCAAGACCAATCGTTGAAATGGATTGTTGCGCATTTTCTTTCACCTTTGGTTTAGCATGAAAAGCAATGCCAAGGCCTGCAATGTTTAACATTGGTAAATCGTTGGCGCCATCACCCACAGCAATTACCTGTTCAAGGTCGATTTTTTCCACTTGTGCGATCAGACGGAGCAATTCAGCTTTGCGTTTTCCGTCCACAATATCGCCAATGTAATTTCCTGTTAGTTTGCCTTCTACAATCTCCAGCTCATTAGCATAAACATAATCTACATCAAAAAGTTTTTTCAAATGATTCCCAAAAAACGAAAATCCTCCCGAAAGGATGGCGATTTTGTAACCGCATTTTTTAAGAATGCCCATTAAACGTTCGGCACCATCCATAATCGGAAGCTGATTGGCTATTTCTTCGAGTGCTTTTTCGTCCAAACCTTTGAGCAAAGCAACTCTTTGTTTGAAACTTTCGGTAAAATCAATTTCGCCGCGCATAGCTGCTTCGGTAATGGCGCGAACCTGAGGCCCAACGCCGGCACGATCGGCCAATTCGTCGATGACTTCAGTTTTAATAAGCGTTGAATCCATGTCGAAACAAATCAATCGCCGATTCCTGCGAAAAATATCATCTTTTTGAAATGAAATATCGATGCCCATTTCGGACGAATACTGCATGAATTTGGCCGAGAGCGCCTTTTTATCCTGCAGTTCGCCCCGCACCGAAAGTTCGATACACGAACGGATGGCATCGGTATCGGTATTCGACAAAGGAACCCGTCCGGTAAGTCGTTTGATGGAGTCGATGTTTAGTTCCTGATTGGTAACTGCTTTTGTGACTTTCGATAGTTGGCGGGCAGTGATTTCACGCCCCAGAATTGTAACCACATACCGTCCCTTGCCCTGACGCGAAACCCAGTTGTTGTATCTTTCCTCACTCACGGGAGTGAACCGGGGAGTGAGGTTGAGTTCGGAGCATTTAAAAAGAACTTCTTTCAATATATTGCCGGAATCTGTTCTGTCCGACATTTTGAAAAGTATTCCTAATGAAAGGGTGTGATGAATATCAGCCTGACCAATGTCAAGAATGGTGGCATCGTAAGCTCCAAGAATTTCGGTTATGGCGGTGGTTACTCCGGGTTTGTCTTCACCCGAAATACTTATTAATATAATTTCGCTATTTGGCATTTGTTTGTGTTTGTTTTTTTAGTGTGTTGGTTAGCTGCATTAAATAAACCTGCAATGAATCGCGTTTATCACAGCTTTTATTATTTTTTTCTTAATGTCGTCCCGAATACTTATGAAAGGTTTCGAGCGTATTGTTCACGTAGCTGACTGTTTCTTTAGCCCTGAACCGGCCGTACTTTACAACCGGATCGTTGTAAAATTCGGGTTCCGACTTTTTTATCAGGTAATATTCTACGTTGTTAAACCAGATATGTGGATTTTTTCCATGTTTTTCGGCAAGTGCCATGGCATCGAGTACATGCGCCGGACCTGAATTGTAGGCCGCAAGTATAAATTTTATGCGTTCTTCTTTGTTTACTATTTTACGGAATGAGAGGTTGAGACTTTTTATATATTGCACGCCGGCTTCAATGTTTTTTTCAGGATTCAACATCGTTTTACGGGTCAGACCAAAGTTGGCAGCGGTGCGTGGCATTAACTGCATAATGCCCGAAGCTCCGGCCCATGAAACCTGTGACGAATCGAAGCGGGACTCGTGAAAAGCCACAGCAGCCAGCAGTTTCCAGTCCCAGTTAATCTCAGTTGCATATTTTTTGAAAAAGTGATCGAAGGGTGAGATGGCACCTTTCGGAATTCTTACTTTCCGTTGCGAAAAGTAAATGCTTCGCGTCCAGTATTTGTTGGCAAGATTTGCCTGTAAAAGTTCATGCTCGTCGGTTTTTGTCCAGTTTTCGATAGCTTCTTTCAGTTTCTTACTTTCCCGGCGCACCAACCACCCATTGTGTTGTTCGAAGCCGATGGCCAAATGAAGGTCAAGCTTTTTGTAGATGGATTTGTAGAGTTGTGCAGTTTTATAGCTGGCTACTGTATAGCTGATTTTGTTTTGGGCTACCATCTCAATCAAATCCTCTGAGCTCAATGAGTCTGGCGCTTCAACGATTTCGAAAATTCCGCCTAATTCGCGGTATAAGGCTTCTAGTCTTTTTTTCTGTATTGTGTTTGGCTTTACATATACTTTCTTGTCGGCCAATTCGGTGACATCGCTCAATAAGTTAGCATTAATTGTTTGTACCAATACCTGATACGATTTTTCCTGTGGAAAAACAAAGCTGAAAAGTTGTTTGAGTTCCTTTGTCTCAATTATGTTGTTGGCTACAAGATCAATTTTTCGCTCCTGAAGCAAATGTTCAAGCTCTATTTCGCTTTTAGCTTCGGTAATTTTAAGTGCTACGCCCAGTGAGTTTGCCAGGTTCGATGCCATTTCGTAGTCGAAACCCATGTATTCTTCGCGGTACATGAAGTAGCTCGTAGGTCCATACATTATACCTACGCTGAGTGTGTCCCGTTTTAATATTTGTTCAAGGTCAATTTGAGCAGATGATTGATCTTCATCGTTTTTTGCCTGATTGCAAGCCGAAAAAACTATGAAGAAAAACAGAATGCACAGTATTGCAGTTTTGTTTTGCATTTGCTGTTACAAAAATTCAACATTACGCGATTCGAAACCCTGCCAGTTTTGCATACGTAAAAATACCTGTGCCGTTGCCACCACATCTTTTTGGCAGTACAAAGCAATACGTTCAATATTTTTCTCCTTGTAATAAACCTCTGCTACCTGACTGCCGTCAATATCATCTTTTGGCGTAGGAATGCCAAAAATTGCAGTCAGTAATTTCAATGATGTATAATTTTTATAATCACCGAATTTCCATAACTCCAGAGTGTCGATAAATGAAATTTCCCAGGGTTTTTTCCCTGCGATTTGCAAAATAGCCGGAAGCTGGATATTATTGATGAGCAATCGCCGGCAAATATAGGGAATGTCGAATTCTTTGATATTGTGTCCGCAGAGCGTGTGCTCTTTGGTACTGCAAAATTTTGCCAAAAGCTCAGTGAAGCCACTGAGCAATTTCTGTTCGTCGTCGCCGGCAAAGGACTTGGTTCGGAAATGCATTTCGAGCCCTTTGAAATAGATAAATCCGACCGAAATACACACAATTTTACCGAATTCGGCATAGATGCCTCCGCTGTTGGCAAATGCTTCGGCGGCTGTAGTGTTCTCAGCATATTTTTCGGGCATACGTTTGTGAATCAGATTGAACTTATCTTCCCACAAATGTGCTAAATCAGCCGGTATTTCCGAAATGTCGGCTTTCAGAGGGACTGTTTCTATGTCAAGAAACATGATTTTAGGTAGATCGGACAGATTCATGGCAATTAACTGTTTAGATGTTTATTGTTGCCTGAAAAAAGGCGAATCACTTTATTTCAGATTATTTTCGATATACTTCGTCAGAATGTCGATGGCAATATGGTTGTTTCCTCCCTGTGGGATGATTAAATCGGCAAAGCGTTTTGTGGGTTCGATAAATTGCAAATGCATTGGCTTAACGGTACATTCATAGCGTTCCATTACTTTGTTGACCGACCGTCCGCGTTCCACTATATCTCTGTTGATCACCCGCATAAGGCGATCGTCGGCATCTGCATCAACAAACACTTTCAAATCCATCATTTTACGTAATTCAGGATTGGTAAGCACAAGAATTCCTTCAACAATGATAACGTGGCAGGGTTTTACCGGAATCGTTTCGGCAGCACGTGTACAAGTCAGGTACGAATAGATGGGTTGTTCTATCGTTTTTCCTTTTCTTAAATCTTTTAAGTGACGTGTAAGAAGTTCGAATTCAATAGAATCCGGATGGTCAAAATTAATCTCGAGTCGTTCTTCGAGTGGCAAATGGCTGCTGTCGCGATAATAAGAATCCTGTGGAAGAATGGATACTTCCCCAATTGGCAAACGCTCTAAGATTTTTCGTACTACTGTAGTTTTTCCTGAACCGGTTCCTCCGGCAATTCCAATAATTAACATTTTGCTGATTTTATCGATTTCAGAGCACTAAATTAATTATTTATTCCCTTTTGTTCTAATTTGTTGTATATTTTTTTGTTTTTATATTTTTAGTTGATTTGCAAGTGGCTGTAAAATAAGATAATGGTTGTATTGACCAGATCGGACTTGTAGAATGAAAACCGTAAGTTATTGGCTCAAATTGGAAAGCTTGAATCACTTTCAGAGCGCAAACAAAAAGCTGTATTTCTTAGTGTGCTTCTCGGTAGTTAGTTTTTTGTGTGATGCGTCTGTGTTCGAACGAGTTTGTCGATGAGCGACTGCAAATCCTGACTCAAAAAGCGAACCGGGGAGACCTGCACTGTTGTTAGGGGGATCGGAATCAATCGGATAGGGTCGGGTAGAATATCTATTTTAGTGACGATTACTTTTGCAATTCCAGCCCTTACAATGTCGAGTTTGGCGGCAGCGCTGTACGAAAGGTCAATAAGCCGGCTTCGGGTATGTGGTCCGCGATCGGTTACTTTTACGATTACTTCATTGTTGTTTTTTGGGTTTTGTACCCGCAGCAGCGTACCGAAAGGATAGGTTTTGTGGGCACACGTCAGGCTGTCGCTGTGATATTTTCCACCATCCGAAGTGTGTCGGCCGTGCAGGCGTTTGCTGTAGAAGGAAGCAAAACCTGTTTCCTGACCCACCACAAAGGTGGCGAAAAATAGGAGTAATACAAAAGTGAGTATGCTGTTTTTCATTTGGAATATCATTAATACGAACAAAAATAATCAATTCCCGTGAGATACTAAATTTATAAACAAGATTTTAAGTTTTCATAATTAAGTACCATTGTTTTTTGCTTTTCATATTTTAAAGGGCTAACTTTGTGAATTTTTATTTCAAAATCATGTTTTCACACGTTTATTTAAAGGAAATCGAGGACGTTTTTCGTACGCCAATAATTCAGCAAACAGCATTCTGGTCGGTTGTAAAGCAGCAATTGGGCGTGAAATCGCTGGCTGTGAATATCCGCATCCGAAAGTCCGATCTCGACAAAGATGCAGTGGCTCACGAGTATATAATGGCCGATATGTTGGTGCTTTTGCAACAGGTGAGCGAGCATTATTCAATCGCTTATGTGCCTTACGGGCCTGAATTGGATCCGGGCGAAGAAAACCGGGGTGCTTTTCTCGAAGATATCTCGGAGCAGTTGCTATCGTTTTTGCCAAAAGGTTGCATTATGATTCGGTACGACCTGGTATGGGAATCGTTTTGGGCCGGCGATGCCGATTGTTATGATGCGAATGACAGATGGCTCGGGCCGCCCGCCGTCAATACCCAGGAGTTCAGGTTCAACTATGGCACCGAATTCTGGAAACTCAAAAAGGCTGTGTCCAACATTTTACCTTCCAATACAATTTTTGTAAATCTGAAGGAGAATAATGAAGATATTCTTTCGAAAATGAAGCCTAAAACCCGTTATAACATAGGTTTGTCCGAAAGGAAAGGGGTGACTGTGCGTGCTGCCGGTATGGAACAGTTGCCGCTATGGTATGCACTTTATGCCGAAACGGCTGCCAGAAATGGTTTCCATTTGCATGAACTGGAGTATTTCAAAGCTGTGCTTACTGCTCGTGCCAACGATACCCAGTCGCCGGCTGAAGTGTTGTTGCTCATTGCCGAAGCTAATCACGTTCCGCTTGCTGCCATGTTTCTTGTTATTTCGGGCGAAAGAGCCACATATCTTTATGGCGCTTCCTCGTCGGACCACAGGGATTGTATGGCAGCTTATGCTTTGCAATGGAAAGCCATTGAAGTGGGAAAAGCCTTAGGTTGTGCCGATTATGATATGTTCGGGGTTTCGCCATCGGCCGATGCATCGCATCAGATGTATGGTTTGTATCGTTTCAAAAAGGGTTTTGGAGGCGAAATGTTTCATAGCATGGGCTGCTGGGACTATCCGCTTCTGCCGGATGCTTACGCTTATTATTCATCTGTCGAAATGCGGCAGAAAGGATATCATTTGAGTTGATCTGCGATGGATGAGGGTGTCTTGCTTTTATGAATTGCTCATATAAACAATATTTTGTACCTTTGTGTCTCTTAAAAAACTCCTAATTTTATGAGTCAAACCGACCAACAGTTCGATCAGGTAGCAGCGATTTGCCGCGATATATTTACAAAAAAGATGAAGGATTATGGCGCTTCGTGGCGTATTCTCCGGCAACAATCCGTTACCGATCAGATTTTTATTAAAGCCAACCGAATCCGGAGTATCGAAACCAAAGGAGTATCGAAAGTGGATGAAGGTATCCGCTCCGAGCTGATTGCCATTGTAAATTATGGCATCATCGGGTTAATTCAGCTTGAACTGGGATACTCGGATGTCGATGATTTGACTTACGACCGCGGAGTGGAACTGTACGATACGTACATGAACCGCGCCAAGGAACTGATGATGGCTAAAAATCACGATTACGACGAGGCCTGGCGCACAATGCGCATGGAATCGTACACCGATTTGATTTTGCAGAAAATTTACCGCACCAAACAAATTGAGGATAACAAGGGTAAAACGCTGATATCCGAAGGCATTGATGCGAATTATTTCGATATGATGAATTATGCCGTGTTCGGGCTTATAAAAATAGAAGAAGAAAAAATGAGCTGAACCGTCGTGTGTCGATGTATATGTTGAGCTTCGTTGTCAATACAAAATAAAACTACCAATACAAATGTGGATATATAAAAAAAGAAGTAACAAACAAGCAGCAATTGAAGCAGTTCAGAAGTCGGTACCCGTGCTGACACTTATTTGCAGGCTGATCCTCGGATTGGTGTTTGTGTTTTCGGGTTTTGTAAAGGTGATAGATCCACTGGGACTGACCTACAAAATTGAAGATTACCTGACTGCTTTCGGAGGTTTTTTTTCGGGCTTTAGTTTCCTTGCACTTCCGCTGGGCGTAGCGCTTCCGGTGCTCGAACTTGTGATTGGTCTGAATTTGCTTTTTAAAATTAAATACCGCCTTACGTCAATATTGGCCATGCTTTTTATGCTTGTAATGACGCCGCTTACCTTGTACATCGCTTTGTATAATCCTGTCACCGATTGCGGTTGCTTTGGCGATGCTTTGGTGATTACCAACTGGCAAACGTTTTTTAAAAATCTGGTTTTAATCATACTTGCATTTATTTTATTCATCAACACTTCGCGGCACAAACCAATTTTTTTAGCGCGCGTTGAGTGGACGATTGTTACTTTCTTTGTGGGCTTAGGCATTGGGTTGGCGGTTTGCTCGTACAATCATTTGCCGCTTATCGATTTTCGTCCCTATAAAATAGGTGTAAATATTCCCGAAGCCATGATGGTGCCCGATGACGCTGCTGCCGATGTTTATGCTACCACTTTCATTTACGAAAAAGGGGGTGTGCAAAAAGAGTTTACGCTCGAAAATTACCCGAAAAATGATTCGACCTGGACTTTTGTGGATCAGAAAACAGTGTTGGTGTCCACGGGATACAAAGCTCCGATTCACGATTTCTCTATCGTTAATGCCGCTTTCGACGATATTACCGAGGAGGTGATTTACAATCCCGGAGCTACTTACCTGCTGGTTATGTACGATCTGAACAAGGCATCGGAAGAGGGTGCGCTAATTGCCGAAAAGTTTTATCAGAAATATAAAAACTCAACAACAAGATTCTATGCGCTTACTGCTTCGGGCGATGATGAGGTAAAGAGCTTTGTGGACAAAACAAAAGTGACTTATCCGTTTTGTAAAACCGACCCGATTACGCTCAAAACAATGATTCGCGCCAATCCCGGACTTATACTTATAAAAAATGGAACCATTACGGGTAAATGGCACTGGCGCGACATTGAATAAATTGATTTAAAATATCAAACTATAAAAAATATAAGAAAAATGAGAAAAAACATTGTTGCAGGAAACTGGAAAATGAACAAAAGCCTTCAGGAAGGATTGGCTTTGGCAACTGAATTGAACACCGCTTTGGAAGGTTCAAACTTGAATTGCGATGTAGTGATCGGAACTCCTTTTATTCATTTGGCAAGTGTGGCTGCTGCCATCGACACTAAAAAAATCGGCGTTGCTGCTCAAAACTGTGCCAACAAAGCATCAGGAGCTTTCACCGGCGAAGTAAGCGCTGCTATGGTAAAATCAACAGGCGCCGAATATGTAATTTTGGGTCACTCCGAACGTCGTGAGTATTACGGAGAAACAAGTGCAATTTTGAACGAAAAAGTAGCTTTGGCTCTTGCCAACGGTTTGACTCCTATCTATTGCTGCGGCGAAGCGTTGGACGTGCGTAATGCCAACGAACAAAATGCTTATGTGCAACGTCAGTTGGAGGAAACTGTATTCAACCTGAGCGCCGACGATTTCAGCAAAATCGTAATCGCTTACGAACCTATCTGGGCCATTGGTACCGGTGTAACTGCTTCTACACAACAAGCTCAGGACATGCTTGCATTTATCCGCTCTATTATTGCTGCTAAATTTGGTCAGGACATTGCCGAAAACACTTCTATCCTTTACGGTGGTAGCTGTAATGCTGCAAATGCACCCGAGTTGTTCGCTCAGCCCGATATCGATGGTGGACTTATTGGTGGCGCTTCGCTGAAAGTAGCCGATTTCAAAGCCATTATTGATGCTTTTT
The DNA here is from genome assembly GCA_963678465.1 of uncultured Paludibacter sp. Lineage (GTDB taxonomy): Bacteria > Bacteroidota > Bacteroidia > Bacteroidales > Paludibacteraceae > Paludibacter. The sequence goes on from OY782858.1 coordinate 75,559, forward strand.
GATGCTGAATCTAAAGTCAACTAAGTGTAAGTAACCCGATGGCTATCGGGAGTCGTATAATTTCAATTCTTTTACCCGGCAAAGTCCCACTCCCCGGGAGAGGGATTTAGGGTGAGGTCAGAATTTGAGATGCTTTACTCTACTTATTCAGTTGATAGTTTTAAATATAAAATCCTGTAAATGTTTGTTTACAGGATTTTTTTATACTTTTGCAATTGGATTTTACTCACTTAAAACAAATCTCCGCTAAAGAGAAACAGGGCCATGCTCACTAAACTTTACGAAAACAATCCGAACCCGGTCGAAGTCCGTTGCATTGCCGGAATTCTTCGCAATGGAGGCATTATTATTCTGCCTACCGATACGGTTTATGCCTTTGCCTGCGATATTTTCAATGCTGCCGGAGTAGAGTTTATTGCCCGGCTCAAAAACCATGATTTACGCCGTTCCAACCTCTCGTTTATCTGTCACCAGCTGAGCGAGGTGAGCGAATATGCCAAAATGGACGATGCTTCGTTTAAATTGATAAAGAAAAATCTCCCCGGTCCTTTTACATTCATCCTCAATGGCAGCAGCAAATTGCCTAAGCTTTTCAAAAACAAAAAAACAGTGGGTATCCGTATGCCCAACAACAATATAGTGCTCGATATTGTGCGCGAACTCGGCAATCCGCTCATGACGAGCTCCATATTTACCGACGAAGAAACCACCGAATACATCACCGACCCCGAACTGATTGAAGAAAAATACGGCCATCAGGTCGACCTTGTGATCGATGGCGGATTGGGCGGTCTCGAACATTCTACCATCGTGGACTGCACCGGCGACGAACCCGAAATTGTAAGGGTAGGAGCGGGTGAACTTGTTTGAAAGATTTGAAAATTTGAAAGATTTGAAGATTTGAGAGAGGGTTGGGATGAGGTAAGATCATCCGATTGAGAAAAACCTGACAATAGCTCGTAAAAATGCTCCTAAATTAAAGTGGAAATAGGTGCACTTGAGTTGAGCATATTCAAATTGAGTTGCGGGATATATGGGTTTTATGCCTTATTGTAGAAAAATAAGAAAAACAAAATAGATTTCGTAACTTTACGACCGAATAAATAAGAGAAAACATGGAAGAATTAAAACAAAGCATTAAAAATTTGGCCGAAATTTACTCCGCAAATCTCAAGGGAAAAATTGAAGCTAGAAAAGAGGAAATGAAAGCGGACAATAATTCTCATTATCTAATTTATAGGGTCTTAGGAATTACTACATTAGAAGGGCAATTAATAGACGCTTATCAAAATACTGGACGTTTTCTTTATAAATATGCTGGTTCATTTTTGGAAGATGCGGCAACTTTGTGTTTTAATTACAAATTTCCAGACGGCATAAAAACAAAAGTGGAAAACACGATTGGACAGAGACCAAAAACCTTTGAAATAGATTTCTTAAACGGAAATGATGCGCTTGAAGTTAAATGGAGAGACGCAACGACCGATGGGGATCATATAACAAAAGAACACACTAGAGTACAAGTAATCAAAGGACATGGCTACAAGCCAATTCGGGTAATGTTTTATTATCCACAAAGAGAACAAGCTATTAGAATTCAAGAAACCTTAAAAACCCTTTATACTGGGGTTGAAGGAGAGTATTATGGAGGTGATGAAGCTTGGGGTTTTATAAAACAATATACCGGAATCGACCTGAAAGAAATTCTAACTGAAATTGCAAACGAAAGGACACCTGAAAATGGAAACGAATAATATTATAACAGGAGATTGTATTGAGAAGCTCAAATACATTGATGCTAATAAGGTTGATTTGGTGTATTTTGACCCACCATTTTTTACACAAAAGAAACATTCTCTTTCTAACCGTGATAACTCAAAAACTTATGAGTTTGATGATAAATATGATTCATTAGAAGTGTATTTATTATTAATTGAAAAAGCGTTAATTGAAAGTAAGAGAGTCTTAAAAGACACAGGAAGTGTCTTTTTACACTGTGACAAAACAGCATCTCATCATATTCGAACAGTTTTAGATAAGGTTTTTGGAAGCGAAAATTTCCAAAGTGAGATTGTTTGGTCATATAAACGCTGGTCTAATGCAAAAAAAGGATTACTAAATTCTCATCAAATCATTTTCTTTTACTCAAAGACCAATGATTTTAAATTTAATACAATATATACTAACTATTCTGCAACAACAAATCTCGACCAAATTTTACAAGACAGAGAACGAAATAAAAATGGAAAATCTGTCTATAAAAAAGACGAAAATGGCAATATAATATTAGGAAAAGAGAAAAAAGGCGTACCTCTTTCTGATGTTTGGGAAATCCCATATTTGAATCCAAAAGCAAAAGAAAGAACAGGTTATCCAACTCAAAAACCAGTTTTACTACTCAACCAAATTATAAACATAGCTACAGATGAAGGCGATTTAGTTTTAGATCCATTTTGTGGTAGTGGGACAACTTGCGTTTCAGCAAAATCACTCAAAAGAAATTTCATTGGTATTGACATATCAAATGAAGCTGTTGAATTGGCGAATTCTCGATTGGAAGAAATGATAATAACCGAATCTGCCCTATTAAATAAGGGAGCAGATGACTATTTAGAGAAAACAGAAAAAGAACTCGCAATGCTAGAAGAAATAAACGCTTTCCCGGTTCAAAGAAATGCTGGAATTGATGGTTTTATGAAAGAACATTGCGATGGAATGCCTGTTCCTGTGAAAATTCAAGCAGAATATGAGACAATTGAAGATTCAATTGAAAAGCTAGAAAGAGCATGTATGGGGAAAAATTATGTTATGAAAATAGTAATTCAAACGAAAGAATCAAATACAAATAGACTTTTCGACTTTCAATCAGATGTAGAAATAATAAAATCACTTGAACTACAGACTACAGAATTGACAAAAAAACATAATAAGACCCAAAAGACTATTTTACAGAAATTGGGATAATGTGATTTAAAGACAGCTTATCGAAAGTAAACAACAAAGGCATAATGCTATGCTTCCTGCGGCATCTCTCACTATCCTGCGGCACCACTCTCCCCCTCGTTTGCAACGAGGGGTTAATGGTTGAATGTTTATAACGTTGAAAAGCCTCGGTTTGCAAACGAGGGTGAGAGAGGTATACAAAATGAATAACATGTGGCTTCCTAAAACAAAAGAAGAATTAAATTTTGATGTAAAGAAAAAAGAAAAAGACGCTTTACGTTCAGGATTGTTATTTTTTATTTTCTTTCCAATTATTGTGTCCTTAGGACAAAAATTCGTAGGTACTCGCAAAGGCGTAATATTTGATTTTACATTAAGTTGGTCGCAAATCTTTGAGAATTTACCAGAATTGTTCACAATTAGTGCTGTTTTTGGAATAGTTATATTTATCGTATTTAGAAAATTCAATGATGATTCCTCACGAGTATGTTTAAAGTGTGGAAAACTAACAAAAAACAAGAAAGATATCAAATGTGATTGTGGAGGTGAGCTTAGAAAGCTGAATGAAATGAAATGGGTTGAAAGTAATGACCAGAGTCATAAACACGAATAAAATCACTTACTCTCCCCCTCGTTTGCAACGATGGGTTGATGGTTGAACGTTTATAACGTTGAAAAGACTCGTCTGCAAGCGATGAGTAACTGGTTGAGTCCTGCTCCCTCTCCTTGGGAGAGGGCCGGGGTGAGGTCTGTTGAGCGCAACGGAAGGGCTTTCTTCTTACTTCCACAGTGGCTTTTTTGTTCTTCACAATAAAACCTAAAAAATATTTTTAAAAAATAATTTCTTTCCAAGCATTTATTTCTGATAACTTTATTATTTTTGCAAGCGTAAACCTGTAATCGTCTCGCTTTATGAAACTTCTATCATGCTTCGAAAGTCCATTACGGAATTTTCTGTTTCACGAAACCCTTCGTGAACCCTCCTGCTTATTAAATAAAATTACAAAAAACATCCCTGCTTCCATGCAGTATATGGGTACTATATCAATTCGTGCAGTCCTGAAATAGCTTACGGCCTTTGCATCCGAACGTGAGTTCCGATCAAAGGCTGTGTTGTAGCTCAAATGTTTCCCTTTGCTGACACAATTTACTGAATGCACCCGCGATAAAGCGTCCCCAACTACCAAAATAGCTTCTCTTAATGCCGATTTGACATCTCAGGATAGCAATATCGCATCTCACGATGCCGATATCGCAGCTCGCGATGCCAATTTGCCATCTCGGGATAGCAATATCACATCTCACGGTGCCAATATCGCATCTCACGATGCCGAAATGCCATCTCAGGATAGCAATATCGCATCTCATGGTGTCAATATCGTATCTCATGGTAGCCTAATGGTAATTCACGTTCTCAAAACAATAAATTTATCTCGTAATATTATTAATTGTCAAACTTTTAACGCATTAAATTATGAACAAAACACAAATGAATCAGTTTAACATGATGAAGAGTGTAGATAAATTCTTCACCAATCATCAATCGCTTGTAAGTACTAATCCCGCCATTGTGGCTACCGTCAACAAGTTGAAATCACTTATCAGCGATATTAATTCGCTAAGCAATGTACAGGCCGTCAACACCAAGGCCGATTCAGCCATCAAAGCCGAAGTGAAAAAAAGGCTGATCAATACCGCGCTCAAAGTAGCTGGCGGGTTAAGCGCTCAGGCTGCCGCTATGGGCGATGCAAGGCTGAAACAGGCTGCCGACATTACACTTTCCGAACTCAATGTAATGCGTGAAGCCGATTTACTCATTAAAATCCGTACCATCCACGAAGCCGCTTTGCCCATTACCGCCGAACTGGCTGTGTGGGGCGTTGTACAGTCCGATATTGATGATCTTATCACTATTGCCGACGAATACAGCACCCAAAGCCCGGCCATTCGCAACCTGGTAGCTAAAACCGAACAAGCCACCACCGACCTCAAGGCGCGGATGAAAGAAGCCAATACCCTGCTGAAAGACACCCTCGATGCCATGATGTTACCGTTCAAAACCCTTCAACCCTCTTTGTACGGCGAATACCTCAACGCCCGTGCCATTGTCGACCTGGGAGGAGGACGCACCACTGCCCCCGTCGATACCAAACCGGCAGAATAAGATGATTTCCTCTCCCCCTCGTTTTTCAAACGAGGGGGAGAGAGAATAAAATACATTTAGCCATGAGTCATTCAAATAAAAAAAAGAAGACGAATACGCCCAGCCGGAAACCTCTTAAATCCTACATAGATATATCACAACATTACTACAATGAGTATGTGCGGGTAGCACACAAGCTATTGGAGATGTCGGGAATGGATCCTGCCGAATTTGATGTTTTGACTAAAAGAACCAAACAACAACTAATGCTGATAAAGCAAACGCCTTATCGTGTTATGGCAGAAAAAGGTAGTAGTGTTCCGCGCGCCTACTTAAAGTTCTTTAATTATATTATGGGACTTTTCGGAGATAAAACCTTTTATGGTGATCCGAAGTATAATGTTACTTTTAAGGATTATATGACATACGGAATGTCTTTTGGTTATGCCCTCAGATCTCAACATGAAAATAGAGGTATTATATCCGATGATCAGCATCAACAGTTGGAAAAAATAAAAGAAAAAGTGCTAGAGTACATCGACGGGCATGAGCAGGATGATTTTTTGGTAAGATCAAACGCCATTATGCGCATGGTATTGATGTATGTGAGCATGCCTAACTACCGCTATTATACCAGCACTGAAAGCGGAGAAATGGATAGCTTGAAGTGCAGAATGCAGAATCTGATAAGAGTTTCGTCGTTCGAACCTGAAAAAAGAGCCTTTTTTGTAAAAGGAGAAAAACATTCTTCGTACAAGCTATGGCATCACGACTTGATCTCTGAATCGAATGACCCTAATCCATTGGAAACCCAAATACCGATCCCTATACTGGACGAAAAGGACTTCGATACAGCCATCGAAGTAATGAAGAATATGGAAACAATTGTGCAACTCCCTGTTTATATCCAAAATCATGCATTGCATCGCATTCGTCAGCGATTGGATTGTATGGATAATTTATATATAAATACTGTTTTTGGCTTATCATTTATTATACCTCATTTAATTACCGCCAACAACGGACAGCGCTTGATACGTGCTATTGATAATTCGGGTAAGCCGGTGGGTTATTTTCCGTTCCTCCGACAGGACGGAGCTATTCTCATTCGGAGTTTTCTTCCATTGGCCTCGCCTGTCACCCCCGAAGGTGCAGTTTTGTATAAAGAACTAGGAATAATGATAAATGATTCAAAATATTTCGGCATGGATAAACTCAGTTTCTATTTTAATACCGATTTCGAAGCACTTCCCATACTGAAACAAGCGTTACAAAAAGCGAACATGTGGCATCTGACCGAGATTCAAACCGAACAACCGAAAGAAAGAAAAGAGGATCAGATATTGAAAAGATTCTTTTCCGCGAAATACGACACGCAACCTCCCCCTTTGTAACGAGTGCTTGATGGTTGAACGTTTATAACGTTGAAAAGCCTCGAATCTCATCCTCATTCTGATTATTCTATAATTCTGTAAATTCTGATCCACTCTCCCCCTCGTTTGCAGCGAAGGCTTGATGGTTAAACGTTTATAACGTTGAAAAGCCTCGAATCTCATCTTCATTCTGATCCTTCTCCACTCTCCCCCTCGTTTGCAACGAGGGGTTGATGGTTGAACGTTTATAACGTTGAAAAGCTTCAGTTTGCAACGATGGGTTAATGATTAAATGTTTATAATATTGAAACAGCTTTTATTACTTAACGGATTTTAATAAGACAAACTACACTATGTCTTCTGAAAATTACAGAATTGAAAAACAGGATGCAGTTTATTTCCTGACTTTTACCGTAACCGATTGGATAGATGTTTTTACCCGACTGAATTACCGGATCATTATTGCAGAGTCGTTAGATTATTGCAGAAAAAATAAAGGACTAAAATTGTATGCATGGTGCTTAATGACAAATCATATCCATTTAGTTTGTCGCATTGAGACGCCTTTTACTATGACTGACTTTCTGCGTGATTATAAGAAATTCACAGCAAAAGCAGTGCTCGATGATATAAAAACTCTGCCCGAAAGCCGTAAAGATTGGATGTTATACAGGTTCGAATTTGCAGGTAAATTTGATAATCGTATTGAGAAATATCGTTTTTGGCAAGATAAAAGTCATCCTGTTGAGTTAACAACAACAGAAATGATAGATCAACGAATCAATTATATTCATGAAAACCCTGTGAGAACTGGATTGGTAGCCCGAGCTGAAGACTATTTGTATAGTTCTGCACGAAATTATGCAGGTTTGAGTAGTATTATTGAAATAGATGAACTTTGACAATGGTTGTTGTAGAATTGTTTTAAACAATTAACCATTGACCCCTCGTTGCAAACGAGGGGGAGAGAGATTAATGTTCGAAATGCCTGTACTCGCTTATTTCCTTTCACGAATGGGCATTATCACACGCAAGGGTCTGAAACAGGTTCGAAATTACGCTGTGGTTGTTGTACTCGTTATTTCTGCATTTATTACGCCTACAACCGATCCGTTCACCATGCTTGTAGTGGCTTTTCCGCTTTACGTACTTTACGAAGTCAGCATTTTGGTAGCCCGTGATAAAGCCAAAGTGAACGAAGACGAAGAGGAATTGGAATAATTCAGGTTTCACCGACCAATTGGCATGAGTAGAAAATTTTCGTTACTTTTGCAACGAAAAAGAATATAAATACAGATCCCTGAAAAACCATGATGCAATATATTAAAAATATGATCGACAGCCTGCTCAACAACTGGGGCGTGTCGCACGAGATCATTATTCATCTGCGATTGCTGATACTGTTAGTCATTCTGATTTTGTTGTCGTTTCTGGCCTTTTGGATTACCAAAAAGGTGGTTATCAACTATATTTACAAAATCATCCGACACACTCCCGTAAAATGGGACGACATTCTGGCCGATCAGCACACCTTCAACGGACTGGCTCATATTATACCCGCAGTAATTGTAAAAGTGGCTGCTCCGGTTGTTTTTTCTGATCATTCTGGCTTTTTGCCTTTCATATATAAACTTACCGACTCCTATTTGGTCATTGTGGGTTTAATACTGATACTTTCGTTTCTGAAAGTCATCGAATTCAGTCTGTCGAAAACAGCAGCATTCCGCGAGAAGCCTATCACCAGTTATTTTCAGCTTATTCGCATCATTTTATATCTGGCTACCGGCATTCTCATACTTTCCATTTTGCTGGCAAAATCGCCTTTGTATTTTCTGAGTGCATTCGGGGCAATGACCGCTATTTTATTACTGATTTTTAAAGATACCATTTTGGGATTGGTGGCAAGCGTGCAAATCTCGTCGAACGACATGGTGCGTGTGGGCGACTGGATTGAAATGCCAAAGTTTAATGCCGACGGCGATGTATTGGCCATAAATCTGAACACTGTAAAGGTGCAGAATTTCGACCGCACCATTACCACCATTCCAACTTATTATTTTATTTCAGATAGTTTCAAAAACTGGCGCGGAATGGTTGAAAGCGGTGGAAGGCGCATTAAAAGAGCCATTTACATCAACGCTCAATCCATTCGGTTTGTCGACCCTGACACACGCGAACGTTATAAAAAATTCAATCTGCTGACTGAATATATCAACAAACGTCAGAAGGAAATTGAAGAATATAATGCCAACAATAACATCGACACCTCTATTTTGATTAACGGACGACGAATGACAAATATCGGGGTTTTCAGACATTATGTGGAAAATTACCTTAAAAACCATCCGCGCATAAGCAAAGAAATGACGTTAATGGTAAGACAATTAGCTATTGAAGACAGAGGTGTACCCATCGAAATTTATTGCTTTACAAACACTACAAAATGGACTGAATACGAATCGATACAAGCCGATGTATTCGATCATGTGTTATCAGCAGCGGGCTTTTTCGACCTGGAAATTTTCCAACAACCCAGCGGAAAAGACATTAGCAATGCCATTGATAATTTAAGGAGATTAGCCGACTAAAAAAGTCGGCTTTTTTACTGTCAACAGGCAAATCATTGCTTTATACACAATTTATGTTATTTGCCCAAATTATTTTTAATATATGACTTATTGTGGTTGCATTTGCGACATTATTTACATAATTAGCTTTTATTTATTACATTATTATATTATTACAAAGCTAAACAAATCAATATCAAGCAAATAAATCACCATGACAAAACTAAAAACAATTTTAGTGCTAAGTTTTCTGCTTATCTGGAACTTAGCATTTGCACTCGAAGGTTACCGATATGGTAGCGAAAATAAGTATTCAACGATATTTCAGTGTAAATATCTTAAAATCATAAACTTTTTCGGAGAACTGCGGTTTAAACATCATAATAATAAAACACTACTGACCGACAAAACTTGAATTTTGTCGGTTTTTATTTTTATTTATTTGTATATCAATTATTAGCGGTTTTTATTTTTGTTTTACTGAAAACCTACCCCCTCTCAAAATAAACTCATTTGCAAATTTGTGGGGCTTTTGTTTTTACCTTTTTTGCGTTGAGTGTATGCCTTTCGACCTTCCACAACTACCCAATTTAATTCCTCTCCCCCTCGTTTGAAAAACGAGGGGGAGAGAGAATAAAATACATTAGCCATGAGTCATTCAAATAAAAAAAAGAAGACGAATACGCCCAGCCGGAAACCTCTTAAATCCTACATAGATATATCACAACATTACTACAATGAGTATGTGCGGGTAGCACACAAGCTATTGGAGATGTCGGGAATGGATCCTGCCGAATTTGATGTTTTGACTAAAAGAACCAAACATCAACTAATGCTGATAAAGCAAACGCCTTATCGTGTTATGGCAGAAAAAGGTAGTAGTGTTCCGCGCGCCTACTTAAAGTTCTTTAATTATATTATGGGACTTTTCGGAGATAAAACCTTTTATGGTGATCCGAAGTATAATGTTACTTTTAAGGATTATATGACATACGGAATGTCTTTTGGTTATGCCCTCAGATCTCAACATGAAAATAGAGGTATAATATCCGATGATCAGCATCAACAGTTGGAAAAAATAAAAGAAAAAGTGCTAGAGTACATTGACGGGCATGAGCAGGATGATTTTTGGGTAAGATCAAACGCCATTATGCGCATGGTATTGATGTATGTGAGCATGCCTAACTACCGCTATTATACCAGCACTGAAAGCGGAGAAATGGATAGCTTGAAGTGCAGAATGCAGAATCTGATAAGAGTTTCGTCGTTCGAACCTGAAAAAAGAGCCTTTTTTGTAAAAGGAGAAAAACATTCTTCGTACAAGCTATGGCATCACGACTTGATCTCTGAATCGAATGACCCTAATCCATTGGAAACCCAAATTCCGATCCCTATACTGGACGAAAAGGACTTCGATACAGCCATCGAAGTAATGAAGAATATGGAAACAATTGTGCAACTCCCTGTGTATATCCAAAATCATGCATTGCATCGCATTCGTCAGCGATTGGATTGTATGGATAATTTATATATAAATACTGTTTTTGGCTTATCATTTATTATACCTCATTTAATTACCGCCAACAACGGACAGCGCTTGATACGTGCTATTGATAATTCGGGTAAGCCGGTGGGTTATTTTCCGTTCCTCCGACAGGACGGAGCTATTCTCATTCGGAGTTTTCTTCCATTGGCCTCGCCTGTCACCCCCGAAGGTGCAGTTTTGTATAAAGAACTGGGAATAATGATAAATGATTCAAAATATTTCGGCATGGATAAACTCAGTTTCTATTTTAATACCGATTTCGAAGCACTTCCCATACTGAAACAAGCGTTACAAAAAGCGAACATGTGGCATCTGACCGAGATTCAAACCGAACAACCGAAAGAAAGAAAAGAGGATCAGATATTGAAAAGATTCTTTTCCGCGAAATACGACACGCAACCTCCCTCTTTGTAACGAGTGCTTGATGGTTGAACATTTATAACGTTGAAAAGCCTCGAATCTCATCCTCATTCTGATTATTCTATAATTCTGTAAATTCTGATCCACTCTCCCCCTCGTTTGCAACGAGGGCTTGATGGTTGAACGTTTATAACGTTGAAAAGCCTCGAATTTCATCTTCATTCTGATCATTCTATAATTCTGTAAATTCTATTCAGATAATTTACACACTCTCCAGCGCCTCCCGAAGTATCGAAAAAGACTTTAGTTTCGCTTCGTTATCGTAAATATAGGTCGCCACCATTAGTTCATCAATTTGAGTGTCATCAATAAAATCCGAAAGTTTAGTTCGGAGTGATGCGCTGTTGCCTGTAAATGTGCAAGCCAGCATGTTGTTGATGGTAGATCGCACTTCGGGGATATTGTATTCGGCTGGCAACTTTCCCGGAGCCTGCAACGGGGTGCGCACATTGGTGATCACACCAACAAACATGGCGATCAGACTGCTGAGCAAAGCCGATGCTTCCTCGTCGGTGTCGGCTCCTAATACATTGACGCAAGCCATCACATAAGGTTTGTCGAGGTATACCGACGGTCGGAAGTGTTCGCGATAAATGGCGATGGCCTGCCTGAGATGGGTTGGGGCAAAGTGGGCCGCAAAGGTGTAGGGCAAGCCCATTTGTGCAGCCAGATAGGCGCTGTCGGTGCTTGAGCCGAGTATCCATATCGGTATGTCGAGTCCTTCGCCCGGAAATGCGCGTACCATGGCAGTGCTGTTGCTTTTGCTGAAATAAGTCTGCAATTGTTTTACGTCATTCGGGAAATGGAGCGAAGCATCCAAATTGTTTCTTCTGAGCGCTCTGGCGGTAAGCTGATCGGTGCCGGGAGCTCTTCCCAGTCCCAGGTCTATTCTCCCCGGATAGATAGAAGCCAGTGTTCCGAATTGTTCGGCAATCACTAACGGACTGTGGTTGGGCAGCATTATTCCCCCTGACCCTACGCGTATGCTATTTGTTTTTCCGGCTACATGGCCTATCAGTACCGAGGTGGCGGAGCTGGCAATGTATTCCATGTTGTGATGTTCGGCCATCCAAATGCGGTTGTATCCTAATGCTTCAACGTGGCGCGCCACTGCTACAGTACTTTCAATGGCCGAACTGTGGTTTCCGCCTTTTACTACTGTTGCCAGTTCGAGCACTGATAATGGTATTTTAGTCATTTGTTCGTTATTTTATTTTTAATAACTAACAATACCATCGCATTGTTGTTGCCGGAATTTAGTTTATTACACTACTTTTAAGTAATGAAAATGGTAGAATGCTGCGTAATAAACAAGTTATATGTTGTTGATCTCCTATTCATTAAATAGTAAATACTATCATACATTATCTAATAAAAAAATGCTCAGGAAATTTTCCTGAGCATCTCTTAATTAGGGTGCTACTTTTGTAGGAGTCGGAGGAGCAGGAATGCTTGTCGATTCTTCCAGTGGTATTGCATCCAGCGAAATATCGTCGGCCGACGTGGAGTCATGCGCCGTAGTATCGCGTGGTATGTAAGTGTGACAATTGTACGAACGAAGAATCTTTTCCTTTGGCTTGGTAGGGAATTTGCCACGGTATTGTTTAAAGTTTTCGTCCTTAAGTACCTTTTCCATAAATAAACCGAAAATAGGCAAAGCGGTGCGACTGCCCTCACCAAGTTGACCGGTTCTGAAGTGGACGCTACGATGTTCGCCACCTACCCAGGCACCTCCGATCAGGTTTTTTGTAACCCCAACGAACCATGCATCCGAGTGATTGGACGATGTTCCTGTTTTCCCTCCGAAATCGGTATTGTAATTAAATAAATCCCATTCCCACAGGGCCTGTGTTGTTCCTCCGGGTTCGGTCATGCCACCTTTGAGCATCTCTGTCATCAGCCAAGCCGTTTCGTAAGAGATAACGCGTTTTTGTTCGGTGGCAGCCTGATAAATTACTTTTCCGTTCTTGTCTTCTATGCGGCTCACTAAAATCGGATCGTGATACATCCCTTCGTTCACTACCGTCCCGAACGAGTTGACAAGTTCGAGCAGCGATACATCGGATGAACCCAGGCAGGTCGATGGTTTGTTGTCGAGCGGCGTTTTGATGCCGAGTAAATGTGCTGTTTTTATAATCTCAGGAATTCCTACTTCCTGCGCCAACTGCACTGCAACGGTGTTGATGGATCGGGCAAAAGCATGTTTAAGCGTCATCGAGTAGCCGAGATAAGTGCCATTGGCATTGTGTGGTGTCCACGATTTTGTTTCGCCATTTTCCTCGTATTCCCAGGTCACGCGTTTGTCGGTTATTTTATCGCAGGGCGCCTTTCCATGTAGCATAGCTGCGGTATAAACAAAAAGCTTAAACGTTGACCCCGGTTGCCGTTTCGATTGTGCCACCTTGTCGTATTGCCAAAACTTAAAATTGATATCGCCCACCCAGGCCTTTACATTCCCTGTGTTGGGTTCCATGGCCACAAAACTGGTGTGCATAAAGTGGTTCATGTACCGAATGGAGTCCATTACGCTGAGTGTAGTGTCTTTTTCAATCAGGTCGTAATCGAACACTTTGGTGCGATGAGGTATGTTCAGGTATTTGAAAATAGAATCTTTATTTCCACCGAACTTTTCGCTCAGCGAAGCATAAGCCTTTGTTTTCTTCGCTTTGTCTTCGATGAAATTAGGAATGTCGTTGTGTTTTTCGTCCTGCCATGGATTTTGTCCGCGCCAGTGATCGAAGAAACGACGCTGCACCGTCCGCATTTGTTTTTCTACAGCCTCTTCGGCATATTTCTGTAAACGGGAATCGAGTGTTACGTAGATTTTTAATCCATCCGAATAAATATCGTAACCGTTAGCTTTTTCCCATTCTTCGAGATATTTGGCAAGGTAGCTTCTGAAATGAAGCGCTTCACCGTCGTACGATTGCTCTACGCTGAAATTAAGCTGAATAGGGATTTCCTTTAATGAATCACATTGATGTTGGGTGATCACATTGTGTGTTACAAGATTTTGTAAAACAACATTGCGTCGCTCTTTCGAACGTTTCGGATTGGCTTTCGGGTTGTAACTGGTGGTTGCTTTTAAAAGACCTATCAGTGTGGCCGACTGTTCGTAATTGAGTTTTGCAGGTGTTGTTTTGAAATAAGTTTTAGCTGCTGTACGGATTCCAAATGAATTGCTCCCAAAATCTACCGTGTTGAAGTACATGGTCAGGATTTCTTTTTTTGTGTAAAAAATTTCAATTTTTACAGCAGTTACCCATTCCTTGGTTTTCATTATCAAAAGTTTGACACCGGGAATATGGCCAAAAAGTCCTTTGGAGTATTGGTTTCTGGTTTTGTACATGTTTTTCACCAATTGCTGCGTAATGGTACTGGCGCCACGGGCATTGCCCTGCGTCATGTCTTTCACTGCAGCAAAAACACCCTGAAAATCGATGCCGAAATGATCGTAGAAACGTTCATCTTCGGTGGTTATCAATGTTTGAATGATAATGGGCGAAATCTCGTCGTATTCCACCGACATTCGATTCTCGGTAAAGTACTTACCGATGACTTTCCCATCCGCCGAAATAATTTCGGTAGCCAGACTTTGGTCGGGGTGGCTGATGCTATGCAAGGTGGGCGATTTTCCGAATAACCACAGAAAGTTAATGTCCACCAGGAACAAAAAGAGCAGGAACATCCAGCAGAAAGTAAGTGCCATATTGCCGATTTTTCGGTACCATGGCAAATGCTTAAACCTTTCGTATCTGTATTTACGCCAGCTAATGAATTTCTTCCATCCTGATTTTATGAATGGCAAGATTGAGGAAAGTAGATTTCTTAATTTTTCCCACATATGTTTTTTCGGAATTAAGATGCAAAGTTACTGCAAAAGATGGAATTTATTGTTTTTTTCAGTTGTTCAAAGCATTTTTTTTACATTCTTTTCCGGAATCAGGCACGAATCGTTCCTTCCGAAAATTTTATACCTCGATTTTGAAACCGACCTGTATAGATAGTCGCGAACAAAAGCAGGTATAAGTTTGAAGATGTAGAATGGTTTCCACAGCCTTCCAAGGTCATGTAGTATTTCAAGTACTGCCGAAGAGTGACTATAATATGTATTGTTGCGCCGGTAAATGATTGTCGTCAGGTCGGCTGCCGATAATTCGAGCGCTTTCAAAGTCTTTTGTCCTTCTTCTGATTGCAATGCCACAAAATTGAATTTCTCCTCTCCATTGTTTTTTATCAGAAACCGAACCCACCCGGAGCAGAGCTTGCAATATCCATCGAAAAAAACAACAGGCTTTTCTGACATTTTACAGTAATTATTTTATATCATAACGAATCATGGGTGGTTTTTGTTGAATGGCGATGCTGTTGAAGGATAAAAAACAATAGGTTGCAGATTTTCAGCATCTGCAACCTATCGGCGTATTGTTTTGGAAAGTAGTTTTTAGAGACTAAATTCAGCTTTAATAGCTTCAATCATGTCTGTTTTTTCCCAGGTGAAAAGCTCAACGTTCAGGCATATTTCTTTGCCATTTCCGTCTTTAAAACATTTGGTTACCTCCACCGGAGTGCGACCAACATGACCGTAAGAAGCTGTTTCTTCGTAAATCGGATTACGCAGTTTCAGGCGTTCTTCGATGGCTTTTGGGCGCATATCGAAAAGCTTCTCAATTTTAGCAGCGATTTCACCATCGTTCAGGCCTATCTGAGCTGTTCCGTAAGTGTTTACGTAAAGATTCATTGGTTTTGCCACGCCGATAGCATAGGCTACCTGTACCAATACTTCGTTGGCCAAACCAGCAGCTACTATGTTTTTTGCAATGTGACGGGCAGCATATGCAGCCGATCGGTCTACTTTGGAAGGATCTTTGCCCGAGAAAGCGCCACCTCCGTGAGCACCTTTTCCGCCATAAGTGTCTACAATAATCTTACGTCCTGTCAGTCCGGTATCGCCATGAGGGCCACCGATAACGAATTTTCCGGTAGGATTCACGTGTAAAGTGTATTCTCCTTTGAAAAGTTGTGCAAACTGAGTATCCAGCGCCTGAACGCGCGGAATCAAAATGTCTGCTACGTCCTGACGGATTTTAGCCAGCATTTCTTCGTCGGCTTCTTCCTGCGATTTTGTAGCCGAAGGTTGTACGAAATCATCGTGCTGTGTCGAAACTACAATTGTATTTACTTTTACAGGTTGGTTGTTGTCGTCGTATTCTATTGTTACCTGCGATTTTGAATCGGGACGAAGGTAGGTCATTACTTTTCCTTCGCGGCGAATGGCAGCAAGTTCTTCAACAAGTGCATGTGACAGGTCAAGCGCAATCGGCATTAAATTCTTGGTCTCGTTGGTGGCGTAACCAAACATCATGCCCTGGTCGCCGGCACCCTGATTCATTGGATCTTCACGTTCCACACCGCGGTTGATGTCGCCTGATTGTTCGTGGATAGACGAGAAAATACCGCAGGCATTTCCGTCGAACATATATTCACTTTTGGTGTACCCAATGCGATTGATCACGCGGCGGGCCACTGACTGAACATCGATGTATGCATTTGATTTTACTTCGCCGGCAAGTACAACCTGACCGGTAGTTACAAGGGTTTCGCAGGCTACTTTTGAGCTGCTGTCCAGTGCCAGAAAGTTATCGAGAATGGCATCTGAAATTTGATCGGCTACTTTATCAGGATGACCTTCTGAAACCGATTCGGATGAAAATAAATATCCCATATTGTTTACAATTAATTAATTTAGAAATTTACAATTAAATAACTAACAAATAAACGGGAGGGTTGTTTTGGAGGACTATATAAGGCGCAGAAAATCAGTTGCAATTTAGCATTTTTTTCTGTGGTTGCAAGCAGTCCAAATCTCTCCACATTTATTTATGCTGCAAAATTACTAAAAGTTCTTGTATGTTGTTACAATCAATCGCATATTTATATAATTTAAGCAATTTGAGAAACAATTAGTTGCACAGTTTTATGTTACAATAGTTCTTGTTCTATCCTGTTTTTGATCTCTCAGATAAATCACTGATTCAAAAACGTCCTTTCCAAAGCATTCTCAGCCATTCTCCGAGTTTTTTCTCAGCAGGATTTTCCTGTACTTTCCATATCGAGCGGTTTTGCAATGCGTCGGGAAGAAATTGTTGTTCTACAAAGTGATTCGGAAAATCGTGTGAATACTTGTAATTTTTACCGTAATTCAGGTCTTTCATTAGTTTGGTGGGCGAGTTTCGTAAATGCAGAGGTACAGGTAAATTTCCTGTTTGCTCTACAAGTGCCAATGCATTGTCGATGGCCAGATAAGCCGAATTGCTTTTCGGCGAAGAAGCCAGATAAATGGTTGCTTCGGCTAAAATGATGCGTCCTTCGGGCCAGCCAATTTTCTGTAAAGCATCGAAACAGGCATTTGCCAACAATAAAGCGTTTGGATTTGCCAATCCAATGTCTTCGGCCGCCGAAATCACCAGTCGCCGTGCAATGAATTTAGGATCCTCGCCTCCGGCCACCATGCGTGCCAACCAATAAATAGCAGCGTCAGGATCACTCCCGCGAATGGATTTGATGAAAGCTGATATAATGTCGTAATGCATTTCGCCGTCTTTGTCGTAGGCCATTGGGTTTTGTTGCAGGCGCTCGGTCACTATTTCGTTAGTGAAATGCACAGTTGCTTCGGGTTCTGAAGCGACTACAAGTTCCAGTATGTTCAATAATTTGCGGGCATCGCCTCCCGAATAGCGCAATAGCGACTCTGTTTCGTCGAAAATTATTTCGCGTTTTTTTAATTCTGCATCCGTTTTGATGGCTCTGTTGGCCAATTCGAGCAAATCTTCATCCTGCAACGATTTGAGTACATACACCTGACAGCGCGACAACAATGGAGTAATAACCTCGAACGAAGGATTCTCGGTGGTCGCGCCAATCAATGTTACAGTGCCATTCTCCACCGCGCCCAGCAATGAATCCTGTTGCGATTTGCTGAAACGATGAATCTCGTCAATAAATAAGATCGGGTTTCCTCCTTGCGAAAAAAATCTGCTTTGTTTTGCCTTTTCGATTACTTCGCGTACATCCTTTACTCCTGATGTTACAGCACTTAGCGTATAGAAAGGTCGATCCAGTTTATTGGCTATTATTTTGGCTAATGTGGTTTTGCCTACTCCCGGAGGTCCCCAAAGAATGAACGATGCAATATGTCCCGATTCAATCATTTGACGTAAGATGGCTTTTTCGCCAACTAAATGTTTTTGCCCGATATAATTGTCGAGTTCTTGGGGACGGAGTCGTTCGGCTAAGGGTTGCATAATTTTTTTTTGAATAAAACACAAATGTAACTATATTGTGTCGAATTGGCAATTGTACAAGATGCTCGTTTGTTATTTATTGTTTCTTTTTTTTATCAGGTGTTCATCTTTTCACCGAAAAAAGTGGAATATTGATAATATGTGCTACAAATCTCCATGTAAGAATTATTACATCTTTCAGCATTAAATAAGTGTTAAATCGACGCTAATTCGTGTTTTTTATCAGTAGATGGAGAGAGTGTGTTTTAAATTATTTTCATTGAATTTATTTAATTATTTTATTATTAGGTATTTATTGCTGTGTTTTGTCTTGCTTATTTTTCCGTTTTTATTTGGAGTATACAAAAAATAGTATTACTTTTACGCAATAAAATATATTGTGTATTAAATTATTTATTACAACGATTTTTTTTGTTTTAAATAACAGTGAGGAAAGTAAAGTTAGGATATGGTGTATAGTTCTATTAATACAGTTAGACAGTTGCAATATAATTATTCAGTCGACATGAATAAAAAAATTATTTATGTCAAAGTCAAAGGAAATATTATCGAGAGTGAGGGAGCTGAGATGGGTTTGTTTTTCAGAACAAAAGCCTTAGAGTTGGATTGTAAACTTTACTTTGATTTGATGGAAACACATAACTCAATTTCGATGGGAAGTGTGTATTTCTGGTTCGAACATCAGTATGGCGATATAAATGAAAAGTTCCGTTTTATAAATACTGCATACAAAGTAAATGATGAACAAGATAAACTGTATGATTTTATACAGACGGTTTGTTTTAATCAGGGAATAAGGACGAGAATTTTTAAAACTGAAAACGAGGCAATAGACTGGTTGATGTCAAAATAATCATTATTTGAATGCTATGGCTGGATAAAACTGGTAATTAGTAGTTGAATTAAAGAAAATATAATATCTTGTTTTATAATAAGATATTATATTTTTTTTTGTTTGACACTATCAAAATTTTAATAGCATTTTTTAGTGCGCCAAATTAATGGTAATTTTGCGGTCGATAAATCAACTTTATGGTTTGTTTGTGTTTAAGTGCTATTAGGCCGATTGTCGCAAAATGAAAAGAATAAGTGTAATCGTTTTTTTGTGTGTGTTTACAATTGTAGTTAGTAGAGCGAGCTCTGTTGATTCGGTTTCGACTTCGCACAAGGGTGGTGAATTTATCACTTATACACATGTTTCTGTGAATGCGCCTTCAGCAATTGTGAATGATGTGATTGATGATTTTGTGTTTCAAACAAAATATGATTTGGAGGCTTTGTTTGGTTGGGGTTTGAAAAATCTGAAATTAAGAAGAGAATCCGACGAATTTATAGTATTTAATTTCAAATCAACTCAATACGATAAAAAATCAGATCTTATCAAAGCTGTTGGAGCGGTCGAAATCCCCGGAGTTATTAACTTCCCTGAGATACATGTGAATAGTAGGATGACGAAGAAAACATTTAGCAATGGAACAGTGGGTGTTGATATAAATGTATTGTATTCGGATGCATTCTTGAAGTCGACTACAGGCGTTTTCAGGATGCTGCCTCATTACGCAGGTGCTAACTGTCAGATAACTCTAGAAACACGTGTAAAATTTGGTTGGTTTTTCGATTTGTTTATCACAAAATCAACTTATCGGAGTATAATGGAATGGCGTTTTCAACAGTTGTTGCACAATATAAAGGCAGAGGCAGAGGTAAGAGCCAGGAGATTGGATAAATAAAGATTTTTTTATAATTAAAATATAGCATAAAGAATAACAAACGGATTTGGTTACATTAGTAAAATGGCAGAAAAAACACTTTTAGAAAAATTAGAAGGCTTACAACATAAATTTGAAGAAATTTCGACTTTAATAACCGATCCGGGCGTTATTTCTGATCAGAAGCGTTTTGTAAAATTGAACAAGGAATACCACGACCTGGAAAGAATTCTGTCGGCCAAAAATGAGTATGAACTTGCGTTAGCTCATTTGGCCGAAGCAAAAGAATTGCTCGATTCGGAGTCGGATGCCGAAATGCGTGAAATGGCAAAGTCCGAAATCGACGAAATTGAACCAAAGATTCCGGAGATGGAGGAAAAAATAAAGCTATTGTTAATTCCTGTCGATTCTGAAGACAATAAAAATGCAATTGTCGAAATACGTGGAGGTACAGGCGGTGACGAAGCTGCAATTTTTGCAGGCGATTTGTTTAAAATGTATGTAAAGTATTGCGAAACAAAACGCTGGAAGCTTGAAATTACGAATATAAGTGAAGGAACTTCTGGTGGTTACAAAGAGATAATTTTTACCGTTTCGGGCGAAAATGTGTATGGGACGCTTAAATACGAATCGGGAGTTCACCGTGTTCAACGTGTACCTCAAACCGAAACACAGGGTAGGGTTCATACCTCGGCAGCTACGGTTGCTGTGCTTCCCGAAGCAGAAGAGTTTGATATCGAACTTAAAGAGTCGGATGTGCGGGTCGATACCTTTTGTTCGTCGGGTGCCGGTGGGCAGTCGGTGAATACAACTTATTCGGCCATTCGTCTTGTGCATATTCCTACCGGAATCACTGTTCAGTGCCAGGACGAAAAATCGCAACATAAAAACAAGGCTAAGGCAATGATTGAATTACGTTCGCGTATTTATGCCATCGAGCATCAAAAATACCTCGACGAGATAGGCTCGAGACGTAAGACTATGGTTTCTACCGGCGATCGCTCGGCAAAGATACGTACTTATAATTATCCTCAGGGACGCATTACCGATCATCGTATAAATTTTACGATCTACAATCTTTCTGCTTTTATGAATGGTGATATTCAGAGTGTTATTGATAATTTGATCGTTGCGGAAAATGCTGAGAGATTGAAAGAAAGTGAACTTTAAGAGACTTAAGGAATTGCATTTCTATACAATTGAATATTTAAACAATGACTCATATCGTAAATATAGACAGCAAAAATGACCAAACAAGAATTATTTGAAAATATTCAGCGAAAAAAATCTTTCCTCTGCGTGGGGTTGGATACCGATATAAATAAAATACCGGAATTTATGTTTGATGCATCAAACGATCCGGTGTTTGAGTTTAATAAGGCAATCATCGATGCAACTGCCGATCTTTGTGTGGCTTATAAGCCGAATCTTGCTTTTTACGAAAGTCTCGGGTTGGCCGGTTGGGATGTGTTGGATCGGACTGTGGATTACATCCGAACTCATTATCCCGATCAGTTTATAATAGCCGATGCGAAGCGCGGTGATATTGGCAATACTTCGGCTATGTATGCCCGTACTTTTCTGGGAAATATGAATTTCGATTCGGTGACGGTGGCTCCTTACATGGGCGAAGATTCGGTGACTCCTTTTCTTGGATACGATGGTAAATGGGTTACTTTATTGGCACTCACATCGAATAAAGGCGCTTACGATTTTCAGTTTGAAAAAAATACAGAAACAGGTGAACGTCTTTTCGAGAAAGTCCTGAAAACATCGCTTGACTGGGGAACCGACGAAAATATGATGTATGTAGTAGGTGCCACCAAGGCTGAAATGCTCACGGATATCCGCGCTATTGTTCCCGCGCATTTTTTGCTTGTCCCGGGTGTTGGTGCGCAGGGTGGAAGTCTTGAAGAGGTAGCCAGATATGGATTAAACGGCACTTGTGGGTTGCTCGTTAACTCGTCGCGTCAGATTATGTATGCTTCCTCTGAGTCTGATTTTGCTTTGGCTGCTCGTCGTGAGGCCGAAAAGGTGCAGACTGAAATGGAATTTATACTGAAACAAGCCGAATTGATATAAAAATCATGGATTGATTACTAAAGCAAATGCTTTAATATAGAAAACGCCTTGGAAGTTCAACAAAACTTTTAGGGCGTTTTCTATATGTCGGTCAATTTCAATATTTTATTCAATTGAACCGGTTTTGGTTATAGTTTTACGTACAAATCTCCAGTGCTTTTACGAACTTTAGCTGCAGCGGCATATTTATCTTCTACAGTGTCGCGATAGCCAAGTACGAGTATGCTCACAGAGCCCAGATTTTGTTGGCTTAGATCAAGTATTTTGTCTAAAGCTGCAGGATTAAATCCTTCCATTGGGGTAGCATCCACTTGTTCTTCTGCAGCAGCTATCAGTCCGGTACCTAAGGCTATATAAGTTTGTTTGGCGTTCCACAAGAAATTCTGTTCTTCGCTTCCGGCAACTGCTCCATCAAAAGCAGCTCTGAAATCGGCCAATGCCTCTACCGGTATGTTTCTTGTTTTTGCGATGTTTTGTATGTATTCGTCTACAAGTTTGGCTGTGATTTTTTTGTACGCTGCGAAAACAAGTATATTCGACCCTTCAAGTATTTGAGGTTGCTGGCAAGCTTCGTTGTAAATTCTCTGACGAAGTGCTGCATCTTCTATTTCAAAAACTTTGAAACTTTGTAATCCGAAAGAGGTTGGTGTTAGGCGAATAGCTTCTTTTATTTTGTCTACTTTTTCCACCGGCACTTTGGCTTTGTTCATTCTTTTGGTGGCGTAACGCCAGTTGAGTTGTTCTATTAAGCTCATAATTTATTTGTTTTGTTTATTGAATTTGTTGTATAACGTCATAACTGAACAATCGTTCATTTATGTTTGTGTTTTTTTTTTGATTAAATGCTAATTGCTCTCCATGAAGCTTCGAAGATGTTGACCAAATCTTTGGTGCTTAAGCTCGTTTTGTCGGCTTTCGATTTTTTGACAAGATAACTTAAGGGTGAAAATAATAGACTGTAAATAATGTCATTTTCGATGGGTCGGAGTAATTTCTCGTTTTTGCTCCGTATAAATAATGACTCGAACACAGGGCAAAAATCCATTCTGTATGTTTTTTCCATATGTTCAAATAATGGTGAGTTGCTATAGTTTTCTAAAAAAACATATTCTTCTAAATTGTCAATAATATATTGATAATGATTTAAATATATGCTTCTGAAAGTGCCTTTTGCAACTGTCATTTCCATGCCTTCGGCAAAGTAAGAATGTCCCATTCGTTCCTTGACATGAATGAAGAGTTTCTTGATCATGTCTTCCTTGTTTTCGAAATAAAGATAGATGGTTGCCGGAGAAACGCCGGCTTCCGACGCTATTTTCGAAATAGCACTTCCCTCAAAGCCGTCACGGTTGATTACCTTGATGGCTGCCTTGTAGATGCGTGGTATTTTATCTTCGTCTCTTACTCTCATGATACAAAGATAAGTGAATGATTATTTATTTAAACTATGTTTTTACAAATATTTTCGATAGCAAATGTCTATATTGCTATAGACATTTGCTATCGGTGGATTAACTGATTGTTTGTGAGTAATATAAATTGTAATCGAGGCTTTCTTTGCAGGCTGTATGCCTTATAAAAGTAGGTGTGTTTTTATATTTCAACGAAAAGTTTTTCTTTGCTTTTTCGCACTTTCGGGAGTTTTGCATTGTAATCTTTTTCCTCATCGCGGTTGCCGAGCGCCAATAAACAAACGGTACTCAGATTTTTATCTTCCAATTCAAGCAGGTTGTCGAGGGCGGTAGAATTAAAGCCTTCGATAGGTACCGAGTCCACATTTTCGGCAGCAGCGGCTACTAACCCAAAGCCGAGAGCAATATAAGCCTGTCGTGCTGCCCAGTTAAAATTGTCTGCATCGCTGCGCATAAGTAAGTAATTCAGCATTTTTCGGAAACCATCTGATTTTTCTTTGGGCAAGGTTCGGGCGCTTTTAAATAATTCGAAATACTCGTCGAGCATTTCTGGGTTTATGGATGTGTTGGCTGCAAAAACAAGTAAATGTGAGCAGGTCGGAATTTGTGGTTGACCTGTAGCAGCAAAGTTAAATATCTTTTCTTTCATTTCCTGGCTTTTGATGACAAATACCGTGAAAGGTTGTAATCCTAAGGATGTGGGAGCCAAACGGATGGCTTCAAGAATATTTTCTGCTTTTTGTGCATCGATAGAAGTGCCATTCATCATTTTACTGGCATAGCGACGATTTAGTTTTTCTGTTAAATTCATTTTGTAATAAAGAAATTTTGATTTATTACCCTATCGAACGTTTGAAAAGCTGGATTGTTTGACTCAAATTATTTTTGGAGTTGCAATCGAAAACAGTTTAAGCGCTTATGCCGGTTTTCTATTTGAAGATAGCCTGTTTTTTTGTACCTTTGTGCTTTCGAAAAAAAATGAGCTTGCGCGTTGTCCGGGCTTCAGTAAAATTAAAAAAACTAACGAATACCTTTTTGCGGTCAGGGGTATTTAAAATACTTAAAAACATATGTTTGAATCTCTTAGTGAAAGGCTGGAACGGTCGTTTAAAATCCTGAAAGGGGAAGGCAAAATTACCGAAATTAATGTGGCGGAAACGCTGAAAGATGTGCGTAAAGCTTTGCTTGATGCCGACGTTAACTATAAAATAGCCAAAACATTTACCGATACGGTAAAAGATAAAGCCATTGGGCAGGATGTGTTGACTTCGCTGAAACCGCAACAACTGTTGGTGAAAATTGTGCATGATGAACTGGCCATGTTAATGGGCGGGCAGAGTGTGGATGTCAACCTGAAAGGGAATCCTTCTGTTATTTTAATGTCGGGTTTGCAGGGATCGGGGAAAACTACTTTTTCAGGTAAACTGGCTAATTTATTAAAAACTAAGCGAGCAAAAAATCCTTTGTTAGTGGCTTGTGACGTGTATCGTCCTGCTGCTATCGAACAATTAAAAGTACTTGGCGAGCAAATAGGCATACCTGTTTATTCTGATTTGGAAAGTAAAAATCCTGTTGCTATTGCCGAAGCAGCGATTAAACATGCAAAGCTGCATGGAAACGATGTTGTAATTGTCGATACTGCCGGACGTTTGGCGGTTGATGAGATGATGATGAACGAGATTGCGGCTATCAAGAAGGCCATTCAACCTCAGGAAATCCTTTTTGTGGTGGATGCCATGACTGGGCAGGATGCTGTAAATACAGCAAAAGAATTTAATGACAGACTTGATTTTGATGGTGTCATTTTAACGAAACTCGACGGTGATACACGAGGTGGTGCTGCACTTTCTATCCGATCGGTGGTAACCAAGCCTATTAAATTTGTAGGTACAGGTGAAAAAATGGATGCGCTCGATGTATTCTATCCTGAACGTATGGCCGACCGTATTCTCGGTATGGGTGATATTGTGTCGTTGGTGGAACGTGCTCAGGAGCAGTATGATGAGGATGAAGCCCGTCGTTTGCAAAAGAAAATAGCTAAAAATCAGTTCGATTTCGATGATTTTCTTTCGCAGATAGCCCAGATCAAAAAAATGGGTAATATCAAGGATTTGGCGGCTATGATTCCCGGGATGGGCAAGGCGCTGAAAGATGTTGAAATAGATGACAATGCGTTTAAGGGTATCGAAGCCATTATTCACTCCATGACTCCGACTGAAAGAGCAAATCCTTCGTTGCTGAATGGCAGTCGGAAAAACCGCATTGCCAAAGGAAGCGGTACTACCATTGTTGAAGTGAACAGGCTGCTAAAGCAGTTTGAGCAGACAAGTAAAATGATGCGCATGGCCACCATGCAACAGGGCAAGCTGAAAATAGGAAAAAGAAGATAAAACCATTTACAATTTTTCTATTTACAAATTACAATTTCTGTAAAAACGAGCTTAATAGTACAACACGAACCAACGGTCATTGACCAAAGGGGGATAAACACGAAATAAAATGTATAAACTCATTGATGGTAAGGCCATTTCGGAACAGGTAAAACTGGAGATTGCTGAAGAGGTAAAGGCGATAGTTGCTTCGGGACGACGTGCTCCGCATTTGGCGGTGATTATTGTTGGTCACGATGGTGGCAGCGAAACTTATGTAGCTCACAAAGTGAAATCGTGTGAGCAGGTTGGTTTTAAATCGACTAAAATTACTTTTGAGGATGATGTTACCGAGGCAGAATTGTTGGCAAAGATTGACGAACTGAACAAAGATACAGGCTTAGACGGTTTTATTGTTCAGTTACCTCTGCCAAAACATATTTCGGAACAAAAAGTAATTGAAGCCATCGATTATCGCAAAGATGTGGATGGTTTTCATCCTGTAAATGTGGGTCGAATGTCGATTGGTTTACCCTGTTATGTTTCGGCTACTCCATCAGGAATTATCGAACTGCTAAAGCGTTACGAAATTCCTACTGCAGGAAAAAATTGTGTGGTCATCGGACGAAGTAATATTGTAGGAAAGCCAATCGCTTCGCTGATGATGCAAAAAGCTTATCCGGGCGATGCCACAGTAACTGTTTGTCATAGCCGTACTAAAAACTTGAAAGAAATGTGTTTGCAGGCCGATATTATTATCGCAGCGCTGGGAATGCCGGAGTTTCTTACTGCTGATATGGTAAAAGAAGGTGCTGCGATTATCGATGTGGGTACCACCCGTGTGCCATCAACGAAAACAAAAAGTGGCTTCCGACTGAGTGGTGATGTGAAGTTTGATGAGGTCGCACCTAAATGTTCGTACATCACGCCGGTTCCGGGTGGCGTAGGTCCTATGACGATTGTTTCGTTGCTGAAAAATACGCTGCTGGCAGCCAAAGGAGAAATCTATTAATTGAAAATTATACTATTTACAATTTACAATTTCAGAATAAGTTCCGAAATTGTAAATTGTAAATTTTAAAGAGTAAATATCTCAATGACTTTATTCTACGTCCCAAATCTGGCTACTGAACATGTTCTTCCGGAAGAAGAATCGCTTCATGCTGTAAAGGTGTTGCGTTTACAGGCTGGCGATAAACTGGTTGTAGTGGATGGAGTAGGAGGATATTACATTGCAAAAATCACTTTGCCACATCCTAAACGTTGCGCTTTCGAGCTAATTGAATCGCAATTTGAATTTGGGAAACGCGATTATAAACTTCATGTTGCCATTGCCCCAACCAAGAATATGGATCGACTGGAGTGGTTTATTGAGAAGGCCACTGAGATAGGAATTGACGAAATAACCCCAATTATCTGTCGGTTTTCCGAACGTAAAATAGTGAAGGCCGAACGTTTGGAAAAAATCTTAGTGTCGGCAGCCAAACAATCGGTAAAAGCGTATTTTCCAAAACTGAATCCTCAGTGCACGTTCGACGAGTTGATAAAAAATCATCAGGCGACACATAAATTTATTGCCCACTGTTACGACTCGGAAAAGATACAGCTGAAAAATGAGATCATTCCTGCATCGGACGTGTTGATGCTGATTGGTCCCGAAGGCGATTTCAGCAAAGATGAAGTGGATAAAGCAATTAAAAACGGCTATATTCCTGTTTCGTTAGGCGAAAGCCGGTTGAGAACTGAAACTGCCGGAGTAGTGGCGTGCCATACCGTTTCGTTAATGAACCAACGATGAATTGCATGCGTAAAACAGAACCAAAATACTATTAAAAAAGCCCCGTTCACATTCAGAACGGGGCTTTTTTTATCGATTCAAATTGATGTCGTTAATCCATTTCTTCTTCGATAAACTCGTTAGAAGCATCAATTTCGAAAACAGACAATTGACGACGGAACAATTCGTCCAACGAAATTTGGAATGTTTCGGTATGAGCGATGCCTTTGATCGGAGTCATTTTGTCAAGTATTATCTGAAGTAAATGACGGTTGTCTTTGGCGTAAATTTTCACGAACATCGAAAATTTTCCTGTTGCATAATGACATTCTACAATTTCAGGAATTTTCTTTAGTTCTTCTACTACAGAAGGAAATAGTTTAACATCGCTCAAAGTGATTCCAATGTATGCGCATGTCTGGAATCCAACTTTGTAAGTGTCGATTACAAACTCTGATCCTTTTATGATTCCGGTGTTTTTGAGTTTCTGAATTCTTTGATGAATAGCCGCTCCGGAAACATTACATTCCCGTGCAACTTCCAAAAAAGGAATACGCGCATCCTGAGAAATGAGTTGTAAGATTTTCTTGTCTAAACGGTCGATTTGATGGTGTCCCATGGTATTTTGTTTTATTCTGATTTGAGTAGTTATGTGTCTATCCGTTGTGTTTGACTTGCAAATGTATTAATTATTTTTTTATTTTCTGCAATAAAATAAACAAATTGAAAGTTTATTTGAGAAAATATTCATTTTAACGATATTTTCCGTTGTCGCAATCGTTCAGCATGCTTATGTAGCTATGGTAGCGCGAACTATTTATTGTTTCGTTTTCAACTGCTTGCAAAACAGCGCATCCCGGTTCGTGAACATGTGTGCAGTTTGAGAATCGGCAGTGTTGCGAGATTTCAAATATTTCTTTGAAGAAATGTCCGATTTCTTCCTTTTCCATATCGATGGTACCAAAGCCCTTGATGCCGGGCGTGTCGATCACAGCACCTCCTTCACCGAGTTCGAACATTTCGGAAAAAGTAGTGGTGTGCATCCCTTTGTTGTGATAGCTCGAAATTTCACCTGTTTTAGCCAGCGAATGTGGCGCTATGGTGTTGATAAGCGTTGATTTACCTACGCCAGAATTGCCCGAAATTAAAGTAATTTTGTCTTTGAAAAAATCAGTAAGTTTTTCCAGGTTGAATGCCTTTTTTACTGATATTTTAAAAACAGGATAACCCAAACTGTTGTAGAGAGATTCAAGGGCATCGAGTTGTTTAATTTCTTCAGCTGAATAAAGGTCTGTTTTATTGAATATAAGGCAAGCCGGAACCCGATAAGCCTCGGCGGATGCCAGGAAGCGATCGATGAAAATTGTTGAAGTTTCGGGATAATTAATGGTGGCTATTAGCGCTACCAAATCAAGGTTGGCGGCCAGGATGTGCGACTGCTTGGATAAGTTCGAGGAGCGGCGGACAATGTAGTTTTTTCGGTTGTGGATGGCCGATATCATTCCTGTGCCGTCGGTGTTTGTCTCGAAATCAACGAGATCGCCCACGGCAATCGGGTTGGTGCTGCGTATCTTGTTCAAACGCAGATTTCCCTTCATTTTACATTCGGTCAGGTCGCCATTATCGGCTTTTACCTGATACCAGCTTCCTGTGTTTCTTACTACAAGTCCTATCATTTATTCATTTGCTGTTTGTTTGCTGTTTTTCTCTTTTGTATTTTGTACAATATATTAAAATGCCTCAGTGGCTGTGATGTAAAACTGAAGTTTTTCTCCGTAATTATTTTTGGCTACATCAAAACGCAAATGTACCCTGGCGTCGTTCAGCCGATACCTCAATCCCGCTCCATAAGCCACTTTCAGTTTGTCGATCTGATAATTGCCACTATTCATTACATCGCCTGCAGAGCAGAAAACGGCTGCTTTTAATCTCTTGTATACAGGTATACGATATTCGGTCTGCAATAGCATCAGTACATTGTCGCGATACATTCCCTGTCTGAATCCCCTCAGCATATCACGTCCACCAATGGTGGGCAGCAGCTGAAACGGTATTTCATTTTTGCTGAAAGCACCCGAAAAACAGGCTTGCCAGACCAATAGCTGATTGTTGAAAACCGGAATATATTGCCGAAGATCAAAAGTGATGTCGGTAACTGAATAGGTACTTCCCCATGCTGCTTTCGATGTGCTGACGGTTGACTTTGCAAAGATACCCTTTTGCGGGTAAAATTGATTGTCGCGGCTATCGAAAGATGCAAGAAAACCGAAATTCAGTTGTTTAAACGGTTTCCAACCTTCACTGCCATATTCATCGAAAACGCGAGACCGAATGGTTTCAAATGTTGCATCGGTTTTTATGTTCTCGGTACGGAAGCCAATCATTGCTCCTACGTAAATGTGTTCGGTAAGCGAATATTGCGGCTGAAGCGTGAAGCTGAAAATATCAGATGTAAAGGTTTGCTTTAGGTTGGTTGGTTTGTTTCCAATGCCGTAATAAAAATCGGGGTAATTTCGGAAATTAATATTGGAATACAGGTACCACTTATTGTCGGCTAAATATATTTTGGGTGTAATATTAAATAAAAACTGGTCCAGCAATGTGTATTCAGCGCTTCCTGAAACAGAGCTGATGCGGTTCATGCTTTTGCTTTTAAAATAGTATCCACCGGCAATTCCACCCGACCAACTTGTTTCTTGTTGGTAGCCGGCATGAGGGATGATAAATAAGCTACTGCGGGAAACCACTGAATCGGTTTGATGCGCATACGATGGACTCACGGAAATGAATGCTGCGACTAAAAAAAGCAATAAGCTGTTCAATTGTATATTGAAACAGAAATAATCAGTCATCTCTCTGAGTGAGGGATGACTGATTGTTCGATGTGAGTTTTGAGCCTGGCCGTACAATACAACAACTGAGCGTTAAACTGTCATTATTTCTTTTTCTTTGGCCAGCAACATGTCATCAACTTTTTTGATATATTTATCATGAATTTTCTGAACATTTGCTTCTGCATCTTTTTCCATATCCTCGGGCAGACCGTTTTTCTCCAGCTTTTTAAGTTGCTCTATGGCTTCGCGACGTGCGTTGCGGATGGATATTTTGGCTTCCTCGCCTTCGTGTTTCGATTGTTTGGCCAGCTGCCGACGGCGTTCTTCGGTGAGTGGAGGTATGCCAAGGCGGATCACTTCGCCGTTGTTCATAGGCGTGATACCAACATCCGAGTTCAGAATTGCTTTTTCAATCACTCCAATCAGACCTTTTTCCCAGGGTTGAATGGTGATTGTTTTTGCATCGGGAGTGGTGACGGTGGCCACATTGGTAAGCGGTACATGTGAGCCGTAATACTCTACTTTTACACCGTCCAGAATGCGTGTATTGGCTTTTCCTGCGCGGATATGCGCCAACGATTCATCTAAAAACAAAAGAGTAGCTTCCATGCTATCTTCTGCATTTGTAAGTATGGGTTTTACTTCTTGCATAATAGTTTAATTATATAGTTTTATTATCTCAAAAAAGTTTTAAGTATTTTATTATTTACTTTTTCTATTTCCGAAATGTAATTGTTAGTTGCTTACAAGTGTGCCAATTTTTTCGCCGTTCATCACCTTTTTCAGGTTGCCCGGCGTGTCCATGTCGAAAACATAGATAGGCATGTTATTTTCCTTACACATCGTCGTAGCGGTAAGGTCCATTACTTTAAGGTTGCGGTTGTATATTTCGTCGTAAGTGATTTCGGTAAATTTAGTGGCCGTAGGGTCTTTTTCGGGGTCGGCAGTGTAAACGCCATCCACGCGGGTTCCTTTGAGCATAACGTCGGCTTCAATTTCGATGGCCCGAAGCGATGAACCTGTGTCGGTAGTGAAAAACGGATTCCCTGTACCGGCCGAAAGAATCACTACTTCGCCGTTTTCGAGCGCCTGAACGGCTTTTTGTTTGGAATAAAATTCGCCGATTGGCTCCATGCGAATGGCAGTGAGCACCCTCGATTTTACGCCTGCTGCCTGTAGTGCCGAGTTCAGCGCCAGGCTATTGATAACAGTGGCCAGCATTCCCATTTGGTCGCCCTGCACGCGGTCGAAGCCTTTGGAAGTGCCACTGAGTCCGCGGAAGATATTGCCTCCGCCAATGACAATGCCTACCTGAACGCCCATAGAAGCAATTTCTGCTATCTGTTGTGCATACTCTCCCAATCGAGTCTCGTCGATGCCGTATTGTTTTTCGCCCATCAGCGATTCGCCACTGAGTTTTAATAAAATGCGTTTGAATGTTGCCATTTCTGTTTTGTTGTGTATTTTCAAAACAAAAGTAAATAATTTGAGTGGGATGTGCAAATTCCCCGGCGTACAAGATGAAATCACCACCTATGAAGTTCATAGCACCACCAACAGATCCCATATCACCACCAATGGAGTCCATATCACCACCAATGGAGTCCATATCACCACCAATGGAGTCTATAGCACCACCTATGGAGTCTATATCACCACATATCGATCCCATATCACCACCAACGGAATCCATATCACCACCAACGGACTCTATTGGTGGTGGTGGCAATGAAAAACAATATGAATTTTGCCGGCTAACTTTTTCATTTTATTTTTGTTTAAGAAGCAGGCATTTGCTGATGGTGGGTTGGGGCGAATTTCAATCAGCAACAGGCAGTGTCCGGGATGCGAGATGGGGATATTGCGTATTTCCTCTGAATTTTATGGTTACTATTTAAATAAATAAAAATGAAAGAATTGAAATTTGAAAACAAAGATAAGTTGCCGCTCATAGGGCTCGGCACCTGGCTTTCGAAATCGAACGAAGTGTACGATGCAGTGATTGAAGCTATAAAAGCAGGTTACCGCCATATCGACTGTGCTTATATTTATGGAAACGAAAAAGAAATTGGGCGGGCGCTGGCGTTTGCCTTTTCGTCGGGTTTGGTGACGAGGGAGGAGATGTTCATTACTTCCAAGTTGTGGAACAGCGATCATGCACCGAAACGAGTGGCAATGGCGATAGATAAAACGCTTACAGATCTGAGGCTGGAGTATCTCGATTTGTATTTAATGCATTGGCCCATTGCTTTTAAAGGTGGCCACGAGCAGGTGAAATCGGTTTCGGACCTGGTGCCGCTCGACGAAATGCCCCTCGAAGTCACCTGGGAAGCTATGGTAGCGCAAAAAGAGGCTGGCCTGGTGCGACATGTTGGTGTTTCTAACTTTAGTATTCCGAAACTTCAGCAGTTGTTCGAAAAAAGCAAAACAAAGCCGGAAGTCAATCAGGTGGAGATTCATCCATATTTTCAGCAAAACGATTTGATAGATTTTTGCAATGCAAACAATATACTGGTTACAGCTTATTCGCCTCTTGGCAGTAAGTCGCTTATGAAAAACGATGAAGGCATACAACAAGATAAAAGCATTGTCGAAATGGCAAAAAAACACAATTGCAGCACGGCGCAGCTTATCCTGGCCTGGGGTCTGCAACGTGCTTATGCCGTCATTCCCAAATCGGCCAACAAAGAAAGGATTATCGAAAACATCGGCGCCTTCAATGTCCGATTGGACGATGAAGATAGGTTGGCAATTGGAAAACTCGACCGGAAAATGAGGATCGCCACTGCCAGGTATGCCGTATTACCGGGCGGATATTATAGCTACGAAAATATATGGGACGAATAAAGATTTAAATTACCGAATTGTTGAGTTGCAGTTAATTTCGCCGGCAGGCCAGCGCAGTTTTTCGTTGCGCTTCCCTGCTGTGTTTTATTTATTGCCGATAGGTTATTTAATCTAAATATCAGACCGAAGTTAAGAAATCGTTTAATAATTTCGTTCTTTTTTTGTATTTTTGCACGAATTTGTATATAAATTAGATATGAGTACAGAACTTAGTGAACAAGAACAGTTCAGACGACAGAGTCTGACCGAATTACGTAACCTCGGCATCGATCCTTATCCTGCCGCATTGTATCCAACCGACGCATTCTCAATTGACATAAAATCTGAATTTAAAGACGAAGAAAGCGGAAAACCCATATGCATTGCCGGTCGTATTATGAGCCGTCGTATCATGGGCAAAGCTTCTTTTGTTGAATTGCAGGATTCGAAAGGTCGTATTCAGGTGTACGTAAGCAGGGACGACATCAATACCGAAGCTCAACCCGAAATGTACAATACAGTTTTCAAAAAGCTGTTGGATATTGGTGATTTTATTGGCATCAAAGGGTTCGTATTTCGTACTCAAACCGGCGAAATCAGCGTTCATACACAGGAACTGACTGTGTTGAGCAAATCAATTCGTCCGCTTCCTATCGTAAAATACAAAGATGGAGTGGCCTATGATGCGTTCGAAGATCCCGAACAACGTTATCGTCAGCGCTATGTGGATTTGGTGGTGAACGAAGGCGTGAAAGATATTTTCCTGAAACGCACCAAAGTGTACCAATCCATGCGCAACTACTTCGAAGCCGAAGGATATATCGAAGTGGAAACACCTGTTTTACAACCTATCCCAGGTGGCGCCTCGGCCCGTCCGTTTACTACGCACCACAATGCTTTGGACATTCCACTGTATATGCGTATTGCCAACGAGTTGTACCTGAAACGTCTTATCGTGGGCGGATTCGAAGGCGTATACGAATTCTCCAAAAATTTCCGTAACGAAGGTATGGACCGCACACACAACCCTGAATTCACGGTGATGGAAATATATGTAGCTTATAAAGACTACAACTGGATGATGACTTTCACCGAAAATATGATTGAAAAAATCTGCCGCGATGTCAACGGAACCGACGAAATTAAAGTGGGGAATAATATTATCAGTTTTAAAACACCTTTCAAACGCATAACAATGATTGATGCCATCAAGGAACACACCGGCATCGATATCAATGGAATGGACGAAGTGCAATTACGCGAAGTTTGTAAAACTTTGCACGTCGAAGCCGATGATACCATGGGTAAAGGCAAAATGATTGACGAAATCTTTGGCGAAAAATGTGAGGGAAGTTATATCCAACCAACCTTTATTACTGATTATCCACGTGAAATGAGTCCGCTTTGTAAGCGTCACCGCGACAATCCAGAACTGACCGAACGTTTCGAGTTGATGGTGAATGGCAAGGAACTAGCCAATGCCTATTCTGAACTGAACGACCCGATTGATCAGCTGGGACGATTCCAGGAACAATTAAAACTAAGCGAAAAGGGCGACGATGAGGCCATGTTTATTGATATGGACTTTGTACGCTCGCTTGAATATGGTATGCCTCCAACTTCAGGTATGGGTATTGGTATGGATCGACTGGTGATGCTAATGACCGGTCAAATGTCTATTCAGGAAGTACTGTTTTTTCCACAAATGAGGCCGGAAAAAGTGGCTAAAAAAGATGGCCCTGAGAAATTTATTGAACTTGGAATACCTGAAGCTTGGGTAGAAGTGGTTCAGAAAGCAGGTGTTGTAATGGTGGCCGATCTGAAAGAATTGAATCCTAATAAATTCCATCAGGATATTTGCGGTATTAATAAAAGAAATAAACTCGGTCTGACAAATCCTTCGAAAGAAGAAGTGGCAGCGTGGATTGAACAAGTAAGCCGGTAAACAAGGATACAGGGGTAGTTTAAGTAAGCTTTTCTTACTTGTGTCCCTGTCAACTCGTCAACTAATATGTTAAACGAAAAAAGTAAAATAGCTATTTTAGGCGGAGGAAGCTGGGCAACTGCAATCGCTAAAATTGCGCTTGTCAATTCAAGTGAAGTTAACTGGTACATGCGCAGGCAGGAGCAGATTGATGAATTCATCCGTCTAAGCAAAAATCCTTCCTATCTCACGGGCGTGAAGTTTGATACCGACCGCATAAATTTTACAAGCAATATAAATCATGTGGTAGCCACTTCGGATATTCTGATTCTGGCTACTCCATCTCCGTTTTTGAAACAGCATCTGAAAAAACTGAGACGAAAGTTGGACAAGAAAATTATTGTTTCGGCCATCAAAGGAATTGTGCCTGACGAAAATATGATTGTTTCGGATTATTTTGAAGCATTTTATAATGTGCCAAAAGATAATATTGCTGTGTTGGCTGGTCCCTGTCATGCCGAAGAAGTAGCTTTGGAGCGTCTGTCATATCTTACAATTGGCTGTAGCTCGCGCGAAAAAGCCCGAATGCTCGCCCAGCGTTTTTCTACAAGTTTTATCAAAACATCCATAAGTGACGATATGCTTGGTATCGAATATTCATCGGTTATGAAGAATATTTACTCTATCGCTGCCGGTATTTGTCATGGATTAAAATACGGAGATAATTTTCAGGCAGTACTTATCTCGAATGCCATTCAGGAAATCAATCGTTTTTGCAATGCCATTAATCCACTTCACCGGGATATAAACGAACCGGCTTATTTGGGCGACTTACTCGTTACGGCTTATTCAAAGTTCAGCCGAAACCGGCTTTTTGGCACAATGATAGGGAAAGGATATTCGGTAAAAACGGCCCAGATAGAAATGGAAATGATCGCCGAAGGTTATTATGCCACCAAATGTATTCATGAAATTAACGAGAAATACAGGGTGAGCATGCCCATAGTGGATGCCATATACGAAATACTTTACAACCGTTGTTCACCAACGCTCGAAATCAGAAAACTGACAGAAAAGCTGAAGTAATGCAGCCCCCTAAATCCCCCTTCAGGGGACTTTTAGATAGTATTTTTTAGTATTACTAATACCAAAACAAACATTAAAAATTATATTTACAGAACATATCAATTAAAATATTAAACTATTATAAACTAACTCAGAAGTCCCTTGAAGGGGGATTTAGGGGGCTAATAATTATCTTATGCAACACATTAAACTTTCTATCGAAAAAGCGTTCGGATTTGTTTCCGAACAAGCTGTGGCAGATTATAAGACACAAGTTACCAAAGCTAATGCAGCTTTGCACAATGGAACGGGAAAAGGTAGCGATTTTCTGGGCTGGTTAAACTTACCAACTTCAATTGACGAAGCGCATTTAACCGATGTGGAAAATACTGCAAAAATTCTTCGTGAAAATTGCGAAATAGTTGTAGTGATTGGTATCGGAGGTAGTTACCTTGGCGCTAAAGCGGTTATCGATGCACTATCGAACAGTTTCGACTGGTTGCAAACTGAGCGCACATCGCCTGCAGTGGTCTATGCCGGACAAAATATCGGCGAAGATTATCTCTACGAACTTCAGGAGCTTTTGAAAAATAAAAAGTTCGGTATCATTTCAATTTCAAAATCAGGAACAACTACCGAACCTGCTTTGGCTTTTCGCTTGCTGAAAACGCAACTCGAAGAACAACAGGGCAAAGAAGCCGCTAAAAACCTTATAGTTTGTGTAACAGACAAAGCGCGAGGAGCCTTGCGTACTCTCGCAACGCAGGAAGGTTACAAAACCTATGTAATCGAAGATAATATCGGAGGTCGCTATTCAGTGCTTTCTCCTGTAGGTTTGCTTCCTATCGCTGTTGCCGGATTTGATATCCGTAAGTTGGTGGAAGGAGCTGTAACTATGGAAAAGCTTTGTGGAGAGGATGTTTTGTTCGAAGAGAATCCTGCTGCTCAATATGCTGCTGTGCGTAACGAATTGTATAAGACTGGTAAAACCACTGAAATTCTTGTGAACTTTCATCCAAAATTGCATTACATTGGCGAATGGTGGAAACAGCTCTATGGCGAAAGCGAAGGGAAAGAAAACAAAGGTATTTTCCCGGCAGCTGTGGATTTTACTACCGATTTGCATTCTATGGGTCAATGGATACAAGAGGGCGAACGCAATATATTCGAAACTGTCATTTCGGTGAACGAACCGAATCATACCAAAATTTTTCCTCACGACGAAGCAAATCTTGATGGTTTGAATTTCTTGTCAGGCAAACGTGTGGATGAGGTAAATAAAATGGCCGAACTTGGTACCATGATCGCGCATGTCGACGGTGGTGTGCCGAATTTGAAAATTGAATTGCCTAAGCTGAACGAATACTATTTGGGTGAGTTGCTTTATTTCTTCGAAAAAGCTTGTGGTATCAGTGGTTATGTGTTGGGCGTAAATCCGTTCGATCAACCCGGAGTAGAGGCTTACAAGAAAAATATGTTTGCGTTGCTTGACAAACCAGGTTTCGAAGCCGAAACAAAGGCAATAAAAGCAAGATTGTAAACTCCATTTCAGAACATAAAAAAACGGTTGCTTCGAAAAGCAACCGTTTTTTTTATCTTTATTTGAATCAATTAACCGATATGGCTAGTGGCTTAAGGCCTTTTAGCAACAATAGGAGTTTTGAAACTAATGATGGAGGTGTTGGAACCTATATTGTTCTCGAAAACTGCATCCGATTTAATTGTGAATGTTAGTTTTGCTTCTTTGCTGGGCTTAACGGCCAGGTATTTGAGCGAAAAATAGAGTGTTGGCATTTTTCCTTCCAATATAAACTTTCCGGTTTTATAGTCCGATTCAGGAGTGAAAATAGAATCCATTGAGGTCACCGGAGGCAGGATTATTTTCGATACGCTGTCGGCCGACTGTTTAATATAAAATGCTTTCAGATTGTTTTCGTATCCGGTGGCAACTAAGAAAATAGATATTGTGTCGCCGACTTCAATAGTATCAAGTCGGTAGGAGCCATCATCTGTTAAATATGCTTTCAATGAGTCTCCATGTTGATTTGTTAAAGGAGAGAAATAAAATTCGGGAGTATAATTCGAACTTCCGTCGAGATTACAGGACGAAAAGACAGCAATTATAATCGCAAAAAATAAAAAAATACGTGTTTTCATAAGGATTGTTATTTTCGGTGCAAAATTACAAAAATTATACCATTCATTAGGCTTAGATGCAAAGAAAGTTCAAAATGTTGCATCAAAAAAAGGAAGAATATAAATATATGCTTTCTTTTTTATGTCGGGATGACAAGATTCGAACCTGCGACCTCTACGTCCCGAACGTAGCACGCTACCAACTGCGCCACATCCCGATGTTTTTTTGTGAATGCAAAATTACTTTATTTTAAAAAAAACACGAAATAATTTGTTTGTTTTTTTTCTGAAAAAATGGGACGCTTTGTATGTGTATTAAAAAAACGTCAATAGTTATAGTTCAATTCATTTCTTTTTTTCGATTATAAGCATTAAAACAATTATCTTTGTGCACAAAAACAGAAATTTGATGTTTTCACGCTCTATACAACACTTTTTAAAATCTAACAATTATCCATCGTTGTCGCCTCAAGCGGTATTTTTCGATATGGATGGTGTTTTGTTCGACTCGATGCCGTTTCATGCATCGGCATGGGTACAGGCCATGCGCGACATGAACATTCCGTTCACTGCTTTCGAGGCTTACATGAATGAAGGTCGCACCGGCGATTCCACAATTGATGGTGCTTTTATGCGCACTTATGGAAGAAGTGCCACACCTGACGAAAAAAAACAGATATATAAGCTGAAAACAAATTACTTTGAGGCTGAGAGTAAAACAACGCCAATGCTTTTTGCAATTGATTTACTGGAATATATAAAAAGTAAAGGGTTACAGATATTTTTAGTGACAGGTTCGGGACAATCAACGCTTATCGACAGCTTGCAACTCCATTTTCCCGGTATTTTTACGAAAGAAAATATGATTACGGCTTACGATGTGAGTAATGGTAAACCTCACCCCGAGCCCTACCTAAAGGCGCTCGAAAAATCTGGATTGAAGCCATGGGAAGCTGTGGTTGTAGAAAACGCACCTCTGGGTATTCAATCTGCTAAAGCTGCATGTCTGTACACTTTTGGTCTTGATACCGGTCCGTTAGGAGTGGATGTATTGTATACTGCGGGTGCCGATATTGTGTTGACAAGTATCGAGGAACTTTATAGTAAATGGGACGATTTTATTTTAAACTGTAAAAAACAATAATTTTCGAGAAACCTATAAGATGATGAAACTTAAATTTACGCTTTTTTTCTTTTGTGTAGCTTTTCAGCTTTTTGCTTTTTCGTCCGATAGTTTATTTACCCCTCATATCGAAGGAACAATCAGGGCAAAATACGAATACAATACAAGCTTGAGCGAGCAGCGCTTCCAGGTTCGGAATGCTCGTTTTAGTGTAAATGGTAATTTTAGTAAACTGGTTTCGTATAAAGCCGAAATTGATTTGTCAGATGAAGGCGAAACTAAAATGCTCGATGCCTATCTTCGTTTTCAGCCATTGGAATGGTTCCGATTTACTGTTGGTCAGCAAAAAATTCCTTTTAGTACCGATAATTTGCGTTCGCCGCATCAATTGTTTTTTGCTAACCGCTCTTTTATTGGCAAGCAACTTACAGGTTTACGGGATGTGGGCGCAACCCTTGTTTTGTCGAACCGAAAATTCATTCCGGTTGAATTTACTGCCGGTTTGTATAATGGCACCGGTTTGTACGACCAACAAAGATGGAGAGAAACAGAGGATCTCAGTTATGCTTTGAGAGCGGTTGTTACGCCACACAAATTTTTGAGCATTAGCTTGAATTACAATTCTGTACATCCCTACGATATCAGAATGAATATGTACAATATTGGTGGTGCGATTGACTATGGAGGGTTTCATATCGAGAGCGAATTATACTATAAAACTTATCAGGATTCGGTTTTTAAACCTACTATGGGTTTCTTTGTGATGGGAGCTTACAGCTTTAAAACAGAGAAATTGAAATATATCAAAAAAATAACTCCGGTACTTCGTTATGATAACATGTCGAATAACAACAAAGGACAGAAATCGGTATACGGAACTTACGTGATTGATGATTATGTACGATCGAGGGTAACCGGAGGGCTTACTTTTAGTCTTTCGAAACCATTTATGAACGATATTCGTTTGAATTACGAGTACTATACTTTTCCGAGTGTGTTAGCCAATCATGATAATAAATTGGTGTTGGAATTTGTTGTTCGTTTCTGATAAATTGATTTACTTTGTACGCTTAAATATATTATAACTTAGTTACATGCAAATTATTAAATATCCACCCAAAGAAAACTGGGCTACGTTGTTGACCCGGCCGGTTTTTGACAATACAAGCTTATTCGATACTGTTCAAAAAGTATTGGACGATGTCCGACTGCATGGCGACGCGGCTATAAAAAAATATACTTTACAATTCGATAAAGTTGAACTCGATACGGTCGAAGTTACTAAAGAGGAAATACTTGAGGCCGAAAAGCAGATATCAGCACAGCTCAAACAGGCCATAGAAATGGCTCGCCGGAATATATGGAAATTTCATTCGGAACAACAGCACGAACTTCCCGAAATTCAAACTTCGCCCGGAGTATATTGTTGGCAGAAAGCCATTGCCATCGAAAAAGTAGGGTTGTATATTCCCGGTGGAACTGCACCTTTGTTTTCCACGGTATTGATGCTGGGCATTCCTGCGCAAATTGCCGAATGTAAAGAGGTGGTGCTTTGTACGCCGCCCGATAAAAGTGGCAAAGTGCATCCGGCCGTTTTGTATGCTGCTAAAATAGCAGGTATTCATCGTATTTTTAAAATTGGAGGAACGCAGGCAATAGCAGCTATGGCTTATGGTACCGAAACGGTTCCGAAAGTGTACAAGATTTTTGGTCCGGGTAATCAATATGTTACAGCGGCAAAACAAATGGTTTCGCTGCGTGATGTGGCCATAGATATGCCAGCCGGCCCTTCGGAAGTAGAAGTGTTGGCCGATAAATCGGCGAATCCTGTTTTTGTTGCTGCCGATTTGCTTTCGCAGGCCGAACATGGTGTCGATAGTCAGTCTATACTGGTAACTGTTGATGAGGCGCTTATTGAACCGGTATTGGAACAAATTGAGATTCAACTGGAGCAACTTCCGAGGAAAGAGCTGGCGCGTAAGGCCCTCGAAAATAGTAAAATAATTTTGCTGAAAACGCTTGACGAAGCTGTGGCACTTACTAACGAATATGCTCCTGAACATTTAATTATTTCTACTCAGTATTACATGGGTGTGGCAGCAAATATTGTAAATGCAGGGTCGGTTTTTCTGGGTAATTATACGCCCGAGAGTGCCGGCGATTATGCCTCGGGCACAAACCACACGCTTCCCACTAACGGGTACGCGAAAGCATATAGCGGAGTAAACCTCGACAGTTTCGTGCGAAAGGTAACTTTTCAGCAAATCACAAAAGAAGGGCTCACTAACCTGAGTAATGCCATTATTCTGATGGCCGAAAATGAAGAACTTCAGGCGCACAGTAATGCTGTGAAAGTGCGTTTGGATGAGGAAGTTCCGGTTGAAACAAGAGAAAGCAGCCATCGCAGATGGCAATAATTATCAAATTGAGGATTAAATTTGTTGAATTTGTTTGTTTGAATTGCAGTTTTTTTGCTGCTACTGAAAATTATATAAATGCGGAAAGTCTTTTTAAATTGTGCTTTAAACGAATAAGGATACACTAATTAATATAACAATGCCATAAGTATGAATATAAACGATTTAGTAAGAGAAAATGTCCGTAACCTGAAGCCTTATTCATGTGCACGAGATGAATTTAATGGAAAAGCATCGGTTTATCTTGATGCTAACGAAAACCCTTTTAATTCGCCATTCAATCGATATCCTGATCCACATCAGGCCGAGGTGAAAGAACATATCTCAAAAATTAAAAATGTAAAAGCAAATAAAATTTTCTTAGGTAACGGAAGTGACGAAGCCATTGATCTTTTGTACAGGGCCTTTTGTGAACCGGGCATAGATAATGTGGTGGCTATCGATCCTACTTATGGGATGTATAAAGTGTGTGCCGATATTAACAATGTGGAATATCGCAAAGTGACGCTGAACGAAGAGTTCGATATAGAGGCATATAAAATAATGGATGCAACAAATGTAAACACAAAACTAATTTGGTTGTGTTCGCCCAATAATCCTACGGCAAATAGTCTGAATAGAAACGAAATTGTAAAATTGTTGAAATGGTTCAGGGGAATAGTTGTGGTTGATGAAGCCTATATCGATTTTGCCTCCGATGAAAGCTTTGTTGCGCAACTCAATAAATTCCCACATTTGGTAGTGCTTCAAACATTCTCAAAAGCATGGGGCAATGCAGCTGTACGATTAGGAATGGCGTTTGCATCGAAAGAAATTATTGAAGTGTTGAATAAAATTAAATATCCATACAATTTAAGCCTGCTTACACAACGTCATGCCTTATATATGTTGAACGATGTCGATAAAGTGAAGGAATGGGTGAAAACACTGCTCGAAGAACGTTCGAAATTAGTATCACAGCTTCAGAAAGTATCTAATGTTGTGAAAGTTTATCCTACCGATGCCAATTTTGTACTTGCCAAAGTCAATAATGCCGATCAGGTATATCGCGAGCTTATTCGCAAAGGCGTAGTAGTTCGTAACCGAAGCAATATAAGTCTTTGCAATGATTGTCTCAGAATAACAGTGGGAACAGCTGAAGAAAATAAGCTGTTGATCAATGAATTGAAAAAATTCTGAGAAAAACGATATTTCGAACAAATAAACAGGATTGAATGATAAACGCATTGACGCTTGATCCATTTTGACTGCTGATGCACAACTCCGAACTCCAATGAAAAGGTCAATTATTTATAAAGCATTTTTGATACTGGCTTGTGTAACTTATTTGCTGGCTCACTTGAGTTGCAAAGAGGCTAATCCTGTTGTTGACCCAATCGATACCATAAAAACAGAGCCTACCGACAGTCTTTTTGCCAAAGGAGCTGATGTAAGTTGGTTGACCGAAATGGAAAGCGCAGGTAAGAAGTTTTATAATTCGGCAGGTACAGCCACTGAATGTATGAATCTGCTTAAAAGTTTAGGAATGAATACCATCCGTCTGCGTGTTTGGGTTAATCCGTCTGAAGGTTGGAACAACGCTGCCGATGTTTTACTTAAAGCTAAACGTGCCAAAACTCTCGGGATGCGTATTATGATTGATTTTCATTACAGCGATACCTGGGCCGATCCGGCTCATCAAACAAAACCAGAGGCCTGGAAAAATCTTGGTTTTGCCGATTTAAAAGCTGCGTTAGCCAACCATACTATTTCGGTGCTTACGGAACTAAAGGAGAATAATATAAGCCCCGAATGGGTGCAGGTAGGCAACGAAACCAGCAATGGCATGCTTTGGGAAGATGGCAAGGCATCGACGAATATGGCCAATTATGCTGCGCTCACCACAGCCGGTTACGATGCTGTGAAATCGGTTTTTCCTAATGCTAAAGTGATTGTTCATATTAACGACGGATATGATAACGCTAAGTTCAAATGGATATTTGATGGATTGAAAGAAAATGGAGGAAAATGGGATGTCATCGGACTTTCGGTTTATCCTTATTGGTTTACTCCGTCAAACGATTGGGCCAAATGCAATACTCAAACCCTTTCGAATATGAACGATATGGTAAGCAGGTACAACAAAGAAGTGATGGTGGTGGAATGCGGCATGAGTTGGGATAATCCTGTGGCTTG
Source organism: uncultured Paludibacter sp. (assembly GCA_963678465.1). GTDB lineage: Bacteria > Bacteroidota > Bacteroidia > Bacteroidales > Paludibacteraceae > Paludibacter. The sequence continues at coordinate 119,704 of OY782858.1, forward strand.
TAAAAGCTTTTTGTCAGATTTGATTGCTAAAGTTAAGTTGGTAAATAATAAAAAAGGACTTGGGGTGATTTATTGGGAACCTCAAAGCTATGGCGGTTGGAAAGGCTATACTTTAGGGGCTTTCGATAATAGTGGAAAGCCAACAGTAGCACTGGATGCCTTCAAATAATATTTTGTTCAATATCGAAATTTTCGGAACAATTCCGAATTTTCAAATTTTCAAATTTTCAAACTCTTAATCCCTAAATCTTTCGGGCTTCATCCTCACCTCATTCCCCGGAGTAATTCTCCAATGTTCATGCGTTTTTTTGCCGGAGCCTGCACGCTCTTCAACTGAAGGTAGCCATCTTGTAAAGCAATTTTGGCAAATTTCTTTCCATCGGTGATAAGTGTTCCCGGTTGATCATTATGCTGAATGTATTCCTTTTCTGTTTCGTATATTTTCAGTAGGGTTGTTTCAGTTTGATTGGGGAATTGTAATTCCGCCCAAGCAGTGGGGTAGGGCGACAGCCCTCGTACAAAGTTGTAGCTATCATCAACGCTTCTATTAAAATCGATTTCGCAGGTTTCTTTAAAAATTTTAGGTGCTGCTTTGAGCTCCAACTCGGGATGAATAAATTGAGATTGATCAACAGCATCTGTTTCGCCCAGTATTAGCAAGTCAATTGTTTTACGAACCATTTTAGCGCCCATTTGCATTAATTTATCATGAATGGAGCCTGCATCGTCGGTTTCAGAAATGGGTGTTTTTTCCTGAAGTATAATTTTTCCTGTATCAATTTCGTGGGTGAGAAAAAAGGTGGTGGCGCCGGTTTCCTTTTCTCCGTTGATAATGGCCCAGTTGATAGGCGCTGCGCCACGATACTGTGGCAGTAGCGAAGCATGAAGATTGAATGTTCCGAGGCGGGGCATGTTCCATACCACTTCGGGCAACATCCGAAAAGCTACTACTACCTGAACATCGGCACGCAGTGCTTTGAGCGCTTCCAAAAAGTTTTCGTCTTTCAGTTTTTCGGGTTGAAGAATGGGTAGGTTATTCTCAATAGCATATTGTTTTACAGCCGAAAACTGAAGTTTATGTCCACGTCCACTTGGTTTGTCGGGCATTGTAATGACTCCTACCACATTATAATTATTTTCGACTAAAATTTTAAGACTTTCCACCGCAAAATCGGGCGTACCCATAAAAACAATCCTCATGATCTGATTATTTATTTCTGATTATTAGTTTATAAAAGTGAAGTGTAAACCTGTTGTCTTGTGTTCACTTATTTGTTAGTTGCGCTTGTCCATTCCCCACATGAGTTTGCTTTTCAATGTGTGGAAAAATGTATGATTGCGTTGTTTTATCACTTTTACGCTGAAGTCGGCTTTTGTAATGCGTAGTTTTGTGTCTTCGCTAAGGATCACGCTACGCCCATCCAGCGCCACCTGATAACAATGGCTACGGCTTCTTACGTCCAACTCAATTACCCAATTGTCGGGTACTACCAACGGGCGCACATTCAGGCTGTGCGAAGCAACGGGCGAGAGCAGTATATTCTGTGCCTGTGGCACTACAAGTGGTCCTCCCACACTCATTGAGTAAGCCGTAGAACCTGTAGGAGTAGAAATAAGCAAACCATCAGCCTGATAGGTGTGTATGGCTTCGCCATTCAGATAGGTGTGAATGCTTATCATGGACGAGCTGTCCTGCTTGAGTACCGACACTTCGTTCAGCGCATATGGATATTCGAACTCCGTATGATCCGATGTTTCTACAAAAAGTAACGAGCGTTCTTCTATGTCGTAGTTCGAGCTCAATAACGATTCGAGAGCAGGCAATATGTTTTCCACAGGTACATCGGCCAGAAAGCCCAAACGTCCGGTATTGATACCCAACACCGGAATTTGTTTTTTGCCTATATGAGCAGCAGTGCTCAGAAAAGTGCCATCACCTCCGATACTCAGCGCTATATCGGCCGAAAAATCATCATTGTGGATTATTTCTATTGTGTCGGGGCAACTATCGCTATGCTCTACTACGAATTTGTAGAGTTCCTGTTCGAGCATGAGAATAACGCCTTTATCAGTAAAAAAATCGATAAGCGTCCTTAAAGGAGTTAAAATAAAAGGGCGGTATGTATTGGCGAATATTGCTATCTTCATTGTTTTGAGCATTTCAATTTTTTTGAAATGATATTTTGAGTTAATAAACTGTATTTGTAAATACTTATCGATAAAAAAATGAAAGTTCGATCTTAAATATTAAAAAAGGTTCAGTATTTTAAGCTATTTTTGTAGCTGATTTTATTTTTTGATATTTATATTGCAAAGGAACAAAATGATAACGAAAGTAACAAATTTATCTGGTTTCATATTGCTAAAAAATGATGTAGAATAATAACAGTATTCATTACAAACGCTTGACTAATAGAAAATGACAAAACTAAGTGTAAATATAAATAAAGTAGCCACTATACGCAACGCGCGTGGAGGAAATGTACCCGATGTATGTAGGGTGGCTCTGGATTGCGAACGCTTTGGGGCCGAAGGAATTACAGTACATCCACGACCCGATGAAAGACACATCCGTTATCAGGATGTGTGGGATTTGCGCCCCCAACTGAAAACAGAGTTTAATATTGAGGGTAATCCGAATGCCGAATTTATTAAGTTGGTAAAAGCTGTAAAGCCTCATCAGGTAACGCTTGTGCCCGATGCTCATGATGCCATCACTTCGAATGCAGGCTGGGATGTAGTTAAACATTTCGATTTTCTCAAAGAAGTAGTCGCCGACTTTCAGAGTGTCGGAATCCGTGTTTCTATTTTTGTGGATACCAATTTGCTGAATATGGAATATGCAGCCAAAACAGGAACCGACCGTGTGGAATTGTATACCGAGCCTTATGCCACTATGTATCCTGAAAACAAAGAAAATGCTATTACACCTTTTGTTGAAGCAGCTAAACTTGCCCGTAAGTTAGGGCTCGGCTTAAATGCCGGACATGACCTGAGCCTCGAAAACCTAAAATACTTTCACACCCTTATTCCCTGGGTGGACGAAGTGTCGATAGGTCATGCTCTGATTTCAGATGCACTTTATTTTGGACTCGAAAACACAATAAAACAGTACAAAGATCAGTTAAGATAGAATAGCGAGAATATCGGTACAAAATTTGATAATAAAGCAATCACAAAGTTAAAACAATAAATAAAAAAAGGTAATATGAATTTAATGCTTATTCTGCAAGCTCCATCGGCGCTCGCTACTACTCCTGCCACAACAGCAATAGAAACTCCTGTAGCCGAAATGAATTTATGGCAAATGTTTCAGTATGGAGGACCAATTATGTATATTCTGGTGGCAATGTTTGCGTTGGCCGTTTATCTTTTTATTGAACGTTTGATTACATTAAAACAAGCATCGAAGGAAGATAATTCTTTTATGAACAGAATAAAGGATTATATCTACGATGGAAAAATTGATGCAGCCAAGAAACTTTGCCACGATACCAATACGCCAACTTCGCGCATGGTCGAAAAAGGAATTAGTCGCTTGGGACGCCCAATGAGCGATGTGCTTGTGGCTATTGAAAATGTTGGAAATCTGGAAATTGCGAAACTCGAAAAAGGTCTGGTAATTATGGCTTCTATATCGGGCGGTGCGCCTATGCTCGGTTTCCTTGGAACTGTGACCGGTATGGTGACCGTATTTTTTAATATGGCTCAGAAATCGGGTGGTACCATTCAGTTGGGCGATTTGTCGGTGGGTATGTATCAGGCCATGGTAACTACTGTAGGTGGTCTTATTGTAGGTATTCTTGCTTACTTTGCCTATAATTATCTTGTTTCCCGTGTCGATTCGGTGGTACGTATTCTTGAATCGAGAACCATGGAGTTTCTTGACTTGCTGAATGAACCTGCATAAATTGCTGGTTCATTGTTGGATGAGTTGCTGATAAGGTAGAAGGAGTTCAATGAGCATGACTTAGCGGAAACTCACTTCAGACATAAATCATTCGGCTCGTTTTATTTAGTTATGTACTCTGAGTAAAAAATTTAGATAAAAAACAAACAAATGGCTTTAAAAAGAAGAAATAAGATAGAAGCTTCATTTTCAATGTCATCGATGACAGATATAATTTTTTTATTGCTGATATTTTTCGTGATTTCATCTACCATGTCATCACCAAGCGATATAAAAATTAATCTTCCGCAAAGTAAGGCTAACACTGCATCGAAGCCGGTGATTGCTAAAGTGTCAATTGATGATCAGGGTAATTTCTTTGTGGCAAAAGGAAGTGAAGCACCGGTAGCGGTAGCGCCGGAGTTACTCGAATCGTATATCACTGATTTGGTGGCTCAGGATACAACTACTTATATTGCGCTACATGCCGATCAGAATATAGCTTACAAAGAAGTGGTGAGAGTGCTCGATATTGCCAATCAGCACAAACTAAAATTAGTAATTGCAACAACAACTCCTGATAAATAGTAAACTGTGAATAAAGCTGATTTATATGGTATAATTGGTTCAGTGGTATCATGTATCCTGCTCTTTCTTATCCTTTGGTTTATTGTCCTGCCTGTGACATCCGAAGTGAAAGATGATGAGGGTATAATGATAAGTTTTGGCGATGCTACCGATGGAGCAGGGGTAACAGAAACTCCTGCAGCACAACCTGAAGCTGCAACTCCAAAAACTGTAACTGCGCCAAAGCCGGTCAAACAGGAATATATGACTTCGACCGACCCTAATGCATTGGCGATAGCCGAACAGAAGAAAAAAGATAAAAAAGAGAAAGAAGCGCTTGAAAAACAAAGACTTGAAAATGAACGGGCTGTTGCCGATAAAAAACGCAAAGAGCAGGAAGCTATTGACAAAGCCAATGCCATGGGTGGTTTGTTCGGTAAAGGTGGAACGGGCAGCGGAACAACTACCGGCAACACTACTCAGGGAAATCCGGCAGGCTCAGGTTCTTCTGGTGGTAATTCCTGGTCGTTGAGTGGACGGTCGTTGAATGGTCGTTTGGTGCAGCCTAAGTACGACAATGATGTGGAAGGAAAGGTAACTGTGAACATAAGAGTTGATGCAAGTGGTGTTGTTGTAGGAGCTACTATTGGTTCGCCTACAACAATTTCGGATCAGGCGACCCGCAATGCCGCACTTGCCGCAGCCAATGGAACGAGATTTACTGGTGGTAGCGGTACTGCTTCGGGAACAATTACTTATAATTTCAGATTAAGATAGAAAATTGAAGATTGAAAACGCATTGAATCATAAGTCGATATGAAAGTATATTTATTTTTAGCAGAAGGTTTTGAGGAGATAGAGGCTGTTGCTCCTATTGATATCTTCCGCCGTGCAGGTATCGAAACGATAACAGTTTCAATTACTTCTGATAAAATAGTTACAGGGGCTCATGGAATCGGTGTAGTTGCTGACACGCTTTTCGAATCGACTGATTTTGGCGGTGAGTATTTGTTGTTTCTTCCCGGCGGAATGCCCGGTACGTTGAACCTTTCAAAACATGAAGGCTTACTGGCGCTTATTGCTGCTCATGCTGGCAAAGGAAAGTTAATTGCTGCCATTTGTGCTGCTCCGTCGGTTTTAGGTAAATTGAATCTCCTGGAGGGGAAAGAAGCCATTTGTTATCCTGGATTTGAAAACGAAATGTTGAATGCAAAATTATCTTCATCCGATTCTGTCAAATCAGGTACTATTTTTACGGCCAAAGCGGCAGGAGTTGCAATGAAATTTGCGATAAATATTGTGGAAGAGTTAAAAGGGGAAGAAACAGCTGATAAAGTGTCAGCCTCTATGTTTTTGGCATAATTTTCACAGAAACAGTAATGTGCAAAAAAAAGGAATATACAGTTATATTCCTTTTTTTAGTTCAGCTTTGCAAATCTTAGTTCATTGCATTTGTCAATTCGGCTCCGGCTTTAAATTTAGCAACCTTTTTGGCTTTAATGGTGATGGGTTGTTTGGTTGCAGGGTTCATGCCTGTACGTTCCGAACGTTCGGTAACCGAGAAAGTTCCAAAACCAATAAAAGTAATTTTGTCTCCGGCAATAAGGACGTCAGAAAGATTTTTAATAACTGAGTCGAGCGCTTTTTTCGAATCGACTTTGGAAAGACCTGTTTCGGCAGCGATGGCATTGATTAATTCAACTTTGTTCATACGTTTTTTTTTGGTTTTTTAAAATTATGAAACAATAAATATACATTTTGATGTCGCAAATGTAATGGTTTGTAAATTATATACAAGCATTTAGGTAAAAAAACATCGATATTTTTTAAGCTATTTCAAAAAATATGTTAGAAAACACATTTTCGAATGTAATTTCATTACTTTTGTGTGAAAGATGAATGGTTTATTGAGCGTTATGCGAAATTTAGCCTGCTTCAACGAAATTCGAAAAACACAACAACGAGCCACAGGCTTATATATAAAATTTTTTGTCAGAGATATAAAAAAGAAGAAGAACAGAATTGCAGTATTCAATGCGACGGAGAAATATTTTTTTATTATTGCTCCACGATTCAAATGTAGAAAAACAATAATAAAATGAGTAATTTCAGATCATCCTTTTTAGATTCAATACCGCCGGTAGTAAAAAACTTACTGGCTATCAACATAATTTTGTGGTTAGCAACATTGGTGCTCCCCGGCTTGTTTTTGCGTTGGGGCATGAGGCTGGATTTGACTGATATTTTAGGAATGCATTACTGGGCTTCCGAAAAATTTAATCCTGCGCAGTTAGTTACCTATATGTTTATGCACGGTGGTTTCAACCATATGTTTTTCAATATGTTTGCACTGTTTATGTTTGGTGGAGCGCTTGAAAACGTGTGGGGCGCCCGTCGCTTTTTGTTTTACTACCTGATAACGGGTCTCGGTGCTGGTATTATTCAGCAGCTTTTCTGGACCATCGATTTTCAGGGGCTTGTAAATGCAATGAACGATGCCATAGCAGCTAATTCGGGTCAGGCATTGCTGGCGCACGAAGCTGAATTAAGTAAAATTTTCAGGTTCAGCAACCTTCAGGCATTCGATGCAGCCGCCATTATCGATATGAAGCGAATGTTGGTGGATTTGCCGGTTACGGTAGGAGCTTCAGGAGCTATTTTCGGTATTTTGCTGGCTTTCGGCTGGTTGTTTCCTGAGGCACGCTTGATGCTTATCTTTTTCCCGGTACCGATTAAAGCACGTTTATTCGTTCTCATGTATGGTGTGTTGGAGTTATTCCTTGGCGTGGCTAATTTCTCAGGCGATAATGTGGCGCATTTTGCCCATTTGGGAGGTATGCTCTTTGGAGCAATATTGATTTTTTTCTGGAAGAAAAGACGGATTTAAGTATTTACTATTTAATAATGTACCATTTACCATTTAATACAATTAAGATTCACAGTACATTACGGGTTTGTTAATGCAACAAAATATTATTCTTATAACTTCATCTTAATTTAAAATTTATACTTCAAAAAAATGGATATAATTGATAAATTGAAACTTGCTTTCCGCAATGGAAATGCCCTGACGCGTTTGATTTACATCAATGCCGGAATCTATATCTTGTTGCAGGTATTAATTTTGATGCTGAGGTTGTTTAATATGGATGCCGGAAACATAATTACTTATCTGGCTTTGCCCTCTAGTGTCAGTGCCTTGTTGTATCATCCCTGGACATTGCTCACGTATATGTTTCTGCATGAAAAATTGTTTCATATTCTGTTCAATATGCTGGCTTTGTACTGGTTCGGTAAGTTGTTTTTAATGTATTTTACCGAAAAACAATTGGTAAGCCTGTATTTGATAGGTGGAATGGTAGGAGCATTGTTTTATGTGGTAGCTTATAATGTTTTTCCATATTTCGAGCCTTATGTTCAGCTGAGTTTATTGATGGGCGCCTCGGCGTCGGTCATTGCCATGATAGTGGCTGTGGCTGTGCAATCGCCTAATATGGAGCTGAGAATGTTGTTTATAGGAAATATAAAACTCAAATATATAGCCCTGTTTACAGTGTTGACGAGTTTTTTTGGAATAACATCGAACAATGCGGGCGGAGAAATTGCACATCTTGGTGGTGCTTTTGCGGGTTACATTTTTATTGTATCTTTGCGGCAAGGGAAGGATATAACAAAATGGTTAAATAGACTGCTCGATGTTGTATATAACCTTTTTAAGCCACGTAAATTAAAAGTAGTTTCTTCGAAAAAAAGCGGGAGATCTACAGTGAGCGATGCCGAGTTTAATATGAATAAAGCCCGCCGAATGGCAGAAATTGATCATATCCTCGACAAAATAAAAACTTCCGGCTACGAAAGTCTTTCGGCTGACGAAAAGAGAAAACTATTCGAACAGGGAAAAAAATAAATCAATTGTAAATTTTAGTGCTGAATTCTGAATCGTAATGTTTGGTAGAGCTATAGTAAAGGGGATAATGTTGGCTGCCAATATGGTAGTAGTCATCATTATGTTGCTTAGCTTGCTCGGAACAAAAATAAGTCCTGAGGAATTTATCCTTCCTTCCTATGTCTCGCTCGTTTTCCCGGTCATTATTTTTCTGAATATCTGCTTTGTTGTTTTTTGGGTCATCGCCCGGAAATGGCATTTCCTTCTCTCATTGCTAACACTTCTTCTTTGTTCGACTCAGATTGCCGATACAGTGCCTTTACATTTTGGCCGTACGCAGAGAGATACTACCGGAAAATCTGTAAAAATACTCACTTACAACACCATGATGAGTGGTGGTATGACAAAACATACTTCAGACCAGCCAAATAATGTAATTCAGTTTATATTGGATAATGACGCGGATATCGTTTGTCTGCAGGAGTTTGCAGTGAGTCCGAAAGAAAAATACCTAACACAGGAAGATGTGCTAAGGATTTTTAAAAAATACCCATACAGGCATATTTGGTACAAACAGGAACAAAGTTGGGCAAAGTCAGGTGTAGCCACCTTTTCAAAATATCCTATTATTAAGAAGAAAAACATAGAAATTCAGTCGAAATACAATGTGTCGGTTTATACAGATATAAAAATCGATGGTGATACGATTAGGGTGTTTAACAATCATCTTGAATCGAACAGGCTTACCGAGCGCGATCGTGAATTACCCATTCAGTTGAAGGACAGTTTTGATACAGAAAAACTTTCGGGTACCACTTTACATCTTTCCCGTAAGCTTGGATATGCTTATAAAGCAAGGGCCGTACAGGCCGATACAATTGCTTCGATAAGAAATCGTTCTCCTTATAAAGTCATCGTTTGTGGCGATTTTAACGACGTTCCCGTTTCATATGCTTACACAAAAATGAAAGGTAATTTGAAAGATGCTTTTTCCGAAACCGGTTTTGGTATGGGTTGGACGCTGAATCTGTCTATATATAAATTTCGTATTGACTATGTGTTGTACGATGCAGCTTTCACGACCAGTAATTTTAATGTTTCGAAAGTAAAGTATTCTGATCATTATCCGGTTTATTGTCAGCTTAATATAAATTAAAAAACAATTTTTATAAAACAACAAATTAAAAATTTAAGAGTATGAGTATTCCTGCAAATCTTAAGTACACAAAAGAACACGAATGGTTGCGTGTAGAAGGCGATACAGCCTGGGTCGGTATTACCGATTATGCTCAAAGCGAATTAGGCGAAATTGTATATGTAGAAGTTGAAACAGTAGGCGAAGAACTTGCCGAAGGTGACGTTTTTGGAAGTGTAGAGGCTGTTAAAACAGTTTCCGAATTATTTCTTCCGGTAAGTGGCACCATTCTCGAATTAAATGCCGAGCTTGAGGCTGCTCCCGAACTGATCAACAATGATCCTTACGGTAAAGGTTGGATTGTGAAAATCAACATAAACAAACTTTCAGAAGTTGAATCTTTATTATCGGCCGAAGCGTACGAAGCTTTGATAGGTTGATCTTAATTAGAAAAAAGAATGAAACCCAGAGTAAGCATTATAATGGGCAGCACATCCGATCTGCCTGTGATGGAAAAAGCCGCAAAACTGCTTGACGAATTTGAAATTCCTTTCGAAATCAATGCATTGTCGGCACACCGTACACCTCGTGAGGTGGAAGTGTTTGCAAGCAATGCCAGAAAAAATGGAATTCAGGTGATCATAGCTGCTGCAGGAATGGCTGCACATTTGCCGGGTGTAATTGCATCGATGACAACTGTACCTGTTATAGGCGTTCCTATCAATGCAAGTCTTGATGGCATGGATGCATTGCTGGCCATTGTGCAAATGCCTCCCGGAATTCCTGTGGCTACAGTCGGTATCAACGGTGCATTAAACGCAGCCATACTGGCAGTGCAAATGCTTGCCGTAAACGACGATGCACTTCAGCAGAAGCTCCTTCAATACAAAGAGGATTTGAAAAAGAAAATAGTTGAGGCCAATGAGCAATTAGCTGCCGTAAATTTCAGGTATAAAACCAACTAATCGGCATAAAACCAAACGATTTTAATTATCTTTGTGCTTTCAAAATCTGATTGAATATTTTTATTGAATTATCTAATTATTAAATAAATAACAATATGCAAACTATTGACAATTTTAATTTTGCAGGTAAAAAAGCTTTCGTACGCGTTGACTTTAATGTTCCGTTGGACGAAAACTTTGCAATTACCGATGACAACCGTATACGTGCAGCCTTGCCAACGCTGAAAAAAATTCTTGCCGATGGAGGAAGTTTAATTATAGCTTCTCACATGGGTCGTCCTAAAAAAAATCCGGATGCCAAGTATTCGTTAAAAGCTATTTTGGCACATGTTTCAAAATTACTGGGTGTAGATGTTAAATTTGCAGCCGATTGTATGGGCGAAGCAACTGCTCAAATGGCTGCCGCATTGAAACCGGGAGAAGCATTGTTGCTCGAAAACTTACGTTTTTATGCCGAGGAAGAAGGCAAGCCACGTGGCGAATTTGCAAACGATGAAGAAAAAGATGCTGCTAAAAAAGAAGTGAAGGAAAGTCAGAAAAAATTTACAGCAACATTGGCTTCGTATGCCGATTGTTATGTGAACGATGCTTTCGGAACTGCTCACCGTGCTCATGCATCTACTGCGCTCATTGCTAAACACTTCGATGCTGACAATAAAATGTTTGGTTACCTGATGGAAAAAGAAGTATTGGCTGTTGAGAAAATAATGACTGACACTGCACGTCCGTTTACAGCCATCATGGGAGGTTCAAAAGTATCTTCGAAAATCGAAATCATCGAAAATCTGCTTACTAAAGTTGACAATCTGATCATTGCCGGCGGTATGACTTATACATTTACAAAAGCATTGGGTGGAAATGTAGGTAATTCAATTTGCGAAAACGATAAACTCGACCTGGCGCTCGAATTGCTCGAAAAAGCAAAGGCCAATAACGTAAATATAGTTTTGGCTACGGATGCTAAAATTGCCGATGCTTTTAGCAACGATGCCAACACTCAGTTTGTTCCTGTGAATGAAATTCCTGATGGTTGGGAAGGATTGGACATTGGCCCAGATACTGAAAAGATTTTCGGCGATGTTATTAAGGCTTCTAAAACAATTCTTTGGAATGGTCCTACAGGCGTGTTCGAATTCGAAAACTTTACACATGGCTCACTTTCGGTAGGCGAAGCTATTGTTGAAGCTACTAAAAACGGAGCGTTCTCGCTCGTTGGAGGTGGCGACTCTGTGGCTTGTGTAAATAAGTTCGGACTTGCTGATGGCGTTTCTTATGTATCGACAGGTGGTGGTGCCTTGCTCGAAGCCATTGAAGGGCGCGTTTTGCCCGGCATTGAAGCTATTCGAGGATATTAATTTATCGGTACTTTCAGTTTAGATTTACTGAAATAAATTCAAAATATTTGGATTTCAATTAAATAAAAAAAAACTGGCAGATAAAGTGCGATACTTTATTTGCCAGTTTTGTTTTTGAGCCGATAAATTATTTTAAATAGCTGTAAATTAGAAAATAAGTTCGCCAAAAAATTCCGGACGATGAAAATCCGGTTTCTCGGTTTTTACGGCATTCCAGCTTACATAATGTTTGCTATCTGTGTCGTCGGCACATTTATAGAAATTTCCGAGTAGTTTTTCAGGTAAATTCAGTGGATCAATTCCAATAAGTGCAAACGGAATTTCGACAGTGAGTTCCCACTCAAAGATGCCCTGCATTTCGTTGAAAGCTCTTCTTCCAATTGAAGGAAATCGTTTGATGGTGAGCATTTCATCTGTGTTGAAATGAGTTACATCTTCTTTGCGTGCCTTTCGTTTGCCTGCCGAACATGTACCAATGCAGTTAAATTCAAAATTACAATAGTATGTGCTTTCGGGCAGTTTGCAGAAAAATTCCACACAGCTATCTTCGTGAACCGGTTCCTGATCTTTGGCGTAAACAGCCTTAAGCAAGTTGCCCCGCACGTCAAATTTTATAAAGATACTTGTTTTGGATCGTGCAATACAAAAAAGCGTTATTGGCTTGTAATTGTATAAATGTGGCCAGTTCACCGATTCAATTGTGCCTTTTTCTCCCCACAAATCAAGTGTGTCGGCTGCTGAGATTATGTCAGTATCGTCAAGCTTTTCAAGGTATGGAATCTTTATTTTGTTCATGTTTTCTTTTTTTTGCAAGTATAGTGATTTTTATCAACACATAATTGAAAATGATGAAAAAAATCAAATAATTAACAATGTGATTGTGTTTGTTGTTTTGAATAATTATGTGTATTTTTGGAGAAAAATAATATTAAGGCTTGTAATGTGTCGCAGCATACTCAAGCTAAATCAATTCCAAGAAAAATTGTAAAAGAATGGCATCTGTTCTTTTGTCAAAGATTTGGATATTTTCATAAAATAAATTCGAATTAATTCTCTTTTTTTTAATAATACTAAATTGAGTATTGATGGCTTCGGTCTGTTTTAATTGACCGATTAATCAATGCTGAGTTTTACGACTAAAAAATGATTTACAAATGAAAACAAAAATTGTACTGCTTATGACTGCAATATCGGTTGCCGGGGCGCTGTTGGCCGGAAATCCGCTTTTGGAAACCTACAAGACACCCCATCAAACCATACCTTTCGATAAAATAAAGATAGAGCACTATATGCCTGCCTTCGAAGAGGCTATGAAACAGCATGATGCTGAAATAAAAGCCATTGTTGAAAATCCAAAGCCGGCTACTTTCGAAAATACAATCGTAGCGCTCGACCGTAGCGGGTCATTGCTCACCAAAGTGAGTTCACCTTTCTACAATTTACTTAGTTCCGAAACCAACGACGAAATGCAGGCAATTGCACAAAAGGTTTCGCCTTTGTTTACCGAACATTCCAATGCCATTCGTCTGAACGAAAAGCTCTTTGCTCGTGTGAAAGCTGTTTACGACATGAAGGGGCAGCTTAAACTTACAGCCGAACAACAAATGCTGCTGAAAAAAACATATGATGGTTTTGCCGATAATGGCGCTAATTTGTCAGAAAAAGACAAAGCCATTTATCGTGAACTTTCCAAAGAAATGAGCATGTTGACGCTTAATTTTGGTCAGAATGCACTGAAAGAAACCAATAAATGGAACATGCTTATCACCGACAAGAATTTGTTGGACGGCCTGCCAGCCGATGTTATTGATATGTTGGCGATGAATGCAAAAAAAGCAGGTAAAACTGGTTGGCTGCTCGACCTGAAAGCCACAACTTACGGTCCGGTTATGAAATATGCCAACAACCGCGATTTACGCCGCGAACTCTACATGGCCAACACCACTAAATGTATGTTGGGTGGTGAATACGATAACCTTGAAAATATCCGTAAGATTGCCAATACCCGCATGAAAATTGCTAATTTGCTCGGACATAAATCTTATGCCGATTACGTTTTGGTGGATCGTATGGCTGAGAAAAAAGAAAATGTAAATGATCTGTTGAATAAATTACTCGTTGCTTACAAACCAACCGCCGAAAAAGAATATGCTGAAGTGCAGGCTTATGCCGAAAAAAATGGTGCTTACTTCAAAGTGCAATCCTGGGACTGGTCTTATTATTCCGAAAAATTGAAAGAAGAAAAATTTGCGATCAACGATGAAATGTTGAAACCTTATTTTGAACTCGAAAATGTAAAAAAAGGAGTTTTCGGTTTGGCTACTAAATTGTATGGAATAAAATTCGTTAAAAACAATACAATTCCGGTGTATCACCCTGAAGTAGATGTTTATGATGTAATTGACGAAAAAGGTAAATTTCTGTCGGTACTTTACACTGATTTTCACCCCCGTGATGGTAAACGTGCAGGCGCCTGGATGAATGATTTTAAATCGCAATATATGGTTGGAAAAACCGATAGCCGTCCTCAGATTACAATCGTGATGAATTTTACACGTCCTACCGAAACAAAACCGGCATTGTTAACTTACGATGAGTTGACAACATTTTTACATGAATTCGGACACGCATTGCACGGCATGCTCACCAAGTGTACTTACGAGTCGCTTTCAGGCACCAATGTCTATCGCGATTTTGTAGAATTACCTTCGCAAATTATGGAAAACTGGGCTTCAGAAAAAGAATTTTTGGATGGTTTTGCCGTTCACTATCAAACCGGAGAAAAGATTCCTGCGTCATTGATAAAGAAAATAAAAGATGCCGAAAACTTCAATACAGCTAACTTCTGTTTACGTCAGTTGAGCTTTGGATTTTTGGATATGGCATGGCACAGTATCGAAGCACCTTACGAAGGAGATGTGATTGCAATGGAAAAAACATCTATGGCTTCGACTCAGATTTTACCGGTTATCAACGATGCTGCTATGAGTCCTACCTTCAGTCATATTTTCTCAGGTGGATATGCAGCAGGCTATTACAGTTACAAATGGGCCGAAGTGCTCGATGCCGATGCTTACTCTGTTTTTGTAAAAAATGGTATTTTCGATAAAAAAACAGCTGCTTCGTTCCGTCAGAATATTTTGATGAAAGGCGGTACCGAACACCCGATGACACTTTACAAACGCTTCCGCGGACAAGAACCTACTATAGATGCGTTACTGATTCGTAATGGAATTGAAGTAACAGCTTCGAAATAATTTTTTTAGCGAGTGAAAATAGGTTTTATACTTATTTTCACTTGTTTATTATAATGCCGATTTCATTTTTTATAAAAATAACTTTATAATATTTTTAATATGAAAGTAAATTATATTTTTATGTCATTAATGGTTGTCCTTTTGTCTGCTTGCAATAATGTTCCTAAGTATGCATCTTACGATGAATATCCTGTTTATGAAGGAAATGATCTCGAATTACAGTATTCTCCGCAGTCAAGCAAGTTCAGAGTATGGGCGCCAACGGCTACCGAAGTGAAGTTGTTGTTGTATGATAATGGCGCTGACGGTGCTGCCTACGAAACGGTTGATATGAAACGTTCGGACAATGGAACCTGGAAAAAAGAGATCAAAGAAAATCTGAAAGGCAAATTTTATACTTTTCAGGTGCGTATTGGCGAAAAATGGCTCGACGAAACTCCGGGTATGTGGGTAAAAGCTACTGGTGTTAACGGTAAGCGTGCAGCCATTATCGATATGGACGAAACTAACCCTGATAATTGGGAGAATGATGTGCGTCCGGCTCTTAAAAATGCTACAGATATTATTCTTTACGAAGTGCACGTGCGCGATTTCTCGGTTTCTCCTAATTCAGGGATGAAAAACAAAGGTAAATTTCTTGCCTTCACCGAGCATGGAACAAAAAATACGATGGGTGAAGCTACAGGTATCGATCACTTAAAAGAATTGGGTGTTACGCATGTTCATTTGCTTCCTTCTTTCGATTATGCATCGATTGACGAAACAAAACTCAACGAGAATAAATACAATTGGGGGTATGATCCGCTGAACTTTAATGTTCCCGAAGGTGGATATTCAACCAATCCGCATGATCCGACGAGTCGTATCCGCGAATTTAAACAAATGGTTCAGGCACTTCATAACTCAGGCATCCGTGTGGTAATGGATGTGGTGTATAATCATACATTTACAGGCGAAAAATCGCATTTGAATCTGCTAGCACCCGGCTATTTTTACCGAATGAATGCCGACAGTACATGGTCGAATGCTTCAGGTTGTGGCAACGAAACTGCTTCTGAGCGTCCGATGATGCGTAAATTTATTGTAGAATCGGTGGTTTATTGGGCAACTGAATATCACGTGGATGGATTTCGTTTCGACTTGATGGGCATACATGACATCGAAACAATGAACGAAATTCGTGCTGCGCTGGACAAAATTGATCCCAGTATTTTTATGTATGGCGAAGGCTGGACTGCCTCAGGTTCACCGCTTGCCGAGGAAAAAAGAGCTGTAAAGAAAAATGCAAAGCTTCTTGAAGAAATTGCTGTGTTCAGTGATGACATTCGCGATGCGCTAAAGGGGAGTTGGATGCATGCCGAGATTCCGGGTTTTGTTTCGGGAATCGATAGTCTCGAAGAAAGCGTTAAGTTTGGAGTTGTAGGGGCTACCGAACATCGTCAGGTTGACTACAGTAAGCTTATTTATTCAAAAGAACCTTATGTGAACAATCCAACGCAAATCATTAATTACGTTTCATGTCATGATGATATGTGTTTGGTGGATAAGCTAAAAGAAGCAAAACCGGCTGACGCTACTGACGATGAACTCATCCGGTTCAATAAGTTGGCTCAGACCATAGTGTTTACTTCGCAAGGTGTTCCGTTTATTTATGCGGGTGAAGAGCTTTATCGTAGCAAAAAGGGTGTACACAATACCTATCAGTCGCCCGACTCTATTAACCAGATCAATTGGGACAATAAAACACAATTCAAAGATGTTTTTAATTATTATCAGGGACTGATTTCGCTGCGCAAAGCACACGCTGCTTTCCGTATACCAACGCAGGAAATGATGCAAAAACATCTTGTTTTTATAGATTCAATGGCACCAAATGTGGTGGGATACATGCTTAAAGACCATGTGAACGGCGAAAAATGGAAGGATATTCTTGTGATGTACAACGGAAACCGCAAGCCGGTAACTGTAGATATCCCTGAAGGTGATTGGAATGTGGTTTGCCACGATGGACAAATCAATCTTTCCGGAATGATGAAGCCCAAATCCACCAAATTTGTCCTTGCACCTTCATCGGCAAGTATTATGTATGTGGATTGATTTATTTTTCGAAAAATATAAAAATTATTATTCATCTATTTTGAATTAATATTCAAAAAGTAAGAACTTTATAAATTTATTTATGCACGAAGAAGAGAAAATTACCGGTTTGCCCGAGAATGCATCCCGGGAGTTACGCGAAGGCGAAGAGTATAAACCATTGTTGTCGTCGGATAGAGAATATTCAGAAGTAAATGCTCGTTCAGTAAGTTTGGGACTTATGATGGCGGTGCTGTTTTCGGCAGCGGCTGCTTATCTTGGGCTCAAAATCGGACAGGTGTTCGAAGCAGCTATTCCTATTGCCATAATTGCTGTTGGGCTTTCAAGCGCATCGAAGCGCAAAGGTGCTTTGGGCGAAAATGTGATTATTCAATCCATTGGTGCTAGTTCCGGTGTGGTGGTGGCCGGAGCTATTTTTACATTACCGGCACTTTACATACTTAAGGACAAATATGATGAAATTACGGTTAGCTTTATGCAGGTGTTCCTGAGTTCGTTACTTGGCGGTATTTTGGGTATTTTATTTATGATTCCTTTCCGTAAATACTTTGTGTCGGACATGCATGGCAAATATCCTTTCCCCGAAGCTACAGCTACTACTCAGGTGCTCGTTTCCGGCGAAAAAGGTGGCGACCAGGCCAAACCTCTGATTTTAGCCGGAGCTATTGGTGGAATTTACGATTTTGTAGTGGCCACTTTCGGTTCTTGGGCCGAAACTTTCAGTACACGCGTGTTGCCCTATGGCGAGGCTTTGGCCGAAAAAGCAAAAGTGGTTTTCAAACTAAATGTGGGTGCGGCTGTACTTGGTCTTGGCTATATTGTCGGACTTAAATATTCAGCTATTATTGTTGCCGGATCAGCACTCATCTGGTTTGTGATTGTTCCATTGTTGCCAATGATGGGCGATCAGTTTGCTCAGGTGCTCAATCCAACTTTCACAGGATTATTGTCCGATGTTCAACCCGAAGTGATATTCAAGGAATTTGCACGTCATATTGGAATTGGTGGAATTGCTATGGCGGGTATTATTGGTATTATTCGCTCGTGGGGTATAATTAAAAGTGCTGTAGGGCTTGCTGCAAAAGAATTCAAAGGAAAAGGTCAGGCGGTAGATGCTAAAGTGAAACGCACTCAGCGTGATCTTTCGATGAAAATAATCACAATCGGAGTCGTGTTGGCATTGGTAGCTACTTATGCTTTCTTTTATTTTGGAGTTTTCGAATTTAACCTGCTTTATGCCACAGTTGGTATTATCGTCGTAGCAGTTATTGCTTTTCTGTTCACTACAGTTGCTGCAAATGCAATTGCAATTGTTGGTACTAATCCGGTTTCGGGAATGACCCTGATGACCCTGATTTTGGCTTCGGTAGTGATGGTGGCTGTAGGTCTGAAAGGAACTACCGGCATGGTGGCGGCTTTGGTAATTGGAGGTGTGGTTTGCACGGCATTGTCGATGGCTGGCGGTTTTATTACCGACTTAAAAATTGGCTACTGGATCGGAACTACTCCTGCAAAACAGCAAACATGGAAATTTCTTGGTACGTTGGTTTCGGCGGCTACAGTAGGTGGTGTAATCATGGTGTTGAATAAAACCTACGGATTTACAGGTGATAACGCTTTGGTAGCACCTCAGGCCAATGCAATGGCTGCTGTGATTGAACCATTGATGTCGGGTGCTGGCGCTCCATGGTATTTGTATGCTATAGGTGCTTTGATTTCTATCGTACTTACTTTCTTTAAAATACCGGCATTGGCTTTTGCTTTGGGTATGTTTATTCCTATGGAATTGAATGCTCCGCTATTGGTGGGTGGTTTGATCAGCTGGTTCGTTTCTACACGTTCCAAAGACAAAGCGCTGAACACAGCCCGTCACGAAAAAGGTACATTGCTGGCTTCTGGTTTCATAGCCGGAGGCGCTCTGATGGGCGTTGTGAGTGCTGGTTTGCGTTTTGGTGGTGTGAATCTTATGAATGCCGAATGGGTAGAAAGCAACGGCGCTCAGTGGCTCGGACTTGTAATGTATGGCGCTATTATCGGTTATCTGATATGGGATGCAATGAGAGCAAAACTCAGTAAATAAGCTTTTCTGCTTTTCAAATAATAAGAACCGGCTCGGGAGGTAATAACCTGCAGCCGGTTTTTTCAATATTATAAGCAAAAATAATATGGTATTACCGCAGATCAAAAGATTTAATGTGAAAAATAAACAAACAAAATTAGTTGTATTCTGTTTTAGTTGTAATATAAAAACAAGAAACATTTCAATAAAAATAAGCGGATAAATATGTCGAAAAATAAATGGACACTTGCTGATATGCCCGACTTGTCGGGTAAAGTAATCATTGTAACAGGAGGAAATGGAGGGCTTGGTTTTCAGGCTGTAAAAGCATTTGCCAATAAAGGTGCTGAAGTCATCATTGCCTGTCGTTCGGATAAAAAAGGTGAAGCTGCAAAAGAGGAAATTCAGAAATTGCAGCCAGATGCCAAAATTGCAGTAATGAAGCTTGATTTGTCAGATTTTTCATCCGTGAGAAATTTTGCAGATACATTTAATGCCGGATATAATCAGCTAGACATTTTGCTGAATAATGCCGGCATAATGATGACGCCTTACGGGAAAACAGTTGATGGCATCGAGTTACAGCAGGGAACTAATTATTTCGGGCATTTTTTGCTGACTGGACTTTTGATGGAGAAATTAAAAAGCACTCCAAAATCGCGCGTTGTGTGCGTAAGTAGCATTGCTCATAAAACAAGAAAGATGAATTTCCACGATTTGTTGTATGAAAAAGATGAAAAGTACACTCCTATGGGCGCTTATTCCCGCTCCAAGCTCGAGGCTTTGCACTTTACATTCGGACTGCAACGTTACTTTAAGTCAAACAAAATAGATGCAGTGGCTACAGTTGCGCATCCGGGTGTGTCCGATACCAATTTATTCAATCAGGTTGGCAGCGATTTTTTCAGAAAAATGTTTATGCCATTGTTCAAGTGGTTTGTGCAGCCAGCGGATATGGGAGCATTGCCGCTTTTGCGGGCAGCTGTTGATCCCGATGCAAAAGGAGGTGAGTTTTATGGTCCCGACGGAATGGGTGGGGTGAAGGGCTATCCTGTGGTGGTGAAGGCGAAAAAACATGCATATAAAGAGAAACATACCCGTAAATTATGGAAGTATTCCGAAAAACTTACAGGCTTTAAATTTTGAAAAAGTAAACAAAGGCTGATGAATGGATTTTTCCAAACATCAGCCTTTATTTTTTTATGATATGAATTATTTACTTGAGTACGCTGTCAGCATCCAAAGTTGTTTTTCCTGTTCTTTGATATAGTCGCTCATCATAGCCACAGTTGCTTCATCGCCGGCTTCGGAAGCCATTTTCAAGATGTTACGTTCGGACTCCAGAAAATACGATGTGGTTTCCATAACATGTTTAATTCCTTCGTTGCCGCTTGTTACATATCCGCTTTCTTTTACTTTGGTTATTTTCAGATATTCGCTGAAATTGTGCACCGGTATTCCGTCGAGCATTAGGATACGTTCGGCTATTTCATCCACTTTTTCGGCGGCATTGTTGTACATGCTTTCGAATTGTGCGTGCATAACGTAAAAATCTTTTCCTTTTACATTCCAGTGAAAACCGCGAAGGTTACTGTAGTATACCTGATAATCGGCCAATAATTGTTGTAAAGCGCTTACTACGTTTTTTACTGATTCGGCATTCAGTTTTGTGAAATCTAATGTTTTCATAATTTTAATTTTTATGTTTGTTATTCGTATTATTTCTTGTTTGTGATACAAAGATAACGTATTTATCTATATTGTGCAAATAGATATTTAAAATATCGATATAGATAAATGTAATGAATAGGCCGACGATATGTACAAAAAAAGCCCTGAACAATTTGTTCAGGGCTTTACAATACATTTAAAAATTTAAATGTTATTTTTTTGCTTCCATGCGTTTTGCATAACGGTTCATGAATTTGTCAACACGTCCGGCAGTATCTACCAATTTGGATTTTCCAGTGTAGAAAGGGTGTGACGAACTCGAAATTTCCATTTTAACGATAGGATAGGTAACACCATCAATTTCGATATTTTCTTTGGTGTTTACAGTTGAACGTGAGAAAAAAGTATCGCCGTTCGACATATCTTTAAATACCACGGTGCGATAGTTTTCTGGGTGAATTCCGCTTTTCATATCTTAATTTTTTTATTATTTTTCTTTTCTTTTTGGGCTTGCAAAAATACAAACTTTCTGTCTAATAATCAAATAATTTGTGCTGAATTTTGATTTTTGTTTCGAAATAATCTTTTTATTTTCATTATCTTTCAGTATATCAGATTTTTAATGAATTTTTGACCTGTGCTTAAGATCCTAAAAATAAAAAAATCATACCTATAATTACCCCAAACATGTCAATAAGTTTTAGTTTCAGGTTTTTATCATGCATCACTAAAGCGCCATACAAGAAAGGCACAATTACTCCCGCCCTACGTACAGTGGACACGATAGAGATGAGTGAGTCGGGCAGCGATAGTGCGTAAAAATAGGCAAAATCGGCCGAAACGAGAAAAACTGAGATAAAAGCTATCGACCATCTGAATTGAAATGGAGTGGTGTTTTTACGTCCCGGATACCACAGAAAATACGTGATAAGTCCCATTATAATGGCCTGATAAAATGTGTAATAGGTTTGTACGGCCATGTGATCGAACTGACCGAGCAAATATTTATCGTACAAGCCACTGATGGCTCCTGTTAAAGTCGCTAAAATGATGAATATGATCCATTTGTTTGCTCCGGCCGAAAAACCTTCTTTTTTACCGGCAAACGAAAACATAAAAAAGGAGACAAGGGTAATGGCCACGCCGGCCATTTGGAAGCCCGAAAGTTTCTCCCCAAAAATAAGTACACCTCCGATAACTACCCAAACAGGTTGCGTTGCTTTGATGGGCGAGGCAATTGTAATTGGTAAATGTTTCATGGCAAAATAGGCAAAAAGCCACGAAGAAAGCACAATGACTGCTTTTAGGATTAGAAAAAGATGAGTCCTGAAATCGACCGAAGGAACAAAGAAAGGAGTGCCCTCCAGCCATTGAGGATGAATGTTTGAAATGATTAAAAAGGGAGAAAGAATGCTACACGAAAATAAAATTGACGAAAATAAAACAGGAATCACGGCATTGTTTTGCAATGATACCTTTTTGCTTACATCATAAACGCCAAGCAAAAGTGCTGATAAAAATCCAAGTGCTAACCACATTACAATTAATAGTTTACAATTTACGATTCAATGGTTAACAAAGGTGTTCGAATTATTATAAATTTGAGTTGTTGGCAATTTACAACAAAAAAAGATCTTCCGGGTATTGAACGTCAACAAGGTAAAGTCCCTGTGCCGGTACTGAAGTCCCGGCCTTGCAGCGGTTTTTTGCTTCAATTATCTCCCGAAACTGCTCGATTGTCATTTTGGCACGGCCCACTTCGAGCAATGTACCTACTATGGCTCTTACCATGTTACGCAGAAAACGATCAGCTTCGATAGTAAAAATCCATTCTCCTTCATTTTGAGTCCACGAAGCCTGATGAATAATACAATTATTCGTTTTTACATCGGTGTGTAGTTTGCTGAAACTTGTGAAATCGCTGTATTCTTTCAAAATGGCAGCAGCCTGATTCATTGCTTCAAAATCGAGATGTTCGTTGAAACGGGCAGCATATTCGGATTTAAATACATTTTTACTTGTAACAATATGATATTCATATTTACGCGAAATGGCATCGAATCGGGCATGGGCGTCGGGTTTCACTTCCACAATTTTCGAAACAGCGATGTCCTTCGGCAAAATACTGTTCAGCTTTACTGTAAGGCCAGTCAGACTTTCGATTTCCTTGTCGGTGTCGAAATGTGCCACCATTAATCGGGCATGCACACCACTATCGGTGCGTCCGGCTCCTGTAATTTCGGTCTCGGTTCTGAAAACGGTGTAAAGGGCTTTTGTAAGCACTTCCTGAACAGACAAGCCGTTAGGTTGTATTTGCCAGCCATGGTACGCAGTGCCTTTGTACGACAGGTATATGAAGTATCGTTTTTTCACGCTGCAAAATTACGCAAAAAAATCAGGATTTATTTACAGAGCGTGTATTATTCAGGTTTATTTGTAATGAAAATTGAGCTTGTATAAATGATTAAAGCAATATTGTGAAAATATTAAAACTCTATACTATAATTATTTAATACAATAAATCAGGTTTGAAATATGCCGGATGTTCCTGCTTGCTTTTTTCTTGATTCACAGGGTTTCATATTTCAGAAATTTTCTCGAACTTTGTAAAAATGTTATTCGTGAGTTTAAGCAATTGTTACTATCAAAAACCATCTAGAAATGAAAAAGTCCATAAAGAAATCAGTTTTTTTGTTTTTATTACTAATTCCTGTTTCTCTTTCGGCTCAACAATCGCCACAGATTATTAATGTCGAATCCCGTCAGACAGTTTCGTTGGACGGACACTGGAGAACCATAGTCGATCCTTTCGAAAACGGATATTACGATTATCGGCGTATGCCAATGAAATCAGGTGGTTATGGCGACGATAAAGAATATACGGATAAAACCAAATTGCAGGAATATGATTTTTCGACGGATAAAACGCTGGCAGTTCCCGGCGACTGGAATACGCAACGTCCTGAATTGTACTACTATGAAGGCACCGTTTGGTATCGAAACAGGTTTGATTATGTGGTGAAGAATGATAAACGTGTTTTTCTGCATTTTGGAGCCGTAAATTATGAAGCTATCGTTTTTCTGAACGGAAAGGAAATAGGTCAACATATTGGAGGATTTACTCCTTTCAACTTCGAGGTGACCAGTTTGATTAAAAATGGAGAAAATTCACTTGTTGTAAAAGTTGATAATAAACGAAAGCTTGAGGCCGTGCCAACCATCAATACCGATTGGTGGAATTACGGTGGAATAACACGCGAGGTTACTTTGATAGAAACACCTACAACTTTTGTGCGTGATTATTATGTTCAATTAAAAAAAACGGACAAAAATCTTATTCAGGGCTGGGTTCAGTTAGATGGTAAACAGTTAGCTAAGTCACTGAAACTGGAAATTCCTGAACTGAAAATTGTACAGCAATTAACGCCGGATGCCAATGGGTATGCCGCTTTTGAAGTAAAGGCAAAACCGTTATTATGGTCTCCCGAAAATCCCAAACTTTACAAAGTGAATATATCTGTCGACAATGAAACATTGACGGACGAAATTGGCTTCAGAACTATAGAAACAAAAGGAGCACAGATTTTATTGAATGGGAAACCTGTTTTTCTCAGAGGTATTTGTATTCACGAAGAAGCAGCTTTCAGCAACAGCAGGGCTTATTCGAAAGAACAGGATATTACCTTGCTTCAATGGGCCAGGGATATGGGTTGTAATTTTGTTCGCTTGGCACATTATCCACACAACGAACAAATGGTTCGTCAGGCTGAAAGGATGGGTTTAATGGTTTGGTCCGAAATCCCTGTTTACTGGACAATTCAATGGAACAATGCTGAAACATATGCAAATGCTGAAAATCAGCTTACCGATAATATTACCCGTGATAAAAACAGGGCGAATATTATCATTTGGTCCATTGCCAACGAAACGCCACATAGTGCTGCCCGACTTAGCTTTCTGACTCGTCTGACCGAAAAAACACGCTTGCTCGATCCTGTCAGGTTAGTGGGTGCAGCCATGGAAAAAGAAGAACTGAGTCCCGGAGTTATGACGGTCAATGATGAGTTGACTCAAATTATGGATGTGTTGAGTTTTAACGAATATGTGGGTTGGTACGATGGCACGCCTGAAAAATGTGACCGGGTCAACTGGACTTTTTCTGTACAGAAGCCGGTGATAATTACTGAATTTGGCGGTGGTGCGCTCTATGGATTAAGAGGTGATGTCACAGAGCGCTTCACCGAAGATTATCAGGAAGATCTGTATATCAGAAGTGTGAATATGTTTAAACGGATACCCGGACTTGCCGGTACTACGCCCTGGATTTTGAAAGATTTCCGATCGCCACGTCGCCAGTTGCGCAATATTCAGGATGATTTTAATCGTAAAGGCTTGATTTCGGACAAAGGACAGAAAAAGAAAGCTTTCTTTGTAATGAAAAAATGGTACGATGAATTAAAAGAGCAATATAAATAGTTACGTGTAAATAGTTACGAGTTACAAGACTGTTTGTTTGTGTTTTCGTATTGTAAAACAAATGGTCAGATATTATTAATTGCTAATTGTAAACATAAAAAAAGCCAACTGTAAAAGTTGGCTTTTTATATTTGATAAGATTACAAACCTTTTTCGCTGAGGTAACGCTCGGCTTCAAGCGCTGCCTGACAGCCACTTCCGGCAGCTGTAATGGCTTGTCTGTAATGAGGATCGGCCACGTCGCCGGCAGCAAACACGCCAGCTACATTGGTGCGTGGAGTGCCCGGAACGGTTTTGATATAACCAATTTCGTCAGTTTCAATCCATGGTTTGAATACGTCGGAATTTGGTTTGTGTCCGATTGCCAGGAAGAATCCATCTATTTCGATGTGAAGTTGTTCTTCGTCCGACTGTCCGCGACGTTTCACAAGATCAGCGCCCTGTACCACTTTATCGCCTGTAAGTCCAACGGTTTCATATTCGAAAAGTACTTCTATTTTGGGATTCTTCAATACGCGTTCCTGCATAATTTTAGAAGCGCGAAGGAAAGGTTTCCGAACAATCAGGAATACTTTATCGGCCAAGCCCGAAAGGTAACTTGCTTCTTCGCAAGCGGTGTCGCCACCACCCACAACAGCTACTTTTCGTTTGCGGTAGAAAAATCCATCGCAGGTAGCACAAGCCGATACACCTGAACCGGCATATTTTGTCTCGTCGGGCAAACCAAGATATTTGGCAGTGGCACCGGTGGAGATAATAATTGTTTCAGCTTCAATTTGCTTTTCTCCATCAATGGTTACTTTGTAAGGAGCAGCCGAAAGGTCGGTGGCAGTTACCATCCCAAAACGTACATCTGTTCCGAAGCGTTCAGCTTGTTTTTGCAAATCGACCATCAATTCGGGGCCTGTAATTCCTTCGGGGTATCCCGGGAAGTTTTCCACTTCGTTGGTAGTTGTTAATTGTCCACCCGGTTGCATACCTACATACATCACAGGAGCTAAGTTAGCTCTCGAAGCATAAATAGCAGCTGTATATCCTGCTGGTCCTGAGCCTATAATCAGGCAACGTACTTTTTCTGTCATATTGTTATGTGTTTTTATTTTTTTATAAATTATGTATCTTGTGCTACAGGATTTTCATTGATTCAAATTTTTATATAACTAAATATTTGAAATTGCAGAAAAATTGATACTGTAGGTTTTACCTTAAATCATTTATGGTTACACCCTTGAATTTATTTTTATTAAAAACAAAGGTGTCGTCGGTAACTTTTATTCCTTTCTGATAATTGCTCAGTGTGAGGGACATTGAAGAACCGTTTTTTAAATTCATTTTAATCGATACCAGATGGCCGGTATTTTTGCCAACTACTACTTCGATTTTAGTAAAATCATTGTTCTTTTGTTTCGGAGTCATTTCTACAAAGTAGTTTTGTGCTGATTTTGATTTTCCGAATCGAATGTTTGATTTCAACTTGTAACCCGAAAGTATTGCCATTGGATTAACTTGCGCCAGTTCGGTATCGGTTGGCTCTGTAATTGAAACTTCGTTGTTTTGTTCCATATAAGCCCACTGTGTTTTTCCATCGAACCATGCTTTCGTTTCGTCCATTTCAAGGACAAATTTATTTGCTTTCAAAATAAATGTCCCTGAATTTGATTGCGAATTTAAAGCATTTTTTTCAGTTACCGAAAGCTTGAAATTTGTCTTAATGGCATTTGTTTTTGCCGAATTCAGTAGATTATTTATAACTCTTTCTGCATCAGTAGTATTTTGTGCGAAAACACCTGGTATTGAAAATATTAATACAGCAATAGAATATGTGAATTTGTTCATTTTGATAAGTTTACAGTAAATAATTGGTCATTGATTGTTTTGCATAAGACAAATAACGTGCAAACTTTTTAAATAGATTTTATTTGTACGAAAAATGAATTATTAGAATATCTATCAGCTTCTCTTCCTCAATTAATTTAGATGTTTAAGTACCTGTTCGAGATGATAATCGTCCATAACCAATACCTGACGGGCTTTGCTTCCTTCGAAAGGCCCAATGATACCGGCTACTTCGAGTTGATCCACAATACGTCCGGCACGGTTGTAGCCTATCGAAAATTTACGTTGAATAAGTGATGTAGAACCTTGCTGATTAGCTACAATAAGTCGGGCTGCTTCTTCGAAAAGCGGATCGCGTTTGGTCATATCTATCGAACTTACATCAATTCCTTCGCCTTCAGCGCTTAGGTATTCAGGTAGATAGAATGCCGTAGGGTAACTTTGTTGTCCGCTGATGTGATGCACTATATTTTCAACTTCGGGAGTATCAACAAAAGCACATTGTACACGAATAAGGTCATTGCCTTGCGAGAAAAGCATATCTCCGCGTCCGACCAATTGATTAGCGCCCGGCGAATCTAAAATTGTACGCGAGTCGATCATCGACGAAACACGGAAAGCCACACGGGCAGGGAAGTTAGCTTTGATAACGCCGGTAATAATGTTCACCGAAGGGCGTTGTGTGGCAATAATCATGTGAATTCCCACTGCACGCGCCAACTGGGCAATGCGTGCGATTGGCATTTCCACTTCTTTTCCGGCGGTCATTATCAAGTCTCCGAACTCATCCACAATCACAACGATGTAAGGCAGAAAACGATGCCCTTTTTCAGGATTCAGGTTACGGTTGTAGAATTTTTCGTTGTATTCCTTGATGTTCCGAACGTGTGCTTTTTTAAGTAAATCGTACCGATCGTCCATTTCTTTACAAAGCGAGTTCAGTGTTTCAACTACTTTGCTGGTGTCAGTAATGATGGCATCGTCACCGTCGGGCAGTTTGGCCAGAAAATGTTTTTCAATATCACCATAAATGTTGAATTCTACTTTTTTAGGATCCACCAGCACCAATTTAAGTTCTGAAGGGTGTTTTTTATAAAGCAGAGATGTGATAATCGCATTCAATCCCACCGATTTACCCTGTCCGGTAGCACCAGCCACAAGTAAGTGTGGCATTTTGGCCAAATCGACCATGAAAATATCGTTCGTAATTGTACGTCCGAAAGCAACCGGAAGTTCGAATTTCGAATCCTGAAACTTTTTAGAAGCTATGATCGAATGCATTGAAACCACCTGTGGGTCAGCGTTCGGAACTTCGATACCAATCGTTCCTTTTCCGGGTATCGGGGCAATGATACGAATACCGGTGGCGGCAAGGCTCAACATAATATCATATTCCAGGTTTCTGATTTTAGAAATACGAACGCCGGCTTTTGGCACAATTTCGTACAATGTAATCGTTGGTCCAACCGTTGCCTTGATAGTATCTATTTCAATACCAAAGTTTTGGAGAATGGTGATAATTTTGTTTTTATTCGCATTTTGTTCCACCATGTCGATTTGCGTATCGTTATCGGTGCCGTATATCTTCAGCAAATCGAGGGTAGGAGGGACGTAATGAGATAAATCCAGTGTAGGATCGTATTTTCCGAGTTTTGCAAGGTTGTAGAAAGGGTCATCGTTCTCTTCGTTCACAGCATTCGCTTCTACAGCATCCACGGCTTTGTTCTCTTCTGTTTCTTCAGGTTGGGTGATTTCAAAAGGAACTTCTACTTCCGGTATATCTTCCGCCTCAGGCATGTCATCAGTTGTAATGCTGAAACTTTCTTCTTCCATATCGGTGCCTTTTGTAATCCAGTCTTCGGGTATAATCTCAGTTCCAACAGCAACAGTTTGTTCCGAATCATTATCTTGTTCAAAATAATCCTGATCCTCAACTTCCGATTCTTTTTGTTTTTTTGAAAAAATACGTTTCAGAAATGGTATTGTGGCTTTTGAACTTATAATGCTGTAAACTAAAAAAGTACCAACAATCAGCATAAGCGTGCCCGGAAATCCAATGTATGAATTAAGCCATGCGCTCACCGCTTCGCCATGCTGACCTCCCGGTGCAAAGAAAATCCATTCTTTAACAAAAGGATTTATTGCAAAACCAAGGGCCACCGATGTCCATATCAACCAGAATGAGGCATGGAAAAAGCTTTTGACTAAAGAGGGCGATTTTATTTTAAGCATCTTGAAAGCAACAAGACCAGCAAAAAATATAATTGCAAATGATGAAACCCCAAACCATTTGTGAATAAAAATGTGCGATAAGTAGGCTCCGGTAATGGATGTCCAGTTCTGAGTGTCGTAGCGCATTGCCTTTATTTCGGACAATGGAAGCTCCATGATGCTTTGGTCGGCAGCACCCGAAATAAAATAAGATATAAAAGCCATGATCAGGTACAAAACTCCTAACAAAAGCATTAATCCTGCAACAAATCTTGTACGCTCATCGGTTACAAAAGATTTTATTACGTCCCAAATGCCCGGTTCGTTCGATTTTTGCTTTTCTGCTCTTTTTTTCTGCTCGGGTTTTGGATCGGTTTTAACGCCTGGTCTTATCGGTTTTCGTGGTGCCATAAATATTGTAGTTAATAATTAGGAATATTATATTCGGAATTATTGATTTGTTTGTATTTTTTGTAATGCTAAAAGAATTGCTTACTTTTAATTTGCAAAAATAGCAAAAAAGACAGGGGATAAATTATTTTTTCTCATAAATTTGCAGAGTTTAGATAAAAGACAAAAAGAGCGAAGATACAATTGAAATTGCATTTCGTTCCCATTTTTAAATTGCCTCCAATTAATAGCAAAATAATGACAACTAAGCAACGTTACAAAAATATAATTGACTGGTTTCAGGAGAATGTGCCTGTGGCCGAAACCGAACTACACTATTCAGATCCTTATGAATTGCTCGTGGCAGTAATACTTTCGGCACAATGTACCGATAAAAGAGTAAATATGATTACTCCGCTGTTTTTTGAAGCTTTCCCTACGCCCGAAGTGCTGGCAGCTACATCGGCTGAAGAGGTTTTCGGATACATACGTTCCATTTCGTATCCCAATAGCAAGGCAAATCATTTGGTGGGGATGGCCCGGAAGTTAATGTCCGATTTTGGAGGTGTGATCCCCGATGATATAGATCAACTTCAGACTTTACCCGGCGTAGGAAGGAAAACTGCTAATGTAATTGCTTCGGTTATTTATAATAAGCCAACTATGGCAGTGGATACACACGTGTTTAGAGTGTCCGAACGGTTAGGACTCACCACAAATTCAAAGAATCCATTACAAACAGAAAGGGAGTTGATGCAGTATATTCCCGAAAAACTGGTTCCGCAAGCGCATCACTGGCTGATACTTCATGGGCGATATGTGTGTGTGGCTCGCAAACCCAAATGTGATCAATGCGGACTGACTGAATGGTGTCGCTATTATAAAAATTCGAATCAAATCTTTTTGAAGAACTCCGGAAGTATTGTTGACTAGTTCAAAGTTTATTATTGTCAGTTCTTTTAAAATAAAAAGCGAACAGCATTTTCGATGTGCTGTTCGCTTTTGCGTAAAATATAATTGATTAAAAACTAATCGCTTATTTTGTTGAAATCATCAGAATTGTAAAGGTTCATTTGTGCACGCATCAGATTGGCCGATTTCATTGCCATGATCTTTGTTTCGTTCAGGATATTCAGATAGAGTATACTGTTGCGCGTACCTGTTTCTTTTTCCTTGGTACGTTTGATTTGTTTTTTTACCAATTCAGAATACAAATCAAGTATTGTAGCCCTGCGTTCTTTAATTTTTTCGAGCCCGGAATAGTCATTGTTTTTAATCATATCGGTGTATTCGTGGAAAGCAGCAATAAATGAACCGCCAAGTTCTTTCAGGTCTTCAATTTGTTCCTTGCTGAATCCTTCGTGCGCATTGTCTATAAAATCGTAACCAGATTTGGTAATGTAGCGGAGCGATACCGATATTTCGTAAGAATAATCCACAGCCTGAATGTAGTATTGGCCTGTGTCTAAAGATGTTTGGTTCAGTCGTTGCAATGTTGGTAGCACCTCGTAGGCTCTACGGCGTTTGCATTTTCCGTGAAATTCGTCGGCCACTTTGTAAAGCTTCGACAAGCTTTTACGGTCTTCCTTAAATAAACCATCCAATACACCCTGATATACTTCGATTGTGGTTGCTACGGCTTGTTCTATTTGTTCAGTAGCATTTACAACAATGTCGTGTTCATTGTTGAGATGTGTATCTTCTTCGTTTATTTCGTTTCTCACACGTTTTTTGTGTACGCGTGCAAATTGGAAAAACAAGAATGCAACCATAAGTATGGAACCTACGATGGCATAAATACCGCCATACATGAGCGCAAATGCAACTAAAGCAGCTACCGAGAAAGCAATAATGGCAGTAAGAAACCAACCGCTAATTACCGTGAGCACACCGGTAATACGATACACCGCACTTTCGCGTCCCCATGCTTTGTCGGCCAGCGACGAACCCATCGCTACCATAAAAGTTACATAGGTAGTTGAAAGTGGTAGTTTGAGGTCGGTACCCACCGAAATAAGTAATGCCGAAACAGTAAGATTGACAGATGCCCGTATCAGGTCGAAGGAAGCATCTCCTTTTTCCTCGCTCGAAAGAGGCTTAAACCGGCTCTCCAAAAAGCTTGATACTTTCTGTGGCATTATTTTGTCCATCATTTTGCTGAAATTTACGGCATTTCGAACCAGTTTTCGCGATGCTCCTGTAGAGGAAAAACGTTCAATCCCTTCATCCTGACGTGATAGGTTTACCTCAGTTTTCGTAACGCTTTTGGCTTTTTTTGAGAACCACAATGCCAACACCATTATAATACCAGCCCCGAACAAATATCTCCAGTCCACATTTACCGGATCGGCCAGTTGATTCATCATTAGAGTATCCACTGAACCTCCCGATGCAGCGACTCCTGATGCAATTTCGAACGAACTTAATCCGGCCATAAATACACCGATAAAGTTAACAAGATCGTTTCCTGCAAAGGATAGTGCCAAAGCGGATGTGCCGGCCAGGATGATGATTTTGAGGATATTTATTTTGAAAACATGTTGAAGTAAGGCCATAAGAGCCGTCCAGCTCAGCCATGTGTAAAGTAATACTATTCCTATGTTGTCGTGGATATAAATGACAGTGTCCTTTGACAGT
The DNA here is from genome assembly GCA_963678465.1 of uncultured Paludibacter sp. Classification (GTDB taxonomy): domain Bacteria; phylum Bacteroidota; class Bacteroidia; order Bacteroidales; family Paludibacteraceae; genus Paludibacter. The sequence goes on from OY782858.1 coordinate 152,135, forward strand.
AATGTCGTGTTTTTTAGTCCTTTGAAAATAGCAAAGTAAGTGATGGCAGTCAGTGCAATTCCTCCCCAGAGGGCTCCGAAGTAATTGAAGGATTTCTTGTATTTAAACGAAAAAACAAGGCGTGAAACCCACATAATGCCAGACCCAAACACGAAGGCAATAACCACAGAAACTAAAATGCCGGAAATGATAGCAAAGGCTTTTCCTGTGTTGATATAGTCGATGAGGAAGCCCGAATCAGTTTGCCATATATTGACCAAAGCTACAGCTACAGCTGCGCCAAGTAATTCAAAGATAAGGGAAACTGTGGTGGAAGTCGGTAGTCCGAAGGTGTTGAAAACATCCAACAAAATAACATCGGTAACCATCACCGCCAAAAACAACATCATGATTTGTGGAAATGTAAACATTCCGGGATGAAAAACTCCGCTTCGGGCTATTTCCATCATTCCACTCGAAAACAATGAGCCAATTAAGATGCCAATTGATGCTACTGTAAGAATGACCCAAAGTGGAGCTACTTTAGATCCAATACTTGAGTTCAGAAAGTTAACGGCATCATTTGCTACTCCTACTACCAGATCGAGCGCCGCAAGACCCAATAACACAATTACAATTACAATGTAAATAGTATCCATCTATGTTTTTTTATTTGGTCGCAAAATTACATACAATCCTTTTTAATATAATCAACAATTTTATTAAATATATGTTTCAAAAACATTACAAAAACATTACAAAAATACATATCAGGCTTAGAAATTGGATATTTAGAATAAATTTGGAGATTTAGAAATGTATGCTTATTTTTACACTCTGATTAATAATCTTTTTGATGGAACTACTTGTATTAGCTTTATTATTCTTATTCAACGGATTTTTTGCATTGTCGGAAATTGCACTTGTGTCAAGTAAAAAAGCACGACTCGAACAAATGCGGTTAAAAGGAAGTAAAGGTGCAGCCATAGCTTTATTGCTTCAGAAGGATTCGGAAGATTTTCTATCGGCCATTCAGGTGGGTATCACCCTTATTGGTATTGTTACCGGTGTTTATGGTGGTGTGAATATTGCTGATGACATTACGCCCTTTATCGCTAGTTCGGCTTTACTACACCCTTATGCTGCCGAAATTGCCATGACACTTACGATAGTAGTTATTACTTATCTTTCTATTATTGTAGGAGAACTTGCTCCTAAAACCATAGCTTTGAGCAATCCCGAAAAAACAGCCCGGATTGTGGCTCCCTATGTTTATTATTTCAGTAAATTGCTTTTCCCCTTCGTGTGGCTATTGTCCGAATCAACTAATCTGATAATGAAACTTCTTGGCGTGAAAAAACAAAACGACCAAATTACTGAAACCGAACTGCGTCAGATGATTAAGCTGGCTTCGAACGAAGGAGTGATTGAAGAAGAGCAAAATGATATTCACGAAAATGTGTTTTATTTTTCGGATAAAAAAGCACATCATTTAATGACGCACCGCACCGACATTGAATGGGTGGATTTGAATAAACCATTGCCTGAAGTAACCGAAAAGATTGAATCGGTTCATCACAGTAAAATTGTATGTTGCCGCGACAATATGGATAATTTTCAGGGCGTTTTATATGTTAAGGATTATTATAAAGCGCTGAGTAAAAACAAAAACATAAATATCGAAGACCTGATTGTTGAACCTATCATACTTCCCGAAAATGCCGAAGCACACAAGGTGCTGAATGAGTTACGTCAAAACGAAAGTCGTGTTTGCTTTATTGTGAACGAGTATGGCGGATTTGAAGGCGTGATAACTCTCTACGATATTATGGAAAATCTGGTGGGTGATATACCCGAAGCCGGTGAATCATCAGAGCCCGATATGTTTGTGCGCGATGATGATTCGGTGCTTGTGAATGGTGATGCTCCTGTGGAGATTCTGACAGATATTATCGAAGAATTTGAAGTAGACTTTAGTAAAATTGACTATAATACAGTGGCAGGATTTGTGCTTTCGCAATTGAATGCAATTCCATCTGTTGGCGACAAATTTGTGTATATGCGGCACTCGTTCGAAGTGGTGGATATGGATGCCAATCGCATTGACAAGTTACTCATCACTAAATTGTAACTTTTTTGCGCTGAATTCGAATTTTAATCAAATTAATCACAACACAAAGAAAAACCCCTTACAATTTTAGTTGCAAGGGGTTTTGGTTTTATATAGTTTCCATAGGGTTGCGCCTGCGGGGAGATAGTTCTTAATTAATGCATAATTCATAATTATGAATTATGCATTGTGGATTGATTTTACATCATGCCGCCCATTCCGCCGCCCATAGGCATTTGTGGAGCTGCGTTTTCTTCTTTCTTTTCGGTGATCACACATTCTGTAGTGAGGAACATGCCAGCGATAGAAGCAGCATTTTCCAGGGCTACGCGACAAACTTTAGCAGGATCGACTACACCTGCAGCGAAGAAGTTTTCATACACATCGGTACGGGCATTGTAACCATAGTCGCCTTTGCCTTCGCGTACTTTCTGTACAACAACGGCTCCCTCTTTTCCGGCATTGAAAACAATCTGACGAAGTGGTTCTTCGATGGCACGTTTTACGATGTCCACTCCGATGGCTTCATCTTCGTTTGTTACTTTAAGTCCTGTAAGTGAGTCAATAGCGCGGATATAAGCTACGCCACCGCCCGGTACAATACCTTCTTCGATAGCTGCACGAGTTGCACTCAAAGCATCGTCTACACGGTCTTTTTTCTCTTTCATTTCTACTTCCGATCCGGCTCCAACGTAAAGCACGGCTACACCGCCTGATAATTTAGCCAAGCGCTCCTGCAATTTTTCGCGGTCGTAATCCGAAGTTGTAGTGGCAATCTGCGCTTTGATTTGGGCAATACGGTTCGAAATACTTTCTTTTGCACCTGCTCCGTTTACAATCACAGTATTGTCTTTGTTGACAGTTATTTTTTCGGCAGTTCCAAGCATTTCCAGTGTGGCTTGTTCCAAAGTAATTCCTTTTTCTTCCGAAATAACAACACCGCCAGTCAATACGGCTATGTCTTCGAGCATTTCCTTGCGGCGATCACCAAAACCTGGAGCTTTAACTGCACATATCTTGAGCTGAGCGCGCAGACGATTGACAACTAAAGTCGTCAGGGCTTCGCTGTCCACATCTTCGGCAATGATCAATAATGGACGACCCGATTGAACGGCTGGTTCCAGCACCGGAAGTAATTCTTTGAGATTGGAGATTTTTTTGTCGTAGATAAGGATATAAGGTTTATCCATTTCTACTTCCATTTTTTCGGTATTTGTAACGAAATAAGCCGAGATATATCCACGGTCGAACTGCATACCTTCAACTACTTCGATGGTTGTGTCAGTTCCTTTGGCTTCTTCTATTGTGATAACGCCATCTTTCGAAACTTTACGCATAGCATCGGCAATCAGCTTGCCTATTTCTTCGTCGTTGTTTGCCGAAATAGAGGCCACTTGTTCAATTTTGTCATAATCGTCACCTACAATCTGTGCTTGTGAAGCTATATTTTTCACCACTTGCGCTACGGCTTTGTCTATTCCGCGTTTCAAATCCATTGGGTTGGCGCCGGCAGTAACATTTTTCAATCCTACGCTTACGATGGATTGTGCTAATACAGTGGCAGTTGTTGTTCCGTCTCCTGCATCCTCACCTGTTTTTGAAGCTACTTCCTTTACAAGTTGTGCTCCAAGGTTTTGGAATGGATCTTCTAGCTCAATTTCTTTAGCTACAGTCACACCGTCTTTTGTGATATGTGGAGCGCCAAATTTCTTTTCTATAATTACATTACGGCCTTTAGGTCCCAACGTTACTTTAACTGCATTTGCCAAACTGTCGACTCCTTTTTTTAGTTGGTCGCGGGCATCGATATTGAATAAAATCTCTTTTGACATGATTTTGCCCCCTAACCCCCTAAAGGGGGAATACGCCGGGGTAAGCGAGTTTTAATTAATTAAACAATGTTTTTTTTATTTACAATTTATCTGCGCACTTTATTCCCCCTTTAGGGGGTTAGGGGGCAGGTTTCTACATTAAATTATTGCCAAAATATCCGATTGTTTCATAATCAGGTATTTTTCACCTTCCCATTCGAGTTCGGTACCGGCATATTTGCCATACAATACGGTATTGCCAACTGCAACCACCATTTCTTCATCTTTTGTTCCGTTGCCAACTGCTAGTACTTCACCTTTGAGAGGTTTTTCTTTGGCTGAATCAGGAATAATAATTCCACTTACTGTCTTTTGTTCTGCCGGTGCAGGTTTTACCAACACACGGTCGGCTAATGGTTTAATGTTCATAATTACTGTATTTATATGTTTAATGTTTATATGTTGTTTTTTATAACCCAAAAAATTCATGATCGAATACATGAAAATTTGTGTCAAATCCGTCACCTGACTATCAGAATTTGTGCCAAAGCAATGTGAAGCTATTTTTGACAGCTATAACGATGGATCGACTGAAAAGTTGAGACTTTGGCTGACAAGTTGTCATTTTTGCAGCGATGTTTTACAAAGATAAAGTAGTTTGTAAAGGTCGAAAAGCAGAAGAGAGGGGCGAGGACTGTGTAATTGACGGCGAAGTGCCATTCGGAGTGCATCGAAACTAAAAGCGCAGAAAGTAAGAAGTCCGTATTTCTTCAGCGTTATAAAATGATGAAGGAGTTTTGATTCATCAACGAGGTAAGGAAATCGATTTGTTTTCCAGAGCAATAAGAGGTTGCGGGTCGCTTCCTCGGTTTTCTGTAGAAAAACATCATTCTTGTCCAATCCTTTGTGAATCAATGGATTTTCAATTTGAATAAAATCAAAGTCCAGCTCATGTAATTGATGCCCGAAAAGCATATCTTCGTGACCATAACCACGAATGGTCTCATCGAACCGAACTTTATTGAACAGAGATTTTGAAATCATGAAGTTAAAAGTGGAGAAATTATTTTTATCTCTCTCCATGGCCGAACGCGCTTCACGCATTCTTCCGTATTTTAAGCGCAGGCTGTAATCGGGATTGTTTTCGTTTGGATTGTAAGTTGTACCTCCAATAACGATACAATCTTCCTTGCAAAAAGAAATGTATTTTTCAACAAAATGAGTTGAATTGACTTCGGCATCGCAATCGATGAACAAAAGATGTTCATATTTTGCTTCATCGACCAATTGGTTTCTTATGGCTGAACGGCCTGAATTTTTCTCGTGGACAATATAAGTACAGTTTTCAAATGTTTTCACACTTTTATTTTCGTTTAAGAACAAAGTAGAACCATCTTCCATTACAATAATCTCAAAATCGACATAGGTTTCCATGGCCTGCTTGTGAAGCTCGGATACCAAATCGGTAATGTTGTGATTGTATGTTGGAATAAGTATGGAAAGCATTTTTTTATTTATCTGATAATTATAGTTTTTAGTTGTACTTCTTGTGTTTTAGTTTCCAGAATAAGCTTCGTAAAACAATGTAAAACAGAAGGCAAATAATGATACCTGCAAGTATTGAAGCTGCATACCATTTCGAAGAGGATACGAAAGAACCAAAACGAGCATGGGACGCCGAAATTTCGGGAAAAAGTTTAAGGAATACAAAAGTATTAATATTTTCAATACAATCAATTAAACCAACAAAAAACGGAAACCAACGGATTACTGAAATTTTTTCGCCCAAACGTCCTGAATTATTCAAGAGGTATTTTAAAATGAAAAATGTAAGCACGCAGTAAATCAGTATGTAAACGTAATCGAGTATAAGAAAACTGTAATATTGTTGGATACCTTCGTGCCCGATTGAAGTAAATAACGAGTTTATGTCTGATAAGGTATACTGAGGCAACAAATCAAGTGAAAGTAAGTTTTTATCAGGTGCACTTACATCGAAGCGAGGAAGCAACCACCCGTAGAAGACAAAAAAGCCTGCACTCAACAGGGCAATAATAGCTATATTTCTCTTGTTTTGAAGTGTCATTGCCTTTTTATATAGTTAATAAGACCTTTGCAAATATAGTAAATACTTTTTCGAAAACTGATTTATAAACAAATAATTCCTATCTCTGTATTAAAAGAAAGGATTTAGCGGGTTCAAAAAATGGACGTTGTGGATTGTTTTATACTATTTTATAGTTAAGTTTGTTGTCGCTTAACGTTATTTCCGATTATTTGTAGTCGTCGTATCGTTTTTAGTGTTAATTTTGTAGTTTTAAAAAAGGAGACTTATAATGGATAGATTACGCTTTCAGAGTTTGGCAAGCGGGAGTAGTGGAAATTGTTATTTTATTGGAAATGCTTCATATGGATTTTTAATCGATGCAGGGATCGGAGTTCGCACCATTCGCAAGTGTTTGCGAAATTTAGGGCTGGATTTCAGGAATATATATGGGGTATTTGTTACACACGATCATGCCGATCATATTAAAGCTGTAGGAACTCTCGGCGAAAGATATAAAGTGCCGGTGTATGCTACCCGCATGACGCACGAAGGAATTAAACGGAGTTATTGTGTGACCGAAAAATTATATGAAAGCAAAAGATTCATCGAAAAGTTTGAAACCATAGAGCTGGGAGATTTTAAAGTGACGGCTTTTCCGGTGTCGCACGATGCCTCAGACAATGTTGGATATACGGTGGAATATAAGGGAAAAAGATTTACTTTTGCTACCGATCTTGGATATGTTTGCGAGCATGCAACCGCTCACCTGCAACAGGCTGATTTTATGGTTTTCGAAGCCAATTACGACCAGCAAATGCTGGACGGGGGTGCTTATCCGATTCATCTGAAAAACAGGATAAAAGCAAAAACGGGTCATTTGAGCAACGATCAGGCGGGCGTTTTCCTTGCCGAAAATTATAGCGAACGGATGAAAAATATTTTTCTTTGTCACCTGAGTCGAGAAAATAATTTACCTGAATTGGCTTTTTCGACAATTGAAAATTATTTAGGACAAAAGGATATAAAAGTAGGAAAAGATATAGAACTGGTGGTTTTAGATCGTTATACACCTTCCGAACTTTATGTTTTCGACTGATTTAAGTTGCTTGCAAAGAGTATATTTATAAAATACAAATTACGATTTCAGATTCACAAAATACAAGAGTAATATAAATTACTAAAATTCAATGTTATGCCATCGAACTTAGTCATTATCCCTACCTACAACGAAAAAGAAAACATCGAAAGTATCATTCGTGCGGTTTTTTCGCAGCCATTGTTGTTTCATGTGTTAATCATTGAAGATGGCTCGCCCGATGGAACATCTGAAATAGTGAAAACCATGCAAACTGAATTCCCGACGCAACTTTTCATGATCGAGCGTAAAGGAAAACTGGGATTGGGCACGGCTTATATAACTGGTTTTAAGTGGGCGTTGGCTCATAATTATGAGTATATTTTCGAAATGGATGCCGATTTCTCGCATAATCCAAAAGACTTACCCCGACTTTACGATGCATGTGCCAATATGGGTGCTGATGTGGCCATCGGTTCACGTTATGTAACAGGTGTGAATGTTGTAAACTGGCCTATAGGTCGTGTGTTAATGTCGTATTTTGCATCGAAATATGTGCGTTTCGTATTGGGGATGAACATTGCCGATACCACAGCCGGATTCAAATGTTATCGCAGAGAAGTGCTCGAAACCATAGAATTGGATAATGTCCGTTTTAAAGGTTATGCATTTCAGGTGGAAATGAAATTTACAGCATATAAATGTGGATTTGTGTTGAAAGAAGTTCCTATTATTTTTATCAATCGGGAATTGGGAACGTCAAAAATGAGCGGAGGAATTTTTGGAGAAGCATTTTTCGGGGTCATTCAACTTAAAATAAACAGTTGGGTGCGTAAATTTCCAAAAAAGAAAATTTGAATAAATATAGATTCAAACTGAATATTCATTATCAATATTGAATAATAATATCAAAAACAGTACTATGTCGGCTTTACAACTCATTAAAAATGCTACAATTATCAACGAAGGGAAATCTTTTGTAGGCTCGGTACTGATTGATGGTGAATTTATAAAAGCCATTTACAGGCAAGAAGATGAAATAAAAATATCAGCTCCATTTGTTGAAATTGATGCCAAAGGAAAATGGCTGATACCGGGCGTTATCGACGATCAGGTTCATTTTCGTGAGCCGGGACTGACGCATAAAGGCAATATATTTTCGGAATCCAGAGCGGCGGTAGCTGGTGGCATTACATCGTTTATGGAAATGCCCAACACCATGCCCCTAACCACAACGATTGAGGCTTTGGAAGCTAAATATGCGCTCGGTGCCGATAAATCTTTGGCCAATTACTCCTTTTATATGGGTGCCACCAATACTAATTTAGATGAGTTGCGTAAAGTAGATCCGATAAAAGTGTGTGGTGTTAAGGTGTTTATGGGGTCTTCTACCGGAAATATGCTTGTTGACAATACCGAAACGTTGAGTGGCATTTTTAAAGAAATACCGATGTTGATTGCCACGCACTGCGAGGATGAAGCAACGATTCTTCAGAATAAAACATATTATAAAAATTTATTGAGCGATGATATTCCTGTAAAATACCATCCGCTTATTCGAAGTGAGGAGGCTTGTTACCGGTCGTCATCTTTCGCAGTGGAACTGGCTACAAAGTTCAATGCGCGTTTACATGTGTTGCATATTTCAACGGCCCTCGAAATGAGCCTTTTTGACGAAAATAAGCCGCTAAAAGATAAAAAGATAACTTCTGAAGTTTGCGTTCATCACTTATGGTTTTCCGACAAGGATTACGAAAAATATGGAAATCGCATCAAATGGAATCCTGCTATTAAAACTGAAAATGATCGTCTTGCGTTGATCGATGCGCTTAATTCAGGAAAGATTGATGTTGTGGCCACCGATCATGCACCTCACTTGTGGCGCGAGAAAGAAGGTTCGTACTTCAAAGCAGCTTCGGGTGGCCCTTTGGTGCAACATGCATTGGTTAGTATGTTGCAAATGGCTAAAAATGGTTTATTTACTGTTGCGCATGTTGTTGAAAAAATGTGTCATGCACCGGCCGAATTGTACCGTGTGGATCGCCGTGGATACATTCGCCCAGGATATTATGCCGATTTGGTGTTGGTCGATCCTGAACTCACCCGGACAGTAACGACGGAAAACATACTTTATCATTGCGGTTGGTCTCCTTTCGAAGGCACAAGCTTTGATCATTCTGTAATCACCACATGGGTGAATGGAAATAAAGTGTTCAATAATAATCAAATAGATGAAAATATTCGTGGAAAAAGATTATTTTTTCATGTTTAGCAGCATCTGAAATATATTAAAAGATGGATTACAAAAAAAAATCATTGGGTTATTTAATTATGGGCGTATTGGTCATAATTTTTGCCTTTATATTTTATTCTCCCTTTAAAAAGCAAAAAGAATATATTCACAACGAAGGGAAAGCCCAGGGAACTTACTATTCGGCAACTTACCTGCAGCCCGATGGAAAAGATTTGCAACCGGAGATAGAAAAACTATTCAACGAATTTGATTTGTCATTGTCGACTTATAATCCCAATTCAATCATTTCGAAAATAAATAAGAACAATGACTCGGTAGTTACCGATGTTTATTTTGAAACAATGTTTGAAGCTGCTCAGAAGGTGTCGGAACATACAAACGGAGCCTTTGACATCACGGTGGCACCACTTGTTAACGCCTGGGGTTTTGGTTTCGGAAATCATGAAAGAAGCAAAGCTCCCGATGTGGAAAAATTACTTCCATTGGTAGGATATCAAAAGGTTAAACTTGTAAATCATAAACTTATCAAGGAAAATCCTGATATTATGATTGATGCAAGTGCCATAGCTCAGGGCTATTCGGCCGATCTGATTGCTCAGCTTTTCGAAAAAAACAATTGTGAAAATTACATGATTGATATAGGTGGCGAAATTGTTTGTAAAGGTGTTAATCCCAAGGGTGAATTATGGCATATAGGTATAGATAAGCCTGTTGACGATCCTGAAAACGCGAACGGAGAGCTTCAAACTATTGTCAACGTAAGCAACGTAGGGTTGACAACGTCAGGAAATTACCGTCAGTTTTATTACAAAGATGGAAAGAAACTGGCGCATACAATAAATCCTAGAACAGGGTTGCCTGTAGAGCACAATTTGTTGAGTGCAACTGTTGTGGCTTCGAATTGTACGCTGGCCGATGCTTATGCTACCGCTTTTATGGTGTTGGGTGTGGACAGTGCCCTGAAGGTTTGTAAAACTATCGAAGGAATGGATTGTTATTTGATTTACACCGATAAAGATGGGCAGTATCAGGTGACTTATACCGAAGGATTTAAAAAATATCTTAAGAAATAGCTGATGATTGTAGATCAGTCTGTAACTCTACGGTGTTTTTTTTATTGTTATAGGTTTTAAAAGTGCTTTCGGTTTAAAAAAAACTATTCACTTAAAAAAGCTACAAAAACAAAAAAATCTCATATTATTTTTTTATTACCAATATATTAACTACTTTTGCAGTCCAAATTTCATTATGAAAAAGTACTCATTTTTACTTTTTATTTCTTTATTACTTTTTGCTTCGTGTGGCGAGTATCAAAAGCTTTTGAAAAGCACTGATCCTGAACTGAAATATACGAAAGCTGTAGAATATTTTGAAAAGGGCGACTTCATGCGAGCCAGTACCTTATTCGACGAAATTTCAGTGTATTATAAAGGTACCGATCGTTCAGAAACGGTATTGAACTACATTGCTAAATCGTATATGGGTCAGAAAGACTACTTCACGGCTGGTGAGTACTACAAAACCTATATAAAAACCTATCCAAAAGGGAAGTTTATAGGAGAGGCAAAATTTATGATCGGTTACTGTTTTTATCTGGATTCGCCCGATGCGCGTCTTGATCAGACATCTACCGTTAAAGCGATTGCTGCCTTACAGGAATTTATTGATTTATATCCCGAAAACGAAAGGGTGAAAGAAGCTATAAAATTAATCGATGAGCTTACCAATAAATTAGCTTACAAGGATTATCTGAATGCTAAACTGTATTTCAACCTGGGAAATTATATGGGTGATAATTATGAATCGGCAATGATTACTGCTCAGAATTCACTCAGAAAATATCCGGCTTCGTCTTACCGCGAAGAGCTTGCGTTGATCGTGTTGGAGTCGAAATATCAACAGGCTGTTCAGAGTGTCGAAGAAAAGAAAATGGATCGTTATCGGAATACAATTGATGAGTATTATAACTTTTTGAATGAATTTCCCGAAAGTAAATTGCGAAAACAAGCCGATAAAATTTTCAATGAATCAAAAAAAATAGTAAAAGATTAATATATACAACTATGGATTACAAAAAAGTAAACGCACCCACCAACACTATTTCGCGCGACATGAGTTCGATGAGTGAAAACGTTGGAAATGTATACGAAACGGTAAAAATCATTGCAAAACGATCCAATCAGGTAGACGCTGAAATTAAATCGGAACTCGATAAAAAATTGCTTGAGTTTGCATCGATGAACGAAAATATCGAAGAAGTATTCGAAAACCGCGAACAAATTGAAATTTCACGTTATTACGAAAAACTTCCTAAAGCAGTTCTTATTGCTACTCAGGAATTTATAGAAGATAAAATTTATTATCGTAATCCTGTAAAAGACAGTAAGCTGAAATAAATCTTTCATGCATGATTTTATTGATAAACACTGTGTTTTTTATCAATAAATCAAAGACTTTAAGAGATAAAAGAATAAAGAGCAAAACGCTTGCCTTATTCTTTTATCTTTTTTTATTGGTGCATGGTTCATAACAATTTTGTATTTTTGTCGTATATAAAAAAATGAATACGATATACTGCTATTTTAAAAATCAACATTTAAAAAGTGAGATATGCTTAAAGGAAAGAAAATAATCTTAGGTGTCACCGGAAGTATTGCTGCTTATAAATCGGCTCAGCTCATCCGTTTGTTAGTAAAAGAAGGCGTCGAGGTAAAAGTAATTATGTCAGCTTTAGCCAAAGAATTTATAACGCCGCTTACGTTGGCCACTTTGTCGAAATCGCCGGTGTTGATCGATTTTTTTAATCCTGAAAATGGAGACTGGAACAGTCATGTTGATTTAGGCTTGTGGGCCGATGCTTACGTGGTGGCTCCGGCTACTGCCAATACAATAGGGAAAATGGCAAGTGGAGTTGCCGACAATTTGCTGCTTACCACTTATTTGTCTTCTAAATGTCCTGTTTTTGTAGCTCCTGCGATGGATTTGGATATGTTTGCCCATCCTTCTACCCGCCGGAATTTGGGAACGCTTAAACAATACGGAAACCACATAATAGAACCTGCTACTGGTGAATTGGCAAGTGGTCTCGACGGAAAAGGGCGTATGGAAGAGCCCGAAAAAATTGTTCAATACCTCGATAATTATTTCGAACCCAAAAATATGGTTGGAAAGAAAGTATTGATCACAGCCGGGCCAACCTACGAAAAAATTGATCCGGTACGTTTTGTTGGTAATTATTCGTCCGGGAAAATGGGGTTTGCCCTGGCCGAGGTTTGTGCCAAACAAGGAGCTGAAGTAACGCTTGTGACCGGTCCGGTGAGTTTAAGTCTGAAAAATAAAGATATAATTCGTATTAATGTTGAATCGGCAGATGAAATGCACAAAACGGTGATGTCGAAATTTGAAGAAATGGATGGAGCCATTCTTTGTGCTGCTGTTGCCGATTTCAGGCCGGTTGAAACCTCCGACACTAAGTTTAAACGCAAAGGCGATCATCTGAAACTCGACCTGAAACCGACAGCCGATATCGCTGCTGCTGTAGGAAAAATAAAAAAACATGAACAGTTTTTGGTGGGTTTTGCGCTCGAAACAAACAACGAAGAAGCGAATGCAAAAGAGAAGATGGAACGAAAAAACTTCGATTTTATAGTTCTTAATTCATTGCAGGATCCAAATTCTGGTTTTGGGTTCGATACCAATAAAGTTTCGATTATCCATCGTTCCGGTTTGCAAAAGCAATATGAATTGAAAAGCAAACTTGATGTTGCCGAGGATATTGTGAACGAAATAAATACGCTTATTTTTTAAATTTGTGCTGATGCACAAAGCTCACTAAAGCCAACGGAAATGAACAACAAGATCAAAATTATTCTACTTAGTTTATTTATAGTAGCTTATGCCGGCGCGCAGGAGCTGAATTGCAACATACAAATCAATTCTGATCAAATTTCGGGTTCGAACAAGTCGGTTTTTAATACGCTGCAAAAGTCAGTTTCCGATTTTGTAAACAATCGTCGCTGGACCGAAATGTCGTATTCGAATGCCGAAAAGATTGAATGCTCGATGAATATAATCGTAAAAAGCGTGGAACAGGACGTTTTTACTGCCGAAATTCAGGTACAGTCGCGTAGGCCGGTGTACAATTCAAGCTATTTCAGTACCTTGTTCAATTTCAGAGACAATTACTTCAATTTCGAATATAAGGAGTTCGATCAGCTCGAAATGAACGAAAATACAATCACTTCGAACCTCACGGCCGTATTGGCTTATTATGCTTATATTATTATTGGATATGATCAGGATTCGTTTTCCCGATTGGGTGGAAGCCCGTACTTTCAGGCAGCCGAAAGAATCGTGAATGCAGCTCAGTCTTCCGACCTGAAAGGTTGGAAAGCATTCGAAAGCCCCCGAAACAGGTATGCTTTGGTGAATAATCTTACAGATGAAGCATTCAAAAAATACAGAAATTATTTCTACGAATATCACAGGCTTGGACTCGACGAAATGTCGGCAAATGTAGTGAATGCAAGGGCTAAAATTCTGGCTGGTTTGCCATTGCTTCGCGAGGCTAACAGGGCGCGTCCTTCGGCTATTGTCATTACTTCATTTATGGATGCTAAATCGGACGAATTGGTGAATATATTCTCAAAAGGCACTGCGAATGAGAAGAAACAAGCTGTCGAAATTCTATCGGATGTTCAGCCTACCCAATCGGATAAGTACGAAAAAATATTGAACTGATAGTTATACTTTTTTATACCTCAAAAAATAACAAATAGAATTTATGCTCACTTCGCTCTACATTTGTAACTATGCGCTTATATCGGAGTTGAAAATTGATTTTGACAAAGGTTTTTCCGTGATTACAGGCGAAACAGGTGCCGGAAAATCGATTATTATAGGAGCATTGTCGTTGATTTTGGGACAAAGGGCCGAAACCAAATTTGTGAAAAAGGATACCGAAAAATGTGTTATCGAAGCCGAATTTGATATTTCGAACTATAAAAAGCTCAAATATTTTTTCGAAAACAACGACATCGATGATACCGGAAAAAGCTGTATCATTCGTCGGGAATTGATAAGTTCAGGTAAATCAAGGGCTTTTGTCAATGACACACCGGTTTCGCTTACCGTTTTACGCGACTTAAGCATACAGCTCATCGATATTCACTCACAGTTCGATAATTTAATGTTATCCAATGATGGTTATCAGCTCGAAGTAGTGGATGTGGTGGCCAACAATAATGAGTTGCTGAAAAAGTATTCTGATGAATTCAATGAATGGCAGGAACTATTGATCGGGTTAAAAAAACTCGAAAAAATGGCTGAAAAATCGGCAGTGGAGCTTGATTTTATTCAGTTTCAGTTTACTCAGCTCAATGATGCGAAATTGGACGAAAATGAGCAGGAGCTTTTAGAGTCGGAGCAGGAAACGCTTGTGCATGCCGAGGAAATAAAGGCTGAACTTACAAATGCCACTATGTTGCTTGACGAAGAAAATTCAGTACTTCCGCTGTTGAAAGAAGTAATTGCAGGTGTGTCGAAGGTTAAGAATTACATTTCGGGTAGCGATGCATGGATTGAAAGATTGCAAAGCTGTTATATTGATATAAAGGATATTAAATCAGAACTTGGCACTTTTGCCGATAAAGTTGAGTTCAATCCTTCGCGTTTGGAATGGATAGAAACCCGACTGAGCGAATTGTACACACTCCAGAAAAAATATAAGGTGAATTCGGTGGCCGAACTCATTGAAATCAGAAACGAATTTGAGAAACAATTGCTTAAAATTGAGTCGTTTGATGAAGAAATTGAAAAGTCGAAGTCGATGATTGCGTTGGCTGCGGAAAACCTGAAACAAACAGCAAAACAGTTGACAGAGAGTCGTAAAAAAGCGATTCAGCCGATTGAGAAATATATGGTAGGTCAGTTGATGAAGTTGGGCATCGTAAACGCACAGTTTAAAGTGGATATGCGGCAAGTTCCTGATTTTTTATCCAATGGACTGGATGAAATCAGTTTTCTTTTTTCGGCTAACAAAAACCGCGAAGTGCAGCCGGTACAAATGGTGGCTTCGGGAGGTGAAATGTCACGACTTATGCTGTCGATCAAATCATTAATCGCCAACAAAACCGATTTGCCAAGCATTATTTTTGATGAAATTGACACGGGAGTTTCAGGCGAAATTGCGCATAGGGTGGGCGAAATTATGCAAACTATGAGCAAAGAAATGCAGGTGATCACCATCACTCATTTGCCACAGATAGCTGCCAAAAGTGCTCACCATTATCGCGTGTTCAAAGACGATTCGGGTGAACAATCTCAGACACGAATAGTGAAGCTCTCAAATGAAGAGAGAGTTACAGAGATTGCTCAAATGCTGAGTGGGAAAAATATTACGCAGGCAGCTTTGCAAAATGCACGCGAGCTGCTGGGACAGAAGTGATTCCGGTCTCTTAGCCTAAAAGATATTATTTCCTTTATTCCTCTACAACAATTATTTCGGAAGTTACTTCTATGGCTTTGCGATACAATGCGCCCACACCACAATAGGTTTCTTCCGACATTTTCACTGCCTTTTCGAGTTTGTCCATAGGTAAGTTTTTGCCTGTAATGGTGTAAATGACATGCATTTTTTCATAATGTTTTGGATGCTCATCAGTGACGTCGCCCTGAACTTCGATATCGACAGCCGTAAAATCAACACGCATTTTCTGAAGAATCGAAACCACATCCATCCCTGTGCAGCCACTAAGCGCTGCTAATTGCAATCTTTTTGGTCCGGGGCCTGAATTTTGTCCGCCACCTTCTACAGGAGCGTCCATCATTAATTTATGCCCGTTTATATCGGCTTCGAAGGCCAAACCACCTTTCCAGCTCGTTTTTATTGAATGTTTTTCTGCCATGATAATTTGTATTGTGAAATGAATATATTTTTCAAACAAACTCTGTCTGCCATTGTTCATTTATAAAGTAGAATGTAATTCACAATTGAATACATCTGTTCCGATAATTTATTGGACGCGAATGAAACGAATATAAAACTAATTGCTATTTTTGTAGAAAAATAAATAAAATATGGCAGCAATAAACGAAAGAATAGCATCGCTCAGAGATGTAATGAGGAAAGCAGGAGTAGCAGCATGTATCATTCCGGGTACCGACCCTCATGCCAGTGAATATATAGCTGAATACTGGAAAGAACGTGTCTGGATATCAGGATTTTCCGGATCGGCCGGTACTGCGGTTGTGACTTTGACAAAAGCAGGGTTATGGACGGATTCGCGCTATTTTTTGCAGGGCGAAGAAGAACTAAAGGGTTCGGGGATGGACCTGATGAAAATGGGATTGCCCGAAACTGCAGATATTATTCCCTGGTTGATAGATACCCTGAAGCCGGGAGAAAAAGTGGCCGTTAATGCCCAAATGTTTTCGGTCAATGCCTATGCAGCCATGAAGTCAGAACTCGAAACTGTTGGAATTGAATTAGTTTCGGTTGATGTGATGAAAGAAGTATGGCCCGATCGACCTGCGCTACCCAAAAATCCGTTCTATGTTTTTGATCTTAAATACAGCGGACAATCCACTACTGATAAAATAGCAGCTACACGTGCCGAAATGGCAAAATTACGTGCGCAGGTTTTTGTAATGTCGGCGTTGGACGATATTGCATGGTTGTTCAACATCAGAGGAAACGATGTTGATTTCAACCCTGTTGTGATTGCTTATGCGCTTGTGGAAGAAAATGATGTGACTTTATTTGTCGATCAGGATAAACTTACCGACGATACAAAAGCATATTTGGCCAGTGCAAAAGTTCAGGTAAAAGCCTATGATGCGATTTATTCAGTGTTGGAACAGATCGAAAGTTCGAAAACGGTTCTGATTGACGGCGCTAAGTTAAACCGGGCTTTGTACGAAAGCATACCAGCTACTTGTCCCAAACGAAATACAATGTCGCCTGTGTTTAAACTGAAAAGTATTAAGAATGAGGTTGAAATGGCTGGTGTTCGACAAGCAATGGTAAAGGATGGTGTGGCATTGACGCGCTTCTTTATCTGGCTCGAGGAAAATCTGAAATCAGGAAAGCTAAACGAGGTGAATGTGGATCAGAAATTATACGAATTCCGCAGCAAGCAGGAAAACTTTAAAGGCGAAAGTTTCAGTACGATTGCCGGATATGGACCTCATGGCGCTATTGTTCATTACAGAGCAGTACCCGAATCGGCTTCTATTCTTAAACCTGAGAACTTATTTCTGCTCGATTCGGGTGGTCAATATCTCGAAGGAACTACCGATATTACACGTACAGTGGCTTTAGGTACGCCTACAGTGAAGCAGAAAATTGATTTTACATTGGTGCTGAAAGGGCATATAGCATTGGCTACAGCTAAATTCCCTTCCGGAACGCGTGGTTCGCAGCTCGATATCCTGGCTCGTAAGGCTATGTGGGATTTGGGGATTAATTACGGACACGGAACCGGTCACGGAGTAGGTCATTTTTTGAATGTGCATGAAGGGCCGCAAAATATCAGAATGGACGAAAACCCGATCAGCTTACAGGAAGGCATGTTTATGTCGAATGAACCGGGTTTATACCGTACCAATCAGTATGGAATTCGTACCGAGAACCTGATACATGTGATCAAAGCTGAAAAAACCGAGTTTGGTGAATTCCTTAAGTTCGAAACGGTTACTCTGTTTCCTATTGATAAAGAACTGATTGATGTGGAAATGATGTCGGACGAAGATATCGATTGGCTGAACAATTATCACAAAAGAGTATATGACTCGTTGGCTCAGAAACTCGACGAAAATGAGCGCGAATGGCTGAGTCGTAAATGTGCTAAACTGAAAAGATAACAATGAGCTTTG
Source organism: uncultured Paludibacter sp. (assembly GCA_963678465.1). Classification (GTDB taxonomy): domain Bacteria; phylum Bacteroidota; class Bacteroidia; order Bacteroidales; family Paludibacteraceae; genus Paludibacter. The sequence goes on from OY782858.1 coordinate 170,285, forward strand.
AAATAGAGGATACATTATTAGGAAAACAAGCATCGTACCCTGAGCGGTACGATGCTTCTTTATTATTCCGGATTCCCCGTTCCGAAAACAGGTTGAGATATGGCATTGAAGATAACCGTTTGCCATTCATGGGAGTGGATGTGTTGAATTGTTACGAAGTTTCGTTTCTTACCGACAATGGCTTGCCTGTTTCGCGGATGTTGAAGCTGATGTATTCCGCCGAAAGTAAATATCTTGTGGAATCGAAATCGCTGAAGCTGTATCTGAACTCGTTTAACATGGAGCGGCTCGGGAAATCTATTGATAATGCCGAACAGAAAATATCAGAACTTATTCAGCAGGATTTGAGTCGTTTGCTCGAAACGGAAATAAGTGTATGTCTGTTCTCACAACGTACGCCTGAAATGATTCCTTTTGATGAAATACGGAATATTGCACTGATAGATTTGATTCCCGGGCATAAATTACAGCAGATAAGCTTTGATAATTACACCGAAACGCCATCGTTGTTGAAAGCAAAACTGACGCATCATGTTCATAAATATCAGTTTACAACAGATTTATTGCGTTCGAATTGCAGGGTTACGCATCAACCCGATTGGGGAGATTTGTTTGTTATGATGGAAACGAATTATGAAATTGACTTAGCTTCTGTGCTCACTTATCTGGTGTCGTTCCGAAAAGAAAATCATTTTCATGAAGAGGTGGTTGAAATGATTTACAAACGTTTTCAGGATGCTTTTTGTCCCGAAAAGATGATGGTGGCAGCCATGTACACGCGTCGTGGAGGTATTGATATCAATCCCATTCGGGTTTCGCGTGCAGGTTTAATTGATGAAGCATTTGTAAGTATCACCCATCGATTGGCCAAAACTTTCCGTCAATGAATTGAAGCTCAATGTTGTTGATTCCGGGTAATTGTTTTGAACCGATTTTTTAAGATTTTATCCCGATTATTTTTCGTTCAAGCCTTGTAAAACCGAAAAAGAAATGTATCTTTGCACCCGCTAACGCACCATGCGGCTGTGGCGTAATTGGTAGCCGCGCCAGACTTAGGATCTGGTGCCGAGAGGCGTGGGGGTTCGAGTCCCTTCAGCCGCACAAAAAAACCGATAATCATTCAGATTATCGGTTTTTTTATTTTTATTGGTGTTCGGGTCTGAGCAAATCGTTGACTGTTTTTACCGGATTAAACGTTTCAATGGGAACTTCGACGAAAACTGTGTTCCAATCGCTCATGGCACCGTTCCAGAGTCCCGGTAATTCAAGCGCTTTAAGTTCCTTTCCGTTTTTCGATTTCACCGAAATAAATCCTGTGTTTTTGTCGACATATCGCAGTAAATCGAACTTCTGACCTTTATAATTTTTTACCCCACACACCAAATCCACAGGATTGAAGTGAGACGATTGCAACATCTTCGCTTTTTCTGCGGGATTGTTCAGGTCGATTTGTGAACTTTCTAGGATTTGCGGAGAGATGGTTCCATCGGGGTTGACGGTGAGAAAAGGACCTCCACCGGGTTCGCCTGTGTTTTTCACCATACCGCAAACACGCATTGGGCGATTTAATTTTGCAGTGAGGTACTGCTGAAGTGCTGTGTCCGAAAGTGTCGAAATATCTTGTTTGTGGTTATTCAGCTCTCTCACGCAAAAGTCACTAATTTCTTTGAGTCTGTCGTTGGCTAACTGTCCCGATTCCATTTCATGCAAATAGGCGAATGCTTTTTTCTGAAGGCTGATGAGCAAACCGGCGATTACTTTTTTGTAAAGAATGGTGGCGTTTTTCAGGCTATCGGGAACAACATTGTCGATGTTTTTAATAAAAATCACATCCGCTTCCAGGTCGTTCAGGTTTTCGATCAGGGCGCCATGTCCGCCGGGACGGAAAACCAATGTACCGTTTTCTCTGAATGGTTCATTGTTGGCATCGGCAGCAAGGGTGTCGGTGGAAGGTTTTTGTTCCGAAAAACTGATTGTGAATTTTCGTTCCAAACTTTGTTCATAGGCTTTTTGTGTTTCGCTCAAATGCTTTTCGAACAGTGCACGATGTTCGGTCGAAACCGTAAAATGCAAATTCACTTCATTTTTAGCATTCGATGCGTACATGGCACCTTCCACCAAATGTTCCTGCATGGGTGTGCGTTTTTCCGTCGGGTAGGAGTGGAACAGCAGCAGTCCTTTGGGTAGTGAGCCATAATTCAAACCTGTTTCGAGAAGCAGTTGTTCTATCACCGTTTTATATTGTTTGCTTTGGATGAGGTCCTGAATTCCTTTTCCGGTATTGACTTTGCAGGTTTTGTCGAGCAATTCAGCAAAAGCAAATTGATTGATTTCGTCAAAAAATTTCTTTTCAGCTGTTTTCTCCGGTTCGCTCGACTTGCCATCCAAAAACTCAAACAGGTCTTTGAACATACGACTGGCAGCACCCGATGCCGGAACAAATTTTAGTATCGAGGCTTCGGTTTGCAGGTAGTCATTCCATACCCCGAGATATTCGTCCACGAGTTTATCGCCAAGGCACAAAATTCCATTGCCGGGTTCAACAGGACTTACAATGGTCAGGAATGGAAAACCCTTGGCAAAGGATAGAAGTTGTTCCTGTATTTTATTCGAACTGATCCCTTTTTTGTCAAGAAGCAATTGGTCGGTTGGGTGTATCATGTTTTTTTGAGTATTAAATTGTAAAAATAGTATCATTGCAAAGATATAGATTTTTTTCAATTGAATTTAATTTTCTATCGCTCAAATGCGCTGAACGAAGATTTATTCGCTTGCAAAGCTTTGTGTTTAATATAAATACTTATTGTAGAAAGTGCAAGTCAATACAACCACCAAATAACGTCAGTTTTTGCACATCTAATTTTTTAAGTTTATGCTATATTTGCAATGACTAAAAATCAAAAAATATTCAAGCTAATGTTAAATCAAAATCTAATCATTTTAAAAATGAAGGAAAAAAGAACAAGCGGTAATTTTACCCAAAAAGTTATTTTTTGTTTCGCCATGTTGGTTTTTTTAGGCAGTACTGCACTGGCTCAAACAAAATCGATATCCGGCGTAGTGAAGGATGCATCAGGAGAAACGATTATTGCCGCATCCGTTATTGTAAAAGGTACGAACATCGGGACAGTGACCAACATCGATGGAGAGTTCAAATTAAATGTTCCCGCCAATGCGCAAACACTCGTAGTGTCGTATGTGGGAATGAAAACCGAAGAAATTAAAATTTCAGGAAATGTAATTAACGTAACCTTAACCGACAATGCCCGCATGTTGGACGAAGTAGTGGCCATTGGTTATGGTACTACAAGGCGTAAGGACATTACAGGCTCTGTAGCTTCGGTAAAAGCCGATGCGCTTGCAGCTATTCCGGTTACTTCGGCCATCGAAGCCATTTCGGGTAAGCTTGCCGGTGTGCAGGTAACTACTACCGAAGGTTCGCCCGACGCCGAAGTGAAAATCCGTGTGCGTGGAGGTGGATCTATTACAGGCGACAACAAACCGCTGTTCATTGTGGATGGTTTCCCCGTTGAATCTATCAGCGACATTGCACCCAGCGACATTGAAAGTATGGATGTGCTCAAGGATGCATCTTCCACCGCCATTTATGGATCGCGTGGCGCCAATGGTGTAATCATAGTGACTACTAAATCGGGCAAGGAAGGTAAAGTGGTGGTGAACTACAATGCTTTTACAAGTTGGAAAAAAATGGCCAGCACCCTGCCGGTACTTGGCGCTTCGGACTATGCCAAATGGCAATACGAACTTGCCATGCTGAAAAATAATGGTTTAACTGATTCGTACGAGAAATTCTTTGGCAATTACGAAGATATTGATCTTTATGACAATGTACCAACCAACGATTGGCAAAACCTTGTATTTGGTCGCACAGGCTTCACTTTCAACCATAACTTATCCATTACCGGTGGAACAGATAAAAGTAAATTTTCGTTCAGTTTCAGCAACGTTAACGACAAAGCCATTATGGAAATGTCGAGTTTCCGTCGCGATAACCTGAATTTCAAATTTAATACTAAAGTTTCCAAAACAGTTACACTCGATTTTTCTTCGAGGTATTCGAATACTAAAATCTATGGTGGTGGTGCCAACGAGCAAAGAGAAGTGTCGAGCGCTGACTCACGGTTGAAACATGCAATGATTTATACGCCATTTCCTATTAGCGACTTAACATCTGAAAGTGGTGCAAGCGACGATACAGAAGTGGGTAACCTTTATAATCCTTTGGTGAATCTGTCGGACAACGACCAACAGCAATTCCGTAAGACCTATAACATGGCAGGGTCAGTTAGCTGGGAGATTTTCAAGAACTTCAAAGCCAAAGCCGAAGTTGGTTACGACGATTATAGCAACAAGAACAATCGTTTTTATGGGATGACAACTTATTATATCAAAAATGTGCCATCCTCTACCAATCAGAATCATCCAGCGGTAATACTTACCAATACCGACCGCTCCACTATTCGTAGCACCAATACGATCAATTATGATTTCAAAAAATTGTTGAGTGAGGATCATAACCTCAATATGATGGTGGGACATGAGTACATTTGGCAACAATCAGGAGCATTGACAACTACTGTGCATGGATTGCCTACAGGATTTGATTCTCAAACATCATTCAACCTAACAACACAGGGTTTTGCTAACTCAATCAGTAATTTCTACGATCCGGATGATAAATTACTTTCTTTCTTTGGACGTGCCAACTACGATTACAAAAGTAAATATTTGTTGAGCGCTACTTTCCGTGCCGATGGTTCAAGTAAATTTTCGGCAGGCAACAAGTGGGGATATTTCCCATCGGCTGCTGCTGCATGGCGTGTTTCGGGCGAAGAGTTTATGGCCGACAGCAAAAACTGGCTCGACGATTTGAAATTGCGTTTAAGTTATGGTACTGCGGGTAACAATAATATCCCTTCAGGACAAATGACACAGTCGTTTGAATCAAAAACGACTACATGGATCAATGGTTTCGGAAGTTATTGGTCGGCATCGAAAATTATGGCTAACCCTGATTTGAAATGGGAAACCACTATTACCCGTAATGCTGGTATTGATTTCAGCCTTTTCAACAGTAAATTAAACGGTAGTATCGAAGGATACTGGAACTCTACAGTCGATTTATTGATCAACTTTCCGATCCCCGGAACAGGATATGATTCGCAATACCGCAATATGGGCGAAACACGTAACCGTGGTGTCGAATTATCGCTCAACTGGATGGCTATCAATAAGAAAAATTTCGGTTTGAATTTCAGCGGAAACATTGGATTTAACCATAATAAAATTATGTCATTGGGTCTGATGGACGATTTTGGAGCTTCAAGTGGCTGGGCGTCGACTGAAATTGGCGTTGATTACTGGATTGCAACCGGTGGTTCGGTGGGTCAAATGTATGGCTATGTTTCGGACGGACGTTACGAAGTGACTGACTTTAAAGAATACAATGCCACAACTAAAAAATGGATTTTGAATGAAGGCGTAGCAGATGCCTCTGGTGTGATTGGTGCTTTGCGTCCGGGTTCGATGAAACTTAAAAACCTTACTGAAGGTGATAATATTGTAAATGTTGACGACCGTAAGATTATTGGAGATGCTAATCCTTTGCACACAGGTGGATTTACAATGAACGGACGTGTGTACGGTTTCGATTTGAGTGCCAATTTCAACTGGAGTTTTGGCAACGACATTTACAATGCCAACAAAGTGGAATATACATCGACAAGTAAATATCAGTACCGTAACATGATTACCGAAATGGAATCGGGTAAACGCTGGACCAACCTCAATGCCAACGGTACACTCAGCAACGATCCTGCAGAATTAGCTGCTCTGAATGCCAATACTACTATGTGGTCGCCAAATATGGATCGTTACGTATTTTCCGATTGGGCCGTTGAAGATGGTTCATTCCTTCGTTTGAATACACTCTCATTAGGATATACTTTGCCTAAAAGCGTACTTAATGCCATGAAAATATCTAATCTAAGGGTTTATGCTACCGGATACAATGTGTTTATATTGACAAATTACAGTGGATTCGATCCTGAAGTATCGACACGCCGTCAGACTGCACTTACTCCCGGAGTAGATTATTCGGCATATCCTAAAAGCCGTCAGTTTGTGTTAGGTCTCAATTTAAGTTTTTAATTAATAAAGTATAGTAAGATGAAAAATATATTATTTAAATCTTTATTCGTGTTGACATTGGCAGGAGTAATAAGCTCTTGTAGCGATGTGATTGAGGCACCTACAAAATCGTCGTTGGATGAAAATGTAATTTTTTCGACTCCGGTTTTGGCCGAAGGTGCTGTCATGGGAATTCACCAGTCTTTTTCTGAAACAAATTCATACCGTGGTCGTTTCATTCCGTTCTATGGTTTAAATACCGATCTTGAATGGTGGAATTCGTCAGAAAATACCACCGATGACAGAGCGCTGCTTATGGGATATAATCCTATTGCAGGAAGTACGCAAATGAATACTGAGAACAATGCCTGGGCTAAAATGTACGAAGGAATTGAACGTGCCAATATTTGTATTCGTGGACTTCGTTCATTTGGAGATGTAGAAAATAACAAGGAATTGGCGCAGCTACTTGGCGAAGCGCTTACCCTGCGTGCTTTTATTTATCTTGATCTTGTGAAAGCATGGGGCGATGTGCCTGCACGTTTCGAACCATTGACTACCGAAACACTCTATCTTCCCAAGTCGGACAGAGATGTGATTTATAAACAAATCATTGCCGATCTTGAAGAAGCAGCCGGACTTGTAGCATGGCCAAAAGAGAATGCAGCCACTCAATCCACCGAGCGTGTGAATAAAGCGTTTGTAAAAGGTTTTCTGGCCCGTACCTGTCTTTATGCAGCCGGTTACTCTCAACGTGCCGATGGTTCTATTCGTCGTAGCAACGATCCGGAATTGGCTGTAGATAAAATGTACAAAAAGGCAAAAGACGCTTGTTTGGATGTAATTAACAGCAAGACAAGCACCTTAGGCAGTTTCGAACAGAACTTTAAAAATCTTTGTCAGGATAAAACAACAACCGGACTTGAGTCGCTTTACGAATTGCCATTTTCCGATGGTCGTGGTCGTGTACTTTATACATTTGGTGTAAAACACAAAACTGTAGATAAATATACAATGCAGGCTCAGGGTGGTGCCAATGGCCCATTGCCAACTTTGTTTTACGATTATGATAAGGATGATATCCGTCGCGATATTACCTGTGTGCCCTATTATTGGGATGGTGGTGTGAAGGTAAGCGATACACAGGCAAGTGGTGGATATCAAGTGCCCAACAAACTGAGCCAATGGTATTTCGGTAAACTCCGCTATGAATGGATGAGTCGCGTGGTAACTTCTACCAACGATGATGGTTTGAATTGGCAGGTAATGCGTCTGGCCGATGTATATCTGATGGCTGCCGAGGCCATCAACGAACTGGAAGGTCCTGGCGCTGCTGCTCCTTATCTGAAGGCTGTTCGTGAACGTGCTTTCCCCGGTAATTCGGCAAAAGTGGAAGCCTATATGGCTTCGGTTAGTGCAAGTAAAGATGCTTTCTTTAAAGCCATTGTAGACGAACGTGCTTTTGAATTTGCTGGTGAAATGCTTCGTAAAGCCGACCTTATTCGCTGGAATCTATTGTCTGCAAAACTGACAGAAGCTAAAAACAACCTTACTGCATTGGCCAACCGTACCGGTAAATATGCAGGATATCCTGATAAAATATATTACAAAACGGCAGCCGATGGCGAAAGTCTTGTGATCTACGGATTAGAAAAAGGACATACTGATGCCGAAGGAGCTGCATTGGGTTACGCTTCGAGCAAAGGCTGGTTTGTAAGCGATGGTGTAAATACGATAAATGATACGAAAATTAATTCGCTTTATCTTCGCAATCCTGACGAAAGACAATTTTGGCCTATCTGGCAGGTGTTTATCGAATCGAGCAATGGTACACTTAAAAACGATTACGGTTATTAATTTACGTTTAATAAAATTGAAAGAATTATGAATAATATAATCAAAAAATCAATCTATGTTTCCTTTCTTTCTCTGGCTGTTTTTCTGTCGTCGTGCGATGAACGTCTGGAAGAAGTAACTACACTTGTGACCGACAGGCTGTTCTCGGCCACCGATGTTGAAGCCAGTGTGGTAAACAAAACGCAGGTGATTTTAAAATGGGATAAAAATCAGAACGCTCAAAGTTATACAATCGAAGTTTTCGAAAACGATTCGCTGACTTTTGCCGGAACGCCTGTGATGGTAATCAATGATATTACCAACAGTGATATTCCTTACACAATCGCTACCGGTTTGGTGGGACAAACTCAGTATTCTGCTCGTATCAAAACAATAGGCGAAGGTATAGCCGATTCGAAATGGAAAGGGATTTATTTCAGAACTGCTGCCGAGCAAATTATGCAGCCGGTGAATGCCGAAACTGTAACCGCAAGTACTGCGGTGATCAAATGGACTGCCGGTGAAACAGCTACCCGCGTGGTGGCTACAGATGGAACCAATCAGGTAAGTCAGAATGTAACTGCTGCCGAAATAGCAGCTGGTTCGATGGTACTTGCCGGATTGACTGAAGATACCAAATACAGTGTACAATTGCTTAAGGATGATAAGGTGCGCGGAAGCGGAAGTTTTGAAACAATGATGGATCTGAATGCTGCCGGAACAGTAGTAGTAAATACGGGTGATGATTTACTTGCCGCTATACAAGGCGCTGCATCAGGAACTCGTATTGTAATTAATGCTTCAGCTGCCGGAGACGAGTTCTTATTGGGGGGTCAGACCATTGATATTGATAAAGCAATTTCAATTCGTGGCTATCGTCAAAGTAAAATGCCTGTAGTACATGCTATGTTCCGTGCTACAAGTGCCAATACAGCTTTGTATATCCGTTCCATCGTATTGGATGGTTTAAGCGAAGGCGTTTACCGCGATCACCTTTTGCAACTTACTGTGTCGAACATCGAAACCGGACCGTTTGTTTTCAAAGACTGCGTCATTCGTAACTACAACAAATCTCTGTTGGCCGGTGCCAGCGGTATTGTGACAGCTGTAAAAGAATTCAGAATTGAGAATTCGAAAGTATCGAATATACTGACCAATAGCGCCGACTGTATCGATGTACGTGCGGGAGTTGTTGAAAAACTGAATCTTATCAATTCTACCTTTAGTAACTGTGCTCCTGCCCGTGATTTTATCCGTTTGGATGATGCTTCGGCTGGATTTACGGGTAAAACGTCTGTGGTTAATGTGAATCGTTGTACATTCAATGCTGTGAGCAACGACGCTGCCAAAAGAATATTATATATTCGCTACGGAGGTAGCGCTGCACCGCTGAACAGTACCACTTTTAATAATAATGTGATAGCAAATACAGCGGGTTACTACACCAATCAGCCGGCAACAGTGTTTACAAAGAGCAAGAACAATTACTATAAAGCTACCGGCTTTACAGTGAATCTAACCGTAAATGCTCAGGTAGATGTGGCTGGTAATTTTACCGAACTGAATCCTGGTTTTGTGGATGAAGCGGGTGGTAACTTTACAATTACCAACAAAACATTGCTCGACAATGGTGTTGGAGCTTCTATAAGTTGGTAAATGTATCATTTATAAATTCAAAGCGAAAAGGCCGTTTGTCCTTTTCGCTTTTTTTAATGAAAGTAAACCAATGCTGCAATTTAAAAAGACTTATAATTGCTATAACATGCAGAAGAAACATCCGATATTTTTTTAATAAACAGAAGTCAGTATTTTTGATGACAAAACAAACAGATCGGATGCTCTGTTTTAATACTATCAATTTCAATAGTAAATATCTCGATCACTTTTCAAACACACAAATATTCTCTTATGACAAATATCAAATCCATTGCAACCATTCTTATTTTTTTGTTCGCCTTTCAACTCAATAATAGCATTGTTGCCGCCAATCCCGACACCATGGAGCAACTTGCCTTTCCCGGTGCCGAAGGTGGCGGAGCTTATACCACGGGTGGGAGAGGAGGACAGGTGATTTATGTTACTTCGCTCGAAGATGAAGACAGCATTCCGGGTACCCTGCGCTGGGCGTTGAAACAGAAAAGTCCGAAAATAATCCTTTTTAAAGTGGCGGGTGTTATCGATTTAAAATCAGAACTGAAAATTACAAAGGATAATGTCACAATCGCCGGACAGTCGGCACCCGGTGATGGGATTTGTATCAAAGGTTTTACGGTTTTTATAAGTGCCGACAATGTGATAATTCGCTTTCTGAGATTCCGGATGGGCGATCAGAACAAGATTCAGGACGACGCCTTCAAGGCCAATAAACGTAAAAATGTGATTATCGATCATTGTTCGATGAGCTGGAGTACCGACGAGTGTGCTTCTTTCTACGACAACGAAAACTTTACACTTCAATGGAGTATCATTTCCGAAAGTCTACGAAATTCGGTACACAAAAAAGGCTCGCATGGGTATGGAGGTATCTGGGGTGGTAAAATGGCATCGTTCCATCATAATTTATTGGCACATCACGACAGTCGCAATCCACGTTTTTGCGGTAGTCGTTACAGCAATCAGCCCGAACTCGAAAAAGTAGATTTCCGCAATAATGTGATTTATAATTGGGGAAGCAACAGCGGTTATGCGGGCGAAGGTGGCTCCTACAATATTGTAAATAACTATTACAAACCAGGTCCGCTTACGCTCGAAAATGGCGGAAAAGCATCCCGACGAATTTTTTCGCCTAATTCGGACGAAGGAGCCAATGCGCAAGCCAAAGGAGTTTGGGGTAAGTTTTTTCTGAAAGGAAACGTGATGGAAGGCAACAAAGAAGTTACTAACAATAACATCAATGGCTTTCATGTCCGATTGGAGGAAGGCGAAACCACTCAAGCCAATGATCTTTTGTCGGCAAAGGAATTTAATTTTTTCAGGTTCAAATGCCAATCGGCGTCCAAAGCATATACATCGGTATTGGCCAATGCAGGGGCAAGCCTGAAACGCGACACGGTGGATCGACGTATCATTCGTGAAGTGACAAGCGGCACATTTACTTTCAATGGGTCGAATGGTAGTAAGCTTGGCATTATCGATTCGCAATCGGATGTGGGTGGATGGCCTGTGTATGCTTTCGATGCTTCGCAGGTGCCTGTTGATACCGACAACGACGGAATGCCCGACAGTTGGGAAGATAAAAATAAACTTGATAAAAACAACGGAGCCGATGGTGCTCAGTACAGTTTAAGCAAAGCCTATACTAATGTGGAAATGTACCTGAACGCATTGGTGAAGCATCTGTATTGAGTTTCGGGTTTCGGGTTCTGAGTTTCGAGTTCGTAAACGCTTCAGCAGTTCAACGTTTCGAGTTCTGAGTTCGCTTCAACGCTTCAACAGTTCAACGTTTCAACAATTGATAGCGTCTGAAAGGAGTGTTTACAGAACTGTGGGATTTATTATTCAAAATCTTTAAAATATAAAATTAGGCAGTTATTCCACTGAAACATTTCATATTTATAACTAAATTTGCGCTCCTGAAAACAATAAACTAAAATAATTGACATTATGACTAAAATTCGTGCTGCCATCGTTGGTTATGGCAATATAGGGAAATCGGTTCTTGAAGCCTTGCAGGCAGCTCCCGATTTCGAAGTAGCCGGCGTTGTACGTCGCGCATCGTCGGTAGGAAACAATCCTGCCGAACTGAACAATATCCCGGTGGTGGACGACATTAAGAAACTCGATAAGGTAGATGTAGCCATTCTTTGCTCGCCAACCCGCAGCATACCTGCACAAGCCAAAGAAATCCTTGCACTTGGCATCAATACTGTGGACAGTTACGATATTCATGGTAGCATTTGGGAGCTCCGTCAGGGACTTGAACCCATCGCACAGGCCAATAACGCTGTAGCCATTATTTCGGCAGGTTGGGACCCCGGAAGCGACTCAGTTGTGCGCGCTTTGCTTCAGGCAGTTGCTCCTAAAGGAATTACCTATACCAATTTCGGACCCGGAATGAGCATGGGTCACACTGTAGCTGTAAAAGCCATTGAAGGGGTAAAGAAAGCACTTTCGATGACAATTCCACTGGGCACAGGCATTCATCGCCGCATGGTTTACATCGAACTGAAAGACGGTTACAAGTTCGAAAATGTAGCGGCTGCTATTAAAGCCGACGAATATTTTGCTCACGACGAAACACATGTTTTTCAGGTGGAAGATGTGGATAATCTTGTAGATATGGGGCATGGTGTGAATCTTGTTCGCAAAGGCGTTTCGGGCACCACTTACAATCAGCTTTTCGAATTCAATATGAAAATCAACAATCCTGCGCTTACTGCCCAGATTCTGGTTGCCTGCGCCCGTGCTACCAAACGCACAGCTCCGGGAGCTTATACAATGATTGAAATTCCGATGATCAACCTGCTTTACGGCGAAAAAGAATCGCTTATCCGCAGTCTTGTTTAATACATTGATGCGAATCAGGAGCTGAAAAATAGTCAGCAAAAGCAGTACTATAAAAATTGACGCTGAGTCAGAAACCACACAAGGCTTACAGTCGGCCGGACTCCTGTTATAACTCTCAAAAAAGCCTTCCGATGAAAGTCGGAAGGCTTTTTTTGTCTCTAAGTTGTCATTCCGCATCATGCAAACGCCATTCATTTGCATAGTTTATTGAATAGACCCAGCTCCGACCGATGCCGAGTCGCTCCCGACCGTCTTTCAGTCGGTAATTATCGGTTTTTGGTCGGTCTCGACCGGTTGGCAACCGCTCGCGATCGGTTTTGCATCGCTCCGGATCGTCTTTTTGTCGGTCGCGACCGGCATTGACACGCTCGCGACCGGTTGTTAGTCGGTAATTATCGGTTTTTGATCGGTCGGAACCGGTTGGCAACCGCTCGCGATCGGTTTTGCATCGGTCCGGAGCGTCTTTTTGTCGGTCACGACCGGTATTGACACACTCGCGACCGTCTTTCAGTCGGTAATTATCGGTTTTACATCGGTCGCGACCGATGAAAACCACTCCCGACCGATGTCAGGACGGTCGGGAGCGGCAACAGATCACTTTTGATCAGCCGTTTGAGCTTTTGCCCCCCGTCCCACAGTATATCTTCATTCAATGTAAGAGCTTCTCCGGCGTCTAAAGTAAACCTTCTGTTCTGGCCGTTGGTTCCCAGCAACGTGCGCTAACTTTAATTTTCCTCATAACATATCCGGAAGAACAGAGGCAAGGTGCGCCAACTCTAGTTCATTCATCTACATGTCTCAGAGGACAGGACATAGCAAGCCCCGCAAATTTGTGAGGCTTGTTAAGATTAGGGTGTAATGTCACTTCTCAAAAACACAACAGGATAAACGGTTTTAACAGTTTCACCCCTATGTAATGCAGGAATAAAATCGTATTGACAAATTATTTCAACAACCCTTTTCGCTTCATTATCCAATTCAGTATCATTTGAACTTTTTACAATTCTTTCTAATGTGGCTTTCCCTTTTTCATCTACAATAATATTAATTACTAATGGAACTTTGCCAAAACGACCCTCTTTGTGTATTTTGAAGTTTGAAGATATTATCTGCCTTAAAGAATCTTCGCCCAGAACAAACTTTGGCTCATTCTCAACCTCGTATGAATGATAAACTTCGTTTCCAATGGTTTGCGAAACTGTAAAATATTTTTTAGCTAAACTTTGTATATCTGTTATATCTTCATTCAGTGTAGTTTTGTATGTCCTCATTTTATTGAAAGACTTGTTTTTGTAAAAACAAATCTGCCATACATTAGGGTCAAATACTGTATAATTATCCTTACATCGTTCCTGTTTTTTGATTTTCTCATTTACAGAATAAAACATAGAACTTTTATCGCCATATATTCTTACTAAATGTCCTAAATAAACTGTTTGTCCTATAAAATCTTCTCTGCAAAATTTATATTCTTTGCGGTTATTAGCAAAAACAGAAAGATAATAATGTGAACTATCCTCAATAGCAGTAACTATTATCGCATCTTTCCTGTTTTTTGCGTCTATGCTTAGAGCATCATTGATATACAGAGAAATTAAATCCTTTGTAAAGTCAGTTAGTTTTACATTGTTATGACCTTTTTTTGTCTGACAGGATACAGAACAACAGGCTATTAACATAATACTGAAAATTATTCTTGCTTTCATATTAATAATTGATTATGGCGGTGGTAAACCACCCCGTCCCACAGTATATCTTCATTCAATGTACAAAGCTTAGTGGACGTCTGCCCCCGTCCCACCGGATATCCTCATTCAATTCTCGTCCTACCGGATATCCTCATTCAATCTTCAAAGCTTTGCGGACGCCTGACGGAATTTGTAATTCCGTCGTAATGTTATTATACCCCGATAGCTATCGGGATTTTAATCCGAAATACTTTCCGTGGCAAAATATATTTATTGAGCAAAGATAACTATTTTAATATAAAATTTGAACTTAGCGGATTATAAATCCTTATAATACAAGAAGCTGGGATTACAATTACTCCTTACAGTCGTGACCGTTGGTTCCCAGCGACCTGCGCCAACCTTAGTTCATTCATCTACATATCCGGAAGGACAGAGGGACGGGGTACTGGACCTCTAATACATTCTAAAAAAAAATACGTTATCTGTTGAATCTTGTTTGTTCTTAAGAAATTCTTTTTTTACTATTTTCCCGTTTTTGTAAGTTAATCGATATAATTTATCTTTATTTGTTTTATATATCCATACACCCTCTTTCTTGCTGTTTTTCCAAGCAGAGCCAAGCAACAAATCCCCATTATGATATTCATAACGCGAACATAAAAAAATATCACCTTGTTTTATGTAACCATTTATTTTGAAGAGAGTCTTTATTACACCATCATTAAGGATTTTAAATAAATGCTTATTTCTATCCTTTATTACAATCAAAGTATCCTTATTAATAAAACACTTACCTTTAAAAATGACATTTCCAGAGATAACCATGTCACTGCTAATATCCTCTCCTTCCTTATTGATGAACAAAGAATCATTATCTATCCATAAATGCAGTTTAGGATTTTTATCTGTCCAAAAAGATGTGCAATTACATTGTGAATAACAATAAGTGCAACACAAATACAATAAAATACAAATTATAGATTTTATCATAATAAGTTTTGTTTTTAAAAATTAGGAACAGGAATGAGCCTTGGAGGTGGTATAATCACTCCCATTCTACCGGATATCCTTATTAAATATACAAAGCTTCGCGGGCGTCTAAAGTAAACCTTCTGCTCTGACCGCTGGTTTTCGATAGGGTGCGACAACTTTAATACTTCTCATCACTATCAGGCAGGACATCTATGCCGACTGCTATATTGTTCTAATATCCACAGAGCTTCTTGCTTTTTTCTGATAATTCCTTCCATAGAATAGTGTCTTTCTTGACATATCTCCCATTTAAATATAACTCTCCAAGACATTTTATTGATTCAAGGTCATTTAAATCAACACCTTTTTTCAAATACTTCAGTGCTGTGTTTTTTGTTTCTTCGTCAATTTCCCCAACAGAATGATCAAAAACTGATGTCAAACAATAATAAACTTGAAAATAAGCACGTGGGTAATTATATTTATTAGCCATAACTAAAGAATAAAGCAAATACTCTTCTTCATTTTTTTCGTTCAAGTAAGCAACCTCTAATTCGTTAAAGGCCGCTGTATCACCTTTTGACAATACAAGTTCTTTCAATTCGTCAATTGGACGAGTATTATTCATAGAGATTACTTCTAAAGATTTTATTTTATCTTCTTTTTGGATACATGAAATAAGAGTTGTTATAATAAGAAGAATATAAATTACTTTCTTCATTTTTGTATTGGAGATTTATTTTGTTTGAGGAATTAATGAATATAGATCAGTTAATATATCAGGCTTTACAATAGGTACCCGTTCCACCGGATATATTCATTCGGGGCAGTGGGAGTTAATTATTCATAACACAAACCTTTCAAATTTTTACAACTATACAATCCATAAATATCTCTTTCGCACGGCATAAAAATATCTGTATTTTGATCAAAACTAACCCCGGACACATCTGAGTAATTCATAGGTATAATCTTCAATCCCTCTTTAGAAAGAACATTTTCTATTCGTTTCTGTAATTCAAAACGATATCGCTTTCCTGTTGAAATTTTTTGACATTCACAATCTTGAGTTTTTATAGAAACAATCTTGAAAGTCGAATCATTTCTTGTTGCATAAATTAAGAACCAATTTTTAATTGAATCAATTTTAACGACTGTATACTCAATTTCCATATAATCATTGTTCTTTTTTACAAATGAAGAAAAAAGTCCTATTCCTAACAAAAAGAGTATTAAAAATGATATTTGTTTCATTATCGTAAAGTTTGTATAATAATTTTGTCTCCTAATGTATTAACAATGCCCTCGTCCTGCCGGATATCTTCATTTAATGTAAGAGCTTCGCGGGCGTTTGACGGAAACCAATTTTAAGACTCCGAATCACATATCCGGAAGACAGAACATGATAACTTAAAAACACAAATATAAACCATCTAAATCTTTGCAGGTATAAATTGTTTCATTTTTATTGAGTACAATATTTGTGTGATTGTAATTTATAATACTTACTGTCTCAATACTATTACATTCGTAATAAATCTCTAACGAAAGGTTGTATGTATTTCCAACTTTGATCATCTCGCCAGAGTAATGATTGTTTAACTTGATCTTCATTAAGTTACGACCATAAGTAGAAAGTACTCTAAAAATAGTATCATTATGTGATAAAGTTATTACGTACACATTGCCAATCGTAGAGATTTCACTAACGAAATAATTCTTATCATGAGTTGAATTATTATGAGTTAAATCACTTCCTTTGTTTTGTATTTTCACCAGGCTACAGCTACTCACAAATACACAAAGCCCCAATATAAATAATAAAAAAAATATCTTTTTCATTTTGAACTTGTATGAAATTTCACCTCGTCCCACCGGATATCCTCATTCAATGTGCAAAGCATCTCAGATGTCTGAATGAAATTAACTGTCATGACCGAAGGGAATAATTCACATGCTTATTAATGATTTTGCAAATTTAACAAATACTTTTAAATATGCAAGTGGGATTTAGCGGATGAAAGAAATTACTATAATACAGAAGGGTGGGATTACAAAAATCCCAGCCGACGGTTCGAAATTTGGCTTATATTCGGAAAGAGAGGAAGGCAGTCTGCGCTAACTTTAGTCATTTAAAGAACAGCCGGTAGGATGGGGGAAAAATATCTAACCCAACTTCATGATTCTGAAGTTGGGTTAGAAAGATGTTTTTTAAACTTTAGTTATCAGGTTTAGAAGAGCTTATCGAAATTTATTGTTTCGAAATTTTCTTTACAATAATTCCGTCTGTTGTTGTGATTTTAATTGAATAAACTCCGTTGTTGACATCTGAAATATCCATACTTGTTTTGTTGCCGGTTGCATTTACGTTCTTGATAAACTGTCCCTGCAAATTAAATAGTTCGATTTTAGCTTTCGAAATTCCTTCAATTACGATGTTGTCTTTTGCCGGATTCGGGTAAATTTTAATGTCCTTGTCCGAAATTATGTTTATACCACCAGTGGTAGTGACAGTATATATGTCGGACATTGATATACAACCATCTTCGCTGGAAACACCCACCTGATAAGAACCTGGCGCAGTTGCAGAATAGGTTTGTGAAGTTGCTTCGGAAATAGGATTGCCATTAAAATACCATTGATTATTAGATGTAGCGCTTGAGGTTAATTCAGCACCGTTTTGACTGATTGTTGGTTTGGTAGGCCCTGAAAATACCTGTATTTCGTACCATGCTACCCATGAGTCTGATTCAGTGGTATTGATCATCACTCCCTGAACATCTGACAAAGCAGGATTAAAAATCACGTCCAAAACCTGATGCTCAGTGGTATTATCAGATATTGTTTTCACAAGTGTCCAGTTTACCATATCGGAAGAGACTTTTATTTCATGGACTGTATTGCCAGGAAGTGCCTGATTGACATATAGCTTCAAATTATTGATTGTAAATTTGTTCTGCAGATCGATTTTAATCCAGCCGGTAAAGTCCGGTGCACACCATTGTGTTGTCAAATTACCATCAACCGCCCGGGATGGAATTTCAACTGATGTTGATTCACTTGCAGTGACGGGCTTATTTAATGCCACATTAGTACATGGATCCTGAGCAGAGACAGAACCAAAACAGCTGCCAATGAAGGCTGAGAGTATAATAAAGTAGTATAGATTTTTCATTTGCTTTTTTAATTTTAATGCTCCAGTCCCGGGAGCTGTTTGTGATATAAGTAAAGCGTGGGACTAAACTGTCATTGTTTTATCCTTTCAAGTAATTACTCCGAATAAAACAATAAATATTTATGCTTTCCATTCAATGTTCTGTTGTCACTCAGGTTACAAGCCTCACTTTTGTAATTTTTATTCTTTTTCGGAGTTAAAAAACACAGAATCTATTACTTTGTCAATAGATACTTTTTTTGTTATTTTATCTTTGAATGTGTGAACTACAGGATTATAAAGGTCATGCAAATGTAAAGAGAATATAAAATAACCATGTTTCAAATTTACAAAATTGATATCCCAAATTTACAAATTTATGGTTCTGGAATGCTGAATACTGCTACGAGGATTGTTTAATAGCTGAAATTTTGTCAAAACTTAAGTTCTGAACATTTGAGATAGTATCTCCGTTCCATAGGATCTCTTTACTCAATCTACATTGTTTCGCAGGCGTCTGAGGTGAACCAGCGATCATGACCAAAGGGAATAAATGTAATCGCCGTGTAATCTATCATAAATATTTGTAATCCGAAATACTCCCCCAAAAATAGTCTTTACTTCTTCCGTTTAAACAGATAAGGCATATAATGCTCTACCGTTTCAATCGGGTGTATAAGAGGCATAAAAGGTCCTGAAAATCGCATTACAATGCGGATTCTTTCGCGCATTGCAGATTGATAACAATGCACTTTGCATTTGGCACACGCAGGTTTATCGTCGCCAAACTTGCAGCCATCGAGCCGTTTGTGTGCATAAGTCAGTAAACTGCTGCATTCGCCACATAGGCCGCGCGATTGTTTATGTTTCAGAAAGCAGTAAATACGCACCATTTGTGCCACTGTATGCTTTTCTTTCTCAATATTTGCCATTCAATTAAAAAATAAGGGTTCTACGGGATTTTCCTTAGCTGTTACATAATAAGACTGTCTCAAAAGAAAGAAGAACGCAAATTACGCAAATAATACGCAAATTTTCACAAAGTACAAATGATTATTCTTCAATAAATTATCAATTTGCAAAACAATGAAATTTGTGAAAATTTGCGTAATTTGCGTTCAAAAAACTCTTTCGGGTCAGCCTCTTATTTTCTGTTCGAAATGAGTTTTATAATGTAAAGCATAGCTACGGCTACCAGCAAGGCTACGGCGAGTATAATGATTTCCTTGGCGCCGAAGCTGCCGGCGTTTTTCCACAAGATAAGTGCGCCGATCGGAATGCCGGCTAAAATATAGAGCCAGCTTAGCTTTTCAGTTTTTTTGTCGAAATATTTCATGCGTTTATAATTTATATATCTGCCCCCGGCCCCCTAACCCCCTAAAGGGGGAATAATACAGGGAATAAGAACGGGAACGATACAGGTACTTAGTTTTGTTATTTTATAATCAACTCATTGTGTGTCCTGATTTTTAATCCCGGTCATGGGGTAGCATGCGTTTATATTTTTTTTGAATAATTGCCGCATGGAACTCGCAATGGATTATCACCACTATTGGCATGAATCTTTATCAATGCTCGTTTCATTTTTAATTGGTTGAGTCAGTTGTGATACTGAAAAATCAGATTTCGCTTACCCGTATTTTTTTTGTTTTCAGTTTGCTGTTGTTTGTCAAAAAAATGCAGTCATTCGCTTTTTGTGCATTGATTCCTACAAAAGCACAGTCCTGTTTGATTTCGATAATGCCCAGTTCGTCGGGTTTAAGTTGTGCCTGCTTCATAAACAAGCCGGCAATATCACTTTTCGAAATCTTATCCCTGCGTCCGCCCGAGATGTACAGCGTTTTCCATTTCGATGGCGCAGGGAGCGGAGCGGGCTGAATTACTTCAATCGCAGGTTTTCCTACAAAGTCGGGCAATTTTTCATTTTTATAGGCCAGAATATAAGCTGTTCCGTCGCTTTTCATGCGGGCAGTTCGTCCGTTGCGATGTGTAAATTCCTGTTCGCGCAGTGGTAACTGATAATGCAGGATAAATTTAATTGCGGGAATATCCAGCCCGCGCGACGCCAGGTCGGTGGCCACTATGACTTGATGTGTGCCGTTTCTGAATTTCACAAGGGTGCGTTCGCGGTCAATTTGTTCCATGTCGCCATGAAAACAACCGTGACTGATGTTGGCGGCATTCAGAAAATCGCTGACACGCTGAATGGATTCTTTGAAATTACAGAAAATAATTCCCGGCTGGTTGCCAATATAACACAAGGCATCCACAAGCGTTTCGAGTTTATCTTTCGATGGCGAGAGTATCGTTTTTATGGTGAGCTGAGTGATGGCTTCGTGCAGATAATCAATGTATTTTGGCTGTTTCAGATGCACAAAATCTGGAATAGTAAGGGCTTTGGTGGCCGAAGTAAGTACCTTCTTTTCTACATTTGGCAATGCTGCTACTATTGCTGTCATTTCGGCTTCGAAGCCAACTTCGAGCGATTTGTCGAATTCGTCGAGTACGAGTGTTTTTATAAATTCGGTCGAAAATCGTTCTTTCCGTAAATGATCGGCCACCCTGCCCGGAGTACCGATTAAGATGGAAGGTCGGTGTTTCAGGTCAATTTTATCCTGAGCGCCTGCGCGTCCTCCGTACACGGCATTTGTTTTAAAACCCGATCCCATTTGGCGAATGACTTGTTCTAACTGAAGCGCCAGTTCGCGCGAAGGAACAATGATAAGTGCCTGTATTTCGTTGCAGGTGGTGCTTAAACTTTCGATAAGCGGGAGTAAAAATGCAACTGTTTTTCCCGTTCCGGTAGGCGAAAGCAACACTACTTCGTTGTGCGAAGTAAAAACTTCCAGCGCTTCTTTCTGCATTGGATTCAGTGTTTCAATGCCTAATTTTTCGAGTATATTATTTTGATTCATACTGCAAAGGTACTACAATCTGAACTAAATCAACTCATCCCCTGATCATAAGTGATCAGTTGAATGGCTGTAATTGTCTTTCAGTTCTTTTCAGCGCATCGGTACTTTTTATCAATTCTTGTTTCTTTCCCGCATCCATGCCAAAAAGAATGAGGTTTCGGCGGTGGTGAGTATTTCAGCAAGTGTTTGATAAACGGAACCAATTTCTTCTGCTTGTTCCATAAGTTTCATTGCTTTTTCCCGCTTATCGGCCGATACAAAATTGTTGATGTCCAGAAGTCCGGTAGCGATGTAGGAGCTCAGATGTGAACAAATTGTCGAAACTGCAAGTCCGCGTTCCACTACAATTTCATCAATTGTTTTTCCGGCATTGTACATTTCGAGTGTGATGCGGTTGGATTCGCCTTTTGGCTTTTTCTCTTTCTTTTCGCGCTTTTTTTCTACTATTTCATCCATCTGCGATGTCAGGTTGTTTTCGGTGCAATAGCGCTGAATGACGGATAGAAATTGCTGTCCGTACTTTTCCACTTTAGCCGGGCCAAAACCATTTATTTTCAACAAATCTTTTTCGTTGAGTGGCAGATAATCGGCCATTTCTATCAGTGTTTTACTTCCGGCTACCAGATAAATAGGTAAATCGGCTGGTTCGCATAACTTATTACGGAGCGCGAGTAATTCGAAATATAATTTTGGATGGAGCGATGACACTGTTTTTGTTGCTCCGGTTTTAGCATAACTATTTACAGAAAAATCGGGCAACAGAAAGGTGTTTTTCAAAACAAAATATTCTTCCACATCAAAAGGATATTTCAACCCCTTTAATACATGTTGTTTTTGGGCAATATATCCAAAAAGAATGCTCAGTTGATCGTTATAGTCTCTTGCATTATCACGGCTGTCGGTGGTTGCCGGCGATTGTCTGAGTGTTTCGAGCAATATATTTATTTTTTCTTTGAAAAATGAAGCAGCAGCATTCAGTCTTTCTGACAGAAAATCTTCGTTTACCGGATTGTTCAACAGTATTTTTTGGAGTTGATGCTGAAATTTATCAGCCACTTCCTGAATGTTCTGCGTTTGTTTCAGCACTTCATTCAGGTAGGGCATTGTTTCGTCGTTGAATGAACTTGCCACGGTTTCAACGTCCCGTTTCAAGCGCGAAATGTGACCAATGCCTGTACGGAAGTCGAAAAGCTGTTGCAGGATGAAGGATCTGAACTGGTTGCGCGATTCGTTGAGCTGATATTCAAGTTCCTCAATCGGAATTTTATTGCGTTCATGTTCTACAATCTGCTTGTCGTTTTCGATACTGTAAGGATTAATTCTACTCAATAATACCATTCCTTCGAGCGATCGGCAACGGCTGAGGGCCACATACACTTGCCCCGAAGCGAAAGCATCGCCGGCATCAATTACTGCTTTGTCGAAGGTGAGTCCCTGACTTTTGTGAATGGTAATGGCCCACGCCAGGCGCAATGGAAACTGAGAAAAAGTACCGAGGGTATCTTCTTCAATTTGTTTGGTGGCCGGGTTGGTAGAGTAGCGGATATTCTCCCATAGCATTTTTCCCAATTCTATTTCCTCAGTATCTTCGGGGCATTTGATTGTTATTGTGTGATCATTAAAGGAGGTGATCATCCCTATTTTTCCATTAAAAAAACGGCGCGGGGTTTCACTGTCGTTCTTAATGAACATCACCTTTGCCCCCAGCTTTAGCACAAGTTTTTTGTCGGTGGGATAGCTCTTTTCCGGGAAATCACCTTTTATATCGGCTTCGAAACTATGGCTTTTCCCTTCGAGTTGCGCCAGCTCTTCAGCATTCATCCTTTCGGCCTTGTAATTATGTGTTGTGAGGGTGATGTAAGTATCGTCTTTGGGCGGAACAAACATAGGCTGATAGCGACTTTGGAGCAATTGCAGTCCGGCGCCCGAGAGGCAGTTGTTCCGGACTTCGTTTAGCACGCGGATAAAATCGACATTTGTCTGACGGAAAATCTTGTCCAGTTCAATATAAACAGGTTGCTGCTGCGCGATGACCTGACTGTGAAAAAAATAAGGACTTTTGTAATAAGGCGATAGCAGTCGCCATTCTTCTTCGATGGCAACCGGCGAAAGCTGAAACATATCGCCAATAAAAATAACCTGCACGCCTCCGAATGCTTCGGTGTGTCGGTATCTGAAATGTCGAAGAATTGTATCCACAGCATCCAATACATCGGCGCGTACCATGCTTATCTCGTCGATCACAAGCAATTCCAGTTCCTGTATCACTTTGCGTCGTTGGCCCTGCATTTTTGTTTTTTCTATCAGTTCTTTACGCCCTTCTACAGTAGGAATAAAAGGCGTGAAAGGAAGTTGGAAAAACGAATGCATTGTAGTGCCACCTGCATTGATGGCTGCCACTCCGGTAGGCGCCACTATGGCCATTTGCTTTTTTGTTTCTTTCTTTAGCTTATGCAAAAAGGTAGTTTTTCCTGTTCCGGCTTTCCCGGTAAGGAAGATGCTGCGATTGGTGGAAAGTGCAAACTCGCGCGCCAGATGATAGTAAGGTGATAAATCGTTCATGGGACAACAGATGAATACAAAGATTAGAAATAAATTTTGGAATAAGCAAAATTCCAACTCAAATTTTTATAAAAAAAAGAACGGCAGGAAATGTTTTTCCTACCGTCCCCTTACTATAAAAAAAATTTATTGCATTTTAAATCACCAACGAAGGTGCTGAGAAAGTCCGGGCAGCCAATTCGCTGTCGATAAGGTAAAGACCTCTTGGATCAGTTCCAAATAATTCGAAACGTTTGCAAAGTTCGTCGACGTTCTTTTCTTCTTCGCCCTGTTCTTTTACAAACCAATCGAGGAATTGCATGGTTTTGAAGTCTTTGAGTTCGTAAGCAGCACCGTAAATGTCGTTGATCGATTTGCTTATAAATAATTCGTGCTGATAAGCTTCATCCAATGCCTGTTTGAAATTAGTGAATTCAATACCTGGCTTTGCGATGGTATCGAGTACTACTTTTTCGCCATTGTTCTGAAGGTATTTAAGGAATAGCATGGCGTGCGCATATTCTTCCTGTGTTTGAATTCCAAACCAGTTTCCAAATCCATTTAAACTATTATCGTAATAATAGTTCGACATGTCGAGATAAAGAAACGACGAGTAAAATTCTCTGTTTATCTGACTGTTTAATAAGTCAACAATTTTTTTGTCTAACATAAGTTTAGTATTTTTTCGGGTGAATAATAAACGATATTTTTTGTTTGAGTAAATCAATTATATTCTTTCTATTTTAGCGCCAAGCGAGTTCAGGCGCTTGTCAATTTCCTGATAACCACGGTCGATTTGATCGATGTTATGGATGGTACTAACTCCTTCGGCAGCCATGGCAGCTATCAAAAGTGCAATTCCGGCGCGAATATCGGGCGAACTCATGGTGGCAGCGCGCAAATGCAGCTGATCGCCCAATCCGATGACGGTGGCGCGATGTGGATCGCAAAGTATAATCTGAGCGCCCATATCTATGAGTTTATCCACAAAAAACAAACGACTTTCGAACATTTTTTGATGAATAAGTATGCTGCCTTTCGCTTTGGCGGCTACTACCAGAAAAACGCTGAGCAAGTCGGGGGTAAGTCCCGGCCAGGGAGCGTCCGAAATTGTCATGATCGATCCATCGATAAAAGATTCGATGGCATAGCCGTCCTGTGCGGGAATAAAAATGTCATCGTTTCGTTGCTCCAACTGTATGCCCAATCGGCGGAAACTGTCGGGAATGATTCCTAAATCATTGTACGAAACATTTTTAATCGTTATTTCGGAGCCTGTCATGGCAGCCATTCCAATAAAACTACCCACTTCAATCATATCGGGCAAAATGATGTGCTCGCAACCTTCTAAACAAGTAACACCTTCTACAGTAAGCAGGTTCGAACCTACTCCTGAGATTTTAGCTCCCATTTTGTTCAGCATTTTACACAATTGCTGAAGATAGGGTTCGCAGGCTGCATTATAAATCGTTGTTGTTCCTTCGGCCAGTACGGCTGTCATCAGGATGTTAGCTGTACCGGTGACCGAAGCTTCGTCGAGCAACATGTAGCAACCAGTCAGTTTCTTAGCCGAAATTTTATATTGCTTTTTGTCGGGATCGTAATTGAATTCGGCGCCAAGTTTTTGTATGCCCAGAAAGTGCGTATCAAGGCGGCGGCGTCCTATTTTGTCACCACCGGGTTTGGGAATCATGGCTACTCCAAAGCGAGCCACCAGTGGCCCAACAATCATTACCGAACCACGTAAAGCAGCGCTTTTGTTGTAAAAATCTTCTGTTTCGAGGTATTGAAGGTCGATGTTTTTTGCATTGAAAGTAAAGGTGCCGGCATTTATTTTTTTTACTTCAACGCCCATATCCATCAGCAGATGGATCAGATTGTTTACATCGAGAATGTCGGGTACATTGTTGATAGTGATTGTTTCCCGACTCAGTAGAACAGCACAAAGCACTTGCAATGCTTCGTTTTTAGCACCTTGAGGTATGATTTCTCCTCTCAGTTTATGTCCTCCTTCAATTCTAAACGATGCCATATTTAAATATCTAGACTTTATCAGTTACAATTTGTTCTTCCGAAACACAATATTTATGAGTGAGCACTAAAAATACCTGGCTCTTTTTCTCTGCTTATTTTTTTTTCAATTTATTCTTTTTGTTGTGAAGCACATCTCTTGATTCAACAAGTTTAAGGAAATCTTCCGAAATGTCGAGCTTGCCATGCGATAATTCACGTAAATCATCAAATATCTTGCGGTCGTCCACTACTTCTTTGTTCCAGGTGAGGAAGCATTTTTTCATTTGGTTGGCAATCAGTCTTATCAATTCGTTTTTATCTTCCCCATCAGGATAGTCACCCACTTTTTCTATCATTTCTTCGAGTGTGCGGCCGTAATGATGGTAACGTATGCGAGAGTTTTTGTAAGGGATTGTTTCAGGTCGGGTGTACAGGTTTTCGGCCTGAACAATTTCGTAAGGGAAATCAATATCGAGCTTAAAATCGGACATGATGGCCACGTGATCCCACAGTTTGTGTTTGAAATCGTTCACATCGCGCAGGTAGGGAAACATATTTCCCATAATATTGATGACTGTCTGCACGCAACGTGTTCTTTCTTCGCGGTTTTCTATCGAAAGCGCGTGTGTAATCATTTGTTGTATGTTTCGCCCGTATTCAGGCATGATAAGTTTTCCTTGCAAAGTAGGATATTCCATAATAAACCGAATGTATTGATTGAATACAAAAGTAACTAATTTTTTTATATATGTTGTCAGGCGGCTTTTATTCTTTTGTCTTTTATCTGATACAATTTCCACCACGGCGTGTGTGGAGAAGCATGATGCTCGGAATGATAGCCGAAAAAATAACAGCTTACAAGGGCGAAGAGATGATTCCGACGCTGTGTGCGCGAGTTGTGCGGAAGCATATCGGGCGTATGCGGTAAATGATGTGGCACAAAAGTGCCAAAGTAAAACAACTGAAAAGTAGCCGCAATGGCCGGGATGACCCAAAAGGAGATGAGTTGCCACTCGTCGAACCACAAAAGTAATACGTTGAAAAGCACTGCCATAATAAGTATTTGCCAAACAGTGATATATTGTTTGAGAAATGAAAACCACCAAACGAAGAAATTCTGATTGCCTGTTTTGTAATCGGGATCGGACTCGGTACCCGGATGCTGATGATGCAAATGATGTTTGGTCAGAAGCTGAGGATAATACATGGCCGCAAACAGAAAGGTGCAAATAAACCCAAGCGCATCATTCAGCTTTTTATTCGGGCTTACTGTTCGGTGCATGGCATCGTGGGCAGTAATAAACAAGCCCGTAAAAAGCCATGTTTGAAGCAGAACATGAAACCAAAACCAAAAGTCGAGCAGATCCACGGCCTGATAAAGCAGAATGTACAGTAAATGAGCCGACCAGCTTACAATGATAGACAATGCTACGATACCGCCTGTGTTTTTCATATTTTCCACCAAAAAGAAGTTTAAAAAAAGAAGTAATTGTTTTATAAACAAATACAGTTAGGTTCTTGTTTTTATATTGTAAAAAAAATCAGTTCAACTTTTACTTATGTGGAGTTCAAATTATACTTATTTTGCTTTGATGCTTGGAAGTGTGTTTTTTCCTTTTGTGTTTAGTTTCGAGCGAAACGTTGGTTATTATAAACAATGGAAAGCCCTTGGGATAGCTATCGTTATTCCCGGTTTGTTCTTTATTGTTTGGGATGCCTTGTTTACAAAGCTGGGCTTTTGGTCGTTCAACGATCAATTTATTCTCGGACCGCGACTGCTGGGTTTACCTTTAGAGGAATGGCTCTTTTTTGTAGTTATTCCTTTTTGCAGTGTTTTTGTTTACGAGGTGGTGAAATTCTATCTTCACAAGATTGATCTTCAGAAATCCGTACGGGTTTTTCTTTATTTGCTGGTACTTGTATTTTTTGTGTTTGCGGTTTTCTCTTTCGGCAAATGGTATACTTTTATTAATTTGTCGTCGAACATAGTATTTTTAATTTTTGTACTGAATGTTCCTTCTTTTCAAAAACATCTTACCCATTTTCTAATAGCATTTCTGGTTTCGTGTGTGCCTATGTTTGTTGTAAACGGCCTGCTCACGGCTTTGCCGGTGGTGGAGTACAATGGGAACGTTTTCAGCAATATACGCCTTTTTGATATTCCTATCGAGGATTTCAGCTACTTTTTATTGTTGATGCTTATGAATGTGTTTGTGTACGAAAAATCGAAACAACTGATTAGCTCAAAAAAAAGCAGCTGACATTATGATGCCAGCTGCTTAAATAAAATTGATTTACCCGTTTCTTATTTTATTGGTTTCACAAGATAAATAAGTGTAGGCAAGTGGTCGCTGTATCCATTGAGCCATACGCCGCTGCCATGCGTGCGCAGTGGTGTTCCTTTGTAGCGACCTTCCTGCTGAATGAGGAAATTACGGTAAAAGATTTCAGATTTCCAAAAATGAAGCTGATCTTTACTGCCGTTGGCCAGTTCGTGCGAAATGATGATTTGATCGAAAAGATTCCACTGGTCGTTGTACGAGAGAGTTCCCATTCCTTTTTCAAGTGTTTTCCAAAAAACATTGTAAAGTTCGCCGGGTTTTACTTCTTCTTTCACTTTTTTAGCGCCCAGTATGGTAGCACAACTTTCGTTGAACGGATCGTCGTTAAGGTCACCCATCACAATGATTCTGGCTTTTGGGTCAGCTTTGTACAGCGAGTCGACAATAGAGCGGGTCAATCCGGCAGCAGCATTACGTTTAGAGCGCGAACGTTCTTCGCCTCCACTGCGCGATGGCCAGTGATTCACAATTACATGTACTTTTTCTCCCTGCAAGTATCCGCTTACCATGAGCTGATCCCTTGTCAAAAAATTGGGATCGTCGGTATATAAACGGTAGGATTTACTATTCGAAACCGTGAAAAGTCTCGGATTGTAAAGCAAGCCCACATCCACACCACGGCGGTCGGGACTATCGTAATGTACAATTTGTAACGAACGATCTTTGAGCGCAGGTTGTTTCACAAGGTCTTCGAGTACGTTACGGTTTTCAATTTCCGAAACACCCAAAAGAGCTACACCGGCGGGAGAATTATCTATTGCCATTTGAGAAATAACGTACGACATGTTCTTTAACTTGGCATTGTACTTCATGCTGCCCCATTTATTGGCCCCATTGGGTAGGTATTCGGCATCATTGTTTTCGTTATCGATGGTGTCGAACAGGTTTTCAAGATTGTAAAAACCAACGGCACTGAGTTGAACTTTTACATTTTTAGTTTCCGCCGTTTGCCCGGCTACATCTTTTTTTGACGAACAGGATATAGCAACAGTCATTGCCATTATCAGTGCAAATGCTGTTTTGAACCTTAATTTTATTACTTTCATTTTGACTTTTATTTTTTAATTAAGCTTTTCTGAATACTTTGTTCAGGACATAAATTAAATGGGGCAACAAAAGTGAGAAAAAAATATGAGAGAAAAAAACAATGCCTGCAAATTAATTGTATTTTTATGATATAAACAGGATAAAAGTATTTCGTATAAGTATGTTTCACCTTTTTTCGAAGGAAGGCGAACCAGATAAAGCAGGCTTTTACCTGCTTTTTTATCTATAAAACATCAGCCGAACACTTATAGCCAATTACAATTTGTGTGTAGCCAATTACAATTTGTGTGATTTTCCTTTTTTTTACGGTTTTCGTCAGGTCAGCATCTAAGATGGAGTGTTTTTATTCCCTGTTTCAGCTAAAACAATCCATCAGCCGATAACGTTTTATTACTAAAGCAATAATAAACTAAAGCGGTGTTTTTCAGCTGAAAGATAGCAGGTGATTTAGATAAGTTCAATAAATTGGCTGTAAATTGCATAGAAATAGAAAATTTAAATAAAAAGTTGATACTTAATTGGCAAAAAGATGCTAAATTGCACGCCCTTTTTTCGGATCGAAGAAAGTGACGCTTAAAAAATCAAAACAAATAAATTACAATCATTAGTATGAGAAAACTTTCGTTGATACTTTTAGTATCTGTAATGGCGGTTACAAGTGCTTTGGCTCAGACAAGAGTCAAAGGCATAGTGAAAATTGCCGGAAGTGAAGATCCTCTTCAGGGGGCAAAAATCACCTTGCTTCAGCAAAACATTTCATCGCAAACCAATGCCAAAGGAGAATTTTTATTAAGTTACATCGAATCGGGCGACGAGGAAATAAGCATCTCGAAACAAGGATATTTTCAAAACATAAAGCTTGTCAACCTAAAAAAAGATGCTGAAACTGACCTTGGAGTGATCTATTTGCAAGCCGACACGCAACTTGAAATGAAACAGGAAGTTTTGTTGCAGTTGAGCGAAAGTTCGTTGGAAAACGAAAGCAGCATTCAGAGTGGCGAAGGTTCGTTCTTTTCGAAAAACGATGTTTATCTTGCGCAAACAAGCTACTCATTCAGTGCCATGCGCTTCCGTACCCGCGGTTACGATAACAAATACGAATCGACCTATATCAACGGTGTACATTTTGTAGATTCAGAAAGAGGTGGTTTTAATTACTCGTCCCTGGGTGGATTGAACAATGCTTTCCGTAACAAAGACATTACTTACGGTTTTTCGCCGAATACATTTGCTTATGGCAACTTAGGTAACAATACAAATATAACTGCCAATGCAAGTGCTTTTGCTACAGGCTCGCATGCTAACATCGCTTTTTCAAACCGGGCTTACAGATTGCGTGGACAATTTACGCACGCCACCGGAATGCAAAATAATGGTTGGGCTTTTGCCGTTTCGGGCGTAGTTCGCTGGGCGGATGATGAAGGTATTCTGAAAAGTAATGTAGATGGTAATTTCTATAACTCGGGAGGATTATTCCTTTCGGCCGAAAAGAAAATAAATGACAATCACCGTCTTTCGTTGATAGCTTTTGGCGCTCCTACGCGCCGGGCAGGTCAATCGGCTGTTACAAAAGAAACACACGATTTAGTAGGTGGTTCGGTGTATTACAATCCTTATTGGGGCTATCAGAACGGAAAAATCCGTAACTCAAGAATCGTTGAATCTTTCGATCCTACTGCTATCCTTTCGCACGAATGGAAAATAAGCGAAACACAACGCCTGCGTAGCGGCTTAGGTTTTCATCACAGCTGGTACAGTAACTCTGCTTTCTCGTACGATGGATTGAACCCCGGACCGGATTATTATCGCAATATGCCAAGCTTTATTAATGATGATGATGTGATGCGCGAAAGATCGACACAACTGTGGAAAACTGATGAGTATACACGCCAAACCAAATGGGATGAGATTTACAGAGCTAACAGGGTCAATAACGATGCCAATCCTAACGGACAGGCGCGATATATTCTGGAACGCAGACACAACAATTTGATGGAAACAATATTAAATTCGGTCTACACCAATCAGTTCAACAAAAACCTGAAACTTACTGCCGGCGTCGAAGCCCGTGTGTCGAAAGGGATGCATTATGTAACAATTGACGATATACTGGGCGCCAACCAGTACATCGATAAAGATACTTATGCCGAACGTGACCTTGTGGGGGGTACTTTACAGGATGCCGATCCGCGTATTATCGAGAATGACATCAACGATCCCGATAAAATTAAAGAGAAAGGAGACGTTATCCGCTATAATTATGATATGAACGTTACAACTGCCAATGCATTTGCGCAGGCCGAATGGAAAACTTCTCAATTTAGTGCTTTTGCTGGTGTGAAGGCAACATACACACAGTTTTACCGTTATGGTCATATGGAGAACGGACGTGCATGGTACCTGAGCGAAGTGAAGGGACAGGATGTAAATTCATATGGAAAAAGCCAGACATGGTTCTTTACCGATCCTTCGGTAAAAGCAGGTTTTACATACAATGTCGATAACCGTAGTGTTATTTCGGCCAATGTGCTTGCCGAAACAAGAGCTCCGCTTGTGCAGGATGCTTATGTGTCTGAACGTATCAAGGATGTGCTTGTTAAGAACCTTACAGGTGAAAAAATCCTAACCTACGATTTAAGTTATTCGTTCAATTACAAAGTTATTCGTGGACGTGTAAGCGGTTTCCGTACACATGTGAACGATGCAGTTGAGAAACTTGGTTACTATGATGATGAATATCGTACTTTTATCAATCACCTTTTGAGTGGAGTAAACAAAATTTACCAGGGAGTGGAAGTAGGCCTTTCGATACCTATCAATTCAATGTTTACAGTATCGACTGCCGGTACTTATGCCGACTATCGTTACACCGACAATGCTACAGGTATCAAGAGTTACGAAAACGGAGCCGTTAACGACATCAGCGAAAAAGTGTTGATCAATGGATTGCGCATTAGCGCAGGACCTCAGCTGGCAGCTAACATTACGCTCGATTTCTTTTACGAACGTTGGTTTGCCGACATTACATTAAATTATTACGACAACAATTATCTTGATTTTGCGCCAAACCGTTTTACCGAAAGCAACCAGCAAACGCTGAAAACTTATCCTGATCTTTATGAAAAATTAGGAAAACAGGAAAAATTGCAGGGTGGTTTTATGCTCGATGCTTCGGTAGGTAAACTTATCTATCTGAAAAACAGAAATTCATTAAATTTCAATTTAAGTGTGAGCAATGTACTGAATAATACAAATATGATTACCGGTGGATATCAGCAGGCACGTATTCCAATGAGTAGTGGAGCCATCAATCCTAAAGGTGCCGATTGGTTCCCTAACAAGTATTATTATGCCTGGGGACTTAATTTATTTTTCCATGTTGGGTATAAATTTTAATAAAGTAATAAAGAAGAATTTCAGATATGAAAAATACATTTAAAATATCGGTTGCTGCGGCTGCACTATTTGTTTTTGTAGGTTGCACACAATATAATATGGAGCCGGAATCAGGCTTATCCAAGGGTGTGAAAATAAATTCTACAATCACCGTTTCCGATTTGAGAACAACCTATATGAAGTCGGCCGAACTTTTTACGGCTGATAGAATAACTGCCGACAAGCAACTTGTTATCAATGGCATTGTTACAAGCACCGACATCGAAGGCAATGTGTACAAATACATAGCCGTGAAAGAAGAAACGCCCAACGGACAATCCATTCGTATTTCGGTGGATGCTTCCGGTATCTCAGGTCTTTATCCCATTGGTCAGCGCGTTTCGGTGATTATGAACGATTTGTGTATTGGTAAATACGGCGATAGTCCGCAGGTGGGTATTTATTATACACGCCCTAAAGATGGCCGTATTTCTCCGGGAGCCATTCCTATGGAAATAGCGCGTGAGCATATCATTCCCTATGGCGAACCGGAACCTCAGGCTGTGGTGGCCGATACCATGACGATAGCTCAGATCAATGCAGCTCCACGCGAAACTATGCATTATCGCCTTGTTTGCATTAAAAACGTATGGTTTACAGGCAAAGGTTTCGATTTTGGGAAGCCTGCTACAATTGCCGATAATTTGAAAATTTTTGCTCCTACTACAAATGGTATTGGTTTCCCTCAATCGCGCGAAATACAGGATGGAACCGGTAGCGCTGTGGTGGCCACCAGCGAGTTTGCACGCTTTGCACAGCAAAAGCTTCCGGCTGCTACCTACAAAGGAAACATTACGGTGCTTGTGAGCTGGTTCAAGGACAAACCCAACAATGCCGGTAACTATCAGCTTACCATCCGCACACTGGGCGATCTGGGCACGGGTTTTGATGGTTACCTGAGTTCTATCAATTATACAAGACAATAAAAAAAGATCATTTATTAATAAATTAAGAGAAAACAATTATGAAGAAAACAAAATTTTTAGCATTTATGCTCCTTGCTTTTGCACTTGGGTTTTCTGCATGTTCCAATGTGAACGAACCAGAACCAGATCCGGATCCGGTTGTTGAAACAGGAGATGGAACAAAAGCGAAACCGTTTACGGTAGCTCAAATTATAGCTTTAAACCCATCGAGTACTACCGAAGCTGTGAAAACTGCTGTTTGGACCAAAGGATTTATTGTAGGATATTATAACAGTACACCAAATCCTGCTATTGTAGAAGCTGCGGCTCCATTTACCGATGACGTAAATATAATGCTCGCAGCAAGCGCTACCGAAACGGACAAAACCAAAATGTTGTCGATTCAATTGCCTGCCGGAGCTGTACGTACAGCTTTAGGCCTGAAGACAACGCCTGCTAACTTTGGAAAAGAAATTTTGATACATGGTGATATTTTGAAGTACAATACTTTCCCCGGAGTGAAAAACACAAACGGGTATTGGTTTGTAGCAACAAACACAGGGCTGGAACCTGTAATTGATACCGATCAGGCTACTGGTAACGGAACTGAAGCTTCACCTTACAATGTTGCAGGGGCTAAAGCCAATCAAGGTAGTTCTAAATGGGTTGAAGGTTATGTTGTAGGAAATGTAGATGGTACAGGAATGGATATGACAACTGAGTCAAAATTTGTTGCTCCCTTCACAATTAAAACAAATGTGTTGATCGCCACTAAAGCTGGTGAAACTGACTATAACAAGTGTTTTGCAGTTCAATTGCCTGCCGGAACTGTTCGTGATGGACTGAACCTTGTAGATAATGCTGCTAATATCGGGAAAAAGGTAAAACTCTATGGTTCGCTTGAGGTTTATTTCGGAAAACCCGGCATTAAAGGAGTATCGTATTTTGAACTCGAAGGAGGTAAGACTGGTGGAACCAAACCGGTAGACACTACCGGTGCTTTGTTCAGCGAAACATTGCTAACACAGGCAAGCTTCGATAAATTTTCAAAATTCAGTGTTACTGGCGATCAGGCATGGGCTTTCGATGCAAAATATGGAGCAGTAATGACAGGTTATGCTAATAATGTGTCTTCTGCTAACGAAGACTGGCTGATTTCGCCAGCTATCAATTTGTCAGGAAAAACAGGCTTGAAATTATCGTTCGATCACGCACGTGGACCTGCAGGAAGTATCACGATTGGTGTAGCCGAAGGATACTACACTGTTTGGATTTCAAATAACTACGAATCGGGTAATCCGACTACAGCTGCATGGACTGAAATAACAGGTGTCGTACATGGTACAGCCGCTTGGGGCTATGTTTCTTCGGGCGATCTGACCATCCCAACTGCTAATTTAAATACGAATGCTAAAATTGCATTTAAGTACAAAAGCATAGATGGGGCATCTGCTACATGGGAAGTTAAAAATGTAGTAGTGAAATAACACATAGTATCGTACATTTTCAGATAAAAGAAACTCCCGTTTGAAGCTTTCAGACGGGAGTTTTTTGTGCAATTCACTCAAATCAGCAATTGCATTACCGATAAAAAGTAAGCAAACAAAACAAAGACTCCCGGCTGAATATCCAGTCGGGAGTCTTTGTTTGTATATAAGTTTTGTATAACTTTTTAAGCAATAATTACAGCAGGTATTGTTCGCTGATTGATTTATGTTCCTGAACGCGGAAGATTGTTTCGGCAAACATGTCGGCAATCGTCAGAATTCTTACTTTCGAACATTTGCTGCAGTCGAAAGGGATAGAATCGGTAAACGCAATCTCGGTAAGCGACGAAGCCATAATGTTGTCGATGGCATCTCCCGACATTACACCATGCGAAACAATGGCTCTTACACTGTTCGCACCGTTTTCCATAATCAGGTTGGCTGCTTTGCATAGCGTTCCGGCTGTGTCGGCCATGTCGTCAACAATAATTACATCTTTCCCCATTACATCCCCGATAATACGCATTTCGCCCACTACATTTGCTTTTTCGCGGGTTTTGTGTCCCAGTACCATAGGTACTTCCAGATGTTTGGCATACGATCCGGCACGTTTTGTTCCTCCCACATCAGGCGAAGCAATCACAAGATTTTTAAGTTTCAGCGATTTAATGTAAGGAACAAAAATAGTAGAACCATACAGGTGATCCACCGGAATGTTGAAAAATCCCTGTATTTGGTCGGCGTGCAGGTCCATGGTGATAATACGGTCCACACCTGCTACACTGAGCATATCGGCTATTAATTTAGCGCCTATTGATACACGTGGTTTGTCCTTTCTGTCCTGTCGCGCCCATCCATAATACGGAATCACAGCAATCACTTTGTAGGCCGATGCTCTTTTGGCTGCATCAATCATCAAAAGTAATTCCATTAAATTGTCGGAGTTGGGGAAAGTGGATTGAACCAAATAAATGTATTGTCCGCGAATCGATTCTTCGAAAGAAACCGAAAATTCACCGTCGGAGAAATGTTCGATTTTCATATTTCCAAGCGGACAATTTAAACTTTTACAGATCTTTTCGGCTAAATATCTGCTGTTTGTACCTGAAAAAATCTTGAAAGGAGCATTAGATGCTGTCATAGAATGGATCTGTTTTTTAGTTTTACAGAATTTTCTGCAAAAGTACGGAAATATATTTTAAAAAGTAATAGAAATAAAACTAAAAGTTGAATGAATATTTATAAGTATAAATATTCGACGAAAACCTCCCGACACCTGGCTGTGCAAAACATCTGCTGCTTCGAAAATGAAGCACTTTTTTTGTACTTTTGACTCCCGTTTCGGGTTTTCCGCAAACGTTTGAAATCAAATATTGCATATTTCTAATCGATAGGAATTTATATTTGTATAATTAAAAGTACTTTTGAATTACGTTTTCAGGGTTAATCTTATAATTGACTAAAATACAACATGCTATGAAGATACACTTCAAAATATCCTATTTCACTCAGTGGGGGCAGCGCTTGCTGGTTTCGGGTAATCTGCCCGAACTTGGCAATGGCGAGCTATCGAAATCCTTATCGCTTCAGTATAAAAATGGTGGTGACTGGGTGGGCGAAATAGATGTAAAACTAAACAGTAACGAGCCGTTCAATTTCAAATATAAATACATTCTCTTCAACGAAAAAAACGCTCAATACACGCATGAATGTGGCGATGACAGAAATATAGACATCGATCATCCTGTAGCCGATCATTTTTTCTGTTTCGATCAGTGGAATTCGCCTGCTTTTATCGAAAATACTTTTCTTACAGCTCCGTTTGCCGAAGTGCTTTTGCGCGACGAACATGAGGTGGAACTACCATCTAAAAACCAGAAATATACGCATATATTCAGGGTAAAAGCACCGCTTATTCCCCGTAATCAGGCCATATGTATGGTGGGCAACAGCAAAACTATGGGCGAATGGTCCACGGCTCAGCCTGTGCTGCTCCGTAAAACAAACGATGGTTATTGGCAAACCGAGATTGACCTGAGCAAAATGCAGGGAGATGCGCATTATAAATACGGACTTTACGATCCTGAAGATAAAAAATTCAGCTATTTCGAATCGGGTCCCGATAGAATAGCGCCTAACCTCAATTCGAAAAAAACTGTTGTTCATCTCGACGATGGTTTCGTGCGTTTGCAGGTGCAGGAATGGCGGGGTGCAGGAGTTGGCTTGCCGGTTTTTAGTATCCGTACACGCAAAAGTTTTGGGGTGGGCGATTTTGGCGATATCACTTTGCTGGTGGACTGGGCCGAAAAAGTAGGACTCAAGTTAATTCAGGTGTTGCCGCTCAACGATACAATTGGGACGCATACCGATGCAGATGTTTTGCCATATGCCGCTATTTCGGCTTTCGCGCTTAATCCGCTGTTTCTGAATCTTCCGTCCATAGGTAAACTGCCAGCTACTCATCCATTGCAAAAGGAGTACAAAGCGAAACAGGCTGAACTCAATGCGTTGGAACTGATAGCTTTTCTCGAAGTGGTGAATTTTAAACTTCAATATGCACGCGAAATTTATCTGACGCAAAAAGATAAATTTCTCAAGAATAAAGATTTTCTTGCTTTCTTTGAAAAAAACGAATTTTGGTTGGTTCCTTATGCTGCTTATTGCGTGTTGCGCGATAGGTTCGGTACACCCGATTACAGGCAATGGAAAGAGTTTTCGCAGTTCGATAAAGCGAAAATTGCAGGATTCACCTCGCCCGAAAGTGAAGATTTTGACAATGTAGCAGTCAACTATTTTATTCAGTATCACTTACATGTGCAACTTACAAATGCTCACAATTATGCGCATGCACATGGCATAGTGCTCAAAGGAGATATCCCGATTGGTGTGAATCGGAATAGTGTGGACACCTGGGTGTCGCCTGAGTTGTTTCATATGCACATGCAGGCAGGTGCTCCGCCCGATATGTTTGCTGTGAAAGGTCAGAACTGGGAACTGCCGACTTACAATTGGGAGACAATAAAACGTACTGATTTCGACTGGTGGAAAAAACGTTTTGCACAGATGTCAAATTATTTCGATACTTTCCGTATTGATCATATTTTGGGCTTTTTCCGTATCTGGCAAATTCCGCTCATGCAGGTCGAAGGTATTATGGGGCATTTGTATCCATCTACGCCCATTCATATCAATGAGTTTGCCGAGAAAGGTATATGGTTCGACTACAATCGTTTTTGTAAACCCTACATTACCGATGCGATATTATGGGATTTCTTCGGAGAAGAAGCCTCGTGGGTAAAGGCCAATTGTCTGCAGATTGAAGATGGTTGGGTGTTGCGTTTAAAAACACCTTACCAGAGTCAGCTGAATGTGGAAAAAATGTTTGAAGAAGGAAAGATATCAGAAAGAGTAAAATGGGGTTTGTTCGATTTAATTTCGAATGTTCTGTTCTTCGATGTGGAAGGTTCCAACGGATTACAATTTTATCCACGTTATGGTATCGATAGTCTGCGCTCGTTTCAGGATTTGGATGATTATACAAAAAATAAAATTCGCGAACTTTATGTCGATTATTTCTATCGCCGACAGGATGCACACTGGTATCAGTCGGGCATGGAAAAACTTCCGGCGCTGAAGCGTGCAACCAATATGTTGATTTGTGGTGAGGATTTAGGCATGATGACGAATTGTGTGACAACGGTTATGAAGGAGCTTGGTATACTGAGTCTCGAAGTGCAACGTGCTCCTAAGTCGGATAAAATTGAATTTTTCCATCCTGCCGACGCGCCTTATCTGTCGGTGGTAACGCCTTCGACACACGATATGAGTACTATAAGAGGTTGGTGGGAAGAAGACAGAGGAGTTACGCAACGCTTTTATAATATGCAGCTCGGACATTGGGGCGAAGCGCCATATTTCTGCGATTGGTGGATTTGCAGGGATATTCTGTTGCAGCATTTATATTCGCCTGCTATGTGGGCCATTTTCCAAATGCAGGATTTGCTGAGCATTTCGGATGCTGTGCGTCGCGAAAATCCACATGATGAGCGTATCAATGTGCCTTCCAATTCAAAATTCAGCTGGAGGTTCCGATTGCACCTGAATATGGAGGATTTGATTGAAAATGAAAGTTTTAATAATGAATTGAGAAATCACATTGTTCAGTCGGGTCGATAAACGTTTTTTTTTAATTTGATTGTTGTTTTTTTTAAACCTCAGAAGCGTTAAGCGTTTTTGAGGTTTTTCTTTTTTTTACAAAAGAACTTTATTTTAAAAAAAGTATCTTTGCACATCAAATAAAAATAAGATCAAGTATGACGACAAAGATAGCAATTGCAGGACTCGGAGGAGTAGGAGGGTATTATGGCGGACTGCTGGCAGCCCATTGTGCTGCAAATCCCGATATTGAAGTTTATTTTGTAGCGCGTGGAGCTCACTTAAAAAAGATACAGGAGCAGGGCTTGAAGGTGATTACAGAAACAGGTTCCTTTGTTGCACATCCTACCTTAGCTACCGACAATGTTGAGGAAATCGGAACGGTAGACTATCTGATTATGTGTACAAAAAGTTACGATCTCAATGAAACGGTAGAACAAATGAAACCTTGTATAGGAAGTGAAACTGTGATTCTCCCGCTTCTTAACGGTGCCGATATCAGCGAAAGAATACGTGCTTTGTTGCCATCTACCGAAGTGTGGCAGGGTTGCGTTTATATAGTAGGTCGATTGAATGAGCCCGGAGTTGTGGAGAGCTCTGGAGGCCTGCATGACTTGTTTTTCGGATACGAACAAAATGCAGGTTCCGAACGATTGCTGTTCATGGAAAAGCTAATGAAAGAGGCCGGAATAAAAGCGCATCTGAGTAAAAATATAAGATCAGTCATCTGGCGCAAGTTTATTTTTATATCCACTACTGCATCGCTCACATCCTGCTATAATGTGGGTTTTCGC
Organism: uncultured Paludibacter sp.; assembly: GCA_963678465.1. GTDB lineage: Bacteria > Bacteroidota > Bacteroidia > Bacteroidales > Paludibacteraceae > Paludibacter. The sequence continues at coordinate 210,228 of OY782858.1, forward strand.
GATGTGCTTGCCGATGAAAAACTAAGACCGATAACAATGGCATTTATGAAAGAGGTCGCTGCGGTGGCTGCTGCCGAAGGTGTTGAATTCGAACAGGATATTATTGAAACGACTGTGCGTCACATCGAGCGTTTGCCTTTTGGTACTACCTCATCGATGCACAGCGACTTCAAAGCAGGGCGCAATACCGAACTGGATACGCTTACCCGGATTGTGATTGAACTGGGCAGAAAACATGGCATACCCACCCCAACTTACGAAATGATTTACAATCAACTGAAAGGATAATTATATTTTTTAGAAATGACGCGTTACGGTGCGTTAGAAATAAAAAAAGGACGTGCATTGATTTTGCACGTCCTTTTTAAAAAATATATAGTTGACTATTGATTCATTTCTTTGTCGATGGCTTCAAATTCTTTATCCATTTTCAGACGGTAGTACAAAGTTCTGAGTGTACGTTTGTACTCCATTTCTTCCGGTTTCATTTCGGCTGCTTTTTTGAAGAAAGGAATTGATTCTACAAAAACGGCATCCGCACTTTTCTTAGCTGCATTGTATAATTTGATATCTTTGATATCGTTGGCAGCGTCGGCCATTTTCACGGCTTTATTGTAGTACAAGCGTCCGATTCCTGCATATGAATCTGCAAATTTAGGATCTAACTCCAGCGATTTGTCGAAAGCCTTGCGTGCTTCTTCAAGTTGACCCATACTTTCAGTCAGGTTTCCTTTTACATAGTAGTATTGTGCAATGTTTGGCTCGCGTTCGATGGCGTTGTTCAAATAAACAAGTGCATCTTTCGACTGATTTGTAAAGATGTAGTAGTTGATCAAATTCTGTAAGAACCATGCTTCCTGTGGGAATTTTTCGAAACCAGCTTTCAGCACTTTTACATAGTTTACTGTATCTTTCATTTTCACATATTCTTCGTAAAGCAGTTGGTGAACAGTACTTTCTTCGTAGCCATCATCTCTTAAATCTTCGTACAATGCAATGGCTTTTTCATGCTTTTCGGCATTGGTAGCTGCAATGGCAGTGTAGTATTTAATCATATAATAGTTCGAATCTGGTTTCAACTCATTGTTCATCATTTTCAAAGCTGGAATGCCAAGATAAGTTTCGAAAACGCGGATGGTTTCATCGTAGTTTTTCTTTTCGAACAAGTGAGCACCATAAGCGATCAAATTTTGTTGAGTTGTGTAATACTCTTTAATTTTAGCTTTGATGTCTTTCTGAAATTTTGGTTTTACTTTACCTTTAGCATCAGGTAGTTCATCTAGCTCGTACGCTTTAATAAAATAGTCGTACGATTCCATAATTGCTTTTCCTTTTACATCAGGATCAACAGTTTGACCTAAGAGTGCTTTGTTTGTAAGATTTTCATTCTCTTTGTAGCCAATCAATCCGGCAGTGTGCCAGGTGCTCGAAAGATCTTTTGTGGTGGCTTCGGTAAGAGCGGGTTTGATTAGTTCTCTCGCGCCGGCAAAATCCGGAGTCTCCATTAAAGCTTTGTTTTTAGCTTTTGATACATTGGCTTTTTGAGCAAATGTAAAGGTTACTGACATAACCAAAAACATGGATAAAATAGTTTTTTTCATGACAAATAATGATTTTGTTGAGTTTCTGTTTTTATTTATTAATACCTGAGTTGATTTGACTCAACTCAGGTGATTGTTTTAATTTCAGTTTTTATTCTTGTATTGGTTCTTCCGATTCATTTTCAGCGGCTGTATTGAGATCAGCATCATCAATGATTGTTTCAGGATTTTCGATTTCTGTTTCAGCAATTTCTTCTTCAAGTTCCGATAGCACTTTACAAACCGAAGCAATTTCGTCGTTTCGTTTTTCAAGATTAATTAGTCGAACTCCCTGAGTGGCGCGTCCCATAACTCTAATGTCGGCTACTTTCAAGCGGATTGTAATTCCGGACTTGTTGATAATCATCAGGTCATTTTCATCTGTAACGCTTTTGATTGAAACAAGTTTTCCGGTTTTATCGGTAACGTTCATTGTTTTTACACCTTTTCCACCACGGTTCGTAACACGGTAAACTGCAATTGGTTCGCCTGTTTCGTCGTGCATGATATTGCCGTCTTCATCGCGTTCGTCCAATAAAGTACGCTTGCCATATCCTTGTTCTGAAACCACCATTACAGTTTCGTCAGAGTCCTTGTTAACACAAATCATGCCAACTACTTCGTCCTGTCCATCTTCGTCGAGCAGCATGCCGCGTACACCAGTGGCGGTACGGCCCATTTCGCGTACTTTCGATTCGTGGAAACGTATAGCACGACCATTGCGGTTGGCCATCAAAACGTCATTGTTTCCATCCGTTAAGCGTACTTGTATTACCTGATCGTCTTCGCGAATTGTAATAGCAATCACACCATTCTGACGTGGACGTGAGTAAGCCTCGAGCGATGTTTTTTTGATAACTCCGTTCTTCGTACCGAAAATCAGATAGTGTGAATTGATGTATTCGGCATCGGTAAGTCCTTTGACACGAATAAATGCATTTACTTTATCATCCGGATCAATATTCAGCATGTTCTGAATAGCACGTCCTTTCGATATTTTAGTACCTTCCGGTATTTCGTACACTTTCAGCCAGAAACATTTACCTTTTTGGGTAAAGAACAGCATGGTGTTGTGCATCGATGCAGGATAGATATATTCGATAAAATCTTCTTCTCTCGAATTGCCACCTTTTGAACCAACTCCACCGCGGTTTTGCGCCCTGAATTCAGTCAAAGCTGTACGTTTGATATAGCCTAAATGAGAAATGGTAATGATCATTTCATCGTCGGCATAAAAATCTTCAGGATTGAATTCCTCTGACGAATATACAATCTGTGTACGGCGAACGTCACCATATTTTGCTTTTACTTCGAGCAATTCTTCCTTGATGATTGCCATCTGAAGGTCTGTGTTCTCAAGTATTTCTTTCAGGTGAGCAATCAATGCCAATACATCCTGGTACTCGGCACGTAGTTTATCCTGTTCCATGCCTGTGAGCTGACGCAGACGCATTTCGACAATGGCACGCGACTGAACATCGGATAATCCGAAACGTTCCATCAGGTTGGTGCGGGCTTCCTCAGGCGTTTTCGATTCGCGAATGATACGGATAGCTTCGTCGAGATTGTCGAGAATAATCATGAATCCTTCGAGCAGGTGAGCGCGTTTTTCGGCTTCGCCCAGTTCGAAACGGGTGCGTCGGATCACTACTTCGTGTCTGTGTTCTACGAAATAATGAATCATGTCTTTCAGATTCAGCATACGTGGACGTCCGTGTACCAATGCAATATTGTTGACACTGAACGAAGATTGCAAAGCAGTCATTTTGAATAGCTTATTTAAAAGCACATTCGAATTAGCATCGCGTTTTACATCAATAACGATGCGCATACCTTCGCGGTCCGATTCGTCGTTGATATGCGAAATGCCTTCAATTCTCTTATCCTCAACCAAAGCAACGATTGCTTTGATCAATTCTACCTTGTTGACCTGATATGGTATTTCGTTGATTACAATCTTGTCGCGGCCCTGGGCATCTGTTTCTATCTCTACCTTCGAGCGTACTACAATTCGTCCTCTACCGGTCTCGAAAGCTTCTTTTACGCCTGCAATTCCCTGTATGATTCCTCCTGTAGGAAAATCGGGGGCTTTTATGTATTTGATAAGTTCTGAAATTTCAATATCATTGTTGTCGATATAAGCAATGATACCATCAACGGCTTCCGTGAGGTTATGCGGTGCCATATTGGTGGCCATACCTACGGCAATACCCGACGAACCATTTACCAGAAGGTTAGGTATGCGGGTAGGCAATACTGTTGGTTCTTTCAGCGTGTCGTCGAAGTTAAGCTGGAAATCAATTGTATCTTTATTGATGTCCACCAGCATATCTTCCGAAATTTTGCGTAGGCGTGCTTCGGTATAACGCATAGCAGCAGGGCTGTCGCCATCCACCGATCCGAAGTTACCTTGTCCATCCACGAGTGGATATCGCATCGACCAATGCTGTGCCATACGTACAAGTGTACCGTATATGGAAGAGTCACCATGTGGGTGATATTTCCCCATTACTTCCCCTACAATTCTGGCGGATTTTTTATATGGTTTGTCTGAATTATTTCCCAGTTCGTTCATCCCGAACAACACGCGGCGGTGTACGGGTTTAAAACCATCGCGTACATCGGGCAATGCACGCGAAACTATCACCGACATTGAGTAGTCGATGTACGAAGATTTCATTTCTTCGTCAATATTTACCTTTATAATTCTGTCTTGATCAATCATCTAACTTTAATTTTGTTACTTTTCAAAAATCGCACTAAGTTACTGCTTTTTATTCGATTTGGCAAACGTTTTTTTGAAAAAAGAGCGTTAGAGATTTTGCTGATTTTTACGAGTTTTAAATTAATATAAACCTCTTATTATCAAAGAAAAATATAAAAAAAGAGTGTCCTTCAATATAGAAAGACACTCTTAATGTTATTTTGAGAAAAATTCTTATTTTTTCTTTGAGAATTTACTACAAATAATGGCATAATAATCGCGCAACAAATAATCGAGCGAGTATTTACCTGCTCCGGTGAATATTAATCCAACATAAAGTGAAAGGTAAAACAACGACAATTCTTTCACCGCAAAAGGATCGTTACCATGAATGATAAATGCAGCCACTATCATCCCTATCATCAGTGGAATTGTAGCAAGGCGGGTAAATAATCCAAGGATAATAAGTGCAGAGCAAAAGAATTCTGCAAAAATGATTAATCCGAGCGAGAGGGTTGAACCTACACCGAGAGGATCGGGAAATACAGCGCTCATCATGTCGAAATTATTTAATTTTTGTAGTCCGTGTGTGAGCATAAATCCACCAATTACCAACCGAAAAATCAATAATCCGATATTGCTCCATGTGTTATTTCCAATGCCATAACAGCTGTTTTTTTGTTTAATTTCCATATGTTTTGAATTTTAATTTTGTAACAATATAACAGCCACTTAGCTCAAATGTTTTGAGCCATTTGTTTAATTTGTTTAAAAATCTATTTCAGAATACCTCCGGTAATAAAACAATTATCGAAGTTAAAGTCCAAAACAGGTTCGTTTTCGAAGATTCCATACACCGATGAGCCCGACCCGGACATAGAAGCATATACTGCTCCCGATGCATAGAGATTGTTTTTAATCTTTTCAATTTCAGGATGCAAAGCGAAAACTGACTTTTCAAAATCATTTTTTATGCACGCTTTCCATTCCGAAATGGGACGTTGGATGTTTTCGGCAATGGATATATCAGGCTTTTCGGGAATGACAAGCGAATATGCTTCGGGGGTTGAAACATGAATGTCGGGTTTTATAAGCACCAGAAAATAACCTTTAAGCGATATTTTGACCGGAGTAAATACATTGCCTATTCCGGTAGCAAACACGGCTTTGTTGCGGATAAAAACGGGGCAGTCGGCACCTAAGTCGGCAGCCATTTTTTCTAATTTGCGGGGAGTGATTTTAAGCGAAAACATTTCGTTCAGCATTTTGAGTGTAAATGCTGCATCTGCCGAACCTCCACCGAGTCCGGCGCCAAAAGGAATTTGCTTTATTAGCGAAATATCGACCGGAGGAATGTCGTATTCCGACTGTAACAACCGATAAGCTTTTATAATCAGATTTTCCTCGGGGTCGCCGCTTAAAGGAATGCCCGAAGCTGAAAAGCTATAGTCAGTGCAACCTTCGGAAGGTTCTATTTCGAGTACATCGCAAAGTCCGATGGGATAAAACACTGTTTCTATGTTGTGATATCCATCCGGACGTTTTTCCACGACATTGAGTCCGATATTTATTTTTGCATTGGGGTAAGTGACCATAAATTTGTTTGTTGTTTATCAGTTGGCTGTTTTGCTTAGGAATATCAAAAGTAGCTAAAAATCAATAAAAGCTAAAATCGATACCTAATTTTTGTTGGTCTACAATAAAAAAGTTATCAACAATCTGTTGAAAAAATAGGTATGAATATCCGGTAAATGTTTCGTACTTTTGAAGCTCGCAATTATTCACACATGAATTATTAATTGATTTAAAATGGCCGAAAAACGTAATTACTCTAAGAAACCAATGACATCGGCGCCTATACAGGCCAACGAATATGGAAAACTTCCACCACAGGCACCCGAACTCGAAGAAGCAGTTCTGGGAGCTATCATGATAGAAAAAGATGCCTATTCGTTGATTTCGGAGATATTGAAACCCGAATGTTTCTATAAAGTAACGCATCAAAAGATATTCGAGGCCATTATGATGCTCGCTGTGCATCAGGAACCTATCGATATGCATACTGTCACGGAGCAATTGCGGAAAATTGGAACCATAGACGATGTGGGAGGCCCTTATTACATTACATTGCTGACGGCCAAAGTTTCGTCGGCGGCTCACCTTGAATACCATGCCCGCATTATTGTTCAAAAATTCCTTGCAAGAGAGCTGATTCGTATTTCGTCGGAAATTGAAACCAAAGCTTTTGACGACAAAACCGATGTGGACGACCTTATGCAAGAAGCCGAAGGGATGCTTTTCGAAGTATCGCAGCGAAATCTTAAAAAGGATGTTACTCAAATCAACCCTGTAATTGCCGAAGCGCGTAACCGTATGTTGCTGGCGGCCACCAAACAAGGGGCAAGCGGCGTGCCAAGTGGTTTTCATTCGCTCGACAAAATTACTTCGGGTTGGCAGCGTTCGGATTTGATTATTATTGCTGCACGTCCGGCGATGGGAAAAACAGCTTTTATTCTGTCGATGGCCAAGAATATGGCTGTAGATTATAATTCTCCGGTGGCGGTGTTTTCGCTCGAAATGTCGAACGTTCAGTTAGTTAATCGTTTGATAATGAATGTTTGTCAGCTCGAAGGTGAGAAGATAAAAAACGGACAGCTCGATAAATATGAATGGGAAAAGTTTGACAAGGATATTAATTTGTTGCTCGATGCGCCAATTTTTGTTGACGACACCCCGAGTTTATCCATTTTTGAACTCCGAAGTAAAGCGCGCCGTTTGGTGAAAGAACATAAAATTCAGTGTATTATTATTGACTACCTTCAGTTGATGAATGCGAGTGGTATGAGTTTTGGCAGCCGCGAGCAGGAGGTAAGTATTATTTCGCGGTCACTCAAGGGTTTGGCTAAGGAATTGGATATCCCGATTATTGCATTGTCGCAGTTGAACCGTGGTGTGGAAGGCCGTACAGGGATTGAAGGCAAGCGTCCGCAGTTGTCCGATTTACGTGAGTCGGGCGCCATTGAGCAGGATGCGGATATGGTTTGTTTTATTCACCGTCCTGAATATTATAAAATTACCGAAGATGCTCAGGGTAATTCCTTGTTGGGTATTGCCGAAATTATTGTAGCTAAACACCGTAATGGTGCGACAGCCGACGTTCAGCTTAAGTTTAAAAATACTTATGCTAAATTTATGAACAAGGACGATGTAGCCGACGATGATAATCCTTTCGGATCTGAATTTCAGGTTATTTCTTCGAAAATGAATGATAATTCGGGAGACGCATATCCGGCCATAAGTCCTAATTCAATTCCGCCCGGCGGTCAGTTTCCGGGAGGACGAAATGATGAAACACCATTTTGATGGTGTTTTGAAGTGAATGGAAGTTAGTACATTTATTTAAACCCACCTATTACAAAAAAAAGCGCGGAGTTTGATGATTTCAAACTCCGCGCTTTGGTATTTTGCGAAAACAAATGTGATCAATGATGGAATGTTTCCAGCTCTTTGGGATCGTGTTTGTGTTTGAAGAATATGGCAAACAGCACAGCCACTACCAAAGAGTAGGCGGCAAAAATAAGCCAGATACTTGGCCAGTCTTTCACATGGGTTACAGGATCTTCGAACCATTTTGCAATGATCAATCCTGCTGTAATATTTCCCAGTACGGCGCCTATACCATTGGTCATTAGCATAAAAACGCCTTGTGCTGATGATTGTATTTTCGAGTCGGTGTTTTTCTCCACAAATAAAGCGCCTGAGATATTGAAGAAATCGAAGGCCATTCCGTAAATAATACAAGAACCAATGATAAGTGCGAAACCAAGAATAGAATTATCGGCCAATCCGAATAACCCAAAACGCAACACCCAGGCTAACATGCTGAACAGCATTACTTTTTTTATGCCGAAACGTTTCATAAAGAAAGGGATAGCAAGGATAAACAGCGTTTCGGAAATCTGCGATACTGAAAGGATAATTGTTGAGAAATTATTGATAAGTTCGCCTTTGGGGAAGATGGTGGCGTCCTGTAAAAAACTGTCGCCATAGGCATTTGTCAATTGTAAAGAACCGCCAAGCAACAGACTGAACGCAAAGAAAAGTGCCATTTTCTTTTGTTTGAACAGTACGAAGGCTTCGAGGCCAAGTTTCTGTACAAGCGATTTTTTCTCGTTTGTCTTTGCTTCTTTTTCTTTTTTAATCACCGGCAGGAAAAAGAATGAAAAAAGCGACAACCCAACAGCCACAATGGCCGAAATAATAAACGATACTTTAATGCTCATGCCTAAACCCCATTCTTTTGTAAACAGATTGGTAATCCACATGGCCGCAATAAAACCTACAGTTCCCCACACGCGGATAGGCGGAAAGTATTTGGTTGGATCTTTGCCTTCGTTTTTTAATACCGAAAAACCGATCGAATTGTTCAGCCCCAATGTTGGCATGTAAAAGCACATGGCTACGAAAAGCACCCAGAAAAACGGTACGGGAGCATCGATAAAAGGAAGAACACACATGGTTGCACCAAAAAGCAAATGTAAAATAGCGTACACATAATTGGCTTTCCATTTGTCGGCAATAATCCCGAACAAGGTTGGCATAATCAATGAAGCAAAGCCCATTGTGGAGAATACCAAACCAAACTCTGCACCGTTCCATTCTTTTTCAACAAAACCATAATGCCCAAGTGTCATCATCCAAGCTCCCCAGACAAAAAACTGAAGGAAATTCATAACCGTCAGTCGAAATTTTAATCCCATAATATTGTGTTTAACGTTTTGTAAATTAGTATTTTGATTTTAAAGTTTTTTTTTATGATTTATAAATGCATTGTAAACAGATTTTCATTGCTTTGGATATTATTTTTCCTCTTTTCGTTTAATAGCATCCCTAATGTTGACAGCCAATTCGTATTTTTCTTCTTTGATGGCCATGTTCAGTATTTCGTTCAAATCGTCGAGCGAAAGAAGGTCTAATTCATCGTTTGTCAAATCCTCGGCATCAACATCTTCTTTATCAATTTCTTCGCTGTCTGTTTCATTTTCGATTGCAGTGCCTACGATGTTTAGTATTTCGGATTTAATATAAATTGGTGAATCGGAGCGAATGGCAAGGGCTACAGCATCCGATGTGCGGGCATCGAGCACAAAGCTGTCTTCACCATTTTTGATGTGTAATTCCGAATAAAACACATCGTTTACCATGTTATAAATAAGTATTTTTTCGAGTTTTGAGCCGTAAAGATTCAACAGATTGAATATTAAATCGTGTGTAAGTGGTCGTGGCGATTTTTTGCCGTTCATTTTAAGCGCAATAGATTGCGCTTCGGGTTCGCCAATCATTACCGAGAATCTGCGGTTTCCTTCAGTTTCGCTCAATACAAGTCCGTAGGTGCCAACAACGGTTTGATTATATACTAATCCGGTAATTGTCAGTTTGATTTCTGCATCCATAGTTGTTCGTTTTTTTTGAAAAAATGAGAACAAATATAGTTATATTTTTAAAAGTAAATTCCCCTTTTTTTATTTAGTAGTTATAATTATTCGATAAAGTCAGCCCATTGAACTTTTTTCCGACTATTTCATTAGTGTATGTAGCATGAAATGAAAAATATATGTACTTTTGTCGCCCGAAATAAAATGAAAAAGATTTTAAAAAATATTTTTGTCCGTACGTGGGGATTGATGATGTCCACAACTGCTACCTGGGAGGACATAGCCGAAGAAAACTGCAAGGAGAATGATTCTTTTTTGCGCTTTGTTTTGCCGTGGATTGCTTTCAGTACTTTTATAATATTAATTTTCGATGCGCTTTATGCTGAAGTCAAATTCATTGAAACCGGTTTTGTTCACGCATTTATCAATGTAATAGCCCTGACGGGGGCTTATTATTTTACATTGGCTATCACCAGCTCAATTCTTAAAAAAAACATGTCCGGCATTTATTCGGTAATAAAGGCCGAAAAAATGGTAGCATATTCATTTACTGTTATTTATGTGCTGAAAGTAGTTGCAGCTGTGATTCCGAGTCTGTTTTTTCTACAGATTCTGGATGTGTATACAGTTTATATTGTGTGGGAGGGTTGTCGTGTTATTTTTAATATCGACGAAGATGACCGCGGAAAAATAATGCTTTTTATAAGTTTATCCATTATCTTTACACCTATGTTTATAAAAAGAGTTATTTTGCTCATGTTGCCTGCGTTTTAATAGTCGGTTTTTTTAGGAGAGAAATTATGTTTAAAAATTCAAATATACTGATCAGAAACAAACGCGCCACTTTCGATTACGAAATTATGGAGCGCTATGTCTGTGGAATTCAGCTTTATGGAACCGAAATTAAATCCATTCGGGATGGTAAGGCCGGCTTGTCGGATACTTTTTGCACGTTTATCAATGATGAATTGTGGGTAAGAAACATGCACATTGCCACTTATTTTTTCGGAACTTATAACAATCACGACGTTCGCAGGGATCGTAAACTTTTACTTACCCGCCGCGAACTGAAAAAATTAATACGTGGTACCAAGGAAACCGGATTTACGATAGTTCCCACCAAACTTTTTATCAACGAAAAAGGCCTGGCGAAACTCGAAATAGGCTTGGCGCGTGGTAAGAAAAACTACGATAAGCGCGAAAGTCTTAAGGAGAAAGAAGACAAGCGGAACATTGACAGGGCAATGAAGCATTGATGACAAAGAGCTGATCCGCCCTTTTAAAAACAAAAAAAAATAAGGTTCTGAATTCATATTCAAAACCTTATTTTTTTATCAGGATCGTTTATTTGATTTTCGACATAAATCTTTCTATGTCAATCAAAGCTCTTTCGTGCGTGCCGGTACCAATTACATCGCCTTTGCTATCAGTAGCTTCAAGCGTAAACCTGTAAAGCCTTCCTTCAGTTTCGGTAAGTGTAGCCGTACAACTTATTTTTTCTCCTACTGCGCTTGCTTTTAAATGTTTAACGCATATAGAAGTGCCTACACTTGAACTGCCGTCGGGAGTTTCAATCAGTTGCATGGCAGTGTTCTCCATAAATGCGATCAGCGCGGGCGTAGAAAATACGGCTAATAATCCAGAGCCAAGTCGCTCAGCCGTCTGACTTTCGGTAACTATTGTGGTTTGTGTAAGTTGTTTATTCATTATTTATTTTTTTAGTGTTCAATTTCAACCATTTCATATATTCGTTAAGTTCGGTTTTCACCTCGGGTGCAAGTATCAGCAGACCGATAATGTTCGGAACGGCCATCGAGAGCACCAACATATCGGAGAAATCGACAAGAGCATTCAGACTCAATACCGAACCTAAGGCAGTAATTATTAAAAATACGATTTGATAAACTCTTGTTGCATAAATTCTTTTTCCCAAATGCTTTTCGCAGGCATCTCCCACCAGAAAATCGAAACTCTTAACACCGTAGTACGACCATGAAATAATAGTGGTGTAAGCGAATAGAATGATAGTGGGTAACAAAAGATAAGGAAACCATGCCGAAACAGTAGAAAATGCGGCTGATGTAAGCGCTGTTCCGGCTAAATTGTCGGGATTGACATACAACCCCGATACGATAATCACCAATGCCGTCATTGTACAAATAACAACCGTATCGATAAATGGCTCAAGCAATGCTACCAGACCTTCGGTAACCGGTTTCTGAGTTTTTACAGTGGAGTGAGCAATTGCTGCTGACCCGATGCCCGCTTCGTTGGAGAAAGCGGCTCTCCTGAACCCGATGATCATTACACCTACAAAACCACCTTTGGCAGCATCGGCGTTGAAAGCGCCATTGAGAATTAACCCAAAGGCATCTCCTACGTGTCGATAATTAACACCAATTACAATAAGGCAGGAAACAATATAAAAAATGGCCATCAGAGGAAAAAGCTTATCGTTTACATTTGCTATTCCTTTTATTCCGCCAATAATTACTACACCTACCAAAACAGCAATCAATATGCCCAACCAAATCTGATAGCCATCGAGAAGAGGAAAAGTAATAATCGTTTGTGCCACTACCTGATTGGACTGGAACATATTCCCAATGCCAAAAGCGCCAATGCTTGCAAAAGCAGCAAATAGTATGGCGAGGGTTTTTCCGGTTTTTGCCCAACCTTTTTTGGCTAATCCGTATTTTAAATAATACATCGGTCCGCCCGAAACAGTATTGTCAGTATTTATTCTTCGGTATTTTACACCTAAGGTACATTCGGTAAATTTAGTAGTCATGCCGAGCAGTCCCGCTACTATTAACCAAAAAGTGGCTCCCGGTCCGCCTAATGTAATGGCTACTGCCACTCCCGCAATATTCCCTAATCCTACAGTGGCGGCACAAGCGGTGGCTATAGCCTGAAAATGTGAAATTTCGCCATCGTGTCCATCTTTGTCGTATTTGCCCATAGCCAGATCGATGGCATGTTTAAATCCTCGCAGATTGATAAACCTAAAATAAATTGTAAAGAATAAAGCTCCGAAAATGAGCCATATAATTATAAATGGGATTTTAATTCCAAGTTCAAAACCTAAAGCAGCAAATGGATCCCAAAACAGAATTTTGTCGAGAAAAGAAACTATAGGTTCAAAAAAACGATTCACATTATTGCTGAATGCACTAACGGTATCTTGTGCAAAGAGGAGAGGGGATGCGAAGAAAAGCATGCATAATGTAAGCGTTTTTCTCATATATTCATATTTTTTGTGCAAATATACAAATAATCTCTAACTTTACGTTGTAAGAAGTTTGTTGCAAGTGCTGTTTTTTTAGCAAAAAAAAACGGGCAGGTGAAGAATTTTAAACTTCACTTGCCCGTTCACTTTTTTTTGAATGCTAAAGATAGCTTCGTATAGAATACAAATAATTATCCAAGCAAGGTGAGCAATAATCCGGCAGCTACAGCCGAACCAATTACACCTGCTACATTAGGTCCCATAGCGTGCATCAGTAAGAAGTTACCCGGATCTTCTTCCTGACCAACTACCTGCGAAACACGGGCAGCCATAGGAACAGCCGAAACACCAGCCGAACCAATCAATGGATTGATCTTTTCTTTTAAGAACAAATTCATAAACTTGGCCAATAGTACACCGCCGGCAGTTCCAAACGAGAAAGCCAATACTCCGATGACCATAATCATCATGGTTTGCAGATTTAAGAATGCACTTGCAGTAGCAGTTGCACCTACTGTAATACCAAGGAATATGGTTACAATGTTCATTAACTCGTTCTGAACTGTTTTGCTCAATCGTTCCACAACACCACTTTCGCGCATAAGGTTACCCAACAACAAACTACCAACTAATGGAGCCGCAGGAGGTAACAGTAACGAAATAAAAGCAGTAGCAAAAATAGGGAAAATAATTTTCTCTTTTTTCGATACAATACGTAACTGTTTCATGCGGATAAGCCGTTCGCTTTTCGAGGTTAATAACCTCATAATTGGCGGCTGAATTACAGGCACTAAAGCCATATACGAATAAGCAGCCACAGCAATAGGTCCCAGTAAATGAGGTGCTAATTTAGAGGTAAGGAAAATGGCCGTTGGACCATCAGCACCACCGATAATACCGATAGAAGCTGCTTCCTGAGGCGTGAAACCCAAACCTACAGCTGCTAAGTAAGTGGCAAAAATACCTAACTGCGCAGCAGCACCTAATAGCAAGCTTTTAGGATTGGCTAACATAGGACCAAAGTCGGTCATAGCGCCCACACCCACAAAAATAAGACATGGATAGAGACCGAGTTTTACGCCCAGATAAAGGTAGTCGAGCATACCGCCTTTTTGAACAAATGATTCCCAATGTACATGTCCGCCGGCAAATAAGTCACCGTTGAACATGCCTGCGCCCGGCAGATTGGTGAGTAACATACCAAAAGCGATAGGCAGGAGCAACAAAGGCTCAAACTGTTTCACAATGGCCAGATACAACAATACGCAAGCGATGATTATCATAACAATAGTTTCCCATGTGAGGCCGGCAAAGCCGGTGCTCGACAGAAAATTCAGCAAGCTTTCCTCCACATAAGATAAACCAGAGCCCGAAGCATCTGCACTTACCTGTTCGGTGGCTGCTACGAGGGCAGAGTCAGGGGCAACAGTTTGCGCCCCTACCGACATGGTGATACTTGCAAATAGAAAAGCAAATAAAATTAAAATATTCTTTTTTGTCTTCATTTTATATTCTCTTAATTACAAGTATTTATTCAATATCAAGCAATAAATCGTCCTGCATTACGCTCTGACCTGCTTGCACATGAATAGTCTTTACAACTCCATCTTTTTCGGCTAAAATGCTGTTTTCCATCTTCATCGATTCGAGTGTAAGCAGTAAATCACCGCGTTTTATTTGCTGACCAACTTTAACAGCTACTTTTATTACACTTCCCGGAAGTGGCGATTTTACTGGTTTTGCAACACCCGATGACTTTGGCGCCGGAGCTGCTGCCGGTTTCGGCGCTTCTGTGGCGTTAGTTGTTTTTGTAGGTTGAGCTACAGGAATTTCAGTGTCTGTTCCTTCGAAATCAATCAGAATGTCATCCTGCATTACGCTTTGTCCGGGTTGTACGTGTATATGACGGATGATACCATCGTGCTCGGCAAGGATGTTGTTTTCCATTTTCATCGATTCCATGGTGAGCAATACATCGCCACGTTTTACCTGTTGACCATTGCTTACAAGCACTTTCATGATGCTACCCGGAAGTGGAGCCTTGATGGCATTTGCTACTACCGAGCGTGCAGGCGTTTTAATGGCAGCCACTTTTCCTGCCGGTTTGCGGCTCATAGTGCTCATCGATGATGCTTTTTCCTGTTTTTCAATTTCAACAGTGAACGGCGTTCCGTTGACTTCTATTTCGGCAATGTTGTGTTCTATTTCGTTGATTGAAACTTCGTATTCACTGCCATCTATTTTAAATTTGAATTTCTTCATAATAATTATTTTACCAGATTATTTAAACCATAAATTTTAGAACTCCATGGGGAGTAACGCCTTTCGACAGTTTTGATTGTGATAACAGCGCTTTCCTCGTCGTGTACTTCGGCATAAAACAAATGCAAAGCCAAGGCTATGGCTGCACTGTCGCCACTCGATAAATGATCTTCAACATATTCTTTTTCGGTTGGTTGAACTGAATTCGAATCGGTTTCGATCATTTTTTTAGGAACACGAACTTTTGGCGCTACTACTCTACTGAAAATGTTCAGAACGAACACAATCAATATTAGTAGAACGAACACCATTGTGATCGAGAAAAAAACTACATTGAAGGCATCAGCCCAATTTACTGCTAATATTTTCATCTTGAAATTAATTATAATGGAATATTAGAATGTTTTTTCAATGGATTCACTACCTTTTTGGTTTGCAGCGCCTGGAATGCACGGATCACGCGGAAACGTGTGTTGCGTGGTTCTACAATATCGTCGATATAGCCATATGATGCAGCCTGATAAGGATTAGCGAATTTTTCTTTGTATTCGTTTACTTTTTCGTCTACAAATTTAGCTCTTTCTTCAGGATCGGTAATAGCAGCAATAGCGCGACCTTCGAGTACTTCGATAGCACCAGCAGCACCCATTACTGCAATTTCGGCAGTTGGCCATGCGTAATTGAAGTCTCCACGCAATTGTTTCGAACTCATTACATCGTGAGCACCTCCGTAAGATTTACGCAGGGTAACGGTTACTTTAGGAATTGTAGCTTCGCCATAAGCAAACATAAGTTTTGCACCATGTGTGATAATTCCTGCGTATTCCTGAGCCGAGCCCGGTAAAAATCCGGGAACATCAACAAGCGTAAGTACAGGGATGTTGAAAGCATCGCAGAAGCGAACAAAACGTGCTGCTTTGCGTGCCGAATCGCAGTCGAGTACTCCGGCAAGGAACTTAGGTTGATTGGCAACGATACCTGTAGAAACACCATTGAAACGAGCGAATCCCACAATAATATTACGAGCGTAGTCGGCATGTATTTCGAGGAATTTACCATAATCGGCAATACCGCTAATTACATGCTTCATGTCGTAAGGCTGATTCGGATTGTCGGGAATGATTGAGTTTAATGCATCTTCCAAGCGGTTGATAGGGTCGGTACATTCTTCAATCGGCGCTTCTTCTAAGTTGTTTTGAGGCAAATAAGAGATTAACTCGCGGATTGTTTCAATACCGGCTTCTTCGTTGGCAACGCGGAAGTGAGAAACACCCGATTTGCATGAGTGAACATCGGCACCACCAAGGTCTTCGGTAGAAATGTCTTCACCAGTAACTGATTTTACAACCTTAGGGCCTGTAACGAACATATATGAGTTTTGTTCGGTCATAAGGATAAAGTCGGTGAGGGCAGGAGAGTATACAGCACCACCGGCACAAGGGCCGAAAATGGCAGATATCTGAGGAATAACACCAGAAGCTAAAATATTGCGTTCGAAAATTTCGGCATATCCGGCCAATGAAGTCACACCTTCCTGGATGCGAGCGCCTCCTGAATCGTTGATACCGATAACAGGACAACCAATTTTCATGGCCATGTCCATTACTTTACAAATTTTCTGAGCCATTGTTTCGGACAAAGAGCCACCGAAAACGGTGAAATCCTGAGCGAAAACGAATACAGTGCGGCCATCGATAGTACCATGACCGGTGATTACACCATCGCCAAGGTATTTTTCTTTGTCCATGCCGAAGTTGGTGCAGCGATGGGTTACGAACATATCGAACTCTTCGAAACTTGCATCGTCCAATAACATGTGAATTCTTTCGCGGGCAGTAAATTTACCTTTCGCATGCTGCGAAGCAATTCTTTTTTCACCACCTCCCAATTTGGCTTTTACGCGCAAATCAATAAGATTTTGAACTTTCTTAGTATTTTCCATTTTATATAAATATTGATGAATCCTGTAGCATCACCATCCGGATCACGTGCCATACTAATGCACTACAGGTGTTTTTTTTTTCGGAAATTGATTTATTTGTTAGGGTTTTCGCAAAACTCGGTGAGTACACCAAAAGTCGATTTAGGGTGAAGAAAAGCAATGTTCAACCCTTCGGCTCCTTTGCGGGGCGATTTGTCGATCAAACGAACTCCGTTTTCAGCCACGCTGTCGAGATTTTCCTGTAATCCCTCCACTGCAAATGCAATGTGGTGAACTCCTTCTCCTTTGTTTTCGATAAATTTGCCTACCGGTCCTTCAGGGTCGGTCGATTCTAAAAGTTCAATTTTGGTTTGTCCAACCTTGAAGAATGCAGTTTTTACTTTTTGTTCGGCTACTTCTTCTACTGCATAGCATTTTAATCCTAATACGTTTTCGTAATAAGGAATAGCTGTTTCGAGGCTTTTTACTGCAATACCTAAATGCTCAATATGAGTTAAATTCATAATGTGTGAAATTTAATTTGTGTAATATGTTTTTGTATTTAAATTTTCAATAATAGTCTTAAATGCAAGGAAATATTGATCGATTAATTAAAGAAATTTTTCCGTATTTTCTTGAATTTCGCACAAAATTACTATAATTATTCAGGATAATCAACGAAAAGTAGAATAATTTTCATTTTTTTTTATTTATTCTGATAATCAATAGTTTAAGTATTATATTTTAAAATGAGATTTATTGAGTCCTACATGCTGATTTTACATAGCTATTTTTAAATTAGAATCTGAAATACAGATAGTAAGAATATAGCTCAGGTGTGTTTGGTGCTTGTGAATTCAAATTTCAGTGATTACAGCTTCAACCAAGCCTAAATGAACAATAATTGAAGTACGATGTTTATACATGTTAAACTGTTTTGAAGGGTTCGGGCTGACGTTGGTTCGGACTTTTTTTATTTTTTTCTAAAGCATGATAATTGGATGCATTTTCGTCCGATATTCTGCTTTTCGGATATTTCTGAAAGAGTGTTAATTTATTCAGAATATAAATGTTTTTATAATTTCTTTTGTACTTTAGCCGCTGCATTGAAGTAACAAAGTGTCATTTATGAATTTATTTTAATGATATACTTTTAATTCTTTGTTTATTAATAAGATATTAAACAATACAATTTTTACATCCAATTTAATTTTATGAGAAAGCTATCCGTTTTATTAATGAGCGCTATTGTTAGTGTTGCTGTGTTGTTCAGCTCGTGTAAAGGAAATGATAATGATATTGATGATCCGACCAAGACCGTGAACGTAGTGTCGCAGTTTGTGTACGATGGTATGTCATTGTATTATTTGTGGTCGTCGGAGATGGAAAAGAAACAACCTCGTACTTCAGACTCGATTCCCGCAAAATACTTCGAAAGTGTGCTGAGTGCAACGGATGTTGATCATGGTTGGTCGTTTATTACCGACGATGTTCAAAGCTTGATGGCTGAGTTTGCAGGAACCCCGAAGGAGTTTGGATTTTCTCTTGTTTTTACTTACGCCAATTCCGCTCAAACTGAATATTATGCCATTGTAAAATATGTTTTCCCTAATTCGCCTGCGTATAATGCGGGGATACGACGTAATAGTATTATAACAAAAATTGACGGTAAAGCCATTACTCTGGATAATTACAGTGGGCTTTATGGCAACAATGCTGTTGCAATTACTTTGTCTAAATTTATTGGAAACCAACTTGTTACTGATAAAGAAGTGACAATTTCGCCTTCTACGCTTTCAACGAATCCGGTATTGTACACTGAAATTTACGAAACAGGAGGAAAAAAAATTGCTTATTTGTTCTATACTGATTTTATAAGTAATTACAATAGTTCACTTTATGAGGCTTTTAGTCGTTTTAAGCAAGCCGGAGTTACGGATTTAGTGCTCGACTTGAGATATAATCATGGTGGAGCTGTAACAGCAGCCACTTACTTGGCATCGTTAATTGCACCAAGAGCAGTGGTCGAAAGTAAATCGCCCTATGCCCGGATGTCTTATAACAAAGAGTTGAATGCGTATTTCGATGAAAAAAATATCAGCCGTACCGATAGCCTTGGAGTGTATGCTGCTGGTCTGCCCAATCCGCTGGGCGCTAATTTAAATTTGAATAAAGTGTACATTATTGCTACCAATGATTCTTATTCGGCTTCCGAACTAACTACTTTTTGTTTAAAAGCTTATATGAATGTGGTTCACATAGGAGGAAACACCGGTGGAAAATATACCGCTTCGTGGACGATACATCCTTATGATGATGAAATTGGGGTACCGATTTACGAAGAAAGCAAGTTGTCGACTCCTTTGAAAACGAAATTAGAAAACTGGGCCATGCAACCTATAGTGGCAAAGTACACCAACAAAAATGACAAAGATTTTTCAACTCCGGGTCATTTGGTCCCTGACTACCCATTGGTGGAAGGATTTGGTTATCTTTCGGCCTGGACGCAGATAGGCGACACAAAAGATGTGTTGTTAGGGCAGGCGCTTTACCTGATCACAGGAGATGCAAGTTTTAAACCGTCAATGAGTGCAGCTCCGCAAAGAATGCGTACGAGTGTGGATGCAACTGCTCGTTTGAAAAATCCAAAGGAAAGACGCAGTGAGTCGGTGCTGCTCGATAATGTGAAACTGAACCACGAGGCTGTGGATGCCATTTTTAAATCGAAGAAAGCAATGTAAAGCTGAAAATTGGTAAAATACACTATAAAAAAACCGGATGTGTTCGCATCCGGTTTTTTTATAGTGTGTGGTAAATCTTATATTTCCTGCGACCGGTTATTCCAGTCAATTTGCTCCTGCACCATTGCATCCAGCACTGCCACCGCCGTCATGTTTACAATGTCGCGAACAGAGCTTTCGACGTCCAAAATATGAATTGGTTTTTTAAGTCCCATTTGTATTGGACCAACGGATTCGGCCAACCCCATTTCGAGCATTAACTTGTAAGCCGTATTTGCTGAACTCAGGTTGGGGAAAATGAGTGTGTTTACATCTTTGCCTGCAAGTTTCGAAAAAGGATACTTCGCATCGCGCAATTCCTTATTCAACGCAAATGTAACCTGCATTTCGCCATCCACCACCATTTCGGGGTAGTTGCTGTGTAGGGTCGAAACCACTTCGTGTACGCTGGCAGGACTTCCCTGTTTGTCCGAACCGAAATTAGAATACGAAAGCATGGCCATTACGGGTTCATGATTGAAGAATTTAACCGTATTGTAAGTCAGTTTGGCTACATCGATAAGCGTGTCGGTGGTTGGGTGACGGTTGAAAAGCGTATCGGCGAGGAAGAACGTTCCCTTTTTAGTATTCATAATGTGCATAGCGCCAATGTGTTTTAAGCCATCCCGAATGCCAATTACTTCTTTAGCGGCCTGAATTGAATCGGCATATTTTGTATACACGCCGGTGATTAGTGCATCGGCATCGCCTACTTCAACCATCATCATGCCAAAATAATTTCGTTCGTACATTTTTTCGTAGGCTTCGTCGAAAGTCATTCCTTCGCGGTTTCTTTTGTCGGCAAGTATCTGCGCAAATCTCACTCTGCGATCTTCTTCCCGGTCGTGACGAAGATTAATAATTTCAATACCGGTTAAATCGATGTGATTTTCGGCTGCAATGTTGCCGATTTTCTCTTCGTTGCCGAGCAAAACAGGGAAACAGATACCTTCGGCTAATGCAGCTTCGGCTGCTTTAAGCATGTTGATGTGATTCGATTCGGAGAATACCACGCGTTTTGGGTTGGAACGGGCTGTTTCGTAGAAACGACGAAGCATTTTATTGTCATGTCCCATCATTTCGCGTAACTTATTGTTGTATGCATTCCAGTCGGTGATTTCTTTTCTGGCTACGCCTGAATCCATAGCAGCTTTGGCTACAGCCGGTGCGACGATGGTGAGTAGTCTGGGGTCTAATGGTTTGGGGATAATGTAATCACGACCGAAACTTAGTCTTTTTAGATTGTAGGCTGCATTTACAACATCTGGTACGGCTTTTTTTGTTAATTCGGCAATGGCGCGTACAGCTGCCACTTTCATTGCTTCGTTGATGCTTTTGGCACGTACGTCCAAAGCTCCACGGAATATATAAGGGAAACCAAGCACATTGTTGATTTGATTTGGATGATCTGAGCGTCCGGTGGCAAAAATTATATCCTGACGGGCTGCAATGGCATCATCATATGAAATTTCGGGGTTTGGGTTGGCCAAAGCGAAAACGATAGGGTCGGCATTCATCGATTGAACCATTTCTTTGCTCAATACACCGGCAACCGATAAGCCGACAAAGACATCCGAGCCTTTCACAGCTTCGGGCAGTGTAGTAATGGTTCGATCGGTGGCAAAAGGTTTTTTGCGCGAATTCAAGTCTGTACGTTGCTTGTTGATAACGCCTTTCGAATCCACCATAACAATGTTTTCGAGTTTAGCGCCCAGCAACATATAGAGCTTAGTGCAGGAGTTGGCAGCAGCGCCAGCGCCATTCACTACTATTTTTATATCTTCAATTTTCTTTCCTGTAAGTTCGAGTGCATTGAGTAATCCGGCTGCCGAGATAATGGCTGTTCCGTGCTGGTCGTCGTGCATGATCGGAATATCAAGTTCTTCTTTTAAT
This sequence comes from uncultured Paludibacter sp., assembly GCA_963678465.1. Classification (GTDB taxonomy): domain Bacteria; phylum Bacteroidota; class Bacteroidia; order Bacteroidales; family Paludibacteraceae; genus Paludibacter. Next base: position 232,032 of record OY782858.1, read on the forward strand.
CTCTCTTCAATTTCGAAGCATTCCGGTGCTTTAATATCTTCAAGATTAATACCGCCGAAAGTGGGCGCAATTGCTTTCACAACCTGTATAAATTTTTCGGGATCTGTTTCATTTACCTCTATATCGAATACATCGATTCCAGCAAAAATTTTAAATAGCAAGCCTTTTCCTTCCATAACCGGCTTGCCGGCCATAGCGCCAATGTTACCAAGTCCAAGTACTGCAGTGCCGTTGGAGATGACTGCTACCAGATTTCCTTTTGCTGTGTATTCGTAGGCACAATCAGGATTTTTTTCTATCTCCAGACAAGGTTCGGCTACGCCCGGAGAATAAGCTAAAGATAAGTCGCGCTGCGAGCTGTATGGTTTGGTGGGAACTACTTCAATTTTACCGGGTTTCCCCATCGAGTGATACAACAGAGCATCTTCTTTTGTTTGTTTTGCCATTATAGTATTAAATGTAAATTGTAATTATTGATAGCGTTTTATTTAAAAATTGTTGCAAAATTACAAATAATAAAACCAATATACAATTAAAATGGCCGAATTTAATAGTTAATAATAGTTTTACTTTTCAAAGTGATGGTCATCGTGGTTACGTTTGAAATTTCTTCCCCACCGAAATCCCAGTTCTTTAAATTTTAATACCACTGGATGTTCAGGCGAAAAAGTACCGGGTATTTCAGGGTTGTAAGTTGCATTGGCCGGTTGGTCTTTACGGTACGAATATTCTTTTTTCCAACGCAGCGGATTGAGAAGAGGATTGATGTCAATCGCCATTCCGTGGGCATGTTTCGAGTAGGCAACATTGCGATAGCAAAAGCTGTAGGTGTTGTTGGCTTGCATCGATAATTCATCGTTCCAGTTGTATTTAACTACAGGAATGACCTGTGCTACCGGAAATTTTTCTTTCAGAATAAAGTCAAATACAGTTTTTATATCTTCGACCAGTTTTTTATTTGTCAAAATCTGTCCGCGGTGAATTTTTCCATCCATAGAGTAGTATTCCACATCCATCAATTGCAGTTGTTCTATCACAGAGCGAGGAGCCTTTGTTCCTTCAATGGCTTCGGCGAAGGTATAATTGCAATCGACAATAATTTCTTCAGCTGCTGAGGCGGCGACAGGTTGTTTTCTGTTGTCGTCGGCCGGTTGGCACGAAACTATCAGTATTGAAAGCAATAAGTAGAGAACTGGTTTTAATTTGTTCATTTATTTTCAGTAATGCAGTGCTTTTTTTATCAATGAAAATTATTTGAAAAACAGGAATATGAAAATAAGGCTAATGATTGCAATGAAAAACCAGAGTATTATTCCTATAATCAATGGTCTGACGCCTACTGCTTTTAGCGCCTTGCGCGATAAGCCCGCACCTATAAAGAAAAGAGTAAGCGTTAAACATTGTTTTGCTACCGATGCTATTCCGTCAGTAAGTAATTGTGAAATTGGTAAATAGGTATTTAATAACATAGCGATAACAAAAAATAAAATAAACCATGGAATATTTATTTTTTCATCTTTTGACTTAAAGTGAAAAGCAGTGTAAATGGAAAGCGGAATAATCCAGAGTGCACGGGTGAGTTTGACTGTGGTGGCTACTTTCAGCGCTTCCTCGCCATAAGTGGCTCCGGCTCCCACCACCGAACTTGTGTCGTGAATGGCAATGGCGGCCCACATTCCGAACTGGTGTTGTGTTAGTCCCAGCCAATGGCCGAGTATAGGGAATAAAAACAAGGCAATTGCATTCAGTATAAAAATAGTACCCAGCGAAACCGACATCTCATTCTCATTGGCTTTGGCTACTGGACCAACGGCTGCGATGGCGCTTCCACCACAAATAGCTGTTCCGGAAGCAATGAGGTAGGATTGCACTTTACCTACTTTCAGCCATTTACCAAGTAATATCCCGAAAATCATAACGCTTACAACCGAGAAAATTGTAAAAACGATTCCATCCATTCCTGCGCTCATCGATTCGTTAAAATTCATTCCGAATCCAAGTCCTACCACCGAAGCCTGAAGAAGGTATTTCGACATTTTTTTATTGAATGAGGGATAAGGCGATTCGAAAACGAGTGCGAAAAGTAGCCCGGCAAATAATGCTACGGGTGGCTTTACAAACGAAAAAAGACACGAAAAGGCAAGTAGGATATAAAAAATACGATTTAAACTTGTTGTTGGTAAAAGGTTTTTCATAAAAAGCGAGTGATTGATGAGTGTTTTATAAATTTCAAAACAGGTTCTTGAAACGAGATGCAAAATTACAATTTAATAAATGTGTAAACGAATAAATCAGATGAATTGATGCGAAAGATTGCATTTTAACAGGCAATGCCTTGTTTTGAAAAAGGAAACTTCTCTGTTTTTTGCTATCTTTGCAAACCAAATAAAAGAAGAACTATAAGATGCGTCTGAATTCCCTTTCCATACTCAACTACAAAAACATAAGCGAGGCCGAATTAAGTTTTTCGCCGAAGATCAATTGTTTTATTGGTGATAACGGGATGGGAAAAACCAACTTGCTGGATGCTATCTATTTTCTTTCGTTCTGCAAAAGTCACTCTAATCCAATTGATTCACAAAATATTCTTCACGATGCAGAGTTTTTTCTGTTGCAGGGAAAATACACAGTGAATGAAAATGAGGAGGAGATTTATTGCGGCATGAAGCGCAAGCAAAAAAAACAATTCAAGCGTAATAAAAAGGAATACGAACGACTGTCGGATCATATCGGTTTGTTGCCGCTGGTGTTGGTATCGCCCGACGATGCTGTTCTTATTTCCGAAGGTAGCGAGGAAAGACGGAAGTTTGTGGATGGCGTAATATCGCAATATAATAAACAGTATTTGCATACTTTAATGCAATACAATAATGCATTGAAGCAACGAAATGCTTTGCTTAAATCGGAATTTCCGGTCGACGATGCCCTGTACGAAATATGGGAAGAGCAAATGTTTAATTCGGGCACTTATATTTATGAGCAACGCAAAAATTTCATTGTTGAGTTTATACCTGTTTTTCAGGAAATTTATGATAGTATTTCGGGTGGAAATGAAAAGGTAAGTCTGGCTTATCAATCGCAGTACGATAACCGTGATGTGAAAGCATCGATGGTTGCCACCCGCGAAAGAGACAGGATACTTGGTTATTCTACCCAGGGAATTCACAAAGATGAGCTTGAAATGTTGCTCGACGAATACCCGATGAAAAGAGTCGGCTCGCAGGGACAAAACAAAACTTATCTCATTTCGCTCAAATTGGCACAATTTTATTTTCTGAAACGTGTACATAATTTTTCACCACTGCTTCTGCTTGATGATATTTTTGATAAACTCGATTCGAAACGCGTAAAAGAAATTATTCAATTGGTTTCGGGCGATACTTTCGGACAAATTTTCATTACAGATACCAATCGCGAACATTTGGACGATTTACTTTTCCAACTTGAACAGGAAGCTACAATCTTCACTGTGAAAAATGGCGAATTTATTCAACAATAATTAAAATTCTGTTCGAATAGTTCAAATTTTATCATAGCTGACTTCTCAAAGTATCAATCCTTTAGTATTACTCTGCTTTTATTTCAATTTTTATTTTGGAATACTTTTCTGTGTTTTAAAAATTATAAATAATTGTTTTATAGGTGTTTGATTTTTGTTTTCGGAAACTTTGAATTTGTTTTTGAAAAATAAGTGGAAATGTCTGTTGTTTTTGTTGGAAAAATTGCCTAACATTGTAGTTCGTTCGCGACAAAAAATGAACACTATTTAAAACATTTATTATTACAATATTAAGAAATAACCGTGGAAACAAAAACTTACACTCCCGAGGAAATTAAAGAAGCTTCGTTTGAGTTTTTCAAAGGTGATGATTTGGCGACAAAAGTATGGTCGACAAAATATGCATTGAAAGATTCATTTGGCAATGTTTATGAACTGACTCCTGATGATATGCATCGGCGACTGGCAAGAGAAATTGGAAGAATTGAAAAGAATTATCCCAATCCACTCACAGAAAGTGAACTTTTTGATCTTTTCAAAGATTTCAAATACATTGTTCCGCAAGGAAGTCCGATGACCGGAATTGGAAACGAATACCAGGTAGCTTCGCTGTCCAATTGTTTTGTTATTGGGTTCGCTGCTGATTCCGATTCATACGGAGCCATTATAAAAATTGACGAAGAACAGGTGCAGTTAATGAAACGTCGTGGTGGTGTAGGGCACGATTTGTCGCATATTCGCCCCAAAGGTTCGCCGGTCAAAAATTCAGCATTAACATCTACAGGAATAGTTCCTTTTATGGAGCGTTACTCTAATTCTACGCGCGAAGTGGCCCAGGACGGTCGTCGTGGTGCGTTGATGTTAAGTGTATCGGTTAAACATCCGGATTCTGAATCTTTTATTGATGCAAAAATGGAATCGGGCAAAATAACCGGCGCCAATGTGTCGGTGAAAATGCACGATGACTTTATGGAGGCTGCTTTGTCGGGTACTCCCTATGTGCAGCAATATCCAATCGATTCGAAAGAACCATGGTACAAGAAGGAAGTAGATGCCAATGCTATTTGGAAAAAAATAGTACACAATGCATGGCAATCGGCTGAACCTGGCGTTCTGTTTTGGGATACAATTATCCGCGAATCGGTGCCCGACTGTTATGCCGACCTGGGTTATAAAACCGTATCCACAAATCCATGTGGCGAGATTCCGCTTTGCCCTTACGACAGCTGTCGCTTATTAGCCATCAATTTGTATTCGTACGTGCAAAATCCGTTTACTGCTGAAGCTAAATTCGATTTCGAACTGTTTTCGAAACATGTAGGTTTGGCTCAGCGTATTATGGATGACATTATTGATCTTGAAATGGAAAAGATAGAGAAAATAATGGCTAAAATAGACTCCGATCCCGAAGCTGATGATATAAAGCTTACTGAATTTCAGTTGTGGGAAAAAATTAAAGAAAAAACATCTCAAGGACGACGCACAGGCGTTGGTACTACCGGCGAAGGCGATATGTTGGCTGCTTTAGGTTTTCGCTATGGAACCGACGAAGCGACTGATTTTTCGGAACAGGTACACAAAACTGTGGCGTTGGCAGCCTATCGTTCATCTGTAAATATGGCGCGCGAGCGTGGTGCATTTGCTGTTTACGATGCCAAACGCGAAGAAAATAATCCTTACATTCAACGTTTGCGCGACGCCGATCCTGAGCTTTATGCCGAAATGGTAAAATACGGACGACGTAACATTGCCTGTCTTACCATTGCACCTACCGGAACAACAAGTATAATGACGCAAACAACTTCGGGTATCGAACCTGTGTTTATGCCTGTGTACACCCGTCGCCGCAAAGTAAATCCGAATGACAAGGGTGTTCATATTGATTTCGTCGACGAAAACGGAGATTCATGGGAAGAATATGTGGTTTTCCATCATAAGTTTGTGACCTGGATGGAAGTGAATGGTTATTCTACTACAAAACATTATAGCAAAGAAGAAATTGATGAACTTGTAGCTAAATCGCCTTATTATAAGGCTACTGCCAACGATGTGGATTGGTTGAAAAAGGTGCAGATGCAGGGACGTATTCAGAAATGGGTCGATCACTCCATCAGCGTCACTATCAATCTTCCGAACGATGCCACAGAAGAGTTGGTAGGGAAACTTTACGAAGAAGCATGGAAATGCGGCTGTAAAGGAGCTACCGTATATCGTGATGGTTCACGTGCGGGCGTTCTGATTGCTTCGCCCGAAAAGGAAGAGAAAAAAGATGAAAAAACAGTTTGCTTTCCTTACGATGATGCTCATTTTGTTCGTCCTAAAGAGCTGAAATGTGATGTGGTTCGTTTCCAAAACTCAAAAGACAAATGGATTGCTTTTGTAGGATTAAAAGATGGCCGTCCTTACGAAATTTTTACCGGTTTGGCTGATGACGAAGAAGGTATTTTATTGCCTAAAACTGTTGTGGACGGACGAATAATAAAAGTAGTCGATGAGAATGGAAATAAACGCTATGACTTCCAGTTTACCAACAAGCGTGGATTTAAAACAACCGTCGAAGGTCTTTCGCATAAATTCGACAAAGAATTCTGGAATTATGCTAAACTTATTTCGGGTGTGCTGCGCTACGGAATGCCAATTGATCAGGTAATTAAGCTGGTATCGGGTCTTCAGCTCGACAGTGAATCGATCAATACATGGAAAGTGGGAGTAGAGCGTGCGCTGAAAAAGTACATTCCTGATGGAACACAAATATCGGAACAGGCATGCCCAAGTTGCGGGCAAAAATCGCTGGTTTATCAGGAAGGTTGCTTAACCTGCAAAAACTGTGGTTATTCACGTTGCGGATAATTCGTTATTCGCTTAAAAACGAGAGCTTAACGTGTAGAGTTGACTTTGAAAAGTTCATTCATTGAAACTCTATAATGAAAAAAACAAGCAAGTGAAAATTTTATTTCACTTGCTTGTTTTATTTTTAACCTGACTGATATTTTTAAAGGCCGAATGCTATGAATGGGATTATCTTTTCCAGAATGTAGGTGTGAAGAGCAGAAAAATTGTATAAAGTTCCAATCTTCCGGCCAGCATCATTAATGATAAAAACCATTTGCTGAATTCCGGTATATCATGGAAGTTGCCGGCAGGTCCTACCAATCCCAGCCCGGGACCCACGCCACCAAGGCAGGTAATCATACCCCCTACCGATTCGAGAAATCCCATGCCCGTCATGGCCAATACCAGAATTCCAAAACCAGCAACCACCAAATATAACAATGTAAAGGCAAGTACACGTGTAAGAATATCCTCGCGCACCAAATGCCCATTGTAGCGAACCGGAATCACGGCATTAGGATGGATAAGTCTTTTAAATTCGTAGTAACATGTTTTGGCCGAAATAACCACACGGATCATTTTGATACCTCCACTTGTAGAACCGGCCGAAGCGCCTGTAAGCATTACGAGCAGTAAAATAACCCAGGTAAGTGGTTTCCATGTCATGTAGTCGGCAGTACAAAAACCTGTTGTGGTCATGAGTGACGAAACGGTAAAGAGCGAATCGCGCCAGGCCTGTTCTATAGTGTTGAACTGAAGTACTTTGCTAAAATCGATCAATGAAAGCGCTATAATAAATGCAAACACAAAAAGTGTGATTAGATAATAGCGTAACTCTTCATTTTCTCTTATTTTTCCAAACTTACTCTTAAATCCAAAGTAATAAAGACTGAAATTGATTCCTGAAAGAATCATAAATATACTTATAACGTATTGAATATATGGAGAATTCCAGTAAGCTATACTGGCTTGCTTGGTGGAGAAACCTCCTGTGGCTATGGTTGCAAAAGAATGATTCACAGCATCGAACCAATTCATGCCACCCAGTTTAAGTAGTATTGTTTCGGCCGCAGTGAGGATTATGTAGATAAGAAACAGGCGTTTAGCTGTCTCGTTGATTTTCGGATGAATTTTATCTTTGGTTGGACCGGTAGTTTCGGCAGCAAAAAGTTGAGTGCCACTAGTACTGAAAACCGGAAGTACAGCAAGTGAAATGACAATGATACCCAAACCGCCCATCCAGTGGGTAAGACTTCGCCAGAACAACATACCGTGCGAAAGTTCCTCAATATTGTTCAGTATCGAAGCTCCGGTGGTAGTGAATCCAGATATGGTTTCGAAAAAAGCATCGGTAAAAGATGGAATGCTGCCACTCATCCAGAAAGGCAACAAACCTATGAGCGAAAAAATTATCCAGGTAAAACTTACGATTACAGAGCCTTCGCGCTTTCCAATAAATGTTGAATGATTCCGTCCGATCAATAAAGCGATGCCAGCAAAAGCAAAACTAATGACTGAAGCCAGTAAAAAATAATGGGCATCACTTTCGCCGTAAAGTAGTGGAATAAGGCAAACAAATAATAAAACTACACCTTCGAGCAATGCCAGACTGCCCATTACCCTGAATACCAAACGAAGATTAAACTCTTTGTTCATTTTTTTTATTCTAAAAAATATTTACAAAACATTATAAAACACTTCTGAAATCAGCTTACAAGACGAATGCAACATAATTGAATAGTTGCAAAAATAAACAGTTATGATTATGCTTATCTGAATATTGCGCTCAATAAACATATGGATAAGCAACATCTATAACTCAGATGATCTTTTCTTAAGTTTTTAAAATATAAACATTATAGATTTGAGGTAGGGAAAAATGCTTTCTTTTTTAAGCAGTGCAAAAGTAAATTAAATTTTGTGATAATAATCAAATAAGAACTTATTTTTGCCAAAAAACAGGCGTAAATATTACAAGTACGGTGAATAACTCTAAACGGCCAACTAACATGCTGAACGACAATAGCCATTTAGAGGTAGTAGGGATTTCGGAAAAACTGAAAACCGGCCCGAGCTCCGACAAACCCGGCCCCACATTACTCAGACTTGTAATTTGAGCGCTAAGCGACTCGGCAAAACCCAATCCCGTGAAACTCAGCAGAAGCGTACCAATCACTATCAATATAATATAAAGAATCACAAAGGCAAGTACTCTGGTTATAACACTTTCTTCGAGCACATGCCCGTTGTAGCGGACGGGAAAAATGGCGTTCGGGTGAATAATTCGTTTGAATTCATAATAACTGTATTTAAGGCTAAGCAATACTCTTATTATTTTCATTCCACCGGCTGTGGAACCAGCCGAAGAGCCAAATACCATTAATATAAGTACCAAAAACCATGTAAATGCAGGCCAGAAATTATAATCAACCGTTACGAAACCTGTCGTCGAAATGGTGGAGCTTACCACAAAAAGACTCTCACGTACAAGTTTTTCAATGCTTTGGAATGAATAAGAGTTAAAATCAAAACGGCTAACGATAAAAATAAGTGTAAAACAAATAATTATCAACAAATAAGTACGCAATTCTTCGTTCTTGAATACTTTGTTGACCTTGAGTTTAAACAAAAAGTAATACAAACTAAAGTTCACCCCCGAAAAGATCATAAAGAAGATGACGATGTATTCGATAAAGGGAGAATTATAGTGAGCAATGCTGGCTTGTTTGGTGGAGAAGCCACCAGTGGCTATGGTGCTGAATGAATGACAAAGTGCATCGAACCAACTCATGCCCGCTATGCTGAGTAATAAAGTCTCGGCAAGCGTAAGCGCTATGTAGATGGCAAGCAGGCGTTTAGCTGTTTCTCCTATTTTAGCGTGAATTTTGTCTTTTGTTGGTCCGGTAGCCTCGGCCGAGAATACCTGAAAACCTGCGAAGCCAAACACAGGAAGTAATGCCATTGAAATTCCGATAATTCCCAATCCGCCAATCCAATGGGTCGTGCTTCGCCAGAAAAGGACAGCGTGCGGCAATGACTCAATATTGTTGAGTATTGTAGAGCCGGTGGTGGTGAATCCCGACATGGTTTCGAAAAAAGCATCGGCCAAATTGGGAATGCTTCCGCTGAACAGATAGGGGAGCATCCCAATGGTTGAAAAAAGAATCCATGTAATAGTAACTATAAGTGAACCTTCGCGCTTACCTATTGTTGGCGGAGCATTTCTTCCCAATATAATTCCTGTTATTCCCAATGAAAAAGCGATAGCTGCTGATATCAAAAAATCAAAAGTTGTATGCTCCCGATAATATAAATCAACAGGTATTGCCAAAATAAGAAACAAGCCTTCGACGATTAAAAGACTGCCCAGTACTTTAAAAATGAACTTTATATTAAACTCGCGGTTCATTAATTGAAGAAACTTTCCATTTTCCGAATGGCTGAAGATACGCAAAACACAATAACATGATCATTGGGCATAATAAGCGTATCTCCGTACACAATACTTCCAGCTCCATTTCTTACAAAACCACCTATGTTTACCTGGTCGGGCAGGCGTAAATCTTTGATTTTCGAACGGGTGATTTTTGATCCGGGTTTTGCTATAAATTCAACAACTTCGGCATCGGCCGACGAAAGGCTGCGAACATTCAATACATCGGCATCGAGTGTAAGTTGGTAGATATAGCTGGCTGCTATCATTTTTTTATTGATCACTGTGCCAATGTCCATGCTTTCGGCCAACAAAATATAGTCGTTATTTTCTACCTCGGCCACAGTCTTTTTTACACCTAGACGTTTAGCGGCAAGGCAGGCCAGAATATTGGCTTCCGAATTTGCAGTAACAGCCACAAAAGCATCCATTTCTTCGATGCCTTCTTCTTTAAGTATTTCGATGTTGCGACCGTCGCAATTGAGAATCATTGAATTCTCGAGCTTTTCGGCCAGTACGTAGCTTTTTTCTTTGTTACGTTCCAACACCTTCACTCGCATGTTCGAAGGAAGATATTGAATGGTTTTCTGTGCAATACGGCTACCACCCATTACCATAATGTTGCGGATAGGGAAGTCTTCTTTACCAGCCTGTTCGCGTACGAAATTTAGGTTCTCGGGTGTTGTGATGAAGTAAACAATATCATTTTCAAGTATTTGGTCTGATCCGGCAGGGATAATGGTTTTGTTGTTGCGTTTGATTGAAACAACGCGGTATTTCCCATGATCGAAATAACCTGTGCTGAACTTTTTGTTGACGATGATTGCATTGGCTCTTACTTTTATGCCTAAAAGAATAAGGGCGTTGTCGCAAAAGTTAAGGTTTTGTCGCAACCAACTTGTGCTTAGCGATTCAACTATTTCCTTTGCAGCCAGCATTTCGGGATAAATGAGATAATCGACTCCCAGTTTTTTAAAGAACTCTTTGTTCACAGGCAACAAATATTCATAATTATCGATACGAGCCAGTGTGCGTTTGGCGCCAAGATTAGTGGCGAGCATACAGGCCGTCATGTTAACGCTTTCTGATGGCGTTACGGCAACAAATAAATCGGCCTTTTCGATGCTGGCTTCTTTTAAATCCTTTATGGAAGTTGGCGAGCCAATACTGGTCAGTAAATCGAAACTTGCTTCAAGATCTTTTAATTTTGAAGCATCTTCATCGAGTAATAAAATGTCGAAATTTTCACGTGCAAGAAGTTTCGCTAAATGCGTTCCTACTTCACCGGCACCGGCAATAATAATTTTCATTTTTTTTATACCTTAAATAAAAAAATCTTTTTCCTATTTTATTTTAACTTTTATGTGCTGTTCTGTTATCTCGAAATCTATTTTGTGTTTTTGTATATCAATATATTCGAGTAAAGACTTGGCGATGCCTTCAGCATCCAATCCAAGCATATTATAGAGTTGTTCTGGAGTTCCATGTTCCACGAAAGTGTCTTTAATACCGAGTCGTTTCACATTTAATTTGTAATTATTGTCGGCCATGAATTCGAGTACTGCGCTTCCGAATCCACCATTTATTACACCGTCTTCAATGGTTACAATGTATTTAAAATTACTGGCAACTTCATGCAGTAATTCAGTGTCGAGCGGTTTCAGAAATCGTATATCATAATGTGCTATGCTGATACCTTTTTCTTTTTCTACCGCTTCAATAGCCCGGGCAGCACTATAGGCCATGGTGCCAATTGTGATTACAGCCAGTTCTTTTCCAGCTTTAAGAAGTTCGCCTTTCCCTATTTTTACTTTTTTCATAGGCTGTTTCCAGTCTACTATATAGCCTTTACCTCGCGGATAACGAATCACAAAAGGACCGCTTTTGAATTCCTGAGCGGTGTACATTAAATCGCGCAATTCTATTTCGTTGCGTGGTGCTGCTATAGTTATATTCGGAATACAACGCATGTAAGCCAAATCGAAAATGCCATGATGAGTTGCTCCGTCAGAACCAACTAAACCTGCTCTGTCGAGACAGAAGATGACCGGAAGTTCCTGCAAAGCCACATCGTGAATCACATTATCGTAAGCCCGTTGCATAAACGATGAATAGATATTGCAAAATGGAACCATTCCATCTTTAGCTAGACCTGCTGAGAAAGTAACTGCATGGCCTTCGGCAATTCCAACATCGAAAACCCGTTTGGGAAGTTCTTTTTGCATAATTGTCATCGAACATCCGGAAGGCATAGCGGGAGTGATGGCTACAATTTTTTCGTTTTGCTGCGCCAGTTCAAGCAGTGTTTCGCCAAACACATCCTGAAAAAGTGGAGGTGTAGGTTCGGTAGGCGTAACTATACTGCGTTCGCCTGTTTCCACACAGAATTTTCCGGGTGCATGCCATTCGGTTACCGATTTCTCGGCGGGTTCATATCCTTTTCCTTTCTGAGTGATCAAATGCAATACTTTAGGTCCTTTGAAATCTTTAATGTCCGAAAGTATTTTTACGAGGTTGTCCACATCGTGTCCATCCACGGGACCAAAATAGCGAATGTTCAATCCTTCGAAAATATTATGCTGTTTCGAGAGCGCTGCCTTTACAGTATTGTTAAAACCAATAATCCTGTTTTTACCTTCATCGCTGATCAATCCAAGTTTCTTTAATGTTTTATAAGCCTTGTATCGCAAGCGATTATAGGTTTGCGATGTAGTGATGTCGATAAGATATTGCGTAAAGCCTCCATTTATGGGGTCGATGGCCATTTGATTATCGTTGAGAATAATCAGCAGGTTATTTTTGTCCATCGATGTATTGTTCAGCCCTTCGAAAGCTAACCCTCCGGTCATAGCTCCATCGCCGATTACAGCCACTACCTGTCTGTTCTGTTCGTTTTTCATCAACGCTGCCACCGACATGCCCAATGCTGCCGAAATGGAAGTGGATGAATGACCTACGCCAAAAGCATCATATTCACTTTCTTTTGGCGATGGGAAACCGCATATTCCTTTGAACTGCCGGTTTGTATAGAACTTATCTCTTCTCCCGGTTAGTATTTTATGTCCGTAGGCCTGATGACCAACATCCCACACAATACGGTCGTAAGGAGTGTTGAATACATAATGCAGCGCCACTGTGAGTTCTACAACTCCAAGGCTGGAACCTAAATGTCCCGGATTTTTCGAAACTTCATCAATAATAAATTGCCGAAGCTCATCGCAGACTTTTGTGAGTTCTTTTCGGGGAACAGCCTTTAAATCAACGGGAGAATCAATATCGTATAGGTACTTGTATGTTTTTTCTGTCATTTCCATGGTAAAAATAGCGTGCAAAATTAATTAAAAAATCAATGTTTTAATGTGATTCGGTCATATAATTCATAATTAAAAATAATTCAAATGAATTTTGGTAAAAATAATAGATTTAGGCGTTTAGCATCAGCTCTACCTTTACCATTACTATTCTAATAACAAATAACTCTCAAATTTGCTCACTATTCTATGCTAAACTAATTTATTCGAGTTTTTGGGCTTTGTTTTCTTTCGATTTGAATAAAAAATCAAATAATTTCTTCCAAACTATTTGCGGGAATAAAAAAATGATATATCTTTGCACCCATAATTAAACAACGCAATGAATAATTTTAGTGTTTCTACTCTTCTAGTGAACGTCATTCTACTTTTGGTCAAAAATCAGAGGTGAGTAGGTTCGTTGTATAAACACATGTATTATAAAAGCATAAAACCTTTCTCACCATAACGGAGAAAGGTTTTTTTTTAATACCCTTCTTGAATAGGAAAGGGCGAGATAAATAAAAACAATTATTACTAACTAAATTATCCTTACGAGGAAACACGGTTTATGAAATACGAATTACGAAGTCAGACAAGCACAGGTGGACGCCGAATGGCAGGTGCGCGTGCTTTATGGAAAGCCAACGGAATGACCAACGAACAAATGGGTAAACCATTAATTGCCATAGTAAATTCTTTCACTCAGTTTGTTCCGGGCCATGTTCATTTGCATGAAATTGGTCAGAAGGTTAAAGCAAAGATAGAGAAACTGGGATGTTTTGCAGCCGAATTTAATACAATTGCCATTGACGATGGTATTGCTATGGGGCATGATGGAATGTTATATTCACTTCCATCTCGTGATTTGATTGCCGATAGCGTGGAATACATGGTGAATGCGCACAAAGCAGATGCCATGGTTTGTATCAGCAATTGCGATAAAATTACACCCGGAATGTTGATGGCAGCCATGCGACTGAATATCCCTACTGTATTTGTGTCGGGCGGTCCGATGGAAGCCGGAGAGCTGGATGGCAAACAACTTGACCTCGTGGATGCTATGGTACAAGCTGCCGATGACAGTGTTTCGGATGAACAAATTACGAAAATTGAAAACGCGGCATGCCCAACTTGTGGCTCGTGTTCGGGTATGTTCACAGCCAATTCGATGAACTGCCTGAATGAAGCCATTGGGTTGGCGCTTCCCGGAAACGGAACTATTGTAGCCACACATGCCAATCGTATGCAGCTGTTTATGGATGCTGCCAAACTTGTGGTTGAAAATTCATATAAATATTACCGCGACGGTGACCTTACCGTACTGCCACGTACAATTGCAACGCGCGATGCATTTCTGAATGCCATGCGACTTGACATTGCCATGGGAGGCTCGACGAATACAGTTTTACATATTCTTGCCATTGCTCACGAAGCTGAAGTGGAGCTTACAATGAATGATATGGATCAACTTTCGAAGCAGACACCTTGTTTGTGTAAAGTTGCACCTAACTCACCCAAGTATCATATTCAGGATGTGAATAGAGCAGGAGGGATCATGGGTATTCTTGCCGAACTTAATAAGGGTGGCCTCCTCAATGCCAGTGTAAACAGAGTTGATGGTTTTACACTGGGCGAAGCGCTTGCTAAATACGATATAACTTCTTCGAACTTGTCTCCCGATGTTGAGGCCATTTACAAAAGTGCACCAGCTCATCGCTTTAATTTAGTAATGGGATCGCAAAATTCTCAATACAAAGAACTTGATGCTGACAGAGCACACGGTTGTATCCGCGATATTGCGCATGCTTATACAAAAGATGGTGGATTAGCGATCCTTAAAGGGAACATTGCACAAGATGGTTGTGTTATTAAAACTGCCGGTGTCGACGAAAGCATATGGAAATTTAGTGGACCAGCCAGGGTGTTTACATCGCAGGATACTGCCTGTACAGGAATTTTGAATGGAAGCGTTGTGGCAGGTGATGTGGTAGTGATTACGCACGAAGGTCCTAAAGGTGGACCCGGAATGCAGGAAATGCTTTATCCAACTTCATATATCAAAGCCCGCCATCTTGGAAAAGAATGTGCGCTGATTACCGATGGTCGTTTTTCGGGTGGAACTTCAGGACTTTCAATAGGCCATATATCTCCCGAAGCAGCTTCGGGTGGAAATATTGGTTTGCTTCAGGATGGTGATATGATTGAAATTGATATTCCAAATCGTACAATCAACGTGAAGCTGACAGATGCAGAACTTGCAATTCGACGTGAAGCGGAACTGGCAAAAGGGAAAGATGCCTTCAAACCCAAAGACAGAAACCGAGTCGTTTCCACAGCCCTTAAGGCCTATGCCTCTATGGTAAGTTCGGCCGATAAAGGAGCTGTACGGTTGATTGATTAAGAAGCCCCTAATCCCCCACATGGGACTTTAAGAAAAGAGAAAAGAATATATATTGATTATAATAATTTGAAATAGAAGCTTACCAAAAGTCCCCCGTCGGGGGATTTAGGGGGCTGGAAATAACATATAACATGAAAATAACAGGAGCAAAAGCATTAATAGAATCGATGATACACGAAGGTGTAGATACGATTTTCGGGTATCCGGGTGGCGCGATAATGCCCACCTTCGATGCACTTTACGATTATGATGATAAATTAAAACATATACTCACCCGCCACGAACAAGGCGCTACTCATGCTGCGCAGGGATATGCCCGCGTGTCAGGAAAAGTAGGAGTTTGCCTGGTAACTTCGGGGCCTGCGGCTACTAATGCAGTAACCGGAATCAGCGATGCTATGCTTGATAGTACAGCACTTGTGGTTATCACCGGACAGGTGAGTGCAGGTTTGTTGGGGACTGATGCATTTCAGGAAATAGATGTGGTAGGTATTACGCAGCCCATTACCAAGTGGTCGTATCAGATTCGTAATGCAGAAGACATAGCATGGGCGGTGGCACGTGCTTTTTATATTGCCCGCAGCGGTCGTCCGGGGCCGGTTGTGCTCGATATTTCGAAGAACGCACAATTTCAGGAAACAGAATTTGAATATAAACCCTGCACTTTTATCAGAAGTTATCTCCCTGTTCCTGAAGTAAATCCTTCGCAAATAGAACTTGCAGCGCAATTAATAAATTCAGCCCAAAAGCCATATGCATTGGTCGGACAGGGTGTTGTATTGGGAAATGCAGAGCAAGAGTTGATGGCATTTCTTGATAAAGCCGATATTCCAGCTGCATGGACTTTGTTGGGTGCATCGGCCATGTCGACCGATTATCGCTTGAATAAAGGCTTTTTGGGAATGCATGGAAATGTGTCGCCTAATATGAAAACAAATGAATGCGATGTGCTGATTGCTATTGGTATGCGTTTCGACGACCGTGTAACAGGTGATTTGAATACCTATGCCAAACAGGCTAAGATTATTCATATTGATATTGATGCAGCCGAGATAAATAAAAATGTGAAAGTAGATGCACCTGTGCTTGCTTCCACGAAAGATGCTTTACCTGCGCTTACGGCATTGATCAACGAGGCCAAACACACCGAATGGATTGAATCGTTTAAAATATATGATGATCAGGAATTTGAAAAAGTAATCCAACGTGAAGTACATCCGGTATCGGGTGAGCTTACGATGGGAGAAGTGATTCATAAAATTTCGGAAGCAACCAATAACAATGCTGTTGTTGTAACGGATGTGGGCCAAAATCAAATGATGGCGGCTCGCTATTCTGGTTATTCTCAAACGCGCAGTCTGGTGACTTCCGGAGGTTTGGGAACTATGGGTTTTGGCCTTCCGGCAGCTATGGGCGCCAAAATTGGAGCTCCCGAACGCACCGTTTGTATGTACAGTGGCGATGGCGGTTTCCAAATGACAATACAGGAACTTGGAACGATAATGCAGGAGCAAATAGGAGTGAAGATGATTATTCTGAACAATCATTTTCTTGGTATGGTGCGTCAGTGGCAGGAAATGTTCTTCGATGAACGTTATTCGTTTACAGAAATGCAAAACCCTGATTTTATTGCTATTGCCAAAGCATATCGTATTCCGGGGACGGAAGTTCACGTTCGTGAAGAACTGGATGATGCCATTGCCGATATGCTTAAGGATGATCAGCCTTATCTGCTGGTGGTGAATGTTGAGAAAAAGGGAATGGTTTACCCAATGATTCCTTCGGGAGGCAGTGTAACCAATATATTGTTGGGAGAATAAGAAACTCCCGACATTAATAACTCATTTTTCAGATACTTTTTTATTAATTCTAAAATAATTCCCGTCCTCCCTCATTTTCGGGAAGTCCCCTTTCGGGGGATTCAGGGAGCTTCAATATGGAAAAAACATTATATACAATCACAATATTTTCGGAAAATACAGTTGGTTTGCTGGGGCAAATCACTATTATTTTCACGCGCAGGGCATTGAATATCGAAACACTTTCGGTATCGCAGTCGGCATTGAGCGGTATTCATAAATTTACAATTACACTTTTTTCAACACAGGATGTTGTAGAAAAAGTAGTGAAGCAAATCGATAAACGCATTGATATTCTCAAAGCATATTACAATACCGACGATGATTTGATTTATCAGGAAATTGCACTTTACAAAGTAGCTACCGATAAAATTCTGTCGCTTGGCGGCATTGAACAGCTGATAAGAAATCATCATATTCATATCCTCGAAATGAATCAGGACTGTGTGGTGTTCGAAAAAACAGGACATTATGCCGAGACCCAACAACTTTTCGATGAGTTAAGTGCATCGGTAGGTGTGCTTCAGTTCATTCGTTCGGGGCGTGTGGCGATCACCAAATCGAAAGTGGAGCGCCTGAGTGATATGCTGGACGGTATAAAAAAGTTAGAAGTACAAAAAGGTTGACAGTAAAAAAGCAAAGCAGGTGTTAATTTAACATCATCATGTGTTCGGCCTAGCTTAAACTTTCGTAACTTTACTGGCTCAAATGTACTTTCAACTTTAAAAATGAAAACTAAAATTAAGCGTTATTCTTTTCTTGTTCAGCCACAGGATGTCGACTTTCAGTGTCAGGTGACAATGGCTTCGTTGACAAATATTTTGCTTACAACAGCCGGCTTCAATGCCGATGACAATGGATTTGGTATCCGTAATTTAAATGAGAACGATTGTTCGTGGGTACTGCTCAGGCTTGCCGTCGAAATGCAGAGTTTCCCGAAACAATACGAAAGCATAGAGGTGGAAACCTGGGTAGAGGAAGTTGGTAGAGCAACCACCACCCGTAACTTTTGTATCAGAAACGGGAACAACGACGTGATAGGAAATGCATGTTCAACCTGGGCAATGATCAATATAATTACCCGTAGGGCGCAGGATTTGAGTACTCTCGATGGTATTCATGAATTTGCAAATGCTAAAACAGTTGCGATGGAAAAGCCGATCAGGTTGTCGGGAGTTGAAGGTGCACCGGTTGATGTATTTAAGGTGAAATACAGCCATATCGATATCAACGGACATGTGAATAGCATGCGTTACGTGGAGTGGATATGCAATTGCTTTTCTATCGAAACATTTAAGAATAAGCAAATCAAACGGTTTGAGATTAATTATGTAAACGAAATTCGCTTTGGCGAAGAAGTAAGTCTTTCGATTGTTGAAATAGAAAAAGATGATTTCAGGTTTGAGATTTTCAAAGAAGGAAAAACGGCCTGTAGAGCACGTATCGTGTTTTGCTAACAACAATGCTTTCGGATTTCTGTCTTTAGTAAAAATAAAATTATAATTTAAAATATAAAAAATGGCAAATTATTTCAGTTCACTTCCACATCGTCTGAAAGTTCAGGAGTTGGGAAAATGTGATTTTATGGCAAGCAGCGAATTCGCTGATGGAGTAAAAAAATTGATGGGCAAAAAAATTGTCATCATTGGTTGCGGTGCTCAGGGCCTGGCTCAGGGACAAAACTTACGCGACAGCGGTTTAAATGTGGCTTACGCTTTACGTCAGGAAGCCATCGATCAGCAACGTGAATCGTGGAAGAAAGCAACAGAAAACGGTTTTGAAGTAGGAACTTTTGAACAGTTGATACCAACTGCCGATTTGGTTTCGAACCTTGCGCCCGACAAACAGCACACTTCTGTAGTCAATCAGGTTGTTCCGTTGATGAAGCAAGGCGCTTGTTTGTCCTATTCTCATGGTTTTAATATCGTTGAGGAGGGTACTCAGATTCGTAAAGACATCACTGTGGTAATGATTGCGCCTAAATCGCCCGCCTCGGAAGTGCGTGCTGAATACCTTCGCGGTTTCGGAGTGCCTACATTGATTGCTGTGCACGGCGAAAATGATCCCAACGGCGATGGTATGGAAATAGCCAAAGCCTATTGCGTAGGCACAGGCGGACATAAAGCCGGTGTTTTGCATTCGTCGTTCGTGGCCGAGGTGAAATCGGATTTGATGGGCGAACAAACAATTCTTTGCGGATTGTTGCAAACAGGTTCTATTCTTTCGTTCAACAAAATGGTTGAAAAAGGAATTGATGCAGGCTTTGCTTCAAAATTGGTACAATACGGTTGGGAAACCATCACTGAAGCCCTTAAAATCGGAGGTATTACCAATATGATGGATCGTTTGTCGAATCCGGCTAAAATTGAAGCCTTCAGATTGGCCGAGGAGATGAAGGAAATTATGACGCCATTGTTCAAAAAACATATGGACGATATTCTTTCGGGTGAGTTTTCGCGTGTGATGATGGAGGACTGGGCTGCGGGAGATAAAAACCTGTTGACCTGGCGTGCCGAAACCGGTGAAACCGCTTTCGAAAAAACACCTGCCGGAAATGTAGAAATCAGCGAGCAGGAATATTTCGATAATGCAACATTAATGGTGGCTTTCGTGAAAGCCGGTGTGGAATTGGCATACGAAACAATGGTGAGTGCAGGCATTAAACCTGAATCGGCTTATTATGAATCGTTGCACGAAACTCCGCTGATTGCCAATACAATTGCCCGTAAGAAACTGTTCGAAATGAACCGTGTTATTTCTGATACTGCTGAGTATGGTTGCTATTTATTCGATCATGCCTGTAAACCGCTGTTGGCCGACTTTATGACGAGGGTGGAAACCAATATTATTGGTAAAAACTTCAATGAAGGTGCTGATGGACATGTTGATAACTTTGAATTGGTAAAAGTGAATGCAGCTTTGCGTAATCACTCTATCGAAATAGTAGGAGCTCAGCTTCGTGCTGCAATGACTGCGATGAAGAAAGTAGTTTAAGATTTCAGTAAAATTATACTTCAACAAAAGAGCTGTACCGTGAAAAATGGTACAGCTCTTTTTGCATTTTAATCAATGCAGGTAGAATTTTCTGTTTTCGTGTTTATAATTCAATTGAAGTAAGCTTGCCTGCAATTGTGAACGATCCACGTTTTGTACCGGTAGTGTAAATGCCTAAAGGATAATAGCCATTGCTATGTTCTCCGCTTACAGTTCCATCTGTGAAGACATTATATGTCCCGTTGACAAGCGCTGATGTACTGACGAAAGCGAAGTAGCTGTGTTTTGTTGTTTTATAAGTGCAGATGCTGGTGCCTGAAGCGCTTTGTATGTTAAGAATAGTACCGGGTGCAAGGATTGATTTAAACTTAATAAAGACAGCGTTTTGCGTAGAAGCCGTTCCCGGTAAAAGCGAAGTAGCTCCCGAAGCGACCACAGTTCCTCCCTCAATAGTAAAGTTTTTGCGATAACTTATGGCATCGTCGGGGAGGGTGGGCGATCCCTGAATCACTACAGTTCCGCTTTTTATGATGATACTTCCGTTGCTGTCCAGCGCATCTCCTTTTTCGGAACTTAGGAGCAATGTGTTGCCGTTGATCTCAATTGAACTTCCATCGGCAGTGGCGACATCGTTCCCTTTTGTTGCTTTTACGCAGTCGTTTTTCGAAGCGATGTTTAATTTTCCTCCGTTCAGCTTTATTTTGTGCGAACTGATGCCTTTGATTGCTTTTGTTATGTTTATATCTCCGTTATTGACAGTCAGTGTAGAATCCGAATCGATGGGTTTGTTGGCCGATAGCAGATTAAAATTGCCATTGTTGATTTCGATGTGCTGACTGCCCCCTATACAATTGTCGGACGAATTAATATAAAATGTTCCTCCATTCAAAATGATGTTTTGTTCGGACTTCAAGCCGCGCGATGAGCTTATACCGGGCGTAAAATCGCTACCACCACCTGAAATGAGATTGAAATCGCCATTATTAATTGTCAGCACACTTTGCGCAGTGATGGCATCGTTGTTGGCCACTACATTAAAATTTCCACCGTTTATTACGATAAAGCCATCATTGATTGTGGAGTCTTTGTCCGACTTCAAACCATCGGCACCACTATACACATTAATATCGCCGCCCTGTATTTTGAGATAGTCTTTACCTTTTATCCCGAAGCCTACCGAATTTACAGTTATGTTTCCGCTCTCGATCATAAGTTCATCTCTGCCCGAAATACCGCCGTTGTAGTTGCCATTCACTGTAAGTTTGCCTGTTCCGAAAATGGCCAGATAATCCTTGCTGTAAATTGTTGCGTTCAAACTGTCGGCTGTTTGGGTGTAATTGTTTCCGTCGGTAAATGTATTGTCGGATCCTTGCGGCAGAATGAGTATCGTTCTTTTTGCATCCAGCACAAAAAGTGGCGATGTGCTTGTGTTGGTTATATTTACGTTGTTCAGCAGTAAACGTACTATTCCCGATGTATTCACTACAATTTGTCCGTTGGAGAGTGAGCCGGTGAGTTCATACGTTCCTTTTTTGTTGATTGTAAGTGTAGAACCTGATATTGTTACATTTTTACTGTCGGTGCTGATGGCGGTTCCGTTCAGTGTTATTTTTATTACTTTCGAGCTGTCCCATTCATAGTCAAGTGTGTCGGAGTCCACTACAGGCTTGGTTACAATCACGTTTTCGGGATCGCAACCAATAAAACAGAGCGTGAACAGTAGGAAGGAGATCAATAATAGTTGATTTTTCATGTAGCCGATATATGTTTTCTAAATGTTTATTCCCGGACGTTCCGATGGGTGTACAGGGTTTTATGTTGTTCGGTTCGGAATGACTCCTGTTCGGTATTTTTTACTTCTATCAGCAACAAGACAGGTAAACAGCCGAACAATGCTTGTTTATTTCGATTTGTTACTGAGTTGTTTAAAAGAGTATTTGTAGGCCACTCCGAGAATGTATTTACCCGATGCATCTTCCGAATCAAGTTCGCTGTTGATCACTCCAAATACTTCTATCTGATTCCTTTTGTTGAATTTATAATCGAACGCAAGCTGATAACGCATATTATCAAAACGATTACCATCCGGATTGTTGAGTTGATAAAACGATTCAGCCGACAATGAAGGCGTGATTTTAAAATTTGGAATGTTGTACGACAGGGTCAGTCGGTTGCGCCAGGACCATTCGGGATTCATTTTGTAAGTATCAATGGTTCCATTTTCTTTGAGTCTGTTGCTTTCGTCCTTTATTGTTGTTTGAATTCTTTCCCGAAGTGATATTGATAAATCCTTGAATTTTAGTTTTCCTGTTCCCGAAATATTGAATCTGTTCCGTATCTGATAGTTCAGGTATTTTTTATCCAGCTTATTCATTAACTGATATCCGGCGCCTAGCTTAAATGTCTTAGACAAGTCATAATCGGCATTCACTCCCAGGCTCCATCTGTCCATCAGCCGGAAAGCATAAATGGTTCTGAATTCGGTTTCGGCACCGATTTCGAACTTATTCAGTTTTTTATCTATGGATATACTTGTCCACGATCCGAAATTCTCGCGCTGAGCAAAGATGGTTGGAAGGCAGCAAGTGGATAATACGGCAACAATAATTGCTGTGTTTATGTGTGTTTTACACCCCATTTTTTTGTACTCCGATTAGTTATAATAATAGTAGGTAATCATCGCCGTATCTTTCAGAAAGTCTATTTCGTTGATCGATATCCTGTGAATATTAAGGCCGGTCCTTTGTCGTAGTTCTGCTATCAATTCGGCCTGTTTTTCGGGCTTTATCATTTCGATCCTCTCGTAACGCAATACGTTCGAGCTTTCTTTTTTGAGTATAAGCTTCGTATCGAACAGCAGAATAATAACAAATATAATACCCACTATAACTGCGAGTTCCTGGTATTCAAGTTGAATTCCGCTGATCAGTCCAATGGCAATGAAAATGAAAAGATAAGTCATGTCCTTCATGCCAATACCGGCTGTGCGATAGCGCAACATCGAAAAGACCGCAAATAACCCAAAGGCGGCTCCCATCGATATTTTTACTTTATTCAGCACAAATGTGAGCAGGAAGATCACTACGTTGAACAAAATGAAGGTGAAAATGGTATCCATCTTTTTATAATTCGGATAATACACTAACCCAATGATAAGAAATACAGCTGCCAAATCGATGAGCAAGCTATAGTAGAAAACTGCGTTGATCTGAATTTTATCTTTCTTCTTGTCGGTTGTTGTAGCTTCGGCTTCCGGCTCGGTAACTCCTGCTTCGGCTGCGAAAGCACTAATGTCGGTGGGTGTGGCTGCATTTAACTGCACTGGCACATTGACTGAAAATAAAATGAATGAGGCAACGATAAATGCATAAAGTTTAAATAAATAACTGGTTGACATATCTTATTTTAGATTTAAAATTATTGTGTTTTACATTTTCAACCGTGCTTGTAATGCCAAGGCAGTATTTGCTCAGCGATACGGTTTTGATTCTTTTTTCCTGCATCAGAGAGGTAAAGGCCGATGTAGATGTTTTTTCCTGTTTTACTTCGGCAATTATCAGGTTGGGCACATCCAGTAACTTGTCGAAGTGATTGTAGTTTAATCCGATATCTATTGTTATTCGCTCAGACATGTTTCTGTTGACGAGCGTAATGCGTTTGTATTTTACTTCGAGTACCGGCGAGAGCGCAGCGGCCGTGTAGTTTGTTTTTCGCAACAGTAATTTTTCGGCATCACCTTCAATCAGGTGTTTGTTATCGGGTAGTTGAACTCTGCTTTTCTTTGTTCTGCCTTTGTTGGTTTTGAACTTCACCTCAAAGAAGTTGAGGTTCGAATCGGCATAAGTTCGGAAGCGCACCTTGTAACGGTTTAATTTTCCATTGTGATGCTTTGTGTACATCTCATAATTGGCAGTGTCGAAATAGGTAGTTTCGTACGATGCAAATTTCTTCTGAGCAATTTCAAGTACGAAGTATTCATTTTTAAGCAACAGAAGCATTTCTGAAAGTTGATCGGCATGCAACATGTATTTCTTATCCATGCGGTCGAGGAGCTTCACCCTGCTCATTTCTTCCAACGAAATGGTATCAAATGTATTCAGAATGTTTAATGTGTCGTTCAAGAGGACGAAGCTTAAAGGGTTGTGTTTTTTTAGTATTGATCAGAAAAAATAGAAATGTAACATTATTTTAAAATAAACGTCATCTATTTTTAATCTTCACAAAAATAGGGATAAAAATCCAATCGTCAATTGTTTGTCGGACAAAAAGACTGCATCGCGGGATGAATTATTCTATTTCTTTGTGTTGGCTGCCGAAAAAGACCTTGAGATGCGGATCAATTGAACAGCTTTAATTCTTTAGCAAACGATAGTACGCCGTCATCTTCTCTGAAAAAATCTATATCCTGATCAATCCATCCGGGTGGCAAAATTGTTAGATAAGTAGTTTCGGGTGACGGAAGGCGCAGGCTTCTTGTCTAATGTCTAAAGTCTAATGTCAAAAGTCCGGAGTCTGTAGACTGTAGACGATTCAACGATTCAACGATTCAACAGTTCAACGATTCACCAATCTAGCGTCTGGAGACCGGAGACTGTAGACTATAGACAGTTCAACGATTCAACGATTCAACAGTTCAACGATTCACCAATCTAGCGTCTGGAGACCGGAGACTGTAGACTATAGACAGTTCAACGATTCAACGATTCAACAGTTCAACGATTCAACAGTTTAACGATTTAACGATTCAACAGTTCAACGTTTCAATTGGCTTTGGATTGAATAACTATTTATGGTGAGTGAATGCAGTAAAATCAACATTAATAGTGATAAAAAATTGTCTTTAAAAGAGCTAATTTTGCAGTATTAAATTTAAGCATAAAAATTAATGAAATCAACTCTTCATTCTTTTTATTTTTTACTCTTACTTTTATTTGTTCCGTGTGCTGTAGATGCGCAGGAAAAGACAAATGAATCTTTGTATTTTGGTGCCACTTATACCGGTGACCTGGTGACTAACATTAAGGGAGGGATTAAAACCGGAACTGCTTACCTGGGAATGGCTACTATCGATGCCGGTTTCGACACCGAAAAAGCAAAGTGGTGGAAAGGGGGCGATGCCTTTGTAAAACTCGCGAATACACATGGTGGTGAACCGACGGCTCATCTGGTGGGTGACTTTCAGGGAGTTTCGAACATTGAGGCGGGAAATCTGACCTGGCTCTATGAATTTTGGTACCGTCAGCGTTTTGGAAATTTGAGTGTTACAGTCGGTTTACAGGATTTAAATGTTAACTTTGCAGCCGATGAGTGTGCTGCCGGCTTCACGAATAGTTCCTTCGGAATTCATTCCAGTATCGCCGATAATATCCCTTCGCCAATTTTTCCTTTGACTGCTTTGGGAGTTAATTTAAACTGGGATATTTCTCCTTCGATAGTATTGAAAATGGCTGTTTTTGATGGTACGCCGGACGATCTTGAAAACAATCCTTATAACATCCACTGGCAATTGAGTCGCGAACAGGGTGTGCTGACGGTAGGCGAATTGCAATTGAACCGTAGCTTATTGGCCAACAAACGTGGAAATTATAAAATCGGGGGTTACTTTCATCAGCACAACGATTCGACCAACGAAGAACAGCAAAACGGAGGGATTTATTTTGCCGGAAATCAGCAGATCACTGATAAGATAGATGTTTTTTCGCAGATAGGACTCAGTCCGAAGCGGAACAATCATAATCATTATTACAGCATAGGGCTAAAGTATTCAGATATTTTTAAAAATCGTCCCGACGATTATATGGGAATGGCAGTGGCTTACGCAGGCATTGATTCGAACCCAAACGGAGGCGAAACAGTGATTGAGATCATTTATCAATGTCAGATTTGTTCGAACGTTTATATTCGCCCCGATATTCAATATATAGTAAATCCGGCAGGAACGGATCAGAAACTGGGAAATGCCCTGGTGGCAATGATGAGATTTGGTGTTGAGTTTTGATGTTTATTTGATTGATGCAACAATGGATCAAATCAACGAAATACAAAGAATTATAAATTTATGTTGAAAGAAAATACATTTTTATCGGATATCGCCACAGGCGATGAAGCCATTATTACAAAAGTATTAGGGCATGGCGCTTTCAGAAAGCGCATCACCGAAATGGGCTTTGTGAAAGGTAAAAAAGTACGCGTTATCAAAAACGCTCCCTTGCAGGATCCGGTAGAATATGAAATAATGGGTTACAATGTGTCGTTGAGGCGCAGCGAGGCCGAATTGGTGGAAGTAGTTTCGTCCGACGAAGCAAAAGATCTGCTGGGTATTGAGTTCAATGGCGTTATCGACGAAGAAACTCTTAAGGTATCGGCCATTAAAAAAGGAAAAGTAATCAATGTGGCGCTGGTGGGGAATCCCAATTGCGGCAAGACTACTTTGTTTAATTATGCTTCCGGTTCGCACGAAAGGGTGGGGAACTACGGTGGAGTGACAGTGGATGCCAAAGAAGCCACGATGAAAAAGTTCGACTACGATTTTAAGTTGGTCGATCTGCCGGGAACTTATTCCATTACCGAATACTCGCCCGAAGAACTTTATGTTCGTTCGCACATTACCGAAAAACACCCCGATATTATTATTAATGTAGTGGATGCCTCGAACCTGGAGCGCAATCTTTTTCTGACGACTCAACTTATCGATATGAATATCAAAGTAGTGATTGCTTTGAACATGTACGACGAGCTTGAAAACAAAAAAGTGAAGTTCGATTACAAAGCGTTGGGCGAAATGATTGGTATTCCCATTATTCCCACCATTGCTTCGAAAGGAAAAGGACTTGACGAATTGTTTGCCAAGGTGATCGATGTGTACGAAGAACGCGACCCCAGCGTGCGACACATTCATATCAATTATGGCAGCCTTATCGAAAAGGCCATCAATACAATACAAGCCGAGATATGGAAAAATCCGGCCATAAGGGTCACTCTTTCTTCGCGTTTCATTGCCGTGAAACTGCTCGAAGGCGATAAAGTGACTCACGAATGGTTGAAAAAATACGACAACTACGAAAACATAAAACTTGTAGCCGAAAGAACAATTGCCGCGCTCGAAAAGGAATACGGCGAAAATTCCGAAACAATTATTACCGATGCTAAATACGGATTTATCGATGGAGCGCTCAAGGAAACCTACAAGGAACCAAAAATCGATAAGCGTATCACCAAGCGTCAACTCGATGATATTCTGACGCATCGTTTCTGGGGTTTTCCTATCTTCCTGTTTTTTATGTGGGCTATGTTTCAGGTTACTTTTACCCTTGGTAGTTATCCAATGGATTGGATAGATGCCGGAGTAGGAGCATTGAGCAACTGGACGCAGGGTGTTATGCCCGAGGGTCCGTTGCGCGATTTAATCGTGCAGGGCATCATTGGCGGTTGCGGCGGTGTCATTATTTTTCTGCCCAATATCCTTATCTTGTTCTTTTTCATTTCGCTGATGGAGGACACGGGGTATATGGCCCGCGCATCGTTCATTATGGACAAGTTGATGCACAAAATAGGCTTGCACGGAAAATCGTTTATTCCGCTAGTGATGGGTTTCGGTTGTAATGTGCCGGCTATCATGGCCACCCGTACGCTCGATAACAAAAAGGACCGGATTCTGACAATGATTATTACTCCGTTCATGTCGTGCAGTGCGCGTTTGCCGGTGTATGTGTTGCTCATTTCGGCTATTTTCCCCAATTATCAGGGGTTTGTATTGTTCACTATTTATTTTTCAGGCATTCTGTTGGCCATTATTACGGCTCTGGTAATGAAAAAGATAGCTTTTGCCAAGAAGGAAGTTCCTTTTGTAATGGAGTTACCGCCTTACCGTACACCCACGCTTCGCAATACATCCATTCATATGTGGCACAAGGGTGAGCAATACCTTCGGAAAATGGGAACTGTGATTCTTTTTGCTTCTATTCTGATATGGGCGTTGGGCTATTTCCCACGTAATGTTGAGTATTCGACGGACTATGATGCACAGATGGCAAGTGTTGAAGCGAATGCCGGAATAAGCCCGGAGAAAAAGTCAGAAATGATCACTTCGCTCAGCATCAGCAAAGAGTCGGAGCGTCAGGAAAAATCATACATCGGACAAATGGGACATGCAATAGAGCCACTCATCAGTCCGTTGGGCTATGATTGGAAAATGGGAGTGAGCATTATCACCGGACTGGCCGCCAAAGAAATAGTGGTGAGCACCATGGGTATCCTTTATCATGCCGATATGGAAGCCGACGAAAACTCCTCTACTTTGCAAAACAATATAAAAGAACAAAAGCACAACAGCGGTGTTTTAAAGGGACAAACGGTATTTACACCTTTGGTGAGTTTCGGATTCATGCTCTTTATCCTTATATATTTTCCTTGTGTGGCGGTAATCGCTGCCATTAAGAAGGAAGCCAACTGGGGATGGGCAGTTTTTACAATGGTTTATACTACAGTGATTGCCTGGGTGGTGGCATTCCTCACTTATCAGATTGGTAGTATGTTTTAATTCAGTTTCGGGTGACAGAAGGCACAGGCAGAGGCAGAGGCACAGGTTTCTTGTCTGAAGTCAAAAGTCTAATGTCAAAAGACAAAAGACAAAAGTCTAAGGTCAAAAGTCCAGAGACATTAGACTTTAGACATTAGACTATAGACATTTCAACGATTCAACATTTAAGTTTTATGATACAGGAAATTTTAGTCTATATAATTATTTTCGCAGCCGTCGCTTATGTTGTGTATTCTGTGGTCAGGAGCCTGCGAACAAAGGACAAGGCCAGTTCGGGTTGTGATGGTTGCAATGGTTGCGACTTGAAAAAGGAGGTTCGAAAAACAAAGTCCATCAATAAAAATGAACTGAAGTACGACTGTAACCACTGATAATTTTTGTGTCTGCGCCTATAAGCATTGAGCGCTGTTGTGCGGAAACGGATCAGGACTTGAAAGGCGAAGGGGGCTTCGGGTGATTGTGGTTGTCGAAGTGATGAGATTTAAGTGTTTACTATTTCGTAATTTGCTATTTACTATTTAAAGAAAAAGAGAATAAACAGTACATTGCTGGTTTATTAATGCGACATTATATTATTCTCATTCATTTCATAACTTCAATCACAAAACACACACAATGCTACGTGTCCTTCCTGCATGTCTTTCTTTTGTTTCAAGCTGCTAAAACGAAACATTCATTAGTTTCTGTTGAGTAATTTTTATTAATGCCTTTCGATGGCGTCGGACCTTCACAAAAAAAGCCCTCCTTCATTCAAGAGGGAGAGCCTTTAAAAGAGAAAGAAAAATAAGTCATTACTTTTTTGAAGCTTCAACTGATACTTTTCTGAATTCTTTCAATAATTTTTCCAAATCAAGAGAGCTTTTGCGGGCACGTGTACCTGCTGCTTTGTTGTTTTTTTCAACCTGCAATTTTGCATCTGTTGCAAATGCATCAAATTCTGCTGTGATTTTTTTTACTAATTCTTCCATTGTTTTAGAATTTTATTTTGTTTATAATAAGACTGCAGCTCTACAGCCGGAATATTTACTGCAAATATAATCAATTAGTTTAGTTTATAACCAAATTATTTATAACACAAAATAAATATTTTATGTTAATGTGTTATAAATGAATTTTTATTGTCCATCCTACTGTCTGTTTTCAAAAAAAAATGGTTAGTCATGAATGGTAAATGACGAGTTTTAAGTTCCGAATTCTGAGTTTACATTTACTGCTGGTGCGTTGATTTTTAGAAATTCAAAAAATCACCACCAGCGAATAAATTATATTGAAGTTCTTTGACATTTTGTTTGACTTGAAAACTGGTTAATAGTTCTGTTAATGGTGTTTTGTCAAATGCGGAGATGCTTAAAATTTGCATTACTTCGTAAATTGAGAACTCACTTCTGACAGAATGTTTGATGTAAGCAACAATTAAGTAAGTGCAGATGGCTATCCAAATGTGGACTTTAACCGCATTTGGAGAATACCCCCAAAACTTTTTTATTGTCAGGTTCTGCTTTATCCATTTGAAGAAGGTCTCAATTTGCCATCTGTTTTTGTACAAATTGGCAATTTCCAGAGCACTTACTTCAAAGTTATTTGAAAGAAATATAAGATAATTGTCTTTTTCCTGATCGTAGAATTCAATTAATCTCAGATTCTTCGGATAAAGTTTTCTGGATTTAGCAACGGTTAGAGCAATAGTTTTGTCATATCTCAAACCTGTAGTTTGGTCAATATTGAAATTTTGATCAACTACATCGTATTTTTGGTTTGACATTGCCCTTGTTACAAAAAAAGAGCCTGCTTCCTGCATCCGATATAACGCATCAAAATCAACATATGCCTTATCCATTAAGTATATAGCATCAGGTTGTGGGATAATCAGATCCAATGCATTAGCATCGTGATATTTCCCGTCAGTGATATGGATAAATTTTGGAATGCTACCCCGTAGATCAAGAAGCGTATGAACTTTGACTGCTCCGCGAGCGTATTTTCCTTCAGCCCACGTCATTAAATTGATACTGCAGGATATACTTGTTGAATCCAATGCAAAGATATCGTTATCAATATCAATCTTCTGTACGGGAGTATGGGCGTAAAGCGGACGAACCTGTTGAATCAGATAATAACCAAAATCAGCAAAAATCCGATAGTCACGATTTTCGTTTGCTCTGGATAAGGTGGTATGGGTCACATATTTTTTAATTCCCAGATGATATAGTTTGTTGTTATGTGCTTTTAGGCACAGACAAATATCACGTAGTGAATTTAAAGATGTGAGTTGACCAAAAAATAGCTGGATAAACTGATTCCAACAATTTAATTCTCTTACCCCGCGATCACCATTATACAGTTTTACGAATTTATCAAACTCGTATCTGCTTACATAATCCAATGCTTGAGAGAAAACATATTTTCCTGTATTCATAATTTTACGTTGAAGCGCAAAATTACAGATTTTCAAATCAAATCAAAAAATCAAAGAACGCTTTTATTGAATTATATATCAGTTAATTACAATTAATTTGAAAAAATCAACGCACCAGCAGTAGTTTACATTTATAAAATAAATCGGTAAATAGCATTAATTACATATTATTCCTCCTGTTGCCTGGCTTTGTTTTCTTTGTTCAGATAATTCCTGCGATAGATTGAAAATACAAACATAGCGGTAGATTTGCTCCTTCCCAAACCCTAAATATCTGAAAAAAATATTTTTCTTCATAACTATTTCACAACAGAACATTACTTTTGTTTCAGAAAACAATAAAATCAAATAGAATGAAACGAAAAATAGCTTCTCTTCTTTGTCTTTTGGTGGCCGCCAATGTGCTGATGGCCGGGGACGTGAAACCAACCAAAAATGTGATTGTGATGATTCCGGACGGAACATCGCTGAGTGTATTGTCGGCTTCGCGCTGGCTCAAAACCTATCGTAACGAAGGTACTACATTGAATGTTGACCCATACATGAGTGGAACGGTGACTACATTCTCGTCCAATGCTCCCATTGGCGATTCGGCGCCCACCACTTCTTGCTTTATGACAGGTGTGCCGCAGCAGGCCGGAAATGTGTCTATTTATCCGGTGGCCGACCCGGCTAACGATCTAGTGAAACTTAATCCCGATAGTGCTTACCAGCCTTTGGTTACAATTCTCGAGGCTATGCAGCTGGAACAGGCTAAATCAGCCGGACTGGTGGTAACCTGCGAATTTCCTCATGCTACTCCGGCCGATTGTTCAGCCCATACTTACAATCGCAGTAACTACAAAGTGATAGCGCCACAAATGGCGTACAATAATCTGGAAGTAATGTTCGGAGGTGGAAATGCTTTTGTGACGGAAGATATGAAGCAGCACTTTAAAAATAACGGGACAGCCCTGATTCAAAATAACAAACAGGCTTTACTTGACTTTAAAGGAGATAAAGCCTGGGCCTTGTTTGGTGATAAAGAATTGCCTTATGACCTGGACCGCGATACAACTGCCGTACCTTCGCTGGCACAAATGACAGCAAAAGCAATTGATGTATTGCAGAAAAACAAAAAAGGTTTTTTCCTGATGGTGGAAGGCAGTAAGGTGGATTGGGCAGCGCATGCCAACGATCCGATCGCTATCATGACTGAATTTCTGGCTTTCGATAAAGCGGTGGGAGTGGCGATGGACTTTGCCCGCAGGAATGGAAATACTACTGTCATCGTATTGCCCGATCATGGCAACAGCGGATTCTCTATCGGTAGAAGTAACCTGAAAAAGAGCTATACCAAAATGACGCTCGAAGATTTGTTTGGAGCTGTGTCCAGGTATAAACATACTGCCGAAGGGCTTGAGAAAATATTAATGAATACTCAGCCGGAAAATATAAAATCGGTGTTTCAGCAATATACAGGCATCGAACTTAGCGAAGATGAGGTTCAACTACTGCTTCGTTCGAAAAATTATAAAGCCGAAAACTATATGGAAGTGGCCAAAAGTGAGAACATGACGCACTACATTACCAATTTCATGAATGCACGAACTGCCTTCGGATTCACCACGGGCGGACATACAGGCGAGGAAGTGTTCCTGGCTTCGTATCATCCCAAAGGTGACGTTCTTAAGGGAAATGTACGCAACACTGAAGTCAATAATTATCTTTTCAAAGCTGCCGGACTGAAGAAGTCGCTGAAACAAACTAATGCCGAGATTTATGCCAAACATACCGATGTGTTTGCCACTATGAATTGTAGTATTGATACGCAGAGCGACAGCATTCCGCAACTGACCGTGAAAAATGCAGGTAACACTTTAGTGGTTCGGGCCTATAGCTCTGTGGCTACGCTCAACGGCACATCTTTCGATCTTGGGTCGGTAGCTGTGTATGTTGACAAAACAAATACTTTTTATTTGCCCAAAATGCTGGCTGATAAATTAAAATAGTCTGCTGAAAAACATTCAGACGAAAAAAGCACCCTAAAGTATTTTGAGAAGTACTTTAGGGTGCTTTTTTTTGATTTGTTTTCAGGGAATAATCATTTGTATAGCTCCGGGAATAATGCTTATTTTAAAAGGAGAGGAGCCATTTACAATAATGCCATCGGCTTCCATCAAGGCTTTTTTATCGCATTGTACGAGTAGTTCCCTGGTTTGAAACGAAACAATGGCCGGATGTTCGAGCAATTTTCCTCTGAAAAGTGCAACAAGAGCGCCGATAATGTCGACGAAAGTTGGTTTTCGGGCCATCATTACATCAAGCCATCCATCGTAGGGGAGTGCATTGGGTGTTTGTTTCAATCCACCGCCACTGTAGCAGCCGTTGGCAATGTTCATTGTAAACATGCCGTCGTCGATGTTTTTTTCGTGGCTGTATATTTTTACTTTGTGCGACCGATAGCTGAAAGCAGCCAGTAACAGTGAAACGGAATACAGAAACGAGTGGCTACCAAAAAATTCTTTCAGTCGGTGGGTGAGGTTGACAACAGCTGCATCTAGTCCCAGCCCTATAGAGTTGATAAAGTGATGAGCTTCCTTTTCGCCTTCCATGTCGTACTCCACTTTGCCTATGTCGATGGGCTGTGTTTTGCCTTTCAGAAGTACTTCGATTGATTTTCGGTAGTCGGCCGTCAGTCCCCAAAATCGCCCCCAGTCGTTGCCGGTGCCGCGGGGAATCAACGCTATTTTAAGTTCTTGTGTGCTTTTGGTTGTCGCGCTGAAAATACCATTGATTACTTCGCTCATGGTGCCATCACCTCCCAGTACCATAATGTTTTTATAACCTTTCTGTACATAATAGCGGGCAATTTTTGAGGCATGACCAGCAAAACGCGTTACTCTGTAATCGAACATTATATGTTCTTTTTTCAGTACGTTGAACAAATACTTGCGTTGATGCCGGAATTTTTTCTTGCCCGATTTAGGATTGATAATAATAGCCCAGTGTTGTGATGTGATTTCCATGATAAACGAATTGTACGATTTTTTCCCTACTGTTATTGAGGAATGAAAATCAGTTTTTTGTAAGGTACAAATCCAGCAACGTAATGGCAGCCATTGCTTCTACAATAGGTACAGCGCGCGGTAGTACGCAGGGATCATGCCGACCTTTGGCTTCAAGTTCCACTTCGTTGGTATGAATATCGAGGGTTTCCTGTTTTTTCGAAATGGTGGCTACAGGTTTGAAAAGCACCCGGAAATATACCTCTTCTCCGTTGCTGATGCCACCCTGAATGCCACCTGAATTGTTTGTTTTTGTCGACACTTTGTCGCCGGATTTTATAAATGAATCGTTCATTTGCGAGCCCCGGAGACTTACGCCTTCGAAGCCCCGGCCGTAATCAAATCCGTGCGAAGCGTTGATGCTGAGCATGGCGGCGGCCAACCGGGCCTGAAGTTTGTCGAAAATCGGCTCGCCTAGGCCCACGGGTAAACCCTTGATAATACATGAAATAATTCCTCCTATCGAGTCGCCGCTTTTTTTGAGCTCTTTTATATATTCTATCATTTGTTCGGCAACTTCCTGTTGCGGACAACGAACGATATTATTTTCGGTCAGCGTCAAATCTACGGTATCCACAGTTTGTGTCATGGCAATGTGCCCTACCTGCGAAGTGTAAGCTGTAATTTCAACTCCTTTTGTTTTCAGCACTAATTTAGCTACTGCACCGGCTACTACGCGGGCAGCAGTTTCGCGGGCCGAACTACGACCTCCTCCACGATGGTCGCGGATGCCGTATTTTTGCTGATAAGTGAAGTCGGCATGCGATGGTCGGTACACTTCTTTCAGATGGTCGTAATCGGTGCTGTGTTGGTTCTGATTCCATATCACAAAGGCAATGGGAGTGCCGGTGGTTTTTCCTTCGAAAACTCCCGAAAGAAATTCAACTTTGTCGTCTTCTTTGCGTGGGGTCGCTATGGAGGATTGACCCGGTTTCCGGCGGTCTAATTCGTTTTGAATGAATGATTCATCCATGTCTATTCCGGCGGGACAACCATCAATAATTCCACCTATGCCTTTTCCGTGCGATTCGCCAAACGAAGTAAAAGTAAAAAGTTTTCCAATAGTATTCGACATGTCAGAGTATATTACAATTTATTTATTTTCTGTTTTCAATTACAAAGATACGTTTTTCTGAAAAAATAAAGCCTTATTGCTAACAAAAATGGATATTGAGCCAGCTGCTCAATATCCATTTTCGATATAGTTTGATTATTTTTATCAATGGCAACCGCAACCTGAGCCACAACTTCCACCTTCTTCACCATCGTCGCAACCGCAACCTTCGTCGCCGCAACCACCGCTGCCACAACCGCAACCGCCACCTCCCTGAAGAGCAGCAAGTTCTTTTTCGGAAGCTTCGCGTACTTCGAGGATAGAACCTTTGAAATGAAGTGTTTCACCGGCAAGAGGGTGATTCAGGTCAACTTTCACGTGAGTATCGGTTACTTCAACTACCTGTGCATTAATTCTGTGTCCTTCGTTGTCCATCAATGGCACTACATTGCCTTCGAAAACAACTTCTTCGTCCAGTTTTCCATCTATTTCGAAAATAGAACGATCTAAGTCCAACACATTTTCATCTTCGTAAGGACCGTAAGCGTCTTCGTTTTCAATTGTGAAATCGAATTTGTCGCCGGTCGCTAATCCGAAAATGTTTTCCTCGAATTTTGGTAGCATCATGCCTACACCGTAAATAAAACTCAAAGGTTGCTCGGAAGTTGCTCTTTCCATTAACTCCAGTTCGCCTTCTGTTTCGCCATCAACGTACAATTCGTATTCCGCTGAGACTGATTTGTTTGCTGTAATTTTCATTTTTCTTTATTAATTGTTTTATTCGTTTTCAAGTTTCAGGTTTATGCTGAGTAAGAATAAACCATTTTTTATCAGGAATTGTTCAATTCCATGTGTTAACAGTGATTAATACCATGTAATTGTATTAGCGGCATTAGGTAAGTGGCTTTGTTTGTCCAATTTCAAATCGGCAAGCATACTTGCATTTACCCCGATATGAAAATTGAATGATTTATATACGCCAAATGGAACAAAACTACCCGACATGCTCCAGCAGTGTAAACTTCTGTTGATGTTCACGCTTAAATAGGTGAATTTACGGGTGGCTATATCGAAAGAGGGATTAAAGCTGAATTTCCAGTTGTTGGTCAGCGATAAATTTCCACTCAGGCTCAGGTTATGGGTGAATGCCATTTTGTATTCCATTTTGTCGAAATCGAAATTGTCTTTTCCTGTAGCTTGTCCATATTGTACACTGTAACTAATGCTGATGCTCCATGGTACTGCCACTTTCTGGTAGCCGTCCTCGCCGGTTTCTTCTTTTTTATTTGGGTCGGGGCTGTTGTTCCCGGTTGTCATTTGTCCATTGTTGGCTTGTTCACCACCATCACCTGCTGGTGGGTTTTGCGTATTTCCATTTTGCTCGTCTTTTTTACCAAAGAGCTTTTTAAACGTTTCGTTGCTCAGGGTGTAGCTGTAGGAAGTACTTGTGCCCTGAAAACGAGGAAATCCGCCGTTTGCCCAGCGAAGTTTATTTATTCTTACCGGAGCGCCACTGCTGTTAAGTCCATACATATAGGGGTCGAAGTTTGCACTCAAACTTAAGGAATAACTTTTTGTGAGTTTCAGGCGCAGGGTGGTGGAAAATGGAGACCACCGCATAGAGTCGGCAGCCAGATTGTAGTTGCCACTTATTGAGAAGTTATCGATCAGACTGATTTTTTTAAAGGCTTCTTTTCCGGTGGTATCATTGTCATTCCGTACCTTCATTTCCACATTGTTTGCCAGCGAGAAATTGATACTTCCCGATTTACCTGCACTTGGCCCACCATACAAATTCCTTTCATAGCGTGAGTATTGGACTTCGCTTTCGTGGAAAATTTCGGGGTTTTTGGCATCGCGTTCCTTTTTAGTATAAGTGCCATAATAGCCCCATTTTTCTTCGCCGAAGTCAGGCCTGTAGCTAAATCCAATGTTTGGCGTCATGACGTGCCGGATGGTTTGTATTTTATCCCCGAACAAAGCCTTTAAAGGCGTATAAGTTCCGTATAATTTTGTCGATGCCGAAACTCCCATGCTGAAATCGTACACCCTGTTGAATCCAGTAAGCGTGTCAATTTTTTCTTTTTGAACTTGTTCGTCCCAGCTTTTTTCGGTCGAAGTCAGGTACCAACGTTCGGTATAATCAAAACTTGGATTTATGTTGATGTATTTTAATAGATTAAATGTAGCGCCTACAGGAATGTTGTGCTTCATACCGTTCCTCCAGTCGCGCTGAAGCGAGGATTTAAGAAACATGTTTTCTTTGACTCCGTCGATGCTGTTGGCAAGACTACCCGTATACCTCATCGAAATTTTTTCGTACCAGCGCTCTTTACCTACCGCTTCTTTTCGTTTGAAAGGGAAAAAAGTACTGTAAGAAATATTCAGACTTGGTAAGTTTACGCTTAATGTAGAGTCTTTTTTGCTTTGTGTTATCGACATGCTACCCGATAAACTCAAAGAGGGAATATTAGGGAAACGTTTTGTAATGTTAATACTGGAAAAGGTGGTTGTCTGCGAGTTAATTTCGGGACGAGCATAATTGTTGATGTTATTTTGGTTGTATCCGCTTGTTGAGAAATTTACACTCGATGAAAATGTGAAGTTAGGATTTGATTTTGGATCCTGACTATGACTCCAGGCAACTTTGAAACTGTTTGTTTTGCTGAAGTCGCTCATTCCCTTTTCGCCTGTTACGTCTTCGCGGTACTCAATCCCAATGTTGCCACTGAATTTGTAGCGTTTTGTATATTGCGTTGTCCCTCTTACAGCCCATGTGCCTTTAGTATAAACGTCGGCGCGAACTTCCATGTCCATGTAGTCGCTCAGCGCAAAATAATAACCACCATTCGATAGCCCGAACCCACGGTTGAGCTCGTCGGTAAAGTTTGGCATTAGTACTCCCGACGAATATTCGCTTGTAAAGGGGAAAAATCCAAACGGCACTGCGATAGGTAAAGGTACGTCGGCGATCACAAGGTGCGCCGGTCCGGTAATGATGTATTCGCCCGGTTTTACTTTTCCTTTGGAGATGCTCAGGTAAAAGTCAGGATGATCATGATTGTCGCAGGTTGTATATTTACCGCCACTCATGCAAAAAACATCATCGTCGGTTTTTTTTGTTTTCTCGCTTATAATAAATCCTTCGCCCTCTTTTGTTACAGCCTGACGAATATAACCTTTACGGCTCAGAAGGTTGTAGGTAAGTTCTCTGGAATCGTATGATTTATCTCCTTCACTAAAAACGGGTTCACCTATTTTGGTGCCTATACTGTCGGTGGTGCCACGTGCATACAACAAACTGCTGTCCATGCTAATTCTTACATAGTCGGCTTTCAGGTTGATTTTCATGTATTTGATGTCGCTTTCGCCGTGTAGATATCCTACGCCATTGCCATAGAAAACGACTGAGTCCTTGGCAGTGTAGTTAATTTCGGAGTCGATCTGGTTCGATTTTTGTTTTACAGGCTTGGCAATTTTTGCGCTGTCGAGAGGTGTCGTTCTTGTGCTGTCAATATTATTCAGCTTTATTCCTGTTGAATCAGCTACTACTTTTTGTTGCCCGTAGCTTATCAAAGAAATAAAAAAACATAGAAAAATAACTAATAATATGTTTCTGTTGTTGATATATAGACTTTTACAAGCTGGCATCAGGCTAGTATATTGTTTTTTAAGTTGGGTGCGCAAATTTAGTCAAAAAAAGGGAGTCTTTTATTCATATAACTTTTTTTTATGATTAATTTGAAAATTTACTTATTACTAAAGCATAGGTTACACGATAAAAACATTACTTTTGCATAAAATTCAGCTGGATTTTCTTATCAGTTTCTACTAATGTTATGAGCTTTAAATACAAATCAACCCTTCTTTTGTCATCGCTGCTGTTGGTGTTTTTGCTGTTTGCATTTATACCTGCTGCTGGAGCTCAGTCATCGAAATTTACTTTGGTGATCGATGCCGGGCACGGTGGGCATGATCCTGGTGCCATCGGAAACATTGCACGCGAGAAAGACATCAACCTTGCCGTTAGTCTTCAGCTGGGTGCATTGGTTGAACGGAATTTCAGCGATGTAAAAGTAGTATATACACGCAAAACAGATAAATACCTCACCCTTCAGGAGCGGGCCGATGTAGTGAATAACAATCATGCCGATTTGTTTATCTGTATCCATACCAATTCGGCAAAGGCAGCATCAGCTTTCGGAGCCGAAACATTTACGCTTGGTTTGGCAAAGTCAAAAGCCAATTTGGATGTAGCCATGCGCGAAAATTCTGTGATTTTGCTTGAGGACGATTATAAATCAAAATACCGCGGATTCGACCCATCTTCAGTAGATTCGTACATTATGTTTGAATTTATGCAGGATAAATATATAGATAAGAGTGTCGATTTGGCTTCGAATATCCAAAAGCAATTCACAAGGCTTGCTCGCCGATCCGATCGGGGAGTTCGTCAGGCAGGATTTTGGGTGTTACATCGTTCGGCTTGTCCGAGTGTGCTTGTCGAGCTTGGCTTTATTTCCAATCCTTCTGAAGAACGTTTTCTAGCGAGCGAATCGGGACAAAGAGATATGGCGGCTTCCATTTATAATGCGTTTGTAAACTTCAAACGCGACCATGATAAAAAATCGGGAAGACAAGCTGCTTCCGCCAATTATGTGGAAGCGAGTAAAACCAATGAGGTATCGGTAGAACAAAAGAACGATACAGATGCCATTATTGTTACATCAAAAGAAAAGGTTGAAGTAAAGGCCACAGATAGTTCGCAGGTTGAAACAGTGAAACAAACAGAAAAGCGGTCGTTGCCTGTATATAAAGTACAATTGTTTGCCAGCAATACGAAACTAAAAGCCAATGCATCCGACTTTAAAGGTATAAAAGATACTGACTTTTTTGTCGAAGGCGGATTGTATAAATACACATTAGGTGCCGAAACCGATTATAGAAAAATAGTGAGTATAAGGAAACAGGTTGTCGCTAAATTCCCCGGCGCATTTATAATTGCTTTTGTGGGAGATAAAAAAATGACTGCCCAGGAAGCTTTAAAACTGAATAAATAAATGAACATTGAAAGTGTTCTCAATAAATAAAGATGAAAAAGAAATTTTTGAACCGAGAGCTTAAAGTTGGTATTATGGCTGTTGTAGCCATTTTTGTGTTATATTTTGGATTGAACTTTTTAAAAGGAATTGATATATTCTCTCCTATAAGTTACTATTATGCCACTTATGATAATATTGGTGGATTGGTGCCTTCATCACCTGTTTATGTAAAGGGATTTAAAGTAGGACAAGTGGAGGAAGTGAAATACGACTTCACTAAGGAAGTGGCATTTGTAGTAAAAATATCGGTTAAAAATGACATTGTTGTGCCTAAAGGCGCTAAAATCGAACTGTTTGATGATGGATTAATGGGAGGAAAAGCCATTCAGTTGGTATATGCTCCGCTTACAGCATCCCAGGAATTGTACACGCCCGGCGATACTGTAGAGTCGCAAATCGGCGGCGGACTTATGGCTCAGCTTTCGGGCGAACTGTTGCCAAAAATCGAGAGCATATCCACTCAGGCCGATTCTTTGCTTCGTTCGGTACGAGTGCTTGTAGAAAGCAATGAGTTAAAAAATAGTATGTCTTCTATCGAAAAAACTACGGCCGATTTAGCCGTTTCGTCTGCTCAGCTGAAGGGTTTGATGAAAAACGACGTGCCACGTATAATGAAGGATGTAAACGTGCTTACTTCCGATTTCAAACAAGTGAGTGGTAATCTCAAGAAAATTGATTTTGCAGCTACATTCACTTCTATAAATCATACCATCGAAAATCTGAGTCTGATCACCGATAAGGTAAATAACCCTGAAGGAACTGTTGGTATGTTGCTAAACGATAAAAATCTTTATATTCATCTGAATAATACGGCTTCAAGCGCCGATAAACTGCTGATCGATCTCAAGGAAAACCCGAAAAGATATGTTCATTTTTCGCTCTTCGGAAGCAAATCAAAATAGCTTGCTATTTAGAATCCATTTTAAATAACACCACCTGAGAAAATAATTTAATTTTTTAGTTTTTCAAAGTCGAAACCTTTCGTTAATAAGAGTTTCGGCTTTTTTTTACTCTAAACTTCAATTTTTGCTTTCAATTTGTTAACTAATTTGTTTTCAGAGATATTACAAAGCTGTTTCATTTAAACAACTGAATTTCACACGATTTTCGTAACGTTCTGAAAATAAAACAAATGTAAAAATAAATTAAGGGGAGAAAAAAATGTCATTTTTTTTTGTGGAAAATGTTTATGATTTTTGTAGTCCTGAAAATAGCCGACTGAAATTTCGATGAAATGATGTGCGAGCTTTTTGATGCATAAAGATATAAATAGAAAAAACTGGTCTGTAATTTTTTTTGTAAATTAGAAACATGTCGAATCATCCTGAACAATTGTGGAATCGTTGCCTTAGTGTTATAAAAGATAATATTAGTGAAGCTGCCTATAATACATGGTTTTCACCAATCATACCTCTTAAATACGAAAACAATGTATTTGTTCTGCAGGTGCCAAGTCAGTTCTTTGTAGAATACATTGAAGAAAAATTCATCGACTTGTTACGAATGACCTTGTATCGCGAGGTTGGTAATGGTACCCGACTTGAGTACCGTGTGCTCATCGACAAAAGCAGTGGAAGGGGAACTCAGATACCAAGTGCCGGCGAACAGCCAAAGCCAAAGCAACAGACAGCATCGTCGAATTATATAAGTCCTTACAATAAGCCTCAGTTGCCCGATATCGACCCGCAACTCAATCCGAGTTACAACTTCAATAATTTGATGGAAGGGAACAGTAATAAGCTTGCCCGTACAGCGGGAGTGAGCATTGCCAACGAGCCGGGAAAAACAATTTTCAATCCTTTGTTTGTGTACGGACAGTCGGGCGTGGGAAAAACCCATCTCGCCAATGCAATTGGTGTAATGTCGAAGCAACTTCATCCCGAAAAACGAATATTGTATGTATCGGCCAATACTTTTCAGATACAGTATACTGATGCGGTAAGGGCTAATACAGTCAACGATTTTCTTAACTTTTATCAGACTATCGATGTACTGATTGTAGACGATATTCAGGAATTTGCCGGAAAAACAGGAACACAGAATACGTTCTTCCATATTTTCAATCATTTGCACCAAACCGGAAAACAGCTGGTGTTGACATCCGACCGTTCGCCGGTAGTAATGGTAGGGCTCGAACAACGCTTGCTTACTCGTTTTAAATGGGGTTTGTCGGCCGAAATTGAAAAACCCGACTTCCAATTGCGCAAAGCCATTCTCGAAAATAAAATATATCGCGACGGGCTCGAAATTCCAGCCGATGTGGTTGATTTTATTGCCGAAAATGTAACCGACAACGTGCGCGACCTTGAAGGTACGCTTGTGTCGTTGCTGGCTCACTCTACTTTGGCCGATATGCCTTTGGATGTGGAATTGGCGGAAAAAATTGTAAGCCGTATTGTGACAGTGACACGCAAAACCAATACCGTGGAGAAAATTCGCGATACAGTCTGTGATTATTTCTCTTTGTCGGTGGATGCCATTTCAACCAAAAGCCGCAAACGCGAAGTGGTACAAGCCCGACAGATAGCCATGTATCTGTCGAAGCAGCTTACCAAGAACTCTTTGTCCTCTATCGGGCTTGCCATTGGGCAGCGCGATCATGCCACAGTGTTGCATGCTTGCAAAATTGTGACCGACTTAATGGATATTGATAAGAATTTCAGATTAAGCGTGAACGAAATTCAGGAAAAGCTGAAACGTTAATTGATTAATAACGTGTAAAATAAAAGCTCAAATACTAAGGAATTTAGAATGACCGTCCTACAAATTGACGGTCGTTTTTTTTGAACTTGTTGGGACATTTCGGATGCCAATATGAAAAATAGTATTATTTTTACAGCCGAAATATAAAACAAACAAAATGATTTACAAATTTACGGTGCTATCCGATGAGATAGATAATTTTGTCCGCATAATTAAAATTGATCCCGAGGCTACATTTTTGGATCTTCATAATGCAATTCTCAAAAGTGTAAATTATGAAGCCAATCAGATGACTTCTTTCTTTATTTGTTCAGATGACTGGGAAAAAGGGCAGGAAGTTACACTAATAGAAATGGATTCGAGTTCGGAATACGACAACCTGGTGATGGAAGAAACCAAATTGGAAGAATTACTCTCCGACGAAAAGCAAAAACTGCTTTTTGTGTTTGATATTGTTTCCGACAGGGCATTTTTCCTTGAACTAAGCGAAATTATTCCGGGGAAAAATATAGAAGCAGCAGAATGCGTTACTTCTACCGGAAATCCACCCAAGCAGATTATTGACGATGAAGCTATATTCGCTGCCCCCAAGATGAATCTCGACGAAAACTTCTATGGCGATGAGGATTTTGATATAGATGAGCTCGACGAAGAGGGATTTGGCGATATGAACTTCGACGACAGTACTCTTTTTTCTGAAGATCCGAAATTTTAAAACGCTACACAATCAGAGATAAAAAAACAGAAAATAGGGGAGCTTATTTTCTGTTTTTTGCTATAATGCAGATGCAAATGAATAAAAACCGAAAAAATAAAACATTAGTTGTAGTGCTGGGGCCTACCGGAGTGGGAAAAACAGAACTGAGTCTGAAGATGGCCGAATATTTTGGCTGCCCGATTGTTTCGTCGGATTCGCGTCAGTTTTACCGCGAGCTGAAAATAGGCACCGCAGCGCCCACCGAGGCGCAATTGCAACGTGTGACACATTATTTTGTAGGTACACATTCAATTCACGACGAATACAATGCCGGGCAGTTCGAAACTGATGTACTGGCATTGCTCGATCGCTTGTTTGAGCAGCTGGATGTGGTTATGCTTGTGGGTGGCTCTATGATGTATATCGATGCGGTGTGTAACGGAATGGACGATATTCCTGCTGTAGATGCCGAAACCCGTGAGTTCTGGGTACAACAGTATGCCGAAAAAGGGCTTGCCTACATTCAGGGCGAATTGCAAAGACTAGATCC
This sequence comes from uncultured Paludibacter sp., assembly GCA_963678465.1. Classification (GTDB taxonomy): domain Bacteria; phylum Bacteroidota; class Bacteroidia; order Bacteroidales; family Paludibacteraceae; genus Paludibacter. Next base: position 276,451 of record OY782858.1, read on the forward strand.
AAAACATTATGAAGAAGTTGATCTGAACAATGCTAAACGTGTTTTGCATGCACTCGAAATTTGCTCCATCACAGGAAAGCCTTTTTCGGATTTAAGAACAGGTTTGCGCAAGGAGCGCCCGTTTAATGTGGTGAAAATAGGTTTAAACCGTCCGCGTCAGGAATTGTACGAGCGCATCAACCAACGTGTGCTCGATATGATGAAGGAAGGCTTGCTCGATGAAGTCCGGCAGTTTTATGAATTTCGCCACCTGAATACGCTCAATACGGTGGGTTATAAAGAGCTTTACGAGTTTATGGACGGGACGTGGCCGCTCGATTTTGCAGTGAGCATGATTCAGCAGGATTCCCGCCGCTATGCGAAACGACAGTTGACCTGGTTCAATCGCGACAAAGAAATTAACTGGTTTCATCCCGACGATGAAACGGCCGTTTTTGATTTTTTGAAACAATTTTAATTCACTAAAATACTTATTAATATGATTATTCTTAAAGATGTACCATTACAGCAGTTCAATACTTTTGGTATTGATGTAAATGCCGCTTGTCTGATTGAATATTTTGATGTGAAGGAGTTGAAGGAAATTTTGAAATCGAAATTGGTTGATTCACAACGGCTATTACATATGGGCAGTGGTAGCAATTTATTGTTTTTGAATGATTTTAATGGAGTTGTGCTTCATTCAATGATGAGATCAATTGATATAGTTGCGACGGATGAGCAATGGGTTTATGTGGAAGTTGGTGCGGGAGTTGTTTGGGACGATTTCGTGGCTTTTGCCGTACGCAAAGGTTGGGGAGGAATGGAGAACCTTTCACTTATTCCGGGCGAAACAGGGGCGGCTGCGGTGCAAAATATAGGGGCTTATGGTGTGGAAGTACAGTCCGTGATTGATCGGGTGAAAACTATTGAGGTCGAAAGCAGGAAAATTCGTGAATTTTCAAATTCCGAATGTGAGTACGGCTATCGCGAAAGTATTTTTAAAACAGCGCAGAAAGGGAAATACATAGTTACTTCTGTTGTTTTCCGATTGGAACGCGTACCAACATTTAAGTTGGATTATCAACATTTGGAAAACGAAGTGCTTAAAAACGGAGCTGTGAATTTAGAAAATGTTCGACAAACCATTATTGCCATTCGTCAAAGCAAATTGCCCGACCCGAAAGTGGAGGGAAATGCAGGTAGCTTTTTTATGAATCCTGTGATCTCAAAAAGTCTTTTTACCCGTCTACAATCCCAATTTCCTGAAATGCCTCATTATTATGTCTCGGAGACCAAGGAGAAAGTGCCTGCTGCATGGCTCATTGATCAGTGTGGCTGGAAAGGTAAACAAATACGAAATGCCGGGGTGCACGACAAGCAGGCGTTGGTATTGGTGAATAAAGGAGGCGCTACCGGTGCCCAAATCGTTTCTCTGGCAAAAAAAATACAGCAATCGGTAAAAGAAAAATTCAATATTAAACTAACACCCGAAGTAGAATATATCAAATAATGCTTGGGGGAAGCTTCCGGAACGTCAGGGGGAGTTCCCGGCACATTACTCTAAGCTCCCGGGATGTTACTCAAGGTTTGCGGCACATTACGCTAAGCTCCCGGCACATTACTCTGAGCTTGCAGCACGTTACGGGAAGTCTCCGGAACATCAGGGGGAGTTCCCGTAAGATGATTTCAGTTATTTAAAAATCTTTCTTGCGTCCAGCGCTTTCTGGTATTTGCGGGCATTGGCCTGATGCTCGGCATAGCTAACCGCGAAATTATGCTCGCCGTTCAGTGTTTCTTTGGCGCACATAAAAATATAATCGTGTTTTTTGTAGTTCAATACAGCATCTATTCCGTTGGGCGATGCCACGCGGATAGGTCCCGGAGGCAATCCATGGTTCCGATAGGTGTTGTAGGGTGATATTTTGAGAATGTGTTCTATTGTCAGCCTTTTGATGCCGAAATCGCCCACTGCAAATTTCAGGGTCGGGTCGGCTTGTAGCGGCATATCTTTTTTCAGTCTGTTGATATAAAGCCCTGCCACCATAGGTCTTTCGGCTTTTCCATTGGTTTCCTCTTCCACAATGGAGGCCAACGTGCTCACTTCAACCGGAGTAAGCGGAATAGAGTCGGCTTTTGCTTTTCTTTCATCGGTCCAAAAGGCATCGTGCTCTTTTTTCATGCGTTCGAAAACTTCTTTGGCATCCAAATCCCAGAATACTTCGTAGGTGTCAGGAATGAAAAGTGCAATCGAAGTGTTTGGCGTCAGATTGTAAGCGGACAGGAAAGCCGAGTCGTTCATCAATGCTACAATACTTGCCGAGTCGGCCATCAACTGTGTCGAAAGCCTTCCTGCCAATTGTTCTTTTGTACGTATATTGTTGAAGGTGAGTTTTACCGGAGTTTGTCTGCCGCTGCGCAGGGTGCGTACAAGCTGAAAATTGTTCATGCCCGGGCGAAGCTCGTACCTGCCGGGGCGTATTTTTTTATACTTTAATAAGCCCGAAACTTGTTTAAAAGCTCCTGTATTTGTCACTTTTGCCTGTTCATTCAGCAAGGTAACCACATCGTCGAACGAACTGTTGTCGGGGATACATAAATAGGCTTTTTTGTTACCATCGGGCGAGATGTTAGGTGCAAAAAGAATATAGACAAAGTACAATACACACACCGAAATAACAATTCCGCCTATAAGTATTATTTTGCCTGTTTTTTTGTTTTTTATTGATGTCAGGGATGCTTTAGTCATTGCTTCAGTGGGTTTGTAATGTTTTGAGTTTTCGATGCGCAAAAATAACTAATAGTTTCGATATTTTACAAAAACCGGCCTACAACAATTTGTTTTTATAAAATTAAGAACTAAGATTCAGAAAATCAGTTCTCACTTGCAGTGCCCTGCGAAATAATGGTTACTAAAGTGCAACTTTGGTTTTGATAATTGAAAATTCCTTCCTATATTTGCACCCGCAAAAGCGAAAGAAGGGAAGTTTGGGTGAGTGGCTGAAACCACCAGTTTGCTAAACTGACGTACGGGCAACCGTACCACGAGTTCGAATCTCGTAGCTTCCGCCAACAACGCCGACAATCAGAAATGATTGTCGGCGTTGTTTTTTTGCTGAAATCCGGCTTAAGTTCTATTACACTAAAAGAATATATTAACTTTGCGGGAACAAATTTGTAATGTAAATGCAATATTTTTGTAAAAACAGAGTTGAGTTCATTGTCGAATCAAAAAGAATCAATGATTCCTTTTGATTCGACAATCAGTTAATTATAAGTATATTCGAAATATTAAGATGAAGAATAAATATGTATTGTTGTTAAGCACTTTTTTGCTTTTTGTATTGGTTTTCGTGTTGCAGAAGGTCGTGTTTATGCTTTATTATCACGGTATTTATGGCAATTTTGGTTGGACCGATTACCTGAAAGTGCTGTTTTACGGCTTGCAGCACGATGCTTCGGTAGCAGGATATTTTTCCGCGATTCCGGGATTTCTGATCATTGCTTCTTTGTGGGTGAAGAATAACATTATCCGCATTATTTCCATTGGCTATTTTGCACTCATTGCGGCTTTTATGGCTGTTGTTTTTGTTGTCGATCTTATTTTGTACGAATACTGGGGTTTCAGGTTGGATTCTACACCCTTGTTCTATATTCAATCTCCGGCCAATGCGCTTGCCAGCACCAACTGGTGGCTCAATGTAATGGGCATTGCTGCATTTGCTGTGCTTGCTTTTATTCTGTTCAAGCTGTTTGAAAAGTTTTTATTCGTGGCTGATCATCGGAAGGGGACTGTTTCGAAAAAACTGATCAGTTCATTTATCATCTTATTCGAAGTAGCTCTGTTGTTTCTTCCCATTCGTGGTGGCGTAAAGGAGTCGACAATGAACGTTGGGAAAGTCTATTTCAGTAATGATTTAGTGCTGAACCATGCTGCTGTAAATCCGGCTTTCAGTTTGTTCGAATCGCTTACGCTTGAGCAAAACTTCGAAAAACAATACCGCTTTATGCCGGAGGAAAAAGCAGCTTCAGTTTTTTTGCAGCTTCAGGGTCGACAATCGTCCGACAGTATTCCTCAATTGTTTACTGCGAAACGTCCGAATGTTGTGTTTGTGATTCTCGAAAGCTTTATGTCGCTCAATATGTCCGAGCTGGGTGGAATGCCCGGAGTGGCCGTAAATTTAGATGCGCTCAGTAGGGAAGGGCTTCTGTTCACAAATTTCTATGCCAACAGCTTTCGTACCGATCGTGGTTTGGTGTCGGTGTTGAGTGGGTTTCCGGCTCAGCCAAGCACTTCTATCATGAAATACCCAAGAAAGTTGCAACATATGCCTTCATTTCCTTCGTCGATGAAACAAGCTGGTTATGATTTGCAGTATTTTTACGGAGGCGATGCCGATTTTACGAGTATGCGTTCGTACCTGAAAGTTTGTGGGTTCGACGATATTATTGAAGACGTGAGTTTCCCGGCTCAATTTAGAACAAGTAAATGGGGTGTGCCCGATCATTTGGTGTTCAGTAAACTGCTTTCGGAAATTAAAAATGAACAACAAGTGCCTTTTCTGAAAGTGATACAGACATTAAGCAGTCATAATCCTTATGATGTACCTTTCAGAAAAAAGCTCGAAGATCCGTATTTGAACTCGGTGGCCTATACCGATAGTTGTCTGGGCAATTTTATTAAAAACCTGAAACAAACAGAAGCATGGAAAAATACGGTGGTTGTTTTAGTGCCCGATCATGCCATGCGCTATCCCTACGATATTGATAATCGTGCGGTGGATCGATATAAAATACCGCTTGTAGTCATTGGTGGTGCGCTTAGTTCAAAAGGACGCATCGAAACCTATGGTTCGCAAATTGATATTGCAGCTACGCTTCTGGCGCAATTAAACATTGAACACCTTGCGTTTAAGTACAGTAAAAATATGATGGATGCTTCGTCGCCTCATTTCGGTTATTTTACCTTTCAAAATGGATTTGGTATGGTGACACCCGAAAATGAATATGTTTTTGACTGTGAAACCGGAAAAGAATATGTGAATACAGGACGGAAAAATGAAAACAAAACGAAGGCAGAGGCTTTTATACAAACACTTTACAATGATATTGCTACTAAATAGAGCAAAAAAAAAGCAGCAATAAAATTGCTGCTTTTTTTTTTGCTCTCCCTCTTGGACTTGAACCAAGGACCCTCTGATTAACAGTCAGATGCTCTAACCAACTGAGCTAAGGAAGAATGTTGTTGTGCATTTTTTTAATGCCCGACAAAAGTAATACATTTTTATGAATTGAGCAACACCTTGTTCAAAAAAAGAAATGCATTTTTTCTTTGAGGGAAATTTTTATCTGCACATGCTTTCTGATAAAAAAGCCGTACTTCTACGACGTTTTTGCTCTCCCTCTTGGACTTGAACCAAGGACCCTCTGATTAACAGTCAGATGCTCTAACCAACTGAGCTAAGGAAGAATGTTTATCTACATTTTTTTTACAAATGAGTTGCAAAAGTAATTGCTTTTCCTGAAATATGCAATATCTTTGCAGAAAAATAAACGATTAATTTTATGAAGAAAATTCTTGGAATGGGTAACGCCCTGACAGATATTTTATTGCGAATTGAAAACGATGAAGTGTTGGCCAAACTTAATTTACCAAAGGGAAGTATGCAATTGGTAGATGGCGGGAAATCGAAAGAAATAACAACTCTTTTATCGGAAATAAGCCCTAGAATGGCTACCGGTGGATCTGCTTCGAATACTATAAACGGTATCACAAGGCTGGGTGCAGCTGCAGGTTTTGTTGGAAAAATTGGAAAAGATGAGGTTGGCGAATTTTTCAGGAACGATATGCTCAACAATGGAGTTGTGCCTCATTTGTTGTACAGCGAAACACCTTCGGGGCAATGTACAGTGTTGGTTTCGGCTGATGGTGAGCGTACCCTGTGTACTTTTCTGGGTGCCGCCTGCGAACTCGATGCAAAGGATTTAACTCCTGAAATGTTCGTTGGATTTGATATTTTTCATATTGAAGGTTATTTGGTACAAAACCATGAGCTGATTCGCACGGCCGTGAAAATGGCAAAAGAAGCGGGCTTACAGGTTTCGGTGGATTTGGCCAGCTACAATGTGGTGGAAGAAAATCTCAACTTTCTGAATGAAATCATTCGTGATTATATTGATATTGTATTTGCAAACGAAGAAGAAGCGCGTGCTTTCACCGGTAAAGAGCCCGAACAAGCATTGATACATATTGCTGATCATTGTGATATTGCAGTGGTGAAAATTGGTAAAGAAGGCTCATTTGTTAAATCGGGAAGCGAAAGCGTACTAGTAAAACCACGTTTGGCTAATTGCATCGATACTACAGGTGCAGGCGATTTATATGCGGCAGGTTTTCTTTACGGTTTGGCTAATGGATATTCCCTCGATATTTGTGGAAAAATTGGTTCTCTTGTCTCGGGGAATGTAGTGGAAGTGCTTGGAGCCAAAATGACGGATGAGGTTTGGAAACAAATCCATACCGACATACAGAAAATTATTAGTGCTTAAATATCACAACAGAGATTATAGTTCTATCAGATTAATATCAAAAATTCTACGTTGTATTTCTCTTTCAGGAGAAATACAACGCTTTTGCAAATGAAACAATTTAAACTTTACGGAGCAATAGTTTTGGCCATGATATTCTGGTCGGTATCCTTTATCTGGACGCGGGTTGCCATCGAGTCGTTTCAGCCGGTAACTTTGATATCGTTGAGGTTGTTGATTGCTTCGGTATTGTTGTTTGTGGTTTCGAAACTGGCCGGTAAATTTCAGAAAATACGGAAGGCAGATCTCAAATGGTTTGTTCTTTTGGCATTTTTTGAGCCTTATATGTATTACATTGGCGAAACCTATGGACTGACTATGGTGGAATCTACGCTGGCTTCGGTAATCGTTTCCACGATTCCATTATTTGCTCCTATACTGGCCTATTCCCTTTTGAAGGAAAAAATTGGCTGGGCCAATGTGCTTGGTATTTTAGTGTCGCTGACAGGTGTTTTCTTTGTGATTTACGAGCCCGGCGGTGGGTTTGCCGCTAATCCTTTGGGCGTAAGTCTTTTGTTTTTGGCTGTTTTTTCGGCCATTTGTTACACCACTACTTTGCGAAAAATTTCAAGTCACTATTCCACTATCAATATTATTCTATACCAAAGTGTTATTGGTTTGGCTTTCTTTGTCCCAACATTTTTTATTACCGATTTTTCGACGATCGGAACTTTGAGAGTAAGTACCGAGTCGCTTGGAGCACTATTGATGCTATCTGTTTTTGCATCGGTCATTGCTTTTGTGCTGTTTGCAGCGGTGGTTCGAAAAATTGGTGTGGCCAAAACGAATGTTTTTGTAAATTTGATACCGGTTTTCACGGCTGTTTTTGCATGGTGGTTTCTGAACGAACAGCTTACATGGTTGAAGATATCAGGAATTGTGATTGTGGTTTCCGGACTTTTTGTGAGTCAGGTAAGTAAAGTGAAATTTAATTTGAAACGCATCAGAGGAACGGAATATTAATGTTCCTGGTGGAGTACAGGTAGTTGAAGGTGTTGTTTTGATGAATATGTTTATTGTAGTGAATTGATTTTTATGTGATTTAACTCGACTTTTAGCATAATTGTATGAAACAGGGACTAAAAATTTTGTTTTTCTTTTATCAATGGCTAATTGCTTTCCCGCTATTGCTTGTGCTGACTATCGTTACAGCATTGGCTACTATTTTACTTTCTCCACTCTTCCCGAACAAAAGATTTTCGTACTTTCCGGCACGATGGTGGGGCAGGGCATTTTGTTATTTACTGTTTATAAAAGTGAAGCTAATTGGCCTCGAAAAACTGAACGCTCAACAATCTTACGTTATCGTGTGTAACCATCAGAGCATATACGATGTGTTTGTGGTGTATGGATGGTTACCTATGATTTTTAAATGGCTAATGAAAGCAGAACTACGAAAGATTCCTTTGGTAGGTAAAGCTTGTGCAGATGCCGGACATATTTTTATTGATCGCAGCAATGCAGTAACGGCAAAACATAGCATAGAACAAGCCGAAAAACAATTGAAGAATGGAAACTCTGTAGTTATTTTTCCTGAAGGCACAAGAACTCACAACGGGGAAATGTGCAAATTCAAGCGAGGAGCTTTTCTTATTGCCACCGATCTTCATTTACCAATACTGCCGGTAACCCTGCGTGGCTGTTACGAACGCCTTCCTCGCAATACAGTGAATGTAGTGCCGGGAATAATCGAAATCATCATTCATCAGCCTGTCGACGTAAATAGCTATGGCGCTGATGGCACTCCTAAGTTAATTCAGGATAGCTGGAACATAATTAACTCAGCATTATAAAAATAAGATAAAGTCTTGTTTGCTAAGGTTGGTTTCTTTTACACAGAAGCCAACCTTTATTTTTTTAGTTCATCTTTGTCTGAATTAAATTATGTAGTATTCTGAGTTAAATAAAGTTAAATATGATTTTGTTCCTGATTGATTAAATTGCTGTTATATAGTATTTTGTGTATTTATTTTTATAATCATATAAAATTTTAGCAGGTACTATGTATTGCAAGGTACTATAATATCACATATATTTGCAAAGAATTATTGTTATTCGATATAAATATAACTTTTTTCATTAAAAATTCAATTAAATACGGAATAGCCGTAAAAAGAACAAATATTGAGTCAGACTTACATAAAACCGAAATACAAATTTTTAGTATGATTACACTTACAGACATAAACAAGACCTACTACACCGAAGCTACTTCGCTTCACGTATTGAAAGGTATTGACCTCCACATTTCAAACGGTGAATATGTTTCAATTATGGGAGCTTCCGGTTCTGGAAAATCAACATTGTTGAACATACTCGGTATTCTCGATAACTACGATACCGGCGATTATTTTCTCGATAATAAATTGATTAAGAACCTCTCCGAGAAACAATCGGCAGCTTATCGCAACGAGATGATTGGTTTTGTTTTCCAGTCCTTCAACCTGATAAATTTTAAGAATGCACTCGAAAACGTGGCGTTGCCGCTTTATTATAAAAACATAAATCGCAAACGACGCAATATAATTGCAATGGAATATCTCGATCGTATGGGGCTGAAAGATTGGGCGTTGCATATGCCGAATGAAATGTCGGGTGGACAGAAACAGCGTGTGGCAATTGCCCGTGCCATTATCTCACAGCCTAAAATTTTGCTTGCCGACGAACCTACAGGTGCATTGGACAGCCATACCACCGTGGAGGTGATGAAAGTTTTAAAGGAGTTGAATGACAATGGTCTGACAACAATTATTGTAACACACGAAAAATCCGTTGCCGACGAAACACGCAAAGTCATTCACATAAAAGATGGTTTGATCGAAAGCATAGAAGAAAGAGAAAAAGAAAGCAAATTTAGTGGTTTAATCAGATGACCATCATCAGTCAGATTTTTAATACCATACTGTAATTGAAAAACAAAGCTATTGAAAGATTCAAAATAATTAAACAGGAAATAAATCGATGAACATTCTACAGGAAATATTTTCAGGATTAAAGCACAACAAGCTGCGTACCATTCTCACGGGGCTGTCGGTGTCATGGGGAATTTTCATACTCATTATTTTGTTGAGTGCAGGAAATGGTCTGAAAAACGGAGTCATTTCCAACTTCAGTGATCGTGCCACCAATATGGTTCAGATTTGGTCAGGCCGTTCGTCTTTACCTTACAAAGGACTCAAAAGTGGTCGTTCGCTCAATTTTGCCGAGAAACAAATTGTAGATTTGAAGGACGGACTCAAAGAAACTTCAGGTCAAACAGGGGTAATCGAAAAAAATCTCACCATAACCTATAATAACGAATATGGTTCTTTCAGCATAAACGGGGTAAAGCCTGCTTACAACGATATTTTCAACCTGAAATTCGATCAGGGCAATGGACGATTTATTAATGACATGGATTTGAAGAATAATAATAAGGTCATAATTATTGATCGAAAAATTGAAGAAACATTGTTTAAGACCGAATCGGCGCTCGGAAAATATGTAAAAGTGGGTGAAGTAATGTTCAAAGTGGTGGGAATAAATACCAAAAAAGAAAGATATGGCGAAGGGTCGGCTTATATTCCGTTCACAACAGCACAGTCTATATTCAATCCTGATAAGAAGTTTTATAACATTGCCATGCAGGTAAACGGTCTTAAAACCAAAGAAGAAAATGATGCTTTCAACGACCGGTTAAAAGAAAATATGTCGCAAAGCTTGCGATTCGACCCCAAGGATACACAGGCGCTTTATCTGTGGAATTCGCAACGCGACTATATTGAAACAATGAAGATATTTGGTGGAATTACGATTTTTGTTTCCATTATCGGTATTTTTACATTGATAGCTGGAATTGTTGGAGTGAGCAATATTATGTTGGTTTCGGTAAAAGAAAGAACCCGTGAAATTGGCATCCGAAAAGCCATTGGCGCTCCACCGAGAAGTATTCTTACTTCAATCATTATCGAATCGATTTTAATTACTACAGCATTTGGCTATTTAGGAATGGTTGTCGGTGTAGGACTGTCAGAACTTGTTAACATGATAATGCAACAAAGTGCAGCCCAAAGTGAGAGCGAAATGTCGATTTTCAAGGATCCAACTGTTGATTTAACTTATGTTTTTGTCTCCACAGCCATACTCATAATTGCAGGAGTAATTGCCGGTTATATGCCTGCACGTCGCGCAGTGAAGATTAAACCGATTGAAGCTATGCGGGAAGAATAAAATCAGTTTCAATTTATTCAATAACAATTTATTATTTACTATCGACAATCCGCTATACTAAGAAATTTATAAATGAAAACTAACACAGATACAACTCAAAATAAAACAAAGAATTCAGCTTTCAAAAGTTGGGGTTTCTTCGATCTGGATCGTTGGCAGGAAATATGGATTACAATAACGCACAACAAATCAAGGAGTTTTATGACTGCCTTTGGTGTGTTTTGGGGTATGTTCATGTTGGTGGCTATGGTGGGAGCCGGCGTAGCTTTGGAACGGGGAATGAATTCTCAGATTGAAGGTTTTGCCACGAACTCCTGTTTTATCTGGACCGATCAGACATCCGAGCCCTACAAAGGGTTAAAGAAAGGACGTAGATGGGATATGGAAAATGAAGATATACCGCTGCTTATCAATAGTATTCCTGAAATTCAACACATTGCGCCCGTATTATTTGGTGGTGGTGGAACTAATAATGTAACCCGAAACGATAAAGCCGGATCTTTCAGAATGAAAGGTAACTATCCATCGTATAATTCAATTGACGAAAGTATTATGATGGCAGGTCGGTATATCAATGATATTGATATTGCCGAAAAGCGGAAAGTATGTGTGATAGGTGAGCGTGTGTACGAAGTGCTTTTCCCTAATAACGAAGATGCTCTCGGCAAGAATATTCAGGTAAATGGTATTTATTTTCAGGTGATAGGTGTGGCTCGACACACTTCGAATGTAAATATTGGCGGCGATCCTAAAGAAACGGTTGTACTCCCTTTTACTACAATGCAACAGGCATTTAATCAGGGAAATATAGTTCATTTTATTGCTGCTACTGCCCAGCCCGGTATCAAGGTAAAAGTGGTAGAGGACCGAATTAAAGAAGTATTGAAAGCAAGTCATAACATATCTCCAACCGATAAAACTGCCGTAGGTGGCATGAATATAGAAGATCAGTTCACTATGTTTCTGTACCTGGGTATCGGAATTGCAAGTCTGATTTGGATTGTGGGCTTAGGTACATTGATGGCCGGAGGTATTGGAGTGAGCAATATTATGTTAGTGACAGTACGCGAACGAACCAAAGAAATAGGAATTCGCAGGGCGTTGGGTGCAACTCCACGCAATATCATTACTCAAATTTTAAGCGAAAGTGTTGTGCTGACTTTGATTGCCGGCGTTGGAGGTATTATGTTGGGGGTAGGCTTGTTGCAGATAGTTGGCGTTGCATTAAGTCAGGGCGATCAGTTTTTCAAAGATCCGCAAATCAGTTTTACAGTAGCCATTGCTTCTCTTTTTATTTTACTTGTTATAGGCGTGCTGGCCGGTTTTTTACCTGCAAACAGAGCCATGAGTATTAAACCTATTGAGGCTATAAGGGAAGAGTAGAAGCTTTTTTGCCTTATTCTCTCTTGATATATAAAATATAAAAATCGAAATAATTAACTCAGAAATTCGTATGAAAAAGTTTTTTAAAATTTTAATGCTGATCATTTTGGCACTTGCAGTATTTGGAACGTTTTATTTTTTATGGAATAAATCTCGTCCCGTTGAAAAAAATTACAATGTTGAGGCTGTCACTATTGGCAACATCGAAAAACGTACCGTAGCCACCGGAAAGGTAGAACCCCGCAACGAGATTCTTATTAAACCTCAAATGTCTGGTATTATCGCCGAAATCTATAAAGAAGCAGGCGATGTGGTAAAAGCCGGCGATATTATTGCCAAAATCAAAGTAATTCCTGATATGGTTAGTCTTAATTCAGCCGAATCGCGAGTACAGTTAGCACAGATTTCGTTTGATCAAACCAAACGAAACTACGAACGCGACCAAAAACTCTATGCCGAAAAGGTGATTTCGAAGGAAGAATTTGAAAAATCGGAATTGCAGTATTTCAATGGAAAAGAAGAACTTAAAGCCGCGAAAGATAATCTGAGTTTGATAAGGGATGGTATTTCGAATGATAAATCGCAGGTTACCAATACACTTGTGCGCTCCACCATCAATGGTACTATCCTGGATGTTCCGGTAAAAGTGGGTAATTCAGTGATTCAATCGAATAATTTCAATGATGGAACTACCATTGCTTCGGTTGCCAATATGAACGACATGCTTTTTGTGGGTAAACTTGACGAAACCGAAGTGGGCCGCATCACTGCCGGAATGCCTATGGACATTACTATAGGAGCTTTACAGGATATTAAACTGAATGCCACGCTCGAATATATTTCGCCTAAAGGCGTAGAAGAAAGCGGAGCTATTATGTTCGAAATGAAAGCGGCGGTAAAAGTACCATCGAATGTGTTTATACGTGCCGGTTACAGCGCCAATGCCGAAATTGTATTGAACAAGGTAGAAAAAGTGCTTACAGTACCCGAAAGTAGCGTTGAATTCAGCAACGACTCAGCATTTGTGTATGTTCAAAATGCAAAAGACCCCAAAATATTTGATAAAAAACAGATCAAGATTGGTATGTCGGATGGTATAAAGATAGAAGTGAAAAGCGGCTTGAAAGCTAAAGACAAAATCAGAGGTGCCGAAATTCTGGAAAAAAAGCCTGAAGCTCCAAAAGCTGAATAAATATAGTTGAAACAAAAAATTGAATTTCTGTTTTACTGTCTGATTTAATCTTAAATCAACTGACTGTTAAATTGTTATTACTCAATCAGTAGCTCGGGTAAGTGTGAGTGCTGATTATAATCTGAAAAAAAACGAATTTTTAGTATGAGAAAAACTTTGATCATTATAGGCGCATTTCTGGCTACATTGTTTGTCAGCGCCCAACAGCAACCCTGGACATTGCAGCAATGTGTGGACACTGCTTTAGCCAATAACCGCAACATAAAACAACGCGAATTGATACGGCAATCGAACGAAATTGCCTGGCAGCAAGCACGTAATAATCTGCTACCGAGTGTAAATGCGTCAGTCAGTCAAACCTGGAGTTTTGGTCGCTCGACAGTAACCGATGGTAGAACTCTGGATGGCAATTCGAACAACTCCAATATTGGAATTTCGAGCGGACTCAACCTTTTCGACGGACTAAAAATGAAGCACCAGATTGATGCACGCATGGCCGAACTTAAAAAGTCGGAAGCCGATGTGATGAAAATCCGTCAGGATATAGCTCTCAGTGTTTCAACGGCTTTTTTGCAGGTTTTGCTCAACAAAGAGTTGCTGCAAATTGCCAATGATCAAATTAGGCTTACCGAAAATCGTATTGAGCAACAAAAATCGCTTGTCGATGCCGGAAAATTAGCCGAAGGTGAATTGCTCGAACTTTATGCACAACAAGCAAAAGAAGAATTGAACCGCATTCAATCTGAAAACACATTGAAATTGTCGCTGCTCGATTTGGCTCAAATTCTCGAATTACCTGATTTTGAAAAATTGGAGATTACAATTCCAACCGATTTAATGGAAAACGAACTGCAACTCTTAAGTGCTGAATCGGTTTTTGAAAGCGCCCTTAAAAACAGAGCCGAAATAAAAAGTGCCGAATACCAACTTAAAAGCAGCGAAAAAAATATCCTGATCGCTAAATCGGGTTATTACCCTACGCTTGATCTTGGTGCCGATGTTGGAAAATCGTTTTACAATGCCTCGCCAACACCCCTGAGTACAAGTGTCGGACTCAGACTTTCGGTGCCTATTTTTAATAAATTTCAGGTAAAAAATCAGGTTCGCTCGGCACAAATCGATGTTAAAAGTAACCAACTAAATGTGGAAAATACAAAACTTGAATTACAAAAAACCGTGCAACAAGCATATTACAATGCAGTAGCAGCCAATGCCAAATGGAGCTCGGCCAAAAAATCAGAAGTGGCAAGCATAGAGGCTTATCGGTTTGCCAATCAGAAATACGAAGGCGGCAGAGCAACAGTTTACGAGCTGTATCAGGCCAAAAATAATTTGTCGCAGGCTCAGTCGCAGGTCATTCAGTCGAAATACGAATATGTATTCCGCTTGAAGATACTGGAACTGATGAAATAAAAGCCTTCACAGGGAAACGAAAAGTCGGATTCCTTTAATCATCTTTTTTTAATAGAAACAATAAAAATGAACGCAGACAACATCAAATCTCAAATGCGCAAGGGTTACCTCGAATATTGCATTTTGCTTATTCTGAGAAAAAAACCAGCTTATGCTTCGGATATTATTTCGGAGCTCAAGCAAGCGAAGCTGATTGTGGTGGAAGGAACTTTGTATCCTTTGTTGACGCGGCTAAAAAACGGCGAATTGTTGGATTACCGTTGGGAAGAATCGCTGCAGGGACCACCACGTAAGTACTACGAAATGACCGAAAAAGGGTTGAGTTTTCTCGAAGAACTCGAATTGGCATGGGACGAAATTAATCAAGTGGTTACACAAATTAAAAAGTAAAGTTATTTTTTTATCAAGGTTTGAAATAATTGATGACAGGAGAAAGGTTTAAAGTTTTTTACGAAAAAAAAACGAACCTGCACCAATCATATAGTTGCTCAAACATAAACATTTAATTGCTTACAACAATGAAAAAAACATTAACGGTTAATTTAAATAACATTGTTTTTCATATCGACGATGATGCTTACGAAATGCTTCAGACCTACCTGGCCGATGTGGCGCGTCATTTATCGGAGGATGAAAAAAAAGAAGTAATGAACGATATCGAGGCTCGTGTGGCTGAGCTTTTTACGGAACGCCTTCAACGAAATAAAAACGTTGTCAATATAGAAGATGTTGAAGAAATAATTAAGGTATTGGGTAAGCCCAGCCAGTATGCCGATGAGGATGAGAACGAAACTGATGCATCTTATTCAAAATCCGAAAAAAAACGGGCTCGTCGTTTCTTTCGCGATTCCGAAAATGCTGTTTTGGGTGGTGTGGGTGCCGGAATAGCTGCTTATTTCACTATCGATGTTACTTGGGTGCGTATTGTTCTTGTGATTTTGGCACTCATAAGTGCGGGTTATATGATTCCGATTTACATTCTGATATGGATTATTGCCCCTAAAGCTGTCACCGTATCGCAAAGGCTCGAAATGCAGGGCGAGGATGTGACGGTTGAAAGTATTAAGACCGAAATCAATAATGTAAAAAACTATGTCGAGAGTGACAAGTTCAAACAGTCGGCCAATAGTTTTGGCGACAAACTCGGCGATGTGCTGAAAGTGATTTTGAAGGTGATTGTTGGGTTCTTCGGTGCCATTTTTGGAGTTGTGGGAATGATAATAGTCGGGGTATTGCTTCTTTTGTTGCTGTTCTTTATTTTCGAACCAAGTATGCTGAACGGCTGTTCGCCCGAATTTATAACTGATTTCAGCCTGATGACGCCCGACAAAGCGGTATTGCTTGTTATTTCCTTGCTTTTGGTGGTTGGTTGTCCTATCTTCATGCTTATTTACTGGGCATTGCGTATCATATCCGGTAGGCACGAAACATCAAGAACTACCTCGTGGGTGGTGTTTATCCTCTGGATTGCCGGTATATTTATGCTTTACAGTGTAGGTGCCCGTTCGTTGATTCGTTGGAGCAACACTGGTTTCGACAGACCGTGGGTATTCAGCTGGGAAAATGATGAAAACTTACCGTTGAAAGACGAAAATCGTACGGTGGATGCCTTCAATAGCATCGAGATATCGGGAAATATTGAACTTGAATTGCAGCAGGATTCGGTAAAGAAATTCACAATTTCGGCTTCCGAACAATTATTACCTTATATCAAAACAGAAGTAAGGGATGGAAAACTGAGTATTTATACAAATAAAGTATTCCTTAACCGAAGGGTAAAAGTGTTTGTTGCCAACGATTCTGTTTTTGCACTTCGTGCCAACGGTGCTTCGCACATAAAGGTTTTAAATGAACTTAAAACGTCGAAACTTTCGCTCGAACTGACGGGCGCAAGTCAGGCGCATATGATAGTAGATGTAGCAGGACATCTGGATGCCGAAGTGAATGGGGCTTCGTATGCCGACATTGATGGCAAAGCCGGATCAGTAGATGTAGAAGCCAGTGGTGCCAGTAAAATTGATGCCGATCAGCTTATAAGCACTAAAGTAACTGTAGAAGCCAGCGGAGCCAGCAATGCAAGGGTTTTTGCGAGCGAAACAGTTGATGCCGATGCCAGTGGTGCCAGTAGGATTGAATGTACCGGAAGCCCGAAGAACATTAATCGTTCCGAAAACATGGGGTCGAACGTCACTATAAAATAATAAATTCGCCTCGGTTGGAGCCGACAACTACTCCTCAGGAGCCGACGACACCTCGATCGGAGCCGACAACGCCTCCTTAGGAGCCGACGACGCCTCGATCGGAGCCGATAATGAATAAAAAAAAGACGATCACAGAATTCTGATCGTCTTTTTTTTGTTTTTTTGAATTTTAAATCAATCCCTCAATCTTTCGTTGGTTTTACTTTTTTATATCAGGATACACAATTCTTGTATGGTATATGTTTTTGATTTTTTCTTTGAATACCGACTTTACAGTTTCCACGTCTCTGAAACTTATAGGTGCATCTTTGAATTGTCCGTCGGCTATTTGTGAGTCAATCATTTGTTCAACAGCCACATTTATACTTTCTTCGGTGTAGATGCTGAGGCTTCGCGAGCGGGCTTCCACGGCATCGGCCATCATCAATATCGCTGTTTCTTTGCTGTTGGGCAATGGTCCCGGATAGGTATAAGCTTCTTCGTTAGGCATTTTATCGGGGTTGGCATTGATAAATGAATTGTAGAAGTACTTTGTTTTTCCATGTCCGTGATGTGTGGTGATGAAATTGATAATCTGTTCGGGGAGATGACTTTTTTTAGCTATTTCTACCCCATCGGTTACGTGACCTATCACAATTCTCGATGCCGTTTCGAAATCCATCTCCGAAAGAGGGTTTTTCCCTCCCATCTGATTTTCGATAAAATATTCAGGGTGTTTCATTTTCCCAATGTCGTGGTACAAGGCACCAGTACGAACCAACAAGCTGTTGGCGCCAATTTTTTTGGCAGCCTCGGTAGCCAGGTTCGATACTTGTAAGGTGTGCTGGAAAGTTCCGGGGGCAGTTTCAGCAAATTTCATCATCAGGTCGCTGTTTACATTGGTAAGTTCCACAAGCGTTACTGCCGAAATTAAACCGAATATCTTTTCGAAAATATAAATGAGAATATAAGCAAATAGTAAAAAACCGCTGCTGATGGCAAAATACAAAACAGGTTGTAAATTTATGCGCTGTAATTCACCTTCGCTCACAAGTTCCGAGGCAAGGAAAATAGCAATGTAGGTTAGGAAAATATACAATGCTGTTTGTGCAAGTTGCGAGCGTTGTGTCATATCTTTCAGACTCGATACGGCAGCCATCCCCACAGCAATCTGCAATACAATAAATTGAAACGGATTATCTACCATGAACGAAATAATGAGCATGGTGATGATATGGGCAAAAAGCGCCGTTCGTGAATCGAAAAATACACGGATAATAATAGGGAGCAGCGCAAAAGGAACCATATAATAACTCAGATTTGAGTAGCTAAGCGATAGCGTGGTGAGCCCAACCATCATTAAAATGACTAAGCTGATAAAAAATAAATTGCCGAAATTATTGAAAATTCTCGGGCGGAAAAGATAGAGATAAAGAAAAAACAATACAATAAGTATAGTGATAATCACAATTTCGCCCATCAAAACCAAAGTAGATTGCTGAACGGACGATTTGCGTTTATCATTCTCAATTTTGAGCGATTTCAACACAACGAATAACTCGGGAGTTACTATTTCGCCTCTGTCTATAATTCTTTCGCCCGTTTGAATCATTCCCGATGTAAGGGACAGATTTTTCAGAAGGTCCTTTTTGTTAAGTTCGGATGTAACGCTGTCGTATTTTAAGTTGTCCACCAAATATACATTCAGATTGTACGATTTCAACACTTCAGGCGCTCCGAGCAATAATTCTTCATAGGCACTTTTAGGCGTTAAAACATCCGAAACAGCTATTTTTTTTGTTACCCGGTTAGGCATTATACAGTTGATACTTTGTTTTCCTCCTTCGGTCAATTCAATTAATTTTTCGGATGAAATAATTCCTCTTGTATATATGTTTTTTAATTTTTTGAAAATAAAATCCTGAAACATCAGCGTTGTTCCGTTCGCTTTGGCGTAATCGTCGGTCAGTTTTTTGAATTGAATCATAGCCTGAGTAGTGTCCAATTGGTAATACGGAGTGTACGATTTCAAAAGTTCATCTTTCTCCGCTGTTATTTCCTTTTCGTTTTTATAAATCGGAAAATCAAACGAAGCAGTAATTAGTTCATACGACCACGGTTTGCCAATTTCAAACTGGTATTTGAATTTGTTTTCGCGTGGGTATAACTGAACTATAATGGCGATCACACATAAAAAAAGACCAAACCTTGTGATGTTTTGTAGAACGTTATGATTGATTTTCAACTTCATACTGAGTAATGTGTATAAATGGGTGTTACGAAAAAGTGCCGAAAATTACAAAAAAAAAGCTGAACTTCGACTATCTGTCCGAACTTTCATTAATTTTGTATCATAATATCCAATCATTTTTTCCACCCAATTAATAAATACTCATATGTATGCAATTAATTTTCTTCCTTTAGTTCCGATGCGGGCTGCCGACAGCGAACGCAGCGAAATGATTTCGCAGTTGCTTTATGGCGAAACGGTTACGATCCTTGAGTCGGCCGATCGTTGGTTGTTTATCGAAAACACAGCCGATCAGTACAGAGGTTGGGTAGATAAAAAAATGCTCAAACTGCTCACCGAAGCAGAGTATATGTCCATTTCCGAGAAGAAAGTTCAGACACTCTATTATCCTTTGGTGGAATGTAAAAATAACAACAGGTCCGAAAAAATGTACTTACCCGGCGGAAGCCGCTTGTATTCTTTTTCTAATAAAGTAAAGAGCCACAACGATGTGGAAATGACTTTCGATCCTGCCCTGCAAATATTTCCTGATAAAATCAACGGTGCCACAATACTTAAAATTGCAAATAAGTATTTGAATGCCCCGTATCTTTGGGGTGGAAAGAGTTTGTTGGGCATCGATTGTTCGGGACTTGTTCAGGTTGTATTTTCCATTTGCGGTCTCCAATTGCCCCGCGATGCCTCGCAACAGGTAGAAAAAGGTGATTTGGTTAACTTCCTTGGCGAAGCGCAGCAAGGCGATTTGGCATTTTTCGATAATGAAGCCGGAAATATAACGCATGTGGGCATTTTGCTCGATGCTACGCAAATAATTCACGCTTCGGGCTGGGTGAAAATCGAAAATATCGATAGCAATGGAATAATTTCATCTCAAACCGGAGAATACACTCACAAATTAAGAGTTGTCAAACGTCTGATAAACAATCACTAATTCTTCGAGGATGTGTTTTGACAAAAAAAACGAACTTCTGATGTAAGATGTTCGTTTTTTTTTCGTCAATAAAGTAAAGGATCGAATTAATAAACAAAAGAGAAACGGCCAACAGATATTTCTTTGCAAATGGATGCACCACAATTCAACAAACAAATCATATCGTTAAGGGATCAACTTTTCCGCCTTGCAAAATCAATTTTGCAAAATAACGATGCTGCGCAGGATGCTGTTCAGGATTTGAATCTGAAATTGTGGGAAAAACGAAGTCAGCTCGACGAAGTTGAGAACCTTCCGGGATTTGCCATGCGTTCGATGCGTAACTTGTGCCTCGATGCAATTCGCCAAAACAAAGAAGAAACCGAAATCTCTACGGAAATAATGTACGAAGGACTTAATCCTCATCAAGCAGTTGAAAGTGTCGATATGGCTACCCGAATCATTATTTTGATCGACAGATTGCCCGAGTTACAGCGTACTGTCATAAAAATGCGCGATGTGGAAGGACTGGAAATAAGCGAAATAGCATATATCACAAATATAAATGCAAATGCAGTCACCGTTAATTTATCGCGTGCCCGACAAAAAATAAGAGAACTAATTTTGAACGAACATAAACGAGTGGAGGAAAAAGTATGGAGAACATGAACGAACTTTTAGAACGATATTTCAATGGACAAACTTCTTTGCAGGAAGAAAACCAACTAAAAATCTACTTTAAAAGCAGCAACGTTGATCCGGAGCATGAAATGTACCGACCATTATTCGTTGTATTTGAAAGTGAAAGCGAAATATCATATCACTCAGACCGTCCGGCCGATTTGAAAATTAAAACGCATAAAGTATCAAATTTTTGGCTGAAATCAATCTCACTGACTGGAATTGCAGCCTCTCTGGTGCTGGCTGTCTGGCTTTTTGGAAACAATTCGGCAACTACCGACTATGCAATAGTGAACGGGAAAAGAATAAACGATGCCGAATATGCTCAACAATTGGCTGTTAGTAAAATAAACAAAGTGAACAAAATGTTAAGCAAGAATATGCAGCCCCTGAACAGCATTCGTATAGTGAAAAAAAATCTCGAGCCTGTTGATAAAATATCAGATATCAGATACGGTTTCGACCAAATGAGAAACAAACTTAATTTTAAACAATAAATAGTTTTTACAATGAAAAAAATAATTATGGTCACAGTGGCAACTATTCTTATGTTGTTGACCAGTGCAAATGCACAATCACTTCAACGCTTTTTCGAGAAATATGATAACGATAGTCGGTTCGAAAGTGTATCAGTCGGTAAATTCCTGTTTAACCTCGCGCTGATTTCAAACGATATGGATGCTAATGAGCGTGAACTGATCTCGAACTTGCGGAAAATACGGGTACTGACAACAAATGATGTTCAAGACCGGGATTTTGCCAATGATGTAATGAGAGATCTTGATAAAGTAGTAAATTCAGGAAGTTTTGAAAGCCTTGTTGAAGTACGCGATAAGGGCGAAAGAGTCAATATATATACAAAAATGGCCGGCGATAATTATACCGATTTGCTTATAGCGGTGAAAGATGCCGGCGAAATAAGCCTTATATGGTTAAACGGAAAGCTTCCTAAAAAATTTGTTGATAAAATTCAGCAGGATGCCAACAAAGATGAACTTGCCAATTTACCCTTTAATATTAAATAATATACAAGCATGAAGAAGATAATTACAATTGTTGTTACGCTGTTATTGGTTACAGCAGCAACTCAGGCCCAAACGCTCCAAAAGTTTTACGATAAATATGGCGACGATGAACGTTTTCAATATGTGTCGGTAAACAAAGGAATGATGAATATGGCATCTGTTTTTGGCGGATTGGCCAAAGACGAAAAGAATATGGTCGGTAAAATGCAAGGGCTTAAAATCCTTACGCTCGACGAAAATGCCGATTCTCCCTTTGCCAAAGCGGTTGTAAAGGAATTGTATCAGATCATCGAAGGAGCAAATTTTGAAACTGCCGTCGAGGTACGCGACAAAGGTGAACGTGTAAACATTTTCTATCGTATTGTAGGTGCCGATAATGCCGATATGCTCGTTGTTACCAAAGATAAAAGCGAATTTAGTTGTATCTGGATCAGGGCTAAAATGACAAAAGAAGAGATAACAAAAGTTTTTTAAAGATCATTTAAACGATCGGAGCTATACAATTTTGCTCTAACAAATAAGAAACCAGTCCTTTGCGGATTGGTTTTTTTTATTTCAATAATCCGAAAAGAATACCAACACAACCAATGAGTATGATAACAATGCCAGTGAGTCGGTTTAAAATCTTTAATCCTCTCATATTTAGTTTATTCCTAAATTTACTCACCAAAAAGGTAAGCGTGCCCCACCATAAAAATGCACCTATCAATATTGAAATAATACCTGTTATCGATAAAAATAATGTAGTTTCGTTGCTGATAAAGTCAAAGCGAGCAAAAAGAGCCATCAATACAAAAAGCACCAGTGGATTCGAAAATGTAAGTCCGAATGACGAAATATAGTCACCGAAAATACTGTGTTTCACTGGCTCGTTTGGCTTGGGTTGAGTCGATGGATTACTATTATATATAAAAGCACCAAATACAATTAAAATTAAACTACCTCCCAATTCAATTATAAATCTTTGCTGCTCAATAAGATCAATTACAAAACTCAAAAAGAATAAAGTAATCATTGTGTAAATTAAATCCGATGTAGTAGCGCCCAGCCCGGTAGCTATTCCATATTTACGACCTCTGTTGAGCGTCCTTTGTATGCACAACATACCAATTGGACCCAGTGGGATGGAAACAAATAATCCAATAATAATACCCTTAATAATAATTTCTATCATATTTTTCTCTATGGCCTGCAAAGATAAAATAATTAAAGTTATGCTAATCAAGCTGTCCGTAAAAACCATTCAATTTATAATATTTTATAATTCAAATCAGAATTCACAGCTTATTAGTTTGTTATAATCAACTTTGTTTTATATTATGCTGTATTTTATTGTAACGAATATAAGAGCTTTTGTGTGTTCGGTAGGTGCTGTGTACATACTTCTGGGGGGCAAGTAGTAAATTTATGAATAACTTTTTCAAGTTCGCCCATTATTATAAACATTCTAACTAAATTTTGCATTAAACGCAACATATACAGTTCTGTATGTTCATGAAAAACGAATTGTATAAGTACAGCTTGTTTTTTCATGGTAAAATGGTCTGTTTTTGATAGTCTGATTTGCTTGTTTTTTTTTTTGCGTCAAAAAGTACTTTTATTCAGCATATTAAAAAAATGTTACAATTTATTTTGAATTTATTTTCTCAAACCCTTTGTAATAAATAAAAAAGTCACTACTTTTGCAGCCGCTTTGAGAGAGGAGCACGGTTTAGAAGAGTTGAAAAGGGGTGAAGAAATAAAAGGAATTATTTTCCGAAAACATTTGTCAGTTTAAAAATAAGCATTACCTTTGCAGCCGCTTTGAGAGAGAAGCTATCGAGTGAAAAGGTTTAGATTAACCAATTGTTTAAAAGCAATTTAATCCGCCAAATAAGCTCAGGAGTTTTAAATAAATGAAACAAACGAAACGAAATTATTTTTTCAAAAAGTTTGGTAGTTTAAAAATAAGCATTACCTTTGCAGCCCATTTGAATCACAAGTTTTACGAAAGCAAAGCAATGGGCAAAAAAAGTTACTGAATAGGGAGCTATTCAATAATGACACAAGAAGTCTTTTTAAGAAGTCACTGTGAAGTGAAGACAACTAATTATGAATTATGAATTCCTAATTATGAATTAAAAAGCAACGATCTTTGAGAATACATGAACAACGAAATAATGTAGTATAAGGAAGGGAAATTTCTTTTAAAAAGGGAATTCGATATGAGAATATCAAATTTTTTATACCACGTCAATTTTCTACAATAAATTTAGGAATAGATAGCATCCGAGCAAATATAAAAAAAAAGATACAACGAAGAGTTTGATCCTGGCTCAGGATGAACGCTAGCGACAGGCCTAACACATGCAAGTCGAGGGGCAGCATAAAGGTAGCAATACTTTGGTGGCGACCGGCGCACGGGTGAGTAACACGTATGCAACCTACCTGTAAGAGGGGAATAACCCGGAGAAATTCGGACTAATACCGCATAATACCACGAAGCTGCATGGCTTTGTGTTTAAACATTTATGGCTTACAGATGGGCATGCGTATGATTAGATAGTTGGTAGGGTAACGGCCTACCAAGTCAACGATCATTAGGGGTTCTGAGAGGAAGGTCCCCCACACTGGTACTGAGACACGGACCAGACTCCTACGGGAGGCAGCAGTGAGGAATATTGGTCAATGGGCGAGAGCCTGAACCAGCCAAGTCGCGTGAAGGAAGAAGGTTCTATGGATTGTAAACTTCTTTTGTAAGGGAATAAAAAGAGTTACGTGTAACTTATTGTATGTACTTTACGAATAAGGATCGGCTAACTCCGTGCCAGCAGCCGCGGTAATACGGAGGATCCAAGCGTTATCCGGATTTATTGGGTTTAAAGGGTGCGTAGGCGGACCCGTTAGTCAGTGGTGAAAGTTTGCAGCTCAACTGTAAAATTGCCATTGAAACTGCGGGTCTTGAGTGTAAATAAGGTAGGCGGAATGTGTTGTGTAGCGGTGAAATGCTTAGATATAACACAGAACACCAATTGCGAAGGCAGCTTACTGGGATACAACTGACGCTGAGGCACGAAAGCGTGGGGATCAAACAGGATTAGATACCCTGGTAGTCCACGCAGTAAACGATGAATACTAGCTGTATGCGATATACTGTATGTGGCAAAGCGAAAGCGTTAAGTATTCCACCTGGGGAGTACGTTCGCAAGAATGAAACTCAAAGGAATTGACGGGGGCCCGCACAAGCGGAGGAACATGTGGTTTAATTCGATGATACGCGAGGAACCTTACCCGGGCTTGAAATGCAGACGACCGATCGGGAAACCGATTTTCCAGCAATGGCGTCTGTGTAGGTGCTGCATGGTTGTCGTCAGCTCGTGCCGTGAGGTGTCGGCTTAAGTGCCATAACGAGCGCAACCCCTATCATTAGTTACTAACAGGTTAAGCTGAGGACTCTAGTGAGACTGCCACCGTAAGGTGTGAGGAAGGTGGGGATGACGTCAAATCAGCACGGCCCTTACGTCCGGGGCGACACACGTGTTACAATGGGGGGTACAGAGGGTTGCTACTTGGTGACAAGATGCTAATCTCTTAAAGCCTCTCTCAGTTCGGATCGAAGTCTGCAACTCGACTTCGTGAAGCTGGATTCGCTAGTAATCGCGCATCAGCCATGGCGCGGTGAATACGTTCCCGGGCCTTGTACACACCGCCCGTCAAGCCATGGAAGCCGAGGGGACCTGAAGTACGTAACCGCAAGGAGCGTCCTAGGGTAAAATTGGTAACTGGGGCTAAGTCGTAACAAGGTAGCCGTACCGGAAGGTGCGGCTGGAACACCTCCTTTCTGGAGTGATGTTATCTTGAATAATTGACAATTGACAATTAATAATTGACAATGACAAATTATAAACCGATTTAAGTAGAAAAGTGGTATATACAAGGGATTAACATTCCGAGTACTACATTATGTTGTTTATGATATAAATACAGTTGACAGTTGAAAGTTGTCAGTTGACAGTTAGGTTCTCTTAACTATCCACATTAAACTATTCACTATCCACTGAATACAGAGCCCATACAAGAGGCGAGAAATGAAAGCCAGTCCTATAGCTCAGTTGGTTAGAGCGCTACACTGATAATGTAGAGGTCGGCAGTTCAACTCTGCCTGGGACTACAAAAGAAGTTGACAATGGAGAGTTGACAATTGACAGTTAAAGAGTCAATCCTACTACCCGAGTCAAAAAGAAAGAACATAATTGTCAACTATCAACTGTCAATTATGAACTAAAAACCGGGGGATTAGCTCAGTTGGCTTAGAGCACCTGCCTTGCACGCAGGGGGTCATCGGTTCGAGCCCGATATTCTCCACAAGAAATCGACCAGCGGGTTGTTTTTTTTTGAGAATAAGAAAAAAACAGAAAAGATTATTAGTAATGAACCACTAACAATCAACACATTATTGAGGATTTGTTCATGTTTGCCTTGTCATTGTGAAATGAAATAGTAAATAGTAAATGAATAAATAGTAAATAAAGAAGATCTTTGATATATTGAAAGAAAGAGAGAAAAAGTAGTAAAGCAATATTTTAATTGATAATTGACAATTAATAATTGATAATTAGAGATAAGATATTGAGTATTTGAAATAAGATATGGCAACATATCGGACTCAAGTACGAGCAAACAAAAGAATAAAAAAAGCAAATAAGAGCGAACGGTGGATGCCTAGGCTCTGGGAGGCGATGAAGGACGTGATAAGCTGCGATAAGCTCGGGGGTGGTGCAAATAACCTATGATCCCGAGATTTCCGAATGGGGCAACCCAACATAGTGAAGCTATGTTATCCTATTATATAGGAGGCAAACGAGGGGAACTGAAACATCTAAGTACCCTTAGGAGAAGAAAACAAAAGTGATTCCGCAAGTAGTGGCGAGCGAACGCGGAGTAGCCCAAACCAATGATGTAGCAATGCATTATTGGGGTTATAGGACTGCGATATTTGAATTAAAAAAGAACTGGAACATTTTGGAAAAAGTGATCATAGAGGGTGATAATCCCGTACAGGTAAGAATTTAATTTGATAGCAGTATCCTGAGTAGTGCGGGACACGAGAAATCCTGTATGAATTCGGCGGGACCATCCGCTAAGGCTAAATACTCCCCAGAGACCGATAGTGAACCAGTACCGTGAGGGAAAGGTGAAAAGTACTTCGAATAGAAGAGTGAAATAGACCCTGAACCCGTTCGCTTACAAGCGGTCGGAGCCACTTCGTGTGGTGACGGCGTGCCTTTTGCATAATGAACCTACGAGTTACTTTCACTGGCAAGGTTAAGCACTTCAGGTGCGCAGCCGAAGCGAAAGCGAGTCTTAACAGGGCGCCATAGTCAGTGGGAGTAGACGCGAAACCAAGTGATCTACCCTTGAGCAAGTTGAAGGTTGGGTAACACCAACTGGAGGACTGAACCGGTATACGTTGAAAAGTGTTCGGATGACTTGAGGGTAGGGGTGAAAGGCTAATCAAACTTGGAGATAGCTCGTACTCCCCGAAATGCATTTAGGTGCAGCGTTGCAATAGTTTATATGAGGTAGAGCGACTGATTGGATGCGAGGGCTTCACCGCCTATCAAGTCCTGATAAACTCCGAATGCATATAAATGTTTTGCAGCAGTGAGGGCGCGGGTGCTAAGGTCCGCGTCCGAGAGGAAAAGAATCCAGACCATCAGCTAAGGTCCCCAAATATATGCTAAGTTGAATTAACGAAGTCGAACTGCAGCGACAGCTAGGATGTTGGCTTGGAAGCAGCCATTCATTTAAAGAGTGCGTAACAGCTCACTAGTCGAGCGGTTTGGCGTGGATAATAATCGGGCATAAGCATATTACCGAAGCTATGGAATCATATTATGTATGATTGGTAGGGGAGCATTCTATTCAGCGTTGAAGGCGTAAGGACAACTTACTCTGGAGCGGATAGAAAAGCAAATGTAGGTATAAGTAACGATAAGGGGGGCGAGAAACCCCCCCGCCGGAAGACTAAGGATTCCTGATCAACGCTAATCGGATCAGGGTTAGTCGGGGCCTAAGGTATAGCCGACAGGCGAAGCCGATGGAAGAACTGGTTAATATTCCAGTACTACTTATAAGAGTGAAGTGGGGACGCAGAAGTGAAAGTCCTGCCAACTGACGGAATAGTTGGTTAAAGGGTGTAGATATTGAGGGGGGTAGGCAAATCCGCTCCCTGAGTCGAACCTGATAGTACCGAGAGTACTTGTACAATCGGATATGGATGTAATCAGACTGCCAAGAAAATCCGCTAAACGTTAATCTTATAAGTACCCGTACCACAAACGGACACACGTGGTCAAGTATAGCGTACTAAGGCGCTCGAGTGATTCACAGCTAAGGAACTAGGCAAAATAGCCCCGTAACTTCGGGAGAAGGGGCGCTTCCTCATGTTGAATGAGAAGCCGCAGAGAAATGGCCCAGGCGACTGTTTAACAAAAACATAGGGCTATGCAAAATCGAAAGATGAAGTATATGGCCTGACACCTGCCCGGTGCTGGAAGGTTAAGAGGAGATGTTAGGGTAACCGACGCATTGAATTGAAGCCCCAGTAAACGGCGGCCGTAACTATAACGGTCCTAAGGTAGCGAAATTCCTTGTCGGGTAAGTTCCGACCTGCACGAATGGTGTAACGATCTGGGCACTGTCTCAGCTGTGAGCTCGGTGAAATTGTAGTATCGGTGAAGATGCCGATTACCCGCAACGGGACGGAAAGACCCCGTGAACCTTTACTGCAACTTTACATTGAATTTGGGTAATTGATGTGTAGGATAGGCCGGAGATTGTGAAGCAGGTACGCTAGTATTTGTGGAATCACCCTTGAAATACGGCCCTTTAATTATTTGAGTTCTAATTCCCTTATAGGGAAGACACTGTATGGTGGGTAGTTTGACTGGGGTGGTCGCCTCCAAAAGAGTAACGGAGGCTTCCAAAGGTGCGCTCAGCATGATTGGTAACCATGCGTAGAGTATAATGGTATAAGCGCGCTTGACTGAGAGACCGACAAGTCGATCAGGTAGGAAACTAGGGCATAGTGATCCGGTGGTTCCGTATGGAAGGGCCATCGCTCAAAGGATAAAAGGTACTCCGGGGATAACAGGCTGATCATTCCCAAGAGCTCATATCGACGGAATGGTTTGGCACCTCGATGTCGGCTCGTCACATCCTGGGGCTGGAGAAGGTCCCAAGGGTTGGGCTGTTCGCCCATTAAAGTGGCACGCGAGCTGGGTTCAGAACGTCGTGAGACAGTTCGGTCCCTATCTGTTGTGGGCGCAGGAAATTTGAGAAGGTCTGACACTAGTACGAGAGGACCGTGTTGGACGAACCTCTGGTCGATGGGTTGTTCCGCCAGGAGCACTGCCCAGTAGCCACGTTCGGTTAGGATAAGTGCTGAAAGCATCTAAGCACGAAGCCATCTTCAAGATTAGATTTCCATTGAGGGTCGTCGAAGACTACGACGTTGATAGGTTACAGGTGTACAATAGAAATATAGAGCCGAGTAATACTAATTGCCCGATAGCTTTTTTGAAGTCCCTTTTTTTCCGCAAGGGAAATAAGGAAAAAGACAAACCCAATGACTCTTTACGATATTTTCTCTCTTTTTTCTTTCAATTGTCTTATAAAAACCTATACGAAGAGTAATTATTAATTCTACATTATTAATTATTAATTGAATTCAGGTGGTTATAGCGACAGGGTTCCACCTCTTCCCATTCCGAACAGAGAAGTTAAGCCTGTCCACGTCGATGGTACTGCCGAAAGGTGGGAGAGTAGATAGCCGCCGTTTTAAAGCCTTCAGATATTAATTTATCTGAGGGCTTTTTTTTTATTGTGATTAGCTGAGAGCTAATTGGAGAATTGTTGAACTGTTGAATCGTTCAATTGTTGAATCGTTGAAGATTGAGTGCAAAGCTTTTAGTCGTCGAGGAACGAAACACTAAAACTTTTTTTTATTTATAGCTTCATTTCTTGAAAAAAGAAACGTTCAAAAGTCTGCGACGTTTTGAAGTTTTGGGTGCTTCTGAGTGCTTTTTTATGTGCTATATTCTTTTTTGATGAGTATTTCATATTTTTACTTAACTTTACGACCTTATTTAATTATATTCACTCAAAAATTTCAAACCATGAATAGAATATTGTTTTTTAGTATTTTAATTTTCGTTCAAACAATCTTTTGTAGCTTATCATCTCAAACGATTGAATTAGAGAGAAATTATGTAAATTCGATAATACAATCTCCGAATAAGGATGATTTTACTAAAAATGAATTGATTAAAAAATGGAATAAATTTAGTAAAGAATATGTATATCCGATCATAGAAATTGATACTACAAAAAGTGAACTCCAATTTTCTGATATTATTGAAATTGACAGTTTAAGTAAAAAAATAATCTTTGAAAGATGCGAACAATGGTTTGTCCTTTCTTATTTTCAGGTGTTTTATTCAAATTTAGAAGCGGGGAAGATGATTGCGACTGCTTCTGCAAATATCCCTCATAAATCTGAAACAAATTCTTTTGGAAATAAATCGAAGAGAAGTGGGACTACTAAAACTGATTATATTTTAACATTAACTATTAAAGAGAATAAGATCAAATATGAAATATCGGATATGAAATACTATATTCAATCATTAGAATCTGAAGACGTAATGCCTGTTATTTCGTTATTTCCTATTGTTTCGAAGAACAGCACTGAATGGTTGAAAAGTTTGACTTATTTTCAAAATCTGAATAAAGTATTGATGGTCGATCTGCAATTGACATTAAAGAATTATATAGATGAGTATAAACAGGATTATCAGTTTTGAATTTCGCAAATAAAGATGATTAAAGTCCCTGGTATGGTAATTAGATGTTGATTATTTAGTAACATTCAGATCAATGTTGTAGGAGGTAACTTTCTTATTGTTAGAACAACTTTGCAAATCCTTAACAGAAATATGGAACTCTTAGCCTATTCGTTTTAAACATATAGAATAAAAGTTGTAACTTTGCGTTTATAAAAATTATACTAAACATGGAACAACAAGACAATCAATTAAACATTGAACTTTCGGCCGAAGTTGCCGAGGGCACTTATTCAAATCTCGCAATTATCTCTCATTCAACCTCTGAGTTTGTTATCGATTTCATTCGTATCATGCCCGGAACACCTAAGGCAAATGTAAAATCAAGAATTATATTAACTCCTGAACATGCCAAACGATTGCTTTTTGCTTTGCAGGAAAATATTACCAAATATGAAAATCAGTACGGTAAGATTAAAATTCAGGAAAACTCATTTGTTCCACCTGTACCTATGTCATTTGGAAGTGGTGAGGCATAATTTATTTGTATTAAAGCATTAATGATTTGTATATGAAAAAGGTGTTTTTAATGCTTTGTTTATCAGCAATCTTTCAGGTTGGTGTTTCGCAGATCAAACCCAACGAAACATTAATTTTCTCAGGTTCGTATGAGTTAGGCGGGATGATGACCAATCTGGCACAGGTTACTATGCGTACTGAGCCAATGAATACAAGTAAAAAATCATATCTCAGATTAAGTATAGAGGTATCTACTTTTGATAAATGGGATTCGTTTTTTAAAATACGTGATTTGTATGAATCTTATGTAGAGCCAATTACGCTTAAGCCAAGTCTTTATAAAAGAAACGTACTGGAGGGTGGTTATACTAAAACTGAAAAATATAGCTTTACAGTTGCCGGAACTTCGTTAACAAGTGTTGCTTCACGTATGAAAAGAGCTGAAACTAAACGTACATTAAATGTCCCGGCAAGTGCAAGCGATGTGGTTTCGATGGTTTATAAGTTACGAATGATTGATTTATCAAAAATTAAGAATGGTCAATCGCTACCATTTGTTATAATTTTTGATGAAAAGCAATTGCCTGTTTGGGTGAAGTTATTAGGAAAAGAGACAATCCCGGCAGGAAATTTAGGAAAAAAAGAATGTTACAAGTTGTCGATTTCGGCCAAGACGAACAAATTGAAAGGGGCTGATAAAAATCTTATCTGGATATCAGCCGATAGTAAACGCATACCCTGTTTGATAAAATTCAGTATACCTGTAGGGGTGGGTCAAGTCACTCTTTTGAAAGCTACAGGAGTTTAAATTAATTCAAAAAATGAGAAAAGTATTTATAGTTTTAGCATCGATATTTTCTTTAATTGCACTCGTTTTGACGTTTTTGCCCATGGGAACGATAGCGTTGATTCCGGTTGCATTAGCTGTTGTTTTTTCGCTTTTAGCAATGACGAAAAAGAGAGAAAAATCTCAGGTTTTGCCCAAAATCTTATTTTTTCTTTCAATTGTAATTTTTCTGGCAATTATTGCTAAAGATGTTTTTGTTAAAGATAAAATTGTTGTAGACCAGCAGTTTATTCAGGATAAGCAAGAGTCGATACAAGATGCAAAAATGGAATTGGAAGGACTTGACAGTATTAATTGATGCTATGGTAAATAAAAATATAAACGGAAAAGTATTGACGTGCTTTTCCGTTTTTTTATGTATTTAATGGTAGATGTTTTTTACTTTTTGCTGGCAATAAACCTCCATGGTTTGTTTTTCCATTCATCGCCGGCATAATCGATGCCGACACGAACATCGGTGCAGAAATCCGCTAATTCAGGCGCATCTTCTATCCATAATCTCTGCGAAAATTCTAAGCTTTCGCCATAAAAAGATTTGTCAATTTTAAGTTCACGCCCTACTTTTCCCGATCCTGTTATTTGGTTTAAACCCCGTATTAAAACCGCTTGAGGATGATTTTCGGAGCCACTCACAATATTAAGCATCCAATACATGCCATAAATCAGATAAACGTATATAACTCCGCCTTTCGCGTACATAACTTCAGTACGCGGCGTACGGCCTTTGCTTGCGTGGCAGGCGGCGTCCTCTTCTCCAAAATATGCTTCGGTTTCGGTGATCGTGTACCTGCTTTCCGAACCGTTGTCCCATGTGCGCACAAGTGTTTTTCCGAGAAGTTTTTCGGCCATTGTAACTGCATCTTGTGCGAAAAATTCATGACTTAATCGGTTCATTTTTAAGTTTTATAATGAAGGTTGTTAGTTTCGTCTGCTGAAAAAAGTATTCGTACAGGAAATTTAAGGAATTTATTTTTTATTCAATCAAAAACTTGAGTGTTTTTGTGTTGCGTTACAAAAATACTCGTTTTTTATTAATTTCGAATATTAGAAAATATTTATTTGTAACTGTTTGGTATTCCAAAGAAAAACCGTATTTTTGCAGTCCGTTTATTATCCCAGTGTAATAGTTCGTTGCAATAGGTGTATATATCCTGTTTTTGTGCCGATTAGCCTCATCCAAAAACAGCGGTTGAACCGTTGAAAACGACATTTTATTAATTAAAAAAACAATTCTATTAAAGTGGATACGTTAAGTTATAAAACCATTTCTGCCAATAAAGCAACCGTGCAGAAAGAATGGGTAGTTGTGGATGCTACCGATTTGGTATTGGGACGTATGGGCTCGAAAGTGGCAAAACTTTTGAGAGGAAAATACAAACCAAATTTTACACCTCACGTTGATTGTGGTGATAATGTGATTATTATCAATGCAGAAAAAGTGCAACTAACAGGTAACAAGTGGACTGACAGAATATATCTGAGTCACACAGGTTATCCAGGTGGACAGCGTGAAATTACACCAGCTAAATTGTTGGAAAAAAGCCCTGAAAAACTGATTAAGAAAGTAGTAAAGGGTATGTTACCAAAGAATAAGTTAGGTGCAAAACTTTTGGGTAATTTATATGTATTCGGCGGTGCTGAACACAATATGCAAGCTCAACAACCAAAACAAATCGATTTAAACACACTTAAATAATCAATATGGAAGTTATAAATGCCTTAGGAAGAAGAAAAGCAGCTGTTGCCCGCGTTTTCGTAAGCGAAGGAAGTGGTAAAATCACCATCAACAAACGTGATCTTACTGTTTATTTTCCATCACCACTTTTGCAATATGTTGTTAAACAACCATTGAACAAATTAGGTGTTGCTGAAAAATACGATATTAAAGTAAATCTCGATGGAGGTGGCTTTAATGGTCAGGCTGGTGCGTTGCGTTTGGCAATTGCACGTGCGTTGGTAAAAATCAATGCTGAAGATAAATCTGCATTGAAATCGGAAGGTTTCATGACTCGTGACCCACGTGAAGTGGAACGTAAGAAACCGGGACAACCAAAAGCACGCAAGAGATTCCAGTTCTCGAAACGCTAAAATTATTTACCATTTTTCTATTTACAATTTACCATTTTGCTACGCGGCTTAATTCGCAAACAGTAAATGGTAAATGAATAAATAGTAAATGGTTAGGTTTAGTATCTAAATTTGCAGGACTCATAGACACTGGATGGCTACCTGCAAATTGAATTCTGAAAAAAGAAGAAAGTAAACAAATTAAAAAAACAAAAATGTCAAGAACAAATTTTGAACAATTATTAGAAGCTGGTTGCCACTTTGGTCACCTGAAACGCAAATGGAATCCCGCTATGGCTCCCTACATTTTTATGGAGCGTAACGATATCCACATTATCGATTTGCACAAAACAGTGGTTAAAGTTGATGAAGCTGCCGCAGCTTTGAAAAATATCGCTAAATCAGGACGTAAAGTTCTTTTTGTAGCTACTAAAAAACAAGCCAAGGATGTTGTTGCTGAAAGAGCACTGTCAGTTGGAATGCCTTATATTACAGAACGCTGGGCTGGTGGTATGTTAACCAACTTCCCAACTATTCGTAAAGCGGTAAAAAAAATGACGACAATCGATAAGATGGCAACCGATGGTACTTTCGAAAATATGTCGAAACGAGAAAAGCTTCAGATTTCGCGTCAACGTGAGAAACTGGAAAAGAACTTAGGTTCTATTGCAGATTTAACTCGTTTACCATCTGCTCTTTTCGTTGTTGATGTAATGAAAGAACACATTGCAGTTTTGGAAGCACAACGTTTGGGTATTCCTGTATTCGGTATTGTTGATACAAATTCAAATCCAAACGGAATTGACTTTATTATTCCTGCTAACGATGATGCCACTAAATCAGTAGACGTAATCCTAACAGCTATGATTGAAGCAATTCAGGAAGGACTTGAAGAACGTAAAGTTGAGAAAGTGGATACTGAAGCATCGGAAGTGCCTGTAGCAAAAGAAAAAAAATCGCGCATCAACAAACGCCCACGCACTCACAAAGAGGATGAAGAAGCGTTGAACGCGAACGTAGTGAAAAAATTCATCAAGGAAGAAGAATAAATTCATATACGATTTTTCATTTACTATTTACCATTTACAGTTTTGAAAAGATACGGTTAATTTTCGTATTTAATCAAATAGTAAATGGTAAATTGTCAAATGGCTTATAAACTAATTGTACATTAAACTTATAAATAAAGATATTATGGCAGTAACAATGGCAGAAATTTCGAAATTGCGTACCATGACCGGAGCCGGAATGATGGATTGCAAAAATGCTTTGACTGAAGCAGAAAACGATTTCGAAAAAGCAATTGAGATTATTCGTAAAAAAGGACAGGCAGTAGCTGCAAAACGCAGCGATCGTGCAGCTTCCGAAGGTTGCGTGTTGGCCGAAGCTAAAGATGGCTTTGCAGCCATTATAGCACTGAAATGTGAAACCGATTTCGTGGCTAAAAATGCTGATTTCATTGCACTTACAAAATCAATTCTTGATGCAGCAATGAACGCTAAAGCAAATTCATTAGAAGCTGTGAAAGCATTGACTATTGATGGACGTACTATCGGTGAATTAGTTATCGATCGTTCGGGTGTTACCGGCGAAAAAATGGAACTTGATTACTACGAATTTGTTGAAGGAGGTTCTACTTCGGCTTATATTCACCCCGGAAATAAATTGGCTACAGTGGTTGCATTTGCTGAAGAAAACGCAGGACACGAAATTATACGTGGCGTAGCAATGCACATTGCAGCAATGTCGCCTGTGGCTATTGATGAATCAGCAATACCTCAAAAAGTAAAAGACAATGAACTTGCAGTGGCTGTTGAAAAAACAAAAACCGAACTTGTTGCAAAAGAAGTTGAAGTTGCATTGAAAAAAGCCGGCATAAACCCTGCTCACGTTGATAGCGAAGCCCATATTGAATCAAATATGTCAAAAGGATGGATTACTGCTGAGGTGGCTGCAAAAGCACGTGAAATAATAGAAACGGTTACTGCAGAAAAATCAGCTTCTTTACCAGAACAGAAAGTAAACAGCATTGCTGCCGGACGTATGGCAAAATTCTTTAAAGAATTTACTCTTTTAGAACAAAAGTACGAAGGAGGCAGTGAAGAAGCTGGGAAAATTACAGTAAAAGAACTGCTTGCAAAAAAACAGTTGACTTGTGTAGGTTTCAAACGCGTAACTTTGAATCAGGAATAAAAAACGATATTTTGCTGATATTTGATTTTCAAATTCAGAAATAAATATATTGAAAAACTTTGGGGCTTTTGTCTCAAAGTTTTTTTTTGTCTTAACCGGCTGTACGGAAATTAAAGTTGCTTTTTTGTAAAGCTTATGTAATCCTGTTTTTTGCTTAGAATTTTAAAAAAAAACTTATCTTTGTGCTGTTAGCTAAAAAATAAAACAACTTATATCATCAATATATTTTATGGAAATAGAATCTCTTTTTCAACTGAAATCAAAATTTGTGACCCGTGAAGTGGGAAATGAGTTGATAGTAGTTCCTTTAAGTGCTAATGTAGCGCAGATGAACGAATTGTTTACCCTGAACGAAACAGCAAAAGTGATATGGGAAAATTTGAACGAAGGTATCGATATGCCAACTCTAATTCAGACGATTACCGATACTTTTGATATAGATAAATACACTGCCGAAAAGGATATAGAGTTATTTCTGCAACGTTTGGAATCCATGTTGAAAAAATAAGAAAACAATGGCTGCACAAACGAAATCTATCAGTTTGGTTATTGCCGGATTCAGTATTCGGCTTTTTTCGGACCGTGAAATACAACTCGAGGCTGGTTATCTGCCTTTTGTAGAAACACTAGACGTGGCTGAACCCGATTTTACAGTTCATTGTATAGAACATATGTCCGGGATAGATTTAGATGCTTCTGATCTCTTGTTTCAGGCCGAAAATGAATTTCAGAAATTTTATTCAGTTTATAGCGCAGGAAGTCAATTGGCATTTGTAATTTACAATCAGCAAACAAATAACGAGATTCAGCAAATTGCTTTTTTAGACGAAAGTTTTAAGCACTGGACGGTTCATTGTGAAGTTGTAAATGGTTTGTTTCTACCGCTTCGTTATCCTATGGGGCCTATCATTATGCACTATATTACGCTCAAAACCAATGCGGTGATGATGCATGCTTCTTGCGCCTTCGATGGAACGAAAGCGCGTTTGTTTACAGGTTTCTCCGGGGCTGGTAAAAGTACTATGTCTATGCTTTGGTCGAAGGTTGGAAATCAAATAATTAACGACGATCGTTTGATAGTGCGTAAACAAGAAGGTGTTTTTTTTGTGTATAATACGCCTATGTATTACAAAGATATTCCTAAAAAAGCGCCTTTGTCGTCTATTTTTCTTATAAGTCATTCTCCTGAAAACAGAATAAAAAATCTTTCAGGCGCTATATCCATAAGTCGCGTAATGGCTTTTAGTATTCAGAACAATTTCGACCGTCGGTTTATTGAAGGCAGGCTGGATTTGTTCACAGAACTGTGTTCGCAAGTCGGGGTATACGAACTTGGATTTGTACCCGATGAAAGTGTTGTTAACTTTGTTCTGGCCAATGAACAATGAATTGATAAATAAGCAATCGATTGTTGATTTTGCTGAATCAATTTTAGAGAGCAATCATACGGTGAGCATCCGAATGACTGGTTACAGCATGTATCCTGCACTCCGCCCCGGCGATATCGGTCATATCGAAAAATGTGTCCCGAATGAAATTAAAGTTGGTGATATTATTGTTTTCAAATATCGCGAAAAATTGATAGCACACCGCCTTGTGACTATAAATATTAACGATGTAAGAACATTTGTTGCCAAAGGAGATAAAAATAAATTCTCTGACCCTCCGTTCGCCGCTGATGCTTTTGTCGGAAAAATAACTTCGTTCGAACGCAAAGGAAGAAAAATATCAATCGATAGTTTTGGAATGAGCGTTTTTCGATACCTTGCTTTACACTTTTCGAAACCGGCTATTGCCTTCTATGATTTTGATTTAAAAATCAAACAGAAAATTAAATCGTTATTTTCAAATCTTCTGTCGGTAGAAAGCAATCTGAATATTATTTCCAAAGGTTCTGGTAAACTATTTTCGATTAACTCAATAATTTCTATTTTGCAGGGAATTATTCCTTTTGCAATGATTGTACTTATTAAATTGCTTGTCGATGAACTTACTGCGTCCTCTCTGCGTGATTCACAGCAACAGTACCTTTTTATAGCTATGTTGGCAGGTACGGCATTTGTTTTTTTGCTGAATTTGTTGCTTGCCGAGCTACGAACTTATTATTCCGAAAAGCTGTCGCAGTCAGTTACCCGACACGTTTATTCACTTCTTCAGGCAAAACACAGCGTTCTCGACTTGTCGAACTACGAAAATCCCGAAAAGCAGGACAGTTTGCATCGCGCTGTACAGGAAGCATCATTCCGTCCCGTAAAAATTCTGAATGCTTTGCTCACCGGGATAAAAGCTTCGGCTTCGGTGCTCTTTCTGCTCGTTCTTTTTGCAAGCATACGTTGGTACCTGGTGCTGATACTTGTGTTTGCTGTGTTGCCCGACGTATATGTGCGCCTAAAATATTCGAGGAGGCTTTACAAGCTTAAAGACTCGCAAAGCACCAAAGAACGTGAAATGTATTACTATAATCGCATCCTGACTGGGTTTCCTTTTGCCAAAGAGCTGAAACTTTTCGGATTTTTGGATTTTTTTCAGCAACGCTTCAATAAAACCCAACAAAGAATTTTTGAAGAAAAAATTGAACTTCGAAAATCAGAACTCCGATTAAGTGTTCTTTCGCAGACTTTTGCGGTAGTTTTAATTTTCGCGAGTTTAGGATTTATTTCATTTCTGAAAATAAATGGCGCCATATCAATAGGTACAGTTGTTTTATTTTTCTTTGCTTTCCAACGTGGGTATTCGGTGCTCAATGACTTTTTCCGTTCGCTTACTCAAATCATCGAAGACAATACTTTTTTGAAAGATTTTATTCAGTTTCTCCATCTTCCTGAAAGTAACGATGTCGCTACATCTGAAGTTGATTTTTCGTTGAAGAATGAAATCAGGTTCAAAAATGTAAGTTTCAGGTACGAAGCCAGTGAGCGTAATGCATTAAAAAATATAAATCTAGTATTGCCAGCCGGAAAAACTATTGCATTTGTAGGTGCTAATGGTTCGGGGAAAACCACACTGATTAAATTGTTATGCGGATTTTACAAGCCTCATCAAGGGTGCATTACTTTTGATGGCAAAGATATAAATGAATTAGGGCAGAGAAAAATTCTTGAAAATATAAGTGCTGTTTTTCAGGATTTTGTGCTTTATAATATACCGGCCATAGATAATCTGGCTTTAGGAGATGTAAAGAAAATTCCGGATAAAGAAAGGATAAGAAAAGCCGCTCAGGCTGCTGGTATTGACGATGTACTTGACCGATTACCTCATGGTTACGATACTTTGCTTGGAAATCTTTTTAAAGGCGGCGAGGAACTAAGTATTGGTCAGTGGCAAAAAATGGCGGTGGCCAGGGCTTTCTATCGCGATGCGCCGTTGCTGTTGATGGATGAACCATCGAGTGCATTGGATGCCGCTTCAGAATTGCAAATGATTAAAAGTCTCCAACAATTGTCGAGCAATAAAACGGCTGTCATTGTAAGTCATCGACTCACTACCATTCAGTGGGCTGATTTAATTTATTTGTTCCACGAAGGCGAAATTATTGAGTCGGGTGATCACAAGGAACTCATGACCTTGAAAGGAAAATACTTCGATTTATTCCAAACTGTTAACTCAACGCTGTGATTGTTTATCCTTTTTTTTAGCATTTCAAATTTATTCATTGAGAATATATGTTTTTTGCGTAAATTTGCAACTGCTTGCAGTAGGCAAGTTCTAAATTTTTTATCAAAATGAACAGAAGAGTCAGAGTGCGATTTGCACCCAGTCCCACAGGACCTTTACATATTGGCGGCGTACGTACCGCTTTGTATAATTACCTTTTTGCAAAACAAAATGGAGGTGATATGCTTTTGCGTATCGAGGACACCGATTCGGCACGCTTTGTGCCCGGCGCCGAGGATTATATTGTTGAAGCACTTAATTGGTTGGGAATTACGATTGACGAAGGAGTTGGAGTGAAGTTACCAGGGAAACATGCGCCCTACCGTCAGAGCGAGCGTAAAGCAATATATCGGAAATATGTAGGCCAATTGCTCGATGCCGGTCTGGCTTATATCGCTTTTGATACACCCGTCGATTTGGAAGCTAAACGTGCCGAAATTGCCAATTTTCAATACGATGCCAAAACACGTGGATTGATGGCCAATTCGTTGACATTACCAGCAGATGAAGTGAAAACGCGCATCGAACGTGGTGAACAATACGTGGTGCGTATTAAAATTGAACCGAATGAAGAAGTTAAAGTACATGATTTAATTCGTGGAGAGGTGGTTATCAACTCATCTGTCATCGACGATAAAGTTCTGTTCAAATCGTCCGACGAATTACCGACTTATCACTTGGCCAACGTTGTGGATGATTATTTGATGGAAATTTCGCATGTGATTCGCGGCGAAGAATGGCTACCATCGGCTCCACTTCATGTTTTACTTTACCGTTATCTGGGTTGGACTGATGTTATGCCCGAATTTGCACATTTACCGCTGTTGCTGAAACCGGATGGAAATGGAAAATTGAGCAAACGTGATGGTGATCGCCTCGGTTTTCCTGTTTTCCCAATGAACTGGAAAGACGCTAAAACAGCTGAAACTTCATCGGGTTATCGCGAAGCTGGTTATTTTCCCGAAGCTGTTGTTAATTTTCTTGCGTTGCTGGGTTGGAACAGTGGAACCGAGCAGGAAATTTTTTCGATGCAGGAACTGATTGAGTTGTTCAGCCTCGACCGTGTCAGTAAAAGTGGAGCGAAATTCGATTATGAAAAAGGAAAATGGTTCAATCACAAATATCTGCAAAGTAAACCGTTGGAAGAAGTAGCCGATTTGTTTCAGCATATTCTGATTGAGAAAGACATAGTTGAAGATTCGGAAAAAGTGAAGAAAATTGTGAATTTGGTACGCGAACGTGCTAACTTCATTACCGATTTATGGGAACAGTCTTCGTTCTTCTTTATTGCTCCTACGACTTATGACGAAAAAACAGTGAAAAAGCGCTGGAAAGACGAAACTCCCGAGCAAATGCAGGAACTTATTCAATTGTTGGATGGGATAGAATATTTTAGTGTGGAAAATACCGAAGAAATTGTAAAAGAATGGATTGCTGCCAAAGGATATAATATGGGTGGAATTATGAACGCTTTCCGTTTGTCGATCGTGGGCGAAGGAAAAGGGCCACACATGTTCGATATTATTTCTTTAATCGGGAAACAGGAAACCATTGCGAGGCTGCAAAAAGCAATTGAAGTTTTGCCTTTGAATTAATCCACCAGACATAATTGTAACCTTAATTATCCGACGGAAAATGATAAATGGGAAAAAAATAATTGTTGTAATGCCAGCTTATAATGCTGAAAAGACATTAGAACAAACTTATGCTGAAATCCCCTTTGATATAGTGGATGAAGTGATCCTGACGGATGATTGTAGCAAAGATGATACGATAGCAAAAGCCAAAGAATTGGGATTGAAGGAAGTTCTTATTCATGAAAAAAACAAAGGCTATGGCGGAAATCAAAAAACCTGTTACAACCGGGCTTTAGAGTTGGATGCCGACATTGTAATAATGCTGCATCCTGACTATCAGTACACTCCAAAATTAATCCATTCAATAGCATATATAATAGCTAACGATCTGTATCCGGTAGTTTTAGCGTCACGTATTTTGGGAAAAGGCGCTCTGAAAGGAGGAATGCCACCAGTTAAATATATTGCGAACCGATTCCTGACTTTAGCTCAAAATATTTTATTGCGCCAGAAATTATCCGAATACCATTCAGGTTACCGGGCTTTTTCAGCTGATGTATTGCGTAAAATTAACTACAATGTCAATTCGGATGATTTTGTGTTCGACAACGAAATGTTAGCACAGATTTTCTATGCAGGTTTTGAAATTGCTGAAGTAACCTGTCCTACTAAGTATTTTGAAGAAGCTTCATCTATCAATTTCAGGCGAAGTGTTATATACGGATTAGGAGTGTTGAAGGTTTCATTTGTATATCGGTTTTGTAAATGGGGGTTAATGAAGTCCAGATTATATTCGTTAGCGATAAGATAATGCATTGAAAAATAAATATATATTATGAAAAAGAAACCGCTGTTCCTGATCATTCTTGCCATTCTTTATGTGATTGTGTATATCTATTCGTTCGATGCCAAGCTGGACTTAAATGGTGACAATGCGAATTACATACGTTTTGCGCGAAATATAGCCAACGGATTAGGTTATTCCAATGTAACTGCAGCTGGTGTGAGTGCTACTAATTTCTATCCACCGGGTTATCCGGCGTTATTGTCGGTTTTTATGAGTCTTGGTATTGATAATCTTTTGTTTTTCAAAATATTAGATGGGGTTTTCTTGCTTTTATCGATTATTGGGATGTTCTTTGTTGTCAAGAATATCACACGACAAAAGAATTTAGCATTTGTTATTGCTGTGCTCACCATTTTTTCACCTCTTTTGATGCATTTTTCAAACATGGTGATGTCCGAAATGTTTTATTTGTTTTGTACTACTGTTTGTTTTCTTAGTTTGTACAAATATTCCGTTCAGAATGACCCCAAGTTTTGGAAGTCACCCTATTTTTATATTGCCATCATTACAGCGGTAGCAGCCTATCATATACGTACCATTGGGTCGACGCTGATTTTTGCAGTTATCGTATTTTTCGCTTTCCGCAAAGAATGGAAGGCTACTTTGGCGAGCGTTGCAAGTATAGTGTTGCTAATGATTCCATGGTCGATACGCAATTCATCCCTCGGACTCGAATCGCGCTATTTAGGCACCATAATGACTGTAAATCCATGGAGACCCGAAGAAGGCAGCATAAGTAGTGTGAGTGAGCTAATTGCTAAGATGATAAAGAATTTCGACGAAATAGCGATCAAAGGAATAAAAGAAATTCTCTTTCCATTCATCACCGCTGATTACGAAGCATCTTCCGGCTTTTTTGCCATTATCATCAGTCTTTTAATTTTAGCAGTGCTTTTTTATGGCGCCTGGAATTTTGGTAAACTAAAATGGTTTTTTATCTCTTATCTGCTTGCCAATATCGGCTTATTGCTTTTGTGGCACGGAGGTAATGGCAACAGGTATCTGGTTACAATAGCTCCGCTGATTTTTGCCCTTTTTTATGTAGGTATTCACGCTTTGTTGGTGCGTTTCCTAAAACTGAAAGAAAAATCCGCGCAGAATGTTCCGTTTGTATTTTTGCTCATGTTTTTCTTTATGTTTACCCCGCTTCAGTTGAACGCCGGATATGCAAAAGAACCTTACAATCCGGCATTTGAAA
This sequence comes from uncultured Paludibacter sp., assembly GCA_963678465.1. Classification (GTDB taxonomy): domain Bacteria; phylum Bacteroidota; class Bacteroidia; order Bacteroidales; family Paludibacteraceae; genus Paludibacter. The sequence continues at coordinate 319,989 of OY782858.1, forward strand.
ATTATTTTACAATTGCTAAAACGATGAACGAAAAAGCGCCTAAAAAAACGATCGTTTGTTGTCGTAAGCCCGATTTGTTTATGTTTTATGCTCCCGATATGTTTGCGGTAAATTACACATATTCTACCGACCCGAAGACGCTGATTGTGGATTTGATCAATAAAAATGTGGAATATGTGGTATTAGAACAATTGGGATTTGGCTCCACAGGGCGTTATTTGTTTCCTGCTATTCAGCAAAATTTCGAGTTATTTCCTGTTTATTGGCAATTGCCCAACCCGGATACTTATTTGTTGAAATTTGATCGTAAAAAGGCCATCGAAAAATTCTTGCCGAATGAGAAATAGTTTTTATAAACTGTTTAAAGTACCAACAAAGAATGCATATGTACAGTTGTTCAGGTATTGTTTTTCGGGGGGAATTGCTTTTGTAGTCGATTTTTGTATTCTTTTTTTATTGACCGAGTATTTTGCTGTTCATTATTTGTTAGCAGCCTCTCTTGGTTTTCTGGCCGGATTAATTATAACCTACCTGTTAAGTGTTTTTTGGATATTTGATGAACGTCGCGTTGAGAAAAAAACTTTGGAAATAACGATTTTTGTCACAATTGGTTTGGTTGGATTGTTGCTTACTTCTGCATTTATGTGGCTTTTCACCTCAGTGCTGTTGTTGCATTATTTGTTTTCTAAAATACTGACAACAGGTATTGTTATGGGTTGGAATTTTGTAGCAAAGAAATTTATTCTTTTCAGTAAATAACAGTAAGTCTGTTTGTGAATGTGTTAAAGTTGCGTTAATGAAAATGAAAAAGGTATTGATTATAACATATTACTGGATTCCGAGCGGTGGTGCCGGTGTGCAACGCTGGGTGAAATTCACAAAATATTTACGTGATTTTGGCTGGGAACCTGTGATTTACACCCCCGAAAACCCTGAATATCCATCCGTCGATACTTCTTTCGAACGTGATATTCCTCAAAGCATCGAAGTGATTAAAACGCCGATTTGGGAACCATATAATGTGTACCGAAACCTTACCGGTAAAAAAAATGAAGCGATAAATGCCGGGTTTATTTCCGAAAACAAAAAACAGGGCTGGAAAGACAAACTTTCGATATGGATCAGGGGAAATTTCCTGATTCCAGATCCGCGCCGGTTTTGGATAAAGCCTTCGGTGAAATATCTGACTGCATATCTGAAGAAAAATCCTGTTGATGCCATTATTACTACCGGTCCGCCTCATTCTATGCATCTGATAGGCCTTGGGTTAAAATCTGCTTTCCCGACAATTCCGTGGGTAGCCGATTTTCGTGATCCCTGGACGAATATCGATTTTTACAAAGATTTGAATCTTACGCCAATGGCTGATAAAATTCATCATTACTTTGAAAAAGAAGTCATCCGTAATGCCGACAGCGTAGTGGTGGTGTCGGGGGGAATGAAGGAGGAATACGAATTAATGCAACCAAAGCATATTCAGGTTATTTCCAACGGGTACGATGCTGATGATTTGAAAGCAACAACATTAGAATTAGATCATAAATTCACGATATCGCACATAGGTACCCTGAATGCAGCCCGGAATCCGAAAGCAGTTTGGAAAGCGTTGAGCGAAATTTGTTCAGAATATCCTGAGTTCAAAACTGATATGCAAATTCAGTTAGTGGGCAAAGTTGATTTTTCGGTATTGGAAGATATAAGTTCTTTTGGTTTGTTCGAAAATCTACTTAAAATTGACTATCTTTCGCATAACGAAGCGATTGCTAAACAGCAAACATCGCAGGTTCTGCTTTTACTGATCAATAATTCGGGAAATGCGAAGGGAATTCTGACCGGGAAATTTTATGAGTATCTGGCCGCGCAACGTCCGATATTGGCCATTGGGCCTACCGATGGAGATGTAGCAGCTGTTCTCTCCGAAACCGGTGCCGGAAAAATTATTGATTTTTTAGATGAAATCAACACAAAACAAGCTGTTTTAGAATATTACAAGCGATTTAAATCCGGATCGTTAAATGTGAAAACCGAATCGGTCGAGCGCTTTTCACGTCGTTCATTAACGGGAGAATTGGCAAAATTATTAAACACTTTATGAAAAAAATTATTACAGTAGTTGGCGCCCGTCCTCAGTTTATTAAGGCTGCCACATTGAGTCGTCAGTTTAAATTGTTGGGAATCGAAGAAAAAATTATTCATACCGGGCAGCATTTCGATGCCAATATGTCCGAAATTTTCTTCGATGAAATGGAGATTCCGAAACCGGCTTACCAACTCGATATTCATGGCGTTTCGCATGGCGCTATGACCGGTAGGATGCTCGAAGGGATAGAAAAGATTTTGATGACCGAGAAGCCCGATGGCGTTTTGGTGTTTGGCGATACCAACTCGACACTTGCCGGTGCGTTGGCAGCAGCAAAACTACACATTCCGGTCATTCATGTCGAAGCTGGTTTGCGCTCGTTCAATATGGAAATGCCGGAGGAAATAAACAGAATCCTGACCGACCGGATTTCGAACGCTCTTTTTTGCCCGACCGATACGGCGGTGAACAACCTTATGCGTGAGGGGTTTGATAATATGCCCATTCAAATTATCAAAAATGGTGATGTGATGCAGGATGCTGCCATGTATTATGCCGATAAAGCACAACTGAAATCGGACATTATCCGCAAGGCCGGATTGAATAAGTTTGTGTTAGCCACCATTCATCGTCAGGAAAATACCGACAATCCTGAAAATTTGAAAAATATAATCGAAGGCTTGAACGCCATACACAAAGAAATACCTGTAGTGGTGCCCATGCATCCCCGCACGCGAAATATACTGGCTCAGAACTATCAGTTGCCCGATTTCACAATTATCGATCCTGTTGGCTATTTTGACATGATTATGTTGCTGAAATCCTGCGAAATGGTTATCACCGACAGTGGTGGAGTGCAGAAAGAAGCTTTCTTTTTTGCGAAACACTGTATTACATTGCGTGAGCAAACAGAATGGGTTGAACTTGTGGATAAGGGCTTCAATTTACTTGTGGGAAGCGATATTGATAAACTAAGAGATGCTTTTGAATTTTTCAGAACTAAAAAATCAGATTTTTCGGTAAACTTATATGGAAATGGTAAAGCCGCTGAAATGGCTGCTGCCGAAATATTCAAAATGTAATTGAATAAAATAGCATAGTCGCAGAAACTACCTGCATTTTTGCTTTTGGATGACATAAATCCGAAAACTGAGGGTGGCTATGCATTTGGCCGACGCAGGACGGTATTTCAATCTTTTTTTGTACTTTTGTGACAACGGCCAATCAATTGTCGATTCAACCAAATTGAAATTAAATGCTCTTAAAATGAATGAATTAGAAATATTATTCCAACAGTATACCGGCGAAAAACTATTGTCGAAAGACGAACTTTCGGCTTCCGGATCCAATCGTCGCTATTTTCGGCTCGAGAGTAAAAAAACATCAATTATTGGTGTGGCCGGCACTTCGATAGACGAAAACAGAGCCTTCATTCAGATGGCAAAGCATTTCTATTCAAAAGGTTTGCCTGTTCCACAATTTCTGAATCAAACACCCGATGGATTGTTCTATATTCAGGAAGATCTAGGCGATATCTTGCTTTTCGATTATATTGCTGAAGGTAGGAAAACGGGTGTTTTTTGTGAACCAGAGAAGGAAATGCTCCGAAAAACAATGCGTATATTGCCAATGGTGCAAGTGAAAGGCGCTGACGATTTCGATTTCTCGGTATGTTACCCTCAACCCGAATTCAACGAACGTTCCATTCTTTGGGATTTGAATTATTTCAAATATTGTTTTTTGAAATCAACAGGGCTTGAGTTTCAGGAGGACAGGCTTGAAGACGATTTTTCAAAACTATCGAAAATTTTACTTCGTTCAAAGACAAATACCTTTATGTATCGCGATTTTCAGAGTCGTAATGTGATGATAAAGGATGAAAAACCTTATTTTATTGATTTTCAGGGAGGTCGTAAAGGTCCTTTGTATTACGATGTAGCTTCGTTTTTGTGGCAGGCCAAAGCCAAATACAGCGATGAACTGCGTGAAGAATTGTTGCAGGAATATCTGACTGCGTTACAGGAATTAATGCCTGTGGACGAAGCCGATTTTCGAAATCAATTAAAGCATTATGTGCTTTTCCGCACTTTGCAGGTACTTGGTGCTTATGGTTTCAGGGGTTATTTTGAAAAAAAACCTCATTTCCTGCAAAGTATTCCGTTTGCGCTCGAAAATCTTCGTATCATTCTGAGAGACGAAATAGAAGGCTACCCTTATCTGCTTGGTATTCTGAAACAAATGACTGAGCTGAAACAGTTTCGTGAAGTTTCTGTACGTAAACCATTGGTAGTGAAAATCTATAGTTTTTCTTTCAAAAAGGGGATTCCGCATGATGATTCAGGCAACGGAGGCGGTTTTGTTTTCGATTGTCGTGCAGTGAATAATCCGGGTAAATATGAGCGCTATGCTCATTCAACCGGTCTTGACGAGTCGGTGATTCAGTTCCTCGAAGAAGATGGTGAAATTATAACTTTCCTCGAGAATGCCTATAGTTTGGTGGATGCTTCGGTGAAACGGTACAAGGATCGAGGGTTTACACATCTGATGGTTAGTTTTGGATGTACCGGAGGTCAGCATCGTTCGGTATATTCGGCTCAAAAAATGGCCGAACATATCAATGCTGTTTTTGGTGTGGAGGTTCAACTGATTCATCGTGAGCAAAATAAAGAACAAATTTTTGCAAGTAAATATTGATTGTCGCTGATGAAAGCATTAATTTTTGCCGCTGGTCTTGGTACCCGCCTCAAACCGCTGACTGATACAATGCCTAAAGCACTGGTGCCCATTGATGGAAAACCTTTGCTGGAGCATGTTATTTTAAAACTTAAAGCTGCCGGATTCAGTCAAATCATTATCAATGTTCATCATTTCCCGGATCAGATCATTGATTTTTTGAAATCGAAAAATAACTTTGATTTACGAATCGAAGTTTCAGACGAACGCGACAAATTGCTCGATACCGGTGGAGGAGTAAAAAAAGCAAAGTGGTTTTTCGACGATGGGAAGCCCTTTTTGGTTCACAATGTCGATATCCTTTCCAATATTGATTTACAGTCGCTTTATCAACAACATTTGGAGACCTTGCCACTCGCCACTTTGGTGGTTAGTGAGCGTGATACTTTTCGCTATTTTCTTTTCGATGAAGAAGCCCGATTGAAGGGTTGGATAAACGAAAAAACCGGCGAAGTACGACCAGAAAATCTTGCGAATACAGAACTATTCAATAAACTTGCTTTTTCAGGTATTCAGGTGCTTTCGCCCGATGTGTTTAAATTGATGGATCATTTTTCGGATCATTTTTCGATCGTTGATTTTTATCTTCGAAATGCAGCTCAGCAGAAGATAAAAGCATATGTCCCCCATGCATTAAAGATGATCGATGTAGGCAAACTAAACGTGTTGACTGAAGCTGAACAATTTGTAAGGAATGACCAAAACAGCAAATAGTATTTCTATTTAAAAGTTTGTTTATCATTTGAATAACAGTCAAAGCTGTGATTTTAGATAAACTTCTTTTTTTTTTGTAACTATCAAAAGTCTTAGCGTAGCTTCGACGAATCAAGAACTGGTCGCAAAGCTGAGAAAAAAGTGTTTCAATACGTTTTCTTGTTTTTCTAAAGATATTTCAAATCCATAGGGGTTCCGGTGGCTTGTCGACCGGTTGAATGACCAGAATTATTGAAAAAATTGATGCAAAATTAATTGATTTTTAAGAAACAAAAAAAGACTCGCAGTAGTATTACAGCGAGTCTTTTTTAATTAATAACCAATAGATAATTATGATTCAACAGATCCGGATTGATCATCAGGTTGTTGATTGTTGAAAGGAGCCAGATAAGTTATCAGAAATGAAGGAATGGTAGCAACCAAAACCCAAATAAAAAATAGTTTATATCCGAGAAAGTCGCTGATGTAACCACTCACCATTGACGGAATCATAAATCCAAGCGCCATAATTCCATCGGCAAAAGCGTAATGAGCCATTTTGTATTTTCCCGGTGCAATTTGCTGCATTATGTAAAGTATAAGGCCTACAAAACCGAAACCGTAACCAAAGTATTCAACAATTACCGCCGTGGCAACTATATATAGATTTTCGGGTTGAAAATAGGCCAAAAGCGCATACATTACAAAAGGAATATTAAACGAGGCACATAGAATCATCAAGGTTTTCTTCAAGCCTCGTTTCGAAGTAAAATAGCCCGCCAGAACAGAGCCCAAGACAAAAGCCGCTGCCCCAAAAATTCCGTAAATCATTCCAATTTCTGATGTTGACAAACCCAATCCACCTTGCTCATGCGTTGCCTTAAAAAATAATGGGGCAATTTTTATTGCAAATCCTTCAGCAAAACGGTATAAAATTACAAAACCAATACTTAATAAGATGTTTTTTTTCTGGAAAAAAGTTTTTGCCACGTCTTTCAACGTTTCAATGCCTTCCTTTAAAGATTTAACTTGAGTAGAAGAGCCGCCCGATGGCAACATTTTCATGTGATAGACCGACAGTGAAACCATAATAATCCCATAAATCCCCATCACAATCATCCACGCATGAACTACTCCTAACCTTTGTTCAAGTTCGCCAGCCAAATACACTAAAGCACCACCCGATAAAATTTTTGCGACGTTATAAAAGGCTCCCTGCCAACCAACATATTTTGCCTGATCTGTAGGAGAAAGTTCATTCAGATAAATACCAACAGTAGCAATATCATGTGTGGCACCGCTAAACGCAATAATTGCCATAAAGGCTATGGCGAAACTAAAAAAATGAGGTAATTGCAATGAAAATGCAACCAAAGCAAATGTTATTCCGGTAAGCATCTGCGTTGCCACTACGAAGTGTTTTTTTGTTTTGAACATTTCCAACAGCGGACTCCATAGCGGTTTTAATGTCCATGGAATCATGACCAAAGTCGTCCAGAAAGCAATTTTAGCATCTGAGATTCCTAAGTTTTTAAACATAAGTGAAGAGGCTGCTGCAATGGCAACAAATGGTAGCCCCATGGCAAAATAAACGGAAGGCACCCAAGATGCTGGATGATGATTTTTTAAAATATTGAACATTATCAGGTTATAAAAAAGTTTTGGGTTTTGAATTATTTACCTATTGCTAATCAAATTACCAATTATGAATTATAAATTACGAAATAAGTCCCAGCATTTTGCTTCGTGCCAACATACACGCTCCAACCACGCCGGCTCTGTCACCAAGCTTACTCAATTTTATGGCCGTGTCTTTGCTAACCAAATTCAAAGAGTACTTCTTAATCGCACTTTTTATCGGCAAAAGCAGATAATCGCCTGTCTGTGCAACCGCGCCACCAATAATTACCAATTCGGGGTTAAAGAGATTAATGAGTCCTGCAATATGTTTCCCCAGCGTATTTCCTACTTCTTCAATCAATTCTATAGCAAGCATATCATCCTTCAGCGCAGCCTCCAATATATCTTCTTGAATAATCGTATCGCCTTTTTTTAATCTCTTATCCAAAATAGTAGAATTCCCATCGGCCACTTTTTCCATAAATTTTCGATAAATATAGGAGCCAGATGCCTCAGTTTCGAGACAACCTTTTTTACCACAATGACAGATTACTTCGTTGTCGAAAACGCCTAAATGACCAAACTCTCCCGAAAAACCAGATTTCCCATAATATAGTTTCCCATCGGTAATGATTCCTAATCCTAAACCCCAACTAATATTGACAAAAAGAATATTTTTTTCGCCTTTTACTACCCCATTCATAAATTCTCCATAAGCCATCGAACGTGAGTCATTATCAATAGTAACATTAATGCCTAATCGTTCCTGAAAAATTTCTGTTAGAGGTCGTTCATTGAAAAAGTAAGAACTGTAACTGTGACCAGTTTCAGTGTTTACTCGTCCGGAAATGTTAATGCCAATACTCAGTATTTTAGATTTTTGTACTGTAAGCTTGCTTACGAATTCGTTAATTATTTCGCATAACTTGTCAAAGCTATCCTGTGTGTTTTCGTAATTAAAAGGAATGCTGTATTTTGAATCAATAATTTCTCCTTTAAAGTTGATGAGAGCGATGTTAATACGAAATCGCTTCAAATCTACACCTAAAAAATATCCAGAATCAGGATTAAGACCATAAATATTGGGTCGTCGTCCCCCATTGGTCTCTTGCTTTCCAAAGTCTAATACAAAACCCTCTTCAATCAACTCACCCACAAGTTTAGTAATTGTTGGTACGCTCAATTCCATTTCTTTGCCAAGATCAGCCAAAGTATTTTCTCCATTATTGATATAATATCGTATAATATTAATTTTTAATTGGGCATTCTTGGAACCTAATTCAATTTCTTCAATAAATGTGTGCTTCATGGCAAATAATTTTATTTAATTCACGTGCAAATATAGTCTTTTTTACAAAAACAACAATATATAAAAAATGACGAATGCTAAAATTATACTTTTGAAAATAAATGATAGTATTCAAGATTGAACATAATTATGACAAGCATTTTGTGTATGATTATCAAACTTTATGGAGAATATAAAGGGGAAACAAAAACAAAGAATTAGATATAATTGATTGTAATAAAATGAGATAGATACTTCTGTAATCTGGTAGTGTCATGTTTATATTTGTATGCTTATAATCACTTATGGCTAACAGGAGATAATTTCTAAATTAAATAAAGAAACTAAATAAAAAAACAATGAATAAAATGCGTCGCAATTTATAAAATATAATAACAATATATATATAATTATTAATATATTTTATTTATATTTGCGCAATCAAAAATGAACAATTGCTGAATTTAAAGAATACAACACTGATTTGCTGAAGCAATATTTTTTCTCGATTAAAATGCTAATCAGTTTTTCAAATATGATTCGTAGGACTTGAATATAAATAGATAATCATTGTTGTGATTTTATTGTCCCTAGGATATTGGCGTTTTTTCTCTCTCTATGTTTTAGATATACTGATAGTTATATTGGAGGGGGAATTGATTCATATTTGAATTTTACGATTGATATATACCATAAGGTAGATAGCCTAATGCTGATATATTAAAATTAGTTTTGACTCATGATTCGAATTACTAATTAAAAAATCTACAATACTTCATATATGAAAAAATCATCAATAAACTTGAGATATGTTGTTTTTTTGTCAGCTGTTGCAGCCTTGGGTGGGTTTCTATTTGGCTATGATGCGGCGGTAATATCTGGCACAATTGCGCAAGTTAGCGCTGTGTTTGATTTAAACTCATTACAACAAGGCTGGTATGTTGGCAGTGCACTTGCAGGATCAATTCTGGGTGTATCGTTTGCAGGTATTCTGAGTGATAAAATTGGAAGAAAAAAAACTATGATTTTTTCGGCTGTCTTATTCTCAGTTTCGGCCATTGGCTGTGCTGTTTGTAACACTTACGATGAACTGGTTGCTTATCGGATTATTGGTGGTATTGGTATTGGCGTAGCATCAATTGTATCACCACTTTACATTTCAGAAATTGCAATCACTTCCTGTCGTGGTCGCCTGGTATCCTTATATCAACTGGCAATTACTGTTGGATTTTTAGGTGCTTTTATAATAAATTACCTACTACTGCATTATTCTAATAACGGAGCAAGTGAAATCACAAATCCATTTCTACGTAATATTTTTTTTACACATAGTTGGAAAGCTATGTTGGGAGCAGAGGCAATTCCAGCCATTGTTTTTTTCTTTGTAATTTTTAGTATTCCAGAAAGTCCTCGCTGGTTAATTCTGAAAGAACAATATCAACCGGCACTTAATATTTTACACAAAATATATCAAAATACATCCCAAGCAGCAGCAGAGCTAAATCAAATACAACTATCAACCCTTCTCAATCCTGAGAAAGTTGATTTGAAATTACTTGCCAACCCGAGAAATTCAAAGCCTATTATAATCGGAGTTAGTATCGCCATTTTAGGTCAGTTTATGGGGGTAAATGCTGTTCTTTATTACGGTCCTACCATATTTCAGAGTAGCGGGCTATCGGGCAACGATTCCCTTTTTTATCAAGTACTTGTAGGATTGGTGAATGTAGTCACTACCATAATTGCACTCATCATTATTGACAAAGTGGGTCGAAAAAAATTAGTCTATTTTGGAGTAACTGGAATGATAGTTGCACTTTTGTTAATAGGAACCTTATTTGTTTCAAATATACATACTCCAACCTCTGAATTGTTACTTCTAATAGGCTTTTTGTCCTATGTCTTTTTCTGTGCCATCTCCATCTGTGCAGTTATTTGGGTGCTGTTGTCTGAAATGTATCCAACGAAAATACGTGGCGTTGCTATGTCAATTGCTGGTTTTTCACTTTGGGTAGGTACATTTCTAATTGGCCAGCTCACGCCTTGGATGCTTGAGAACCTTAGTCCAGGAGGTACTTTTTATCTTTTTGGAGTCATGTGCATTCCGTATTTACTAATCGTATGGAAACTTATACCAGAAACAGCTGGGAAATCGCTTGAAGAAATTGAACATATCTGGGATAATAATAAGAAAATATAATTCGAAATTTGCTATGAATAATCAGAGAAGAAATTTTTTAAAAGGAGCGTTGGTCGCTTCGGCTATGGTTGCAAGCGAAAAACTACTATCGGCAAAGCAATCCATACAAAAAGGCAAGTTGGCTTTTGAATCTTCATTAGAAAATGATTTTTCAACACCCCAAGTGATGAAAGGAATGCCTATTCATGCAACCTTTCTCGATGAGGTAAGTTGGGATATTCCACATCAAAACTGGGGTGTGAAAGATTGGGACAAAGATTTTCAAGCGATGAAAAGAATCGGCATTAATACTGTGGTAATGATTCGCTCAGGACTTGGACAATGGATTGCATCACCGTTTCAATCTATCTTAAAAACTGAAAATGTATATTATCCTCCGGTTGATTTGGTGGAAATGTTTTTAACCTTGGCGGATAAACACAGAATGGCATTCTATTTCGGAATGTATGATTCTGGGAAATACTGGATTGAAGGACAATTTCAGAAAGAAATTGATTTGAATTTGCGTTTGATCGATGAAGTTTGGTTAAAATATGGTCACCACAAATCATTCCAGGGCTGGTATTTATCGCAAGAAATAAGTAGACGAACTAAGAATATGTCTAAGATTTATGCACAGGTTGGCAAGCACGCAAAAGATGTTTCGGGTAATTTGACCACACTTATATCGCCATATATTCACGGAGTTAAAACCGATCAGGTAATGCTAAGTGGTGATAAGGCGCTTTCGACTAAGGAACACGAAGAAGAATGGGATGAAATTCTGAGCAATGTTCAGGGAGCTGTTGATATAATGGCTTTTCAGGATGGGCAAGTGGATTATCGTGAGCTTTATGATTACTTAGTTGTAAATAAAAAACTTGCCGATCGATACAATATGAAATGTTGGACTAATATTGAGTCATTCGATAGGGACATGCCAATTCGATTTTTACCCATAAAATGGGAGAAACTTTTATTGAAACTTGAATCGGCACGTAGGGCAGGAATGGAAGACGCCATTACTTTTGAATTTTCACATTTCATGAGTCCCAATTCTACTTATCTGCAAGCAGGACATTTATATGAGCGTTATCGCGAACATTTCAAAATTAAGTAAAGGGAATTTTCTAAATATCTTCAACGTGCATTTTAATAAGAGAAACTTATGTTTTACTAAAGATTTTTATATTGAAAGGCTAAATTGAAATAGTTGTGTATTGTGAAAATATATATGTTCTGTTATGCTACTCCACTATCTGTAAACTTTAATATGAATGTTTAAAACAAGTATACTTATGTTATAAAGCATATTCGTAAATTTTAATGACTAATTGTGTTTAGTTATTAAATAATTTTATTTATATTTGCGTTGTTTTTAAACGCAAGACATTATAACCGCTATTGTAATCAAATTATCTGCAGATTACACTGGCATACAAATAAAAGCATATGAAAATAAAAGCAACATTTCTCGACGAAATAAGCCACGACATACCACATCAAAATTGGGGTGAAAAAGAATGGGATGAAGATTTCGCTAATATGAAATCAGTAGGCATCGAAATGGTAGTGTTGATTAGATCAGGATATAAACGTTGGCAAACCTTGCCCTCGAAAGTGTTAATTGAAAAAGAAAGATGCTTCACTCCACCAATCGATTTAGTTGAATTGTTTTTGAAGCTTAGCGATAAGCATGGCATGAAGTTTTTTTTAGGATTATATGATTCAGGAAGGTATTGGACAGATGAGAACTTCTGGACTAACGGAAATTACCAACGAGAAGTTGAAGTAAATAAAGCATTGATTGATGAAGTATGGCAAAAATATGGTCATTTTAATTCATTTTCGGGCTGGTATCTTTCTCAAGAATGCAGCAGGAATAATGGGAAGATAATTGAAATGTTTGCTACGCTCGGACAGTATTGTAAAAAAGTATCGGGTGGATTGCCGACATTAATTTCGCCTTATATTGACGGAAAGAAAAATATTAGTCAATACACTACTGAAACAACAAAAGCTGATAGTATAACTTTACAAAGTCACGAAAGCGAATGGGATGAAATTTTCAAAGGAATAGCAGGTTCTGTAGATATTGTAGCATTTCAAGATGGCCATGTAGACTTGGACGAATTAGTTGATTTTTTGAGAATTAATAAGAAGCTATGTGATAGACACGGATTGGAATGTTGGACAAATTCTGAGACTTTCGACCGTGATATGCCGATTAAGTTTTTACCGATTAAATGGGAGAAATTAAAACTCAAATTAGAATTGGCTTCACAAGCAGGCATCGAGAATGCAATCACTTTTGAATTCTCGCATTTCATGAGTCCCCAATCAATGTATATTTCTGCGGGACATTTGTATAATAGGTATAAAGAGTATATAATGGCTCCCTAATCCCCTAAAGGGGGAATTTAAGACTCTTATACTTAAATATTGAAATTGATTTTTTTAGATAATAATCATTAATCGCTTTCTTATTCCCCCTTTAGGGGGTTAGGGGGCAAGTTTTTTTACTTTATGGATTTCAAAAAATTAGCAGAACAATATAAAGGGGAATTATTCAATAATATAATCCCTTTTTGGCTCGAAAATTCTCAGGATAACGAATTCGGAGGATATTTCAGCTGCCTTGATAGAGAAGGCGAAGTATATGACACCGATAAATTTGTTTGGTTACAGGGTCGTGAAGTTTGGATGTTTGCCATGCTTTACAATAGGGTGGAAAAACGCCAAGAATGGCTGGATTGCGCCATACAGGGCGCTGAATTTCTAAAAAAACATGGACACGATGGCGATTACAACTGGTATTTTTCATTAACTCGTGAAGGAAAACCATTGATCGACCCGTACAATATTTTCTCCTACACATTTGCCACAATGGCTTTTGGACAATTAAGTCTAGCTACCGGAAATAAGGAATATGAGCAGATTGCAAAAATTACATTTGATAAAGTATTATCAAAGATAGAAAATCCGAAAGGGAAATGGGAAAAATCGCATGCAGGGACGCGCGAATTGAAGAATTTCGCTTTGCCAATGATTTTGTGTAATTTATCATTGGAGATAGAACATTTATTGGAGAAAGATTTTCTGCAACAAACCATTGATAACTGTATTCACGAAGTAATGGAAGTTTTCTATCAGCCTGAATTAGGGATTATCGTCGAAAATGTTACTTTGAATGGAGCGCTTTCCGACACTTTTGATGGACGGCTTGTAAATCCAGGACATGCAATTGAGGCTATGTGGTTTATTATGGATCTGGGCGAAAGATTGAATCGTCCTGAATTGGTACAAAAAGCAACAGAAATTGCCCTGAACATGCTAAAGTATGGTTGGGACGATAAACACGGTGGAATTTTCTACTTTTTAGATAGAAAGGGTTACCCTCCTCAGCAATTAGAATGGGATCAGAAACTCTGGTGGGTTCATATTGAAACTTTAATAACTCTAATAAAGGGCTATCAGTTAACTGGTTCGAAAGAATGCCTGACTTGGTTTAATAAAATACACGAATATACTTGGACACATTTTAAAGATAGTGAATATCCAGAATGGTTCGGATACCTCAATCGGCAGGGTGAGGTACTATTAAACTTAAAGGGCGGAAAATGGAAAGGATGTTTCCATGTACCAAGAGGAATGTATCAATGTTGGAAAACTTTGGAAAAAATAGCTAATAAATAGAATTCGACTTAACACGCGCAATGAAAAAAATTATTCTTTCTGCATTTTGGCTTTTAGGGCTACAACTTTGTATTGCTACTGTAATTAAAACAGACGTTTTAATTATTGGTGGCGGTGCAAGTGGTACAACTGCTGGTATTCAGTCGGCCCGTCAAGGAGTAAAAACCATAATTACTGAAGAAAGCAGTTGGTTAGGTGGCATGCTGACTTCGGCTGGTGTGAGTGCTATAGATGGAAACCACAAAATGCCGGGCGGACTATGGGGTGAATTTCGTGATAGTTTGGCTCTACGTTACGGTGGATTAGAAAAGTTAGCAACAGGCTGGGTAAGTAATACCCTTTTTGAACCATCAGTAGGTGCTAAAATATTTGCAAACATCTGTAGCAAGGAAAAAAATCTAAAAGTAGAAATGCAAACGAGCTTTGTTTCTGCAAAGCAAAGTTCTAAGGGGTGGACTGTTGTCTTACAAAAAAAGAAGCATAAGATTATTGTCAAAGCAAAAGTATTAATTGATGCTACTGAACTTGGTGATGTTGCCAAAGCGTGTGGCGTAAAATACGATATAGGGATGGATGCACGGAGTTATAGTGGTGAAGATATTGCTGGCGAAAAATCCAATAATATTGTACAAGATTTGACTTATGTGATGATTTTAAAGGACTATGGTAAAAATGCTGATAAAACAATTGCAAAACCAGTCAGCTATGATCCAAGTCAATTTTATTGTGCTTGTAAAACCGAGAAATGCATAGATCCCAAAGAAGATAAGCGCGTATGGGATTGCGATAAAATGCTGGCATACGGCAAATTGCCAAATAATAAATACATGATCAATTGGCCAATAGAAGGGAACGACTATTATATCAATTTGGTTGAAATGACAGACGTTGAACGCACAAAGGCTTTGCAAAAAGCCAAAGATTTCTCATTGTCATTTCTTTATTACATTCAACAAGAGTTGGGTTACAAGCATCTGGGACTTGCGGACGATGAATTCCCAACAACCGATAAATTCCCATTTATTCCATATCATCGTGAGTCGAGACGCATTCATGGAAAAGTACGTTTCACAGTTAACGATGTAGCAAAACCATACGATCAAGTTCAAAGCTTATACCGCACTGGTATTGCAGTTGGTGATTATCCAGTCGATCACCATCACACTCGTTATCCAAACTGGCAGGATCTTCCGGATTTACATTTCTATCCGGTTCCGTCTTATTCATTACCACTTGGCACACTCATTCCACTGGGAGTTGAGAATTTAATTGTTGCTGAAAAGTCTATATCAGTTAGTAATTTAGTAAATGGAACGACTCGCCTTCAACCGGTAGTGTTGCAAATTGGTCAAGCTGCCGGTGCCTTAGCAGCATTGGCTGTAAAAGAAAAAGTGAAGGTCTCCGAAGTACAAGTGCGTGATGTACAGAAAGAAATACTAAATGCAAAAGGCTATATTATGCCTTATTTGGATTTAACAGTTTCAGACAGACACTTTAAAGCTATTCAACGGATAGGGGCAACAGGTATCTTGCGTGGTGAAGGAAAAAATGTCGGTTGGAGTAATCAAACTTGGTTTAATGCGGATAGTTTGGTGTTGACAGATGAGCTAACAATCGGAATTCAAGAATTTTGTGGAATGAACATTCAATTATCAGATAAAACACTGAATATAAAACAAAGTAGAGAGCTAATTAACAGTTTGGCGAATCATTTTAAAATAAATGAACTCACTACTGAGCAATTCAAATCCGATTGGGTAGAATTAGGATTAAACGATTTCGAATTAAATAGACCCATAACTCGAAAAGAGCTTTCGGTAATTATAGATAATTATATTCCGATTTTCAATTTAAAAAGGGTAGATGTCACAGGAAAGTTCATCAACTAAAATTTCTTATAATTATTAATACTAACGAAAAAGATATTATTATGAAAAAGATTACTTTCTTAATGGCTTTATGTCTGAGTGCATTAACCTCGAATGCGGTAGAACCTGTACCCACTGTAACAACTTTATGGGAAAACAGTGCAGCAACATCAAAATTACCTGCTTGGTTTTTAACCACTACGAACAAAACTCGTGGTATCGGTGCTAGTAATGAGTACGTTTTTCTACCAACCAGAGAAGGTGTAGATGGGAAAAGCATCTTTGTGTTCAACGCAACAACTGGTGAGGCTGTTTCTTCTATGAATACTGCTGCCCTAAGTGGTGGTACTTTCGTAATAAATGATTTAGGAGTTACTGATGATGGAAAAATAATTGCTGCAAGCTTAGGTGCAAACACAAATTTCAAAGTCTATATGTACAATGACAAAGATGCTGAACCAACAGTAGTATTACACATTGTAGAAGCTGCACCTGGAGGCCGTACGGGTGATTTAATCACTGTTACGGGTGATTATTCAAAAGGAACAGCTAAAATTTATACTGCAACTGCAACTGCCCCATCGGCAATATATGTTCTGGGAATGGAAAATGGCACATGGAAAACCGAAAGAGAGTTAATTACAACCATGACAGGTGTACCTGGTGCCGTGTCGGCATCAGTAGCTCCAAAACCAAATGGTGAACTCTATTGGAAAGCAGCTGGTCAATCTTTCAAGAGGATAAATCCAGATAAAACAGTAGATCCGCTTAGCGCAGGATTTTCAAATTTATCGGGCTCTATAAAATACTTAGGATATAGTGCTACGAATGATTTAGATTATGTTGCACTGTTTACTTATGGGGCAGGCAAAGAATGTGCAGAGATTCTAGCTCTAAAGCCTGGCGATTTAACTACATGTAAAATTATAGGTCGTACAGCTACCTTGGGAGCTAATGCTAATGTTGGTGGTACTGGAGATTTAGCTGTTCGTTATGACGCAAATTTCAATCCAATTTTATATGTTGTTTCAACTAATAATGGTTTTGGAGCTTACAAAATTGAAGGTTTGGGCATCGAGCAACCTACAGGTGTTAATTTGACAAAGTACAACGACTTGCTATCAGTTTATCCAAATCCAGCAACTGATATTATAACAATTTCAGAACAAGCTAACTTAGTAAAAGTATTCAATACTACTGGTCAGTTAGTAAAAGAATTATACAACACTAATACCATTAATGTATCAGATTTACAAGGTATTTATATCATGAATATTGAAACAGTAAACGGCAATGCAACAAGACGCATTAGTGTTAAATAGATTATAATCAGCTATATGTAATTTTATGCCTCCTGAACATTTGTTTAGGAGGCGTAATAAAACAAACAAATCAATAACCCTTATAATTAATAAAGTGAAAAGAGCAGTTGCATTAGATATGTTACGCGGGATATCCATTTTTGGGATGGTTCTATCGGGTAGTATTCCATTTGGAGTCTTGCCCGCATGGATGTATCATGCTCAGACACCACCTCCTACTCACGCTTTCAATCCTACAATTCCGGGAATCACCTGGGTCGATTTAGTCCTTCCCATTTTTATTTTCTGTATGGGTGCTGCTATCCCATTGGCTCTCAACAGAAAAATTGAATCCAGCGAAAGTAAGTTCAAACTTGGTTTGGGTATTGCTGAACGTTACGCTATGCTTGTTTTCTTTGCTGTTTTTATTGCTCATATTCAATCCTATGCCATAGGAACAGGATTTTTAAATTTCAACTTGGGTAGCTACGAGATTAAAGGCTATGATCTAAGTATTATCAGTATACTCGGATTTGCTATACTTTTTTCCATCTATGTGGTCATAAAAGACACAAAAAAGAAACACATTGTCAGAATAATAGGCTGGACTGCAGCTGTTGCTCTCCTAACAGGGTTACAATTAATTTACAACTTTGAATTTTCATTACAACGCCGAAATATTATCATTTTGTTATTGGCTAATGTTTATCTCTTTGGTACACTTACATGGCTATTGACAAGGAAAAATACTACAAATCGTTGGATTGCTTTTATTGTTTGGGGAGCCATTCAAATAAGCTGTAAATACACACAATTCGATCAGGTATTGAATGAAAATTCCGCTATTTCTTGGATTTTCCTCTTCAGAATGACGCATTATATGTTGTTGCTCATTCCCGC
Organism: uncultured Paludibacter sp.; assembly: GCA_963678465.1. Lineage (GTDB taxonomy): Bacteria > Bacteroidota > Bacteroidia > Bacteroidales > Paludibacteraceae > Paludibacter. The sequence goes on from OY782858.1 coordinate 338,347, forward strand.
AACGATGATAGGCGACATTTTATATAAACGCTTGAATAGCAATTTGAAAGAAGCTAAATTATCTTATCCTACATGGGAATCATTATTTTTTGGCACGTTAGCTCTGGTTGGAATTTGGATTTTAATTGCCCTTTACAATCGTTGGCTTCCTGCATTGTACGTAACAATTACTGTTGTTTTGATTGCAGCTTTTATTGTTGTTAAGAAAAAATTACCAACTTATCTGAGTAGTTTCAATATTGCGGCTTTAATACTCATCTTAGGTTTGATATTGGAACCTGTGGAAGGAGGAATAAAGAAAGATCCTGTAACGGCATCATATCTTTTAATTTGTGGAAGCATCAGTATTTTTTGGTTGTTTTGGTTTGAAAGCATTTGTAGGCAACATGCAGATAGTTATCCAGTAAAATTATTTTCGGGTGCAGGCAGTAACCCACTCATGGCTTATGTTTCTACTACCTGGTTAGTAATTCCTGCCATGCAAGTTACATTCGCATTTATTCCTTATAACTGGTTCTATCCTATAGGCTATCATTGGGTAGGAGTTTTTCGAGCCACTGTGTTAGTGTGGGCAGTAATGAGTTTGGTGGCTTGGGCTGGTAAAAAGAAGATTTACTGGAAAGCATAATTTTTAGAGATAAATTGAATCACTATTATGAATAGAAAAATTTTATATATAATCACAGCTTGCTTGTTAGTATTGTCGTGCGAAAGCAAGACAAAGGAATATGAGTTTCCTGATGCTAAACCAGTGGAAAAACCTGTGATTAGTAATTATCCTGTTGGATTGACTGTGGATACACTCAAAATTGACTTAGGAAGTAACCAAACAGCTTTTGTGGTTGTGGCAACAGTTGATTTTTCAAAAAATAACAAGCTTCGTTTTGTGCCTACTCATTCTTCAATAGCAAAAAAACCATCGACATACTTGAAGGATATGACCGACAATACACAAAAAGTACATATTGTAACAAACGGTGGTTTTTTTTGGCAAGGAGCTTCTTTAAGTCTTTTAGTATCGAATAATGTTGTGAAAAGCATAGAAAATCAAACAGTAACTCGTGATGGGAAAACAGTTTATCCTGTTCGTGCATCCTTTGGTCAAATGGTCGATGGAACATTCAAAACTTCATGGATTTACTGTGTTGCCGATGATGGCAATAAGCCATACGCATTTCCATCGGCTCTTGACAATAATGAACAAACTAAAACCTATATGACTACAGCACCAACCAGCAAAACTACTGGAGCCCTAAAATGGACGGCAGTAAATTCAATTGGTGGTGGTCCGATGTTGATTAAAGATAGTATCAATGTGGCAGTAGATAACTATTGGAAAGAAGTTTTTGATGGCGGTGGTATTGCAGGAACGAGCCGTCAACCACGCACAGCCATTGGAGCTACTAAAAATGGAAAACTTATTCTGATGGTAGTTGATGGTCGTACAATGAATGGAAGTGCAGGTATGACTTTATCTGAAATGGCTAATTTAATGTTGAACCTAGGAGTAGTGCAAGCTATAAACCTCGATGGAGGCGGTTCATCTGTAATGGCCACTCCTTACGGATTGGCCAATAAGCCATCGGATAGTGGCAATATAGAACGCTCAGTTCCCACAGTAGTAATGATAACAGAACAATTATAATAATTTCCTTAAATTAATATCAAATAAAATTTTATGAAGAACATGAACTTATCAAAGTTGCAGTTACGGGGCACAAGGCGCTTGGTACTGCTTTGGATGTTATGTTGTGCATTTATTGCTAATGCGCAGATAAACATTCGTGGGAAAGTGGTTGATCTCAACAAAGAATCACTTACCGGAGTCAGTATAGTGATCAAGGGAACAAATACTGGAACAATTACAAACCTGAATGGGGAATTCTCAATTAACGTTCCAACTCAGAAATCAGTCCTTCAGGTATCTTATATTGGATACAAAAAACTTGAAGTTGCTGTAGAAACGAACAGGTTAATGACTATAACCTTAGTAGAGGATAACGAATTGCTAGATGAAGTAGTGGTAGTAGGTTATGGTACACAGAGACGTGGAAGTGTTACTGGTGCTGTTTCTTCAGTTTCCAATAAAGAGCTTTTAAAATCACCAACTATGAGTATCAGTAATATCATTGGTGCACGTGTGGCTGGTATCTCAGCGGTTCAATCAAGTGGACAACCGGGATCCGATAATGCAGCACTGAAGGTTCGTGGTCAAGACGGTGCTATTTTTGTTATTGATGGTGTTAAAAGAACATCCGCCGATTTCAACAATATAGATCCGAACGAGATTGAATCCGTGTCTGTATTAAAGGATGCTTCTGCGGTGGCTGTTTATGGTTTGGATGCAAGTGGGGCATTTATTGTTACCACCAAAAGAGGAGCTAACCAAAAAATGGCGATTTCATACTCAGGAACTATCGGTATAAGTCAAAGTGCAAACCAACAAAAATGGTTAGATGGACCAGGTTATGCTTATTGGTATAATAAAGCCCGTACTATGGATGGTGATGCTGAGGTTTTTAATGCAGATATGGTAGCAAATATGCGTAACGGTACCAATGGCTGGGGAAATACCAACTGGTATGATAAAGTTGTGGGAACTGGACAAAAACAAAATCATAACGTTTCAGCAACCGGTGGAAATGAAAAAGTAAACTTCTTTGCATCAATTGGCTATTTAAATGAAAAAGGGAATATTGCTAATTTCAATTATGATAGATTGAATTTACGCTCAAATGTTGATGCAAAACTGACTAAAAACCTTACTTTTTCTTTGGGTGTAGCTGGCCGTATCGAAATGCGTAAGGCTCCTCGTTATTCAGCCAATCCTAATGATTGGGCGAATGTGCCACAGCAAACAATCCGTGCGTTACCTTACGTTCCGGAAACAATGGAAAAAGATGGGAAATTATATTATGTTTCTACTCCAACAGCATCTTCTCCCGTAAATCCGATGGCTGCTATTAATGAATCAGGTTATTCAAATTCTGATCGTTCATACTTTCAGTCAACATTTAGTTTGAAATACGATGCCCCTTGGTTAAAAGGATTAAGTTTCAAGGTACAGGGTGCTTATGACTTAACTTATGCTTTCGGTAAAGTATTGTCTACTCCTTTCAAAGCCATGGTAATGAACTTGCCAAATGCAAGTACAACTGACTTAACCTATTACTTAGGAAATGATGCGGCAGGAAATAATATATCTTTAAGTGAGTCAGCATCAAGAGCTTCCGATTTTACAACTCAGTCAAGTGTAAATTATGACAGAAAGTTTGGCAAACACGCATTCAATGCAATAGTGTTAGCTGAAACTCGGGAAAATAAAAGTAATGCTCTTAGTGCAACTGGTTCTGGTTTAGATTTTATTGCCCTTGATGAGTTAAATATGATCACCAACCAAACAGGAGCTGGACAAAAGAAGGAACCATCCATAGGCGGTTATAGCGGCCAAGCACGTACAGCAGGTTTTGTGGGACGTTTAAATTATTCTTTTGACGATCGTTATTTGTTGGAAGCCTCTATCCGTCACGACGGTAGTTATTTATTTGGTGGAATGAATCAACGTTGGATTACATTACCTGGCTTGTCATTAGGTTGGAGAATGAACAATGAAGAATGGTTCAATTTGGATTGGATCAACGGACTAAAAATTAGAGGAGGTGTTGGTAAAACTGCTTCAAGTCTTGGTCTTGGAAGATTTCAATGGCAAAATACCATGGGTATTACTAATAATGCAGTAGTTCTTGGAGGTGCAAGTCAGAGCATGGTTTTTGCGAGTGTATTAGGTAACCCTACACTAAAATGGGCTGAATGTTTGAATTATAATATTGGTTTTGATGCCACTGCATGGAATGGATTGTTAGGAGTGGAATTTGATGCATTCTACAAATATGAATATGATAAGTTGTCAACTGTAACAGGTGCATATGCACCATCAGTTGGAGGATATTATTACACTTCAGCCAATGTAAACAAAGTAGACTATAGAGGTTTTGATATGACGTTTACACACAACAACCATTTTGGTAAATTCAATTATGGAGCAAAACTTATTTACTCATATTCTTATGGTAGATGGTTGAAGTATGTGGGTGATGCTGAGAATACTCCGGATTACAGAAAACTTACAGGTAAAGAGATTGGAGCCAAATTAGGTTTCATCGATCAAGGCTTATTCAAAAATGATGAAGATATCGCAAACTCTCCAACGATAACAGGTTCTGGAGTTCTTCCAGGTTACGTAAAGTACAAAGATAGAAATGGAGATGGAGTAATTTCGTATGCTCAAGATATGGGATATGTAGGTAAAAGCTCAACACCCCGACACATGGGATCATTGAACTTATATGGTAACTGGAAGGGTTTTGATTTTGACATGTTGTTCTCAGGAGGTTTTGGACATGATGTGGCGCTCACAGGTGTTTATACTTCTTCTGGTTCAGAGGGTGTTATGGACAATACAGCCTATACCAAAATGTTCTATCATGGTGGTAATTCACCAGAATACTTAGCAGAAAATTCCTGGACACCAGAAAACCCAAATGCCGAATTCCCACGTTTGACTTTAGTAACTGTAAGTTCAAACAATGCATATTCATCAACTTTCTGGTACAGAAATGGTGCTTATTTGAGAATGAAAACAGCTCAAATTGGTTATAACCTTCCAAAAAAATGGCTTAATCCTGTTGGAATGGATGCTTTCAGAATTTATGCAGAAGGATATAACTTATTTACATTGAGTGGACTTAGCAAATACAATATCGACCCTGAATCTCCAGCGGTTAACAATGGTTACTACCCACAACAAAGAACTCTTTCTCTTGGAGTAAAAATGTCATTTTAAATCAAATTAGTATGAAAAAAATATTTTATAAATCAACCATCTTAATAGCCATGTTATTAACGCTTGCCTCATGTAATGATTGGCTTGATGGTGTAGAACAAACCGACACAGTGAGTGACGAGATTATTTGGACAGATGAAGCAAGCGTAAATCTATATATAAATGGATTTTATACTTACATACATAATTATGGACAATTTGGTACAAATCAATTTGGCGGAAGTTTGACGGAGAGTTTAACTGAAACCTTTAAATATGGTTCGTATGCATTGGGTGATAGAGCAGGACATCCTAATAATTATGTAATGAATCCTGATGCTATTACTTCAGCCGGATGTTTGTATGGTATATGGAGCACAGCATATACGAATATCCGTAGAATTAATCAATTTATGGATTTGCAAAAGAAATACTCTGCATTTTCTCCAGACAAGAATAATTTATGGGAAGCACAAGCACGATTTTTCAGGGCTTTTGTATATTTTCAATTGGCAAAAAGACATGGCGGTGTAATACTTTATACTGATTTGAATGTGAAGAATAATAAAGCTCGCAGCACTGCCGAAGAAACATGGAACCTGATTGCTGACGATTTAGATTATGCTGCTAAAAACTTGCCAGCTACCTGGAACGCTGCTAATAAAAACAGAATAACCAAAGGAGCCGCTTTCGCACTGAAATCACGTGCAATGCTTTATGCTGAACGTTGGCAAGATGCTTACAATGCAGCTGATAGCGTAATTAAGCTAAATTTATACGGATTAGTTGACGATTATGGACAAGCTTGGAAAGGTAATAACAAGGAATCAATCTTGGAATTTAATTATACACAAACAGGACCGAACCATTCTTTCGACCAGTATTATGTGCCATTTAGCGATGGTTATGAATTTGGTGCGTTGGGTACACCTACTCAAGAAATGGTGGAATCGTATGAAAAAGCAGATGGAACAACTATTGATTGGACTCCTTGGCATGCAAAAACTACAACTGAATTGCCTTACGCTCTGTTAGAACCACGCTTTAAAGCTACAATTATTTACAAAGGTTCTACTTGGAAAGGTAAAGTGATGGATTGTAGTGTAAATGGAATTAATGGTGCGTTTATGCCTTACCGTGAACAACCTTATTCTTATGGAAAAACTACAACAGGATATTTCCTGAAAAAATTACTTGATGAAAAACTAATAGATGTCAAAGGAACAAAAAGCACTCAGCCTTGGGTCGAAATTCGTTATGCAGAAGTTTTGTTGAACAAAGCAGAAGCTGCTTATCGACTTAATAAATTGGGCGAAGCCCAATCGGCTATGAATCAGGTTCGTGCTCGTGCAGGCGTAAATTTGCCGGGAAAAACTTCGTCAGGTGATGCTTGGCTGAAAGATTATAGAAACGAGCGTAAAGTGGAATTAGCCTACGAAGGCCATTTGTTCTGGGATATGAGACGTTGGAAATTGGCAGATACAGCCTATTCAAACTATCGCGTTCATGGTATCAAGATAACTGGTGATACGTACGAATACATTGATTGCGATTATCAAGATCGGAAATTTTTGAAGAAATTATATGTACTGCCAATACCTGATGATGAGTTGAAAAACAATTCACTGATTGAGCAATATGACGAATGGAAATAATTAAGAAAGGAGAAAACAATGAAAAATATTTTTAAATTTTCAATAATTGCAACCTTATGTGCCTTGTGCCTTGTTGCATGTCAAAGTCCAGAAGACTTGACTCCGTCAATTTCTCGGGAGGGGATTAATAGCATAACAGCCTCTTTTCCGGACGACAACAGTGACGACAATAAATTTTCTAGTGAAATTGACTTTGTCAATCATGTTATAACGATAGTAATTCCTTATAACTATCCTTTGACATCCACCAATGTAATGACATTGGACAAATTAACAAAAATGAGAGTAAAAGCTAATTTGGATGATAATGTTACAATTGAACCTGCGTTATTATATTTAGATTTATCTAAGGAAAATAACATAATCCTGACAGATCAAAAAAGACAGAAAATTCCGTTCAAAATAGTCGCAGAAATTCGGAAAAGTAATGCATGTGCAATTACTAAATACGAAATTCCATCAATGGGCTTAGTCGGTATTATTGATGAAGCCACTAAGAAGATTTCATTAATTACTACTGATGAGGTTGGTTCAGTCTTGGCTACAGTAGTTGTTTCACATGGTGCTACAATTTCGCCAGATCCAACTAAACAAGCTATAAACTATGATCAAATTTTCACTGTAACTGTAACTGCTCAAGATGGAAAAACTAAAGCTACTTATACAGTTAAAAAAGACGTTCCTCAAAAAACTGAGTTAGGTCTTCGTCCTGGAAGTCTCAAATTATTGTGGGCTAAAAAGCTTGTTGATATAGGAATCACATCTAAAAATATGACGACAGGTATTGCTGCAATTGATAAATATTTAGTAATTAATACGCGTGCAGAAAATAGTGTCTATCTCGATGGTAAAACTGGTGCAGTAGCTGGAAGTATTGATCTTGGAGCTAACAAAGGTAGTTTGGTGAACTTCTACGCCACAGCCGATGCTGGAAATAATATATTGATTTCAAACTTAACTCCAAATGCTGGACCAGCATTTATAATCAATAAAATATCTGGAGTTAATGGAACAGTTGAGCCATTTATTAATTACACAACTACCTTAGCTTTAGGGCGTAAAATTTCTGTGGCTGGTAATATCAATACCAACGCTATTATTACTGCTCCGGTTTATGGTTCTGCTGGTAATTTTGCTCGTTGGCAAGTAGTGAATGGTACGCTTGTTTCACAAACACCAACCATGGCGAAGGCAGCTGGAGTTACAAGTTTTGGTAACAATGCCGATATCGTTTATACAGATCCTAGCAATTTAAATAGCGATTATTTTGCTTCGTTCTATTCAGCACCATATAAGTTCTGCTGGTACAATGGTAGTACTAATGAAGTGAAACAAACAGGTGATCTTATCAGTTCTAACTGGATTATGAATGCTGCTGATTATGTAGTGTTTAATAAATCGCCTTATGCACTACACAATTCTGTGAATAGTTTTACTTGGGGAAGTGATGATAGTATATATATGTACGATTTGAATGGCAACACTTTAAGCAGTAAAATTAAAGTTTGTGATTCGGGATTGTATGGGGCGAAAGCTTTAGGAGATGTGAATGCAAATGGAACAGGTGATGTAGCTTTCAGAGTTTCAAGCGATGGTTATTATTTATACGTGTACTTTATGTTTACAAACGGATATGTAGTTTGTGCTCAGTTCGACTGTATAAGTATGTAAGATAATGAAAACACCCTGTGTGAAAAGCACAGGGTGTTTAAAAAATAAATTCCAAATTATATGAGTATGAAAAATAAATTCTTAAATATCTTTCTTTTTGGATTGATGTCCTTGTTTGTCTTCTCGTGCAATAAAACGCCTACGGAATATTGGCCGGATGATAAAGATGACAATGGCACAACGCCTACGAGTAATAAAGATAAACCAATTTATATCTGGATAGATGCCGCTGCTAATTTTCCGGATTTTGCGAACAGCAAAGAAAATATTGCTCGGGATTTGGCTTTGGCAAAGGATGCAGGATTTACTGATATTGTTGTCGATGTGCGGCCAACAACTGGCGATGTATTATTCAAATCCGATGTGGTTGATCAGGTGAAATATATGTATGCCTGGAATGCAGGTGTTTATGGTAAATACGATCGTACCGCTACTTGGGATTATCTGCAGGCATTTATCGATGAAGGGCATCGATTAGGATTAAAAGTGCATGCTGCGATTAATACTTTCTCCGGAGGTAACACTATCAACGGTGGAACAGGGATATTGTATCGCGATAAGACTAAAGAGGCTTGGGCTACTCAAATGAATACTTCGTTAGGAATTGTTAGTGTAATGAATACTGGCGAATCAGCAAAGTTTTTTAATCCTGTAAACGAGGAAGTACAAACCTATCTTTGCAATATTCTGAAAGATTTAGCCAAATATGATGTTGATGGTATTTTCTTAGATAGAGGCAGATTTTTAGGGTTACAAAGTGATTTCTCTAACTATACCCGTCAAAAGTTTGAAGAATATTTGGGTAATGTGAAAATAACAAATTATCCTGAAGATATTTTACCAGTCAATGCAACTGCATTACCTACAACTTATCCAAAGTATATGCTAAAATGGTTAGAGTTTCGGGCAAAAGTTATGCACGACTTTATGGAAAAAGCGCGAAATACAGTTAAAAATGTCAATCCAAAAATAAAATTTGGTGTTTATGTTGGCGGTTGGTATTCAAGTTATTATGATGTAGGCGTGAATTGGGCCAGTCCAACATATGACACGTCAGTAAAATACAAATGGGCAACCAGCAATTATAAAAATTTTGGTTATGCAGATATGATGGATCATATGCTTATCGGAGCTTATGCCTCGCCATTAAATGTAAACGGATCGACAGAATGGACCATGCAAGGTTTCTGTGCGTTGGCCAAAGAAAAGATCAAAGGTGCTTGCCCAATTGTTGCGGGTGGCCCAGATGTTGGTAATTGGGACAGTGGCAATAAAGCTACACAAGAGCAAGAAAACCAAGCAATAGTTAATTCAGTAAAAGCTTGTATGGATGCAAGTGATGGATATTTTCTTTTTGACATGATACATTTAAAGATGGCTAACCAATGGCAATATGCCAAAGAAGGCATTAGTCTTGCAATAAAATAATGATTAATCAACACAGTAAATAATTTATATTTTACTTATTTGTAATTCTTTGAGATATGCAAAGGATTGCAAATTAAGTAGTTATTTCTCAAATCAATTTCGAAAGTATGAATCATACATTATTAAGGAAACTAAGTATATTTACGCTACTCCTTTTTTCGGCAAGCCTACTTGCACAAGTAAGTATAATTGCACATCGTGGAGCTTCGGCTTATGCCTTGGAAAATAGCTTGGCTGCTTTTAATAAAGCATATGAACTGAATGCTGATGCTGTTGAATTAGACATCTGGCGAACCACTGATGACTCATTAGTAGTTATGCACGACCGAACAACAGGACGAACAGCGACTAAAGATCTCGTTGTTCCTGAATCATCAGCCAGCCAATTACGTAAGATAAAACTCAATAACGGAGAAAGAATTCCTTATCTCCAAGAAGTGTTGAAAAATCTTCCAACAGGAAAAAAGATAGTTATAGAAATAAAATGCTGTTGGGAAAAAGGAAATGCAGGAAATGTATTCCCAATGTTAAAACGTATATTAATCAATAGTGGACGATTGAATGATGCAATTATCATTGCCTTTAATCCTGAAACATTGGCAGAAGCCAAAAAGCAACTTCCAAATAACAAATGCTATTGGCTTACTTATCAAAAGGATCAGGAAGATCAATTGATTGAAACTTGCAAAAAAAATAACTTTGATGGCTTGAATGTTAACTACGGAATTCTTACCGATAGCTTATCTATTAAATGCAAAAAGAATAATCTCGACTTATTGGCATGGACAGTAGATAAACCTGAATCTGCCTTGTTTGCACGATTAAACAACAAAGTAACAGGAATCACCACCAACAAACCCGATTTGATTCGCGATATATTATCTAAAAACAATTACGAATCAACTTATTACGGACAGAAACGATCCATGCATGAAATGATTCCCACAGGAGTTGGCGAAACAATTTTCCTGGGTAACAGCATAACGGATATTGGCGAATGGTCAGATTTCTTTCAAACTATAAAAGTAAAAAATCGTGGTATCTCTGGTGATATTACCCTTGGAGTATTGGCTCGTTTAGATAAAATACTCAGTGCTAAACCAGCCAAAATATTTTTAATGATTGGTATCAACGACATTGCCAATAATATTCCTGATTCTATCATTTTGCATAATTATCGAATGATAGTGGAAAAAATTCAAGTTCAAAGTGCAGGTACTAAAATATTTGTTCAAAGCATATTACCTACAAACAGTGTTTTTCCACACTTCGCTCGCCATCAAAATAAAACAGAACATATTTTATTTATTAACAATAAATTAAATGAACTCTGTATAGAGAAAAAGCTTACTTACATTGATGTTTTTTCAATTTTAGCCGATGATAACAATCATCTAAAACCAATTTACACCAATGATGGTTTGCATCTGATGGCCGAGGGTTACAAACAATGGATAGAAGTGCTAAAGCCATACATCAATGAGCCACAAGCCCCAAAGTCAAAATACGAGGGAGCTTATTATCTGACTCGATTGAAAGCACATCGTGCCGAAACAATTGCTCCAAATAGTATTATATTCATTGGCAATAGTATCACTGAGCAAGGTTGGTGGAATTTGCTTTTCAAGAGCAAAAATATTGTCAATAGAGGAATTGGAGGCGATAATACTTACGGCATATTAAATCGCTTACCTGAAATTATGCAAACAAAACCTTCCAAAGTTTTTTTGATGGATGGTATAAATGATATCACTGCTGGACGTGGCGTGGAGGAAATTTCGGCTAATATTTTGAAAATGATAGAAATTTGTCGAACAATTAGTCCAGCAACAACCCTATATATCCAAAATGTGTTACCCCTCAACGATGATTGTCTGGCTTACGATGGATTGAAAGGAAAAAACACAGAAGTAGTCAAGCTAAATGCCAAATTGAAAGAAATATGTGCTGAAAATAGGATTACATATATCGACATTGCATCACTTGTTAGCGATAACTCAGGTCAGCTGAAAGCTACACTGACAAAAGATGGAATTCATTTACAACCCGAAGGTTACCAAATCTGGGCTGCTTATTTAAAAAAAATGAAATACATTAAATGAAACTATAAATTAAAAATAATCAACTAAAATATCAAAATATCATGAGAAAATTTCCCTTTTATCTGATAGTCGTACTAGCATTTTTGACTGCAGGAAGTACACTAGCGCAAAAAAAGAATATCAAGAAACCAGCTTTGATGTGGTTCGACGGAGAAGCTAACTTCCAAACATTAAGTCAGAAGGATTCTATCGATTATTATCTCGAAAAGATAAAGAAACTTGGTTTTACAATAGCCGTGTTAGATGTTCGTCCTATTACTGGTGAAGTAATGTATAAAAGTAAATATGCTCCACAAATGAATGAATGGGATGGTTATGTTCGTTCGGCCGATTTCGATATGGTAGCTTATTTTATTAAAAAAGCTCATTGCTTAGGGTTGGAAGTTCACGCTTCATTGAATGTATTTGTTGCGGGTCATAATTTCTTCGATCGCGGTGTTGCTTATACCGATCATCCTGAATGGGCGTCGATGGTTTACACACACGATAAAGGCATAGTTTCTATTATGGATCAGAAACATAAATATTCGGCTATGGTGAATCCCATCCTACCTGACTATCAAAAATACATGCTTAATATCTTGACTGAATTTGTTACAAAATATCCAAAAATTGATGGACTGATTCTTGATCGAGTTCGTTATGATGGTATAACAGCCGATTTCTCTAACTTCTCACGCACAAAATTCGAAGAATATATCAATCAGAAAATTGAAAAGTTCCCCGAAGATATATACGAATGGAAGCAAGACTCAAAAGGAAATTATTATCCTGAACGTGGAAAACATTTTCTGAAATGGATTGAGTGGAGAACAAAAAATATCTACGATTTCATGGCTTTGGCTCGCAAAACCGTTAAAGAGGCCAATAAGAAAGTCTCATTCGGTACCTATACTGGTGCTTGGTATCCAAGCTATTATGAAGTAGGTGTGAACTGGGCAAGTAAAAATTATGATCCAAGTAAAGACTATGATTGGGCAACTCCAGATTATAAAAATTACGGATATATGGAATTGCTTGACCTTTACACCACAGGTAATTATTACACCAATATTTCGATGGAAGACTATCTGAAAAACAACAATTTAGTTAAGAATGAAACTGATAGTAAAGCACATACAGGTACTTGGTATTGCGTGGAAGGTTCTTGTGAGAAAATACGTGGCATAGTTGATGGTAAACCATTCTATGGTGGTATTTTGGTAGATCAATTCTATGAAAACCCCGGAGATTTGACCCGAACCATCGAAATGAATCTGAAAAAGTCAGATGGCTTAATGGTATTCGATATTGTACACATCATACGTAAAAACCTATGGAAGGAAGTAGAAGAAGGAATGCGACTTGGTGGCAATCTACCTACAAAAAAGTAAAAAAAAATCTAAGTAAAAATAGATTGTGTTGTTAATTTTATGTTGTTAGTTAGGTAGTATAAGGAAACAAAACTCCATATACTACCTTTCATTGTAATGGATAATAATAATTGTATCAATGAAAAAACTTAGTATTATCATATTGCTTTGTTTGATTTTTAATCAGAATGTAATATTCGGTGCAAAACCCAGTTTAAAATTTAATTCTAATGGAGATTTCAAAATTGTTCAGTTTACAGATACGCATATCACTGATAAGATCGAAACTTCCCAGCCAGTATTCGAGTTAATTAGAATAGTCATAAAAGCAGAAAAGCCTGATCTGGTCGTTTTTACTGGCGATATAGTATTACAAGACAATGCAAAAGAGAAATGGGACTCGATAGATAATATACTGTCGAAACAGCAACTTCCATGGATAGTTGTATATGGAAATCACGAAGAAGACTACGACACTAAACGACCACAACTTACTCAATTATTGATGCGATATCCAGGTTGCCTGAACTCCAGGACTAAGAATGTAGAGGGTGAATCAAATTTTATATTACCCATACTTGACAACAATAGAAAAGCTGCGGCCCTAATTTACGGTTTCGATACGCACAGTTATAGTAAAGTAAAAGGGATAAAAGGTTATGGTTGGGTTCAGCTTTCGCAATTGAATTGGTATCGCAATCAAAGTGCCAATTATACCCGCAAAAATAATCAAACATTGCTTCCTGCAATAGCCTTTATTCATATTCCACTCCCTGAGTATAGCGAAATGGCCAATGCGAAAAATACGAAACTTATTGGTATAAAAAATGAAAAAGTAGCTTCGGGAGCATTGAACTCAGGATTGTTAGCCCAATTAGTTGCTGGAGGTGATGTGATGGGAGTTTTTTGTGGACACGACCATAACAACGACTATATAGGCGAATTTCAGGGGATTGCGCTTGGTTATGGCAGGTTTGGACTCTCCACTCCTTGTTGGTATAAAAACATGACTGCGGGCGCACGAGTTATTGTTCTGAAACAAGGTAAACGCAGTTTTGTTAGCTGGATAAATACTTTTGGGAAACTTGAATTTAAATGTACTTTCCCTGATTCATTCACAACTGATAATTAAGCTATTTGATACATTATTTAAAAAACATAAAAACTAACTTGTCTTCTTGTGTTTTAATAGGAGACAAAAGCTATTTAAGTGCTGATTATCAATTGGATTTGTTTGCTTCTAATAATATAAAATTGGAAGTGCCAATGCGCGTTAATCAACACGATTATCAAAAGCAGCCTTATAGTTTTAGAAAAACAAGAAAACGTATTGAAACACTGTTTTCTCAGCTTTGCGACCAGTTCTTGATTCGTCGAAACTACGCTAAGTCTTATGACGGATACAAAAACAGAATTTTATCCAAAATCATAGCTTTGATAGTTAGTTGAATGATAAACAGACTTTTAAATGGAAATATAAACAACATTAAATCACCTGTAGTCTAAATTCACTACGGGTTAAAATAAAATCCAGAGAAACCGATTGGTGATTCTCTGGATTTTTTATCTAAAAGTAAATCTATCATCTCTACTTTTCATTCCATTCCACCAAAACGCAAAGCCGCAATATATTCATCTTCTTTAGTTTTGATTGTAACATCCTAATTGCCGGGTTTCGGCAAATTCGACATATTGTAGTATATTAAATAGTTGAGCTATCAAACCTAAATTTGTTATCTCATGGTTTCAGTCTTTATCCATTTATTTGCACGTATTTATATATTTGAGTAAACATCTACAGTGAAAAAAGCAGGTGAATTCTGATCTTTGAAGATATGAAAACCAATTACCGCTTTTTTTCTTTAATTCGGCCCCAAAAATTCTTCTAACTCAACATAAAGTAGTAATTTTGTACCCGCTTAGAAATTTCGAAAACTAAAATATATTATGGCAGAAAAAAAATTAAATTTATTAGCTGATTTCCCAACTGTTAGCACTCAGCAATGGATGGACAAAATCACCGCCGACCTGAAAGGAGCTGATTTCAACAAAAGGCTCGTTTGGAAAACAAATGAAGGTTTCAATGTAATGCCTTTTTATCGGGCCGAAGACATTGAGAACTTTAAATCCACAGAGGTTGTTCCCGGAAAATTCCCTTATGTGCGTGGTACAAAAGCTGACAATGTGTGGTTTATCCGTCAGGACATTGTAGTGACTGATGCGAAGGAAGCAAATGCAAAAGCGCTTGATGTGCTTTGCAAAGGTGCAACTTCACTTGGTTTTAAATTGAGTAAAAAGGATTTAAGTCCTGAGTACATTGCTACGCTACTTCAAAACATCCAGGCTGATTGTGTAGAACTTAACTTCACTATCTGCACAAAACGTTCAGCAGATTTAGCAACTATTCTGACCGATTATTTCAAATCGAAAGAATACAATCTTACTCAGTTACATGGTTCTATCAACTGGGACGGCATGAATGCCATGCTGCTTCGCGGTAAAGATTTTGAAAAAGAAGAATTGGTAAGTCTGGCTAAAGCTACTTTTGAAGCTGCACTCGGATTGCCTTTCTACCGTGTTATTGGTGTGAATGCTACTGCTTTGAGTAATGCTGGAGCTTTCCTTGCTCAGGAACTCGGTTATGCATTGGCTTGGGGTAATGAATATCTTTCAGCGCTTATCGAAGCCGGTTGCGAACCTTCAATCGTTGCTAAAAACATCAAATTTAATTTCGGTGTTGGTGGTAATTACTTTATGGAAATTGCAAAATTCCGTGCTGCCAAATTGCTTTGGGCTAATATCGTTGATGCTTATCAGGTTAAATGTGTAAAAGATAACTGTCAGCATACTGTGGATGGTATTTGCAAATGTGCTGCAAAAATGCGCATTCACGCTCAAACTACCGAGTTCAACAAAACAACTTTCGATGCTAATGTGAATATGCTTCGTACCCAAACTGAAGCTATGAGTGCTACCTTGGGTGGTGTAAACTCACTCACCGTTACTCCATACGACTCAACTTACAAAAAAGCAGACGATTTCTCAGAACGTATTGCACGTAATCAGCAATTATTATTAAAAGAAGAATGTCATTTCGATAAAGTGGCCGACCCTGCCGCCGGATCATATTATATCGAAACATTGACCAACGAAATTGCTGCTCAGGCATGGAAAATCTTCCTCGAAGTAGAAGAAAATGGCGGTTTCTTTGCCGCCATTAAAGCCGGAACTGTTCAGAAAGCTGTAAAAGCAACTGCAACAAGCCGTTTAAAATCAGTTTCAAGTCGCCGTGAAGTATTATTGGGTACCAATCAGTTCCCTAACTTTAGCGAAGTGGCAGCTGCCAAAGTTGAGTTCAGTAAAGAAGCCGGCTGTGGCTGCGACCATACAGGTGTTGAGAAACTCACTCCGGTTCGTGGAGCTGAAGAGTTCGAAGCATTGCGTTTTGCTACCGAAGCTGCTACCAAACGTCCGAAAGCATTTATGCTGACTATCGGTAATCTTGCTATGCGTTTGGCTCGTGCTCAGTTTTCGTGCAATTTCTTTGCTTGTGCAGGTTACGAGG
Source organism: uncultured Paludibacter sp. (assembly GCA_963678465.1). GTDB lineage: Bacteria > Bacteroidota > Bacteroidia > Bacteroidales > Paludibacteraceae > Paludibacter. The sequence goes on from OY782858.1 coordinate 354,942, forward strand.
TGGTTGATAATCTTGGTTTCAAAACAGTGGAAGAAGGTGTTGCTGCAGCTCAGGCTGCTGGAGCTGATATTATCGTTCTTTGCTCAAGCGACGACGAATATGCCGAATTAGCTCCTGCTGCATTCAAAGCTATCGACGGAAAACAACTTTTCGTTGTAGCGGGTGCTCCTGCTTGTACCGACGATTTGAAAGCTATTGGCATCGAACATTTTATTAATGTAAAAACCAATGTGCTGGAAACGCTGAAGGCCTTTAATGCGAAATTAGTTTAAGAACAAAGAGCAAAGACAAAAGAATAAAGACAGAAGAACCAGCATATGCATAATTTTAGGAAATTAGATATTTGGATTAAATCAATGAGTTTGGTGACTGAAATATACAAGTTGACCAATACTTTTCCAAGTCATGAACGATTTGGTTTAATGTCCCAAATGCAGCGTGCAGCTGTTTCTATTCCAACAAATATTGCTGAAGGTTCTGCAAAGACGAGTAATAAAGATTTTGCACGTTTTTTGGAAATGTCTATTGGCTCTTTGTTTGAACTGGAAACTGAATTAATAATCGTATTAAACTTAAAATATATTGATTCAATGGTTTTTGAAGATATTCAGAATAAAATCATTGAACTTCAAAAAATGATAACAGGATTTAAAAATAAATTGGATTAGGAGATTTTTCAAAGACGAAAGTATTTGTCTTTGTTCTTTATTCTTTATTCTAAAAATCTAAAAAATGAAACCAAATTTCAAAAACATAGATATTAAAAACATTACGGCTACCAATGTAGCTCCTACTGTTGAAAGTACATGGTTGACTCCTGAGCTTATTCCGGTGAAACCATTTTATACAAAAGAAGATATTGCCGGTATGGAGCATTTGAATTATGCTGCCGGACTTCCTCCTTATTTGCGCGGGCCTTACTCGGTAATGTACGCTATGCAGCCCTGGACTATCCGTCAATACGCCGGATTTTCTACAGCTGAAGAATCAAATGCATTTTATCGTCGTAACCTTGCTGCAGGACAAAAAGGTCTTTCAGTAGCATTCGACTTGGCTACGCACCGTGGCTACGATGCAGATCACGAACGTGTGGTGGGTGACGTTGGTAAAGCGGGTGTGTCTATCTGTTCGGTTGAAGATATGAAAGTGTTGTTCGATGGTATTCCATTGAATAAAATGTCAGTTTCTATGACTATGAACGGTGCTGTACTTCCTATTCTTGCATTTTACATCAATGCAGGTTTAGAGCAAGGTGCTAAACTGGAAGAAATGGCCGGAACTATCCAAAACGATATTTTGAAAGAATTTATGGTTCGTAACACTTATATTTACCCACCAAAATTCTCAATGAAGATTATTGCTGATATTTTTGAGTTTACTTCTCAAAAAATGCCTAAGTTCAACTCTATCTCTATCTCTGGTTACCACATGCAGGAAGCTGGTGCAACTGCCGATATCGAGTTGGCTTATACCCTGGCCGATGGTCTTGAATATCTTCGTGCCGGAGTAAATGCAGGTATGGATATCGACTCGTTCGCTCCGCGCTTGTCATTCTTTTGGGCTATCGGTATGAACCACTTTATGGAAATTGCCAAAATGCGTGCTGCACGTATGTTGTGGGCAAAAATTGTAAAGCAATTCAACCCTAAAAACCCAAAATCATTGGCGTTACGTACACACTCGCAAACTTCAGGTTGGTCGTTAACTGAGCAAGACCCATTCAACAATGTTGGTCGTACTTGTATCGAAGCTATGGCTGCGGCATTAGGTCACACACAATCACTTCACACCAATGCATTGGACGAAGCTATCGCGTTGCCAACCGATTTCTCGGCTCGTATTGCCCGTAACACACAAATTTATATCCAACAGGAAACTGACATTTGCCGTGAGGTTGACCCATGGGCAGGTTCATTTTATGTTGAGTCTTTAACTAACGAATTGGCTGAAAAAGCCTGGGCGTTGATCGAAGAAGTAGAAAAACTGGGTGGTATGGCAGCAGCTATCGAAACAGGTGTTCCAAAAATGCGTATCGAAGAAGCTTCTGCACGTACACAAGCTCGTATCGACTCAGGAAATCAGATCATTGTGGGTGTAAACCAATTCCGTTTGGAAAAAGAAGATCCAATCGATATTTTGGAAGTGGACAACACAGCAGTTCGTATTCAACAAATTGAGCGTTTGAAACAATTGCGTGCTAACCGCGACGAAGCTGCCGTTCAAGCTGCTTTGGCTGCCATCACCGAATGTGCTAAAACCGGAAACGGTAACTTGTTGGAATTAGCCGTTGAAGCTGCCCGCGTGCGTGCTTCTTTGGGCGAAATATCAGATGCCTGCGAAGCAGTAGCAGGTCGTTATAAAGCAACCATTAGAACAATTTCAGGCGTGTATTCATCAGAAACTAAAAACGATGCGAATTTCCAGCGTGCTTGCGAGCTTACCGAGAAATTTGCCCAAAAAGAAGGTCGTCGTCCTCGTATCATGATTGCTAAAATGGGTCAGGATGGTCACGACCGTGGTGCTAAAGTAGTAGCTACCGGTTATGCCGATTGTGGTTTCGACGTGGATATGGGACCATTGTTCCAAACTCCAGCCGAAGCAGCAAAACAGGCTGTTGAAAACGATGTTCACGTGTTGGGTGTTTCGTCATTGGCAGCCGGTCACAAAACATTGATTCCACAGGTTATGGAAGAGTTGAAAAAACTCGGTCGCGAAGATATTATCGTTATTGCAGGTGGAGTTATCCCGGCGCAGGATTACGATTATCTTTACAAAGCCGGCGTAGCAGCTATCTTTGGTCCGGGTTCTCCTGTTACCAAAGCAGCTTGTACTATTTTGGATATTTTGTTGGAAGACTAAGAACCCCAAACCCCTAAAGGGGCTTAAAGAAAGAAAAACGGACTTATCGCATTTGTGGTAAGTCCGTTTTTTTATATAATTGGAGTGATATCGCAATTATTAGGACTTTTTCGGATTCAATTCCTGAAAAGTTGTAGTTTTGTTTGGCTTTTTACGAATTCAAATGGAATCCTGATTCTAAAATTCGAAAACCAATAACCTTTATGAATGCCTATCCAGAAGCAGATTTTAAAATCATTCACAAAGATAATTTTGAGGATTTCTTAATATAAAAGAAAACGGACTCACCTCGATTTTGAGGTAAGTCCGTTTTTTTTCTTAATGGATTGATTTATACAAGTCCTTCCATCCCGACCATTTCGTTTTCGTCGCGATGGTAATCGATTGTTTTAAACCCAAAACCAAAGAGATTTTTAAAATCTTTTGTGTATCCGTTTAAATCACCAATGGCGTGGATGGTTTCTGTTGTGGCTTCGTCCCAAAGTCTGGCTACTTCTGTTTGAACATCTTCCCGCATTTCCCAGTCGTCGATGCGGATACGGCCTGCTTCGTCGGTGGGCACATCTCTACCGTTGAATAATTTATCGGCATACAAACGCTGTATCTGCTCTATGCAACCTTCGTGGATTTTTTTGTTTTTCATAACTTTAAATAGCAATGAAATATAAAGCGGAATGACTGGAATGGCCGAACTGGCTTGTGTAACCAATGCTTTGTTTACCGACACATAGGCTTTACCGCTGGTGACTTCCAGTTTCTCGTTGATTGTTTTAGCAGTGGCTTCGAGATGATCTTTGGCGCGTCCAATGGTTCCTTTACGGTATATAGGTTCAGTCACCGAAGGACCAATGTAAGAGTAGGCGAGGGTAAGTGCTTTGTCTGCCAACACTCCTGCAGCCTGTAGCGCATCCATCCACATTTCCCAGTCTTCGCCGCCCATTACTGCCACTGTGTTTGCAATCTCTTCTTCGCTGGCAGGTTCAATGCTTACTTCGGTCACTTTGCCACTGTGGAAGTCGACGGTTTTATTGCTGTAGCTTTGCCCGATAGGTTTCAGTACCGAGCGATGGGTGATGCCGGTTATTGGATGGGTTCGAACGGGTGAGGCAAGGCTGTAAATAACCATATCTATCTGGCCCAGATCGGCTTTGATAAGTTCAATTGTTTTTTGTTTTATTTCGTTCGAAAACGCATCTCCATTGATGTTTTTGGCATACAAACCTTCGGCATGTGCTATTTTGCTGAACGCGGCTGTATTGTACCATCCCGGCGAAGCTGTTTTTTCAGGTTGAGGCTCCTTTTCGAAAAAAACACCTATGGTAGCTGCCTCCGAACCAAAAGCACTGCTGATGCGCGAAGCCAGTCCGAAGCCAGTGGAAGCGCCTATAACAAGTACTCTTTTTGGTCCATTAATTTTTCCTTTTGACTTTACGTATCCTATTTGTTTCAATACATTTTGTTCACATCCTGCCGGATGAGCTGTCAGGCTTATAAAACCCCTCATTCTTGATTTAATAATCATCTTTATCTGTTTTTGTTATAAAAAATGCAACTCTGCATTGGATATTTGCGCATTTAAAAATGAGCTAGCCAATGTAGAGTGGGCTTTTAAAAACAACCCAAATGTGATGATTGTTTATTGTTGAATGCAAAAGGGGCGGAGTAGTTTTAGTTGTTTTTTGTTTCAAACGCCTCGATGACTTCCCTTACTTTTTCCTTAATTTCCTGAGAAGTAGGATTTAATTCTGCGGTACTGAATGTGCCGTTGAGGATATCAATACGTTCGAAAACCATCAAATAAAGCGCAAAAATAATTTCCAGACTTAGTTGGCTGCGGTATTCAAGTTGCGGTTTGACCTCTTGCATGATTTCAAAAGTTTTCTGCCGATATTCGTCGGCAGCGGCGTAAAGTTCGCCGATCATTTGGCGGAAACCGGTAGTGATGGTAGCTCCGTTGGCCATGGCAAGAAGATTTTCGCGATTAAGATTGTATTTTTGCATTAAATCATCCGGAAAGTAATTCAGATTGTGGGTGTGATCCTTAACGAAATCGCGGATGATATGAACTAAATAGCTGAAAATGGCACAGGGCGTAGATACACGCCTTACATCGAAAGTGGGTTCGGCGTAGTTCCCGTTGTCTCGCTTCAGTCCGCATAAATGTACAAAAATTGAGGCCGGAGCTACCGACGCGCCTTTTGCATAATCAAGAAAAGCCTGCAGCGTAGGAAAGCCATCGTTATAAATATCGTAAATCATCGACCGGGAAAAATCCTCAAGTGGCCAGGCGGGAATATGAAATTTTCGTATTGTGTTTGTCAATCCGTAGGTTGCCGTGTTGTTTTCTTCCGGTTGTAAAATTGTATTGATCCATTTGCAAACATCGGCTTCGAGTACATCCTGCTCGCTGCGCGAAATAGTTGTATGTTCCGATTTGTAGTTATCGACCAAATCGTCGATAGCACGCATAAATTTGTAACATATTTTCGCAGCTTCGTATCTGTCTTCGTCCCAAAAATGTGCTGCGATGAGTATATTTGGATGGTCGGTTATTTTTTCAAAATCGATTGAATTGAAAATATCAACAAGAAGTGTCTTTTCTGCCTGAAGTGTGCTTTGCATATGCCGTTAAATTTGAATGTGTTTTTGATGCTTAGGAATTTATGTTTTTAATCCGTTCGCTTGTAAGTTTGGCCGATAGCAAAACCAAAGGAATTCCATTTCCCGGATGAGTGCTACCTCCGGCAAAATAAAGGTTTTTGTATTTGCCATGCCGGTTGTGAGGACGGAAATATCCCATTTGAAAAATGGTGTGACTCAAACTTCCGAAAACAGAACCACGGCTCACATTGCAATAGCTCTCGAATGTTTTTGGCATGAAACACAGTTCGAACTTTATATGATTTTCAATGTCGGAACATCCGGCTTCTTTCAAACGGTGGATAACCGATTCGCGCGCCGATTTTTTTATTGCCTGCCAGTCCTGATCAGTATTTTCATCGATATGCCCCACGGGAATAATCACCGACAAGGTATCCTGATTTTCGGGAGCAGCCGATGGATCGGTACGAACGGGTGCATGAATATAAAAACAAGGTCGATCGGAGAGTGATTTTTCTTTGAATATCTTATTCATCCCTTCCTTGTAGGGTTCATTCAGAAAAATGCTGTGGTGGCGGAGCTCAGGATAAATTTTATCCATACCCCAGTGAAAAACAATGGCGGAGCATGAATGTTCCTTCTTTTTCAACCGGCGGGCAATGGCTTTGTCGGGGAGTAATTCATTGTAGACATAGGGCAAATCGGCATTGGCAACAACTATGTCGGCCTCAATTCTTTTTCCGTTTTTCAACTCAATGGCTTCTGCCTTTTTTCCGTTGACAATGATTTTCGCCACCGGACTTTTAAAATGAAAATTCACACCCGAAGTAAGAGCCGTTTCCATCAGTTTTTCGACAATATGGTGCATCCCTCCTTTGGGGAACAGAGCGCCTTCGGCTATTTCGGCACCCGGAAGCATTGAAAAAAATGCCGGCTGACGATAGGGATTCTGCCCTACATAAATGTTCTGAAAAGTGAATGCTTTTTGCAGGCGGGTATCTTTAAAAAAGCGGTGGATATAATCGGTATGCTTTATCCATGTTTTTAGCCTGATAAGTAAGAGGATGCTCCTGATGTTTATGAACTGAAACAGATGATTAAAATTCCTGTTGAGCAAGCCGTTCATCGATTGGTTAAAGAAAGAGTAACCCTCGTGCACATATTGCTTGTATCGCTCAAAACTACCCGGTTCGATGGCTTCAAGTTGCTCTTGCATTCTTTTGTCCCGGCGCGAAAATTCAAAGTTGCTTCCATCGTCGAAAAACAACTTATAAAGTGGTTCGAGCGAAGTAGGTTCCAGTTCCTTGTCCATGTCGAGCCCCAGCGCTGTAAAAACCTCGCGGTAGAGCGAAGGCATCAGCAAAATGGTGGCGCCTAAATCGAAGCGATGTCCATGCTGGTATATCTGACCACAGCGTCCACCGGGATCGGCATTCTTTTCATATACATCTACTGAGTATCCTTTTTGCGCCAGAAATATTGATGTAGCTATACCACCAACACCCGCACCGATAATTACCGCTTTGTTTTGTCCTTTCATTGAAAAACAGGAAATTAGATTCGAATGCAAATATACGAAGAAAGCTGTGAATGTAAAAAAAATAGATGAATAATTTTAATGAAATCAAAGCTGCATGACAGTTTCGTAAACGGTCTCTCAAATTCCTTTTTCACACAATTGCTGAGAACTATTTTTTCGTCAAATTTCTTTCTGCAAAAATCCAGGGAACTATTTTTCCGTCAAATTCCTTTCTGCAAAATTGCTGTGAACTATTTTTTCGTCAAATTCCTTTCTGCAAAAATGCTGAGAACTATTTTTCCGTCAAATTTCTTTCTGCAAAATTGCTGAGAACTATTTTTTCGTCAAATTCCTTTCTGCAAAAATCCAGGGAACTATTTTTCCGTCAAATTCCTATCTGTAAATATCTAGAGAACTATTTTTCCGTCAAATTCCTTTCTGCAAAAATTCAGACAACTATTTTTCCGTCAAATACCTTTCTGTAAAAATCCAGACAACTATTTTTCCGTCAAATTCCTTTCTGCAAAAATGCTGAGAACTATTTTTCCGTCAAATTTGGATCTATTCAATCAGCTGTTTCAAAAGGGATTATTATTTAGCCGATCAATGGTCTGGGCGATACGTTCCACTTTGAGTTGATCGTTTTTGACTGAATATATCCATTCTAATAATTTCTGTTGTTCGTTTTCGGGGAGGCGGTTGAAGTGTTGTAGGGCGGCGGGTTCGTCCTGAAGGCAGATGAATAAGTCGTCGGTATCGACAGGCGGAAGTTCGAGCGAGTAAAGAATAACATGTACTATATCGCCTTCATTTTTGCCTATCTGTTTGCGTATTTCGGCGTTGACAGCCAGAAACATGCTACCGTCACCCACGGGCATTAGGTTTGCATTGCTAATTTCGTAGTTATCAATCCGTCCTCTTACTTTCACAAGTCCGAAGTAGCTGCGTTTGTCCTGTTTTATTTCCGGAAAAGCCACATGTATCCAGCCTCCTTTGCCTTTGAATTTTTGCAAAAGATAATCATTGTCGACAAGAGGCGTGGGTAAATTGTTTTCCATAGCATTTATGAGCAGTTGCGATTTGTTTTTGCCAACAATTGCTGTATTTTCTCGGCGGTTCGGCGGGCTGTTCCCGGTTCGCCCAATGCCGCTTTAATGTCGGCATAACCTTTCAGCATATTGTTGCGGTAATTATTGTCGGTGAGGATGCGGTTTATTTCGTGTGCTACATTGTCGGCCGTAAACAAGTGGGCGATCAGTTCTTTTACAAGTTCCCTTTCGGCCACCAGGTTCACAAGCGAAATGTATTTTGTTTTTATCACTATATTTTTGACCCAATACGCCAGCCGGCCGAACAATACGTGATACACCACTACCTGAGGAGTGCCTATCAATGCTGTTTCGAGCGTTGCCGTTCCCGAATTGACAACGGCCAGCTCTGCCTGTTGCACAAGTTCGTAGGTCTGATCGAAAATAACGGGAATCGACGCATTGTTCAGGTATTGTTTGTAAAAATCGGCTTCAATACCGGGAGCGCCTGCAACAACAATCTGATAGCCATCGAAACGACTTGCAGCTTCCGTCATCAGTGGCAGACATTTCGAAATTTCCTGTTTCCTGCTTCCTGCCAGTAAAGCTATGATAGGACGGGGTTCCAAATTGTTCTTTTTGCAAAATTCTTCTGCGCTTTGCAACTGATGAGGACGCATTGCCACCGAATCGACGGTTGGGTTGCCTACATAGTCCACCTTGTAATTGTGTTTTTTATAGAATTCGGTTTCGAAAGGAAAAATAGTGAATATCTTGTCGATGTAACGTTTTATCTTTTTGATTCTGTATTCCTTCCATGCCCATATTTTGGGTGAGATATAATAATAAACAGGTGTTTTGTAGTTTTCCTTCACATATTGGGCCATTCTGAGATTGAAGCTCGGATAGTCGATAAGGATAACTACATCCGGGCCGAATGCATCGATCGCTTTCTGGCAGTCGTCGATGTTGCGAAGTACTGTTTTCAGGTTTTTAAGTACAGCTACAAAGCCCATAAAAGCCATATCGCGATAATGTTTAATCATTGTACCTCCCTGCGATTGCATTAAGTCGCCACCAAGGAAACAAAACTCAGCCTGTGGATCGGTGTTTTTAAGTTCACGCATCAGATTTGATGCATGCAAATCGCCCGAAGCTTCGCCGGCTATTAAAAAATAACGCATAGTTTTTTGGTTTTTATTTGCTTGTGTTTTTGTTCCTTTTTTCTGAGAGTAACAGCTGCAAATTTAATATAAATATCAGGATGTTGAAAACAGAGTTCGAAATACTGAAGAATAATGAGGGAAAAGAGAAGAATAAAAACTGATGGAATGAATCTTTCAATAAATAAATTGAGAATTGACCGATTGTTTTTAACTTTGCAGCGGAGTAATTCCAGGGTCGGTTCAGCATGCAATAATATAAAGGAACGGCCGTTTATTCATTGTTGAAAATAAAAATGAACTATGTTATTCAGTAAAATACGATTTAAAGTTGTAGCAGTCTTATTCATGTTTTCGGGTCTGTCGGCCATTGCACAAAATGAATATTACGGCGAAGATAATCGCTTCCATTTCGGTTTCTCGTTGGGTTTGAACTCTATGGACTTCGGGATTACGCCAAGTTTGGTGCAGGCCAATGATAGGAAAATATATCAGGTGGACGTTTCGCGTTTGAAACCCGGATTTTCGGTAGGCATCATCGGCGATATGCAGCTGAGTCGTTATTTCAATCTGCGTTTTACACCCACACTTCATTTTGGTGAGAGAGAACTAAGCTATTGGTCTGGTTCGGGAGATACAAGTTATGTCTCTGTCGCGTCGGCTCCATTGTGTTTACCCTTGTATTTGAAATACAGCGCCGAGCGCTATGGTAATATCCGTCCTTACCTGATAGGTGGCGGAGGAGTAGGCATTGATTTGGGCAGGGATAAGGAAAAACCTGTTTACCTGAAGCCTTTGGATCTTTATCTTGAATTTGGGGTAGGCTGCGAAATCTATTTCTGGTTTTTCAAACTGTCTCCTGAGCTTAAATTTGCCATTGGTGGAAATAACCTGTTCGTCCCTCTCGAAGAAAGAGAGGGAGAAGGAAATCTGAGCGAACGGGACCAGATTTATTCGCAAGCGCTTTCGAAGTTGACATCGAAAATGATTACGCTGACATTCAATTTTGAATAAATCAGAGTTTTTCGGTTTCAGCAATTATCTTTTCCATGGCTTTTTGCCAGTCGGAGTAAAGTTTACGGAAGTAAGCTTTTACAAGTTGAGGGTTCTCTTTTCCGGTAGGACGGTTCGAGCGAAGTGTAAATTCCCGCGAAGTTTCTACTATCTCAATTACAAGTTGATCAATGCGTTCTTCATTGACTTTATTGGTCATTAAACAACGGAAATATACATCGGTAATTAGTTCGGACGAAACAAACTGAATTGTTTTTTTGAGACGCTTGCGACTGGCCATAATACTATCGGGAGTTTTAATTGATTATTTATTCTACAAATATAGCTCATTATTATTGGTTTTATATCCTTTGAAGTAAATTTTTATGAAGTTGAGTCGACTGACATTTCATTTTTTATCCCTGATTTTACTGCTTCCAATTATTTGTTTTTATAGTTGCGAGGATGATTTGTTCAGTTCCGATCCGGAGAAAGTGCTTTCCTTTTCTACTGATACACTCACTTTCGATACGGTTTTTACTACTATAGGAAGTACCACAGAAAAATTAATGGTGTACAATCCCAATAACCGGGCGCTTAAAATAAGCTCTATTGGCTTGGCCGGAGGTGCCAAATCGCAGTTTCGCATCAATGTGGATGGGAGTTTAAGTGCCGACAATCATTTCAGCGATATTGAAATAAGAGCAAAAGACAGTATGTATATTTTTGTTGAAGTAACCGTCGATCCTCGTGATGTGAATGCACCGGTACTTGTGACCGATTCGGTGGTTTTTAAAACCAACGGCATAGAACAAAAAGTGAGACTTGAAGCTTTCGGGCAGGATATGATTTTGTTTCGGAATAAATTGATACTGAACGATACCACACTTAGCGCCGACAAACCCTATCTTATTTATGGAAACCTAACTGTCGATTCGGCAAAAACGCTGCATCTGCCTGCCGGTTGTCAATTGTATTTTCATAACAATGCCAACCTAATAGTTCGCGGTAATTTGCGTGCAGAGGGCACTTTTGATAAACCGGTATTGTTGCGGGGCGATCGGTTGGATAAGGCAAAATTCCTCTATCCTGTTCCTTACAATTATGTGGCAGGTCAATGGGGTGGTGTTTATTTGCTTTGGAACAAAGGAAATCATTTGCTTCGGAATGTGAACATAAACAGTGGCTACGTGGGCGTTTACATGAATAACAGCGACCGAAATCAACTGCCCGAACTCAGAATTGAAAACTGCCGGATACATAATTTTGTGTATTACGGTTTGGTAGTGCAGAATGCCAATGTAAAAGTAACGAATACCGAAATTTCGAACACCGGAAGTTATAGTGTTTATCTGAGTGGAGGAAAGCATGTTTTTTTGCAGAGCACAATTGCCAATTATTACAACAGCAGTCCCGGCCGACCCAGTTCGCGCGATAAAAATCCGGCAGTAATGATTATGGGACTTTACAGGACTGCACCCATGCAAACCGAATTCCGAAATTGTATTGTTGCCGGAGGTCTCGAAACAGAACTCAGCATTGCCAGTCGTTTCCTTACACAGTACAAAGCTGTTTTTTCCGATTCGTACATACGCCGCAAGGAAGCCTATGAACTTTCGCAGTTTCAAAATATTCGCTGGTATGCCCAAAACGATACTATCTTTAAACATCCATTTTACAACGATACCACTTCCGTGTATTTTAATTTCACGCCCGATTCTGTCTCCCCTGTACGAGGATTGGCCGATCGCACAGTTGCTGCTCAGTTTCCACTCGATTTAAATGGCGTTAACAGGCTGGAGGATAATGCTCCTGATGCAGGCGCTTACGAGTGGCAACCAACAAAAAAATAAAAGTTTGGCAATACTGAACAACATCCAATTTTAAATGTTTTTATCAGTGAACTGAAGAAAATTTGGTACAATTTAGCTTGTATACAGATTTTTCAGTTCAGTATTTTAATTTGTGGGCAAAATGTGCTATTTTTGTCAATCTAATATTAAAACTAATAATTAAAAACATAAATTTAAAAAATGAGCAACACAAAAAGAGTCTATACTTTTGGCAACGGACAAGCCGAAGGTAAAGCTGACATGAAAAATTTGCTTGGCGGAAAAGGAGCAAATCTTGCTGAAATGAACCTCATCGGCGTTCCGGTACCTCCGGGATTCACTATTACAACTGATGTTTGTAATGAGTATTTTACGCTTGGTAAAGATCAGGTGGTAGCATTGTTGAAACCTGAAGTTGAAAAAGCAATTGCCGGAGTCGAAGTACTTATGAACTCAAAATTCGGTGATATCGAAAATCCTTTGTTGGTTTCTGTACGTTCAGGTGCACGCGCTTCGATGCCGGGTATGATGGATACAATTCTGAACCTTGGTTTGAACGATGCTGTAGTTGAAGGTATGATTCGCAAAACCGGAAATGCACGTTTTGCATGGGACTCTTACCGTCGCTTTGTACAGATGTACGGCGACGTTGTTTTAGGTATGAAACCTGTAAACAAAAATGATATCGATCCTTTCGAAGAAATTATTGAACATGTGAAGGAAGCAAAAGGTGTTGAACTTGACACTGAGCTTTCGGTGGATGACCTGAAAGAACTTGTAGCTAAATTTAAAGCTGCTGTGCTGAAACAAACAGGACATAATTTCCCTGAATCGGCCTACGAACAACTTTGGGGCGCTATCTGCTCTGTATTCGATTCATGGATGAACGACCGCGCTATCCTTTACCGCAAAATGGAAGGAATTCCTGCTGAATGGGGAACAGCTGTTAATGTGCAGGCAATGGTATTTGGTAATATGGGCGAAACTTCGGCTACAGGTGTTTGCTTTAGCCGCGACGCTGCCACCGGTGAAGATATTTTTATTGGAGAATATTTGATCAATGCGCAGGGCGAAGATGTAGTGGCCGGTATCCGTACTCCACAGCAAATTACAAAAGAAGGTTCACAACGTTGGGCAGTATTGGCCGATGTTTCCGAAGCCGATCGTATTGCTAAATATCCATCGATGGAAGAAGCAATGCCTTCAATTTATAAAGAATTGGATGCTATCCAAACCAAACTCGAAAATCACTACAAAGATATGCAGGACATGGAATTTACCGTACAGGAAGGTAAATTGTGGTTCCTTCAAACCCGTAACGGTAAGCGTACAGGTGCTGCCATGGTGAAAATTGCTGTAGATATGCTTCGTCAGGGTATGCTCGACGAAAAAACTGCTATCCTTCGTGTTGATCCAAACCGTTTGGATGAATTACTTCACCCTGTATTCGACAAAAAAGCATTGAAAGAAGCAAAATTGATTGCTAAAGGATTGGCTGCTTCTCCGGGAGCTGCTTCAGGACGCGTTGTATTCAATGCCGACGATGCTGCCGACTGGGCAGAACATGGCGAAAAAGTAATCATGGTACGCGTTGAAACTTCTCCTGAAGATTTAGCTGGTATGGCTGCTGCTCAGGGAATTTTGACTGCCCGTGGTGGTATGACTTCTCACGCAGCTGTTGTGGCTCGCGGTATGGGTAAATGTTGCGTTTCGGGTGCAGGTACTCTGAAAATTGATTATGCAACCAAAACAATGGAAGTAGATGGTCTTGTTGTGAAAGAAGGCGACTATATTTCGTTGAACGGTTCTACAGGTGACATTTTCTTAGGAAAAGTAGCTACTATGGAAGCTGAGTTGGATGCCGACTTTGCCGAACTGATGACATTGGCCGACAAACATACAAAAATGGCTGTTCGTACCAATGCCGATACTCCTTACGATGCTCAGGTGGCTCGTAAATTTGGCGCTACCGGTATCGGACTTTGCCGTACCGAACACATGTTCTTCGAAGGTGAAAAAATTAAAGCCATGCGCGAAATGATTTTGGCCGAAAACGTTGAAGGTCGTCGCATTGCTCTTGCCAAAATTCTTCCTTACCAGCAAGCCGATTTCGAAGGTATTTTCGAAGCTATGGAAGGTTGTCCGGTGACTGTTCGTTTGCTCGATCCTCCATTGCACGAATTTGTTCCTCACGATGAAAAAGGTCAACAGGAAATGGCTGAAGCCATGGGTGTTTCTATCAAAGTAATCAAACAACGTGTTGATGCTTTGCACGAACAAAACCCAATGTTGGGTCACCGTGGTTGTCGTTTGGGAAATACTTATCCAGAAATTACCGAAATGCAAACCCGCGCTATTCTTGGTGCAGCATTGGCATTGAAAGCCAAAGGTATTGTTGCTAAACCTGAAATCATGGTGCCATTGGTAGGTATCAAATTCGAATTCAACGAACAGGATAAAATCATACGCGAAACTGCAGCTGCTTTGTTTGCCGAAAAAGGCGACAGCATTGAATTCAAAGTAGGTACTATGATCGAAATTCCACGTGCAGCTTTAACTGCCGATCGTATTGCCGAAAAAGCTGAATTCTTCTCGTTTGGTACTAATGACTTAACCCAGATGACTTTCGGTTATTCACGCGACGATATTGCTTCATTCTTGCCTATCTACCTCGAAAAGAAAATTCTGAAAGAAGATCCTTTCCAGGTACTCGACCAGAATGGTGTAGGTCAGTTGGTGAAAATGGCTACAGAAAAAGGACGCTCAGTTCGCCCTGACCTGAAAGTAGGTATTTGCGGTGAGCATGGAGGTGAGCCATCATCGGTTGAATTCTGCCACCGTACAGGCTTGAACTATGTAAGTTGCTCGCCATTCCGCGTGCCTATCGCTCGTTTGGCTGCTGCTCAGGCTGCCCTGAAATACTAATTCTACAGATAGAATAACTTCAATGAATAAAGGCTGATCCGATTTTTCGGGTCAGCCTTTGCTCTTTTTTGGGAATTCTTATTTTGTAAATCAGGATTGTACTAAAACTATAAGTTTTTTGTTGTCTATTGTCAGGAAGTGTTTTATGTTAGCTATTTGCAACAGTTGTTGGCACAGCTATAACATGCATTTCACATTTTTTGCAATCGAACCTGAGCTCATATTCCTGATCGTTGTTTTTAAGTCGAAACGGTTCTTTCAATTCAGATTTTTTCCCTTCGCGCGGACACCATCCCATTTCGTATTTTATACAATGTTTGGTGAACATCAAAGGTACGCCTTCCACAGCCTTCACTTCAAATCCGGGCATAATCTCTTCCACGCCGTGTTCAAGATAAAAGGTTCGGGCCAAATGATTGGTTACGTTGCCCAGGTAAGTCAGTTTTTTCAGTGGAAATTCACTTTTTAAGTCTGCTTTAGCCGTTTCGGTCACGTAAGCACCTGCTCTTACTTCGTCGAGCAATTCAACGGCCATTCTGCGCCACTCGCTCAGCTGCGAAGCAGGGAAAAACCAGGGAGCAGTCATTTCTATATCAATATTACGAAGTTCGTAAATACTGTTGCCCATTTTCGAAAGTTGCTGACGGATATTATTATCGACACTTTCGGGCTTTAATGCCGGCTTTTTCTCCGCATCAAACTGAATGTCGGCCGAAATTCCATCTTCATCAGTCAAGCGAATGGAAAAACCATTTTCAACTTCTCTGAAAAGTACATCCAATGCTATCCTTCGTTCTGCCGTTTTACCTTTCATCTGTTTTTCGAAAGCCTGATCCTGATTACGGTACAGCATAGCGCCAATGTCTATGCGGGGCATATCGGCCGGGAAAATTTGTTTGCGCTCCACACGATTCACCCTAAAACCGGTTAGATCGTTCTGCTTGTTTATAAAACAGAGTCCATCACCGTTGTTTAACAGATGACCGTTGTGCAATTCGAAAAAATTCCGGCCTATATAGGTCACTTTCCCGATCGGTTCGCCCAGTGATTTGGGAGTTTCGGGTTGATAAATTCCGGCATGACGCTCGTGTAGAAAATAATCGGTGGCGTTGCGGCGGAAGCTTTTTTCAGGATTAGGTTCGAAAAAGAAACTAGTTTTACCTGAAGATGCTTTTTTGTATTGAACATTGCCTTCGAGAATTGCATCTAATTTTTTTCGGTAATATGCAGTCACGTTTTTCACATAATCTGCATCTTTCAGTCGACCTTCAATTTTGAACGACATAACCCCGGCTTGCATTAACTCCTCCAAATGTGCCGATAAATCAAGGTCCTTCATCGAAAGTAAATGCTTGTTTTTTACGAGGATATTTCCTTCAGCATCCAGCAGTTGATAAGGCAGGCGGCAATACTGCGCACATTGTCCACGGTTAGCGCTGCGTCCGCACATGGCTTGACTTATATAACACTGACCACTGTAACTCACACACAAAGCTCCGTGTACGAAGGCTTCCAGCTCCACATCGGTTGCTCCCGATATTTCAGAAATCTGCTTCAACGATAATTCACGTGCCAATACAACGCGTGAAAATCCGGCATCCTGCAGAAACTTCACTTTCTCAACCGATCGGTTGTCGGTTTGAGTGCTGGCATGTAAAGCGATAGGAGGTAAGTTCATTTGAAGAATACCCATGTCCTGAACAATCAACGCATCGGCATTGGCATTATAAATCTGATGAATCAATTGCTCAGCACCTTCCAGTTGATCATCGGTAAGTACGGTATTGAGAGCCACAAAAACTTTCGAACGATATTGATGAGCATATTTTACAAGTGTTTCAATATCTTCGATGGAATTTCCGGCAGCTGCCCGCGCCCCAAATTGAGAAGCGCCAATATACACCGCATCAGCGCCATGATTGATAGCAGCCAATCCGCATTCGAGGTTTTTGGCGGGAGAAAGAAGTTCAATATTATGCATATGTAAATTTAATTCGCACATCATGAATGTGTACATTTTGATGTGTGAATTATTAAGAGTTTAATGTATTTTCTCCAGATCGTAAGGAGTTTCCTGATAAACAAAGTAGTTCAGCCAGTTTGAAAACAAGAGATTGGCATGACTTCTCCAACGAACTACCGGTTCGTTTTCAGGATTGTCGTTGCGGTAGTAATTCTGTGGCATCTGAATGGGCAATCCCTTGGCTCTGTCGCGTTTAAATTCATCATCAAGCGTGAGAGGCGAATATTCGGAATGTCCGGTGATAAAAAATTCACGACCGTTACGAGCCATAACCATATAAACACCCGATTCTTCCGATTCGGAAAGCAGTGTCAGGTCCGGATGTTTCAGAATATCTTCCGAACGCACTTCGGTATGCCGGCTGTGAGGGACATAAAATACATCGTCGAATCCTCTGAAAATAGGACATTGAGGGTTGTTGTTGAAATGCTCGAACACACCAAACATCTTTTTCTCCAATGGATATTTAGGAATCCCGTAATGGTAATACAAACCAGCTTGAGCAGCCCAACAGATATGAAATGTTGAAGTTACATGCGTGCGCGCCCAATCGAAAATCTTTGTCATTTCGGGCCAGTAATTTACTTCTTCAAAGTCGAGTTGTTCCACCGGAGCGCCGGTTATTATCATTCCATCATAATTGCTTTTACTTATTTCGTCGAAAGTTTTGTAGAAAGTCATTAAATGTTCGATCGGTGTGTTTTTCGAACAATGGCTTTCCATATGTAAAAAGTCGATTTCAATTTGTAACGGTGAGTTGGACAACAAACGAATGAGGTCTGTTTCGGTAGTAATTTTAATCGGCATTAAATTTAAAATTACAATTTTCAGTGGTCTGATTTCCTGATTCGAAGCTCGTTCCGAATCCATCACGAATATGTTTTCTTCGCGAAGTACATCCACAGCTGGTAATGTTATGGGGATATTTAATGGCATAATTCTTCGTTTTTTTAGTCGATCAAAATCAACGTGAGTTCTTGGTGTCCGGTTTCTTTTATGAATTTGAGATGTAGCTGGCAACTGCTGATTTGCATTTTGCAGCTGTTTTTTTTAAAAGTATTTGCTGTACAGCCTCCAATAAGCTTCGCTGCCAATAAAATCGGAAAGAAAAGCGTTTAGTTTTTCAAGCAATAGAGGCGATTTTGAGTTCACAACCCAACTGTAGTGCTGATTGAACCCCAATGCTAATGATATATCGATATTGTTGTACAGTTTTTTAAGTTTTAGCCCTTGCTCTTCGGTACAAACAGTGTTTTTAATCTTTCCTGTGGACACAAGTTTTACCATTGTTTCAACGCTTACATTGTTAATTTCCTCAATATGAATCTCCTCTGCAATTTCGTTCGAAAGATTTTGAATCCGGGCTTTAAATGCCGAGTTTCGCGACAAATAAATGGTATCGTTTCCTAACTCAAACTGCTTTTTAGTAAGTGTATCGGCAATGGAGTCGTCGGGTATTTTTTGAACTAATATTAATTTTGAAGTCATCAACGGTTTGCTGAAAACAACACCTTCGGGATAATCGGTGGTTACCGGCATTGTGTTGGCAATAATATCAAAATCACCTTTCAGAAGCTCATTGATTGCTTTTTGAGCATCATTTTGTTTCGAAATGCGCAACTCCAGCCCCAGACTATCGGCAAATGCTTTTACAATTTCGTATTGGAATCCAAAAACACTATCTTTCTGCAAGGCAAAACCATTGCTGCTGCTATCGGTCACTACCGTAAGCTTTCCCGATGCTATGAGCTCTGGTAAATCGTGTATTTTAGAGTTTGTGTTTTTAATAATAACAACCAAAGCTACAACCACTACAAGAACAGTAATTACAACTATACTTATTTTTTGTTTTTTCATGTTGTATCTTTTATTTCAGGGTATAACAATTAATCGTAGAAGTTCCACGTCAATCCCATTTTAAACATTGCAGGATTGATGGGGTAATATGGCATTGAATAATAAACACCTTTCATAAATAATTGGTTCACATGATAATATTCTATGAAAAATCGCGTCCTTTTGAGGTGAAAATTTGCATATACGTTGACGACAGGATAGTTCCCGATTTTCATTTCGTCCTGGCTATAAAACTGTCCGGTAGCGGGCATGTAAGCCGGAGCATAATAAGCTGTATGGTAGCGTACATTGGCGCCGAACTGGGCGCTGAGTACTTTGAACCATTTGTCGTGGAAATACAAATTATGATACAAGGTCAGCATTGGAAGCGGAATCACATCCTGATTGGAGCTAAGTTGGTAAATAACATTGTTCTCAAGTGTAAATTTACCCAAATGGAAATCCTGTTTCAACTGAGCTGATACAATCTGAATATTGCCATCGAATTGAGACGGCAAAGCCAGGCTGTCAAAATAAATCTGATTGGTTATGTTTTCCACGTTTACATCCAGCGAAAATGAGCGCGTCGGTATCGCAAAAGTTCCACCGATATGCGTTCGGAATGTTTTATCGAAATTATTGCTCCATCTGAAGTGATTCGACTGATAGTTTTGTATAAAAAATGAAGGTTCGCTGTTGCGCATAAATCCGTTTGCCTTGATTGATATTGTGTCCTTCAGCAGCCTGAATGAACTTCCGACCTGGGTCCCAAGATTAAAATCTCCCATTTTGTAGCCAATAAGGTTTATTTCGCCCAAAAACCGGTAAGTGAATTTTTGCCCCAACTCTTTCGACAGTATTGCGCCGACTCTTGTGTTCGACTCCGTTTGGTGATACAACAGTGTGTCCGGAGTGTAGGTATACTTTTCCAAATCGTTTTCGATATAAGCTGTGAGTCCGAAACGCATCCATTTATTAAATTCCTCGGCCAAACTTATCGATACGCGATTCGTCATTTTTTGTAATGCAGCAGTATCATTGGTTTGTTTAAGATCAAGATAGGTGCTATCGTAATAGGCCGTTTGCACAGAGTTTTCGAAATAGCGTTTACGCATATCGTCAATCCTAATGCTGTGGCCAAAACGTGTAACCGGAATAAATTCCATTTTTGTGCTGTCCTTCGATCCCTTTGCCGGACGCTCGAATCCTAAACTAAATTGCTGATTGAAAAATAATTGAGAATGCTTGTAATTCGACATTACATTGTCGAGCATTTTAACTGGGATGTTAATCGGGGCAACAGATGTTTTAGCCGGGTCGGTCAGATAATCGGTTTCCTTTATTCCTCCGTTTTCGTAATTCCTCAGGTTGTTGGTCGATAGTAAACCTACGGCCGAATAGCGTTTTCCATCGTAGGAGCCGAAAAGGCTTCCGTTAAATCGCTTGACGGCTTGCTTATTGTATTCTCCTTTTGCACTTATATAGTCGAGTGTGATACCAAAGTTGAGTCGTTTATTGGCATTGGCCGTAAACATGAACCCTATTTCTTCCTCTTTGCGGTAATTGGAACCACCGCTGAGGTAATTTATAATACTGAGAGGCGTTTTTGTGTTGTAAAATGTTGAGGTTTCAATTTGTTTAATATATGGATAATAGGCATTGAAAAACATAAAATCACTCGTTTCGGGACGATCGAAATATATTTTCGATTGGATCGGCGAGCCCAAATTGCCATTATAAGAATTAGCAATACTGAATCTATCTATGGCATTATCGTTCTGAAAATTAATATGTGCCGTATCCACACGGACAGAGTCAACCCGCCCGAATTTGTCTGCCAATTTCCAGGTTTTTACAAATCTGTAATCTTCAGGTACTTCGGACCAAAGCAAAACTGAAAAATAAAAAATAGAAAATATAAGGGTAAATAATTTCTTTGCCGTCATAAGAGGTTGAATAACAGTTGCGTCTTTTGCAAAATAAAAAAACTGGCCTACAATTTATACACGTCGACAAAGATACGAAATAATTAGATGTCAGATTGCAGCTATATGTTATTAAATATAAATGCATTAAAAAATAAAGAAGAATCTTGCGGAAAAAAAATACAGCTTTCGATATTGCAGGGCAATTCAAAAGCTGTATTCATCTTTTAGAGCGAGTTTTATACCGTCACTTCATTTACAAGCGTTTTTTTATCAATAAAATCCTGAATATTTTGCAAGGTGGTTTCGGCAATATTATGCATGGCTTCATGCGTGAAAAAAGCCTGATGTGAAGTCACGATCACATTGTTGAATGATAGCAATCGGGCGAGAATATCGTCATCCATGACCCTGTTGGAGCGATCTTCGAAAAAATACTCACTTTCTTCTTCGTAAACATCCAACCCTGCTGCGCCAATTTTCTTGCTTTTAAGTCCCTGAATCAAAGCGTGTGTGTTGATAAGTTTCCCCCGTCCGGTATTGATGATCATAACCCCGTTTTTCATCTTGGCAATTGATGTTTCGTTGATAATATATTCTGTATCTTTAGTTAATGGACAGTGAAGCGAAATGATATCAGCATTGGCATATAGATGATCGAGGCTGCTGTATTCAACTTCATATTTCTCGGCAAATGCATAGTCGGGAAAAATGTCATAAGCGATTACTTTAAGCCCCATACTTCTTAAAGTTTGAATAAGAATTTTTGAAATCTTCCCTGTTCCAATAATTCCAGCAGTTTTTCCGTGCATATCAAAACCCATCAGGCCATTCAAAGCAAAGTTTCCTTCACGGGTACGATTGTAGGCTTTGTGAGTTTTACGGTTCAGTGTCAGCATTAAAGCAAGTGTGTGTTCGGCTACAGCATAAGGCGAATAGGCGGGTACTCGTACCACTTTTATTCTGTTTTTAGAAGCATTCAGATCTACATTGTTGTAACCGGCACAACGCAATGCAATAATTTTAACTTTGTTTTTAACCAATTCATCAATCACTTCTGCATCGGCTACCGCATTTACAAAAATACAAATGGCATCAAAACCTTTGGTGAGTGCTACATTGTTGATGTTTAGATGTCCTTTGAAGTATTTAATTTCAAATCCAAATTTCTGATTTATCTGATTAAAAGAGGTTTCGTCATACGGTTTTGTATCGAAAAAGGCAATTCTATAATTCATAATTTTATTTTTAAAATAATAACAATTTCAGGACTGTTTAGGTTTTAAAACACTCAATTTATCTTTTCGTGAAGTGAAAATTATATCGAAAAAAAACCTTTAGCAAGCAACAAATGCTTGAAACTAAAGGCTTATCACTTTTTTTTTGCTTATTCCGGAATTATCCACCGATACAGTCGTAATTAAACCCGTAGTCCATTAGCTCCGTCGAGTCATAAATATTTCGTCCATCGAGAATGATGTTACCTTTCATGCTTTTCCGAACCACTCCCCAGCTTGGCATTCTGAATTCTTTCCACTCGGTCACAAGCATTAAAGCATCGGCATCCAAAACAGCATCGTAAATATCGTTTGCAAAATAGATATTTCCATCCACTTTGAAACCTAATCGCTCGAATGCTTTTTTTGCTTCGGGCATGGCTACAGGATCGAAAACGCGTATTTTACATCCGGCTTTCAGTAGTTTTTTTATAAGTACCAGCGAGGGCGCTTCGCGAACATCGTCGGTGTTTGGTTTAAATGATAATCCCCATACTGCTATGGTCTTTCCTTCCATTGCATTTCCAAAATGTTTGAGCAATTTGCTGAAAAGAATGCGCTTTTGGTTCTCATTTACTTCTTCAACGGCCTTTAGAACCTTCAGGTCATATCCATTTTGTTCGGCTGTTTGAATCAGTGCTTTCACATCTTTAGGAAAACATGAACCACCATAACCAATGCCTGCATACAGAAATTTGCTGCCAATTCGTGCATCTGTGCCTATTCCTTTGCGTACCATGTTTACATCAGCGCCAAGCAAATCGCACAAATTGGCTATGTCGTTCATAAAACTAATGCGCGTTGCAAGCATGGCGTTGGCAGCATATTTTGTCATTTCGGCCGAAGGAATATCCATAAAAATGACCCTGAAATTGTTCAGCAAAAAGGGACGATAAAGTTTGGTCATCATTTCTTTTGCTTTTTCGCTTTCGACGCCTACCACCACCCGGTCAGGGCTCATAAAATCTTTAATGGCATCTCCTTCTTTCAGAAATTCGGGGTTGGAGGCTACATCAAAATCAATGTCAAGTCCTCTTTTATCAAGCTCTTCCTGAATTGTATGGCGTACCAAACGGGCAGTTCCTACGGGAACGGTACTTTTAGTCACCAACAATATGTATTTTTTCATGTGCTGACCTATGGAACGCGCCACTTCAATCACGTACTTTAAATCGGCACTGCCATCTTCGCCCGAAGGCGTTCCTACAGCGCTGAATACCACATCAACATTATCTAAAATTTCAGTTATTTTGGTTGTGAAATGTAATCTTTCGGCTTTTACATTCCGCAGAATCATGTCTTCGAGTCCGGGTTCATAAATCG
The DNA here is from genome assembly GCA_963678465.1 of uncultured Paludibacter sp. Taxonomy (GTDB): domain Bacteria; phylum Bacteroidota; class Bacteroidia; order Bacteroidales; family Paludibacteraceae; genus Paludibacter. The sequence goes on from OY782858.1 coordinate 378,246, forward strand.
GAATAATTCCTTTTTTCAGACCTTGAATTTTCTTTGAATCAATGTCGATGCAGGTAACATTAATACCCATTTCGGCAAAACAAGTTCCCGATACCAAGCCTACATATCCGGTTCCAACAATAGCTATATTCATTCTTTAATATTAATTTAAAACTTCGTTTAAATAATTGGCAACAACTCTTTTTACTCCATCTTCGAGGCTTATCAATGGTTTCCATCCTAAATTATGCAAACGGGATGAATCCATCAGTTTTCGTGGAGTCCCATCGGGTTTGGAGCTGTCCCAAATGATTTCTCCTTTATATCCAACAGTTTTCCGAACGATTTCAGAAAGTTCGCGAATAGAAAGATCGATTCCTGAACCTGCATTTATGTGCGATGGTGTCGTGTCGGGCGCATCGTAATTCAACAACAGAAATACGCTTGCATCGGCCATGTCATCGACGTGCAGAAATTCACGGAGCGGTGCGCCTGTTCCCCATAAATTGATGGTAACCGTGTTACCGCTTTCAGTTATTCCGTATTTTTCGAAAACTTTCAGAATAACATCTTCGCTATAGGAACCATTCACGCCTTCGATGGGTAAATTGTTCAGATCGGTACGGATGGCTTCCCACTTTTTCTCGCTCAGGTATTTACCCAGTACCATTTTACGAATCAATGCTGGAAGTACATGCGACTTCTCGAGGTCGTAATTATCATTTTTTCCATACAGATTTGTAGGCATTATCGAAATGAAATTACAGCCATATTGGGCATGATAGGCTTCGCACATTTTGATACCGGCAATTTTGGCAATGGCGTAAGGTTCATTTGTTTGTTCAAGCAAACCGGTGAGCAATGCTTCTTCCTGGATAGGTTGCTCGGCCATTCGGGGATAAATGCAGGAGGAACCCAGGAAAAGCAGTTTTTTTACTCCGTGCGCATAACTTTGATGAATGACATGATTTTGAATCATCAGATTCTCGTAGATAAACTGAGCACGATAAGTATTGTTGGCAACTATTCCACCTACTTTTGCTGCAGCCAGCACCACATATTCAGGTTGTTCTGCATCAAAAAAATCGATGACTTGTTTTTCGCTAAGCAAATTTAGTTCGGAAAACGAACGAGTAACAATATTATTGTAACCTTTGGATTCCAGATTGCGTTTTATTGCCGAACCTACCATTCCGTTGTGACCGGCAATGTATATTTTTGCGTTTTTATCCATTTTTTTCTTTTTAAGATCGCGATGTGTTTAAAATCTCATTTTCCGATTGTCGGTTTATTCAAAATAATTTAATATTCTGAATCCACCCTCTTTCAGATAGGTTTCTTTTTTCATGATCTTAACGTCGGAACGCATCATGTCTTCTACAAGCGACTTCAGGTCATATTCAGGTGTCCAGTTAAGCTTTGTACGCGATTTTGTGGCATCCCCAATAAGCAATTCCACTTCGGTAGGTCTGAAATAAGCGCTATCCACTTCGATAACAGCATTTTTTGCCGATTTAATATTGTCGAGAAATTCTTTTCCTACACTTTCAATAAAGCGGGTTTCATCCACCGAATGGATATATCCTTTTTCGTTGACTCCTTCGCCTTCGAACTTAATTTCGATACCTATTTCGGCAAATGCCATACGCACAAATTCTCGAACTCTTGTAGTGATGCCGGTTGCAATCACGTAATCATCTGGTGTATCCTGTTGTAAAATCAGGTACATCGCTCTTACATAATCTTTGGCATGTCCCCAGTCTCGCTGAGAAGATAGGTTTCCGAGAAATAGTTTTTCCTGCATTCCCATGGCAATGCGGGCAGCAGCGCGGGTAATTTTTCGTGTAACAAAAGTTTCGCCCCGCAATGGCGATTCGTGATTAAACAATATACCGTTACTAGCATGCATATTGTAGGCTTCGCGGTAGTTTACTGTTATCCAGTAGGCATACATTTTGGCAACTGCATAGGGCGAACGTGGATAGAATGGAGTACTCTCTTTTTGAGGAACTTCCTGTACCAAGCCATACAATTCGGAAGTGGATGCCTGATAAATACGTGTTTTCTCCACAAGTCCGAGCAAGCGAACGGCTTCCAATATGCGCAATGTGCCTATTCCATCGGCGTTGGCTGTGTATTCGGGCGTATCAAAACTCACCTTCACATGGCTCATTGCCGCTAAATTATATATTTCGTCGGGTTGTGTTTCCTGAATAATTCGGGTAAGGTTCATCGAATCAGTCATATCGCCATAATGCAAAATCAGATTACGGTCATCGACATGCGGATCCTGATACAAATGGTCAATCCTGTCGGTATTGAAAAGCGATGAGCGACGTTTAAGTCCGTGCACCACATATCCTTTTTTTAGCAACAATTCAGCTAAATAAGCACCATCCTGTCCGGTAATTCCGGTAATTAATGCAACTTTTTTCATTTGGTTTATATATAGTTTTTAATTTTCAAATTATAAATCTCTATCGTCCTCATAGTATTGGAAATACTTATCGGATAAATCACTTTTTTTATTGGTTTTTGATCCTGACATATAACCGTAACTATTATATCCGTAAGTATATTTTTTTGAATAATACTTTGAATACTTGTTTTCTTCGGTCGACACATCGTTCATTATTGTAAATATATTGTTGATATTATCGGCTTTCAGCTGGGCAGTTATTTTCTTGAGTACGGTTTTGCTTGTTTTTTCGTTACGCACAACATAAAGATTTACATCTGAAATTTGCGCTAACGAATAAGCATCGGCTACAATTCCGATTGGACTTGTATCGACAATTATAAAATCGTATTGCTTTCTCAATGCATCAAACATCTCTATTAATTTATCCGATCTGATAAGTTCGCCGGCATTGGGGGGCACAGTACCTGCAGGCAAGATATCGTAATCTACTCCTGGCAAACGTAGAATCACATCTTCGAGTTCACATTGGCCTATCAAATAATTTGTAACTCCTTCGGTGTTTGTGATATTGAAACGTTCGTTGACACTTGGCTTCCGAATATCCATATCCACCAATATTGTTTTGGGACTTGACATTGAATATATTCCTGCCAGATTGATACCGAAATATGTTTTACCATCTCCGGATTCTCCAGAGGTGATCATTATCATTATGTTTTTCTTGCGCTGCACAATAAATTCTATGCGCGTACGAATTACGCGAAATGCTTCGGTAAACGCCGATCGGGGATTTTTAGGGACAAGCAAGGTGTCGAATGACTGAGTGTGTCTTACCATACCAATGACCTGAAAGTCCGAATTTTTTTCTATGTCCTTACTCGATCTTACCGTGTTGTTAAGTAATTCTTTCAACACTACAATCAGTGCAGGTACGATGATGCCAAACAAAAGAAACATCATTGTTGTCTTTGATTTGGTTCCTCCGTTGGTTAGGCTCATAATACGAGCAGTGTCGAGTATGTTGTTATCGGGTGTGTTCGACGATTTAAGAATTTCGGCTTCAGCACGTTTCTGTAAAAAGAAAGTGTAATAATTATCATCCATCTTGTACTTGCGCTCAATAGAAATCATTTCCAACTCTTTGGATGGTAATTGATTAATTTCGGATTGGACTTTAGCATTCCTGTTGTTGAACTCGTTTTTTTCGATCTGAATACCGGCTCTCATGCTTTTCACTACTTCATTGATCGCTGTTTTTACGTTTTCAATGTCACGTGTGTATTTGGCATAATAAAAATTCTTCTCGCTGAGTTCACTTTTTTTGAGATTTAAATCGTTGATTTGCTGTACGAGCGACATTAGCATAGGTTCATTCAGCCCTAAACTTGATGGGGCTACCACCGATCCATCTTCTAAGTTGGTTTTTAAGTAACTTGATAAATAGTTGAGGTAGGTTTCTCGTAATTTTAGCGCCGAAAGTTCGCTATCGTATTGTGTCGCTTTTCCGAGTAACTCGCCAGTGTGGCTTGATACATCAATAATTTGGTTTCGTTGTCTGAAATTTGTTAACTCGTCCTGCGATACTGAAAGAGACTGCTGTATATTTGCTAATTGCGTATCAATAAAGTTTATTGTTTTATTGGCAGCATCGTTTTTCCGGTCAAGATTATTAAGTAAGAATGTTTGCGCCAGCTTGTTGATGAAGTCAATATCCCTGTCGGGATTTTCGCCAACTAATGAAATTTCGAGTACAGACGAACCTTCAACAACATATTGAAATCCAAGTCGAGATGAAAAGTCGGCTACCAACGATTCTTTGTCGCGAAAAAGGAAATACAGTTCGCCGTTGCTGTAGTAGCTGTTAGTATTTTCGACGGTGATGTAAAATAGTTTGGTCATGAGATGCTCACCAATTCTACCTTCGGCCCTGAATTCCTTAAACCGTTTATCATCATCGGCAGTTATAGTGTAAGTACCATTGGCATTCAGGTCGATTTTAAACATGAGGTTGATGGCCACTGGAGCTATGTAATCAGACTGAATCCGGATAGGCGAAGTGTTATAAAGATTACGGGTTTTGAATTTTCCTTTCGAAATGTATTCTACCTTCAACTGGGGCAGACTATCTACTACTTTCGAAATCAGATCGTACGAACCAAGCATAATGACCTGATTGTCGACGTTTTTGTAGCCCGATTGCACACCAAAACCTTGCATCAGAGCTTGCGTGCTGCTCGATGTTCGGTATTCCTCAATAATCATTGTCCCCGATGTTTTATAGGATGGCAGCCATTTTCGGTTTTGCAGGTAGGCCAGTCCCAGGGAAATAATTACACCTATTACAAATAAATACCAGTAGTGTAGAAAATTGTGCACCCACTCCATGATGTCGAAGTTAGAGCCTTCTTCATCATTGAAAGGTTTATCTGTTTTGTTCTGATCCATAATTTATATGGTTTTAGGGTAAATACTTTGTGTTAAAACCCAGCATGCAAATAGAGACAATTATTAAAGATTTCCGTAATATAGTACTGTAAATAAAAGCGATAATGAAGACATTATCCCCATAAAGCTACTCCAGCTATTTTCAATTTTGTAAAAGCTTGAGGACGCTCTTTGAACATATATAATATCGTTTGGATAAATATAGTAATACTCTGACCCAATCAGACTGCGGGGTCTGATGTCAAATTCGAGTACCTGAGTACCATTGCCTTTCTCACGCAATATTCTTACGCGTTTATAATCCCCTGCATGATTTAATTCTCCCGACATAGAAAGTGCCTGATAAATATTGAATTTGTCTCGGGTTATGTAATAAACGCCTGTTCCGGCTTCGCCGATTACAGTAAACGTTTTGTTGGCTAATGTAAGTTTTACTGCTGCGTCAGGAATCAGTTCTTTAAATTTTAATTCAATCGCTTTCGAAGCTTCATTCAGCGTAAGTCCTTCTACATGAATTCCTTTTATAAAAGGCAAGTCGATTGTTCCATCAGGATAGACCCTATACGAAATCATGTTTTGCGACGAACCGGAGTTGTCCGATGAAATTAATTTTGAGATTGTCACATCCGAGGTCATTAAACGATAAATAATTTCATCGTTCACCCTTATACGATAATCTACATATTCCGATGCTTTATACTTCGGAAGAGATGCATTTTTCTCCTGTAGCAATCCTATACTCCTGTAGTTATAACACGAAGTCATTGTAATTGTTAGCAGAAGGAAGAAGAATATGTAAAATTTTTTACTCATAAATTTAATTCATATATGTCTTTATTTCGCTGTGCTTTTAATCCACTAAGCATTTAAGGTGTAGTAGTTTCTGGCGTAGATTCTGGCGTACTCAATAGATTATATACCAATGCTCCAAACGAAAATGTAGAAATTGCCGTTGAGATAAAACCGGGTAAATTGGTGATGCTGAAAAATTTCTCGTTTACTGTTTGTATATAAATAATGTCATTGGGTTGAATGTAAAAGAACTCTGAATGAATAATATCTGCACTCCTGATATCGAAAGTCTTCACTGTCGATCCTTTGTCAGTTTCTCTTACAAGCCTCACCTTTTTGCGGTCGCCGTAAATGCCTATGTCTCCGGCCATTGCAAGTGCTTTAAATATGTTTATTTTTTCCTGTGGCATAGGTATGAAAACCGATTTTCCACTACCAAGCACGCTGAAAAACCTGTTGGTAATGTGCATTTCTACCGAACTGTATTTGAAAATTGGTTCGATGGCTTTTTCAAGCTTTGTGGTAGCCTGACGGAGTGTAAGGCCGGTCATTTGAATTTCGCCTATCATCGGGAACGTGATTGCTCCATTTTTTTCAACAAGATAAGTGTATAAATCGCTGCCCGATCCTGCTCCTGAAAGCATTGTCTGCGAATTGTTTGTCATTCCGTTGAAAAGTATATTCGTTTTTTCGTCGGTGGAATACACTTTGACGAAAAGCCGGTCGCCTACGCGTAGTTTGTAATCTTCAAATGTTATACTGTCTTTATAGGATGGAATATAAAAATCAGGTGGTTGAAGGTAGTTTACTTTTTTCGATGTGATGCACGAAGAAAGTAAACAACAAATGGAGATAAATAAAAATGTCTGTTTAATAGTACTCAACATTTAAAAACTATTTTTGAAATGATTCCATATGCAAAGATATTCAATTTATATTAATATTGGCAAAATCAATAAAAAAACATTTTGGATTTTGTTTTTGTTTTTAGCTGAAAGTGGAATCATTTTTGTAAGTGTTTCAAGCAATTTTAAAGTGCTTATGCCGTTTCAGTTACTATATTTCGTTTTTTTGATGAACATCAGTTCATATACGGGTGCAACATCATATTAAAGTGTGAATATTTAGCCACTTAAAAAAAATCAATTAAATTTGCAGAAAATATCAACAATATAAAATAGTACGACCATGCAACACAAAATTATATTAGCAATCTTTATTTTTATATCAGTTCATCTTCAGGCACAGTTTAGGGGCGATCGGGATCAGTCGGTTGATTTTTCAAGAATAAGTTTCGAGGATATTTCTTTTGGTCTCAGACTTACACCTGCAATCACATGGCTAAATGTAAATCATAACGACGCACAGGCCGATGGAGCAACCTTAAAATATGGTGCAGGTATTGTTGCTCAGTACGAGATTAACTCATTATTGTCTGTTGTCTCGGGCGTAAACTACAGCACTTTCGGTGGTTATGTTTTCGATAATCAATCCTTAAATACTCCCACTAACAGAAGTAATTACAAACTCAACTATTCCCAGATTGAAATTCCACTTGGTCTGAGATTAAATACGCCTGCTTTCAACAGAATGAGTTATTATATGCAGGCAGGTGCAACCACAGGATTTATTCTTTCGGCAAACGAAGTTCATAAGTCTACTCAGCCCGATACCGAAATACCTGAAATGAATATTCTTGCTCTCACTTCGCCCAGTACTGTAGGTTGTTTCTTTGGTATTGGCACTAGTTACACCATTTATAAAGGCTTAAAATTATTTGGCGAAATCAACTATAAAATAGCTTTGTCCAATGTAGCTGTAGGTAATAATTATATGAACGACAATGTACATAATTATACTATGCCCATTGAAATTTATCCTTCGTCTATGGATTTTTCAATTGGACTGATGTTTTAATGCTTAATCCTGATATTCAACTCTAAAACTTTTTTATTCCCGATGCGAACAAAATTATCTTTTATTGCCCTTTTGCTGTGTGTTGTTTTCCTGAATTCGTGTAGCTCAAGGGCTAAGGAAGAAAAAAATGCAGATGAAAAACTTAAAAATATCGAACAACTGATTGTGGAAAATCAATTTGATGCTGCATTGCTTCAGATTGATACTGTCAACATTCTCTACCCAAGGCTTGTAGCCAAACGGAAAATTGCTGCTGCTCTTAAAGATACGATTATCAGAAGGCAAAGTGCAAGCATTCTCGAGTACGCTAACAGTGTTTTGCCTCAAAAACTTGCCGAACTCGATTCGCTGCAAAAAGAATTTAAATTTGAAAAGGACGAAACCTATCAAGAATTTGGAAATTTTGTTTATAAATCACAAATCACTGAACAAAACATATCCCGTAACTATTTAAAGTGTTATGTCGACGAAAATGCCGATTTATACATTATCAGCAACGTAGTAGGAACTAAGTTAAATCAAAAATCGTTGAAGGTGTCGTCAGGAGTTTTATCCGCGCAAACCGACACACTTAATGCTACAACCGATAATTTTCACTCATTCAGTAATGATGGCACGTATTGGGAGACGCTCACGTTTAAGAATGAAGCTGACAGTGGGATAACAGCTTTTATTGCCAGCCATAAAACTGAACGAATAAAAGTGGATTTGATAGGAACAAAAAAACTAAGCTACTATCTTTCCGACCAAGATAAAAAAGCAATTGCTGCTACTTATCATTTTTGGATACTGAAGAAGGATGTGAAAAAATTGCAGAATGACATTGAAAAAGCTACCGTTCGTATTGGTAGAATTCACCTCAGATATAAAAATTAAACAAATGTAACTCAATAATAAAAACAAGCACGTTAAAATGAAGAAAACATTTCAATTGTTACTTATAGCTTTGATAATAAGCGTTGGCGCTTCAGCACAAAATACCGAAAATGTGAAAATAGTGGAACTCAACTCGGCTCTTTTCAAACAAAAGGTATGGAATTTTGCTAAAAATAAAAGCTTTACACGCGTGGGCGATCAACCCATAATTCTTGATTTTCATGCAGTGTGGTGTCCTCCCTGCAAAAGGCTGGCGCCTCATTTGCAAGCTATTCAGAATAAATACAAAGATAAACTGGTTGTGTATAAAATAGATGTGGATCAGGAGCCTGAAATAGCCCGACTCTTTAAAATTGAAGCAATGCCAACCATTGTTTTTGTGAATAGCAAAACCAATTTTGTTTCTGAAGTCGGATATCGCGACTATAACGAATTTGATGCACTGGTGCAGAAGTACTTCTTTGCCAAGTAACTATAGATAGTTGATATTTAAAAATCCAATTGGAGAAAATCCGGTTGGATTTTTTTTTACGTCAATAAAAACAATCATTTTTCTCTGTTTTGAAGAAAAAGATCTATCAATCGCGAAACTGCAAAGTTTTGTAGCTCCGATATTGGTGTTTGTGTTAAATTTATAAGTTGTTTGTTTGTGTTCTTTATTTCGATGGTTACAAATGTGGCGTAAATAATTCGATGTGTAAGGATATGTTTTACCGGAGCAGTTATACTGCTGATATTCAAATCCTCAATTCCTTCGAATAGTGCAATAAATTCATTATGAGCAATCAGCTCATCGATAGACATTGGTTTTTCAGTTTCGATCAATGGAAATTCGTACAGATTTTTCCAGATATCATTATTTATTCTTTTCTGTAAAAAAGTATTTTCATTCTGGTTTATAAACAGATAATTGAAAAAACGTTCCTTCACTTTTACCTTTTTCTCTTTTATTGGAAGTGTTGCAACCAGATTGTGTTCAAAGGCTTTGCAGCTGTGCATCAACGGGCAATTGTGGCAGTCGGGCGAAACAGGAACGCATTGTAAAGCCCCGAATTCCATCAAGGCCTGATTGTGCAAGCCGGCATTTTCCCCGTCAAGTATGGCATTGGCCAATCCGGCAAATTGCTTTACACCACTCGTGCTGTCAATAGGAGTTTCAATTCCGAAATAGCGAGCCAATACTCTGTAAACATTTCCATCCACCACTGCGTAGGGTTGATTATTGGCAAATGAGCATATGGCTGAGGCTGTGTAAGTGCCTATTCCCGATAGAGATATGACTTCGCTGAATTGAGAAGGAAAAATTCCATCGTAACGATCCATAATCTGAAGAGCAGCTTTGTGCAAATTTCTTGCCCGTGAATAATAACCCAGACCCTGCCAGTATCTTAAAACCTCTTCTTCATCAGCATTGGCAAGCGACCTTACATCGGGGAAACGCTCCACGAAACGCAAGTAGTAATTCATGCCTTGATTGACGCGCGTTTGCTGTAAAATAATCTCCGATATCCATATTTTATAGGCATCTCTAGTGTCACGCCAGGGAAGTTCACGTTTGTTTAACTGATACCAGTCTATGATTGTTTTTGAAATTGCTTGCATACGATATATTTGACTTACAGAATAAGTGAATTATTAAAAAATATTTTGCATCTTTGCAGGCAAAGTTATCACCATTCGGTTGACTTTCAAAACTAATTTTTAAAATTCAAAAAAGTGAAAAGATGAAGAAGGCGATATTTACCTTATTATCAGTGGTATTGTTGTTCGGCTGCAACAGTTCAAAGTATAAAATTGAAGGAACAACCGTTGATGCCGAAATGAACGGACAAACTGTTTTTATAAAAGAACGTATCAATCGGGTTTGGGTTTCGACCGATAGCGTAAAAATAGAAAATGGTAGATTTGTGTTCGAAGGTGTTTGCGACAGTGCAAGAATAGCTTATATCTTTTGCGAACTTCCTTCGGGCGAGCGCATTCGCCAGCCTTTTGTGTTCGAAAACGGGAAGATAAATGTTTCTATCGATAGCTTGGGTATGTTGAGCGTTAATGGAACGGCTCAAAACGATATACTTCAAACCTATCAGTACGATAAACAAAAATTGTACGAACGTGCCGATACTATTTATAAAACCCTCAACGACAGTACTGCAAAACCCGAAGAAAAGAAAAATGCAGAAATAGAAATAGAAAAGCTGAACAAAGAGGAAGTTGCAATTGATATTCGGTATTCAACCGAAAATGTAAACACAATTGTCGGTTCATTTATCTTCGAATCATCGTTTTATGGTATGTCGATACAAGAAAAGGAAGCCGTTATAGCTTTAATGGATCAAGAAACAAAAGCAAAAGGACGAATTTCTGAAATTATTGAAGCTGTACAGATTGAAAAGAAAACAGCCGTAGGGCAACAATTTTCCGATATTAAGCTTGCAGGAATCGCAGGCGATAGTCTTGCTTTGTCCTCATTAATAGGAAAAACAGAATTTGTACTGATCGATTTTTGGGCTTCGTGGTGTGGCCCGTGTATGAAATCCTTACCCGAACTAAAATCCTTTTACGACAAATACAAAGGAACAAAACTCGAAATTTTGGGTGTGTCGCTCGACGATGATGAGAATGCTTGGAATTCGACAGTTGAAAAACAACAATTAAAATGGAAACATATCTCTGACTTAAAAGGTTGGAAATGTGAAGGTGCAAAATTGTATGCAGTTAATGCAATTCCCGCAACTGTATTCATAAATAATAAAGGCGTAATAGTAGGACGAAACCTTACAATAGGCCAAATGGAATTAATAATCCAAAAAACAACTAAATAAAATTCAGAAAAAATACATTTTTTGAAAAAAAATACTGCAAATGTTTTTTAATCAGAATAAAAGCAATATATTTGCACTCCGTTAGTCGACGTAAATAAATCAAACATAAATAATTATTAACTCATTAAAAATTACCAAAAATGACTAAAGCAGATATCGTAAATGAAATTGCTAAAAATACAGGTATTGACAAAGCCACTGTATTGACAACCGTAGAAGCTTTTATGGAAACAGTAAAAGATTCATTGGCAAAAAATGAAAATGTGTATTTAAGAGGTTTCGGTAGCTTCGTTATCAAGCAACGCGCTGAAAAAACAGCTCGTAACATTTCGAAAAACACTACAATTATTATCCCTGCTCATAACATTCCTTCTTTCAAGCCTGCAAAAACTTTTGTAAGCGTTGTTAAATAAATTTCTCACAACAATAAATTAAAAAAAAATGCCAAGCGGTAAAAAAAGAAAACGACATAAAATGTCAACGCACAAGCGTAAAAAAAGACTTAGAAAAAATAGACACAAAAAGAAATAGTCTTTATGGTCTTTAATTTTTTTAAAGTCCAAGAAAACAAACTTATAAGCTGTATCTTGGCTTTAAGTTTGTTTTTTCTTTATATTAAAATCATTATCTAAAAAACAAGAAAAAAGTGAATAGCGAACTAGTAGTGGATGTTCAGTCATCCGAAATATCTATTGCGCTGCTCGAAGATAAACACCTTGTAGAATTACACCAGGAAAGCCGCGAAGAACAATTTGCGGTCGGTAATATATACATTGGAAGGGTAAAAAAAATTATGCCCGGTTTAAATGCAGCCTTCGTAGATGTGGGTTACGAAAAAGACGCTTTTCTACATTATCTTGACTTAGGTTCTAATTTCAATACTCTTTATCAATTTACAACGCAGATACTAAGCGACCGTAAAAAAGTACCTGCTATTCAAAAGATTAAATTACAACCGGAAATTGAAAAAAACGGTTCAATCAACGACATATTAAAAACAGGTCAGGAAATACTGGTTCAGGTCACAAAAGAACCTATTTCGACCAAAGGTCCGAGATTAACAGCCGAAATATCGATAGCCGGTCGCTTTTTGGTTCTTATGCCCTTTGCCGACAAAGTGTCGGTGTCGCAGAAGATTAAAACCGAAGAAGAACGCGTTCGTCTTAAGCAGCTGATACAAAGCATCAAACCGAAAGGTTTCGGGGTGATTGTTCGAACTGTTGCCGAAGAAAAGAAAGTTGCAGAACTCGACAACGAATTGAAAATTCTGGTAAAACGCTGGGAAGAAGCTATAGCCAAAGTTCAACAATCGAAAGGAGTTTCACTTATTTTAGAAGAATTAGGTCGCACGGTTGGAATAATTAGAGATTTATTCAGCCCAAGTTTTAAACACATTCATATCAACGATGCATCAGTTTTTACCGAAGTCCGCGATTATGTTGAACTCATTGCTCCCGAACGAAAAGATATAGTAAAGCTTTACAAAGATGAAGCACCTATTTACGATAGTTTTGGCATTAGTAAACAAATTAAATCAGCTTTTGGTAAAACAGTTTCATTCAAAAGCGGCGCTTACCTTATTATCGAACATACAGAAGCGCTTCATGTAATTGATGTGAACAGTGGAAACAGGTCGAAGGCCGGAAATGGTCAGGAAGCCAATGCGCTGGATGTGAATCTGGCTGCAGCCGACGAAATTGCACGTCAACTCAGGTTGCGTGATATGGGAGGTATTATTGTTGTCGATTTTATCGACATGCACGAAACGGAAAATCGCCAAAAACTCTTTGAACGGATGCGCGATATGATGTCGAACGACAGAGCAAAACATAATATTCTGCCACTCAGCAAATTCGGACTTATGCAAATGACCAGACAACGTGTTCGTCCGGTTACACACATTGATATTGAAGAAACTTGTCCTACCTGCTTCGGCACGGGACACACCAAACCATCCATTTTATTTACCGATCAATTGGAAAATAAAATCGACTTTTTGGTAAGTAAACTAAATATCAAAGATTTTACATTACATCTTCATCCTTATGTTGATGCCTATATCTCTAAAGGGCTTATGTCAATGAAGTTGCAATGGAAACTTAAATTCGGAAAAGGCTGTAAAGTAATGGCTTCGCAGAAACTTGGATTTCTGCAATATAAATTTTATGATAAAAAGGGAATTGAAATAAACCTGCAAGAAGAAATAGAAAAGATTTCGTAACCGGGAAAATCAAACAATCAATAAAGAGGCTGCTCAATAATGGGCAGCCTCTTTTGTATATAAACCAATTCGGGTTTATTTTATCATTGCCTGCTTTTTTAGTTCGGCTGGCATTTTTTCAATAGCATACCTCAATGCAGTACGGGGCATTTTGTTTTTGTTTTGCATCACATATTCAAAAATCACTTGTTGATGGGACTGGCTGGCAGCTTTGAGCATCCAGCCATATCCTTTTTGTACAAGGTCATCTGTATCAGTGAGCAAAAGGTCGGCTATCTCCAGAATGTCCTGAAGAAACTTTCCTCTTCGGGCAGGTATAATCAGACTAACTGCTGCAGCGCGTCGTACCCATCTGTTTTCCGAACCTGCAAATCTTTTTAATTCAGTCAGGTAATCGGGATACATTTCGATAAATTCTCCCATTGTATGATTGCAAAAAGTATCGCACGATGCCCAGTTGTTCACATAGCTGTTAATCCAATGGCTGAACCTGTCAAAGTCGGCCGGTTCAAACTGTTTGCGCGTGGTGTATGCCCAGTTGCAGGCAATAAAGGATTCTTCGAGGTAAGCCGATTGCCACAAGGTTTCACATAAATCAAAAATATCGGCCTTGTTGCGGTCTTTCAGAAGCTTATAATTTTCCTTTGCAATTCCATCGACTAATGCAGTCTTAATTCCGTAGGCTTTGATGGTTTCTTTGAAGAAATGCTGACTATTTAACTTTGTTTTTTCATCAGCACTGATTTGCAATTCATCGCGAACATTTTTGATTATGTTTTCCATACATTTAGTTGTCATTCATTAATTTCAACTTGTCGAAAACCCAGAAAAGTAAAGAGAGAGCTACACCTACCACGGCAGCAAAAGCCATTCCTTTCAACTGAACAGTACCAATATTGATGGCAGCACCACTTACTCCTATTACAAATGTAATGGCTCCGAGTACCATATTGCGGTTTTTGCTGAAATCAACTTTCTGTTCTACATACATGCGAAATCCTTGTACGGCAATTACACCATAAAGCAACATAGTGATGCCTCCCATTACCGGAACAGGAATGGTGGAAATGGCAGCTGAAATTTTTCCGATAAATGAAAATAAAATGGCCAATACGGCAGCTCCACGAATTACCCAGACTGAATAGACGCGTGTAATGGCCATAACGCCAATGTTTTCGCCATAAGTTGTGTTTGGTGGTGATCCTGCAAAACCTGAGACAACGTTGGATATACCATCGCCTAACAAAGAGCGATGCAGGCCTGGTTTTTTCATCAAATCCTCGCCGGTTATGTTCCCGGTTACTATCAGGTGACTTATATGTTCGGCCAGAACAACTATACAGGCAGGAGCTATAATTAAAATTGCATTAGTGTCGTAGACCGGAGCCTGAAACTGAGGTAAGGCCAACCATGAAGCATTGGAAATGGCTGCTGTATCGACCATGCCAAGGATAAATGCCAGGATATAACCAGCCACAACTGCTAAAAGTATGGGTATGATCTGAAGAAAACCACGAAACAAAACAGTTCCTAAAATTCCGGCAATTAATGTAAATAACGATACAATTACAGTGTTTGTATCGAGTGCAAATGCCTGGCCTGCTGCAGCTGCCGATGGAACCAAACCTGCTTGTTGAACAGCAACAGGAGCGAGCTCTAAACCGATAATGGCCACAACGGCACCCATGACAGCTGGCGGCATTACAACATCAATCCATTTGATTCCCCATTTCAGAACCACAAATGAAATGATGATAAAGAAAAGTCCGAAGAAAATAAAACCTGATTGTGCGTGTGAAAAACCACCATAGCTTGTGGAAATTAAAATGACTGGTGCAATAAATGCAAAACTTGAACCAAGATAGGCCGGTATGCCACCTTTGGTGACAAGTGAATAAATGATTGTGCCTATACCATTCATCAATAGTGCGATGGCCGGATCGACACCTAATAAAATCGGAACCAGTATAGTGGCTCCGAACATAGCCGTCAGGTGCTGTAAGCTGAGCGGCAAACTTTGTAACAGGGGTAGCTTTTCGTGAATACCAATGGTGCGTTTTTCCATGAAATTAATTTATTTATAGAGTTTTAATACTTGCGACAATATAAAAACAAACCAGAAAAAATAGTTGTAGGCACACAAACAGGTATTACCTGATTAATTTGTTTTCAAGCTCCGAAATGATCAATTCACGCTCGAAAGAGAAGGTTTTGTCTTTCTCATTTAGTAGGTTGTACAAAAGTAATGCTTTTTCGTTAAATGTTCGTGTATTTTCGATATTGTTTTTTTGCTCAAAACAAGCCGCAGTTTCTTTTGTAATGAAGGCGAGCGCCTCAATGTATGCCGACGTATAGTTTTCCCTTTTTATTATTTCGATAAATTCATTCGCAGGTATTGTTGAGATATCATCGAGATGAATCGTCAGTAATTCTTTGTAAGTTTCGTCGGCTAACCGCAATGCATCTTCGGGGAATCCTTTGTCACGAAGCCCGAGCATGGCTGCAATTACGCGGCTCAGTTTCTCAAGATATTTAAGGAGATAATCTTCTTTGGGCATCGTGGTGGTATACTGTAAATTGCAGGCAAAGATAACTAAATTTACTGTTTTTACATTCCCAGGTTTTAAAATTTATGTAAGAATCTACTAATAAATTCAATTTTAAATTCAATCGATAATTTTAATTTGGCTCTAAAGTCATAAATTAAAAACAATACAATGACAGAAAGATTAAAATCAGCGTGTTTCACGTTGAAATTGTTCATATTTTAGAGGATTCAATTAAAAACATATAGCAGATTTATTGCTGTTTTTATTGTTTATTATTATTTGTATTGTTGTGGTCTGATTTTCGTAATCTTGATTTATCTTTGTAAAAAATATTTACACATGTTCGGAACTCATATAGGTGAATTTGCTGGGATTTTAGTGTCAGTTTGTTGGACGATGAGCGCATTGTTTTTCGAAAAGGCAGGATATAAAATCGGATCATTATCGGTCAATTTTATTCGTTTATTTTTGGCGATAGTTTTTTTGGGTATCACTACCTTGTTTACGCGTGGAATGATTTTTCCGGCTGATGCTACTGCTTACCAATGGTTTTGGTTAGGTTTGTCGGGGGTTGTTGGCTTTTTTATTGGCGATTTATTGTTGTTTCAGTCCTATATGGTAATAGGCTCCCGAACGGCTGCGCTGATTATGAGCCTGGCGCCTATGTTAACGGCTGTGATTGGTTGGTTTTTTCTGGACGAAACTTTGAGCGCGCTGAACATTCTTGCAATTGTTATCAGTATGGCTGGTATTGTCATTGCAATATCGAACCGACAGATGAAACTTAACATTCCATTCAAAGGTTTTTTGTTGGCCTTTGGAGGGGCGCTTGGCCAGGCTGTTGGCTTGATATTAAGTAAAAAAGGTATGGGCAGTTATGACCCGATTGCTGCTACTCAGATACGCGCAATATTTGGGCTGATGAGTTTTGGTGTTATGATAAGTGTGATCGGCCGTTGGCACAGCATAGGCGCGGCTACGAAAAACAAAAGTGGTATGAAAGCGGTTGCTGTAGGTTCCTTTTTCGGTCCTTTCATAGGAGTGGCATTGTCGTTGTTTGCCATTCAGCAAACCAAAACCGGCATAGCGTCCACTTTGATGGCTTTAGTACCGGTTTTTATTATTTGGCCATCAGCAATTATGTTCGATGAAAAAATAAAACCTCAGCAAATTATAGGAGCTGTGATAAGTATCATTGGAGTTAGCTTATTTTTTATGTAAAAAAGTTTTTAGAGAATAGAAACAGGAATTCAAAAAAAAATGTAATTTTGTACGCACTTATAAAAAACCGGAAAGTTGCCAGAGTGGTCGATCGGGTCGGTCTCGAAAACCGATGTACTCTCACGGGTACCCAGGGTTCGAATCCCTGACTTTCCGCAAAAAAAGAAGAGAAAAGTCAATTGCTGATTTTTCTCTTCTTCTTTTTTTGAGGATTAATGTGTTTTTTTTCTGTCGCTTATGCTTTTCAGGTACTTAGTTGTACAATTGAGGTTTCCACGACTGAAGTAGCAGGAGATGTTGTGCTTCTTCCTGTATTTCGTTTCTTATCTGAACAATTTGATTTTCAATTTTTTGCTGTTGCGATGATATCCATTCTTTATCATACAACAGATCGCGATGACTAAAAGGAAATGATTTATCAAGTTTATTGATTTTTAATCGCAATACTTTATTCATTTCTGAAAGCTTTTGAACGTATGCTTTGGGGTCGGAAAGGTCGTGATTCACTTCAAAACACTGTTCTTTTAGTTGTTGCAGTATTTCTGTCAGTGTTCGTATATCGCACATGTCGTAAGCGGCCTGAACGCTTATAAATAATTCTTTTTCTTTATTGGTTTGTATTGGGTGAAGGTCGGGGTGAAGCCACTCAACAAGCCATTTGTATGCGTTTTTAAGTTTTTCGGCAGCCTCATCGCTGAGTAGGCCGGACTTTAAGTAAATTCTGGCATTGGCAATGTTGGCTGTATCTTTTGCTATTTTAATTTGCCATTCGGCAAATTGTTTTTCGATATTGGCGTCTATCTCTTTCCAGTTGGGAAGTTCATTTTTAGTGAAAAATGCCTGAGCCAATTGGATTTTTTGTTTGATAATGGCCAACTCACATTCTGAACTAAACAAACGGTATTGGTCGTTGCCTATGCTGGTAAGGTAAATAGAGCGAAGTAAAACTTCTTCGTACATAAGCATGTGGTTTTTCGATTCGAATAATTCGGCATATTCTTTTTTAAGAATTTCGGCCTGTTCGCAGAGAATTTTATTTTCAATCGTTTGGTCCGGCATAATGTAAATTTTTTAAAGACAGATATTTTTTATTCAGGTTAATTACAAAGTTATAGTGTGATTTTTTTGCAAAACAGATTCCGATTTTTATTGATTTGCTTTCTTCGGTTACAAAAAAGCAATTTTTACAGAATAAAGGCTAAAACAACTACATTCGTGTAATTTGCTTTTTTATGTATCTCTTCTTTTGCGCACCAAATATACATAAATATTTTGTAAATACGAATTGATTTTAAATGGTTTGTAATAAATTTTGTGTTGAGTTCACGATTATTCGAAACCTTAGAAATTGAAAATACCTGATAATCCCATATTTTTTATGGTCGACCAAAAGATACATTAATAATGAAACCTCACAGGCGCAGTATAAATGATAAAAAACTAGTCGTCCGACAAATTTTTAGAATTGATCCCAATACTGGTAGGGTGACTTTAGATTCTTTGGTCAGCAAGCAACTCGAAGTCATCTGATTGGCTATGAAAAAAAAACAGATAAGCTCCTGAGAGTTTATCTGTTTTTTATAAGTTTTTAAAGCGCTAAAGTTTCAATGAAATACATTCAGAAAATTACGCGGCACTACTGTTTCGAAACTTACATTTTCGAGCGTCATGGGATGGATAAATGCAAGAATGCGCGCATGCAACCCCATTCGCCCGATAACTGTTGATATGGATCCGTATTTTTTGTCGCCTACAATCGGATGCCCGATGCCCTGCATATGTACGCGAATCTGGTTTTTACGTCCTGTTTCGAGTTCAATTTCAAGCAAGGAGAACTTTTCGTTGCTTTTCACGACGCGGTAGTGCGTTATGGCTTGCCGTCCGCCGTTATCGGTGTCGCTCGAATGAATTTTCAACGATTTTTCGTTTTCGGTAAGCCAGGTGACGATGGTGTCTTTTTCCTTTTCCACTTTTCCTTCCACAAGGGCCACATAAACCCTGCGTGTCACCACTTCGTGCCAATGTTCCTGCATGGCAAGTTGTATTTCGCGGGTTTTTGCAAACACAATAATGCCTGATGTTTCGCGGTCGATGCGATGCACTACGAAAATGCGGTTTTGAGTGGCGCTTTTCTTTACATAGTTTTTCAGGATAGAGAAAGCGGTGGTTTCATCACTTTTTCCGGTGCTCACGGTAAGCAGTCCTTCTTTTTTCTCAACGACAATAAGATATTGATCTTCGAAAATGATTTTGAGTTTAGGGTGCGAAAGTTCGATGTTGCCCCGCAGACTGTTGATAATCACATTGTCGTTTGACTTCAATGCAAAATTGAATTGCGTTGTAATTTCATTGTTCACCATTACCTGACGATGTGCCAGCAAAGATTTGATAGAACTTCGGCTCATTCCTCCCATTTTTGCCAACAAAAACGACATTAAATCGATGTTTTCTGCCACTTTCAGTCGGGTTTCTTTCGGAGGTGGTGGAGGCGTATTTATTTTTTTTCTCATTCTATTTCTTTCTTTTTTATTTAGTCATGTAATTAATTATGATGCTGTTGTGCTGTTTTCGCTGACGATCTTATCAGTTGTTCAGCCATTTGGCCACTGCTAATGCAGCATTTTCTCCATCGATGGCCGACGAAGTGATACCGCCTGAGTAACCTGAACCTTCGCCCGCAGGGAAAAGTCCTGCAATGTCGGGGTGCTGTCCGGTTTCGGGGTTGCGCGGGATGCGAACTGCCGAAGAAGAGCGGGTTTCCACGCCCACCACTACTGCATCGTTGGTGAGGTAACCGTTCATTTTCCGGTCGAATTTCTTAAATCCTTCACTCAGCCGCTTGGAAATAAATTCGGGCAGCCAGAAATGCAGGGGCGAAGAAATCAAGCCCGGTAAATAAGAACATTCGGGTAGGTCGGCCGATACGCGTCCTTTTACAAAGTCAACCATTCGTTGTGCCGGGGCTGTTTGTCCCTGTCCTCCGTTGTTCAGAAAAGCCAAATGTTCGATGTGCTGCTGGAACTTTAAACCGGCCAGTACGCCGTATTCTTTGAATTCTTCGGGTATGTCTTCTGGTTTTATTTCGACTACAATTCCTGAATTGGCAAAAGGCGAATTTCGTTTTGATGCCGACATTCCGTTCACAACAATTTCGGTGGTGGTTGTTCCGGCCGGAACAATACGACCTCCCGGACACATACAAAACGAATAAACGCCGCGGTTGTCCACCTGATCTACCAAACTGTAACTTGCAGCTGGCAAATACTCATTGCGTTCCTTGCTGTGGTATTGAATGCTGTCGATCAGGGCCTGAGGATGTTCCACCCTCACACCCATGGCAAAGCCTTTGGGTTCGAGTTTTATGTTTTGTCGGTAAAGCATTTCGTAAATATCGTGCGCCGAATGCCCGGTAGCTAAAATTAAAGCCTTGGCGTTGTAAATCTCGCCACTTTCGGTTTTGCAGCCTTTCAGCTCATTGTTTTCAATGATCAATTCGGTGAGCTTTTGTCCGAAATGAATTTCGCCTCCGCTGTTGATAATTGTGCTGCTCATATTTTCCACCACCAAAGGCAGTTTGTCGGAGCCAATGTGGGGATGGGCTTCGTAAAGAATTTCTTCGGCAGCGCCATGAAAATGAAAAAGCTCGTATATGCGTTGCAGGTTGCCTTTTTTCTTCGATCGCGAATACAATTTACCATCCGAGAATGTTCCTGCGCCTCCTTCGCCAAAGCAATAGTTCGATTCGGGATTAAAAGCTTTCTTAAGATTCAGTTTGGCGATGTCGTGAACACGTTCCTTCGCTTTTTTACCCCGTTCGAGCAAAATAGGTTTAAAGCCCGATTCGATCAGTTTCAGAGCGGCAAAAAGTCCTGCCGGCCCTCCGCCGATAATAAGCACAGGTGTTTTATCGCCTACAAAAGGAAAATCAAAGTGAATCGATGTGTTTTCGGGCGCTGGCTCATCAACATAAACTTCGAGGGTAACGTTTATTTTCACCTGAAACGAACGGGCATCGATCGACTTTTTTAAAGTACGGATGCGGGTGATGCGTTGAGGCGATACTTCGAGCTGATCGGCCACCTGCTTGAGCAGTAATTCCTGTTTTTCGGCCTGTTCGGGGAGTAGTATAAGTTGGAGTTGAGTTTGCATTTGTTTCAATATTAATAATCATACAAAGATAAGCAAAAATACGACTTTTCTTTTAAATACACTTACATCTGGTCGTAAGTATGCCAATAAGAGAATGTGCCAATGAGGAAATTCAGGCAAAGGCAGAGGCAAAGGCACAGGCGAAGCAGTCAAAAGTCAAAGGTCAAAAGTCGTTGATCTCAGAACTCAAAACTCAAAACTCAGAACTCAAATTTTCAAATTTTCAAATCCTCAAATTAATCTCATAACCCGAAACTCAGTATATCCCCTACGGGGAATCGTCATCTTATATATTGCTCTTTCTATGGTTATCTATCCCCTACGGGGAATTATTCAATTACGTTATTCCTTTGCTGTTGAATCGTTGAATAACTAATGAATTGAAGCCATCGCCTTACTCAGAACTCAGAACTCAGAACTCAAAACTCAAAACTCCACCAACTCCTCAAATCTTCAAATTTTCAAATTCTCAAATTAATCTCAGAACCCGAAACCCGAAACCCGAAACCCGAAACCCGAAACCCGAAACTCGAAACTCGAAACTCGAAACTCGAACCCCGAACCTATATGTCTCTTTTGTAGTGAAACATTTCGTGGCAATTGATCCATTGATAGAGCCCGATAGCCAGGTAACATAAAGCGAAGGCACTTGCAAAGCCCACGATCACATCGATGAGATAATGCGCCTGAATGTAAACAGTAGCTCCCACAAGCGCGAGGTATATAGGAATCAGGCAAGCGAAAACAATGTATTTTTTGTATTTGAATATCATGATCATAATAATTGTAGAGATGCCCACATGCGAGCTGGGGAATGCGGCGGTGGGTCTTTCGCCCAGCAATTGCGATTTCTCTACAAGGTCGAAAAACACGCCGGGCATATTATTGTTGTCCATGAGCTTATAGTTATAATTGAAATAATGACCCAGTTGCAAAAAGTTTCCATTCAAAGCATTGTCGATGCCTATGGCCTGAAAGTAATACTGAGGACCTGCCGTAGGAAATAACATGTAGATCAGATAGTAGCTGTAAAAGGAGAAAAGCACAACAAAAAAGAAAAGGCCGAAATACCTTGGACTCGAAAAGAAAAAGTAAACACAACTGCCCGCGATCAGAAAATAATAGGAAAAGTAGCCCATGTTCATGATTTCGCTACACAGTAACTGAGGAAAACGTTCGGGAAAAACAAGCGCCGGCTGGCAACCAAACAGATATTGTTCGAAAGAGGCCAGTACGTGATCGTAATTCAGTAATACTCTGTTCACTTCGTAGGTCTCGGGATACCAATAGGAGAGCAGGGAAAGCAACAAAGCCACGCGCGTGATGCGAATGATCCACCAATCTTTGTAGCAATTGATGTAAGCAAGACCTACAATGGCACAAACAATGAGCAACCTTGCTTTGAGCAATTCGAAGCCCGTATAGGTTCCGTATCTCGAAATCAGAATGATAAGCGATGAAATCAGAATGTAAACAAATGTAAGCTTTTCGGCTGTCAGGTATCTTATGTCACGGAGTCTAATCATGAAAATCAAAAAAAAATGTTGTGATATTTGTGTTTAGAAAAACAACCTGCAAATATAGGTTAAAAGAAGCAATTGCTAAACACCAATGTAATATCTGTTTCAATAAAAGGCAAAAAAAACCGCAATTGGATGCGTTGATCACAATTGCGGTTCAATAAAAGAAATGTGTTGTTTACTTAGCTACTCGTTCGAGCCATTTTACCATGCTTAACATTACAAGCATCGAAAGACCTGTGGCGATAACAAATACCAACCAGCACGCCCAAATAGGTACACTTGTGTAAAGCAGACCTCCGATAAATAAAATTGAGTTTCCAACGGCTGTTGCTGCAAGCCAGCTACCTTGCATCAGTCCCTGCAAATGTGGTGGCGCTACTTTCGATACGAAAGACAAGCCGAGTGGCGAAATAAATAATTCAGCCACAGTAAGTATAAAGTAAAGAATAACCATGATCCATGGAGTTACACGCATGGCATCCATTTCAGCAGCAGTCATGCCCGAAAGTGCCTCTTTGGCCGGCAATGCAAAAGAGAATATCATTAAGAATACATATGCAAGTGCAGCGATACCCATACCAATTGCAATTTTCATTGGAGTTGATGGCTCTTTTTTTCTTTTCTTCATCGAGCCGAATATCCACATGATGAGTGGAGTAAGTGTCACAACAAAGATCGGATTTACACTTTGGAATATTTCTGCTCCTTTAATACTTGTGAAACCAAGATCGACATTTATCACGTCCAAATTCACATAGTCACGTGCAAAATAGGTCAGTGAATATCCGTTTTGGTGGAATGAAAGCCAGAAGAAAATAACAACACCAAAAACTGCAAACAATGCATAAATACGTTGTTTTATTTCCTGTACACTCATTTGAATTTCTTCTTTAGAAATATTAGAAGAACCGTTATTTGATTTGATAGCCTTTTTTGCAGGATCGGGGAATGTGTTTTTATTTATAATATATATCACAAGAGAAATAAGCATTGCAATAATAGCGGCAGCAAATGCATATTGGAAACCTCTGTTAAATACTTCAAGATAATTGTTTGAAAATAACGTTAAGTCTGTAACAGAACTTCCATCCAACATTGCTTTGTTGGCATATTCATTCAAACGGCTGAGCGATTCGGCCGGCATGGCAGCACCTTGTTTAATGTACTGATGACACAACTCGGGTAATGAACCATTGTAGTCAAAATTATGTTGTTTCAACCACCAGTTCCTGACACCTATTGCAATAAACGGCGCAAACATAGCTCCGATATTGATGAACATATAAAATATCTGAAATCCGGCATCTCTTTTTTCAGAGTATTTGGGATTGTCATACATCTGTCCGATTAAAGCCTGAAGATTTCCTTTGAACAATCCATTACCGAATGAAATTACTAAAAGTCCCAGAATTGTAATTGACAAATAAAGACCCATACTTGGTACAGGAGTCGGAGTTGGAATTGAAATAATCAGATAACCGATAGCCATCAAGACAATACCCGTAAGAATTGTTCCTTTGTAATTTTTGGTTTTATCTGCAATTAATCCGCCAACTAAAGCCAGCAAATATATCGACGCATAAAAGGCTGAGTAAATATAGCCTGTTGTGGTTTCGGACAATCCGAATTTCGATGAAATGAATAGCGTAAGAATGGCCATCATTATATAAAAACCAAAACGCTCGCCCATATTGGCAAGTGCAGCTGCAAGCAATCCTTTAGGATGATCTTTAAACATAAAATTAATGTGTTATGACTGTTGTTTTTAAATTATTTATTTTTTGCAATCGCAAATATAGTAAAATCGTTTGAAAATGCAATAATTATACATTGTGAGTCATGGCTTCAGGCTTCATAACCACACCCATGTTTTTGCGTCCATCCACCTTTACTACAAGTGGCTGGTCGAAATGTACATGTCGTATGTATTGCGATTCGTATTCGGCGGCACAATTATCCAAAAAATCAAGATCATAGGTTCCATCTTTCTGAAATGGATTGATTGTGAAGTACGACACGCCGAGCGAAGTAAGATTCTGAAAGAAATGTGTGCCCTGACTCGGATCGATCCGGTATTGCTCCAGTCCCGATTCTACAATTACCCTTGCATTGCTTATTTGTGGCCACTTTACCGGTATGCCCAACCAGTGGTCGCTTGAGCCCCAACGCCCGGGGCCGATCAACACATAGGGCCGGTTTTCGGCTACCAATCGTTTGTTTATTTTCTCAAGATCATAAGCAATAAATTGATTTTTAGAAGCATTGAAAGCTTCGGTGCGTACGTACACCACATCGAATAAATCGTTTGTAATGCCATGACCCAATGCGCTTTTACTGCTGATAATTGTGTTGTTGCTTTCAATGGCACCAATGTCCTCGTGAACCATTTCCTTGCTATCCACAATCGGTCTTATTTGCAGCAAGTAGAAAGTGTGTTGTTTCTTTTCGGAATAATCAAGGTTCACCGCAAATTCAATTTCTATCGGTCTGCCCATTTCATTCTGAGCAATGTGCAGTACTTCTTTCAGAATATCGGCCAGCGGATAAACGTCATGTTTCAGGATATTTGCAAAAGTGATCACTTTACGTCCCTCGTAAAGTCCATCCTGAATAATTTCGTTTTGAACGTCGAAAGTAGAGGCTATGTAGCGCAATGTACCATCGGCCATTGCATCCTGCACTCTTACTTTCACAAGATTAAAACCATCGTCTACCTGTGGTACAAAGCTGATTTTCGATAAATCGAGTGCATTAAAGTAGGTCTGGGTTTCGCGCAACGAAAATTCGAGCGTGCTGGTTTGCAACACATTGTTAGGGTATGAAGGCGAAAAACGAAGCGTAACGCCTCCATCCACTATGTATTTGCCAAGACCAAGCGCTATGTTAGCAATGCCATCTTCGGGCTGTTCGGGGCCTATGGGATAGTAGTTGAGCGAACGCGCCACTCCCGAGAATGAAGGGTAATACCTCGTTCCGTAATGATTTCCACATATTTCCTGTAGCACAATGGCCATTTTTTCTTCGTCGATCACATTTTTTGTGGCTGTCATGTAAGCTTTGCTGTCGCGAAAAAAAACAGAAGCATATACCGCTTTTATGGCTTCGGTAATCATTACAAGCATATGCGTTTTGCTTTCGGTATTCTGTGGCACCATGTAGGTGGAGTAAATTCCGGCAAAGGGCTGGTAATGCGAATCCTCGAGCAGACTGGATGAACGTACGGCGATTGGCGACGAAATGGCGCCCAGAAACGCGTATAAATCGGCAATCAATCGTTGCGGCAGACGGGCTTTTAAAAAATGCTGAAGTATCTGGTCGTCATCTATATCCGATAGGGCTTTGGGATACAAATGGTTCATTTCCATAAATTCGCTGAAAATGTCGGTACAGAGCACCACTGTTTTAGGAATTGTGATCTGGCTGTTCTCGAATTTTTCAAAGCTGTCATTGCGTTTGATCATGGCATCGATAAAGGCAAGTCCGCGTCCTTTTCCGCCCAGCGAGCCTTCGCCGATGCGTGCAAAATTGGAATACTGGTCGAATCTGTCCCGTTGGAAAACGGCAACAATCCCCCTGTTTTTTATTTTGCGGTAATGAACGATGGCATCAAAAATAATCTGCCGCACTTTGTTCAGATCGGTGGATATTTCGTTGTCTACATTTATGTTTTTAAGAAATTCGGCCAACGGGAACATAGCCCTGGAATATAACCAACGCGAAATATTGTTTTTCGATACATGATAGTAGAGCGAAGCATCGCTGACTGTAAATATGCTTTCCTGCAATCCCCTCAGGTTCTTGACCCTGATTTCTACTTCGTCGGTTTCGGGGTTGATAAACACAAAATCGCCGAAACCGAAATTGTTTGTGATTTTTTCTCTTAATTCGAGATTGAATGTAGAGGAAAGTTTATTTATGAAGCCTGCCTTTACTTCGTCGGCGCCCATCTTGTTGGTGCTGTCGGTCGATTCAACAATCAGAGGTATATGCTTGTCGACCAAACGAATATTGCGACACAGCTCAATTCCGGCATCTTTGTTTTTTATTCCGTTTTGCGAAAAACTAACATCGGTGATGACGCCCAGCATGTTTTTCTGAAACTTATTGTAGAGTTCCATGGCTTCTTCGTAGTTGCGCGCCAGTAAAATCTTGGGACGTCCGCGCATGCGTAACATTTGTTCATGTTCGTTCAGGGCTTCAGTCATAAACGAACGCGACTGCGTAAATACATATTTATACAGTTGTGGCACTATGGAGGAGTAAAACCGAATGGAATCTTCGACGAACAAAATTACTTGTACGCCTACCGATTTAATATCTTCCTCCACATTCATTTTATCTTCGATAAGCTTGATAATGGCCAACAGTATATCGGCATTCCCCAACCAGCTGAATACATAATCGATGGCACTTAAATCTTCATTGGCAATGCGTTGCGAAACTGATTTGGAGAAAGGTGTCAACACCACAATAGGAATCTCGGGAAATTGGGCTTTCACTCCTTTGGCCCATTCGAAAGGATTGATGCTGTCGCCGCTCGGCATTGAAATGACAAGTTCAAACGAACGTTCTTTCAGTAATTCAGTAGCTTCTTCGGGGCTCGAAACCAATGTAAACCGTGGTGCATACCTGAGGTTTAAAGCTGTATATTCATTGAAGAGTTGTTCATCGATGCGTCCATCTTCCTCGAGTATAAAAGCATCGTATTTACTTGCATATAATAATACGTTGTAAATGCGGTGTCGCATCAGATTGGCAAAAGTAGTATCTTTGAAATAAAGCTTTTTTATGTTGGGAGTATTCATGCCGCTTTGTTATTTTTGAACTGTAAATATATTTCTAAATATCCATTATTACAAGTGAAAAAAATTTTTTTCAAATAATCCTCAAATAATTTGATTATAACAAATAAAAACCGTAAAATTGCACCGAAAACAAAACGTAAGCAAAGTAGGTGAATTGTTTGTTTTAGAAGATGAAAATCATATGTAAAAACGTTAAATATAGAAATAAATATATCGTTTTGGTATTTTTGCTCAGGTATTTAACATGCATTTGAATGGCGGCTTACAATTTGAAAGTAAAAACGCATAAAATCAATTCTTAAAAACTATATTATGAATATTGAAAAATTAATGCAATCGCTCGAAGCGAAGCATCCGGGAGAACATGAATATTTACAGGCAGTGCGTGAAGTGCTGTCTACAATTGAAGACGAATACAACAGACACCCTGAATTTGAAAAAGCAAAAATTGCCGAACGTTTGGTGGAACCGGATCGCATCTTTACATTTAAAGTGCCATGGGTCGACGACCGTGGTGATGTACAGGTAAATCTTGGATACCGTATTCAGTTCAACAATGCAATAGGCCCTTACAAAGGTGGTTTGCGTTTCCATGCTTCAGTTAATCCGTCGATCCTTAAATTTCTCGGATTCGAACAAATATTCAAAAATGCACTCACCACCTTGCCTATGGGAGGTGCAAAAGGTGGTTCCGACTTTAACCCACGTGGCAAATCGGATGCTGAAGTGATGCGTTTCTGTCAGGCTTTTATGGTTGAATTGTGGAGATACATTGGTCCTGAAACAGATGTTCCTGCCGGAGATATAGGTGTAGGCGCCCGTGAAATAGGCTATCTTTACGGAATGTATCGCAAGTTGGCACGCGAAAATACAGGGGTACTTACAGGTAAAAACCTTGAATTTGGTGGTTCGCTTGTACGTCCTGAAGCAACAGGTTTTGGAGGTTTGTACTTTGTGAAACAAATGCTCGAAACAGCAGGCGATAGCATTAAAGGCAAGACAATTGCTATTTCAGGCTTTGGTAATGTGGCATGGGGCGCTGCCCTGAAAGCTACCGAACTGGGTGGAAAAGTAGTGACTATTTCAGGTCCTGATGGTTATATATATGATGAAAATGGCATCTCGGGCAAGAAAATTGAGTATATGCTCGAACTGCGTGCTACCTGTAACGACATAGTGGCTCCGTATGCCGAAGAATTTGGTGCTGTATTTGTGCCTAATCGTCGTCCGTGGGAAGTGAAAGTGGACATTGCCCTGCCTTGTGCTACTCAGAATGAGCTCAACGAAGAAGATGCAAAACATTTGATTGACAATGGCGTGATTTGCGTTGGCGAAATCTCTAACATGGGTTGTACGCCCGAAGCCATCGAAATGTTCCTGAAACATAAGATAATGTATGGTCCGGGTAAAGCCGTGAATGCTGGTGGTGTGGCAACTTCGGGTCTCGAAATGACTCAGAATGCCATGCACATTTCGTGGACAGCTGCCGAAGTGGATGCCAAATTGCACCAAATCATGAGCGAAATACACAATCAGTGTGTGGCTTACGGACGCGAGGCAGATGGCTACATCAACTACATGAAAGGTGCCAATATCGCCGGTTTCCTAAAGGTAGCCAAAGCAATGCTGGCGCAGGGAATTGTTTAAAAAGAAATAATAAAATATCCTTTTTGCAGATGTCTTCGTGACATCTGCTTTTCAGAATTCTGAAAAATTTAAAATTACAGAAGAGAGAAAATCCTAATAATATATGGGATTTTCTCTTTTTATTTTACTTTTGTAGATTAAAAAACGAAACGAAAAACAAATCAAACTGTTATTGACTCAGAAAAAAAACAAACAGCTTAAGCAATAAAAGATGAAAGTATATAAATTTGGTGGAGCATCTGTACGTTCGGCAGAAGGTATCCGTAACATCGTTCGCATATTGTCGGGAGTAAACGACGATCTTTTCATTGTAGTGTCGGCCATGGGAAAAACTACAAACGCCATGGAAATAGTACTCGATCATTTTATGAAAGCCGACCGGAAGGCATCACTTCAAAAGTTGGCCGAAGTAGAAGAATTTCATTACCAAATCATTGATGAGCTTTTTCAGTCGCCCGAAAACGGAAGAAACGCAGTAGTTACTTTGTTTGACAAATTACACGCGCTTATTAACGATGGCATTGGTGACGATTACGATCGTTGGTACGATCATTTGGTGTCGTATGGCGAAGTGATTTCCACAAAAATAGTATCGGCGTTTTTACTCGAATCGGGGATGCAAAACACATGGCTCGATATGCGTGGATTGTTGGTGACCGATAGCAATTTTCGTGAAGCTAATGTGCGCATGGAAGAATCGCAAATTCGACTCAAAGCTGCGGCCGACTTCGAAAAAAGCCGGATATACATTGGTCAGGGCTTTATCGGTGCCAACATAAAAGGCGATCCTACGACGCTAGGACGCGAAGGTTCGGATTATACAGCAGCTGTGGTGGCACATTTGCTCGATGCCGAAAGTGTAAGCATATGGAAAGATGTTCCCGGTATACTGAATGCCGATCCACGCATTTTTCCGGACACAGTGTTGATCCCCGAACTTACTTATCTCGATGCAGTTGAATTGGCTTACAGTGGTGCTCAGATTATTCACCCTAAAACAATTAAACCCCTAGAGAACAAAAACATTCCTTTGTATGTGCGTCCCTTTGGAAATCCCGACGAAGCGGGTTCGGTGATAAAAGCGAAAACAGAGAATGCGATTGATGTTCCTATTTTAATTTTACGGAAACATCAAGTGCTTGTTACTGTTCGTCCACGCGATTTTTCTTTTGTGCTGGAGGAAAGTTTATCAAAACTGTTTACGGTAATGAATAAACACAGGCTTAAGGTTTCGCTTATTCAGTCCTCGGCGGTAAGTATTTCGGTATGTGTTGATAATAGCCGATACTTTACATCTGCCATTGATGAACTAAGTAACGAATTCAGAGTGAATTATAACGAAGGAGTGGAGCTGCTTACCATCAGAGGAAAAAATGATGAAATAGTACGAAAAACGACTGAAGGACGAAGCATTATGCTTTCGCAACATACCCGACGCACTGTAAGGTTTCTTATGAAGGAATTGAGCGAGTGATCAATTGATTTGAAAATGTGATAATTTAAAAGAAGCCATAAATCATTGATTTATGGCTTCTTTTATAACTTGTGTTTGAGCTAAATAGCAGTTGTATCTATGAGTAGCGGCGAATTACGAGAGTAATAAACGATTAAGTTATAACAAAAAATAAATGGCGGGGCTTAAAGCTTGAATGCTTTATAAACCCCGCCATTACATATG
Organism: uncultured Paludibacter sp.; assembly: GCA_963678465.1. Lineage (GTDB taxonomy): Bacteria > Bacteroidota > Bacteroidia > Bacteroidales > Paludibacteraceae > Paludibacter. The sequence continues at coordinate 409,292 of OY782858.1, forward strand.
CCAATGTCAACTGCAATGTTTTATGTCTTTATATCAAAGCGGTCAGCATTCATTACTTTCACCCAGGCCTTTACAAAATCTGCAACAAATTTTTCTTTGTTATCATCTTGCGCGTAAACTTCGGCATAAGCACGCAAAACAGAGTTAGAGCCAAAGACCAAATCAACCCTTGTTGCTGTCCATTTAACTTTTCCTGTTTTTCTGTCTCTAATATTATAAAGGTTTTCAGCCACCGGTTCCCATATAAAACGCATGTCGGTAAGGTTGACAAAAAAGTCATTTGTCAAAGCACCTTCATTTTCAGTGAACACCCCATGTTTAGTTCCGCCATAATTAGTTCCCAAAACACGCATACCTCCAATCAATACAGTCATTTCAGGAGCTGTGAGCCCCATTAACTGAGTTCTGTCAAGAAGCATTTCTTCGGGTTTTACCACATATTCTTTTTTCTGCCAATTTCTGTACCCATCATGTAATGGTTCGAGCACCTCGAAGGATTCATCGTCTGTCATTTCAGGTGTTGCGTCGCCTCTGCCAGCGACAAAAGGTACTTTAGTTTTAAACCCTGCCTTTTCGGCTGCTTTTTCAATCGCTGCACTTCCACCCAAAACGATTAAATCGGCAATACTTACTTTTTTGCTTAAACCTGCCTGAATTTCGGTAAGTTTGCTCAAAACCATTTTAAGTCGTTCAGGTTCATTTCCTTCCCAATCCTTTTGAGGGGCAAGGCGTATTCTTGCTCCATTTGCACCTCCTCTAAAATCAGATCCTCTGAATGTTCTTGCGCTGTCCCAGGCAGTGTTAATAAGTTCAGTTTGTGTTAATCCACAATTCAGAAGTTTAGCTTTCAGATCTTCAACTTCCGATGCAGAAAGAGTGTAGTTGACTGTTGGGATAGGGTCTTGCCAAATCAAATCTTCTTTTGGAACATCAGCTCCAAGATAACGACTTTTGGGACCTAAATCTCTATGCGTAAGTTTAAACCATGCTCTGGCAAAGACCTGTGCAAAATATTCGGGATCTTTGTAAAAACGCTCTGATATTTTTCTGTATTCAGGATCCATTTTCAAAGCCATATCTGCATCGGTCATCATCGGGTTGCGGCGCACTCCGGGTACATGAGCGTCAAATGGTTTGTCTTCTTCTTTAATATTGATAGGTTCCCATTGCCATGCACCGGCAGGACTTTTTGTGAGCTCCCACTCATAATCCAGTAATAAATGAAAATAAGAGTGATTCCATTTATCAGGAGTGGTTGTCCAGGCGCCTTCAAGTCCGCTGCTTACCGTATGTTCAGCGTTACCTTTTCCTTTCGGATTCATCCAGCCCAGCCCTTGAGTCTCTATATTAGCTGCTTCAGGTTCAGGGCTTAAAACGGAAGCATCTCCATTGCCGTGAGTTTTTCCAACTGTATGTCCTCCGGCAGTTAACGCAACAGTTTCTTCATCATTCATCGCCATGCGCTTGAAAGTGACTCTTACGTCTTTCGCTGTTTTCAATGGATCGGGTATTCCATCAACACCTTCCGGATTTACATAGATTAACCCCATCATAACTGCTGCCAGAGGGTTTTCCAGGTCTCTTTCACCTGAATAGCGACCACCTTCACTGCCGGTAGGAGCTAACCATTTTTTTTCAGAACCCCAGTAAATATCTTTTTCGGGATGCCAGATGTCTTCACGTCCTCCACCAAACCCGAATGTTTTAAATCCCATGGATTCGTAAGCCATATTTCCTGCCAAAATCATTAAATCGGCCCACGAAAGCTTGTTGCCATATTTTTTCTTTATCGGCCACAACAATCTTCTTGCTTTATCGAGGTTTACATTGTCCGGCCAACTATTCAGAGGTGCAAAACGCTGATTTCCGGTATTGCTTCCTCCACGACCGTCAGCGGTACGATAAGTGCCGGCGCTGTGCCATGCCATACGAATCATCAATCCTCCGTAGGTGCCCCAGTCGGCAGGCCACCAGTCCTGACTATCGTTCATTAGTTTTTTCAGATCATTTTTTACAGCTTCTAAATCAAGCTTTTTAAATTCTTCCCGATAATTGAAGTCTCCACCAAGAGGATTTGTCTTAGTGTCGTGTTGGTGCAGAATGTCTAAGTTCAACGCATTGGGCCACCAACTCATCACAGAGCTGTTGGTCTCCGTATTTGCTCCGTGCATTACAGGGCATTTACCCATTTTTGAATCGTCCATAGTATTTACTTTAAAGTTTAAAAATAAAGTTAATCGTTTTGCTCTTGGGTTTCAATCTTACTTTTATCAGTCTTCTTTCTTTTTAGCCGTATTAATTTTGAAAATTGAATAGAGCGGACAGAAGTTGATAAGACTTGTTACGGTAAGTAAAAGTGCTATTACTAAAGCGATAATTCCCATTGTACCGGTAATTATTTCGAGGTAAAACAACACAATAAGCACAATGGCTACTCCTAAACGAATTAATTTGTCTGATGAACCGATATTTGCTTTCATTATATATTATTTTTAAGTTTTATCTTAAAACACTTCAGTGCTATATTAAGTTCAAAACGAGGGAGAAGTGTACAAAACAATTTCGGAGCAAAAAAAATGATACTGAAATAATGCCTGCTTTTATCGATTCGCGAACAGCAGCTGAGTTCCAAACCTGCAAACAGAAGTTCTTTTGTTTTCTTTTTCCTTATTACTACACAAAAATCATATAATTTGAATGTGTTTTTTATGCTCAAATCTTAAAATGATTGTTTTATTAGAAATTTATTGTATTTTTGCGCCGTTGTTTTCCGTGTTCGCACACGGAGCGACGATTGATAACCTCAGCATCTAATAAAAGAAATACCTCCTGTGTCTCGGTCGACCTTTGTTGTGAGTCCGATTCCTCGGCATTTTATTGCCGTTTCCGAACTGAAAAATCACGCTACCATTCATCTTTTGTACACAATGTTTGTGATTTGCTTTCACATTCATCGTTTTTGTTTGTTGATGTATTGAATGGTTCAATTCTTTTGAATTACACATTTTAAATTCATATTTTTTTAAATTTATTTTTATGGAAAGATTAAGCAGAAAAACGGCAAAGATTACAACTACTTATCCCGAGCGTATCATTCAGTTTGGTGAAGGAAATTTCTTAAGGGCATTTGTCGACTGGATTGTGTTTAATATGAACAAGAAAGCCGATTTCAATTCGAGTGTGGTGGTAGTTCAACCACTTCCGAATGGTATGATTGATATGCTGAACGAACAGGATGGTTTGTATCACGTCAACCTTCAGGGACTTGACAAGGGAACCACTGTTAACAGCATCGAAATGATTGATGTTATTAGTCGCTCGCTGAACCCTTACAACGATTTTCAAGCGTATCTTCAGTTGGCCGAACAACCCGAAATGCGTTTCGTTTTCTCCAACACCACCGAAGCAGGTATTGCTTTCGACGACAGTTGTAAGTTGGATGATGCACCTGCAAGTTCCTACCCGGGTAAACTCACTCAGTTGCTTTACCACCGTTTTAAAACATTCAACGGAGCTGCCGACAAAGGATTGCTTATTTTTCCTTGCGAATTGATTTTCCATAACGGAACCGAATTAAAGAAAACGATACATCAATACATTGAGTTGTGGCAATTGGGCGCCGAATTCAAAAACTGGTTCGATACGGCTTGTGGCGTTTACTCCACCCTTGTTGATCGAATTGTACCGGGTTATCCACGCGAAAGCATCAACGAGATCCTTGAAAAGATACAACTGGAAGATAAATTGGTGGTACAGGCCGAAATTTTCCATTTGTTTGTCATCGAGGCTCCTAAAAGCGTTGCCTTAGAGTTTCCTGCTGATAAAGCCGGGCTGAACGTGCTCTTTGTCCCTGACGAAAAGCCCTACCACGAACGTAAAGTGACATTATTAAACGGTCCTCATACAGTGTTGGCGCCAGTTGGTTATTTGTCGGGACTCAACATTGTAAAAGAATGTCTGAGAGATGATGTTATCTCAAAATTCGTATACATGGTGATGTATAAAGAGTTGATAGCAACACTTGATTTACCTAAAAAAGAATTGCAGAAATTTGCTGATGATGTGTTGGAGCGTTTCAACAATCCATTTGTACATCACTTCCTTACTAGCATTATGCTGAACTCTTTCCCTAAATATAAAACGCGCGATTTACCTGGACTGAAAAAATACCTGGAAAGAAAAGGTGAACTTCCTGTTGGTTTGGTTTTGGGATTGGCAGCCATTATCACCTATTATAAAGGTGGCAAACGAGGCGATGTTGAAATTGTACCCAACGATGACAAAGCGATTGTGGATTTGTTGAAAATTCTTTGGGGCTTGAATGATATTGCAACTGTGGCAAAAGGTGTGCTGGCTGCTGAATTTATCTGGGGCGAAAACCTGAATCTTATTCCCGGACTTACAAGCAAGTTGACATTTTACCTGAGATTGATTGATGAATTCGGAATGAAAGAAACAGTAAGAACAATTGTGTCGAAAAGATACAACCTGTCTGTGAATATGAATTTTGACTTGCCACATTTTGAATAATATGCCAATATGCCAATGAGGCAATAAGTCTACAGTCCCCGGTCTCCAGACTTTAGACATTTTACTAATTACGAATGACTAATTACGACCAGACATAAACATTAAACGCAATTTGCCAATGTAATAATTGAATTATCATTGGTGTGAAATGGTAAATATTAAATGAAAAAATAGTAAATATACAGATGAAATATCTTAAAATAAATCCTGCCGATAATGTGGCTGTTGCTCTTGAGCTTTTACAAGCGGGCGAAACGGTCGATGTAGAAGGTGTTGAAATAACAATCAACGCTGAAATTCCGATGGGTCACAAGTTTGCTCTGGCTGATGTGGCTGAGAAGGAAAACATTGTAAAATACGGTTATGCTATCGGTCATGCGCGCATTGCTATTCAACAAGGCGATTGGGTGAACGAAACAACCATTAAAACCAACCTTGAAGGGTTGCTCGACTACGAATACAATCCTCAGGATGTAAATCTGGACATCGAAAACCGCAACCTGACCTTTAAAGGTTACAAGCGTGCTAATGGTGAAGTAGGAGTGAGGAACGAAATCTGGTTGATTCCTACGGTAGGTTGTGTAAACGGAACTATCAATTCGCTGGCCGAAAAGATGCGCGCCGAAACGCAGCTGAAAGGTGTGGATGCTATTGTGGCTTATCCGCACAACTACGGTTGTTCGCAGCTGGGCGACGATCACGAAAATACCCGCAAAGTATTGCGCGATATGGTGCTTCATCCCAATGCTGGCGGTGTGCTTGTCGTAGGACTTGGTTGCGAAAACAATCAGGTGAAAGCTTTTCGCGAAATGCTGGGTGATATAGACGAAAGCCGTATCAAGTTCATGGAAACTCAAAAGGTGGATGATGAATACGAAGAAGGAATGACCATGTTGCGTGAGATTTACGAAGTGGTGTCGAAAGATGTGCGTGAAGACGTACCACTTTCCGAGCTTAAAATAGGGTTGAAATGTGGAGGTTCCGACGGTTTCTCAGGTATTACAGCTAATCCGTTGTTGGGCGTGTTCTCCGATTTCCTGATTGCTCAGGGCGGTAGCACGGTGCTGACAGAAGTGCCTGAAATGTTTGGTGCCGAAACTATTTTGATGAACCGTTGCGTGAACCGCAATATGTTCGACAAAACGGTTTTCCTTATCAACGACTTTAAGGATTACTTTATGCGCAACAATCAGCCTGTATACGAAAATCCATCGCCGGGAAACAAAGCGGGTGGTATTTCTACGTTGGAAGAAAAATCGTTGGGTTGTACACAGAAATGTGGAAAAGCGTTGGTACAGGACGTGTTGCTTTATGGCGAACGTATCAAAACCAAAGGTTTGAACCTGCTTAGTGCACCCGGAAACGACCTGGTAGCTGCTACCGCGTTAGGTGCAAGTGGTTGTCATATAGTGCTGTTTACGACAGGACGTGGTACGCCATTCGGCAGCTTTGTACCAACCATGAAGATTTCGACAAACACAGCACTTTATAACCGCAAAGGCACATGGATTGACTTCAACGCAGGGACTATTGTTGAAAATGAATCTATCGAACAGGTAAAAGAACGTTTTATCGATTATATTATCAGCGTAGCCAGTGGCGAGTTGGTCAACAACGAAAAGAAAAACTATCGCGAGATAGCAATATTCAAAACCGGTGTGACCTTGTAATTAAAACTTTTTGTAATCATTTTTTTTAGAAAAGACGCTGATTATAAAAATAATGAACCGGAGGCAGTTATTGCTCCGGTTTTGTTGAAACAACTCTTATTCATTGTTTTTTATATTGCTGTTTATTTCAAACAAGGGAGAATACTTCAGCTGTTTTTTTACTTAAGAAACAGTTTTTTCGAAAGTAATATTAATAATTTATAATTATGGCATGACTATTGTTTCTATTCAGCATCAAAAACCACTAAATTCAAAAAAAATGAAAACAATTAAATTTTTTGCAATGATTACGGCACTCGTATTGATTACTTCGTCGTGTGTTGAAAACTCAGGAAAATACAAAGCCGCTGTAGCTGAACGCGACTCGCTGGCACAGGTGAATATGGCTTTAGATTCAAGCTATAACCAAACGCTTGATATTCTGAATGATATTGAAGTAGGATTCACAGAGATTAACCAACAGGAAAAAGAAATGAAGGTGAATCTCAAAGGTGTTGAAGGAACAAAAAGCAACAAAAGGGCAGTAATTGCAGCTCAAATGACAGCGATAAAAGAAGGTATCGAAAAAAATAAAGCAAAGATTGATGAGTTACGTCAGTTGGCAGCAAAAAACGGAAAAGCGAATAATATGCTCACTGCTACAATTAAACGCCTGCAAACACAAATGGATGAAAAAAATGCTCAAATTCAAACTTTACAGGCTGAGCTTGATCAGAAAAACATTACAATCAATGAACTTTCGACGACTGTAAATGACCAAGGTAAGAGTATTGCAGAACAACAAAGTGTGCTGGAACAACAAAAGAACACTCTGAAAATGCAGGAAACGAATATTAATACGGTTTGGTATGTTGTTGCTACTTCAAAAGAACTGAAAGCAGCAAAGGTGATTTCGACAAGCGGACTCTTCCAGACCAAAAAATCGTTGACAAATGAATTTGAAAATTCGGCTTTTACACAAGCTGATCTAAGAAGCGTTTCGACGATCCCAACCAACAGCGAGCGTATTAAAATTATGTCGTCGCATCCTCAGAGTAGTTATAATCTGATAAAAAATGACGATAAGACAATAACTATTGAAATTACAAATCCATCGAAATTCTGGAGCGTATCTAAATATTTAGTTGTTCAGATCTAACATTTTGCCGATACAGGCATTGTGCAAATAAGAAAAAACTACAAGGATTTTTATCCTTGTAGTTTTTTTTTGCCAGATCATCATATTCAGCACTTGTTCATTGGTTTACAGGAGGATGTTACTAAATATAAATTTTATAACAAAAAATAGTTTTATTTTGTAACTATTTTACAACTTTATGTTACGTGGGAATAATACCGCAGTTAAAAAGTTAAACTATATTTGACCACATTTCTTAACGGAATTGTAAACAAATTATTTATTAACCATTTAATAGTTTAAATCATGAGAAAATCTTTACTTTTTTTTGCCTTATTTTGTTTAAGTCTTGGAGTGAGTGCACAACAAGCAGTTAAAATCACCTTCGAAGATGCCGAGATCGGTTCAACAGGAGGAGCCACAGCTATGTGGGGCGGTGGTTCAGTCGATGTTCAAGCCAATACTTATCTCACAGGAAATCCTTCCGCCAAAGTGTTACATGTGAATAATACAGGTTATTTACCTGTCTTTTTCAGCAATATTGCGGTTCCGGCAGGTGCAGAAGCACTTTACTCTAAAATTCGTGTTAAATACTTAATCATTGGTGGTACTGATACCGATTATCCTTCATTAGAAATTTTTTCTTCTCCTAATAGCTCTACAGCTGGGGCAACTGAACAAATCGGAACTTTGGCATGGGCTGGTCTTTGGGGTGCTGCTGAAATCGGTGTTTGGAAAACAATTGAATTCCCATTTTCAAGTACTCTTTTAACGCCAGTTCCCGCTGGTAATTTGGTTCTTAAATTAACGAAATCAAATACTGAATATCTGATTGATGATGTTGAATTAGTGCTTGCACCCGTTGCAAGTAGCGTTCTTGTAGTAAATGATTTTGAATCGAATACAATTGACGAGGTGTTAGGTATGAAACGATGGAGCATTACTGACGCTACTGCTACTGTGAAAGCAAGTCCTACTGATGCTGCTAATAAGGTGGTTCAGATTTTAGCTACCAATTGGAATTCATGTCTGAAACAAACTGTTGTTTTGCCTGCAGGAAAAGTGCTTGCAAACTATGAAAGTTTGTCGCTAGACATTTATTTGAACGACATTGCAGGAACTGACAATTTATGGAAAAATATGGAAATTTATGTGGATGATACAAAAGTTGTCGATGTTCAGAGTGCAGGCGTTACGAATGCCTGGGAAACAAGAAGCTATCCACTGAGCGCATTGGCCGGAGGAAATTCATTTGTGCTTGATCTTGGAGTAAATACAAATAAAGGTAATTATTTTATTGATAATATAAAATTACATGCCACCACTTCAGGGTTTGGTAACCAGAACGTTGATCATCTGTCTGTATACTCAACTACTAATGCATTTATTTTGAGTAAGGAAGTAGATAGCTATGAACTTTATAATATACAGGGTGTCAGAGTTTCCAACGGTATGAAAGTTTCGACTATTAATACGTCTAATTTAGGAAACGGTATCTATATTTTGAAAGCAAGAATAAATGATGAATTATTTCAAACTAAGCTGTTGAAATAAAAAGAAAGCAACATAAGTCCACTGATTCCGGAAGACGGTGTTTGTTATTTGGCTTATGTGCACAAAGAAAAAGGTTTAGTATTAGTGTTTTTATTGAAGAAAAAAACTGATTTACATTTTGAAAGAAAACGTTGGTTTTACTACTAAGCTTTTGAAGTGGATTAGGTTAGATGTTGATTTAATGGTTAGAACGAGGTTGAAGTGATTCAACCTCGTTTTTCTTGAATATTATTCACCAAGATATTTAAAAATCCTTTCGAAAGCCAGCTTGGAACTTATCACAGCCATTGGTAAACCTGCCCCCGGAACTGTAGAAGCGCCCACATAGAAAAGATTTTTAAACTTTTCGTCTTTGTTCGAAGGGCGGAAAGCGCCGATTTGCATCAGGTTGTGCGAAAGTCCCAATCCGCTTCCCATGTAAAGATTAAATCTTTTCTCCCATTCGACGGGTGTGAAAACAGTTCGCGAAATAATTTCGGGTCGAATGTCCTGTTGTATTCGTTTGCCAAAGTCGTCGATAATGCTGTCCACTATTTTATCACCGTCGCTCCAATCGGGCTTATAAAGCAGATTGGGTACGGGGCATACAAAGAACAGACTTTCGCAACCTTCTGGAGCACACTGCGGATTGTGTTTCGACACCACATTGACATAATAATAGGGCTTTTCGAGCGAATCGGGTTGTTGTTCTACGTTGTTTGCATATTCCGCAAAATTATTACCCAGATAATAATTGTGATGATTTACCTGCGGTAATTTTGTTTTTACACCCAGGTAAAAGGTAAGGTAACCCATGGTCCAGCTCATTTTGCGCAATCGCTCTTCCGAGTATTTTTCGCGTTTGAGCACCCTTCCTCTGAATGTGGCGGCATCAGCGTTAATCAATATCGCATCGGCTGTCCATTGTTTACCTGTGTTATCGATGAGCGAAGTGATTTTGTTACCTTTGCTTGTATAGTCGTTTACTTCAGTGTTGTAATGAATTATAACTCCGGCTTTGTTAAGTTCACTTACCAAACCTTCCACAATACGATACATGCCACCTTCCACATTGTAATAGCCGTCGTGATCGAATTCGATGTGCGAAAGCAATGCATAAATGGCCGATGTATCGAAAGGAGTGCGACCCAGGAAAAATGCAATTAACGAAACAATTTGCTGAGCTTCTTTTGAGTCGAAATGTCTGTGTACATGTTGCCAGAAAGTCTGGAAAAGCTGCGGGATATGCGCCGGATTAACGCGTGCCAGCGACATCAGATAACCCAACACCGAATCGAAGTTGGATTTAATGACGATGTCCACAGTGTCGTTGAAAAGCGCGCCCGATTTTCTCAGATAACGCGTCATTTTTTCTTTGAAATCGGGTTCCTCTTCTGCAAATTGAGCAGCAAGTCGATCAAGGTCTTTGTAAAGGAAGTAAGTTTTCGGACTGCCACTGAAATTGACTGTATAAAGAGGGTCGAGTTCCACGAACTTAAAAGGTATTTCAATGCCACACTCCTCGGCAAATTGTCTGAACTCGTAGGACATACTGAAAAAACTTGGCCCCGTGTCGAAAGTGAATCCATCTTTTTTGATTTGATTCAACCGGCCACCTGCCTGATGGTTTCGTTCAAGCATTTCCACCTTATAGCCTTTTTTGGCCAATCGTAAAGCAGTGGTTAATCCACCTAAGCCTGCACCTGCAATTAATACTGTTTTCATGCGTTCGTTGTTTATAGTCAGTGAATGTATTTTGATATTATATTTTTCGTCCTTTCCATTCGTAGTTGCCCCGAATCTTGTATTGCAGCGATTTGAAGATGATGATTCCTAAACTCAACTGCTGCGGAATTATTAAAATCAGGTTGCTTAATATTTGCTGGCGGCTGGCTACCGACACAAAAATCCGTGTAAGCAGAACGATCAGGTTAAGCAACCAAAACCAAAGCATTGGAAGTGCTGTTAATACAGGAATAAATCCCCATGTGGTGATGAACCAAAAGAGTAGTGCTAATACATATGAATTTCCGAAAAACATTGTAACATTCTTCGAAAATCCATTCAATGATTCCTGATAACCATGATACATACGGCAGTTGATATCGTTCGAACCGGTGAGACAAGCAATTGAGAGGTTCAGCTGTTTAAACAATCGGGCAATGAGGATGTCTTCTACTTTTTCGGCTTTCAATACTTCATGTGGCTGTATTTGTTTGTAGGCTTTGGCTTCGAAAAGCATAAACTGACCGTTGGCGGCCGAAAGTGACGGTGCCTTTGAAAAACGTACCAAAAACAAAGGCAGTAAAGTCAGTAAAATGTAATTCATCAACGGCACCACCAGTTTTTCACCTTCGCTGACCATTGTTTGTTTTGGAAAAACCGACATTAAATTTACTTTGCTTTTGTGCATGTATTCAACGCTATGGTTCACAGCGTCTTCGTTTAGTCTTACATCGGCATCGAGGAAAAGAAAAAAATCTCCCTGTGCAAGTTGCGCTACAGAATGACAGGCAAAGTTTTTTCCCAGCCAGTTTTCGGGCAATCCTATAGAATCGATGAGTTGTATCCGCTTATCGTACTGTGCCATCTCTTTTACAAGTTCAGCTGTCCTGTCGGTCGATTGATCGTTGAATATAAGTATTTCAATGTTTTTATAGGTTTGATGTTGTAAATCGGTCAACAGGTTGATAATATTGTTTTCCTCGTTGCGTGCAGGAATCATTACCGAAATCAAACCGTCGGATGGCTGCGAGGAATTCTTCAGTGTTGGTCTGATGACCATGTTGGCAAATGCAATGCAGAGTTGCAGCACAGCAAAAGCGATCACAAAACAGGCAATATATATCATAGTACAATTTGTTTTTGCTGTTCTACACTGTTGCTGTAAAATTCACGGTAAGCGCTTTCAATGTCTGTAAATGATTGATGCTCTGAATTGTATTCTTTTATGTAAAAGTGTACATCCGGCTTTGGATGTTCGAAGTAATCAATGATTGAAGCCAGAAAAACTACTTTTGTGTTTTGCGTTTTGCTTAGGATGAGTTCCACTCCTTTTTGAAACCTGAAATTGTCGTCGTGCATCGAATGAAGTTTTCCCTGAGGAAACATCAAAACCAAATTGTTTTTATCCTTCAATAGTTCAGCGCTATAGTTCAGACTCTCAATTACACTTTTGGCGCCCTGCGCTATCGAAAATCCTCCCGACAAGCTGAACAGCCAACGTTTACGCAGTTCTTTTTCGAGCATCATAAAATGATATTTTTTGCGGAATACTTTCATGCTCAGGTAGAGTGCCCAGAAGCCATCCCACCAACCGATGTGATTCGCAATCAGTAATACCGAATGATTGGCCACGTCAACCGTACCATTCAGCTTTACCGAATTGAAATTGGTTCTCATTTTGGCCAGGGTATAGATTTTGAAAAAGCTGTAAACGAACAGCTGGTGACGGGCTTTTATCATGTTTATTTGAGGATAAATCAGAATTTAAATTTGAATGTCAATGCAAGAAAAAACAAAATCTGGCACAGGTAAATAACTACCGACAAAGTGTTGGACGTTTTTATTTTCAATGCTCTCAGCAAACTATGAAACACAAGGGAAACACCAAACCAGGCGATATAATTTTGTAAAGGGATATTGTTGTTGTGCCAGGTCCACATTCCCAGGGACGGTGCAAATTGTTCAAGGATAAGGTCGTAAACAATCATAAGCGCCGAAGCCATAAGTACTTTGACGGCTGCCGTTGTTTTTATGCTTTCGGTGAGCGAAGCCGTTAGATAAATCATCAACACCCAGTTAAAGCCCATCATCAAAGGTGTTTCGAAAACTTTATAGCCCAGTGTTTCTCCGTATTTGTAATGGCCGAAAATCAATCCGGTATTAACGCCAATTACCTCAATGAAATAACCGACTATAAAAACAAATAGAAAAAAGAGCAATGTTTTTGTATTATTTTCAGCGTTATAGAGCGCAAGGAAACCAAGGCTCATCAAGAGGGTTAATGGTGTGAGCGAAATGAATAATGAAGATGTAAAAGGAATATAGATGGCAATCACCCCTATTGTATAGAATAGTGCGAGGAAGTATTTTACCCGCTTTGGATGATTTTTTATCGACAGTATCAGCTCCATTTTAAATTTGAATAATGATTTTATTGTGATTTCTTTATCAACCAATTATTTCACCTACTCTTTCGAAAATAAGTTTGAACCAGGCTGTGTAATTTTCAGGATGAAGCGTCACATCTGCTTTCAATGCATCAAAACTCACATATTTGTAATCCATCACTTCTTCGGGGTGAGGCTGCGGCAGCTCATCCGAAACGCCAACAAATACATGATCGAATTCATGCTCGGTGAGTTCGTTTTCGAGCTCCTGAATGTACATAAAACTAAAAATCTCCCGCAAGTCCGCTTTCATGCCCATTTCTTCCATCAACCGGCGGTTGCCTGCTTCCAGCGAAGTCTCGCCCGGGAAAGGATGACTGCAACAGGTGTTGGTCCATAAACCTTTAGAATGATATTTATCAAAAGTGCGTTGCTGTAGCAGCCATTCTCCTTTCGAATTGACAATAAATACTGAGATGGCCCTGTGCAATACCGCTTTTACGTGGGCTTCCATCTTTTCCATAGCTCCTATGGCATTGTCTTGTTTGTCGACCAGAATTACGTTGTTTTCAGTCATTATGCTTGGTTGTTCTTTGTTTTCGTTTCTCGTTTCTCTTTTCTCTTTTCAAATCATATTTAACTTGTACTCAATGGCCGACTGAGCCATAATCGATAATTTACGGACATTCGAAATTCTGATTCTTTCTTTCAAAATGGACGATGCTTCGCTATGTTTGATTTTTATCAGCAGTTTCCGATAGTAATTGTAGGCCGTGTAGACAGCCAGTTTCGATCGGCCCGGAAGTCGTTTTATGCCTTCGAGGGCAATGTCGAATTCCTGTTCTATTTCAGCAATCAGTTGAAGTTTTGTTGCTTCATCGAATTTGTTCTTATCAAATTGTGGAAAATAGTTTCGTTCGAGCAATTCGATATCTGTCTGCAAATCGCGTAAAAAGTTGACTTTCTGGAATGCTGATCCCAACATTTCGGCCGAGGCAACAAGTTCACCGAAAAGCTTTGTGTTTTCTTTGCAAAACACTTTAAGGCACATTAAACCTACCACGTTGGCCGAACCGTAAATGTAAGCGGCTGTTTCGGCATTCGTAAGGTACTCTTTTTTTGTCAAATCCATTTTCATGCTGTTCATAAATGCATCGATATAGGGCATAGGTACCTTGTATTCGTTCACAGCCAACTGAAACGAGTTCAGAACGGGATTTAATGAAATCTTATTTTCAATGGCCTCGTGCATGTCGGTTTCGAACTTGTGCAACAGGTATTCCTTGTCGTAACTGTGGAATGTGTCCACAATTTCGTCGGCAAAACGTACAAAGCCATAGATACCGTGTATGGCAGTTTTTACTCTTTTGTCGAGTAAAAGCGTTGACAGATAAAAAGAATTGCTATAGTTTTTAGTTACTACAGCCGATATCTTAAATGATGTGTCATGAAAGAGTTCCATCTTTTTCAATTTAAAAATGAACAATATTGTACGGAAATGTATTTAATAATACAAATGTGGTACAAAAAAGTTCAACTTACAATGATTAAATATTTGATTTTGTTATATTTTTTTTTATTACCACTGTTATTCAATGTTTTATAAGAGATGAAGACAAAAAATATTTTGTTCGAACTGATTGAGTATCTCGATCAGTTCGAAACCGAAAATCAAGATAAAGATGGGAATCTGAACATGAGCGACTTTTTGGGTTATCTGAACAGTCAGCACACACCGATGAATGTCAAAACGCGTGAACTGGGAGGAAACTACGAAGGCTATAAATACAAAGAGCAGAAAGGTTCGGCCACCGATATCTCCATTCTTATTGTTTTACTGTTTCGGTATGCCAAAGGATATATTAAAAAGGCGCTGAAAAACAGTCCGATAAAAAGCGCTGATGAGTTTTCGTTTTTGATGACACTGATGACTTACGATCATTTAAGTAAATCGGAACTGATCACCAAGCAAGTGATGGAAAAAACATCTGGAACCGAAATTATCAATCGCTTAATTAAGCTCGGGCTTATCGAACAGTTTGCCGACGAGGCCGATAAACGAAGCGTACGCATTAAAATGACGATGACTGGCCGCACCGAGATTTACAAAATACTGCCTCAAATGGGTGTTGTTTCACAAATTGTTACCGGGAACCTGAACGATTCAGAGAAAACAATGCTGGCTTATATGCTGCGCAAACTCGAACATTTTCACAACGATATTTTCATGAATAAAAAGGACAATGAGTTGGAAGAACTTATAAAATGAAGAACAGCAAAGGGAATTGAACAAAACAATAATTTAAAGCCAGACCACTAAAAAATCATTTCGGCAAAAGGAATCAGCAAGGCTGTCATAATACCCATTAATCCAATGGCCAAGCCGCTGATAGCTCCTTCGATAGCGCCCATTTCCATGGCACGCGCAGTGCCCAAAGCATGCGAAGCCGAGCCCATAGCCAGTCCTTTGGCTATTTTGCTTTTGATACCGATGCGGCGTAAAATAATGGGGCCCACTAATCCTCCGAAAATACCACAAATAACAACAAAAGCGGCTGCCAGCGCCGGAATACCACCTGTTTTTTCAGCCAGACTTATGGCGATAGGCGTAGTGACCGATTTGGGTGCCAGCGAAGCAATAAGAATGTGGTCGGCTCCTAAAACTTTAGCGATCAGCACCACACTTACTATGCCTACGATGCTCCCAACAAAAACAGCGCTCAGAATAGAAATTACATTGCCTTTGATATGCTCGAGTTGCTCGTAAAGCACATAACCTAAAGCCACTACACTCGGACCAAGCATAAAGTTAAGAATGCGGGTATGTGTGTAAAAGGTTTGATAGTCGATGCCGGTGATTTTAAGGAAAGGAATAATAACAATCATTGCAATAAGCAGAGGTTGTAGAATGGTAAGGTTTGTGCGTTTGTACACAATAATGCCCAGGTAAAATGCGCCCATCACCAAAGCCAGCAAAAATACTTCGTTGCTTATATAAGGTCTTATAAAATCAAGTATTTCATTCATGACCAATTTCTCCTTTCTTCCTGCGTTTCTCAAGTCGCTCCTGAATCAGTGCCACCGTAACGATAGTGAGAACGGTACTTCCGGCAATGGCAGCTACAATTGCAACAAATGAGCTTTCGAGCATTTGGGCATATACCATAAGCCCCACACCGGCCGGCACAAAGAATACAGCCATGTTTTTAGTAATGGCAGTGGCCACCGATTGTACTTTCTCCGGCCTTAGTAGTTTGAAAAACAAAGCAAGAAACAACAGAATCATTCCCAATACACTACCGGGAATAAAGCCACTGAGCAACTGACTCAGCAATTCGCCAAGAAAATAAAAAAGCAAAATATAAAATGAACCTTTTACCATAAAAAACAATAGTTCTGAGTTTCGGGTTTAATGTCAAAAGTCTAATGTCTAAAGTCTAAAGACTAAAGTCTGGAGACAATTCAACGATTCAACAATTTAACGCTTTTGTCTTTGTTCTTTTGTCTTTGTTCTTTTGTCTAAAGTCTAAAGTCTAATGTCTAATGTCTAATGTCTAATGTCTAATGTCAAAAGACCGTAGACCGTAGACCGGGTACTTATTGCCACATTGTCTCCATTGGCAAAAACCATACTTTGATTTAACAAGTTAAGACGTAATTAGTTCGCCTGTGCTGTGCACCATTCGGGATGGGAGCGAAGCTTTTATTTCATGAATCCCTGTTGCTTCAACACCTGCAGGAATTTCTCCGAGAAAAGTTCGTTGGCAGCCCGCGTGTAACGGACGTCGGTAAATACCTGCGCCAGCGTTTCCTTTTTGTTCTCAGCAACAAAGTTTTTGTAAAAATCGCTGTTTTCTTTTTCGTAGTACAGCGCGTCAATTTTTTCGACAGTATAGTCGGAATAAGTTTCGTTGTGAACGATGGCTTCCAGTGGCAGGCGATCGGTGAGGGGAGGGTTTTCTGCCGGATACCCTACCGTAATTGTGGTAACGGGTACCACAAGTGCGGGCAACCCGAGTACCTTGATGATTTCGCCGGCATTGTAGGTAGTAGTGCCGAGATAGCAAATCCCTAAGCCTTCGTTTTCGGCAGCCACAGCAAAAGTCTGGGCAAAAATCATTGCATCGATGGCAGTGGCCATAAAGGACTGTAGATTGTCGTACCCGGGATCGGCATTGCGTTGCTTGCACCACTGACTGAAACGGTTGAAATCGGCACAAAAGGTAAGCACAGCCGGCGCTTGCGTTATCATTGGTTGATTGAAATGAGCGGGCGAAAGTTGTTGCTTTATTTCATTGTCGGTAGTTACCACCACGCTGTAGGCCTGCATATTTCCGGTGTTCGAAGCCTGAGCGGCAGTCTGAAGTAAACGATTCAAAACTTCGGCACTAATGGGCTGGTCGGTGTATTTGCGTATGGTACGGCGCTGATTTAGAGTGTCTGAATTCATTGGGTAGAGCATTTTTATTTCGCTGCAAATTTACTGAAAATAATTCAGATTATCGTTGAAGCGTTGAAGCGTGAAATTGTTGAATCGTGAAATTGTTGAACCGTTGAATTGTTGAATCGTTGAATTGTCTCCGGACTTTAGACTTTAGACAAAAGAACAAAGAACAAAGAACAAAGAACAAAGAACAAAGAACAAAGAACAAAGAACAAAGAGCAAAGAGCAAAGACAAAAGGGTTAACTGTTGAAGCTTTGAAGCGTGAAATTGTAGAACCGTTAAATTGTTGAATTGGTGAACTGTTGAATTGTCTCCGGTCTTTATCACTAATCACTCTCAGAACTCAGAACTCGAAACCCGAAACTCGAAACCCGAAACCCGAAACCCGAAACTCGAAACCCGAAACTCGAAACCCGAAACTCGAAACCCGAAACTAATCACTAAACTTAAGACTTACTCCACTTTATCGAAAATGAACTTGCAGTTATTTGAGTCAGCGCCTGTACCATGTCTCCAAAACCAGCTGATGATGGGGGTGCCGTCGGTAATTTTCCAGGCCGACACATTCAGTACCTGATGATAATTGTTCGGATCTTCGATGAAACTTGTCCATTGGTAATCTTCTGATGGTCCATGCTCAATCCACCACAAAAACTCATCCTTTTGGGCAATCAGGCGACTACCGTTGATGGGAGTACCCGCTGTTCCAAGATATTTACCGTCCATGGTCTGGATGGTGAATAAAAACATAACCTTCCTGTCCATTGTGAAAGCGCTCTTCCTGAATGTAATCTTGAATTGCTGCTTTTGGGAGTTGCTCAGCTCAACCTTTCCCGCTGCATTAACGAAAAGGTGCGGCTGATTTGGTTTTTTCCCCAGCATAGTTTTGATTGTAAATATTCCATCGCACATATTGACAGTACCACCATATCGTTCAGTCTTTTTTTCATGTCTGGCACCTGAAAGTAGCGATATCTCTTTGTTCCATAAGACAACTTTGTCGCAAAGCATTTTTGCCTGTTCCTTTGTGCATTTGGCGTTTGGCCTTGTGTCGCCACCAATGCCGAATTTTGCGATATCGGCTTTGGTCAGTTCGCTTCCCCCGCCCTGGCGGATGTATTTCTTGTCGTAAGCCATCAGCTTGACAAGAAGTGTTGTCATTTCATCGTAAGTAAGCGTTCCGGCCGGGTTAAATTTTCCACCGGGAATTATTCCCCAATAAGCCAACCGGTACGAATAGAAATCATCTGTATCGGTAAAAAAACCATTTTCTTTAGATTGCACAGCGCCGGGCAATGTAAACTTCACTGCCCAGTTGCCGTATATATTCTCCATAATATCTCCAACAAGCAAACTTGCCATTTCTGCACGGGTGACGGGTTTTGTCCAGTTGTCGGTTACGTCGCTCCATTCACCGGGATTGCCTATATAAATTCCGTTGTACGAAAACCATTCTTTCGCCCAGGCTGAAGCAACAATATCCGGTGCATCCACTTTTACAAGCCTTTTCTTCCAGAGATAATATTCACCGCCTTTGTACTTTATCTTTGCCCAGTCACCTTCAATGGCAATAACCTCATATACCTGCGATGTCAGCACTTCGCCAACTATATCGCCGGTTGTTTTCGCCCTGTAAGGCGTAGCGGTATGCCCGGTTGTTGCATAAACTACTTTATACAAGCTTGGTCGAACCGGCTTTTGCCCCGCAGCGGGAAGAATGCCAAGTGACATACACAGCATCAACAATATGTTTAAATACTTCTTCTCTCTGTGCCATTTGCTGCCGCTCATTGGCTTACTCCTTTGTGTTTTCATTTTCATCTGTTCTCTGTTTATTGATAGTTAAGAAGGTTTTGTTTTGCTACTGCCTGTTGGCGGCCTTAACGGGATCAGCCGGCCTGCGTGAATCGAAGATCAGCGAAGCTAATACGGTTTATCCCGTCTTTCGGGATTCAACCGACGTTTCCATGCTGCGTCGTTACCGACCGCTGGAAGCATAAGTATTAGGGGCTAGGTGTTTTGTCAGATAATTTTTTGTCATTATTTTTTTTCGACCTTTTAAACTGCTCTCAATATAAAGTTACACCTGGCAACTTCTCTTTGAATTTCTCCCAATTGTTTCCTTTCCGGTAATAAAAAAACTCCTTTTCAAGTTTATTGTCAGCACTGTAAATATATTCCTTTTTCAAAATCGAATCACAGGAAGCGGTTCCAATACATTCAAATTCTGTTTGGCTTAAAATCTGTCCGGTCGTATTGTATTGATAATAAATTTCCTTCTTGTAATATTCTTCATTGTCAAAAGGTCTCTCAGTCATGTAGAATTCAACTTGATTGTCCGACCTGAATCTTTTTCGGAAGATTTGTGTGAACTGCCAGTGTTTATGGATAGAAACATAGGACTTTTTTAAAGTATCGTTTCCTTTGTTATCGTAAAAAATGCTGTCCTGCAAGTAGTCCTGCAAACCGTCTTCTTTTCTTAATCCTGTCATAGTCTCAATCCTAAGGTCATTGTTATAGTTTGAAACCTTAGTCAATACGCAGATAGGCAAGCTGTCTGAGACTCTGCAAGTCTGAATCTTTTGAGATACAATTACCTGTTTGTTATCAATGATTTCGTTCACATTCTCAGTTTTCACAAAGTATGGCTCTTTATTCAAACTACAGGAGGTGAAGATAAGGAGTGAAATTAAAAGTTTTTTAATCATTGTCATTTCATCTTGTTTTTGTTCGTTCAGATTGTACTCAAAAATTGTCAAATACAATGTCTGCATTTGATTTTTTGCGTTTTCGATTTAATGGTTTCAATTATGCCAGAAGTTCAATCCGATTTCCCTCAACATCAAATATTACACTTTCGAAATAACCATCTCCGCTTGTACGAGGTTCTCCAACAATGCAAAAGCCATCCGAACGAAGTGCCTCCGTAAGAGAAAGTACTGCATCTTTAGAACCTAATTTAAAAGCGATATGAGTAAATCCCAGACCTTCTTCTGTGTCTAATGGTTTGTTAACTGTTTGTTTTCGCATTAGTTCTAAATTTGTCCCACTTTCAAAACTAATGAAATAGGATTCAAAACCTTTTATCGGATTTGTGTATTTTTGGTTACTTTTACCCATGAAATATTTGCAATAAAAGTCTTTCATAGCTTCTAAGTCTTTTGTCCATATAGCAATGTGTGCGATATTCATTTTACTTTTAGTTTATTGATAGTCAAATTATAAATCCTTCTGATACAAGAAGCCGGGATTAAATCCACGAGAGAACACCCAACAACCTGCGCGACTATTCAATCACGTTAATTTATCTTCGTGAGGACGAGAGCTGTTTCAGTTTTCGCTTTTAATACTTCTAAAATAATCGGAGATTAAAAGTAGCAATTTATTTGTAATGGTTCTCTCATCATCGTTAGGCGACAAAACAATATGAGTATTGCAATACATTATGCATTTATCTAAGTCCTCAGCTTGTAGTCTGCTTATTTTTACAATTAACTGGCGATTGATTTCCCAGTATATATTTTGAGATAAAAAGATACTGTTTGACTCGAGTTTTACAAATCTGCGCTTGACTATTTTCTCTTTACTGAAATAAGTGATGGGGTGCGATATGTCAGATATAAAATTCAAAGCCTTTAAAACTTTAGTTTGCCTTTTTTCAGCTTCTACCTCTACTGCACGAAGTTGATAAGTAACTGGTTGCATAAGTACTTTACACTTTGACGAATCAGTAAGCAAATCATGAACGCTCAACAAACGAGGACAATAACCTATTGCAGTGATCATTAAAGTATCCTCGCGCAAACAGCTGAGTTCGAACTTTCCATCAAACTCTGCTACAGTGATCCTGTTTTCCGACAACTTGATTGTTGCATTAGGAACAGAAATTTTAGTGATCTCATCCAACACAAGACCCCTGATTGTTACAAGTTCCTGAGCAGAGATATGATCTACTAAAACAATTTGTACGATCAGCAATAAAATGCATGTAAAAGTGACAGCCCAACGACTACTTACTGAATTCATATATACTTTTGATGTTTATTTATGTATATAAAATATAATGACTATCGGCTTTTGCACCAATAGAAAATTCTTAACTTTGCATTGAAAAAGTTTATTTCTCCCCAACTGTGAATCGAAGATCAGCGAAGCTAATACGGTTTATCCCGTCTTTCGGGATTCAACCGACGCTTCCTTGCTGCTTCGTGCAGACCGCACGAAGCATAAGTATTAGGCGTTTTTTAATATTTATTTTGTCAATCTAATTGTTTTTTTTATTCCGTCAAATGGATTCAATAAAGTTAATTCACTTCCATATACAAACACAACTGAATTTGTATTTGAACTCCAATCTTTAGCAATTCCACAAAATGGAAATTCCTTAATTGTTCCATTTAAACTATATATAAATGTTTTTAATCCAACTATTTTATGTTTGTTGGGGTCTAGTTCAATAACCTCTGAAGTAGAAAAGATAATACTTGAACCATCAGGGGCGCTAACTAGCTCAAAGTTGCTTTCAATCTCATTTAAAATTTTTTGATTCTTCTTTGTCAGGTAATTATATGAAAATAAACCGGTTGAAGGATAACTTGTATTGTTCTTAAACTGAGCGTATGTATAATAAAATGTTGTGTCCTTTTCTGACCAGCCTACAATTCTAACATTAGAATTTGGTAATTTAGTTTTCATTAATTTAGAAGTTCTAAGGTCGTAGATTCGTGGAGAAATCTCAGGCAAAATCGTGTAAAATAAGTAGTTATTTTCATCAGACAAGATAGTAAGCATATGATTAAGTCCATCTTTTGAGATTTCAATATTTTCTAACGAACCTAATTTTCTCCTATAAACTGAAGGTTCCCGATTATTAATACTTGCAATATAATATGATTCTTGGTTTTTTCTCGAATATGTCATAAAATATTCATTCCCCTTGGAAGTTCCATTTGCTTCAAATTTGTTATTTGAAAAATTGAATATGTATTGTTGGACTAATCCCAAATGTTTAGAAATAAACATAACACGGTTATTGTCAATCCAGTTTAATGAATTCTTATACGCTAAACCAACATCATACTTTTTCAGTTCTTGTGAGCCAGTACATTGTGTTATTTCACCATTTTCAATGTTATAAAGAAAAAGATCTGTAATCATTTCTTTTGTTACAAGTAGAGCAACTTTGCCTCCATCGGGCGAAAATTTGAATTCACTAACAGTAGAATTATTTAAACTATCTCCAAGCAGTTTTCCGGAAAATCCATTTGTTTTAGTGAAATAAAGCATGAGGTCAGACTTCTTGTCATCGCCAACAATCAATGCTATAATATTTGAGTTAGGAGAAAATTTCGCATCTAATATGTTATGATTTTGAGATTTAAAGCACTGTGTAATAAATACAAAAAGAAACAATAATAATGTTCTGGTATTCATGTATCAATATGTAATTTAATTTTTTTAATAACCCCTACCAATATGCTATGCAATTTTTAAGCTGTGTAGGCAAACTACTGGTTTGTATATATTTCCTTTACGCCTCCAAATCCCATTGCGTATCTTTGCTGTAGAGGACTGTATGCGTAACCGATCGTAGTTTATCGTCCAAAGATAAATAACATATTTAACAACAGCAACTTTTTGGGGAGAATTTACACACAACCAGATAAATAGACGCATGCAAGACCTGACAGGTTTCAAGAACCTGTCAGGTCTTGTTTGTGCATGAATCTCTGCAAACGGGAATCGAAGATCAGCGAAGCTAATTGAAAATCAGCGAAGCTAATACGGTTTATCCCGATGCATCGGGATTCAACCGACGCTTCCTTGCTGGGTCGTTCCGACCGCAGGAAGCATAAGTATTAGGCGGTCGTAGTTTCTCCGTTTAGTACTGATTCAACTTTCCTTATAATTAGTTTTAAGTCTATGTCAACCAGTCTTAAAGCTTCATTCTGTTTATTTAATGAGTCAATAGAAGAAGTCAGTTCTGGTTTTGATAATTTTCTTTTTTTTATTTTCAAGAACAATTTATCGGATAAATTTTCTGAAAATTCTGACTTCATTTGTTCAAGTAAATGCCCGAATGTTATGTTACGCTCTGGAAAGGCAATGGAATCAAAAGCATTGTATTTGTCAATAAATTCAGATAAATTTTTCTGAATTGATAAGGACAGCGCTTGATTTGCTTTAAATAATCTGAGCAAGTATCTTTTCCCCGATTTCAAACCTAGAGAAAGATAAAAAATTACAAATGCAGTAATAATTGAAGAAAAAGTATACCAAAATTCAGGTTTACAAAAGATTGACATATTAGTTGTTTATTATAGTTTTTTCTTGTTGAGTATCTTAATTAGAGCATAATTTTTATCAAAATCATCGACTGTAAGAGTTGATTTTATGTTACAACCTTCAGAACTTGTGTCTAAGTAATAACCAAACTCATATTTAGAACAATTTACTCTTTTTACTACTACAAAAACAGCAGTTTCATCTAATGTTTTCTTAGATATTTCTATAGCTTGAGAAAATGCGACACTACTTACATATTTAAAATCTTTGTCGTTATATGAACCTGCAGGGTCGGTTACAAATTCACGACTCATGTTGCCAATTAAATTCAAACAGCCATTAGAAAGTCTATAAACTGAAATAAGTGGTATTTTGGATTTTTTGACTTTAGAGGAAATTATAACATTTGCAAGAACAAATGTATTACCACGTTCTGCTGATCTATAACGATAATAATCGTATTTGTCATATTCGAAAATCCATTTACTACTGGTACTTACTGATTTAAATTTAAGTGTGATATTATCAATTGTCAGGGTAGTATTTTCCTTTAAAATTTTAAATCCTAATGCTTTCTTTCGTTCTTCTGTTTCTTTTTTTATTTTTTCTTGTTTTTCAATTTCAGCAAGTAAAGATTCTGCTTTTTTCGCTTCAATACTTCCGTTAAACTTCTCTATTAAAACACTTAATTCTTTTTTTGCATTCTCAAAGTCATTTTTTGCAATGTACTCTTGTCCCTTTGATAATCTGATTTGTGGTGTTTTCTGTAATTCTTCATTAGCTTTTTTTGTTTCGGCTAATTCCTGTTGAAGTTTGTCGTATTCAGACTTCTTAACTTTATTGTTGTCGCAACTTGTCATAAAAATGACTATTAAATAAACAAACAAAACTGCTAAAAATGGTTTCTTCATATTGCTGATTTTTAAATGATTAATCTGGTCTTTATTTTTTTTTAACTATGCCGCCTAACATCAATATCTACGCATTGCCCATATATTCACTATATACTTAAGGATAACCATTGCGCATCTTTGCTTTAGAGGACTGTATATGTAACTGCTTGTAATTTATCGTCCAAAGATAAATAACATATTTAACAACAGCAACATTTCAGGGGAGAATTTACACACAACCAGATAAATAGACGCATGCAAGACCTGACAGGTTTCAAGAACCTGTCAGGTCTTGTTTGTGCATGAATCTCTGCAAACGGGAATCGAAGATCAGCGAAGCTAATTGAAAAATCAGCGCAGTTAATACGGTTTATCCCGTCTTTCGGGATTCAAACGACGCTTCCTTGCTGCGTCGTTCCGACCGCAGGAAGCTTAAGTATTAGGGGTTGGGTTGTATTTTATTAATATTTGTCGTATTTAATCTTAATCTCTTTTGTCATATTATTAATTGTTTTTGAGGGCTCAATTATATTGGTAGAATCAAAATTATTTTCTTCAATTTTTTTGTCAACGAACTTATAATCTGACGAAGTACTACTAAACATTATGCTGTCATTTGTAATTATTTTATAATCGTAAATGCTCGGCTCTGTATTTACATTTGGTGAAATTTCATAATATTTACCGTCCTTTATCCACCATTTCCCAGTTTCAATATCTCTAATTACTGTATCTGCTTTTATTGTAACAAAAAAGATTGTATAAGTCCCATCTGAAAGTCTTTTCTGAATCCAAGTTACATAACTATTATTTTCATATTTGTCACCAACCCAATTTCCTATAAATGTGTTTTTATAAGGATTTTTAGTTTCAGTATTTTTGTCCGACAAATAATTATAAGCAAAATATAGTAAAATCACAATGATTATTATCAAAATAGGAATTCTTTTTGGATTCATCTTAATTGAATATTTCGTTTGTTTTTATTGTTATAAATGCTGGTTAGTTTTGTTTTTCATTATTCAAATACATGGTCACGGACAGTTTGCGGGAGCATTCGCTCTCGCACAGTACAAAAGCTAATACGAGAGATAAAACTCTGAAATCGTACGAATTCGGCTATTGCTGCTTAGGCGTGTGTAGTATAGATAGTGGTTATCTGTTCAACACCACTATCAGTACCCCAATTTTATCATTAAAACCCATTACCGGACTTATGATTTTTACTGAATTTTCTTCCGTATAAACCGTAGTGCTTGTTAGATTTGAAAAAGCTGTTGTTTCGAGAGAAGTTCCTTCAAATTTCTTGTCTGAAGATAGCAGAACGATATTGTTCTTTGGATTTATAAGTTGTACAAGGTCTGCCCCGGACTGTCGAACAAATACACTTAGTAATTGATTTAGGTTCTCAGTGTTATTCCTTAATAATTCACTTCTTACCGACCACGAAAAAACTTCGGTTGCAAACTTAAGGTGTTTTGTTTGCAAACTGTCAATTTTGCTTTCATATTGAGTTATCAGCTGTGTTTTCTCATTGCTGAACTTTTTTTCGTTTATGTAAATTTTAATAGAAAACCAAACAAAAACAACCAGTAACAATAGGATTAAAACTGTTGAAACTTTATTGTTTTTGAATAAGGCAACAAGTTTTTCTTTGAATTTGTTTTGGTTCTTAATCGATTCGATATCATTGGTCTTTGCCAAATTATTTTTTTCTTCTGTTTGCATACATTTCTGTTTAAATGGTCATTTAATTTTTATGTTAGTGTCTTCCATTGTTATTTTTCTTTCAATAAAGAATAACCCAAACCGCCCGAAATTGATCCTAAAATATAAATGGCTACGCTTGAAAAGAAAGTGAAATTGCTAAATGTAGATTTATAAAGTTCAGTTTCGCTTTTTCTTTATTT
Organism: uncultured Paludibacter sp.; assembly: GCA_963678465.1. GTDB lineage: Bacteria > Bacteroidota > Bacteroidia > Bacteroidales > Paludibacteraceae > Paludibacter. The sequence continues at coordinate 435,787 of OY782858.1, forward strand.
TGAATGCCGGAAATAACAGTCACCCAACCAAAGAGTAGCAGTAAAATTGTTTTTAATAATCTTATCTTCTATTTTTCAAGCGTTGTGCGTGAAATTTCAACACCAGTAGGATAATTCAGATTTCCCTGGTCTTCGGCTGTAATAAAAATTTCTTTTACATTAAATGGAGTTGTTGTTTTTAAAGTTGCCTTCTTAGCATTTCTAATAGTTAATTGTCCAATGTTTTTGGTCATTCCGTTTTCAACAACAATCCAAACACTGTAATTGCTTTTTGGTGGATTCAGTCTGTTGGCTGCTGCTAAATTTCTTGCAGTTAATTCAATAAAATAATTTTTGTTCTTGTCCATTTTTTTCTTTACAGTAATATCTGCCGCTGGAACCGTGCTTGATACAGGAAACCTGACTGTGCTTGCACAAGATATCATTAGTGATACCACTCCGATAATTGCTAAAATTTTGATTGTTTTCATTCTTTTTAGATATAATTGCGTTACTCCTACTTGTTTGGCTTTTCGGATTCTGCCCTGTTTATTTGAGTGGTCGCTAGTCTCCACTTTTATCTGTTTTTCGTGACATTCAAATCAGGAACTGTCACATCCAAATGTTTTTACTCGTGTTTGTTCAATGTTACGTCGTATTTCTACAATTGGCTATATCAAAAGTCTATCCATTTCATTTTTTAATCATTGTGTTTCTTTCCGATTCGGCCAATTGGAAAAACTGTATTTTTGTTGTAACACACAAGGAAATTAGATACTTAATGATTAAGTGTCCAAAGATAAATAACATATTTTACAACAGCAATTTTTTGAGAGGAAATCTTATGAATCGTGGAATCGTGGAATCGTTGAATCGTGGAATTGTTGAATAATTGAATAACTGATGAATTGAAGCGCCTTCTGAACCCGAAACTTTATTAACTCTTCAATTATCAATTTTCTTCCGCTTTTCTGTATAAAAAAAGTGATAGCTCCACATCAGGCAGAACTATCACTTATACATAGAGGCTTCGTTATTTGCTTTATGGTACTATAGCTGTTACCATTCCGCTCCAGGGGCCTGTTTTACCATTCCGGTTTACCCAGCGCGAGAAGGCATTGACCGTTTTGCCACGTTGGGCAGGAGTGAAAATAATAGCTTCGTGCGAACGGGTGATATTGGCACGGTACTTACAATCGTCGGGACTGGTAGTGGGTGTATCCAGGTTATAAACAAGTTCGCAGAAAGCCACATTGGCGGGTTTCGAATGCGAACTCGGATTGGCCGAATCGGCATACACTACATGTAATATTGAAATTTCTTCGGCAGTTAGCGTTACCATGGGTGTAGTGGTAGGAGCGGGAGAAGAGGATCCACCTCCTGAACTTGTATAATGAATGTGCAGCGCATCCTTGCCATCGGCAGGAATGTTCTCATTATTCAAAATGTCATGGTCGTACAGATCAATCAATGCTACTTCGTACAACGCCCATGCAGCATCGCGGGCAGCGGTGGCGCTGGGGCTTTGTGTGCTTGGATTGTTTGTTACGGCAAATTTAGTTTCATAATCGGCACGCAGTGGTGCAATTTTAGTCAACCTGTCGGCGGATATTTTCCACGGACCGGCATTGGCAGTACAAGTTTCAACGGCATTGCGTTGATAATCGAAACGGGCGGTTGGGCTCGTTGGGATATTGTAAGTTTCTTTGCTCATGGCAGAAATTTTTTTAATTGTGAATAATAATAAATATAGTTTTGAAAGTGTTTAATGTCAAAAGTCTAATGTCAAAAGTCTAATGTCAAAAGTCAGGAGACTGGAGACAATTAAAAATTAAAAATTAATAATGAATAATGAAGAGAAGAGCAAATCGGTTCATCCTTCAATATTCTTATATACCGCAAGCGGCATCTTCGCTTCGTTACGATTGGTTTATTGGCAAATTATCTTATACCGCAAGCGGCATCTTCGCTTCGCTACGATTGGTACATTCTCACTGTCTTTGCTCTTTTGTCTTTTGTCTAAAGTCTGTAGACTCATTGGCTTATTGCCTTATCGGCTACCGGCTTTGCCTGTTCCACCAACGGTAGTTGCCGAAAAAGTAGTGGCATTGTGTTATCAACTACCGGTATTTTGCGACAAACTACCGGCATTGTATCATAAACTACCACTAGTTTGTGACGAATTACCGGCATTCTATCATAAACTACCGGTATTTTGCGACAAAGTACCGGCATTCTATCGTAAACTACCGCTAGTTTGTGACGGATTAGTGGCATTGTATCATAAACTACCGCTAGTTTGCGACAAAGTAGTGGCATTGTGTTATCAAGTACCGGTAGTTTATGACGGACTAAGGGTGCTTAGTCGCCGGCTACGGGTAGTTTTTCGGGCTATTCGGGTCTGTTCAATGAATTGTGTCAGAAAGGATCGGCCACTTTTAGTGTTTCGAAGCTGCTTTTTCAAAGATCGTTCTGCATCAGAAGAAATTCTGTTTTTGCCTGTCAAAATTATTATACTAAATTTAAAAAAACAAATTTGTGGTTTTGCTAATGATATAGTTTATAGGCCAAAACAAGCATATAATTCAAATTGTTGGTTTATGATGTAAAAAGTAGTGATTAGATTTTTTGAATAATTGATTATTAATTATTAATTGTGCATTGAAGTTCTAATGTGTCTAATGTGGTTCATTTGGAGTTTGCAACCAAGCTCAAATAAGCCTGAACCTTTCTTCGAGTATCGTCATAAACTTACGCGAAATGGGTTCCAGCCTGTTGCCTGTGTTGAATGGTGGTAGTAAGTTGCAGTTCTGCCCTACAATTGTATGCAGATAATTGACATTTATTATTTGATGCTGATTGATTTGTATCAGCGAAGGTGAGTAGTTGAGTATATCATTGGCTGTAGTGTCGCGTTTGAGAAAGAGCCGGGTTTGGTCGGCAAGAACGATTTCCCAAAGCCTTTTGCCTTGTAGGTATTGAAAATAACCGATTTGTCCTAATTTAACCATTTGATAGCCGGTAACGGTGGTTACAATAAATACGCTTTCGATTGGACAAAATTTCGTTAATGTTTCCTCTGAGGCTTTTACTGCTTTTGTCTTGTTATTGGCTTTAAAAAAACGCGACATTGTTTTTCTGAAATTATTATCGTTATAAGGTTTCACAATAAAATCGAAATCCGAAGAGTGTAAAACGTCGAGCAAATGATTTTCGCAAACGTTATGAAAAACAACGTGCATCGACCATGTAATGCGATCGTTGATGCTTTTAAGCAGTTCCAATCCGGTTTGTCCGGGCATTTCTATATCAATGAAAAGGAGATCGGGCTGATGTTCCAGAATAAGTTTCCTGCCCGCCTGAGCTGTAATCGCTTCCCCCACAATACGCAATTCGGGGTATTCATCCGTGATGGATTGACGTATGGAATCGATGCAAGCCTGTTCGTCATCGATAATTACAACAGTAAATTTGTTCTTTTTCATATTGGTTCATATATGTGTATTGACTCAGATAATTATAAACAATGTAACGGAACGCTATCTCTCTCCCTTTGCAGGGCTATATTGTTATTTGTTTGTGTCAAAAAAAAAGAAAACAAATGGTGCTCAGATAAATATATTGTATTGTTCTGTTTTCTAAAATTCTTCTATTTGCTTGCTCCACCATTTAGTTATTGTTACAAAAGAGGGAGTGTGGAGGCATAAGTGTTAGGTGCTTTGTCTGTTAGTTTGTTATCGTTTCTCTTTTTTATTTTGATTTTGTTGTCAAATTCCCTATTTTATTTTCACTGTCTTTCCAATTTCAAAAAGAAGTCGATCTAAATAATACAAGAAGTCGGAGCTTTTATTCTCGAACTTATTACTGTGCCAATTGAGAAAATTTTGTCTGTCTTTTTGATCCACTTTGTCTGATTTTCTTATGGAATCCCTGTTCGAATAGTCTTTAAATAGATTAAATGCTCTTACAACATGTTGGTCAATTATTGGAAATTTAGTCGGGTTGCCTAAATGATTGCCATAACAATAAAATACTAGTGCATTTTTTTTGTCATTGTTTGGGTTGTCAACGTCCTCTATTCCTTGAATAATTGCTTTCAATTTTTGCAAATCACCTTGTTTCCACACGAGAGAATAAAGTAATTTCGCAATTGGATTTAAGCTTTCCTGATTTATAGTTAGATTATTGTCAACATCCACAGTTAATACTTTGTTTTCTTTTAACTCTAATATTTCTTCTACAGAAATATTTATACCCAATCTCGGGTATTTTTTCTCAATTAAATTTAGATTGTATTTAGCTGCAATTTCATTTAATTCTTCTGCCGTATTTGAGTTTTCAATTTCAGAAAAAATAGAATTATACTCGATAGTATTAATCGAATTGTCTTCGTTAATTAAACAATAAGGCCTTTGGCTGTCCATGATTTTTCTTGTTTGTTCTCTCATTTCTTCTAAAGTCGAAGGGTGTTTCAGCATTTTTTCTACTTCCAAACAAGCTAATCGATTTCTTTCTATGTGATAAGAGTTTAATGTGGTTTTTTCTTCAGTTTCTTTCATGATAAATTTCGATTATGAATATAACTTGTTAGTTCGTCTAACTCTTCTTTTTTCTTTTTACACTGGCGCAAAACCCGCCAATTGCACGTCAGCTAGCCTGTGAACGGAGCGTGTATTATGCCCTTGTTCTTCTATTCTTCAATGATGAGTCCATTTTCAGCGTCAAATTGTTTTCTTTCAGGCTCTGTCATACGTTTTCTTAATAGTCGAATGGTATAAGCGCCTCGTAATTTTTGATTGTCAACATACATCCAATCGCTAATATTGTTATTAACGATTACAATGGTGTCCCCAATTTTTACGTCTGTCGTTGATTCGGGCAAATTGTCTATAACACCAAAATATTTATTGTCAATTAGCGTAATGTTGCTTACCCAAATATGTTCTCCACCATTCAGAGTTTTGAAACGCGTCTTAAGAGCAAAGTTTTTAAAGTTGGAATTAGAACTATTTAATGCCACATTAAATTTGTCAAGAGTCTGATTCGCGGTTTTTATTGCCTCATTCATTTCTGTGTCATTGTCAGTTACTGAATAAATTGTTGGCTCACCTTCTCTCTCGGTTTTATTCGTCTGATTGTTATTACAACTAACAAGTCCAAGTAAAATTAGTAATGTCGATACGTATACTTTCATATAAATGTGTGTCGTCTTAAAATGGTGCCCCAACACCCAAATAAGCGCTACGCCTTTTCATAAATGTGCCATGGCGCCTATTTCTGCTTTAGGTATATTTGTTTTTATTTGTACGATGTATAGCTTTTCGGAAAAACTGTGTTTTTGTCTTAATACGTAAGGAAATTAGACAGTTAGTTATTCAGCGTCCAAAGATAAATAACATATTTAACAACAGCAACTTTTTGAGAGAAAATTTTAAGAAATGTTGAAGAGTTTCAATAAGGGTTTCACTTGAAGTGAAGCCCTTATTGGAGGGAGTATAAGTGGTAGGGGATTGGGCTTCGCTGTCGTACAAGTATTATTTATTCTTGTTGTGTCGTTGTCCGATTATAATACAGTAAGTTCTTTTGTTTTTCATTTTAATCGCACTTCAACTATCTGGCCAGGAAAAAAAACAATGTACTGTGACCGCTCTGCCTATTATCAAAAAGCTATAAAAGCCACTGCAAGACGTTTGAAAATAAACACTCACTTGCTGTGGCTTTTTTTGCTTTTTGGGCGATTAGAAGTATTGCTGTTTATTTTACAGGAATTTACCTGTTAGTTGATTTATTGATTTATAACCAACGGCGTACTTTAGTGCAATAATGCATGTAAATATTTGTGTGTACTGATTTTAGATATTCTTCCTCCAAACGAACCTGTACCTGAAAAAGAAGCGTTGATGAAACGAATACCAACAAGGTAATTGCATTAGGGAAAACGAGAAATACTCCTGCTAATGTAACAAGCATACCTAAAAAAACGGGATTTCGGGAAACAGAGAATAAGCCGTTTGTTTTAAGTTCGGTTTTTGCGGAATGGTCGATACCTACCCGCCACGAGTTACTCATTTGTACTTGAGCTACGATAATCCATAAAAGTGCAAGGTGAATGAATGCGAAACCTGTATATTTCAGAATTGATATTTCGAGCCATGTAAAGGGTGCGAAATACTGCAAACCTTCGGGGTAAAAAAGATTGACTAACGCTACAATAAAAATTAACGAGGTAATGGGGGCAGATACTTTACCTAAAAAGTCGTGTGCCGAATCGGTGTTTTTGAACACATAGGGATTAATGCCAGTTTTGCGTTTTACACGAATTGAGGGGGTGATAAACACAATAAGGAAATACAGTATCAGAAAAGCAACGATATAAATATTGGCAATCATATTCTTTGATTATTATTTTTTTAGTATTCTTAGTGCATTGAAAATCGCAATCAGGGCAACGCCCATATCTCCGAAAACAGCTTCCCACATGGTTGCAATGCCAAATACTCCGAGAACAATGAAAGCAAGTTTTATGCCCATGGCAAAATAGATATTCTGCCATACTATGTTTCGGGTTATTTTTGCCACGTCAATAGCCAGAGCAACTTTCGAAGGGGAATCAGTCATCAATACTACATCAGCTGTTTCAATTGCTGCATCGGAGCCAAGTGCGCCCATGGCTATTCCTACATCCGCGCGGGCAATTACCGGAGCGTCGTTTATTCCATCGCCAACAAAGGCTACTTTGCCGCCTTTACTTTCTGCGATTAATTGTTCGATATGTTTTACTTTATCTTCCGGTAGCAATTCAGAGTAAAATCGGTCAATCCCTAATCTTTTTGCAAAGGCTTGTGCGGCATATTGATTGTCGCCAGTGAGCATGACCGTTTGAATTTTCTTCGCTTTTAAGTTCTCAATCGCTTCAATTGCATCGTCTTTCAGGCTGTCGGAGATAATGATATAACCAGCATAAACACGGTCAATAGTTACATGCACCACCGTTCCATCTACCTGACAAACCGAATGTTCGATGTTTTCTTTATGTAACATTTTATCATTACCTGCCAATATTGTTTTGCCATCAACAACCGCTTTAATACCATGCCCTGATATTTCCTCGGTTTGTGTAATTTTTGTGATGTCAATTTTAGCCTGATACGCTTCGGTAATGGATTGAGCCACCGGGTGATTTGAGTGAGTTTCGGCATAAGCGGCATATTCCAAAATTTCTTCTTTAGAAAAGCCGTTTGAGGTAACCACCTCTGAAACTTTAAACTCGCCCTTTGTGAGTGTACCTGTTTTGTCAAACACTACTGTTGTTACCTGCGTTAGAGCGTCCAGAAAATTAGAGCCTTTTACCAGAATCCCCTTTCGGGATGCCAAACCAACCCCGCCAAAATAGCCCAAGGGAATACTGATAACTAATGCACACGGACAAGAAATAACCAATACAACCAAGGCACGATATATCCAATCGCCAAACGTTTGTCCGCTAAATAAAAGCGGTGGTACTATAGCCAACAGCAAAGCTCCAATAACCACTATCGGCGTATAATATCTGGCAAATGTAGTAATGAATTTCTCTGTTTCGGCTTTTTGTGAGGTGGCATTTTCCACCAGTTCAAGAATTCTTGAAACAGATGATTCCCCAAATAATTTATTGACTTTTATAGTAAGTAAACCGGATTGATTAATCATCCCTGCCATTACTTCATCTTTTACGTTTACTTTACGGGGTACGCTTTCACCTGTTAGTGCAGCGGTATCAACAAACGAAGTACCATCGATAATAGTTCCATCGAGTGGAACTTTTTCACCTGCCTTAACGACAATAATGTCACCAACTTTTACTTCTTCGGGAGAAACCTTGATTACTTCCACGCCTGATTTCAGATTGGCATAATCGGGTTTTATTTCCAATAGCGATTTGATTGACTTGCGTGAACGACCCACTGCAATGTCCTGAAATAATTCACCAGTCACGTAAAATAGCATTACTGCCACCGCTTCGGACATTTGGTGAATAGCAAAAGCTCCAAGTGTAGCAATAGCCATTAAAAACTGTTCATCGAAGAATTGTCCCCTGATAATATTCTTCACTGCCGAAGCTATTACTTTCCAACCAACTATGAGGTAGGCGGTAATATATACAGCGTATTCCGCTATTTCAAATGGAGTATTGTGTAGTTTTTCTTCAAATATTATCCCAATAACTAATAATGCCAAAGCAGAGACTGCTTTAATTATTGTTCCTTTATTTTCTGCAAGTTCACTTACCGAAACCAATGTTTTCTCCTTGTCAATGTCTTCTACTTCAACTTCCGGTTCAAGTGTCTTAATCTGAGCTTTGACCTTTTCGAGATTATCGGTATCAATAGTCATGGTGGCATTTGCAAAATTCACCGTTACGAATTTTACTTCCTCCAGTTTCGACAGACTATTTTCAATCTTAGATGCGCAGGACGCGCAATCCAGATTATTTAGCTTATATTTTTTCATGTCTAATTTGTATTTTTTTAATCAGAATAAACCCTGCTAAAATTCGAAGAGTTTAGCTGTTTTTTTATGCTACAAAAATAGTAAAAAAGAGAGTGCAACTAAGTTGCAAAGTGAATGGTTGAAAGGTACTTTTGAGTAATAAAAAAAAGACAGCCCAACTGATTGAGCTGTCTTAAATCGGAATTACATTGCTGTATTTTTTAAGTCTTGATTTACTTTATAAACATTCTCGACTTCAGAAACATAGATAATACCATCACCCGGATTGCCGGTTCTTCCTTTAGTGGAAATAATGCTAACAATTTTTTCTACATCAACATCATTGCACACAATTTCAATCTTAGCCACTTTGCTATCTGTTATAGAAAAATGGGTTGACAGTGATAATTCATCACTTTTAAAACTCCCTGTACCTTCGGCCATCGAAACTGTTATATTAGGATAACCAGCCTGTAGTAATTGAATCAAAATATCATTTACTTTAAATGGCTTTACAAATGCTTTTATCTCTTTCATAAATTTTTATCTTTTTATTTTTAATTGATTAACAACTCATTTCGCCGGCATTTTTCTTTGCCGAAAGCAAATTGTATGCTCCTTTAATAACGACTTTTGCTTCTTTAAAGTTGAAGCCTTCAGGCAAAACGATTTCTGTAAATCCGTCATCAGAAACGCCTTTTTGTATTTGAATCATCCGGTATTCAGTAAAAGGTTTTCCACTTTCTACCTTGTTTTTATCAAATACAAAAATATAGTCTTTGTCATCGAAACTGACAATGGACGCAGAAGGAACTGAGGTTGCCTGACCACTTTTAGCTTGAATATGAGCATTTACATACATGCCTGGTAACATGTTTTTACAATGTCCGACAACATTCGCATACACTTTGTAAGTCTTATCATTATTTATAGACTTTCCAGTTTGATAGACAACTGCTTCATGCTGTTCTGTTTCATTGTTGATGTAAAAGCGAATTTTTTCACCGTTAGATACTTTATCAGCATCTTTTTCGAATAATGTAAGTTCAAGAAATAGTTTGTCGCTGTTTACAATTTCGAACAATACATCGGATGCCGAAACAGATTTGCCAATACTGACATTTACAGTCTTGACGTATCCTGAAATAGGAGAAACCAATGCCACTGACCGGCTAATATTATCTTCGTTCAGTTTGAAAGGGTTAATTCCAACAAGCGATAGTTTTTGTTCCAAGGCTTTTACCTGAACTTTGAGGCTGTTGTAATCGGAAGTAACTTGTTGCATATTTTTTTGAGACGATACATCGCTTTTGTAAAGTTCTGCTTGACGTTCATATTCAGCTTTGGCAAGTTCTGATCTGTTTTTTGCTTCCAGATAATTTTGCTGAATGTCGATAAACTCCTGATTTTCGATAATGGCCAATGTTTGTCCTTTCCGAACAGCATTGCCAGGCATTAGGTTTGTGCTTTTTACAAACCCACCCATTGGCATACTAACAGTTGCCAGATTTTGTGGTGCAACTGAGACTGTACCATTTACTTTTAGTGTTCCACTCATTGAGCGCAATTCAATCGCGCCCATTTCTATGTTTGCAAGTTTTATCTGGTCGTCTCGCAATTCAACGATATCTTCGGGAATTACTTCTGTCTCTACTTCTGCCACAGCTGATTTTTTATTTCCGTTACATGACGAAAATGTCAAGAGAGCGGCTAAAATAACGATTGGTGTTATAAATTTATATTTTGTCATAATGTTTTTGTTTTAGACCTTCAACCCCCAAATGAGGGCTAAAGGAGTGAAATTAATATATTTTTCCGGTAATAAAGTCTATTGAGATAACGGTTTGATTATAATTGTTTTGTGCATCGAGATAGCTTTGTTTTATACTTAATGCCCGATTCAGACTCAGAATATAATCGAGATAATCCATTGCTCCGGCTTTGTAACTTTTGGTAGCCTGTTCAATAATTAAATTGGCTTCCGGAATTGCCTGTTTTTCGTAATAATCCAAACTGTTGCTGTTCTTGCTAAATTCAAGCATTAATGAACGATAACTACCTGAAAGCGATTTTGAATAATACTCTGCATTTGTTTGTGCCACTTTTTCTTTAAACTTTGCAGCCTTTACTTTTGCCGAATAAGGTGCGAACCATAGTGGAACTGCAATGCCCGCCTGAATACCTGTAAAGCGGTTGCCCGTACCAAATACACGTGGCAGTCCGTTTATTTCCTGAGTTCCCTGCATGGTTTGGCTGAAATATCCTATACTCAAATCGGGTAAAGCACGGCTACTTTCCAACTTTTTTTCCAAACGTGACACTTCAACCTGTTGATTAACATAACCAACAGAAGGGTTGGCCGCTAAAACGGCTTTGTCGGTAGCAGGTAAATAGTCGATACGGTGTAACACTGTATCGGCAGGGTACAGGGTAGTTTCTACATTTAAAATCGTTTGTAGTTTCTGATTATAAATCACCAAATCTGCATTAATCTGTTTCAACTGATTTTTAATTTCGAAGCTTTGCGACCGGGCTGAAATCATTTCAAGTCGGTTTGTTTCGCCTGTTTTTGCCCTGAGTTCTGCCGCTTTTTGGAAGCCAGTGTATAAACTATCCTGATATGCATACAATTTTTGCTTCGAATACAGGTAAGCCAATTGCCAGTAAATTTGTTTCACTTGCGTGGCAATTTCGATCTGCGAAGTTTTCAACTGCCATTCACTGCTTTTCACATTGGCATTAGCCAGTTTGTTTTGATTTATATAAACTGTTGGAAAAGCAAAGGATTGCGATACAGTGAAACTATTGTCTTTGGAATATGAATTGATTTGTCCATATTCACCATCAATATTGGTTTTTGGAATATCCCACGAAGCACCTTTTAAGGCCTTTTGAACATCAACAGAATATTTTGAAGAACGCACGGATAAATTACTGTCCAACGCCATTTGAATTGCTTGTTTCAGATTAATGCTTTTAGTTTGCTGCGCATTTATTGAATTAAAACCCGAGGAACAAACAACAAGCATCAACAAAACAGACAAGGTTTTCACCGATTTCCTTTTAAAAAGTGACCTGAATGAAAAAGTTGAAAAGAATATGTAAAAGATAGGCAAAACAATTAGCGTCAGTAAAGTGGCTGTTATCAGTCCACCAATAACAACTGTTGCCAGCGGTTTTTGCACTTCAGCACCGGCCGAGGTAGATAATGCCATAGGCAAGAAACCCAACGAAGCAACAGCAGCCGTCATAATTACCGGACGCAAACGTGTATTCAGTCCTTTAATAACCCGTTCGTAAATATCTGTGATACCTTCTTCTTTCTCCAATCGGTTAAATTCGGCAATGAGTACAATGCCATTTAACACGGCGATACCAAACAGAGCGATAAAACCAACCCCTGCAGAAATGGAAAAATTCATACCTCGTAGCCAAAGTGCCAAAATACCCCCAATCAACGACATGGGTACAGCCGTATAGATTAATAAGGTTTGTTTTACAGAATGAAATGTAAAGAATAAGAGTACAAATATGAGCAACAACGCTACCGGAACAGCAATTGCCAGACGAGCCTTGGCAGCTTGAAGATTCTCAAATTGACCGCCATACTTTACATAATAACCTGTTGGTAGTTGCACTTTTGCATCGATTTGTTTTGTTACATCAGCTATGACACTTTGTACATCTCTGTTACGAACATTAAAACCAATGGTTATACGGCGTTTGGTATCTTCACGTGACACCTGTGCAGGACCTGATTTTATTTCAACATTAGCAATTTGTTCAAAAGGAATCTGTCCGCCATTGGGCAAAGCAACAGAAAGATTTTTTACATCGTCAATGCTTTGGCGGTAATCCTTATCCATTCGTACCACCAATCCAAAACGTTTTTCTTCGTCGAATACTACTCCCGCCTGACTTCCGGCAAATGCTGTCCGTAACACGCGGTTTACTTCTTCGATAGAAAGTCCGTATTGTGCCAACCGATCGCGATTATATTCAACCTGAATCTGAGCCAGCCCGGTTACTTTCTCCACGTTAATATCTTCAACGCCTTGAACCTGTTGGATGATTTTTTCCACTTGCGAAGCTTTATCAGCAAGTGTATTCAGGTCATCGCCAAATATTTTTATAGCAATATCCTGTTTTGATCCCGAAAGCAATTCGTTGGTACGCATTTGAATCGGTTGTTGAAACTCAAATTTTACACCTGCCAACGGTATCAATGCTTCTTCCATCTTTTCCACCAGTTCTTCACGGTTTTTTGCCGAAGTCCATTCACTTTTATCTTTGAGCGTAATAATATAATCACCTGTTTCCATTGGAGTTGGGTCGGTTGGAATTTCGCCTGCTCCAATTTTACAAACAACATGTTTTATTTCAGGGAAGTTAGCAAGTAATATTTTATTAGCTTTTTGAACCTGCTCAACCGTATTGGTAAGCGAACCACCCTGCAAGGTAATTACCCCTGCTGCCAAATCGCCTTCCTCCAGTTGAGGAATGAACTCACCTCCCAAGCTGCTAAAGACAAAGAGACTTGCAATGAATATTGCAATGACCGATGCTGATACAAGTAATTTCCGTTTTAAGGCAAACCGGATAGCCGGATTAAATATCTTGTGAAACCAATTCATCATCTTATCTGAAAAATTGGGTTTGTGTTCGGTGTTCTTACTCAAGAATAAGGTTGAAACCATTGGTACATAAGTCAATGATAGAATAGTAGCGCCAATCAATGCAAAAGACACAACTTGCGCCATTGGACGAAACATTTTACCTTCGATACCCACCAACGCCATAATTGGTACATACACAATCAGGATAATAACTTGTCCGAATGTGGCGGAACTCATCATTCGTTTTGCCGACTCGAATACAGTTTCATCCATTTGCGGCTGCGAAAGTCTTTTGATGCCCGGATGATGGTGTTTGCTCATAGATATTCGATGCACCACGCTCTCGACAATAATTACAGCCCCATCCACAATCAACCCGAAGTCAATTGCGCCCAAACTCATCAGGTTGCCCGATACGCCAAAAAGTTGCATCATTGAAACAGCAAACAGCATGGAAAGTGGAATTACTGAGGCAACAATGAGCCCTGCCCGCATATTTCCTAAAAACAATATCAAAATGAAGATAACAATTAATGCCCCTTCAATCAGGTTTCTGGCAACCGTACTAATAGCACGTCCCACTAAATCAGAACGATTAAGAAACGGTTCAATCAACACCCCTTTAGGTAATGATTTCTGAATGGTTTCAATGCGGGTTTCTACATTCTTTGTAACTTCATTCGCATTTGCTCCTTTGAGCATCATAACCACACCGCCAACAGCCTCTGTAGTATCAATAACCATAGCACCATATCGTGTGGAATTTCCATATTGAACACTTGCAATATCTCTAATTAAAACAGGAATACCCGATGAGTTGCTTTTTACAACAATCTTTTCAATATCTTCTAATGATTTTACCAACCCAATGCCACGGATAAAATAAGCAGTTGGCTTTTTATCAATATAGGCACTACCTGTATTCTCGTTGTTTCTTTCGAGCGCATCGAAAATATCGGTGAGTGTGAGGTTCATGCTTCTAAGTCTCTCGGGATTTATGGCTACTTCATATTGTTTTACAAATCCTCCATAGCTGTTAATATCAGCTACACCTGTTGTTCCCAACATCTCGCGGCGAACCGTCCAATCCTGCAAGGTTCTTAACTCCATTGGAGTATATTTGGTTTCATATCCCTTTTCTACAGCAAGACGATATTGGTATATTTCGCCCAAGCCGGTAGAAATAGGAGCCATCTCAATTTTTGCGAGACCCGCCGGGATAATGTCCTCGGCTTCTTTGAGGCGTTCTCCTACTTGTTGCCGTGCCCAGTAGATATCTACATTGTCTTTAAACACAATTGTAGTTACCGACAAGCCCAACCGTGAGATGGAGCGAAGCTCAATAATGTTTGGGATATTAGCAACAGCTACCTCAATAGGTGCTGTAATTGAGCTCTCGACTTCCTGAACTGCCAACGATGGGGCAAGCGAAATAACCTGCACCTGGTTGTTGGTTATGTCCGGGGTTGCATCAATAGGTAGCTGTGTAAGCGAATACGTTCCCCAGCCAATTAATGCAACTACAAATAAGCCTATAATAAACTTATTCTTTATTGAAAAATGAATGATACGTTCTATCATAATTTAATTATTTATTTTAAATGTGTTGTAAAAAAGTGTTGAATTCTGGCAATGATTCCAATTATGAGAATCAAACAGATCATAGAAATGAAAAACCATTATATTACTTGTTTTAGCCGGATTTTATTCTTCTTTTTTTCACAAGTCATTTATTTTTTTGATTTATAATACTGATTAAATGTCTTTCGGTTTTGGAAATAAACAATCTCAGGTTCTCCCCGATTTTTTAATCCCAACAAAGCAGCTGCTTTGCAAATAGTGTCACCTGAAAGCGGATCCGAGATAAATGCATCTTCCGTAAAGTGGTTGACAAAATGATCATAACAGTCTTGGTTGCAGAAGGAATATTTTTTTCCTTTGTAACTAAGTTTTATACTTTCATGCTTGAGAAGTTTGTCACCATTCATACATACAAGCTCTGCCGGAACTTGCTTGCCATAAAATGCATATTGACGGTAGACAAATTTTGCATCATGTCCAAAAACGATGAATATATTGAAAAAAATTGCAAAAATGAAAAATGAACCAAAGCCGATTAGCAACGTTCGATTAAATTTTCTATCTTCAATAACCTTCTTTTCCCGCAATTCCTTCTTTGTCAGTTTTCTTTTACTCATTTGAGTCAAATTTTAAACGTGAACAATAATCTGACATTTCTGTCAGAGAAATATAAAAAAGTACAGTAAGAAAAAATTAAACTAAAGTAGGAGGACCTCTAAAGGATAGTTCTGAGGAAAGATATTGTTTTAGGATAACAAAATCTTTAATTGGAAAAGTAGTTAGTAAAACTCTGTCGTAGAGTCTTACCAGATCAAATGCTGCGAAAACAAACAACAGAGGAGTTGATGCCGTATTCGCATTAAAAGTTATTACATTTGCTTTTGTAAAAACAATATTGTTTAGAGCATGACAATGCTTATTGGCTTCAGTGGAAGACTCACCTTTTTTTTCTGTTTTACAAGAATTACTATTGTTGGGGTCGCTGTATGAATCGAAATGATGATGGTGCGGAATTGTAGAATGAAGCAATATTACCAGCCCTGCCAGTAGTATTAAAACAAACTTACTATTTTTCCCCATTCTGTTCATAGAAATTTAATTACAACTGTTAGAATAACCGCAAAGATAAGTAAAAAGTTTATGCAACTGAGTTGCAAACTAATCGTTGCAGTTCGAACAAACTCCTTTCACAACCATATTTATATTTTCTACACTAAAATTAACAGGCAAGTTGATAGATGGAATAGGAATGTCACTTAAACAAAATGTATGTTGACATTTTAGACAAAAGAAGTGAACATGTAGATCTTCCGGGTGACATTGGCAGGTTTCTTTACACAGAGCGTATTTAATTGCACCTGTACCATCATCAATGCTGTGAATGAGCTTCTTTTCCTCAAATGTTTTGAGAGTGCGGTACAACGTGACTTTATCCGATTTATGAAACTTTTTTTCCAAATCAGATAAGCTAATTGCAGCTGTTTGCTCAGTGAGAATGTCGAAAACCAATTCGCGCATGGCGGTTGGTTTAATATTTCGACTTGTCAGTTTGTCATCTGTATCTTTCATGGGTAATTGTATAATGTTTACTCCAGTTTATAGGCTGTATTTGAAAACAAATGTACTAATTGTTTCGGTAAAATCCGAAAAAAGAATGATATTGCGAATTAGTTACTGCAATATAATGATTAAAACAGATTTCTATATTGCAAGTATTTAGATTTCTTCTAATGCCAATCCATTTATTAAAACCAATAAAGCCTTGTTTTTTTCAATCATAGACTGTAATGCCGGACTGAAAAAACTTTGGATTCTAGGAAAGACCTCAGCCCCGATTCCTCAGCTTGCGGAAATTGGGGAAATTGGGGTATCTGGATATTTTGAGTATCTCCTTTTTCCTCTAAATCCCCAGAATCCTCACTTATGAGGGAATGGGGATTTCAATTTTTATAAAAACCACAAATTATTAGTATCAATGTTATCAGTATTGCTGAAATACGGTAGTATTTGAGCAATCATTTCCGGGTATTTGATTGTAACCGGTAGGTTTTGTTGTTTTACTGATTTCCAATATATCCGACTAAATTGATACACTTGGTCAATTAATTCAGTTACAATTTTTGTGTCAATTGGCTGTGTTGTGTCGGTTGGACATTCGATTTTGATTTTTACAGGGAACGGATAACCATCTTCTTCTAAAAATTCTTTTTCCAACGTTTTTATTTGCTGAGCCAGTAAATACGATGTTACCCCCCGCTGCCGCACGATTGCATCCTGTGGCAACAACTTTAAATCAATACATTATCCAATAACCCTTTTTCTCCGGCATAATCAGTAGCGCTTCTATCAAGGATTATAGAACTTATAGTTTCTACTCATTGTAACTCTTGTTTATTGATTATTGTTTACTCCTTACCTGCCACACGATGCAATCGTGCGGCAGCATGTGTAACCTCCATGTTTTGGAATAAAACCATCGGCGTTGTATTGCTTATCCATGGCTTTAGGGTTTGATGGGTTTTATTGCTTTTTTGTTTTCGGGGGACTTTCACAACCTCCACGACTGTGATTCATTGTCGGGAATGTCGGCACAATCACCCGATGAATATTTAATTGGTTTAGCCCTGTACTTTCGGATATATTCATTTAGCGTGTAGAGTTTCGCATTGTCTGACGGCATTTGTAATGCCGTTGTAACTGTATTCTTAGGACTTTTAATCCTCTTACAATTTTTTCAACTATAATTCATGTTAGATATGAATGTAGCTGAACACAGTTCCTTATATTACAGTTGCGCTGTGATGACAGTTTTTAGTGGTTGTTTTTGTTTTCTTGATAGTTGAGTATTTCCCCCCTTTCCCCCTCTCGTCATTTATAACGAGAGGGGTTTTAGGTTCATCTTATCTCCTTTAGGCATTAGTGGTTTTCACCAAGCTCACTACCAGGCCATACGGCTCATCGCCCATATCGGTAATGCTAAGCGTTTGAGTTTGGTAGCCAATTTTGGTAACCGTTACCGAATAGATAAATAGTATGTTTTTCTTTTCCGGAATTAGTGTTTCGGTATTCGATGGGTATTTTTTCCATTAGGAAAAATCATGTTTCGTCACCCGATTGGCGTTTTCCCCCTCCGGTTAAAATAATAAACAGGCGCTCGATTGGCATTTTCCACTCCCGCTGCCGCACGATTGCATCGTGTGGCAACAACTTTAAATCAATACATTATCCAATATCCCTTTTTCTCCGGCATAATCAGTAGCGCTACTATCAAGGATTATGGAACTTATAGTTTCTACTCATTGTAACTCCTGTTTATTGTTTACTCCTTACCTGCCACACGATGCAATCGTGCGGCAGCATGTGTTAAAACCTGTTTTTTATAATGAATTTTGTTGAAGCAAACTATTGTTTTTCATATATCAGATGTATATTTGCATTTTCTATTGTTTTAGTTCAATAAAACATTTTTCAGCTTTTGTACGTTTTACCATCTAAATGAAAAAACTCTTCTCCATATTATTTGCTGCCATCGTTCTCGTTTCGGGAATGCATTTAAGCGTTGCAACACACTTTTGTGGTGGGGAAATTTCGCAGGTTAAACTTTCGTTTACACACGAAAATGCTACTTGCGGTATGTGTGGGGACAAAGAGTCGGCACTCGAAAATGGATTTAAAAATGAAGACTGCTGCCAAAACGAAATGTCGTTTTTGGTGGTGGATAATAATTACAATACTTCAACTTTAGCAATAAGCAAACCTGTACATGCTGTTTTGCAGGTGTTTGAAGTCCCTAAAACAATTGGAATTCTACCAAATCATACGAATTCTTTCTCAAACACAAATGTCCGGCCCCTCGGTAACTATATTGTAGGTGCTGTCAGTCTCCCTGACATTTGTGTATTCCGCATTTGAAAAATTACCTCTAACTCCCTACTTTGGGGACTTTAATATATCGTTTCTTCAATTGATTTTTTCATTTGAAGAACATATATCTTATATTTTACTTTTACCAAATTTTATTTTATAACATGGTCTTCATGTCCACTACTGGTGGATTTTTGGGGCTTAAAATTACATCAAAAAATGAAAACAATTAAATTATTTATTGTAGCTGTTATAGCTATGACAGTAGGTGCTAACTCATTTGCACAAAATCATGATCATTCAAAAATGACTACAACAAAAACTGAAACAATTAAGGTTTCTGGAAATTGTGAATCGTGTAAAACCCGCATAGAAAAGGCAGCAAAAGTAGCAGGCGTTGTTAAAGCAGAGTGGAATCAAAAAACAAAAGTATTGACTTTAGTTTACGACCCAACAAAAATAAAAAGTGACGATGTGCAAAAGAAAATTGCAGCCGTAGGGCACGATACACCGAAATACAAAGCCACTACTGCTGTTTATAATGCACTTCCGGGCTGTTGCAAATACAGGTAAATCAAATATGCCAATAAAATTAATATGCCAATGTGCCAAAAGCTGGAATTGGCATATTAATAAAATTATGTTTGTAAATAAACCGGTTTTACATTGCCACATCGGCATATTAATCAATTAACAAATTAATGTTATGTTCAATAAACTTGTACATTATTTTCTGTACCACAGGCTAATTACGTTTATATTTCTGATAGCAGTGCTGGTACTTGGTGTTTCGTTTGCACCTTTCAATTGGAAAACGGGTCTGATACCGCGTGACCCTGTTCCAGTTGATGCAATTCCTGATATTGGCGACAATCAGCAAATAGTCGCTACTGAATGGATGGGGCGTTCGCCCAAAGATATTCAAGATCAGATAAGTTATCCGCTTACTTCTGCATTGCTGGGAATTCCGGGGGTAAAAACGATTCGAAGCACTTCTATGTTTGGAATGTCGTTTATCTACATTATTTTCAAAGACAATGTGGAGTTTTACTGGAGTAGGTCGCGTATACTGGAGAAACTCAATTCGCTACCTCCGGGCACATTGCCCGATGGAGTTCAACCTACTTTAGGACCTGACGCAACGGCGTTGGGGCAAATTTTCTGGTACACGCTCGAAGGGCGTGACCCCAAAACGGGTAAACCCAACGGCGGTTGGAATCCACATGAATTACGCACTTTACAGGATTTTTATGTAAAGTACAGTCTGTCGGCAGCCGAAGGTGTTTCGGAGGTTGCTTCGGTAGGTGGATTTATCAAAGAGTATCAGGTGGATGTGCAACCGGAAGCATTAAAAGCCTATGGTGTTTCGGTGATGGACGTGATGAATGCCGTGAAGAAAAGCAACCTGGATATTGGAGCAGAAACCATTGAACTGAATAATGCCGAATATATTATCAGGGGACTGGGTTATGTAAAAAGTATTGAGGATTTGGAAAACTCGGTAGTGTCGGTACGCAACAACACGCCGGTTCGGATAAAAGACGTAGCCCGTACTTCGTTTGGTCCTGCTACGCGGCGTGGCGGATTAGACAAAGCCGGAAGCGAGGCAGTTGGTGCGGTGGTTGTAGCCCGATATGGTTCAAACCCAATGGAGGTAATCAACAATGTAAAAGCTAAAATCAAAGAAATAGAAGCCGGATTACCTCAGAAAACATTGCCTGATGGTTCGGTTTCGAAAGTGACTGTAGTTCCGTTTTACGACCGCACAGGATTAATTAAGGAAACTATTGGCACTTTGGAATCCGCATTGACGCATGAGATTATCATCAGTATCATCGTAATTATTGTACTGGTCTTAAATTTAAAATCATCGATTATTGTTGCAGGACTTCTGCCTTTGGGTGTGTTAATGACCTTTGTATTGATGCATTTCTTTGGCGTGGATGCTAATATAGTGGCTTTGTCGGGTATTGCCATTGCCATTGGGGTAATGGTGGATATTGGTATTGTTGATGTGGAAAATATTCTGCGACATTTGGAAATGCCCGAAAACAAAGGAGTGCGTGGCAAGGCACTTATGAAAGTGATTTACGATGCTACCACCGAAGTTCGTGCAGCAGTGGTTACTTCCATTGCCACCACAATTGTAAGCTTTTTGCCGGTATTTGCTATGGAAGCTGCCGAAGGAAAAATGTTTCATCCACTGGCATTTACCAAAACCTTTGCTCTTATCTCCGCTTTTGTTTTAGGTATTGTTGTATTGCCTACATTAGTACATATTCTTTTCGATATACGAATTGATACAAAAAAAATCAGAAGATTTCTTAATGTAGGATTGATACTTGCAGGGATTTGTATTGTTGCTTTTTGGCAAATAGTACCTGCACTGGCATTGGTAGCAATTGGGATAAATAATTTATTCGGTTATAAATGGTCTGACAAACGGAAAGAATATCCGAATTATATCAATATTGCCATTACGGTACTTGTTGCGCTTTATTATTTAACTGTTGAATGGTTACCTCTGGGGGCACACAATGGCACAATCGTTAACTTCTTGTTTGTTGCTGGTATTGTAACTGTAATCTTGGCAGCACTGATGAGTATGGTTCATTTTTACGAACCTATACTTCGTTGGGCGTTGCTCAATAAGTGGAAATTTCTGTTACTACCGGCATTTACTTTAATTTTTGGCTGGGTAATATGGCAGGGATTTGATAAAACTTTTGGATGGGTAGCTCAGGGATTTGATAAAATAGGCTGGCATGCACCCGCCAAAGCATTTCCGGGTATTGGTAAAGAATTTATGCCTTCGTTGAATGAGGGTTCATTTCTTTTAATGCCTACAAGTATGCCTCATTCGAGCATCGAAAAAAATCTGAACTATATTGAAACGCTTGACAAACGTTTGGCTGCAATTCCCGAAGTGGAAGTAGCAGTTGGAAAGTGGGGGCGTGTAAATTCATCGCTTGACCCAGCGCCTGTTCAGATGTTCGAAAACACCATAAACTATCGACCTGAATATATTCTAGACGAAAACGGTCACAGAATGCGTTTTAAAACAAATGGAGATGGAGCTTATTTATTGAAAAATGGTGCAAGCTATAATCCTGAAAAAGATGATTTCAGGGTCATCCCTGCTGATAGTTTAATAGTGTCTGAAAGAGGTGACTACTTCAGGCAATGGCGACCACAAATAAAAAAGCCAACTGATATTTGGAATGAAATAGTAAAAGTAACCAACATACCCGGATTAACTTCGGCACCAAAGTTACAACCCATAGAAACCCGATTAGTTATGCTTTCTACCGGAATGCGTGCGCCCATGGGACTGAAAGTGTATGGACCTGATCTGGAGTCGATAGAAAAAGCGGGAATGCAGTTTGAAAAAGCACTGAAAGATGTTCATTCTGTAAAAGCAAGTTCGGTATTTTATGACCGTGCTGTAGGCGCACCTTATCTGGAAATAAAACTAAATCGTGAAAACATGGCACGATACGGCATGACGGTGAGTGAGGTACAGGAGATATTGCAGGTAGCAATGGGCGGTATGGCGTTAAGTACTTCGGTGGAAGGGCGCGAGCGTTTCCCAATGCGTGTACGTTACGCCCGCGAATTGCGTGACAATCCTGAAGATATTAAGCGGATATTGATACCAGCCATGAATGGAAGTCAGATACCATTAAGCGAAATTGCCGATATTGATTATACACGGGGTGCGCAAATGATACGAAGCGAAAATACCTTTCTGGTGGGTTATGTAATATTTGATAAATTGGAAGGTAAAGCCGAAGTAGATGTTGTAAATGAAGCAGCGGATGTATTGCAGAAAAAAATTGATACAGGTGAATTGAAATTACCAAAAGGTGTAACGTTTAAATTTGCAGGAAATTACGAAAATGAAGTTCGAGCTTCTGAACGCTTATCAATTGTAATTCCTATCAGTTTAATACTTATTTTACTGTTATTGTATTTTCAATTTAAAACCATCACAGCTTCGTTAATCCATTTTTCGGGAGTTTTTGTTGCTTTTGCTGGTGGATTTATCATGCTCTGGCTATATGGTCAGGACTGGTTTTTAAACTTCTCGATAGCAAATGTAAATTTACGGGATCTTTTTCAGATGCACCCGATTAATTTAAGCGTTGCTGTTTGGGTAGGGTTCATCGCACTTTTCGGAATTGCAACAGATGATGGGGTAATGATGGGAACTTATATTCATCAGGTTTTTGAGGACAGACAACCTTCAACAGTAACTGAAGTACGTGAAGCAGTAGTTGCTGCCGGAAAAAAACGCGTTCGTCCGGCTATGATGACTACAGCTGTGGCTGTAATAGCTTTATTGCCGGTACTTACATCTACAGGTAAAGGAGCCGATATAATGGTGCCAATGTCTATTCCAACCTTTGGTGGTATGATTATTCAGGTGATGACAATTTTTGTCGTTCCGCTTTTTCAAGCCATGTGGCGTGAAAATGCAGTAAAACGAGATTTGAAAAAGAGTATTCAAACAATCAACAATCAGGAATAATGATGGAAAAAAATTGGATTCAAAGAACAATCATTTTAATCAGTATTTTAATGATTTATGCTGTGGGATATTGTCAGACAACTGACTCTCTGAATTACTATTTGGAGATAGCCGAAAAAAATAATCCTACAGTTATGCAACGATACAACGAATATCAAACTGCACTTCAAAAGATTCCACAAGCAAATTCGTTGCCCGACCCACAATTGGAGATGGGATTTTTTCTCAGTCCTATGGAATTGATGGCAGGAAATCAGGTGGCAGATGTAAAACTTATGCAGATGTTTCCGTGGTTTGGTGTCCTGAAAAATGCCAAAGATGAAATGAGTTTGATGGCAAAGGCGAAATACGAAGCTTTTGTTGATGCAAAATTGCAGGTGTATCTTGATGTACAATCTATCTGGTTCGACCTGTACAAAGTGAGACAGAATTTAATTATTTCAGCCAATAATCTGGAACTATTAAAGACCATTGAACGACTTTCGATAGCGAAACTTAAAACAGGTTCGATAAGTAATGCAAGCAATTCGGCATCGGGAAAAATGCAGGGAAATGGAGCTTCAGGTTTGCCGGCAAGTTCAGGAGGCATGAGTGGTGGTATGAATAATAACTCAACAAGTTTAGGTTTGGTAACAAATTCTAAAGCGAATGGAGTTTCAGGGACAATGAATGCACCTATGAACCCGGGTTCATCAGTATTGGTTGATATTTACCGCATTCAAACAGAGATTCAGGAGTTGGAAAATTCAATCCTTTTACTTAAGAATGAGAAACAAATTATCCAGTCCAAATTTAATAGCCAGTTAAATCGCAATTTGCAATTGCCTGTTGCTGTTATAAACTCGCTGCCGGTTGAGCCCTTGGATATTGCCTATTTAACGGTTTCCGACTCTATGTTTGTAAATAATCCTATGCTGACGATGCTTAAATATGACCAACTGTCAATTGATGCACGGAAAAGGATGCAACAAAAAATGGGTTTACCTATGGTTGGCGTGGGTTTGAATTATTCTGTAATAAGTAAAAGTGAAATGTCCACTTCCCCCATGAACGGACAAGATATGATTATGCCTATGCTAAGTGTTACTTTGCCCATTTACCGGAAGAAATACAAGGCTATGCAAACAGAATCAGGTTATTTAAAAGCCGCATCTAAAAATAATTACGTGGCTACTGCCAATGCGTTAAAAATAGCTTACTTAGAAGCATTACAACAATATCATGATGCTAAAAGAAGAATTAAACTTTATCAAAATCAACGTGAACTTACTCAAAAATCAGTTGACATACTGCTTAAATCATTCGCAGCATCTACGGTAGGATTAACAGAAATAGTTCAGGTGCAACAGCAAATGCTCGATTATGAGATGAAAGAGGTAGAGGCTGTTGTTGATTATAACAAAGCAATTTCTCAACTAAAAAGATTAAAACAATAAAGATATGAAATCAATTATTTTAAACAAATATGTCCGTTACGGGTTATTGATACTCTTTGGACTTTTCCTTGGTTGGTTATTTTTTCATTCATCTTCTACAACAAAGGATGAACACAATCACACAGAGTCCGAAAAGAAAAATGAAATATGGACTTGCTCCATGCATCCTCAAATAAAAATGGATAAGCCGGGGAAATGTCCCATTTGTGCTATGGATTTGATTTTATTAAATCAAAACAGCACGGCTCAGATGGATTCGAATGCTATACATTTTACGGCCGATGCAGCAGCTTTAGCAAATGTTGCAACATCAATTGTAAGCCGCAGTAAGCCAGCTAAAGAAGTTCGGTTATATGGAAAAGTACAGGCCGACGAGCGATTGTTACAAAATCAGGTGGCTCATATTTCGGGACGAATAGAAAAACTTTTCGTTGGCTTTACAGGTGAAGTAGTAACTAAAGGACAATTGCTGGCACTTATTTATTCGCCCGAGTTAATTACAGCACAACAAGAATTGCTCGAAGCAGCAAAGGAAAAACAATCGCAACCTGCCATATACGAAGCAGCCATCGAGAAACTCCGACAGTGGATGTTGAATGATAAGCAAATAACACAGATTGAACAATCAGGTCAGGTAAAAACAAAATTTGAGGTTTACGCAAACACTTCGGGAGTTGTTACCACTAAAAAAGTCAATGTTGGTGACTATGTTTCACAAGGAGCAAGCCTGTTCGATATAGCTAATCTTTCGAGGGTCTGGGTATTGTTCGATGCTTATGAAAGTGATTTGCCGTTTCTGAATGTTGGCAACACCGTAAACTTTAGTTTGCAAGCATTGCCCGATAAGGATTTTAACTCGACTATTCGTTTTATCGACCCTGTAATTGACCAAGTAAACAGAGTTGCAAAAGTACGAGTAGAGATTGATAATAGCGGAGGCAAAATAAAACCTGAAATGTTTGCAACCGGAGTAGTAAAAGCTAATCTGAATGCCTATAAAGACAAATTAGTTATTCCACGTTCGGCAGTGCTTTGGACAGGAAAACGTTCGGTCGTATATGTAAAACAACCCGATAGCGATGAGCTGAATTTCAAGATGCGCGAAATTGAAATAGGACCAATGCTTGGAAACAGTTATGTTGTTATTTCTGGTTTAGAAGAAGGCGAAGAAATTATCAGCGATGGCACATTCAGTGTTGATGCAGCGGCTCAGCTCGAAGGTAAACCCAGTATGATGAACCAATAAGAATTCAACTAAAGTCAAATTTATTTTTACGACAGGGTCAGTTTAAGTCTTTTCAATTATTATAAGAATTTAAGCTTTCCCTGTCTTTTTTTATGCTACCAACTACCACTAAAGTTTTTTGAAGTAATATGAATGCTTCTTAATATTTTATATGATATTTATTGTGTTGTTTCTCACCTTTGTATTTTTCTTTTTAAAAGTCATTCCATGATTTGAGAAGCACTTTGTTGCCAAATTCATTAGTCTTTTCTTGTGTGTCTGTCACATAGATTTCATTCTTTTCGTTTATCACAATTATTTGTCTTCCGTCAAATAGTCCGTTGATAAATTCAATAGCTTCTTTCAATTCGCTTTCTGGTTCATAAGCTCCAAAGAGACTCATATGAGTGTGCCATATACATTTACTATTTCTATCTAATCCTATTGATAATTCGTCGTCTTGCGTCGAAATCCATAAAATTAATTCTTTCTTCCCGCTTGGATATTCAAGAATATAAATGTCGTCTTCATGTCTGTAAAAGTCAATAAACTCAGGGAAAATCTGTTCTAAGTTTTTCTGTATGAAATTCGAGTATTCTTGTTGGTTCATCTCTTTCATGTCAGTTTCATATGGATCAATTATACTTGTCTTTTTTCTTTCTTGCACTTGCCCTCACTTAACCATCTCAGCCTAACAGTGAATAGGGTTTATCCCGTCTTTCGGGATTCAACCGACGCTTCCTTGCCGGGGCGTTCCGACAATAGGAGGTATAAGTATTAGGGGGTCGTAATTTAGTTCTATTATATTAAAACTAAGTTGATATTTACATTATTGAATACTTAATCATTTAAATAACAATAATGATATAGCCAATATATTATTAAATACATGAAAAACTATTCCCCCTAATAATCCACCGGATTTTTTCCGAATAATTCCGGTTATAATTCCAAATAATAGAAATATAGGAAACAAAAATAAATTCATATGAATAGTAGCAAATAATGTTGCCTGAATAAAATTTGCAATGTGGAAATTTGTATAGCGTTGACATGAGCCCAAAATAACACCTCTGAATATGATTTCTTCATAAAGAGGAGCCAGTAAACATATTAGCAAAAAGGTAATTCCTTTACCAGAGAAGGCAATAAGCGCCTCTATGTCTTGTTGAGACGTTAAAAATAATTGCGGTATGCTGGCTAAATCGTCAATGGAAACATCGAATAGGTTAACGCCAACACGAACATAAATTCCTGAAATTATCCTGTAGACTAACATTATCCCGAGACTCATAAGGATACTTTTCTTTATCGACCATTCGGAACTCAACAATACTTTTAGATTTGTTTTATACAATGTGGCAAATCCAAAGAAAGCAAAGATCAGGATAAATATAAGGGATGATAACCCTGCTTTTTCAGGATTCAATTCGGCTCCGTAATTCGAAGAACTAAAAATAGAATTCAGTAATTCAGGCTCAACAAAGAACGTTATAAATGAGGCAAACAGTAAACCAAAACTGATAAACCAAAACGATTTTAAACCCCAATCGGATTCGAATGGCTTAGCACGAGAAAGAAAATTCCATTTGTGTCCGATAAAGTAAACCGGTAAAATCCAAATGGATGGAATCAATACCAATAGTAAGATAACTATAATGAACAATAGTATAGCCAAAACATCTCTGAAAGTCCATGGTTGAAGCGGATGCGAAAAGAAAATCTTAAGTCGGTATATACCTAAAGGATCGTTTGATATGCCCAAATCTCTGTATTTATTATAACTGTCGATACATTTAGCACCGTTTTCATGTTTTAAATCATGAATCAGCAAATTTCGTATAGAAATATTTTTTTGCCAATTCACGGCAGTGTCAGAAACAAGGCACTCCCGGGCTAAATCAATTTGCCCTACTTTTTCGAGTATATTGGCAATATTTTCATTGTTGTTGTATGATGAGTCAATCTTGCTAATCTTGTTGTATAACTCAAGGGCTTTTTGATAGGCTTTTAGCTCCAGAAGCATATCGGCTTTCTGGGTTAATTCCCAGGTCTGTTCTGTTGTATCTTTCATCGAAAGAAGCACTTTCAGAGCTTCTTTATCCTTCTTCATTTTGAGTAAAATATGAGCATTCTCTATTGTAAATTTATATTCTGCATTTCTCGATATTGCATCTTGCATGTACAAGTATGCCTGTTTGAATTCCTCATCTGCAAAACTCTGATCGGACATTGACTTGTACAGAATTCCCAGATTTTTATCACTCCATGCTTTCGGATTTTTTTCTATTGATGACTGTGCTGCGGCAAAAACTTTTTTTAATTCATCGCCCCATTTGTATGTTGTTTGAAATATCAGAACTTCCGGCTGATCAGGATATGCTTTTATCAGTGCAGCACAACAACTGTCAGCTGCCTCCTGATTTGGATTATACTCCTCTTCCTCATTGTATTGTGCACTTTGCAAAAACTTACATTTTTCTATTTGTATCTTAATATCAGTTGGATGTTGTTTCAAATAATCATCATAGATTTTTAAATACTCTTTAAAGAGATTATTACTACTATTTTCCATGTCTTTTATTAAAATCTTCGAATCAAGTGTTTGTGCAAATACACCAAAAGCAAAAACTAAAGAAAAGATTATTAATAAGGTCCGAATAATGTTTTTAAATTTCATTGGTATGTTTTATATTTATCTTTTTATGTTGCAAGTCGAACTGTTCCTCAAAAAAAATGAGCCAACAATCATAATCACCATATTATTAGCCAATAAATCGTTATTCCTTTCTTTAGGTTAAAGCAAATTCCTTTTGAATAGCCATTCTTCCAGTCATTCGGCATATATTTATTCGGTTTTAGTCCTTTCCAGTATAAACCTGATTTACTTTCCAAAACATGTATTATAAAATCATTCGATAATCCAGAAGTACTTGTTGTGGAAAATATGTCTCCACTGTTCACACCAATCCTTTCGAGTTCTTGAGTCTCAAAATATGGCACTGGATAGTATTGAATGTCATTCTTAAATAAGCTTTCATAAAAAGTTTTTTTAGATTCATCCCAATACATTGTTGATTCAGTTTTTATTGTCACAAGTGCTGTGTCTGACGCTAAATAATTTGCTATTGATTTCTTTTCTGTAGACTGTTGCAATTTCAATGTGTTTTTTGATTCTAAATCGTAGTACATATAAAAAATGCATTCGCTAGTAGTGTCAATAGTTTGGGAAGTTGAATATTTGCCAGCAAGAGTGTCTGGAAAGAAATTGACCATATATGACGGAAATTGTTTTAAGTCTTTCTGGTATCTTAATGTTGCATGGTTGTCAAATCTATGACACGAAACCAAACATAAGAGGGTCGTTAATGTAATTATAATCTTCATATTATTGCTGTTGTTTTTTTTCTGTCCTTGCCCCTAATGACCGAGGCTAAGGCTATTCGCAGTATTAAATAATTGCCCTCACTTAACCAGCCCTGCCTAACAGTGAATACGGTTTATCCCGTCTTTCGGGATTCAACCGAAGCTTCCTTGCCGGGTCATTCCGACGGAGGAAGTATAAGAATTATGGGGTCGTTATTTTCCGTATAATTGGTAACTTACTTTGTATTCTTCTGAATATGGCTTGTTGTTTATAAATCGATTGCATTCAATTTCGGAGGTTGAAAAGTCTTTTGTTGATTCTAAAAGTTGGTTGACAGTTTTTCTCCATTCATTATGTGCGTTAGGCTGTTTTTCTGTAATTACTTCACGTTTATACGAACTAAACATATCCATCATTAAGTCGTACATTTTGTCAACAAGTCCGGGGAAAGCAGCAGCAATAAATCCAGGTGAATCATTGACTAATTTCTGAGTCTCTAAACTTGCAATTTTTTGTCTTGTAACTCTTGTACAATACTCCATTATATCAAAATATATTTGTGTCTGCTTTAATTCTGCCGAATCTTGTTCTTTTAATGGGGAACATTCTTTGCAAAAGACTGGTGCCAAATACCATTTCTCTTTTAATGTTTTTATCTTTCTTGCATTTTTTGGATAATCCAATATCGCATGTATTTGTACGTTAGTCAATGACTTTGCTTTATATTTCTCAAACATTTTCAAGTCGACTGAATCTATGGCTTTCTGGAAGTCGCTAAAAATAATTAAAGTTCTTGGCTGCCAATAAATAAAAAACTTGTTTTCAGTCCGATTTGACTGGGCAAAAGCAGTCGTACAAAATAAAATTCCTACAATTAATATCTTTAGTCTCATATTTTTTATTTTTTTTACTCTTACTGCTAACACCGAAATACGCGTTACGCCTTTTCCTGTATGTGCTACGGCGCCTATTTATGCTTTAGGTATGTTTGTTTTTATTTGTACGATTTATAGCTTTTCGGAAAAACTGTGTTTTTGTCTTAATGCGTAAGAAAATTAGATAGTTAGTTATTTAGCGTCCAAAGATAAATAACATATTTAACAACAGCAACTTTTTGAGAGAAAATTTTAAGAAGCGTTGAATTATAGGCACAGGCAGTCTAAAGTCAAAGGTCTAAAGTCTTTGGTCCCCGGTTAATTCTCAAACTCTCAAACTCTCAAACTCTCAAATTTTCAGATTCTGCTAACTTTTTAAGGTCTGCGGCGTTATTTTAATCACAACTTTAAACAGAATTAAAATCATCCGCTTTTTTTTACAATTTATCGTTTCGAATCACTAACTTTGTGGTCGGTAAATACAGCGATAGTGAATAAAAACAGCGCTTTAAAAAATAACTATTATGGCATTACAAGTAGGTGATAAAGCTCCTGATCTGTTAGGACTTAATCAGGACGG
Source organism: uncultured Paludibacter sp. (assembly GCA_963678465.1). Lineage (GTDB taxonomy): Bacteria > Bacteroidota > Bacteroidia > Bacteroidales > Paludibacteraceae > Paludibacter. The sequence continues at coordinate 466,310 of OY782858.1, forward strand.
AAAAGAAATCAGGTTGTCTGATTTTGCAGCTAAAAAAGTGGTTTTGTATTTTTATCCCAAAGATCAAACGCCCGGATGCACGGCGCAGGCTTGCAGTTTACGGGATGGTTACGACGATTTGCGCAAAGCCGGTTACGAAGTGATAGGGGTGAGCGCCGATTCGGCTTCGTCGCATCAAAAGTTTATTGCAAAGCAGGGTTTGCCTTTTCATTTAATTGCCGATGTAGATAAGAAACTGTCGGAACAATTTGGTACCTGGGGCGAGAAGTCGATGTATGGTCGCACTTACATGGGCATGTTTCGTACCACTTTTATTATTGATGAAAAAGGGGTGATTGAGCGTGTAATTTTGCCTAAGGAGGTAAAAACAAATGCGCATGCCGAACAAATAATTATTTAAACCACAATAGACACAAAAGCCTTCAATGCATAATTAATTGTTAATTATTAATTATCAATTATTCATTGAAGCCTAATGTGGTTCAAGTTAAATTAATTAAATAAAAAACTAAATAAATTTAGATGCGAAATAATTTTAATCCATGGCATCAGGTAGTTCCGGTGACTGGTCAACCGGATGTAGTAAAGGGAATTATAGAAATACCCAAAGGAAACAGGGCAAAATATGAGTTGGATAAGGAAAGCGGATTGCTGAAGCTGGATAGGGTGTTGTATTCGTCGATGTATTATCCCCACAATTATGGCTTTATCCCGCAGAGTTATTGCGACGATCACGATCCGCTCGATATTCTTATTCTGTCGCAGATAGAAGTGGTGCCTTTGTGCATCGTCGAAGCCAAGGTGATAGGGGTGATGCGAATGCTCGACAACGGTGAGGCGGATGATAAAATCATTGCTGTTGCTGCGGGCGACCCCAGTGTGAACCACTTTAATGATATTTCGGAATTGCCACAGCACATGACTGCCGAAATCATGAGCTTTTTCGAAGACTATACAAAACTTGAAAACAAAACAGTGGTGGTGGAGGAATTCTTCGACAAAGAAACTGCTTTAAAAATCCTCGAGGACAGCTTTAAAATGTATAAAAAACATTACGGAGAGCTGCACAAATGGTTTTTTGGTTGATCGCAGGAGTGAGGGAAGCATAAATACTGTAGAATATGTTGTTGAAATCGAAAATTGTAATAGTGACGGGAGCGGGAAGCGGTATTGGAAAAAGTATTGCCCGCGCTTATGCCGAAAAAGCTGCAACAGTTATTTTGGTGGATAAAAACGAAAGTACAGGACGTGTAACCGAAACTGAAATTATTTTGGATGGTTACGACACAATATTTATAAAAGCGGATGTAAGCGTGCCCGAAGATATTGTTTTGCTGATAAAGACTGTAATCGGGCTCTACAATCGTATCGATATCGTTATCAACAATGCCGGGATATCCCGTTGGAAATCGCCTTTTGAATTAAGCGTGGACGAATGGGATGAGATTTTAAATACAAATCTTCGCTCCATGTTTTTGCTTTCGCGCGAAGCTGCCCGCCATATGAAGGACAACGGAGGCGCTATTGTGAACATTGCTTCGACGCGTGCCTTTATGTCCGAACCTCACAGCGAGGCTTATGCAGCATCGAAAGGAGGCATTCTGGCGCTTACGCATGCTCTGGCTGCTTCCTTTGCCGGGTATAAAATCAGCGTGAACAGTATTAGTCCCGGATGGATAGAAACTTCGGCTGAGGCAACATTGCGGGATATCGATCACCGACAGCATTTCTCGGGTAGGGTAGGTCGCCCCGAAGATATTGCCCGGGCTTGTTTGTTCCTTACCTCGCCCGAAAATGATTTTATTACAGCCACCAACCTCACCATCGATGGTGGAATGACCCGTAAAATGATCTATGAACCGGACTAATTGATAATTAACAATTGATAATTGACAATTGATAATTGACAATTGACAATTGATAATTGATAATTCATAATTGTCAATTGATAATTCATTAAGTGAATCAGGGGTTGAAAGGTAGTTCGTAGGCTTCGGATTTCAATTGTAAATTGTAAATGATTAAATTGTAAATAGTAAAAGCGTTTCAACAACAATAATGTAGTAATGGCTGTTTTTCTCTTCAATTGTAAATTGTAAATAGTTCAATTGTAAATATCTTAATTGTAAATAAGTAAATTGTAAATCAAAAAATCGTTTCAACAATGAATTTACTTCATAAAAACGAATTGAGTCCTTCTCCTTTGATGCCTGTTCTTTTTGTAGGTCATGGTAGTCCGATGAATGCCATAGAGGACAATGAGTTTTCGCAGACATGGCAACAATTAGGCGCATCCCTTCCCCGGCCGCAAGCCATTCTTTGTGTTTCGGCGCATTGGGAAACGCGTGGTACTTACCTCACTGCCATGCCTAATCCCCGAACGATTCACGATTTCGGAGGTTTTCCGCGAGAGCTTTTCGAAGTGCAGTATCCGACAGCCGGAATGCCCGAACTTGCAACTGAAATCAGGGAGAATGCAACAACCGATATAGGTCTTGATCGTTCGGAGTGGGGTTTCGATCATGGCGCCTGGAGCGTGATGAGACATATTTATCCTAAAGCCGATATTCCAATGCTTCAGTTGAGTATCGATCATTTTCAGCAACCTGAATATCATTATGCATTGGCTAAGGAACTTGCTTTTCTGCGTTCGCGTGGGGTGTTGATTGTTGGAAGCGGAAATATAGTGCACAACCTGCGCCGGGTGAACTGGCAGGATGAAAATGCAAGCTACGACTGGGCATTGGAAGTACGGGATAAAGTAAATACGGCTATTCTGGATGGCAATCATCAGTCCATCATCGATTTTCAACATCAGGGCGCTGCTTTTCAGCAAGCCATACCTACGGCAGAACATTATATACCTTTGTTGTATGCTCTTGGCTTACAAACCAAAGCCGATAAGGTAAGCTTTTTTAATGATAAAATTGTAATGGGTTCGTTGTCGATGACGGGCATTATGATTGGTTAAGTTACTTTTCGGAGGGCAAATTATTTGATTGTATTTTTTTATTTTTATCTTTGTCAAAAAAAATACTATGTCAGAATCTTCCCGCCTTCATGTGGTTGATGCATTGCGCGGTTTCGCCATTGTATCTATTATGCTTTTGCACAATATTGAGCATTTCGATTATTATTTCACGCCCGAAGGACTTCCGGCCTGGCTGAAGCCCATTGATCAGGGTATTTGGGATACGCTGTTTTTCCTTTTCGGAGGAAAATCCTATGCCATTTTCGCTTTGCTTTTCGGACTTACTTTCTTTATCCAAAATGATAATCAGGCCAAAAAAGGCAAAGATTTCCGCCTGCGGTTTGCCTGGCGATTGTTGCTCTTACTTGGTTTCGGGCTGATCAATTCGGCTTTTTATCAGGGCGATATACTTACCATTTATGCCATTATCGGTTTTGTGCTTATTCCGGTGGCCAAACTGAACAATAAAACTGTTTTTATTATTGCAATGCTATTGATGTTACAGCCCTACGAATGGTTCAACGTCATCAGGGGTCTACAGCATCCTGAAATGCAAATGACCGATCCGACATCGTGGGCGCTCTTCGGTAAAATGGGCGAATACATTCAGGGTGATTCAATTGTAGATACCTGGATCGGTAATCTGATGAATGGTAAAGTGGCTGTATTGCTCTGGACCTGGGAGGCCGGACGCGTTTTCCAAACCGCATCCTTGTTTATGCTGGGTATGCTGGCCGGTCGTAAAGCTTTATTTATAAATTCTCCCGAAAACTCAAAGTTCTGGTTGAGAACGCTTCTTGTTGCCGCCCTGTTGTTTATTCCGCTTTTTATCCTCAAAAGCAATGTAACGGAGTGGGTGAGTAGTGTAGCCATTCATCGTCCGCTGGAATTAATTGTGCGCAGCTGGTCGAATATGGCTTTTATGTTTGTGTTGGTTTCGGGCTTTACTTTGTTGTATCAGAGCCGCGCATTGCATAAAACCCTCGATGTGCTGTCGCCCTTCGGGCGCATGAGTATGTCGAATTATATAATGCAATCCATTATCGGGTCATTTATCTACTATGGTTTCGGCCTTGGTCTCTATAAATACACCGGAGCTACCTACTGCCTTTTCATTGGTGTGGTATTGGCCGTTTTACAGGGCATCTTTAGTACCTATTGGATGAATCATCATCGTCAGGGTCCGCTCGAAACCATTTGGCACAAGCTTACATGGATTTCGTTGAAAAAATAAGCAATTCTGTTGGTGTCAGTCCCGAAGCTCTTAAAATATACGATAGACATCATCAATGAAATTTACATTGTTTTTAGAAGAATAAATTCTATCTTTTGCCGAAGAAAAATATTCTGAACGAACAAAGCACTCAAAGTAATCAACGTATAAGTTTTTTACTTTGAGTGCTTTGTTTAAATCAGGAGTTGAAAATAGTCCGAAATCTCAGTCGAACGGACATTAATGTTTTGTATTTGTTTATCCCCTACGGGGAACTGATTTGTGGTGATATCTATTTTCTATTGATATACATTCCCAACGGGAAATGATTTACTGTAAGTAAAATAGAATTATTTTCAACCTCTGATTTGCATGTTTTGTGTATATAAGTAGTTGAAATTATTTATTGATATGTTTCTTCATCTCGACCTCTCCCTAATTAACTCCCTTCGGTCGTTGACCGTTGGTTCCCTCTCCCAAGGAGAGGGACTTAACGAGTGAGAGAAATGGAACGAATCTCATGGAATCAACTGCTCTGTCCCCTTTCTCCTTGGGAGAAAGGGTTAGGGATAGAGGTCTGTTTTGTTGAAATTAATCTATTGAAATCAGTCTAACAAACATATCAACAAATATTACTATATACTTATAATGCAATAAAAGTGATATTTGAAATGTGTGTTTTTTTGCCATTATAACCAAATGTAAGAAAACACAGACCTGCTTGTACGAAGTCTTGTTCAACTGCTTTCTGTTTTTTATTTTTGTGAATAAACATTTTTACAATTCTTATTGTTAAGATAAGAACGAATAAAGAATAAAACTTTTAAAGTATTTATTTTTTATTATATTTGTTGGTGAAATAATTACAAATTGAATAAAATTACAGAAAAATGGTTTTCGACATAGAAATGATTCAGCAGGTATACGCTGCGCTCCCCGAAAAAATTGAAGAGATTAAAAGCAAGTTACAACGTCCGCTTACACTGACAGAGAAAATACTCTATACTCATTTGGTTAAAAGTGAAGTGCTTAAAGATTATGAGCGTGCTGTGGATTATGTGAACTTCTCGCCCGACCGCGTAGCAATGCAGGATGCAACCGCTCAAATGGCTTTGTTGCAGTTGATGAATTCCGGACGTAAAACGGTAGCTGTTCCTTCTACAGTGCATTGCGATCACCTGATTCAGGCGCACATATCGGCAAGCGTTGACTTGTCTACTGCCAACGATACCAACCGCGAGGTGTACGACTTTCTGAGCGCTGTTTCCAATAAATTTGGCATTGGATTCTGGAAGCCCGGTGCAGGTATTATTCATCAGGTAGTGCTCGAGAACTATGCATTTCCCGGAGGTATGATGGTAGGAACTGATTCACATACCGTGAATGCCGGAGGTTTGGGAATGATCGCCATTGGCGTGGGTGGTGCCGATGCCGTTGACGTAATGGCCGGAATGCCCTGGGAACTTAAAATGCCAAAACTGATCGGTGTGAAACTTACGGGTCAGCTTTCGGGATGGGCTTCGCCTAAAGATGTAATTCTGAAGTTGGCCGGAATTCTCACTGTAAAAGGAGGAACCAATGCCGTGATTGAATATTTCGGTGAAGGAACAAACTCAATTTCAGCTACAGGAAAAGGAACCATTTGTAATATGGGCGCCGAAGTGGGTGCAACTACTTCTATTTTTCCATTCGACGAAAAATCAGCTGCTTACCTTGAAGCTACCGGTCGTGCCGAAGTAGCCGCCCTGGCGCTTAAGAATATTGCTCACCTTCAACCCGATGCCGAAGTAGTGGCTCAGCCAGAAAAATATTACGACAGACTTATCGAGATCAACCTGAGTGAACTCGAACCTTATATCAACGGTCCTTTCACCCCCGATGCTGCTTATACTTTATCTGAATTTGCTCAGGTAGTGAAAGAAAAAGCTTATCCTCAGAAAATGGAAGCCGGACTTATCGGTTCCTGTACCAACTCATCCTACGAAGACCTGACGCGTGCTGCTTCGGTAGTGAAAAAAGCAAAGGAAGCCGGACTGAAAGTAGAGGCGCAGTTTATTATAAATCCGGGTTCGGAACAGGTGCGTTACACTGCCGAACGTGATGGCGTGTTGGGCGAATTTGAGTCGGTGGGAGCAGTGGTGATGGCCAATGCCTGCGGACCTTGTATCGGTCAGTGGAAACGGGAACAGGAAATCCCGGATCGTCCGAATTCTATCATTACTTCGTTCAACCGTAATTTTGCCAAACGCAACGATGGCAATCCGAATACACATACTTTTATAAGTTCCCCCGAAATTGTGGCGGCACTTACAATCGCCGGAGATCTTTGTTTCAATCCGGTAAAAGACACGCTTATCAACGAAAAAGGCGAAAAAGTAAAATTGTCCGAACCCAAAGGCTATGAACTCCCGCTGCTTGGTTTCGATGTGAAAGATGCCGGTTATATAGCGCCTTTGGCTGACGGCAGCGCCGTAGAGGTAAAAATCAGCCCTGATTCAAAACGGCTTCAGATATTGGAGCCGTTTAAAGCCTGGGATGGAAAAGATTATATCAATCAGCCTTTGTTGCTTAAAGCAAAGGGAAAATGTACAACCGATCATATTTCGATGGCAGGCCCCTGGTTGCGCTTCCGTGGACATTTAGATAATATATCCGACAATATGCTGATAGGCGCTGTAAATGCTTTTACTGACAAAACAAATGCAGTACTCGATCCGGAAACAGGCGAATACCTGGCTGTACCGGCACTGGCGCGCAAATACAAGGCGCAAGGCATAGGTTCGGTAGTGGTGGCTGAAGAGAATTATGGTGAAGGTTCGAGTCGCGAACATGCAGCTATGGAACCCCGATTCCTTAATGTAAAAGCTATCCTTGTAAAATCATTTGCCCGAATTCACGAAACAAATCTGAAAAAACAGGGAATGTTGGCGCTGACTTTTGCGGATAAAGGTGATTATGACAAAGTACGCGAGGATGATAAAATAAGCGTTCTCGGGCTGACTACATTTGCTCCCGGAAAAAATTTAATCATTCAGCTCCAACATTCTGATGGTACCAGTGAACAATTTGAAGCTCTTCATACTTATAATAGTGCGCAAATTGAATGGTTTAAGGCCGGCAGTGCGTTGAATGGATTAAAATAAAACAGATTTTTCAATCTTGAATCGTAAACAATAAAAATAGTAAATGAAATTATGGCAAATGAAAAAGATTTTCTGATTTATAAATTATCGGAAACAATAAAATCGACAAGTAGGATTGACAAAGAATTATTCACCCAGTTGAATGTAAAACGTGGACTGCGCAATGAGGATCATACAGGGGTTGTCGCTGGGTTAACAAAAGTAGGTGATGTGGTAGGTTACGAACGTTTGCCGGAAGGAGGAACAAAAGCGATTCCCGGTAAACTGTTTTACAGAGGTATCGATGTGGAAGATCTGGTACATGGCCTGATAAAAGAAGATCGTCTCGGCTTCGAGGAAACAGCTTTCCTGCTGCTTTCGGGATATTTGCCTGATGCCGAAGAACTCAGAACTTTCTCTACAATACTGAACGATTCGATGGCGTTGGAACAAAAAATGAAAATGAATATTATCGACTTAGAGGGTCAGGATATCATGAATATTCTCGCTCGCTCGGTGCTCGAAATGTACACTTTCGATAACAATGCCGATGATATTTCGCGCGACAATCTTATTCGCCAGTCCATCGAACTTATTTCAAAATTCCCTACAATTATTGCTTATGCATATAATATAATGCGCCACAGCCAGCAGGGACGTTCGTTGCATATCCGTCACCCTAAAGAAGGTGCTTCGATAGCCGAAAATTTCTTGTTTATGATGAAAGGCCCCGGTAAGTACACCGAACTGGATGTGAAATTACTCGATTTGTGTTTGATACTACATGCCGAACACGGTGGTGGTAACAACTCTACCTTCTCGGTACGTGTTGTAAGTTCTACGCTTACCGATACTTATTCTGCTATCGCTGCTGGTATTGGATCGCTCAAAGGTCCTTTGCACGGTGGAGCTAATATCAAGGTAATCCAAATGTTCGAACACCTGAAGACAGCTATTAAGAAATGGGATGATGTGAAAGAAATTGACCTTTATCTCAAAAAGATGCTGAACAAGGAAGCCTACAACAAAACAGGTTTGATCTATGGTATTGGTCATGCAGTGTATACGGTTTCCGATCCACGTGCTTTGCTGCTGAAAGAGTTGGCACGCTCGCTGGCCGAAGAAAAAGGATTGCAGAAAGAATTTGCCTTCCTCGAACTTCTGGACCAACGTGCAGTGAATGCATTTATGACTTTCAAAGGTTCTGATATCAACAAACAGGTTTGTACCAATGTCGACTTCTATTCAGGATTTGTGTACGAAGCAATGGGTTTACCTACCGAAGTTTATACCCCACTGTTTGCCATGTCGCGTATCACCGGCTGGACAGCACATCGCATCGAAGAGCTTAACTTTGCAAGCAAACGTATTATTCGTCCGGCTTACAAGAATGTGGGCGATAAAAAACCTTTTGTTCCGTTGAATAAGAGGTAATATTAAAGTCTAAAGTCAAAAGACAAAAGTCTAAAGTCAAAAGATTAAAGACTAATCATAAAGAATTTTTGACTTTAGACTTCTTACTTTTTGTGAATTAAAAAGAATGAGAAATTTTGAAGAGTTGAGGGTTTGGCAAGATGCTCGCTTATTAGTGAATGATACTTATAAGATGATTTCTAAATGTAAGGACTTTGGTTTTAAAGATCAATTACAAAGAGCGGCGGTATCAATAATGAACAATATAGCTGAAGGCTCTGAATCTGGTTCTGATTCATTATTTATCAGATACCTGAAAATTTCAAAAGCCAGTTGCGGAGAAGTAAGAAGTATGTTATTCCTCTGCGAAGATTTACAATACTGCTCTGTTGAGGCTTCTATAACTCTTAGAAATAAAACAATATTAATTTCATCATCTATTCAAAAGCTAATTGAATATTTAAACAAATACAACAATAATTCAGGTTCAAAATCTTAGAATTTTGTCTTTAGACCTTCGTCATCGTCTTTCGACATTAGACATTAGACCTTTGACTTTCGACCTCCGACATTTCATATATGAACAAAATAAAAGTACAAAACCCCGTTGTAGAACTCGACGGAGATGAAATGACCCGCATCATTTGGTCGTTTATCAAAGAACAATTGATTCTTCCTTATCTCGATTTGGAGATAAAGTATTATGATTTGGGCATCGAAAACCGTGATGCTACGAATGATGAAGTAACTGTTGAAGCTGCCAATGCCATCAACAAGTACAATGTAGGTATTAAATGTGCCACCATCACTCCTGATGAAGCCAGGGTAGAAGAGTTCGGACTCAAAAAAATGTGGAAATCGCCCAACGGAACGTTGCGGAACATCATTGGAGGTACTGTTTTCCGTGAACCGATCATCTGTTCGAATGTGCCACGTTTGGTTCCCGGTTGGACAAAACCTATCGTTATTGGTCGTCATGCTTTTGGCGATCAGTACAAAGCTACCGATGTGGTGATTAAGGGTAAAGGCAAGCTTAAAATGACTTTTACAAACGAGGCCGGCGAAACTCAGGAATGGGAAGTTTACGATTTCAAAGGCGATGGCGTAGCGTTGAGTATGTATAATACCGACGAATCGATTTACGGTTTTGCGCAATCATCGTTTCAGGTAGCGCTGGAGAAAAAATGGCCATTGTATATGTCGACAAAGAATACAATTCTGAAAGCTTACGATGGACGTTTCAAAGATATATTTCAGGAAGTTTACGAAAAGGAATTTAAAGCCAAGTTTGAGGCAGCCGGTATTGTGTATGAGCACAGACTGATTGACGATATGGTAGCTTCGGCGATGAAATGGAATGGTGGCTTTGTTTGGGCTTGTAAAAACTATGATGGAGATGTTCAGTCCGATACTGTAGCTCAGGGTTTCGGTTCGCTTGGCTTGATGTCGTCGGTACTTGTCACGCCCGATGGCAAAACTGTGGAAGCAGAAGCTGCACACGGCACTGTTACCCGTCACTATCGCCAGCATCAGCAGGGCAGGGAAACTTCTACAAATCCGATTGCTTCAATTTTTGCCTGGACACGTGGTTTGGAACATCGTGGCAAGCTGGATGGAAACGATGCTTTGATTCATTTCTGCCACAAGCTCGAAGAAGTTTGTGTCGAAACTGTTGAAGCAGGTGAAATGACAAAAGACCTGGCCATTTTAGTGCATGGCGAAAATATAAAAGCCGGTGATTATCTGAATACCCAGGATTTTCTGGCAGCCATCAAACGCAATTTGGATGCCAAGTTGAATTAAACTGAAGTGAAACTTATAAAACAGGGCGAACTGATTATCAATCGGTTCGCCCTGTTTTTTTACGGAGAGTAATTACTACAGTTTAATGATTTTGTAATTCTCAGTACCAATGCTAATGATGTAAATACCTTTTTGGAAACTACCAAGTTCTATCACTTCTTTCTCGTTGACACAAAGCTGTTGGTTCAATAACTTTCCTGTCAAATCGAATATCCTGATTTGCTGACCGACAGCATTTTCTATTGTCAAATTAGTGCTAACCAAAGTTGGGTAAAGCCTTGCTGATGCATAATGATTGTCGGTTGATGTAAAATCGATATTGGCCAAATTGTAAGTAGGATGCACTATTTTCCAGGTTTCGCCACCATCAGGAATACGGGAATAGCTCAGGTTTTGCTCTAAAAATGGTACCGAAACCTGATCGACAACAACCATTGCACCAAGGTAATTTTGTTTCGATAAGGTCAGCGATTCTCCATCTTTACTAAGCTTAAATCCTAAATGAAGTACGCCCTGAGCAGGTTCGTCATCGGCCCAAAGCACAAGTCGGTTTTTAGCAGGAATTAATGTTTTTGTCAAATCTGTAGCCGGTATTTGGAAGGCAGCAGGACTTGATGGAATGTCGGAAATATACCAGCCCGCAATATTCACATCAGTTTCGCCGGCGTTATATATTTCGATAAAATCATCTTTGTCGCCAAATTCATCGGCTATCGTGTTGTTGCTCGACACCACTTCATTTATAAATACGCTTAAATCTTTGTCGGGATCTTCGAAAACAGATTGTTCGTATATAGCTTTAATAATCAATCCGGTGGTTAGTGTGCCTGTGTATATTTCATTCGTTTCAGTTTGTATATTTGTTGATTCGGTACAACTCATTTGCAGGTTGAAAATCAAATCGGAACTTGATACCGAATTTTGATGTACTTCAGCAGCAATCACATTATTTCCTTCTACAAGTAATTCCTTAGGTACATTGAAACTGGCTGTGACGCCGTTATTATAAGTTGTGGCCACCGTCGGGAAACTTATGGTTCCGTTAGGCATATTGTCGCGCCCCACTTCCGTGCCGTTTACATAAAGCACAATACCATCGTCGGCTAAGGTTGAAACCGTGAAACTGTTTTTTGAACTTAAATTGGTTATGTTAATAGTTTTACGAAAATAGGCAGTCGTGTATTTGTTCGAAGCATTGGCTCCATAGCTGATGGTGGTGGTTATGCCTGAATTTGAACTATTATAGCCTAAAGGCGCATTGCCGTTTTTCCAGCCTTCGTCGTTATAAGCACCCGATGACCAGTTCGAAGCGGGCATATCGTTTCCATCAAAGTATTTCCAGTTGCTGTTGTTGGCTATCAGTGTTGTTGCACCGGAAGTGTTTCCGCCAATTTCCCAGTGTTTGAATTTATATCCGGCTACTGCGTTTGCTTTGAGCGAAAATGGCTGATTTTTAAAATATCTTAGTTGAATACCTGGATCTACAATTTTCTCATTATTAAAAGTATAACTTGCCTTCTCATTGTTCGAGCTGATATTTACTGTTTCATTGCCTACGCCATTCAGAAACCTGCTGCTGATAAAATCGAGCATATAAGATGGACGGTTCAGCGCAAAGGTTTTCATTTCGGTTATATCGTCATTGAAAGCTCTGTAAGATGGCCATTTCGATTTGTGGTAACTTATTTCGCTGCTGATGTTTGCTGCCAGGCTATCGAGTATTTTAGTCGAACGGTTGTATTCGAAAGTGGAAGACAACTGAATACAAAACCTATCGATGAAATTCTTACGGAAAGTTTCATTCGTTGTTAATTTTCGAAGTAATAAAGTGGACCATGGGTTATTAGATGGGTCGGTTCCCGACATTTCACCAAGCGCCCAACTCAGGCTATTGTGATTATAATTAGTGCCATAAAGGTTATATCCAAAGTCGGTATCGTATAAAATCCAACGCCATTTACCGCCATCTTTCTTTTTCCAAATTTTCACGTTATTGTGTGGCCAGTCGGTATTTGCAAAAAATATCTGCGAAATCATATAGCTCATAAAATTGTCGATGTCCATCATTTCGGCTACTTTGTTATACACAGCAGTCTGTTTTATATCGTTGGTTGATATATAATTACTCAAAGGCGTGTAATTTGCATCGTAAGGAATCTCCCATGTTTCGAGTAGCACTATGTCGTCCTCGCCTAATCCATAATTCGAATAGATATAGTCTTTACTGCTTCGTTCTCTCAGGTTCTGAATACCGTAATAAGTTCCATTCATGAAACAAACGGCAGGTTGGTAAGCAATACCATCGATATTCATACGGTTCATGACGAGCGTTTGCATATAGCCATCGCGCATCATTGAATAGAAAAAATCGTTCCCCGAGTTGCGCAACTGAATGTCCTTGTATTTGTGGTTGGGTTTTGAAGCCGCAAAAATATCATATCTCAATTCATTGTCGCCAAACTTGTTGCGCGGCGAAATTTTTAAAGATTTCTGGTTATTGCCGCGCGACCATCCGCCTGTAATGCTAATGTCCAGTTCCTGATTTAAACGGCTGGTTTTTGTTTTGTCGAAAAGCTCGAAATTAGCAGGGCGATCCCAGTCCTGATTCCAGTTGACGGGCGTATTTGATCCATTTCCCACAAGTCCGTTTGTTCCTGTTGTATAAATCCCTATGGTGTTGTCAGTTAAATTAGCTTGTTCGGTGACTATAGAAACCACCGGCAGACTGAAATTCCGTTCGTTGATGAAAAAAGTGGCAGTAGCAATGTCGCTCGATAATTTATTCTTATTAAAAGTTTTGGCTCTGATGGCAGTGCTGGAATTCACAGTAATGGACGTGCCTGGTGTGTAACGTATTGCATTATTGCGGGTCGGCTCAGCATTGTTTCGGGTGTAATAGATCGTATCGCCTGCTGCGGGAGTTGCAAAAGTTAAATTCTGAGTTGAAGCATAAAAACCTCCGGCCACATTAAACACCGGGATTTCACATCGTTGGAACGACCAGCTTTTTCCGTTGTTTGAACTTCCGGCGCTGAACTGCTCGAAATACACCCAGCTATTGGAGCCGTTTGTGATTCTTCCGTAGGAGATATTCCTGTATTGTTTTGGATACGCAACACTATCAATCACGACCGCAGAGGAATTTAGCAGGTAAAGTCTGCCGCCTTCGCCTTCGAGTTTAAAATTAGCATGTTCGGAACGTTCGCCTCTTTCGAACCACAGCACACTAAATCCATTCGGACTTACCAATTTGTATGCAGGATTCCATTTTCTCGGTTGCGATAAATCATCTGTGAAGTAAAATGCCGATTGATTGTATGACGTGGTTGTATTTGTATTGTAGAGTTCGACCCACATGGAATAATTATATGCATTGTCCCATACGGCCGACACATTATTGGTCATTATTTCGTTTATTTTGAACTGGGCTATTACAGGCAGGGAAAGTAGCAGAGCAAGCGAAAGCAATATTCTTTTATTCAAATTCATTAGACTAGATAAAAAGTTATTTTCTGATTTTTTCGGTTGTAAAATTAGTTAAATATCAACGAATAAACTATAGCAAAGCTTATAAATATTTGTTTTTTAGAGAGATTCTTTGTGTAAATGTTCATTTTTTCAACTTCTTTCAATTCATTTGTATCCAATCCTGAAAATTATCGATACTCAAAAGTACAAATTGAATCAAATATTTTTACCTTTGCACATTGTCAAATGTTCAAACTCTGTAAAGTGAAAAAGCTCAATACACTGATCGTAGTTTCTTTTGCTGTTTTTGCATTGTCGGCTCAGTCGTTCGAGAAACGTTGTTTCAAAATTGTGAGTTACAATGTAGAAAATCTTTTCGATTGTGTCGACGATTCGCTCACTATGGATGAAGAATACCTGCCTGGAGGTTTAAGAGCCTGGAATAATGTCAAATACAAAAAGAAGCAAGCCAACATTTCCAGGGTAATTGCTGCTATAGGTGGCTGGGAAGCGCCGGCCATTGTGGGTTTGTGCGAAGTAGAAAGCGAAAAGTGCATGTGGGATTTAACGCATTATTCGGGCTTGAAAAATCTGCGTTATAAGTTTGTTCATCACGAATCGCCCGATGCGCGTGGAGTGGATGTGGCGTTAATGTATCAGCCTGATGTGTTTAAACCTATTCATAATAAGGCTATTCGGATTGACTTTCCAAATGCGCCGCAAAGTAAAACCAGAGATATTTTGTATGTTTCGGGCATTGTTCCTTCGGGCGATACCTTGCATTGCTTTGTGTGCCATTTTCCTTCAAGGTTGGGTGGCGAACTCGAATCGGAGGATCGGCGAATGTTTGTTGCTTCTGTTTTGAGATCGAAAGTGGATAGTATTTTCAAGCAAAGCGTAAATGCTAACATTGTAATTATGGGCGATTTTAACGATTATCCTACCAACGAAAGTATGCATGGAGTATTAAAAGCGCTTTCGCCGGACGAAAACAGATCAGCAAATGAATTGTATAACTTAATGTTTCCGATACACATTTCGGGACAAGGTTCGCACAAGCACGAAGGTGAATGGGGAGCATTGGATCAGATTATCGTATCGGGAAATCTGTTGAATCCAGCCAGCAGCATTTATACGCTTCCATCTGATGCACATGTTTTTAATGCTGATTTTCTACTTGTCGATGATGAAAAATACCTTGGAAAACAACCTTTCAGAACTTATACAGGTATGAAGTATCAGGATGGTTTTGCCGATCATTTACCTGTTTATGTCGATTTTTGGTATTAATGTTTAATTCTGTATCTAAAAAGCTTACAAAATAAGCTAAAACAACTTTAAAAGATTTTTATGGACGTTCAACTCTTTATTCCCTGCTATATCGATCAGTTATATCCCGAAACGGGGTTCAATGTTATAAAGTTGCTTGAGAAAGCCGGATGCAAAGTGCATTATAATCCCGAACAAACCTGCTGTGGGCAGCCTGCTTTCAATAGTGGCTACTGGAAAGAAACAGCCGCTTTTGCCGAAAAGTTCCTGACTGATTTTGATGCTGATATGCCTGTGGTTTCGCCTTCGGGATCATGTTCGGGCTTTATAATTCATCATTATCATAAAGTATTGAAAGATAGGCCTGAATTAATGGAAAAATACAATAAAATCAGAGACAATATTTTTGAATTGTCCGATTTCCTTGTCAATGTACTGAAAATTGAAGATTTTGGCGCTGCATTTCCTCACAAAGTTACTTTTCACGATTCGTGTGCAGCGCTGCGTGAATACGGAATAAAAGAGGAACCCCGAAAATTGTTATCCAAAGTGGCTGGACTCGAGTTGATTGAAATGAACGAAAGTGATACCTGCTGCGGATTTGGTGGAACTTTTGCCGTGAAAAATGCAGCTATATCTTCGGCAATGACCCAAAACAAGATACGCAACGCCATTGAAACCGGCGCTGAATATATTGTAAGTACGGAAGCCTCGTGCCTTATGAATATTAATGGCTATATCAACAAACACAAATTACCGGTAAAAGGGATACATTTAGCTGATATTTTGGCGAATTTTTGAAAATGTGCGAATAAGCCAATATGCTAATGTGTCAATATGCTAATGTGCCAATGAGACAATGTGCTAATCGTAGAGACGTTGAACTATTAAACTTTTTGAATATGAATAATTTAATAATTGAAGCGTTGAACTGCTGAAACGTTCAATCAACCCGAAACTCGAAACTCGAAACCCGAAACTATTTTACTGCTATTGTTTCAATTTCAACCAAAGCGCCCATTGGTAGCGATTTTACGGCAAATGCCGAGCGGGCCGGACATTCGGTTTGATAGTATTTCTTGTACACTTCATTCATAGCGGCAAAGTCGGCAATGTCCGAAAGGAAAACTGTAGATTTAACAACATCGGCAAAAGTATAACCAGCTTCGGTAAGTATGGCGTTGATGTTCGCGAAAACCTGCTCGGTTTGTTCGGGCATAGTGGTAGCTTCAATTTTTCCAACCGATGGATTGATAGGTAGTTGACCTGATATGTAAAGTGTATTGTTTGCTTCTACTGCCTGACTGTAAGGACCAATTGCTGCCGGAGCATTTGGAGTATTAATTATTTTCTTCATAACAATGATTATTTTTTGTGTACAGTTGCAAAAGTAAGTAATTTATGCCTATTTTTAGCTCCCAAGTATAGAAATATGTGGTTGAAAACAGTTTCTCTCGTTAGATTGTGATATTATTGATTGAAACGTGTAAAATCTTCTATCGGTCGGCGTGGGCTAACAGGAGTAGGAATTCTATCAACATACCCTATACGCACCACAAATTGGAATTCTTTATTGATTTTAAGCTGTTTGATAACTTCTTTTTTGAACTTTTCTTCTTCCACAATCTGATTCATAGGTTGAAATCCTATTTTCTGTTGGGTACATAGAAGATGGATATGTTGGTACAAACGTCCCGTATTAATCCAATCAGCTACCGAATTGCCATTACTGGTAATGATCAACCATCCACCGCAACCTAATGCTTGTTTTCTTGTTTTTTCAATTCCACCATTTACAAATGATTCTTTTTTAGAATCTTCGGGTTTGAGAAAATGGCGTACAAAGAAACCACTCAATCCTTCAATTTGCATTCCGGCAGTTGTAAGACCATCTTTCTTTTATTTTACATCTTTATCCGAAAAGCGAATCCATTTTGCCAACTCAGTTTGTGCAGCTTGGCTGTAAGCTTGTTGCGTATAGGCTTCAATCGTTTTTTGTGCCACTAATTTTCCTTCGCCCGACGAAGCTGAGAAGAAACGGATGTTGAAGGGATCTAAAGCAAGAATTTGGTTAACATCGCTTTCTTTGATTGAGCTTGTTTTGAATGGAGTTCGCAATGTCCTGCGTTTTTCTATCAGACTAAGATCATAACTTGTTGATTTCGATTTATTTAGTGTAATTTCTGCCACCTGATTATTATTAGGATAAGCAGAATTTAGTTTGATGTCAGTCTGATAACCATAACTTCCTGCAGCCAAAGTCAAATTTTCAATGAAAGCACCCAAAGAAATGTATAATTCTCTTTGTTGAGGATCTACTACCGAAAGTTCACGGGTTGTATCGGCATATAAATTGATAAGGCGATTGCCCGTAACTTCCACTCTCCATGGTTGAGAATTATGAGAACTACCGGCTAACGAAGCAAAATACAGAATTTTATAGATATCGCTTTTAGTTTCGAATTTCTCAGGTTTCTGGTTGCGAAATTCGGTGACGCAAGAATACAATACACCTGACAATATCATTATACTGATTAATTTTAGTGCTTTCATTTGTTTAAAATTACTTATCCTGACTCCACAACCGAACTCCCAATCTAATAACCGGCGAAAGATCGACATTCGGTATAGAATAGCTGGCGGTTTCGAAGTCGACCGTGTTGTTAGCTCTCAAATAAACATGCATGCCGGGTTGAACATAAAAGTAACGACCGATAAAAAACTGATAACTTAATCCTAATCCGGTGTCTGTGCTATGTAAATTTTTTCTGATTCCGGTACTTTCCTGCTCAATCTCGAAAGTGTGATCTTCTAAATAAGTATAAAGTTCAAGATTTCGCCATAGATTATACCCCAGAAATAATCCCGGCGAAGTTTTGTAAAATCGTTTAAAGTCGGCTGAAGAATTGTTTACTCCGGCTGTTTCTGCGTCGTAACTTCCTCCATTAATAACACTCAGTCGCACTCTGAATCGTTTGTACCGATAACCAATTGCGAAATGGTAACCACCGGATAAAAACATAGGAACCAAACTTTCAACCTCAAAGGCTGATTTTACATCATAACTTTTCGAATGCGATTTTGCTACATCTTTCAACTGCAAGGTATCGCTTTGTCCATTCATATCGACAGTGATAATAGCTAGACATACAATAAATAAGATTTTCTTTTTCATTTTTATAAACTTTGAATTTTTTATGTTGCAAAGTTCGGGATTGAAAAGATGAATTTTCTCCGCATTTGTTACCAAATGATAGGAGTCTTATTTTTTATTTCTGATTCTACTGAGCGATTTTGGTGCAATTCCCAAAAAGTTGGCAATATGATAAAGTGGAAGACGTTGAAAAGCTTGTGGGTATTCCATTACAAGTTTAAGGTAACGCTCTTCGGCAGACAGAATCTGCAAATCGATACTTGTTTGCACTAATTTTACATAAGCCTGCTCAATCAATAAGCGTGCAACCCTTTCCATTGCAGGTACTTTTACAAACAAAGTTTCGAGATCGTTTTGTCGGATAAAAGCTATTTGTGTATCTTCCAAGACTTTGATATTCAGGTGTGATGGTGTTTGGCTTATTCTACTCCGATTATCAGTCACCCAGTCACCTTCGAAAGCAAAATCAGTAGTAATTTCTTTTCCATTATCAGTCAGTTGATAATAAATCACTGTTCCCGAAAGCAAAAAAGCTATATACTTGCAAACCTCTCCTTGCCTGAGCAAAGTATCTCCCTTTGGTACGGTTTTAAAGAGTATGTACGTTGACACTACCTTCCACTCTTCTTCGGAGAGCAAGACCAGTTTTTGGATATATAGTTTTATTAATTCTGAGTTCATATAAAAAAGTCTATTGTTTATAAGTAGTGGTGGGTGTACGGTTGATCTTTTAATAATTCATTATAACAACCTCTCTTTGTTGCCCTTTTTCTACTTTATGTTAAATATAATGGTATTACCCTTTTTCGAAATGTATTCTATTTTTAGTATTTATAGTTTTCTGCTGAAGTATTTTTGCATCATTTTCCTTATATCCAATAGGAATAATTGATGCTACCTCAAGATTATTTGGAATATCAAGTTGAGTTTCTTAATTTTTTCAATATTCTGATAAACCTGTGTCACTCCATAAACATCGCATCCTGCAAGACTTAGCAAGAAATTCTCAATGCAAGCCCAAATAGAGGCTAAACAATTTAAATCGTATTTAGTTTTGTACGTTTTATTATTAAACTGTTTATTACTTGAATATTACCTAATCTTCGTTTACGGTTATTGAATAATTAGTTGACAATATCTAGTACAATATCTTGTTCTGTTTTCTCAAATAAAGCATTGAAATCGAAGTCAGCTACTTTGATCGGGGGATGAACTGTAAATCTTAACTTGTTTCCCATGCCGAGCGGGAAGTTTCCATACCTGAAAATTTTCCATGAATTATTGATAGTTACCGGTACAACCCAGGCGTCAGGGGCGTATTTGCATAGTATTTTTAATCCGTTGGATGCAAAGGGTTTTGGCTGCCCATTTCTGGTGCGGGTTCCTTCGGGAAAAATCACTGTCGATCGACTATTGTTTTCGATGTATTCACCCATTTTCTTTAGTTCGGGCAATGCCTGTCGCGGATCTTTTCTGTCGATCAGCACTGAGCCACCATGTTGCAGGTTGTACGACACACTTGGAATGCCTTTGCCTAATTCAATTTTACTTACGAATTTTGGATGAAACTCACGCAATAGCCAAGCCAAACCAATAATATCGAAGAGTCCCTGATGATTTGCAACAAATATAATTGGCTTACCTTTAGGAATGACTTGTTTATTTTCAACTTTATAATCTGAAAAAATAAAGTACAAAGTGCGGATTAAGAAGAAATTCATAATGTCGACACTTTTTTTGTGTGACTGGTAGCCAAACAAATTAAAGCAAAGCCACTGAATGGGATGAAAAAAGCATATGAAAAACAGAAACCAAAGATAGGCAAGTATTGAAAATGGATAAGATAGAATTTTTTTCATGTTCATTCTGAATTATCCAACAAAAGTAGAAAATTATTTTTAATGAAGAAAAAAAGTTCAGGGCCGCGTGAGGTCAAGCAGGGAATAGAACATAAAAAAGCGGAAGTACAACCTGATGTTATACTTCCGCTAATAATGGGTAGAAACTGATTACTTTTCGGCGTAAAATTCTGTGTTGTTTACGTAAATCGAAAGGTTGATAGTTGCTAAGTATTTTTTATACTGATCAGCAGTCAAAATGTGTTTTGCGTTGCCGAGGTTGAACCACAATGCCTTTTCAGCAGCGGCATCATTTTCGTTTCCAACTGCACTTTTCATTTTGCGTTCAGTTTCTGTAAAAATATATTTCAATTGTTCTTCCTGGGCGCTTGAAGTTCCCAAATAACGTGACAATGAGGTGAAAGTCTTTTCGTTGTTTAATTTATAAAACACTTTATACTCATTCAAATCCAATGCAAAACTGTTGCTTACAGTTGCCAATGCTATAATAGCTAATACAAAAATCTTTTTCATAACTTCTTCTTTTTTAATTTAATACCTAAAATCTAATACTAAAACACCTAATACCTAAATTTCTAATAACTAAAACCTAATACCTAATAACTTAAAAACTTTTTTCCTTTAAAGCCTTTTTTTTATGGCTTCAAATATTCTTAAGAATGAAATCGATGCTTGTTGTGAACTTCTTCGATTTATTCTTTTAACTAATTCCTTATTATCGCGTTTACCTTGTTGTAGTTTCGCCAATAATAACATCCGACGCATTGGATGCAGTTGTTAACTATTCATACTGTTCCGGCGTAAGGCTTAAATCAAAGTCAATTTATCTTTTTTATGTTTGCTTCTTCTGCGGCAAATCTAAGTTCGATGCAATTGACTTTTCTTTAAATACCAACAAAAACAAATTTTAAAAACCTTCAAAAAAAAGAACAAAGGAATTCCTGTGATTTTTTCTTCAGGGCTTCTCTTTGTTCGGGTTAACGTGTCATAATAATTTATTTCCTTATGACGATGCAAAAATACATGTTTTAAAACATATTTTCCAAGCTTTTTCTATTAAAAATTGTTGAATTGCTCAAACTTTTTATTTGGAAGCATTCATGATGTAGTGTAAGTATATGATATTTAATAATGTGTGAGCAAAATTGTAGATGTTACAAAACTGTTACATTTTGAGAAAAAACCTTGAAAGCAGGCTGAAAAAATGAATAAACAAGCATGAAAAAACAAATATTAATGTTTTTCGGTCTTATTTTTTGGCTTATAAAGCATCGAAATTGGGAATGTCGTCCAAAAAGTTGTATTTAAGTACATCTTTTTCGAGTCGACAACAGTAATGTTTCAGGCCATTACTTATAATAAAATAATCTACTTTGAGTTTCGAATTGTACACTGCTGCCTGATCGAAGGTTTGCTGAGCGATGGAAACCGTTGCAGCTTTGAATTCGATGATTATCAAAGGTTCGCCATTTCGGTTGTACACAACTGCATCGCAACGTTTTTTCAAGCCGTTGATAACGAGTTGTTTTTCTATAGCAATGAGCGAGGCAGGATAATGTTTCACTTCAATAAGAAAGCGAATAAAATGCTGGCGTACCCATTCTTCGGGAGTGAGCGCTACAAATTTCTTTCGGAGATCGTCGAATATAAAGGGTTTCTCATTTTTTTTAATTATTCGAAAATTATAGGCCGGTAGATTCAATTGCCACATTTTTTAGTATTTTTGTTTCACGATTCTTATGAATTGCGAAAATACGAATTCCTGAATATAAATTTACAAGATATGAAAACTAAATTCGAAATTGTTGAAAACTGGTTGCCGCGCTATACGAAAAGGCCTATTGAGGATTTTACCGAATATATTTTACTGACTAACTTTAATAATTATGTCGAACTTTTTGCCGAATGGTATGGAGTTCCGGTATTAGGAAAAGATGGCGCCATGCCCAATGCTTCGGCCGAAGGCATTACAATCATCAATTTTGGTATGGGAAGCCCCAATGCAGCCCTTATCATGGATGTGCTTACAGCCATTCAACCTAAAGCTGTTCTTTTTCTCGGAAAATGCGGTGGTTTGCGCGATAAGAATAATATCGGGGATTATATTTTGCCAAGTGCAGCCATTCGCGGCGAAGGTACTTCGAACGACTATTTTCCACCTGAAATTCCGGCACTTCCTGCTTTTAGCCTTCAACGTGCTGTTTCGTCGAATATTCGTGATTTTGGAAAAGATTATTGGACTGGTACGGTATTTACCACCAACCGAAGGGTGTGGGAGCACGACGAGAAATTCAAGGATTACCTGCGTTCTACCCGTGCTATGGCCATAGATATGGAAACTGCCACGTTGTTTTCGGTGGCTTTTCATAATGGTATTTCTATAGGTGCTTTATTGTTGGTTTCGGATATGCCACTCAGGGCCGACGGCATTAAAACTGCCGAGAGCGACAAGAAAGTGACTGCCAACTTTGTGGAAGAGCATATTAAAATTGGTGTAAAGTCGCTTTCGTCGATTATGCACAACAGTAAAACAATTAAGCACCTGAGGTTCGAATAGTGATTGAAGTTTGGAATATTAAGCTTTGATGCTGATTTGTTAAGGCTGCATTTTGATTTCTCTACATTTTTACTTTTTACATATTATCTTGGTTCATCGGTTCTTAATACACATACAAACCGATGAACCAAACAACTACCACACATGGCAAAGCAAGGCATATCCTACGATATGATCATGAGCGACCTGCGCCGGAAAGCGTATTCTCCCGTCTATTTACTTATGGGAGAGGAAGCGTATTATATTGATCAGATATCGGACTTTATTCAGAACAATGTACTCGACGAAGGGCAGCGCGAGTTCGACCTGACGGTGGTTTACGGTAAAGATACCGATATGACTACCATAGTGAATGCTGCTAAGCGTTATCCCATGATGTCGCCTTGTCAGGTAGTGATTGTGAAGGAAGCTCAGTTGATAAAAGATTGGGATCCACTTCAGTATTATGTTAGTAAGCCTTCGTCCACCACCATATTAGTGCTGGGCTACAAGTACGGTACTCCCGACAAACGAAAAAAATGGGTACTTGATATAGCTAAAAGCGGTGTTGTGTTCGAATCGCAAAAACTGCGCGATTACGAAATGGGGGCGTGGATAAGCAATTATGCTAAAAATAAAAATGTTACTGTCGACGAGAAAGCCATTGGTATGTTGACCGAATTTTTGGGGAACGACCTTAGTAAGATGGCCAACGAAATGGACAAACTCCTGCTCACCAAACCAGCCGACTCGAAACGGATTACACCCGAACATGTAGAGAAAAATATAGGTATAAGTAAGGACTTTAACGTATTCGAACTTCAATCGGCACTTATCAACAAGGATGTATTAAAAGCCAATCGCATTGTCCGTTATTTTGCCGATAACAAAAAAGCAAATCCACAAGTGATGGTGCTTTCTCAACTCTTCAGTTTTTTTTCTAATTTGATGATGTACCATTATCTACCCGATAAAAGTCAGGGAGCTGTGGCAAGCGAACTCAAAATAAATCCATATTTTGTGAAAGACTACGAGAAGGCAGCCAAAGCTTTCGGTGCATGGAAAACAATGAATATTATCACCTGGATTCGCGAAACCGATGCTCGTGGCAAAGGGATCGACAGTAATGGGGTGGAAGATGGCGAACTTATGAAAGAGTTGGTATATAAAATCTTACACTGATTTTTTTTATTCAGAAACGCGCTTGTTTTTCTTGCTTTCATCAACCTTTTGTTTTAATTATCATTTTGCAAATGATAAAAGAATTAATACATTTATAATCTTCATGGATTCAAATCTTACGCTTTTTATAAAAATGATAGCTGCATCGTTGCAGCTCACAGAAAAACAAATCCGAAATGCCATTCAGTTGCTCAACGAAGGCGCAACCATTCCTTTTATAAGTCGTTATCGCAAGGAAATGACCGATGCGATGGATGAAGTGCAGTTGGCCGATGCGAAAGAACAATACGATAAACTGTGTGAACTTGAAAAACGGAAGCATACAGTTCTTAACGCCATTGATGAACAGGGAAAATTATCGGACACACTGAAACTGCGAATCGAAAATTGCTGGAATGCAACGGAACTCGAAGATATTTACCTTCCCTATAAAGTTAAACGGCGGACAAAGGCAGAAATAGCCCGTGAGAAAGGACTGGAGCCTTTGGCTAAAATGATAATGGCTCAAAATTCGAACGATTTGCAAGCAATGGCTCAGCCCTTTGTGAAAAATAAGGTCGAAAGTGCTGAAGATGCACTGAATGGTGCTAAGGACATTATGGCCGAATGGATCAACGAAAGCGAAAATGCCAGGAATGCTGTACGTAAGATTTTTAGTTACGAGGCAGTGATCAGTTCGAAAATCATCAAAGGAAAGGAAGAAGAGGCGCAGAAATACCGCGATTATTTCGATATGAACGAAAAGCTGAGTCGTTGTTCGTCGCATCGGCTATTGGCCATACGTCGTGCCGAGGCCGATGGTTTCCTTCGGGTTAACATTAGTCCTGACGACGATAATTGTATCGAAAAGCTGGAGCGCATATTTGTTAAATCGAACAATGCATCTTCCGATTTTGTGTACGAAGCTGTGAAGCATGCCTACAAACGTTTGCTTAAACCAAGTATTGAGACAGAATTTGCAGCGGCAAGCAAAGAAAAAGCCGATACTGAAGCCATTCGCGTGTTTGCCGAAAATCTGAAACAATTGCTACTGGCGCCTTCGTTGGGACAGCAACGCACCTTAGGAATAGATCCCGGTTATCGTACCGGCTGTAAAGTGGTGTGCCTCGATGCACAGGGAAATCTTGTTCACAACGAAACCATTTATCCGCATCCACCTCAGAACGAACAGATGCAAGCCATGCGTAAGATTCAGAAACTGGTAGAAGCTTACAACATACAGGCTATAGCCATAGGCAATGGAACCGCCAGTCGTGAAACGGAGCATTTTATACAAAACATTCGTTACGATCACGAAGTAAAAGTGTTTGTGGTGAGCGAAAATGGTGCTTCCATCTATTCGGCTTCGAAAATTGCCCGGGAAGAATTTCCCGATTATGATGTGACTGTACGTGGTGCAGTATCGATTGGACGAAGATTAATGGATCCGCTGGCTGAGCTTGTAAAAATAGATCCAAAATCTATTGGAGTAGGTCAGTATCAACACGATGTAGACCAAACGCAGCTAAAAAAATCGCTCGATCAGACAGTTGAAAATGCAGTGAACAGGGTAGGAGTGAACCTTAATACAGCCAGCAAGCACTTGCTTACTTATATTTCGGGACTTGGGCCACAACTTGCTCAGAATATTGTGGATTACAGAGCTGTCAACGGCGCTTTTTCGAACCGCAAGCAATTGATGAAAGTGCCTAAAATGGGTGTCAAAACATTTGAACAGTGTGCAGGATTTTTGCGCATCCCAAATGCCGAAAATCCGCTCGACAATTCGGCTGTGCACCCCGAAAGTTACGAGCTTGTTGAAACGATTGCCAAAGACATCAACACAAAAGTGAATGAGTTGATACGCAATAAATCGTTGATACAAACCATTGAGAAACAAAAATATGTAAATGATAAAGTGGGATTACACACTTTGAATGATATTTTACTTGAACTTGAAAAACCGGGGCGCGATCCACGCGAGGATGTGAAAATGTTTGAGTTCGATGCCAGCGTGAAAACGATAAATGACATAAGGCAAGGTATGGAATTGCCGGGCATTGTTACCAATATCACTAATTTTGGAGCTTTCGTAGATGTGGGCATCAAGGAAAACGGACTTATACATATTTCCAATATGTCCGATAAATTTATTTCCAATCCAGCCGAAGTACTATCACTTCATCAGTATGTAAAAGTACAGGTTATCGAAGTTGATTTAGCCCGAAAAAGAGTTCAGTTAAAGCTGCTGAGCCAAAAATTATCCTGATAGCTGATGTCTTTACCCAAAATATATACAGCTCTTCAATAGTAGAATATTTCACAAAAAAAAGAGTTGACTGAGTTTGAATCAGTCAGCTCTTTTTCGTTAAGTTTGTTCTTAGAGAAAAGTAATTTTTTCAATTACATTGGAGATTCTCCCATGCTGCTGTTCTCTTTTACTTTCTGATCATCATTCGATATCGTAGCCTTTGTTTTCTTTACCTTAGTGTTCATATTACCGATTCTGTAGGATAAGTTAAGTCTGAGTTCGGTCGACTTTGTAAGGTGCACATCGGTACGTTGGTCGAATGTTGTACCACCAGTTACACTGTTTATTCCTTTGGTGGTAATAATTATATGCGATTTTGGCAGGTATATTCCACTAAGTGATACGTTTAAGCGTTTTTTTAGGAAATCTTTCGACAGCGCCATATAGCTGAAGTAAAATGCCGATTGACTTCCCTGCAGGTTTACTTGTGGAAGGTTTCCACCACCTCCGGTTGTGATTCTGAACTCTTTAGGCAATGTAACGGTACCTCCCATGAAGATACGGCCTGTGAAACCATCATTCGATAAATTGTATGCCTTACTTTCCATGTTAACATAGTTCAGGTTGCCGTTTACATACAGATTGAGCCACTTTACACCGCGGTAGCTACCAAAAATATTCATTCCCAGCATTTGGTTGTGACCAATGTTTCCGTAAGTAATTTCCTGCACAACACTTCCATTCTGAATGAATGAATATTGTTCAATGCCATTGTTCACGAAAGTATAAGCCAGTTCGGCGCTTATGTTATATTTAGGAGTAAAACTGCTGTAACCGAAGGTTACGTTGTGACTGTTTTCGGGATCAAGATTTGGATTTCCGTAACTGATATAATTCGGGTCGCGACGATCAACATAAGGATTCAGGTAGCCAATGCTCGGACGTTGAATGCGTTTGTTGTATCCAAGTTTCAGGCTTTTCATATCCGAAAGTCGATAGCTAATGATTGCCGAAGGAACTAATGCGCCATAATCGGTCGAAAAATTTTGATTTACATCGCTAAACTCGGCCGAAAGCCAGGTGTACTCATAGCGCAATCCTCCTTTTAATCCCCATTTTCCTACATTGGCTGTATAACTTGCATAAGTTCCCAGAATGTCCTGGTCGTTGTCAAAATTTGAAATACTATCCATTTCGATGTACGGAGTGTAAGGAAAAGCCTGAGAAAAATTAAAATATTTATACGATTCGTCTGTTTCGCTGTTGTTGAGACGATTAATGTATTTGGCACCTATTTCGAGTGTATGACCTTTTTTCAATGGTTTTGAATAGTCGGCCTGGAAAGTATGTTCGTTGGACGAAGCAATGTTATCGCTTTTGCTCCATTGTGTAAGACCTGGCTGAGGCAGAGTAATGTACAACGAATTAATTATGTTGTTAGCCACATAATTACTATTATTGGGAGTGTTGCTCAGTTTGTATGACAGGGTTAATATTTCGCCTTTCTTTTTGAACGATCGTTGATAGTCGAGTCCAAAATCGGTTGAACCCCAGCTCTGGGTTTGCGAACTCACTTGAGAATAGGAAAAGAGCTTGTTCATGTTTCCATCGTAATTATCGGTGTTGGCAATGGTATTGCTTTCGGGTCGGCCAAATCTGCGGTTGAACGAAAAAGTAAACAGATTCATGGTGTCCAATTCATAACTCAGCTGTCCACTTCCGAATTGCATTGGCGTTGTGTTTTCTACTGTTGCCACTTGTGTCCCAAATGCATATGGAGCTCCAGGAATAAAGGAGTGTCGGTCGGTAGAGGTTACTATTGGATATTGTTTGTTATAATTATAATTGTAATTGCCCGAAAAACTGAATTTGCCTTTTTGTAACGAAAGGTTTACACCGCCTCCGAAGGTGCCCAGCGATGAAGCCTGAGTGCTGATAGTGGCCGAATATCCCTGAGTCGAAGTTTGTTGAAATGTAACAATGTTGATGATGCCACCCACGCCTTCAGCGTCATATTTTGCTCCGGGTTGAGTAATCACTTCTATGTTTTTCACCATGTTAGCAGGCATACTTTTCAGAATCAATCCGGGATTGTTGTTGAACATGTTTGTCGGTTTTCCATTCAGAAAAAACTTAAAACTCGAGGAGCCTTTCAACTGAATGTTATCCTGCCCATCCACTGTAATCATCGGCACTTTGCGTAATATATCGAGTACGGTGGACGATTTTGATTCCGGATCCTGTTCGGTGTCGTAGCTTATTTTATCTACATCTGCTTTTATAAGCGGCCGCATGGCTACAACATTTAATTCTTTTAATGCTTGTTTGCTGGAGGAGAGTCCAACTTTTCCCAACTGAACATGATTGTTTTTTGTGTCGATTGTAAAACTCCGCTGTGCTGCCTGTTTCCCTATAAATGAAACAATTAAAACATAATTTCCCGGCGTTTTTATTTCGCCAACGAATTTACCATCAATGTCGCTGGCAAAACGGGTTACGATTTGTTGTTGATTGTGTGCCTGAACTATCGAACAAGTTGCATAAGGCATAGTTTCCTGTGTTACAGAATCGATGGCTTGTCCACTTACCTGAAATTTTGTTGAAGCATTTTCGGCAGCCACAAAAAGTGGCAGCATTAAAAGAAATACCAATAAATAATTTTTCATTTTTAGTAATGTAATTGAGATTTTATGAACTTTTTTTCGGTGGGCAAAGATAGGTCAAAATAAATGAATATGAAACACATTTCGATAAATATTTATTATTTATCGATAAATAAATGTTTTTATACGTTGAATAATAAGAGAGAAGAGAGCCTTTTCTTTTATTTATCTGCCAAAGTAATGATTTAACTTAAAGTATAGAATGTGTGAGAAAACTATCTATTTAGCATGTTGACAGTGCTATACAATCGGCACTTCATTTTTAAATATTAAAACACATCAATCACAAATATCAGTTTTTGTGATTGATGTGTTTTAATTTAAAATAAAGTACTTATAGGTATGGTATGTGTACTATAAAATTCAATACTTTTTGTGTAAATCGCGATTTTTCAATTTTATTTAAATAACATTTGAGAAAAAGCAGTCAGGTAAATTCTCCAGTTTTTCCAGATATGACCCTCTTCCGATTCAAAATAAGTATATTTATATCCTTTTTCGTCGAGTAATTTCCGGTAATCAGCATTGGCTTTGTAAAGAAAGTCGGTATTACCAATAGCAATCCAGTACAATGCCGGATTTTTGCTGAATTGTGTTTTTAATTTGGCCTCCATGTTGTCGTAAATGGGGGATTTTACTTTTTCGTTTGGCATGATGGCTGCCGAAAACAAGCCAATATAGTTGAACATATCGGGGTATTGTTTCGAAATATGTAGAGAATGGAATCCTCCCATCGACAGTCCGGCAATTGCCCGTCCGGATTTAGTTTTAACGGTACGATAGTTTCTGTCAACAAAATTCACAATGTCTGGAAAGCTTTCTTCCATACTTCCTTCCATAGTTTTAGGCAATTGCATGGTGGGCTTTATCATTCCTGAGGCTGATTCGCCCGGTGCGGCTTCGTGATCTACGTTGCCATTAGGCATAACTACTATCATTGGTTTTGCTTTGCCCTGAGCGATAAGGTTATCGAGAATCTGAGCTGTACGTCCGAGCGCTATCCATGCTTCTTCGTCGCCGCCCATGCCGTGCAGTAAATACAAAACAGGATATTTTTTATTTCCTGTCTCGTATCCGGCTGGAGTGTATATGGTTAGCCTTCTTTTCATGTTCAGCGTCGGGCTGTTGTACCAGCAACGGGTCACCGAGCCATGTGGCACATTATTTACACTATAGAGCTTTCCTTTTTCGCCGCCAACGATAAAAACATTGGTGACTGAAGCCACATCACGAATCATATACACGTTGGAAGGATCCTGTGTTTTCAGTCCATCTACTATAAAAGAATAACTGTATAGTTCGGATACAAGTGGTTCATTGGTAGTAAATTCCCAAACTCCATCCTTGTTTTCCGTCAAAGAAGCTTTGCCTGCTTCTCCGTTTTTTCCGGCAGGGAGAAAATCGCCTGTCACTTCAATCTTTATTGCTTTTGGAGCTTTTAGTCTGAAAGTGACAGTGTTGTTTTCATGAATTTCGGGTGAAACAATGTTTTGTTGTCCCCACAAAGCTTGTTGGGCAAATGCACTGATATTGATAATAAATAGAGCCAGAATAAAGTTGATTTTTTTCATATTCAGTATTTTAATTATTGATTTTTTTATTTTAGAATGATTTGGGATTTTATTCAAGGTTATAAATCAATCCTTTGATCACCATTTTTTTCTTTAAATCTCTCACAGTGGCGGCTTGCTTCTCTTTCAGGGCATTGTAGTAGGGTAGAGCCAGGGTGGCAGTTTCCGACTCGGGATAAGTTTTGAACAGGTAATCGTAAGCTTCTGCGAAATAGGGTGATAGTTCTTTGTTGGCAACATTGCTGTACAAATTTGTTTTGCCGTAACCGCTAATCAGATAACTAAGGTAGGCTTTTTTATAGGTATTGCAATTGTCGAGCAGTACAAAAGCAGGATTGTTTTTAATAAAATTCTCGTACCACAAAATCCTGTTTATAAGTTGTTGAGGCGAAATTATTATGGTCTGATCCATAGCAAATCCTTCGGCGCTTTCCATACTTATTTCGTTCAGATAGCTTTTCATTGGTTCCGAAAGCAGAAACGACAGGTGTTGAAAGGCAAACGGGCGATATTGTTCAATATAGGTCATTCCATCGGTCGACGAAAATTTAAAGCCATTTTGCTGAAGTAGAGTCAGATAGTTTTTGATTTTTTTTGATATGGGCTCACCGGAGAATATAACCGAGTAATCTGTGGTGTCGTTGTGAAGTTTTTCGTTCAGATTCAGTTCTATTGTGTCCATCAAATGCTGATAAATGACGAATGCCGTATCGCAAAGTCCCTGACTTTGATTTGTGAATGTAGTTTTAAACTGTTCTACTGCTTTTGTTGCCGATGAAGCATTGGAACTGTCGAGTTGCTGCACAAAAGCACGGTATTCCGTTATTTTGGGGTTCTCAAGTTGAAGTGCAAGCGTGTCGTTGAAATGATATCTTGCGGAGTCTTTGTCCGGATTGTCATTGCCAGATTTTTTATTGCAGGCTGTAAATGAAATAATTATACAAACTGATAATAGTAAACGTTGAAGTAGATCTTTCATGATGCATTGTTTTTTTAATGAATGCAAATTTCTATAAACATTTTGAAATGTACAAGTTTTCGAACTTTTATTATGCTTTGTCAAAATAAATATAGTTTAAAAGTGAAGTGAGGAATGTTGTGGAATTTTCTCAGTTTGAATTGAAGTTGGCAAGCATTACTTCTCGTTAGTTAATCTCGATTGCAAATCGTTGACTTGTAAATAGCTTGCCGGTGAAAATAAATAGGTGTTGTGCAACGATAGATAAGCCCAGCAATGAAGTGAGTGATTTGTTTTTTTGAATGGAAGTTCCAGATTTATGCTTTCGGCATCGCGCGATATGCAATTCTGTCGGTGAATCACGGTTTTTGTTTCAGGAAACAAAAATACCCAACTGATCATGTCGTTGGGCGAAGCGCCGTGCAACAGATCAGTATTCCAGCTCATCCGAACGCTGTTTGCGTTTATTATTTTCATTTCAATACCTGTAATTGGCACTAATGCGCCCATCGAAATGGTGAGTTTTGAGTAATCAAGACAAAAAGTTGTACCGGTTTTGACTACTGCATCTTTTTGTGCCAAAGCAATTGCATCATTGAAACCTTCCTGCTCTCCAAACGTGCGTTCAAATACACTTCGAAGACAAGAGAGCTCTTTTTTGGCATATGCTGTTCTTGCCTGAGCATTTTTTGATGATTCGGAGTAATTCATGGTTGATTTGTTTGACGATTTTGTTTTGTCCATATTCTTTATTGTATATTTTAGCAGGCGAAGACTATTAAATTAAATGTCTATGGAAGTTGATTTCACCGAATAAATCAATGATCAACATGCAAATATACATGAAAAAAAGCTTTGTTTATTGTGAAATGCTCAATACGGGTAAAAAGAACACTCCGTGAATTCGTCAATAACAATTGCGAATTCACGGAGTGATATAAAAGGGATTGCTTTATTCAGGAGTTTCGGTGATGCTTCCGTAGCGGTGATACTCGAAAGCAATGCTTTGTTCTTTTACATAGTGCAACAATTCCAGCCTTCCTTCATTGAGTGGTCTTTGCATAGCAATATATTTGCCCAGTTCGGCCGCTTTTTTATAAACTTCCATAGAAAGATCAGCTGAGCAAGTGCGTATACGTTCATATTTGTGCATCGAATCTATAAACTCAGTTTCGGTGTGTAGTTGTATTTGCTCAGGTTTGAGAAAGGTTCGTAAAGCCGCCAGATGGTAGTTAGCATTGTCGATGCTGATGACAAGATTTGTATTTACGATATTGGCCGCCGTCATTATCTTTATGATATCAGAGAGTTCATCCTGTGGCTGAACGCGGAATAAGATATTTTTCAAAGGCAAATAACGGAAAATATTCTGTTCGCCCATTAAATGATAAATGTCGCGTTCCACCGAAAATTCTTCTTCGAAATTTCTCTGATAACTTGACGTTGAGCTTTCGTAACTTTTTTTATCTTTGTTTCGAAAAGCACCAGCATAAGTTTTGAATTCGCCTATCTGCTTCGAACCATTATCTATATCATTATCCGTGATGTTTACAAAGCAGGTAACATAATTGGGTCCTCCGGCTTTAATGCCACCGCCGAATGCCGAACGCTTCATTCCGCCAAATGGTTGACGGCTCACAATGGCACCGGTAATGCCTCGATTGATATAGAGATTGCCAGCTTCGATACTGTTTTTCCAGCGTTTCTGTTCACTTTCGTCAAGACTTTGAAGTCCGGCGGTAAGTCCGTATTCTGAACTGTTGGCCAGCGCAATAGCATGTTCGAAGTTATCGGCACAAACTACCGAAAGCAGTGGAGCAAACAATTCGTTGGTGAAAGTGTAACTGCCCGGCCGGACACCCCATTTTACACAGGGTTTAAGCATAAAACGCTTTTTGTCAATAAATTCAGGTTTTACCAACCACCATTCGCCTTCTTCCAGATGATCGATGGCATGCAGCAGTTTATCGTTTGTGTTGGTAATCATTGGTCCTACATAATTACCTCCATTCCAAACGCTTCCTGTATGCAAACTGGTGACAGCATCTGTAAGTTTAGTTTTAAAGTCAGGATCGTTATAAACTTCTTTTTCCAGAATTAGCAACGAACAAGCCGAACATTTCTGACCTGCATTGCTGAATGCCGAAGTAACAATGTTCTGAATAGCGTGGTCGCGATCGGCTGCTGCACTCACTATTATGGCATTTTTACCTCCAGTTTCGGCCGACAACGGACAGGTTGGATTGTTTTCGAGCAAACGGAAGGCCGTATCGGTGCCTCCGGTCAGGATTGTATGCTTGATAGCTGGATGAGCCGTGAGATAATTCAACGGTTCACGACCATCTGTACAAACTACCTGCAAAGCATCCTTCGGCACACCGGCTTCCCAGAAGCATTGAGCAAATTCCCATGCTACAGGCATGGCCACAGTAGCAGGTTTCAGAATAACGGTGTTTCCGCCTGTTAAGGCTGCGGCTACACCGCCTACCGGAATTGCCAACGGAAAATTCCAGGGTGGAATTACAAGCACAATCCCTTTTGGAGTGATAGTGATTGTTTCCAATTGATCGAAGGATTCCATGCTTATCGGATAATAACGGCAAAAATCAACTGCTTCCGATACTTCAACATCGCCTTCGGCAAAGGTCTT
Organism: uncultured Paludibacter sp.; assembly: GCA_963678465.1. GTDB lineage: Bacteria > Bacteroidota > Bacteroidia > Bacteroidales > Paludibacteraceae > Paludibacter. Next base: position 500,372 of record OY782858.1, read on the forward strand.
TCCTGTAATAGCCGACATGCAACCGATCAGATGACCTCTTTTTTCGCAAAGCAGGTCAGCTGTTTTGTCAAGTAGGATTTTGCGTTGACTGAGGTCCGTTTTTCTCCAGTTCGAACTATCTTTTTCGGCAACGGCAATGATTTCTTTCACCTGATCGATATTTGAGAGGCTTGTTTTGCAAACACAAATTTCCTCTTCCTGACTCCGATCGAGATATGAATATTGTTTTTCGGTGATCACTTCCTTGTCGCCTATCTGAACAGGAATTACATAAGGTATATCTGTCGCAGATTTCATCCATTCTTTTCGAATACTGTCGGCCCACAAGCGGTTCGGGCGCAGGTCGAAATTAGTATCCGGCTCATTTTGAAACCTATGTAAAGAAGCAGGACCTTGCGATTTTACGGCAGAAAGTCTGTTTTGTTTACGGCGAGGCGTTTTGTCAAGTTTTTCTTTCAGCGAATAAGCTTCGATAAACTGTTGTTGCAGAAAATCCCATTGTGTGCTGTCCACTTTCAGGTTGAACGAATAACTCAGGAAATTGTCGACACCCGTATTTTCATCGAGTCGGCGTACCAGATAGGAAATGGCATTCAGAAAATGTTCGTCTTTCACTACCGGAGTGTAAAGAATAATCTGTTTTCCAAGCTGACGCATGACGCGTGGCAGGTGATTGGCCATTCCTTCGAGCATTTCGAAAGTTACAAATTCTTCAACACCGTTTTTCTGAGCCAGCAGATAAGCATATCCTATGCTGAAAAAGTTATGCGAAGCTACACCCACGTGCAGGGCTTTCGCGTTTTCGGGCAATAAAGCCCTGTCAAGTATGTGCAGGTAATTGGCATCAACTTCTACTTTTGTTCTGAAAACAGGAACTTCCCAACCTTTAAGCGATGATACAATGGACTCCATTTGCAGGTTGGCACCTTTAACTAAACGCATTTTGAGCGGTGCGCCTCCGGCAGCACGACGTTCGGTGCCAAATTCAATCAGTTCGGTCTGAAAACTCCAGGCATCGGGCAGATAAGCCTGAATCACTATTCCAGCCGAATAATCTTTGAACTGCGGATAGGAGAGGACTGTCTTGAATACATCGAGTGTTAGTTCGGTATCTTTGTATTCCTCCATATCGAGATTCACAAATTTTGCGCTTTTATTGCCTTTTTCGTCGGTGTAAGGAAAGTCGATGGCCTGTTGATAGATGCGGGCAAGACGCTCGCACAGGTCAATTTTGTTTTGTTCGTAATTCAGGGCATTGATTTGAGCATAAATCCCCGATATTTTTATCGAAATATAATTGATGCGTGGATCCTTGAGTGCTTCAAGGTAATGTTCGTAGCGATGATTGGCTTCGCCGTCGCCGAGCACTACTTCGCCGAGCAGGTTTACATTCTGACCAATCTGTTGTTCGCGACGGGCATTGAGATGTTTGTTCAGAAATGATGCTTTTTCGTTGATAATGACATTGGAAGTATCGGAGCGAAGTCGTTTTTTAAAAACCGGAACAGCAATAAAATCGAACCAATAACCAAAAGTTGTGAATAGTTTTAATAAATAGGCATCTGACGAACTGAAAAATTGCGGAACTCCATAGCGTTCAATCAATACCTTCATGCGCAGGGCTAACTTTTTATTGTCCCTGATTTGCGAAGATTCGTCCAGCAGTTTCGATAGCAGTACTTTATCGCCGGGGTTTTGAATCAGAATGGCATACTTTTTTTGTTCTTTGAGTTCGGTGGCAGTGATTTCTTTTTCCGATTTTTCGAGAAATTGTTTTCCCCAATCTATGACTTCGTTGGTTGTGATTTTTTCCATATCTTTTTTAATATTGTTTCAACGATAGAAAATATTTAAAGTAATTTTTTCCGAAAGATAACTGAAAAAATTTGAAAAAAATTAATAATCAATCAAATAATAATATGTTAAATTGAATATTTTCTGTTTGATGATTTCTGTTTTGTTTTTTTAAATGTTTGTAAGTTTTTTAGATAATTTGCTTATGATTGTTTATTAATTTGTATCATTTTAATTGGAAGTGATGGTTGTTTTTTGTTTTGAATAGTTGAATATTTTGAGATAAAAGTTACATTTATGGGCGAAAACCTGCATTTATGTAAGCTTCTGCTTCATGCGCTGTCTGCTTTTATTCAACTTTTAAAGTCATTTAAAATTATATGTTTGTTCTTCGGATCATATTTTTTGAGAAATAGATGAATATTTATTTTGTAGTTTCAATAAAAAGTTATTTCTTTGCATAAAATAATACAAGTAGGTAGTATATAGTGAAATTGTCAAAAACATCAGAGTACGCATTACGGATATTGATTTATATGGCCAAAGAGCCGAATAAATTGTATACAGCCACCCAGCTTGTAAAGGAATTGGGAGTTTCGGATAAATACCTGCGCCGTTTGATGACCGATTTGTCGAAAGCCGGATTTATTAAAAGTGTTCAGGGGCGCGATGGTGGTTACACTTTTATGAAAAGCACCAATGAAATATTTCTTTTTGATGTGATTGATTCGGTGGAAGGGATGGAAAAACTGAATGGCTGTGTGCTTGGATTTGAACATTGCTCGGATACTACGCCTTGCGCAATGCACGATACATGGCAGCATATAAGGGTGCAATTGAATAAGGTTTTTCGGGAAACAAATCTGTCGGACATGGATTTTGAAAAGATATTGAGATACTAATTTTTTTCACCATAAATACTACTTTGTTGTAGTATATAATTAATTTTTAATCAACAGAAAAATAAAACTTATGGAAGCCATTGCAATGCTGGTAAAGGAGCATGATAGTATGCTGAAAATGATTAAAGTAACAAGAACAATTCTGAACACAGACGATGTGAAATCAGTAGAAATTGATCATGTGGAGCAAATTATCGACTTCATTGTCAATTTTGCCGATAAATATCATCATCTGAAAGAAGAAGATGTGCTGTTTATGGAAATGCAAAAAAACGGCATGTCGACCGAAAGTGGTCCTATCGCTGTGATGTTGTCGGAGCACGACAAAGGCCGTGTTTATATAAAGCAAGCTCTCGAAGGTGTTGCTAAATTTAAATCAGGAGACAATAGGGCTTATGACGAAATCAGAGTCAATCTTCTGAATTATTGCGAATTACTTGTAAATCATATTGCTAAAGAGAACAATATTTTGTACCCAATGGCTCAGCGAATTTTACCCGAAAATATAGTGTCGGCTATGACTGTACAATTTGAAAAAACAAATTCGTTAAGCGTAGAAAATGAGTATTTTGATAAGTATTTGAGACGTGTGGATGAATTGAGTGCTATTTATTTAAATGAATAAAAACGATATAATAATGGAAAAATACAGAAATGTAAAAATAGGCGAAATTGTAACAAATGATTTCAGAGCCGCAGAAATTTTCAAAAACGCAGGCATTGATTTTTGCTGCGGAGGTAACCAAAGTCTGGAACAGGCTTGTAGTGAAAAAAAAATTGATATTGCTGTGCTCGAAGCCGAATTGGCTAAACTTGAGAAAACAACGGTGAATGCCCTGCACAATTTTAATGAGTGGAGTCTTGATTTTTTGTCGGACTACATCGTGAATACGCATCACAAAACTGTTCAGAAACTTTTGCCACAATTACTGGCTTATACTCAAAAAATTGAACAGGTTCATGGTGCGCACCACCCGGAGCTGGTCGAAATTGCCGGTTTGTTTTCGCAAATCAATGATGAATTGTTACAGCATCTCAGAAATGAGGAAGAAGTTCTGTTCCCGGCCATCAAAGAGCTGCTGAGAACCAATTCGGCAGAAGCCAAAGCAACTGTAATTTCGGAAATTACAAGAATGACAGGCGAACATGAATTTGCAGGAGGAGCAATGGATAAAATCAATGTGTTGAGCGATAATTATAGTGTGCCGGCTGATGGTTGTAACACTTATAAGGTGGCCTACAAACTGCTGGAGCAATTTGAGGATGACTTACATATTCATGTTCATCTCGAAAATAATATATTATATCCCAAGGCTTTGTATCTCGCAAAATAGAAATACTGCCAATAGCTTTATTTCGAAAAAAAGAAGCATAACTTAAATGTAAGAAATGATCGCATTATCTTCTCTCAACAATTTGTAAAACAACAATTTTATTCAACGAAAAAATGAGTGAACTAATCAATAATTCCAGTATTAGAAAGGAAAAACTAAAAACACTATTGCTGAAAATTCATCATGGCGGATCCGAAGAGGCGGTTCGGAACGAGTTACTACTTTCGTTAAGTCAAATTCCTTATGGCGAAGTGGTAGAGGTAGAGCAAGAACTGATAGCAGAAGGATTGCCCGAAGAGGAGATACTTGATTTATGTGATGCACATTCGGCAGTACTCGAAGGTCGTGTCGATCTCTCGGCATTGAAACCGGTAGTAGAAGGTCATCCGGTAGATGTTTTTAGAAAAGAAAATGAGGAGATAAGAAAACTTTCAAATGCGATTTTTGCGTTGATTTCAGAAATAAATCGTGAAACAGAAGCAGATATCAGCGATAAAATAACTAAACTGAGAGGCCTTTTCAATACGCTTTTCGATGTGGATAAACATTATCAGCGCAAAGAGTACCTGCTGTTTCCTTACCTCGAAAAAGCCGGAATTACAGGACCGCCCAAAGTGATGTGGGGTAAACACGACGAAATACGCGATTTGATAAAAGGAAGCATTGAAGTGCTGCAAACTACTGAGATGACGAATGAGGAATTTGGTGCAGTTGCTGAGATTGTGCTCACAATAGCCGCCACTGCTGCAAAAGAAATGATAACCAAAGAAGAAGAAATTCTTTTCCCGATGTCGTTGGACGTGCTGACCGAAGCCGACTGGTACGAAATAAGTAAACAGTCGCTCGAAATTGGTTATTGCCTGTACGATCCGCAAGTGGACTGGAAACCCGAATGGGCCGAAGAGCAATCCATCAACGCATCGCAGAAGAGCGGAAGTCATGTTCAATTGCCAAGCGGAAGTTTCTCGGCCGAGGAAATTATGGCCATTTTGAATACTTTGCCGGTGGATATTACTTTTGTTGACAAAGATGATAAGGTTAAGTATTTCTCGCAAAGTGCCGAACGTATTTTCCAGCGCAACAGGGCTATACTTAATCGCGATGTGCGTCACTGTCATCCTCCTGCAAGTGCTCATATTGTAGATAAAATAATCGACGATTTCAAAAGCGGACGTCAGAGTCGCGCACCGTTTTGGATCAATATGGGTCCTAAAATGATTCATATAGAGTATTTTGCCTTGCGAAACGATAAAGGAGAATATCTTGGAACGCTTGAAGTGTCGCATAACGTTACTCCTTATCGCGAATTAGAAGGCGATCAGAGAATTCTTTCGTACAAGTAAAATGAACTTATAAATTACTCTCTAATGAAAAAAGAAGAATTAATTATTACTCCCAAAACTAAAGTCCTGGACATTATTGAGGCCTATCCTGTATTAGAGGATGTACTTATAAGCTATGTTCCTGCTTTCGAAAAGCTTAAAAATCCACTCTTACGTCGCACAGTGGGGAAGGTGGCAACTTTGCAACAAGCTGCATTGATAGGTAATGTGAGTGTAGGAGACCTTGTGAATTATTTGCGCGAGAAAATAGGTCAGAATGAAGTGGAAATTCAGTTCGAAGAGCATCAGTACAATTATAAACAACCCGACTGGTTCGATACGAGTAATGTAATCCTTAGTTTTGATGTGAGAGAGATGTTGGCCAACGGAGAGCACCCGGTGGCACAGGTTATGGAGGATTTGAAAAAACTTAAAGCTAATCAAATCTATCTGCTTATCGCTCCGTTTCTTCCTGTTCCGCTCATCGATAAAGCGACTGGTCTTGACTTTATCCATTGGATTAAAAAGGAGAATGATACTCTGTTCTTTATCTATTTTCTGAAAAAATAAATCATCAGAACAGTTTTGAACTAAAAAAAGGAATTAATGTGGGTTAATTCCTTTTTTTAGTCTTCGGTGAATTATAACTTCCCGATTGTAGTTTCAATGTTGCAGTTAGGCTGCTTCATTATAACTAATCATCCAGTTTATGCCAAACTTATCTGTCAGCATTCCGAAATAATCGCCCCAGAATGTGTTTTCGAGTGGCATTGTAACTAGTCCTCCCTCGGCTAATGCATTAAAAAGCAGATCTGCTTCGTTTTTACTGTCGGCCGTTATTGAAACAGAGAAGTTATTTCCCTGTACAAAAGAAAAAGTCCACTCGCCACCAATGTCGCTACCCATCAGTGTAGAAGTTCCAATTGGTAATCCGACATGCATTATTTTATTTTTATCCGCGTCGTTTACTTTATTAAGTTCATCTTCTGGCATTTCGCCAAAACGACCGAAGTATGAAAACTCAGTGCCGAATACGGACTTATAAAAATTAAATGCTTCTTCGCAGTTACCGTTAAAATTTAAATAAATATTCGTTGTTGCCATTTTTTTTTGATTTAGAGGGTTATTGATATTTGATTTCGAAAGTTTTTTTGTTTGGTTTTTTTTCAATCCTCATTTTTGCCTGCTTATTATTTTTCTGTATCGGAGCAGTTGCTTTATTGTTTTCCATATTTGCTTTCCAGAAAATCAATTGTAGCTTTCATAAGCTTTCGGAGGGTATCCAGATTGATGTCGGAAAGCTTATGAATGTAAATACAGGCTTTTCCCATTTTAAATTTTCCCAAATCATGCAGCAGGTATTCGTGTTCTGCATTTCCGGTATAAACATAGAGTGAAATGGCTGCTTTTCGTGGAGAGAAACCAACAAGTAGCCAATCGCCCTGCTGACTGCTTCTTTCCGATTTGTAATGATAGCTACCAAACCCGATCATGGACGCACCCCACATTTTAGGCTCGTAGCCCGTGAAATCCTGCATTAGTTTCAAAAGTTCGAAACTGTCATTGCGCTTTTGTTCCGATGTTACGAATGAGTTGATAAACTCAATGACATCGGCATTCGTTTGTTTTGTTTTTAATTCGGCCATATACAAAGACGATTGGGGTAGAAGGAATAAAAGTTATAATCAGGTGTCTTGTCAATACTTTATGGTTTTTTTATTTATGTTTGTCGTGCTTCACCCATATCAGGTTGTCTGTATTATATCCAACTTCTTCGGCTATTTTCAAATAGTTGTTTTTTATCTCTGCGGGTATAGTTGTGTCGCGGGATAATATCCACAAATATTTAAGGCTTTCTCCTGCTATCAGCACATATTTGTATTCGTCGTCGATGGCAATTACGTTATAGCCTGAATAAAACGGACCAAAAAAGGACACTTTGAGCATAGCAATGTTTTCATCTCCAACAAATTTTGCTTTCCCAATTGCTTGATTCCATTTGCCTTTTTTTGTATTATATCCCTGATTATTAACTCTGATAGTCCCGTTCTTATTTAAAGAATATTCGGCTGTAGTGTTATCCAGATCTTTTTCATATTTAAAATCCAATCGGGCAATCTCGTACCATTTTCCGAGATACTTTGTTTTGTTAAAAGGTTTAACTGCAACAGCACCATCGGGTATTGTTGCACAAGCGCTTAATCCTAACATAATAATACTTATGAAGAGTGAGTTAAAATTTTTTGTTGCTTTCATTGTTTTAGTAAATTGGGTTATTAGTATTGTTCTGTATTTTACAACCATGCAGCTGATTCCTTTGGACGATAACCACATAGCGATATCCGTTCCTTCTTTGTCCAGTCAGTTGTTTACAAGACCTCCACCGGGATATATAACAATACCGATATGTTTGTTGTTTGAAGCAGATGCAGAATATAGCATAAAAGCAGGTGTTGAAATATCGTTTATTACTCTGTTTGAGCCAGATAAAGAATACTGGCTATATTCCTAATTTCGTTGCTACAATGATGAAAAAAGGCGCAAGTTGAATTACTTGCGCCTTTTACTCTCAAAATATATTTTTAATGAGCTTTAAAATTCCATTTGGAGTTATCGCTGTTCATATCAAACTTACCAAGCGTAGGAGTGCTATCACCTGAAGAGATAAGAGCATATTTTTCGGTAGAATTTGGAACAACCTTAGGCATAATTCTGTACGTACCATCAGTCAATTGCTCAATTTTCCACAATTGCTCAGGAGCTCCGGTGAAAGCAGGAACAGTTTTCAGTTCCGCATCAGCAGCTAATGCTCTATCGGTTCCGGCAATAACGATTTTATAATAAGGAGCTCCAAGGTATCCACCTGCATTAGGAACAGCTGTGATTGTCCATTTCTGATGTGGACGGAACATATAATCGCCAATTCTTACACCTATTTCACCCGTTGGCCATGTATTGATAACATCCGACAATTCCTGAGATGGAACCGGCTTAATAGGTTCATCATTGTTACGATTACCAAATCCACGCATACCGCCAGCCATACGAACAAAGTCAACAGTTAACTCAAGCGCATATCCTCTTCTTTCCGATTCAATTTCATAAGTACCTTCCTTGAAATTATCACCGGCTACCGGCCAATCGTTTTTCCAAAGCAATGGACGAATAGCTAAAACGCTGCGTCCGCTCTGATCTAAATCAGCCTCGTAATGGCACGACATTCTTTCAACACCATCTTCAAGAATAGTACGTCCGAAGTGTCCGGGGCCTGTAACTCTACCACCGGCAGCCACTACCATTTTACCACCACCTTCGAGCATATCTCTGCCCATATTATCTATATAAGGACCTGTTACTTTTCTGGAACGACCTACCACAATATTGTAAGTAGAGTTTGCTCCATCGCAACAAGTTCCGTGAGTTCCTAATAAATAGTACCAACCGTTACGGTAAATCAAATCTGTTGCTTCGCAGTCGATCGCAACATTGATAGCTTGATTTCCTTCTACACGTTTACCTGTCTTTGGATCGAGTTCTACGATACGAATAAATCCAAAATAGGTACCATAAGAACACCATAAACGACCATCAGTAGGATCAAGCAAAAGTCCCGGGTCAATGGCATCACAATCTTCCATATTAGCAGACGAAGCCACTACGATAGGATCAGTATATTTAAAATCAGGAGATTTGGGATCAAGGGTTTTGTTCCACATAGTATTTATTTTACCATCGTGTCCGCCACCTAAACCACCTCCGGTAGAGCCATACACAACGAGATAACGATCTCCGATTTTAATTGCATCAGGAGCAGCACCACCACCTGGTCTTACTGCGCCACTATTCCATGTCCAGCCATCTTCTGACATCAATCCACCTCCACCAGTACCGAAGGTATAGTATTTTCCATCACACTCCATAATAGTTGAAGGGTCATGTATAAACGGTTTTCCAATTTGTGCAGTTATCGTTCCGGCCAATGCCAACAATAACAGGGCTGTAGTGCCCAATATTTTATTTCTTAATTTCATACGATAATATTTTTTTTAAAAGGTCGTATGGAACTCGCATACCAGACTTTGATCAACTTTGGTGAACGCCTGCGTGAATGCTCGTTTCATAATAATTTCCAATTGAGATTTTTATAGGATAACTTACTTACTCGCAACTAACAGTGACATTTCTGATCGGCTGACCGTTTTCATCCAAAAAACGAACACAGAAATCACTCATACCAGGACCATTGATAATTACTCCACGAAGGATATTACGACCTTTGTTAAGTGTAAGACGAGGAGAAACGCCATCATCTACTACCATACGTCTGTCTCCCGAAAGAAGTAACGCTTCTTTTCCGTTCAACCACCACATTGAAGCTGAATTTGATCCGGCAGCCAATCTCACGTTTTTCATTTCCACAGGACTATCGATTACAGTCACAGCCCAAAAGATAACACCATAATGTTGTTTTCTTAATCCATAAGCAAAACGGAACAACTTCACATTGTAGTTGGTAATGCTTTCCAATGCATGCCATGTAAGTTCTTGCTCACCAACTTTTACTTTTTCTCCGTTTTTAGGAAGTACAGTCAGTTGATTAGGGAAGAACTCCGTAGCAAATGTAGTTCGTAAATAACTGTCGGTAAAAACAGTATTACCACGATTGGGTTTGTTGATGGGTTCCAAAAGCAGCCAACGCATAATGAATCCTTTTTCATTCGGAGTCATTTTTTTTGTAGTGGCAGGAATAAAATAATTCGCGATACTTCTTGTAGTATCGCTCGGGGCAGCAACATTCGTTTTGCCCTTCGACGCAACGGAACAACTTTGTAATCCTAAACCTAAGAAAATTACAGAGATTGCCGCTAACAGCAGTGTTTTGTGTTTGATGTTCATATTAGATATTTGTGTTAACAATAATGCTTTTCGGGAGAAAAGCGTACTTGTGCGCAAAACTACAAAAAAATATCGTTTTGCATAGCATATTAAGTGAAAATTGTTAATAGTGTTGCTGAAAATGATTTATTTTTGTGCAAAATAATTTACAACTGTTTCTTTTGTGTACAAAATAGAAAGCATAAACCCACTCTGTGGATATTGTGACGCCAAACAGGCAATGAACAGCTAGGAAAATGTTCTCTTTTCTGAGCTGAGAAATGAGTAAATCAAAACCGTAGTTCTGTGCATTCCATTACCACAAAGAAAATGTAAAATCAAAATTCATTATATTTTTATTGTTTTTCAATAAAAATATTTTGTTTTATAAGAAAAATACTTTATCTTCGCAGCGTTTAACTTAATATATTGTTTGTTGATTTCGTACGCTGATTGAATATAAACTGAAGTATTCTTCGCTCTACATGTTTCAAATTTAATTATCAATAATAGTAACCAAAAAAAAGAATTAGTAATGAAAAGAGCTTATTTGTTTTTAGCAATGCTCATTGTTGTTGCACTCAGCGCTTTTGCTCAGCAACAACAAATGCCTCCTATTCCGATCGATAAAGATGTACGCATCGGAAAACTCGACAACGGATTGACTTATTATATCCGTAAGAATAATTTACCTGAAAATCAGGCTAACTTTTACATTGTACAAAAAGTAGGTTCGGTGCTCGAAGAAGATAACCAGCGCGGTTTGGCACACTTCCTCGAACACATGGCTTTTAACGGAAGTAAAAATTTCAGCAACGACGACAAGGGAAAAGGAATTATTTCGTACCTCGAAACCATAGGTGTGAAATACGGACAAAACCTGAATGCGGGTACCAGTTTTGATTATACCGTTTATAATATCGATGCAGTGCCTACTGCCCGTAAAGCGGCTTTGGATTCGTGTTTGCTTATTTTGCACGATTGGTCGGGCTTTTTGTTGCTTCGCGACAAAGACATTGACAAAGAACGTAAAATCATTCACGAAGAATGGCGTACACGTCAGAATATGCAAATAAGAATGTTGGGTACGTTGCTTCCCGAAATTTACAAAGGCAGTAAATATGCCAACCGTTTGCCAATCGGTACAATGGAAGTGGTAGATAATTTCGAACCGAAAGCTTTGAGAGATTATTATCACAAATGGTATCGCCCGGATTTGCAGGGAATTATTATTGTCGGAGATGTTGATGTGGATAAAACCGAGCAACAGATAAAAGAAATGTTTGCCGATATTCAAAAGCCTGTTGATCCGGCCGAAAGAGTGTATTCATCAGTTCCTGATAATGCCGAACCAATTGTATCTATTGCTCCTGACAAGGAAAATCCTAATACAAGGATTATGTTGTTCTTCAAACGCGACGTAGTACCGGCCGATAAGAAAAAAGGAATGGATTATCTTGTTTACGATTTTATGAACCGTATGATTGAAAAAATGTTATCGAGCCGTTTGGACGAAATGATTCAGAAAGAAAATCCTCCATTTGCATTTGCAAGTGCCAGCAATGGTTCTTTCCTTATAAGTCAAACCAAAGATGCATTGGAGATTACAGCAATGGGAAATCCGAATGCAACGAATACGGCCATCGAAGCCATGGTGCGCGAAGCCAATCGTGTAAAAGAATTTGGTTTTACCGCCGGTGAATACGAACGTGCCAAAGCCAATTATATGAGCGACCTCGAAAAGCTTTATAACGAACGTGAGAAACAACGCAGCAGCTTTTTTATCGATCAATATATCAATCATTTCCTTCAGGGAGAACCAATTCCAAGTATAGCCGAGAATTATGCTACTATACAGCAGATCATCAATTATATTCCGCTCGAAGGTATCAATCAGGTGGCAAAAGGAATGGTGACCGACTCCAACCGAGTGGTAGCTATTATGGGAAGTGAAAAGGAAAAATATTCGTCAGCCGATGAAATCAAAGCTTTGATTAAAAAAGTGGATGCCGAAAAGCTAACTGCCTACGTCGATAATGCCATTACCGAACCTTTGATGGCCAATATGCCTGCCAAAGGAAAGATTGTAAAAGAAGAACAGAAAAAGGATGCCACTGTCTGGACACTTTCGAACGGTGCAAAAGTAGTTGTGAAACCAACCACTTATAAAGAAGACGAAGTGTTGATTTCGGGCTTTGCCCCGGGCGGAATTTCAGTAATCAACCCAAAATTTGTTGCTGAGACTAAAGTGTTGGGTAAAGATTTCGAATCCATTATGGGCGAATCGGCATTGGCAACAGGAGGTTTAGGAAATTTCAGCGCCAACGATTTAAAGAAAGTGCTTTCGGGTAAAAATGTAAGCATGAGATTTAGTGTGGATACTTATAATGAAGAAATTTCGGGTAAGTCGAATGTGAAAGATCTTGAAACTGCCATGCAGTTGCTTTATCTGAATTTCACCGGCGTACGCAAAGATGATGTGGCTTATACTTCTTTTGCCAACCGCACCAAAGGAATTCTGGCCAATTTGGGAAGTAATCCGATGGTTGCCTTCTCCGATTCTGTGATCAGTACTCTGTATCAGGCGCACCCGCTCGGACGTTTTATCACTGCCAAAGACATGGAAACTGCCAACTACGATACCATGCTGAAACTTTACACCGAACGTTTTGCCAATGCAGGTAATTTCACCTTCACGATTGTTGGAAATGTGAAATCTGAAACATTAAAAGCACTGGTAGAACAATACATTGCATCATTGCCTTCAGCACCTGCAAAGGCTACATTCAACGAGAAATTCCTGCCGGTACGCACAGGCAAACATGCCAACAATGCAATCCGTGCAATGGAAGTTCCCAAATCTACTACTGATTTGATTTATTCAGGAAAACTTGATTATACTTTGAAAAACAAGATTCAACTGGATGCAGTGAAACAAATCCTTGACATTGTACTCGATGAAGTGATTCGCGAAAAACTGGGTGGTACTTATGGTGTGCAGGTAGTTTCTGAAATGAAAAGTACGCCTAAAGGTAATTTCATTGTTCATTTGATGTTCGATACTGATCCTGAACGCCGTGTGGAACTTGTAGCTGCTATTGATGAAGTATTAAATCAGTTGCAAAAAACAGGTCCGAGCGCTGCCAATGTTCAGAAAGTAAAAGAATTTACTGCCAAGCAACATGCAGAAAATTTGAAACGAAATGAATATGTATTGAATGTGTTGGACAATCAGTTCAGATATGCAGCCGATTTTAATACCGGTTACGAACAATATGTCGATCAGCTTTCGGTACAGTCGTTGCAAAAATTTGCCAAACAGCTTTTCGCTCAGGGCAATAGATTAGATGTGTCGATAAGTACAAAATAAATCATAGATTTTTTTAATGAAACAGCGCAGCTCTATGTAAAGAGTTGTGCTGTTTTCTTTTTAGTGTTATGAGTATACAAATAGTGGAGTCGATCGATGTATTCCGTTTACAGTTTTATTTTAGTTGAAGCGCATAAATCACTCCGTTAGCATCTCCAAAGTAAGCAATTCCATGCTCAATCAAAGGCGTCGAAAGAATAGCCCCGAGTGTAAGAATCTTTTTCTCGGAAGCTTCCATATCGTTGCCATATAACTTAAAGCCATCTTTAAAAGCATCGTTTTTATCGTATACTGTATCGTAATTTCTCTTGCTTCCTTTGGTTTGGAAAATTTGATGGATTTCCGTGTTCGCGGGATTCATTCTATATAATTTTCCATTGAAACAACCGAAGATTATATCGTTTTTATACGGAACGGCCTCGGCATATACCCGCATGTTAAGTTGAACTGAATATTTCAAATCTCCGGTTTGAGCGCTTAAAGCATTAAACCTATGCGTATCCGATGTCCCTACATAAATGGCATCCTGGCATACCAAAGGAGTAGCAATCACCCAGCTTCCTTTCTCTACTATGTTCCAAAGGCCTCTTCCTGTTTCAATGTCAAGGGCATAAATGTTGTAGTCACGGCAACCGAAAATTATTGAATGCTGATAAATAGCAGCACCTTTCTGTATTTCTCCTTTGGGGAAATAAGCATTGCCCACAGTTTTGAATTGCCAGATAGGTTGTCCTGTTTTAGCATTCAGCGCATAAAAAACGCCATCATAACTTCCGATATACACTTTGTTGGCATGCACCAATGGAGTGGCATGCACAATGTCGTTGGTTTTAAATTTCCATATCAGTTTTCCCGAGTCAGGTTCTATGGCGTAAATGTTTCCATCGCCGCTGCCAATCACTATTTTATTTTCGGAATAAACCGGAGACGAAATATAGTAGTCCCACAGGTCGTAACTCTTTTCTCCGTCGGTTTGAAATGTCCACTGTAAATGAGCATCGGCTTTACGGAGTGAATAAACATTTCCATCAGTACTGTTGAAAATGACACTCTCATTGTAAATCAATGGCTTTGACCTGAGTTGTCCGTTGGTTTTAAATTTCCATTTGAGTTGTCCGCTTTTTTTGTTTAAAGCATACAGACAGGAATCGTTGCTGCCAACATAGATACAGTTTTCGTCGGCTACTGGCGAAGAATAAACTCCGGCTCCGGTCGGAAATTCCCATGCCGTGGCTTCTTGTCCGTAAACATTGCAGCACGCAAATGCAATAAATAAAATCACATATAGCTGTTTCATATCTGTTTAAATTTTGAGTATATTATTTCATCCAGATATTCACCATTCTTATAGAGCGCTTTCTTTAGCGTTGCTTCTCGCTCGAATCCTGCCTTTTCCAATACCCTTTGCGAGCCTTTATTTGTAGAAAACGGGCGGGCGTAAATTCTTACAATATCAAAAGTACCGAATCCATAATTAACTATTTCGCTGATTGCCTTTGGCATTATTCCATTTCCCCAGTACTTTTCCGAAAGCCAGTAGCCTATCTCGGCGGTCTTTGCATGGATATCCGACTGAGGAAAAATACCAATTGCCCCGACAGCTTCTCCATCAATATCGATAGCAAAAATTTTTGACTTATGTTCTTTTGATGCGGATTCAATATACACTTTTCCATCGTTTTCGGTATATGGAAACGGAAACTGATTTGTCAACCATTTTGCAATATTGAAATTATTGGCATGTGCTACTAAACTTTTAAGATCTGATGTTTTCCAATCGCGTAATTTGTATTCCATATTCTTTCGTATTTGTCGGTTGTTTTGAACTATCCGGTTGTTTTGAGCTTACAATAAATCTTGCAGAAACGGTGAATAACTTATTTACACGAGTTAAAAGATGAACAACGAACAGCCAGATTGACTTTCGTTTGCAGCGAGGAGTAACGGTGGCTGTTTCAGACGTGAAAAGGATTTGTAAAGGAGTAGGAGTGATTCCTGTTTTTGCAAGAGCGGCAAACGGGACTCGAACCCGCGACCCTCAGCTTGGGAAGCTGATGCTCTACCAACTGAGCTACTGCCGCAAATTATTTTGCTTTTTTCAACTTGCAAATGTAAATCTAATTTCTTAAAATAACAAATCGGAAATCAGGTTTTTTAGCCTCATTTCCGATTTATTATTGATTTTACAACTGATGCATGATCAGCTGTTTGTTTTTATTTTACAATACCTGCAAATCCCATGAATGCCATGGCCAATAAACCGGCAGTAACCAATGATATAGGTGTGCCTTCCATTCCTTTAGGTAATTTAATCAGGCTGAGTTGTTCGCGTATGCCAGCAAAAAGTACTAGCGCAAGTCCGAAACCTAAGGCTGTGGAAATGGCAAATACTACACTTTCGAGCAAGTTGAAATCTTTCTGAATAACCATGATCGCAACACCCAGAATAGTACAGTTAGTTGTAATCAATGGGAGAAAAACACCTAAAGCCTGATACAAAGCAGGAGAAACTTTTTTGAGGATAATTTCCACCATTTGCACCAGAGCTGCAATAATAAGAATGAAGGTAATGGTTTGTAGAAATCCGATATTGAAGGGTGCGAGAACTGTTTTCTGAATAATATAAGTAATAATGGTGGCTATCGTCATTACAAATGCCACAGCGCCACTCATCCCTAAAGCAGTATCAATTTTTTTCGAAACACCGAGGAAAGGACAAATTCCTAAAAATTGCGACAGTACAATATTGTTTACAAATACGGCACTTATGAAAATTAAAATATAAGTCATAATTGTTTACGATTTTTTTTTAAATGATTCCTTAGCGGCTAAGCTTTTTTTAATTTATTCATTATTGCAATCAGATATCCCAACGCTATAAAAGCTCCCGGAGCAAGTACAAACAAGAGCATACCATATTTATCGGAATAAAGGGTGAATCCGAAAATTTTACCGGTTCCGAGTATCTCGCGGATGGAGCCAAGCATTGTCAATGCCATTGAAAATCCTAAGCCCATTCCTAACCCATCGAGCGACGATTTCAGCACATTGTTTTTAGCGGCAAAAGCTTCGGCGCGTCCCAGTACGATACAGTTAACTACAATCAGAGGAATAAAGATGCCCAGACTGTCGTATAAGGCCGGAACGTAAGCTTGCATGCTCATTTCCACCACACTTACGAAAGTGGCGATTACTACTACATAAGCCGGAATACGCACCTTGTCGGGAATTATATTTTTAAGCAAAGAAATAACTACGTTCGATCCCAGTAGTACAAAAGCTGTGGCGAGTCCCATGCTTAATCCGTTCAATGCAGAGGATGTGGTAGCCAGGGTAGGACACATTCCCAGGATAAGGACAAAAGTAGGATTCTCTTTTATAAATCCATTCAGGAATACTTTCAGATTTGAATTATTACTCATTGTTTTTCTCCTTTAATTAGTTTGATGTGTTTAATGTATCTGCTTGCTGTACAATTGCTTTCTCCTCTGTGTTGACTTTGAAGGCTTTGTAGGCATTTTGAATGGTAAGAAGGAAAGCGCGCGAGCTAATTGTAGCCGCTGTAATGGCGTCAATTTCGCCTCCATCTTTGCTTACTGTCAGGTTGGCTGTTGCTCCGTTTTTACCTTTGATGTTTTGGTTTCCTTTGTCGGTTTTAAACCAGTCTACCATTTTGGTGCCCAGTCCCGGTGTTTCTTTTTGTTCGAGCACCGAATAATTGAATATATTTCCTGCCTTATCGAAACCTACCATTACCAGAATACGTCCGCTGAATCCACTGTTGGAAGACGACTCAACAGCTGCTCCTATCAGTTCGTCCTTTGCATTGTAGGCTTTGTAAACGATAAGTGTTTCCTCACCTTCCATCACGATAGGCTCGGCCAAATGGTCAAAATCGGGTGGTAATACTTCCTTTATTGCATTTTGTTGTTTGGCGGTTTTCGAAGCCGCAATAGGTTCTTTTGTAAAAGAATAAACCGAGCCTAAAGCCAGCGCTGCAAACAGTGTTATGCCCGAAAGCACAATCACCATATTTTTAAAACTTGATTCTAATTTTTTCATTCTATTTTATGAATTGCAATGTTTTTATTTGCGCTTTTCGCCAAATCGTTTTGGTTTAATATAGGTGTTAATCAATGGAGTAAATGCATTCATAATCAATATGGCAAACGAAACTCCTTCGGGATAGGCTCCGAAAACACGAATCAGTACGGTGATAATTCCTATTCCAACGCCATACACCAGCATACCACGGGTATTCATTGGCGAAGTCACATAGTCGGTAGCCATAAATACAGCCCCCAACATAAGTCCGCCGGTAAATAAATGAGCTACAGGCGAGGCGTAAGCTTCGGGGTGTATCCAGTTAAGAATGGCAGTGAAAATAAACACAGTAGCGAGGATGCTTACCGGTATATGCCAGCTTATTATTTTTTTGTAAAGTAAATATGCAAGACCAATAAGAATAGCAATGGCCGATACTTCGCCCATCGATCCGCCCATGTTGCCAAGAAATAAATTCAGGGTGTCGGGCAATTCACCAAAATGACCTTTCATCATGGCCAGTGGAGTAGCTGCAGTTTCGGCATCAAGGTAAGCTGTAGAAAATGGCACAGGACGTGGCCACGAGGTCATTTCCACAGGGAAAGAGATAAGCATAAACACGCGTCCTACCAATGCGGGATTGAAAGGATTGTTTCCGAGTCCGCCAAAAGTCATTTTAGCAATACCTATTGCCACCAATGAGCCTGCAATGATCATCCACACCGGAATGTTTGAGGGTAGATTCAGCGCCAACAGCAAACCTGTTAGTGCTGCCGAACCATCCATTATTGTTGTTTCTCCTTTCAGCAGAAAACGCTGAATAAGATATTCGAAAAGCACGCACGAAACAACAGCGGTAAGGGTAACGATAAGTGCTCCCAGCCCGAAAAAATAAAACCCTACGAGCAGTGCAGGTACCAGTGCAATGATAACACCCGTCATGTTTTTCGAAACCGAATCGCCTCCGTGTATATGTGGAGCGGGTGAAATGATTAATTTATCCATATTAATTATAGTATTCTGAAGTGTGTTATTTTTTTACTGCTCTGCTGCGAATGATACCGCCTACTGTTGTTTTTCCGTATCTTATATAGTCGAGCAGTGGTCGATTTGACGGACAGGTGTAACTGCAGCTTCCACATTCGATACAATCCATTACGCGTTCCTTTTCCATTTCGGGCCACATGTTTCTTTCGCTCTGATTCATCAATAAAAATGGCTCTAATCCCATGGGACATACACTCACGCATTTGGTACATCGAATACAGTTCTTCATGGGTTTACGCACCGATTCTTCATCGGGCATAAACAAAATACCTGCGCTACCTTTGGCCATTGGTACATTCAGGTTCATTAGCGAGCGACCCATCATTGGCCCTCCACCTATTATTTTACCTGTTCCTTCGGGAACTCCTCCGGCCAGTGTTACTACCTCCGAAAGCAATGTGCCGATACGAACCCTGTAGTTTGAAGGTTGTGCTGCCGATTTTCCGGTCACCGTCATTACCCTTTCGAACAAAGGTTTGTTTTTCTGAACGGCTTCGTAAATGGCAAACGTAGTTCCTACATTTTGTACAACGGCTCCTACTTCGATAGGAAGTGCGGCGCTGGGCACCTGACGCCCGATCACTGCATCGATCAATTGTTTTTCGCCTCCCTGAGGGTATTGAACTTTTAATGCTACTACTTCAATTCCTTTGTATTGGGATGCTATTTTACTTAAATGGGCAATGGCATCCGGCTTGTTGTTTTCAATCCCAATTACTGCGCGATCCACGTTCAACACTTTCATTATAATAGTGGCGCCAACAATAATTTCTTCTCCTTTTTCGAGCATCAACTGATGATCGCAGGTGAGATAAGGTTCGCATTCAACAGCATTGATAATAAGAACATCGGCTTTCTTTCCGGGAGGAGGCGATAATTTTACATGGGCAGGGAAGGTGGCTCCACCTAATCCTACGATACCGGCATCCTGAATCTTTTTAAGAATTTCTTCTTTGGGTAGCAGGCATTCGCGAATGATTGTCGAACTACGGTCGATATTTTCCATCCACTCGTCGCCCTCCACATCGATAAATACCGAAGGACGTTTGTAGCCCGAAGCATCGAGTTGAACATCTATTTTGTTTACTTTGCCCGATACCGAAGCATGTACGTGAGCCGAAATAAAACCATTTGCTTTACCTATTAGCTGTCCGGCTTTTACAAGGTCACCCTTTTTCACAATAGCCTCGCTCGGTGCACCTATATAGTGTGCCAGCGGAATGACTACTTGTTGCGGTAAAGTCATTTCAATAATTTTTTTCCCTGCGGAGAATTTATTTTCTTTGGGATGAATTCCTCCGATGCTGAATGTTTTCATATTATATTTGCCCCTGATTTGTGAAGGGGAATTTTAGTTGGTGATGTTATCGTTTTCTGTATGGTTTTTCTCCTTTATGCTTCCACGGCTACTTCCTCAGTTTTTGGCTTGCGGGGCGGAAAATTTAATTCAACGATGGCGTTGGTAGGGCAAACCTCTACACATTTACGGCATAATTTACATTTATCATCGTGAATAAAAGCCAAATTATTATTGATCGTAATGGCTTCGTGAGGACATACCTTTTCACATTTTGTACAGGCGATACAACTTACGTCGCACGATTTTTTTGCGATTGGGCCGCGGTCTTCGTTCCTGCAACTTACGTATATGCGTCTTGATTTTGGTCCTTTTTTGCGAAGTTCGATCAATAGTTTTGGACATGCTTTTACACAAGCGCCGCACGAAGTACATTTATCTTCGTCCACTTCGGGAAGTTTGGTCACCGGGTTTACTTTGATGGCATCAAATTCGCACGAAACTTCACAATCGCCCAGACCTAAACAACCGAAAGAACAACCGGTTTCGCCGCTGTACAAGTTATGGGCAATGAAGCAATGTTGTACACCATCGTACTCGTTCATGCGGGGGCGATGGTCGCAGGTTCCTCCGCAACGAACCACTGCTACTGTAGGCGCTGCGGCTACAACAGTACGTCCGAGTATGTTGGCCACATTTTCCATTGTGGGAGCTCCGCCTACGGGGCAGTTAAGTCCATCCATAGTTTCGGCTTTTACACAAGCTTCGGCAAAAGCCCTGCAGCCCGGAAAACCACAGCCGCCACAATTGGCCGAAGGCAATGCTTCTTCTACATCGTTGATACGTGTATCTTCGAACACATGAAATTTTTGGGCTGTAAAAAACAGAATAATGGACGAAATAGCTCCGACCAAGCCGAGGGTAATAAGTGAGATGAGTATTAAATTCATTGCTTTTGTGGTAATTATATGCTTTTTTAGTTCCAACCTGCAGATTAAAATCAGTTGGTTTCCTCTCTTTCAATCTGGAACTGAAATTTGTTTTTTAGTTTTTTGTTGAATAATGATAGTATAGCGAAATATGGAATCAATACCGCTAATGCCAGTGTCCCTGAAAGGGCTTCATTGTCGGTATACGATCGCAGAATAAAAAGCAGAAGGAGAATTAAAAGAAAGGGAACGACAAATGCGAGTAGCACGGCAAATAATCCCATCGAGTTCTGACCAGTAAGCAAAACTCTGTCACCTACTTTAAGCGTGTTGTCGGTGCTGACCACATCAATGATTTTTTCATCCATGTCCGAAGCTGTACATGCGCTTTTGGCGTGACAAGTACTGCAAGCCGAAACCTGTATGATTTGTACCTGAACATTGTTGTTGTCGATACGCGTGATAATTCCCGTATGTTCTATTTTTTGGCTCATTTTGTAATGTGGACATTGCAATTAGGCACAAAAGTACATATTATTTGGTATTACATCAACTTTAGAACTTATAAAAATACTTTAAAAAATGAACAATTTTATATCTGATTGATAGTTAGACCTATAAAAATGCATTTTCCTTGCAATTTTGTTCGATTTTTAAATTATATTGCACAGTATCCGAGATATTGTGTATAAAAAAAGGGTTGAAATGCAAATTGCACCCAACCCGTTATTTTATATAAAGCGATTTTAATAATTATTTCCGTCTTTTTTATTTCCGTCCTTTTTTAGCTCGACAGGTTTTTGTTCGAGCAGGGGAATGGCTTTTAAATCCCATGTTTCTTCAAATTCCCAATTGGCACGCAAACTTAGTTTTTTGTTGTAATAGTATACTTCTTCGGGATGTCGGCGCGCATGGATGTCGCCAGTATCCCATATGCCGTTTTGGTTGCTGTCGATAAATGCCCGCAGGTAATAGTCGCCCGGTTTGAGATATTCAAAAATAGTTCCTTTGGAGTGTGCCGGTTTGGAGGCCAGCACCACATCTTTGGTATCGAGCACCTGAAAAACAACAAGCGAATCGTGTGTGGCCAGCAACATTTTTATACTTGAGTATTCATCGAGCGATTTGACTTTAAAACTTGCACTCAGTTTATCACTTGTTAAATTGTAAATGCTCTGAAATGCAGCCGAGTCAATTTCTATTTCATATGATTTTTCGGGTTCGAACTTATAATCAATGGCATAAACCATTTTTGTTGAGTCGTTTTGTCGCCATTTTACAGGCAAATCCTTGAATGTTGTATCTATTTTTTCCGAAAACTTTATTTTTGATATATCGGCATTGGCCAAAGGTGCATCGAACTGAATGTAAATAGGGTTATAAACGTCGAAAGTACCGTTCGCATTGGTGCTGAAACCATAATGAACCACTTTTGCCGCCCCTTTGTTTTCTTGTTTTTTTGCGCGGGGATTGGTGCGTGCTTTGCGCATAAAAACATTGATAGTGTCGGTTTGTGGCACTAAATTAAATGCCGAATCGGTTTTGTAATAGGTCAACTCCATTTCAAGTGTGTCTTGTTGGAACACAAGCGAGTCGGTAATCCAGTAAGTTAAGGTATCATTTGCAGCACTTTTTTGCAAGCTGTATTTTCCTTCCCATTCGAAATTAAGAGGTTTAATAACAGGCAATTCTTCGTTTTTTGTATTGAAAAATAACTGGAAGTTTTGTGGAACTTTACGCTCGGATTTTACAAAGTACTGCCGTTTTTTATTTTCTTTGAATAATTTCAGGGCAATGTTATCGGGTAAAAAGCGGGTGCCCATATATGTGCGTATACTATCAATGTTTACGGAGTCTTTCCACACTGTATCCTTCATTTCTTCAAATCTGAAAGTAGGTTGCACCAGCGAATCGATAAAAGCCACGCCTTCGCCGGGTTGATGAAAGTAGTCTTTGCTCGCATCGTCGAGGGCAAAAACCTTATAGGTTCCGGCTTTCACATTGTCGATCACGAATTTCCCGTTTTCGTCGGTTTTCCCGATACGCAGGAAGGGTTTCTGAAAAAATACAGAATCATCATTTTCGCGATAAATACCAACCATAATTTTCGACATTGGATTCAGATTTTCGGCATTGATAACAATGCCCGATATTTTGAGAGTATCTATCTCGTTGCTGGTCGAAAATGCAAACCTGTAATTTTTGATTGGGTTTTTTTCGTTCAAATCCACAATGGCATTCCCAAAATTAATGGTGTAGGTGGTGCTGTCCACCAGATTTTCTTCGAAAGCCACAGTAACAAGTCGACCGTTTCCCTTTACGATGGGCTGTTTGAGTTGTGGTGGCGAAATCAATACATTTTCGCTGGGATTTTCTACCGACACATTTTCGTCGAAGAAAATCTGGACTTCTTTTTTCTTGAAGTTCAGTGCACCATTGAGTGGATTCGATTTTACTACAGATGGCGGAATTTCGTCTTTCGGCCCTCCGGTGGGCCCCTGCGCCTTGTTGGCACACGAATGAACCAGAAAACCAATGCTGACGATTATGATGGAAAGAAGAATTTTTTTCATTATAATTTGTGAAGTTTGATAATTTTGTTGCTACGGTAGCTAAATATATTTTGGATTTTGTTGTTTAGAAAGTATTTGGTGTCCGAAACGGCAACGAAGACATTTTTTGTCGTCACAATAATGTTTTTTTAGTTGTAACAAAGCTTGCGTGTCGAAAGCAGTTTCAGGTTGTAAACCTACTAATTTCCATTTGGTAATGATCGTATTTTTCTCGGCCGGTA
The DNA here is from genome assembly GCA_963678465.1 of uncultured Paludibacter sp. Lineage (GTDB taxonomy): Bacteria > Bacteroidota > Bacteroidia > Bacteroidales > Paludibacteraceae > Paludibacter. Next base: position 524,080 of record OY782858.1, read on the forward strand.
AAAGCTCATACAGATGTAAGGATTTTTCTTTCAGTTCCTGATTGCCTTTTCGGGTGGCATAGCAAAACAGAAAAGGAATGACTGTATTTATTAAAAGTCCGTTAATGGCTGTTTTACCTAATTTCTTCGATCTTTTTACGCTTTCGTGCCCCAAAAGATAATGTGTTTTCCAGTATTCCGAAGGTTCGCTCTGAAATAATCTTGTAAGGGCATCTATTTCGGGTGCATCGATGACGCGCGATAATAATTTGCTTGAACTGTGAATGAGCGCTGCCAGTTGTGCTATCCGTAAATGTGGAAAATTATCAGGTCGTAAACGCAGTAATTTCCATTGCTCAACGCTGATTTTTTTCAAATTATATTTTGCCGAAAGAAAATCGTATTCTTTTTTCAGTGCCGATGCGTATTCATCTTGCTTGTCATTCTCCAAAAAACCGGCTTGCCCAAACAGCAAGGCTTCAATTTGAAACTGGTTGCTTTTGTGTTTGGCTATTACCGATAATGGCAGCGACCGCGCCAGCATTTCGAAAGCCTGACTGTTGATGCCGAAACCAAAACTACGGGCCAGAATGATATAAAAAGCTTCTTCCCAATGATTGTTGTTGTCCTTCAATATCGCATCGATTGCATTCATCTTTTGTTCGAGCCTTTCGGAGAGTAAAGTTGTAATCCAATCCTGAATGAATACGTGAACAACTTTTTCCAGCCTGTCGGCACAGGGAATCCACTTTTGCGCACTGATTAGTTTTTCATAATTCTCCTCTATATATTGCGGATATTCCAGTTCTAACTGAGGAATTTTTTCTCCGTTGCTACGATAAATAACTGTATCAGCTGTTTTAACAACGTGCAGTATAGTACTGTCATAAGCTTTGTCGGATTGATGATTGTGTTTGTTCCAATCGCTGGACAGAACATGGATTTCAATATTTCCGGCCCAGATAGTAGCGCCAATCCGTATTTTAGCATTGAAAAAATCGGGTCCGGCATCGGTGTTGGCTTTTCCCACATCAATCACTTCAATCGCTTCGCCGTCGGTGCTGCGAAGTGAATGCGCGTTGAATAATTTCTGTTGCCAAATGTAGTGTAGAATTGATTCTTTCATAACAGCTCACATTTAATAATGGATTTTATAACAATCTGAAATCATAACCCTGACTTTTCCAAAACTCAATGGCTTGTGGCAATACCTCAAGTACGTTGGCGCTTGCTTTTACCGAGTCGTGAAAAACAACAATAGAGCCTTTGCGCAGGTGGTTGGTAACGTTGGCAAATACCTGTTCGGGCGATAGTTTTTTATCGTAATCGTGTGTGATCACATCCCACATCACTATATTATAATCATCTTTCAAAGCGCTGATTTGTTTTCGGGTGATTCTTCCGTAGGGTGGACGAAACAAATCCGAATGAATATATTCAGCTGCTTTTTTTACGTTCTCAACATAGGCTTCGGTGCTGTAATTGAAGCCTTTTATATGATTAAAACTATGATTTCCGGTTCGGTGTCCGCGTCGGAGCACTTCGTTGTAAAGTTCAGGATATTTTTGTACGTTTTCGCCTACACAGAAAAAAGTTGCTTTCCACCCGTATTTATCTAAAATATCGAGTACCGAAGGAGTAACTTCGGGCACCGGCCCATCGTCGAAAGTAAGATAAATCACTTTCTCCGATGGGGTTTTGCGCCAGATTGTATTTCGAAAAAACGGACGTACTATGCGCGGAAGTTGCACATTCATCTACTATAATTCAACATTTTTAGTGTATTTCATATAAACCGGAAGATACTTATCAAGGATATTCTTCTGTTTTTCCTGATCGCAAATACGCAATATCTGATTTAAAACGGCAAGGTTATGTCCAATGCGGTTGTTCACACTGTTGCGTTGCGCAACGGTAAGCGTGTAATACCACTCCAGGTATTCAACACAATCCTTGGCTACAGCTTCCATAATGGCATCTCCTTTTTGCGATTCGCCCAGTTTATAGTAAGTTTCGGCAAGCATAGTCGAAACATAATCGTGGCGAACTGTATTTCCGGGAATCATTTTCTCTGCGAAATCGAGTGTTTTCAATGCTTTCACAGAGTCTCCCTCGTTGTAAAGAGCGCTTGCCAGTTGCGAGAACATCATGCGGTGCGTTCTGCACATGCGCAAAGTGTTTTCGTCGAGATAAACTTTAGGATCCTGAATATTTCCATATCTGAATTTGTTGATCATATTGTCGTACATTTCTTTTGTGTTTACGCCCGAACCTGCGCCTTTGGCACCGATTGGAAGAATTTGATACGCCAGACCTGTAAGTTCAAAATGATCGTTCAAACCAAGATAATAGTCATCGCCCACTGTCACTGCAAAATAAATGGGTCGTTTCCAGTTGTTTGTTTTAAGCATTTCGAGGATCATTATCTCACTTTTTGTAATGCGGCGTTTCAGTTCTACATTGATTTGAGGAACAATTTCGCCGGCACGCTCGGGAGCTAAAGTACCGCTTTTAATTACCTGGTTGGCATCCACAGGCAGGAACAGTTTACTCGAAGGAATAAACGATTCGCCGTTCATTTTGGTAGCAGGATCGTCCGACAACAGAAAATCAAAGGCTGTTTGCATATCAATAGGTTCTTTTACCATATCTTCCACCCACATTACTTCGTTTTTGCCGGTCACATAATCTTTGGCTTTCCACGAAATAGGCAGTGGCGCCGATTCGTAAGCACCGCGTTTCATCTGGTCGATATACCAGTCGGTTTGCAGGTAGCTAAGGTTACAAACGCGCACATCGGTGCGTTGTCCTTCCACTTCTTGGTTGTACCAAAGCGGGAAAGTATCGTTATCGCCGTTGGAGAAGACAATGGCATTTGGTTTGAGCGAAGCAAGATAATTGCCTCCAAAGTCGCGTGCCACATAACGGTTGCTTCTGTCGTGGTCGTCCCAGTTTTCGGCAGCCATAAGGGCTGGCACTCCAAGCGCAAGTATCGTTACCACCGAAGCAGCCACTGCTTTTGGTATGTACTTATCTATTGCTTTTATAATGCCAAGTACGCCTAGGCCAATCCAGATGCTGAAAGCATAAAACGAACCTGCATAAGCATAATCGCGTTCGCGGGGCTGATAAGGCGTTTGGTTCAGATAAATCACAATGGCCAATCCTGTGAGCAGGAACAGCAGCGTGGTTACCCAGAAGGTGTGTTTTCCTTCTTTGCCATTATAAATAAGGAATAAAATTCCGAAAATTCCGAGGATCAAAGGAAGCATAAAGTACGTGTTTCTGCCTTTGTTTTCGGCCAATTCCGAAGGAAGTTTTGTTTGGTCGCCCACAAGGTATTTATCAATAAAGTTGAAACCGGTGATCCAGTTACCGTGTTCAATTTCACCATTTCCCTGAATGTCGTTTTGGCGTCCGCTGAAATTCCACATAAAATAGCGCAGATACATGAACCTTACCTGATAATCGAGGAAGAACTGTATGTTTTCGCCAAAAGTTGGTTTTACTTCTGTTTTTTGCTGTCCGCAATAGTCGTAAGTAATGCTTTTGCCTTCCACGTTGCCCCAAACCTTGTAAGCTTCCACATGCGATGGAGTGGAACTGTACATACGTGGGAACAACATATCGAAACGTTCGTCCATTTTGTAATCCATTTTGTTGCCGGTCACAAAATACTCATCTTTGTCGTTGTCCGAAGTTTTTGGTTTGGGTGCATATTGCGCTTCTCCTTTTATTTCTTCAGGAACACACATATTGCCTTCTACGCGCAACTTCACTGGCGCATTGTACACCGAGCCGTAGAGCAACGGGCGGTCGCCGTATTGTTCGCGGTTGAGGTAGTATTTCAATGCAAAAACATTGTCGGGCGAGTTCTGATCCATAGGCGGATTGGCTGCCGAACGAATAACGATCACTGTGTAGGTGGAATAACCTATCAGTATTACGGTAATCATTGCAAGGGCAGTATTGAGCCAGCGGGCATTTATTTTTTCTCTTTTTGCAAAGAAGAAATAAGTCATTCCGGCTACAATGATCAATCCAAGTACAATGTGCGATCCGAAGAACGGAATGCCTACCAATGTAAAGGCCACAATGAAAGAAATGGCCATGCGGACGTAATTTTTTTCGTTATAAGTTTCGTGCAGACCCCATGCCAATGCTGCTAATGTAAGCAGGATATAAATGAATAAGCCGGTGTTGAACGAAAATCCGAGGGTATTTACAAAGAACAGCTCGAACCAGCTGGCTACTTCCACAAAGCCGGGAATAATACCGTAAAGCACTACGCCAAGAATAACTACAGCTGTAGACATGGCCAAAACAACACCTTTTGTCGAAGGTTTATAGTTGCGGAAATAGTAAACCAATACGATGGCGGGAATTGCCAAAAGGTTGAGCAAATGGACGCCAATGGATAAGCCCATCAAATAACCGATAAATATCAACCAGCGATCGGAACCGGGGCGGTCGGCCACGTTTTCCCATTTTAGTATCGCCCAGAAAACCACCGCTGTAAACAGCGACGAATAGGCGTACACTTCGCCTTCGACGGCCGAAAACCAGAAAGTATCGGAAAAAGTGTAAGCCAAAGCGCCCACCATACCCGAACCTAAAATACCGATTACATTGGCAAGTGTATATTCTTCTTCGGTTTTAGCCACTACTTTTCGGGCTAAATGAGTGATGGTCCAGAAAAGGAACAAAATGGTGAAAGCACTTGCCAGGGCCGATAATGTATTGATCATTAAGGCTACCTGAGTAGGATCGGATGCAAAGAGGGAAAAGAAGCGACCCGTGAGCATAAAAAATGGCGCTCCGGGAGGATGACCCACATCTAATTTAAAAGCGGTTGAAATAAATTCACCACAATCCCAAAAACTGGCAGTTGGCTCCATTGTGATTAAGTAAGTAGTTGCAGCAATGACGAATGCCACCCAACCGAAAATGTTGTTCAGTAATTTGAATTGTTTCATGTAGGAATAAATGTTATTATTATTGGCTTAACCTGTTTTTTTTTCGATAAAAAGCGTTCAAAGATACAAAGAAATTTTATGATAAAAGAGAAGTGCTTTTCTTTTTGGTTAATATTAAAAGATTGTATGGTTTTTCATCGGTTTCGGGTGGCAGGAGGCACAGGCTTAGGCGCAGGCAAAGCTCAACACTTTCATGTTTTTTCATCTAAAGACTAAAGTTCGGTGCCTAAAGTTCGGTGCCTAAAGTCAGGAGACTGGCGACCACCTTTGCCTTTGCCTAAGCCTTCGCCTGTATTTTCTCATTGGCAAATTTTTTCGATGAATAAAATAAAAAAACGAAATCAAAGAAAGTGATAAATTGACACAAATAAAATGAAAATTCAACTAAAAACAAATATTTAAAAACCAATTCAAATCAAGTTTAAAGTTTATACTAAAAACATGAGAAACAAAGCATTAATAATGGAGTGGGAGAGGGATTTGTTTTGTTGTGGCACTAGAAAAAATAAGTTACATTTGTGCATAAATAAGATAAATAAACCGTATTATGAGCTCAATTTCTTCGTTTGCCGAACTTACCGCCCACCTTCAAAGTGTGCAACAACGCAAGCGCATAGCTGTTGCAAATGCAGTGGACTCGCACACTTTGGATGCCGTTCAGATGGCAGTGGATGCAGGTATTGTTGAAGCTTTTTTAATTGGCGACGTGGCAGCCATCGAATCTCCACACTTGTTCGAAGAGCATGTTTTATCTCCTTACATTCATATTATTGATATTCCTGAAGTAAAAGAAGCCACACTCGAAGCGGTACGCATGGTAAAATCGGGCGAAGCCGATATACTTATGAAAGGGCTTGTCAATACAGATATTATTCTTCGGGCTATTCTCGATAAAGAAAAAGGGCTATTGCCTCACGGAAATGTGATGACCTATAACGCAGCCCTTGAAATTCCCGGTTATCATAAACTTGTTTTCTTCTCCGATCCGGCTGTGATTCCTTCGCCTAACTTGGTGCAGCGAACTGCCATGATAAAATATGCCATTGCTTCGGCCCATAAATTTGGTATCGAAAAACCGAAAGTGGCTTTAATTCATGCCACCGAGGTCGCCAATCCCAAAATTCATTATATGCAGGATTATCTTGATATCATGGACGAATGGAGGAAAGGAGAATTCGGTAATGTTATTATGGATGGACCGCTTGATATCTTTCTGGCGCTCGATAGCGACCGTGGTGGTATTAAAAATGTAGCTACTCCTGTGCTCGGCGATGCCGATATTCTTATTTTCCCGAATTTTGAAAGCGCCAACTGTTTTTATAAAGGGGTTTCGCTTTTTGGCGGCGCCGAAATGGGTGGATTGCTGCAGGGAACCGAAAAACCGGTGGTAATGACATCGCGCAGCGAAAGCGTTAAATCTAAATTCTATAGCATTTGTATCGCTTGCATACTGGCCTGATACACACTGTCTATTTCAAACTTTAACCCTTCCCCCTTCGGGTACTTCCCTTTCAAAAAAGGGAAGATCATCGCAGAGTGGAGGTTCGTTTGAAGATTTCTGCTTTTAATAACTAATTTATTCTTTGAGATAAACTTCGCGTTTCAAAATGTCCCCTTTGAAAAAGGGGACGAGCGCAGCGGAGGGGTTTCAGAATTATTAAAAATAAAGTTGTAAAACAAACCAAAGTTCTGACTGTAAACCGTAGTTGGAAATAGAAACAAGCAAAATTGTTGTATCAGAAATCAGAAATGTAATCTTTTATTGTAAATAAATCCGGTAATTAGAATGAATTATGAATGTTCAAACAGGAATGGTATTTTATATGCAACAGATAAATAGAAATTAGTTATAAATCTGTCAAAAGCAGCGTCCCAACATTGGGATTTTAACACTGAGGGGTCAGACAATGATTCCCAATATTGGGAAAGCTTCGCCAAGGGGTGAACTGTACTTTCCGAACATTCGGACAGTATTTTGGAGACAATTCCCCAAGCTGTTTTATAATATTCTCCTTTTTTTAATCAGGAAAAATAAGGGTGGTTTGTTGTAGTGGTGCTGAATTTTTCTTTGTCAGCTTCTTTTCAGTCAGTTTCAGGCGCACATACTCCGGCGAAGTTTCGTTCACATTGAAAGCCGATAATTCGTTGCAGGTAATAAAGTACTGTGCTCTTTTCAGCACAATTCCCATTTTTTTAAGATCCGACGATTTCAGTCGGGTGAAGCGTCGCGAAGCCACTATCAGCTTGGCCGACTTCACACCAATGCCGGGAACACGAAGAATCAGGCTGTATTCGGCTTTGTTAATGTCCACCGGAAAGTATTCAGGATGCCGTAGCGCCCAGCTTAGTTTTGGGTCAATTTCCAAATCCAGATCAGGATGCTTATCGTCCATAATTTCATCTACTTTAAATTCGTAGAATCGCATCAGCCAATCGGCTTGATACAGGCGGTTTTCGCGTACCAAAGGTGGTTGTTTCAATGCCGGTAGGCGGTTGTCGTAAGCGTTTACGGGTACAAATCCTGAATAATATACCCGTTTCATAGCCGGGCGCTGGTACAAAGCATCCGAAGTGAACAGTATTTGTTTGTCGGTTTCGTTGGTAGCGCCTATTATCATTTGGGTGCTTTGTCCCGCCGGTACAAAACGTGGTGCATGTCTGTGTTTTTGCCTTTCTTCATGGCTTTCGAGTACCCCTTGTTGAATGTAAAGCATGGGTTTATAAACGCTTGCATGGTCTTTTTCGGGGGCAAGCATTTTGAGGTTTTCTTCGGTCGGAATTTCAATGTTCACACTCATTCGGTCGGCGTAAAGTCCGGCTTCGTGCACAAGCGCTTCGCTGGCTCCGGGGATGCTTTTCATGTGGATATAGCCATTGAAACGATGTACCGTGCGCAAATCCTTCACCACGCGTACCATGCGCTCCATAGTGTAATCGGGATTGCGTACCACCCCCGAACTCAAAAACAATCCTTCGATATAGTTTCGCCGGTAAAATTCAATGGTGAGTTCCACAAGTTCGCTAACACTGAAAGTAGCCCGGCGCAAATCGTTGCTGCGCCTGTTGATGCAGTAAGCGCAATCGTAAATGCAGTGGTTGGTAAGCATGATTTTAAGTAGCGATACACAACGCCCATCCTCGGTGAAGCTATGGCAAATGCCCCAGCCAGCGGTGCTGCCAATTCCGCCCGCCGTACTTTTGCGCGTGGTGCCACTGGAAGCACACGAAACGTCGTACTTGGCCGATTCGGCAAGAATTTGTAGTTTTTCGAGGATTTCTTCTTTCATTTAACTTCGAATGTTTGAGTTAGTTTGCACGAAATGAAGTAATAATATATGATGAATTGTAGAATTGAAAACGACTTTTATTCCGTACAAAGAAATGAATTTTTAATGAGAAATCAATCAGCATGAAGCTTAAAAAACATGGATTGTTGAAAACTTGAAAATGTGTGCTGAAGTTTGTTTTAAATGAATTTTTATCCAGGTTTTCAGACGATTGTGTTTGAACAGCCATAGGTGGAATATCTGGTCTTGTACTGAAGTTCAAAAATATCATTAAAAAAAGTCCGTTCTTGTTGATATTTTATTAAATTTGTAGCTTTCATTGGTCAATCCATATCAATTGAAAAAATCAAATCAATACTAACGATATTATTTTTAATACTATGGCTACAACTGCAAAACTCTACAGCTACAATTTTACATCAGTAAGAACCTATTTGTTTGCAATTATTTTTATTGCCGGAAACTTACTTTTACCACAACTGGCTCATTTTGTACCTAATGGCGGCCCAATGTTGTTACCAATTTATTTTTTCACATTGATAGCAGCTTATAAATATGGTATTCGAGTAGGATTACTTACTGCGCTTTTGTCTCCACTTATCAATAATCTGCTTTTCGGGATGCCTATAATGGCCATGCTGCCGGTTATTCTTATTAAGTCGACGCTTTTGGCTACAGCGGCAAGCTATGCTGCCAAGTATTTTGGTAAAATCAGCTTCGTGGGCGTTTTGCTGTCGATTGTGGCCTATCAGGTGGTAGGTTGTGGCATCGAATGGATATTGCTTCAGGATATCAACGCAGCTTTGCAGGATTTCACTTTGGGATTCCCAGGAATGCTCATACAGTTGTTCGGAGGATATGCCTTGTTGAAAGCAATTGCTAAAATTTAAAACTCAAGTACAAATTTTAGAGATGAATCAAAGAAGTTTTTCAGAAGTAATGGAGCGTTTCAATTCTATCGAAATTGATGAACATTTCGATATTGTTGTGGCCATTGCCAATGGTGGGATTGTTCCGGCAGGAATCATTAATCAGCGTTTAAATTGCGATTTTCAAACCATTAAAATCAATTTACGCGATGCCCATCAGCAACCTAAATTTGATGAACCAAAATTATTGAGTCCTATCGATTTTGATTTCAGGAATAAAAAAATACTGTTGGTCGACGATAGAATAAAAACAGGTTCGACAATAAAATTAGCTAAAGAGCTGATGAAAGAAGCAGCGCTTATTAAGACTTTTGCGGTGAACGGAAATGCCGATTATGCTCTTTTCAACGAAACATGCTTCCGCTTCCCCTGGATTATTTCTGTATAAAAAACAAAATACTTTTTTTGAATTTTCAACTTTTCCAAATTAACTACTATGGACAGACGAAATTTTTTAAAATCACTTGCATTGGCCGGAGCTGCGCTCACAGTAAAGCAGAGCGGTGCAATGACGCTTTTAACTCAGCATTTTAATACTGCTCCACTTCCGGCAGCCGGAGCTTACGACCTTGTGGCTGTAATGGGCGGAACGCCTGTGAATATGTTCCGAAAAGGCATAGCCGAAATGGGTGGGATGTCGAAGTTCGTAAAAAAAGGATATAAGGTGGTGGTGAAACCGAATATCGGATGGGACAAAAAGCCTGAATTGGCAGCAAATACCAATCCCGAATTGGTGGCCGAAATTATTTCTCAATGTTTTAAAGCAGGAGCAAAAGAAGTTGTCGTTTTTGATCATACCTGCGACGACTGGCGAAAATGCTATGCCAATAGCGGTATCGAAGCAGCAGCCAAAGCTGCCGGAGCAAAGGTACTTCCTGCCCACGAAGAATCGTATTACCAAAATGTAAATTTACCAAAAGGAAAAAGTCTGAAATCGGCGCAAGTGCATAAAGCGATTCTGGACTCGGATGTTTGGATCAATGTGCCTGTTTTGAAAAATCACGGAGGCGCCAAAATGTCCATTTCGATGAAAAATCATATGGGAATAGTTTGGGACAGAGGATTTTTCCACAGTCACGATTTACAGCAATGCATTGCCGATGTTTGTACCCTCGAAAAGGCCGCAGTGCTGAACGTAGTGGATGCTTATCGCTTGATGAAGGACAATGGCCCCCGTGGAAAATCCGAAGCCGATGTGGTGCTGTCAAAGGGACTCTTTATTTCGCAGGATATAGTGGCTGTGGATACTGCTGCTACAAGTTTCTTTAATCAGGTCAGGAAAATGCCGCTCGAAACTGTTGGGCATTTGGCCAAAGCACAAGCTCTTAAGTTAGGAACTATGAGTATCGATAAATTGAATGTGAAAAGGATAAAAATGTAATTATAAATAGTTGCAAGTAAATAGTTACGATTTACAAAGACTGTTCTATCTGAATTTTAATTTTTAGAAAACAGATCATTAATTATTTTTTACTTATCTAATTATCAGAGTCACACTAAATTTTTTGTGATATTTATAATGAATATTCAATGCTATGCTCAGAAAAATCCGCATTTTCATTTCTTTATCCTTTTTTACGCTTATAACGCTCTATTTTATTGATTTTTCGGGCTTTATGCCTGACGAACTTCATGTGTTGGAGCACATGCAGCTGATTCCTGCTTTGCTGGGCTTGCATTTCGGCGTTCTACTGTTTTTATTGTTAATAACTCTCTTGTTCGGGCGTGTATATTGTTCATCTATATGTCCAATGGGTGTTTATCAGGATATTGTGACCTGGGCAAGAAAGCGATTTGGAAAAAAGAAAAAATTTAAATACAAACGTCCGCTTACTGTACTGCGCTGGTCGGTGGTTGGCATTACGCTTATTGCCTTTTTTACAGGTTTTACTTTTTTAGTAGGTTTGCTCGATCCCTACAGTGCCTTCGGGCGCATGACGGTTCATGTATTTAAACCGGCTTACCTGGCTGGTAACAATCTGCTCGAAAGTATTTTTACCCAGTTCGATAATCATACTTTTTATAAAGTGGGAGTGTATGTTGCCAGTGTGTCGTCGTTGGTAGTTGCCTTGCTTACACTTCTCGTCATTGGTTGGCTTGCTGCCGTAAATGGCCGGATTTATTGTAACAGCATTTGTCCTGTGGGCACAGTGCTTGGCTTTCTCAGTCGCTTTTCGTTGTATAAAATTCGCATCAACGAAGATCTTTGTAATTCATGTGGCACTTGTGGACGAAAATGCAAAGCTTCGTGTATCGATACAAAACATCATAAAATCGATTACAGCCGATGCATCAATTGTTTCGATTGTATTGAAGTTTGTTCCAAAAGCGCCGTTAAGTTTTCGTATTCCTATAAAAAAACAGAAAAACAGGTTCCTCCGGTCGATGCTTCGAAACGTAGGTTTATGATGGCTGTAGGAGTGGCCGGAGTGGCTGCTTCGCAGGTTTTTGCCGATAGTAAATTGCTACAGACAGCACGAAACAAAGCTAAACGTCAGACGGCTATAACCCCTCCTGGTTCGCAAAATACGGATCATTTGCTGTCAAAATGTACAGCCTGTCATTTATGCGTAAGTAAATGTCCATCGAATGTAATTCGCCCCGCATTTAACGAATATGGTTTGAGTGGCTTTATGCAGCCTGTTGTGAGCTTCGAAAAAGGTTTTTGTAATTACGATTGTACAATTTGTTCCGATATTTGTCCAACCGGAGCGCTTACTTCGCTCACAATGGAACAAAAACATGTGAACCAAATGGGTCAGGTAAAATTTGTACTCGAAAATTGTATCGTTTATACTGATGGCACCAGTTGTGGAGCCTGTTCTGAACATTGCCCTACACAGGCGGTAAGCATGGTTCCTTATAAAGGCAGTTTGACAATTCCGCATACCGAAACCGATATTTGTGTAGGTTGCGGTGGATGCGAGTATGTGTGTCCGGCAGTTCCTAACAAGGCTATTTATGTCGAAGGAATTGATAAACATAATATCATTCATTTGGAAAAAGAAGAAAAAGAAGAGGTGACTGTAGATGGTTTTGGCTTTTAAAAGTCCGAACGCAGTTATTCTCTTGTAATTGTATTTACTGCAAAGCTGTCGTCGTATAGCGTTGCAGTTTTTATTTGAATGATATTTACTTAGGTATTCTATCATCGAAAAAAAATGTCAACTTTTATTTTTAATTTCTTATTTTTTTTTATCGTATACAATCAGAAGCGTAATTAAATAAAGAAAACAGCTTTACTGGTTAATTATTTTTGTATTTTTGCATAATATTTGTCATCAATACAAGCTCAAAACACATGATAAGACAAGTATTATTCTATTAAATTATGACTTTCAGGCAATTAATCCTTACTTTTTGTTTATTCCTGTGCACTGAACTGCTGTATGCTCAGGTGCTTACTTTCGAAAAGTTATTCTCAGTAGGGATCCATCTCACAAAAACCGAATATAGCGGAGATTTAGGAAATTCAATCTGGAATGTAAATGCCGGACAAACGGGTTCGTACTGGTTTTATTGGGGTGGGGGTGCATCTTTTTCTGTCAATCTGAATGCATCTTTTTTTGTGAGTTTGGATGCTAATTACGGAACTTATGGTTTTTTTGAAGATCCATCCAAACACCAACCATTTACATACAAGGATAATAACTTTTTATCCAATAAACTCGATTTTACTACTACTGCGCATTACAAACTCAACAATGGTTATATATTCAGGGAAGATGCAATTGTAGCTCCGTTTTTGTCGCTTGGCGTGGGCGTGGCAAAGTATTTTTATCACAAAAGTGATGAAAAATATGCAGCGAACTATGATATGCCACATCGTTTGGGTGATCAGCCTAGTGCGGATTTTATTGTACCATTTGGAGGAGGAATTCAGTTTAATGTATCGAAAGATTTGGCTGTGCGCTATCAGTATTTATGGAATTTTACAAGCAGCGATACGCACGATATTATTTCCGACCTAAATGGTCGGAATGATATATTCGGACAACACATGGCGAGTATTATTTTCTCCTTTGGCAATGTGGAGCGAAAAAAAGTTTTTAAACCATACCCAACAAAACGCTTTATTAGTTTTTAATTGCAGTAAGTTAAATGTTTTTTCGCTTTATGCTTGAGTCGTTGAGTAGTTTTTGAATTGGGAAATAAAAACTTTTTATAACTTATTTTTAAGAATAGCATTGAATTTCAAACTTTTTGCTACATTTGTAGTCAAAACTCTATTTTTTTAAGACTCTATGCTTAGTCCCGCCAATCAACTTATTCTTTTGAGTGCCAAGTTGGAGCCTTCTGTGTCTGAATTGGAGCGACTTAATGATTTTATTCCGCAAATACAGAACTGGGACAGTGTGGTTACGAATATTATTGCACGACAGACCGCTCCACTCTTTTTCAAAAAACTGCCACTTCTTTCAAACAGGGACTTGATACCTGTCGAAGCGACTAATAAATTACAGCAAGCATATTACAGATCCCTGAGCAGGGGAATGGTGTTGTACAGTACATTCGAAAAGGTGGCTGAGGCTTTTTACGATGCGGGTATTCAGGTGGTTGTGTTGAAGGGTATATATCTTTCCGAATGGCTGTATGGCGACATAGCTTTGCGGCAATTTAGCGATATGGACTTGCTTGTGAAAAAAGAAGATGCGCTGCAATGTCTGTCTATCCTTAAGAACTTGGGTTTTAAACCATCGGATGCGGCTGTAACGGAATTCATTTCTTCGCAATCGGAAATTGTACATTATGCGCCTATGGTGCTTAATAATGTCTCCGTCGAAGTTCATATTAAGTTGCACCGTCAGAGTAAGCACTACGACATAAAGATAGACGCTTTTCTGAGCAATACTGAAAAACTGTTGTTAAGAAATAAGCCAGTTTATGCGTTGGAACTACATGATTTGCTGATTCATTTATGTGTGCATCTCGATAAACATTTCAGAGGAGGTCATGTGCAATTTACGTCATTTAATGATATCGTGAATCTTTTAGAAAAGTTCAAAAATGAAATTGATTGGACTTTACTGGGTCAACGATGTGATTATCATGAGTGTGAGCAGACAGTTTTCAAATTCCTTGTACTGATTCATAAATTTTATAATGTGGCACTACCCGAGGCCATCCTTAGAAAATATGAAGCACTTCTGTCCAGGGATGACGAAGATTTATTTATTGGATACCTCGACGGAGTTTTTATTCAGCAATATCATGTGGGCTTACATTGGCAGAATATTTGCTTAATAAAGGGAGTTGCGGGTAAAATTCATTATCTGCTCGATCTGATATTTCCTCCAAAGAAATTTATGTTGCAAAAGTATAATATTAAACATCCAACTTACTTTTGTTTATGGTATCCTTACAGGTATTATGTTGGATTTAAGGGCTTATTTAAACTTATAGTTGGCAGAGATGTGAGGTGATTTGCGGTGCTCAAACGCAAGCTTTGTTGTTAATTTAGTTATAATACAAAACTTGTATTGTGTGAATTAAAGTTTTTTTGCATCTTTGTACAAATATTTAGCCTGAGTTCTGTTTACAAGTAGAATAGAGTTATTTTATATGATTTATGTTCTGTTATGGCCTGATATTTTAAACTTTTTAAGTTTATTGATTGTTGAACCTGAAAATTGGATCTGTTATTTTTTTTTTGATCACAAGTACATATGATAACAAAAAGAGAAAAGAAACTATCAAAAGTAATGATAGTTACGCAGGTATTTATAGCTGTATTAACTTTTTATTTTACAGGCTTTGTTGTCTCAAATGATTTCTTTAGTTTTTATGAGTTTCTCTTTATTACCATCCAAATCATTGTTATCTGGAGTTTCTTATTGTATAAATTCAAACTCGGAATTATATACAGAGCCACCGGTTTTGGAAGCTTAATTCGTGGTTATATCATAGTGATCGGATTAGGTCTTGGTACTTTTTGTTCAGAGTTTTTTCTTATTTCCAAATTACAGCACACAGCCTTTTTGCCCTTTGCCAGGTATTTTGCAGCCTTTGCTTTATTGAATCTGATTAGTTTGGTGGCATTTAAGCTTGTTTTTTATAATTCAATGCGTTATGTGCGCCGTAAGGGTCACAATAGCAGGAATGTTGTGATATTGGGCGATGAAACTACAATTCCGTTTATCGATAACTTTATTAAAGCCAAAGATTGGGGATACAATCTGGTGGCTATTGTGTCGCACGACGATGTGTTCAAAGGTCGCTATAAGAAAGCGCATATTGTAAAAAAGCAGGAAACGCTGAAAAAATATGTAACGGTCAATGCTATTGATGATATTTTTTATTGTTTGCCGGTGAATGATAAAAACTATAATCTTGAATTACTTTTAAAGGAAGCCGAGGAGATAGGGGTTACCTTGCACATTATGCAACCTGCACTGCAGCAGAAGCCATTCCGTAAATCAATGTTCAATAAACAATTGAAATATAAGTTTGTAACTTATCAAACTATTCCTAAAAATTATGTGTGTCTTAAAATAAAAGACATGTTCGACTTTGTGTTTAGTTCATTTGTCGTGATTGTTTTGTTCCCGGTGTTTGCACTTATTGCTCTGCTGATTAAAGTCAACGACGGCGGCCCCGTGTTTTTTAAGCAGGAACGCATTGGGCTCAACGGACGTCGGTTTACCTGTTATAAATTCCGGTCGATGGTTGTAAATGCCGAAGCAATGCTCGCAAGCTTGCAGGATAAAAACGAGTCGGATGGACCTACTTTTAAAATAGAGAACGATCCTCGAATAACAAAAATTGGTCGTATATTACGTAAAACTTCCTTGGATGAATTACCTCAGTTTCTAAATGTAATCAAAGGAGACATGTCGGTGGTAGGGCCTCGTCCGCCGCTGTTGAAAGAAGTAAAACTTTATGAAAGATGCCAACTCCGCAGGCTAAGTATGAAGCCTGGAATTACTTGTATTTGGCAGGTAAAAGGACGTAATAAAGTATCTTTTCAGGAGTGGATGCAAATGGATCTTGAATATATTGATAAATGGTCCTTATGGGAGGATGCAAAACTAATATTGGGTACAGTGGGAGTTATATTTAAAATGAGTGGAAGATAATGTGTTTTTCCATTCGAAACTCCTCAAATGGTTGAATCGCTTCAAAACTTATTATGTCTAAAAAAAAACAGTAGCGGAAAACTCTTTTTTCAAAGGGTTTTCCGCTACTAAGTTTATGTTAGTTATATTAGAACTTGTATTCCACGCCAATACCAAATACTTTATTGGTACGGTCGTAAGTATCGCTTCCTGCAACACCTGTTCCGTTATAGCTGACTGATGCTTTTGTCCATGGCGAGTAATTGGTAAAGAAATACGCCAGGTTCAGTCTCAGGTCGGGAGTGATATTCACAGCTCCACCAAAGCCTACAGAATAAGAGTTCAGGCTGAAGCTCATATCGCTTTGGTATGCATCGGTAACGCCTGTACGTGTAATTTGTGCACCGGCACTTACCAAAAATATTTTATTGATAATATACTCTGTTCCCAACAGGTATTCATTGATTCCACCATTTATATAATTTTGTTTGTCATTGGCCATATTGGCGTCCGAGTCGAAGAAGTGGTGATAACCAGCCGATACATTCCAGCTTTTAGTTAGTTGATAGTCGCCACCCACCGAAAGGAAAGCCGGAATATCGTGCGGAGTGTTTACTCCATCCTTGTATAAACCTGTGTCATCAATTGTTGTTTTATTCTGAACATTCAGTGCGCTTCTAAATTCATATTTGGCTGCGAGGTTCAATTTATCGAGCTTATAGTTGATGCTTAGTATAGGAGTTACGCCCCAGCCTGATTGTGTAGATTCCAACTGTTTGTCCGCAGTAGCAGCTGCATTAGCCGACATAGCGGTGGCTTTTCCTGTAAAGACCGGTGCTGCAGCTGATAATGTACCCTGAGCAGTTTGAATATTGATGGCGCCAATTTGACCTGGGGTCAGACCAGCAGCTCCTAACAGACCCTGAATCTGCGCTATTTGAGCGGCAGATAATCCAGCTGAAGTACCATTTGCCAACAATGTTGTTCCGCCGCCACCTGCAACAATTGGCTGTAAACCGGTAGCATACGAATTAGCTCCTGCTGCCCAGGTATTCAATGCAGTGGCAGCATCTGTAAAGAATTTTGAAGCTGAAACCAAAGCCGAACCGTTGTAAGAAGCTCCAAATGCAGGTTGATTTGGATTGATTTGAATGTTTTTTAAATGTCCTTTGTAGCCGTTATTCACAATATTTAACCGCAGACCTACTGCAGCCGACAAAGCTTCGTTTATTTTGTAAGTGCCGTTCAGTTGTACTCCGAAAATGTACTGACGACCTTCCATGTATTGATCCACAGAATAAGTTGTTGTATTGATTCCGTTGGCTTTGAGCGAAAGCGGAATCATAGAGGCAGGCGCTTCGAACGAAGGCAATCCATTGTTGAATACTGCTTTTCCACCACCTCCGGTTACTGCAAATGCTGCGGATATTGCATATCGGTCTTTTTTGTAAGCCAACTGAAAGCTTGGAATAAGTGGTGCCGAAGCTTCGCCTGTGAATACTTTAGTTGCATTTCCATTGTTGTTGGCTGCAAAAGGAGCGAAAGTAGAAGTAATCGTACGTGTTTGGTATGCGCTCTGATTATTCAGCGAAAAATGAAGGCCATCGGTAAGAAAAATCAAACCTGCCGGATTGGCATATACGCCATCGATACCAGTGGTGGCATCAAGTGCCGGATTGCGAAGGAAGTGAACGCTTTGATTGGTGTTTGTCATTAATCCTCCCGCAAAAGCGCTGGAACCTGCTAAGGCTAAAAATGAAATTAAAATTACTTTCTTCATAAAATAGTGTTTTTTATTGAATTAATTTTCCGGTATTATATAGCTAAATTAAATATTTGTTAAGTTTTTACCGGATATAGCGCACAAAAGTACACAATATTTTGGTATTTGTGCAATCTGTTTCGGATAACTGCACATTTTATAATTAAATATGCGGATTTAAATGCAATAAAAGTGAAAAATAGTAAAAGCAAAATGGGAAATGTAAGTTTTTTTTTGCTTTAAACCAGCCATAACTAAAACAAAGAACTATCCTTTATGTTGAGGACAGTTCTTTGTATAAAATTGTGAATGGGCCCGCGACGATGCCTGGCTACCTTTGGCTATCAATAGAAAAGTTGCGACAAAACGTTAGTTGCAGTATTGGTTGTGGGTTTTAAGCCTAAAAATTTTGTGTACTGCGTTGCCGAAAGGATTGGTTTCAGTTTCGATGTAAGGTCAGTAGTGAGCGCATTCAGTTGAGTGTTGTATTTTGATTTATCCGAACCAGCTAATGCTAATATCTCCGATTTGCTCTTCAGAAAATTAGTAACTGTCGCTAAAACTTTAGGTTGCTGATCCTTTGTGAGGGTCAGTGCAGTGGTGAGTTTACTCATTATTTGTTCCGACACGGCATTTACATCGAGTCCGGCGGCAGCACTGACTTTTTTTGCTGTGTTTTTAATCGAGTTGGTCGAAATCTGTGCATTAGAACTCAACAAAATACCAAACGAGAGCGCGATAATAAAATAAATTTTTTTCATTTTGAATTGATGTTTTTGTAAAGTGTTAGTAATGATAGTTATTTGATTCAAAATTGTTGAGATAGGGCCAGCAATTCGATGGCTAAATTAATCCGAATCCCGTCATAGTATTCTTTAGCGTCCTTCTTTTTACAAAACCTTAACAGTCGGTTTCTGCTCATAATTGAGTTTCTGGGCAACTTCCAACATTCGGCAGGTCTTTGTTCATTAATCTTTAATCTTTAATCTTTAATCTTTTGTCTTAGTTCTTTACTCTTTGTTTTTTACTTTGGTGCATTGAATTAGTGTCAACCTTTCATCAGCTGTTTTACAGGCAAATAAATACACATCGCCACCTTCCTTAATCCCTGTTTTTTGTCGGAAAGCTTCCACGCTTTGAGGGTAATTACGGACACTCAAGTTGGCTTTAGGGACTGCACTTTTAAGCGCTTTTATATCAGCTTTCGAAGTACCGAAAACATTGTTTACATTGAATATTCGCCCCGGAAAATCAGGCACCAATGTGTCGGATGTATATAAATGGGTATTTGTATGTAATTTTTTAAGGCTGTATTCATTACCAATGGTTTTAAAAGCGCCGGCTTTAAGTACAGATGCATTGGGTTCGTAAAGGTATTGAAGTATTTCGGTGGCCAATAGAGCTGTGGACTGACTTTCGTCATCGGGTTTGAAGTTGAAAACCTGCTGCTGTTGCCCTGTCATATTAATTGTATGAATAAGGGGGGCGTTACTCAAAGCAGTATCGATGATAAGTAGTATTTCCTTACATTCGTTGTCGACCGAAATAATATGAATTTCGTTGATGGTTTCAAGTTCGCTCATCAACTGCGTCAAATCGAGCATTGGCGACAGCTTGATAAGTACCCTTTTCGCTTTTGCTTTCAGTAACGGATAGATGTGACCAATATCGGGTTCGCAGTCCGAGAGCCGAAATACTTTTTTACCCGTATTGCTGCGTCGGGCAGGGTCGATAAATACAACATCGACGGGAGTCATTGTTTTCAGGTATGCTTCGGCATCACTGTTGACCACTTGTATATGTTTCAGATCCAGTGCTTCGAAGTTGTGACTGGCCAGGCTGCACAATTCACTGTTTCGTTCCACATACACGGCATGGTTGAAATTTCGGGCGATAAAACTGCAATCGATACCAAAGCCGCCCGTAAGGTCCACGAAAGTTTCACCTTTGCAGCGCTTAGCTTTGTAAAGTGCAGTGGATTCGGACGACGATTGTTCGAGCGAAAGCTGTACCGGATATAAAATGTGAGGACAATTGTAAAATGTAGGAACTTTCAGTTTTATTTTCTGTCGTCCATTGATCTGTCGTATTGCCAATTGATAATCAATTTCGTCGGAACTGCGTGCCGCTAAACTGATAGCAAAAATATCATCTTTTTCGTGGGTGCGAATAAATTCCTGAGTCGCCTGATTCATTGTTGAAGGATTTTTTCTTCAAAAGTACAATATTTTTTATACTTAATGGATTTTTGAGTTGCAGACCTTAAGCTGAAAGTCTATTGAACTGCTATGCCTGCCCAAAAAAAACGGAGAGAGGGTGGGGGGCAAAACAAAACCGTGCAGACTTTTATTGTTGCACGGTTTTGTTTTAGGGTTGTTTGTTGATCAATACATTAATACTACTCTGAATTTCATGCTTTCGGGATTGTCTACGTTATAAAAATCGGAATTTGTAACATAAATATCCAATCCTCCTTTGCTAAAACTGTAATCTACTGTTTGTGTCCAAAGGTTTCCTAGTGCATTTTCGTAGTGGCGTACATAAGGCAATGTTTGCTGCGAGTTACCAAGCACTGTATATGTAACTACAGTACCTGAATTGTATACAAAAGGAGTAATTTCGGGCATATCGAAATGGCACGAAAAGAATCCGTTCAGATTATCATCGTCCTGGTTATAAACCCAGTCGTTTTGTGTAACAGCCAGGTCGATAATTTTCCATTGTAATTGTTCTGGCTCATCTTCGCACGAAAGAGTGAACAATGCAATCATAAGAATGAATAATGTTTTCTTCATAAAATTCAGTTTTTTATAGGTGATTATTATTGTTTTAGTTTGCCGGGGCTTTTGTATTACCTGTCGTTAATTGATGTTCCGAATTGTTTGATTCATTTGTAGCCGATTCGGATTTTACTTTGTTTACAAAATTTGTGCCTGAAAAATGAAGCTTTCGGTTTGTGACCAAAATATGGCTTCAGGTAGCCAAAGCATCTGAAGTTATAATGACAGTTCATTTCAAACCACTTTGCCTATTTGGGGTCAAAGACTTATTGTTTTGAAAAAAAAATGTAACATTAGCTGTAAAAACTTTCGGTACCCGAAAAAGCAGCTATTCGCAGCAATCTGGTGTTAAACTGTTATTGTATTTTGCCTATTTGTTTTAAAAAGAAACTGATTTGAATCTATTTTATTCTGATTAGTTTTTGTGTTGAAAATAGAAAAAAGATAAAGTCGCTTTTTGTTCGATTTACCTGTTTTACTGTTCATAAAATTAATCTGTTTGTAACGATATTTAACAAGAGTTTTTATATATTTGCAAAGATAATCAGAAAAAAGCGACTATAGAGGTCAGTTTAAATGTTTTCGGGAGATTCAATATTTTTTAAAGTTCATTTTATATCAAATGGATTATAACGAATGGTATTCCTGTCTAAAAAACAAATGAAAGTAAATATTTTAAGTAAAAAATATCTTATATTTGCATCTACATAAACAATTTGATTTGTAAACTAATCCAACATCATTTTATGAAGAAAGTTGTCAACGGTTTTTGACAACTCTATTTGTCCAGGATTTGAGCATATATACATATATAAAAGCAAATTTATTTGTTGATAAGTCTAGTTGAACTGAAATGTCAATCAACTTATCAAAATCTATATTTGTATCAATTTAAAATTTAGGAGTCAACGAATTGAGTTAATTATTCATTAATCAAAAAATCATTTTTCAACTAAACACAAAAAAGAATGAAACAACTAAAAAATTTGATGGTTGCATTTCTTGTTGTAATTACAGCAACACTGAATGCACAAGTAACAACATCCGGAATTGCTGGAAAGGTTATTTCCGGTAGTGAACTTATAATAGGTGCGACCATTGTGGCAACTCACACTCCATCAGGAACTGTATACGGAGCGGTTTCTAATGCAGATGGTCGTTTTAATATTGTAGGTATGCGTGTTGGAGGTCCGTATGAAATTCATATTTCATATATTGGATTTTCAAGTGTAAAAATATCAAATGTAAATCTACAACTGGGCGAAACTTACCCTGTGAATGTAAATTTAAAAGAAGACACAAATGAGTTACAGGACTTGGTTGTGTCGGTACAAAGAACCAAATTTACAACCGAGAAAACTGGAGCTGTGACAAATATCACAAGCAACCAAATGTTGAGTTTGCCTTCGGTAAGTCGTAGCATTATTGATGTTACCCGCCTTTCGCCTTATGGAGGTAACGGAATGAGTTTTGGTGGTACAGATGGTCGTACGGCTAACTTTACAGTGGATGGAGCTAACTTTAACAATAACTTCGGTTTGAGTTCTGGTCTTCCGGGTGGAGGTAGCCCAATTTCTCTTGAAGCTATCGAAGAATTACAAGTTGTAATCACTCCATATGATGTTCGTCAGACTAACTTTATTGGAGGTGGAGTAAACGCTATTACAAAATCGGGTACAAACACTTTCAGCGGAAGCGCTTATGTTTATCATAGAAATGAAAATTTACGCGGCGATGCTGTTAATGGAAAACAAATCCCAGGTGCGCGCGACGTAGACCGTAATACAACATATGGTTTCACTTTTGGTGGTCCGATTATCAAAAATAAATTGTTCTTCTTTATAAACGGCGAAATGGCTAAAACACCAACAGTAGCAAATCGCTGGAGAGCTTCAACAAATGGTGTTGCCGATGCAAACAATTATATTTCTCGCACTACAGAAAGCGACATGCAGTCAGTTTCTGATTTTGTGAAGAGTAAATACGGATATGATACAGGATCTTATACAGATTTCCCGGCAGATGAAGGCAATAACAAGCTTCTTGCTCGTTTAGATTGGAATATCTCAAAGAATCATCGTTTGGCTTTGCGTTATAATTACACAAAAAACCGTTATTGGTCATCTCCTAATGCAAGTTCAATGGACGGAGGTACACGTATGTCAGAGGCCAGAATGTCACAAGCCTCAATGGCATTTGCCAATTCAATGTATTCCATGGACAATCTTGTTCATTCATTCTCTGTTGACTTAAACAGCCGCCTGGCCGATAACTTATCTAACCAGTTTTTGGCAACATTCTCAAAATTGGATGATATCCGCGGAACCAATTCAGATGAATTTCCATTTATTGATATTTTGAAAGATGGACAAGCCTATATGTCTTTGGGATATGAACTTTTTACATGGAACAATGGTGTTCACAACGACGTTTTGAATATCAAGGATGAACTTACTTACTATGCAGGCAATCATAAAATTGTAGGTGGAATAGCTTATGAATACAAGATGGCTGATAACGCTTATATGCGTAACGGTACAGGATATTATCGCTACTCAAGTCTTGATGACTTTTTGACCGGAGCTGCACCTGAAATTGTAAACTTAACTTATGGTTATGATGGAGAAGCTAATCCTGCAGCTCGCGTAAGAACAAACAAAATTGGAATTTACGGACAAGACGATTGGAGTGTTTCTGATAATTTCAAACTTTCGTACGGACTTCGTATTGATGGACTTTTCTTCAATAATGCTGATTTGATCACAAACAATGCTATTCTTGCTCTTGATTATTCTGGTCGCAATATCGATACAGGAAAATGGCCTGCAACAAATATCGTATTCTCTCCACGCGTAGGTTTTGTGTGGGATACATATGGCGATAAAAGCATGAAAGTTCGTGGAGGTACCGGTCTTTTCTCGGGTAACTTACCGCTTGTATTCTTTACCAACATGCCTACCAACGGTGGAATGGTACAGTATCAGGCACAAATTAATGCTGCAAACGCAACTAAGAATGGTTTCACAATGAATGAATTTGCCGGCGGTCTTGTAACTGATGCGAGTGGAAAAGTGACTACTGCTGCTCTTTATGATAAATTGACAAAACTGGGATATCCTTCAACTATTTCTCCTGAAGATGGAACAGTACCTTCTGCAATTGCAGCTGTTGATCCAAACTTCAAAATGCCTTCAGTATGGAAATCTTCACTTGCTGTTGACTATTCATTTAAAACATCTTTCCCATTCTCTGTAACGGCTGAAGGAATTTTTAATAAAACAATCAACGGTGTTTCTATTTCCGACTGGAGTATTCCTTCGGCAGGTGGTTTTGCCCGTTTTAATGGTGTCGACAATCGTCCAATTTATCCTTCTGGTTATCGTTCAGGTGCAAAAGCATTTGTGTTGGAAAACACTTCCCGCGGTTATGGATGGACAGGTAACATTACTTTAAATGCTCAACCGGTAGAATGGTTGAATTTAATGGCTGCCTACACACACACAGTGGCTAAAGACGTAACAGGAATGCCAGGATCTAATGCTGAATCTGCATTTACATATGTGCCAACTGTTGAAGGACCTAATCACATCAAATTGCACAATTCTCAATACACTACACCCGATCGTATTGTAGCTTCGCTTTCAGCACGCGACAAGAGCGGTAATCAATATAACATTATCTATGAAGCTTCGCGCGGTGGAGCAAATTATTCGTACATGACTGCCAACGATATCAATGGTGACGGTTACAACTACGATGCTATCTATGTTCCAACTGACGAAGAAGTGGCAAGCAATCAATTCCGCTTTGTATCGGAAAGCGACAAAACTCGTTTTATGGACTATGTGCATGCTGATGATTATTTGAAAAACCAACAAGGTAAGTATGCAGAAGCTTATAGCGTTTATTCTCCTTGGTTACATCGCATCGACTTTAGCTACAAACACGATTTTACCGTGAAAACAGGCGAAAACAAACATAAACTTCAACTAAGCTTAGATGTGAAAAATGTTATGAACCTTTTCAACTCAAGCTGGGGTGTAGCTAAATATTTGAATCCGGAAATTGGTTCAGAAGCACGTATTCTCAAATACGAGGGTGTTGATGCCGAAGGTGTGGCTACTTTCTCTACGCCATCTTCAATCAATGGTAATACCAAAACATTTACTCCAAGCTACACATTAGGTCAGTGCTGGTATGCGTCAATTGGTATCAAGTATTTATTCAACTAATTTAAAAAACATAGACAATATGAAATTTAAAAAAATATTTCCATTATTTATTGGTATACTTGCCTTGATGACAAGTTGTACAGAAGAAGCAACAGTGACATTGCTTGATGAAATTCAGGTATCGGCATCCTATGTGTCGCTTCCGGTTCAAGGTGGTTCTAACACTATTACTTTGAACGCAAAAGACAGCTGGACATTAGAAAAAGTAATTGTAAAGAAAGACTCAGTTAAATGGTTGACTATCTCTGCGGATAAAGGTGGTGCCGGTGAAACAACACTTACATTCACTGCTCCAACTACTATTGATGGTCGCTCGGCAGAGATTGTAATTAAAAGTGGTGGCAAAACTCAGCATGTAAATATCATTCAGGGTTTGTCAAAAATATCTTCAGCCAAAGTTTCTGAAGTGAATGCAGGTCCCGACGGAAAAACTTTCCAGGTAACGGGAGTTTGTACCTCTATTGCAAATACAGAATATGGTAACTGGTATGTAACTGACAATACGGGATCGCTTTACATATATGGTACTCTCGATGCGAAAGGCGCAACCAAAAATTTCAAAAGCCTCAACCTTGAAGTAGGAGATGAAGTTACCGTTGAAGGACCAAAATCTACTTACCAGGGAACTGCTCAATTGGTCAATGTTGTTGTAGTAAAAATCAACAAATCACTTGTGAAAGTTGATTCGGTACGTAACGCAGTGCTTCCTCTCGAAGGTGGTGAATTTACTACATACCTTACCTGTAAGGGACAAGGCGTATCGGTAGAAATTCCTGAAGATGCCAAATCATGGTTAGCTATTTCGTCTATCCAATCGGCAGGAACCAAAGCTGTTGTAAAATTCAAAGCCGCAGCTAATACCGGCGGAGACCGTACTACTAAACTGACATTCAAAACTACTGATGGATCAAAAAGCTATAGCACTGAAACAGTTCTCAACCAAAAAGGAGCGATTATAAAAGCATCTATTGCAGAATTCAATGCAGCTCCGGTTAGCGACAGTCAGTATCGTTTGACTGGTGTTATTACCAAAATTGACGATGCAACATCCGGGAAAGTATATATGAGTGATTTCTCAGGTGAAGTTTATGTTTATAAAATTACCGATTTTGCCAAAAAAGGTCTAAAAGTAGGTGACATTATCACAATTGTTGGTAAACGTGCCGCATACAATGGAACTCCACAAGTGGCTGGTGCTGTACTTGAAAGCTCTATACCTGTAACTACAGCTACTATTGCTGATGTGCTGACTAAAGCTGACGACACCACTAAATACTTTATGATAACCGGCGAAATTACATCAATCGCCAATGCAATATATGGTAATCTTTATTTGAAAGCCGGCGACAGCGAAATCTATGTGTATGGTTGTTATCCTGGTTATGGTGCCACTGGCGATTTTAGAAAAAATCTGTTGGCTACCAAAGGTATCAAAGTTGGAGATAAACTTACCGTTATTGGAACGAAGAGCTCTTATAATGCTGTACCTCAGTTAGCAAATGGTATCTATTTTAGTCACGAAAGTGCTCAATAAGATTTCGTATAATCGTTAATGGGAACTAAAACCATTAACAACAATGATTAATTTCAGAGGCTGTCTCAAAAGCGAGACAGCCTCTTTTCTTTTGTATTATTCAATGTGTGTTTTTCGGCGAGAAACAACCGCTTTCAGCGAAAAACAACCCAAACCGGACTGATAACGGTTACTTTCAGCGAAAAACAACAGAAACCGGACAAATAACGGTTACTTCTCGCGAAAAGCAATCGTTTCTGGCGAAAAGCAACTGTTTTCAGCGAAAAACAACCGTTATCCGCGAGAATGTATGCAAACCAAACAAAAAACCTGTCGGACTTCGTGAAATCCGACAGGTTTTTATATGAGAAGAATAAATATAGTGGAGCTGATTTACAGTTCTTCGGTTGTTTTGATTGGCTCATCGTCGGTAGCCACGCTTGTTTCGCTGTCGTTATCGGGGATAATTTCTTCTTCGTTCTCTTCCGGAGTTTCAGTTTCGGCAACAGGTAGAGCTTCGGTTGTGACTTGTTCGGTTTTTGCAGGCAGCGTTTTGGCCGGGCCAAAAAAGAAACGAACTGTTCTAGCCGTGAGCCAGGTAACTCCTGCAAAATAAAGCAAGACCAGAAAAATCCATTGAAAGTAGAAGAGTCCTGTGTTGCGTGGAATAAATACATTGCCTTTGAAAATGCCTTCAGCGGGAACGTAGAGGTACAGAATGTCGATAAAATACTGTCCCATATTGCTCAGGTATTTCAGCCCGTTATCGTCAATTCTGGTTTCGAAGTGAAGCATGTGCTCCGAACTCAGGTTTAGGAAGAAGATAGCATGAAACGCCAGCAACTGAACCAGCGTGAAGATATAAAGGGTTAGTTTTTTGTTGCGGAGGAAAATATAAGCCAACAGCGTCACTACTGCAAAAATGGCCGACTGTATAAGAATTGGTTTAATAAATTCGTTGCTTATGCTTTCGAGATAGTTGAATCCTGCCTTATCGAGCAGTTTGCTCATCCATAATCCAAGTAAATTGAGCGAAAAGTTTAGAAAAGTCCAGGTGAATATGTTTTTTACTAAATAATTTATATCGGTTTTTTCTATTTTCATTTTGCCTGACAATTTATAAGTATTTATATTTCAGTATTTATTGAAATATTTTAATCGGACGCAAATTTACTACAAACTATTTATATTTAAGGTTTTTTTTTGCGCAATTTAATTAAAAACACCAAAGTTGGTTGTGGAAATAATAATACCAAATTCAGCTTATTGCGGGTGTATCATTGCCTGATGGGGTCAGACATGGCATAAAGGGCTTTATAATGCTGTTCATATCATGAGAAACCCGAAAACAAAACAAGCTCCGATGCAATTGTTGGAGCTTGTTCAGTTTCATTTCAGCAATGTATTTATTAGTCTACAACTATTGGTTTGTATTTTGGAACTAATGTTTTCATTACCACCCAGCCGATAAGATAAGCTACGGCGCAGAATGAAAATACAATTGTGTATCCGGGTGTTTTGCTTCCCCATTCCAATAAACTGTAATCGAAGAGGATACCACTTCCTTTGTTGATAATGAACGAACCAATACCACCTGCCATACCACCAATACCAATAATGGTGGCTACAGCCGATTTTGGGAACATATCGCCTACAGTGGTGAAAATGTTAGCCGACCATGCCTGATGTGCTGATGCTCCAAGACCAATGAGTAAAACAGGAATCCAGAAAGCAAAATTACCAAGGGCCGAAATATGTCCGAAAGGTTGCGCCAGCAATACCAAAAGTGGGATAAAGGCAATGATAAGCATAGCGCGCATACGGCCAGCATATGGATTCATTCCTTTGTTAATAAAGAAAGTAGGGAATTTTCCGCCAAAAACCGAACCGAAAACTGTAATGGTGTACAATACTCCGATGGGTAAAGCCACTTCGGAAGGCGACATTCCATACTCAGCTTTTAAATAAGCCGGAGTCCAGAAAAGGAAGAACCACCAAACGCCATCAGTCATAAATTTACCAAAAGCAAATGCCCAGGTTTGTTTAAACTTCAGCGCTTGTCCGAATGTCATTTTCTTTACTGCCACTGTTTCATCGGCTGTTACTTTGTCGGTAATGTCATCCTGGTGGATATAGGCTCTTTCGGCATCGTTTACCTTTTTATTGGTTTCAATTGGTTTGTAGTAAATAAGCCATGCTGCCAGCCACAGAAATCCTACAGCTCCAATCACAAGGAAGGCAGTTTCCCAGCCCCAGGCTTCGGCCATAAACGGTACGGTCATAGGCGCTAAAATAGCACCCACATTGGCGCCCGAGTTGAAAACACCTGTTGCAAAGGCGCGGTCGCGTTTCGGGAAGTATTCTGCAGTAGCTTTAATGGCGGCAGGGAAGTTAGCTGATTCTCCAAAAGCAAGCAAAATGCGCGCAATAACAAACATTGTAACACTCACAAGCGAAATTGTAGCTACTACAGGCCCTGTGGCGTCGGTCAGTCCTTTTGCATCAGGAATTCCGGTCCACCATTCGGTAGCCAAACCACAAAGTGCATGAAGCATGGCTGCCACCGACCATACGGCTATGGCCCAGGCATAACCTTTGCGTGTCCCCAGTTTATCCACAAATCGTCCGGCAAATAGCATCGAAATAGCATAAGCCAGCGAGAAAATGGCTGTAATGGTACCGTAATCACTGTCGGTCCAATGAAATTCGTCGGCCAGAATGGGTTGTAAAAGAGACAAAACCTGACGGTCGAGATAGTTGATTGTTGTTGCGAAAAACAGCAAGGTACAAATTGTCCATCTGTACTGAGTCATTTTTTCGTTGATTTTTCCAATTGTACTCATAGATTATTTTTTGATTTTTTTGATGATTTCTAACGCATTGCTGCAAAGTTGGGTGATACCAGCCCAGTCGCCTGCTTTTATCATGTCGGCAGGGAAAAGGTTCGAACCCATGCCCACGCAGGTAACTCCCGCATCGAACCATGTTTTGAGGTTGGCTTCTTCGGGTTTCACGCCACCGGTTACCATTAAGTTCGACCATGGCATTGGTGCTTTCAGTCCTTTTACAAAGCCTGCTCCCAATACATCACCCGGGAATACTTTACAAATATCGCAACCTGCTTCCTGTGCAAAGCCAACTTCCGAAACAGAGCCACAACCAGGAGCATAAGGCACCAGTCGGCGGTTAGCCACTTTGGCCACATCCGGATTAAAGAGTGGCCCTACAATAAAGTTGGCACCCAGTTGCAAGTAAAGCGAAGCCGTAGGCGCATCAACAATCGAACCGATACCCATAATCATGTCAGGGCATTCTTTGGATGCATATTTCACTAATTCGCCAAATACTTCGTGTGCAAATTCACCCCGGTTTGTAAATTCGAAAACACGAACACCGCCTTCATAACAGGCTTTCACTACTTGTTTGGCTATTTCTATATCGCTGTGATAAAAAACAGGTACCATACCGGTTTCTTTCATAGCTGTCATTACCTGAATTTTTGAAAATTTCATATTTTATATGTACAATTTAAAGATTTACAATTTACAATTGGTAGAAGAAAACTTTTTACAATTGATTAATTGTGCATTTTATTTTTTTTAGTAATAATTGATTGTGTGATGATTGCCAGAAGTTCTTTGGTCTCCTTTTTCAATTCCAATAGAAGCTCCGGTTTAATTAATTCAACATCAGATATAACTTCAATCCAGTATTCAGTTTCATCAAGCTCTTCTTCAACAATTTTAAGTTTGTTGACAAAGTCTTTATCAGATTTAGCTCTGCAGGCAGCCCTGTAATTTGCTCCAGGCGAAGTTCCTGAGCGAACAATCTGTGCTCCAATTGCCCTACCCGAAATAGTATTTGGCAATTTATCCACCATTTTGATGATTCTGCCTGAGAACTTTCTGAATCTGAGTTTTAGCTCATCCGAAGTCATAGTAATTTGCAATTTAAAAATTCACGATTTACAAACTAAAGATTAACATTTGAGTTGTTTATATATAGAAATTTAATTTATTCAATTGTCAATTGTACATTTTTAAATTGCACATTAACCTTGTATTTTGCAAAAGCACAATTTTCTTTCGTCCAATTGTAAATTGTACATTTTTAAATCGTACATTCTTTTATCGTTGTACTCTTCCGCTGGCATCACCACCCGCCAAAGCTTCAACTTCTTCTATCGAAACAAGGTTGAAATCACCGTTCACGGTATGTTTCAATGCCGAAGCAGCTACAGCAAATTCCAATGCTTCGCCCTGGTTGGGCTTTGTTAATAAACCATGAATCACGCCACCTGAGAAAGAGTCGCCACCACCTACACGGTCGATGATCGGATTGATATCGTAACGTTTCGATGTGTAGAATTCTTTTCCGTCGTAAATCATGGCTTTCCAACCATTGTGGCTGGCCGAGAAGGATTCGCGCAAAGTAGAGATGACATATTTAAAGTCAAACTCTTTGGCCATTTGCATAAAAATGCCTTTGTAGCCTTCGGCATCGGTATGTCCGCCTTCCACATCAGCGTCGGGTTTGAATCCTAAGCAAAGTTCAGCATCTTCTTCGTTGCCGATACATACATCCACATATTGCATCAACGGACGCATAATGGATTGTGCTTTTTCTTTTGTCCAGAGTTTTTTGCGGAAATTCAGATCAACCGAAACAGTCACTCCATGACGTTTTGCTGCTTCACAGGCTAATTTTGTTAATTCGGCAGCTGAGTCGGAGATGGCAGGGGTAATGCCCGACCAGTGAAACCAATCGGCACCTTGCATGATGGCATCGAAATCGAAATCAGCAATACTTGCTTCGGCAATAGCCGAGTGGGCACGGTCGTAAATCACCTTGCTTGGTCGCATCGAAGCGCCTGTTTCAAGATAATAAATCCCAACGCGGTCTCCTCCGCGGGCAATAAAGTCGGTTTTAACACCATATTTGCGTAAAGCATTGACGGCCGACTGTCCGATTTCGTGTTTTGGCAGTTTTGATACAAAATAAGCTTCGTGCCCATAGTTGGCACAGCTCACGGCAACATTTGCTTCTCCACCTCCGTATACAACATCAAATACATCCGACTGAACAAAACGTGTGCTACCCGGTGTTGACAAACGGAGCATAATTTCTCCTAATGTTACAATTTTTTTACTCATTGTTTTTTTGTAATATATAAATTATTAAAAATTGGTCGACCAAAAATAATACTTTATTTTTATTCGCACAAAATTAGACCATTCATTTTGTAATAATGTCTATTTTTTGATTAAGAATGTGTTCTTATTGATCAAAATCAGAATTTAAAGAAGTTTTTAGCATTGTTGTAGCTGATATCTTCCACCATTTTTCCAATAAAATCGAGTTCCTGATGTGGCAGCAATCCCATTTCTACATCATTTCCGATTAAATTACACAAGGTGCGACGGAAATACTCATGACGCGGGTAGGACAGGAAGCTTCGCGAATCGGTGAGCATCCCTACGAATCGGCTCAGCAGGCCAAGCACCGATAGAGAATTCATTTGTCTTTCCATGCCTTCTTTCTGATCGAGAAACCACCAACCTGCGCCAAACTGCATTTTTCCGGCTACAGTTCCGTCCTGGAAGTTACCAATCATGGTAGCAATCATTTCATTGTCGGCCGGATTCAGATTGTAGAGAATCGTTTTCGTTAGTTTGTTCTGAATGTCAAGTCGGTTCAGAAATTTCGACATAGACTTGGCGGTATTGAAAGTTCCTATCGAATCGAATCCTGTGTCGGCACCCAACTTGTTGAAAAGGCGGGTATTGTTGTTGCGGATAGCGCCATAATGGAATTGTTGTGTCCAGCCTTTTTCCCAATCCATTTCGGCAAAAATCACGAGCATTGCCGATTTGAATTTCAGCACTTCTTCGTGGGTTAATTCTTTTCCTCCGTATATTTTGTTGAAAATTGATTTAATTTCTGCTTCGGTGTAATCTTCGGCATAAAACTCTTCGATACCATGGTCGGATAACTTGCAGCCCTGAGCGGCAAAAAAATCCTGACGCTTGCGCAAAGCCAAAATCATTTCATCGAAAGTAGAAATACTTATTTCAGATACTTTAGACAATTGTTCTACGTAAGTACGGAAAGAAGCTGCATCCTCCACAGCCATGGCTTTGTCGGGACGCCAGGTGGGCAACATTTTAACTTCGAAACCATCATTTTTTGTTTTGATATGATGTTCGAGTGAATCAATCGGGTCGTCGGTAGTACAAACCGCTTCCACATTGTACCTGCGCATCATGTTACGTGCCGAGTATTCGGGAGTTTGCAATTTTGCAGTGCATTCGTCGTAAATATCGCGTGCAGTTTTAGGCGAAAGAAGTTTTTCTACACCAAAACCGGTTTTAAGTTCCAGGTGTGTCCAGTGATATAGCGGGTTTCGCATTGTATAAGGCACTGTTTCGGCCCACTTTTCAAATTTTTCCCAGTCCGAAGTGTCTTTCCCTGTGCAGTATTTTTCGTCTATCCCGTTGGTACGCATGGCGCGCCATTTGTAATGGTCGCCACCCAACCATATTTCGGTAAGCGATTTGAACTGATGATCGTTGGCCACCATCGATGGAATTAAATGACAATGATAGTCAATGATTGGTTGCTTTGCTGCATGCTGGTGATAGAGCTGCTGAGCTGTTTCTGTTTGCAGTAAAAAATTTTCGTCTAAAAAGTTTTTCATGAGCGTATCTGTTTCAAAATATTAATATACGATTTTTGGAAAAATTATACTTATTTATTCTTTCAATTTTATTGAAAAATGGGTTTTAAAAGCCATTTTTCTCTGAAATTAAGGCTTGAAAACATGTTATTAAATATATTTTCATTCCTTTTTTAGAATACTAAAACTGGAAGTTGTATTTTATACTATTGATAATTAGTGAAATAATAAGTTGTAGTCTTGTATTTCTATTTTCCGTGTTCGCCCACGAAGGTACAAAAAACTTTGATTTTACAAAATATATTGTATTTTTGCACTATATATTTTCTGTGTACGCACACGAAATTATTAATTTTTGATATGAAAAACCAAAACACAAAAATAAGAATAAAAGATATAGCCACAATGGCTGGTGTATCAGAAGGTACTGTGGATCGTGTGTTACACGAAAGGGGAGAGGTGTCCGAAAAAAGCCGCGAGGCGGTTCAGAAGGTATTGGATGAGATCAATTATTCGCCTAATTTGTTGGCACGCTCGCTGGCTTCAAAGAAACATTATCATTTCGCTTGCCTGATTCCAATGCACAAAGTCACTGATTATTGGGAAAGTGTAGAAAAGGGTTTCAGTCAGGCTGCGATTGATTATTTACATTATAATATTCATATAGAGCGAAAATACTTCAATCAGTTTGATGCCAATTCGTTTGTGGATGTGTCGAAAGAGTTGGTCAAAAGCCAACCTGATGCAGTGATTATGGCGCCGATATTCAGAAACGAAACACTGGCTTTCACAAAGGAACTTCAGCAACTTGAAATCCCGTTTTCGTTTATCGATTCGATGATAGAAGATGCTGATTTTCTGACTTATTATGGGCAGAATTCGTTCCAGAGCGGTTATATTGCAGCCAAATTGCTTTTAAATTCGTTGCCCGATGCGGCTCAGGTGCTTGTGCTGCGTACCGACAGAAAAGGTGCAGTATCCAACCAAACCATAGCCCGTATCAATGGCTTTATGAGTTTTGTATCCGAAAATAAACTTTCGAATATTGAACTTATTCACCTCGAAATGAATGATGAAAACGAAGATGCCAATCGCGAAATTCTAAGCGATGTTTTTTCGAAAAACACAAACATAAAAGCGGCTATAACGTTTAATTCAAGGGTGTACCGTTTGGCTAACCACCTTGAAATACTACAACATGCCGATGTGAGGTTGATAGGTTATGACTTGCTCCAAAAAAACGTCGATTATCTGAAACAGGATATTGTTTCTTATCTTATTGCACAACGTCCTGAGAAACAGGCTTATTTCACAATAAGAGATATGTGCGCCAAATTAATACAGAAACAGAGTATTACCAAGATTAATTATGTACCTATCGATATATTAATAAAAGAGAACATTGAAGACTATATGCAGTTTGGTGAATGAAGCAGCCTGCGATAGACAGAATAGAATTTTGAGTATGCAAAAAATTCAATACAGAGAAACGAAAATATAACAAGTAAATTTATATCATCATGAAATTAGGAAAATACAGTATCGGTGTGGGCGACAGATTTTCGCACCAGGGTGTTGCACAACTGCGAGCCATAATGAAGGCCAACGAAACAGGGCTCGAAATAAGTCCCGTTTGGAATAAATCTAATCGAGAACACATTTACGTACACTCGCATCCTGCCGATGTACGCAAAGAGGCCGATGCTGCTGTAGCAAAATTAGGCTACAAAGGTCTCTACTTTGTTGATGCCGATCATATTAATTTGTCGACAGTAGCACCTTTTGTAGAAACAGCCGACTTTTTTACACTCGACGTTGCAGCATTTATCGGAAAACCAAGTAGCGAAGCCGATGTGGCTGCTTTTGTGGCTTCGTGCGAAAAGTACATGGGAGAACTCTCAATCCCCGGAATGGAAAAACCGCTGCACATTAGCAAAGAAATGCTTGAAGCCATAGCTTCAAAATTTTTAGCTGCTACCCAACAGGCTTCTGAGATATATAAATACCTCGCTGAAAACAAAGGTGTTGGTAATTTTATAACAGAAGTATCGATGGATGAAGTGGAAACACCTCAGACACCCATTGATATGCTTTTTATCCTTAAAATGTTAGCCGATAAGGGAGTGCCGGCACAAACCATTGCCCCAAAATTTACAGGTAGATTTAATAAAGGCGTTGATTATCGTGGAGATTTGAAGCAGTTTGCGCGTGAATTTGAAGAAGATGTATTGGTCATTGATTATGCAGTAAAAGAATTTGGCTTACCCGAAGA
Source organism: uncultured Paludibacter sp. (assembly GCA_963678465.1). Lineage (GTDB taxonomy): Bacteria > Bacteroidota > Bacteroidia > Bacteroidales > Paludibacteraceae > Paludibacter. The sequence goes on from OY782858.1 coordinate 559,541, forward strand.
ACTGAAGCTAAGTATTCACTCCGGTAGCGATAAATTCTCAATTTACCCGATTATGGCCGAAGTGATTCACAAATACGATAAGGGATTGCATCTTAAAACTGCCGGAACTACCTGGCTCGAAGAAGTTATAGGCCTGGCAGTGGCTGGCGGCGAAGGTTTGGACCTTGCGAAACAAATTTATGCTAATTCATTCAACCGCAGTGAAGAGCTTTGTGCACCTTATGCCGATGTTATCGACATTGACAATGCGCAGTTGCCTTCGGTGGAAGAGGTAAATACATGGAAAAGTGAAAAGTTTGCCAATACCCTGCGCCATATTCCGGGACATGCTGATTATAATTCAAATTTCCGTCAGCTGATTCATGTTGCCTATAAAGTGGCAGCCGAAATGGGCGAAACGTATACAGGCTTGCTCGAAAAGTATGAAGATATCGTAGGAAATTGCGTAGAAGAGAATATTTACGAACGCCATTTGAAACGCTTGTTTAATCTGTAAAATATCAAAAAAAAGATTTAGGCTAATACTCAGGCCGGGACAGAACTCAAAGAGTGAAAATAAGCTTAAGTTTAATATTTAAAAATCAATATTATGAGTAATCTTTTTGATGTAAAAGACAAGGTAATGGTCATTACCGGAGGCGGCGGTGTTTTAGGTCGGGGTATGACTGAATATATGTGTTCGCAGGGCGTAAAAGCCGCCATTATCGATCGTTGCCGCGATGCCGGACGAAATCTTGAAAAGGAATTACATGATAAAGGCTATATTGCCAAAAGTTATTGTTCCGATGTGCTTGATAAAGAAGCGCTGGAAGCTACAGCGAATGAAATCATAGCCGATTTTGGCCAGGTGGATATTCTTGTGAATGCAGCGGGTGGAAATATGGCAGGCGCTACAATCGGGCCTGACAGTACCATTTTCGATCTCGAAATAGATGCTTTTCGTAAAGTTGTCGATTTGAATTTGTTCGGCACAGTGTTGCCCACCATGGTTTTTGCTAAATTTATGGTAGAAAAAGGCAAAGGGAGCATCATCAATATTTCTTCCGAATCTGCTCTTCGTCCGCTGACGCGTGTTGTGGGATATGGCGCTTCAAAAGCTGCTGTAACCAATTTTACTAAATATATGGCAACAGAACTGGCTACTAAATTTGGTGAAGGTTTACGCGTGAATGCCATGGCACCCGGCTTTTTCCTGACGGAACAAAACCGTACTTTGATGACCAACCCTGATGGATCGCTTACTGCCCGCGGACATTCGATCATTGCTCATACTCCGTTCGGTCGATTTGGAAACCCTGATGAACTGTTCGGTACACTACATTGGTTGTCGAGCGATGCATCTAAATTTGTTACAGGTACGCTCACTGTTATTGATGGTGGTTTCGATGTATTTTGTATATAAAACTTGCCCCCTGACCCCCTAAAGGGGAAAAGAGTGCAGAATATCTTTTATTTTTTATTAAATTACTCAAAAAGTGCTATCCACAAATTCCCCCTTTAGGGGGTTAGGAGGCAGATATATATTATGATTGAATTAAAAAAAGACACAAAATATGCCCTGATGGTGGCTACCTCGATGGGCGTTCGGATTACGCCGGTGAACGGACAGCCTGTTCACAGCAGTAAATTATTCGAAATGGAAGTTTCGAGTGCAGAAACCAACGTAGCAAGTATTTCATCTTATTTGGGTTTGCCGGTGAAAGTGCTGACTACTTTCGTGAAAGATAGTCCTATTGCACAAATGATAAAGAATAATTTGCGTGCCCGGAATATGGATTACGAAGGCGTGGAAGTTCCTCAGGGCAATCCCTGGGGTTATCGTCACCAATTTAATATTGCCGATAGTGGTTTTGGAACACGTGGGCCGCGCGTATTGAACGATCGTGCCGGTGAAGTTGGTCGCACACTGAACGTAAAAGATTTCGACTTGGAACGTATTTTCGTACAGGAAGGTGTTCAGATTCTGCATCTTTCAGGTTTAATTGGTGCGTTATCGGTTGAAACAAGCGAATTCTGTTTGGAACTGGCTCGTTATGCTAAAAAAACAGGCACGCGTATTTCCTTCGATTTAAACTATCGTGCTTCGTTTTGGAAAGGACGCGAGAAGGAACTACGGGATATTTTTACTGAGATTGCATCCGTTTCGGATATTTTGATTGGTAACGAAGAAGATTTTCAGCTTTGTTTGGGAATTCAGGGTCCTGAAGCCGGCGGTAAAGGTATTGAAGCTGAAATTGAAGGTTTCAAAGGAATGATTGGTCGCGTAAAAGCTGCATTTCCTCATGCTTCGGTTTATGCCACCACACTGCGCGAAGTTGTTAGTGTAAACGAACATTTGTGGGGTGCCATTATGTTAGAGGAAGAAAACTGGCATGTAATTATGCCACGCAAAATCAATGTACTCGACCGTATCGGTGGTGGTGATGGTTTTGTAGGCGGACTGCTTTATGCCATTCTGAAAGGATGGGAACCTGATACATGGCCGAAATTCGGTTGGGCTTCAGGCGCTTTAGCAACTACTTTCCTCACCGACTACGCTCAACCTGCCGACGAAGACATGGTTTGGAGTATTTGGGGCGGAAATGCGAGAGTGAAACGCTAAGAAGGCAAAGGAACAGGCTCAGGCTCAGGAACAGGAATAAACGAAGGAAATAAGAATTTTACTTATGGAAAAGAAGTATAATGATTTCAGGGATATGGGTGTTTGGCAAAAGTCATTTGCTATTCTTATTGACGTTTATAATTTGATAAAAAAATTCCCTCTTGATGAACGTTATGCATTAACAGATCAATTAAAGCGTGCAGCAAATTCAGTTGTTCATAATTTAGCAGAGGGATATGGACGTTTTGAACCAAAAGATAAGACACGTTTCTATAAAATTGCAAGAGGAAGTGCCTTTGAATCCATGAGTCAAATTTTAGTTGCTGAAAATCAAAATTATATATCAAAAGAAGCAACTGAAAATCTGATTGAAAGGTATAAGAAATTGATTGAAGAAATGAATGCTTTAATTCATTATTTGGAAAAATAATTTATAACTAATGCTCAAGTCTATGCCTGTGCCTACGCCTGAGCCTTAAATCTACTAATTATGCTCTACTACGAAATAGGTTCAACAGAACTCGAATTGACTTCAGAAGACCTGAAAAAAGGTCTTTTCGAAGCGTTAGAAAAAATGGGGAAGAAGCACAAGGTGCTTGCTATTCCTCCTGATTATACGCGCTTGCCAAGCAGGGCGGGAGAGTTGACTGAATTTGCATGGCAGTTTTATGGTGATGCATTGACAGATGTTTTGCCTGCCTTGGGAACGCATTCTCCGATGACAGAACACCAGATTTCGCATATGTTTGGTACTTTACCGGCTTCGTTGATTCGTGAGCACGATTGGCGAAATGATGTGGTGACGGTTGGGACAGTACCTGCCGAATTTGTAAAAGAAGTATCGGGTGGTGCTGTCGAATTTCCATGGCCGGCGCAGGTCAATAAATTGCTTGTCGAAGGTGATTTTGATCTTATATTGTCTATCGGGCAGGTAGTTCCACACGAAGTGGTGGGAATGGCCAATTACAATAAAAATATTTTTGTAGGCACCGGTGGTGTCGAAGGCATCAATAAAAGCCATTTTGTAGGCGCTGCTTATGGTATGGAACGTATGATGGGCCATGCAGATACTCCGGTACGCCGCATTTTTAATTATGCTTCGGAACACTTTACCAAGCATTTACCTATTGTTTATGTGCAAACGGTTGTAGGTCTTGATAAAAAAGATGGCATTGTAAAAACGCGCGGTATGTTTATCGGAGATGATTACGAAGTATTCGATAAAGCGGCTCAACTGGCACTTTTGGTGAATTTCGATTTATTAGAAAAGCCATTGAAAAAGATTGTAGTTTATCTCGATCCTACTGAATTCAAGAGTACATGGCTGGGAAATAAATCGGTGTACCGTACCCGCATGGCTATTGCCGACGAAGGTGAGCTTATTATCCTGGCTCCTGCACTGAAAGAGTTCGGCGAAGACAAAGAAATTGATCGACTGATTCGCAAATATGGATATTTTGGAACGCCACAGACCTTGAAGGCCTGTGATGAGAACGAAGAATTGCGAAACAACCTTAGTGCAGCTGCACATTTAATCCATGGTTCATCCGAAGGACGTTTCAGTATTACTTATTGTCCGGGCAAAGGTTCGGGCAATCTTACTCAAGCCGAAATAGAAAGTGTTGGGTTTAATTATGCCGACATTGATGAAGTATCGGCCAAATATGATCCGAAAAAGCTTCGCGATGGCTACTGCATTATGCCCGATGGAGAAGAAATCTTTTATATTTCAAATCCGGCTTTAGGGCTTTGGGCTTTCAAACACAAATTTAAATATTAATTTATTAAAAACAAAGTGTTGATTAATTGGGGAATAATCGGTTGTGGAAATGTTACGGAGTTGAAAAGTGGTCCGGCATTTAACAAGGTAGAACATTCACGTTTGGTGGCTGTGATGCGCAGGAATGCTGTGCTTGCCGCAGATTATGCAAAACGGCATGGCGTGCCAAAATTTTATTCTGACGCCACGGCACTTATCAACGATCCGGAGATCAATGCTGTGTATATTGCTACGCCTCCCGATACGCATGCTTCATATGCCATTCAGGCTTTGAGAGCAGGTAAGGCCGCGTATGTAGAAAAACCTATGGCGCGAAATTATGCTGAATGCAGTGAAATGATTCGTGTTTCGGAGGAAACCGGTCAACCTTTGTATGTTGCTTATTACCGACGTACGCTGGCGATGTTTCTGAAAGTAAAAGAACTAATTGATAGTGAGGTAATAGGAAAACCTTTAACTGTAAATATCCGGCTTTATAAAGCTTATGGTGAGAATGATCGCATTCCCGAACTTCAACACTGGCATGTAAATCCTGAAATTGGTGGTGCCGGTCATTTTTACGATTTGGCTTCGCACCAGTTTGATTATCTTGATTTTGTATTTGGCCCGATAACACAAGTGAATGGGATGGCAAGTAATATTGCCGGTTATTATCCGGCCGAGGATACAGTTTCAGCTGTTTTTAGTTTTGCATCGGGCGTTACAGGTACAGGAAGCTGGAGTTTTGTAGTCGATAAACAATCGGAAGAAGATAGTATTGAAATTGTCGGTACAAAAGGAAAAATAAAATTTCCCTGTTTCGATAAAGGGGAGGTGGAAGTAGTTTCCGAAACAGGCACTGAGAAGTTTAGTTTTCTGAATCACGAAAATATCTCGTTCTACCTTATTGAACAGGTTGTGGGAGCTTTACTGGGTAAAAACAAATGTGTTAGCACGATGTATTCGGCTGCCCGAACCAGTTTTGTGTTGGAAGAAATTGTAAAATCATATTACAAAAAAGAACAAAAAAAATAAGAATCCCTTTCTGTGAAGGGTAAGTGCCTATGAAAATAATTATTGACGATAAGATACCTTATATCCGCGGTGCATTTGAAGGTGTGGCGGAAGTTATTTATTTGCCGGGTTCAAAAACCACAGCAGAAATAGCTAAAAATGCTGATGCCATTGTTACTCGCACTCGGACTATCTGTAACGAAAAATTGCTGGCTGGCTCATCAGTAAAGTTTATTGCTACGGCCACCATTGGTTACGACCATATCGATACAGATTATTGCGATGCAGCGGGAATTAAATGGACCAATGCGCCGGGCTGCAATTCCAAATCGGTGGAGCAATACATTGCTTCTACGCTTATGGTATTGGCCGAAACTAAAAAGCTTCAATTGAAAGATTTGTGTATAGGCATTGTTGGGGTGGGCAATGTAGGAAGTAAGGTGGCAAAGATTTGCGAAATTTTTGGAATGAAAGTGTTGCTAAATGATCCACCGCGCGAAAGAGCAGAAGGGCCTGATAAATTCGTGAGCCTTGAAACTATAAAAAACGAAGCCGATATTATCAGTTTACATGTTCCGTTAAATATTAAAGGCGAAGATGCTACTTTTCATATGGGTGACGAAAGCTTTTTTAGCGCTTTAAAAAAGAAACCTGTGTTAATTAATTCCTGTCGTGGAGAGGTGATTAAAACCGATGCAGTAAAAAAGGCATTGAAAGCGAAACACATTTCATCTTTTGTTTGCGATTGTTGGGAAAATGAACCGGATTTAGATCTTGAGCTGTTGGAAATGACCGAAATAGCTACGCCTCATATAGCAGGTTATTCCAAAGATGGAAAAGCAAAAGGGACATTGATGAGTGTGCTTGCGATAAGTGATTTTTTCGGCTTGGGCCTGAACAATTGGCAGCCTTCAGGGGTTGAATTACCGACGAATCCTATCATCGAAATTGATGGCGAAGGAATGAATGAACAGGAAGTTTTTTCAAAAGCTATTCTTCATACTTACGATATTCGGCACGATGACAAACTGTTGAGATTATCTCCCGAACACTTTGAACAACAAAGAGGAGATTACCCCACACGCAGAGAGTTTCCGGCTTTTATAGTTCGAACACAGCGTGTGGAAGAAAAAACATTGGAAAAATTAGAATTATTGGGATTTAATGTCTCCTGAATTCTCCTGAAAAAAGGATATTTAGAAAAGGCTTCCCGAAAAAAATATTAGAAGTAAAAATTATTATTAATCAATTAAAATCTCTGATAGTTCCCATTTTAAGGAATTGAGAGAGCTTATCATTATGAAACAAAAAGCAGATATTGGATTAATTGGTTTGGCCGTAATGGGCGAAAACCTGGTGCTGAACATGGAAAGCAAAGGCTTTACTGTTGCAGTTTATAATCGTACAGTCGAAAAAGTAGATAAATTTGTTAGTGGACGTGGAGCCGGAAAAAACTTTATCGGAGCACATTCCATTAAAGATCTTTGCGATTCGCTGGAAAAACCACGAAAAGTAATGATGCTTGTAAAAGCAGGTAAAGCTGTAGATGACTTTATCGAACAACTTCTTCCGCATTTGGAACCGGGCGATATTATTATCGATGGTGGAAATACTCATTTTCCTGATACAATTCGCCGCACTAAATATGTTGAAAGCAAAGGTTTGTTGTATGTAGGTACAGGCGTTTCGGGAGGCGAAGAAGGTGCACTTCTTGGTCCATCGATGATGCCGGGCGGATCGCCTGCTGCATGGCCAGCCGTAAAAGAAATTTTTCAGGCGGTAGCGGCTAAAGTTGATGATGGAACGCCTTGCTGCGATTGGGTTGGCGAAGGCGGTGCCGGTCATTTTGTGAAAATGGTACACAATGGTATTGAATATGGTGATATGCAGATTATCAACGAGGCTTATCAGGTAATGAAAGATTTACTTGGATTGACTGCCGACGAACAGCACGAAGTGTTCAAAGAATGGAACAAAGGTGATCTGGATTCGTACCTGATTGAAATTACACGCGATATTCTGGCAGTAAAAGACGAAGATGGTTCTCCATTGGTTGAAAAAATTCTGGACACAGCGGGTCAGAAAGGAACAGGAAAATGGACGGGAGTTTCGGCGCTCGACTTAGGCATTCCTTTGACGCTGATTGGCGAGTCGGTATTTGCACGTTGCTTATCGGCACAGAAGGACATTCGTGTGAAGGCATCCAAAGAAATCAGTGGCCCGGCCGTGAACTTTACCGGCGACAAAAAGCAAATAATTGATGACCTGAAAGATGCTTTGTTTGGCGCTAAGATTATTTCGTATGCTCAGGGCTACAACTTAATGATGGAAGCGGCTAAAGAATACGGCTGGAACCTGAATTACGGTGGCATCGCTTTGATGTGGCGTGGTGGTTGTATTATTCGTTCTACTTTCTTAGGTGATATTAAAAAAGCATTCGATGTCAATCCAACACTAGAAAATCTGTTGCTCGACCCATATTTCAAAGCTATAGTTGAAAAAGCGCAGGCTGGATGGCGTCGTGTTTGTGCTACTGCACTGACCAATGGTATTCCTGTTCCGGCGCTCACTTCAGCGCTTTGCTACTTCGATGGTTTGCGCAGCGAACGTTTACCGGCCAACCTGTTGCAGGCGCAGCGCGACTACTTCGGAGCGCATACTTACGAACGCATCGACAAACCACGTGGTGAATTTTTCCATACTAACTGGACAGGTCGTGGTGGTGATACTGCTTCTACAACTTATGTAGTGTAAACTGTATACTAGCAATGTTTTAAAAGGCTGATTCGATTTTACGAATCAGCCTTTTTTAGTCTTTTTATAGCCTTCAGCCAAAATTCCAGTTATGGTGTTTCAATACTTCCGTCTTTGTATTTTGCAAATCGGCCTTTTTCTCTTGGGTATACCATATCGTCGCGTTCCCAGGGCCAGCCTCCGAATTCAGTGGCACGATAATCGGCAAAAGCTTTATGAATTTCTTCTTCGGTGTTCATTACAAATGGCCCATACTGAACTACTGGCTCGTTGATGGGCTTACCCTGTAAGAGTAAAAGATAAGCATCTGTATTTCCGTTTCTAAATATTATTTCTTTATCGGAGTTTATCTCAAACGAGTGCTGTGACTTTATCTCCTGTCCATCTGCTTCCAACGTAGTGCCCTGGTAAAAATAAAGTGTACGTTTAGTTGCCATTGCTACTGCTGGTAATGTCCATTCAGCATCAGCCTGAATTTTTATGATCCAGATAGCCACTTCGTTCTCGGGCGAAGCAGCCCATGAGTCGGGTGCTGGTGTGGGTGACCTTACGTCTGCAATACTACCAGCAATAAGTTTTACTTCGGTTCGTCTGCCGTTTTCATCCTTAGTAGTATAGATAGGTATTTGCTCGTTCCATAACATCTTAAAATGAGGTTCGGCAAACTTTTTATAACCGGGAAGGTTGATTCATACCTGAAAAAGTTCAAGCGGATTTTCTTTTTCTGTTTCAATCAAAGGAAACATTTCGCTGTGCTGAAGTCCTTTCCCGGCAGTCATCCATTACACATCTCCCATACCATAACGCCCGGCTTGTCCCCACGAGTCGGCATGATCCACAATGCCTTCGAGCACTATGGTTACAGTTTCGAAACCACGATGCGGATGAACGGGAAAACCCGGAATTGTTTGTCCGTGATACATACGCCAACCATCTTTTATTTGAAAATCCTGTCCGATATTGCGTCCTGTAAGTAAATTTGTTTCCGGGCCCATATTTAGTTTCCCTACCGGATATTTGTCGTTGTGATGGGCACAAAAAAGGAAGGGATTTGAAACTTCCCACATAAATCCGAGTGATTTAATATTCGAAATGTTATTCATGTAGTTTGTGTTTTTTTTGAAAACGATTTTATCTTAAAACAAATGCATTTGTGTTTTTGTTTTGGCAAACAAGGACAGGTTAAATATTAAAAAATACTGCTTGTGACTAATATGTGAAAATGAATTCGTACTTTTGATCATTCCAATTTTATCAAACTAAACCCTAATACATACAATCGTTCAATGTGCAACTTCAATAATTTTTCTTTTTATAAAAAATCAAACCCAATTGCCGGTTTGTTGTTAATTTTATTTATTATAGTAGCTTGCAATGAAAACAAAAAGGCAGGCGATAATACAAAATCAGAACAACAGCCAGAACAAGTAGCAGAAGTGATTCCTACCTTAGATACACTGCTATATGATAGTAAAATAACTGCGATTTCCAACGGCGATACTACTCGTTTATGGCCGGTAAAGAAACAACCCTATCCACTTCCGGGAGCTATTCTTCCTTTCAAAAGGGTGGTGGCTTATTACGGCAACCTGTATTCGAGTAAAATGGGTATTTTGGGCGAATATCCACCAGCCGAATTATGGAAAAAGCTCAATGCCGAAGTAAAAGCATGGGAGATGGCCGATTCGTTGACAGCTGTGCAGCCGGCCATTCATTATATTGCAGTTGTAGCGCAGGGTAGCCCCATGAAAGATGGAACTTACCGTACGCGTATGCCGCAGGCACAAATCGACTCTGCATTGGCCATTGCTGCCATGGGTGACGCCATTGTTTTTCTGGATATTCAGGTGGCATTGAGCAAACTCCAAAACGAAGTACCTCTGCTCGAGAAATACCTTATGCTGCCTCAGGTGCATTTGGGAATCGATCCTGAATTCTCTATGAAATCCGGCAATAAACCCGGAACAAAAATAGGAACCATGGATGCTGCGGATGTCAATTATTGCTCGGAATATTTGGCTTCGTTGGTGAAAAAGCACAATTTGCCGCCTAAAATACTGATTGTTCATCGATTTACCCGCGGTATGCTGACTAACTACAAAAATATAATGCTTCACCCCGAAGTACAAATTGTAATCAATATGGACGGTTGGGGTGCGCCGGCGCTTAAAAACAATACTTATCGTCAGTATGTTTATCGCGAGCCGGTTCAGTTTACAGGCTATAAACTTTTTTATAAAAACGATTTGAAAAACCCACCCCGTCGGTTGCTCACTCCTGATGAGCTCATGAAGCTGACGCCGCAACCTATTTATATTCAGTATCAATGATGATTATGATAAGAGAATGAAAAGGCTGGTTATTGCTATATCAATTTTATTACTGACTGTTAATGCTGTGTTTGCAGTGCAAATCAGCACCGACAGTAAAAGGCTGATATTAAATGAAAGGCTTCACTACAAAGTAAAATGGGGTTTTCTCACCATCGGAACGGCAAGTGCTTCTACAGACAAAAGAATATTCAGAATTGGCTCCGATCTCTGTTGTAAAATTGAATTAAAAGCCCAAACCAATGGGTTGGCCCGGCTTTTTTATATGAATAATCATTGGGTTTCGTATGTGACACTGAACTCAATAACTACCTGTAAATCGCTTCGAAGTATAAGCGAAGGCAAATACAGGCTTGAAGAAATTGTTGATTTCAATTCGGAGAAAAAACAGGCTGCATTAAGAGAATACGACAAGTCGAGCAACAAATATGTGCTTAAAAACCTGTACGAAACACCTGAAAGAATGAGGGATGTGGTGGCCGGGTTTATGTTGATCCGCATCATCGATTTGTCGGGCTTGCAAAATGGAGATCGAATCAGGATTGATGGTTTTTATAAAAAGGAAGGTTACAAAATAGATGTAATTTATGCCGGCAAGGAATACCTGAAAACCGATAAAGGAAAGATATTGTGTCATAAAATAAAACCGATAGTCCCTAAAAATAAGGTTTTTGACGATGTTGATGCGGTGGAAGTGTGGCTCACGGCTGATAAAGCCCAATACATTGTGCATGCCCGGGCGCAGCTCGTGTTTGGCGAGCTCGAGATGGAGCTTGTTTCGCCGGAAAAACTTTAAGAGTTTTTTGATATAAAAATACATCTGAAAATAATTGCGCAGTCAAAACTTCTTGTGGCTGCGTTTACTTTTCATTAAAAACGCTTACCTTTGAAAAAAATAAATCCAAAAACGAATTTACAATGACTTTTACAGAATTAGGAATCGACGAAAATATAGTTCAGTCACTCCAGGAAAACAACATTACCGAAGCTACCGACATTCAGATAGAAACCATACCTCACTTGCTGCAATACGGTACCGATCTTGTGGCTGTAGCGCAAACCGGAACCGGAAAGACTGCTGCTTTCTGTTTGCCGATACTTCAGTTGGTTGATCCAAAGCAAAAGAATATTCAGGCTTTGATTTTGGTGCCTACCCGCGAGTTGGGTCAGCAAGTGGCGCGTGAGTTTTTTTTATTTTCGAAGCATATGCCACGTGTTTTTGTCGAAGCGGTTTATGGTGGCGTGCCCATCGACGAACAAATCGAACGTTTGAAACGTGCAACTCACATAGTTGTAGCCACACCGGGTCGTTTGCTCGATTTGCTCGACCGGCAGGTGATTGACCTGAGAAACTTGCGTTTCCTTGTGCTCGACGAAGCCGATGAAATGATGAACATGGGCTTCAAGTCCGAAATTGATCAGATACTTCGAAGCTGTAAAAAAGGAATCAGAAATATGTTGTTTACGGCCACTATGTCGGCCGATATAAAAGAAATAATAAGCAACTATCTACAGCCAGGTTTTAAAGAGATACTTATCAATGCAGAGGAGTTTGTTAACCGCAATATAGAGCATCAGTACTTCATTTACAAACAAGGTGAAAAAATCGATGCGCTGAAAGCTTTTCTGGCGCAAAGAACCGATCAGCGCGGAATTTTGTTTTGTCGTACAAAAACGGATGCCAAGCGAATTGCCAAGCAGTTGGCTGGTTTTGAAGTGGTAGCTGGAGCGTTGCATGGTAACTTAAATCAGGAAATGCGCGATAAAGTGATGCGCGGATTCAAAAAAGGCCGTATCAACTTGCTTGTTGCTACCGATATAGCTGCGCGTGGCATTGATGTGAAGGAACTCGATTATATTATTCATTATCATTTGCCCGAAAAAGCTGAATATTATACCCATCGTAGCGGAAGAACAGCGCGTGCGGGCAAAACCGGTATTTCGGTTTGCATTATTCAATCTAAAGATGTGGAGGAAATCACAAACCTGGCATCTGAATTACAAATTCATTTCAATGAGATAAAAGTAGAGGTTGAACCTCAATCTCACTCGGGTGCGACAATCAAAATTTTTATAAATCTTGGTTTTGGTCAGGGCTTTACTAAGGGTAATTTAGCCGAATTTCTTGTGGAAGAAGCCGGGTTAAGTGCCTCAGATGTGAAAAATGTAGTGGTAGAGGATCATCATTCGTGCTTCGAAATTCCGGCACGTTTCGAAAAGCAGCTATTTATCAACCTGAAAGGTTACAAAATTGCGCATCGAAACGTAAAGCTTACACTCGACGAAGTTTAATTCATTCAGATTTTTTTGTCCTGTAAATGAAACATCTTTTTTATATAGAATTAAAAAGAGTTTAAATAATAAGTGATAATAGTTGAATTTCGGAATGAATAATTAGATTTGCAATCAACACTTTTTTTATCAACTTTAAATAGAAAAAATATGAAAATCAGATTTATAGGAGCAGCTCGCGAAGTGACGGGAAGCAAGCATTTGGTGACAACCGACGATGGAAAAAAAATTCTTCTTGATTGCGGCATGTTTCAGGGTAAAGGGCTCGAAACCGATGCCATGAACCGTAACCTTGGATTTGATCCCGCCGAAATTGATCATTTGATCCTCACGCATGCTCATATCGACCACACAGGGTTAATTCCGTATATGTATAAACTTGGTTTCCGTGGATCAATTATCTGTACGAATGCCACAAGAGATTTGTGCTCTATTATGTTGGCCGATAGCGCACACATTCAGGAACTTGACGTGAAATGGTTCAATAAAAAAAGAACACGCAACAATGAATCGCCTGTTGAACCTATTTACAGTACCGAAGATGCTGAGCAATGTATGCAACTTTTTATAGCAGTAGGTTACGATCGCCGCTTTTATATCGACGATAAACTAAGCGTAAAATTTACAAATACAGGACACATGCTCGGGAGTGCGGTGGTGAATCTGCAAATCATCGAAAACGGACAGAAGAAACGTTTGGCTTATACCGGTGATATTGGCCGGCCTTACAACCGCATTTTACGACCTCCAACCGCTTTCCCACAGTGCGATTATCTGATTACCGAATCTACCTATGGCGATCGCCTGCATTCTAACGAAAATGAAAAAGAAGAAGATTTACTTAGAATTGTGAATGAAACCTGTGTGGAAAAAAAGGGGAAACTCATTATACCTTCATTTTCGATCGGACGGACGCAGGAAATTGTATTCGTGCTGAACAAATTATACAATGAAAGAAAATTACCGCACATCGAAGTTTTTGTCGATAGCCCTTTGTCGGTGAATGCGACAGATATTTTTCGGATGCACTCGGCCGATATGAACGATGAAGTAAAAAAAGTGTTGGAACACGATCCCGATCCATTTGGTTTTAATTCACTTCGCTACATTAAAAAAGTGGAAGAGTCCAAGGCGCTGAACGATTCGGATGAACCTTGCATTATTATTTCGTCATCGGGCATGATGGAAGCCGGACGCATCAAACATCATGTGGCTAATAATGTTTCGAACTGGCGCAATACAATTCTGATTGTAGGCTATTGTTCGCCTACATCGCTCGGAGCACGAATACAGGAGCCGGAATTGAGATTTATTTCTATTTTTGGGGAAATGCACGAAGTAAATGCGAAGATTGCAAAAATCGAAGCTTTTTCCGGTCATGCTGACTATAAAGAAATGATTGGTTTTCTCAATTGTCAGGACAAAGAAACGATACGGCAAACTTTTCTGGTGCATGGCGAATATGGAGTACAACAAACCTACCAGCAGAAACTCGAAATAGAAGGATACAAAAATATCGAAATTCCCGCATCGGGCGAAGAATTTGAATTATAGAAATGTATAGAGAAATAAAAAAAGGAACCGGACATTACTGTCGGTTCCTTTTTTTTGGTTGAGAGCGGAAGACGGGACTCAAACCCGCGACCCTCAGCTTGGAAGGCTAATGCTCTATCAACTGAGCTACTTCCGCAATTTTAATTTGAAAATGAGTTAATTTGAAAATGAATTTTCAAATTTTCAAATTTTTCAATCTTCAAATCTTTTTAGTGGGCAGTGAAGGATTCGAACCTCCGAAGTCGAAAGACAGCTGAGTTACAGTCAGCCCCAGTTGGCCACTTTGGTAACTGCCCTACTAATTTTCTAAAGCGGTGCAAAGGTAAGTTTTTTTTAAGACACTACCAAATAATATTGGCCATTTTTATTGCGGTAATTGCGGCTTCTACGCCTTTATTTCCGTGTTTTCCGCCTGCTCTGTCCTGAGCTTGTTCTAAGGTATTGGTAGTGAGAACTCCGAAAATGATCGGGCAATTTTCAGTCCGGGTATTTAATTTTGAAATTCCATAGGTAACGCCCTGACAAACGAAATCGAAATGTGGTGTTTCGCCCTGAATAACGCATCCGAGCACAATTACTGCTGAGTATTTTTGTACTCTCCGGTTTTCAATCACGCACAAATAATCATTTACAAATTCCTTGGCGGCATAGGTAAGCTCAAATGTGCCGGGTACATGTACCACATTGATGTTTTTTAATTTCACTCCGTTTTCTACGAGTGTATCTATAGCTCCCTTGAGCAATGCGTGTGTAATCTCCGAATTCCAATCGGCTACTGCGATTGCATATTCTTGTCTTGAAACTGTTGATTTTAAGGGCATTTTATCGGCGGAATAATCCGATAGGTTTTGATATTGAGTTGCCATTCTGTGTTTGTTTATTTTGTTTATTGTTGCTTTCGAAAATGGAATAAAAATAGTATATTAAAAAAGCTACTTCAAGTTTTGAAGTAGCTTTAAGATTGTTATTCAAAAGAAAAATACTTATTTTTGTATTCTTGCAATGTATTTTTCTATATCAGCTGCTTCTGTGCTTTTAGAATAGTTTTCCTTAATTTCGTTGTATACTTTCAACGCTTTTTCCGGTTGTTTCATCGATTCGTAAACGATACCCGATTTTTTCAAATAAACAGGGCTTAATACTTCGTTTTTAGTATCGGCAGCTTTCTCAAAATAATCGAGCGCTTTAGAATTTTCGCCTAACTCAACGTATGCATCTCCTATTAATCCAATCACCGAAGTTGAGAAATAGTTGTCGTCGCTATCGTATTGTGATAGGAATTTGATAGCATTGTCGTACTGACCTAATTTATAATAGCAAATACCAGCATAGGCAGTTGCCAGATTTCCTGATTTTGTAATGCCGTATTCCGAAACAATCTCTTTGAACCCGATAATGTCTTTGTTTCCCTCGAGTGCTACTTTAAATGAGTCGACAGCAAAGAAAGTTTGCGCTTTTCCCATTTCAGTTTCAGCTGCTATTTCGCGGGGTTGAACGTAGAAATTACGAAATGCCAAAATGGCTAACACAACTAAAACAATTGTTGCAACAGAAAATATAATCTGTTTCTGATATTTTTCAATAAATGCTTCAGAGGTACTTAAAACGTGTTCAACGCTCTCTAATTCATCAGTTTTATTCTCCTTTTTATTCGACATAAGATTGTTGTATAATTACTTAATTTGTTAATTTTGATTTTTCGTACCGCAAAAATAGAGATTTTCTTTCAGATGACGAAATTTTATCAATAGTTTTTTCTATTTCAGTTACAGATAAGTAAAATCGATGTTAAATTGCATTTCCTGCTCAAAAAAAAAGATTGTATTTGAACAATACCAAAATAAATGCATTATATTTGCACCATAAAGAAACGAACCGCATTGTTCTGAGATTGGAAAACTCAACACTAAAGTATTAACGAGTAATGCAGGTTTTCAATGGCGGGCTGCGCCTTCGGGTATCCCTTGCGGACGGCAGATTACAAAGAAGACTTTCACCTCAAATCCTGTTCACAGGAGTTTTCTCAACTAAAACGATGCGGTTTTTTCTTTTTTACCATTTCATATACAAGGGTGTCCAATTTTTATTTGGTCACCTTTTTTTGTGCCCATTTTCGCGTTATTTTAATAAATTTAATTATATATCGGGAGATATTTTGTAATTTCGCTTTCGATTGTGCCCTGTCCTCCAAAACATAAAAACTGAATCATGCATTTTCTGAAATTAATCCGAATTAAAAATCTTGTTTTTATAGTATTTATTCAAATAATTATGAGGCAGGTGGTGTTGATGCCCATTTTGCAAAAATATGGATTTGAAATCAGCGCTATCGATTTAAATTTTGTGTTCATGGTGCTGGCTACTGTTTTGTTGGCCGCCGGAGGATATGTTTTGAATGACTATTTTGATGTGAAGATTGATGCGATCAATCATCCTGATCGT
The DNA here is from genome assembly GCA_963678465.1 of uncultured Paludibacter sp. Taxonomy (GTDB): domain Bacteria; phylum Bacteroidota; class Bacteroidia; order Bacteroidales; family Paludibacteraceae; genus Paludibacter. Next base: position 576,288 of record OY782858.1, read on the forward strand.
TTGATAATTACAAAGTCGGTTTCGAAGCAGAATGCAATGCTTTATTATCAGGCACTTACCGGTGTGGGTGTCGTGTCTGGATTGCTGCTGGCTTTTTGGGTGAGTAGCTTTACACTTGCATTTATTTTTATAGTTGTACCCGGATTGTTGTGGTTTTACTCTTCGAGTTACAAACGTCAGTTTCTGATCGGTAATATTATTGTAGCGTTGTTGGCTGCCTTGTCGGTGCTCATTGTTGCTTTTGTTGAATTAGCGGTGCTGGAGCAGCGTTTTGGAAATCTTTTGTTCGAAACGCCAATTCCATGGCAGTTTTATGCATGGATAGGTGGTTTTTCTTTTTTTTCGTTTTTGCTAACCTGGGTTCGTGAAATAATTAAGGATATTGAAGATGAAAAAGGCGACCGGGAAATGGAATGCCGCACAATGGTGCTGAAATGGGGTTTGTCGAAAACAAAATTGTTTCTGTATTTGTTAATTTGTTTCATTGTGGTTGCTTTGTATGCAGTGCAGTTGGTGATGACTGAGTTTGATGGAAGTCTGACAATTAAATACATTACTTTTGGTTTGGTATTGCCATTGGCAGTACTTACTTTTCTGATTTTTAAAGCACAAAATACAACCGATTTTCATCAGGCATCAACATTTGTTAAGTTTATAATGTTATCTGGTGTATTATATAGCTTTATTTTTTATTTTCAAATGGCCAAAACTTATGGTATAAGCGTTTTCGATATATTCATTATTAAATAATTGAATTGTTATGAAGGTAAAAATAATCATTATTTCGTTCTTATTGTTTTCGATGCTTGCCGGGCTTAAATCGCAGGATATTCATGAAAACTTTTATAAGAAATTTTCGGTTGGGATGGCTTTGGCCTACGGTCCAGAAAACATACTTTCGATTGTTCCGCCAAAATTGAGTTTTTACTACTACGATAAGCACAAGCATTTCGAAACTTATTGTGGGGTCGAAAGTTCTTTCTGGATGTTGTTTGGTTTCTGGGCTTCGGGCGATGTTTTGTACGGCATCAGAAAAGGAATTTTTACTTTCGATACTTCGCTGGGTGCGTGGTGGCTGCCGCGTCAAAGCAATTATTATAATGACATCGAAGAGTCGTCATCTTATTTTAGCCTGAATCCGAAACTTGGGCTCAGGTTGGGTTGGTTTTGGTTTAAAGCAGGTCCGTCGTTTGTTTTTGGCGAGAATTTTAATGCATATTTCGAAAATTATACTGAGTATTACAGGATTGGTAATGTGCCACTTAATATTGAGCTTTCGGTCAATATTCCTGTTTACTTTCCTGATTATAAAAAAATCGACAACTGGAACAGAACTAAAAACATTTCAGCATTTTCTTTATGAATTTACTACAAAACATTGAAAAGTATAAAATTATACTTGCCTCGCAATCGCCGCGCCGCATTGAATTGCTCAACGGACTGAATATCAAATTTGAAGTTCAGGTGTTGGATGTGAATGAAGATTTTCCGGCACAAATGGTGGGGGTGGATATTCCTATGTTTCTTGCCGAAAAAAAAGCAAATGCATACAGGCATATAATGGACGAGCATACGATGATAATTACTGCCGATACCATTGTGTGGCACGAGGGCAAGGTGCTGGGCAAGCCTGTGGACGAAACGGATGCAAGGCGAATGCTGAGTGCCTTATCCGGAAAAACGCATCAGGTGATAACGGGTGTGTGTATTTCCACGCTCCAGCGACGTAAAGTTTTTCATGTTATTTCGGACGTAAGGTTTGCCCGACTTGCCGAAGCTGAAATAGAGTATTATCTCCAGAATTTTAAGCCTTACGACAAAGCGGGTTCATACGGTGTGCAGGAATGGATAGGTTTTGTAGGTGTCGAACATATCAACGGTTCGTATTTTAACGTTATGGGCTTGCCTGTACAACGCCTGTACAATGAATTGAAGCGCTGGAAAGAATAGGTTTTTAGTTCAGCGCTAAAATCGGGAAGTAGAACCGAATGGAGTTGAAACGAAAGGTGAGGTTTTTTATAGCGCCTTTTACTAAAGTATTGCAATTCCGAAAAATGGCAGGAAAATCGTAAAGAATACCAATTTGCCATCTCCGCATTGCAAACTACAAAAAAACTGTAATTATTTAGGGCTGAATTTTGTCAATCGGACAGAATTTTGTAATTTCGCGTCGAATTCAAGAAAACTCAATTTTAAACAATAAATAAAATGATTAAAGTAGGTATCAATGGTTTTGGCCGCATCGGACGTTTGGTTTTCCGTGCTGCTCAAGAAAGAAACGATGTTCAAATCGTTGCAGTAAACGACCCATTTTTGGATCTTGACTATCTGATTTACATGTTACAGTACGATACTGTTCATGGACAATTTAAAGGAACTGCTGAAAACAAAGGTGGTAAATTATTTGTAAACGGTAAAGAAGTTGCTTTCTTCGCTGAAAAAGATCCAGCTAACATTGGTTGGGGTGCTTCTGGTGCTGACTATGTTGTTGAATCGACAGGTGTTTTCACTACTCTTGAAAAAGCTGGTCTTCACTTGAAAGGCGGCGCTAAAAAAGTAGTTATTTCTGCTCCATCTAACGATGCTCCTATGTTCGTTTGCGGTGTTAACCTTGACGCTTACAAAGCTGATATGGACATCGTATCTAACGCTTCTTGTACTACTAACTGTTTGGCTCCTTTGGCTAAAGTTATCAATGACAACTTTGGTATCGTTGAAGGTTTGATGACTACTGTACACGCTGCTACAAATACTCAAAAAACAGTTGATGCTCCTTCTGCAAAAGACTGGAGAGGTGGTCGTTCTATCCTGAATAACATCATCCCTTCTTCTACAGGTGCTGCTAAAGCTGTAGGTAAAGTTATTCCTGAATTGAACGGAAAACTTACAGGTATGGCATTCCGCGTTCCAACTGCTGACGTTTCAGTTGTTGACTTAACAGTACGTTTGGAAAAAGCTGCTTCTTATGATGAAATCAAAGCTGCTATCAAATTAGCTTCTGAAACTACAATGGCTGGCGTTCTTGGTTACACTGAAGATTCAGTAGTTTCTACTGACTTTATCCACGAATCACGTACTTCTGTATTTGATGCTGGTGCTGGTATCGCATTGAACGGTAACTTCGTAAAATTAGTAAGCTGGTACGACAATGAGTGGGGTTATTCAAACAAAGTGTTGGATTTGATCGCACACATGGATACAGTGAAATAAGCTGACCCAATAAATTTTAAAAGTCCCTTGTAACAAATGTTGCAAGGGACTTTTTTTTAGTGCGATTTATGAGTGCTCTCAGAAACTGAAAAGCGACTCGCAGCCTGTCTTAAATTATTGAAAACCTTTTTCCTCTTTGATATTATATCTCGCTGAGTTCAAGCCAGCGCATTGTTTTTTCGTCAATCAGGTCGTTTAGCTCGCCATGTCGTTGCGATGCTTTAATAATTTCATCGCTGCTTAATGCTCCCGAAGCCAGTTGATCTTCGATATCGGCTTTTTGTTGTTCCAGTTGAGGGATTTCAGCTTCAAGCGCCTCAAATTCCTTTTGCTCTTTATAACTTAGTTTTTTGCGTTCCGTGTTTTTAGTTTCGCGTTCCGCGCTGATTTGTTTCGACTCCTGACTTTTGACTTTCGACTCTTTATTCTTTAATTCCTTTTCCTGTTCTTCCAGCAGTTCATTCCATTCACGGTAGTCGGTGTAGTTGCCCGGAAAATCTTTCAGTTCGGCATTGCCTTTGAAAACCATCAGGTGATCCACCACTTTATCCATGAAATAGCGGTCGTGACTCACCACTATTACGCAGCCTTTGAAAGATTGCAGATAATCTTCAAGGATATTGAGGGTTACAATGTCGAGGTCGTTGGTTGGCTCATCGAGCACAAGGAAGTTGGGGTTACGCATCAGTACAGTGCAGAGGTGTAAACGGCGTTTTTCGCCACCACTGAGCTTATATACGTAATTGAATTGTGTTTCGGGAGCAAAAAGAAAATGTTGCAAAAACTGAGAAGCCGACATTTTTTTACCGTTACCCAGATTCACTTCTTCAGCTATATCGCGCACCACATCAATTACTTTCATCTGTTCGTCGAAAGCCAGTCCATCCTGACTGTAGTAGCCAAATACCACTGTTTCGCCCACATCAAACGAGCCGCTATCAGGTTTCACCTCTCCTAGTAGCATTTTAAGAAAAGTTGATTTCCCGGTTCCGTTTTTACCTACAATGCCCATTTTTTCGTAACGGGCAAAGTTGTAGTAAAAATTGTTGAGTATTTTCAAGTCGCCGTAAGCTTTTGATACATATTTAGCTTCGAAAATTTTAGAACCAAGGTAACTTGCTTTTACATCGAGCTGTACTTTGTCGTTGTTGCGGCGTTGTTTGGCGCGTTCTTCAATTTCGTAAAAGCTTTCCTGGCGCGATTTGGCTTTGTGGGCACGCGCTTGTGGTTGCCTACGCATCCATTCAAGTTCTTTTTTGTATAAATTGACAGTTCTTTCGCTTTCAGCCGTCCAGTTTTCGATGCGTTCCTGTCTTTTTTCAAGATAATAGGAATAATTACCATTGTACTGAAACATGCCCTGGTGGTCGATTTCGAGAATGGAAGTACAGACACGATCGAGGAAATACCGGTCGTGCGTAACCATGAGCAATGACATGTTGGAGCGTTTCAGGAAATCCTCTAGCCACTCCACCATTTCGAGGTCGAGGTGGTTGGTAGGTTCGTCCAGAATCAGTAAATCAGGTTCTGAGATCAGTACATTGGCCAGCGCCACACGTTTCAACTGCCCGCCCGAAAGTTCCCCGATAAGCTGTTCGAAATTAAAGATTTTAAGCTTGCCCAAAATTTGTTTGATGCGCGTTTCGTAGTCCCACGCTTTGTGAAGATCCATTTGCGCAAGTATCTCATCCAATCCTGTGTGATTTTCGGACAGCATACAATGTTCGTAAGCGGCAATGGTGCGCACGGCCTCGTTGTCCGATTGCAAACAAGCATCAATTACCGAAAGTTTTTTAGGAAAATCAGGGTTCTGATCCAGGTAGCCGACGCGTAAGTCACGTTTGAACGAAATACTTCCGCTCTGATAATCTTCGTTACCGGCAATGATGTTAAGTAAAGTGGTTTTCCCGGTTCCGTTTTTGGCGATCAAAGCCACGCGCTGATTGTCGGAAATGCCGAAGGATATATTTTCGAAAAGCAGATTATCGCCAAATGATTTGGTCAGATTTTCCACTTGTAAGTAGCTAATCATGTTGTATTGTAAAATGTGAGAATTGAATTGCAAAGATACGAAAATTAAAAGAGCGAGGCAATTGCTTAAAATGTGAGCAATAATGTTTGTTTGTGAAAATTTAAAATGTTATTTTTGGACGAGATATTTAAAAATCAGAACAATGACAAAAAAAAGATTTCTTTCGGGTTATTATCAAGCTTTTCGGACTTTATTGGTTAATTAATACAATCTTTTCACTAAGTCAGGTTTTTTATTTTGCAACGAATTTCGATTCGGATGCAACAGGCCTTTTGTTTTCAGTATTTGTACTGCTTTTTGCTGTTTTTGTGTTTGTTCTATTGATACTTGGCGCCGATAAAATTATTTCATGGTTGAAGCTTGATAAAGGATTTGATGACGATAAGTTTGAGATTTATCAGTTCAATGCAGAGTTAATATTGATACTTGCCATGGTACTTATTGGTGGTATGTTGATATTGGATAACATCCCTGTTTTTGTAAATCAGGCATATTTGGCAATTAAGTCACAAATAAGTCCTTCGGGCGATATCATGGCATTGAATGGTTATAGTACCTATCATCTGGTAGTTAGTTTTACAAAAGTAGTTTTGGGCTATTTGCTGATAACAAATTATAATGTTATTGGGAAATTGTTGTTGAAGATAGGTCAAAATAAAGATTGAAACAGTTCTTTTTTTGTAAACAATTTTATATCTTTGCTAAGTCGAAGGACAGTTTAAATGAAATAAATATTCATCTATAAAAATTCAAAATCATGAAAAGTCTTAAAGGAACTCAAACAGAAAAGAATCTGTTGATTTCGTTTGCCGGCGAAAGTCAGGCACGTATGCGTTATACAATGTTTGCCAGCGAAGCCAAAAAAGCAGGTTTCGAGCAGATTGCTGCTATTTTCCTTGAAACAGCTGATCAGGAAAAAGAACATGCTAAAAAATTCTTCAGTTACCTCGAAGGGGGGCCGGTAGAAATTACAGCTACTTATCCTGCCGGTAAAGTGGGTACAACAGCCGAAAACCTCCTGGCTGCTGCCGAAGGCGAAAACGAAGAATGGACAGACGCCTATCCTCACTTTGCCGATATAGCCGAAGCTGAAGGTTTTCCTGTAATTGCAGCCACCTTCCGTAAAATTGCTAAGGTGGAAGCTGAACACGAAAAACGCTACCGTCGCTTGCTCGACCGTGTTGTGAAAGATCAGGTTTTTGCACGCGAGGAAGAAACAGTTTGGCAATGTCGCAATTGCGGTCATGTACATGTAGGCAAAGAAGCTCCAAAAGCTTGTCCAACTTGTGCTCATCCACAAGCTTATTTCGAAGAAGAAAAACAGAACTACTAAATAATTCATAATGCATAATTCATAATGCAGAGTTCGTAATTACAACAACCGTTTCTCAAATATGAGAAACGGTTGTTTTGTTTGTGCGTTTTTCAGTACTTTTGTATGGTTTCAATTATGCATTATGAATTCTGAAATTTTAATTACTTCCGACGGTTCTCATACCCTTTTTGTACCCGAAATTGATGAATGTTATCACTCAACGCATGGAGCCATTCAGGAGTCACGTCATATTTTTATTGAAGCTGCGCTCAAACAGGCTGATAAGTCGGTGTTGAATGTGCTTGAAGTGGGTTTTGGCACCGGTTTGAATGCATTGCTGGCTTTGGTGGAGGCGGAGCGAAGTGGCAAACTAATTCATTATTGTACGCTCGAAAAATATCCTGTCGCTGTCGAAAAAGCTTTCCTGCTAAATTATCCGGCAATGATTGATGCCAGATATAAAGATGTTTTTGAAAAAATGCATAGCTCTGTGTGGAACGAGAAGGTAGCAATAACTCCTTTCTTCGAAATTGAGAAAATGGAATGTGATTTTACTGATTTTCAGCATACAGCCACTTACGATATTGTGTTTTTCGATGCTTTTTCGCCTGAAAAACAACCGGAAATGTGGACGCAATATCAGTTTGAAAAGATATATGCTCAATGTAATCCCGGTGCCATTCTTACCACCTATTGTGCAAAAGGCGTTGTGCGCCGTGCGCTTCAAGGTGCAGGTTTCTCTGTTGAAAGATTGGCCGGCCCTCCCGGTAAGCGTGAAATTTTACGGGCTGTAAAATTATAAGCTGATCAGATGTTTTATTTGATAATCAGAGAAGAAAAAGTTTGTTGGGGTGTAAATTATTGAAATAAAATTTATATCTTTGCAAGCTCAAAATCAAATGTATAGTTTTGCGATGAGTGCATTGCTAAGTTTGTATTTTAAAACATTTATTTATAAATAATTATCATGTATTTAACGGCTGAAAAAAAGCAGGAAATCTTTGGTAAATTCGGGAAGTCTAACACTGATACTGGTTCAACTGAAGGTCAGATAGCATTGTTCTCCTACCGTATTAACCATTTAACTGAGCATCTCAAGTTAAACAAAAAAGATTATAGTACAGAACGCGCTCTTGTTATGTTGGTAGGAAAACGTCGTCGTTTGCTCGATTATTTGAAAGCAAAAAATATCGAAGGTTACCGTTCACTTATCAAAGAGTTAGGCATCAGAAAGTAATTCTGGCTTTCAAACTTTTAAAAAGGCGTTTCAAAAGCTATTTTGGAATGCCTTTTTTCTTTGAATTTCAATCACTACAGGATAATACTTCTTTATAACTATAAATAAATGAGGTTTCAATATAATATCGGCATATATCTTTATCAACTGGCTATTTTTGTAGCTTCGTTTTTCAATGCGAAAGCTAAAAAACTTCGCATCGGACAAGCCGAAGCTTTTGCTGTTTTGAAGCAGAAAATTGAACCCAATACGCGTTATGTGTGGTTTCATGCAGCATCGCTGGGTGAGTTCGAGCAGGGACGCCCGGTGATAGAACAACTCAAAAAACAACAGCCCGATACCAAAATCTTACTTACATTCTTCTCTCCTTCGGGTTACGAAATTCGCAAGAATTATGCGCTTGCAGATATTGTCTCTTACTTACCACTTGATACGGCTTCTTCTGCAAAGAGATTTGTAGAAATGTTGAACCCATCGAAAGCGATATTTATTAAATACGAATTCTGGCCTAATTATTTACAGGCTTTGAAAGCGGCAGGGATTCCTGTGTATTCTATTTCTGCTATTTTCCGTCCGGGACAGATTTTCTTTCGGTGGTACGGACAATGGTATAAAACATTACTCCAGGGAATCGATCACATTTTTGTGCAGGATAAAGCTTCGCTGGACTTGCTGAAAACCCATGGAGTTGATAAAGTTTCGATTGCCGGCGATACGCGCTTCGATCGTGTGGCCGATTTGGCTGCGCAAGCCAAAACTATTCCGCTGGTAGAGGCATTTGTTAAAGACGTTGAAAAAGTGATTGTGGTAGGAAGCAGTTGGCCAAAAGATGAAGAACTGTTAGTGCGCTATCTGAATCTTCACCCGGATGTAAAAATGATACTTGTTCCACACGAAATTCATGCGGCACACATTATGGGCATTTCCAAATTGCTGGATGGTAATTTTGTACGTTATACCGAAGCAACCGAAACTAATGTGCAAACCACTAATTGCCTTGTTGTTGATACGATAGGTTTGCTTTCGTCGATTTACCGTTATGGGCATGTGGCGTATATTGGTGGCGGTTTCGGAGTGGGCATTCACAACACGCTCGAAGCAGCGGTGTGGAATGTTCCCGTGGTTTTCGGTCCGATGTACGATAAATTTCGTGAAGCACGCGACCTGATATCTATTGGCGGTGCTTTTTCAATTCCGGACTATGAAACGCTCGAAGCGAAATTGGATGCTTTGTTGAAAGATAAAAAGGCCGGAAAAATTGCCGGCGAATATGTAAAGCAAAATACCGGTGCGACAAAATTAATTTTAAAAGAAATATGCTGAAAACAATTGTTTCAGTAGTTCAAAATATTATTACATTATAAAAAGATATGGCACAAAAACCATCCATCCCTAAAGGAACACGCGATTTTACGCCGCAGGAAATGGCAAATCGCAATTATATATTCAATACAATCAAGGATGTTTTCCGTCTGTATGGATTTCAGCAGATTGAAACACCAGCCATGGAAAACCTGTCGACTTTGATGGGGAAATATGGTGAAGAAGGTGATAAATTGCTTTTCAAAATACTGAACTCAGGCGATTTTATGAACGGATTGGCTGACGATGAATTGCTGGGACGCAACAGCGTAAAACTGACGAATAAAATCTCTGAAAAGGGACTTCGTTATGACCTGACAGTGCCTTTTGCCCGTTTTGTGGTGCAACATCAAAATGAAATAAGCTTTCCATTCAAACGCTATCAGATTCAACCTGTTTGGCGTGCCGATCGTCCGCAACGTGGGCGCTACCGCGAGTTTTACCAATGCGATGTGGATGTAGTGGGAAGTGATTCTCTTTTGAACGAACTGGAACTGATTCAGATTGTTGACGAGGTGTATCGTAGGTTGAAGATTAATGTGGTTATCAAAATCAACAACCGTAAAATTCTTTCGGGCATTGCTGAAATCATTGGCGAAGCCGAGAAGATTACCGATATCACAGTTGCCATTGATAAAATGGATAAAATAGGATTGGAAAAGGTAAACGAAGAAATTGCTTCGAAAGGTATTTCGGAAGAAGCTATTGCCAAATTACAACCAATTTTGAAACTGAGTGGTTCTAACGCTGAAAAGCTTGAGCAACTGAAAGAGGTGTTGGCAGCTTCGGAAGTTGGATTAAAAGGAGTGATGGAGCTCGAAACCATTTTCGGACTTTGCGAAGCCATGAAAGTAGAAACTAAGATTGACCTCGATCTGACTTTGGCGCGCGGACTAAACTACTACACAGGTGCCATTTTCGAAGTGAAAGCGCTGGATGTGGAAATGGGAAGCATCACAGGTGGTGGTCGTTACGATAATCTGACAGGTGTTTTTGGTATGGAAGGCGTATCCGGTGTGGGCATTTCGTTTGGCGCCGACCGCATTTACGACGTGCTAAACACCTTGAATTTATATCCTGAGACCTCGATTGAACAAACACAAATTCTTTTCGTAAGTTTTGGAGATAAAGAATTAATGTACTGTTTGCCATGGTTGAGTACATTACGCAGCAAAGGTATTAATGCTGAGATTTACCCTGAACCGGCTAAAATGAAAAAGCAAATGAGTTATGCCGATAATAAGCGCATTCCGTTTGTGGCCATTGTAGGCGAAACCGAAATGAATGAGGGCAAGGTAATGCTGAAAAACATGAAGACCGGTGAACAATCACTGTCAACAATAGACGAAGTGATTCAACTTATAAAATAATGATAAAGCCCTGAATTTTAAAGTTCAGGGCTTTTCTTTTTATGCTTTCATTGGAACTTCAATGATCAGAAATTCGGCATCTGTTTTGGCAATAATACTGATCTCCGAGATCTCACACAATCCGTAGCCATCCCGCTGCTTTATATATTGCTCGTCTACTTCAATTTCTCCCTGAATAACAAATATATAAGCTCCATTTGTGTTGGGATTTTTCAGTTGAAAATTCAATTGTTGTTCAGCATTGGCTTTGCCGATATGCATCCATGCATCCTGATAAATCCATGCTTTACCGTCGTGTAAATCCGGCGAAAGTATTTCAACTAATGCGTTGTTTTTTAGTTCGTATCTGTTCTGTTCGTGACGTGGTTTCGCTTTCAGAATTTTAGGTACTATCCATATTTGCAGGTACCTCACCGATTTGTCTTTGTTGTGATTTCCTTCGCTATGAAAAATACCTGTTCCGGCACTCATTACCTGGATTTCGCCCTTGCCAATAACCGCCACGTTGTTCATGTCATCTTTGTACTCCAGTTCTCCATCGAGCGGAATCGTTATTATTTCCATGTTGCTGTGCGGGTGCATTCCAAAACCTTTTCCGGGGGCGAGTATGTCATCATTTATCACCCTGAGCTCTCCAAAATGCATTCGCTCAGGGTTGTAATAGTCGCCGAAACTAAAGGTGTGACGGCTGTGAAACCAACCCTGGTTGGTGGTACCACGCGATTCGGCTGTATGTAGTATTGATTTCGACATTTTTTTTGTTATTTATAATTATAACAAATTACGATGAATTTGGTTGTATAAATAACAAGGTTCTTTTTTTAAATAGCATTTATTGAAAATGGATTGAAAAACTATTGATATATTTGTAAAAATAATACATATCACCACAAAACTACTTCTTAGAATGATGAATGACAGAACGCCATATCTGGAAGCATTGATGAACCAGTATGCAAAACGTAAACATCCGCTTGATTATACATCGCGTTATCAGTTAATGGTAATGGTTATTCTTTCGGCGCAGGATTCGGATAAACATATCAATGAGCTGGCACCGAAGGTGTTCGAAGCTTATCCTTCGATGAATGCGCTTGCTCAGGCTACTGCCGAAGATTTACATCAATTGATCAGTTCGGTACGGAACTTCGGAAATAAATCGGCATGGCTGGTAAAGCTGGCACAATTGGTAGGCGATGATGATAATATCCCAACCACTATGGCCGAACTCACCAAACTGCCGGGCATTGGACGCAAATCGGCCAATGTAATAATGCGTGAATCGGGCGTTGTGGCCGAAGGCGTAATTGTAGATTTGCACGTGGTACGCGTAGCACCTCGCATTGGTATTGCCACAGGAACGCAGCCCGAAAAAACAGAGAAACAAATTATGGCCATTGTACCCAAAGAGAAATGGGGCGAAATTGGTATGGCTATTTCTTTTCTGGGTCGTGAAATCTGTCGACCCACCCATCCAAAATGCGATAAATGTGTTGTAAGCGAAGTTTGCAACTATCACAATGGTGTTTCTGAATCAGCAGAGAGTCCCAAATTATTTTAATTTTATAAAGCTGCAAATATGTCGAAGTTGCAAAGTACAAAAGAAAAATCGGTTCAAATCAATTTACATTCGCACTATTATGGCTCTGTGGCCGAAATTGGCGGCGGTCAGGAAACGGCACGTCACTTGTTTCAGGCGGGCGGAGCTTCCAATACCATTGCCAAATCTATTTCGGCCTACGATAAATCTTTCAGCGACCATTTTTATAACGACGGAACACCCACCCGTTATGTGGCCGAAGATAGATTGCTAAAAATGGTTGATTATGAATATGATGAACTGATTAAAATACTTGATAAAAAGAATCCTAAGAAGTTCTTTGCTTTTGCCAATACGGTGGAAACGCTCAACTTTACCAAAACAAATCAGGGAAATGGCTGGCTGGGAATAGCGGTGGAAGGAACCGACCGGTATCGACCCAATAAGTTTTTTATTCATGTAAAACTCCATGAGAATGATACTTTGTTGCAGCAGTACACCCTCGGTGCATTGGGAATTAACCTCATTCATGCAGGGCTGTTTGGTTGGGAGAATCCCCAAAATATGTTGCTTTCGCTGCTGGATAATCTCGATACGGAGCGTGTTGAGGTAGATTATATTTATGTTGAAGGTCCCGATTTGGACTGGTGCGATAATCGCTTGCTGAATTTGATGCTGGTGAAGAATAACATGACTCCGGCCATAATGTTCGATCAATCAGGGCATATTCAGCAACCCGGCGATATGCTTTATAAGAAAAACGTATTGTTGATGCGCGGTTTCTTTCGCCCGATCAACAACCTGGGACTTGAATTTATCGAGGACAGTTTGGCTATTTTTAAACGCGACGAAGATTACAAGCCAGATAATACGATTGCTTTTTGCGAAATATCGCTCAAGTATTTTATACATGATGAGCAGCTCGATGAGAATGATTTTCTGAACAGGGTAGAACTGCTGAATATGGTAGGGCAGAATGTGATGGTGTCGAATTTTTATCGTTATTTTAAATTAGTCGATTATTTTGCGCAGTTTAAAATGATAAAACTGCGAATAGTGGTAGGTCTTCCTACTTTTGATAAAATACTGGACAGCAGTCAGTACACCGATATGCGCGGTGGTTTGCTCGAAGCCATGGGCACATTATTTCAGCATAACGTAAAAATGTACCTTTATCCTTATACCGATATGAGTACAGGTGAAGTGGTTTATCCCGACGACAATCACTTCAGTGGCGAATATAAACTGCTTTGGCAATACCTGGTGGCAACACGTCGGATGATTGTGTTGAAAGGCATTCCGGCGCACCGACTGAGCATAACTTCGGGCTATATTGATACGTTGATTGAAAATGCGGATGAAAGGCTGAGAGATTATGTACCCGAAAAGGTTTACAACTACATCAGCGAAAACAAACTTTTCGGATACGGGAAGAATAAGTAAAGCTGAACGCTGACTCTATAGTTTTTTTTCAAAACACCGGCTATTTTCTACTCCTGCATACTGTCCGTAATTAGGAATGGGGAGATAACCGTTTTTCTCGTATAACCGAATGGCATCCGGCTGACGAATGCCGGTTTCCAATATACAATGCGAATAATTCATTTCTGCCGCCCATTTTTCAAGTTGAATAAGCACTCCCGATGCTATTCCTTTGCCTCTGTAGGGAGCTAAAGTGTACATTCGTTTCACTTCCATGGCGTTTTCGCTGAATTGTTTTATAGCACCGCAAGCTATGGGTAACTCATTTTCGTAGGCAACAATGACATGGTTTATTTTGTCAATTTTATTGTACTGTGCATAAAAACTATGTTCATCACCATCAATTGTAGCTAATTCTATATCGAGATGACGAACTAAGGTGATAAAATCCTCATGTGTGGAGTTGGTGCGGAGAAAAGTGAGCATATTCTGAATTTTAAATAATGATTCAAAGATACGAATTTTTCTGTAGCCGAGGGTATTAACCGAATCGAGGGCGTCACTCTAAGTGACACCCTCTATTTAATTGAAGTGTTCTACGTTTATTATTGTTTCAGAAACAACTTATTCTTTCACAAATTCAGCATCGGCTACTATGCTGATATCGTCACCAACTACCTGAGTAGGAAAATTAGGAGCAATACCAAATTCGGTACGTTTCAATGTGCCGGCAATGTGAAAACCAAATGTTTCTTTTTTATTCATAGGGTTGACCACCGAACCGTAGTAATCTACATCCAGCGTTACAGGCTTTGTAACTCCGTGCATGGTAAGGTTTCCTGTGAGTTCGAATTTCTTGTCCGAAATCTTTTTTGATGAAGTACTTACAAAAGTCATTTCAGGATATTTTTCAACTTCGAAAAAATCGGCGGAGCGAAGGTGGTTGTCACGCATTTCTACGCCTGTGTTGATACTGGCTGTTTTGGCGGTAACTGTTACTTTCATATCGCTGTAGTCGGCTTTAGTGGTGATTACTTTTACCGAAAAGTCGCTGAAATAACCACTGATTTTTGCAATGCCAAGATGTTTTACAACAAAGCCCAAACGGGAATGAGCAGGGTCGTTGGTCCACGATTGCTGAGCCGAAACTGCCAATGAGAGCGACATCACTAGGATGCTGAATAAAATCTTTTTCATACTGATTGCTTTTTTATTTGTTATACTTTGTTTTTAATTTGATAATACAAAAGTATAACAACAACTAAGTGTGATGAGTATAAGAATTAGGCCTATGATTGCAAAAATCCGTTTTTTATCATTTCAAGCGAGGGTGTCACTCCAAGTGACGCCCTCGCTTGAAGCGACAGGTTCAGTTACAAACCAACTCTGATATTTCCCAATTGCAACAAAGGCTTCGAACCATTATGATTCAAAGCCTTTGTATTTAATTTCATAAAATAATAGTATATAGATTATTGTCCACTGCCAGTCGACTGACTTCCTCCGCCTTTTACATCATCGTTTTCTATTCCACGTTGTGCTTTTTTGATTTGCTCTTTCATTTCTCCAAAACGGTAACTTAACGAGATGCTAAAATTGCGGGCAGGACGAAACATCATAAATTCGTTGCGATATGTGCTTGTCTGTGTAAAGCTTGAAAATGATATTTGTTTTTCAAGGAAATTACGTGCATTGACTGAAACATTTAGTTTCTTTTTCAGAAAATCGCGCGACACAGAAGTGCCGTAATAATGATAAGCATTTGATTCTCCCTGCAAAGATACTTGCGGGGAATAATAACCGCCGTTTGTATTCCACTTAATGTCTGCAAAAAGTGTAAATTGCGTGCCCGCAGAAAAGCTATAACGGAAACCGCTGTTTTTCAATCCTGAACCATCGTTTGTGTTCATGTTGGTATAAGCGGTCGAGCCATTTCCGTATATACGTATTTTAGGTGTGGGCTGCCAGTTCGCATAAGTCGACAAGCCGGTGCTACTGCTTAACCCGATATTATTATAAGTAGAATACACCACACTATCGTTGAGCAGGCGACTTATTTGCTCAATAGAATTTTGGGTAAACGATGTGTAAAGGCTTAGGTTGAAGTTCAACTTTGGGCTAAAGTTGCTGTAATTTAGCGAGAAAGCGTTGTCTATTTCCGCATCGAGGTTCGGATTTCCCTGCGAAACAGATTGAGGGTTCGAATTGTCGTAGAAAGGATTCAGGTACCATATACTCGGTCTGCTTATTCGCTGGTTATAACTCAAACGCAAATTTGACGAAGGACTAAATCGATAAGTCATGCTCACGGAAGGAACCAAATTGGTGAAATCGGGACTGAAACTGGTGTCTGCCATTTCTACGATCGACTTGGTTTGTTCGAGGCGCAAGCCGGCACGCACGCTTAATTTTTCAAGTTTGAGTGTATAGCTCCCGTAAGCGCCAAGGATATGCTGTTTATGATTCAAATCACTTTCAGTTCTGTCCGGAATAGGATTCCACGCATTGGTTTCGGGGTTGAATTGGGTATAGCTGTTGTCACTGTTGTTCAAACGCAATATGTACTTTAACCCCATTTCCACCACGTGTTTTTTGTTGAATGGCTCGGTGTAGTCTATCTGAAACGTATGCTCATCACCGTTGGCATCGCTTGTTATGCGCTGGCGAGTACTTAAATAATTCTTAATACCTGTAATATCCGATGTATAATCCGAATTGTCGGGAGTATGACTTAACTGATACGAAAACGTTAGCAGCTGGTCGGGCTTTTTAAATGTACGCTGATAATCGAGAGTAAGATCCAAGCCACCCCAATTGCCTTTGTTATTGTTTTCTTGTATGTACGAAAGCACAGTATCTGATTTAGCATCGAGGATGGACGATCCCCCTTTATTTTTCGAGGATTGACCACCCGTGTAGCCGCCAAAAGTCAGACTGATAAGGTTCAAAGAATCAATTTCGTAACTGGCTTCTATATTTCCGTGTCCGAATTGATAAGCTGAATTTCCGACAGAATTCTGATATACATATTTCGCGGTTTGCGAGTTGAAGTTTTCTCTCGTACTGTTTGAACTGTTATCAGGGCTTTGCTGATTTCCATAATTCAAATTGGTGGTAATGCCAAATTTCCCGGCTTTAGTTGAAAAATAAAGGCCTCCGTTATATCCGCCGTACGAATCAACTCCGGCTCTGACAGTTCCGGTATATCCCGCCAATGAACGTTCGGTAATAATATTGATAATGCCGCCCAATCCTTCAGCATCATATTTGGCTCCGGGTTCGGTAATTACTTCAATGTTTTTTACGCTCGAAGCCGGAATGCTTTTCAGCACCTGCGAAGGATTGTTTGTAACCATATTCGAAGGTTTCCCGTTTATATATACTTTAAAGCTCGACGACCCTTTCACCTGGATTTTGTCTTCTCCATCCACAGTCACCATCGGTACTTTTTTTAGCATTTCCAACACATTATTGCTCTGCGATTCAGGATCGGATTTGGTATCATAGATTATTTTGTCCAAATCTACTTTTACCAATGGTTTATTGGCCGAAACAGTAAGTTCCGAAAGCTGAGCCTGCGAAGCCGACATGTTTATTTTGCCCATATCAATTGTGCTGACGTGAGTATTGATATTAATTTTTTCGGATTTACTTTTCATTCCCACCGATTCGAATGAAAGGATGTAGTCACCCGGTTTGTTTATGCGTAATTCGAATCCTCCATTCAACCCGGCAGCAAGTCTTTTAATATAAATCTCAGGCTTGTCGTTGGCCGATAACGATACGGTTGCATAAGGAATGGTTTCTTTTGATACCGAATCCACAAGAATACCTTTGACAGTAACGTTTAATTCGGGATTTGCCTGGGAGAGAACTCTTTGATTTGTAAGAGTTAGAAAAAACAATAAACAGATGAGTTGGATGTTGTGTTTCATTTACTAATTAGGTTATTAACATTAGCAAATGTAGTTTGTTAACTTTAGAACATTGAGAATAAAAGTATTATTTAACATTATTTCTGATATAGAAACATGGTGTTTAAATAGTTGTGCGAAATGGAGCACGGTTTAGTAACTATTAACAAAGTGTGTGGCGTTATGCTGCATCTCTGCCAGGTTATTACTATCAATCAGGATGGATGTAGCATTACAGCAGGAGGAACTTCAGCTGAGAAATCAGGGTCAATTTCAGGTTACTTTCAAAAATGTATTTTTCGATAACGAATTATTCCTGTTACGTGTTTATGAAGTGACTCAGTATTGTCTTATGAATTATTGAAATTATCCTATCTTTGCATTCAATTATAACAACCAATGGAAACAACACCAAGCTATTACGGATTATCGTCAAAGATTCAACTCAAAGAACTTGACAACAATCATATAGGCATTTATAAGGTGATCAAAAGCCGTATCATTCAAAAAGATGCATTGAAAATTGCAGCTATTGCCACCCAAATAAAAAGCGTTGATCCTGCATTGGAAGTTACGCTTATCTGTACCCGAAATATATGTTCAAAGTCAATAGCTTTGCTGGAGCGGGAAGGAGTGACGATTGAGTTGGTAGATTAAAACAGTTGGTATATAAATTTATAGATCAAAAAATACAAATATGAAGAAAATTCTTATTATTAACGGACATCCGGAGAAGAGCAGCTATAGCTATGCTTTGTCGGCAGCCTATATCGAAGGCGCTACCAAAAACAATAATGCTGAAATAAGTATCATCAACATTGCCGACTTGCAGTTTAATCCTAATCTGACTCACGGCTATCAGCAACGAACTGAACTTGAACCTGATTTGTTGGAAGCGATTGAAAAATTGAAAGCCGCCGACCATATAGCCTGGTTTTTTCCTATGTGGTGGTACAGTTGTCCGGCCATTATGAAGGGATTTATCGACCGCACTTTCCTGCCCGGCATTACTTATCAGCCGGTGGAAGGAAAACCATTGCCCGATAAATTACTCAAAGGGAAATCTGCCCGACTTATCATTACTGCCGATAGCCCATCGTGGTTCAATAGCTTGTTTATGGGCAAACCTGCCATCAATCAGCTCAAAAGGGGTACGCTTCAGTTTTGCGGCGTAAATCCGGTCAAAGTAACTTATATAGCGCCTCTGAAAAACTCTACCGAAGCTTTTCGGAAGAAACACCTGCTTAAGATGCGCGAACTAGGACAGCAGCTGGATTGATTACCGGTAATTTATGCTTATGTTAGTGTTGGTGTGTTACAGTTGGCACACTAACTAATACGCTTCCTACTATTAGCATAATCATACTCGTCTTGACAGGTACCTGTCGAGGTGTTAGATAGGTATGTGTTAAGCAGCTCGACAGGTACCTGTCGAGCTGCTATGCATTCACTATTCAGCGTATAGGGTATGCTCGTACGTGTAGCTGCGTGGTTGGGCTAAAGATTTGCCATTGCCGGAGTATTGTGTAGTTACCTTTAGCTGGTAGCTTCCGGCGGCTAATTCGGGAACAATCAGCTCTATTTTTGTACCACCGTTGGCAAATAATGCCGTTGGGGCAAAATGAATTTCATTGCCGGTTTCGTTATGCAGAAGATATAGTCCTACAATAGGGTTGTCGCCGGTTATCTTTATTTTATCGCCACGCATCACCAATACCCGGTTCGTAACAAGTTTGTCGGTGTGTTGTTTGGTTTGTAAGTCGGTAATTGTCCATATTCTGAGGCTCAATGGCTTTGTTCTCAGCATCTCAACCTTTAAATTTTTCTTTGCTTTATGTGCAAGCTGACCTGCGCTGAACACAATATCCACACTGTGTCTTTTTTCATCATAATCGTCGGCCAATGAATCGAACGAACCCTTTACATGGGCTTGCGCAGTGAAATATCCGGTGTTGATTTTATTGCCATCTTCAATCTTTTCCATCATTTCATCTAAAAAAAGCTTTACATGATATGCTATTGTTTCAGGATTCACTCCTGCTCCCGGCTTACTGCACAACGATTCGCAAATTCTCTGAATGTCGTAGCTGCTGTATTTAGTGGTGTATGCCAAATACTTACCCTTGGCATTTTTCATGGGATTAGGGTGCAGAATGGCTTTGATGGTACGATGGATGGCTGACATAATAACTGAAAAGATTTAAAGGGTTAGAGATGTTTGGATATACGCACAAAAATATAAAAAAAACTGCGAAGTAATTGAATATGAATAGCCAGAACCATGTATTCCTATCGGTTCAGCAATTCTTCAGTTCTCTCCACTGCAAACTTTACATATTTTGTGCAGCGCGTACGGAACATATCTTCTTTCGCAATGGCGGCAGCGCCTTCCTCGGTATCCATGCAGTTATTATCCAGCAAGTGCAGGCACACAACGCTTCCGAATTCTGCTTCAAAGTCTTTCATAAAATCCTGCGCCACAGCGTAAGCCCGTTTCTTGTCCTCGTCGGTGCCGTTTTCACCTTTGCCGAATTTCAAACCAAGCGCCAGCAAGGCACCCGTTACTGCGCCGCAGGTTTCCTGACGGCGGGCAATACCAGCCCCCAACGGACCAGCCAACCGTAAACCGAGATCTTTACTAATGCCGAAATCCGGCGCAAAAACACTAAATACCGACTGCGAACAGTTATAACTGTTGGCAAATGTGGTGAGAGCGAGGGTGGGTTTGGTGGACATAAATTAATTACTTACTTTAAGACTCGAGGTATTCTAACAATAAATTGTTCTCCCTTGAGATCATTAATTAATTCAACTCCTGGTTGTTGTTCCAAGGCTCTTCTTACTCCTGAGCCGAAACCTCTGTAAGGCATTAATTTGGAGCAAAAAGTAACGATAAGATTATTTCGTACTACAGCGTTTCCCATTTTAATATTCTCAATAGTTAGACTATTTGGTAATGATCCCGGGCTTACAATTTCAATTCGGTCGTCAAATATCATTATTCTTATTGGGGAGTTTTTGGAATAATCTCGGTGAACCAAAGCGTTTTGAAGTAGCTCTTCCAGCGCAATGATTGATATTTCGGGAATTCCAACTGAATTAAAGCCCTGCCCCGCTTGAATCTGTGATAAATTACTTTTGAAAAACCGCATACCTTCTTCAAACAATTCAGGAATAGTGCCTATAATGTCTTTACTATCTCTATAGTCAGTTCCTCCAATACTATTTCCAAAAAAACTAATAGCTTTAATGCAAAATGCAGGTCGATACTTTTGAGGATCTTTAGCAAAGAAAAGTAATCCTCCCAACGTTAGATTGTTATTTTTAAGCACATTAAGATTTTGCAGCAATTGGCTTTCATTAATACTAGCTATTGCATCTTTATCTTTCAGAACACGTCCGACATAATCATCAACTTTTTCTTTTTTAATATCAACAATTGAGGTGTTAGGAACAATCAACTCATCAATGTATAACAAACCACTCTGCTGAAATAAACGAACCTGTTCGTTATTATCAGTCAATTTCCTTTTATCTCCTCCTTGCTTTACCCAAATTGTTCCGTTTTTATCTTTATAGGGTTTTCCCACACCTTCATCTACATAAACTATCAAAAGTTTCGTTAGGTGTTCACCTCTCTGAATCGAAACAACTTCAGTAGATATGAATATTTGTGGCTTAATAGACTCATTCGCAATGGTTGATATTTGATTTCCTATCCTTTGAAGTTGATCATAATCTAACCCAACAATATCGCCGGTTTTATCTTTTACTCCCAGAACAATCATTCCACCTTTTGAGTTTGACATAGCAATCATTTCAGCGGCAAAACTATCCTGATTGTCCAATCGTTCTTTGAACTGCACTTTACTTGTTTCGCCCGAACTGATAATATCCAAAAGTTCTAATGCTTCCATAAATTCTTGTTTTTTAGATATTCCAAATGCCGTAAATTGTTTTTCGTCTGTTGAAAGCGACTTCACCACCTTCCATAATATGAACAATAGAGCGTTGCGAATCATAACAATCTACATTTCCTGACTGAATATGTATTTGCTTTTCATCGAAACTGCAAGCTATCACTTTCTCGCTATCTCCTAATACCGGGATATTAGCATTATGGGTAGCAAATATAAACTGCATATTACCTTTTAGTTTTTTCAACTCCCGTATCACTTCGTCATAAATAGTCTGATTGTCCAAGTCGTCTTCCGGCTGATCAATAATCAGCACATCGGTTTCCTTTTGTGCTAACAGGAATAATATCAATGCCGAAGCCCTTTGTCCTAATGAATGATTTTCGAGTGGTTTACCATTGTAACTAATAACAATTTTATTAGAAACTTTATACGTCAATAAGTCAGTCAGGTTTTCAACAAAACGCTTCATAAATTCTGAGAATTGCGTATCGTTTAATATATTCCTCAATTTTAAGTCATCTTTGTATATCTCAATAAAATCATTGTATTCACTTATAATCCGTTCGTATGAAGATTCTCTGATATTAGTTCCCCTGAATATCTGTTTTAATTTATCCTGAAACTTATCTCTACGGCTTTTATATCCTATTTCAATAGTCAGTTTGTTTGCCGAATCATTTATCTTTTTTACTTCGTTTTCAATGATACGGTATTTGTCAAGCCATAGGTTTTCAAGTATTGTTAGCTTACGGAGTAATTCGTCCTTTAATTCAGTCCGTTTTTTTTCTGCTTTATTAATCTCGTTTAGTCTCAACTTTGCCATTTCCAACTGTCGGTTTAATGCCAGAAAATCGTCAGGATTAATTGTATCGTTGTTTAATTCTCTTTTTATCCGACCAAATTCTTCTTTTAAATCTTCTTTTTTCGAAAGCAAGCCTGTCAGTTTATCAAATAACTGATTCAACAATAGAAATGATGCAGAATGTACTTCCTTCAATTTTTGAAATTCGGCATTCAGTTTATTTTTTAATTCCTGCATCTCAATGAAAGCATCTCGATTGAATTCGGAACTTTTGATCTCCTGACCAAAATAAAACTCATAGTTTTCGATCAAAGAAAATAACTCATCAAGATAGCTCTTTATAGTTTCGTTTAAACGGTTTGCTGTAGTAATGTCTGAATCGAACTGTGTTTGTTGTTTAAGTTTATCTTCTACACCTTTTTCTTTGTAAATCTTGAGCCTATAATTACAAGTGTCAATCGTTTTTTGAGTCTCCTCTTTCTGTTCTTTAAGATTTCGATGCTTATTAATCTCTACAAGTTGGTATTCAATTTGTTTTTGCTGCTCAGCAATTTTATTTTCGATATCTTTAAGTTTTGTTCCTATCAATCGTTGCATTAAATCTGATTCAAAATCTGCATCTTTGTTTGACAAGTCCTTTTGCCCGAAGTAAACAGGTGTTTCAAAAATAGCCGATACAGCAATATTAGGTTGAAGAATATCATTTTCAAAAATATTTGCCTTTTGATCATATATCTTTTCAACTCTATATTCCCGTCCATTTTTAGCAAAAAGCGTTATTATTGTTTTTCCGCCACTCCCAAGCATGTAAGAAATCAGATCGTTCTTGTATTTTGAATCGACAGCCACATTCGATAATGGAATACCAAGTGCATAACGTAAGATTTCCAAAATAGTTGACTTACCACTCCCGCGAATTCCAATAAATGAATTAAGTTCGGCAGATAAATCGAGTCGGATTCCGTCAAGTTTTCCACCTTCAAAAGCAATCGATTTTATATAACTATTACTTATATTTTTAGGAATGACCGAAACACGGTCTTCGTGAGCGGTAAGTGCAAATTTCAGAGCTTCGAAATTGAAGTCGCCTATCTTAATGTAAGTTTTCTTTTCTTCGCCATTTTGCGTATGCGCTTTTCCTACTTCAGCTATTGATTTACAGTCTGATCCTTCGACAAATGCAGGTAGTTTGCCCCCAAACCAATGTTTATACGTATCCAACTTTTCAAAAGTTCTTACCTTTTGAAATCCCAATACAAATGATCGAAACAAATCGTTTTCTGCAAATCCCTGAATGCGTCCACCATTTAATGCGTCAAAAAATCCGCTATTTTGATCAACATGTGCAAGAATAATAAAGGAATCTCTACCCGCATTGCGATGATCGTTCAGTTTTTTCAATACCGTATTTAGATCATAGTTGCAGCGTGTGTTCTCATTTTCTCTGTTTGCAATACCTTCAAAAGCAGCAGTAAGAAATTGATTAATATAATCTTCACCATCATTTATCCATGATTTTTTATCATAAGCAATCAGGCAATGTATTCCATTTGCTCCGTCATTTACAGACAGTTCCACTCCGGGAACCAACCAAACTTCTTCTTTCAGTGCTTTTTTATACAAGTTTGCAAATTCTTCCTTGTCGAATTTATTGTGGTTGGTTATCAATCCGATATTGATTTCTTCCTCTTTCAAACGTTGAATATACTGATTGAAAAAATCATTGGGATTTTCAATTATCTTGTTAAATTCATTATCCTTAATTGTATGTAAATGAAAATCGGCACGAAGGCAAGTAGCTCCGTTTGTGAATATTTCATTTCTGACAGCATTTTGTTCCATATTTTCTATTTATCAAATAATTAGTGGATAGAATCTTTCAATTGCAAATATACAATTTTTTTATTTTAAAACTTTATTGTAAACTTGAATCACTGAAAAACACATATTTTTTATGTTTGTAAGCAACTTATAAAGATTGAAACTATTATCTAATTTATCATACACCTTATAGGCTAATTCTGCATTGATTAGCATCAAAGTGACGGTATAACTACAAAAATAAGGGCTTCACTCAAAGTGAAACCCTTATCTAATATTCGGGGTGCGACATAAAGTCGCGCCTCGAATATACTATTCTTAAAAAACCAATACGGATATTTATACGCTGTTTCTCCCTCCTGTGGAGGGAGCCGGAGGGAGGTTTAATTCTTATACACCAACCGCTCTCCATCAAAATCCACCGTTATCGCTTCGTCGCTATGAACTGTTCCGGCAATAAGCTGCTTGCTCAGGTCGTTGAGCACATATTTTTGTATGGCTCGTTTCACCGGGCGGGCACCAAACTGCGGATCGAAACCTTCGGCGGCAATAAAGTGAATGGCTTTTTCAGTCAGTACAAGTTGAATGCCGTTGCCTTGCAGGGTTTTCTGAATCAACGAGATTTGCAGACGTACAATTTCCTCAATTTGCGATTCATTGAGCGGTGCAAACATCACCAGTTCGTCAATACGGTTCAGAAACTCAGGACGAATGGTTTGTTTGAGCAATTCAAAGACCTGTGTTTTCGTTTTCTCAATGATTTCGGCCTGATTTTTATCGGTCATTTTCTCAAAACTTTCCTGAATCAGCGATGAGCCAATGTTGGAAGTCATAATGATAATGCTGTTTTTGAAATTTACCAACCTGCCTTTATTGTCAGTCAGTCTGCCATCGTCCAATACCTGCAACAATATATTGAAAACATCGGGGTGCGCTTTTTCAATCTCGTCGAAAAGTACCACCGAATACGGTTTGCGGCGAATGGCTTCGGTGAGTTGACCGCCTTCATCGTAACCCACATATCCCGGAGGCGAACCAATGAGTCGGGTTACGGAGAATTTCTCCTGATATTCGCTCATATCAATACGCGTCATCATGTTTTCGTCGTCGAAAAGATATTCGGCCAGCGCTTTGGCTAACTCTGTTTTACCCACACCTGTTGTTCCTAAAAATATAAACGAACCAATAGGCCGTTTCGGGTCCTGCAAACCCGCACGACTGCGACGAACCGCATCGGCCACAGCGCCAATGGCTTCATCCTGACCAATCACACGTTTGTGCAGTTCATCTTCGAGATGCAGCAACTTTTCTTTTTCGCTTTGCAACATTCTACTGACCGGAATGCCTGTCCAACGGCTTACCACATCGGCTATATCTTCGCTGTCGACTTCCTCTTTGATCATGGCGCTCGTGCCCTGCATAGTTACCAATTCTGATTGATATTTCTCAATTTCCGTTTCGAGTGCTTTGACTTTACCGTAGCGTATTTCAGCCACTTTGCCGTAATCGCCTTCGCGCTCAGCTTTATCGGCCTGATATTTCAGGTCTTCTATTTCAATTTTCGCTTGCTGTATTTTATCAATCAGCGACTTTTCGCTGCTCCATTTGGCACGCAATAGCTTGCTTTCTTCTTTCAGATTCGCAATTTCTTCGTTCAGCTGACCCAGTTTACGGGTGTCGTTTTCGCGCTTAATGGCTTCGCGTTCAATTTCCAGTTGTTTGATATTACGCTCAATGACATCCAGATTTTCGGGAACGGAATCCACTTCCATACGTAGCTTTGCAGCTGCCTCGTCCATCAAATCAATGGCTTTGTCAGGCAAAAAACGATTGGTAATGTATCGGTTCGACAGTTCTACAGCGGCTATAATGGCTGCATCTTTGATGCGCACTTTGTGGTGATTTTCATAGCGTTCCTTCAATCCACGTAAAATGGAGATGGTGCTCGGTATATCCGGTTCATCCACCTGTACAATCTGGAAACGGCGTTCCAATGCTTTGTCCTTTTCAAAATACTTTTGATATTCGTCCAGTGTAGTTGCACCAATGGCACGTAATTCACCACGAGCCAATGCCGGTTTCAGGATATTGGCCGCATCCATAGCCCCTTCGCTTTTTCCGGCACCTACGAGCGTATGAATTTCGTCGATAAACAAAATAACCTCACCTTCGGCTTTGATTACTTCATTTACAACTGATTTTAGTCGTTCCTCAAATTCACCTTTGTACTTGGCTCCGGCAATCAGTGCACCCATATCCAACGAAAAAATCTGTTTCGATTTCAGGTTTTCGGGAACATCGCCACGCACAATACGGTGTGCTAATCCTTCGGCAATGGCAGTTTTACCTGTGCCGGGTTCGCCAATCAGAATGGGATTATTTTTAGTTCGGCGGCTCAGAATCTGCAGCACACGACGAATCTCTTCGTCACGACCAATTACGGGATCGAGTTTACCTGCACGCGCCTGTTCGTTGAGGTTGATGGCGTATTTGCCAAGTGCGTTATAAGTTTCTTCAGCCGAAGCAGAATCCACTTTTGCACCTTTACGAAGCTCGTTAATAGCTTCCTGCAGCGCTTTTTCGCTAATTCCGGCATCGTGCAACACTTTGGTAAGTGAGTTTTTTTCGCTTACCAATGCCAGCAGAATATATTCAAGCGTTACAAACTGATCGCCCGCTTTGGATGATTTATCGATGGCTTTTTGTAGTACGCTGTTTGTTTCGCGACTTAAATAGGGTTCACCACCCGAAACACGTGGAAAACCGTCTATCATTGTGTCAACTACAGCATTCAGCGTTGACGAATTTGCACCCAGTTTCCCCAAGAGAAACTGCGTAACTTCCTCGCCTTTGGTTATAATTCCTTTAAACAAATGCGGAGTTTCCACCACTTGTTGTCCTTTGCTTTGAACCAGATCAATGGCTTGTTGAACGGCTTCCTGTGCTTTGATTGTAAAATTATTGAAATTCATTGTTTTTCTCCTTTCTAACTATTCATAGTTTAATGTTGTAGAACTGTTAGCAAATTGTTTACCAGATAAATAAACTGTAAAATTGTCGTTTAGTTCGTGTTAATTTATTGTTTTATAAGACAATATAACATGAATTCGGTAACACTGTCAGTCGGTAAATTCTATTCGATTGTTGGATGAACAGGAAAGTTATTTCGAAACAAATGGCGACTGTTCGTTTTTGACAATAATATGTATTTTGAAAACATACAAACGCAATTCATTTGAAATGTAGAAATTCATTTTCTTATCTTCATTTTTTCATCTTTTTTGAGCAATAAGAACTTAGGCCGTACTTTTTAGTTCTATCTTTGCAATAATTTAAAAACAAGCTCAAAAGTGAAAACTAATAAAGATATTTTCGTCGAAAAACTTCAGTCATTTGTTGATAAAAAAGAATTACTAAAGTTCAGTTTAAGTTCTCCGAAGGACAAGACGGCTGATTTAAAAAAGCTTATTGTAACAGCTGTTGAACTTAAAAAAGGCTATTGTCTGAATTTTGTTTACCGCCATACCACCAAAGATATTACCAAAAACTTTGAAGTGAATGAAGGAATAGCTTTGATAGTCAATGCTATTAATTTGGAGTTTAATAACGCAGAAATACTAAGTGCTACCGAAAATCTGAGTTTATACACATTGCCCAATGGAAAAATCCAGGTAAAAACAACAGCCTCAACCCTGAAAGCTCCCGTTTCGCTTGCTCATGATAAAGCCAAAGATAAACTGATTGCTTTGGAAAATAACGTGTATTTGCGTGAATTGGGAGTGACGAATGCCGATTTTGAATTGCGTCGCGAAATGAGTGACAAGTACCGACAAATCAACAAATACATTGAGTTGTTGTCGCCAAATTTGAAAGAAGCTGATCTTCCGGCAGATTTTCATGTGGTGGATATGGGTTCGGGCAAAGGCTATCTTACTTTTGCTTTGTACGATTATCTGACCAATGGTCTGAAGCTTACGCCCAAAATGACAGGTGTCGAGTTTCGTCCTGATTTAGTGCAGATTTGCAATGATATTGCCACTAAAGCAAACTTTGATCAGCTGAAATTTGAGAAAGGAACTATTGTGGATACGCAATTGGATAAAATTGATGTGCTCATTGCGCTTCATGCCTGCGATACTGCCACCGACGATGCCATTTTCAGGGGAATAAAATCAGGAGCTGCACTGATTGTGTGTGCTCCTTGTTGCCATAAGCAAATTCGTAAAGCTATGAATGTGAGTGGCGAATTGGCTAATATAACAAAGTTTGGGATTTTGAAAGAGCGTCAGGCTGAAATAATAACTGATACATTACGCGCCATGATGATGGAGTATTTTGGCTACAAAACCAATGTTTTTGAATTTATTCCGCTGGAACATACACCTAAAAATGTGATGATAGTAGGGCGTAAAGTATCAACTTCCGTTGCCGATCAGAAGCGCATCCTGGCTGATATTGCTGCTATCAAAAAAGTGTATGGCATCGAAAAACATTATCTTGAAACTTTGCTCGAAATTTAAATGCAATTTCTTTTACATAAAAATGCTAAGTCGCACATATCAGAATTGATTTATTGCGACTTAGCATTTTTTTGTGGTTTATTATTTGCTTTCGAATTTAGCTTTGGGCCTTAATCTGCTTTTGAAAATTTTGCTGTCGGCATATTTATCGGCATGTTGCAGGCGTAGTTTTTTACGTTCTTCTATAGGCAGATGGAATATCGTTTGACATTCCTCACTACAACAACCTTCGAATTTTTCAGCACATTCGGCACATTGTATAAACAGTAAATGGCAATCGCTGTTAGCACAGTTGGTATGCGTATCGGCAGGTTTTCCACATTGGTGGCAGCGCGAAATTATTTGACCATTCACTGATTCGCCTAATCGTTCATCGAAAACGAAGTTTTTACCATAGAATTTTGATTCAATGCCCAGTTGCTTGATTTGCTGAGCATATTCAATTATGCCCCCATGTAATTGCGAAACGTTTTCGAACCCATTGTGAATAAGAAAAGAACTTGCCTTTTCGCAACGAATTCCACCGGTGCAATACAGCAAAAACTGTTTGTCCTTGTCGTCTTTATATTTGTCGATAACGAGCTGAATTTCTTCCCGGAAAGTATCTACATCAGGACAATAAGCATTCTTGAAATGACCGATTTCGCTTTCGTAATGATTGCGCATGTCCACCACAATGGTTTCCGGTTCGTCCAGCGCTTCGTGAAACTCGAGTGCGCTCAGGTGTTTCCCTACCTTTGATAAATCGTAGGTGCCATGTTCAAGACCATCAGCCACAATTTTTGGGCGAACTTTGATCGTTAGTTTGTAAAATGATTTTCCATCGTCTTCGATGGCATATTTAATCGGTAGTTGATCTAACTCCTGAATTGAATACAGATTTTCAAGAAAAGCATTCAGGTTATGTTCCGGAACGCTCATTTGAGCATTAATTCCTTCGCGGGCTATGTAAATACGACCAAAACAGCCGAGTTCACTCCAGTTGCGATACAAATCGTTGCGGAATTCCTGTGGGTTTTCGATGTTGAAGTATTTGTAAAACGAGATGGTGCGGCGTTTAAATGTTTCTTTTTGAAGTTGTTCCTTTAAAATGCGACGGTCAATCCGATTTTCTAACATAATGAATAATACCTGATTTTATTAAATGTAAGCATGAATTAACCATAACAATGAAAACGTCGGATTGTTTCGGTAAATATATTTTTAACTGTTTGTTGTGCAAATTAACCGGCTGTATAGTAATTATAATCTTTGAGAAAGGTTTCGATTAATTTTTTATCGGACTCGAATTTATCAGTAAGTTTAGTTACATTGTATATTTTTTCAGCTATCTTTTTTAAAAGTACAGGATTTTTCGATTTGTTGGTAAGTTCAAAATTTTCTTTAATAATTCTGATATCATTATCCGAAAACAAGATCATCTGATTCCGCTTGAAATGGGGCTGGTAATCCTCGGCAATTTCCATAAGTATCGTATGGCTTATATTGTATTTCGATTTTTCGGAGATAACTGCTGTGCCGGCCGCCAAATCGCCTAATCGTTGCGTGTGTTTTGTGCTTACCATGGCTATCACGCCGGGAATAAACCCCATTTGAATATCAACAATGGCAAAAATCCAACGAACAAAATAATCGAAAAATCCAGCCTGATAGCCATCTATCTTTACAACTTTTATTTTTAATAATTTTTTGCCAAAAGTTTGGCCTTCCATGGTTGATTCACAAACGAGCGAATAAAACATGACAGGCAATGATATCAATAATAATGCAATGGATGAACTTAAATCAGGATTTTTAAAAATATCTCCCAACAAAATAAAAACCACAATAATAAAATAGGCAATTTGTATGACTAAATCAATTAAATAAGCCAGCATTCTTTCTCCAATTGTAGCCGTTGTGAAAAATAAATTAATATTTTGCGTTGTGTTTATATGTAAATTTGACATAAAATTTTACTTTTGTAATTAATTATGAGAGAAATATCATTTATTAAAAAAAATAAGTCAAAATGGTTGGAGCTAGAACAATCATTGAACCAGAAGCAGAGCCAAAATCCTGACGAATTGGCCGATGCTTATATTCATTTAATCAATGATTTATCGTATAGTCAGACTTATTATCCAAAGAGTAAAACCACTGAATACCTTAATTTCTTAGTTACGCAAATATACAGAAAAATTTACAAAACCAAACGCCTCGAGAAAAACCATCTCAAATCATTTTTTTTGGAAGAGATACCGTCATTAGTTTATCAATACCGCAAACAAATGATTTTTGCTTTTGCATTGCTTTTCTTCTTTGTTGCTTTAGGTGCTATTTCGGCTGCTTACGACGACAGATTCGTCCGGATAATTTTGGGCGACGAATATGTGAATATGACGCTCGAAAACATCAAAAATGGTGATCCGATGGCAGTTTATAAAAAACAAGGGGAGTTGAATATGTTTATTGGCATTACAATCAATAACATTGGCGTTGCAATGAAATCGTATGTTTTTGGTTTGTCGGCTGGAGTTTTGACCTTTTTTATGTCGATGCAAAATGGCATTATGTTGGGTTCGTTTCAATACTTTTTTTACGAGAATGGAGTGTTCGAACAAAGTCTGCGTGGCATTTGGCTTCATGGAGCGATGGAAATTTTCAGTATTGTTATTGCAACAATGGCGGGGTTTATCTTGGCCGGTTCAATCCTTTTTCCGGGTACTTATTCCCGTTTTCAATCCTTCGTTACAGGAGCTCGCCAAAGCTTGAAAATACTTATCAGTACCTTGCCATTTTTTGTTGTGGCAGGATTTATAGAGGGTTTTGTGACGCGATTATCAAACACTATGCCTTTATGGATGAATGTCTTCATCATTGTGATTACTTTGGCTTTGATATCATTTTATTATTTAGTTTTACCTTTTATTTATCATAAAAAACAAATCTATGCAAGAATTTCAACTCTACAAAAAACGTAACTTTAATGCTTATATCAACGACAGTATTCAGTTTTTTAAACTGTTTGGTAAGAATTATTTCAAAAATTACATTACTATCAATGGGGCATTACTGCTGGTTTTGAGTGCTCTTTTCTATTTTACATTCAGGGATCTCTTCGGAAATATGATGCAGCCCGATGTGGCTAATAATTGGTTTTTCAGCGATAATAATCTCTTTTTGGCAATAATTCTTTTTTCTGTTTTCTTTCTTGTGTCAATTGCTTCGTCGGTACTTAGCATTGGTCAGCCGATTGTGTATGTGAAAATGTTTGAAAAAACAGGACGCAACGATTTCACAGCATCCGAGATTTTGCAGGAAATTCTTAAAATCGCAGGTAGAATTATTGTTTTCGGAATTATTTCATTCTTTATTTTCATTCCGGTCATGATGATTGTTATGATTTTCGGTGTTGTTTTAAGTTTAATTCTTATCGGTATTCCACTCTTAATCATTGGACTTCCGGCCATGATGGTGTTCTCAATTCAGGCTTTGATAGTTTATGTGTATGAAGATGCCGGTTATTTTGCCGCATTAGGGAAAGCCTGGAAAATTTTATTCAGTAATTTTTGGCACGTTGTAGGATCGTCAATTGTAATTTATATATTTATTTCTATTGTGCAGAGTGCCATCAGTACGGTGCCTTATTTTATGATAATGTTTTCTTATATTTCATCGGGTTCCGACCTCAACGCCTTTGAATTTCCACCGTCGATAGTGTTACTGTATGTGTTGGGTATGATAGTTACTTATCTGCTGCTCAATGTATTTTATATTCAGCAAACTTTGGTTTATTACAGCGCCATCGAAGCTACAGAACATTTACAGGCAATTTCTGAAATTGACAATATCGGTGGCAATGAAGCATAAAGCAACTCTGATTTTGCTGCTGTTTTTGAGCATTCAGCTTATTGCTCAGAAAAACAGTATTTTAGAGGAAGTTCAAACTGTCTTGACCGATAGTTCTGATTCCGACAAGGATAAATTGGTAAAAAAAATGCTTACCGATTTACCCTCTGATACCGCAAAACGTCAGGTTACAGGTTTTCAACAAAATTTCAAATCGGAATATCTGAGCGATGATGAGTTTAATTATTCGCAGGGAAAAGATAGTTATTTATATTGGCAATTATTAAAAAAACGTATAGTCAGCTTTCTGAAAAAACTGTTTGGGTATGCTCCGGATGCACCTACACCTGCGTTTATTGAAATTTTGATAGGCGTACTAAGTGGCATCGTTGTTCTTATTGTTTTGTTTATTGCTGTTCGTATCCTTATTCGTCATAAAGGTCGTTGGTTTTTCGATAAAAAGAACGAGGAGCTTACGTTGGATATTTATGATACTGAAAATCTGATTGAAAAAGCCGATTTCCGGCAACTTATTGCCGAACATGAGCAAAAGGGAGATACCCGCTCCTGCATTCGATTGTATTTTTTATGGACTCTTAAAGTGTTGAAGAATAATAATTTGATAAATTGGCTGCCTGATAAAACCAACTCAGAATATCTGAGTGAAATTACCGAACAAGCAATGAAGAATCAATTTTCGTATTTGTCATATCTCTACGAGTATGTTTGGTATGGTGAGTTTCCGCTCGAGAATAATGATTATTTGAAAGCAAAGTCGGCTTTCGAAAATCTGTTACGGAAGGAGGTGCTGAATGGGTAAAACAATCAAATTATACCTGGCCGGAATCTTCCTTTTGGTACTGATTATTTTGCTGATTGATACTTTCAGAGTAAAACCAACTAATTGGAAGCCAACTTATTCTCTCGATCACAAAAATCCGTTCGATCTTTATGTTTTGAATAGGGAAATAAAAAATATAATTCCGGAAAACAGAATAAAACGTATACTAAGTACACCTTACGAATACATTCAAGATCAAACAGGAACGGTTACTTACCTTATGATAAAGCAAAATATGTATTTTATAGGTGATACAGTGATACTTGAAAAAGTGAAGGAGGGAAGTAATTTATTTGTTAGCAGCGAAAATTTTGTTCGAAACATTACAGATAGCTTAGGTTTGAATTATACCGAAGCCGATTCGGACTTGTCATTGAAAAAACTGGACATGCTCAGGCTTTCGCTAACCTACAAAAACTGGAGCAAAGCCGATTATCAGATGAAACCGGTGAACAACACATTTGCATTTGTCGAAGCTGACTCAAGCACCACAACTATTTTGGGCACTGAAAAATTACCGGATGGAAAAATATATCCAAACTTTCTGAAAATTAAATACGGAAAAGGATATGTTTATATTCACAATCAGCCGCAGGTGTTTACAAACCATGCATTATTGTCCGAAAAAAGTTCTGCCGGTTATGTCGCTCATTTACTTTCGTATATTCCTAAAGACAGGCCTGTGGTTTGGTTTGTGCAGGGTCAAACATCAAACCCTAATGCTCCAAAAAACGAGACAGGACTCTCGGTGGTGTTCAGGTATCCGGCATTACGGGCAGTGTGGCTTTTACTTGTTTATGGTTTGTTGCTATACATCTTCTTCAATTCAAAGCGCCGTCAGCGCATTATTCCCGTTATCAAACCATTGCGAAATACAACGGTGGAATTTGTACAAACTATTGGTAATCTGTATTATCAGCAGGGAAATGTGGCTAATATTATTGAGAAAAAAATAGTCTTTTTTCTTGACAGGGTACGCACCAATTATTTTATTGATACTTCAAAATTGGATGAACGCTTTACCGAAAAGCTTAAAAGCAAATCCGAAAAGGATATTGAATTAATTACTGAGATTATTGACTTTATTAACGAATTCAGGAAAAATAAAACTGCTGAGAAAAAAGATTTGATTCATATAAATAAACTTATCGAAGCATTTTGGGATAAAAACTTAAAACAAGAATAATAATAAATTTACAAGATATGGAAAACGAACAAATTGAATCAACCGACATTCATTTCGAAACCCGAATTGACTTAAATGAGATACAAAAACAAGTAAATGCAATCCGCTCCGAACTAAAAAAAGTGATAGTAGGGCAGGACAAAGTGATTGATTATTTGTTGGTAGCTATTCTTGCCAATGGTCATGTGTTGCTCGAAGGTGTTCCGGGAGTTGCCAAAACCATGGCGGTTAAATTGCTTGCCCGTACGCTGAATGTAAAGTTTAGCAGAATACAATTTACACCTGATTTAATGCCTTCTGATATACTTGGAACATCGGTGTTCGATCTTAAGAAATCTGAATTCGAGTTCAGACGCGGACCCATCTTCGCCAATATGATATTGATAGACGAAGTAAACCGCGCTCCGGCCAAAACACAAGCAGCCCTTTTCGAAGTGATGGACGAGCGGCAAATTACAATTGATGGAAAGACCTATGTGATGGATTCGCCTTTTTTGGTAATGGCGACACAGAATCCGATAGAGCAGGAGGGAACCTATCGTTTGCCCGAAGCGCAATTAGACCGTTTTATGTTTAAAGTGGTGATTGATTACCCAAATCTGGTGGACGAATGCGAAATTATCCGACGTGAGCACGAAGCATTGAATGGAGATAAAACTATTGATGTACAAAAGGTTGTAGATAAAGCTGATATTAATAATGTGAAATCTATTGTTCGCAGCGTATTGGTGGAACAGAATATTATCGAATACATAGCCCGCATTGTGCAGGAAACCAGAGAGCATCCGTTTTTGTATCTCGGAGCTTCGCCCCGCGCTTCGCTTGCTATTCTGAATGCATCGAAAGGATTTGCAGCGCTTCATGGTCGTGATTTTGTAACTCCGGATGACGTAAAAGATTCAGCTTTAGCAGTGCTTCAACATCGAATTATTGTAGCTCCTGAAAAAGAAATGGAAGGTGTGAAAACCGAAGAGATAGTGAAACAAATTATTGATTCCCTGGAAATTCCGCGTTAAATGAAAATTCTTAAATCATTGTATATTCATCAGTTGTTTTTCAATATTCTATTGAGTATTGGAGGCGTTTTTTTCATCTCTTTTTTTGTACAGTGGTTGTATTATATTGCCATAGCTTTGCTTGTCGTATTCTTACTAATAACTTTTGCCGATATTTTTATTTTATTTTCAGTAAAAAACGGACTTGAAGCTGAACGGCAATTGCCTGAGCGCTTTTCAAACGGCGACGATAACACGGTTGTTATTCATATCTCAAATCTCTATCCATTCGCAGTAAAATTAAATGTGATTGACGAAGTTCCATTTCAGTTTCAAAAACGCAATTTTTTGCATTCAATAAAATTAAACGGTAACAGCAAGCACGAAACAAAATACTTGTTACGCCCAACCGAACGTGGTGAATATCAATTTGGAAGATTAAATATTTACGTACAAACAACTTTGGGCTTAACTTCCAGACGTTATGTGTTTTCAGAAAATGTTATCGTTCCAACATATCCATCTTTTATTCAGCTTCGCAAATATGATTTGTTAGCCTTCTCCAATCGATTGACCGAATACGGAATCAAACGAATTCGTCGCATTGGACATACAATGGAATTTGAGCAAATAAAAGAATATGTTCAGGGAGATGATATCAGAACTATTAACTGGAAAGCATCTTCGAAAAGAAACCAATTGATGGTCAATCAGTTTCAGGATGAAAAATCGCAACCAGTTTATCAAATAATTGATACAGGAAGAACCATGCAAATGTCTTTTCATGGATTAAGTTTGTTGGATTATTCAATTAATTCAACTTTAGCCCTGGCCAATGTCATACTTAAAAAGCAGGACAAAGCGGGGATGTTGACTTTTTCAAAAAAAGTGGATAACCTGCTGGCGGCTGAAAGAAGATCGGGACAGATGGAGAAGTTGATGGAGAAACTTTATAATATTAAAACGGACTTCTCCGAAAGTGATTTTAGTCGATTATATGTTGACATTAAGCAGACGATAAAACAACGCAGTGTAATTTTATTGTATACAAATTTCGAAACCATAGATGGATTACGCCGTCAATTGCTTTATCTTAAAAATATTGCGAAAAATCACTTTTTAATTGTAGTGTTTTTTGATAATACCGAGTTGAATAAAATAATTTATAAGTCATCAATAAATATTCAGGAAGTGTATGATAAAGTAGTTGCAGAAAAATTTGCATTTGAAAAAAGATTAATTGTTAGTGAATTAGAGAAACATGGCATACAGACAATACTCACGCAACCCGAAAATTTAACCATCAATAGCATTAATAAATACATCGAGTTAAAAGCAAAAGGAGTAATTTAAAGAAAATAAGTCGAATTTAGTTAATTGTAAACCATTTTTTACTATTTTTACAGCGCTATTAACTTAGATAATAATATTTCAGGTGGTATCCGAAAAACCTTATGAGTAGGAAAAATCTATAAATTTATTTTAATATTATGACTGAAAATCAAGACAAACCGCTTAAGCCGGACAATTATCTTGTTTGGGCAATTCTTTCAACAGTTCTTTGCTGCCTTCCTTTTGGTATAGTGAGCATTGTTTATTCAACTAAAGTTGACAATTTATATTTCAATGGTCAATACGAAGAAGCTGCTGCTAAGGCGAAATCGGCTAAGACCTGGGCCATAGTTTCTGCAGTTTCAGGATTCGTTTTTATAGCCGGATATCTTATTTTCGTATTTGCTCTTGGCATGGCAGGGATATTTGCTGGATTTTGAAAATAAAAATCTCAACCCTCAGGAAAACGATATTTGTTATTGGGATTGTTTTACTTGTAGTTATTTACAAGTACTTCAATCCCAATCAATATTTTTTTCCTAAATGCCCCGTACATTTGATCACAGGTTTGTATTGTCCGGGTTGCGGAAGTCAAAGGTCATTGCATGCTTTTTTGAATTTTCATATATTGGAAGCCTTTTCTACAAATTTGTTAGTGGGTCTTTTGATAACTGCTACAATTCTTGATATTCTGTTTTACTTTCTAAAGCTTGAGAAACTCAGGCCGGTTAACTTCCTAAAAACGAATAGATATATCTCCATGGTTGTTTTATACCTTGTTATAATATTTACAATTTTAAGAAATATTCCCTTCTATCCATTTAATATACTTGCTCCCTGAAAATTCTTCATCCATTTGTTGCTGCTTATGTGTAAATAAGATTGTAAAAGAGAATAATTAAAACCTAAGAATGGTCAGATGTTTTTTTATAGCATCTTTGTTTTAATTGTAAGCCATATGGTTAACTCCTTTTCTTTTTTGGCAATGCTATTAAAGCCAGGATGCTTTGGATTGAATTTGCTAAAGATGTTTTTGAATCATCGAACATCTATTTTCTGTTAATAATTACAGTAAAGTACACCGGTTTGTATACTTTTCTGTTGAAAACCTAAACCGATGACGAAAAAAGTATTTTCCAACCCCATAAAATTTCTTTATCTTTGTATTTCAATTAAAAAGATTTCAATTTGTAGTTAAGTCTATGAGTTGTAACGGAAAATCTATTTTTTATACTTCCAAATAATCATAAAAATTACAATGATTCAATTTTTTCAGACTCCCGCCCAACATGTTTTTGTGGTTCAAAGCAAAAACAATTTGTCGACCGAAGATGTAAGTAAATTAGAATGGCTATTCAGCGAGGCAAAACTGACGAGCCTTTCGACAATCGAAGGTAATTACGTCGGCCCGCGCCGCGAAATGATAACTCCCTGGAGCACGAATGCCGTTGAAATCACTCAGAATATGGGTATCAGCGGCATTCTTCGTATAGAGGAGTTTCGTTTAATGCCACATACACCATCTGTTCAGGGTGGTTTGGAATACGACCCGATGCTCGAACGCATTTATTCGGGCCTGAATCAGGACATTTTTACTATCAACAAACAGCCGGAACCCATTTTATATATAGATGATATTGCTGCTTACAACGCACAGGAAGGTTTGGCGCTTAGTGAAGATGAAATTGATTATCTGAACAATGTAAGTAAAAAAGTGGGTCGGAAACTAACCGATAGTGAAGTTTTCGGATTTTCACAGGTAAACTCGGAACATTGCCGTCACAAAATCTTCAACGGACAATATGTGATTGATGGCGAAGAAAAAGAACTAACTTTGTTTAAACTTATTCGCAAAACTTCGGAAGAAAATCCAAATAAACTTGTATCGGCTTACAAAGACAACGTGGCTTTCAATGCCGGACCGAAAATTGAACAATTTGCTCCTGCCAGTGGCGATAAACCTGACTTTTTCCAAACTAAAGAGATTGATTCGGTTATCTCATTAAAAGCCGAAACACATAACTTCCCAACCACTGTGGAACCTTTCAATGGTGCTGCGACTGGTACAGGTGGTGAAATTCGCGACCGCCTTGGTGGAGGAAAAGCCAGTTTACCTATTGCAGGAACTGCTGTTTATATGACTTCATACGCCCGCAACGATAAAAGTCGTAGTTGGGAAAACAATATTGCTCCACGCAAATGGTTATACCAAACGCCTGAGCAAATTCTGATTAAAGCTTCGAACGGAGCTTCTGATTTTGGAAATAAATTCGGTCAGCCGCTTATTTGTGGTTCATTAATAACTTTTGAACATCAGGAAAACGACAAGAAATTTGGTTACGATAAAGTAATTATGATGGCAGGTGGCGTTGGTTTTGGAACCATGCGCGACGCCTTGAAAGGCGATGTTGCTGCCGGTGAAAAAGTGGTGGTTATGGGTGGTGACAACTACCGCATTGGTATGGGTGGAGCTGCTGTTTCGTCGGTTCAAACGGGCGAGTACGACAATTCAATTGAGCTAAACGCCGTACAACGTGCTAACCCGGAAATGCAAAAACGTGTTTCGAACGTTATCCGCACATTGGCCGAAGCTGATTCAAATCCTATTGTTTCAATTCACGACCACGGAGCAGGTGGACATCTCAACTGCTTGTCGGAATTGGTGGAAACTACTGGTGGTAAAATTGATATGTCGGCTTTGCCAGTAGGTGACCCGACTTTGAGTGCCAAAGAAATTGTAGGTAACGAAAGTCAGGAACGCATGGGTTTTGTGATTTCCGAAAAAGAAGTGGAGAAAGTGCGTGCTATTGCTGAACGCGAACGTGCTCCGTTTTATGTGGTGGGTGAAACTACTGGTCAAATGGATTTTGTGTTTGAACAAGCTGATGGACAAACTCCAATCAACCTGAAACTGGAAGATATGTTCGGAAAACCACCTCGCATGGTGATTACTGACAATACAATAGAAGAACATTATGGAGCTCCCGAAATTTCGGAAGATAAACTGCAAAGTTATATCGAAAACGTATTACAGGTTGAATCTGTGGCTTGTAAAGACTGGTTGACAAACAAAGTTGACCGCTCTGTAACAGGTAAAATTGCCCGTCAGCAATGTGCCGGTGAAATTCAGTTGCCGTTGAATGACCTTGGTGTAGTAGCGTTAGATTTCCGTGGAACGGTAGGTATCGCCACTTCTATCGGACATGCACCGTTGGTTGCTATGGCTGATTCAGAAGCTGGTTCTGTGATGGCTATTGCCGAAGCATTGACTAACATTGTTTGGGCACCATTGACCGACGGTTTGGATAGCGTTTCGCTGAGTGCGAACTGGATGTGGCCTTGTAAAAATCCGGGTGAAGATGCCCGTTTGTACAAAGCAGTGGAAGCTTGTTCGGACTTTGCCTGTTCGTTGGGGATCAATATTCCAACCGGAAAAGATTCACTTTCGATGACTCAAAAATATGGCGACGACAAAGTATTCTCACCCGGAACGGTGATTATTTCGGCTGGCGCTGAAGTTTCTGATGTGAAAAAAGTTGTTTCACCGGTGTTGGTCAACGACGAAAAAACGGTTGTTTATTATATTGATTTCTCTTTCGATAGTCACAAATTAGGTGGTTCAGTTTTGGCGCAAACACTGAATAAAATTGGCGACGAAGTGCCTACTGTAAAAGATGCAGAATATTTCAAAGCAGCTTTTGATAGCATTCAGGAAATGATTAGCCAAAATCTTATTCTAGCAGGACATGATATTTCGGAAGGTGGTTTGATAACTGCCATGCTCGAAATGTGTTTTGCAAATACCAAAGGCGGATTGAACGTGAATCTGGATTATATTGCCGAAAACTCATTGGTAACCATGCTTTTTGCTGAAAATCCGGGTGTGTTGATTCAGGTAAAAGACCGCAAGGCAGTTGAAAAAATTCTGAACGACAATGGTGTTGGATTTGCACGAATTGCTACGCCAATTGCAGAACGTCGTCTGGAAATCAATCGCAAAAAAGAAGCTTATTCATTCTCAATCAATGATATGCGCGACTTATGGTTCAAACCTTCGTATTTGCTCGACCGCAAACAAAGTGGCGAAGTATGTGCACAATCGCGTTACAACAATTATAAAAACCAACCGCTGGAATTTGCTTTCAATGCTTCTTTCAAAGGTAAACTGTCGCAGTTTGGCATTTCGCCCGATCGCAAACCAAGTGGCGTAAAAGCGGCTATTGTTCGTGATAAAGGAACAAATGGTGAGCGTGAAATGGCTTATGCCTTGTATTTGGCAGGTTTTGATGTGAAAGATGTTCACATGACTGACTTGGCTACAGGTCGTGAAACGCTGGAAGATGTAAACATGGTGGTATTCTGTGGTGGATTCTCTAATTCCGACGTTTTGGGTTCTGCCAAGGGTTGGGCAGGAGGTTTCCTTTACAACGAAAAAGCAAAACTGGCGCTGGATAATTTCTACAAACGTACCGACACCTTGAGTTTAGGTATTTGTAACGGTTGTCAGTTGATGGTGGAATTGGGTGTGATTACTCCTGATCACGATGTGAAACCACGTATGTTGCACAACGACTCGCACAAATTTGAATCCGGTTTTGTGGGATTAACTATTCCTGAAAATAACTCTGTGATGTTAGGTTCGTTAAGCGGAAGTAAATTAGGTGTATGGGTGGCTCACGGTGAAGGAAAATTCTACCTGCCAAAAGCGGAGAACGAATATAATATCATTGCAAAATATTCACATGCAGGTTATCCGGCCAATCCGAACGGTTCGGATTATAACACTGCCGGTATTTGTTCGACTGATGGTCGCCATTTGGCAATGATGCCACACCCTGAACGTGCTATTTTTCCTTGGCAATGTGCCAATTATCCTGCTGATCGCAAAAATAGCGACCAAATCACTCCGTGGGTGGAAGTGTTTGTAAATGCAAGAGTTTGGGTAGAAAAGAATAAATAAAAGATCCCTAACTCTTAGAGGGGAATAAGAGAACAGCTTCGCAAAATGTGAAGCTGTTTTTTTATTTGCAATTCAAACATTTTATCTCAATAAAAAAACGTACATTTGCATCAGTAAACATATTTTTACAAATCATCGATTTAACAGTATATGGATAAGGTAATATGCACCCACTGTAAAACAGAGAATATTTCAAAAGCAAAATATTGTGTTGAATGCGGTTTTGAACTTCCAAAGATTATAAAGGAAGTTGTTCCGGAAGTTCAGACAACAGTGAAACCGAAAAAAAAGCGGAAGTATGTTTCCCTGCTGGTGATTATTTCAGTGATTGTTATTGCACTCTCTGTTTTGGGATATTTCACCTATCAGAAGCTAGTGGAAAACAATGTATTCGCAACCATTGAAAATGTTATCAATGTTGCAAAAAATCCGTTGCAATTAATTGCAAACGAGATGAACAAAAGTTGTCCAATGATGGTGGATGCAGAAACCCGCCTCGATAAAATTACATTACCATCGAAAACAGTTTTTCAATACAATTACACTTTGATAAACTACGAAAAAACAGAGATTGATACTGTTAAGATAAAAAGCAATCTGGAGCAAAATATCATTCGGCTAACTAAAACAAATCCTCAAATGCAGTATCAGCGCGAGAATAACGTGACTATGAACTACATTTATAACGACAAAAACGGAGATTATCTTATGTCAATTATCATTACGCCGGAGCTTTACAAATAAATTCCGATAAAATTGAATACACATACGGCCTCACAACTCTTGTGAGGCCGTTTTTAATGCATTATAAACTCATGCTTATGATTTTAAAAATCATGAGCAAGAGTTACCAAAGTCATGCTTATGATTTGTCAAACTCATGAGCAAGACTTTTCGCACTCATGTACAATCTGTTTTTAATTTCTTTTTGCCAGCACATTTTCATTTCCCCAAATTTCCAGTTCGCGAATCACCGACGAAAGGCTTTTACCCAATTCGGTGAGTGAATAATCTACGCGTGGAGGTATTTCTTTGTAGTGTTTACGCAGAATTAATCCATCGGCTTCCAGTTCTTTAAGTTGTTCGGTGAGTACTTTTCGTGAAATATCAGGTATGCGTACTGCTATTTCGCCAAAACGTTTTGTTCCGTTCGTGAGCGAGTAAAGTATAATTGCTTTCCACTTACCGCCTATCAAATTGAGGGTTGCGGTTACGGGACACTTAGTTTCTGTTATTGTTTTTGCCATAATGGTTACTTGAGGGTTACTACTTTTTTTGTGGTTACCTAAAGGTAACTTGTTTCGAAAGTAAACTATTATTAGTTACTTTGCGTAACAAAAGTAATACAAAAAACGTTATACTGAAAATAATTTAAAAAGAAAGGAAACTAAAAATGAAAATTGGAGTAACAGGTGCGACCGGACAATTAGGTCGTTTAGTAGTTGAGAGTTTAAAATCGAAGGTTTCAGCAGAAACAATAGTGGCATTGGTGCGTAACCCCGAAAAGGCAGCTGATTTAGGTGTTGAAGTCATTGTGTTTGATTATAATAAACCGGAAGGTTTAGTAACTTCATTGCAGGGTATTGATAAATTATTA
This sequence comes from uncultured Paludibacter sp., assembly GCA_963678465.1. Lineage (GTDB taxonomy): Bacteria > Bacteroidota > Bacteroidia > Bacteroidales > Paludibacteraceae > Paludibacter. Next base: position 619,495 of record OY782858.1, read on the forward strand.
CTGATTTCGGGCAATGAAATTGGTCAGCGACTACCACAACACAAAGCTGTGATTGAAGCTGCAAAACAAGCCGGAGTAAAGCATATTTTTTACACAAGTATTCTCCACGCCGACAGTTCGCCCTTGTCCCTGGCAAAGGAGCATTTAGCCACCGAGGCAGTTATTAAAGCATCAGGGCTTACTTACACCCTTTTGCGCAATGGTTGGTATACCGAGAATTATACAGGATCGGCTAAAGGTGCCGTTGGTGCTGGAGCATTTATTGGTAATGCAGGTGATGGTAAAATAGCTTCAGCTGCCCGGGTTGATTATGCGGAAGCTGCAGCTGTTGTATTGGCAGGAGAAGGTCATGAAGGTAAAACCTACGAATTGGCCGGTGACGAGGCTTATACTTTGACTGAACTTGCAGCTGAAATTTCGAAACAAAGTGGAAAAACAATTCCATATAACAACTTAACGGAAGCCGAATATGCAGGTATTTTGAAAAGTTTTGGATTGCCTGATGGATTGGCTGAAATGTTGACGAATTCTGACACCGGAGCTTCGAAGGGTGGATTGTTTGACGATTCCAGGGTGTTGTCGGAATTAATCGGTCGCCCAACCACATCGTTGGCTAAAGTTCTTGCTGATGATTTGGCATAAATGACTTGAACTTTTCAACAAAGTTATTTGAGCCGAAGGGAAATTTCTCTGCGGTTCTTTTTTTTCGCAGTTCTTTTTTTCCTTAGGACAAAAAAGAATTTTTCCAGAGAGAAAAAGTTTCCGTCCCGAGATAAAACAAATTTTCCTTAAGAGAAAACGACTTTCTTCTGAGAGAGAAGGAATTTCTCTTGAGAGAAGAAGTTTCCGCCCCGAGATAAAACAATTTTCCCTTGAGAGAAAATGAATTTCTCCTAAGAGAAAAAGTTTCTGCCCCAGAAGAAAATCATCAACTTTTAAGTTGGCAGAAAAAGTATTTTGCTAAATCGTATAGTCTGGTTGCCGGCGTGCCTATATTGGTTAACCGGTTTGTCTTTAACTAAAATAATCCCTAACTTTGCCGGAAACCAAAATAAAAAGAGATATGTTAGCTTATTTTCCACAAATTCTGGGAAGCGCCATTGTTTTTGCCTCGGCAGTAATCATCAGATTTACGATTCGGGCAATTGTGAAAAGATACCTTAAGGTACATTCAAGGTTTGATTTACGTGTTTCGCACGTGATTCGTGTACTTAACATATTGATAAATACAACTGCTCTTATGGCTTTGTTGGTAGTTTGGGGTGTGGATACCCGGAATTTATTTGTTGCCTTAAGCTCTGTGTTTGCAGTAATTGGAGTTGCTTTGTTTGCGCAATGGTCCATATTGAGCAATATCACAGCCGGGATTATATTGTTTTTCTCTGCTCCCTTTCATATTGGCGATACTATCAAAATTCTGGACAAGGACATGCCTATTGAAGCGACGGTAGAGGATATTTTTACCTTTTATACGCATTTGAGAACAAAGGACGGAGGATTGCATATTTTCCCAAATTCGTTGTTGCTTCAAAAAGCGATTGCGGTCAATGTTGATGCTGACGAAGAAAAGGAATAATTATTATAACATAAAAAAACTCGGAATCAGATAAATCATAGCGCCGGTAATCATTCCGACAGCTAATTTGAAACTATCGAGCGTATAAAACAGGTACACAAGCAATAGGTTAGGTATTACCGATAACAGTAATACCTTACCCATTAAAACTCCCGGAAAAATTTCTTTTATTATTTCGACAAAGCCTATTTCGTGTGGGTAAAACCTGTTCAGATAGATCCACATAAAAAGCAATGGCAGAAGTAGTCCCGGTATAAGTCCGTAAATAAACTTGTTGGCTTTTTCGAGGTTCATTCTCATTACTTATTGACCAGGATTTACAAATCCCATTTATTTACAATGTTCATCGCCTCGTAAGCTGTAAGGTCGATTTTTGTAGGTACTATCGAAACGTATCCATTGGCCAATGCCCATTCGTCGGTATCCTGAGCTTCGGGTTCGTGATTCTCGAAATGACCTGTAAGCCAAAAATAGGAACGACCTTGCGGATCGGTTCGTTTGGCAAATTCCTTGGTCCAATGCCCCACACACTGCCGACAAACGCGTACCCCTTTGATTTCAGCTTTTGGACTATTTACATTCAGACAAATGCCTTCGGGCAAACCATTGGCAAGGGCTGTGCGGGTAATTTGTAATATGTATTCTTCGAAATGTTTGAAATCGGCTGACAACGAATGGTTGTCGATGGAAAAACCAATGGATAAAATGCCATTCTCGCAACCTTCGAGCACAGCGCCCATAGTTCCGGAATAAATAACGTTGATGGCTGCATTGGATCCATGATTAATGCCCGAAACCAATAAGTCGGGTTTGCGATCAAGAATTTCGTTCAATGCCAGTTTAACGCAATCGGTTGGTGTGCCGGTACAGGAATAGCGAGTTAGCCCTTCGGATGTTTCGAGCAACTTAAAGCGAATGGGATGTGTAACTGTAAGTGCATTGGATTGTGCCGAACGGGGTCCGTCGGGAGCCACTACAATTACTTCGCCTATTTGCATCATCAATCGGGTAAGCACCGCGATGCCGTTTGCCGTATCACCATCGTCATTTGTAATCAGAATCAATGGTTTATTTAAATTATCGTTCATATGTTATTAAAATACGTGTTAGTTTTTAGTCATTTTCTTTTCGGTAAAAAACAGAAAAATGTAAATGACAATTAGAAAATAAATAAGATCGCGCGAATCGATCACTCCGCGACTAATAGATTTGTAATGAGATTGTATGCCGCAATTTTCGAGCAGGTAAATCAGTTTTCCTGAACTAAAGAAACTACCGATTAACTCAAAACCATACAACATAAAAAATGAAATTACTACAGCCGTAACAAACGATACAAGTTGATTGTTTGAGAGTGAAGAAGAAAAAATGCCAATAGCAACATACACCGCTGCCAGTAAAATAAGGCCTGTGAATGAACCCCAAAAGGCGCCACTGTCGATATTTCCGACCGGTTCGGCTAAGTTTGAAACTATAAAATAATAGAGGAGTATGGGTAACAAGGCCACAATTACCAACATCCATCCTGCCATGTACTTGCCAAGTATTATGGCCCATTTACTTAATGGTTTTGTCGATAGTAATTCCCAGGTGCCCGCTTGTTTTTCTTCGGCTAAAAGGCGCATGGTGAGTGCCGGACAAAGAAACAAAAACAACCAGGGTGATAGATAGAAAAGTCCATCAAGGTTAGCATAGCCACTGTCCAGAATATTGAACTCGCCGGGGATGACCCAAAGAAATAATCCGTTCAAAAGTAAAAATATGCCGATGACCACGTAGCCGGTAGCATTGCTTAAAAATGATCGAAACTCTTTTCGGAAAATAGAAAACATAAAGGTGAAAAATACTTATATGCAGTGAATAATAAAAGTTATCGTTAAAAAGAAATATATTATCTTTGTGTTGTCAAAGGTAACTAAAAATTGTCGGATGAATACTTTTTGGGTTTATGAAAAATAAAATTTTAATATCTCTTTTTTGTTTTATCTCGTTGTTCGGTCAGGGGCAGACTTTAAAGAATTATTCGGTGAAAGGACAATTTATTTATGGTAATATACTCAAACACACCACTCATCTGAACAGTTTGGTGAAGGATCCGGTAAAAGGAGCTGAATTGGACATTGAATGGCAAACCATGGGCGAACAAGCCTGGCATCATTATTTTCATTTTCCAACCGTTGGTATAGGTGTTGCAGGTCTCGATTTGGGTCATCCCGAAATGCTGGGTCAACTGTTGGCGGTATATCCTTATCTTCAATTGCCTTTGATCAATTCCGATTTCCTGAAGGTAAATATCAAAGGTGGTGCTGGGATGAGTTTGCTGAACAAACGTTTCAACAATACAGCTACCGATTTAAACGACCTGAACACCGGAAATGCGGCGATAGGTTCGGTGGTAAATGTGTATTTTGCCGGAGGCGGTAATCTTGAAATTCCTTTCGGAGGTGGAATGGCTGCCGTTGCGGGCTTTAGCTGGAATCATGCGTCGAACGGAAGTTTTTATCAGCCTAATTCGGGAATAAATATGTTGAATGCTTCGGTTGGGTTGAAGTATAACCCCAATTACAAACAGCATTACAAACCACAGTATAAAGAGCAGGAAGGATTGCCACAGCGATTTAGTGTTGAAATTATTGCTTCGGGTGGAGCGCGTGAATTGTATTACAAGGACGATAAAATGTACCCGACCGGTTCAATTGTATTGGGCGTTTTCAGACAGTTGGGCAATAATATACGGCTGGGGATTGCAGCAGATGCCTTTTACGATGGCGTATACGATGGCAGTTCAAAGTTTAAACGAACTTACCTTACTACCAACGAACTGAAGAATAAAATAAGGGTGGGAGTGAGCCTGCAACCCGAATTGGTACTCGGAAAACTCTCTGCTGGTATTCATTTGGGTATGTATGTTTACAACCCGCTTAAAAACAAGGAACCGTATTCAAACGCTGAAACAGGAACGTTGAATAAACCACTGATTTATGCTTACAATATCGATGATGAAGATGGTTGGTTTTATACCCGAGCAGCACTCAAATATAGTCTGACCGAACACTTGTTTCTATCGCTGGGATTAAAAACGCATCTTCAGAAAGCCGAATTTATCGAATGGGGAATAGGCTGTCGGTTGTAGTTATTCCTTTGTAATTATTCTTTTGTATCGGTTCTGTAGAGCACTTCATCAATTATCAGCTGATAATCGTCGGGCTGAATGCCATTGTTGATAAGTTGCATTTTATCCTTGTTCATTAAATCAGTAAATGCTTCAGGGTTCGAATGAAGGGATTGTATGCAGCGGATGTAATAATCTATTGCCAGAGTTTTCTTGCCTCCGCACAAGGCTATATGTCCGGCATTCAGCAAATCCTGTGTTTCGGGAGTCGATTCAATGATTTTTTGCGAATAGTAATCGGCTTGTGCCAGGTCGCCCGAAACAAAAGCACACCACACGATGGCTCTTTCCACTTTAAGTTCCGAACTTTGGTTCTCGTCGAGTTTGTGATAATAGTTCAGCGCTTCTTTGTATTTACCAAGTTCAACCAAACACTGGCCTATGTTCATGATGGTGGATGTATTGCCGGGTTTCAGGAAGTCGGCATGCTTATAAAATTCAAGCGCTTTGGCAAACTGACCAAGCAAACGATAGCAAAGTGCAATTTTTCGTATCGTCCATACATCGTCGGGCTGAATGATATCGGCTTTCAGGTAAGCTTCCAGCGCCAACTGAAGCTGCGAACTTTGCTGATAACAGTATGCTGCTTTCTGATAAAGTGCTGCGGTTGGTTCTTCCTCTTTCAGCAGTTCTTCGTATAAGTCGAGGGCTTGCTTATAATGATTTTTCGAGAAATAATACTCTGCTATTTCAGCTTTTATATCGCCGTTGGCAGCAAGTATGCCGAACAAATAACTTTTATGCATAAGCAGCGCCGGGGCAAACATATTCGAAAAGTCGCTGTGTTGAGGATGTAACTTGAACAGTCTGAATAAATCCTGAATATATTGCTTCGAAATGTTTTTTGCCACTAAATTTGGTTTTAGCAAGGCTTCATCTTTCGCCATTTCTTCCATCTGTTCCGATTCCATGTTGAAGGATTGTTGCATCATGTTTCTTTGTCTTTCGGGCATTTGCAGAATACTGAGGCAGAAAGAGTATTTGTCGGAATTACACATACTGTAATTGCCAACAAACAACGAAAGCACCGATTTGTCCTTGTTGGTAAATAATTCACTTATCGCTGTTGTGCGAACGTCGAAAGGCAGAAGCCAATTGGTGAATTCGTTGAAAAAGGGAAAACTCTTTAACATGGAAAAGGTGCTCATGTACACATCGGCACCTTCGAGTTGCAATTCGCTTAATTCCTGAAGTTTGTCCGATACGCCACTGTTTTCGAGAATTTCCTGCCATTCAGGATTTCCTTCTTCCCAATCGTCCGATTTCAATAGATTTTCGGCCTCCATTTTATCTTTTATCAACGGGCTTATTTTCATTACTTCGGGAAGGATTTCTTCACGTAGTTTTTTTGATATCTTATCAGTTTCGACTGTCGAAATAATTTGTATGATAATATTTTTGAAGTTCTCGATATTGTTATTGTCGTCGGCAAGCAATATCAGTCTGTTGCGTAAAGCAGGGAAATAAGGTAAAAACTTATTGTATTTCGAAAGCACAAAGCAGAGACCCGTCATGGCCCGTTGTTTAATGTGCTGATCGGTGACAGTGCAGCAGTCGAGCAGCAGCATAAGCTTGTGCTGGTCGAACGTTCGCCACAAATTTAAGGTTACTGCCGATACCAATAGCGCTTTTTCAAGACTTCCGGAGTAGGTAGGTTGAATGATTTCATTAAAAATTTCAAGTTCATCCGAACTGTAATGTGTATTCAGCCAAAATATTCTGAAAAGTTCATTTAATGCCGTTTCGTAATTGCTTCTCAGGCGCTTTATTTCAAGTGCGTGTGTCGATTCAAGGTTTTCAATCAGAGCTGTTTGTGAATGATAATAATTCAACGATACAAACAATTCCTTAACCGAAAGATAATGGCGTGTATGCGGGAAATACCGTTTTTGAGTGTATTCGAATGCCGACGAATTCCTCATCAATAATTCTTCGCGAATTTCCGAAGATAAATTAAATAGGCGCGATATCAATTTATTATAAACTGTTTTGCGGTCGGGATCCTCAATACCGTTTATGTAGTAGTTGAGTAAAAACTTATAGTTTTGTTGGAGTTCCTGTAGTTGGTCGGCGTAAGCACCCATTTGCAATTCCAGTACTAATTCACCCGTTTTATCAAACGCATTTTTAAGGCTACCGCTCGAAAGGGAGTCCAATACCGAGAAGTAGGTAGAATATATCTGAGTTGGATTCATACAGAGTACACGGATTATTTAATACAGTTGATCAAATTTGTTTTTAGTTTTAGCAGTACTTAAGCTGGGGTTATCCCATTTTGCTTATTTTCACAAGCCGCTCATCGTCAATTATTTTTAGTTTGCGTCCGTCCATTGCAATGACATGTTCGTTTACGAAATTCGATAAGGTGCGAATGGCATTGGAAGTGGTCATGTTCGAAAGGTTGGCAAGGTCCTCTCTCGAAAGATAGATATTGATGGTGGCTCCATCTTCTTCCACGCCGTAATTTTTTTTCAAAAGTAGCAATGCTTCGGCAAGTCGGCCGCGGATGTGTTTCTGGGTCAGGTTTACTGTTCGGGCATCCGAAGCTCCAAGGTCCGAAGCTATTTCTTCGAGAAAACGAAAACAAAATGCATTGTTGTTGCGGAGAATCGAAATAAAAATATCGGCGCGCAACATATAAACGGAGGATGCTTCGAAAGCCGAAACATTTGTATTGTACGATTCGTTGGCTATAATAGCTCTGTATCCAAAGTGTTCGCCCGGTTTCAGCATCCTTATGATCTGTGTTCGGCTGCCTACTCCATCCTTGTAAACTTTTACTTTTCCGGCTGCCAGTATCATCATGTGTGTAGGCGTATCTCCTTCGCAGTGAATCATTTCGTTCTTCCGAAAATGGTGCACTGAGGAGCTGCTTTTTACAAATTGTCTTTCATCAGGGGTTAAAACATCCCAAAATGTAGATACCTCTTCGATAGATTTTAATTCTGATGCTTGTTTTTTATTCATGATTTTTAAACAGACGAAAAATATGTTTGACAACAATGTTATAAAGCACAAATTTAATACTTTTTCCACATAAAACATGTTTTGTAAAAAAAAAACAAATAAAAATTCTAAAAATAAGCTATTTTAAATTTTTATGTGACTTTGCATGTATTGCTAATTTTTTATTGTTTGAATTCAAATGAAGACTAGTATCTTTGTAACCGAAACGAATTTTAAAAAACATAGGTTGAAATGGCATTAATAAAAGAAGTGCGTGGATTTACACCACAAATAGGAGAAGATTGTTTTCTGGCAGAGAATTCGACGATAATAGGCGATGTAATTATGGGCAATGGCTGTAGTGTTTGGTTCAATGCGGTATTGCGGGGCGATGTAAATTCAATCCGTATCGGAAACAATGTGAATATTCAGGATGGATCGGTATTGCATACCTTGTACGAAAAATCGACTGTTGAAATTGGCGATTATGTTTCGATAGGACACAACGTAACAGTTCACGGAGCTAAAATTGATGATTATGCATTGATTGGTATGGGAGCCATTTTGCTCGATTATGCGCATGTGGGCGAAGGAGCTATTGTGGCTGCCGGGGCTTTGGTGTTGAGTAACACTATAATACCTCCTTATACTTTATGGGCTGGCGTTCCTGCTAAGTTTGTGAAGAATGTGGAGCCGGAGAAAACAAATGAAATGAACCGGAAAATTGCACATAATTATGCAATGTACTCGGGCTGGTTCAAGGATGAAAAAAGCGAATAAATGAAATGTTTTTATTGAATAACAATAAAATGTATTTGTTTCACAATAAAGAATTGTATATATTTGCAAAGTTTTTTTATTGATAAGTCGTTCATCGGTGCATTATACGTAGAATATTATGGTAGTATTGGATCTTATTCAACAGGAGTGGAAAAAAGGATATCGCTCGCAGGGTTTTTATAAAAATCTGGCCGTCAATTTAATGCTTGGCTTTTTGGCCTTGTACATGGCCGGCTTCTTGCTTTTTCTTGGTTTTTCGCTCGATTCTGTTCTCGAATCGCTAAGCGACCAGCTTGACCCGACTGAGCTTTTCAGCGGAGCAATGATTTACATTGTGTTGGTGGGACTTGCCTTTCGGTTTTTTATGCAACAGCTGAATACGATGCATCTTCCGCCTTATCAGGTGCTGCCTGTGAAGAGGAGTCTTTTGGTCAATTTTCTGCTTATAAAACCTCTTTTTAGCCCTATCAATTATTTCCATTTATTTGTTGTAGTGCCTTTTGCTATACAATCGGTTGCCGGATATTACGGTGCTGCTGTGGCCATACGTTTTGTGTTGCTTTGCGTGATACTGGTTTGGTTTAATTCGCTGATGGCATCGTTTCTGAAACGCAGGTTAGGCTCAGGTTTTCTGAGTTTTATAGTTATAGTTGTTATTTTTGCTGCTTTAGTGGCACTCGAATATTTCAAGATTTTTTCTTTTTTCGATAGTTCCAGAATTGCTTTCGGTTATATACTCGAGCATACTTTTGGTTTATTGTTGCCGCTGGGGGCTGTAGCAGGTGCTTATTTGCTGAATCGTCTCTTCTTTGCTCAGAATTTTTACAGCGAAAAATTCAACGAAAAAATTAAAACTGAAAACAATTTCAGATCGAACCTTTCGTTCCTGAATAGATTTGGCGTTATAGGCGAAATAATTGCTGTGGAGATTAAACTTATATTACGGCATAAACGCACCAAAAGTATTTTGTATATGTCGGGATTTTTCCTGTTTTATGGTCTGCTCTTCTACACCAACGATCTTTATAAAGACAACGATGGTTTCCTGTTTTTCGTTGCCATGTTTGTTACCGGATTGTTGATGTTTATGTTCGGTCAGTGGGTAGTAAGTTGGGATAGTGGTCATTTTGACAGCCTGATGACTAAAAATATAGAAGTACGTACTTATTTGAATGCGAATTATTATTTACTGTTGGCTTTTAATGTTATTTGTTTTGTGTTGACGACGCCTTATTTTCTGTTCGGCGCAAAAATAATGTATATGCATTTGGCTGCTTTTCTTTTCAATATGGGGGTCAATACATTTTTATTGTTGTTCCTTTCTACCTATAACACAAAGCGGATTGACCTGAGCAAATCATCGGCAATGAATTATCAGGGCACAACATTCAAAAATTTTCTGATCGTTATTCCAATGATGTTCCTGCCAATGATACTTATAATTGTTTTTTCAGCATTATTTTCGGCAACAATAGCTTTGTGGATACTTGCGGTTTCGGGTATGGCAGGCATTTTGCTGCGCAAGCAGTTACTTACTTTGTGTGTGCATCAGTTTAATAGACGTAAATATGCACTGGCAGAAGGATTCAGACAATTGGATTAGTCCCGTTTTTTTTAGCACATAAAAATCAGATAAAAAATTAAATCTTTATAGTTATGATACAGGTAATAGATTTACAAAAAGTTTACAACGGAGTAACAGTACTCAACATTCCGGAACTGAGAATTGCTCAGGGCGAAAGTTTTGGTTTGGTAGGAAACAATGGTGCCGGAAAAACAACTTTTTTCAGGTTGATTCTCGATTTGATCGAAGCCTCGAAAGGTGGAGTGACGGTGGATGGAGAAAAGGTGATGCGCAATGATAACTGGAAGCTCAAAGTAGGTTCGTTCCTCGACGAAGGATTCCTGATCGACTTTCTGACGCCCGAAGAATATTTCGCATTTGTAGGGAAACTATACAATAAAACCGAAGGCGATATCAGCTTTTTCCTCGAAACGATGAAAGACTTTTTTTCGACCGAGATACTTGGGACTAAAAAACTGATTCGTGATTTTTCGAAAGGAAATCAGAAAAAAATAGGAATCGCTGCGGCCCTACTTGGCGATCCTAAAGTGCTGATTCTCGACGAACCCTTTACAGCACTCGACCCTTCGTCGCAAATAAGATTGAAGCGATTTTTAACCGATTTGCAGCAAAAACAACAAATCACAATGCTCATTTCAAGTCACGACCTGAACCATGTCACCGAAGTGTGTAAACGTATCGTTATTCTGGAGAAAGGAAAAGTGGTGAAAGATATAAAAACAAGCGATGATACACTTAAGGAACTCGAAGCTTATTTTGCAGTATAATATTCTGCATTTCAAATTAATGAAGAGTTTTGTTTTCATCCCACTCTTGTTTTTCGCGATTATTTTAAATGCGCAGCCGGGTAGAAACCGTTCAGTATTACAGCAGGTTTCGAACAAGGACTTGGTGCAAAGTGTGTTTCCTGAAGCTGTGAAAGTGTCGAAAATTAATGATTATTGGTTTTCAGTAGTGGATAGTAAAGGCAAAACCCTTGGTTATGCTATGTCGAGCGAGCATTTTTGTGAAAACATAATCGGATATCAGGCGCAAACTCCTGTGCTAATAATAACAAGCAAGAAGTTTATTATAAAAAAAGTAGCTTTGTTGTCGCATCACGAAAGTCCGGGTTATGTTCAAATACTTGAAAGGAATGGTTTTTTTCGTTTGTGGGACGAAAAGTCAATCGTTGAAGCGGAAGCTGTGAAACTGGATGCTTACTCGGGCGCTACAATGACAGCCAAAGCCGTCAACGAAAATGTAAAGTTTCTGCTTGACAAGGGCTACAAAACTAAACCCAGATAAACAAAGCACAACAGTCAGTTCAGAGGCTAACCGTTGTGCTTTGTTTTTGCTCAACTCAGGTTTCTAAAGTTCAATTTCCTCCAGCCCGAAAGTTTTTTCAATCTTATGTTTTTTATAATTTGCTGTTACCGTGCAGCATTCGGTGTAAGCATCGTGTTCGAAAAACAGAATTTGCTCTTTATCGGCTGCTTCGTCGAGTAAAACCTTTTTTTCTTCCATAGCCGTGAGTGGAAAAACATCGTAGGACGAAATCCACGAAAGTGGAACATTGGCTGCCAACGGAATCACATCGCCAACATAAACAAGTGTTTTTGTTCCCAGATTGATGTAACTTACCAATTGTCCTACTGTATGCCCATTGAAAATTCTTATTTCAAGCTCAGGGCAAACCAACTGATTTTCGGTGACTAATTTTAATTTTCCTGCTGTCGAAATCGGCATCATATTCTCGGCAAAGTAAGAATCGCTTTCGCGCACATTGGGATGCATGAAATTGTCCCATTGTGTCTGACTTACCCAATGTGTTGCATTCGGAAACACAAGTTCAACCGACTCACCATCGGCGCCGAAGCGGGTAGCTCCACCGCAATGATCAAAATGCAAATGCGTAAAAATAACATCAGTGATGTCCGAACATTGATAACCTGATTTACCTAATTCGCTTTCGAAATCAATCACGCCTTTAAAGCCATAGTAAGCCAGGTATTTGAGTTGTTTGTCACCGGTGCCGGCATCAATAAGTATTCGTCGCTCGCCGGTATCCACCAATAAACAGCGCATATGAAGTGTGCAAAAATTATCTTTGTCGCATGGATAGCGTTTTTGCCATACTTTTTTGGGAACAACACCGAAGGCGGCTCCGCCATCCACATGAAATGTTCCGGCTTCTATTTTTATAAGCTTCATTTATTTTTTTGTTTGAAAGATAATATACGAAACACAAACTGTGAAACAAACACCGAGTTTCAGAATAAAGTTTTGCAAATATTATTAAGAACTTATGTTCTTTTATCCAATTTAACGAAACACAAAGGGTTTAAAGCATTCATTAACTGATGTGCTTACCGAACTTTTTATTACTTTTGTGATTCAATATTAGTTAAGTACAAAAATACATAAAATCCTTTATTTTGCCAACCATGCAACGTGTACATTTTATTGCCATTGGAGGTGCTGCCATGCACAATTTAGCGATCGCTATCAGTAAAAAGAATGATTTCCTTGTCACCGGATCGGATGATGAGATTTTTGAACCTTCGTATAGCCGATTGAAAAAGAATGGTTTATTGCCGGCTGAAATGGGTTGGTTTCCGGAAAGAATTCATAGTGGATTATCTGCTGTCATCGTTGGAATGCATGCTACTATTGATAATCCAGAATTGCTGCGTGCCAAAGAACTTGGACTCAAAATATTCTCTTTTCCCGAATATCTTTATCAACAAACACGCAGTAAAACACGTATAGTGGTAGGCGGAAGTCATGGTAAAACCACTACAACTGCTATGATACTCTTTGTATTGAAACAACTCAAAATTGATGCCGACTACATGGTAGGGGCTCAGATTGAAGGTTTTGATAATATGGTGAAATTATCTTATGAAGCCAGAATCGCCGTTTTCGAAGGGGACGAATATCTTACTTCGCCCATCGATCGCCGACCTAAATTTCATTTATACAAACCTCATATTGCTGTACTTACAGGTATTGCATGGGATCATATTAATGTGTTTCCTACTTTTCCACTTTACGTGGAGCAGTTTAAAAAGTTTACCGATTTAATGGAAGTTCAGGGCCGGCTTATTTATTTCGATGGCGACGAAAACCTGAACCAGATAGTTGCAGGTCTGCGCCGTGATATTGTTCCCTTTGCTTACAATACACCTAAACATGAAGTGCGGAACGGAATTACTTATCTGAAAACAAAAAAGGCAGAAGTGCCGTTAAAGATATTCGGAGAACATAATCTACAAAACATGGAAGCTGCAAGATTGGCTTGTCGGCAGATAGGAGTGACCGATCAACAGTTTTATTCAGTAATAAAGGATTTTCCGGGAGCCTCCAACCGTCTGCAGAAAATTGTAGAAACCGAAAAAGCTGTGGCATTCAAGGATTTTGCGCATTCGCCATCGAAGCTAAAAGCCACAGTGAACGCTGTTAAATCGCAGTTCCCCGATCGTCAATTAATTGCTTGCATGGAGTTACATACCTTTAGTAGCCTTACCGAAGATTTTCTTCCTCAGTATGCTGCCTGTATGGAACAGGCCGATATGGCTTTTGTTTACTACAATCCTGAAGTGATTCAACACAAGCGATTAAAGGATATTGAACCCGAACAAGTAAAAAATGCTTTCGGTGGAAACAATCTTGAAGTCTTTACCGATTCGGCAGCTTTGCAAGCTAAGTTACGAAGTCTGAATTACGACAATACAGCTTTACTTTTTATGACTTCGGGTAATTTCTCGGGTGTTCAGTTGATCGAATTTGCAGAAGAATTGTTGAAGTAAGGCCGTTTTTAGTTTCGGGTTTTGTGTTCCGGGTTTCGGGTTTCGAGGCAATTGACAATTCAACGTTTCAACAGTTCAACAGTTCAACAGTTCAACAACGTCCATAGACTTTAGACCTTTGACATTAGACATTAAGCATTTGAATATAAAGAATATGAAAGCTATATTACCGGTTTATTAAATGGATATTATACTATTTTCATTACAGAACAGCATATGGACGAAAAACAAAAACAGTTAGATAAACGATACATGCGCATGGCACGTATCTGGGCCGAAAATTCGTATTGCGAACGCAGACAGGTAGGTGCATTGCTTGTGAAAAATAAAATGATTATTTCGGATGGATACAATGGAACACCATCGGGCTTCGAAAATAAATGTGAAGACGAAAACAATGTATCCAAAGCTTACGTTTTACATGCCGAGGCAAATGCAATCAGTAAGATTGCCCGTTCGCACAACAGCAGCGATGGCGCCACCCTTTATGTAACGGCTTCGCCTTGTATCGAATGTTCCAAACTCATTATACAAGCCGGAATTAAACGTGTTATTTACGGAGAGCAATACCGCATAATGGATGGCGTAGAGCTGCTCCAGCGTGCAGGGATTGAAGTGGTTTATCTCGAAGATGTTTAGTCTTGTTTGTCATTTTTTTTTCGCTGAGCAGGACAATGCTGTATTGCAAATGCCTGATAATTATTAAAAAACTCACTTATTCATGAATAAAAGAAATTTATTACTTGTACTTATCGTTTTGCTTTCGGTAGTTGTGGGCTTGATACTTGGCAATATGCTGGCCGAAAGGGCAATTTTACGCTCGAGCAATGCCTTTGGTCGTTTTTTTAATGGCTCCAACGATAAATTGGGTGAAGTGTTGTCGCTTATCAACAATCAGTATGTCGACTCGGTAGATGTGGATCAATTGTCGGAGGAAATGATGACAGATCTGATTTCAAAACTCGATCCACATTCGGTATATATTCCCGCTTCTGATCTTGAAGGAGTGAACAGTGAACTGGAAGGTAGCTTCAGTGGTATCGGTGTTCAGTTCAATATCCAGAATGATACTATAATGATCGTTTCGGTGATCAGTGGTGGTCCGTCCGAAAAAGTGGGCTTGCTTGCCGGCGATAGAATTGTGCAGGTAAACGATACTGTTTTTGTGGGTAAAAAAGTGAGCAACGAAAAGGTAATGAAAAAGCTGCGTGGCCCCGAAAAATCAAAAGTGAAGCTTGGCGTAAAACGAAATGGTACAAAAGAAGTATTGAAATTTACGGTGACACGCGGACAGATACCCGTTAATTCGGTAGATGTGGCCTATATGATAGAGCCCGGAGTGGGATTTATCAAGGTAAGCAAATTTGCAGTTACTACTTATTCCGAATTTCTGACTGCCATAGCCAACCTACGAGCCAAAGGAGCTAAAAAATACATTATCGATCTGCGCGAAAACAGTGGCGGATTTATGGATCAGGCCATCAATATGGTGAATGAGTTTTTACCTGCCAATCAAATGATTGTTTATTCCGAAGGAAAAGCTTATCCCCGTTATGAGGCCAAATCGGATGGAAAAGGAAGTTGCATAGGATTACCGGTGGTGGTAATGATAGATGAATTCTCGGCTTCGGCAAGCGAAATCTTTGCCGGCGCTATTCAGGACAACGACCGTGGCATTATTGTGGGACGCCGTTCGTTTGGAAAAGGACTTGTTCAGCAACAAATAGATCTTTCGGATGGATCGGCGCTCAGGCTTACAGTGGCGCGCTATTTTACGCCTTCGGGTCGCAGCATTCAGAAACCTTATGTAAAAGGCAATGCCGAAGAATACGAAAAGGACATTCTGAACCGCTATCTGCATGGCGAATTCGATAGCAAGGACAGCATACATGTGGCCGATTCGCTTAAATTCAAAACGCTGAAAGGGCGTACAGTTTATGGCGGTGGCGGTATTATGCCTGATTATTTTGTGGCGCGCGACACCTCCGAATACACAGTTTATTTGAATAAAGTGGTGAACTACGGCTATATTTATCAGTTTGCTTTTCAGTATACCGATAAAAACCGTAAAACGCTGAATGCTATAAAAGGTTGGCAAAATATTGAAAAATATCTTGACTCGCAACAGCTCTTAAGTCAGTTCACAGCCTTTGCAGCAACCAAAGGCATTGCTCCGAATGCAAAACAAATTGCTATTTCGGGCAACTTTTTGCTTACACAGTTAAAATCGTATATAACACGAAATATTCAGGGTGACGAAGGCTTTTATCCTTTGTATTATAAAAATGATAAAACAGTGCTGAAAGCCCTTGAAGTTATCAGAAAACAAAAATAATAATTGTAACTCGTAACTATTTACATTTGTTTTGAACTACAACCACAACCGACAATAAGGTTTTGTCGGTTGTGGTTCATGTTTTAAGCACCGGAGAGTATGAAGGCTGAACGCCTTTATTTATAACTCCTGTGTTTTTTTTGAGAGAATGATAAAGCATAGCATCCAAAAAAAGGTGGGAGCAGCGTAAAAATCTTTCCTTTTAGAAAATAAGGGGGTTGAATTGAAATAAATAAAATTGAATGGATTATCAAATACATACACTTCCGAACGGAATACGATTGATACACCGACCCGATAAAAATGCAGTTACTTACTGTGGAGTGGTTGTCAATACAGGTTCGCGCGACGAAAGTGAGAATGAGCAGGGAATGGCTCATTTTATCGAACACATGTTATTTAAAGGTACCGAACGTCGTCGGTCCGGACATATTATTAACCGACTCGAAAATGTGGGAGGTGAGCTCAACGCTTTTACTTCGAAAGAAGAAACTGTGGTTTATGCTGCCGTGTTGAACGAATATTTCGATAGGGCGATGGAGTTGATTGCCGACATAGTGATGCATTCGGTATTTCCTCAAAAAGAAATTGATAAAGAAGTAGTGATTATTGTTGACGAAATACAATCGTACAACGATAGCCCTTCGGAGTTGATTTATGATGATTTTGAAGATATGATCTTCAAACATCATCCGATCGGACACAATATCCTTGGTACTGCTGCCTTGCTTGAGCAATTCAAGACTGCCGATGCCGTGAGGTTTGTAAGTAAACAATATCGCCCCGACGAAATGGTTTTCTTTTCGATGGGAGATCAGAATTTCAGCCAGATGATAAAAAAGGCCGAAAAGTATTTTAGTACAAATGCTACGTATAACCCCAAATCAATACGCCAGGCACCTGAAACTTATACGCCGACCACTAAAGTTGTGGAGAAAAACACACATCAGGTGCATTATATGTTGGGCAATTGTGCCTACGACCTGTATCACCCCGATCGTATGGGTATGTATTTGCTCAACAATATACTCGGTGGTCCGGGAATGAATAGTTTGCTGAATCTCTCCCTGCGCGAGAAATATGGCCTGGTGTATAATGTCGAATCGAGTTATCAACCTTTTACCGACACAGGGATGTGGACAGTGTATTTCGGTTGCGATCCTGAGAATGCCAATCGTTGTGAGCAGTTGGTGTATGCCGAACTTCAGAAACTAAGAGAACAGGAAATTCCCGAAAATGCACTTAAAAAATACAAGTTACAGCTGATTGGTCAAATGGCAATTGCTTCCGAAAACAAAGAAAACCTTGCGTTAAGCCTTGGAAAGAGCTTTATGCGTTACGGAAAAATTGATGCCCTCGAAGTAGTGAAGCAACATATCGAAGAGCTTACTGCTCCTCAGCTGAAACGAATTGCAAACGAAATTTTTAACCCCGAAATGTTCTCGGTATTAAAATATACCTGAACCAAGCTGTTGTTGGAACGAAAAGCCAATCGAAAATGAATATAGACGAATACATAACCCAGCATTCCGACGCCGAACCTGCGTATTTGAGTAAGATAAACCGCAAAACGCATTTGAAAATTATTAATCCCCGCATGTTATCCGGACATTTACAGGGAAGGGTGTTGGCTATGTTTTGCCAAATGATACAGCCCGAACGGGTTCTTGAACTGGGAACTTTTACAGGCTACTCGGCGCTTTGTATGGCCGAAGCATTGCCCGATAACGGAGTGCTGCATACAATTGAATGCGACGACGAACTCGAAGATTTTATCCTCGAAAACTTTGCAGGTTCCGAACATGGGAAAAAAATACGTTTACACATAGGCGATGCACTTACTGTGATCGGGCAGCTCGACGAAACTTTCGACCTTGTGTTTATAGATGCGAATAAAAGAGAATACCTTGCTTATTACGAAGCTGTGTTGCCCAAACTCAATACCGGAGGCTTTATACTGGCCGACAATACACTGTGGGATGGCAAAGTAGTACAAAAAGTAGTGCCCAACGATCATCAAACCATTGAAATAATGAAATTCAATGACTTTGTGGCCACTGATTCGAGAGTTGAAAAAGTAATGCTTCACTTGCGCGATGGTCTGACGATTATCCGGAAAAAGTAATGAAGTAGAAATCCGGAAAAATCATTAAGCTTTTAACAATAACGATATTGAATTATGTATATTTACGAACTTGAAATGAAGGTGCGCGATTATGAGTGCGATATACAGGGAATTGTAAACAATTCGGTGTATCAAAACTACCTCGAACACACGCGTCATGAATTTTTACTCGAAAACAATGTAAGTTTCGAACAGTTGCACTTGCAGGGAATTGATGCCGTGGTAGCGCGTATCGAGATGGCTTTTAAATTTTCGCTACGTCCGGGCGATGTCTTTATTTCGAAGCTCCTTGTAAAAAAAGAAGGCGTAAAATACGTGTTTCATCAGGTCATTCACCGCAAGTCCGATAACAAACTTTGCATCAAAGCAAGGGTAGATACGGTAGTGGTGATCAATGGTAAGTTAAGCGCTTCGCTTCCCGAATTCGACGAGCTGGTGGAGAAAAGCACACAGCAGTAAGCATTGAAAACGGCTGAAAATATAAGCCCTGTTTTAAACTATTTCCGCTTTTGCTTGTTAAAAAGCAATAAGACCCCGACATCAATGTTTGTGGGTCGACAATACAAAACTGAACGATAAGCACTATTTTAGATATGAATGAATTTTTAGAAACCGAAGAGAAAATTGTCCGTATGCTTAAAACCGTATACGACCCCGAAATACCTGTAAATATCTACGATTTAGGTCTGATTTATAACATCGATATCGATGCTGAAGGATTTTTAGTGATCGATATGACGCTGACAGCACCTAATTGCCCGGCTGTTGATTTTATTGTAGAAGATGTGCGCATGAAAACAGGCAGCGTAGAAGGAGTAAAGGATGTACATGTGAACATTGTGTATGAACCCGCCTGGGATAAAAGTATGATGACTGAAGAAGCACAACTCGAACTGGGATTTCTATAGACGTCTAATGTCAAAGGTTTAATGTCTAAGGACGTTGTTGAACTGTTGAAGAAATACAGGTACAGGCGAAGGCAAAGCGGTTAATTATCGCCGGACTTTTAGACATTAGACAAAAGAACAAAGACAAGTAAAACATAGTTAATGTGTCAATGTGCCAATATGCCAATTGTTGAACTGTTGAAACGTTAAACTGTTGAATTATCAATTGTCAATTGTCAATTATCAATTATCAATTACTCCGAAACCCGAAACCCGAAACCCCATGGTCTATTTTATTTCCGATGCACATCTTGGTTCCCGTCTTGTAGAGGATCCGAAAAAACATGAAAAAAAACTTGTCGATTGGCTCGAAAAGGTAAAGGCAGATGCCACATCCATATATCTTTTGGGCGATATGTTCGATTTTTGGTTCGAATACAAAACCGTTGTACCCAAAGGTTATGTACGTTTTCTTGGCAAACTGGCTGAACTGATTGATGCCGGTATCGACATTCATTTCTTTACCGGTAATCACGATATATGGACTTTCGGTTACCTCGAACGTGAAGTAGGACTCATTGTGCATCGCACGGCACAAACACTAAAGATAGGTACGAAACATTTTTACCTGGCGCATGGCGATGGATTGTATACCGAAGACAAAGGATTTAAAATCATCCGCTGTGTTTTTCACAGTTCGCTGGCTCAGAAATTATTCGGGCTATTGCCTCCACGGTTAGGGCAGGAGTTTGGTTTTGCGTGGTCGAAGAAAAACAGAGAAAAAATCCGGCATATCGAGAACAAGTTCCTGGGCGAGGAAAATGAAAATCTTGTAGTTTTTGCAAAACAATATGTGGAGACGCACAACGATATCGATTTTCTTGTTTTCGGACACCGACACATAGCGCTCGACCTCCAAATCAAAAACAACAAACGCGTAGTTATTCTTGGCGATTTTGTATCCATATTTTCGTACGGCGTTTTCGATGGCGAAAACTTCTGGCTCGAATATATCGAATCATAGAGAGGAACATTTGACCGAACTCATGTGTTGATGCTGAATTTATAAAAGCTGAACCTTAGCAGGTTTGGCTTTTTTTATTCAATAGAGATATGGCTGTTTCCCACCAGTATGTCAGTCTTTTATTTGGTTTGTTAGTTCCCAGCTAAATCAGGAAAGTTCCCGCCCGGGCAGAAAATGCTCTATTTATTTGGTTATATGTAAATTTTCTTTCAAAATCTTGCTGTTGTTAGATATGTTATTTATCTTTGGAGGGTAATATTAATGCTCTGTTACACATATATAAACAGATAGTGGATAACCTACAAGCCATGTTCGAATAAAGGAAACCTGTATCAGATGAAAAACTACAACCAGTAAGAAAATGGATAATATGGTACACAGAAATAGAATTAACATCAAATGGTTATGAATAAAAATAGGATCAGAATTTTTGAAAACATATTTAAACAACGGTACATTAAAATAATAATTGTAATAATAATAGTATTAATAACTGCCGGTGTAACTATTTGGTTGTGCGATAATTTTCCCTACTTAATAAAACGATTAATATTAGTATTCTCATGATTACTAATAATAAAGGTTCAATTATAGAAGAACTATCGAATTAATTAACTCACGCTCCCCTCGTTTCCAAGCCAAAGCATAAACGCCAGCGCATTTTAAACGGGAAAAGGATATTGTTATAAGCACTATAACTGATTTTTTGTTATAAACAGTTCACCATAAATCAATTGTTGCAAAATGTGGAAGAGAGTAGCTAAAATGTATAAACCATGAAACAGAAAGATAAAATGATTAAATTATATTCCTATCTGTATAAATGTCATGCATTTAAAGTCGTTTTGTATGCAATCGGTATTACTTTTTTTGTAAATATATTTTTTGTGTTATTATTTATGCTATTTGGCGTCGATATGAATGAAAGTTTTGGGAGATACGACACCGGTATTTGGGATTTTTTTCTAATTGCATTGATAGCTCCGTTTTTTGAGACTTTTATATTTCAATTTATGCCTTTAAAGTTAGCCTCGTATTTTCGTAAAAAGAAGACGAAGATATTTTTTTATACTATAATTCTTACATCCGTATTGTTTGGCTTCATGCACTCTAAATCGCCACATTATATGTTAATCGCTTTTTTTTATGGATTAATTTGGTCATCGAGTTGTTTTATGTTCCTTCGCCGAAAACAAAATCCATTGTTATACACAACATTGATTCATTCAACCTATAATGCTATTTTATTTTCGCTAACAATTGTTGTTGGGGATTAGACATATTGAAATAATCTTATGCTCACCTCGTTCCCCGTTTGCAAACGAGGGCTAAATACCAGAGTATTTTAAACGAAAGAAGGATATGCTTCCGCCCGGGCAGAAAATGCTCTATTCATTTGATTTTATGTAAATTTCCTTTCAAAATCTTGCTGTTGTTAAATATGTTATTTATCTTTGGACGGTAAAATTAACGCTTTGTTACACATACTAAATAAATACCGGATAATAGTAATCAATAGTTCGTTATAAAATATTATTTTTCAACGAAAAGTCTCTTAGTTGCAATGCCGCCAAGAAAAACTTTTAAGTTTTTCGCTTAGCGTTCTTTGTAAATGTATTTAATTACTAACTGATTAGCTGTAATTTTTAGAAAAAATGAGCATAAGTCCAACAAGTAATTCATAGATTTAATTAATGATTTTCACTCGACACATCTCAATAAAAACAGGATTTATATGTTTATTCTTTTGTTTTGGAATAATATCTCAGATTGCATCGCAGACGCAATTGAGTGGAAAGATTATCGAAAAGGATTCAAAACTTCCAATTCCATTTGCATCTGTCATTTATCAAAAACAATCCTTTCAAAAAGGAGCGATATCTGATGTACATGGAAGCTTTGAAATTGACGAATCGAATATAAACAGTATAACCGTTTCGTGTGTAGGTTACAAACAAAAAAAGATTCAGATTCCTACGGAAGTCAACCGAATAAATATCATTGTCGAATTAGAACCATCCACAAATGAACTTAACGAAGTAATTGTTACTCCCGCGAATAATCCGGCAATAAGAATTATAAAGAATGTGCTCGAAAATAAAAAAAGAAACAATTTTGACAACTATGGAGAATACAGTTATCAATGTTATTTTAAGACAATTATGGATGTTAAGCTTTCGGATGATGCAACACAGCAGGATAGTCTGAAGATTAATAAGAATCAGCGTTTGAAAAATAGGGCTCCATTTATTTCTGAGTGTGTAATTTCGTGTTTGAAATCAAATAAAAGAGTTGAAAATAAGATTATAGCGCAAAAAACATCTGGCTTTAAAGACCCTTTGCTTGTTCAAAGTTTTGTGTCTATGTTTCACAATTCAATTTCATTTTATAATAACAGCATTTCACTATTTGAATTACCAACTAGCAACGACAAATCAATTGTAGAATATGTTGGTCCTTTGTCGGATGGATGTTTGAGTAGTTATTTTTTTGAGTTAGAAGATAGCTACACAAATAGCTCAGATTCTATTTTTGTAATTAACTTTCGTCCCAAAAGAGGCAAAAACTTCAATGGCTTAAAAGGAACTTTATTTATTAGTTCCAATGGGTTTGCGATTAAAAATATTGTAGTTGAACCGTCCGAAAAAGGATTAATCGGTTTTAAATTTAGGCAGGATTATGAATTTATAAATAATAAATGGTTTCCAACAAGTCTGGATGAAGAAATAGGTTGGGTATCCAGGAAAATAAATCAAAAAACGAATGCTTATCCTGTTTATCTGATTACAAGTAGAATCGATAATATTAATTATTATCCGGACACATTTAAACGAAAAATAAACCTTGAGAAAGTATATCTCGATGCATCTTCATTAAAGAAAAGTGATTTGATTTTAAATTCAATTCGCCCTGATTCTCTGTCGATCAGAGAGAAAAATACATACCATTTTGTAGATAGTGTTGGCAAAAAACACAATTTCGATAATTGGGCAAAACTTTATCCGAAGTTGATGATTGGCAAAATTCCGACGAAATGGTTTGATGTAGATTTAAATAGCTTATATAATTACAATAACTATGAAAGTTCACGTTTAGGAATAGGATTAAATACGAATGAAAAGTTATCAGAAATTGTATCACTGGGAGGGTTTGTGGGGTATGGCTTTAAAGACGAAAAATTGAAATACGGTGGACAGTTGGTATTTAATTTAAATAAATACCATGAGATGCAATTGAAACTATCATATCAGAATAATTTAAAAGAAACTGGTTCTGAAATAATCAATGATTATTCAAAAGTATCATTGAGCGAATACCTTAGAAGCTATATTGGATCACGATTTGACAATTATATTCAGAAGAAAATTGAAATTGGTTTCAGAACACTCCGATTTTTAAAAATAACAACTTCATTAAGTCTAAATGAATTTAACCCAACTTATACATATTCATTTAAAGGTTTGAATCTAAGACATTATCAGGCTAATGAAATTCAAATCTCAGCAAAATATGCATATGGTGAAGAATTAGAAACAATAGGATCCCAGCGCGTTGTAAATTATGGTGGAAACCCAATAATCAATCTCACTTACAAAAAAGGTTTAAACGTTTTTAATAAAAACAGTTACCTGTATAATAGAGTAGAAGCTGCAATTGATTATACTGCTTATAAAGGAAGAGTTGGCCAATCTAATTTCAGATTAGCATCAGGTTTTATTGATAGTAGTTTACCTTATGGTTTGCTTTTTACAGGAGAGGGGAGTAAAAGTACAAATGTACCTTTGTTAATAAACAATTGTTTTCAAACGATGTCGCCTTATGAGTTTCTTTCAGACAAGTATATCCATCTATTCGCTTCTCATAATTTTGGTTCGTTATTAATTAATACGAAAAAATTCAAACCACAATTTATAATTGTTCAAAACTCAGGTTGGGGTGCGCTTAACAACGCCTCTTATCAAGGAATTGACTTTAAAACAAAAGAAAAGGTTTACCTTGAATCAGGATTGATAATCAATAATATAATAAAGCTGAACTATATAAATATGTTTTATTTAAACTTTGGAATAGGAGGTTTTTATCGTTATGGCTATTATGGTTCAGACAATTTCACTGACAACCTTGCTTTAAAGTTATCAATGACTATCTCATTAAAGTAGAACGAAAATACCGGAAAAACAACCGCTAATACATAGCCCCGTTTGCAAACCGATGGCTAAATGCTCGATTCACTTGATTTTATGTAAATTTCCTCCCAAAATCTTGCTGTTGTTAAATATGTTATTTATCTTTGGACGGTAAAATAACAGGCTGTTGCATATACAGCAAATAAACACAATGATATTTATATCTGTAGTGAATAAATACGAACTAGTAGTTCGCATACACAATATAAAAATCGCAGAGCATATTATAGCAGTAATTTAAAAAATTAAAATATGACAGAACAAATATCTGTAGATAAAGCTATAAATAAAGGGAGATTTATTTGGATGATTTTCATCTTAACAATGATAGCCATTCTGACTTTTGCCTTATTGAGTTTAGGTAAATCTATAGTAATATTTTTTATTTTATTCTTCTCTGCTATAGTTATTCCAACATTTATAATTGTTCTTTTACTGAAAAAATGGAAATATTGGGCATTTAAAAACGTTAGAAATGTTCACGAATTAAAGAAAAGAGCTATTCAGGCAAGATTAATTGAGGATAAAGATAAATTATTTGAAAGAATTGAGAAAAGTACAGAAAAAGATACTGTTTACTGGGATATTAAGCAGAAGTTTTTACAAACAGATGTATTCATAGATGATTTGTCTGTCCCTGAGGAAACAAACATATATCATTCAAAACCATTAATTTATTTTTATTTATTTATTTTCCTTTTTGTAATAATTGGAAGCGCATACTTGTTTTTTGACAACATTATGATGTGTTTAATTACAGCTATAGTTGGTACAGGTTTTTTTTTATATATCAATAGAGATAAATTAAACAGGGAAAAACCTATAATTAGAATAGACGACACAGGAATAGAGACCAATAATTTGGGATTTACCTCATGGAAGAACATAAGGAATGATAATGTATATACAATTGGAGCAGGGAATAGTACAAAGTGTTATATGACGTATGAATTCGATGAGGAAAAAGTAACAGTTTGCCTTACAGGATTAAACATTGGTATAGAAAAAATGGGAAAACTTCTAATTTTATATAGGAATAGATTTAATCAAAGAACAAATAACAACTCCTAAAACTTATGCTATCTACGTTCTTAGCGTCCCGGCAAGGAAGCGTCGGGTCGATTTATAACATGTAGCGCTACGTGAAGGAAGACTTTCACGTACGATTGCGTGAAAACGTTGAGATAGGAGTCCTTGACAGACTCGATGAGGCATAATTTAAGAAATAACATCGACAATAATAAACTATAAAATCAATATATGAAAGCTTTAAACATAATTTTATTCTGCCTGATTTGTGGCAATGTTTTCGGACAGGAAGTGACAGAAAAAGAAATCAAAACAGAAGTCAATGAAGTAACTGTTTTTATTGACAAAGCTCAAATCACAAGAAAAAAATCTGTTGAGCTTATGCCGGGAATCTCAATTTTACGATTTGTAAATCTTTCTCCTTTCATCGATGCCAAAAGTGTTCAGGTAAAAGCGGATGGTGATGTCACTGTTTTGGCAGTAAATCATCAGCAAAATTTTATTGATAAACTTGAGAAGTCTGAGGAGGTAAAAGGAATAGAACTACGGCTTAATGATATAAATGCCAAAATAAAATTAGAAGAAACCTACCTTTCAATTTTAAAAGAAGAAATGACTTTTTTAAATGACAATAGGATTATCGGAGGAAAGAACAATGAGATGAATATCTCTGCACTCAAAGAAATTTCTGAGTTTTACAGTACTAAACTGACTGCATTAAAACTCAAAGAAATTGAAAGAAATAAAACCATAGATAGTTTAAATAAACAAAAGAATGAACTTCAAAACCAATTAAACACATTAACAAGTAAGAAAGAATTTGCTTCGGGTGAAATATTGGTAAAAGTTCAAACCAAACTAAAATCAAATCCGAAGTTTGAATTATCATATATTGTTGACAATGCAGGTTGGTATCCTACCTATGATATTCGTGTAAAAACGATTAACGATCCCGTTGAAATTGTTTACAAAGCCAATATAAGACAAGACACAAAAGTTGATTGGAAAAATGTAAAACTTAGTTTTTCTTCGTCGAATCCAAATTCATCGGGAGTTGCTCCTGAACTAAAAACCTATTTTCTAGACTATTATAGTTTACCACCAGTATATAATAAATTAATCAACTCTGTAAGCGGACAGGTTTTAGATCAGGATAATCAACCATTAGTGGGTGTGTCGGTAAAGGTTCCGGAAACCACCATCGGTACAATTACGGATATGAACGGAAATTATTCAATCAAACTTCCCAACAATGCCGGTTATTTAAGTTTTGCATATATTGGTTGCAAAACTCAAACATTACCAGTTACAAGTTCTGTGATAAATGCAAAAATGGTCGATGATAAATCATTATTAGAGGAAGTTGTTGTCATTGGTTATGGTGTTAATAAAGATGCTGATTTTTCAGATCAACTTAAAGGCAGAGTCGCAGGTGTTTCAGTAAATAAAACAAAGAGCAGGGACGTCGAAAGTATTGCTGTTCCATTTGAAAAAAAGGAAAATCAAACATCAATTAATTTTCAAATTACTACTCCATATTCAGTTCATTCAGACAATAAAAACTATTCAGTTGACATGGTTGTGTATCAGGTACCTGCATTTTTTCAATATTATTCAATACCAAAAATAGAAAAAGAAGCATATTTAATTGCAAATATCACTGACTGGGAGAAATATAATTTACTGGAGGGTGAAGCCAATATCTTTTTTGAAGAGACATTTGTCGGAAAATCACTTTTAGATGTGAGATCTTCATCCGACACTTTACAACTCTCATTAGGCAAAGACAAAAATGTCATTGTTCATCGCGAAAAAGAAAAAGATTTTGAAACCAGACAATTTATTGGTTCAAAAAAAGAAGAATCAAAATCATGGAAGACAACAATTAAAAACAATAAGAACCAAGTAATTAACATAGTCGTACTCGATCAGGTTCCAGTATCAAAGCTTGATGAAATTGAAGTAAATATTCAAAATACTTCTGGTGGAAAGCTAAACAAAGAAAGTGGAGAAGTTAAGTGGATGTTTAGTTTGAAACCTATGGAGAAAAAGGAATTTGATTTAAAGTATTCGGTAAAATATCCAAAGTCGAGAAGTTTAATAATAGAATAAGAAAATATTGCTCAGCTTTCTGCTTACTGTGCTCACACTTCTCATCGTTTGCAAACGAGGACTAAATGCGTAAGCGTTTGAAACGCATAGTAAACTTTTACAGTAAGGCCAACAATATGTTATCCGGGAACTACATACTATCCCGAATACAAGCTCTTTTAGGTTTGAAAAAAAAGTTCAGAAGGTGACGGGGTGCTGAAGTGAAGTTAATTTCTCTGTTATAAAAGACCAAGCAGTAAATCCACTGAATGAGCCAACCAGAAACATACAGTATATTTATCAATGCAACTTTAAATTATAAGAAATGAAAATATTAATCACTGGTACCACCGGATACATAGCACAGAGGTTATTGCCTGTTTTATTGGAGAACGGGCATCATGTTGTGTGCTGTGTGAGAGATAGCAAAAGATTTAATATTAAAAAATATGCTTCTCCGAATATTTCGTTAATCGAAGTTGATTTTTTGAACAGGGACAGTTTACAAAACATTCCTATCGATATTGATTTGGCTTATTACCTTATTCACTCCATGTCAACGCAAAACGGAGATTTCAGCGACATGGAAGAAATCTGTGCCACCAACTTTAAAAACAGAATTGAGGAAACAAATACCCGACAGGTAATTTATTTAAGTGGAATAAGTAATGCTAAAAAATTATCAAGACATCTGTTGTCAAGACAAAAGGTAGAACACATCCTATCGGGCAATAAATACGCACTTACTACTCTCAAAGCGGGAATTATAGTCGGTTCAGGAAGCGCTTCTTTTGAAATTATCCGTGATCTGGTTGAAAAGCTACCCATTATGATTGCACCCAAATGGCTAAGCACCAAATGTCAGCCAATTGCCATTCGCAACGTGATTGAGTTTCTGGTGGGCGTAATCGATAAAACTGAAACGTATAATACCTGTTACGACATTGGAGGTCCCGATATTTTAACTTATAAGGAAATGTTGTTAGGTTTTGCAAAAGTACGTGGCTTAAAAAGACGCATTTTTATTGTACCTGTAATGACACCGAAAATTTCGTCCTATTGGCTATATTTTATAACCTCCACGTCGTATGCTCTGGCAAAAAATCTGGTAAACAGTATGAAAGTTGAAGTAATTTGCAATGAAAACAATTTGGCCGAAACCCTGGGCATTCAATTAATTGACTACAACACAGCCATACAACTGGCTTTTGATAAAATAGAGCAAAATCAGGTGACATCCAGCTGGAAAGATGCTCAAACAAGCGAGATATTCAAAAAAGGTTTCTCACAGTTTATTGAAGTTCCTTCAAACGGTTGCTATAAAGATATTCGTATTCTGAAAATTGAAAACAGTGCTCTTGCTCTTGAACGAATATGGCGGATAGGGGGTAAAACAGGTTGGTATTACGGTACATTTCTTTGGGAACTCAGGGGTTTTATCGATCAGATTTTCGGAGGTGTTGGTATGCGCAGGGGTAGAAAAAGTGATACTGAATTAAATACAGGGGATGCACTCGATTTTTGGCGGGTAATGATTGCCGATAAAGAACAAAAACGATTGCTATTGTATGCCGAAATGAAGCTCCCCGGTGAGGCCTGGTTGGAGTTTAAAATTAGTAAAGATGGTTTTCTGATTCAAACAGCCACCTTTCGACCTATCGGATTATTAGGCAGATTGTATTGGTATGCTGTTTTGCCGTTTCATGGACTAATTTTCGAAGGAATGATAAATAAAATTGCTTCGGCAAAACCTGAATAGTAAGCAGCAGGAAGCCTGATTTCTATCTGATAGCATATTTGCAGAATAAAGAGAATAATAAATGAATATCCGTTTCATTACCTACTTCTGCTATACAAACCCTCTTTAAGGATCGACCTCGTCCGGTGAGCCGAAAAATGGAGTGAAGTAGGCGTAGAAAACTTTTCTGTTTGAGTCCCGACGTATTTCGTCGGGGCGAGTTTAAAAGTTTTCAGCCTGCAAACGACTAATTTTTCGAGCGAGGCGGGCGCAGTCTTGACTTTTTTTGCTTACTTTTTTGTGTTAAGACAAAAAAGTAAGTGGGGTTTTAGGGGCAAAGCCCCTGTTGTGTTGAATTTTAAAGATTTAGGTGATCTATCGGATAATCATAAAATAATAAAAAGAAACTGATGTTTAGAAATCGAAAGATGTGAATTAAAGAAAAGTTGCTCAGTGAGTTTGGAAACTTCAAGCCAGACTCGTTCTACTTTGAAAATATTGAAAACCATTTCCGAAAGAAAGACAATTCCACAGCTTTTCAGATGCACACTTCTCCTCAGTTTGCAACCTACTTTTTATACTCATCTTTCTTTGCATCGCCAGCAAGTAACAATGCATAGTGTCTGATATAAAAACTTCCACGCGCACTTCTACTCCTCATTTCCTTTTTCTCCCTTCATGCTCTATTCGTTTGATTTTATGTAAATTTTCCTTCAAAATGTTGCTGTTGTTAAATATGTTATTTATCTTTGGAGGGTAAAATAACATGCTGTTATACCTACATCAAATCTGCGAAATGGTATTTATTCGCAAATACTGAAAGAAACGAGGCATAAATTGGAGTGTTAGGCGGCAGTGTAAAAAAGATAAATATCAACGAATCTTAATTCATAAATCATGAAAGACAAACTATTGAATTTACTCAAAGAAACAAAACTTGATTTGACAAAAGCATATCTTTCTCCAAGTAATGGTGAGGGTTTTAATGAAAATGTATTTGAAATCACACCAAAAGACTTTTTAAGGTTTGCAAAACATGATTTAAAACAAAACGACGAGAGAGGGTTTGTTAATAGTTTGACAAACTCTAAAAGAGCGATTGATTGTCAAGTAGATGAAGCATTAGAGAAATTAGGAATTGGCTATCAAAACTTTAGTCCCGAAACAATAACATTTCTAAGACATTTTGACTTAAATGACGATATTCCTATAAAACTAAAGATTATTCATGCGTTAAATCTAGCTCCAAGTTTGATAATATCTAAAATAAGAACTCTGAGAAATAAATTAGAACATATTTATCAAAAACCGACTCTTATTGAAGTACAAGAAGCCCTTGATGTAGCAGATTTATTCATTCGTTCGATTGAAGGTAAATTGAGAATAATTGAAAATGATTTCAGTCTGACAGATGAGCATAATTTTAATGAGGAAAATCGTTGGTCTCTAACAAATAGCTTAGAAATCAACTTTTCCATAACTGACAAAAAATTCGAAATTAGAAAATGCATTAATTCGGAAATACAAGGAGGAGTGACGTCAATTCTCCCTAAAGACAAAGAGTTTTGTTGCTTAATTAGACTCATGTTTTCAATAGGTGACGATATCGAAATTGAAGAATCATTTAAAGTGATTTTAAAACAAATTGAACACCCAATGCCCACTGAGAAAGTTAGTATTATTCAGGTATAGAAACAACATTTTAGAAAGTAATAAGTCTAATAACCTCGTCCTTTCGGATGTGCGATGAATAAACTAAAGCTACCGCCCGTTGCAGGCAATAAGGAGTAATTGCAATCCCAGCTTCTTGTATTATATCCAGATAACTATCTTGATTGCAATCCGCAAAGTTCAAATATTATATTAAAACAGTTATCTTTGCTTCAATAAATATATTTTGCTACGGTAAGTGTTTCGGATTAAAAAAATCCTGATATTACATTACGACGGAATTACAAATTCCGTCAGACGTCCGTAAGGTTTTGTGAATTTAATGAAAATATCTGGTAGGTCAGATGTTCTTATCCTGATTTAGATGGAATTGCAAAGCACGTTAAATGGTTAAGATTAAATGTACATTAAATATGAGCAAGTTGAATAAAATAACAATGAATCCTTGGACTATTGCAATAACAGCTCCATTGATTCCAATAATATTGTTGAAAATAGTAGATATTATTGCCGGAACAAAAATATTATTTTGGTGTTTGAATGTAATTAAATCTGTATTTAGTTCTATCTATATTTTTTTGATAGCCAAATATGAATGGAGCCTTTATCAATTAATTTTGTTATTTATCTCTGCTCCTGTCTTCGGATTAATTGTTTTATGGGTAATTTTAAAATTTCGAGAAATTAAGGAGAAATCTAAACCTGGATGGTTTAGTTATACGCAAGACACTTTTGATAATGTAGTTTATAAATGGGAATGGTGTAAAGCTAATAATGGAAAATATCAAATTATGCATATTATGAAGCATTGTTCGAAATGCGAATGTCAGCTTATTGATGATAGATGCCCAAATTGCAAAACAACTTATTATGGAGAGGTAAAACCTAACTACGAAGTAGAAGCTTTGATATTACATAGAGCAAAAGATTATTGAAAAAAGAAAATTAAAGAACTAAACTATACCCACTTGTCCTTCCGGATATGTAACTAGAAGAACATAAGCTAGCGCAAGTCGAGGGAACCAGCGGTCACTACTGCAAGGTCCACCTCAGCCGTCCGCAAAGCTTTGTGCATTGAATGAAGATATCCGGTAGAACGTACAAGCCGAGAAAAAACGCAGAATCGAAACCATATAAAAATTTTACGACTGAAGTTTGAATACATAATATTTAAAATTGACGTGCAAATAATATTTAAATTCGCCGAAATATATCCGTGAATATTTCACGGATAAGAAAAAAGTAATATCTTTGCCTATAATTATAAATAAAAAAATCATGTTACTACGATTAAAAATCAGGAACTTCCTGTCATTTTTTGACGAAACGGTATTCGATATGTTTCCTAATCCTAAGCGAATTTCTTTCCCCAATCACATCTATGGAGATATGACTGTTCCATTATTAAAACAAGCTGCAATTTATGGCGCTAATGGATCTGGAAAGTCTAATTTTATTAAAGCCATAGGTTTTATTAAATCATTTGTAACTCACGAAGATTTTCTGAAGAATGTAGATTTGGATGAATACATTTTTCAATTGGCAACTGTGAAACAATCGAAAATAAATTTTGAAATTGAGTTTTTTATAAAAGACAAGTATTTTGTATACAAACTTGAAATTGATAAAAAAAACATTCAAGAATCGTTATATCAATCAGGGTTAGGAAAAACTACTGACAAGCTATTATTTAAGCGAAATGGAGTTGAAATAACGTCTGGTTATCTAGGTAATGAGAGTTCAGCTAAGCAATTGTTGACAATGAATCCTCAATCATCTTTACTTCCCTTAAATCAAAAATTTCCAGTGCTTACAAGTGATGATGTCAAGTTAGCTTTTGAGTGGTTTGAAAAGAAGCTGGAAATAGTTACAATAAACAGTACCGTACCAGCATTAATTGAGTTGATGTCTAAGCAGACTGCATTATTGAATCTGACTAATGAGATATTTGAAAATATTGGAGTAGGAATTAATGCTGTCAAAATAGCTGATACGCCTTTTGATCTATGGGTTACGGACAATAAAAATGCTAAGGGATTGCAACAAATTATGGAAAATGATCCATTAAAACCTAATACAGGTATTTCTAGAATTGAAAATAACAGAAATATTTTCTCTGTTTCATTAAAAAAGGGAGTGAAAACTGTGCAGGAATTCTTGTTTGAGCAAATGGGACAGTCTGGGTTTAAAAAAGAGATGAAAATTACCACACAATCAGATGGTACTGTTCGACTATTGACATTAATTCCAGCGATATACGAAGCAATAAATAAACAAAAAGTTGTTTTCGTTGATGAAATAGATAACAGTATACATCCTAATCTGATGTTTTCATTACTCCAGTTTTATGGAGTTAAACAATCAAAGGGACAATTAATATTTACTACGCACACCACAAGATTGATTAATCAGCAAGAACTGCTTCGGCCTGATGAAATATGGCTAACTGAGAAAGAAAATGGTAATTCCAAAATGTATTCTATTAATAATTTCAAAATACATAATACCATTAACCTTGAAAACGGATATTTGGATGGACGTTATGGTGCTGTACCACAACTAGGTGATTTCAATTCTTAATGGCAGAGCTAAAACGGACATATAGCAAAGGTAATCCTGAAAAAGAGCTTCTACCTCAGCAGAAAAAGAAAACTGTTGAAGTAGAAGCTCGACAGATGCCTATAAGTGATATTCAGATAGCGGGTTATCAGAAAACGGACATAGAGGAATTACCCAAAGCATTTTTCATAATCATATCTGGAGGTGAAGTCCGCGAAAAAGATTATTTCAAAATAATATCTCATCAGGATAAATTTCAACGCATTAAGCTGGAATTTATATCTGAGTCGAATAAGCTGGTGAACCCAACAAGAATGTATGAACTAGCTATTTACAAAAAAGAAAGATTAGCTAGTAGTAGAAATGAAGATTCAGAACCTGATAGCTTCTATTTAATAACGGATGTAGATGATTTTATAAGCGAGTTGATAAAAATTCACCCTCTGTGCTTAAAAGAAAATTTCCGATTAATGATAAGTAATCCTTGTTTTGAGCTATGGCTATATTATGCGCACAGCTGTGACATTCCTAATTTTCCAATTCCTGACAAAGTGACCAAGATAAGTGGCAAATTTAAGGGATGGGCAGATACCGCAATTAGGGGTGGAGTAAAGTCAAAAAGAGCCATTTTTAATATTTATCCGAACATCGAAAATGCAAAAAAAAATTATACGGAAGATGAAAACGGAATACCTGTGTTATTTTCAACCAACATGTACTTATTAGCAGAAGATTTATTGCCATTGATTGAACCTGAGTTGACGAATATGATAGATGACAATAAAAAAAATGAAGAAAAATTTCGAAGTCGTAATAAGAAATGAACTCGTCCTTTCGGATGTGCGATGAATAAACTAAAGATAGCTCAAGTTGCAGGAAACCAGCGGTCACGACTGTAAGGAGTAATTGCAATCATTTGCCCCCTTCAATTCCAACGCATTGAAACCGCAAAAGAAAATAATTGAAGGTTGAACCTACTTGTTTGCCACTCAGTGCAAAATAGAATTTTTTTTACATTTTTCAGACAAAAAGAACAATACCCTGCGAAGCATTTAATGCTCCGTACTGCCACTACAATATCCACACTCCCCCTCGTTTGCAACGAGGGGTAAATGGTTAAGCGTTTGAAACGCTTAGAAGAAGCCACTTCATCTCCGTGTTTATATCAAACACATTGCTGTGGCTTTTATAGTTTTTTCTTTCGGAGCTGAACCACAGTGTTCTGCCACCCCAAATTTTACTTTATGTTCTGCTAAGATGCACCATTCAGAAATCAATCATTCATTGCAGGTTCATTTTGCAGGTGAAAAAAAGTGATAAGACAGAGTGTTGATATAATGTTATTGCTACTGGAATGCGTACCTGGGGGAGAGGAGAGACAGAAACATATAACTGAACTTATTCTTCCTACTATTTTTGATATTTTTAAAAAAAGTTTTTTAAGTGTGTAAACTTTTATGAAAGTTAATTTGTTTGTAGTTTTTGTAATCATTACAATTTGTATAATTAATAATTCAAAAACTACATGAAAAAAACAAAATTACTCTTTTTATGCTTATTATTTTTAGCTGCAGTAAATGCGCAAACCCTTTCTTATCAAGCGGGCAATGCGGGTCCGGGTTTTAGTAACGTAACCACTGAGATTAACGGCTACCTTAGTACAAGTCAACAAAACGTATCGCTTGAAATATACAGTGATATTTACACAGGCGTATGGACAGGAAGTGGCGACTACGATTATTATGTAAACAACATCTTTGTAGGTTCGAGCACTACTCCATCGCTCAAAGTCGATATTACATCTTATATCCCGGTGAGTTCAGTAAAAGTTGTATCAAAAGCATATACTTGGTCGACAGTTTCGGCAACTGTTATTATTACGCCTGCAGCTACATTGGCAAGTGGACCGGGTGTTAGCAACATAAGCTATTGTAAAGCTGCAACAGCCGTTCCCCTACAGGCATCGCTTACGGGCACGGGTACATCGCTGAAATGGTTTACTTCAGCTGCTGGCGAAGGATATTCTGCATCAGCACCCATTCCTTCAACCGAGACAGTAGGAACAAAAATCTATTATGTGTCGCAGACCGACAATGCGGGAGTTGAGTCAGAACGCTCAGCCATTACAATAACTGTTTCAGATCAGGTGGTGCTCACATGTACCGATGACAAAACAGTGGTGAATCCGGTAAATCAGGACGAGGTTGATACAGAATTCATTGCTTTCCTGAATGGTTTTGGCAATAATTCAGCCAATGCAAGCGCCGGCTCTTTTAGCTCAAACACAGTTGGTTTCTCCGGTAATTATGCCGCTGAAAACTGGTCGAATACAGCTCAGTCATCAAGCAGCAATTTCAATCATTCAGTAGCTACGCTTATTATCGGAGCCAATAGCGGAGGTGGAGGTACCACCCGTCAGATTACAATTCCTGCTGATGGAATCATCAGTTTCGATTGGTCTGCTGCTCTTACCGGATCTGGCGGTTTTACATTTAAATACATTATCAATGGAACGGAAACAGAAATCCCAACCGGAAATGGTGCAGGTACGATAGCGAATATTGCTGTGAAGACAGGAGATGTGTTCCAGTTCAGCACCTGGGGATATACAAAGAGCTCAACCTACACAACTTCTATATCAAACTTTGAAGTGAAAACAGTCCTTCCTTCAACATTTGCGACCGATAACGGTTTTGTAAACGCTTTAGCTCCTGAAAACTGGTCGAATACAGCTCAGTCAACAAGCAGTAATTTTAATCATTCAGCCGCTGTACTGAATATCGGAGCCAATAGCGGAGGTGGAGGCACCACACGCAAGATTACAATTCCTGCTGATGGAATTATCGGTTTCGATTGGTCAGCTGCTTTTACCGGATCTGGTGGTTTTACATTTAAATA
Source organism: uncultured Paludibacter sp. (assembly GCA_963678465.1). Classification (GTDB taxonomy): domain Bacteria; phylum Bacteroidota; class Bacteroidia; order Bacteroidales; family Paludibacteraceae; genus Paludibacter. Next base: position 655,889 of record OY782858.1, read on the forward strand.
CATTATCAATGGAACGGAAACAGAAATCCCAACCGGAAATGGTGCAGGTACGATAGCGAATATTGCTGTGAAAGCAGGGGATGTGTTCCAGTTCAGCACCTGGGGATATACAAAAAACTCAACTTACACAACTTCGATAACAAACTTCAGCTATCAATATTCTAAGGCCAATGTAGGTGCAGTAAAAGGGTTCTTCGCCAATGAAGGGTCGATAGCAGTAACATATACAGTGCTGAGTGACTGTGGACCTACAAGTTGTACAAAAACTTTCAGCGTGTTGAAAAACAATACTACTGATAATAAAGAGCTAATGAGCAATGAATTGGTTAGTTATTATCCTAATCCAACAAGAGGAACTGTCACTTTAAATCTTAACAAAAAAGCTGGTTTGAGCATTTATAGCTTGGAAGGCAAAGTGATAAGAACTCAGCAGCTTGTTGAAGGGAGCAACACTGTCCATCTGGATGATTTCAAAGCAGGTGTTTACAGCTTCAGAGTAATCACCAACGACAATGTAAAAACTTTCAAAGTAATCAAAGAGTAAAAGCTTAAGTAGTTTACATATAGCCTGATAATGACCGCCCGTGTGAAGAATGCTCCACGGGCGGTTTTTTGCATTAACTATCGGTTTTCAGCAAGCGCAAAATGCTAAAGTGTTTTTAGGTGAAAAGGATAGTTGTATAATAAGACCTGCAATCTGTTTTTTCGAAAAACGATAGATTACTTTAAAATTAGTAAATATTAATAAACCTTTCCTTGAAAACACTTGAGTAGGAAAGGGGGATAAGACAAAATTTTGTGTTTTTAAAATTAAAATAGAAGGCAAAAAATTCAGTGTAAGCTTCAAAAATTGAAATAAGCGCTGAATACAGAAGCAGAAGTTGTAATTTTATGCAAAAAACCGTATTAATTTGCAATAAAACAGGTCGGGAAAAGAGGAAAAACATACAAAACTGCGAAAATTCAATATTGAACTGCTGCAGTACGTATATGTTTTCTCCAAAAACAATATTGAACTGCCGCAGTACGGATACGTTTTCTCCAAAAACAATATTGAACTGCCGCAGTACGGATACGTTTTTTCTAAGAACAATATTGAACTGTCGCAGTACGGATACGTTTTCTCTAAAAACAATATTGAACTGTCGCAGTACGGATACGTTTTCTCCAAAAACAATATTGAACTGTCGCAGTACGGATACGTTTTCTCTAAAAACAATATTGAATTATGTGAAAATAATATTGAAAAACGAGGGTGTTGATCCTTACTGTAGCAGTTCAGTATTTTATAAATGCAGTTCAATCAGTGTTTTGGCTGGTTTTTGATTGAAAAAGCGCTGTTCGGGTAAAAACATCAGGCTTTTGACTTGTTCTGTCGGCAGTGTCGAAAAAAAGGACTTAGTGCGGATTTGAATATTTATTCAGAAGAATACGAATGAAAAAAATAGTAGTTTTTATAGGCATATTATTTTATAAGACGCCTGTTCTCTTTTTCACCCGGCAAAGTCTCCCTTTTAAAAAACGAAGTTCTGCTTTTTAATAATAGATTGTATAGAGTGCTCAAAATTCCCGAAAATCCTCCTTCTCCCCGCTGTATCAATAATAACAACAGGGTAGTATTGGAGCAATAGCAAGCGGGATCTGAAAAATGATAAAATAAACAACAATTGAAAGACTGCTTGTGCTTGAAAAGCAGCTTGATAACTGAGAGTAGGTAAAGCTCCGGTATCCAATCTTTCAATCGTTGAATAACACCTTACAATACCAGAGTAGCCGATTTTTTACCAAATTCGTTACAGCGGGTAGTCACTTCAATTTTAGTGCCTTTGGCCAGACCGGGCAATGAAACTTCTACAACTTCGGACTGTGTTGAGGTTTGCTTTTGGGGCTTGATGGTTTTTATTTCTTTGCCATTGGCCTTGATTGTGATCAGGTCGATGTAATGTGTTGTTACATCCTTTACTTTATGGATGGCTTCAATTTTAAGATTACCATTCTCATAAGCTAAATTTACTTTTTTAGCAGGATCGGCTTTCGCTACAAAACTTATTGCTACAACAGCAATAATTGTTAATAATGCCTTTTTCATATTGCTTCTAATTAAGTGAAAAAATAAAAATAAATCATGACTACAGCATGTATCATTACTAATATAAAAGCTGTAATGCTTAGTTTTTTATGTAAATGCAATTTTGGTTTGGGTTTAATTACCCTTAAGCCCGTCAATAATGAAATGATTAAAATCACCAATCCGGCCAAACTCAGATAAATTGCCACATCCCAAAGAATTTGAAGAAAATCCATAGCGTAATTTTTTTAGAGTTTAATAACCACTGTTGCCACAAATAAGCTCGAAAACGCTGTGATGGCTGCAATTCGGTGATAAGGAACTAAGGATGAATTGTTTTCTAACATTCCGGAAAGTATATTGGTGGCTAACATGCTTGTTACATGAACGATTGCTAAAGTCCGGTGTATATTTAGCTTTGTAAATCCCGTTGTTCTGTTTCGCATCGGAGGAGGCGAAAACAAGGCAAAAGCCAGACTGCCAAAATAAGTAAAGTTGGTAACACCTGTAAATGTCTCGTGTAGGTCTTTTGCCTTTTCGTTACCTTTCGAACTCATTTGTCCTGTAATTCCGGAACCTATCATGCCAGCAAGCGAAACATACCCGGCAATCCGGTGTATCTGGTTCATCTTGTCGCGAATTTCCATTTCGCGATCTCTTGCCTCCATGCTCAGGCTGAAAGTATCAAAATTACGCATCAAACCATTTTCGCCCCATAGCCATCGCTGTGTAAATAAGTAGTGCGAAGGCAAAAGAGCCTGTTCGCCCGAATCAGTTTTTTCGGCTTCTACAAGAACTAAAGCGTCTGAATCCTTCTGTTGGAGGTTGATTTCTTCAGTAATAATAATGCTGTCTGTTTGTACAATTAATGAGTCCTGGGCATGAACTTGTAGTACAAAAATGAATAAACAAAAAAACACAAATCGTTTTTTCATTAGGGGGTAGTATTGTTGTATGTTTAAAAGTAATATTGACTATCACAAAACGCCACAAAAGTAATCATGTTTTTTTATTAAATGCATATTTTGCATGATAAATTATTCCATTAACTGTTTATAGCTTGTGAAATTCAGCTAAACAGTCCTTTTGTAATCAATTCGTAATACATAACTGAAAACGAAGCCATACGCCATATTTCTTAACTACTTGTTTCTTCTACCATGGTATTGTGTCAGTAGGTTTATATTCAACCCTACCTCTCGAACCATTATAGCCCGAAGGACCATCCATACCGTTCATGCCGTTACCGCCGTTTCTACCCGAAGGACGTCCGCTTCCACCACTTCCGCCGCTTCCACCATATCCACCATCTCCGCCGGAACCTCCGCTACCACCGTCCACAAATATTTTTATTAAATCTAAATACTGGCTGGTAGCAGGGGTGTAATAAACAATTACATATCCACCGTCGCCACCATGACCTCCTGCACCACCATATCCTCCCGGACCGCCATGTCCGCCATCGCCACCGGGTTTTTGTTTGGTAATTTGTTTCGTTATTTCCTCTTTGATATCCTTTCCGGCTGTATCTTTTTTTATGATCGTTTCTTTGATATATTCGGTATAAAACTCACCGGTGTAACCATTCCCGCCATTTCCACCACGGCCACCATCACCGCCCGAACCTCCACTACCTCCTGATGCCTTGATGGCTATACTTCCACCTTGTGGATGAATTAAATAATGCTGTTGTTTTTTCGTTCTTAAGTTTTCGACAAAAACCTTTATCAGGGGACTCTGAACAATAGAATCATAGTAGGCATCGGCAAAAACATCAATGTCGTCGCCGGGGTAACCGTCCGATCCATGTTCTCCATCCTGGCCTGCTCTGCCATGTTCTCCTGTAGAACCTGTAGAACCACTGAATCCACTTGAACCGAATATCCCTGAATTTCCCGATGCATAATATTTGTAATTTTCTTTGTAGTCAAACTGAAAATCAAGGATATCGTAAACGTTGGTGTCGGTCTTTAATTGGATCAGGAAACCGGGGGTATGGTCGGGGTTGTCGAAAATATCATTGCTTGCAATAAATTCGCCGTTTTCTTGTCGTCCGCCTTTTGTAATGATTTCGTAGTCGGGCAGTACCTTTTTAAGCGCTTTATTGCTTGTGAAAAATTGTTGTTTATAATTATCGTAGGTTACCTGTAAGCCGAACTTCAGCTTTGTTCCGGGGATTTTTTTGAATGATTGAGTAGGAAATACCTTGATTTCTTTTTCGTAATTCAACCATAAAGTGTCGTTGAAGATTTTTTCGGGTTGATGCTTTGGGCTGACGCTGAGGGCTACAAAAGGCAGGCGTTCGGTTGCCGGTTTATCGATAGTGATTGTACCGTTTTTGAAGCGGCCATTTTGAATGTCGATATTGAAGTTTTTCCATCGCAGGTTGCCTTTCGAAAAACCTGATGTTTTGAACACCTGATTATCGGCGGTGAACACCACAAAGCCAATTTTATGTTCGCTTCCGGGCAACAGGAGCAGGGAGTCGCAACGAAGACTTATTTTTTTGATGTCGTATGGATCAATGTTTTTCACTTTACGATGAAATGAAAACGACATCAGGCTTATTGATAATATTATCAATAATAAAACGGACGTAACTCTGACCTTTTTCATAAGATTTGTTTTTTGTTAAATGTAACATAAAATGTGCCAGAATTTCGAGCGCCCAAAGTAATGAAAAATCAATGAACCGGGTATGAAAAAACCCGTTCGCCGGAAGAGCAAACGGGTTCAATTTTAATGGAAAAGAAATTTAGTTTTGTTCGATGTAAGCAATTACATCTCCTTTGCGTACCATTTCGCCTTGTTTTCTTTCGATGCCTACAATTCTACCATTGCAAAAACTGTTGATTTGTTCAATTCCGTATCGGGTTTGAAGCGCACAGACAGCTTCTTTCTCTTTTACGAGTTTACCATGAACAGGTTCTTTCGATTTTTCTTCGAAATCGAGTTCCCAAAACACACGTCCTGTAGCTGGTGCTTCAAGTGGTTCGGCATTTGGATATTTCAGGGTGCGGATATCGGGCACGGCTACATTCATTTTCGAATACTTTTCTTTAATTGCTGCTTCCAACTCTGCATCGAAACGTTTTTTAGCTTCACCCGATTTGTAATCGCGGTATTGTTTTTCGTGCATTGCAAATTCAAACAGTTCTTCGTCGTCTTTGCCTCTTTCCCAGTTGTTTTCTTTCATTTGGGCAATAAAGTGGTCCAATTCATTTGGATAATTATCCTGCGGATTGCCTTCGAAAAACTCATAGTTGTTTTTCTTTGCCAGTTCAACGATTTCGGGAGCGAGTGTTCCGGGTAGTTTTCCGGCTTTGCCAAGTATCATATCCCATGAATTTTTGTCAATCATGCTCCAGCGGGGTTCGCCTTTTAGCATAAACATAACATTCATCAGGGCAATATTTTTTACATACTGACTGAATGGCGTTACCAATGGTGGATTGCCGAGCTTAGGCCATATGTATTTTACTTCGTCGAAAAGCATTACCAGCAGTTCGTCGGTGCTGAGTTCTTTTTTTCCATTGTTTTTAAGGGTGGTGTTAATACCCATGTGTACACCTTTGAGGTCGGCCATCAACGATCCCATCATACCGCCCGGCAAACCGCATCCTACAAGGAGTGAAGTCATGAACTTGTTGCGGTCGTCGATAAAATATCCCAGAAAATCGTCGACAAAACTTTGTGTTAGTCTACGTGCTTCCATATAGGCTTTCATGTTGATTTCCGGTACTTTAAAACCTGCATCTTTCAACATGGCCTGAATGGTTATTACGTCAGGATGAACCATTCCCCACGAAAGTGGTTCCATTGCAACATCAAGATAATCAATGCCTGCTTTGGCAACTTCGAGCATAGATGCAACTGAAAATCCGGGTCCTGAATGTCCGTGGTATTGTACAATAATGTCCGGATGTGAAGTTTTTATGGCTTTTACAATTTTTCCAAGCATCACGGGACGTCCGATGCCGGCCATATCTTTCAGACAGATTTCCTCAGCACCGGCAGCAATCAGCTGTTCCGACATATTTATATAGTATTCAGCTGTATGTACATCCGAATAAGTGATACACATAGTAGCCTGAGGTATCATACCGGCTGCTTTGGCGTATTGAATGGACGGAATAATGTTGCGAACATCATTCAGTCCGCAGAAAATACGCGTAATATCAACGCCCTGTGCTTTTTTTACTTTGTACATAAGTTCACGCACATCGGCAGGCACCGGATTCATGCGTATTCCATTAAGTCCACGGTCGAGCATATGGGTTTGAATGCCTGCATCGTTGAATGGCTTTGTAAATGTGCGTACCGCATCGTTTGGGTTTTCGCCAAACAGCAAATTTACCTGCTCCGATGCACCTCCATTAGTTTCGACGCGTGCAAAACATCCCATCTCAATAATGACAGGTGCAATTTTTTCTAATTGATCCTTGCGTGGTACATATTTACCTGAGGATTGCCACATGTCGCGGTATACAAGACTGAATTTAATTTCTTTCATAACAAATTTATTTTGAAGTATCTGAAAAATTGTATGTTTGGATCGCTGTTCTCTGCTCTGCAATAGTTTTTTATTGTATTGTCATTGCAAATGGAATAATTAAAGAAATTTTTCTCTAATAAATTTCAATGCAAATATACTGCTTTTATTTTGAATTAAAGAAATAATTCTTTAATTATTTTATTGAATATCAATTGTTTGATTTTTTGATTATCATTATTTTGTGCATTTTTGTAAATTAATTGCATATAAAACTAAAAATAATTAAAGAAACAAACAAAAGGTCTTTAAAATGTATTAAACTAAAACTTTTGTCTGTTGCTCTATTTCCGAAATAAGTTGAGCAAACGGGGGTTTATAATTATCTTTGTAGAATAAAAAAATAAAATCATGACATATATTCGAAAGCCAGAATGGTTAAGAACCAAATTATACAGTGAATCTAACTTTTCAAATGTTAGCCAGGTAATTAAAGAACGCGGACTTCACACCATTTGCCAGAGTGGCCGTTGTCCTAATCAGAGCGAATGTTGGAGCAAGGGAACGGCGACATTGATGATAGCCGGCGATATTTGTACGCGTGCCTGCAAGTTTTGTAACACCATTACCGGGCGCCCGTTGCCACTAGATGCTGATGAACCCCGTAAAGTGGCTGAATCCATTCGATTAATGGGACTGAAACATGCTGTTATTACATCGGTGGATCGCGACGACCTGAAAGATCATGGGGCCAATCATTGGGCTGAAACAATCAGGGCGGTAAAAAGTGTAAATCCTGCGACTACCTTAGAGGTTTTGATTCCTGACTTTGATGGGCATGAGGATCTGATTGATAAAATCATCGACGAAAAACCAAATATCATTTCGCACAATCTGGAAACCGTTCGCCGATTGACACCACAAATACGCACAAAGGCAAAATACGATACAAGTCTGAAAGTATTGGCATATATTGCTTCGAAAGGCCTGAAAGCCAAAACAGGTATTATGCTTGGTCTGGGTGAAACGGAAGAGGAGGTGTTGCAATTGTTGGACGATGCGTTGGCGCATGGTTGCAGCATTATCACCATCGGACAATATATGCAGCCTTCGCGAAATAACATTCAGGTGACAGAATATATTCATCCTGATAAATTTGCAGAATACAAGCAAATTGCTCTTCAAAAAGGATTCAGATTTGCTGAGAGCGGACCTTTTGTTCGTTCTTCCTATTGTGCCGAAAATCACATTGAATTGTAAATTCAGATAAAATAATAACCCATCCGGTTTATAAAAAATAGCCCGTAAAAGAAGCATTATGCTTACTTTTACGGGCATTGCAATAAACAAACAGATAGATTATAAGGTATTTCTTTTTTTAGAATATATGTCGGGAAGAAATTATTCTAAAGTTATGTTTTTGTGACGAATGAAAGTGAGAAAGGTAATTCTTATTTTTTAGGAGGAATCACAACATCAGGATCGCCTGTGGTGCCTTGTTGGTCCGAACCTTCAGCTGTTAGTACTGTACTTCCTAAACTGCAGAAATGTCCGCTTTGAAATAACTCGAAAGAATTTTTGCTTTCAGCTGTTTTAAATTTGTAGTTCATGTTGTCGATTTTTTTATGTGTTACATGTAAATTTCAAAGTTCAAAAAGTGAACCTGAATTCGTTACAAAGGAATAAAAAAATCTTTGAATTCTGCACAAAACTCATTTTATTTCATATATACATCGCCAAAATCACGTGAAATTAAATATCTGAAAAACAGGTATTTAAAAATCCAGAAAATGTTTTTTTATATACATTGAAATTTTGCGCTGTTTTGGGCTCTCAAAAGCTCAAAAATGACGGAGAAATTCCATGAGGTTACTTGAATTATCGAGTAATAATTTTTTGCGCAGCCGGCTTCGGTGAATATTGATAGACTCATTTCTGACGTTAAGTAAAGTGGCAATCATTCCTGTGTCAAAACCGGCAAGGAGCATACAACAAATAAAAATATCGCGTTGGGTGAGATGAGGGTAGGCTTTGGCCACGCGTTTCGAAAAGTTTTTGTAGGCACTGTCAATATAAGTAATAATTTCTTCTTCAATTTTATCGATGGTGGGAGCTGATTTTTTATCGGTTACCCCAATTTTGCCCTTAATCGTTTCTGAACGGTATTGCTCCACGCTCTGAAGCAAGATGAGCTGCATGCGCGACTGTTGTTGAAGAAGGGTGTTGTTTTCGTTTGCTTTTTCGAGAAGTGCTTTTTCTTTTTCGTTCAGCTCTTGTTGGGTAATTAATTGGCGTTTGTTGACACGGAGCTTCCAGTTAATAAATATAATGATAAGAATACTGACCAGCAACAAAGTGACAAGAATAATAATACCTTTTTGCTTGTTTTTTATAATAAGGCTTTTGTTTGCTACCTTCAGGTTTTCGTAATGATATTTTTTTTCGAGACCGGCAAAGCTGTTTTTTAACTTGTAATCGTAAACCGAGTCTTTCGTAGTAATCAGTTTTTTAGCAAAATACATTGATTTAGAATAATTCCTTTCCTTTTCGCTGATTTTTAACCAGAGAGAATAATAGTTTACTGCAGTAAAATCAAGTGGTTTTACTTTGTTCAGATAGTATTTGGCCGAATCAAGCTGATTCATAGCTTCGAAGATATAGCTGATCAGGTACCATTTGTTATAATCGTACACATCGTTGTTTGTTAATGGCGCCTTTCGGAAGAAATAAAGCGCCTGACTGTAGTTTTTCTGATAATAGGCATTGTTGCCAAAGCCCTTGTAGATGGTTGCTGTTAGCAAAGTGTCGTTCAGTGGTTTAGCATATTTTTCGGCTGTAGAGAAATACTTCGTCGCGCTGTCGGGTTGCATTGTTGAAGAATAGCCCTGTCCGACACTAATGGCTGTAAGCACTGCATTATAGGTGTCGTTGGCTTTCAAAAAAGCATAAAATCCTTTTTTGTTGTGGATGATCATGCTGTCCATTTGCTTTTGCGACTGATACATATCGGCTTTATCGCAATATATAAGTCCCTGTAGCTTATAGCAATCGGTCATTTCGGCATATTCCTGTGCTTTCAATAAAGCATTGGCCTGCACTTCCGCGTTGTTTCTGTTTTTAGCACATCGGGCCGCGTAGAGCCAGGCGTACCCGGCGCGTACAGGTTCCTTTGCATCATAGTATTTTGTGGCAATAGAAATAAGTGAGTCGGAGGTCAAGAGGCTGTCTGTTTTGTCGTAGGCCTGGCTTAGAAGTAAAGCATAGAGTGCCTTGTCAGCAGGGTTAATCAGCTGAATCGGGCTAAGCATCTTCAGTACCATAAGCGCTGAATCGGGTGATGTTTCCATCATTTCTTCCGCCACTTTAAGCTCGTTGGGCAAAAGCGAACAGCCAACAAAGCAAATGCAGATGAAAGAAAATATGTAAGCACGGAATTTCGAAGACATTTTTAATGTTTAAAAAATACTGTCAACAAAATTACCTAAATATTTTGATAAAATAATGAAACTGTAAAACTTAAACAACTAAGACCTTTTTCTGTCTGCCGGATACTGCAGTTTTGCAGGGAATATTTCACTGTCAGTTCAGCTAACTATTTGGCATGAAAACCAATTCTCCTATACCTAAATGCACTGTTATGTTCCCGGAATACAGCATTTACTTTCGTTCTATTTCGCGCAGATGCTCCATGTTCTTTTTGGCAAGAAAACCGTAAATATCTTCGAGATGTTCGGTTACCCTTTGGTTTCCAAATTCGAATATTTTATTGATCAGGCCATCAAGAAAATCACGATCGTGTGAAACTACAATTAAAGTTCCATCAAAATCGATCAGCGCCTGTTTAAGTATGTCCTTTGTTTTCATGTCCAAATGATTGGTTGGTTCATCTAGAATCAGCAGGTTCACAGGTTCGAGCAACAGTTTCAGAAGTGCAAGTCGTGTTTTTTCTCCACCCGAGAGTACTTTTACTTTCTTGAACGAATCGTCGCCACCGAACATAAATGCACCGAGCAAGTCTTTGATTTTTGTACGGATATCTCCCACGGCAATATCGTCGATGGTTTGGTATACAGTAAGGTTTTCATCGAGTAATGAAGCCTGGTTTTGAGCAAAATAGCCTATTTTTACGTTGTGTCCGAGGGTAACTTTACCTTCATGCTCAATTTCGCCCATTATTGCTTTTACAAGTGTAGACTTACCTTCCCCATTTTTACCGACAAAAGCGATTTTTTCGCCTCTTTCTATCATAAAGTTGGCATTGCCGAAGATCCGTTTTTCGCCATAGCATTTACCTGCGTTTTCGGCGCTTACCGGATAATTTCCCGAGCGCGGAGCCGGAGGAAATTTCAGCCTCAGGCGTGAACTATCTTCCTCGTCAACTTCGACAGGGACTATTTTCTCGAGCATTTTTACCCTCGATTGTACTTGCAGTGTTTTTGAGTAAGTACCTTTGAAGCGTTCGATAAATTCAGTAGTTTCGGCAATCATTTTCTGTTGTTCTTCGTACTGCTTTTGTTGCTGTTCGCGTCGTTCTTTGCGTAACTCAAGGTAGTGCGAGTACTTAGCTTTATAGTCGTAGATGCGCCCCATTGTAACTTCAATGGTTCGGGTGGTGATGTTGTCGACAAAAGCACGGTCGTGCGAAATAACAACAACAGCCTTTGCTGCATTGATAAGGAATTCTTCGAGCCATTGAATAGATTCAATATCAAGATGATTTGTTGGTTCGTCAAGCAGAATAACATCGGGTCGACGGAGCAGTATTTTTGCTAATTCGATGCGCATGCGCCAACCGCCACTGAATTCAGAAGTATTACGGTTGAAATCTTCCCTCGAAAAGCCCAGGCCCAGCAATGTTTTTTCAATGTCTGCATCGTAGTTAATTTCTTCAATACTATAAAACTGTTCGCTCAAAGCCGACACTCTTTCAATAAGTTCCATATAACTATCCGACTCGTAATCAGTGCGTGTAGTTAATTCTTCGTTGAGGGCTTCGATTTCTTTTTCCATGTCGTGTATCGCCGAAAAAGCTTGTGCCGTTTCTTCGAATACCGTTTTTTTATCTTCGGTAAGCAAGTGTTGAGGTAAATAGGCGATTACCGTATCCTTGGGATATGAAACTTTACCTTTGCTGGGCTCGCGCAAGCCCGATAATATCTTTAGTAAAGTTGATTTCCCTGCTCCGTTCTTTCCCATAAGGGCGATACGGTCTTTTTCGTTGATAACAAATGAAATGTCTTTGAAAAGGGTTTGTCCGTTGAATTCGACTGTAAGTCCGTCAGCTGATAGCATATAATTAATGTGCAATTTAATAATTTACGATTTACAATTGAGAGTAAGATCGTTTGAGAAGTTGATATAAGTATTAAAAAAAACTTTCCGTCGATGGGCTTCGTAAGTCTATGACGGAAAGTTCTGTGTATCGAATTTGAGATTATAAAATCACTTTGGATCTTCGCTTGCCCGCTTTGAAAATGTATACCTTGTTGCGAATTAAGCCTTTTACGGTTACAATATTTGCATCAGGTACAATCTCTGTGATCTTCTGTCCTAAAGCATTGAAAACGATGATTGGATTTTCGGTGTCGGCTAAAATTACTTTTACCGATCCGTCTGTTTGTACAAGTGTACGCAATGAATTTATATCCTTGTCTTCGAGAGTTTTCACTTCTACAATGTTCGAGAAATCAGTTATATTCTCGTATTTTAGTACATTGGCATTGTCGAGGGTTCTGTCGCTTGCTTTTACTTTGTAATAATGGTATCGGTTTGAAATAAGATTGATGACTGTATCCGATGTGGCTTTCAGCCATTTATTTGTAATGATATAGTCTACGTTTTTCGGGTAAGTGGCATTCACATCGTCCACAACAGCATAGCCCGTATTTTTTGTGAAAGTGATTCTGAAACGGGTATAATTATCTTCTGTTGAGAAATTAAAAGTATTTATGCCCGCAAGGGCAGAAGTTACAGCTACATTGTTTACTACATTCCATTTCGTTCCGTTCCAGGCTTCAATAGCCAGATTACCATTGTCTTCGGCCATCGATTTGGCAAAAAACGAAAATTCTGTAACGGGCAGATAGTATTCTTCGGTTTGGATATAATTCCCTGAGTATTTAAACTGGATGGCAGGAATAGAATCTCCGCTGTAATTTGTCGATGATGTTATGGCTTCGGCTGAAATTTTCCAGTCATTTGGAGCAACAAGGCCGTTTTTAAATCCTTGTTTGCGGGTTGATGTGCCTTCGGAAACACTGTAGACGGTCAGATAATAGCCTGATGCATCGTAAACGTCATTCCAGTTGGCAACATAACTTCCCAGCGTTACATCCAACGCTTCGTTGGCCACTGGAGGAACTACATATACCGGACGCGTTGATTTTCCATAAACAAGTGTTCTCAGGGTTTCGGTATTTTTCGACGACAGGATGATTGTTTCGTTGTGTGTGTCAGAAAATGAAGCATACACAGGGTTGTATCTTATTTGAACATAAGTAGTGTCGACCAGCGAATCGATGGCGGCCAGGGCTATGTACCTTCTCCATTTATTATCGGGTTCGGTACTTGTTTTCATCTCGAAATTGATGTTGTTCGCAAATGAGATTTTAATGCTATCCTCTAATACTTTACCGTATACTTTGAGTATCTGAGGCTCAGAAGGTGTTCCCTGTACGGTGTTAAATAATCCAAGGGTATTAAATGTTTCGATTGTCGGAACTTTTCCTCCACCCATAAAACGGAAGTTAATAATACCATTTTCTTCTTTAATAAAAGTGATTGGTTTGTTGATAACCACTCCATACCGCAAGGTAGGATTGTATGACCTTACATTGTTTGTTCCCGGAAAGGCATCGCCAGCCAGGTTCGATTGAGATGTCAGTCCATCTGCTTCGATGATGTCAACGCCCATAGCATTGGGGTTGTTGTTAGGAGTGTTTGAATACCATGAATTTTCACTGTAATTAATTCTTGTAATCAGCAGTCCATGCCCGGGTAAATAGCTGTCCCAGCCCGTTTTCTGACGATTTTCGAGAGTGAAGAATTCGGTAGGTTTGGGATTGGCACCATTCATATTATGATTGCCATACTGCGTAATAATATATGCTTTATTACTTGTGATTAATGGCTCAATCGTAACCTGTTGAGCTGTTTTAAGCTCTATTGGGATCAACCAGTTCAGGTAAAAGCGATCGTAGGCCGAATAGGTCGGCGGTGTGCGCCCAGCGTTAAGATAAGCTCCGGAATCCATGATGTTCCATGATAAAAGTGTGTGATGGGTAGCGTTATCGGTAGCATAGTAATCGGGCAAACCAAGCACATGGCCGAATTCGTGGCAAAAAGTTCCGATACCGCACATGCTGCTTCCTGCACTGCCACGTAACTCGGAGGTACAAGCATAGTCGGAAACTATTTTATCGTCGAATTTTGTGTTGGTGTTGGCCAATGCCCAACGATGAGGCCAGATTGTATTGTCTGGTCCGCCTTCGGCTTCGTTGTTGCCGGCATAGTATACAAATATATTGTCGATAAATCCATCATTGTCGGTGTCGTACTGAGTGAAATCAACACCAGCTTCATTCGCTTTCGTACAGGCATCAATAACCATTTGGCGTGGATTTCTATCTTCTTCGGATACGTTTTCGCCATAATATTTCATATCGTTAGGTAGCGTGAAAGGGCCTACCACATCGAAGTTTGGAGCGAAAGCGCCGTTTGATGCATCTCTGAAGTAATCGCGCGCCGAACCGGTTCCTCCATTGGCACTGTAACCCTCCTGATTTAATAAATTACTGAAGGAAGCCTGAGGATTTGCTGTCACAAAGCTTTTGTCCGAAAAATTGACCAATATAACGAGCGATTTTGGACTTCCTGTCAGAGGATATGCTTTTTGAGCTGTGGCAGAACTATTAACTGCAGCTATTCTCGCAGCTCTTTTCGAAGACGTAGTTTTTCTTATTTCAGTATTCTGAGGTATGTTATTGAGAAACTTTTTTTCACGAGCTGTTCTTTTATTCAATTCTTTGGCCCTGAAACCACTGTTCCTGATAGTTCCATCTGGTTCCAACGTTCCGTAATTAAGAAATCCTTTCTGGTCGCGAACCAATAAATATCCATCGGTGGTGGTTTTGTAATTAAAAAACTCATCTCCACGTAGTTGAACGGTTATTTCGGTGCCATCTGGCTGGGTTATTTTTACAGGATAAGGTGATGCAGGTATGGCAAGTGCTTTAAAAGCAGTGAGTAAGCTCAATATAATTGCAAATGTCAGAATTGAAATTTTTCTCATAAAAAAATAAATTAGCGTACAAAGATAACTAAAATAAGACATTAAAAGTTTTTAAAATGCTTTTAATGTCTTATTTGTTCTTAGATATTAACGATTATTTGTTCTTACTTTTTAAAAATGAAATAAACAGCGAGCACCAGAAAAATAAATCCAATAAAATGATTCCATCGAAAAGTCTCATTTTTAAAGGCCATTGTTGAGAAAACAGTGAAGACAATGAGTGTGATCACTTCCTGAATTACTTTTAGTTGAAGGAGCGTAAACGGTCCTCCATTTTCGCGGAAACCAATCCTGTTCGCAGGGACCTGAAAGATGTACTCAAAAAAGGCAATTCCCCAACTTATAAGGATGATAGCAATAATGGGAAGGGATTCGAACCATTTAAATTCGCGCAATTTCAGATGCCCATACCATGCAAATGTCATAAATACATTGGATATGACAAGTAAAGTGATTGTTAGAAATATTTTCATGAAGACCGTGTTTTTAAGAAGACTTTTTTTTCGATTTCGATTGGTTCTGAGGTAAGTATTCTGATTTTATATTTTGCATGGCATTCCACATGCTTTGTCGTACATCCGGATTTAGTTTTTCAAGTTCATGCATCAGTTGTTTTGCATCTCTTCGCGATGAATCTTTTTCGTATGGACAATTTTTTATTTGTTTGGTGTAAGCTCTTATCCGTTCCAACTCTTTCAGCTCTTTTTCCGAAATCAATGCCAGGGGACGAATAATTGTCATGTCGAATTTCTCCATTTTTAGCATTGGAGGCATCGAACCAAATGAACCCTGAAATATCAGGTTCATAAGCAGGGTTTCGGTAATGTCGTCCAGATGATGACCCAGAGCAATTTTATTGCAATTCAATTCTTCTGCCACTTTGAACAATGCTTTTCGGCGCTGCCACGAGCAGAGGAAACAGAATGATTTAGATGTGTCGTCGGAAGTTTCGAAGCGGGTAGTGCGATGTACGAAATCGATACCAAAATTTTTGCAAAAAGTATCGAGGTATTCGAGATCAGAAATGTATGGCGTATTTTCAACAGAAATGTGTACGGCCGACACCTTAAAACGAGGAACAAAAACCTTCATCCTGTTGCCTAGCAATTCAACTAAAGCAAGTGAATCTTTACCCCCCGAAAGCCCAATGAGGATATGGTCGTTGTCCTCGATAAGTCTGAAGTCGCTGAGTGCTTTTTTGAATTTTGCGTTGATTGAAGTAATCGTTTTGTTGTCGGTTTTGCTTAGTTCGTTCATGTTTTATGCCTTATGGAGTGCAAAATTAGTAAAAGTTGAAGTATAATGCAGCTTTTGGTGGACTAAATTATTTTACGTTATATTTCTTTTGAAGGAATAAATGAAAGAAAATCAATTGTGTAGTGTGATTTGTTCTGAGAAAAACTAAGAAAACCTACATTTTTCGGGCTGAAATATTTGTAAATTCTCAAAAAGAAACTATCTTTGCACCGCAATTGCAAAAGAGATGAAATAACGATTTCATTTTAAAAACAAAAAAAAATAATTGCGAAAATAGCTCAGTTGGTAGAGCACGACCTTGCCAAGGTCGGGGTCGCGGGTTCGAGTCCCGTTTTTCGCTCAAGCAAAAGATGCGAAACTAAAATAAAGGGACGAAGAAGTTTATCCCGATTATTTATCGGGAAGTCCCGTTTTTCGCTCTTGGAAATTTAAAAAAAAGCGAAACGGACGTGTTTCGCTTTTTTTCTCTCTACAACAGAATTACCATTTGCCCAAATGGTGAAATTGGTAGACACGCTAGTTTCAGGGACTAGTGGCCGCAAGGCTGTGCAGGTTCGAGTCCTGTTTTGGGCACAATAAAGTTTTTTCCCTCATATTGATTTGCGCAGATGGTGAAATTGGTAGACACGCTACTTTGAGGGGGTAGTGCCGGTTACGGTGTGTGAGTTCGAGTCTCATTCTGCGCACTAAAAAAAGTTCTTTTTCCTATGGAAGAAGAACTTTTTTTGTGTTATCTGAGCTGTTGATGTTGCTTTGTAGGTAATAAGTACATAAAAACAGAGCGATGCTGAAAAAATAATTTCAGGCATCGCTCTGTTTATTTATCTGAGAATAAAAAGAGTTTGTTTATTTCTCATTTATAAGTCTTTCAACTTCTTTCCAGTTTACAATTTCCCAAAATGCTTTTACATAGGCAGCACGTTTCGACTGATATTTCAGATAATAAGCGTGTTCCCAAATATCAAGCATTAGTACAGGTTTGCCTTTGACGTTGATAACCGACATCATTGTATTGTCCTGATTGGGAGTGGTTACTATTTTAAGCTTGCCGGCTTCATCTTTGATGACCCATGCCCAGCCCGAACCAAAACGAGCCAATGCCGCCTTTTCAAATTCTGTTTTAAGTACTTCCACACTTCCGAAATTTTTGACGATAATGGCTTCAAGTTCGGGCGACATCGGCGCACTTCCGGCCGGAGCAAGAGTTTTCCAGAACAAACTGTGGTTGTAGTGGCCGCCTCCGTTATTTCTTACCGCTGTTTGGATGTCGGCAGGTAATGTGTTGATACTTGCCAATAGATTAGTGATACTTTTCTTCTGTAAATCTGGGTATTTCTCAAGCGCTTTGTTCAGGTTGGCTACATAGGCCGCATGATGATTGTTGAGATGGATAAACATCGTAGTGCTATCAATGTAAGGTTCCAGCGCATTGTATTTGTAAGGCAATGCAGGTACCTGAAATTGTGCAAATACAGACAGTGTAGAAACTATCCATATGGCAAGCGTGACAAGAATTTGTTTCATAATTATTAATTGTTAATTGATTGTTTTTATTATAATAACAGCAAATATAGATGATTGTTTAAAAAGAAATTTATACCAAAAGCATTAAAAATCTACTTTTTCACTCCTTTTAACTTTTGAATTGTACTTTTTATAACTCCGAAACGTTATTCAAGTCGGTCATATGTGCATATTGTATTCGGGTTTGCTCTTATTGTAAGAGTTACAAAAAATCTGTACATTTGCAAGTTATAAATTAAAAAACTAAAATTTAATGTTTGATTATATTAAGGGTGAGCCCACTGAGCTTAATCCCGCTTATGTAGTGTTGGAAACCGGAGGGATAGGTTATTGTATTCATATTACTTTGCCAACTTTTTCGGCGCTTGGAGGAAAAACGAATGCTAAACTCTATGTTTACGAAGCCATTCGCGAAGATGCTCATCTGCTATATGGTTTTATGAATCAGGCCGAACGACAGTTGTTTTTGTTGCTTATTTCGGTATCGGGGATTGGTGCCAATACGGCGCGAATGATCATGTCGTCGTATTCAACGCAGGAAATTCAGGAAATGATAGCTACCGGAAATGTTGTGGCACTCAACGCTATAAAAGGTATCGGAAGCAAGACGGCTCAACGCATTATTGTGGATTTGAAAGACAAAATTCAGAAGATTGCTTTAACTCCGGGTCAGAGCATGAGTCCTGTTTTTGCTGCCAATAACGAACTGAAGGAAGAGGCTGTTTCAGCGCTTGTGATGTTGGGTTTTGCTGCTGCTGCTTCACAAAAAACAGTGGATCAGATTCTCAAATCGGAACCTCATTTAAGAGTGGAGCAGTTGATAAAAATGGCGCTTAAAATGATGTAGGCCTTGTGATTTGAAAATTTTGAGATTTGAAAATTTGAAAATGAGATGAATCAATTGCTTATTTTTTTTATACATAAAACTTAGAGAAACAAAACGGTCTTTTTCTTAAACTTACACCTTTACAAATCATCAATCGAAGTCAAAATTATTTATGATAAAACTCCCTAAAGTATCAGCACTTATTGTTTTACTCATAGTTGTTTTCAGCTCAGCATATGCATTGGTAAATACCGTTCAACTTACCAATGCTGAGCCTCAACAAATTGCTGTTACTGAAACTCCAACTGATACCACTTCCGATTTTAAAATAAAAAAATATAAGCAGGATACTTACGATGAGCTTACTAATGTTTATCCAATGGACAACAGCGTGCCTTCGAACATAAAATCGGTAGTGGAATATGATGCGAAATCGGGGAATTATATTTTCAAAACTTATGCAGGTAATATGGAAATTGCAACTCCGTACCTGATGACAGGCGAGGAGTACAGAAACTATTCAGCTCAAAAAGAAATTCAAAACTACTGGAAAGAGAAAAATGCATCTGCAACTGTCGACAACGAAGATAAGTTTTCAGTTTCGGATATGAAATTCAGTTTAGGGCCTGCCGATAAGGTGTTCGGTCCCGGAGGTTTGCAGGTGAAAACACAGGGTTCGGCCGAGCTTGTGTTTGGAGCTAAACACAATAAAGTTGATAATCCGGCATATACCGAAGCCATGCGGAGTAATACCACGCCTGAGTTTGATATGAAAATTCAGATGAATGTAACTGCTTCGGTGGGCGATAAGGTTTCGTTTGGATTGAACTACAACACAGAATCTACTTTCGATTTCGACCAAAAAATGGTAAAACTTGCTTACAAGGGTAAGGAAGATGATATTATTAAAAATATACAGGCAGGGAATGTAAGTATGCCGCTGAATAGTTCGCTCATTAGTGGTAGCACAGCTCTTTTTGGAGTGAAAACAGATTTGCAGTTCGGAAAATTAAGTGTTTCGGCCATTGCTTCGCAACAGGAATCGGAAACAAAAACCGTGAGTTCGAAGGGGGGCGTACAAACTACCGAATTTGAAGTGAAAGCTGATAATTACGACGAAAACCGTCACTTTTTCCTTGGACATTATTTCCGCGAAACCTACGAAAGTTCGTTAAGTAATCTTCCTTTTGTTTCCTCAGGAGTGACCATCAATCGTGTGGAGGTGTGGATTACAAATAAAAGAGCCAATTACGATCAATCGCGTAACATTATTGCTTTTATGGATTTGGGTGAAGCTAAGCGCATTGACAATACTGCACTTTGGCGAAAGACTGCAACCAGAGATTTACCTCAGAACAAAGCAAATAATCTTTACGAAGATATAAAACAGATTGCGGATGTGCGAAATATTCAGCAGTCCAATGCTAAGTTATCCGAAACTTACGGAAATAATATCGTGGGCGGTGAGGATTATGAGAAAATTGAGAGTGCCCGCAAGCTCGATCCATCGGAGTATACGCTGAACAAAGAGCTGGGTACTATCTCGTTAAAATCGCAACTGAATCCTGACGAAGTGTTGGGAGTAGCCTACGAGTACACGCAGGGAGGTATTGTGTATCAGGTCGGTGAATTTTCGACAGATGCAGTAAATATACCTGATGCATTGATTGTTAAGTTGCTGAAAAGTACTGCGCAATCGCCTCAGCTGGCTTTGTGGGATTTGATGATGAAGAATGTGTACTATCTTGGCGCCATGCAAATACAGAGTGAGAAGTTCGTCCTCAATGTAGTGTACCGAAACGATTCGGTAGGAACTAATATGCAGTATCTTACTGAAGGTAATGTGAAGAATAAATTATTACTGAGAGTAATGAATGTGGATAGGCTTGATGTGAAAAACAACCTAAATCCGGATGGGAAATTCGATTATGTGGAAGGAGTAACCGTATTGTCGTCGGCAGGCAGAATTATTTTCCCTGTACTTGAGCCTTTTGGATCGCATCTGCGTGAGGCCATTGGAAACGATGCCATTGCCGATAAATATGTTTTTCAGGAATTGTATGATTCTACCCTCGTGGTAGCACAGGAATTAAGCGATAAGAACAAATTCAGCTTAGTTGGCGAATATAAATCGTCAAGTGGTTCGGAAATAAGGCTCAATGCTATGAATGTTCCGCGGGGATCGGTGACGGTAACTGCCGGTGGCGCCACCCTTGTGGAAAATGTTGATTATACGGTGGACTATACAATGGGTTCAGTTTCCATTCTTAACCAGTCTATTCTCGAATCAGGGACAAATATCGATGTAAAACTTGAAAATCAGTCGATGTTTAGTATGCAACGTAAATCGTTGGTTGGTACGCATATGGAGTATCAGTTCAACAAGGATTTCAGCATCGGTGGTACAATAATGCACTTGTCGGAAACACCATTGACAAAAAAAGTAAACACAGGAAACGAACCTATTTCGAATACAATTTGGGGTCTGAATACGTCCTGGCGAGGCGAATCGCAGTGGCTTACCAATTTGCTTGATAAACTGCCGTTTGTAAATGCAACTAAACCATCGACTATAGCATTGAATGCTGAGTTTGCGCAGTTAATTCCGGGACATTCAAATGTTGTGGGTTCGAAGGGTTTGGCCTATATCGACGATTTTGAATCGACAAAAACATCCATCGATTTACATTATCCCTCCAGCTGGTACCTTGCTTCAACGCCGTATAATTCGGATCCGGATGCGCTTTTTCCGGAAGCCAAACTTACTACTACTGAATATGGTAAAAACCGTGCCTTATTTGCCTGGTATTATGTGGATCAGATATTGAATTCGAAGAATCCGGGACGTACAACGCCGGTAAACCTCAGAAATAATGAAGCATCCCAATCGAACCATTACACGCGCGATGTACTTATCAAGGAAGTTTTCCCGAATAAAAGCTATCTTTCCTACAATCCATCCATTCTTACGGTGATGAATTTATCTTATTTTCCTACCGAACGTGGACCTTATAACCTCGATGTGGATGGAATGGACGAAAACGGTTATCTCACCAATCCAGAGAAACGTTGGGGTGGAATTATGCGTAAACTGGATGTGACTGATTTCGAAACTTCGAACATCGAATACATCGAGTTTTGGATGATGGATCCGTTTATTTATGATAAAAACGGTGTCGACAAAGGAGGTGAACTGTATTTCAATCTTGGCGATATCAGTGAAGATATACTTAAAGATGGAAAGAAATTTTTCGAACATGGACTGCCTGTGGATAAATCTGAATCAAAAACAGAAACCACAGTTTGGGGTCGCGTTCCGAAAACTCAATCCACAGTAACGGCTTTTGATAATACGCCGGGTTCACGTCTTGTACAGGATGTGGGCTTAAATGGTCTGTCCACCGAGGATGAGTTTAAGTTTCCAACTTATAGCGACTATGTGGAGAAAGTAAAAGCAAAAGTAAACGGAACTGCACGTCAGCGCATGGAAAATGATAAGTTCTCGCCGCTGAACGACCCTGCAGGCGATAACTACCGTTTTTATAAATCTTCTGAGTACGACGATGCCGAAGCCGACATTATTACGCGTTACAAACGTTATAACGGAACCGAAGGAAACTCACCCGATGCAAGCAATATTACTGAAGATTACACTACTACAGCTACATCGTTGCCTGATATTGAAGATGTGAACGGCGATAATACCCTGAACGAATACGAAAAATATTTTCAGTACAAGGTTGCGATCAAACGCGATTCAATGGTAATTGGCCGTAATCACATCACAGATAGTTACACATCTACTGTCGATTTGAAAAATGGAACATCAGAGGATGTTACCTGGTATCAGTTTAAAATACCCGTTCGCGAATTTAGCGATAGGATCGGAAGCATTAGAAATTTCAAATCCATACGTTTTATGCGTATGTTCATGACCGGTTTCGAAAAAGAAACACACTTGCGTTTTGCCACGCTCGATTTGGTAAGAGGTGAATGGCGTTCGTACACAAAAGATCTTTATCCGGTTGGAAAATTACCTGTTTCGTCGGGCGAACTGGATGTGCAGGCCATTAATATAGAAGAAAACACAGAAAAAACACCTGTAAACTACGTTTTGCCTCCCGGCGTTACGCGCGAAGTGGATCCCGGTCAGTCACAGATTCTGCAATTGAACGAGCAATCGATGGTAATGAAAGTAACTAACCTTGCTTCTGAAGATGCCCGTGCAGTATACAAAAAAACGAGCTATGATATGCGTCAGTACAAACGCCTTCAGATGTTTGTACATGCCGAAAGACTTCCGGCCGATATTCGTGCGCTGAACGATTATGAGCTTTCGTGTTTTATTCGTTTAGGGTCCGATTTGACGAATAATTATTATGAATACGAAATTCCGTTAAAGCTTACACCGGAGGGACGTTATTCGTCGGAATCGGATGCCAACCGCGAAACGGTGTGGCCAGCCGAAAATATGTTCGACTTTCCGTTTTCAGTACTTACCGATGCAAAACTTTTGCGTAATAAGTCGAAACAAGATGGTTCTTATATTTCGGATCTTATTCCTTTTTACGACAAGGGAAAAAATAAAATCAGGGTAGTGGGTAATCCAAGCATCTCGAATGTTGAGAATATAATGATTGGTGTCCGCAATGTGAGTGGAGAAGTAAAATCAGGCGAAATATGGGTGAACGAGCTTCGCATGTCGGAGTTTGACGAAGATGGAGGTTGGGCTGCTATGGGTAACCTGGCCCTGGGCTTATCGGATATTGGTCAGGTAAATGTGTCCGGGAGGGTCGAAACTTCAGGTTACGGTAGCATTGAAAGCAATGTTATGGACCGTCGTACCGACGATTTATATCAAATGAATTTTTCTACAAGTATGGAATTGGGACGTTTTCTTCCCGAAAAAGCAAAAATTCAGTTGCCGGCTTATTTCTCGTACACCAACGAAACATTAACACCCAAATACAATCCGCTGGACGAAGATGTGTTACTTTCGGATGCCTTGTCCAATCTCCAGAATAAACAGGACAGAGATACGCTTATTATGTCGTCGCAAACGGTAAGCACATCTAAAAGTTTTAATATAACTTCGGCAAAAGTGAATATCAAAAGCAAGAAACCGCAATTCTACGATCCTGCCAATCTTACTTTTACTTATTCCTACAGCGAACGTGTACAAACGAGCGCCGAAGTGGAAAAGAACCTCGAAAAACAGGAACGAGCTGCTGTGAACTACAACTTTTCATTCAGTCCGCAACCGGTAGAGCCGTTTAAAAATGTGAAATCACTTAAGAAACCGGCATTTAAAATCCTTTCGGATATGAACTTCAATTATCTGCCATCGTCGTTGAGCTTCAATACCGATATGAATCGTCAGTTTTCGCAGGTGAAGCTCCGGGATTTGCTGCAACCCCAAATGGCGAATAATTTTGAAATGAATTTCAGCAAAGACTTTATGTGGAACCGGAATTTTGATATCAAATACGATTTGACAAAATCACTTCACTTCAGTTTTCAAACGGCCATGAATGCCAACATCGACGAACCTTACTATACACCCGAAATTGGTAAGGAACATTATGCAGAATGGCGCGATTCGGTATGGTCGCAAATACGTAAACTTGGAAATCCCTATGCTTATCAGCAGGTGTTTTCCGCCTCATGGAATTTACCTATCAACAAAATTCCTGTTTTCGACTGGATAACTGCCAATGCATCTTATAATTCTAACTATAACTGGAATCGGTCGGCCAAACTCATCGGATCCGTTGATGTAGGCAATGTGGCAACAACTATGGGCACCTGGTCGGGCGATGGACAATTGAATTTCGAATCGCTTTACAACAAATCTAAATATCTCAAGGAAGTAAACCGGAAGTACAATGCCAGTATGCAAAGAGGAGGTGTGCAGAAATTTCAGCCTAAGAACTTTAAGCAATCAGTGACACTGGAAGAAGATAAAAAAATCACGATCAATCACAGACTTGGAAGTGAAAAACTGGCCATTACCGTGTTGGATAAAAAAGGGAGGCCAATGGCTGTCAACTATAAATCAATAAGTCCGACCACCATTGAATTGACATCCAGAAATGCTGCCGACAGTGCCAGCATCAGCATAGCTACCCTCGATCCGAACTTGCAGAGTGCAGGCAGAACGGTGGTCGATTTTAGTACCCGTTTTCTGATGATGGTTCGCAGGGCTTCAATTACCTATCGGAAGTCCAATAGTATGGTGTTGCCCGGCTTTAAGCCCGAAGCCGGTTTCCTTGGGCAAACAAAAGATGTGAATGGTGTTTCTGCTCCCGGATATGGATTTACATTCGGCTTTTTTGATGATAATACAATTCAGAATGCGTTGGACAATGACTGGTTGTATAAAAGCGATTCAATTGTAAACCCTGCGTCCACAGCTTTCACTTCCGATTTGGATATCAAAGCAACGCTTGAGCCAATACCGGGACTGAAAATTGATTTGAATGCCAAACGTTATACAGCCAATAATACGACGATTCAGTACATGTTTGATGGTATGCCACAAACTTTTAACGGCAGCTACAACAGTACCCAAATCGCTGTCAGAACTGCATTTATGAGAACCGGTACAGCCGACGAAAATTATGCATCAGAAGTGTTCGATAATTTCCTTGCCAACCGGCAGGTGATTGCCAATCGGTTAAACGCAAGAATGAAAGACACGAGATATCCGAAAACAGGATTTTTTACCGAACTACCAACAGTTGGCGGTGAACTTTTTGACGAGAAACTGGGAAAATATAATCTGAATTCCACCGATGTATTGATTCCGGCATTCCTTGCTGCCTACACAGGCAGGGATGTAAATACGGTAGATACAAATCCGTTTCCTACTTCAATTCTGAGTGTTTTACCCAACTGGCGCATGAATTACGATGGCTTATCACGCATTCAGTGGGTGAAAGATAATTTCAGGTCCATCAGTCTGATGCATGCCTACACTTGTAGGTACAGCATTGGTAATTATACTTCATTTTCTACCTGGGTAGCTATGGACGAGGATAACAACAACGCCCTAGGTTATGTACGCGATGTACAATCCAACAATCCGATACCGTCTTCGCCCTACGATATTTCATCGGTTTCGCTCACCGAGCAATTCAGCCCGCTGATTGGTATCAATGCAGTGCTCAAAAACAGCATGACCACAACTTTGAAATATGGAAAACAACGAACGTTGGCGCTTAACCTGTCGAGCACACAGTTGATAGAAAGTGCAACCGATGAGTTTACACTCGGCATTGGCTATGTTTTGAAAGACTTTGATGTAATTTTGAAACTGAAAAACAATCAGCAATCGCGCGTTAAAAACGACCTGAAGCTGAATGCCGATGTGTCCTACAAAGACATAAAATCGCTCCTGCGTAAAATTGACGAAAACCTGACTCAGGCTTCGAGTGGCAATAAACTGATCTCTCTTAAAATTATGGCCGATTATGTGTTCAGCTCGAAGGTGAATATTCAAATGTTTTTCGACCGGCAAATGAGTACGCCACTTATTTCTACAACTTTCCCGGTTTCGTCCACCAATTTTGGGGTTAGCTTTAAGTTTATGCTTACAAGATAGTTGGAGTATTAGCTCAAAACTGAGTGAACAAAAGAGGATAGTAGGTTGTACTGATTATTTTTGCCGGCTTTTATTATCTAAACAGGTATTAATAATCATGAATTCAAATGAACAAACATTCATGTGTTAATGTTCTTTGTGTAGTTTTGAAAAAAATAAGATGAAATAGGTCTTGTTTTATACTGAAGAGTTTCATGTGACAACTAAAAAAATAATTATTTACATATGAAACGAGTACGACAAACAAACTTTTACACACAAAGAGATGTTTGTGTGCGAGTTCCATCTGACAATTAAAAAATAAATTATAGACAGATGAATAAGAAATTTATGCTTTTGCTGATGGCCGTTTTGGTTTCATTGGCTTCTTTTTCACAAATTTACGATCCTGTAAAATGGAAGTTCGAATTAAAAACAACAAGTGAAACCACTGCCGATCTGGTTTTTAAAGCCAGCATCGAGGAAGGTTGGCATTTGTATGGAATGGACATTCCTAATGATGGACCACGACCCACCAGCTTTGTATTCGAAAGTATACAGAATGCAAAAATGGAAGGGAAAATGAAGGGTATGTCGAAACTCAGGGAAGTTTACGATCCGAACTTCGATATGAAACTTAGCTGGTATGCCAACGAAGCTATTTTTGTGCAGAAGATAAGTTTTGCAAAAGGTTCGAAATTCAGTGTAAAGGGTTATGTAGAATTCATGAGTTGTAACGACGAAAGTTGTACGCCACCCATGCAGGAGAATTTTGTGTTGGGCGAAAAAGCAATTGAAGGGGCACAGAATACAGTAACGCCTGCTGCTGCTGATAGCCTCCCGACGGATAGTGTTGCCATTACTACAACTGTTGACGCCGGAAATGCTGACTACTGGACACCAGTGATTGATCAACTCAAAGCTTTTGGCGCTACAGAAGGATCGTCAGGACAAACGGCACTTTGGCTTATTTTCCTGGCCGGACTTGCCGGAGGTTTTCTGGCTTTGTTTACGCCTTGTGTGTGGCCTATCATTCCAATGACAGTAAGTTTCTTTCTCAAACGCTCGGACAATAAAGCGCGGGGACGCAGGGATGCTTTTCTGTATGGGCTTGCCATCGTGTTTATATATGTTGCACTGGGTATTCTGATCACACTTATTTTTGGTGCAAGTGCGCTGAACAGCATGTCGACAAATGCAGTGTTCAATCTTATTTTCTTTGCCATGCTGCTTGTGTTTGCCATCTCGTTTTTCGGAGCTTTCGAAATCACATTGCCGGCTTCGTGGTCGACAAAGCTTGATGCAAAAGCCGATTCCACAGCCGGATTCCTGAGCATTTTGTTTATGGCCTTTACCTTGGTGTTGGTGTCATTTTCGTGTACAGGTCCTATTATTGGTACTTTGCTTGTCGAAGTTTCGGCAACGGGATCATTGTTGGCGCCGGCCATTGGGATGCTTGGTTTTGCGGTGGCGTTGGCCATTCCGTTCACTTTCTTTGCCTTTTTCCCTACAATGCTCAAGGCATTGCCACGTTCAGGAGGTTGGTTGAATACAGTGAAGGTAGTACTTGCATTTCTCGAACTTGCTTTGGCGCTGAAGTTCCTTTCTGTTGCCGACCTTGCCTACGGATGGCGCATACTGGACCGTGAAGTATTCCTTGCTTTGTGGATAGTTATTTTTACTTTGTTGGGATTCTATCTCTTAGGCAAAATCCGCTTTCCACACGATAGCGAAACAAAACACAGTTCAGTGTTGGGTACATTTCTGGCCATCGTATCACTTGCCTTTGCCGTGTATATGGTTCCGGGCTTGTGGGGTGCGCCGCTGAAAGCTGTCAGTGCATTTTCGCCTCCGCTTTACACGCAGGACTTTAATCTGTACGACGACGAAGTACATCCGGCTTTTACCGATTATGACCTTGGTATGGCTTACGCTGCTCAGAAAGGTTTGCCTGTAGTGCTCGATTTTACAGGTTTTGGTTGTGTTAATTGTCGTAAAATGGAAGCTTCGGTATGGACTGACCCTAAAGTGAAAAATTTATTGGAAAATGATTTTGTTTTGATTTCTGTTTTTGTAGATGATAAAACAGCGCTTGCAAAACCTTTCGAAGTAGAAGAAAACGGACGCACCCGTTCGATCAAATCAATAGGTGACAAGTGGAGCTACCTGCAAAGGATTAAGTTCGGTTCCAATGCTCAGCCTTTTTATGTGATCCTCGATAACAAGGGAAATCCGCTGAATAAATCGTTTGGGTTCGATGAAAATCCGCAAAACTTTATCGACTGGCTCGAAGCCGGAAAACAGAAGCTGAATAAATAAACATAGAAAAAACCCGAAAATCAATTTTACTTTGATTTTCGGGTTTTTAAATTCTATATGATTCAATCATGTGAAATTTGTTTTGGAGAAGTTTGCGTTAGCGCCGCAAGCGAGAAGTGAATTGAAAACAGGCTTGCGTTAGCGCCGAAAACAAGAAATGAGTTTGATTCGGGCTTGCGTTATCGCCGCAAACAAGAAATGAATTTGATTCGGGCTTGCGTTAGCGCCGCAAGCGAGAAGTGAATTGAAAACAGGCTTGCGTTAGCGCCGAAAACAAGAAATGAGTTTGATTCGGGCTTGCGTTATCGCCGCAAACAAGAAATGAATTTGATTCGGGCTTGCGTTAGCGCCGCAAACGAGAAGTGAATTGAAAACAGGCTTGCGTTAACGTCGCATGCGAAAAGTGAATTAAAAACAGGCTTGCGTTAACGCCGCATGCAAAAGTAAGTATTGAGTGTAATATAATGTAGCATCAATAATTCTGTAATTTACTCTATAAATTCTTTTTGTTAAATTGAAAATTGAAAATTGAAAATTGTGAATTGTACATTAGTCAGTACTTATCAATGGTTTGCTACTAACTCCGGATGATGTCAAGCAGTATTTTCTCCTCGTTTTCCCAACAAAATTTTGAAGCAAGCGACTGAAAATGTTCGGTAGAGTAGGGGTGCTCCATCATTTCGTTGATGGTTTGAGCAAGGTATTCGGGCTCGTAATTGTCAATCAATACGCCGGTTTGATAGGTGTCGACAATGGCTTCGATTTCGGGAAACCGGGTAGCTAACACAGGAATTCCTGCATTGATATAATCGAAAATGCGGTTGGGAAGGGCGTAGTAATAGCTGAGGCCTTTGTTTTCGAGCAGACATAATCCGAGATCTGCCTGCCGTGTGTACGAAAGCAAAGCTTCGGGCTTCATTTTATCTTCGAATCTAATTTTGTCGGTCAGTTGCATGGCTTTTAATTTCTCCTCAAGTTGAGTTTTAATATCGCCCGATCCGATAATCAGCAATTGAGCGTCTTTTACATATGGCATTGCATCGATCACCCATTCGAGTCCTCTGCCTGTATTGATTGCTCCCTGATAAAGAATTGTTTTTATGTTCTGACTTTGTTTTTTCTGAGTTTGGGCAGGGCGGTAGTACGGAACATTGCGCACTACCTTCATGTTGATGTTGTACTTATGATTGTAGTAAGCGGCAATTGAATTGCACACTGTGTACGAATGCTGAAGGTAAGGAAAAAGGATATCTTCAATTTTTGTCCATGCCTTTTTTACGGTTGGGCGGTTGGTAAGTTCAGGAACTTCGGGGAAAAGCTCGTGCGCATCGAAGACTAACTTCTTCTTTCTTAACTTTGCAGCAAGAAAATTAGCCGCTAAAGTGTCAGTATCGTTGGCCAGCAAGATATCAGCTTTGCTGAAAAGCAAATAAAAGAACAATCGGATATTGAGTTCTGCATAAAAAGCAAAGGAACTGTTGAAACATAAACGCCATCTTTTGTGCGGAAATGGAGCTTCGAATGGCAAACTATTCTTTAGTTTACGTCCTATGAGTAACACATCAAATCCATTCTCAAAGCATGTTTTTGAAACTTTAAGTACCCGCTGATCGGTACATAAATCGCTCGAAACGGAAATGATGATGCGTTTTTTCATTTGTCGTGCAAATACTTTAATATGTCACGGTAAAGTTTGCGATGATAGTTGTCTGCATTTTTTTCAACAGTATTGTTGTGCCACAGCAGCGCTATTTCGCCATTGTACTGTTCCACATTGTCGATAAGCTGCGTACAATACTGAAAAGCATCGTGTGCATTCATATACATATATCTTTTGTCGCTGAGTGTGCGATCCATTACAGGCAACGAATGCAGCGTGAGTGAAGTTACCTGCATGTTTTTCAGGTCGATGTATTTCACCGGTCGGCAGGTGCCTAAACGGAATCCGGCCATATCGGCATATCCCATTGTAAAATCATCCGTAATGCCTGCGGCAATGAGGCTAAGCATGTCCATTGGTTCACGGCTGGCGAGGTAATGGTTACGGTTGTAGTTTATCTGCGTTTTCGATAGTCTTTCGAGTTTGTTTTTTTCATCGGTAATGTAATAAGGATGAATTCCCACTTCATAACTCGCATGTAGCCCAAGACTTATATTTTTTCGTTTACAATACCTGAAAAGATTTTTGTAATCGGGGTGAATAAGATTGGCTGCCGGTTTATCCTGTTTGTATTTACTTCCGCCAGAACGGATAAAGGTCACTATTTCGCAACGTTCAGGCGTCAGTTTAGTCCGCAATTCAGTGTCGATATTGAAAAGAAAAGGGAAAGTATACCAGGGGTCGAAACGGAGTCCGCCAAAGAAACTTTTCATGGCTTTCGGTCCTTCTTTCGGCCGTTTAAGGCTACGGATAAGGCCTCCGAGCAGGCCTTTCACATCCCTGAAATGCGCAATATGGTCTACATCGTGCGTAATGTAAACTTTTTTAATTTGTTTAGGTGGTTCGGGTACTTCAATTCCTGTTTCCCTAAGTTGCTGACGCAACAGGCGTCCGTATTCATCCACAAGCGGACGGTCGATAAAGCCGGCGCGATAAGGCAAGGATGCTTTACCGGGAAAGCGTCCATGATCGTCTCTTATATTTTTGGATACCATCTCCTCATACCTCGAAATAAGGAAATAGGTGCTTGCTACTAAGTCGGCTTTTAATATTCTTGTGATTTCGGTGTTTTCCACCGTTGGTTCTCCGAAAAGAATGGGCGTTTCCTCCCATATTTTAAGTGGCAGCGAAGGAAGAGATGCCGGGGTGGCATAAACATCCTTGTCGAAAAAGCCGGAAGGTTGAATCACCAGTTTATAGTTTCCGAACTCATTTTCGTCCGAAGTATATCCGACCTGCTTAACGATTTCGGGCGAAAGATCTTCGCCCAGCAAAAAATGTATTATATATTTAAAAGTATCAGTCACTGATAAGAATATTTTTATAGAAAATAAAAATGCAAAAATGATTATCTGAGTTTCTTTTTGCGTTCGTGCGAAATAGTAACAGCCACTGCCACCACCAATCCTATCATCAAATCGTTGTTGGTCATCAAGCCAAAATAGGCCTCCGGATCACCCGTTTTGTTGGTTATCAGTTTAAGCGCCACGGCCACTGTTGTGAAAATGACAAAGACACTAGCGCCGTAGAGAAGGGTTTTAAGTAATGCTGGCATATTATTCAGGTGTTAATTCAGTCTTCAAAGATACAAAATATATTCATAATTATACAAGTTCATGTTTCAGGAAGCGTCCGGTCTCGCTGGCCGGAGTTGCTGCCACTTCCTGTGGCGTTCCTGTACATACAATTTGTCCTCCTGCCGATCCGCCTTCAGGACCTATATCTATAATGTAATCGGCTGTTTTTACAACATCCATATTGTGTTCAATAATAATGACAGTATTTCCTTTTTTTACAAGCTTGTTCAGCACGCCCATAAGTACCCGTATGTCTTCGAAATGCAGGCCGGTGGTTGGCTCGTCAAGTATATAGAGGGTTTTGCCTGTATCTCGTTTGGATAGTTCGGTAGCCAGCTTCACCCGTTGACTTTCGCCACCCGATAGTGTGGTACTCGACTGTCCGAGTTTAATGTAGCCCAACCCTACAGCCTGCAATGTTTTGATCTTGTGCAGAATGGAAGGTTGATTCTCGAAGAATTCCATGGCCTGATTGATTGTCATATCCAGCACATCGGCAATTGATTTTCCCTTGAAACGCACTTCGAGTGTTTCCTTGTTGTAACGTTTGCCATTGCAACTTTCGCAGTTCACATGCACCGTTGGCAGGAAGTTCATTTCTATTGTCTTGTATCCGTTACCACTGCACTGTTCGCAGCGGCCACCGGCAGTATTGAAAGAGAAACGTCCCGGTTTATAACCACGTATTTTGGCTTCGGGCAAGGTAACAAACACATTTCTGATGTCGGAAAACACGCCGGTATAGGTAGCAGGGTTCGAACGTGGTGTACGTCCGATGGGCGACTGATCCACTTCCACCACTTTGTCAATGTTGTCAATTCCTTCGAAGCTATCGTATTCCAGCGGATCTTTGAGCGATCTGTAGAAGTGCTGACTGAGGATAGGTTGCAGTGTTTCATTGATAAGCGTCGATTTTCCGCTTCCCGAAACACCTGTGATACAAATCATTTTCCCCAGTGGGAAAGTAACATCGATGTTTTTAAGGTTATTGCCGCGTGCTCCTTTGATACTTAAAGTTAAACCATTGCCGGGACGTAATTTTTCAGGAATCTCGATGCGCTTTTTGCCGTTCAGATAAGCCGAAGTAAGCGTATCGGCCTGCATCATTTCGTCGGGTGTTCCCGAAAAAACGACTTCGCCGCCCAATCGTCCGGCGTGAGGACCCATGTCTACCACATAATCGGCTGCCAGCATCATGTCCTTGTCATGTTCCACTACAATCACAGAGTTACCAATGTCGCGCAATTGTTTGAGCGATTTTATCAGTCGTTCATTGTCTCTCTGGTGCAATCCGATACTTGGTTCATCGAGTATATAGAGCACATTTACCAATTGAGAACCAATTTGTGTGGCAAGGCGGATGCGCTGGCTCTCGCCACCCGATAGAGATTGCGAGCTGCGGTTCAACGAGAGGTAATTAAGCCCCACATCGAGCAAAAACTGAAGGCGTGTACGTATTTCTTTCAGTATCTCACCGGCAATAGTACGTTGCTTGTCGGTGAGGAAGGGCTCCACTTTGTTGACCCATTCCGAAAGTGCCGAGATGTCCATGGCCGATAATTCGGCTATATTCTTGTCGTGGATGCGGTAATGCAGCGATTCTGTTTTGAGTTTAGTGCCTTTGCAATCAGGGCATTTTATTTCTTTAGAATATTGATTGGCCCATTTCTGTTCGGTGGCCGAAGCCGAATCTTCTGCCTGCATTTCGATATAGCGCAGTATGCCATCGTAGCTGAGGAAATAGCTGGTGCCTATCGATTGATTTTTGATTTGTAAACGTTCGTCGGTGCCGTTCATAATCTCATCAATTGCTTCTTCGGGAATATCGACTACCGCTGTTTTAAGTGTGCAGTCGTACTTTTCGAGTATGGCTTCAATCTGCCAGAATATTGTAGTGCTTTTGTGTTTGCCAAGTGGTGCAATGGCTCCGTTGTAAATACTCAGGTTGCGATCCGGAATAATTTTATCCATATCGATCTTATTCACAACTCCTAATCCCTTGCAATGCGGGCAAGCGCCATGCGGTGAGTTGAAGGAAAAATTATGAGGAGCCGGTTCGTCGTAGGATATGCCACTGGTAGGACACATAAGCATTTTACTGAAGAAGCGGGCCTGTTCCTTGTCTTTTTCAATGATCATAACAATGCCATTTCCCTGCTGCATTGCTTTTTGCATCGATTGTTTCAGGCGCTGGCGGTCCTTGGCGCTTACAAGCAGTTTGTCGATGACCACTTCGATATCGTGGATTTTATAGCGATCTATTTTTAATCCGTGGGTAATTTCGCGTATTTCGCCATCGATGCGCACGTGGAGGTATCCTTTTTTCCGAATCTGTTCGAACAGTTCCTTGTAATGGCCTTTACGACCACGAACCAGCGGAGCGAGCAGGTAAGTTTTTTTACCTTCATATTCTTTGAGTACCAAATCTACAATCTGATCTTCGGAATATTTTACCATTTTCTCGCCTGTGACGTAGGAATAAGCAATGCCGGCGCGGGCATACAGCAAACGAAAATAATCATACACTTCGGTGGTAGTACCTACGGTTGAGCGTGGATTTTTGTTTGTTGTTTTCTGATCGATGGAGATCACAGGGCTGAGTCCGGTGATTTTATCCACATCGGGTCGTTCCATGTTGCCAAGGAAGCTACGGGCATAGGCCGAAAAGGTTTCGATGTAGCGGCGTTGTCCTTCGGCAAAGATGGTGTCGAAGGCAAGGGATGATTTTCCGCTACCGCTTAAGCCTGTAATCACAGTCAGGGCATTGCGGGGAATCGTTACATCTATGTTTTTGAGGTTGTGTACGCGTGCGCCTATTACTTCTACCTGCTCGGCTGCGTTCTCTGTATTGTTGGTTTTCGTCGTCAAAATATCGGATTTTTTATAACTTGCAAAGATACAAAAATTGAATTATTTCACGGTATAAGTGGGTTGGTTAGTTACAGTAGTTTATGAATATTTACATAGCGGGGTTACTGTATTGATGTGTTGGAGCCGACAGCATTTTTGTAATAATGATGTAATAGCGTAAGCCTAAAGCATCCGGAAACTTATAAGATGTTCGTAAATAAGATGGTAGGACGCTGTTTGAATTTTGCTGGCGCTGTATTGTTTTCTTGTACTAAAGTCAATGCAGGACTTATAGCAACACGGGCTACTCTTTTTTATAGAAGACGAAGTATTTTTGCTGAAAAATGAGTAGTTGCTGTAACCAAACTCTGGATAAGGGGGTTGGCTGTAGCTGCCGGAGATTGGTTTTGATGTGATTTGTGATTGTATGTGACGTTTTGATTCGGTTTTGTTGTTAAATAATTTCTTTTGACAATAAAATAAAGATGATACGGGACTACTGTATTGTAATGGGCTTTAAGGCCTGTCAAATTGTTTTCTTGTTTACATTTGTAATAAAAAATAGATATTATTGATAGTTTTTTTATTTTTTGTTTGATTTTTTAATAGATTATCCTATCTTTGCAATCTCTACAAAGGGTTAATAAAGTAAAATATTACTTCTATTTGCTGGTTTGTTGAAGCCTGGACCTGTTTTTTAGTTATTTTTTTATTATAGAATGATCTGTTTAGTATCTTATTAACGCATTGACATACTATGGTGTAGGGGTGCGCGATAATTTGCCGACAGATGGTTGAATTTGATTATGGTTATAATTAATATTCGTTTGATGAGGGTTGATTATATGATGAATTTGTTTACTCTTATGTTTTACATAACAGAATTACAGTATCTGCAGGCAAAGTCCCGTAAGATCAAAAGCAATAGCTTTTCGTTTGTTGAACGGTTTGTTGCTCAAACGGCTATTCTTTATACTTATACAAAGCTACCTTTCGAAAGATGAATGTCTTTTTTGAAGGGTAGCTTTTTTGTTTAGTGTATGACACGAATTAAACGAATTAAAACGAATCACATATCCGGATGATTTGAGAGATTTGAGAGATTTGAGAGATTTGAAGATTTGAGAGATTGCTGAGGAAGAAGAAAACCCCTCCGCTTCGCTCGTCCTTAAACCTCACCCCAGCCCTCTCCCAAAGGAGAGGGAGCAAGAAAGGGGATATCATTGAAGTGCAGGTTGTAGTTCATAAATAGCTATAATAATGTGTCTAATTCGTGTTAATTCGTTTTAATTCGTGATTATTAATTCGTTTATTTAAAATATAAATACATTGAACTGGTATCTTTTATATACGGCCTCGAGGGCTGAGAAACAGGTAGAACAGCGCCTGCACATGGAGGGCATAGAGGTATTCCTGCCTATGCATATGACCCCAAGGCGTTGGTCCGACAGGGTAAAGATGGTGGAAGTGCCTTTGTTTAATTCTTATATCTTTGTAAGAACAATTGATGAGGTTTTACGTTCATTAGTTAAGATTAAAGGCGTGGCGCGAATCGTGTACTACAACGGAGCGCCTGCCATAGTACGACAGAACGAAATAGAACACATTAAAGCTTTCCTTGAAAGAGCAAGGGGGCTAGAGTGTGAAATGATAGAAAATGATGAAGTACTGATTGCTGCCGGACCGATGAGAGATGTGAAAGGAAAAGTATTAAAAGTCTCCGGCAACCGTATTACATTGACAATAGAACAAATGGGCGTTACGGTGAGTGTGAAGACCGATCAGGTGGTGAAGACATTCGCCGGACGATGATAGAGCATATCAGTGTTGTGTGTACACACTGTTTTTTTGTATCAGGCCGAAAGTAGTCTGCTCCGCGATTACTTTTTCGGCTTGTAGTAAGCATTAGATTTTCAGATTTTCGTTATTAGTATTGACGGGGATCAAACTTTTAAAATATAGATAGTTAGTTAGTACGCTCTGTGACTGACGGGGCATTGCCGTGCGAAGGGTCAGGCAAAGGCAAAGGCTCAGGCGAAGGCAAAACTAAAGTCAAAAGTATAGAGACAAAAGACGAAAGACATAAGACAAAAGTCTAGAGACAAAAGTCTAGAGACAAAAGTCCATGTCCTGACGACAGATAATTCATAATTCATAATTTGATAATTCGAAGAGGCACATTCGACGATTCAACAGTTCAACGCTTCAACAATTCTGTACTTCAACAATTCAACGCTTCAACAATTCTGTACTTCAACAATTCAACGCTTCTACAGTCAATAGCTAAATAGTAAATAAGTAAATAGTATATGCTTTTATGAAACTAAAAAATTTTTTTCCGCTTCTTCTTTCTGTTACACTGCTCACGGGTTGTGATACTTATCAAAAGGTAATTTACCTGCAGGATGCGGGCAAAGCTGCAGTGATAACTGATACTGTTTCGTCGCACATACCCGATGCGGTGCTGAAAGTAGGTGATTTACTCGTTATTACAGTGAACTCCAATACTGCCGAAGCGGCCATGCCTTTTAATCTGCCCCTGGTACCTACCATGAGTATGCAGGATTATAATCCAAGCAGATCCACAATTTCCACCTACAGTGGAGGATTGCAGAATTACCTGATCGGGACGGATGGCAATATCACTTTCCCTATCATTGGCAAGCTGCATGTGGATGGAATGACAAAGAATGCCCTGGCCGACTTAATTAAAACTAAGATCTATCCGCGTTATATCAAGGAAGAGCCTATTATCTCCATTCGTTATGCCAACTTCAGCATTTCGGTATTGGGCGAAGTGGCGCGTCCCAACACTTTCCTTGTGAACAACGAGAAAATATCCATTCTCGAAGCGTTGGCTACAGCGGGCGATCTTACTATTTACGGTAGAAGAGACAATGTGTTGCTTGTACGTCAGACACCTGAAGGTCGTCAGTCCATTCGTATCGACTTGCGCGATAAGAACCTTATTTATTCGCCTTATTTCTACCTGCAACAAAATGATGTGATTTATGTGCAACCCAACGAAACCAAAACACGAACCTCTAAGATTGGTAGTGCCGAAACACTTTCG
The DNA here is from genome assembly GCA_963678465.1 of uncultured Paludibacter sp. Lineage (GTDB taxonomy): Bacteria > Bacteroidota > Bacteroidia > Bacteroidales > Paludibacteraceae > Paludibacter. The sequence goes on from OY782858.1 coordinate 693,407, forward strand.
ATCTCTATTGTGGGGACACTTATTTCGCTCACATCGCTTATTGTGACGCTAGCGAAGTAGAGACACTAATAAGAACGAATTAAAAACGAATTAATTCGTATACTAAAAAAAACATATTTACAAAATATTTAAACGCTCTTATGGAATATAACTTCGATCAGTTTGAAAATGACGTACAGGAGAAACCTATCAACTTGCGTGAAGTGTATGAAAAATACATAGTTTATTGGAAGTGGATATTGGCTTCTATCCTGATTGCTTGTGTCATTGGCTTTTTCTATTTGCGTACACAGCCTTATACTTATCATCTTACTACTACTTTGTTGGTGGTGGATCAGTCCAAGAGTGGCGCCATGAACGAGATGTCGATGATGAAACAGCTGGACGTGATGGGCTTCGGGAGTTCATTGTCGATGGTGAACAACGAGAATGAAGTACTGAAATCGTCGGCATTGATGAAACGTGTTGTGAATCAATTGGAGCTACACACCACCTACAGCAGCACCGATTTCCTGCGTACCATCGATTTGTACACCGCTTCGCCTTATTATGTAAAAATGGACAGCATGGCTTTGATGCAGCTGGAAAAAACACTGAGCTTCGAAATTGCACGCGAAGAGGGACAATACACAATCGAAGGGGAATACAACGATAGTTCCTTCAGTCAGACAGTGAAAAAGCTTCCTGCCATGATCAATACGCCTGCCGGCCCTATCAGTATAGCGCTACGCAAAGGTTTGAAGTTCCTGCCACAGAAAGCAATTACGGTTACCATCAGCAATCCCAATGCTGTGGGCCGATCTATCAGCGCTAACTTACTCACTACCGAAGTAAGCAAACAGGTGGATGTGATCAATATAGGGTTAAGTGTAAGCAACGAACAAATGGGAAAGGACATTCTGAACACCCTTTCGGCCATTTACAACCGGGATGCCATTGAGCAAATCAACCGTTCGGCCATGAATACTGCCAACTTTATCGACGACCGCCTGCGCCTGATTTCGGGTGAATTGAGCGATGTGGAAGGGGAAGTGGAAAACTACAAGCAGGTGAATCAAATGACGGACATCAGCTCGGATGCCAAGATTTATCTGGAACGTAACAACGAATTCGATCAACAACGCATATTGGTGGAAAACCAGTTGAGTCTGATCCGCTTTGTGGAGGAATTTATTTCGAAGAGCGCCAACCAGTATGCACTGATTCCTAACCTGGGACTTACCGATGTGGGGTTGGTGGCTGTGATACAGAAATACAATGAATTGCTGATGAACCGCGAAAGGGTAGCGGGTGGTTCGTCCGAAGAGAATCCTGCATTGCGGAACATGAACCAGCAAATTGTTTCGGCCCGCCGCTCTATACAGGTAAGTATTGCCAACAGCCGCAAGGGACTCGAAATTACAAAACGTGAACTCGACTCGCAAAACCAACAGGCGGTCTCCAAAATACGTGACCTGCCCCGTCAGGAACGTGAGTTTATCGAAATTAAACGCCAGCAACAGGTGAAGGAAAGTCTTTACCTCTTCCTGCTGCAGAAACGCGAGGAAGCTTCGCTCACCATGGCCATTACCGTGCCCAAGGGACGCGTGCTGAATACGCCTGATGCTGCCGAACAAACAGGACCCCGTTCGAAAATTATTATGGGCGTGTTCTTTTTGCTGGGCTTAGCTTTCCCCTTGTTGATTATCTTCCTGCGCGACCTTATCAATACCACCATCAGCAACCGCACTCAGGTGGAGAAACTGTCGGATGTGCCTGTTCTGTCGGAACTAGGCCACAACAACACCGGACAGGTGATTATCGATCACTCTTCGAATACCGATTCGAATGCTGAACTTTTCCGCCTGCTGCGTACCAAATTGCAGTTTACACTGGACTATCCTTCGCAAAAGGTGATGATGGTGACTTCTACCGAACCGGGCGAAGGAAAATCGTATGTGAGTCTGAACTTAGCTATTAGCCTCTCGCTTACCGGCAAAAAGGTAATGTTGATGGGACTCGACCTGCGCAAACCACAGCTGAAGAAACATTTGAACCTGGATGGTGAAGAGGGTATGTCCTCAATACTTTCGGGACATGTGAGCGACTACCGCAGCATTATCCAACATGTGGCGGCTTATCCTACTTTGGATGTGATTCCGGGTGGGGTGATTCCGCCTAATCCTAACGAATTGCTGATGAGCAAACGCCTTGATGATATGGTGGAAAAACTGCGCAACGAATACGATTATATAGTGATTGATACGGCTCCGGTGGGGGCAGTGTCGGACAGCTTCCTTATCGACAGAGTGGTGGATATAGCCATTTATATGTGCCGCATGGATTATTCGGATAAACGCAATATCGAATTCCTGAACCATGTGAAAGCCGATAAAACATTGAAACGTCCTTACCTGGTGATCAATGACGTGAATATGCAGTCGAAGTATTATTACCACCGTGGCTATAGCTATGGATATGGTAATTACTACGGACACAAGAAAGGTAATTCATAATGCATAATAGGTCTGAAATCTAAGGTCTAAAGTCTAAAGTCAAAAGACAAGACAATTCATAATTCGTAACAGGTCTAAGGTCTAAGGTCTGAAGTCTAATGTCTAAAGTCAAAAGACAAGACAATTCATAATTCGTAACAGGTCTAAGGTCTAAGGTCTGAAGTCTAATGTCTAAAGTCGAAAGACAAGACAATTAATGATTTGAGAATTTGTCCCGAAAGCTTTCGGGATTGAGAATTTGAAGAACCGGAAGTTAGAATTGAAGTTAAGGAAGTTAATGATTTGAGAATTTGTCCCGAAAGCTTTCGGGATTGAAGATTTGAAGATTGAGGAGTTTTGGGTTTCGGGTTTCGAGTTCTGAGTTTCGGGTTTCGAGTTTCGGGTTCTGAGTTAGTAAACGCTTCAGCAATTATTCAATTATTCAACAGTTCAACGATTATTCAATTACTCAATTATTCAGTTATTCAACGCAACGATTTAATGATTGACCGTAGACTGGAGACTGGAGACCGTAGACAGTAGACATTTCAACGCTTCAACAATTCAACAATTCGTCAGTTCAACAGTTCAACGATTCAACGTTTCAACAGAAGAACGAACGGAGTGAAATATACACAACCAAAAAGGAATGAATAACGATACGCCTGATTTGCAATTTGACTTGACACATGGTGAAGGGCAGTTTGTTGAGTTTAAGGAGGCTTTGGACAAGGGTTTGTCCAAAGAATTGGTTGCTTTTGCAAATGCTTCGGGCGGGAGGCTGTATCTGGGTGTTACTGATGCGGGTAAAATAAAGGGTATTGAAATCAGCAATCGTTTGAAATCTCAAATACAGGATTTGGCGCATAATTGCGACCCACAAATAATATTGAATATCGCTGAAAATAATAATAATATTTTAGTGATAAAAGTTGAAGAAGGTGTAAACAAGCCCTATTCTTGTTCGGCTGGATTTTTTATGAGGATGGGTGCTAATTCTCAAAAAATGACACGCAATGAAATACTTGCGCTTGCTGTTAAATCGGGAAAAATTCGTTATGATGAACAGATTTGTGCCAACTTTGACTGGCGCGATTTCGACAACGAGAAATTTGATTATTACCTTCGACTTGCCCGAATATCAAACAATTTGCCCCGGGAGGAAATACTCAGAAATTTGCGTGTGCTTACTGATGAGGGTTTTACAAATGCGGGAGTCCTTTATTTTGCCAAAGAACCGTATAAATATATTATTAGCTCCAAAATTCGCTGCATTCATTTCAATGACAATGAGCGGGTCGAAATTTTAGAAAAAAGGTAATAGACCGGGGAGTTGTCGGTAATATTGAATTTGCTGTTGAGTATTTGCGCGAGCGAGTGCCTGTACGATACGAAATTACAAAACTTGAACGCGATGAGTTTCCTGAGTATCCGTTGACTGCTTATCGTGAAGCAATAGTCAATGCTATTATTCATTTCGACTACTTTATGGGCGATATGATTGCTGTTGAAAAACTGAAAAGTAGCATTGTTATCAACAACAAAGGCGAATTGCTTTTCCCTAAAAGTGAATTTGGCAAGCGCAGTGAGGCGCGAAACCGGCTGCTTGTGGATTTGCTTGTACGCACAGATTTTATGGAAAAGGCAGGTACGGGCATTCAGCGTATCAAGGATGCCTGCAAAGCAAATAATAATACTTGCGACTTTAATTTTTCTGATGCTTTCTGGCTAACAATGCATTCTAATTTCAGCGCGGAAGCTACCGCGGAAGTTACCGCGGAAGCTACCCCGCAAGTTACCCCGCAAGCTACCCCGCAAGTTGCCCCGCAAGTTCAAAATTTGCTGGCAGTACTTGATAGCTATATGGGGGCTGCTGATATTCGAGAAAGATTGAACTTGTCGGACAGAGAATATTTTCGTTTAAACTATTTAAAGCCTGCTTTGGAACAGGGATATATTACAACGGAGTTTCCCAAGCTCAATCACCCGAAACAACGCTATCGTTTAACTGAAAAAGGATTACAAATAAAGGGGCAAATGAGTTCTGAGTTCTGAGTTTCGGGTTCTGAGTTTCGGGTTCTGAAAGGCATAGGCGAAGGCACAGGGGAAGGCAAAGACAAGTTCAACGCTTCAACAGTCACAAGTCAACAGCTCCGGTCAAGAGAAAGTCAAAAGTCTAAGGTCAAAAGACACCAGACAGTTCAACAATTGAACAATTGAAGATTTGAGTTTTGGGTTGCGGGTTGAATAATACCGGTTTTAAAGTGGTCGAATTTGACCACTTAATATCAAGCAGAACGAAATATTGGATAAAGGCGTGGCATTGTATAAAGCCAGGTGAGATAATACGAATTTCACGAATTAAAACGAATTTCACGAATTGAAGTAATAATTGAGCTCTTAAAATGCTATCATAAATCAATTAATTGTGAGGAAATGAAGGGTAAAATAAAAGAAAATTCAGGTGACAATCTGGGAGAAATAATTTTATATCAGACACCAGATCATCAAATAGCTTTAGAAGTGAGATATGAAGAAGATACTGTTTGGCTTACCCAGAAACAAATAGCTGAGTTGTTTGGTACCAAAAGACCTGCTATTACAAAACATTTAGCAAATATTTATAAGTCCGGGGAACTAAATGAAAACAGCACATGTTCCATTTTGGAACACATGGGTAATAGTGGAGTCCAAAAGTATCAAACTCAATATTATAACCTGGATGTCATATTATCGATAGGATATAGAGTTAATTCGAAAAACGCCACACAGTTTCGAATTTGGGCTAATAAGGTTTTGAAAAATTATTTAATTAAAGGCTATGCTATTCATGCACAATTTGAGCAAATTGAAAAGAAAATTCAACAACATGATAAAACTCTTTATGAGCATGAACAAAAATTTGATATGCTTATTAAAACAAATCTTCCACCTAATGAAGGAATTTTCTATGATGGGCAGATATTCGATGCTTATAAGTTTGTGACAGATATTGTAGAGACGGCAGTAACATCAATTGTATTGATAGATAATTATATTGATAAAAGTGTACTTGTTTTGCTTTCAAAAAAGAGAGTGGGAGTTAACGTAGAAATATACAGCGCTTCCATCTCCGAACAATTAAAACTTGATATATTAAAATTTAATACGCAGTATCCAAAGATAGATGTTAAAATATTCAATAAGTCTCATGATAGATTTCTAATTATAGATAAAAAGACAGTTTATCATATTGGCGCTTCCCTAAAAGATTTAGGAAAGAAATGGTTCGCTTTTTCGAAAATTGAACTTGATGCTTTGGAAATGATTAATAAGTTATCCTAAAAATTCGCGTAATTCGTAACAGGTCTAAAGTCTAAGGTCAAAAGTCAAAAGACAAGACAATTCATAATTTGAAAATTTGTCCCGAAAGCTTTCGGGATTGAGAATTTGAAGAACTGAAGATTGAGGAGTTTCGGGTTTCGGGGTAAGTGATGAGTGGTGAGTTCTGAGTTTCGAGTTCTGAGTTTCGGGTTTCGGGTTCTGAGTTTCGGGTTTTGAGTTAGTTCATCGCTTACTCAATTACTCAATTACCCAGTTCAACAGTTCAACAATTACTCAGTTACTCAATTACTCAGTTACTCAGTTACTCAGTTACTCAATTATTCAGTAGAGATCTATCAATAGTTTTTAAGTAATGCAGCAAAACGCATCCCTACTACCTACAAGCGAAGGGCTTCATGTTGAGTTCAAAACATCTTTCAATGAGGATGTGATTGAAACGCTTGTGGCTTTTGCGAATGCTAAGGGTGGAACGGTGTATATTGGTATTGCTGATAATGGCGAAGTAAAAGGTATTAATATTGGTAAGGAAACTATCCAAAATTGGGTAAATGAAGTTAAGATCAAGACTGCTACTCAAATTATACCTGATGCCGAAATGTATATAGTAGATAATAAAACGGTTGTTATGCTTTCAACTATGGAGTTTCCGATAAAACCGGTTTCAACAAGAGGAAGGTATTATAAACGCATTGGTAGCGCCAATCATTTATTGTCGGTTGTTGAAATCAGCGATTTGTACATGCAAACCATGCAGAATTCGTGGGATTCATATATTTATCAGGGAGCACATATAAAAGATTTGGATACGGCTAAAATAGAGAAATTTATTTTAAAAGTAAATCAGGTTAAACGATTCTTGTTACCGCAGCATCCAGTCGAAGCGTTGAGAAAACTAAATCTTATTCAGCATGATGTACCTACGAATGGTGCTATGATTTTGTTTTCGAAGCAAAACCTGAGATACAATGTCCATATTGGCAGGTTTAAAACACCCAGTTTGATTATAGCGGATAAATTAATCAACGGAAATTTGTTTGATGTGTTGGAAGAATCCATGCAAACAATTGTTGGACACTTGAAATTTGCTTTCGAAATAACCGGAAAAACTACTCAACGGACTGAAATCCCTGAGTATCCGTTGGAAGCTATCAGGGAGCTATTAGTAAATGCATTGGTACATAGGGATTATCAAAGTCCTACTGATATTCAAATTCGTATTTACGACAATAGTATTAGTTTTTTTAATCCAAGTGGGTTATATGGTAATATCACTGTTGAAGATTTAAAAACTGATAGTTATCAGGCAAGTACCCGTAATAAATTAATAGCGGAGGCTTTTTATCTGACGAACGAAATTGAAAAATACGGAAGTGGATTTATACGTATACGGAATGCTATTGCTGATTATCCAACTATGAAATTTGAGTATAGTGATTTGGGACATGGATTTCTGACTCAATTTAGCTATACCGAACAAAAAATTTCAACTTATCCTCTTACTGTGGAAACTACTGTGGAAACTACTGTGGAAACTACTGTGGAAACTATACTTAATTTAATAAAACAAAATCCAAAAATTACACAAACCGAATTAATGAATAAACTTTCGCTCACAAGGCGTGGCGTGGAATGGCAAATGAAATCATTAAAAAATAAGGGATTAATCGTAAGAATGGGAGCTGCAAGAGGGGCAGGCGGATATTGGAAAGTAATTGACAATTGAGTTTCGGGTTTCGGGTTCTGAGTTTCGAGTTTCGGGTTTTGGGTTTCGGGTTCTGAAAGGCACAGGCGTAGGCAAAGGGGAAGGCACAGACAAGTTCAACGCTTCAACAGTTCAACGCTTCAACAATTACTCAATTATTCAGTTATTCAACACAACGATTTAATGATTGACCGTAGACTGGAGACCGTAGACTGGAGACAGTAGACCGTAGACAATTCAACAATTCAACAGTTTAACGTTTCAACAATTCAACGCTTCAACAGCAAGACATACCCTTCGTCGTGAGTGAGAAGAGTTATAGTTAACCATTATTATTTATCTTAAATTCTTTTATTTATGACTGAAAAAGTAAAACGCAGTTATAACTGTAAGGATGAAGAGTTACTGATTATTTGTGCATTGGTACTCTTGAGTTTTAAACGTGACCTGTCTGTATTTACGGGTTATACTCCGAAAATGAACGGAGACTATGTAAGCGGTTTGGAGGCAGACCTTAAAGCAGCTACCGAGCTGGTGATGCCCGAAACCGAAACTCTTGCTAAAAAGTTGATCACCGAACAGCTGTATGGCATTTTGGATGGACTGATTACCCCGATTAATTATCTGACGGGTTATCTGGATCTTGCTAAAAAGGAGCTTAAAATTTCGGCTGCTGATTTCGGGCTGAAAACGCTTCGCCAGGGATGTGTAGCCAAAGATTTGGAAGGCGCTTTGGATGGTTTAAGGCTTGTGAATGCTAATATTCAAAAGTACAAACCAACTTTGGTAGTGCAGGGACTTAGCGAGGAATTGATTGCAACATTTAGTACAGCAGGTGAAACCCTTACCGGCCTCAAAGAGGATCAGTACCGATTGCTCACCAACCGTATGCAAATAGTGCAGGAAAACGCCGGACTGCTGAATGGATTGTTCGAACAGTTAACAGAAATTTTTAATGTTGGTAAAATCCTGTTTAAGGCTACCGACCCTGTGAAACTGAAAGAATATACTTTTAGCGAATTGCTGAAACAGGTGCGACGCAAAGACAAAGCTTCAACTCCGGATGCTGATGCTCCGGCACCAACTGCTTAGTTTGAATGGACGATCGAAGGCTGTAGGAAATGTGTGCGGCCTTCGATCTTTATTTAATTGACAATTAACAATTAACAATTAATAATTAAGAATTAATAATTCAGTAGGCAGAAGCGGATTGAACAGTTCAACAATTCAACGTTTCAACAACTGATAGCGTCTGAAAGGCGACAGGATAATTGATAATTTGAAGATTTGAGAGATTTGAAAATTTGAAAATTTGAAGAGGTACATTCGACGCTTCAACAGTTCAACGCTTCAACAATTTAACGATTCAACGTTTCAACAATTGATAGCGTCTGAAAGGAGACAGGATAATTGATAATTTGAAGATTTGAGAGATTTGAAAATTTGAAGAGGTACATTCGACGCTTCAACAGTTCAACGCTTCAACAATTTAACGATTCAACGTTTCAACAATTGATAGCGTCTGAAAGGCGACAGGCGACAGGAGAATTGATAATTTGAAGATTTGAGAGATTTGAAAATTTGAAGAGGCATATACGACGCTTCAACGATTTAATAGTTCAACGATTCAACAGTTCAACGTTTCAACGTTTCAACAATTGATAGCGTCTGAAAGGCAAAGTAGAGCGTCTGAAAGGCAAAGTAAAGCGTCTGAAAGGCAAAGTAGAGCGTCTGAAAGGCAAAGTAGAGTGTCTGAAAGGCAAAGTAGAGCGTCTGAAAGGCAAAGTAGAGCGTCTGAAAGGCAAAGTAGAGCGTCTGAAAGGCAAAGTAGAGCGTCTGAAAAGCAAAGTAAAGCGTCTGAAAGGCAAAGTAGAGCGTCTGAAAGGCAAAGTAAAGCGTCTGAAAGGCGACAGGATAATTAAAAGGACAAAAGACAAAAGACAAAAGACAAAAGACGTTTCAACAATTCAACTGTCTTGACCGGTGACTGGCGACTGTAGACTGTAGACAAAAGAAAAAATGTACAAATACCTGATCCTGGCGATAACAATTATAGCTACTGTAGCCATGTGCTTATGGCCGGATTTTCATCCTGAGCAGAAAGTGCTGCAACAGTATTACTGGCAGGTAGATATGCTGATACACGGTGGTTATTATTTTGTAGTGTGCATGCTGATACTTTTGCTGAGGTTTAATATAAAACCGACGTACATTGGGCTGGCGCTGTTTGCACTCTCAGTTGTTCTCGAACTTTTGCAAAACTTTAGCTACCACCGAAGCGTTAGTGTGCTGGATATCCTAAGCAATTTGTTAGGGATTGGTTTGGCAGTGGTGATGTTTATTGGACTGAGTAAAGGTACGCGTAACTGAAAGGGACATAACACTCCTAAATAAAGTAGTTTTTTCTATAAAACAATTTTCATCAGAGACCACTGTAACAAACGAGATAGAATGAGATTTTAATTGATAAAAAAGTAAGCATTTAAATAAATGGAAATAGGAAATAAAGATATATTCTGGAATTATGCTTCTACATTTTTAAAAATTGCCAGTGGAGCGGTTTTACTCCCATTTATTTTACATACGATGCCTGCTGAAAAGGTGGGTATTTGGACTATTTTTATAACAATTACATCGTTTGTTGGATTGCTTGATTTTGGATTCAATCCATCGTTTACACGAAATGTAACTTATGTTTTTAGTGGAGTGCGTTCGTTAAAGAAAAAAGGACATGATGATTTAATTGACGTTAACCATACAATTGACTTTGGTCTGTTAAAAGGATTGATAAGTACAATGCGTTGGTTTTACAGTAGGATGGCTATTGTAGTATTAGTCTTATTAGCAACGATAGGAACATTTTATATTCTTAAAATATTAAATACGTACCAAGGACCTAAACTAGAAGTCTATATAGCTTGGGGATTGTTGTGTTTAATTAGCACTTACAATATTTATACGCTTTATTACGATTCTCTATTACAGGGAAAAGGATTGATTAAGCGATCGAAGCAAATTGTTGTCGTGGCTCAAAGTGTATATTTGACTATTGCAGCTATCTTGATTCTGCTTGGTTTTGGATTGATTGCTATAGTATTGGCTCAATTAAGCTCAATACTGATAGTCCGTACATTATCTTATCGATTTTTTTTTACTCAGGAGATAAAACAAAAACTAGAAAATTCTATACCACAATCTAAGGATGATATATTTCGAGCTATTTATCCTAATGCAATAAAAGTAGGGTTGACTACTATAGGTAGTTTTCTTGTTAATCGTTCCGCAATGATAATCGGATCATTTTTCCTAACATTAGAGCAAATTGGTTCATATGGAATTACCATGCAACTTGTTGGAGTAGTAGCGGCTATGGCTGGAATTTATATTTCTACATTTCAACCTAAAATTGTACAATTGCGCGTTGAGAAAAATTCAGACAAGATCAAAGAATTATATGTTTTTGGAGAAATAGTTCTAATAATTACTTTTGTAATTGGAGGTCTGGCATTATTATATATTGCTCCATGGGCTCTAAATCTAATAAAAAGTGAAACTCATTTATTGCCTTTTATGATAACAGGTTTTGTTATGATCGTTACATTTTTAGAAACTAATCATGGAATGGCCGGTAGCATTTTACTTACAAAAAATATAGTACCTTTTTTCAAAGCTTCTTTACTGTCAGGTTTATTAACGGTTATTCTTTTGTTGCTTTTTTTTAATTTCACAGGATTAGGTTTGTGGTCTATGATTTTAGCACCGGGTATTGCTCAAGGGGTTTATCAGAATTGGAAGTGGCCATTAGAAGTGAGTAAAGAGTTAAAAATTACATATAAAGATTATTTGTTGTTGTTTCAAAACCGAATTATTTAGAGTACATATAAAAGATTTAGAAAATTATTCAGATAATTTCCTAAATCCTTTAATATATGCTTGTGAGAAATGAAAATTTAGAGTGTGAGAATATTTAGAACTATTATGACAAATAAGATATGAGGATTTTAGCTGGTATAGTATTATTTAATCCAGAAATTTCAAGATTAAAACAAAATATTGAAGCCGTAATTTCACAAGTAGAGTTTTTAATCATGGTTGAGAATGGATCCAATAACACTTGTTATTTGGACGAAATACATTATAATAATTTACTTGTAATTAAAAACTCTACAAATCAAGGAATTGCTTATGCATTAAACCAGATAATGGAATATGCTAAAGAAAATAATTTTAATTGGGTATTGACACTTGATCAAGATTCGGTTGTTGACGATAATCTAATTTTAAATTATAAGACAATAATAGACAATGATTCTATTGGAATGGTCACCTGCCGGATTGAGGATAGAAATTTTAAGTTGCAAAATGAATCTAATTTCATTGAAAGCGAACAAGTAAAGTTATGTATTACATCAGGAGCAATGGTTAGAACTTCAGCATGGAGCACTGTAGGAGGGTTTGATAATTTTATGTTTATTGATTATGTCGATTTTGATTTTTGTTTATCCTTAGGCAAACATAATTTGAAGATAATAAAAACTAATAAAACGGGGATACTCCATGAATTAGGAAAAACAAAAGTTATTCATATCTTTAGTAAAGAGTATCTGTCTTATAACCATTCTCCCATTAGATATTATTACATTGTCAGGAATTCTTTATATGTTGCGCGAAAACATAACCAATCGTTAGCAAAGTGTTTATTTAATATATTTATAAGGTGTTATATAGTTATATTTTACGAAAATAATAGAAAAATGAAATTAATCAATATGTCTAAAGGATTAATAGATGGAATAACATGCAAGATAAAATAATGGATGATAAAATAGCAGTCTCGATAATAATGCCAGTATATAACTCCGGAGAATATCTAAAAAAAGCTGTAGACAGTATACTGGATCAAAGTTTACATAATTTCGAGTTAATTCTTGTTGATGATGGTTCGATCGATGGTTCATATGAAAATTGCTTACGATATGCAGAAAAAGACAATAGAGTAATAGTTATACATAAGAAAAATGGAGGAATTTGTAGTGCAAGGAACGCAGCTCTCGATGTAGCAAAGGGGAATTATATTGCTTTTTCAGACCATGATGACGAATATTTACCAGGTCTATTGAATGACAGCTATACAGTAGCTCTCAATACAGATTCAGATATTGTAAAATTTGGTAGACAATGGATAATATCAAAGGAAGGTAAAGTTATTAAAAAAGGTGGATGCAATTATGATTATAAAATATATTCAAGAGATGATATAAAAGAAAACTTTTTTGATCTTGAACGAAGTGGAGCTTTGGTGTGTGTATGGGATGGCATTTATAAACACGAACTCCTAAAAGAAAATAATATAAGATTTGATGAGTCGCGCAAAAACGGTGGAGAAGATATGATTTTTATGCTAAATTTGTTGTGTTTTGCGAAAAGTATTGTAACCTTGCCAACAACTTACTATCATCATTTTATTAGGTTAGGATTTTCTACTTCTTCCAAATATAATTTATCCAACTCTGATTTATTTACTCAACATATTAATGCAGCCCTTGAAACATTAAATAGATTGTCGATAGACATTGATAATTGCAAAGAAGATTTTACTTTTTATTTGTTGAAAAATTATTTTATTCAAGGATTTAGATTTATTGGTTATTCAAAATCCCCTCTTAATTATAATGAGAAAATATTTGAAATAGAAAAGTTCACTAATGCTAGTTTCTTACCGTCTTGGTTTTATATGCAGAGTTTGTATCGAATTTTGAAAAAATCACCTAAATATGGAATATTATATTTTTTATTAAAACAAAGATTGTATAGTATTCTTATTTATATTGTCAAACTACCTATATATACATAACTGAAGAAGAATTAGATACTTCTCTTCCTTCTTTTATTTGATTATTTAATAAAAGGACAGTAAGATGTATTTTTTTTATAACTAAAACGTGACTCCAAACGCAAAAAATAATTACAGATTAATAGATTTAGTATTATAATGAAAAAGGTAAAAGAGTTTATTTATATGATTCTAGGCGATAGAATTGGTGGCTTTCTGAATAAAATATACACATTCATAACAAAAGCCATAAGCCTGTATATAAACGTATTTATAGATTTTGCAAAGTATTATAAACACTCAAGTTTAGTTAAAGTTGATAATTTCAAAAAAGTAGAGGCGAATATCATTTTAAATTATCATGCAATAGAAAAAGGTTTTTTACATTCAAAAATTAGGTCACAATTTGGTGTAGTTAGAGTTGTTGAATTATTGAAATTATTAAAGTCACCATGTATTGTTGATCGAGATATTTATAAATCTCAAATTCAAGCTGCTTATTTGGCACTCTGTAAGTATTATGAATATCACAGCAGTATAAATGTAGATATTAGTAGCTATTTTCCGGAAAAAGATTATATTAATTTAAAAGAAAAATGTAATTTAAATAATGATATTGTCTCAATCAATGAATACGAAAATCTAAGGCAATCAAGTAATGATAATTTTCTATTATTTTCAAAATCCAGAAAAAGCATTAGGGAATACACTGGTGAAAAGATTTCTATTGAAAAAATATTAAGTGTAATAGAACTAGCTAAATCGGCACCTTCAGTTTGTAATAGACAGCCATCAAAAGTATACTTAATAGAAAATAAAAGTAAAATTGACGATATCTGTAAAATCCAAGGAGGTTTAGGAGGTTTTACAGAAAACATAACTCAATTACTGGTATTAACTGTTGATCGGAGCTATTTTTATTCTGTTGGAGAGCGAAATCAGATGTTTATTGATGGAGGGATATTTTTAATGAATTTATTATATTCTTTACATTTTTATGAGATAGCTGCGTGTCCAGCACATTGGGCATTGAACTTTGAAGATGATATAAAGATAAAGAGAATAATTCAGCTAAGTGAATCCGAAAAAGTAATTTGTATTATTTCTATAGGAATACCAAAGAATAAAATTAAATCAACTATGTCACTTAGAAGAGATAATAATGAAGTATTAGATGTTGTATATTAAGTGGCTTAGAACTAAAAAAGTATTTTACAAATAATCATAGTTCTATGAAAAGAGTAGGTATAATCACAATGCATAAAGTTCTGAACTTTGGTTCGGCCTTACAGGCGTATGCTTTGCAAAAAGTAGTTTCAGATTTTGGTTATAATTGTGAGATAATAGATTATATATATCCAAACAAATACCATAAGCAATTCCATTCAAATGATAGGAAATGGTATTCATTTTTAAAAACAATTATTCCAAATAAATTTTTATCTTCTACAGATCGGGATAATACAGAGATTAAAAAGTTTTGGAAGAAGAATTATAAATTATCCAAAAGATATAGTTCAAAAGAAAAATTGCAACTAAGCCCTCCGATTTATGATATTTACTTAACAGGCAGCGATCAGGTATGGAATACGCGCTTTGTAAAAGGTGATACTTCTTTTCTGTTGTCTTTTGCCCCCGATTCGTCAAAAAAAATTGCTTACTCTGCAAGTTTTGCCTCAGATGAGGTAGATAAAGAGTACGAAGATATATATAAACGCTTGTTAAACAGGTATTCCAAAATTTCTGTTAGAGAAACGAGCGGTGAAAAAATCGTAAAAAAATTAACAGAAAAAGACTCAATAACCGCACTTGATCCAACTTTTCTACTTAGTTCTAAAGACTGGGAAAAAATGTGCGAGAAAGAAGATCAGCTTTATAAAAGGGATCAGTATATTTTTGCTTATGTGCTGGATTATGCTGTTAAATGCACACCTTATATTTACAATCTCATTAAATATTATAAAGAAAAGACAGGTTACCGAGTTATATATCTTGACCAGAAAAACAAACTGCCAGAAGAATTAGTTGGGTATGTAGAGCGACCGGATCCGGTGAGTCCTGAGCGTTTTGTTAGTTTATTCAAGAATGCAAAATTAGTTATTACTTCTTCATTTCACGGTACAGCGTTTGCCGCAAATTTCGGTATTCCTCTATATTCGGTAATTAATAAAGAATCAGGCAGAGACAGTAGGCAGATGAGCTTATTGACTAAATTAGGAATAAGTAACAGGGCTATAACGGTAGATACTCCTTTCAACAAGATAGAAAACGAGTGGGCTGGAGATGAATTATCAAAGAGACTAACAGACTTGAGAGAGTTGTCAAAAGCCTTTTTACAGGATGCATTAAATAATTGATTTAAACTGATGTCTAATCCCGAACATATATTTTTATTTTCCTCCCTCTTCTTGTTTTTTATCGTGTGGGGGAAGTATAACTACAACATAGATAGTAATATAAGATTTTGGCTGGTAGCTCTGCTGCCGATACTTGCATTTACATTGATAACTGGTATGCGCTATGGCTGGGGCAATGATTATATGTGGTATAAGTACCAATATGAATATGCATTAAGTAGTGATTTTGCATTACAAGATACACAATTCGCATGGCGATTCCTAAATCAGTTATTGAACAAAATTGGATTCAATTATGTGGGAGCTTTTATGTTTTACAGCCTTGTTCCTGTTACTTGTGCATTTGTTCTTATAAGGAGCTATGGTAAAGCATCGAAATATATGTATGCTTTATTGATACCTGCAATTTTGTTCTCAATAACATTTACAATCAGACAGGGATTTTCTACAAGTTTTCTGTTTTTAGCATTGTATTTTTTTAAAGATCGAAGATGGGTAGGTGTTGTAATTTCAGTTTTGTTTGCCGGTCTCTTCCACTTGGGGACAGTTGTTGTTGCGCTTATAATTATATTCTTTAAATTATTTGTGAATAAACACCCGCTCAATTGGAAAATCACTGTGCCATTGCTTGTGTTTTTTACGTATTTTTTTGATGTGTCGGTTGTTTCTGGTCTTTCCAACTACTTAAGCGGTTTTTCTCTTGGAGACTCCAATTTTTCGAACTATTTGGAAAATTCAGATCGTTGGTTCTCAAATGAGGCAATTAATGTAGAAGCTTTTGAAAGGGGCTTCTTTTCAAATATAATCTGGACTCTTTTCTATATCTCCTTTATCTATTTAGGGTACAGGGCATTAAAAATTAAACCAAATTTTGAAATAATTTATTTATACAATTCAGTTGTTTTTGGAATTATTTTTTATCAGGCTATTAGATGGTTTGAGATATGGAGGCGTTTTGCTGAGCCACTAATAAGCTTTTATTTTATTGTATTAGGATATAGTTTGTATGTGTTATCGAAAAAATATGTCAGGTATAAAGATAGTACGAAGTTAAAGCGGTTGGAGTTTTATGCAATAAATCCTACAGTCTACAATATTTGATTGGGATGATATTGTTGTGTTTAGTTTTGTATTGGGGTAGATTTATTTTGTACACCCCTAAAGCTGATTTCTTTTGGAATAAGTAAGATCAAGCTGTTTGAAAAGTTTTAAATATTAAATAAGTATATATGAACCCCAAAGTAAGTATTATCGTACCTGTTTACAATGTAGAAAAATATCTTTCACGTTGCATGGATTCATTATTAAACCAAACTCTTAAAGATATTGAGATAATACTGGTGGATGATGAGTCTCCGGATAATTGTCCTGCAATGTGCGATAAATATGCTCTGCAGGATAATAGAGTCAAAGTTGTTCATAAAAAAAATCAGGGATTAGGTTTTGCCCGCAATAGTGGATTGGAAATATCTACCGGTGAATATGTTGCTTTTGTTGATTCGGATGATTATGTGGATGTGAATATGTATGAGACGCTATACAATTTTGCCAAGGATAATGAGAATGCCGATAGCGTATCGTGTGGTCTTCGTTTGCAAACCGGAGCAAACAGATATATAAATGTTGTCGATTGTATGCAGCCTGTTGTATATGAAAATAAGCAAGAAATATCTGAAGTTATCTTGGATATGATAGCATCGGAACCCAATTACGTAAAAGAGAGAAAACGCGAACTATCAGCATGCACAAGCATCTTTAAGACACAAATTATAAATAAACATAATATCAGATTTACTTCGGAACGCGAATATGGATCCGAAGATTTTCTGTTCAAAGTAGATTTCTGGAAGCTTTCAACGTTTATTGTTTTTATTCCTGATGCGTATTACTATTATTGCCTGAATATGAGCTCTCTGACGCAAACCTTTAAACCTGAGAAATATGAGAGGTATAAGAAATTGTATAATGTGTTGCATGAAAAAACAAGAGATTTTGATAAGGATAAGTTGCGGGTCAACCGGTTTTTTATAGGGTATGTGAGGGCGCATATCTTCAACCTGATGATATCAAAATTAAGCAAACGAGAGAAAAAACAGGCTTTAAAGGAAATTTGTAATGACCAAATTTGGGGTAAAATTAAATTTGAATATACTTCAAAAAAATTACCATTAATTCCTCGCTTAATATATATTTCCACCTGCCGTAACTGGATTAATTTATTGTATATTATCACATGGTTTGGAGGGGGTCTTAAAAAGAGAATCAAAAGATAATATTTTTTTGAGATATTAAGTTGCTTATAATAGACTTATTAAAATAAGTTTTATTCTTAATCAGTTAAATCAATTGATTCTTAAACTCTATAAAAGGTTGCAAAAATGAATATCCTTATAACCGCTCCCAGTTTAAATCCCGAAAAAAATGTAAGTGGTGTATCTACGGTTGCTGGTACAATTATCAAATATAATCATGCGCATCATTATTTTCACTATTTATTAGGACGCCCTGATGAGCAACTGACCCAGCTAAATTGGTTTATCCAATTAATAAAGCAGGTTTTACTATTCCCCGTAAAGGTTCGAAAGCAGAAAATTGATTTGGTACATCAAAATCTTCCATTCGATCCTAAAGGTCTTTTGAGGGAGTCTGTTATTAACTTTTGGTGTTGGGTTTTGAATGTTCCTGTTTTTCTACATGTACATGGTGGTGTTTTCTTAATGAATGGAACTTCGAGCAGATTTTATCTTTATCTTTCCCGAAAAATCTTTAAACATAGCAAGGTCGTGGTTGTGCTTAGTGAACTTGAAAAGGAAGCTTTGACTGTGAAATACGGTTATGCTGCATCGCTAGTTTTAATGAACAGTGTTGATGTGTCACAATTCGATTCAATAAAGAAAACAGGAGAAATAACTGTTAAACCAACAATACTATTTTTAGGACGAATACACGAAAGTAAGGGAGTGCATGATATCATAGATGCATTTAGGATTTTAAATAAAGAAATAAACTTTCGTTTTATATTGTGTGGAGATGGTCCGTTAAGAGAAATGTTTGTTGAAGAATGTTCAGCTATTTTAGGTTCCGATTTTGAGTATCGTGGGGTGGTATCGGGCATTGAAAAGTTGAATGTAATTGCAGCATCTGATTATTTTCTTTTACCATCGCGATATGGTGAAGGACTACCAATGGCTTTGTTGGAATCGATGGCAGCCGGACTTGTTCCTGTGGTAACTGATGATGCTTCCATGAAATTTGTGGTGAAACATAATGAAAATGGAATAAGGGTAGATAAGAGAGACTATCAGGATTTATATGAGAAGTTGAAGGCTGTTTTTACAAATCAGGAACTATATGATCAACTTTCAGAAAATGCAAAAAGAACAGTAAGTGAACATTATGATATTAAGAACTACATAGTTCGACTGAATGAAATATATAAAAAGGCAATTACAAAATAAAATAACAATGAAAAAGATATTAGTAACAGGAGGAGCCGGGATGATAGGTTCCAATCTCGTAAAGAGATTAGTAAAAGAAGGTAACGAAGTATATGTGATAGATAATCTCTGGCGAGGGAAAATAGAGTACCTGAACGATGATAAGACCAATGTACCGGTAATTAATGTTGATACACATTTTTTCAATATCGATCTTGCTGTACAGGAGAATGTTGATGAATTGATAGCTTCGGGTAAGTTTGAATATGTAGTACACCTGGCAGATATAGTAGCAGGTATTGATTATGTGTTCGGTAATCAGGGTGATTTGTTCCGTCAAAATAACCTTATCAACACAAATGTTTTCAGTGCAGTTCGTAAAGCAGGAAAAGAGAAAATAAAAGGATTGATATATGTAGGGACAGCATGTAGTTTTCCCCTTACAAGACAGAATTCATTGGATGTTATACCGCTAAGAGATGATGAGTTATATCCTGCGTTACCCGAGTCAGCGTATGGATGGAGTAAACTAATGGGGCAGTTGGAAATTGGTTTCTTAGAAAAGGAAACAGGTATTCCTTGTTGTACTCTGATGTTCCATAATGTATATGGCTCGCCCTGCGATTTTGGAGCACGAAGTCAGGTAATACCTGCGTTAATCCGTAAGGCAATCAATTATCCTGATGAACCCTTTCATGTGTGGGGTAGTGGAGAACAAGGACGTGCATTTATCCATGTAGATGATGTTGTAAATGCCCTGTGTCTTGCTCTGGATAAAGGCTGGGGACATGAGTGGATGCAGATAGGACCTTCTGTGTGTACTTCTATTAAAGAAATTGCAGAAACAGTGGTTAGAATATCGGGAAAAGATATTGATGTTTTTTATGATACAACTAAACCTGAAGGTGATAAGGCCAGAAGCGCTGATTATTCGAAAGCAAAAGAGATTTTGGGCTGGGAACCTTCTGTAAAATTAGAAGATGGTTTAAAAGCTCAATATATATGGATAAAAAATCAGATTGAAAGTGGCAAATAGTCGTATAATTTATAAAGATTATAGTTTGTTGGATTCAATACCTACTTCACACAAAATAGGTGAAAAGAAGGTGCTTTTGTCCAACGCAGAAACAATTTCCAATATCACTCAGTTGGCAATTTCGAAGCTTTTTGCTAATGATATCGTGGAAGAACACGTTCATCCCAGCATGGACGAACATTATATAATAACCGGAGGCGAAGGCATTATGCAGATAGATAGTGAAAGTTATGAATTTAATGCAGGTAAATTTATTTTGGTTCCTGCAGGTTGCTGTCATAATTTGGTTGCTACTACCGATCTTGAGTTTATAACAATAAGTGTATCAATATGAGTTTAAACGAAACTTCAAGGTATTTTAATGTTAGATTAGAGTTTGATAAAGAAAAACTTGATAAAATAGTTGATGATGCTATAGCCTCAAACAAAGTGGGATATGTATGCTCGGTGGAAAGTAATAATCTTACAGTAGCTAATACGAATCCTGAATTTTTGAAAGTTGTGAATGGAGCATTAGTCAATAACTGTGATGGATCGATGTTGGCTAAAATTTTAGGCTTAGTTCATAAAAAAAAGTTTGAATCGTATATAGGCGCTGATATTTTTATTAATTATGTTCATAAATGTAAGTACAGGCAATTTTTCTTAGGCAACACCCCTGAAGTATTAGCGGGTCTTAAAAGTAATTTGTCTAAAATAGATCCGAAAATTCAGGACATGCGATTTGAAACATTGCCTTTTAAATCTGTCGATGAATTTGATTATAAAGGTATTGCCCAAATGATAAATGATGATCAACCGGATATTATTTGGGTGTCATTGGGAGCCCCTAAGCAGGAAATGTTTATGAGCAAGTTGCAACCTTTTCTAAACAGGGGAGTAATGTTTGGTTTTGGTGCGATATTTAACTTTAATGCAGGTGTTGGAGAAGTAAAACGAGCTCCTCAGTGGATGTTGAAATTACGGTTAGAATGGTTGCATCGTGCATTTGAACAGCCAAAGAAAAACGTACCAAGATATTGGAACTTTGTGAAAATATTACCGAGATTAATAATACAGGAAATAAATATGGTGCAAAATAGGAAACCAAAAAACTGATAGAAGAAAAATTTAAACCCTATTGCATGAAAGGAATAGTATTAGCAGGAGGATCGGGTACCCGTTTGTATCCGATTACCAAGGGAATCAGCAAACAATTGCTTCCCATTTACGATAAACCCATGGTATATTACCCTATATCGGTATTAATGCTGGCAGGTATCCGTGAGATTCTCATCATTTCGACACCGCAGGATTTGCCGGGTTTCCGCAGGTTATTGGGAGATGGATCGGATTATGGTGTGAAGTTTGAATACGCAGAACAACCGTCGCCGGATGGATTAGCGCAGGCTTTTATTATAGGGAAGGATTTTATTGGTGATGATACTGCCTGCCTGGTACTGGGCGATAATATATTTTACGGCCAGAGTTTTGGAAAGATGCTGAATGAAGCAGTGGCCAATGCCACAGCGGGTAAAGCTACTGTTTTTGGCTATTATGTGAATGATCCCGAGCGCTATGGTGTGGCCGAATTTGATGCCGAAGGCAATGTGCTGAGCATAGAGGAAAAGCCGATAAGCCCTAAATCGAATTATGCAGTAGTAGGACTTTACTTTTATCCGAATAAAGTAGTGGATGTGGCGCATTCCATTCAGCCATCTGCAAGAGGAGAACTCGAAATCACCACTGTGAATCAGGAATTCCTTAAAGATGGTGAGCTTAAAGTACAGTTGTTGGGTCGTGGTTTTGCCTGGTTGGATACAGGTACTCACGATTCTCTATCGGAAGCATCCACTTTTGTGGAAGTGTTAGAGAAACGTCAGGGGCAAAAGATTGCTTGTTTGGAAGAAATAGCTTACCACAAAGGCTGGATAGATGCTGTACAACTTACAGCACTGGCTCAACCTATGATTAAAAACCAATATGGACAGTATTTAATCGGGTTGCTGAAGTGAGTAACTGAATAATTGAGTAACTGAGTAATTGAATAATTGAATGAAGCGAGTTTCGGGTTGCTTTACAATTCAACAATATGATAAAGCATTAGACGCGACATTCATCAGATTAAAAAAAAATGAATATAGTAAAAACAAGTATACCGGACGTGTTGATTCTTGAGCCACGTGTTTTCAGCGATCCAAGGGGATATTTTTTTGAGTCCTTCTCGCAAAAGAAATTTGAAGAAGAGGTTTGTAAAACAATATTTGTACAGGACAATGAATCAAAATCGTCTTTTGGTGTTTTAAGGGGCTTACATTTTCAAAAAGCACCTGATGCACAATCGAAATTAGTACGAGTAATTCAAGGAAAGGTGTTGGATGTGGCAGTAGATATACGTGTAGGTTCGCCTACTTACGGGCAACATGTAGCAGTGGAATTATCAGGAGAGAATAAACGACAGTTTTTTATTCCCCGTGGTTTTGCGCATGGTTTTGTAGTGTTGAGTGATGAAGTTATCTTTCAGTATAAATGCGATAATTATTATGCCCCGCAGTCGGAAGGTTCATTGGCATGGGACGATCCTGCTTTAGGTATCGACTGGAAGATAGATTCATCGAAGGTGCTGTTATCAGAAAAGGATAAAAAATCTCCACTACTGAGTGAACTGGAAACGGTCTTTGAATTTGGAGTAGATTATTATTGATTTCAGAATAATTGAAAAATTGTTGAAGCGTTGAACTGTTGAATCGTCTACAGTCACCAGTCTCCGGTCACCGGCTAGGAGAGTTGAAGCGTTGAACTGTTGAACTGTCTACAGTCACCAGTCTCCGGTCTCCGGTCAGGACAGTTGAAGCGTTGAACTGTCTCCGGTCAAGAGAAAGACAAAAGACAAAAGACAAAAGAACAAAGAGCAAAGACAAAAGAGTGAAGTGAATTTGGAAAATGTCAGAAAATAAAAAGATTAAAATAGAGAACGTAGATATCTTTATTATTTCGAAAAACAATGAAGATTATATCTCATTAACTGACATGGCTCGTAGTCAGTTAGAGGATGTCATCATCATCAAATGGCTCAGTTTAAAAAATACCATTGAGTATATAGGTGAGTGGGAATCGCTCTATAACCCCGATTTTAATTATACCGAATTCGGTATAATTAAAAATGCCGCCGGTTCAAAGTAGATTTTTCGCTTCAGCAGCATGGTTTTAAGGTTGTGATAACAAAAATAAACAGTATTTCGAAAGATGTCGGGAAAGATGTCGGGAAAGATGTCGGGAAAGATGTCGGGAAAGATGTCGGGAAAGAATTACTATCACTTATTGAGAAAAATCCCGAAATTACTATTCCTGCGTTAGCGGAAATACTAAATGTAACAAGCAGAACCGTTGAACGACAATTAAACAGGCTAAAAAAGGAAAACAAAATCGCAAGAGAAGGTGGTAGAAAAGAGGGAAAATGGGTGTTGTTGTAATATCTCCTGTCAAGATTGTTGAAGAATTGAGTAATTGAATAATTGAATAATTGTTGAAGCGTTGAAAATGCCCCTGTTAATTATGAATTATGAATTACTAATTATGAATTACTAATTATGAATTACTAATTACGAATTATCAAAAGCAGTTATAGTGAAGGCCATAGCTGCTTTTTTAGGATTTACAGAGATGGAGCCTGAGGGTTCTGTTTGTTGCGAACCAGCTTTCAGTATAACTTTAATAAAATAAATTGTTTACATATGGAACGAGCATTTAAACAGACGTTTAAACCAAAGACTATGTTTATAGCGAGCCTGCCTGTTCGGCAGACAGGTTCCATGTGACAAATATTAAAAAATATGCTTATCCGATAGATTGCCTAAAGCTTTAGACTTCAATACAACAGGGGCTTTGCCCCTAAAACCCCACTTACTTTTTTGTCTTAACACAAAAAAGTAAGCAAAAAAAGTCAAGACTGCGCCCGCTTCGCTCAAAAAAATAGTCGTTCGCAGGCTGAAAACTTTTAAACTCGCCCCGACGAAATACGTCGGGACTCAAACAGAAAAGTTTTCTACGCCTACTTCACTCCATTTTTTGGCTCACCGGACGAGGTCGATCCTTAAAGAGAGTTTGTACAAAAGAAGTAGGTAATGAAACGGATATTCATTTTAAAAAAATAAAAACGAACGCATGAAATTCAAAGAAACTGAACTATTAATACTTTACCTGCTTTTTGATCTGACGTTGCTGAATGTGGCTATCTGTGTCGTTTCGTGTATAAGCAAGTGGATGGGGTGGGAGTATCCGGCAGAGCTCAATATTTATGTGCTGCATGCTAATTTGTCGTGGTTGATAACTTATTTTGTGTTTTCGAAAAAAAACCTGTACCTTCGGGATGGTTTTTACAACCGCCTGTTACGCATCAGCAAGAGGGTGCTTATATTTGTGTTGGTAGCAGGGGTAGTAGGGTTTTTGCTGCTGTCGCGTTCACTTTCGCGCTTGTTTTTGCTTGAATATACGACGCTGTTTTTTGCTTTTGAGCTTGTTTTTTATTATTTCCTCTATCAGTATCTGAAGTATATCCGCATCAGGGGGCGTCATGTAAATAAAATGATTATCGTAGGCGTGAGCGATACAACTAAAATGCTGCGTACCATAGTGGATAGCAACCCGATGATAGGGTATCGTTTCGAAGGCTATTTGTCGAGGCGCCCGGAGACGGATGCTGATGTGATAGGTCACCCCGACGAACTTGCTCAAATAGTGAGGGAAAAAGGCATCGATATGGTGTTTGTAGGTTTGTCGCTGTTTAGCCAGACCGACAGGGGCAATGAGTTTCTGAAAGTGTGTAATAAGCTGGGCGTTAAGCTGAGGTTTATCCCCGAAAATCAGAGTTGGTTCAGGTCGAAGCTGAACATGGAGTCGGTAGGTAATTTGGTGGTGATTAACCCGCAACAGATACCGCTGGATGATATAGAGGCGCGTATTATGAAGCGTTTGTTCGATATTCTGTTTTCGTTGGCGTTTATTGTGCTTGTTTTCAGTTGGTTTTTTCCATTGATAGCGTTGTTGATAAAACTGAGTTCCAAAGGACCTGTGTTTTTTGTACAGGAACGAACGGGGATCAATAACAAGACTTTCAAATGTTTAAAGTTCAGGAGCATGCGTGTGAACGGTGATGCGGATAGCCGACAAGCTACAGCGGGTGATGACAGAATAACAGCTTTGGGCAGGTTTATGCGCAAGACGAATATAGATGAATTGCCGCAGTTTTTCAATGTGTTGTTGGGTCAGATGTCGGTGGTGGGGCCACGTCCGCATATGTTGAAGCATACGGAGGAATACTCAGCATTGATTGATCATTATATGGTGCGTCACTATGTAAAACCCGGAGTGACGGGTTGGGCACAGGTGAATGGTTACAGAGGTGAAACAGATGAACTGTGGAAAATGGAGAAAAGGGTTGACTATGATATGGATTATATCGAAAACTGGTCGTTCTGGTGGGATTTGAAAATCACTTTTCTGACTACTTTCGGGAGACGAACTTATCGGAACGCAGGGTGATTAAATTTTAAATACGAATTAAGAACGAATTAAACGAATTAAACGAATTAAAACGAATTAAAACGAATTAAGACGAATTGAGAATTAATACGGGTAAGGCAATGAATAATTGTAAACAGTCTTCGGTCAAGAGAGAAAGGGACATATTGGCGGGACTTAGTGCATTAAATAACTGTAATGATGTGTCCTTAATTCGTTTAATTCGTTCTTAATTCGTATTAATTCGTTTTTAAGAAAAAACTTTCAACAAACAATAGATATGGAAACAATGATTATTTTATTTTCGTTCGGGATGCCCGAAATACTTTTGATAGCGCTTGTGGTGTTATTGCTTTTTGGTGGAGCAAAAATACCTGAGTTGATGCGTGGAATAGGGAAGGGTGTAAGCGAATTCAAAAAAGGGGTGAGGGATGTGGAGAATGAAATTAAGAACACCGAGACGAAAGAGGAGGACAAAAAAGCCTGACAGCGCCCTGCTGTTGTAGGGATACTTTATCTGAACGCATGAAATTATTCAGTAAAAAAACTACCGGAGAGGCCAATACATTTTGGGACCATCTGGAGGTGCTTCGGTGGGCGCTGCTGCGTGTGCTGGCTGTGCTGGTGCTGTTGGTGATTGTGCTGTTTGGTAACCGTGACTTTCTGTTCGACGACATTATTTTTCCTCCGCTGCGGTCGGATTTTATTGTTTATCAGCTTTTTTGCAGAATGGGCGAATGGCTCAACGTACCGGGGCTTTGTCCGGGCGATTTTAGTATTCAGCTTATTAATATTCAACTGTCGGGACAGTTTATGGCGCATATCAGCACTGCTTTCACCATCGCGCTGGTGCTTTCGGTGCCTTATTTGTTGTACGAGTGCTGGCGGTTTGTGGCGCCGGCCTTGTATCCTGCCGAAAGGAGAAATGTAGGTCTTGTGTTTTTTATCTCTTCGTTTCTTTTCTACCTTGGCGTTGTGGTGAGTTATTTTCTGGTGTTTCCGCTGACAATTCGCTTCCTGGGGACTTATAATGTTTCGGAGCTTGTGCCGAATCAGATTTCTATCCAGTCCTACCTCGATACGCTGTATATCCTTATTTTCTCGATGGGTATTATGTTCGAAATGCCGGTGCTTGCTTATTTCCTGTCGCGAATGGGAATTGTTTCGCGTCAAATGCTACAGTCGGTACGACGTTATGCTTTCGTTGTCATCCTGATACTGGCTGCCATTATTACACCTACTACCGACCCTTTTACAATGCTTGTGGTGGCTATGCCGCTGTATTTGCTTTACGAAGTGAGTATATTGGTGTGCAGGAAGAAGAATAATTAATTGATAATGGATAATTGACAATTGATAATTAATAATTCATACACGGAAGGCGGAATTCAATTATCAGTAAGAGAGAAGGAACCCCTCCGCTTCGCTCGTCCCAAAACCTCACCCCAGGCTTCTCCCAAAGGAGAGGGAGCAAGAAAGGGGACATCTGCGCAGTGCGAAATTTATCAAAAATAATACTATTCAGTAAGGTTTCATGTATTTAAATAAATCTATACAGTGTACAAAATCCCGCGGACTATGATCTCCCCTTTTTTTAAGGGGAGTACCCGAAGGAGGAGGGGTTAATTGAAATTATAATAAAAACATCATTATGTCAGACCAATTAAACACACTTCCGGTAATGAAGCCTTTTCGCAGAAAACTGCGTAAACAAATGACTGCTGCTGAAGTGGCTTTATGGTTGATGATAAAAAACAAACAATTGGATGGAGAACGTTTTCTCAGACAATTTAGTATAGGTCATTATGTCGTCGATTTTTATTGTCACAAACACAAATTAGCGATCGAATTGGATAGCGAAGTTCATTCTTCAGAAGATCGTCAGACTTATGATAAAAAACGAACTGATTATTTGAATTCAGTAGGTGTTACTGTGTTACGATTCGAGAATTTTGAGATTTTTCAGTATCCCACACGTACGCTCGATGAAATACGAAAGCATTTGAAATAATTAGTTCTTTGAATCTTATAAAACAAAACCCCTCCGCTTCGCTCGTCCCCTTACAAAGGGGACATCTGCGCAGTGCGAAATTTCTCAAATTCTCAAATTTATCAAATTTATCAAATTTCTCAAATCTTCAAATTCTCAATTATCTCTGTCGCCCCATCGATTTAATAAAATAATTAGGTGCTTGTTTTTGAATCTTATAAAACCCCTCCGCTTCGCTCGTCCCAAAACCTCACCCCAGCCCCTGCCTGCGGCAGGCAGGCTCTCCCAAAGGAGAGGGAGCAAGAAAGGGGACATCTGCGCAGTGCGAAATTTATCAAAATAATACTATTCAGTAAGGTTTCAGGTATTTAAATAAATCTATACAGTGTACAAAATCCCGCGGACTATGATCTCCCCTTTTTTTAAGGGGAGTACCCGAAGGGGGAGGGGTTAATGTCCTGATTTCCAACATCAACATTATGTCAGACCAACTAAACACACTTCCGGTAATGAAGCCTTTTCGCAGAAAACTGCGTAAACAAATGACTACTGCTGAAGTGGCTTTATGGTTGATGATAAAAAACAAACAATTGGATGGAGAACGTTTTCTCAGACAATTTAGTATAGGTCATTATGTCGTCGATTTTTATTGTCACAAACACAAATTAGCGATCGAATTGGATGGCGAAGTTCATTCTTCAGAAGATCGTCAGACTTATGATAAAAAACGAACTGATTATTTGAATTCAGTAGGTGTTACTGTGTTACGATTCGAGAATTTTGAGATTTTTCAGTATCCCACACGTACGCTCGATGAAATACGAAAGCATTTGAAATAATTAGTTCTTTGAATCTTATAAAACAAAACCCCTCCGCTTCGCTCGTCCCCTTAGAAAGGGGACATCTGCGCAGTGCGAAATTTATCAAATTATCAAATTTCTCAAATATTCAAATTATCAATTATCAATTATCAATTATCAATTATCAATTATCTCTGTTGCTCCATCGATTTATTAAAATAAGAAAGAGTGTTTTTCGAAGTAAGATCTTCGTAAAACACTCTTTTCTTTTTGTAGCGGGAACGAGAGTTGAACTCGTGACCTCCGGGTTATGAATCCGACGCTCTAACCAACTGAGCTATCCCGCCATTTTTCTAAGGCGGTGCAAAGATAGCTTTTTTAGCCTAAACGCCAAATTATTTGAATAAAAAAAATTGATAAAATCATGAGAAAGAATTCATAATTTATAATTTATAATTCATAATGAAGAACTTGGCAATTATTTCGGGATTGAAAACTTGAGAAGTAAAGAACAAGAAGTAAATTTGAAGTTAAGAAGTTAAACAGAGAACAATGCATAATTCACAATTCATAATTAATAGGTTTGTTTTCAGTAGTTCAATAATTAACCGGAGGCCGGGGACTTGTGAGAGTTGAGCGCTCATTCAGTCCCCGGGGTTTTGAATTAGAATTTGGGTTTCATTCCCAAATGATACATGATAAACGACCACATGTCGGTTTGTGCATCAATTACTTTTCCGATTGGTTTTCCGGCACCATGACCTGCCTTGGTATCGATACGGATCAGGGAAGGTGTATTGCCTGCGTTGCTGGCCTGTAAAGTGGCAGCAAATTTAAACGAATGTGCAGGCACAACGCGGTCGTCGTGATCGCCTGTCATCACCATAGTGGCAGGATACCTAACACCTGGTTTCAGGTTGTGCAGTGGTGAATAAGCCTTCAGGTAGTCGAACATTTCCTTGCTTTCTTCGCTGGTACCATAGTCGGTAGCCCATGCCCAGCCAATTGTGAATTTGTGGTAACGGAGCATATCGAGTACGCCCACTTCGGGGATGGCTACAGCAAAAAGATCGGGACGTTGAGTCATGCAGGCGCCAACGAGCAAACCTCCGTTCGAACCACCATCAATGGCTAATTTCTGTGAGGAAGTGTATTTTTCCTTGATAAGAAATTCGGCAGCAGCAATAAAATCGTCGAAAACATTTTGTTTCTGCATTTTAGTACCAGCTTTGTGCCAGGCTTCACCATACTCGCCACCGCCCCGTATGTTGGCTATCACATAAATACCGCCATTTTCGAGGAAAGGAATGCGCGCAACACTGAAACCCGGATTTACACTTATATTAAAACCACCGTATCCGTAAAGCAACAAAGGGTTTTTACCTGTTTTCTGCATGCCTTTTTTGTAGGTGATAAACATAGGTACTTTAGTGCCATCTTTACTTGTATAAAACAGTTGTTCGCTTACATAATCCTCAGGTTGGAAGGATACATCTGCTTTGCGGAAGACTTCAGCTTTGTTGGCTGCCACATCGAACCTGTAAATGGTAGGCGGAAAAGTGAAAGAGCTAAAGGTGTAGAAAGCTTCGTTGTCGTCCTTGTCGCCCGAAAAACCTGAGATTGTACCTACAGTAGGTAGTTTTACTTCGTAGAGCAGTTTGCCACTTAAATCGTAAGCATAAGCATGACTTGCTGCGTCCTTCAGGTATTGCGCAACGAATTTACCACCCAATACCGAAACGCCTTCCAATACATTTTCAGAGGTAGGAATAATTGTTTTCCAGTTTTCGCGTCCGGGATTTTTGGAGTCAATTTCCATTAATTGCTGGTTGGATGCTTGCCAGTTGGTGAGTAAATATATTTTACCGTCGATATGATCCACCACCGAATAGTCGTTGTCGAAACCCGCTTCGAGTGTTACGAATTCAGCATCCGGGTTGTTCAGGTCTTTGAACTGTAGTGAATTTCCCGAGGTAGATGCTGTTTCTGCAATAAAGAGCAAAGCTTCATCTTCGCTTACTATGGCTGAGCAGTTTCTCAAAGGATAATCTTTGTTTTCGAACACCAACTGGTCTTTGCTCTGTGCATCGCCTACCTTGTGGTAATACACTTTGTGATATTCATTTTTGTTGGAGTATTCCTTTCCGGCAACAGGTGCATCGTAAGCGCTGTAGTAAAATCCATCGCCTTTCCACGCTATGCCCGAGAATTTAACCCAATGAATTACATCGGGCAACAGTTTGCCGGTAGCGATATCCATGAGGTAAATTTCGTTCCAGTCCGAACCACTTCGGGCAATACTGTAAGCAAGGTATTTGCCATCGTTCGAGAAGGAAATCTGCGAAAGGGCTACCGTGCCATCGGTCGAGAGTTGATTCGGGTCGAGCAGTACTTTTGGTGTTCCGTCCAAAGTAGCAAGACTATAGAGTACGCTTTGGTTTTGTAATCCATCGTTTTTGAAAAAATAATAATTGCCGTTTTTCTTGAAAGGCGAACCATATTTTGGGTAGTTTGTCAAATCAGTCAAACGCTTTTTTAATCCGGGTCGAAAGTTGATTTGATTCAAATATTGATATGTCAATTTATTTTGTGCTGTTACCCAGGCTTCTGTAGCTGCCGATGTGTCGTTTTCGAGCCAGCGATAAGGTTCGGGCACTGCTGTGCCGAAATAGTTGTCGACAACATTTTCTTTTGTCGTCGCAGGGTATTTTAATTTACTTGACGAAGTACATGCCGACATAAGTAAGATTGAAAAGGTGAATAAAATGAATTGTTTCATGTTTGTCGATTTTTTTTAATTATTACCAAAAATGTTCAGGTGTATCCCTTGTTTTATTGCGGGGTGCGATCTTAAAATAATCCGGGATTTTTCAAGTCCGAATTATTTTAAGGCCTGATACACTAAGTTATGAAAGAGCACTTTGAAATCGGTTCCCGAATTGTTGGGTTGTAAGTTGATATAAAACAACAGGATTAAATCCTCTTTCGGATCGATGATATAATCGGTACCAAACATTCCTCCCCAGCGCAATGAACCTTCGGAGGCAATTGATGAATATGAGTATTGTGCACGGAAATCGTCGAAAGCCAGTCCGAAGCCAATGCTGCCCCGCAGATCGCCCACTGCATTTTTACGCATCATTTCAATTGTTTTTCGGCTCAGAATGCGTTTGCCGTTGAATTCGCCTTCGTTGAGTATCATTTGACAGAATTTGGCATAATCTTCAATGGATCCGGAGAGTCCGGCGCCGGTGCTGCAAAATGTTTTAGCTCCCGAATAAGGGAAAATCTGATAAATACTGTTGGAAGCTTCGTTTCGCGTCAGGGGTTTGTCGCTTGCTTTTTGATACAAGGTGACAATGTCTTGTTTTTTGTTGTCGGGCAAATAAAAGTAGGTGTTGTTCATCCCCAGTGGTTCGAAAATTCTTTCTTTGAAAAAGGCATCAATTTTCTGACCTGAAACGACTTCGATAAGGTAGCCCAATACATCAACGCTCATACCATAGCTGAATTTCTCTCCCGGGTCGTGTTCGAGCGGACAGGTGGCCAATACTTTAATGATGTCGCCTAAAGTTTTGTTTTCGAGGGTGTAAAGTGGTGAAACCGGAATTCCCATTTTGTCGTACATTTTACGTGAATTGCCCGAACCATACGAAATACCCGAAGTGTGTGTCAGCAAATCGCGGATGGTGATGTCGCGTTTGGCGGGACGGGTAGTGAAACTTGAGTCCTCAGGATTGAAGGAGGTCATCACCTTTGGATGAGCAAATTCAGGAATGTATTTTTTGATGGGATCGTCGAGCAGGATTTTTCCTTCTTCGAATAAAGTGAGTACAGCTACAGCCGTGATGGCTTTGGTTTGAGAAGCCATTCTGAAGATATTGTCGGTTCGACAGGGAGTTTTACTCTCTATATCCTGCCAGCCGAAAGCTTTGTTGTGTACTACTTTGCCATGATGAGCCACAAAGGTAACTGCATGGGGAATTATTCCATCGTCCACCAACTTTTGGAAAACTGTATCCATGCGAGCCAAACGGGCTGCATCAAAAGTAGCAGGTACTTTTTTGGAATAGATAAAATTTTGTGCGTTTTCATTTTTTTGAGCCGATAAGGCCACCGAAAACAGCAAAATGAGAAAGATAGAAAAACTTTTTTTCATGTGATAATTACTATGTTTTTTAGTTCATTAAAAGATAAGTCAATGTGCTAATTGTTGATAAGTCTCCGGTCTACAGACTTTGGTCAAAAGTCTAATGTCAACTGTCGAATATTCCAATACGCTAATGTGCCAACGTGATAATGTGCCAACGTGATAATATGCCAATGTAATAATTTGCCAATATGCCAATCGTAACGTAGCAAAGATGCCGCAATTAATTAAGAATTAAGAATTAATAATGAATACTGAAACTCGAAACCCGAAACCCGAAACCCGAAACCCGAAACCCGAAACCCGAAACTCAGAACCCGAAACCCGAAACCCGGAACTCGAAACCCGAAACCCGAAACTCACGTTATAAACTTCCATGCTATCCATGCCATTCCTCCAAAGCCTGTAATGAGTGCTTCTTCGTCGATACAGAAATTAGCGCTGTGTAAACCGCCTGTATCGGCATTCGATGCTCCTTTTACTCCAAAACGATAAAAAGTACAAGGATATTGTTGGGTGAAAAAAGCAAAATCTTCGGAAGTCATTCTCATTTCGAGGTCCACCACTTGTTCATTGCCTACCCATTCGGTTGCAAATTGCCGTGCTTTGTGCGTTGTATCCACATCGTTCACAACACAAGGATATCCATCGGGGATTTCAATTTCGGCAGTGCAACCATAGGCGGCACAGGTTTCGTTTATAATGCGTCGGATATGTATTTTCGCTTTTTCTCTCCATTGCTCGTCCACAGTTCTGAAAGTTCCCGAAAGCAGCGCTTCGTGAGGAATGATGTTTTGAGCACTACCAGCCTGTAGTTTTCCAAAAGTAAGCACCATGGGAATAAGCGGAGGACAGAGTCGACTGCGCACCTGCTGCAGCGAAACCAGGGTTTGCGCAGCACAAAGAACAGTGTCGTTGGTGAGATGAGGCAGTGCCCCGTGTCCACCTTTTCCGTGTATTTTTACATGAATTTCGTCGGCCGAGGCCATTATCATTCCCGGTAAAAATCCAAGCGTTCCGGTAGGGTAGTCCACCGATACATGTTGGGCAATGATGAGTTCAGGTTGTATTTCGTCAAATATTCCATCTTCGAGCATTAAGCGTGCTCCACCGGGTGCTTTTTCCTCACCGGGTTGGAAAATGAGCAAAATGGTGCCTTCGAACTGGTGTCGCAGCTCGTTCAGAATTTTAGCCGCTCCAAGCAAACAGGCAGTGTGCGCATCGTGTCCGCAGGCATGCATTACATTTTCGTTTGTCGATTTCCAGGGAATATCAACCGCTTCATCGATAGGCAAAGCATCCATATCGGCACGCAGGGCGATTACCTTTTTCTGAGGATTCACTCCCTCAATACGACCGAGAATACCATTTCCACCTATACCGGCACGAAACGGAATCTGCATCCCGGTAAGTTGATCCTGAATGTATTGTGCGGTTAAAAATTCCTCGAACGAAAGCTCAGGATGGGCATGCAGATGGCGATAATGCTGAATTACCTCATCTTTATATTTCAAAGTAAGTGCTTTTATTTGCTCTTTCATTGCAATGTTTTTTTACTTAAAAACAGGACTGATTTGTAAAAGACAAAGAACAATACCCGTCTACAGAGCGTTAGGGTGTTGATTGTTTTTACTATTCAAATTATTCACTCTGCATTACAAAAGTAATGTTTTTGTTGGAATAATTATTGGGATTTTTGAATTGTGTAATGTTTATAATCAAAATTAACTCAGTCGTTTGCGTACCGAATATTTTTTAATGAGGAATTAAAAATTCTTGCATTTAACTAAAATATGGTAGATATTTTAAATTCTAAGGTATAATGACAATCCTTTTTTCTATTTTTGTATTTCACAATTTTAAGAGAAAAGCTATTTATCAAACAACACCATATCATGTAAAGCGTTTGTTGTACAGTGATTTTGCATATAAAGAATAACAACATTATTAAAATAATAATTTACGTATGAAGAAGTATGGTCTATTATTGATCTGTTTTGCGTTTTCAATTGTATCGTTTGCTCAAAAGGCGGTGATTACTTTCGAAACAAAAACATGGGATTTTGGGAAAATAGCCGAAGAAGATAAGAAGGCTACTTATGTATTTAATTTTACGAATACCGGCAATACTCCGCTTGTAGTGAGCCGCGTACATGCTTCGTGTGGTTGTACTACACCTACATGGACCAAAGAACCTATTGAGCCCGGGAAAAAAGGATCGGTGACTGTGGCTTACAATCCGCTGGGCAGGCCGGGTGTGTTTACAAAAACAATCACTGTTTTTACAAATGCTTCGGAAGAGAATGTTACCCTGCTTATCAAGGGTGAAGTTATACCATAAACGGCTTCAGGAAACAGTGTTTATAATAACAACATTATTAAAATATTTATTTACGTATGAAGAAGTATAGTTTATTATTGATTTGTTTTGCATTTTCAATTGTTTCATTTGCTCAAAAAGCGGTGATCACTTTCGAAGCCAAAACCTATGATTTTGGAAAAATAACCGAAGAAGACGGGAAAGCTACTTATGTTTTTAATTTTACGAATACCGGCAGCACTCCGCTTGTAGTGAGTCGTGTACAGGCTTCGTGTGGTTGTACTACGCCCACATGGACTAAAGAACCGATTGAGCCAGGGAAAAAAGGATCGGTGACTGTAGCATACAATCCGCTGGGCAGACCAGGGGTGTTTACAAAAACAATTACTGTATATACAAATGCTTCGGAAGAGCAGGTTACGTTGCTTATCAAGGGTGAAGTTATTCCAAAGTCGGCATCCGGAAACAGTG
Organism: uncultured Paludibacter sp.; assembly: GCA_963678465.1. GTDB lineage: Bacteria > Bacteroidota > Bacteroidia > Bacteroidales > Paludibacteraceae > Paludibacter. The sequence continues at coordinate 728,800 of OY782858.1, forward strand.
CATATCCTGTGTCCATGGGCGATTTGAGACTGAAATCGAAAGTTATTCAAATGAACAATGTGGATAAAGGTAAAAGCCAGCTTAGGACAATAGAAATTCAGAACTCGGGAAAAACAAATTTAAAACCTGTGATTGAAAATTTACCATCCTACCTGAATGCAACCGTACAACCCGAAGTGCTGAAACCCAACGAAGAAGGAACGATTACATTTACTTTCAATAGCAGAAATACGAATCAGTGGGGGCCTGTGACCGACGAAATTTATGTGGTATTGAATAATCAGCGTAAATTTTCGGAAGAATTTCAGTTAAGAGTTATTGGAAATATTGTAGAGGATTTCAGTGGGCTTACTTTGGATCAAAAACGTAAAGCGCCTATCATGGAAGCCATAAGCCGTACGATTGATTTTGGAGTGATAAAAGCCGGAAGCAAGAAAACAGCTAAATATAAAATTGCCAATAAAGGGGTCAATCCGCTCGAAGTGAGAAGAGTGATCAACAATAACAGGGAAATTAATGTGCATCCTGCAAAAATGTCGGTTGCTGGTGGAAAATCATCTTTTTTGATCATCGACCTGATGACAAAATCGCTGCCCGAAGGCGATTACAAAAAGTCAATCACTGTACAAACTAACGATCCTGATAATAGCTTTGTGATACTCATTTTGAACTGGAAAGTGCAAAAGTAAATTTTTTCCGTAAAAAAATAATTTAAGAAGAGCCTTGATGTTTTTTAATAGCAGGGCTCTTGATTTTTTTTAGCATTTTAATCATCAATATTTCAATTTTTTCCGAAATGCATTATCATCATCATCCCGAAAACGATCCGAATTTCAAAGGATTAACTGTGAATCAAGGCGTTGATGCCGTACCGACCATTAATCCCTATCAACGCACCAAGCGCAAGCGTCGCAAATTTTCGGTAGCTGAATTTGTGGAGGGTATTTTCAAAGGCGATGTCTCGGTACTGAGTCAGGCCCTTACTTTGGTTGAGAGTTCGTTACCCGAGCATCAGGCAATAGCGCAGGAAGTGATTGAGAAATGTCTCCCTTATGCCGGAAATTCCGTGAGGTTGGGCATTACCGGAGTTCCGGGAGCAGGTAAAAGTACTTTTATCGAGGCTTTGGGAATGCATCTGGTTCGGACGGATCATAAATTGGCTGTGCTGGCGATTGACCCGAGCAGCGAACGCAGCAAAGGAAGTATTTTGGGCGATAAAACCCGTATGGAAGAACTTTCGGTAGCTAAAAACGCATTTATACGTCCTTCGCCATCAGCCGGTTCGCTGGGCGGTGTGGCACGCAAAACCCGCGAAAGCATAGTGCTTTGCGAAGCTGCCGGTTTCGATACAATTTTTGTGGAAACAGTGGGAGTGGGGCAATCGGAAACAGCCGTTCACTCTATGGTCGATTTCTTTTTGCTCATTCAGTTGGCCGGGACCGGTGATGAGCTTCAGGGCATTAAACGTGGAATTATGGAAATGGCCGATGGGATTGCTATTAATAAATGCGATGGAGCCAACATAGACAAAGCAAATGTGGCCAGAGTGCAATTTAAGAATGCTCTGCATTTGTTTCCGGCACCCGATTCGGGTTGGACTCCGGATGTAGTTACCTGTTCGGCCGTTGAAAATACAGGAATCACCGAAGTGTGGGAAATGGTTGAAAGATATATTGCATTTGTGAAAACAAATCACTATTTCGAACACAAACGGAATTCTCAGTCCAAGTACTGGATGTACGAATCGATCAATGAGTATTTAAAAAATAATTTCTATCAAAACAAAGAAATTCAGCAACTTTTAGTCAAAAATGAAGCCCGTGTTTTGTCCAACGAAATCAGCTCGTTTATTGCCGCTAAGGATTTGCTCGATACATATTTCAAAAAGTAAATTTCACATTGTCTCACATCTAAACGGGATTTTTGCTGTGATTGGTACTTTAGCCTTGAAAGTTGAAAAAAGTTTCGGGTTCTGAGTTCCGAGTTTCGGGTTTTGAGTTTCGGGTTCTGAAAGGTACAGGCGAAGGCACAGGCGAGGGTACAGACAAGTTCAACAGTTCAACAATTCAACAATTACTCAGTTATTCAACGATTCAACAGTTCAACAGTTCAACAAAGTCCGGAGACCGGCGACTGTAGACCTGAGACTTATAAATAATTGACACATTTTCAAATTGATATATTCACACATTAAACTACATGGAGCTCAACATTATTTATCATCAGTCATGCCTCGAAGGGTTAAAACAGTTGCCCGATGCCTGTGTAGATTTGATTTTTACCGATCCTCCGTATTATCAATATCGAGCTCAGAATATAAGTAGCCTGAAAAATCACAAGGACGTTGTCACTGAATTCGATTTTGACGGTTTTACATCCGAGGAAGAGTATTTACAATTTCTTGAAGATGTTTTGACTGAATGTTTCAGAGTGGCAAAGCCTGGCGCTGCCGGTTATATGTGGTGTGGCGACGATTTTGTTTCGTATATCAACCGTATTGTTGAAAAAGTAGGTTTTCAGTTTCGTAAGGTCATACATTGGCACAAAACTAATCCATTTCCGGCCATTTACACCCGAAAAATGTATGCCAACAGCATGGAAATGCTTGTGCATTTTTCGAAGGGAACTCCCAAAACCTGGAACCATAAGCCGGTGAATGAAATGCACAATTTTATTCAGGCGCCTATATGCATGGGCAAGGAAAGAACAAAGCACAAAACCCAAAAACCTCTGAAAGTATGCTTGCCATTTATCGAAATCAGTAGCAACGAAGGCGATGTGGTGCTCGATCCGTTTATTGGTTCGGGAAGTACGGCCGTGGCCGCTAAAATCCTGAACAGGAATTTTATAGGCTACGAACTGAACGCTGAATTTTGCGAAATTGCCAATCAACGTATAGAAAACACGCTGACTCAATCCCGCTAAAATTTACAGAATATCTTCGTCCGAGAGTGGGGCATAGGGGCCTTCTTTCACCTCAAAAATAACTGTTCCCTTTTCAAGTACTTCTATTGTATGCCATTGTCCGGCAGGGATCGAAGCGCCATAATTCCCTGTTTCGGGATTTAAAACATATTCATCGACTAGTGTTTTTGAGTCATCGTACAACTTCAGTATCAGACTTCCACGCAACAAGAGGTAAGTTTCATCTGTGTGCCGGTGCCGGTGTACAGGTAATTCGGTACCCGGTTCAAGCGCATTCAGAAGCCTTTGCACCTTGTCGTCAAGGCTTGCATGTAGGTTATAATTTTTTCGCAAACGCAGGTTTTCAGCAGCTTCGGCTGACACACTGTTCAGTAATTCTTCGTTTATTAATTGCATGAGGATTGTATTTAGAAGTTGTACGGATTGGTAAAGCTGCGCTAAAACAGGCAAAAACCCTTTTATGGTTCATTTAAAATTTATGAAGAGAAAAATACTTTAGTTTGAAAACTATATAAATAATGACAAGCAGTACCACAAATAACAAACTATAGAACGGTACCAAAATAACCAAAATTGATAAAATAAGTTGTAATCCTGAATAGCATAAGGATACAATTAAGTGTGGGATTTTTAATTCGTTTGCCATAAGCTGATAGGCATGTTTGCGATGAGCCTTTAATATGTTTTCCTTTAGGATAATACGGTGAACAATTGTAAGTATCGTGTCAATGCCATATACTCCAAGAAAAAGCAAATATCTGGGGTCTCCACTCTCCACTATGAGTTTACCTAACAAGAATACCAAAATAAAAGCAATGCTAACCGACCCCACATCGCCGGCAAAGCAACTTGCCTTAGTCCTGAAATTAAAGAAATTAAACACCAACACCGATAAAAAAACGATATAGATCAAATTCTGATCGGCAAATGCAACAACGTATTGATTAACATACCACAACGAAACCAATGCTACCGTACTGTACGCGCCGGTAATACCGTTGATACCATCCATGAAATTAAACGCATTGATTACGCCTACCGCTATTACAAGCGCAATCACCCAAAAATACCAAGGCAATGTATAAAGACCTAAATCGATAAACATAAGTCCCATTGCAACAAAATGCAGGGGCAAACGTATTCGCGAAGATAAGGGGCGGATATCGTCGAGAAAACTAACGGTAGAAATAAGAGAAAGACCTAAAAAGAATGCCGGATAAAGCCAACCTTGCAGAGCCATAAACAGAAAAATACCAAAATAAAAAACAACACCACCTCCTCTCAAAGTAATGTGTGTGTGTGAACTACGTTCATTTGGTTTATCAATAATATTAAATTTATCGGCCACCCTGAAATAAAGTATTTCGAATACAAAAAGTGCTACAACGATAAATATGTAGAAGATTAGATGCATGGGAATTGTATAAATGGCGATAAGCTAGAATTGAGTGTAATTTGTTTATTCAAAAATAAATAGCTGATAAGCTCCTCTGTTCTTAGATTAATTTTGGCTCAACCTGTATTTATTATATCTATTGTAGTTTCTGTTTGTAATTAGCTGATAAGTATCTCTTTGTGATGTTCTTCGAGTTGAAATGAATTGTCAAGTGACTCGAAGGGTGAATTCTGACTTATAAATTCAGGAACTATCTTTTTCATAATTTTTACAGTAGCATCAATATCAACTTTGATTGAATTTTCTAACAAAGGCTCAATCGAAGCTATCACCTCATCATAATCGTATTGTCTCACCTTAGCAATCGTAATTTTTTCGTGCTTAGTGGGCAAGGTGTTTTCATTATCGTTGAGCAATTCTTCATAAAGCTTTTCTCCCTGTCGTAATCCTATATATTCTATCATAATGTCTTTGTCTGGTATAAAGCCAGCTAATTCAATCATTCGATGTGCCAAATCGGCTATTTTCACAGGTGAACCCATATCAAAGACATAGATTTCGCCGGTCTGTCCAAAAGAAGCAGCTTCCATAACCAATCTGCAGGCTTCGGGGATAGTCATAAAGTAACGAATTATCTCCGGATGAGTTACTGTTACAGGACCACCTTTTTCAATCTGCTCTTTGAAAAAAGGTATTACAGACCCATTTGAACCCAATACATTGCCAAATCGTGTAGTTACAAAATTAATTGTTTTTCCCTGTTCTTTTAGCTTATATGCAAATGATTGAATATAAATCTCAGCAATACGTTTTGATGCACCCATTACATTTGTAGGATTAACAGCTTTATCTGTAGAAATCATTACAAATTTCTCAGTATTATATTTCACTGCCAGTTTCGATACATTTATTGTCCCTTCAACGTTGGTGAGGATGGCTTCACAGGGATTTTCTTCCATCAACGGAACATGTTTGTAGGCAGCAGCATGGTAAATAATTTGCGGTTTGTACTTTTGAAAAACATAGTCCAAACGATTTTTATTGCGGACATCGCCGATTACAGTTTCGAACCGGAATTCAGGAAAATTCTTAACAAGTTCCAAATGTAAATTATGTAAAGGTGTTTCAGCAATATCGAATATGACAATTAGCTTTGGTTTAAAGGTGGTTAGCTGACGAACTAATTCGCTGCCTATAGATCCGGCTCCACCTGTTATAAGAATTACTTTATCATTCGTATGAGCACCAACATTCTCCATATCAATTTTTATTTCATCGCGGCCCAATAAATCTTCAAACTGAATAGGTTTCATTTGAAAACGAATCTTGTTATTTATATCCAGCCCCTCGAAAGGAGGGCTTACCAATACATTTAATCCCATTTCAATAAATTTGGCAATATAATCCTGCTCCATATTTAAACTTTTATAGTCAGGGAAAATGATTGTGCTGATGTTATGTTTTCTGAAAATTTTGTAAGGCAGTTCTGATTCATCTAAATTATAAACCGGCAATTCCTGAATTCTCGATTTATACGAAATTTTTTCTCTCGTTATAAAGCCAACCACATGATATTGCATTGAAGTAGTTTTGTTTAGCCATTGCATAAGTGCCACGCTATGCGAATTGGTGGAATAAATCAGGGTGTTTTTAGCTACTTTTAAATTATAACTAATACTAAAATTATAAACTACCACAACCCCAAACCGGGCAAATAACAACAAAAATAAGTTTATAAGAAATAAGTTTTGGCTGAAGAAGTAGCGATGTAGCATCTCAAAGCCGCTTGCAAGCATAAAAACATACAAGCACACAATTGCTAAGAACAGCGACACGTAAAGCCGCCAAAATTCTAAAAAACCAGAATGGCGAACTAAACCCCGATTTGATTTTAGTAAAATAAAGAAAGTAACACTAATCAGCATGTATACAACTCCAAGGGTTAAAATGTTCTTGTAATTATATTCAACATTCAGTAACTCATTGTGAATGATGATTGCCGCTACAAATGAAAATATTCCAAGTATTATATCAGCCTCGAGTATAATATACCGGTTTTTCATCGATATATTTAGCAGATTCTTAAAAAAATATCGTAATTTGTCTTTAAATTTCTCCATGTTAATTTAGTTTGAAATACAAAGGTATCAAATTTTTATGTAAAAGATTCCTTAAAATGCTCTAAGGTTCTTTTTAAACCGGCCTGTGCACTTAACGGCATATCAGTAATTCCCAGAGCATTTTTTATTTTTGCGTTGGAAACCACATAGTTTTCTGTTAGCTTTTGTAGTCGTTCATTATTTAATGGTAAATGAAAATGTGTTCCAAGCTTTGCAATATACTTAACCAGATTCTCATTGATGTTTATTATAAAACTCCGCTTATTTAATGATTCACAAATAATTGTAATCAACTCATTCGTTGAAAGACTCTGATCATCGGCAACATTGTAAATACCATCTACGATGCTTTTATTAATCAACTCTTCTATTATAAATACAAGATTATCGATAGAAGTAAAAGATCTTTTATTTTTGAATGCGCCCAAAGGCCATGGAATTCCTTTTTTTATAGTATTATATAACAGATTTAGATTTCCTTTATTGCCTGGACCATGAATCATACATGGACGCAAGATATAAGTAGACTTACATTTGTTACTCAGTATGTAGTTTTCGGCAGCAATCTTACTTTCTCCGTAAGGGCCTTTAGGGGTGGGAATTATATCTTCAGTCAGTATCTCACTTTCAACCTGATCAGCAGCAGCTTTCACAGAGCTGAAAAAAATAAATTTAGTAGCTTCTGATATTGAGAACCAATCGTATATCTTCTTTGTTAATCCGGTGTTGATATCAAAGTAAATTTGTGCATTAGTCTGATTTTTTGTATCATGCGCTTTACCTGCTAAATGTACTATGACGTCTACTTGAGGTAATGAATTTAAATCATTCCAAGAATATGTTTTCGATACTCCAACTTTTTCAGGAAAGATAATATCCAAGCCATAAATAGTATGCTCTTCACGTAAAGCCTCCACAAGGTTCGAACCTACAAAGCCATGTATACCAGTGATAAGAATGGTCATAAAAAATATAATTAAACTAGATTTTATTTACAACTAAAGAATAACAGTTTAAAATTGACTTTCAAGACTATTCAAAATTTTTTCCTTTGAAAAATTCTCAGTATAATAATTATGTGCATTAATTCCAAAATTTGTTAACTCGGCTTGGTCTAGTGAATATAGTTTTAATACTAACTTTGCTAATTCATTATAATTGCCTGCTGAACATACATAACCACATTCCGCATCTTGAATTATTTTACTCCCAATACCATCTAGCATACCTACTACAGGCTTTCCAAATGCCAAATATGATTGGATTTTAGAAGGAATTGTAAGTGCGAAAATTGGTTCAGGTTTAAGTGTAAGTAGCATAACATCAGCATGTACGAAAAAGTTTGGCATATCTTCTACCGGAAAGCTGCCTAATAGAAACACAACATCCTCTAATTTATTTATCTTTATCTCTTCCTCTAGCCAGGCCCGCTTTCTACCGTCTCCAACTATAATAAACTTAATATTACTTTGTTTTTTACCTATTATCTTAATTACTTTTACTATTGATTCAAAGTCCTGAGATTCTCCAATATTTCCTGCAAACATTACTTTAAATCCTTTAGGCATTAGTTCTCCAAATTTCCCTGTATCAGTCTTCGCATCAATAAATAAATCTTCAGCCCAATTTGGTAAGTACTCAATTTTTGATTCACTACAATCATGTTTCAAAACATTTTCTTTAAAAAATTTAGATTGGATTAACACTTTGTCTGTTTTTTTGTAAATGTACTTTACCATTTTTCCTAAGAGAAATGTAATAAATTTATTGTCAATAGTACTGGCAGCACTTACACTTTCAGGCCATAAATCCTGAAGCCACAAAAGCGATTTGCTCTTTTTGAGTTTCTTATGTAAAAGAGCCGGAAATGCTTGTGTAATTGGTGAAATTGCAAAAGTAATAGTTACATCATACTTCTTCGATTTTAAAAGTACAAACAATGAGCTAGACAACACAAACGATAAATAATTTATAGCTAACTTAAAGCCATTTGCAGAACCACGTGGAATAACAGGAACTCGATATATATTAGCTCCAAAATAGGATTCGTTGTGCTTCGAAAAGAAACTATATCCTTCATAAAACTTTCCGTGTGGATAATTAGGCTTACCTGTTAATACGTCAACATTATGTCCTCTTATTATCAGTTCTTTAGCCAGGTCATTTATTCTAAAAGTCTCAGGCCAAAAATACTGACTTACTATTAAAATCTTCATTATAATTGATGTTTTCTAATACTTCTGCCACACTTTCCTATTCACCAAATCTGTATAACTCTGAATAATTTTGACGACTTTTATTGAGACATTTTTATCTGAATAATCGGGCACAGAAACGCCAGAATCCATGTTTTTGTCCATTTCAATTGACATAGTAACAGCCTGAATCAATGACTCACGCGAAATTGAACCAATGATAAACGATCCCTTATCAATGGCTTCAGGTCTTTCGGTTGAAGTACGAATTGATACTGCTGGAAAACCTAACACGGCTGCTTCTTCTGCCAAGGTTCCGCTATCAGAAACAACGCACAATGCATTTATTTGTAAATTTACGTAATCCGAGAAACCGAATGGTTCCAATGTTCTAACATGAGGATTAAACACAAAATTACGTTTTTCGATAAACACTTTACTGCGGGGATGAACGCTATAAATTACTGGTATCTTATAAGTATCAGCCAATTCGTTGATAGAGTTCATTAATTCAAGGAAATTCTTTTCATTATCAATATTTTCTTCACGATGTGCCGATAATAATATATATTTCTTTTTTTCTAATTTTAGTTTTTCGAGAACATTACTATTTTCAATTTTATTGCTGTGAGTAGTTATAACTTCAAGCATAGGTGAGCCGGTAACATATATTTGTTCCTTTTTAACTCCCTCAGCAAATAGATATCGCCTTGCATGTTCAGAATAAGGCAAATTCACATCTGAAATATGATCAACAATTCTTCGATTAATCTCTTCAGGTAAATTTTCGTCAAAACATCTATTACCTGCCTCCATATGAAAAATTGGTATTTTTAACCGTTTGGCGCTAATGGCTGACAAAGTTGAATTTGTGTCCCCTAAAATAAGTAGAGCATCCGGCATTTCCTTTGTCATTAATTCATATGATGCTGAAATAATATTTCCCATAGTCTGACCCAGACTGTCTCCTACAACACCCAGATAAAAATCGGGACTTTTTAAGCCAAGATCCTGAAAAAAGATCTCGTTTAGTGTATATGCATAGTTCTGACCTGTATGAACTAATACATGATCAAAATAAATATCACACTTTTTAATTACTTCCGACAATTTAATAATCTCGGGACGAGTTCCAACAATTGTCATCAATTTCAACTTCTTCATATTCAAATTTTAAAATAATGTGGGTATAATTCAGGATGTTTCATCACCCAATCTTTCATTTCTATAACCATTTGCTCGTAACCTGGTACAATAAAGCTGGAGTCAGTCCTTGAATTTCTGAGCGATTTGTCCAGTTTTAATTGTTCATCCGCAACAATCTTTAACTTACCTTCTTTAAAATGCTTATTAAATAAGCTAACCAAGTCAAATTTTGAAATACTTTCATTATTAACCAAATTATATAATCCTGTAATATCTTCCTTAATTGCGGCTTCCATTGCTTTTGCTAGAGTAAGAGTCGTTACGCCTGTCCATATAGCATGTGTGAAACCTTTAATTGTCCCCGATTGTTTCATAAACCAATTAAAAAGCCCAATTCCATTCACATTTATATCGGGGCCTATGATTGAATTCCTATACGTTAAATGATTTTTATAATCAACTTCACCCAGCGCTTTTGTCCTATCGTAAAATGTAAGTCCATCTTTTAAACTATTCTCAAAATAAGGACCAGTATTACCCGCAAAAACACAATCCGTACTCATTTGAATAAATTTTGTTCCTGTATTATTTAGCACACCTGCTACAAAATGAGGTAAATAGGCATTCAAAAAAACTGCTTTATCCGGATTATTATCTGCTATCTGATTAAGCAGACCGATACAATTAATTACGGCATCATATTTTTTTTGCAGCAAAATTTTTCGCAGATCTTCAACATCAAAAGCATCTCCGGTTATGTTTATACCACAGTTATAAGGGGTAACAGTGTAAGTAGTAACTTCGTGCCCTTGCTCTAACAAATACAAACTAATTGTATGTCCGGCCATTCCATTTGCTCCCAAAATAAGTATTTTCATATATTGGCTTATTTAGATATATCAGTATTAACAATATCAAGTTTTAACAGCAAGTCAGTCATTCCTTTTACATCAAGTCTCGCAGTATTATGCGAATGATAATCTTCAAAGTTAGCAACTTTCTCTTCTCCTTCTACAAAGTATTTATCGTAATTTAAGTCACGTTCGTCGCATGGTATTCGGTAATACTGCCCCATATCATATGCTTTAGCCATTTCTTCACGTGTTACTAAAGATTCATACAGTTTCTCTCCATGTCGGGTACCAATTACTCTGACGCTAGTGTTTGATTTATACAAACCAATAAGAGATTCGGCGAGTACATTTAGTGTAGCAGCAGGTGCTTTTTGTACAAACAAATCACCATTTTTACCGTTCAGAAATGCATAAATCACTAAATCGACCGCATCGTCCAGTGTCATCATAAACCGGGTCATATTAGGGTCGGTAATTGTAATCTCTTTGTTGTTTTTTATTTGATCAATCCACAAAGGTATAACTGACCCTCGGCTTGCCATAACATTACCGTACCGTGTGCAACAGATTGTTGTCTCAGATTCTGCGCCAAGTGCCCTTCCTTTTGCGATAGAGACTTTTTCCATCATAGCTTTACTTATTCCCATTGCATTAATAGGATAACAGGCTTTATCAGTACTTAATACCACTACATTTTTTACATTGTTTTGTATGGCAGAGTCTATTACATTCTCTGTGCCTAAAACATTTGTTTTAACTGCTTCAATGGGGAAAAACTCACAAGAAGGCACTTGCTTAAGTGCTGCTGCATGAAAAACGTAATCTACACCTTTCATTGCAATATCAACACTTCTTTTGTCGCGTACATCACCTATATAAAACTTCACTTTATTATTTTGAAGTTCATGGCGCATATCATCTTGTTTCTTTTCGTCTCGACTAAAAATACGGATTTCCTTGATATTTGAATTCAGAAACCTTTTCAATACTGCATTCCCAAACGAACCTGTTCCGCCTGTTATTAACAATGTTTTGTTAGTAAATAGTGACATAAACTTTATCTTAATTTTAATTTTATCATTAATTTGTAAAACGAGACAATTATTGATTAAATATCATTTAATCAATGAGCATTTAATCGCTTCCCATTCTTTAATACTTTCTAAATTACCTTTTAGCAATTTAGCAATTATTTCTTTATTTAACCTGACACCAAATTTTTTTTTGTGAAGGTCTAACCAATAATTTTCTTCTATTCCATAGCTTAATGCTTCCCACCGTAAACTTGAATAAATTATGTCATTTTTTCTATAAATTAATGAATAGTCTCCACTTGGATTAATCGGTTCAAGTTCCCAGGTTGCTTTACCTCTTTTGACTTTTTGAATTTCTTGTTCAGTTATAGAACTCTGAGTGTCTGCATAATTCCATATTCCAATTCCAGTAGCAGAATAATAGGATGCTTTTATTCCCATTTTTAGATAAGTATATGCTTCATTATTTCTACTTTCACCGAAATCAGTTTCATATATCCATATTTTTGTCAAATTCCCCTTACTTGAATTTACTTTTTTCATTAAGTTAGGAATTCCTGCATGAACTTGAACATATTCAATTTTTTTTGCAACTATTTCTGATCCTTGATTTGATAAGGTTACAAAAAAATCATTTTTAATGCCTATTTTTTTACAATAGTCATAAATATTTATCAATTTGTCTGTGTTGTTTTGGCTAGGCTCATCTATGGGATATAATAGTACTTTATCCAATGAAATATTAAGTTCGTTAAAAACTTGTGTAATTGATTTATACCACATAGGAAAGTTGTATTTCCATTGTGTACTCATCATATTATTTTCTGTATTTTGAAACCCTCCTAAATATAATATATAGTATTTAAATTTGCCTTCTGTATTTTTTAGATAATCTCTAAATTTTTGTATTTTATCTTGTGATAAATTATCAGTAGAAGGAAGAGCATAAGGTGGAATTACTAGAGTACTAACATGATGTTGATGTAAATCCGTAATTATTTGATTTTTAATATTTTCAACTAGAAAATTATAATCAAAATAAGCCCATACATTTAAATCTAATTTAGGAGAAAAAGAATCATTAGATACGGATATTTTTTTCTCTATATAATATTTTTTTTCATCTGTACTAATAGTAATTGTAATATTTTCGTTACCTGGTTTTATTCCCTTGAATTTTAAAAGAAAAAATTTTATAGAATTTTTATCCTCGAAAATAATTTCAGATTTTATTGGAACTATTAAATCTAAAATTTGATTTTTCTTATAATTCTTTATGATAGGTAGTTGAAAGCATTCTACAGTTGAGTTATTTGAAAAAATAGTTATTCTATTTACATTATTTGCTTTAAAACTTGTTATCTTTAATATACGATAATTAGAACCATTTAATAATATAGGTACAGTTTCAACTTGTTCAACTTTAGTAATGTTGTTTATCTGATTGTTCCACGGATAATACCACTGTATTTCTTGTGATGATGAGCAACCATAAGACAAAAAAGAGATTAGCAGTGTAATGAATAATCTCGCGTGTTTTTTCATATACAACATATGTCATAAAAATTATTGATCTGTATTTATTATGATTTTCATATATGTGTCTTGGAGAAAATCTCCAATATAAGTTTTATATTTCATCTCCCACAAATGATAAGCATTTGTACCTTTTTTCAGCATTTCATTCTTTTGTAATAGATTAATCAAATCTTCTAATTCAGAGACAGATTCTTCTATAACATATCCTATGTCCTGAGTTACTATTTTATTCGAAATACTGATACCCTTTGTTGTTAATATAGGTTTTCCAAGCATCATTGCTTCATAGTATTTATTTGGTGCTGCATATATATTATTGGGATTTGTTTTGCAGTACATCGCATAAATAATATCAGAGTTAAACATAATATTTAATCCAGTTTCATATACCACTTTACCAAAATATTTTATATTCGGTAGAGTTGATAATTTCAGACACCTTTCTTCAAACTCACGATTGCCAAACCCTGCAATAAGCAAAGATATCAACCCCTTCTCAGCAACATCTAATAGTTCATTAAGGAATCGTTCTGTTCCAAATCCTCCAACATATGAAAAAACTATTTTAGCATCATTAAATTTATATTCAGTGCTTTTATATAAAAAATCACTACTTAAAAAGGAGGGAATATTTGGTAGAATTAATTCCTTCTTATTTAGTTTATAAGGTATTTGCTCTATTCTTTCCGGTTCACAAATAACTACCTCGTCAGAATGATTGATAGAATAGCACTCCATTTTTTTGAATATCCACAATATAAATTTGTGTTGGTTATATAAAGTTGCACTAAACCAATCAAAAATGTCAAAAATTACAATTACATTTCTTTTTAAAAACATTTTGAAAATACAAGCAGGAAAAGCAGTGTCCAAATCACAAGCATGAATCGCAGTAATTTGTCCTCTATTTTTCATTAATATCTTAAGCAAAAAAAACATCCATCCAATTCTATGGAAAGCAGCTTTCTTACCTCCTACATTATATCCACTTTTTTTTTCAAAATAGATTGTTTTATCTCGTTTTAATTTTTCATCGTTTCTATCCCACCCGACAACAAGATATTCTAGTTTTTTTTCTTTACAGAAATTTATATATTTTTCAATTCTTGGTGATGAAAATATGCCGTTTGATTCAGTTATTACAATCATATTATTTCTATCTATTTTTTTCTAAATACGAGACTTTTAAAATTAACATTATCAATTGTAGCCATTAAAAAATTTTCTGCTTCGATAATGTCTGTAATATGATCTTGTCTCATATAACCATTTGCGCGATTAACGAATAAAGCTACAATTTTGTTTTTTAATACTCGGCAGGAGTTTTTTATCAATAACTGAATTAAGTGATATATATATTTAAGCTTATCCTGACTATAAGAAAACGCTATCTTGATATTTTTTAAGTGATATATGGAAAAATTGGCAAACATATAATCGTAATTCATTTCAGAAATAAATTCTTCGTGGTGGACATACCTTAATGCTTTGATTCCTGACTCAGGCCAAACAAACCTAGCTTCCCAAATCCTTGGGATATTGTTTTCCCAATTGTCAATTACAGATTGGTTTATAAATCCTACATTTTCAAGAGTAGAAATTTCACCTTTTCTTCTAAGTATACCTCCACCAGTCATATTTGATATTCCTGTAATTACAACAGGAATATCAATTATTGCCATTTTTTTTGCAAAAAAACAGAGAGAGACCCCATTCGACATATCAGGTGATCCTCCAGGAAAGTATGTATTACCTATTTTATATACTTCATCTAAAACGCTTCTCTTTACAATACCTGTATATAGAAATGGTAAATTCAACTTATCCTGAAATCCTATCTTTAATACTTTTTTGAGCTCTAATATTGGATCTGAATTATAATATTGGATCTTTGGTTGTTTATATACAATAGTTTGCGATAAATTATCTCTTAAATTTTTCTTATTGTAATCTTCCCAGTAATATACTACCTTACTTGATTTTATAATATCAATATCATTTTCTTTCATCCATCTGGCACAATCGACAATATTTCTGCAAACTCCATCGTCATCTCCAATAAAACAAACATATTCACCTCTGGAATTTAAAACTGCCGCATCAGAATTTCCAGACATAGATAATTTTTCTGAGCTGTAAAAATACTTTACATTCGGATAGATTCCAACATTTAAATATTGAGTAATCTCATCATTATTATCTGAATTGTCCTGAATTACGAGCTCAATTTCATCTGATTTAAAACTGTCAATTAAATTGATCAAATGTTTTAAATATTTATATCGGTTTTTTGTTGGAACTACAATGCTTAATAATGTTTTCATAAGTTGTTCTAATTTATAATAATTACATACAATAGATTTATAAGTTATTTTCTATAGTAAATTCATTTTGTAAAATTGAATGGTATGGAATATATCTCTGATAAATATATGTAGTTTCTGTTACATCCATTTTAAAATAGTTATAATAACTTCCAAATAGCAAGAGAAAAAATAAAGTCATAACTTGAATTGGCTGAATAATTATTCTTTCTTTATTTTCACGAGATTCATTCCATAAATTTGAGAAAAAAATTATAAACGGGAAAAATAAGTAGTTTTGAAAGCGTGTAAATATAGTATTGTTAAAAACAATAAAAATGCCAAAGGCTATATATAGCCAAATAAACGGAGCTACATCAATAGGGTCTTTAAAATATTTTCTATAAAAGAGCACACATAATAATGGGATTAAAACATAGGTGAAAAGTCCATATAGTATACCATTAAAATTATATATAAATGCATCGTTATTTAAATAAGCATCAGCCTTATCTTCGATTGATGAAATATTATAAAGAAGCTGAATATATTCGTTAAAAACCCCCCATATTACACTAGCAAGTGCTGCCACAACTAACAATGAAATAATAAAATGCATATTTAACTTTATTTTTGATAAAAGAGGAAATAGAAGAACAATTAATGCCGAAGAATGAAACAAAGATGCTATTAATACCAACAGATAATACTTTGTCCATTTTTTTTCATAAAAGAAACGAATTGCAAGTAGAAAAAAAGCAACAGCTAATGATTCTCGTAATATCTCAGTGTTAAAATAGAGAAATCCCAAAATAAAATAAATGAATAAGGCCGTAAAGCGGTATTTGGTATTTTTGTATATAAAGTAAAAATATATGCTATTGATAATTATGGCATGAATAAATTGCATGAAAAAATAACTGCCGGAAATAGATTTACATAGAGCACAAAAAAACACCCATAAAAAATCATATCTGGTTTCTGTAAAATCATATTGAAACAATTGAGATAAATCAGGATAGTATGTATATTCATCCATATACACTAACGTATCGGAACCAATTTTGTATCTTAATCCGGCAACAAGCACAAAAACTAATAACATAGTTATATAAGAGAAACCGTACCCTAATATATTTTCATTTATATCATATTTTTTGATAAGAAATAATAAAACAATTAGTATGATCACGTATATAAGCATATCTATTATCTATTTTTTAAATTAATTTTATAAAAAGAGAAAAGAATAACACACAGCAAAATTGATTCTGATAAAACAGATGCCCATGCTGCAATTTGCACTCCTCCGTGTGGCAGAAATATTAAAAGAAATATTATGCAGGTTATTCCGGCTAAAAATATGCCTTTTAGAAAATCTTTCTGATAATTTAAATTTACTAATCCTGAGAAACCGAGTAATGAATTTAACCCACCTAATAAAATTGTTGAACTCATAATACGAATAAGGATATTTCCTTCAACATATTCTTTTCCTCCAAGTAATCTTATTAAAACTTCAGAAAATACAAAGGTTAGAGCAGAAATTATTAATAATAAAAGTGCAAATGGCTTTGTGGCACGTTTTAATTGTAGCAATGAATTTTTAAGTGATTGATTCATAAATTTATATCCCATATGAGGAAACAGAGATTGAGAAATTGGACTGCTCAATAATTTTAAGCCTATAATTATTTTTTCAGCAGCAGAATATATACCTAAAATAGTATCGTTGACAAAAAATTTTAAAATAAATACATTGATATTTGCATAAAAATTTATTCCAATTGTCGAAGCAAATAATTCTATACCCTCTTTAAACTGAAATTTAATATCATTCATGTTCGGTATTGAAAAATGTATTTTAAATTGTTTTTTTGCAATGAATGTACTGGATAATCCTGATAATAAGAAGCCGCAACTATTGAACACTATAATATACATATAATCACTAGCTCTTCGAATAAAAAAAAATATCAATATTGTGAAAACTAATTTTGATATTATGTTAACTACGGTCATGTATCGCATTTTTTCCATTCCTTGAAAAAGCCATGATGGATTTAGAATATCACCTATCACCATACCAATACCCATTAAAAACATTATCTTGTCAACGTCTGTTTTTAATAGTAAAGGTGACAATATCCAGAATAAAACAATACTAATACCTAATAACATAAAGCGACATGCAATAATTGAATTGTAAATATTGTTTACCTTCTTTGGGTTATTTCTATTTTGTGATATTTGTTTAGTAGCAGAATAATTGAATCCATATGAAGTAATTAATAGTAAATACTGAATAAGAACATAAACATAAGAATACGCCCCATAGTTAGCTGCTCCTACAATTCTTAATATATAGGGTAGAGATATAAGAGGTAAGAGTATATTTAATCCATTAAGTATAGATAAAGAAAAAAAACTTTCTAATAGCGATCGGTGGTTTTTTAAACTATCTATTATATTATACTTCGACATCATTCCGGTTATTTATTAATCTGCGATAATTAAAGTTATCACTTACTTAGATAAGTCACTATTCTCTTACAAGCATTTCCATCCCCATAGGGATTCTGTGCTTTACTCATCATTTCATAATGTTCATTATTATCCAGTAGCAAAGATACTTCTTTAACGATTTTATCAAAATCAGTTCCTATAAGTTTTACTGTTCCTGCAGCAAGTGCTTCAGGTCGTTCTGTAGTATCACGCATTACTAAAACCGGTTTTCCTAAACCTGGTGCCTCTTCTTGTATACCGCCACTGTCAGTCAATACAATATTGCTTTTCTCCATTAAATAAACAAAAGGAAGATATTCAAGAGGTTCAATAAAGAAAATATTAGAAATTGTGTGTTCATCCCCAAATATTTCATTTATAGGTTTTCTTACATTTGGATTAAGATGCATAGGATAAACAAAATCAACATTAGGATATTTATCTGTTAAAAACTTTATAGCTTTGCAGATTCTTACAAAACCTTCTCCGAAATTTTCACGACGATGGCCTGTTATTAAAACAAGCCTTCTATTATGATTCAATCTGTCAATATTGTAGCCTGCTTTCTTAAGAGATAATTCAATATGAATTGTTTTTTTTTGATCATTTTTAATTTGAGCTAAAACCCAATACAATGCATCAATAACAGTATTTCCTGTAATTGAAATGTTTGAATTATTAATACCTTCGCTAATTAGATTCTGTTTGCTTAATTTGGTCGGAGCAAAATGATATGTTGCAATACGGCCAGTTATTTGACGATTCATTTCTTCAGGCCAAGGACTGTAAATATTATGAGTACGTAGTCCGGCTTCTATATGAGCAACTGGTATTTGCTGATAGAAAGCTGCGAGAGCAGAAATACTAGAAGTTGTAGTATCTCCATGTACAAAAACAATATCAGGCTTAGCGATATTTAGTACATCCCTCATCCCTAACAAAACCCTACTACTGATGTCATATAAATCTTGTCCTTGTTGCATTATATCTAAATCATAATCAGGAGTTATTTGAAATAACTCCAAAACTTGATCTAACATTTCTCTGTGTTGAGCTGTAACACAAACAACTGTTTCAAACCTATCAGCTTTATTCTTAAACTCCTTTACAAGTGGAGCCATTTTTATAGCCTCAGGCCTGGTTCCAAAAACAAGCATTATTTTTTTCATATATTCACTTTTTTCCTTACAATCTTCCATCCACCCACTGTCTATCCACCACTGCTTTGGCATCGAATACTACAGCACCGGCTGAGAAGTGTTTTTCGAAATCAAAGGTCTGAAATTCGTCGTGGGCAACAGCAAGTAAAACAGCCTGGTACTTTTTATTTTCATCAAGCTCGCTTATAATGTCCACTCCATATTCGTGTTTCACTTCTTCGGCTATGGCCCAGGGATCGTAGATATCAACCTTAGTTCCAAACTCGCAGAATTCGTTGTAAATATCGATGACTTTGGTGTTCCTGATGTCGGGGCAATTTTCTTTAAAAGTTACACCGAGGATCAGTACATTGGCTCCTTTGATCGTTTGTCCCTTCTGAATCATTAGTTTCAGTACTTTGTTGGCTATAAAAGGTGCAATGCTGTTGTTCACATGGCGCCCCGAAAGGATCACCTGCGGAACGTAACCGAGTGACTCTGCCTTGCTGGCCAGATAATAGGGATCGACACTGATACAATGTCCACCAACAAGTCCCGGACGATATTTCAGAAAATTCCATTTGGTACCAGCAGCATCGAGTACATCGTTGGTGTCTATGCCTACTTTATCGAAAATCAGCGCCAATTCATTTACAAACGAAATATTGACATCGCGTTGAGCATTTTCGATAATTTTAGAAGCTTCGGCCACTTTTATGCAGGGCGCTTTGTGTGTTCCTGCGGTGATAATGGAAGCATAAAGATCGTTTACAATATCGGCAATTTCGGGGGTTGATCCGGAAGTAACCTTTTTAATTTTTGTCAGTGTGTTTATTTTGTCGCCGGGATTGATGCGTTCAGGGCTATAGCCAGCAAAGAAATCAACGTTAAATTTCAATCCTGATGTTTTTTCTATCTGTGGAACGCAGTCTTCTTCGGTGCAACCAGGATAGGTCGTCGATTCGTAAATGATTATATCATCCTTTTTTACTACACGCCCAAGCATTTGCGACGCCTTTATAAGCGGTTGCAAGTCGGGCATATTGAAGTTGTTAATAGGAGTGGGGACGGTAACTATATAAGTGTTGTAATTTAACAATTCAGCTTCGTCGGAAGAGAAAGATAAACCTATATTTGGATGAGTTTTATGAATGTTGATGGCTTCGTTCATCTCTTCTAAATCAGCTTCGAGTGTATGATCAAAACCCTTTTGCAGCTCTTCAACCCTTTTTTGATTGATGTCGTAGCCTAGTACTTTATATTTTTTGCCAAATTCGATGGCCAATGGTAAACCTACATAGCCTAAGCCAATTACTGCAATTTTAAACTCTTTCATATAAGAAATTTAATTTTATTTTTCAATTTATTAAGTTTATTTTGTGCCTGCAAAAGCGGTCACAAAGATACTATAAACCTTTTATATAAACGAAAAATAGCTGCTGAAAGCCTATAAATACTCAGCGATTAATAAAATTGTTTCAAATGTATTCAATTCAATAAGTGATAAATATATTTACGTATTTTTTTAGTTTTTATTTTACTTTCTCAAAAAAAAATCATTAATTTGTGCTTATGAAAACAAAAGCTATTGAGTATTTTCCACTTGTGGATGAGGAAGGTCACCTTACCGGAATGGCTACACGTACAGAATGTCATTCAGGTACTTTTTTGTTACATCCTGTAGTTCATTTACATGTGTTTAATTCCGAAGGGAAGTTGTACCTTCAGAAAAGAGCAATGGACAAAGATATTCAACCCGGGAAATGGGACACTTCGGTGGGTGGTCATGTCGATTATGGCGAGACAATTGAAGCTGCACTACGACGCGAAGTGGGTGAGGAATTAGGCATAACCGATTTTGAGCCTGTTTTTATTAGGCGTTATAAGTTTGTTTCGACCCGTGAAGCTGAGTTGGTACACAGTTTTTATACTGTTTACGATGGAAAAATACTGCCTGATCCGGTTGAGATTATGGAAGGAAAATTTTGGAGTAGGGACGAGATAGTTGAGCACATTGGTAAGAAAATCTTTACACCCAACTTCGAAAATGAATATCAGAGTCTGATCGAAAAAATTCATTCTGAAATGATTATAAAGTGTAATGGAGATGTTTAAAGAACTTACTTCGCTTTTGAATGAAGTATGGAAATTTATAAAATCGGACTTCCATTTGAGTTCATATCTATTCACTTTTCTTATTGTTGGTGTTGCTGTTTATTTTAATTATTCATGGGAGTTTTACAGCAAAGTGTTATTGAACAGCTATTTCGATGGTAGTTCGGTGTGGCTTTTTCCTGTATTTTATGCTGCTGTTTATTTTTTGGTTGCGATTCCCGTTTTCCTTCTCCGAAAGGATGTGGCAGTACTCAAAAATCCCGGATTTTACTGCAAAAGTTTATTTATAGTTGTTATTTACGGTCTTTCTATAGGATATTATGGATATCATCAATGGGAGTTCCCCTCGCTTTTTGAGGAGGAAAGCAGATTCGTCATTCGTTTGTTGTCGCAATTAAAAAGTCTCGTTTTTTATTTTGTTCCGCTTGTTTTGCTGAAGCTGATTGTTGACCGTAAAACGGAAGGATTGTATGGATTATCGTTGAATACAAAATACTTTAAAGGATATTTTTCATTCTTTTTGTTACTGCTCCCATTTCTGATTGCTGCATCGTATTCTGCTGATTTTCAAAATGCTTATCCGCAATTTAAGCCATGGCTTTACGAAGGTGCTTTAGGTTTGAAAGCGTGGGAAAGCACTACACTCTTCGAAATTTCATATGTAATTGATTTTATTATGACTGAATTGCTTTTCAGAGGGGCGTTGGTCATTGGCATGGTGGGTATTTTGGGGCGTGGCGCTGTTTTACCCATGGTAGCCATGTATGTTGTCATTCATTTTGGCAAACCGCCTGTCGAAACCATATCATCGTTGTTTGGAGGTTACATTTTGGGTGCGCTGGCTTATCAAACGCGTCACATCTGGGGAGGTGTTATTGTGCATGTATTTATTGCACTTACAATCGAAATAATGGGTATTTTTCAGTATTATATGCCAGATAAATGAAGCAAGCGTCATTCTATCATCAGGGCTGTTCCGAAAGTTTATACAAAAAGCACAAAAAAACTCAATCAGGTATTTTGTCCCGATTGAGTTTAATTTTTTATTTCGATAAGTCGAGCTGCTATTCTACAGCTTCCAATTCTATCATCAGAGTTTCCTTCGGAATCCGCTCACCAACTGCTACGTTAATTTTTTTGATACGAGCAGTGAAAGGCATTTCAATGCGGTTTAGCATTTTCATGGCTTCGAGTATGAGTAAAGGCGCACCTTCTTTTACGATTTCACCCTCGGCGACCGATATTTGTATTATGGTACCCGGAATTGACGACTGAACATCGTAAGGATTGGGATCCACCCAAACCTTACGGTTCATGTATTTAGTTGTAAGCTGCGTTTTGTATTTACGCGCTGTTACTGCAAAGTCTACAAATTCGGGAGTTTCTTTTTTCTTATTCATTATGTTTTAATTTTATAAGACAACGATTAAAAGTTCAATAAATGAGCTTGAATCAAACTCCATCAAAATGGAGGAATCCCGTGTTTTTTAGCAGGACGGTGATCGTCTTTGTTTTTCGAAACATCGAGTGCGTGCAATAATAAATCGCGGGTTTCGAGCGGTTCGATCACTGCATCGATATAACCTTTTGATGCTGCTACGTAAGGATTTGCAAATTTTTCAATATATTCTTTCACCTTGATCTGACGCATTGCATCTTCGTCTTCGGCTTCCATAATTTCTTTACGGAAAATAATATTGGCTGCACCTTCAGGCCCCATTACTGCAATTTCGGCACCCGGCCATGCAAACATAAAGTCGGCACCCAGGTGGCGCGAGTTCATGGCAATGTAACCTCCACCATAAGCTTTTCGAAGAATAACTGTAATTTTAGGAACCGTAGCCTCGGAATAAGCGTAAAGCATTTTAGCACCATGACGGATAACACCAGCATGTTCCTGATCTACTCCCGGCAGATAACCCGGCATATCTTCGAGCGTGATAATAGGAATATTAAATGCATCGCAGAAACGAATAAAGCGAGCTGCTTTGTCGGATGCATCGCAATCGAGAACACCTGCAAGATACATTGGCTGGTTGGCCACGAAGCCTACAGTTTCGCCTTCCAAACGTCCGAAGCCGATAACAATATTAGGTGCCCACAATTCCTGAACTTCAAGGAATTTCGAATCGTCGGCCAGTGCAAAAATTATTTCGCGTACGTCATAAGGCTGTTTTGGATCGGATGGAATGATATTTTCGATATTTTTTCTCGATTTTGGTTTCTTAGGCTCAATCTTTGCAGCTTTCGTCTGATTGTTGTGAGGGATAAGAGCAATCAGTTGTTTGATTTGATCGAGACATTCTAATTCGCTCAAAGCATAGAAATGTGCGTTTCCGGTAATTTCGGCGTGTACGCGCGCACCTCCAAGATCTTCCTGCGAAATTTTTTCACCAAGTACAGTTTCAATTACATTAGGGCCGGTAATAAACATTTTGGATATGTTTTCGACCACAAATACAAAGTCGGTCAGTGCGGGGGAATATACAGCACCACCTGCGCAAGGCCCCAGAATCACTGATATTTGAGGAATTACACCTGAAGCCATTGTGTTTCGGTAAAAAATTTCACCATAACCAGCCAAAGCGCCAATTCCTTCCTGGATACGTGCACCACCCGAATCGTTAATACCGATGCAGGGAACTTTCATTTTAAGGGCATGATCCATTATTTTTGTGATTTTACGCGCATGTTTTAGTCCCAACGAACCACCCATCACTGTAAAGTCCTGAGCATAAATGCAGATAGCTGCACCTTTAATGGTACCTGTTCCGGTAATTACTCCATCACCCGGAAGCTCTTTGCTTGCCATTCCAAAGTTTTGCTCTTCGTGTTCTACAAAAAGATCATACTCGTGAAATGAATCGGGATCTAATAAGCCCAAAATTCGTTCTCTGGCGGTCAATTTACCCATTGCTAACTGTTTTTCAATGGCTTTGTCTCCGCCTCCTTTTTCAACGATGGCCTTTTTTTGTCGTAATGCCAGAATGTTTTTCTTTAATGACATAATTTTTTAATTAAACTAAAATTAATACTAAGCCATATACCTATGACCGGATTTAATTCGGGGCAAAAATAACACTTTTTTCATGAAACTGTGCAATAATTGAAATTATGATAATCTCACGATTTCAGTTTGCTGTTTTTCAGTAATTTAATTACATTTCTTCTTGTCGATAGCATACCCGGAGATAGGCCTTCGTTGTCGAAATTTTCAAGATAAGCCACTAATTCGGGAATCAAATCGGGCTCTGTCAGACAGAATTTATATAAAAGTTTTAAAGACAATGCCTGGACTGCAATGGCCGATTTAGTTGAAATCATCCAATCGAAACAGGCATTAATAAGCTCCACCTGAATGGGTTGGGGGAGTGGAAGATTGTTGAGGATACCCAGACAACCTCTTTTTATGCCATCATGCGAAGAAGCAATTGTGAACGCTGCCAGTTCGTTGAAGTGCTTATCTGTGAATAGCTCAGGATGCTTTTCGCTTATTTTCTGACAAGCCCATGCAGCTCGCCAGGCAACCGTTGTGTCGGTGTCAAAAATAAGTTCATAAACAATAGTAAAGGTATCGGGATGTATAAACACTTCGAGTGCTAACTGATCAATATATCTCTTTGACAGCGGTAGCAGTAAATGAGCTCTGTAATCCATTGCAATCTTAAAATTGATATGTATTTTGATTTTGACTGAATAAATGCCAAACGATGATTTTCAGAATAGCTAAATGCATCAAAATCAGTATGTGCAACTTTAATTGAGAACTGAGTTTGTGTAGAGTGTTTATCTAAAAATGATACTATTTATAATGTCGCCTCCCACCTGTTTGTTCAACGAATTTTTTATCTCTTCGCGCGACAGGAACAAATCATGTCGCAAAACCGAAGAGGACAGCGTTACGTATAAAATCCGATTTTTTATGCTCAACTCTGTTGTGTATTGCATGATATTCTCACCCAGCACTTTCGGCCAGGCATCAATGATTCGTTTTTCGTTCAGAGGTTTGTCCAAATGATTCGATTTTAGAACCTGACCAATCACATCGCGCAACGATTCTGTGTTTTTTTTTCGCATGACATTGATTTGTGCTTATCTAAGCTGTAATACTTCTCCTATTTTTGCACCTTCGCTAAAATCTTTATTATTGAGTAAATACAGTTTTTCTGTTTTTATGGCGTATTGTTGTGCAATCTGATACATTGTTTCTCCTTCACGTACCACGTGAGTAGCATAGGATTTACCGCCTTTATTTCTTTTGAATTGAAGGTATACCTGTGTGCCTGCATTTAAGTCTGTAGTGGCTTTTACTTCGTTGAAAGCTCTCAGGTTTGTCTCGTTCATATCAAATTCGTCGGCTATACTGCTGTAAGTGTCGCCGGCCTGAGCCACCACATACCGAACGCGATTGTTTTTATAAACCTCGTGACGCTCAGTAGCTGCAATACTGCCCATTGCAGGAAGGTCTTGCTGACTTTTTTCAGTCGAATATTTTGAAGCTACACTTGTGTTGTCGTCGCCTTTTACCAGATCGTAAGCATGTAATCCGTAGTTTTCAATAATGGAGATAAGTTTGTAGGCATAGGTGGGGTCGGTGGCATAACCGGCTTTTTTTAGTCCATGTGCCCAACTTTCGTAATCGGTAGGGCTTAGCTCAAATAAAAATGCATAACGGGTTTTGTTTTTCAAAAAGAAAGAATGATCCTCGTACGAAGCAAGAACATTGTCATATTTTCTGAAACATTCTCCTTTACTGTCATCATCATGATATACTTTGTCGCCTGTCCAGTCGTGACATTTTATACCAAAATGATTGTTCGATCTTTTCACGAACTCACTTTGACCGGCTCCTGATTCGAGTAAACCCTGTGCTAATGTGATGCTTGCAGGAATTCCGTGTTCTTTTTGTTGTATGACGGCAAGCTGATTGTAAGCTTCGATATAACTCAGGTAGGCTTTGCTTTTGGTTTGCGAAGAAACGATTGAACAAGTAAAAATGAATAAAAATACAAGAATTTGTTTCACTGGCAGTATGCGCATAATTGAAAATATTTTATTTAATTTGCCACAAAAATAGAACTATTTGGACAAAAACATCGATTAGAAAGGATTATTTTATACTTTTGTAAGAAGATAAAGTCTCCATCTTTGGTTTATACGACTTTAAAAAACAAAAAACAACTGCAACAAAATATAAACATGATTGAAAGAATAATAGAAACAAAAGTGAGTATTTGCGAT
The DNA here is from genome assembly GCA_963678465.1 of uncultured Paludibacter sp. GTDB lineage: Bacteria > Bacteroidota > Bacteroidia > Bacteroidales > Paludibacteraceae > Paludibacter. The sequence goes on from OY782858.1 coordinate 755,312, forward strand.
TTTGATGAATTGAGTGCCGATCATAAAATGTTGATTGAAAAAGCAAAGTCACAGGCCAATAATGCTTATGCGCCTTATTCGGGCTTTCAGGTGGGAGCAGCCGTATTACTTGCCAATGGTGAGATTTTCGGTGGAAATAATCAGGAAAATGCAGCTTATCCATCAGGGCTTTGTGCCGAAAGAGTGGCTATGTTTTATGCAAATGCGCAGCATCCTGATGTGCCCGTTACTACGCTAGCTATAGCCGCTTATACCGGTGGAGCTTTTTTGGCCGACCCGGTAACGCCATGTGGTTCGTGCCGGCAGGTGCTAATTGAAACCGAATCGCGTTACGGTAAGGACATTACAGTGTTATTGTACGGAACTGAACATACTTATATGCTCGGTAACGTGAAGCAACTTTTACCTCTGAGGTTCGAAAAGAGTAGTTTGAAACTTTAATTATTACAGTATATATTTGTCATAGTCGTAAATTTTATCTATATTGCCATCGAATTTAAGATGAATTGTTAATTACTTAAAAACAGGAATGCAAAAGATTGAATTTAATATTGAATATCCTCTAAATAATTCTTCGCCCGCTATTTTGTGGAATTCGATTGGTACGCCACTTGGATTGTCGGAATGGTTTGCTGATGGAGTCACGGTTTCGGGGAATGAATATGTTTTTTCGTGGGACGGTCATGAACAAACTGCTGTTTTACAACATTTAAAACCGAACTCTTACATTCGTTTTCATTGGGTAGATGATGAGGGGATAGATTCTTTTTTCGAGCTCAAAATAGTGTCGCCAGAGATTACAGGCGGTTTAACATTGGTAGTGACCGATTATGCCGAACCCGATGAGGTGGATGATCTGGTTCTTATATGGAATAAACAAGTGGAAGAACTCCGTAGAAAAACAGGGATGTAATTTGTTTTGAAATTGTAATATTTACAAGAGTATGCTCGATGAATCAGTCGTTGGCGTACTCTTTTTGTTTTTGGGGCAGTTTCTGAACTTTGTATTTTGTACTGCATTATGTTTCTTTTTTTTATAATGCTGCTTTATTACTTTAATTTAATTTCGTACTTCATCTAATTGATTATTGAACTTTTTGAAGTAATTTTGTTGCTCTTTATAAAAAGAAGAATATGCTCAGACTCAAAAAAATCGATATCTACATATTTAAACGTTTTTTTACGCTGTTTTTAATGACTTTTCTCATTTGCATCTTCATTTTGTTGATGCAGTTTTTGTGGAAGCATTTTGCTGAATTAGTGGGAAAAGGGATAGGAATTGGAGTGTTGGGCGAGTTTTTTGTATACGCTATTTTTACCTTGGTACCTTTAGCATTACCGCTGGCAATTTTGTTGGCATCGCTGATGACCTTCGGAAATCTGGGAGAAAATTTTGAACTTACAGCCATGAAATCGGCTGGTATTTCGTTGTTTCGGATCATTCGGCCTCTCATTGTTTTCATAGCGCTTGTTTGTGTAGGTGCTTTTTATTTCTCCAATTATGTGCTTCCCATTTCTCAAACAAAGCTTTGGACCTTAATACTTTCTCTCAAACAAAAATCACCTGAACTCGATATTCCTGTGGGTGAATTTTACTCAGGTATCAATGGGGTAAATATGTATGTGCGTGATAAAGAGGAAGGATTGTTGAAAGATTTGATGATTTATGATTTTTCGGGAGGGTTTGAGAATGCATCCGTGATGGTTGCCGATTCAGGTAGAATCAAGTTTACCGAAGATAAAAAATACCTCCTTTTGATACTTTATGAAGGAGAAAATTTCGAGAATCTGAAAAAACAACGCTTGTTGAATACATCATCGGCCATTCCTTATCGCAGGGAAACTTTTGCATACAAAGAGATTTTGCTCGATTTTGATTCGGACTTTACCCGTTTAGATGAATCGCTACTCGAAGACCAGCATGTAAGCAAAAATATAAAACAACTGACACAATCCATCGATTCGGTAAGCAAAATAGTGGATGCCAGACTTAAAGAACAACAGGCCGAAATAGTAAAACATCGATACCTTGGACGTGAATCGAATCCGGAACGATCCTTGGAGCTGGGCGAAAATATCGATTTAAAAAAATACAATCCAGATTCTTTGTTGTTGAAATTGGAGCTTAACGATATGGAAATGGCGGCGAGCGCTGCTGTTCAGAAAGCAACCGATATGAAAAATCAGATTGATTATAATAAACTTACGCTCGGAGATCCTCAAAAATATGTAAGCCGACACGAAATAGAATGGCATCGCAAATTCACACTTTCGTTTGCCTGTCTTATTTTCTTCTTTATCGGTGCACCGCTGGGTGCTATTATTCGAAAAGGGGGCTTGGGAGCGCCGGTTGTTATATCGGTAATAATGTTTATTATTTACTATATTATCGATACCACAGGGTATAAAATGTCGAGAGAAGGACTCTGGACTGCATTTGAAGGAATGTGGCTCAGTTCATTCGTGTTGTTGCCTGTTGGGATTTTCCTTACTTATAAGTCGGCTGTGGATGCTACTTTATTTAATCCCGAACAATATCTTAAAATTGTAACTGATTTAAAACAAAAATATAATCAGGTCGTTAGAAAAAAGGCTGGTAAAGATGCCAGCAAAAATACAGAATATTAAAATGAATACATTATTTAATAGTATCGAAGATGCTTTAGAAGACATAAAAGCAGGTAAGTTTATAATCGTTGTTGATGATGAAGACCGCGAGAATGAAGGCGATTTTATTTGTGCTGCCGAAAAAATGACACCCGAGATGGTGAATTTTATGATCACCCACGGACGTGGTGTTTTGTGTGCGCCACTTACCGAAGAACGCTGCGATGAATTGGATCTTGAAATGCAGGTAGAGAAAAACACTTCTATTCATTCAACGCCATTTACTGTAAGTGTAGATAAACTCGAAGGTTGCACTACCGGTGTGTCGGCATCCGACAGAGCGGCTACATTTCAGGCACTTGCACATCCTGATTCAAAGCCGGAGACTTTTGGACGCCCCGGACATATATTCCCTTTGCGCGCTAAAAACAGAGGCGTGATTCGTCGTGCCGGACACACTGAAGCGGCTGTCGATTTGGCTCGCCTGGCTGGTTTGTATCCGGCAGGCGCTTTGATCGAAATTATGAACGAAGATGGAACTATGGCCAGACTGCCCGAGTTGATAGAACTTTCGAAGAAATTTGGTTTAAAAATAATTTCTATTGAGGATTTAATTGCTTACCGTTTGAAAACAGAATCGCTTGTAGAAAAGGGCGAGAAAGTAAATATGCCCACTGCTCACGGTTACTTTAAGTTAATCCCCTTCCGTCAGCTATCGAACGGATTGGAACATGTGGCTTTGATAAAAGGCGAATGGGAAAAAGATGAAGCGGTTTTGGTACGCGTTCATTCATCCTGTATGACGGGTGATATTTTCGGTTCTATGCGTTGCGAGTGCGGAGAACAATTGCACAAATCGATGGAAAAGATTGAAAAAGAGGGAAAAGGCGTGATTGTGTACATGAACCAGGAAGGTAGAGGAATAGGGTTGATGAATAAAATTAAAGCCTACAAATTGCAGGAAGAAGGGCTGGACACCGTTGATGCCAATATTCATCTTGGGTTCGATGCCGATGAACGTGATTATGGAGTAGGAGCACAGATTTTACGCGAGGTAGGAGTTACGAAAATCAGACTAATGACAAACAATCCGGTGAAACGAATTGGATTGGAAGCTTATGGATTGTCGATAGTTGAAAACATCCCGATTGAAGTGAAGCCAAACGAGTTCAACGCTTTTTACATGCAAACAAAAAAAACACGTATGGGACACGATTTGAAATACACTAAATAATTCAAATCTCTTTTCCAATCAGCGATAATGATGATTGGTGAAGTTGATTGTAGTTTTATAGCAGTCTTTCATTTTACTTACTTTTATTTTTTATGAAAACAGCATTAATAACAGGCGTTACCTCGGGTTTCGGACGCGCTTTCGCTTTGAGGTTGGCAAAGCTTGATTACAAACTAATTATCACTGGGCGAAGGGCTGAACGCTTGCATGAACTTGCACACACTTTGCGCGAAGAATTTTCGGTGCAGGTTTGTCCGCTTTGTTTCGATGTGTGCGATAACGAGGCTTGTCGACAGGCTATTGCATCAATTCCAGAAGAATTCAGGGACATAGATGTATTGGTGAATAATGCCGGACTTGCTGCGGGTGCTTCGCCTTTCGACGAAAGTGAAATAGCTGATTTTGAGCAAATGATTGATACCAACGTCAAAGGTTTGCTTTATGTTACGAAACTTGTTGTTCCCGGTATGATAGAGAGAGCAACTGGCCACATTGTTAATATATCGTCGATAGCAGGCATTGAAGTGTACCCGAACGGAAGTGTTTATTGTGCCTCGAAACATGCTGTAAATGCTATAACCAAAGGTCTGAGAATGGATCTTGTGAAATATGGTATCAAGGTAAGTTCGATATCGCCGGGAATGGTAGAGACCGAATTTTCAATTGTACGTTATCATGGCGATGAAGAAAAGGCAAAAGCAGTGTACAATGGTTTAATTCCTTTGGATGCCGAAGACATAGCCGATGCGCTTGAATTTATACTTACCCGACCCGATCATGTAAGTATCAACGATATACAGTTGAATCCCAAACAACAAGCCAGTGCTACCATAGCTTTTAGAAAAACATCGGATACACCGAAATAATGACATTGAGGTATTTGTTTTTTTTCATTAAAATCAGGGTTTTATCCTAATAAAATCAAATAATTAAAAAAAATATCTTATTTTTGTCTTGAAATTTTAATTTATCACTGAATATGAGTTGGTCGTTCAATACGACTCTTTTTATATTCAAAAAAAAATGCTGAAAATGAACCCACTTGAATTGAACAAGGACACTGAAATTGTTTCGAACGAGCCTACTGAAACTGTTATTTCTGAAGTAAACGAAATAGTCGAAACTGAAAACCCGACTGCATCGGCGACTGAACCTATCGAAATTGCAACAGAAACAAATGAAGCCACTACTTCGGAAGAAAACACTGATTTGAATGCCGAAACGAAGACTTCTAAAATGCCTGATTACAATTTGTTTTCAAAGGCTGAACTTGTAGACGCGCTCAAATTACTTCTCGACAAAGAAATTGCTTCGATCAAGGATGAAGTGGAAATCATTAAACAGAATTTTTACAAGAGAGCAAAATCAGACACAGAAGAACAAAAGCGAAAATTCATGGAAGAGGGTGGCGACGAGCAAAGTTTTGTTGCTACAAAAGACGACCTTGAGGATGCGCTAAAGCTGTTGTTAAACGAATACCGTGCAAAAAAAAGTGCTTATACTGCTCAACTCGAAGCCGAAAAGGAGAATAATTTAATTCAAAAACAGTATATTATTGAACAAATGAAAAGTCTTGTCGAGAAAAACGACGACGTTTCAATTCACATAGGTGAGTTCAGGGCATTACAGCAGAAATGGAAAACGATAGGACAGGTACCTTCAAAATATGTAACTGAACTATGGAAACAATATAATTCGAACCAGGAAGCATTTTGGGATTTAATTAAAATAAACAACGAACTACGTGAGTACGATTTTAAGAAAAACCTTGAAGCCAAAACCCTTATTTGCGAAAAAACCGAACAGCTTGCTGCCGATACTAATGTTTTGGATGCTTTTCAGCAGTTGCAAAAGTTACATAGCGAATGGCACGAAACCGGACCTGTAAGTCGCGAGCTAAGGGATAAAATTTGGGATCGTTTCAAAGAAGCTTCGGGCATAATTAATAAAAAGTATCAGATGTTTTTTGATACGGTGCGTGAGAAAGAAGAGTTGAACATGAAAGCGAAGCTTGAGCTGATTGAGAAAATTGAAGCTTTCGACAGCAGCGCTCTCGACAATTACAAAGCATGGGACGAGGCAATGAATACTTTCAAAGCGTGGCAGGAAGAATGGAGAACCATTGGTTTTGCTCCACGAAAAGATAATCAGGCTTTGTACGAACGCTATCGCAAAGCTTGTGATGTTTTTTATGCTGCTAAAAACATTTACTATAAGGAGGCAAAAGTCGTTCTGAATCAGAATTATGAAATAAAGAAAAATCTTTGTAAACAAGCTGAAGCCTTGAAAGATAGTACTGATTGGAAAGATACAACCGACAAAATCATTCATTTACAAAGAGAGTGGAAACAAACCGGTCCTGTTCTGAAACGCAACTCGGATGAACTTTGGAAACGCTTTATTGCTGCCTGCGACTATTTTTTCGAACAAAAGAATAAAAACTTCTCAGGACAAAAAAATATCGAAATCCAGAATTTAGAGAAAAAGAAAGAAATAGTTGAAAAGATTGCACTTATCGGAAAGAAAAGCAATACTGAAGAAACTCAGGCCGAATTTAGGGGACTAATGGCCGAATGGAACAGTATAGGTCATGTTCCGTTCAAAGAAAAGGATAAAATCTATGCCGACTATCGCGCAGCAATTGATAAAATATTCACTTTTTTAAATGTCGATTCTTCTCAACGCCGTCTCGATTCTTTTAAAAACAACCTGAAAGATATTTCTGCTCAGGGCGAAAACAAGCTGTATCGTGAGCGCGAAAAATTGGTGAGAGCTTACGAACACTTGAAATCAGAGATTGCTACTTACGAAAATAACATCGGATTCCTGACATCTTCATCGAAAAAAGGGGGAGGATTGATTAAAGAAATGGAACGTAAAATTGAATCGTTGAAAGATGAAAGTAAGTTGATAGAACAAAAGATCAATTTAATGGACGAAAAAGCATAAAAATAAATTTCACAAACACAAAAAAAGGCCGGAAACAACATTTATAGTTTGCTTCCGGCTTTTCTTATTCTACGGCTTTCACTTTATATCCGGCTTGTTTTAATCCGTTGATCAAGCCGTTTTCGCCGGCCAAATGTTCGATGTTTACGGTGATAAAGCACGATTGAGTTTTGATATGTTCAGGGAGTTTTTTGAGCCATTCGGAGTTTCGCATTTCTATTGTTGAAATGCCGTTAGCCGTCACTTCGGACTGCGTTCTGATTTTTGCCAATAAAGCAAAATCGTTGATATTGCCTCCTTTGTAAAGCTTGCCGATTTTGAAGAGCTCAGCGCTCAAACTGTCCCTGTTGAGCAGCGCTTTGGTGAGCCGATTGGCCTGACTTTGTAAATCATTCTGATCCAAAGAAAGTTGAACTTGTTGTTCTACTGTTTCCAGTGCAATTAGTCGCTTGTCTTTCTGGATGGCTGCAAGTTGAAAATATGAGTCGGTTTGAGCATCGTCGTAAACACCCGTAAGTTTCTTAAAAAGTTCAATTTCGTAAAGTCGCAGTATAAATGTCGGGTGCATTTTCGAAAGTTCTTTGAGTCCGATTTTTAGTTCCGATCTCAATGCTTTGTCGGCGAGAGGGTAATTTTCCTCCGAAATTAAGTCTTTCATTGTTTGTCCTCCCTGAATAAAGGCAATTTTGCGCAACACCTGGCTGGCATCGATGTTGTTGGCTATTACTTCGCTCACCACGGCATCGCACTCGTTAAATGCTTTAGATAGGCCTTTTACGCTGTCAAGATAAACCATTGGAACAAGATAATGCGTCCCGAGCAGATAGGATGGCTTATCCACTCCATTGGCGGTTACTTTCCAAAGCAATTGTGCGTCTGCAAACTGCAAACTAATGAAGAATATAAGGATAAAAAGAAAAAAACGTTTCATGAACTTTGTGTTAAATGTTGAAGCAAAGATAACTCAATTTATAATGTGAATTTTAATTAGATGCAATGATTCACAAACTTTTATATTCATTTATCATTGTAACGAATAAGTTTTTTGTTTCCGAGTTAAAAAATCGGGATCAAAACAGTCAATTATTTTTATCTTTGCATAGAAATCAACGATAACATAAACATTAAAGACATGACCTTACAACAACTTGAATACATTATTGCGTTGGATAAAACCCGTCATTTTGTACGTGCTGCCGAAATGTGTGGCGTAACACAGCCTACGTTAAGTGCTATGATTCAGAAGCTTGAAGACGAACTTGATTGCAGAATTTTCGATCGTTCGTCGCACCCTATTGTACCTACAGAAGTGGGAGCAATGATTTTGCAGCAAGCTCAGGTAGTGATGTTTAATGTCCAACAGCTCAAGGAAAATATTCTGTCACAGAAAGGTTCAGTGGCCGGATCGCTTTCGTTAGCCATTATTCCTACTGTTGCACCTTATCTGTTGCCCGAACTAATTACATTATTCAGGAGAGATTATGCTGATATATCGTTGAAAATTACAGAAATGAGAACCGAAACTATCATCGAAAAGCTCCACAGTGCTGAAATTGATATGGCGATTCTCTCTACTCCACTCGATGATCCTAAGATACTTGAAGTTCCGCTGTACTACGAAAAATTTGTGGCCTATATTTCGCCTTACGAAGCTTTGTATTTGCAAGACGAAGTTTCCACAAATGATATGCCGCTCGATCATCTCTGGGTGTTGGAGGAAGGACATTGTCTCCGGAATCAGGTATTCAATTTTTGTAAAAATAAGACACATTCAGCCATTTACGAAGCAGGAAGCATTGATACTCTAGTGAAAATTGTTGATCGGAATGGCGGATATACAGTGATACCGGAGCTGCATATTGATTTGCTTACCGATGCTCAGAAACAACATCTTCGAAAAATTGTTCGTCCAGAAGCTACCCGCGAAATTGCTTTGGTCATTCGACACGATTATGTACGCGAGGGACTGATGAATGCAGTCGCCAATAGCATTAAAAAAATTATTCCTGAGCATATGCTGGATGCCCGACTGAAAAAGTTTGCTATAAAATTGTAGGAAGAGTTCTGAGTTCTGAGTTTCGGGTTTAGTGTTTCGAGTTTTGAGTTTCGGGTTGTGAAAGGCACAGGCTAAGGTACAGACAAGTTCAACTGTTCAACAATTCAACAATTACTCAGTTATTCAATTATTCAGTTATTCAGTTATTCAACGATTCAACAGTTCAACAAAGTCTGTAGACCGGAGACTGTGGACCGGAGACTTATCAACAATTAGCACATTGGCATATTGTCACATTGGCATATTAGCGCATTGGCATATTTTTCTGTTTTTAATACTTTAAACTGACATAATTAACCCGAACTTTCAGTATCTTTGCGGCTCGTAAAAAAGAGAAAATTTTGAATCTTACCGATCTTAAGCAACTTTATGCTTTACATCCACAGGTGAAAGCACTTGTGCAGTGGGCAAATTCATCTGCATCAAATCTGAAAATATCGGGTTTGAGCGGATCTTCGTGTGCGTTAGTGACTGCTTCCTTGTTCAATCAGCTGCCTCAAAGCCAAATAGTGGTAATGAACGACGCCGATGAAGCCGGGTATTTTTATAACGACCTGAAACAGGTACTGAGTTCTGATGAAGTGTTTTACTTTCCTTCGTCCTTCAAAAAAGCGATAAAACTGAGTCAGCTCGACACTTCGAACGAGATTTTAAGAACCGAAGTGTTGAACCGGTTGGCCAATAATGCGGCTCCATGTGTGGTGGTAACTTATCCTGAAGCTTTGATGCAAAAGGTGGTTTCGGTGCATGGCATGCGAACCCGTATGCTCAAACTGAAAGTGGGTGAGAACCTGAGCATCGATTTTCTGACAGAAATGTTGCTCGAATATGGTTTCGAAAGGGTTGATTTTGTGTACGAACCGGGACAGTTTTCTGTGCGCGGGAGTATTGTCGATATATTTTCGTTTGCTTTCGAAATGCCTTTCCGCTGCGACTTTTTCGGCGATGAAGTGGAGTCGATTCGTGTTTTCGATATAGAAACACAACTTTCGAAGGAAAAGCGCACCGAAGTGGAAATTATTCCCGATCTGCTGCTGTACAAGGACACGGCTCATGTTTCTTTCCCCGAATTTATTCCTAAAGATACCTTTTTTACTTTAGCAAATTTATCTTTCGTCCGCGAACGAATGAACAGTTTGTACGACGAAGCATTGGTAAAAGCCAACGAAGGCGATAAAACTGTACCCGATTTACATCGTACGCGCATTACCGGCGATGAATTTGTTCAACAGCTTATCGACTTCAGAAAAATAGAACTGGGAGATAAATCGTATTCTCAGACTGCAAGTACTTTGAGTTTCAATACTTCGCCTCAACCGATTTTTCATAAGAATTTCGATTTGGTGGCCGACAATCTGAAAAAAGGAATTGCCGACGGTTATCGCCTTTATGTGCTGAGCGACAGTGTAAAACAAACCGATCGTATTGCTGCCATTTTTGCCGACCGTGGCGATAATATAGTTTTTCAGCCTATAAAAAACACACTGCACGAAGGTTTTATCGATCACGATTTATCAATTTTCCTGTATACCGATCATCAGATTTTCGATCGTTTCCATAAATATCAGTTGCGCACCGATAAAACCCGCCAGGGAAAAGTGCTGATGACGCTGAAAGAGCTTAACCAATTTCAGATAGGCGATTATATGGTGCATGTGGATCATGGCGTAGGTAGTTTCGGTGGACTAATACGTACCAATGTAAATGGCAAAATGCAGGAAATGGTAAAACTCATTTATAAAGATGATGATATTATTTTCGTAAGCATACATGCTTTGCACCGTATTTCGAAATACAAAGGCAAAGAAGGTGAATCGCCACGCATCAATAAATTGGGTTCGGGAGCCTGGGAACGGCTGAAAGAACGTACCAAATCGAAAGTAAAGGACATTGCGCGTGAACTGATTAAACTCTATGCCAAACGCAAAGCCGAGCAGGGTTTTCAGTATTCGCCCGACAGCTATTTGCAGCAGGAACTCGAAGCTTCGTTTATTTACGAAGATACGCCCGATCAGGTGAAGGCTACGGCTGATGTTAAAAAGGATATGGAATCTGCTTTACCTATGGACCGACTGGTTTGTGGCGATGTAGGGTTTGGTAAAACAGAAGTAGCCATGCGGGCAGCTTTCAAAGCAGCAACTGACGGAAAACAAGTGGCTGTACTTGTTCCTACCACCGTGCTGGCATTACAACATTATAATTCTTTTAAAGAACGTTTCAAGGAATTTCCTGTAACGGTGGAATACCTGAGTCGTGCTCGTTCGTCAAATCAAACCAAAGAAGTACTTCAACGACTCGAAAAAGGTGAGGTTGATATTGTTATAGGCACGCACAAACTGGTAGGTAAAAGTGTAAAATTTAAAGACCTTGGTTTGCTGATTATTGACGAAGAACAAAAATTTGGAGTTTCGGTAAAAGAAAAGCTGAAGGAGATGAAAGTAAATGTAGATACGCTCACAATGACGGCTACACCCATTCCGCGCACTTTGCAATTCTCGTTGATGGGAGCGCGCGATTTGTCGATTATCAACACAGCGCCGCCTAACCGTTATCCTGTACAGACCGAAATTCATTTGTTCGACGAAGATGTGATTCGTGAAGCTATTCAGTTGGAGATGAACCGGAATGGCCAGGTTTTCTTTGTAAATAACCGTATTCAGAGTATTTATGCCATAGAAGCCATGATCAAGCGACTTCTTCCGGGCTGTCGTGTGGCTGTGGGTCACGGACAAATGCCTCCTGCTAAACTGGAGGAGATTATTGTCGATTTTATTGATTATGAATACGATGTGCTGGTAGCAACTACGATTATTGAATCAGGAATCGATATTCCCAACGTAAATACAATCATCATTAACAGTGCGCACATGTTTGGTCTGAGCGATTTACATCAGTTGCGTGGTCGTGTGGGGCGCAGCAACCGTAAAGCTTTTTGTTATTTAATGGCGCCCGAATTAAGTTTGCTCACGCCCGAAGCCCGCAGGCGTTTACAGGCGCTCGAAACTTTTTCGGAACTGGGAAGTGGTTTTAATATAGCTATGCAGGACCTCGATATTCGTGGTGCTGGTAATATGCTGGGAGCGGAGCAAAGTGGTTTTATTGCCGATCTTGGTTACGAAACTTATCAGAAAATTCTGAACGAAGCCGTTCATGAACTCAAGGATGAAGAGTTCTCGGAACTTTATGCAGATGAAATTGCCGCAGAAAAGAATTCAACCGCTTATGTTACCGATTGTCAGATTGATTCAGATATGGAACTGCTCTTCTCGCAGGAGTATATCGAAAATGTATCTGAACGTATTGCTTTGTACCGTGAGCTTGACAATATAACGAATGAAGCAGATTTGGCTGAGTTTGAAAAACGGTTGGAAGACCGTTTTGGTAAGATTCCTGAAAAAGGACGAAGTTTACTTCAGGTAGTTCGTTTGCGTTGGAAGGCCATGCGTTTTGGTGTCGAAAAATTGGTAATGAAAGATGAAAAAATGATTGCCTATCTTGTGTCTAACGCTCAGTCAGGTTATTATCAATCGGAGAGTTTTGGTAAGATACTTAAATACATGACTACTCATCCACGTCAGTGTCAGCTCCGTGAAAAGAATACACGACGCTCGGTAGTGTTTGCCAATGTGAAATCAATAGAAAAAGCAGCAGAAGTATTTAATGAAATAGAATTGATAAAATAGTTACGAGTTCTGAGTTTCGGGTTTCGGGTTTCGGGTTTCGGGTTTTGAGTTTCGAGTTTCGAGTTTCGGGTTTTGAGTTCAGGAGACGATTCAATTAATCAGTTATTCAGTTATTCAACAGTTCCACGTCCGGAGACCGGGGACTGTTGACTGTAGACCTTTCAACAATTTCACAGTTCAACAGTTCAACGATTCCACACGGTTATTTATTCCACTAAATCCTGCATACTTCCCCCGATTCAACGATTCAACGATTTCACAAAGTCTGACGACTTTAGACTCCTTCGCCTTTGCCTGATTTTCCTCATTGCCCTGTCTTTTGGCATTGCCCTATCGGACAAATGCTCATTTCTTTCCGCTCCTTCGGAGCTTTAAGCGAGCTACAAAGCAGCGAATAGAAACATCGCTTTGAGCAATAGCTCGAAGTTTTAGAGAATTAAGAATTAAGAATTGAGAAGTTGCTGAAGTTTCGGGTTCCGGGTTCCGTGTTCGTTTCATTAATTATTCAGTTATATTGTCTTTGTTCTTTTTTCTTTTTTCTTTTTTCTATTATTCATTGCCCTGTCTTTATTCATTGCCCTATCGGATAAATGCTCGTTTCTTTCTGCTCCTTCGGAGCTACACAATAGCTGTAGTGCAACAGATAGAAGTATTGCTTTACAAGGATCTATTTATCTGGTTATATGTAAATTTCTTCCCAAAATCTTACTAATGTTAAATATATTATTTATCTTTGGAAACAAAATTACAAGCAGTTAAACATACAGTTCTATACAGCAAATAGACACAATTGTATTTGGAGGCGTAAATGGAATATCGGCGGCAATGTGGAAATATATTGATGTTGGGCGGCAATTATAAAAAAATATGATTATCCGATAAATTGCCTAAAGCTTTAGACTTCAATACAACAGGGGCTTTGCCCCTAAAACCCCACTTACTTTTTTGTCTTAACACAAAAAAGTAAGCAAAAAACACCTCACCTGTCCTTCGGACACCCTCTCCAACAGGAGAGGGAAAAAGGAATAAAGTGTTTGACTGCGCCCGCTTCGCTCAAAAAATTAGTCGTTCGTAGGCTGAAAACTTTTAAACTCGCCCCGACGAAATACGTCGGGACTCAAACAGAAAAGTTTTCTACGCCTACTTCACTCCATTTTTTGGCTCACCGGACGAGGTCGATCCTTAAAGAGAGTTTGTACAAAAGAAGTAGGTAATGAAACGGATATTCATTTAAAAAAAACACAAACGCTATATTTAAAAATAGAACGAATCACAATTAGAATGAAACTAAAAAAAACATATTATATTCCACAATTTATCAATAAATTATCACAATGAAAAGAATTTTTAGCATTAAAACCTTTTTCCTTTTAACTCTTGGAATAATCAATTTATGTAGTTGTAAAACAGATGAACCAACACTTAAAGATACAATAATAGACATAGACGGTAATATATATCATACTGTTGAAATTGGAACTCAGACATGGATGGTCGAAAATCTAAAAACGACGAAATATAATGATGGGACAGCGATTCCATCGATTTCAGATAGCACTGAATGGGCAACAATAACAACTCCAGGTTATTGTTGGTATAAAAACGATTCTATTTCATTGAAGAAAAATTATGGAGCATTATATAATTGGTATGCAGTAAATACTGGAAAACTAGCACCAGAAGGTTGGCATATACCAACTAAACTTGAATGGGAAACACTTTTTACTTATTTGGGAGGAGAAAACGTAGCAGGAGGCAAACTTAAAGAAACTGGAATCAGAAATTGGTTAACTCCGAATACCAATGCTACTAACCAAACTGGCTTTACTGCTCTACCGAGTGGCTCACGCTACTATGGTAAGTTTAACAACGAAGGTTACTTATGTATTTGTTGGTGTGCAGATGATTATTTTGAAGGTGCATTCAACTGGGCTATCCGTAATAACACCAGTAAGGTAACAATTGCATTTAGCGACAAAAAAAGCGGACTATCAGTTAGGTGTGTTAAGGATTGAAAATCTCATTTGTGAAAAACAAATAACTATTGCTAATACTTATGGCTTTCTGCGGTCGGCACGCCCTGACAAGGAAGCCTCGGTTGAACCGTATTAGCTTCGCTGATTTTCAATTCCTGCTTGCAGGTAGGGTTGATTCAATAAGTGTGGAGAAGAAAATAGTTATGGAGAAAGCGCTGCTTTTAGTCAAAAAACAACCAAACAGATACAAAAACGGGAGAATAGGAGGGACTTACCGTAGACTCACATTAGCGGTAGCCAAAAAAGACTACCCAAAACTGAATAGTCTTCCTTGTGACATTTTGATATTTGATTGAAAATTAATTCCAAAACAGATCTTCTGCAACTTGGTCTTCTGAAAATAACCAAACTTGAACAATTTTACCTTCAACAACTTCATACAAATCATTTCCGGCCATTTCAACAGACTTATCGCCAATCTTTGCACTAAATCGAACAGGACAAGAAACGAAATTTCCATTAACCATCATTGCTCCAGCAGGTTTTATAGCTAATGTACCTTGTGTTGCTCCCACCATTTCAGAAAGCATTTTACCTATGGCTTCAATTCCTGTTTGTGTTCCTGAAAATTTATTATTTCCAGGTTGGTGCCATTTTGCATTTGGACTAAAATACGAAAATGCTGTTGGGATATCTCCCTTTGAAAGGGCTATTGAATAAGCCTCTACTACTTCTTTTGCTGTCATTTTATTATTTATTTAAAATTATTGTGCAAAACTATATTATTTCTTACCTTTGTGCAAGTACCCACATATTAGTATGGTACTTACCTATAAGTTAGATATGTTGATTGTCAAAAGAAAAAAAATGAAAAAAAGTCAAAAAAATATTTTAACCTCAGACGAAAATTGTCCTGTTAGGCGTTCATTATCACTTTTAGGAGGCAAATGGACACTTTTAATTTTATTTCAAATCAATGAAAGAATTATAAGATACGGAGAATTGAAAAGAGCAATACCCGGAATTAGTGAGAAAGTTTTAATACAAGAACTGAACTTTTTGGTAGAACATAAATTAGTTTCTAAAAAAGCATATCCTGAAATTCCACCAAAAGTTGAATATACTCTAACAGAACTTGGACTAAAAACTTTACCAATAGCGGATACACTTGCTACATTTGGATTAGAAAGTCTGACTTAAATTACCTGCGTCCTAATCCTTAAGCTTTCTCCGATCGGAACGACTCCCGATGCATCGGGAGTTACGATCTGGCAAGGAAGCCTCGGTTGAACCGTATTAGCTTCGCTGATCTTCGATTCCCGCTTGCAGTAATAAACTCTTTCGCATTTATGCATAGATCTATTTCCCTGATTTTATGTAAATTTCCTTGCAAAATCTTGTTGTTGTTGTTAAATATATTATTTATTCTTGGAAGCTAAATATGTTAAGTAAAATAAACATGCCGAACTTTGACCTTCGCCTGTATCTTCACCTTAATTCTTTCTAGCTATGAGTCTGGCGACCGATGGCTTTAGACCCTAGACCCTAGACTCTTGACCTTTGACTTTCGACCACCTTCGCCTTTGCCTGTGCCTGTATTTCTTCCACAGTTCCACGATTCAACAATTCCACAAACTCCGGCGACCGGCGACTTTAGACCTTTGACTTTCGACTTTAGTCCCCTTTGCCTTCGCCTTCGCCTTTGCCTTCGCCTACGCCTGCATGATTCCACAATTTCTCGAAGACCATTCAACTGAATAGCACTTAGTTTAACGACCTATATTCATTGGGTGTAAATCCGGTTTCTTTTTTAAACATACGGGTAAAATGCTGTGGATATTTAAATCCCAATTCATAAGCAATTTCGCTGATGGATTTCCCATTGTCAAATATTTTTTCTTTAGCGAGCTCAATCAATTTTAGTTGTATGTGTTCCAATGCCGATTTGCCGGTTTCTCGCTTCAGCAAATCGCCCAGATAGTTGGAGGATATAAACAATTTTTCGGCACAATAACTTACTGTGGGACTCCCGTATTCAGTAAGTGATTCGGATGAAAAATAATCGTCAAGTATCTTTTCGAATCTTGCCAAAATATCCGCATTTACCTTGTTTCGGGTAATAAACTGACGGTCGTAAAAGCGTTTGCAATAGTTCAGAAAAAGTTCGATATAGGAAACGATCAATGTTTTGCTGTGCTGATCGATTGCATGTTCGAGCTCATAACTTATCTTTTCGATACAATCATCTATAATAGCCCTTTCTCTGGTCGATAGATGCAAGGCTTCGTTCACCTCGTACGAAAAAAAAGTATATTCTTTTATGTTTTTACCCAGCGATGTGCCGTGTATTAAATCAGGGTGGAATATCAATGCCTTTCCAACTCCTTGTCGTTTTTCTGCTTTATCTTCAATACCATAAACCTGACCTGGCGCCAGAAATACGAGTGTACCTTCTTCGTAATCATATGTACTGCAACCGTAAGTCATATTTCCACATTTAGAATCTTTTAAAAATACTGCATAAATTCCCAACTGTGCCCTGAAATAACAAAAAGGCGCTGCTTTCTCAAAATCTACTATACTTACCAGAGGATGCAGCGTTTCTATGCCCACCAATTTGTTGTATTCTGTAATTGTATTGATTTTTATAATTTCGCTCATAACAAATAGTTTGTTTTACTTGTGCAAATATAATGAACAAATCAGATACATATAACCATGTATTATCAATATCAGTAATTATGGTAAGCAAATCCGTAATTCAGGTAATTTTGTGTGCAGCATTAGTTCTAATTTTGCACTTGATAAATAATAGTGTAACTAAAAACAGAGTGAAACAATGAAAAACTTCAGTTATCACAATCCGACCCGAATTGAATTTGGAACAGGAAAAGAAGAAAATATAGGTAAATACATTTCAGAGTATGGCGTATCAAAAGTTTTAATTGTCTACGGTTCGGAACGTATTAAACAGACCGGGCTGTTCGACAAAGTAGCAAAATCGCTTACTGATAACGGCATCAGCTTCGAAGCGTTGGGTGGCGTACAAAGTAATCCATTACTGAGCAAGGTATACGAAGGTGTTGAGTTAGCTAAAACAAAGGGCGTTGAAGCTGTATTGGCTGTTGGTGGTGGTTCAGTACTCGATTCAGCCAAATCAATAGCAGCAGGAGCTGTTTATGAAGGCGATGTTTGGGATTTCTTTACTTATAAAGCTGTTCCCAATAATGCTTTGAAGATTTTTGATATCATGACACTGGCAGCTACCGGTAGCGAGATGAATAATTTTGCAGTAGTAACCAAAGATGAAACAAAGGAAAAATTTAGTCTGGCAGGTGCAGCTACTTATCCAACTGTTTCAGTTATCAACCCTGAACTACAAGCTACTGTAACCAATGAATATCTCGCTTATTCGGCTTCTGATATTTTTGCACACAGTTTGGATATGTATCTTTCAGCTACTTATTTGCCTGAATACATGGCCGGATACGTTGAAAATATCTTAAAAACAGTTATGCGTACAACAGAAATATTACTTAAAGATGCTGCTGACTACGAAGCACGTGCCGAATTTGCCTGGGCTGCTACGCAAGCCTTGAACTTTACAACATTTTGCGGAGTCGAAAACAATCGTTACGATACGCACTTTCTGGAACATACGTTGTCGGCCGAATATAATATTGCCCATGGAGCAGGATTGTCAATCATTATGCCTGCATGGATGAAGTGGCAAAAAGAATTCTTACCTGAACGATTTACACGATTTGCAAAAAATATGTTCAATGTAGAAGGTGCTGATGCCGGTATAGAGGACTTAAAACAATGGTACTCAAAAATTGGGGCACCTGTTACGCTGAAGGAAGGCAAAATACCGGAAGAAGATATACCTGTGTTGGTAGAAAAATTATCAGTAGTGGCTGGAATTTGGGGAGCCGAAGCGTTATATACAAAAGAAATGATCACTACCGTTTTGGAAAATGCTATCTGAAAATTAAATAATTATTCAATATGAAGAAACTTATAATGCTCGGAGCCATGAGCCTCCTCATTTTGACTCAGATAATGAGTCAAAATCCTAAAAAAATGACTAAAGTGAATCGGACAACGCAAACAGAACATTATACTTTCAAAGTGAGTGACAAAGTGACCCGCCATAAAGTTACGTTCAAAAACCGTTATGGAATTACACTGGCAGGTGATTTATACCTTCCAAAAAATCGGGGAATTGAACCGTTAGCTGCGCTGGCTATCAGTGGCCCTTTCGGGGCGGTTAAAGAACAATCTTCAGGTTTGTACGCCAATCAAATGGCCGAACGCGGTTTTGCTGCACTTGCATTCGATCCGTCTTATACAGGTGAAAGTGGCGGTGAACCCAGAAATGTTGCTTCTCCCGACATTAATACAGAGGATTTTAGCGCAGCAGTTGATTATTTGGGTATACAAAAATTTGTGGATAGAAATAAAATTGGAATTATTGGCATTTGTGGTTTTGGAGGGTTTGCTTTAAATGCTACTGCTATCGACAAACGCATAAAAGCTGTTGTTGCTTCAACAATGTACGATATGACCCGTGTGATGTCAAAAGGATATAATGATGCCGTAACTTTAGAACAACGCACAAAAATGCTGGAACAATTAGGACAACAACGTTGGAAAGATGCCGAAAACGGCACATTTGCTTATGGTCCGGAAGGCAATAAAGCATTAAAAGGAGATGAACCACAATTTTTAAAAGATTATTACGATTATTACCGAACTAAAAGAGGATTTCATAAGCGTTCGGTAAATTCGGGGAATTCATGGACTGCAACTACTCCTCTATCGTTTATGAATATGCCTATCCTGACATACATTAAAGAAATATCACCACGCCCCGTTTTGATGATTGCCGGCGAAAAAGCCCATTCCCGCTATTTCAGCGAAGATGCTTACAAAGCTGCTAATGAACCTAAAGAGCTCATGATTATTCCTGGTGCTGTTCATGTGGATTTGTACGACGGTGGAAATCATAATTATATTCCATTTGATAAACTGGAGAGTTTTTTTAAAACAAATCTCAAATAGAATCATTAAATGAAAATCCGGATGATTACCCTTATAACTTGTGTATCATTCATGGTGGTTTCATGTGCCACCTTAAAACAAAATTCAATGAAATCAAATGAAATTTTTCCCAAAGGACAAAAAGCAACCGCTTATTTCACCGGTGACGCCTGGATAGAAATGCTGTCATCGGACGTAGCTACTTTCGATGCAATGACTTATAATGTTACTTTTGCCCCGGGCAGCCGCAATTACTGGCATGTACACTCCGGTGGTCAAATACTGCTTTGCACTTCAGGCGAAGGATATTATCAGGAAAAAGGCCAACCAGCCCAAAAGCTCAAAGCAGGCGATGTAATTGAAGTAAAGCCAAATGTAATTCATTGGCATGGTGCAACTCCTACAAGCACATTTGTGCATATAGGCATTACTCCGCAGGTTAATAAAAATAATGTTACCTGGCTAAATCCTGTAAGTGAAGAAGAATATGCATCAAATTTTTGAAAGATTACATTCCGGTGAGGCTGTTCCAATGAACGACCCACAGTATGGCGAGATTTTTAAAATAGCTTCCCGTACCATGCAATTATCGGCAGAATTGAATAGTTCTGCCGATATTGACCGTGCGAGAGATATTATAAGCGAAATTACCAACAATAAAATAGATGCAAGTACAACTATTTTAGCGCCGTTTTATATCAATTTAGGCATATTTACTCGTATAGGTAAAAATGTTTTTATCAATCATGACTGTTCGTTTCTTGACATTGGTGGTATCACCATCGAAGATGAGGTACTGATTGGTCCAAAGGTAAGTATCATCACCGAAGATCATCCCCTGAATCCGGCAGAAAGAAAAGCGTTGACAGTGAAACCTGTGGTGATAAAACGCAATGCCTGGATTGGTGCAGGGGCTATTATTTTGTCCGGTATTACCGTTGGCGAAAACGCAGTAGTAGCAGCGGGTGCTGTGGTTAACAAAGATGTGTCTGCAAATACAGTGGTAGCTGGTATTCCTGCAAAGGTGATAAGAATGATCTGATAAAAAAACTGATTATGAGGAAACTGTTATTCACAATTCTTTTTTTTAGTATCATGCATATAGCTAACGCTCAGGGTATTGCAAGGATAAAAATTACCATAGGTCCTGCATCGTTTGTTGTTACAACTTACGATAATGCTACTGCACGCGCTTTTGTAGCTTTGCTACCAATGACCGTTAGCATGAGCGAATTAAATGGAAATGAAAAGTATTATTATTTGTCAGGGAGTCTTCCTGCTTTACCTGAAAGCCTTTCAATAATAAAAACAGGAGATTTAATGCTTTACGGCACAAACTATATCGTGCTTTTCTACGAAACCTTTAGCACATCGTATAGTTATACAAAAATTGGATATATGGATGATATTGCAGGTTTAAAAGATGCCTTAGGAAGTGGTCATTCCACAGTGACTTTTGAGCTTCTTAATACTGCGACAGCCATTGAAGACATACAGCAAAACGAAAAACGAATAACTGTATCATCCGGAGGAGTCATTCAATATTCCGGTTGGGTAGATAAAATGCAATTAATAGATATAGCAGGAAGAATATTAGCCACATCTACAACGAACGAACTGAATGTCAATTTTTTTCCAAAAGGAATTTATATACTCCTGGTAGATGAAAAAAACAAAACAAAATCAATCAAAATAAAGCTCTAAAACAATTAAATATAAAACAGACACAACTTTCACGTTTTGTCAAAAGTCTAATGTCAAAGGTCTAATGTCAAAAGTTTAATGTCAAAAGTCAAAAGTCTAAGGTCTAAAGTCTAAAGTCTGGAGACTGGAGACAATTGACAATATATAATTGAGGAGTTGGTGAAGTTTTGAGTTCCGGGTTCCGGGTTTCGGGTTTCGGGTTCACTTCGACTTCGCTCAGTAAACGGCTTCAATGATTCAATGATTCAATTAATCAGTTATTCAACGATTCAACAGTTCAACGCTTCAACGCTTCAACAAAGTCCGGAGACCGGAGACCGTTGACTGTAGACCTTTCAACAATTAGCACATTGACAAGCGGCATCTTTAAATTATTCTAACTACTTCATTGCATCCTTAAAATAAATGTGTTTTCTTTGCGTTTTAAAATAGTTGAAAAAACATAATCAATTTATTCAATCGGAACCCTGCAAAAAAAACAGCCTACTGAAAGCAGAAGTTACAGGCCCGGGAAATAGTGGAGAATAAAAAAACAGCATTGAAATAGTATGTTTGTTTTTGATTCACAGTTATTTCTTCTTCTGAAACAATGCTATAATTATTTGTTTATGTTCGGATGAATACCCACAAAAAAAGTCGAATGAAATTCCGGTCTGTTGTTTTAATAATAAGTGTTTTATTTTCAGTAAACTATTCTTTTGCTCAACAAAAGGTGAGGATTTACGGGTATGTGATCGATACCGATAACCGGGGTGTGGAAATGGCAAATGTATATTTTGAGAACACTACAACCGGCACAGTTACCAACCAAAACGGCTATTACGAATTAAATGCTGAAATAAAAGATTCGGCCACCATAGTTTATTCATTGCTTGGCTATCAAACTATTAAGCATAAGTTATTTCCCGGTCAGAAAGTGCTACAGATCTCGGTGGAGCTACCTTCGGTTACAAAACAAATCAAAGACATTGATGTGGTGGCACAACGCCGTCAGACTTCTACGCTCGATTATATCGACCCTTCGAAATACAAATTGATGCCTAATGCTGCGGGAGGAATTGAGTCCCTGCTCATTACTTTTGCAGGGGTGAGTCAGAGCAACGAACTGAGTTCGCAGTACAATGTAAGGGGCGGCAGTTTTGATGAAAATATCGTGTATGTCAATGGCATTGAGGTGTATCGTCCTTTGCTGATCAGGGCAGGGCAGCAGGAAGGACTTAGTTTTATAAATCCGGATATGGTGAAGAGTCTTGCGTTTTCGGCCGGAGGATACGATGCTATGTATGGTGACAAAATGTCGTCGGTACTCGACATACAATACAAACAACCTACTGAAAACGAGGCAACGGTTAGCCTGAGTTTGCTGGGCGCTTCGGCTTATGTGGCTTCTGCCAACAAACGGTTTTCGCAATTACACGGTCTGCGTTACAAAACTTCGGAATACCTGCTTGGCACGCTCGATACAAAAGGAGAATATAGTCCGAACTTTCTGGATTATCAGACCTTTATGAGTTATAAGTTGGCTCCTAAATGGGAACTTGATTTCCTTGGTAATTTTTCGCAAAACTCCTTTGTCTTCCGACCTGTAAAACAGGAAACATCCTTTGGTACTTACCAAATGGCACGCAACATGACTATTTTTTACGAAGGTCAGGAAAAAGATTTATTCCGTACAGCTTTCGGTGCATTAACGCTTAACTACACGCCCAAACCACGACTTAAAATGAGTTGGCTTGCTTCGGCTTTTTACACCAACGAAAACGAAACCTACGATATACTGGGCGAATATGTGTTGAGCGAAGTGAAAATGGATGCCAAAAACCCCGATGAAAAAACGGGAGAAACGCTCGGGATTGGCAAATACCACGAACATGCCCGTAACCGACTGAATGCTACAGTGGCCAACGTAGGTCATACCGGAGAATATAAAAGTGAAAACAATCACCTGCTGAAATGGGGAGCTACTTTGCAATACGAATATATATCGGATAAAATAAACGAATGGGAATGGCGTGACTCAGCAGGCTACTCGTTGCCTTTCAGCGACAAGCAGGTGAAGCTTTTTTATAATATGAAAGCAAGTAGCGACTTGCCATCGTTCAGAACCAACGGTTTTTTTCAGGATACCTACAAGCATAATTCGGAAGCCGGCTTTCTTACTGCCACCGTTGGCGTAAGGGCCAATTACTGGTCGTTCAATAAGGAGCTGATTGTAAGTCCGCGTGCTTCCATTTCTTATGTACCGCATTGGGAAAAAGACTTTGTTTTCCGTTTTGCTACCGGTGTTTACTATCAGGCTCCTTTTTATAAAGAAATACGCGACACACTTACTGATGCACTTGGAAATGTGCAAATTGACCTGAACGAAAATATAAAATCGCAACGCTCGGTACACTTTGTGCTGGGGGGCGATAACTATTTCCGTGTCTGGGGGCGACCTTTTAAGTTTACTACCGAAGCTTATCTTAAATTAGCCGACAGAGTAATAAGCTACTCGGTCAATAATGTGAGAATCAGATACTCGGGCGAGAACGATGCCAAAGCTTATACGGCCGGTATCGATTTTAAACTTTTTGGAGAACTTGTGCCCGGCACCGATTCGTGGATTAATTTTTCGCTGATGGACTCCAAAGAAAACCTTTTGAATGATGCGTACGTAAGGAATGAATACGATGAGGACGGAAACATTACAGCTTCCAACACAGTTTATCCGGGCTGGATGCCCCGCCCCAATGAACAGCGTTATACTTTCTCGATGATGTTTCAGGATTACCTGCCCAATAACCCCAAGTATAAAATGCAACTGAAGTTTATCTGGTCGGATGGAATGCCATTCGGTGCACCACGCAATGCAGCTTACCGTGCGGCTTTTCGTACATCAGCTTACCGAAGAGCCGATATAGGCGTATCGCGTGTGTTGGTGAGTGGAACCGATAAATGGCTGGATAAACAATGGCTGAAACATGTGAAAAATATATGGCTGAACCTCGAAGTGTTCAATCTGCTCGACTTCAAAAACGTAAATTCGTACTACTGGGTTACCGATATATCGGGAGTGCAACTTGCTACGCCTAATTACCTTACCTCACGTCAATTGAACTTTAAGTTGATTGTTGATTTCAAATAATTGAAATGCCTGCGGTGATTCAGCAGGCTGTTCAGCAGCATTTCTCGAAGTTACAACTTTCGGTGACAGTTTCGAATTCGATGGTGGCGTGCTGAATTCCTTCCGTTTCGAGCGAGGCCCGAATATCGGCTTTCAGTTGCGCCATATCGTTCATTGTAGCAGTTTGTTTCAATACCACATGCACGGTAAGTACATTGTAATTTCCATCAATCGACCATACGTGTAAATCGTGAATACTGTCGATTTGTTCAAGTTTTTCGAGGTGAGCCGTAAGTGTTTGCATGTCTATTTCCTCAGGAATGCCCTGAAGAATAATACGAAGGCTCTGACGGATGTTTTTGTATACGTTGTACAACACAAAACAAGCAATGGCTACCGACATAATGGGATCGAGTACAGGAACATCGAAGAAATACATCACTACCGAACCAATAAGAATGGCCAACCAGCCAAGCACATCCTCGAGTAAATGAAGCGAAACTACTCTTTCGTTGATTGAATTTCCCTTTTTCAGTCTGAAAACAGCAGCTCCGTTTACAATAACACCTATGATGGCCAGTACAAACATACCTTCGACGTGCGTATCCTGCGGATTGAAAATACGAGGAACAGCAGCCGTTAATATTATCACGCTACCTACTATAAGCACTACAGAATTGATCACCGCTCCCAGCAACGAAAAACGCTTGTAGCCGTAGGAATAAGTGGTATCGCTTCCTTTTCTTGAAACTTTCTGGAAATACCAGGCCATACCCAACGAAAGAGAATCTCCCAAATCATGCACAGCATCCGACAGAATGGCAATACTGTTGGTGTAAATACCTCCTACAATTTCGAGTAAAGTAAAGCCGAAATTGAGAAAAAAGGCCGCTTTTATATTTTTTACATCCGAATGATGATGGTGATCGTGCTGATGATCATGTTTGGCTGACATATAGCTTTTGTTTTTTTGAATTCGTTCTTGTGACCAAATGAATAATTGATAATGAATAATTAATAATTAATGCGAATCAGGAGTTTAAATAGTCCGTAGTACATTCATGTTATATTTTTGTTTATCCCCTACGGGGAACTGATTTTTGGTGATTTCTATTTTCTATTGATATATATTCCCAACGGGAAATAATTTACTGTAAGCAAAATTGAATTATTCTCACCCTCTTAATTGTTAATTATTCATTGTTAATTACTTAATACCATTTCAGCATTACCACATTTATTTTGGCATCGGCAGCCACAAGTGCTTTAAAAGTGGCTATTGTTTCGTTAGGATCGACGCCCTGCGTACGGTAGTGATAAGGATAAACATTCTTAGGCCTTAGGGCAAGTACCGCCCGGGCAGCCTGTTCCACACTCATTGTGTAAGGCAGATTCATGCACACAAAAGCATGATCGATGTTCTTAAGTGCCAGCATTTCAGGAATATCTTCGGTATCGCCGGCAATGTAAATCCTTTGTCCATTTATCGTAAGCACATACCCATTTCCAACTCCTTTTTTGTGATACTGTAGTCGTTCGGGCGTTGTATTGTACATAGGGATGGCCTCTATCTTTACTTTTTTGTAAACGAAGGTTTCGTTGTTGTTCATAACATGTCCGAATCCTGTGGCAGCCGTTATCACCTTTGGGGCAACAAGCAGTGTCTTTTCATCTTTCATGCTGTTGATGAGTTCCTTATCGAAATGATCGCCATGCTCGTGCGTAATCAGAATAAGGTCAGGGGTTCCGTAGGGCGCATATTGTTCAGCCTTTCCGGTAGGATCCACAAAAA
The DNA here is from genome assembly GCA_963678465.1 of uncultured Paludibacter sp. Taxonomy (GTDB): domain Bacteria; phylum Bacteroidota; class Bacteroidia; order Bacteroidales; family Paludibacteraceae; genus Paludibacter. Next base: position 781,462 of record OY782858.1, read on the forward strand.
TGGTGAGCCCGGCATGTCGAAGGACAAAACTTGCATGCTGAATGGCTATAAATTCAGGTTGATTGTCAGATTTGTTTTGAGCAGTTGCAGCAAAAGCGCCAACAACAAAGACAAGCATTATAAAGGTCTTTATGGAGTATTTCATAAATTACATTGAAATAAACGAACGGAGAAATTTTTCTCCGTTCGTTGCATGTTACTAATTAGTGTCAGTTACAAAAAGCTTATTCACTGAATTTTATTACTTCTACCGGGCAACTTTCGGCTGCTTCTTTGATCTGATCTTCGTAGTCAGCATAGTTTACACCTTCGATAACAGTTGAAATGTCCTCGATAACAAAAACTTCGGGACACAGGCTTTCGCAAATTCCACATGAAGTACAGTCTTCTTCTACCCAAACTTTTTTAATTGCCATAATATTAGTTGTTTAAAATTATTTATTTAAATATTTATTGTAAGTTGATTTCCACTTTTTTATCGGCCTTAAGCAATTCAACATCTTTATTACAATAACATTATCTGTTCTTTTTTTGTTTTGAAATAAAGGAAGTTTATTGTTTTTCCCTGTACTTCTACACTGTTTTCCTGAACCATTTATTCACGTCGATATCGTAACCTGTTCCGTTCATATAATTGTAAGTGGCTAAGTTCAGCCCTTTTCCATAGAAATCAAGATCGATTTCGTGAGGAGTAGAGAACGGTATTTCGTTGTTGGCAAAAGGATTGGGCTCGTCCTGTAAGGATATGGCTCCAACGCTTGCAGGCGCTTGTCCCGATGGACTGTGAATGGTCATGGCGTAGCGATGCCAGAAAGCCGACTGCATCCAGCCTTTTTCAAACATATCGCGCACAACTTCGAGCGACTCAATGGTTTCGCGCGCCGTTTCGGTGGGGAAGCCATACATAAGATAGGCGTGTGTCATTATGCCTGCTTCGGCAAGGTTTTTCATTGTTTCGCGGGCAATTTCTATCGTTATACCCTTGTTGATAAGTTGAAGTACACGGGGTGATGCCACTTCGAGTCCGCCCGACACGGCAATACAACCCGATTGTGCCAGCAGGTAACAAAGTTCAGGTGTAAATGATTTTTCAAAGCGCACATTCGTCCAATAACTTACGGTAAGTCCGCGCTTTATTATTTCTTCTGATAGTTTCCGAAGCAGGGCAGGAGGTGCGGCCTCGTCCACAAAGTGAAAGCCCGACACTCCGGTTTGCTGCATGATCTGTTCCATACGATCCACCAACATTTCCACGGGGGCTTTTTCAAATCTTTTGATATAATCCAATGTGCCATCGCAAAAAGCGCATTTGCCCCAATAGCAGCCATGTGCCAGAGTCATTTTGTTCCAACGTCCATTGCTCCACAAGGCATGCATGGGGTTGGTCATCTCAATAAGGTTGATGTAATTATTTTTCAACAAGCCATCATAATCGGGGGTGGCAATGTCGGCAAATTTGAAATTAGCAGTACTGTCGAAATTTTCACTTACAATTGCACCTTCACTGTTACGGTAAAGCGTTCGGATCAGTTCCTCGCCTTTTAATATGCGCAGCAATGGCAATTCTCCATCATCGAAAGTGAGAAAATCGATATAATCGAACAGTCTGTTGTCGGTCATTTGGCGCAGTTCGGTGTTTACATATCCACCGCCCATAATTATTTTTATGGCAGGATGGTTTTGCTTCAACCATTGGGCGCAACGCAGGGCGCTGTATAAATTTCCGGGGAAAGGAACCGAGAAGCCAACAAACCCGGGTTGTAAAGCATTTATTTTGGCTTCGAAAATGCGCAGCAATACTTTATCGATCAGCGACAGTGGCTTTTCAAGCTCCTGTTGTAAAGGGCCGAACTCAGGCAAACGTAAGCAAAGCGATTCGGCATAACGAATAAGCTCAAAATGAGGATCGATGGTTTGCTGTATAAAATCGACTATATCTTTCAGAAAGAGCGTACAGAGATGGGTAGCGCGGTCGTGATTGCCTATGGTACCAAAAGCCCATTCAAGGTCCTCGTCTGTTGGTTTGCGTTTGCTTGCCGGCCAAAAGTTGAGGTCGCTGTATCGCAACGCCATGCTTGCATCTCTCCCCGAAAGAAAACGCATCACAGGTTCAATATTCCGGCAGTAAAAAGCGGATTGCTGTTGAATGATGCGTTGCGATTTGGTGAGTTTGCCCTGCGAGGCTGTTTCGAAAATCTCCCCGAGCATGCTTTTAGTAAAAAGCGCTTCTATAAGTTCTATGCTTAAATCGCACTGTGCAGCATCAATGCCCTGCGAGCGCAAAAAACCAAGCAGTTGTGCTGTGGATGGAAATGCGGTATTCAGTTGTGTAAGCGGAGGTATAGCAAGAAGAATTTTCATAAAAGCCAATACTGTTGTGAGTCTGTTTTTATTTTGACAACAAACATACGCAATAATTTTATCAATTGAAATAAAAAAGAACGCAATGTCAGAAATTAAATCAGATCATTGCGTTCGTTTTGTTGCAGGTTTCTCTTGCAGCGCTGATGCATCAAAGAGAAAGCCGGTTTAATATTTTGAAACTATCGAAGCCAACTTTAGTTTTTATGAATATCCGTTTAATTGCCTACTTCTGTTGTACAAACCCTCTTTAAGGATTGACCTCGTCCGGTGAGCCAAAAAATGGAGAGAAGTAGGCGTAGAAAACTTTTCTGTTTGAGTCCCGACGTATTTCGTCGGGGCGAGTTTAAAAGTTTTCAGCCTGCAAACGACTAATTTTTTGAGCGAAGCGGGCGCGGTCTTGACTTTTTTTGCTTACTTTTTTGTGTTAAGACAAAAAAGTAAGTGGGGTTTTAGGGGCAAAGCCCCTGTTGTGTTGAAATCTAATGCTTTAGGCAATCTATCAGATAATCATATTATTTTTTTACACTTGAGGCTGTTTTCACTTTGTATCCTGTGGATGTTTTGCCTTTTACAATGTTCGTTAGTTTCGATTTCAGCAGTTGACGACGGATAGGCGAAACCTTGTCGGTGAACAAATTGCCTTCGAGGTGATCGTATTCGTGTTGGATAACACGGGCTTTGAATCCATCAAATTCCTCAATGTATTCGTTGAAGTCTGCATCGAAATATTTGATTTTAATGCGCTCCGAACGGCTTACCGTTTCGTGAATGCCGGGAATGCTCAGGCAGCCTTCTTCTAAAGTCACCATTTCGTCACCAAATTCGAGCATTGTTGGGTTGATCATTGCTATTTTGAAACTACCAAGTTCAGGGTCGTCTTCTTTAAAGGCAACAAGGTCGATAACAATTACCCTGATGGGCAATCCAACCTGTGGAGCAGCCAGGCCAACCCCGTCGGCATGATACATGGTTTCAAACATATTTTGAATCAACTCTTTCAGTTGAGGATAATCTTTAGTAATCGGTTCGGCTACTTTTCTGAGCACTGCCGTACCGTAAGTGTAAATAGGAAGAATCATTATAGAGTTCGAAAGTTTATAATTTTTAATATACGATAGTCAACAATCCGGCTGAAACGCTACACCAAAGTATTGACCAGAAATTCACCTTATTCTGCTTTCCAGATAGGATTGCAAAATAATGGTGGCCGATATTTTGTCGACAAGTTCTTTGTTCTGACGATCCTTTTTCTTCAGCCCGGCATCGAGCATAGTTTTATGTGCCAACACAGATGTAAAACGCTCGTCGACATAGACAAGTTCAATGTCGGGAAATTTGCGTTGCAGTCCTGTTACGAAAGGTTTGATGTACTGCATTGATGCAGAGTCCTGACCATTCATTTGTTTGGGCAAGCCAATCACAAATTTTTCAACCGGTTCGCGGGCAATATAGTGTTGCAGATAATCAAATATCTCGTGCGATAATACAGTGTCGAGCCCATTGGCAGTAATCTGCATCGGGTCGGTAACAGCTAGTCCAACACGCTTTTGTCCATAGTCCATAGCCAGGATACGTCCCATATTTTTATTGTTTTATGCTGCAAAGGTATAAAAAAAACGGCAGTAGTGAAAAAGGCAACCTGCTGATTTGAAACTTTTTTGCGTTTTTTATAGGGCATGTTCCTCATTACCCGATAATTTTATTTAAATTTGAACCGTTAAAAACAACTGTTTTTTATTTACTCAGAACCTGCCTTTGGCAGGCAGACCAGAAACTCAAAACTATTCTCAACTGTCGACTAAATTATGAATAAAACCCTCAATTACATACTGTCAATCCTCCTTGTGATCAGTCAGTTTGGCTGCGATGATGCGGCAGATTCTCCTTATCCGGCACTCACGTTTCAATCAAAATCCACCATTTCAAACAAAGGTCGTGCTTCGGCTGTTGCTTTTGTGATAGGCGACAAGGGCTATGTGGCATTGGGAAGAAATGCGGCGAGAAGCGACGCTTTAAAAGATTGTTGGGAATATAATCCGGTCACCGACGGTTGGACGGAGAAAGCTGTTTTTCCCGGCCTGGGAAGGGTGAATGGCATTGCCGAGGCTGTAAATGGCAAAGCTTACGTAGGGCTGGGTTTCGATCTGACAAAAAGGCCTTATTTAAACGAAGCTCAACTGAAAGATTTCTGGTGTTTCGATCCGGTCAGTAATGCATGGACAAGGAAAGCTGATTTTCCGGCGTTGTCGACAAATGCCTGCGTGAGCTTTGTGATTGGCAACTCCATCTATGTCGGGTTCGGCTTCGATGGCACTACTTTCACAAACGATTTATGGAAATACGATGTGGCAACAGATCAGTGGAAAGAAATGGCCTACACAGGCGTTACCCGTCGCACGGGGGCAGTTGTTTGCTCCGACGGTGAAAAAGTATTTTTTGGTACAGGCTATAACAGCAGAAAGGAAAATAACTGGTGGGAATACTTCCCGGCCACCGACACCTGGAAAGAACGCCGCGCTATTCCCGGCACCAGCAGGGAATTCGGAGTGGGCATGAGCATAGGCAACCGTTATTTTGTGGCCACAGGGCGGCATTTTGCAGGAAATCTTACCGGTGGTCATCTGAAAGATGATGTAGTGGAATACGATGCAGGAAAAAATGTGTGGTATGTAAGAGGCGTTTTGCCCGGTGGAGGTCGTGAAAATGCCATATCGTTTGTTATCAATGGAAAAGGATACATTGGTTTTGGCGAGAATGATGAGGGAGTGCTGAATGACTTATGGAGCTTTGAACCCTGAAATAAATGCAGATACATCTTTTCTAACTAAAACAAAACCAAGCTCATGTTTAAAAAAAATATAGTTTTATTGATAGGTCTGTATTTGTTTGTTACAGCCATCACTGCTCAGAATGATACAGTTCGCTATGATGTTGTCCTCTCGGGACTTGCCGCTAAAGGCGATTATGCTCCCTTTTGGATGCACAACCGGCAATACGCTAAAGTATCGGCCTCGCCTCAGAGTGTGGGTTTACAACTTGGCGCTTCCAAAGCTTTTAACCACCAAAACAAATGGTTCGACTACAGCTTTGGCGTTTCGGGTTTGTTGCGCAACAACGGAGATAGCACAGACCTCTATTTTCATGAAATATATGCGCAGGCAAGGGTTTTGATTTTTGATGCCATCATCGGATCTAAAGAAGAACAAACTGGTGTAGAGGATGCAACGTTATCGTCAGGCGGGTTTTTATTCTCACGCAATGCACGCCCCTTGCCCCGTGTTACCGTAGGAATGCTCAATTATCAACCCATTCCTTTCACAAAAGGATATGCCGAAATAAGAGGTGCCCTCTCGCAGGGTTGGTTCAGAGACGATATGGAAATTGCCGATGTTTTATTGCATCATAAATATGCTTATTTTCGTTTCGGAGGAAAGTTGCCTGTTCATTTACAATATGGTTTCGAGCATGTGGCACAGTGGGGAGGCGAAAGTCAGAATGCGCAGATAGGCAATCAACCTACAGGCATTAAAAATTTCATTGATATTTTTCTTGGAAAATCGGGAGGAAGCGATGCCTCTTTGAGCGATCAGATCAATACATTGGGAAACCATATCATTGGACAAAGCCTGAGATTGGACATTCAGTTGTCAGATTATGAATGGGGAATGTACTGGCAGATTATCAACGAGGAACCTCCCATTCGCAAGATAGGAGACACAATGAACACGCCTGATGGCCTTTGGGGAGTTTCGCTTCGCAATAAGAATTTTCCGTTTGTAAAAGGCATTTTGTACGAATATATAAACACAACAGATCAGTCGGGCCCTTTCCACGACAGAGATGGAATTGTTTATGGAGGCAATGATAGCTATTTTCTCGGACAGTATCCGGCAGGTTGGAGTTACTATTCGCGTACAATTGGTACGCCATTGATCACTTCGCCGCTCTACAATAAAGATGGAAAGATATACACCACCAACAACAGGGTGCAGGCGCATCATTTTGGTATCGAAGGTGATGTGTATGGTTTCAACTATCGTATGCTGGCTACCTTCAGTAAAAATTACGGAAACACATCTGTTTATCTCTCTGAGTCCTTGTTGAAACGCAATACATCTTTGATGTTTGAGATGAATAAAAAAGTAAAAAAACTGTGGAATACCGAGCTGGGATGCACTTTAGGCATCGACAAGGGCGATTTATTCGGAAATAACTATGGTGTACAACTTTCGGTGAGGAAAACGGGTGATTTATTTCACTGGTAAGAGGCTTGAAAAACAAAAAAACGTGACCTATTGGTCACGTTTTTTTGTTGCTTTTTTTTCTTCTTTTAGCTTTTTCCGTTCTAAGCTTCGGGCTTCCTTTTGTTCTTTGGCAAGCTTCTTAGCTTTTTTCCTTTCTTCGATCACTATTTTAAGGTATTCGATATAAGGTTCTATGTATCTCTTCTTTTTGGTTTCGAGCAGGTCGGCCATTGTTACCATGATGCCGGTTTCGAAAGTGGAACTGAAATCATGATCTATCATGCATCCAAACATTTTCATGGTGTCCGACAGTCCGATATAAGCATTGAATAGTGGAGGAATGCTGTCACCTTCGTTTCTTACTGCTTTTTGTAGCGCCTTGTAATCGGAGGAAGCATCTTTGCCCGTAAATAGTTTTTGAGCTGCTTTCTTCGTTTTGCTGCTTACAGCAATAGGCAACTTGGGAGTTATTAACTGATCCACGTCGGGAAAGTACCTGAACATATATTCGTAAATAAGTTCACGCGCTACTGTAGGATAATCTTTGTAAATAGTGACTTTACCGACAAAATACCGCGCATTTTTATTCGAATGTATCAAAGCGCCCAGGCCGTCCCACAAGTTATCGAGAGCAAAAAGGCTTTTAGTTCCCATTTTCGAAGTTTGATAATCGGGCTGAACGAATGCACGACCCAGTTCGATGCAGTAGGGAAGATATTCCTTTATAAACTTTGAACTGAACTTAAACAAATGCGACATAACGAACTCAGGCTGTCCTTCTTCGTCGAATTCCACTTCCGAACCCAACAGGTACCTGTATCCACCAATGATTTCCTCGGCTTGCGGATCCCAAACAATAAGCTGCTTGAAAGGTTTTTCGAGATAATCGTATTTATCCACATCAATTTCTTCTCCTGTACCACCGCCTCCCGAACGGAATGAAATTTCGCGCAATCGTCCGATTTCGCGCATTACATTGGGCGAAGTATGTGCATCTATCACATAAATTTCATTGTGCGCTTTATTCGTTGGTCGTAAAAACTTATCTTTAGTAAGTTCGTTTTTCAGTATTTCACGATCGATAGGAGCTATAATATCTTTCATTAATTGACAAAAAAAAATGATTTATTTTTCCTTAATTTTCGCACAAAAGTAATGTTTTTTGAAAGAAACAAAGCTCTAAACAAAATTTTTATCTGATTTTTATTTGCATTTTCATAAATACCGGACTTAATTGCTCACATCGATTTGAAATGTGTAATGATTTAACCTTGTTTTTTATTAAAATTATACCATCCACACTTGATCCGAAATACAAACTATCAATTATTTCACCATTTAAAGCAATTTATACACCGTCATTGTCGAAATAAATTCTCATTTTTGCATACATAACAAATCAATAAATCTGTTCGTATGATGAACCTCAAAAATCTCTCACTTTCGTTATTTATTTTAATTGGCACCCTACTGTATGCCCATCCGAAAACCAACTATACAGCCTGGGCAGTAAAAATTGCAGATTCCGAAATAGCGCACAACCCTGAGTTGTGGATGGCCGATTTTGTGAAAGCGCCCAAATGGGATTATACACAAGGGCTGGTGGCCAATTCGATTATTCAACTGTACGACAAAACAAAAGACCAGCGTTATTACAATTACGTGCATACTTTTGCTGACTTTTTTATCAATGCCGAAGGTGAAATAATGACCTATAAGAAAAGCGATTATAATATCGATAAAATCAACGGAGGCAATTTCCTTTTCCAAATGTACAATTACACAAAAGATGAAAAGTACATTAAAGCCATTAAAGTATTGCGCGATCAGCTGTTGACGCATCCACGCGTGACCGAAGGAGCTTTCTGGCACAAAAAGATTTACCCGCATCAGGTGTGGCTCGACGGACTTTATATGGGCTCTCCGTTTTATGCAAGGTACGGGGCGGTTTTTAATGAACCTGCCAATTTCGATGATGTGGCAAAGCAATTTATTGTAGCCGATAAATACACGCTCGATGCCCGCACAGGCTTAAATTACCACGGTTGGGACGAAAGCCGTACGCAGAAATGGGCAAACCCGGTGACAGGACAATCGCCAAACTTTTGGAGCAGAAGTATGGGTTGGTACATGATGGCTCTTGTGGATGTGCTTGACTATCTGCCCGAAAATCATCCCGATCGTTCGAAAATCATCTCAATACTCGACCGATTGACAAGAGCGCTGTTGAAATATCAGGACAAGAAAACAGGAATGTGGTATCAGGTGACTAATTTACCTAAAGCCAAAGGGAATTATCTCGAATCCACAGGAACAGCTATGTTCTCATACGCCATTGCCAAGGGGGTGAACAATGGTTATTTAAAGCCCAAATTCAGAAAATATGCAGTAAAAGCCTTTGAAGGACTTGTGAAACACAGCATCATTCAGAATGCCGACGGTACTTATTCAATTACACGTGCTTGCAGCGTAGCCGGATTGGGTGGAACGCCTTACCGCGATGGTTCTTACGAGTATTATATCAACGAACCTATACGCAGCGATGATCCGAAAGTGATAGGGCCTTTTATTCTGGCAGCTATGGAGTTGGATCGTAAATGATTGAGTTCAGAAATAGAACATGAAGTATTTACTATTTAGCTATTTACTATTTACAATTTAAGAGGTAGAAGACATTATTAATGTACAATTTAAAGATGTACAATTTACAATTTATATAAGTAGCTGATTGAAATTTCACTAAACATTCTTTGTTCTCCTCTTATTTCCGTTCTTATTCCCTCTTTAGGGGGTTAGGGGGCTGGGGTTAGGGGGCAGATATATAATTTATAAACAGATGAAAAACATAAAATTGTTGGCTCTTTTCGTTCTTTTTTCGTTTCAAACATTGCTTGCGCAAACTTTTACAACCGGAGCCAACGAAAAAACTGCGGTATTGATGGACTCCATCCATTTGGTAGTAGCGCAGGATGGTTCGGGCAATTTCACAACGCTTCAGGCAGCTATCAACGCAGTGCCCGATTACAGGAAGAAACGCACCAATATCTTTGTAAAAAATGGTATCTACAATGAGAAGCTCATTCTTCCGGCCTCCAAACAGCTGGTGACGCTCATTGGCGAAAGCGTTGATAAAACAATTATCACTTATGGCGACTGGGCACAGAAAAAATCAATATTCGGGGATGAGATCGGTACATCGGGTTCGGCTACGTTTTATGTGTACGGACGCGATTTTTATGCCGAAAACATAACGTTTAAAAACTCGGCCGGACCTGTAGGACAGGCAGTGGCAGCTCACGTAAGCGCCGACCGATCTGTGTTTTTCAACTGCCGTTTTCTTGGCTTTCAGGATACACTTTTTACTTATGCCGACAACAGTCGACAGTATTATAAAAACTGCTATATCGAAGGCACTACCGATTTTATTTTCGGTTGGTCCACCGCTGTTTTCGACGAATGCGTGATTCATAGTTTAAAGGAATCGTACATTACGGCGGCTTCTACATTGCAAAATACAAAATACGGTTATTTGTTTTATAAGTGTAAGCTCACAGCTGAACCAACGGTGAAAACGATGTATCTGGGTCGACCCTGGCGCAATTATGCCAAAACAGTTTTCCGCGAATGTGAGTTGGGTGCACACATCCGACCCGAAGGTTGGCACAACTGGAATAAACCGGTGGCCGAAAAAACTTCCTTTTATGCCGAATACAGCAATTATGGTCCGGGGGCGGATGTATCGCAACGTGTAAAATGGTCGCACCAACTCACAAAGAAACAAGCTGCCGAATGGACCGTTGAAAATGTACTAAAAGGCGATGATGGCTGGAATCCTGCTGAAGGCGTGTTGAAAGAAATTGTAAATTTCAAATAATTATATCGTTAGCATGCGCAAGTATTTATACCTTATTGCTCTGGCGCTTATTGCCGTAGTATTGAGTGCCGGAAAAGCCAAACCTGTGAAAGTGTTTATGGTGGGCGACTCCACAATGGCGGATAAAAAACCAATAGCAGATACACCCGAAAGAGGTTGGGGGATGGTTTTTCCTTCGTTTTTCGATAAGGATGTAGTGATTGAAAATCATGCACAAAACGGAAGAAGCACTAGGACATTTATCGAACAGGGTTTGTGGGATAAAGTGATGAGCAGGCTGGGAGAGGGCGATTTTGTGTTTATTCAGTTTGCACACAACGACGAGATTGCCACTAAAAAAGCATACACTACCGAAGCGGAATTTGAAGCGAATTACAGAAAAATGGTGGCTGATGTATTGGCAAAAAAAGCGCATCCCATCCTTTGTTCGCCCGTAGCCCGACGCAAATTCGACAGCATCGGAAATCCGGTGGATACGCATCCCGTTTATGCACCGATTGTACATAAAGTGGCCAGGGAACTACAAGTACCCTTTATCGATATGCATACGAGAAGCCTTGAAATACTCCAACGATATGGCGTGGAAGGATCAAAAAAGCTGTATATGCACCTTGAACCGGGAAAATGGAAAGCACATCCCGAAGGAAAAGCAGATGATACGCATTTTGTTGAAGCCGGGGCAATGGAGATGGCACAACTTGCTGCCGAAGGAATAAAAGCGCTACGGATAAAGCCACTCGCTAAACATTTGCTGAAAAGGAAAAAGATGAAAGTCATCTACACCGTCCCTACCGAAAGGGAGGACAATAATGCAACCGAAAAAAACAAAAAAACCTGAAACAATTAAGTTTCAGATTTTTTTAATGATTATCCGATAGATTGCCTAAAGCTTTAGATTTCAACACAACAGGGGCTTTGCCCCTAAAACCCCACTTGCTTTTTTGTCTTAACACAAAAAAGTAAGCAAAAAAACACCTCACCTGTCCTTCGGACACCCTCTCCAACAGGAGAGGGAAAAAGGAATAAAGTGTTTGACTGCGCCCGCTTCGCTCAAAAAATTAGTCGTTTGCAGGCTGAAAACTTTTAAACTCGCCCCGACGAAATACGTCGGCACTCAAACAGAAAAGTTTTCTACGCCTGCTTCACTCCATTTTTTGGCTCACCGGACGAGGTCGGCCCTTAAAGAGAGTTTGTACTACAGAAGTAAGTAATGAAACGGATATTCAGATTTTTTTAGTCGAAAAGTATCTCCTTTTAGTTTTTGCCCTTTATCAGGTTGATTACAAACAATAAAACGATGGCGCCAATGGCTCCGGTGATAATTGCGCTGATCCAGCCACTGCCCAGGCTAATGCCTAGAACTCCGAATAACCACGAACCGATAACGCCACCCACGATACCAACTATGATATTCCACAACAGACCAAGGCTGTTCCCTTTGTAAAGCGTACTGCCCAGCCATCCGGCCAAAGCTCCGATAATAATTGTTGCAAGAATTCCCATTTTGATGATTTTTAAATGTGTATGTTATTTTAAACAAATACCGAAGCTAAAAGATTATAAATTAATTATATTTATTGTTTAGTGCCTGACAAAAACCTGTATTTCGCAGTATGTAACTTGGCTGCTAACAATATTTGTCGAAGGATATTTACGATTGTATCCCTGATTATAATAATTTAAACCACAACAGACAAGATGTCGGGTAATAAATAAGCGTGTTGAAGCGTTGAATCGATGAACTGTTGAATCGTCGAATTGTGAAATTGTTGAGTAACTGAATAATTGAAGCCGTTCACTGAGCGAAGTCGAAGTGAACTCAAAACCCGACCTCACCCCAGCCCTCTCCCAAAGGAGAGGGAGTAAGATCGGTACGCTAGATGTCGGATAATAAATAAGCGTGTTGAATCGTTGAATTGTTGAATCGTCGAATTGTGAAATTGTTGAGTAACTGATTAATTGAAGCCGTTCACTGAGCGAAGTCGAAGTGAACTCAGAACTCAGAACTGTCCAGCGCCCGTTTAAATTCTTCGAGTACTCGGTTTCGGGCAAAACTATGTTCTACTATTGGGGTAGGATAGGACGGGAGGTCGATTTCGGGTACCCAACGACGAACGTATTGCAGTGTGGCATCGAATTTTTTCAACTGCTCAGTAGGATTAAAAATCCTAAAGTAGGGAGCAGCATCGCAACCACAACCAGCTGTCCACTGCCAGTTGCCGTTATTAGCAGCAAGGTCGTAGTCCAGCAGTTTTTGTGCAAAATATGCTTCGCCCCAGCGCCAGTCGATCAATAAATGCTTGATCAGAAACGAAGCAACCACCATTCGTACACGGTTGTGCATAAGTCCGGTAGCATTTAATTCGCGCATGCCGGCGTCCACCAGCGGATAACCGGTTTTTCCTTCGCACCATTTTTCAAACTCCGCCTTGTTGTTTCGCCACTTTATTTCATCATAGCCGGGTTTGAATGATAGCCGAACAACTTTGGGAAAATGGTATAAAATCATCATAAAAAACTCCCGCCAAATCAGCTCATTTAAGAATTGTTCGTTGGTTGCTAAGGCTTTTTGGACCATTTTACGAATACTCAAGGTGCCGAAACGAAGATGAACGCTAAGATGTGAAGTTCCGTTTCCGACTGCCGGAAAGTTGCGCGTTTCGGAATAGCTTTTCAAAACATCATCCGATAGTTGGGGCGCCTTCCAGCTTACGCCCGTTGCTTCGAAGCCAATTTCGGCAAGCGAAGGCATAGTAAATGAGTTGCATTTATAAAACGCGTCGAGCAAGGCTTCCGAATTGTAGGCAGGAATTGTGGTTTCGCTCAGCAGCAATTTCCACTTGTTGGAATAAGCTGTAAAAATGCTGTAGGGTGTACCATTCGGCTTGAGCACTTCGTTTTTAGCAAAAATCACCTGATCCTTAAAACTATGAAAAGCAATGTTTCTGGAGGCAACTATTCTCTTGATTTCATTGTCGCGTGCAATAGCGTCAGGTTCGTAGTCCTCGTTCAAAAACAGTTGACTTACCTTGAATTGTTCGCAGAGCGCAGGCAGTATGTCCACAGGATTACCATATTTCACAAGCAAAGCTGAGCCGTGCTTTTGCAGTTCGGAATTCAATTCGGTCAAGCGCTGATGAATTAAATCCACCCGCTTGTCCCGCTTATCCTCCAGTTGGTGTAGGATATCGGTATCGAAAATAAAAACCGGAAGAACAGCCAGTCCGCTTTTCAAGGCATGAAACAATCCGACATTATCGTCGAAACGCAAATCGCGTCGAAACCAAAACAAAGCTGTGTTCATTTTTTTTGTAGCAACAAAGGAGTTGAAAAATTACAGTTTACTGAATTAACTAACAGCATACAGCAACTCAATGTTTATGGTTCCGTGTTTTGGGTTTTGAGTTCACTTCGACTTCGCTCAGTGAACGGCTTCAATTAATCAGTTATTCAGTTATTCAACAATTTCACAATTCAACAGTTCAACGATTCAACGATTCAAAAAACTCCGGCGACCGACGACTTTAGACTCCTTTGCCTTCGCCTGGATTTCCTCGCTCTCCGCTCTTATATTTTCAAATTAGCACATTATCACATTGGCATATTATCACATTGGCACATTAACTTTTCTTCTTTTGTCTAATATTCATTGCCCTGTCTTTTGTGCATTGCCCTGTCGGACAAATGCTTATTTCTTTCCGCTCCTACGGAGCTTTCAAATAGCTGTAACGCTGCGGATAGAAGCATCGCTTTGAGCGGCATCTCAAAAAGTTTTAGAGAATTGCTTTGAATTTAGTTCAATCATTCAACGCTTTTGAACAGACCCGAATAGCCCGAAAAACTACCCGTAGCCGGCGACTAAGCACCCTTAGTCCGTCATAAACTACCGGTACTTGATAACACAATGCCACTAATTCGTCGCAAACTAGCGGTAGTTTATGATACAATGCCACTAATTCGTCATAAACTACCGGTAGTTGATAATACAATGCCACTAATCCGTCACAAACTAGCGGTAGTTTATGATACAATACCACTAATTCGTCACAAACAAGCGGTAGTTTATGATAGAATGCCACTAATTTGTCACAGACTAGCGGTAGTTTATGATACAATGCCGGTACTTTATCGCAAAATGCCGATAGTTGATAACACAATGCCACTAGTTTTTCGGCAACTACCATTGGTGGAACAGACAATGCCGGCACCCGATATTGTCATTCCTGCTCAAACATTCATAATTCATTTTAGATCTTGGATTTATCCACTATAAAAAGTAGAACATCTGAAATGTAAGGTAAGACGTCTGAAATGCTAAGTAGAGCGTCTGAAATGCAAATTGGGTAATGGTAAAATTTATTTACGTAGTCGGTTATCAAACTTTTTCAATCCTACGGAGTAAAAAATACCGTTATCGTTTGTATTATTCACCATTTTCGTCCGTGCATTAAATAAATTTTGTTTTTATTTGCAATTTTATCACTTTTAATTAACTTTGACACTCGAAAACGATGAATAAAACACTATGATGTTAGGCGTAATTGCAAAAAAAGGCATACCATCACACAATATTGACTAAAATTAAAGATTAAAATATTAATGGAACCTATATCAATTACAATATTAACCTATGTTTCTCTGAAATTTATAGACCAATTTATTCAAGAAGAAGGTTACAGAAAATTAAAGAAATTATTATTCCCACGAAAGAAATATATAAATAGGTTAGTTCATATAATTAATGAAACCATTGATGAGTTTGAAGTCTCACACAAATATGATGATTCACAAGGCAAATTTCCTTTCTACCATTCTCAAATAATATTTGAAAAATTAAATAAGTATCTATTATTTGAAAGTCAATCAATTGATTATAACGAATTAGTTCAATCCTTCAAACAGTATCCTAAAATAATTATACCAAACAAAGATGAATTAAATGATTTTTATAATTTATTTTCTGCTAAGCTAGAGATAGATACACAAGTTAAAACTCTTTTTATTGATGAAAATTATAAATCTAAGATATACGACTTAGCAGAGAATTTAAGTCGTATTGAAACAAAAATAGATGATATTTCATCAAAAGTAAATGAGTTACATTCCGAATTAATATTTAATCCTGATAAAAACTGGTTTAATAGCCAATGTGAGCAATCAATTATCGATTTAGGAAACAGATACACTCCTGAATTGAACTTTAAATTGCCTACAATTAAAATTTTTGAAGGATTAGGCAGAACTTTTGAATTCAAAATTGAAATAACCACCCTCTTTGATGATTTACTCATAAAAGGAAATAAAGTTCCCAAATCAAATGAAATCATACAAAATTCAATAGATAATCTTAAAGATCGTTTAAAAGATTTATTGGAAATATTTTCAGAAGTTGACTTTGAGAGTAATAATCCAATACCAATTGATAAATTCATTGCAATTATAGAATTTATAAAAACAGATATTAATAAGATTGAAGATTATTTCTATGGAGAAGAAAGAAAAATACAAGAAGAAAAGAAAGACTATAATTACTATCACAAATATGGATATGAGATAAAAAACATTCGAGAATTCTCAAAATCATTATATGATTTTGAGAAATTTCTTAATAATAATATTTGCCAACTAGCCAATAACCCATTTCTAATACTTTCAGGGGAAGCTGGTATAGGAAAATCTCATATGTTAGGAGACATTGTTACTAGAAGAATACAAAAAGACTACGATAGCATTTTTCTTTTAGGTCAACATTTCAACACTGATGATTCACCTTGGGTGCAGACCTTTAAAAAATTACAGATAAACACAACGTCTAAAAATTTTCTGGAAATATTAAATCAAAGAGCAGAACAATCAAAAAAACGAATTATCATATTTATTGATGCGATTAATGAAGGAAGAGGTAGATATTTTTGGTGCGATAATATTAAGAGTTTTATTCTGGAGATAAAAAAATACAACTATTTGGGGCTTGTACTATCAATTCGTTCATCTTATAAGAATTTAATATTGCAACAAGAAATTAAAGATGAAATAGATAGTATTGAACAAGAAATCTATGGATTCAGAAACAATGAGTATGAAGCAAGCAAATTGTTTTTCAAAAATTATAAAATTCAATTACCAAATGTTCCTCTACTCCATCCTGAATTCCAAAATCCTTTATTTCTTAAACTATTTTGCGATGGAATAAAAAAATCAGGTCAAAATAAAATACCAGATGGAATTCAAGGAATAAGTTCTATTATCAATTTCTTTATAAAAAACATAAACACAGTATTGTCAAAACCAAAAAGATTTGACTATTCAGAATCACTTAACTTAGTTGAAAAAACGGTTTCTGCTTTAATACATCACAAGGTTGAAAATAACTTGAGATACATAAATTATGAAGACGCGATTGGAATAGTAGAAGATACAATCTCAAAATATGTAACAAAAAAAGGAACTTATCTTGATGAACTTATCTCTGAAGGTATTTTCTCAAAAAATCTATTTTGGAAAGAAGAAGACAAATATGAAGAAGGTATATATTTAGCATATGAAAGATTTGAAGACCATATTATTTGCAAACATTTACTTGATTCATACCCCAATATAGAAGAAGAATTCAAAGAAGAAGGTCATTTGTTTAAATATATTGAAGATAGAAGCCTATATTTATACAAAGGATTAATTGATGCTTTTTCTATCCAAATCCCTGAAAAATTCAATAAAGATTTTTTTGAGATTGTTCCCCATCATAAAGACAATTATTCAATTATTGAATCTTTTGTCAATAGTCTTTTATGGCGAAAATATGAATCAATAAATGAGAAATCTAAAGAGTATGTAAATGATTATGTACTAAAATATCAAGGAACATATGATTTATTTTGGGAAACAATGCTATCGGTAGCATCAATTCCAGAACATTTATACAATGCATATTCTATCCATAATTATCTAATGCAATTTACAATGGCAGATAGAGATGCTGAATGGACACAAAATTTAAGATATAAGTATAATGATGATTCAGCAGTTAAAAGATTAATTGACTGGGCTTGGATAGAAGACGATAAAACGCATATTTCCGAAGAATCAATTAAATTATCGAGTATTGCATTAGCTTGGTTTCATACATCTACAAATAGAAAATTAAGAGATTGTTCAACAAAAGCTTTAGTAAATCTTTTACAGAATCGAATAAGTACATTAATTGATTTATTAAAACTATTTAAGGACGTAAATGACCCTTATGTGTATGAACGACTTTTTGCTGTTGCATATGGTTGTGCAGTAAGAACAAATCAGAAAGATAAACTACCTGAATTAAGCAACTATATTTTTGATACAATTTTTAATGCTGAAGATGAGATATATCCACATATCCTTTTAAGAGATTACGCTAGAGGAGTTATTGAATATACTTGTCACATTGATAATAATTTAGATATTGATTTATCAAAAGTAAGACCGCCATATAAAAGTCATTTTGATGACGAATTTCCTACGGATGATGAGATTGATGAAGAATATGAACCAAAAGAAGAAGGACATTGGGGCAAAGGAAAATGGGGAATTACTGCAATTTTAATGTCAATGGGAGTTGTAGGTGGTCGAAGATCATATGGTGATTTTGGTAGATATACATTCCAAAGTGCTTTAGATTGTTGGGATATTAGTACTAGTGGGTTAAGTAACCTTGCCATTAAATGGATTATTGAGAAATATGGATATGATACCAACAAACACGGTGAGTTTGATAGTGAAATTGGTTCAGGAAGAGGTAGAAGCACAATACCAAATGAAAGAATTGGGAAAAAATATCAATGGTTAGCGTTATATGAAATATTAGCTAAAGTATCAGACCATTATCCTAAATATGAAGAATACAATTTTGACCATAGCAAAAAAGAAATGTACGATGGTTCTTGGAATCCTTACGTAAGAGATATAGACCCAACTATTTTAATTAAAGGAGATGAAGGGCGTCATAAAGAAGAAAAAGATAATTTTTGGTGGACATATGATAATTTAATTGATTGGGATTGTAAAAATATAGATTGGGTTAAACAAGATAGTTTTATTCCAAATTTTGAAAACTTGATTGAAGTAACAGATAATAATAAAGAAAATTGGTTAATTCTTGAGGGATTCCCAGAATGGTCAGAACCTAAAAAACTTGGTAAAGAGAAATGGGATTATGCTAGAAAATTACTTTGGACTCATATTAGAAGTTATATTGTTAAAGAAGGGGATTTTGAAAAAATAATAGATTGGGCAAAGGGACAGGATTATATGGGAGATTGGATGCCTAAGAGTATTGATAGATACGAAATTTTTAATCGTGAATATTACTGGTCTCCGGCTTATAATTTCTTTTTAAAAGATTATTATGGAGGTAGTCATATAAGAAAAATTCACGAAAACCACGGAAGGTTTATTGCAAATGCATCTGTACCTGTTGAAAATTATATGTGTGTAAAAGGAACTGATTATTCTAAAGATGAAACAATTTCTTTTATGAAACCAAGTTTTGATATTTTCAATAAAATGAGTTTGCAATACTCAGATAAAGAAGGCCAATTCTTAGATTTAAATAACGATATTATATGTTTTGACACTAGTGTATACAATAATTCAAAACCTTACTTTTTGATAAAAAAAGAACCATTTTTTAAATACTTAAAGGAGAATAAATTGAAAATATTTTGGACTATTTTAGGAGAGAAACAAATAATTGGAGGTAATCACAGTAGAGAAGATTATATTGGACGATTAGAATTTAGTGGAGCGTATAACTTTGATAATGGAAAATTAACAGGAAAATTAAATACAATACAAAATTAAGCAACGACCGCCTAATACCCGCCTATTGTCACCTGCTGGTTGACCCCGATAAATCGGGACAAGCTGTGCACTTAGCGGGTTATGCGTAAGTATAAGAAAAAAAGGGAGTTTGTGTGTTTGCAAATAAGACTTTTGTTTAGAAAGTGTTTCAATACAGAATAAAAATTAAAGAAAAACTAAATATCATTTCAATGAAAAATTCATATTACATCACTACATTTATCATTACATCCGCTTTATTAATAAGTTCATTGGCTTTTTCACAGAAAGTTGCAAATAACTGGTTATTTGGCGATTTTGGATTGGAATTCAAGTCTGATACAGTTGTCATTCGTAAGGACTATGCTGTGCATAAAAACAGAGGTATGGGAATTATAAGTGATAGTAATGGCCAACTACTTTGTTATACCGACGGAATGACTATCTGGAATAAGAATCACACTATCATGCCCAATGGACAAAATATGTCAACGACATTAAGTGGAACAAAAATTCAGTCATCTTTAATTGTACCAAAACCCGGTTCAAGTTCAATCTATTATACTTTTACGGTTCATACTTACAATGGACAAAGTGCGGCTGGACTTTATTATTCAATAGTTGATATAACAAAAGATAATGGTTTGGGAGATGTGACATTAAAAGGGAATAAAATTCAGGATCAAACCGACAATAAAATTACAGCTGTTTATCATCAAAACGGGTATGACGTATGGATAATTACCCATCAACACAATAGCAATAGTTACTATGCTTATTTATTGACAGATAAAGGTTTAGATGAGACGCCTGTGGTAAGTTCACTGGGTAAATCATTTTCATCTTCTTTTGCCGGTCAACTTAAAGCCTCGCCTGATGGAACTATGATAGCCTGTAGCTATGATGTAAGCTATAATGCTGAAGGTTTTTCGTTGTTCAAATTTGATAACTCTACCGGATCGTTAAGCAGCCCCCTATCATTTAGCATGCCCGTCACCTACCGTGGTTGTGATGGAATGGAGTTTTCGCCCGACGCTAAAAAACTTTACGTTTACCAGAGTGGAAGTACTGGCGAAAGTGCATTGTATCAGTACGACATTAGTACTGTGACTTATGATTATATTAATAATTCAAGGACGAAACTATTCAATAATATGGATAATGGGCTATTGGAATTGCAATTGGCTCCAGATGGGAAGATTTATTTTACTAAAGGAGGTGGACAGGATAGTGGAACAAGATACCTGGGTGTAGTTCTAAATCCGAATGATTTAGGTCCGGGTTGTACTGTAAAGGAACTTGGATTATATTTGGATGGTGCTTCTGCACAAGCCTGGACAC
Source organism: uncultured Paludibacter sp. (assembly GCA_963678465.1). Lineage (GTDB taxonomy): Bacteria > Bacteroidota > Bacteroidia > Bacteroidales > Paludibacteraceae > Paludibacter. Next base: position 802,099 of record OY782858.1, read on the forward strand.
CAACTTTCATTCAGAATTATTTTTTCAAAACAAGTTTTACATTCAGCAATGCATGTAGTGGAAATCTTACCGATTTTCAAATTACGAATGAAACGGGGTTAGATTCAGTCAGTTGGGATTTCGGACAAGGGAGTAAATCGGTTTCGCGCCATCCTCAGTGTAGCTATACATTACCCGGAAAGTATACCGTAACATTATTCGCTCACTACCCGGCGAAAACAGATACCATCCGAAAGCAGATTACAATTAACCCATCACCAGTATTCGATTTGGGCAAGGACACTACTGTTTGCTATGGTCATGAATTATCGGTATCCGAAGGATTTAAATCGTATCGTTGGAACACCGGGGCTAATACACGATCAATAATTATAACAACACCTGGAAGCTATCAACTGACAGTTGAAAATGACTTTGGTTGCCAAACCACAGATTCTGTCTATCTGGATGTGGCAGCTCTACCTGTTATTGACTTGCCAGATTCGATACAAATGGGAACGCTTGATTCCATACCTGTAAGTGCAGGCAATTTCAAGTCTTACTTCTGGAATACCGGGGAAACAACTTCGACAATTTACATTAAAAAAGAAGGGTGGTACTCGGTAACTGTTCAGAACGAAACAGGGTGCTCAGCGACAAAATCATTCTACGCATACATAAACAAACCGTCAGCTGGTGATCCGAATGAATGGAAATTATTGAACCCCCAACCAACGGCATTAACCGGTTTGGATATTTGCTTTCTGAATAGTCAGATTGGATACATCCTGAACGAAAGTCAGATTTTGGGAACTTCGGATGCCGGAAAGACCTGGAAAGTACTGATGAAAGTAAATTCAGCAAGACTAATGGCGTTTAAAAACAATTATGGTTATATAATCGGAAATTATGGCGCTATCTATAAATCAACCTATATGGGAGCCGGGTGGAACAGACTGAATACTCCTTTTACCGATAATCTGAACGGAATTAGCGTTATAAGCAAAGACACCGTTTTTGTGACAGGCACCAACAAACTATATTCTACTTTCGATGGAGGTCAACACTGGATCACATCAAATATTACAAATCAGGTCATTACAAGTTCGTATTTTACCAGTTCAACCACAGGACATGTAGGTTGTTCGAACGGAAATGTATATAAAACAGAGGATAGTGGTAAAACATGGATTTTGAAAAGCTCTACTAATAGTTCATCCAGCAATATTAATAAGATATATTTTGTTAATCCCGATACAGGATTCATTTCGCGGGGTTATGGAGGTGAGATATTAAAAACTACTGATGCTGGTGAAACATGGAAATTGAACACCGATACAACTGATGATATAAATTGTTTTTTCTTTCTTGATTCGCAAAATGGATTTATTGCAGGTGAATATGGTGTTATCTTCAAAACTACCAATGGCGGTGCCACCTGGAATTCGATTGGTTTTCAGAATGGGAGATATGAAGGTACTGATATTAATAGTATCTTTTTTATTGATAGCATGACAGGCTTTACTGTTGGTTTAGGTGGTCGTATAATGAAAACAACCGATGGAGGAAAAACATGGAACGGATATGCTACAACTTATAATAGTATCAAACAATTAGAATTTATGTCAGATACAACTATGTATGGGTTGGTTGGAAATTCGTTTATAAAATCGACCGATGGAGGTAATACCTGGACAAACATGGGAGCCCCGGTTTCGACAGGAAGCACGAATCAGTTTGATTTTGTTGATGAAAATACCGGTTATTGTATTGCAGGGGGTGCATCAGGCACTTATTCAAATGTGTCAAAAGTATTTAAAACTACCGATGGAGGAAAAACATGGACAGCTACAAACGGAGGAAAAGATATAATGTATGACGACCTGTATACAATTGATTTTATTGATGATAAAACCGGTTTTGTAAATGGTGGGTACAATGACACTAAAACATTTAAAACAACAGATGGAGGTAATACATGGACAAAAATCAATGATTATAGTTTTAGAGAGATTACGTTTTTAAGCCCGCTTGTGGGTTATGCTCGTTCATATAATAAAATTTACAAGACGATAGATGGTGGAAATACATGGATTGCTTCAATAATTTCCGAACTGTCCGGTGGTATCTCCTCATTTGATTTTACGGATGAAAACAACGGATATTGCACTGGTAACAGCGGGGCCGAAGTATTTAAAACCACGAATGGAGGAACAAGCTGGCAAAAGCTAACTGTGCCTTACAATTATTATATCAATATAAAATTCTTCTCTCCAAATGTTGGGTATATTACTGAAGATTATGGTAGGACATATCAAACAAGTAACGGAGGTATAAGCTGGACTCAGCTTACTAAACCTTACAGCGTTACCGGTATAGAATTATATGCCGACGAAATATATGCTTTTGGCGGAAGTGGGATAATTATGAAGAAAAAAGTAGAATTTAAACCGGCAGTATTAGTTGTAAATCAGGCAAGTTTAGTTACAAATAATAGTGCTACACTCTCTGGCAATGTGACATCCAATAATCAGTTAATTAAAAATATCCAATTTGAATATGGACCAGGGCCTCTGATAACTAAAGTGGAAGTTCTACCTGATTCTGTACAGCCTAATGCTAACTTAAATCTAAGTATTAATCTGAAAGACCTTAAGCCAAATCAAATTTATAGTTTCAGATTGACGGCTACAGCCAACGGCATTCATTACTCCAGCGATATGCTTCAGTTTACAACTTTGCCTGATTATGCCATAAGCATGAGCTATGTTTATAATGTTGGATCGAACGATGCCGACCTAACCGGAAATGTTGTTTCAAATTCGGGCGACATAACCAATATTGAATTTCAATATGGTACCGACACAACATTTACATTCAAAGTTGCTGCACAACCGGCACAGATATCCTCCGGTATGAGTAAGATAATTTTGGCTCACATTAGTTCACTACAACCCCTGACACGCTATTACGCAAGGATAAAAGCCAATTATAAAGGTACAACCATTTACAGCCCTATAACGGTTTTTACTACTACAAATACACATGAAATAGATATATATAATCCATTTATAACCGGGAATAATGCGAATTTTAATATTTATATCAGAGCCAATCAAGATACTATTCGGAATGTAGCTATGGAATATGGTACAACACGTGAATATAAAAACAAAATTGATATTTCGGGTCAAATACCCAAAGGAACTTCCAAGTATCTTACAACTCAGTTAACCGGACTGGATTCGGCTACCGTTTATTACTATAGGATTCGGGCAAACATGGGCGATGAAGTTATTTACAGTACTGAAAACATACTAAAACTGAAGAGAGACATTGTAATGATTCCGATAGAATTTAAGCAATTATCAGAAAGTTCTGTTCTGTTGCAAGGCCTGATAAATGGAAACGGAAGCTACCTACGTAATATTAAATTCCATTATGGACCGACGGAAAACCTTGGAGATTCAGTACTTGCCACACCTTATTATGCTTATAATAACATAACCAATTTAGTATCATCTCCACTGTACCATTTAACTCCAAAGCTGAAATATTATGCCCGGATAAGTACTACAAATGGGACTGCCATGTTTTATTCGGATATATTTACATTTATAATTTCGGATACAGGTTTGGATAGCCTGGAAGATGATCCGGAAATTTTAATATATCCAAATCCGGCAACAAACTACCTGATGATTAATTCGCTTAAAACTGTGAACAAAGTTGAAATATCCGATTTGATGGGAAAGACTTCAATAACTTCAAACAACGAGACAAAGATAAATATTTCGCAATTGCAAAAGGGAGTCTATCTTATCCATATCTATCTTGCTGATAAAGTTATTACAAAAAAAATGATAAAAAATTAGTTGGTATTTCTTACAAGACTTCTCTGATAAAAAGAGAGCAAATTCTTTAGAAATAACACCTAATGCATAACACTTAAGCTTCCTGCGGTCGGAACGATCTGGCAAGAAAGCGTCAGTTTATTAATAACATAAAGAGCAATGCGATGGGAGACTATGAAGCACTGAGGTGAGAGCCCCCGGCATGACTCGATGAAGCGGCAAGCAAACAAGCGATAGCGCGATAGACAATGAAATAGAAAATTGAAGTAAAACGAAAAAATAAAAGAAGGAAATCTTATGCAGAAAAAGTCTTTAGTGATAATTGATATTCAGAATGACATTACCAAAAACTACAAAGAAATCATTGACAATGTAAATCGGGTAATAGATTGGGCAGTGGAAAATGAAATTCACGTCGTTTACATAAGGCATTATAACTTATCTGACGGCACAAGGACTTTCAAACCTAATACTCGTGGGTCTGAATTAGTTTCGGACATGAAATTAGTTTCCAACAACATTTTTGAAAAATCCAAAGGCAACGCGTTGACCAGCGAAGATTTCGCTGACTTTATAAAGAAAAATGAAATAAGCGAATTTTACATTACCGGAGCAGATGCCATTGCCTGTGTGAAATCAACCGTATTTAATATGTGCAAGGAAAACTACAAAGTTACAGTCCTATCAGATTGTATTACTAGTTATGATAAAAGGAAAATTGACGAAATGCTGAATTATTACGCAAAAAATGGCAGTAAAATAATTAATTTGAACGACTTGATAGATTCTAAATAAAAATGCCAGCCCCTCATCCTTCTGCCTCGTGTGGTCAGAACGACGCGGCAGGGAAGCCTTGGTTAAACTCCGTTTGAGGAGGTTAAACTCTTTATCATTTATCCGCAAGTCAGACCTAACAGGTTTCAAAAACCTGTTAGGTCTTGCGTGCGTCTATTTATCTGGTTGTGTGTAAATTCTCCCCTGAAATGTTGCCGTTGTTAAATATGTTATTTATCTTTGGACGATAAACTACAAACGGTTACATATACAGTCCTCTACTGCAAAGATACGCAATGGGATTTGGAGGTGTATAGCCAATGATCAGGCTGAGTACACAAAGATTAAATATTGCCATAAAGCCTAAAGAAGTACTTGTAGCAGTTGTAAATAAATTTATAAAAGAAAAGTTCAAAGAGATGGGATTTGTATTCTCCGACTCACAATTGAAATTTACGAAAAAGCCAAAGAACCGACTTATTGCTGAAGTGGGCTTTCGGACAATGTCATATTGTCTATCTTCTGGAAAAATATAGTATTCAATCAAGATAAAAATGTAATAGAGCATGAAAAAATTAGTTAGTTTAATAGTTGGTTTAGTTATCACGATGGTAACTTTTACAATCTCAGCCCAGCAATCGAAATTTGCCAACGTTTATTCTTTCATCGAAAATACAGCCGTATTTGAAATCAACCAGACTGAAGGCCACACGGTTTGTATTCCTTCGAAATCGGTTGGTGAAGCATTAAATCTTCAGAAATCGAAGTCAGAAAATGTGCTTTCGTTGAATGGAAAGTGGAAATTCCATTTTGCCAATACTCCCGAAGGTACACCCAACAACTTTTTCGCATCCAATTTTAATGATCAGAAATGGCCTGAAATTACGGTACCTTCCAATTGGGAAATGCAGGGTTATGGCGATCCTTTTTTCCGAAATGTTGCACATCCGTTTAGCTCCAACCCGCCTTTTGTTCCGCGCGAATACAACCCGACCGGCTCGTATCGCAAATCGTTTACGTTACCGGCGAACTGGAAAGGCAAACGCATTTTTTTGCGCATGGAGAAAACAGCTTCGGCATCGTTTGTCTGGGTTAACGGACAGGAAGTGGGCTACAACGAAGGTGCACAAGAGCCTGCTGAATATGATGTGACCAGTTTTCTGAAACCGGGAAAAAATACCATTGCTGTCAACGTAATTAAATATTCAGATGGGGTGTATCTCGAAAGTCAGGACTATTGGCGTATGGCTGGTATTTTCGACGATGTTTGGCTGTATGCAAAATCGGATGTACATATCTTCGATTGGCATGCCACTACCGACTTGGACGAAAAGTATGAAAACGCAAAACTGAATGTACAGATTACGGTAAATAACCAATCGAAAACCGACAAACAGAACTACAAAGTTCGCACTTCGCTGTTTAATGCACAGAATGTATTGGTTCAGAATTTTACTTCTGATGCAATTCAAATGAGTGCTGATAATAAGCAAATCATAAATGTTTCTTCATTGGTAAAGAACCCCCAAAAATGGACCGCAGAAACGCCCAATCTTTACCGGTTAACGCTGGAATTAATCAACAGCGAAGGTAAAACCGAAGAGGTAATTGCCGGTCGCATTGGTTTTAAAGAAACCGAAATTCGCCATCAGGTTTTCTATCTGAACGGGAAAGCCATTAAACTGAACGGTATCAACACGCACATGCAACACCCCGATTTAGGACATACCATGGACGAAGCCACCATCAGGAAAGACTTTGAAATACTGAAACAATTCAATATAAATTGTGTACGAATTTCACATTATCCGCCAGTTTCAAGGTACCTGGAGTTGGCCGACGAATATGGATTCTATATTATTGACGAGGCAGGAGTGGAAGCACATGCCACTGAATATTTGTGCGATAAAACCGAATGGGAGTCCATGTATCGTGAGCGGGTTCGCAAAATGGTATTGCGCGACCGGAATCATGCCAGTATTTTGTTTTGGAGCGCCGGTAACGAAAGTGGTGAAGGAAAAAATATTTGTGCCGTTATTGATGAAGGTAAGAAATACGACACGACACGTAGCTGGATGTATGGAGGAAACGCTTTTGCTCATTCTTGCGAAGAGATTATCGGGCCACGTTACCCATCACCTTTTGACCTCAAAAAACAGGTGGGGATGGTTCCTGAAAGTGTTGATTCGCGACCCTCATTTATGGACGAGTACCTTTCTATGGCCGGAAATGCCGGTGGTGGACTGGACGAATATTGGGATGTGATTTACCAGTATCCACGCATCATGGGCGGTGCAATCTGGGATTTTGTGAGTCCGGGCTTGCGTGAGCCGGTTCGCAAATTGACCGATTCTTCACCTAACAAGGTAGCAACTCACATCATGGGACGCGGCAAATTGGTTGCCGGACACGATGGAAAAGGTATTGATCTGAATGGTCACGACCAATGGGTGGAAGTGTATCAGGATAAAAATATTGAAATCTCGGGCAATGAACTAACGGTTTCGCTTTGGATTTTTCCACGCGATTTAATGAAAATGGGTGGAACGCTGCTCACCAAAGGAAACAATCAATTTGGCTTGCAGCAAAATGGTGACAACTCGCTCGATTTCTATATCTACACTTCGAAAAAAACAGTTGTCAGTGCTGAATTACCCAACGATTGGACACAAAAATGGCATCATGTGGCAGGTGTTTATGACGGAAAATCGATAACCCTATTTATCGACAATAAAAAGGTGGCTGAAGAGCCGGTCACCGGGAACATTACCAATTTCCCCTTTCCTCTTAATGTGGGTAAGAATACCGAGACACATGGTCAACACATGTCCCGTTATTTATGCGATGCCATTATCGATCAGGTGGGTATTTTCCCCAAGGCTATTGAAATCAATGATTTATTTACAGCAAAACCGGACTTAAAAAATAATGCAGCTTTGTGGCTCGATTTTGAACAGGAGCAAAAAGAAGGCGAGTTTTTCAGCTATGGAATTGGTGCGCGTACTTATGGAAGTATTTTTCCTGATCGCGTTCCGCAGCCTGAAATGTGGCAAATAAAAAAGTCGGCTCAACCCATTTCTGTAAAATGGAGCAATGCCGAAAAGATGGAAATAGAAGTGCAGAACCGAAACTTTTTTACCAATACGAATGCCTTTGATGCACGTTGGAATTTGGAAGAAAATGGAATCACGATTGCTTCCGGAAAATTGGAGGTGGATGTAGAAGCGGAAGCAAAAAAAATCTACGTTCTTCCTATCCCAAAGCCTCAGCTCAAAGCCGGTGCAACCTATTTGGTAACAGTTAGTTTTCATTCGAAAGAAGCTGCACAATGGGCGCCGAAGGGTTTTGAACTGTGTTGGGATCAATTGGAAATGCCATGGATTGTTCCTACCAATGAAAAATTGGTACAGCATCCAACCAATCCTTTAAAAGTGACAGATAATGAGCAACAGTTGATTGTGTCGGGAGTAAATTTCGATTATACCTTTAACAAAGCCAATGGACAATTGTACTCCATGAAATACATGGGTGCCGAATTGCTGAAACAGGGAGGGCAACTCAATGTTTGGCGTGCCCCAGTGGCGAACGAACTGGACGACTGGACATCTCCTGCAGTTAGTATATCTCCCAGAACCGACGGCTACGGAAGAATGGTTGCCAATGCATGGTACTCCATCGGTCTGGATAAAATGAAGTCAAAACTTGAATCATTCAGGTTTGAAAAGAAGGCTGAAAATGTCATTGTCCATATTATTGAAACTGCTCTTTTTGGAAATTCAGGCAGGGAAGGCTTCGATAACGAGATGATTTACACGATTTCGCCCAACGGTGAAATTAGTTTACAGCACACGATTAATCCGAAAGGAAAAATGCCCATGTCGTTGCCTCGCATCGGAACAAAATGGGTTTTCGATACCCAAATGCAACAGGTTGAATGGTTTGGACGTGGACCGCAGGAGAATTATCCCGACCGCAAAACAGGCTACCGTATTGGGCAGTATCAATCTACAGTTGATGCCATGTTTGTACCGTATTTGATTCCTCAGGATTGTGGCTTGCGCACCGACAACCGCTATGTGCGACTGACAAATGCCCAAGGAATCGGAATTGAGTTCTCGGCAGCTACGCCCTTCAATTTCAATTGCTATAATTACAGCACCGAAAATTTGTCGAAAGCAAAATACACGTATGATTTAATCAAATCAGATGGCATAACATTCAATTTCGACTACCAAACTACCGGGGTAGGATGCACGGCAATAGGGGTGCTTAATAAATATCAAACCATTCCTCAGGCTATACAGTTTAATAGTTCGATAAAGCCATTTAAAACCAATAAGTAATTATGGTTCGGAGGAAAATACTGATGTAAGATTGAAACAGAGTTTTCAGATAACAAAATCAAGAATGGAATATTTGAAAAAATAACCGGCTACAATACCCGGGGCTTCCTGAGGTCGGCACGCCTCCCGATAGCCGGGATCTGCGACGCAGCAAGGAAGCGTCGGTTGAACTCTTTATCATTTATCCGCAAGTCAGAGACCTGACAGGTGGGGTGTAAAAAATTTCAGTTTTTAAAATAATAACTTCACCCCGTCTTTTTATATAACGTATTTCTTTTCTGGTATAATGTTATTCCAATATTTTTATCTTTCCACTCCTTAATTTCAGATATCTTTATTTTTGTCATTGTTTGTTTTGTTTGCTCAAAATCAGATTCACCTATCAAACAAGAGATACATAAACAAAGGTCTGTAATACCAACAGTTTTATTTTCTTTGACTATACTTTTATATTTTCCAAAGCAGGATTCAATAATGTCTGAACTACAAAGAATCGTTGCTTCTTGTTCCATTTTTTGAATTGTTTCGTGAAAGTATTGGCAAACTTTTTCTCTAATTTTTACACTTCTTTCATCGTTGTGGTTCTCTAATAACTTAAGGGACTGATTCATAGTTTGTTTGTTGAATCCTTTGTTTTTAAGTAATTGTTGTATCTTATTTAGAGTTCCAAGTATTGAAGTTGTTTGTTGAATTAACTCGCTATAATTATTTACAAATGCAACCTTTTCACGTTCATCGTCGCTTAATTGATTGTTTTCAAGCAGATTAATCATTTTACTTCCCCAGTTAAACAACGGTGTTAGATTCATAAATCGGCTTACAATACGTTGATTTGGTGGTATAATATGTGCAAATTTGCTCATAGACAATCTGCCTCTCATTCCGGAAAGCTGCTTAGTGTAGGACTCAAAATCGTCTTGTTTTTCTAAGGTCTCTTTGATTATCCATGAAAATTTATGACCAACATCCTCTATATGTTTTAATCCCAATTGACTGTATGTGCTTTTTAGGTTGTTCCCATTATCAGATAAAACATAAAGTATCTGGTCTATATCAATACAACTTTTTATTTCCGATTCAATATCATTTGCTTTCCAGGATTCCGAACTCTTTAGAACAACCGGAACTAAATCTTTATACGTCAGCGCTCTACCCAGATTCTGTTTGCTTGCCGGCACTGCCATTATTGCCAATAACTTCTTATTGCCAAACTGAATGCTTTCATCTATAATTAAAATCCATTTTTCATTAGTATAAAAGTCTTTATCTCTAAAATTGGCAATACCCTGCTTCTTAACCCAATTCAGAACTGTAACATGTGATGGTACTCTCAAATTTAAATTAAAACTAATATTCATGATAAAAAATATCTTACTCACCGATCGGAAACTAACTCCACTACAATTAATTAGCATTATTGCCATTTGAATAATAGTAGTAGAATAAGTGTGATGTTTAGGACGTTCTTTTATGGATATTATTGACTTATTATTCCGTTCAATTTGTCTTTCACTTTTTTTAAATCAGATTCTAATTTATCTGCTCTTAATTTATGGGAAATTGATTTCACTTTCCATTCATCTCTGCTAATAATCAATTCCTTTATTTTCTTTTTCAGCTGTTTGTTATCCTTTGACCGTTGAATTGATTTTGCTTTCCAATCAGTTGTTTCCATAAGTATATTTTTTCTGCAAATATAAATAAAAGGAACGAATATATTATTACATTAATGTATATTTTTTACACCCCACCTGACAGGTTTTCGAAACCTGTCAGGTGGGGTGTAAAAAATTTCAGTTTTTAAAATAATAACTTCACCCCGTCTTTTTATATAACGTATTTCTTTTCTGGTATAATGTTATTCCAATATTTTTATCTTTCCACTCCTTAATTTCAGATATCTTTATTTTTGTCATTGTTTGTTTTGTTTGCTCAAAATCAGATTCACCTATCAAACAAGAGATACATAAACAAAGGTCTGTAATACCAACAGTTTTATTTTCTTTGACTATACTTTTATATTTTCCAAAGCAGGATTCAATAATGTCTGAACTACAAAGAATCGTTGCTTCTTGTTCCATTTTTTGAATTGTTTCGTGAAAGTATTGGCAAACTTTTTCTCTAATTTTTACACTTCTTTCATCGTTGTGGTTCTCTAATAACTTAAGGGACTGATTCATAGTTTGTTTGTTGAATCCTTTGTTTTTAAGTAATTGTTGTATCTTATTTAGAGTTCCAAGTATTGAAGTTGTTTGTTGAATTAACTCGCTATAATTATTTACAAATGCAACCTTTTCACGTTCATCGTCGCTTAATTGATTGTTTTCAAGCAGATTAATCATTTTACTTCCCCAGTTAAACAACGGTGTTAGATTCATAAATCGGCTTACAATACGTTGATTTGGTGGTATAATATGTGCAAATTTGCTCATAGACAATCTGCCTCTCATTCCGGAAAGCTGCTTAGTGTAGGACTCAAAATCGTCTTGTTTTTCTAAGGTCTCTTTGATTATCCATGAAAATTTATGACCAACATCCTCTATATGTTTTAATCCCAATTGACTGTATGTGCTTTTTAGGTTGTTCCCATTATCAGATAAAACATAAAGTATCTGGTCTATATCAATACAACTTTTTATTTCCGATTCAATATCATTTGCTTTCCAGGATTCCGAACTCTTTAGAACAACCGGAACTAAATCTTTATACGTCAGCGCTCTACCCAGATTCTGTTTGCTTGCCGGCACTGCCATTATTGCCAATAACTTCTTATTGCCAAACTGAATGCTTTCATCTATAATTAAAATCCATTTTTCATTAGTATAAAAGTCTTTATCTCTAAAATTGGCAATACCCTGCTTCTTAACCCAATTCAGAACTGTAACATGTGATGGTACTCTCAAATTTAAATTAAAACTAATATTCATGATAAAAAATATCTTACTCACCGATCGGAAACTAACTCCACTACAATTAATTAGCATTATTGCCATTTGAATAATAGTAGTAGAATAAGTGTGATGTTTAGGACGTTCTTTTATGGATATTATTGACTTATTATTCCGTTCAATTTGTCTTTCACTTTTTTTAAATCAGATTCTAATTTATCTGCTCTTAATTTATGGGAAATTGATTTCACTTTCCATTCATCTCTGCTAATAATCAATTCCTTTATTTTCTTTTTCAGCTGTTTGTTATCCTTTGACCGTTGAATTGATTTTGCTTTCCAATCAGTTGTTTCCATAAGTATATTTTTTCTGCAAATATAAATAAAAGGAACGAATATATTATTACATTAATGTATATTTTTTACACCCCACCTGTCAGGTCTTGCATGCGTCTATTTATCTGGTTGTGTGTAAATTCTCCCCTGAAATGTTGCTGTTGTTAAATATGTTATTTATCTTTGACAACAATATTACACGCAGTTTCTAAAGCCCTTCCCGAAGGTAATTTAGTTCAATACACGCTATGTTCACAGGCTGGCTATGTGCATTTTGAAGTCTTTGCTCCAGCATTTCCTTTGTCGCTATTGCGACAGCGAATACGCCCGCAAACCGCCCGTGCCCTTAGCCTCGGGTGTTAGACTGCGCAAAAACTAAAATGGAATCGCTGAGCATTGCGCAGATGAATTTTTTCTCAGTCAGGTATACGAATATATAAATGATACAGGGAGTTTTTGCGCAGCCTCTCGTCAGCAGCAAGCCCCAAAAAAATAAAGAACGTAACATAATTAAATTTTAATGAAAAAAAATCTTATTTATTCTCTATTTGGTTTTATCACGACTTTTCTCTTTGTAAGTTGTGAAAAGGATATTGACCAAGACAATAATAGGAATTATGAATTTTATATTGACTCCATTTATAATGTAACTGAAACTTCAGTTACCATACAAGCAACTTTGTATAGTGAGAAGGTAGAAAAAAGAATAATCGGATTAGAAATCTATTGTAGTCGTGCAGACGACGAAAGTAATGGATTCAGGCAATCCTTTGACAGCAAAGAAGGAACAGTAACAATGGTTATAGAAAACCTTGAACCAAATACTGAATATAATGTAAGACCAATGGTGAAAATTGAACATTATTTGAATATGTCTATTGGGTCCCCATTTTCTGACCAAACATTTACTACAAAAGGAGATTTACCAAAAACAGGAACTGTTGAGGATATTGATGGCAATATTTATAATTATGTAACTATTGGGAATCAAACTTGGATGGTTGAAAATTTAAAAACAACCAGATTGAGAGATGGAACTCCTATTCCTTATGTAAAAGACTCTATAAAATGGTGTCTTTCTATGGAAAATCAAGCTTTACAGACTTCACTTTCTTATTGCGATTATAAAAATGATTCTACTTTTGGCAAAAAGTATGGACATATTTATGATATACAGGCTAGTCGGTCAGAAATTGCACCTAAAGGTTGGCGTGTTCCGACACGTTCTGACTGGTTTATTTTGATAAACTATCTGATAGCAAACGGTTATAATTATGACAAATCGACCGAAGAGAATAAAATAGCAAAATCATTGGCTTCAAATACGACAGACTGGATAACAGGAGCTTATTCTGAGAAAGGTTCAATTGGCAAAGACTTAAATAGTAATAATGCTACAGGATTTACTGCATTGCCTGGTGGTAATCGTTCTCGTGAAGGCGAATTTGAGAATGTTGGATATTCCTGTAACTTGTGGAGTTCAACTCCATATTATCAATATAATTATTTTGTTTCACTAAATTCAGCTAATGATGCTTTGTACATGGGTGAATCATGGGAATTCACAGGTATGTACATTAGGTGCATAAGAAACAACTAAAAGACTATAGTAATGACAAAAAACTGGTGCTAATACTTAGTTCCTGCACTCGGAACGCCCCGACAAGGAAACGTCGGTTGAACCGTATTAACTTCGCTGATTTTCGATTCCCACTTGCAGAGGGCTGATTCAATAAGCGGGGAGAAGAAAAAATAGTTATGGAGTAAGCGACGGACTTTGTAGCGTATTAGTAGGAAGTTATACTTGCCACTAAAGATTTGAAGAACAGATATAATACATAATATTTTATAAATAATGCTTAACAATGCGCTATACATAATTCGGAATGGTGTGAACCGAATTGTTGGTTTAAAGAAAGACATTCAGGAAAAGAGTTTGCAAAAAAAAGAAGCCATCTATCGTGCCGCCGAACTTAAACGGTTGAAACGGGTTCACAACACCGACAGACCAGCCTATACGCATTGCCAAAATTGCGGCGAAGCGCTTAATGGTATGTACTGCCACTGCTGTGGACAATATGCCAGCGACATTAACGAGTCTTTCTTTAAACTTATCATGCATTATTTTGATAATAGTTTTTCGTACGATGGGCGTCTGTGGATTACGTTGAAACTGCTGTTTCTCCGTCCCGGTTTTCTGCCCGCAGAGTACAGCAAAGGACGCATGGCGTCGTATATGCATCCCTTTAAAATGTATATGTTTTGCAGTTTCTTTTTCTTTTTCCTGTTTTTTACATTCACTGTCGACAGCGATACGCTACTCGCTACTACAAACACACCGAATCAGAGTGGCATTATCATCCAAAGTTCGGATGGTAGCACTACCAAAGGGGATGTCAATGAGATCGAAGTCTACAAAAAGTTGAAAGAAAAATTCTTCCCGCTTTTCAAATCCTATGCGCCTATCGGAATGTTTTTTCTGATGCCCGTGTTTGCATTCATACAAATGGCCGCATTCCGCAAAAAAAAGTATCCCTATATGAGTCACCTCATTTTTTCAATAAATATACACACCATTATGCTCCTCTTGTTCTCGTTGGGCATTCTGCTGTCGCTCATAACCGAAAAGTTGAACTATGAGTTTATTTGGGATATGAATACCATTTTGATTGGAGGTCTCACATTATATATCGTGTTGGCAGCAAAGAGTTTTTATGGCTATACATGGAGAGGTACATTGGTAAGAGTAATTGTTAATATGTCGATCTATACCTTTCTTATCGTATTTTTATTCTTGGCTTTGCTTGTTGCCGGCATAGTTTATATGTAAGCACCACTGCTTCCCGGCGATTTTTATTGCGTGGGATTAAAAAGATAAGATAATAGAAGTTTGAACCGACTTGTTTGTCACTGTATGCAGTGTGCGGCAGCAAAGTGCAACGAAATTGATGTTTATAAAGATTTAAACTACTTATAATATGACCAGAGAAGAGCAATTAAACTATTGTAGTATTTGCAAGCATCAGTAATTTAGAATGAATATTGGAATTGTATGTCGATTAACTGACTGTATCGCTGATTTTGAGGATGTATGTGAAAATTATGTAGAAGATACAGATTTGATGAATAGATTACATAGGAAAAAAATTAGTATTGATGCTAAAACAGCCGGAACAAGTAAACGTTTCGTAAACTATATAATAGATTCAATAGCTATTTCCATTTTGTATTTATTAATACTGTCTGTTGTAGGAATAATATTTATAAAAACTAATCCGGAGATTTTAAACTTCTTGTTGAATGATTCTCAATATTTGAATTATTTATTATTTATATTTGTGATGTTGGGTTATTATTTTATTTTTGAGTCATTTACCGGCAGAACTATTGGTAAATACATAACCAAAACTACAGTTGTAGATAAAGAAGGAAGAAAACCTGTTGTTAAAATGGTATTTATCCGGACTATATGCCGATTGATTCCTTTTGAACTCTTATCATACCTTGGCGAAGGAAAACCTGGATGGCATGATACTTTATCTGGAACTACAACAATTAATAAATAATTCAATAAATAAATTACACTCGCTAACATGCAATATACATTACAGGGGGCGAATGGTTTTTCCACGGTCAACAGTTTTCCCGGTCGAAAGAAACGATGTTTCGAAATTACCTACAATGCATATTGCCACCGTTGGCAACAGCCATAAAAAATATACAAGACAACATAATTAAACGAAAACAGAAAATTACAAATAAAGATCAATGCGTAAATTATCACTTTTCATAGCAGTAAGTTTAGACGGATATATTGCAAAACCAAATGACGACCTTAGTTTTCTGAAAATAGTAGAAAAAGAAGGAGAGGACTACGGTTATGCCGAATTCACTGCAAACATTGACACAATAATTATCGGTAGAAAAACCTATGATTATGTACTCAAAGAAATTGGTTCTTCTCATTACGACAACGGAGAACGAGATGTGTTTGTTATTACGCGAACTTCAAGACCAGGTAAAGGACGAACAACTTTTTATACAGGAAATTTGACCGATTTAGTTCTGCGACTAAAATCGGATAGTGGAAAGAATATCTTTTGTGACGGTGGTGCAGAAATCATAAATGAACTTTTAAAGTACGACTTGATTGACGAATTTATAGTTTCTGTTATCCCGATATTACTTGGTAACGGGACCAGACTATTTAAAGACGGAAGACCAGAACAACAACTTCAACTTGTGAGTTCAGAAACATTTGACACAGGACTAACACAATTTCATTACATCAGAAAAAGATAGTTTGAAATACCAAAGCCCGAACGGCTAATATTTAGGGCTTCATGCCGCGTCGATTGAACGGTAATCTTTTATACATGTCTGGTTAAGCTATAGCAAATACATTTTCGATAAAATATAAAATGCCCAAAGATTATTAGTTCTATTTCGAAAAAAAGCCTTAACTTTGAATAGCAATGCTAATGAGAATAGAATAAACTGAATGGATATATGAACGAAATTATTTGCCCCAATTGTAAAAAAGCTTTTAAAGTAGATGAAGCCGGATTTGCCGATATACTGAAGCAAGTGCGTGATCGTCAGTTTGATGATGAATTGCAAAAACGATTGAAAATAGCAGAAAATGAAAAGGAATCAGCGGTGAAACTGGCCGAAGCTCAGCTGAAGAATGCACTCACGAAAGACATTGCTGAAAAGGACAGACAAATAGCCGAACTGAAAGCAAAGAACGAACTTGAGCTGACTGAACAATTGTCGAAAAAGGAGGCTGAAATGGCCGAAATGAAGGCGAAAATTGAAAATGCTGAGAATGAGAAAAAAATTACTGTTACCGAAGCCATCCGACAAATAGAAAAGGAACGTGATGAGCTGGCCAATGATTTAAAAAACAAAGCGGCGGAAAAGGAAAATGCTGTGAAGTTTTTGGAAGCTCAGCTTCAACTTTCGTTGCAGGAAGCGTTGACAAAAAAGGACAGGGAGATAATGGAGTTGAAGGCTAAAAACGAACTTGAACTGGCGGAACGTTTGTCGAAGAAAGAGGCGGAGATGGCCGAAATGAAGGCAAAGATTGAAAATACTGAAATGGAAAAGAAGCTTTTAGTAACGGAATCCATTCAGAAAATAGAAAAAGAACGTGACGAACTGCTGAACAGTCTTAAAAATAAAGAAACTGAAACTCAATTGCTCGAAAAGTCGTTGAACGAAAAATTTAATGCCGAGCTCAAAACGAAGGACGATATCATTAAGCTGAAGGATGAAGAAATCCTTTTGCGCAAAGAGATGAAACTGAAACTTTCGACAAAAATGTTAGGGGAAACCCTGGAACAACATTGCGAAACGGAGTTTAATAAACTTCGGGCAACAGCTTTTCAAAGGGCCTACTTTGAAAAAGACAACGATGCAAAATCGGGAAGCAAGGGCGATTATATTTATAAAGAAACAGATGACGCCGGCAATGAAATTATCTCTATCATGTTTGAGATGAAGAATGAGGGGGATGAAACTGCCACAAAAAAGAGAAATGAGGACTTTTTCAGGGAACTCGACAAGGACAGAAACGAAAAGAAATGCGAATATGCGGTGCTTGTTTCGCTGTTAGAGCTTGAAAGCGAATACTACAACACCGGAATTGTGGATGTGTCGCACAGATTCAATAAAATGTATGTGGTAAGGCCTCAGTTTTTTATTCCTATCATTACGCTGCTCCGCAATGCTGCCATGAATTCTATTCAGTACAAAGCTGAACTTGCGCTGGTGAGAAGTCAGAATATCGACATCACTAACTTTGAAGAAAAGATGAATAAGTTCAAAGATGGTTTTGCCCGAAATTATGATTTGGCAAGTCGTAAATTTAAAGATGCTATTGATGGTATTGACAAAACAATCAGAGAATTGCAGAAAACAAAAGATGCCCTGTTATCTTCGGAAAATAATCTGCGACTAGCCAATGAAAAAACAGAAGACTTAACGATCAAAAAACTGACCTACAATAATCCGACAATGAAAGCGAAGTTTGATGCACTGGAGGAATGAAAATAGTTACGAGTTACAAGTTACAAGTTACGAGTTTCGGGTTTTGAGTTGTTGATTAAAAATATGTAAACCCACGGTAATACCCTGAGTAAAGAAATCTTTCTATATTTGCACAAATAAAAATGCAAAATTGTGATATGTTTAAACCGAAAGAAGTTCTATTGTTACTCTTCATTATCGTGTTAACTGCCTTGTTGCCAATTATAAGTAATTGGACGACAGGGATTATTGTTTTTGACAGTCTGTCGGAAGTCATCAACAAGCAAATTGTATATCAATTAGTGACGTTTTTTATTTCCATCGTGTTTTTGTTGGTATTGCGGTGGACAAAGAAAACAGAATTTCATTTACATTTCAGAAAAGGGAATCTCTCAGCCGCAATAGTACCGGAACCAATGATCGGTATAAAGCCTACTGAGGATGAAAACTGGTCTCATTTAGGGAGAAACTTTGCCATCATTATCTCTACCGTCACAGCCGTTGTTATCTATTTTCAACTCATTAAAAACAATGGTGTTTCAATTGAAAACATATTAAAAGTTTTACCTTTCAGCCTTATTTTTGCCCTTTTCAATTCATTTGTCGAAGAAACTATCACCCGTTTGGGTGTGGTGGTGGTTCTGAAAAACGTATTGAAAGATAAAACAATAGCACTACTATCGGCAATGATATTCGGAACTGTGCATTATTGGGGAAATCCAGGTGGAATTGCAGGTGTGTTGCTGGCAGGTTTCTTAGGTTGGTTGTTGGCAAAATCAATACTTGAAATCAAAGGTATATTTTGGGCATGGTTCATCCATTTTCTGCAGGATGTAATTATTTTTTCAGCATTATTGACGGCGATGTAAAAAATGCCTCAATCCCGAACCAAACATCCAAAAAGAATAAAACCGCAAAACCGAACCATCAGAATTCTGAATCAGCGCACAATCCAACAACAAAACCAAAGAAAAACAGAGAAAGTCCTGAAAACATTACCATTTTTGAGCTGCACTCCAAAAGTTTGATAAGAACTTTTGGGGTGTTTTTTTTATAACATAAATAGAACATAAGGTTAACAGCTCTGTAGCAGGATTGAAACAGGCAAGCTCTACTTTTGTTGTGAGAAATAAACATATTTTAGAACTTAAAATAAAAGATGTATGAACAATTTAAGAACTTCAATGCTACTGATAATATTGATTACGGGGTTTTCAGTAAGTATTTCTGCTAAAACCGATCATGTGAAAGCACACAGGAGCAGCAAAAAAATACTTATTATAGGGTTGAATGATAATATTAAATCCGACTATTATTATAAGGAACTTATTTCGGAAGAATCAGGGATACCGTCCGATAGTCTGGAACGGGTTTTTAATCAAACCATAGCCACACATCTTATCCAATCGAGCGATGAGTTTAGCCTGCTGAATGATATTGATAATTATCCTGCAATTACAAATAATATCCGGGTTGATGGTGAAAAAGAAAAATGCAGTTCTAATCTTTCGATGGTAGATAGTCAGCAATTCAAAGATTTTCTCGAAGAGGCAGGGGCAGATTATTTATTGATACTTAACCGATATTATTTGAAAAAACAAGAAGAACCCTTCAACACGCTTTTTTATTTTATAAGCTATTCTCTTTACAATAAGGATAAAAAAGAACTTGCCACAGATGCCAATTATTTCACAACAATGAAAGTTGAAACACCTGTGCTTATGAAAAAAGCAAGCCGCAAAGCTTCCGAAAAAATGGCAACAAGTATTTTAAAATTAGTAGCACAGGACGCATTGACTACACAGAATAATTTACTTACTAACAAATAAAAAATTTTCAATGAAACATTTCTATTTCAGAACTTTGCTACTATCGGCGATAGTGGTATTGGGAGTCGTATTCCCTCAAACTGCGTTTGCGCAAAGCACACATGCCACAATTGTAGGTAAAGTTACCGACACCAAAGGCGAATTTGTAATAGGCGCTACTATTTTGGTGCGTAATGAATCTACCGGTTTTAGTACCGGAGTAATTACCAACGAAAAGGGTGATTATATTATTCAACAGGTACCGCTTGGGACACCCTATACTTTTACAGCAAAATATGTAGGATATGGTGAGCAAAAGAAGACAGGTTATTCGCTGAATCAGGGTGATATGCTGCGTGTGAATTTTGTTATGGCAGAGGAATCGGTAACAATGAACGAAGTGCAGGTGGTGGCCAACTCTTTACGTAAATCGGTTTCGAATATTGGTGCTGCTACTACAATTAATGCCAAGAACATTGCCTTATTACCTGTAAATGGTCGAAATTTCACTTCACTTATCGACCTTTCGCCTTTGAGTACAGGGACAAGTCTGGGTGGTCAATTATCTACTTCAACTAATTTCAGCATTGATGGTATGACAGCCAAAAACCCTACTTCAGGTGGAACAACCAATCGCAATGGTGGTCCTTATGCTATTTCGATGGAAGCTGTGCGTGAGTTCGAAGTTGTTACAAACCAGTACGATGTTACTTTTGGTCGTAGTGGAGGCGGAACTATAAGTACTGTAACAAAATCGGGAACTAACACTACCAAAGGTAGCGCTTTTATTTTTACCCGTGCCAACTGGCTTTCGAGTCCTTATGATATACGTGCTAACAAGCGTGATGTTGAATTTTCAACCTATCAGTATGGAGCTTCGTTAGGAGGAGCTCTTATTAAAGACCGTGCTCATTACTTTATTGCTTGGGATCATCAGGAGGATAGACGCCCGCTTTATATTGCCGATATTAAAAGTGCTGCCGACGAAACCCGTTTGAATATCACACAGGCAACATTAGATAAATTTTTGCAAATTGCCCGTACCAAATATGGAGTTGCCAATAGTCCGCAAACCGGTGCTTTTGATAAAAAGCAAGGTACCGATGCTGTATTTGCCCGCGTTGACTGGCAGTTGAACGCTACCAATTTGCTGACCATACGCGATAATTATGTAAACGACCGGAATAAACAGAAACTTGACGACAATACTACAATTAATTTGTATGAAGTGTATGGCGACGTAAATTCGGTTGATAACAGCTTGCTGGCTACCTTGCGTTCGGTACTTAGTCCGAAAACTGTAAACGAACTTAAATTTCAACACCTGTTTACTTCTGAAAAGAGTACACCTAATGAGCAATTGCCACAATCAAACATCCCACGTGCCATTGTACAAAATATTGCGTCTACTATCGATGGTAAAAACGTGTCTACCAACATTCAGTTAGGAGGACAACGTTATTGTCCGGAGAATTTCTACAATAATGTGTTGCAGTTGGTTGATAATCTTTATTACAACACCGAGAAGGTAAATTACACTTTGGGTATGGATGTAATGTACAGCAACATGAACTCGCTTTATGGAAGCGAAACCAACGGACGTTTCTATTACCTGGGTATGGATGCCTTTGAAAAAAATCAACCTTACAGATATGCCCGCGAAATATACCTGACCGATGATCAACGTGTGTATCAGAATATTGTTAACTCCGGGCTTTATGCTCAAATGCATACAAAACTTTTCAGAGGTTTTGAATTGATGGCCGGTCTTCGTCTTGATTATGCCAATTATTTGAATTCAGGCGCCTTTAATCAGACCGTGTTCGATGAGTTAGGTTTACGTACCGACAATAAATTATCTACTTTCCATATACAGCCACGTTTTCAGGTGAATTGGGACATTAATGAAAAACACACTGATATTATACGTCTGGGCGGTGGTATTTTTGCTTCGGATATTAATAACTATGCCATGATCAATAATATGGTATTTGATGGTACACTTACTGCTTCGGTGGATGTTCAGGGTGCATTGGTTCCTACTGCCGATTTTGTTGGTTATCGTACCAATCCTTCAACTGCACCGGGTGCCGATCTTTTCAATAACCCTGCAATCCCAAAAATTTCAACCATCAATATGAATGCTGCCGATGCCGCTGTTCCGGTTGTTTATAAGGCCAATTTTTCGTACACACATTTCTTTTCAGATGTGCTGAAAGTAGGAGTAAGCGCTTATACCACTTTAGGTCGAAATAATTATATGTATGTGGATGCTAATATGGTTGATGAGCCATTCTTTCGCATAGCTGCCGAAGGTAACCGCGGTGTTTATGTACCGGCTGATAAAATTAAAGCCAACGGTACTTCGAACTGGATGGATGGACGTAAAAGTACAAAGGTAGGACGTGTTTTGGAAATGAATAGCGGAGGAAAAGTGAATCAGTTTGCTTTTGTAATTGATGGTACATATCGTTACTATCGGGATGGAGAAATTTCGGCAAGTTATACATGGAACGATACAAAGGACAATACTTCATATACGGGTAATGTGGCCAATTCGGCAACACTGGCGCAGATGGTGGTAGACGATCCAAGAGATTTGAGCCGTATGAGCTATTCCAATAACCAATTTCGCAACAAGGTGGTTGTTTACGGTACTTTACCTTCATTTTGGGGAATTAATCTGGGGGCGCGTTTCTCTGGCATAGGCGGCACGCGTTATTCAGCAGTTGTAAATGGGAATATAAACGGTGACTTTGTGGCAACGAATGATTTAGCTTATGTTTATGATCCGGCGGCAGCCAGTACTCCTCAGTATTTAAAGGATGGCATTCAGGCTATTTTGGATAACGATAAAGTTGAAGAAGGCTTCAAAGATTACCTCCGTAGTAGTTTTGGTACAGTGGCCAAGCGTAACGGCGGTGTCAATAGATTTTATGGAACCATTGATTTACGTTTGACAAAAAAAATCAAAACATTCAAAGATCAAAGTTTGGAATTATCAGTAGATGCATTTAACTTTGTAAACTTGTTGAACAAAGAGTGGGGTGTAAATCATAACCTGGGCTCACAAGCGCTTTATGTTTTAAAAGGCTTTGATGCCACAAAAAAAGAATTTGTATACAACGTTAACCCCAATGCCGGAGTTTCGTCTTTGAGCGGAAATCCATATCAAATTCAAATCGGGTTACGTTACTCATTCTGATCATAATAACTAATTATTACATCAGACATAGTATATAGTAAACGATAAATATTTAAATAGTAAATATATATGCTTTATGCTATGTCTGATGTTTATGCTAAATAAAAAATATTTATGAGATCAAAAATCGTTTTTATGCTGTCTCTTTTAGTGCTGAGTACAGTACTTACAGCACAAACAAAAGTAATAGCCCACCGGGGTTACTGGAAACCTGAAGGATCGGCACATAATTCTATATCATCGTTGATCAACGCACAAAAGTTGGGCGTGTATGGTTCCGAATTGGATGTGCATCTGACAGCCGATAATGTCCTTGTTGTTTTTCATGATAATTTAATTCAGGGTCATGAAATCAGTTCGTCGACTTATGCTGAACTCAGGGACTTGAAAATTGCGAATGGGGAATCGTTACCTACACTGGAAGCGCATCTGTTGCAGGCTAAAAAGCACAAAAAGACAAAACTGATTATTGAAATAAAGCCCAAAAAGGATATTGAACTCGAAAACAGAACGGCTCTGGCTGTGCTCGAACTTGTAAGAAAACACAGGCTTCAGAAAAGGGTGGAATATATATCTTTCAGCATCAATATTTGTAAGGAATTGGTGAAACTCAAAGCCAAAGCGCCGGTGGCATTTCTGTGTATGAGTGGTGTGGCTTATACTCCAAAAGAGTTGAAAGAGTGGGGGATAGGTGGACTTGATTATCACCATTCACTGTTGCTTCAGCATCCGGAATGGATAACCGAAGCAAAAGCACTTGGCCTGACCACCAATGTATGGACGGTGAATGTAAACGATCTGATTCAAAAATTCATTGAGCTAAAGGTGGATTATATCACTACCGATGTGCCCGATAAGGTGATGGAGATGCTTCGGAAGTAAACGCATCGGGTTCCGGGTTTCGGGTTTCGTGTTTCGTGTTTCGAGTTTCGTGTTCCGGGTTTCGTGTTCCGTGTTTCGTGTTCCGGGTTTTGTGTTTTGAGAGCTGAGAAAATAAGAAGTTGAAGAATTGATAGTTGTTGATTTGAGGATTTGAGGATTTGAAGATTTGAGAATTTGAAAATTTGAGAATTTGAAAATTTGAGGATTTGAGGATTTGAAGATTTGTCCCGAAAGCTTTCGGGATTGAAGATTTGAGGGCGCACTGACAGGTGAGCTTTGAGGGGCAAAGCCTCTGTTAGGTTGAATTTTAAATATTCAGGTAATTTTACAGTTAATCATTAAAACCAACATAGAGATACAGATCAATCAACTATGTTGATATATGATTTAGATGCATCGGAACGGAGCAAATTCAATTTATTGAATCGGAAGATCGATGTAGTTGATTTAAAATCAGAAAATATCCGTAATGATTTAAAAAAAAACAGTGACAATCCGTTTTATCTGCCTTATCCGCGTTCCTATTCTTAAACAGATATCACAGCGTAAAGCCAGCAATCAACCAAATGGCATAAGCATGACACACACTGCCCCCCAACACAAAAAGATGCCATACAGCATGCATAAATTCAATTTTCTTCAACAAATAAATAATGGCGCCGAGGGTGTAGAATAATCCTCCGGCCACTAACCACCAGAAAATATCCATTGAATTGTGTACCGAAAGCACATCGACCAAAGGTTTAAAAGCAATTACAACTACCCAACCCATGGCCACATAGCAGGCCGTTTCGAGTTTCGAAGCATTTTTAAGATGCATAAAACTCATTACCACACCCGCAATGGCAGCTATCCATATAATGCCAAACAATGTCCAACCCCAGAGGCCTTGCTCGCGTAACACTACTAATGTGAAAGGTGTATATGTACCGGCAATGTGGACGTAAATGGCAGCATGATCAAATTTACGGCGAAGCAACTTTCTGTTCTCATCTTTATCTGAATGATAGAGGGTGGACGTAATGTACGAAAAGGTCATAAAAACCGCA
Source organism: uncultured Paludibacter sp. (assembly GCA_963678465.1). Classification (GTDB taxonomy): domain Bacteria; phylum Bacteroidota; class Bacteroidia; order Bacteroidales; family Paludibacteraceae; genus Paludibacter. The sequence goes on from OY782858.1 coordinate 827,246, forward strand.
TACACCAAAGCACTGCAAATCAACCAATAATTGTTGGTGGGTATCGCTTTTTGCATTAAAAAGTAAATGACTGCCAGTCCGAAAGGAATGCCGATGGCATGTGTGAAAGTATTTGCTTTTTCTTCGCGTAATGTATATCTGCTCATTGAAATGATCTGTTTTTTTGTAAATGCATAATAAGTCTACAGTCTCCAGTCTCCGGACTTTGTTGAATTTCTGAAGAAATGCAGGCACAGGCGAAGGCACAGGCAAAGGGGTCAAAAGTCAAAGGTCAACAGTCTCCGGTCTCCGGACGTAGAATTGTGGAATTACGAATTATGCATTATTAATTTTCTTATACTAATTTAAGAGCAGGAATCGTTGAATCTTTTCCTGAACCCAAAACTCGAAACTCCACCAACTCCTCCATCCCGAAAGCTTTCGGGACAAATCTTCAAACCTTCAAATCTTCAAATTCTCAAATTCTCAAATCTTCAAATTAATCCCCGAAACCCGAAACTCAGAACTTATTTAATCGTCCGTATCACCCTATCAATCACAGCACTTTCGAAACCACGCGATTGTGCGAAAGCAAATAGTTTGCCTTGTTTTTCGTATTCGTATTCCCACTGAATGGTTTTCAGCTTGTTTTTCAGAATCACTCCCAGCATTTCCTCGTATTCGCCATCGTCTATTGTTTTCAGTGCATTGTTGATTAAATCGTTGGGTAAGCCTTTTTGTTTTAGTGCATACGAGATTTTAATTTTCCCCCATTTGTTGAAGTGAAATTTATCTTTAGTAAAAGCAACGCAGAACCGTTTTTCGTTGATGAAATCATCCTGAATCAATCTGCTGATGATTTTTTCTCTTTCGGTGGTAGCAATGCCCCAACCCGTAAGTTTATCGCTGACTTCGGATATGCAGTGTTCTGAAATTGAACAATAAGATGCCGCTTTGTGCAACAATTCGTCTAATGTATATTCTTTTTTCATTTTATATGATGCTCAGATTGAAGATGACTTTTTTGACTTACAAATGTAATTATTTTTCTTTTCATTGCCCAACAAGATAGATAATTAATAATTGATAATTAATATTTAGGAAGTTAGTGAAGTTTCTGGGCAATTGAGTTGAGAATTTGTCCCGAAAGCTTTCGGGATTGAGAGTTTGAAGATTTGAGGAGTTGGTAGAGGTTCGGATTGACTGAGGCTTTGCGTTTAGTCTTTGGTCTTTGTTCTTTTGTCTAAAGTCCAATTCACGCTTCAACAGGGTTATTTATTATCCTACATCCTGCGTACCAACGATCTCCCCTTTTTTCAAGGGGAGTACCCGAAGGGGGAGGGGTTCCTGCTCCCTCTCCTTGGGAGAGGGCTGGGGTGAGGTCGGGAGTTTCTGAAGGCAGTTGAGAATTGAGGAGTTTCGTGTTTCGGGTTCTGAGTTTCGTGTTTCGGGAGACGCTTCAATCCTTCAACGCTTCAACGCTTCAACGCTTCAACGCTTCAACAGTTCAACGATTCAACAAAGTGTCCGGAGACTGGAGACATTTCAACGATTATCGCATAGTATTTTGATAAACTATATAAAGAATCATTATAAATTTCTGTATAATAGATTGTTTTGCTGCGATAATTGTGAAATATATCTGCAGTTTTATTTACTTTTACTTCGTTGATCAATGAAGGACAAAGCAATTAACACATAATACAGTCAGAGATTTACGAAATAATGCCTGTATGATCAATCATCAGAAAGAAACTATTCAAGAAAAATAAAGGTATGAACAATCTAAAATCAATCCTGATGACAGGATTACTTGTTTTCAGTACGTTGACGGTTTCGGCGCAGGATGCCAAAGAAATTGTGCGTAAATCGGATACAAAATACAATGGTGAGAAATCAAGTTACAGCGAAATGAGTATGACAATTGTGCGTCCCAAATACAAACGCACCATAGAAATGAAATCGTGGACAGAAGTAGCCGGAAACTCACTTACCCTGATTACTGCGCCGGCAAAAGAACAGGGTCAGTCTTTTCTGAAGAACGGAAACAACCTCTGGAGTTGGAATCCGACAATTCAGCGCTTGATAAAACTCCCGCCATCGATGATGTCGCAAGGGTGGATGGGATCGGATTTTACGAATGATGATATTTTGAAAGAATCGTCGTTTGTAAAAGACTATACACACAAAATCATTGGAAATGAGGTGATCGACGGACTGAAATGCTATAAAATTGTACTTATGCCCTTACAAAACTCGAATGTGGTATGGGGGAAAATTATTATGTGGATTTCGGTAAACGATTATTTTCAACTAAAAGGCGAATTTTACGATGAAGATGAAGTGTTGGTAAAGACGCATTTGGCATCGAAAATTGCTGTTTTTGAAGATCGGCAGTTGCCTTCGTTGCTAGAGATTATTCCGGCCGACGAGCCCGGTAATAAAACTGTTGTAACTGTAAAAAAGATGAAATTCAATATTAAAACAGATCAGAACTTTTTCTCACAGCAAAATATGAAGAGGTTGAAATAGTTACCGGATGATGAGGGTAAAATCACTTTTCACATGTTTTTTAAACAATAAACAGCATGAAACCCCTATGACCGAGATTAAAAAATCAGGACACACAAGGAGATGATTATAAAATAATAAAACTCAAAGGACCTGTATTGTTCCCGTTCTTATTCCCCCTTTAGGGGGTTAGGGGGCAGATATTTAAACAATAAACAGCATGAAAGACATTGTAAAAATTGCATGGCGAAACCTGTGGCGAAACAAGCGACGGACAATCATTACGGCAGCTTCTATATTTTTTGCCGTTTTCTTTGCTGTGGTGATGCGTTCGTTTCAGTTGGGCACTTACGAACACATGATAAAACAAAGCATAGAGTCGTATGCAGGTTATTTGCAGGTGCAACAATCCGATTATACCGACGATCCAAGTATCGACAATGTTTTCGAATCCTCGCCCGAACTGCTGGATAAAATTTGTGCTGTACCTAATGTGAAAGTAGCTGTGCCTCGCATCGAATCGGGAGCGCTGGCTTCTACCGGTAATTTATCGAAAGGCGTAATGATTGCCGGAATTTCTCCTGCAAAAGAGAAATTTATGTCCAACCCCGAACAAAAACTGGTACGTTACCGCATTACATCGTTCACATTACAACAGTTGAAAGCTCAGCCTTCTTTCCCTGAAGATGTCTTTGAAAAACTGAAACAGAATATCAATACATCATTTTTAAATGAAAGTAATCTGATTGATAATTTAGAACTTACTGATGCTACTGTTATCCATCTGATCCTGAAAAACGCGGTGATTCATTCAGCTTATCTGCAACCGAATGATGATGGTGTATTGGTGTCGGACCGTTTATCGAAATACCTGAAAGTAAATGTTGGAGATTCGCTCATTTTGATGGGACAAGGTTATCAGGGAGTAAGTGCAGCAGGTGTGTTCCCGATTCGTGGAATTATTAAAGTGCCGGCACCCGACCTTGATAATAAACTTGTATATATGACGATTGATAAAGCGGGTGAATTCTTAGGGCTAAACGGGCAAATTACTTCCATAGCCATTAATCTGAAAAATACAGATAAAATGTTGGCAACCGAAGCCGAACTGAGTAATTTGCTGAGCGATAAAAATGTTACCGTAAAAAACTGGGAAACGCTGATTCCTACTCTGAAACAGCAAATAGAAGGTGACAATAAAAGTGGCATATTGTTTCTCGGCATTTTGTACGTTATTATATTTTTCGGCATTTTTGGTACAGTATTGATGATGATTACCGAACGCATGCGCGAATTTGGCGTTATGGTGGCTATAGGGATGAAACAAAGCAAGCTGGCTGCCATTGTTACCACCGAAATGTTATTTCTCGGTTTTATGGGGACCGTTTTGGGTATGTTGGCTTCGGTGCCGATTGTTCTGTATGGCTATTATCATCCTTTTAAATTTACAGGCGATATGGCTCAGATGTTTATCGAGATGGGATTCGATCCGGTGATGCCGCTTGCCTGGTTTGGCAGCTATTTTACGATACAGGGAGTGGTGATATTGTTTATGGTGTTGCTGGCCAGCTATTTCCCTGTACGTAGTATCCTGAAGCTGAATGTAATCAAAGCTTTACACGGTTAATAGTAATAATTGTTGATATGTTTGTTAAGCAGGTTTTAATAGATTAATTTCAACAGAATAGACCTCTATCCCTAACCCTTTAGCTGCGCTGACCGTTGGTTCTCCCAAGAGAAAGGGGACAGAGCAGTTCATTCTATGAGATTCGTTCCATTTTCTCACTCGTCAAGTCCCTCTCCCCGGGAGAGGGATTTAGGGAGAGGTCGAAATTTAAAAAAATATCAATAAAATATCAATTACTTATTTTCTGATTTAATTTGAATAAATTTTTTTATCAACAAAAAGAGATATGATTTGGTCAATAGCATGGAAAAATGTGTGGCGTAACCGCAAACGCAGCCTTATCGTTATTACGGCTGTGTTGCTCGGTACTACTGCCGGAGTTTTTACTTCGGGACTTATGAAAGGCTGGGTAGAGCAACGCTTGCGGTCGGCAGTTTATACCGAACAGGGACACCTTAAAATATACAATCCTGAATTTCTGAATAACGAGGAGATCAACAATATCATCCCGCAAAGCAGCAATATTGAAAACTATCTGCAAAATGACAAGCGCATAAAGGCTTTCAGTCATCGGGTAAAATTGATGTCGATGGCTGCTACTTCGCGTGGAAACACGGCGTTGATGCTTCAGGGGATTGATGTTGAAAAAGAAAAACAGGTTTCTGATCTGTATAAATATATATTGCCGAATGCAGGATCCTATTTTGAAACCGGCGGTTCGTATCCGATAATTATAAGCGATAAAACGGCGGAACAATTGCGCATTAAAAACTATACAATAAAAGCCGAAAGTTTCGATAGTTTGAGGAACGCCGGAATCCCCGCTTCAATTTCAGAAAAACTAAAAGCCATTGAAAATGAACGATTCAACACGGAAAAATTATTCAAGAAACGGCTGAGTGAATTGCTATCGGGCAAGGAAGTGAAAAACTACGGCGCTGAAATACTCAAAGCGGCAAAGCATTACCGCCTGAACTCGAAAATAGTGTTTACTTTCACCGACAAAAGCGGCGAACTTATTTCGCAGGCCTTTAAAGTGTGTGGCGTTTTTAAAACAAGCAATACAATGTTCGACCAAATGAATGCATATGTCCTGCAATCCGACCTGGCTCCGATAGCCGGTTTGACAGCATCCGAATACCATGAAACCGGCATTTTGCTGAACGATGGAAAAACCCTTGAAAAAGTAAAATCGGACATCGGCAACACATTTCCCAACATAAATGTACTATCGTGGAAAGAACTGGCTCCCGATGCTGCCATGACAAATGATTATATGGGTTTGTATTATTATATCATTATGGGTTTTATCCTGTTTGCACTGGCATTTGGGATTATCAATACAATGATGATGTCTATCCTTGAACGTACCAAAGAGCTTGGAATGCTGATGGCCATAGGGATGAACAAAAAGCGTGTATTCAGTATGATTATGCTCGAAACTATTTTCCTGACCCTGGTTGGTGCGGTGATCGGTATGTTGCTGGGTTGGTTGTCTGTTGTAATTACCGGACATACGGGGCTCGATTTTTCGTCGGTAGGCGAGGGGTTCGAAGCCATGGGTTGGGCGGCCATTGTTTATCCCGAAATTGACGCTTCTTTCTTTTTTGGAGTTACACTGATGGTGGTGGCCACCGGAATACTGTCGTCAATATTGCCGGCACGTAAAGCATTGAAATTAAATCCGGTGGAAGCCATTCGAATTGATAATTAAATTCTAAAATTTATGAATATCTGTTCCATTACCTACTTGTGTTGTTCAAACTCCCTAAAGGATCGACCTCGTCCGGTGAGCCGAAAAATGGAGTGAAGTGGGCGTAGAAAACTTTTCTGTTTGAGTCTCGACGTATTTCGTCGGGGCGAGTTTAAAAGTTTTCAGCCTACGAACGACTAATTTTTCGAGCGAAGCGGGCGCAGTCTTGACTTTTTTTGCTTACTTTTTTGTGTTAAGACAAAAAAGTAAGTGGGGTTTTAGGGGCAAAGCCCCTGTTAGGTTGAATTTTAAATATTTAGTAAATCTATCGTCAAATCATTTTAAATTTTCTGTATGCATTTCAAAACACAAAAAAAATCTACATAGTATGAATGTAATTGAAATAAAAGATCTTGTAAAAATATATTCCAATAACGTAATGGAAGTTACGGCTGTCGACAATGTGAACCTGACAATAGAAAAAGGTGAATTTACGGCTATTGTAGGGCCATCAGGTTCGGGAAAAACTACGCTGCTGAATATGATAGGAGGCCTGGATCAGGCTACATCCGGACAAATTCTTGTTGATGGCATTGATGTTTCAACACTGAATTCGAAACAGTTGGTCGATTTTCGTTTGCACAATATCGGCTTTGTTTTTCAGTCCTACAATCTTATTCCGGTACTCACAGCCAGCGAAAATGTTTCGTTTATAATGGAAATGCAGGGGTTGGACAAAGCAACAATTCAATCGCGGACTACTGAAATCCTTACCGAAGTAGGGTTGGGCGATCGCATGGAAAGTAGACCGAACCAAATGTCGGGTGGCCAACAACAAAGGGTAGCAGTAGCACGGGCCATGGCTTCACGTCCGAAGTTTATTATTGCCGATGAACCAACCGCCAACTTAGACTCGAAAACTACCGAAAAACTGCTCGATATAATGGAAGAGCTGAATGAAAAAGAAAATATAACTTTTTTGTTTTCGACTCACGATCAACGTGTGGTAAACAAAGCCCGCCGCGTTATTGTGCTCGAAGATGGCAAAATAGTGAAAGATGAGAAAGTAAGGTAATCGTTAGTGTGTAATTCATGCGAATTATGAAAAATGATTATCCGATAGATTGCTTAAAGCTTTAGACTTCAATATAACAGGGGCTTTGCCCCTAAAACCCCACTCACTTTTTTGTCTTAACACAAAAAAGTAAGCAAAAAAAGTCAAGACTTCGCCCGCTTCACTCAAAAAATTAGTCGTTTGCAGGCTGAAAACCTTTAAACTCGCCCCGACGAAATACGTCGGGACTCAAACAGAAAAGTTTTCTACGCCTACTTCACTCCATTTTTTGGCTCACCGGACGAGGTCGATCCTGAAAGAGATTTTGTACAACAGAAACAGGCAATTAAACAGATATCCACATTATGAAATTAAAAATAAGAAAATCATTAAGGCTCCCCTCTCCTCAAGGAGAGGGGCTGGGGGTGAGGTCGTTTTTATTATTGCTATTTACATTTGTCCTTCTGACCCAACTGAATGCCCAAAAGTTTGCATTGAACGGTTATGTAAAGGACATGCAGACTTTTTATTTTCTCGAAAACGGAATGCCCATGCCTTCGGGCGAAGTGTTGGACGCTACAAATTACAATATGATTCACAACAGGTTGAATTTTAGTTATAACCCCAATGCCGATCTTCGCTTTGAACTGGGCGTCCGTAATCGCTTACTTGCCGGCAAACTGATGGCCCAACTGCCGCAATATGCCTCTTTCTTTAAACAGGATGACGGCATTGTACAGCTTTCGTGGAATCTTGCCGAAAAAAATGCCTGGTTCCTGAATACCTCCATCGACCGTTTGTACGTGGATTACACGCTTGGGAAATGGCAGCTTAAAGTGGGACGCCAACGCATTAACTGGGGCATCGACCTGGTGTGGAATCCGAACGATCTGTTCAACGCATTTTCGTACATCGATTTTGATTATGAGGAACGGCCCGGAAGTGATGCCGTTTCGCTGACTTACTATACATCGGAATCTTCGTCCTTAGATTTGGCTTTTAAAACAGATAAATACAACAAAACTACAGCTGCTGCACGTTATCGTTTCAATTTTCACGATTACGATATTCAACTGATAGGAGGGAAGAGTGATGCCGATGTTGTGCTTGGAGGCGGATGGTCGGGAGGCTTAGGCAAAGTGTCCTTCCGCGGTGAAGGAAGCGTTTTTATTCCGGCATTCAAAGGAAGCGCTAACTCCCATACTTCGGTTTCGGCCACCATCTCTACCGATTATACATTTGAAAATTCGCTGTACGTGGGCGCTGCGTTTTTATTCAACAGCATGGGAGCGACTGATGCGATAGGCGGGATATCCTTACTCAGTCCCGATTTGAATTTAAGCGCCAAACAATTAAGCCTTGGTAAATACGAACTTTTCGGACAGGTTTCATATCCCATCAGTCCGATTATGAATGTAGCATTTGCAACTATGTACAACCCTTCGGATCATTCGGCCTACCTTGGCCCAACAGCCACCATTTCGTTGCTCGACGATTTGGAACTTATGCTCACAGCGCAACTTATGTTAGGCGACACCGGAACCGAATACGGCGCTTACGGAAATACCTATGCCTGTTACGGCAGACTGAGGTGGAGCTTTTAAAGAGTTTCGGGTTTCGGATTTAGTGTTCCAGGTTGTGAGGATGAATTTGAGGATTTGTCCCGAAAGCTTTCGGGATTGAGGAGTTAGTGAAGTTTTGAGTTCCGTGTTCTGGGTTTCGGGTTCACTTCGACTTCGCTCAGTGAACGGCTTCAATGATTCAATTAATCAGTTATTCAACGATTCAACGATTCAACAAAGTCCGGAGACTGTGGACTGTAGACCTTTCAACAATTTCACAGTTCAACGATTCAACAAAGTCTGTGGACCGTAGACTTTCGACCCTTTTGCCTTTGCCTAAAAACACCACCTCTCCCGATACTTCTCCCACAGCCATCGGTCCCGTTCAACTCTGTTTTATTCAGCATTTTCGTCCGTGCATTAAATAAATTTTGTTTTTATTTGCAATTTTATCGCTTTTAATTAACTTTGACACTCGAAAACGATGAATAAAACACTATGATGTTGTGGCCAACATACTAAAAAAAAAAGAAAAACAGACATTTACTACTAATTACACCGTGAATAAAGACAAAATTTTCGTAAGTCATTCGAGCAAAGACATAGAAATTATTGATTCCTTTGTCGAGAAAATATTAATTCTAGGACTTGAGATACCTTCAAATAGAGTGTTTTGTACAAGTATGCACGGACACGGAATACAAAGCGGACAATATATCCCTGACAGACTTCGTGAAGAAATTAATATGAGTTCAATAGCTTTGTTATTTATTTCTCATAATTACAAATCTAGCGAAATATGTTTAAATGAGGTTGGTGCAGCTTGGGTTACGCATGAAAAAGAAGAAGTAATACCTCTATTATTACCAGATGTTGATTTCACAGAAATTGGATATTTAAATATAAGTAGATTAGGATTAAAAATATATGAAAGACAAGGAATATTAAAACTTATACAGGACAACAAAGAAAAACTTAATCCAAATTTCAATCTGGAGAAGCTAAACAAACAAATTGATTTATTCCTAAAATATTTTAACAAAAGTAAAGCTGGTTTTAAATCTCCAATTGAAGTGACTGAAAGTGATTTTACAAAGTGCTTTACAAATCATCTTTACCCTTATAATGAAATAATTCGTAAGTCAATTCCAGCATTTGATGAAGGAATTCATAAGCTAGAAGATGTGCGAATACAAAATAAATTACTAGCAGATTTAAATGAATTAAAATTAAAAGAACTTTGGTATAGATATTCAGTTGGTGATAGTAACATATCTGAGTTGAAGCTATTAAGAAATGGAAATTGGTTATTTAATACTAGATGGGAAATAAATATCTCTTCTATGTGGGTTTCAATGAACGATGAATTAGGTTACGAATTTATCTTAATACGTTCAGAAAAGCAAGAACCTTTCAAAATAAACTCTGATGTTGGAGGTGAAAACTTTCATGTAGGAATTTTAAACGATGGTACTATAATTAGTAGTAATGAATATTATAATAATTATTCTGTAATTGATGGACAAACAATTAACATTAACGATTACGGTGCAGTAGACAGATATCGAAGTGATGAATCTCATTGGATTTTTATTATAACATATTATCACAAAACAGGAATTAACGCAGATAAAACTATTTATTTTTGTAAAAAGTTAGATAATGGTGAAATTGAAGTAAACGAAAAGAATTTAACAAGCTATTTAAGTAAACTCGAAAATCATCCTACAATTACGAAATACAGATGATTCATATATATAACGAAAAAGTACGATTGCCTAATACTTATGTTTCCTGCGGTCGGAACGACGCAACAAGGAGATGGTCGGGTTAATTAATAACATAAAGAGTCGTACGAAGGGAGACTTTCAAGCCCGTGAGAACGCGATGGTGAATTGAAAATCGGCATAGCCAAAGTCCATGGCGTGACTTGATCAGGGGGCATTAAAAAAAGAGAAATGAAAGCAAAAATCTTTAGTTTGACAATACTTCTTTTACTCGCAGCGACAATTTATTGCCAACGAATCGACTTTGGGAAATATCAACTTTGCTACGACATGTATTGGAGATGTCACTTTCAGAATTTGATTGAATTAAGACAAGACAGCACATATACTTTCGAATACAGAGACGACACTCAAATGATGACAACTAAAGGAAAGTGGAAAATTGAACCTGACTTTTTAGTTTTGACACCCGACTTAATTCCAGACACAATTAAAGTCACAAACGTATTTGAGTACATAAATAAGAAAAACTCGAACAACTTGATTCGTATTGACGAGAGTTTCAAAGGTATTGCCGGACTTCCTGTTGAGATTTATCGAGATGGAATTAAAAGTAATTTTGTGACAGATTCGATTGGAGAAATTCAGTATGACGGACAAGTTGCTGACAGCGTTTCATTTCCAATTAAAGGACGTAAAATAAAGGTTATCCCAAAGAAAACAAAAATATCGACGCTAATCGGAATAACTATTGACTCGAACTACAAAGACTTAGTTTACCAACAACTTGGAACAAATAAAATAGTGATTCTTAACGGAAGAATGTTAGTGAGATACAAAGACGGCGAAGACGGAAAACTAAAGACTGAATACTTTGAGAAAATAAATTAAAACCCCCTAATACTTAACTTCCTGCGGTCGGAACGCCCCGGCAAGGAGATGGTCGGGTTAATTAATAACATAAAGAGTCGTACGAAGGGAGACTTTCAAGCACGTAAGAACGCGATGGTGAGAGTCCATGACGTGACTCGATTAGCGGCCATTGCAAACGACTATGTTACAACTTTATAACAAATTTGATTAAAATATTAAACAGATGATTAAGAAGTATTTGGTTTTAATATGCATGATTATTTCAGTGATATTAATAGTAATAGCAGCGTTAGCATATCCAGGTGGATCGTTGCTTGACAAAAATTCAGTGGGTTTTGGCTGGTCAAAAAATTTTATTAGCAATTTGTTTGAAGCAAAAGCGATAAATGGCTCAGAAAATCCTGGAAGGATTTGGGCAATTCTTGGAATGGCATTCCAATCGGTTGGTTATGGTGTTTTTTTTATAAATATGTCGAAAAAGATTTCTTTAAGAGTATGGGCTAATGCTTTAAAATATATCGGATTTGCCAACTTTTTATTTATTTTCTTAATTGCAACACCCTACCACGACCTGGGAACAATTTCAATTGTTTTGACATTGTTTGGGCTATTTATTATTACTTTCTTCGTCCTTAAATCAAAACTACAATTACTTAAGTTTTGCTGTATAATATGCTTATTAACTTATTATTGTTTCTTTTTCCTATATGGATTTAGTTATTTGGCATTAGCCTTTGTAATGCAGAAAGTATATTCTATAAGTTCAATACTATTAGTTTTAGGACTGGAATATTTTACAAAATATGAAGACTTTGTACCTATTAAATCGGGAGAACAGAAAAAAGCAACGAACCGCTAATACGCCTCTACAGCAAAAAAGCTCAATGGGATCTTAAGTATGTAGTGAATATATGGGCAATGCGTATATATTAGATGTTAGGGGCATTTTAGATAAAAGAAATGAAAAAAATCAACTTACTATTGACAGTCTTACTTCTGAATATTTTTCATGGACTTGGACAACCAAATACAAATAAAATAGAAGCAGAACATTATAAGACAAAGAAATTTGACGTAGCCATTTTTCCAGAGAATTACATAAATATGATTCCTGGAGAAAGATTTACACCAACAAAACAAGATATTGACAAGGCGGAAGTGGCTTTGATTAAGGGCTTAAAGAAACTCAATCGATATAAAGCCAATCAAGCTTCGACTCCGGTGATTCACAAGAACCTGAGAAAATACAAAAGACAGTATTTCGGTTACATAGACAAGAGTGGACAGCGAATACTTTTGATTAATTGCTTTTGGGACGAAGATTTAGAAAATCATTGGCTGAAAGAGCGAGTTCAAGTTTTTGACGGTGGAAGTTATTATTGGAATATACAATATAACATAGACAAAAATAAACTTTTCGATTTGTATGTAAACGGTTATGCCTAAGACAGAAGAGATAAAAGAGATTATAAGGAAATAAGTGAGAATAATTTATAATTACTTTTCTGCTATATAGTTTACGGACAAACTTCTATAGCGTAACTTCCTGAACAAAAAAAGGAAACTACGATCATTAACTTGATTGGACTTATCATGAAGAATATTATAAAAATAACCGTTTGATGTATAAACAAAAAACTACCGCCTAATACATATGTTTCCTGCGGTCAGGACGACTCCCGATACATCGGGATCTGCGACGCAGCAAGGAGGCTTGGGAATAAGAAGATGAAATAATTGAAGCTTGAACAGAATTGTTTGCCATACGATTCGTGTGCTGCAGTGTTAGGAAAAGGATGTATCGTAAATTTCTCCTAGGGGATAGATAACCATAGAATGAACCCGGAAATAAAATAATTGAAGGTTGAACTTGTTTGCCACACAATTCAATCCGTGCTGCATTTTATAGTTTCCGTTTGCGGCAAAAGAGACTTTGTTTAATTATCTTTGCATCGTTAAACGCAGTATTGAAATAAAATTACCTCATCCATGATTCAGGAGATATTTCCCCATCGTTTCGACAATCATTTCCTTGCCGACAAACAAATTGAAAACAATGATTTTATCCTTCACTTCAAAGACAGAAGCTTGTTGATGAAGATCGACGGGGAAAAGGTTGAATTGCCCCGAAAATCGGATTTTCAGGAAATATCCGAAGACTCCGACACCACATTTCTTTTTACACTCGACGATGTTTCGTGTTTTATCCTTTGGGATGAACCCCTGACCGATGCAACCGTTTTTGAATACAAAGAAATCGGCTTTTTCAGAACCATCGGTCAAAGGGAAATTGGTTGGATCAGCGTTGTGGGATTTCATCTGCGAAACTGGTATGCCGAACATCGCTATTGTGGAAAATGCGGAACCAAAACTTATCACAAAGCCGACGAGAGAGCACTGGTATGCCTCAATTGCAACACCCATTTTTTTCCAAAAATATCACCGGCAATTATTGTTGCCATTATCAGCAATGATAAGATATTGCTTGCCCGAAACTCCGGTTTTGTAGGAGGTTGGTTTTCGTTGATTGCCGGTTATGTTGACGTGGGTGAAACCATAGAAGAAACTGTCATTCGCGAGGTGAAGGAAGAAGTTGGCCTCGATGTAAAGAATATCCGCTATTATAAAAGTCAGCCCTGGCCTTTGTCCGGTTCCTTGATGATTGGGTATATTGCCGAAGCCAACGAGGATCAACCCATTACAATCGACAACGACGAAATAGTAGAAGCCGCCTGGTTTACCCGCGACAACCTGCCCAACCATCCAACCAATGCGAGCGTTGGCGGAGAATTGATAGAGAAGTTTAAAAACGGAGAACTGACAATGAATAATTAATAATGAATAATGAATAATGAATAATTGATAATTGAGGAGTTTGTGAAGTTTTGAGTTTCGGGTTCACTTCGACTTCGCTCAGTGAACGGCTTCAATTAATCAGTTATTCAACAGTTCAACGATTCAACGCTTCAACAAAGTCCGGAGACTGTTGACTGTAGACCTTTCAATAATTTCACAGTTCAACAATTCAACGATTCAACAATTCAACAATTCAACGATTCAACAATTACTCAGTTATTCAATTATTCAGTTATTCAACGATTCCAGCTCTTAAATTGGCACAACTTGTCCCGAATTTATCGGGATTTTCAAATTGGCATATACCGCAAGCGGCATCTTCGCTTCGCTACGATTGGCACATTGACTATCTGAATTTTACTTTTAGAAAACAGATCATTTTACTTAATCGGCTTTCACAAATATAAGTATCTCTATTTTTTACAAGCGATCGACGACCGTTCTAATTGCACTCATCTGTTCCCCTCTCCTCGGGAGAGGGGTTAGGGGAGAGGTCATAAAATAAGAATTCAACAAAAGTCAATTTCATATAGCCATCTAATAATCATTTTACATGCGTTTTTTTTTATTCATTGTCATATCAATAAATTAACTGCTTGCGAAAGATCAATTACTTACAATAAAAAAAGAGAGAGAAAAACAGTTGGTCGTTTTTCTCTCTCTTTATATTCTGTTCACTTAAAACTCGCCACCGGGTCTTCCTCCGAAACCGGCTCTTCCGGGAGGTCTCATGCCTGGGCCGAAATTATTGAAATCGCGTTGGTTATTGTTAGCTCCTCCGAATTTCATTATTTTGTAAGTAAAGCTTACAAGGAAATAGGTGGGTAGCGTGTTGTAACTATTGTTCTGAATATAGTTGTCACCAATGGTTTGTCTTATGTTCAATCGCTGACGTAATATGTCGGTTGCTTTGATTGATAAGGTACCTTTGTTTTTGAATAAAGTTTTATCGATGGCGGCATTCCACATAATTTCGCTTAAATCCATATTTGTGTAACCTGCACGGTCGGTGTAAGCTATGTCCGAGCTAAGGGTGAAGTTGTAAGGGAAACGAATTACTATATTACCGCGCCCCGACCAATCGAAAGTCTCGGTAGTTTCGTTTCTCAGGTTGTTCAGCGAGTTGGAATAACCGATATTGCCACGAAGTCCCAATTCAATAAAATCGTGTGTAAAAGTAAGTGACAGCTCTTCTGAAGCACTGTAATTGCGTGTTTTACTCTCGTCGCCCAACAGAAGATGATCAATATTAATGTCGTCGATATTTACATTTCGCGAGATATAGCTGTATTGAGAACGGTAACGGGCCGAAGTATTGGTGCTGAAATGTAAACGCTTCTGGATAAGTGGTGTGCTGAACATCACATTCCCCATCAGGTTCACCGGCATTACATCCGAGTTGACAGTTTGGCTGTATTGTTTCAGGGTGTTATCGTAAATCTTGTTTGAAACCAATGCGTCTTTTGTTGCTTCCGCATTCAGGAAAGTATTGAACGATGAAAAGGTTTTATCGTTGAATGTACTGTACATCAATCTGAATGTGTGCGAAAAAGCAGGATTCAACAAAGGATTTCCAACCGTTTCGGCCATCAGGTCATTGTTGTTTTTTACGGGTTGCATTTGATTGATCGAAGGTTGCTGTGTGCGACCGCGGTAATCGATACGGGCAAACTTTTTACGGCCAAAGTTGTACTGAAATCTGGCTGTAGGTGCAAAATTAAATACTCCATAAGTTGTATCGGTTACTAATCCGTTGCCATAAGTACGAATGTTTTTTGTTTGCGAAGGTTGACCGCTCATTCCGAGCATTACATTATATGTTTTCTCTGTAAAACGGTAATTTAATTCTATTGACTCTCTGAAAAATTCATTTTCAAAGTTATTGCTGTATTCCTCGTCGAATATAGAATAATCGCGCTTGGTTGCATCGTAGCTGTACTGATTCTTTTCGGAAGTGGTGGTGGTAGTGTTCACCGACACAGCTGCCTCTATCATGTTTTTATTGTTCCAAAGAGGTTCTACAAACGACATCCGCATACCGGCACTAAATCTGTCGGATATATTTTTTGTTTGTTGGTCGATATTGATTGTAGTGTCATTTGTGTATTTATTCGAGAGATTATAGCTTTCGCCATTGGTTCTCGAAAAATCGGTGTTCAGATTGATAGTGAAAGAACGTCCTTTTTTCACTGCCGATTTTTTATTATAAATAAGGTTCAAACCTCCCGAAAGCGAATTGTTTGTTCCATTGTTTATCGAATTACCCCAACTTGTAGAGTCGTTATCGGTAAGATAAGAGTATTTTCTTTCTGTATAAGAGTCGCTGGTGCTGTAATTCATATTGGGTTGTACAATCAGAGTTTGCAGGCTATCAATTTTCCATTCCAACTCCAATCGCATATTGGCATCGTATTTATCGTTTTCCGAAATGCTGTTCGATAAATCGTTGTAGGTCGACGACGACAAATAACTGGTACGGTTACTTTCGGTGTTACTGAAATTGTTGGAGTGATTAAAAGTAACATCACCGCCTATTGTTGTTTTTTTACTCAACATGGAGTTGGTGTTCAATCCGAAGTTTTGCGATGAGGTAATCCCTGCATTAGCACCACCTCCCCACGATCCACGGCCACGGCTACTTCTTGTGTTGTTCAGGTTGTTGGCTCCTGCATTGATCGATGTTTGCGATTCGCCATTCAATATATTCAACGAAAGGCCACTATCGTATCTGAAATCTTTGTTGATATCAGCTCCGGCTCCTCCAAATACATTACCACTGAGTCCTTTTTTACGATTGGGTTTAGTAGTAAGGTTAATGATACGTTCGGTATCGCCATCTTCGAACCCTGTAAGCTGTGCCATGTCCGATTTTTGTTCCAACACCTGAATCTTTTCTATCATATCTGCCGATAAGTTTTTGGTGGCTTGTTCCATATCGCCATCAAAAAACTTTTTACCATCCAAACGGATTTTCTTCACCTCTTCGCCATTCACCATAATTTTTCCATCTGATGAAATTTCGACACCGGGCAGTTTCTTAAGCAAATCTTCCACCACTGCATTTTCCTGTGTTTTAAAGGCTGTAGCATTGTATTCAAGGGTGTCACCTTTTACAACCAATTGTGCAGCAGTACCTTTCACTTCTACTTCTTTGAGCAATTTTACATTCTCTTCGAGCTGTATGGGTCTCAGAATAAGGTCTTTCTTTTCTACTGTAATGTCTTTTTTTGATTCGTTATAACCTACTGAGCTGATAACGAGTACATAATTTCCAGGTTTGATCTTGGGGAGAACGAATCCGCCCTTCATATCGGTTTGAGCGCCTTGCACCAACGACGAGTCTTTGGACGAAAGTAAACGCACTGTTGCCATTTCTATGGCTTGTCCGTTTTTCTTGTCGAATACCGACGATTGAATACTGTGTTGCGAAAATGTGTAGAGATGAACAGATAAGAAGAGTGAAAGAAGAATGAAGAGACGTTTCATATAGTACTTTTATAGTTATTTTTTAATTTTTAAAAAAGTGAGAACAAAAAACTCAAGCCATTTTGTTTGGATGATAGTCTTTGTTGTAACCCCTTGTTATTAATTGAAATAAAAATAGTTTGCAGGCTATTTACAATTAAGGGTTTGACTTTGAGTCAAGCCCTCAGATGCTTTTTTAGAGTAATTTTATGCGCATTAATAAATCACTAATGTGCCGTTTATTCTCTTAAATGGTAAATAGTACCCCCGATAGCTATCGGGATAAATCGTAAATGCTTTAGTGCCTGTGAACTGAAATTTTCTCTGGTTTGACTCCAACAAAGTTAAAAGGTTTAATCAATAAATCCTTAATTCTGCATTAAATATAGATTTTTTTTCAAATTTACTCTTTTTATATTCAAATTATCATCAAAAAGCCGTTTTTACAACAAATATCAAAACAACTGAGGGCTTGACTTTAAGTCAAACCCTCAGTTGTTTTGGTGCTTTTCTATTGTGGGCTTCATTGAAATCGCAAGGTTTTAATTCTTTACTTAAGTAATTGATATTATTTATTGATATGTTTTTTAATTTCGACCTCTCCCTAAATCCCTCTCCCGAGGAGAGGGACTTGTCGAGTGAAAAAATAGAACGAATCTCATAGAATGAGATGCTCTGTCCCCTTTCTCCTTGGGAGAACCAACGGTCAGCGTAGCTAAAGGGTTAGGGATAGAGGTCTATTCTGTTGAAATTAATCTATAAGGATCAGTTTAACAAACATATCAACAATTATTACCATATACTTATATGTATTTAAAACTTTTGTACCTATTGTGGTTTAAATTAAATGATAGAAGGATTCAAAGTCAAACCCTCAGTTGTTTTGGTGTTTTTCTATTGTGGGCTTCATTGAAACCGCACGGTTTTAATTCTTAACTTATATGTATTTAAAACTTTTGTACCTATTGTGGTTAAAATTAAATGATAGAAGGATTCAAAGTCAAACCCTCAGTTGTTTTGGTGCTTTTCTATTGTGGGCTTCATTGAAACCGCAAGGTTTTAATTCTTTACTTATATGTATTTAAAACTTTTGTATCTATTGTGGTTTAAATTAAATGATAGAAGGATTCAAAGTCAAATCCTCAGTAGTCTAAAAAAGAAATTTCTGAACGCAAATCTCTTCTGATTCGCACAAATTGTAAATTGTAAATAGTAAATTGTACATATAAAAAGACATTTTTTGCTTATCAAAACAATAAAGCTTCTAATTCGCCTTTTGTCCCGTTAAACAAATTAAAGTCCACACCACCTTTCACTCCCGAAATGCTAAACTTATCCGTCGTTTGCCAAAAAGTCCAGTCGCAATCTGGTTTTTGCCGATAGTCGCAAATCCACAGGTAATGTTTGTTTTTAAGATTCCCATCGAGGTATTGTTTGTAATAATCGTAATCGCAATACACAATCGGTTTTTTGCCGGTTTTACGGGTTACAATTTTCATAAAGTCGGTCAGTTCTTTGGTGACTACTTTGTTTGAAGGCATATTTGGAGCGTACTCAGCATCCAGTACAAGGGGCAGATCGCCGCTTTTATAACGGGCTGTTTTAAGAAAATGATTGGCCTGCGCTTCGCCGGTGCTGCGGTACGAAAAGAAATGATACGAACCAACAATGATGCCTTGCTTACGGGCATTTTTATAATTCTCTGTATATTTTTTATCCTTGTGCGATGCGCCTTCGGTGGCTTTGAAGAAAATGAAATGAGGCTTTTGTTTTTTAAGCAATTTCCAGTCGATGGTGCTTTGATGATGCGAAATATCGATGCCCCAGATTTTTCCTTCCGCTTTAATTTGATGAAAAGTTACTTTACGGTAATTTTGAGCCGAGCCGTTCGACAAAAAGATAAAAAGTGCGAGTACTAAAAGTGAATATGTTGTTTTTAACCTGAAATGCATTGTAAAATTTCTTTTTTTTGTTTCGAAACACAAAAGTACCAAAATATACGATTTCGAAAAATATAAAAAAACACAACAGCCACAACAGCAAAAAACCATTCATTAGCCGGGGATTTTCAGGTCTCCCTTTCTCTATATTCATGCTCTTGGAAATAGGATGTCTTTGGGTTTGTAATATTTCCAATTTAATATCGATGTTTTAAATGAATCTCATGTCGTTAATTTAAAAAATCTAAGTATATTTGTACTATAAAGTAATAAGAATAATGCAAGCTTATATTGCTATACAAGTAAAGTAGCGTTTATTTTATTAGATTGTAAATTGTACCCCCGATAGCTATCGGAATAAATTGTAAATTGTACATATTAAAATTGTAAATAGAAAAATGCTTATTGCTTGCTTCAACTTGTAACGTAGCGTTTATCTAATTAAATTGTAAATTGTACATATTAAAATTGTAAATAGAAAGATGCTTATTACTTACTTCAACCAGTAACGTAGCGTTTATCTTATTAAATTGTAAATTGTACATATTAAAATTGTAAATAGAAAAATGCTTATTGCTTACTTCAACCTGTAAAGTAGCGTTTATCTTATTAAATTGTAAATTTGTAAATTGTACATTCTTTCTCCTTCCCACCTGGGACTGAGGAACCTTGTTGCGCATAGCAGGATCAAATACAAGCCATACAATAATAGAACAAAGTAACCGAAACAAAGAAAAAATGGAATATACTACGGTAATAAAACCAAAAAACAAACTTTTCGAAGTCGATTTTAAAGAAATCTGGCAGTACCGCGATTTGTTCTCCATGTTTGTAAAACGCGATATCATTACGCAATACAAACAGACAATACTTGGTCCTGCCTGGTTTTTTATTCAACCGGCATTAACAGCTGTTATGTATAAAGTTGCATTCAGTAATATAGCAGGTATAAGTACTGATGGTTTACCAGATTATTTATTTTATTTGGCAGGTATTGTGTGCTGGCAGTATTTTTCCGACTGTCTGAATAAAACCTCGAGCACTTTCACCACCAATCAGGGCATTTTTGGTAAAGTGTATTTCCCCCGCCTTATTGTACCCTTGTCAACTGTAACTTCCAATTTGGTACGCATGGGCATACAGTTTTTGCTCTTTGTGGCTGTCTATATTTATTATCTTATTGCAGGTGTTCAACTTACTCCCAATATTTATATACTGCTGCTTCCGGTACTTATTTTAATGCTTTCGGGACTTTCGCTTGGCTTTGGTATCATTATTTCATCCATGACCACCAAATACCGCGATCTCACCATCCTGTTCACTTTTATTGTTCAACTATGGATGTATGCCACGCCTGTAATTTATCCGCTCAGCAATATGTCACCCGACAAACAATGGATCATGGCTTTGAATCCCGTTACAAGCATTATCGAAGCCTTCAAATTTGCAACAATGGGCGTCGGTACTTTTAGCTGGGGTATGCTTGGTTATAGCTTTGGGTTTATGGTAGTACTCCTTGGCATCGGCATTGTTGTGTTTAATAAAGTGCAGAGGAGCTTTATGGACACAGTTTAAGATACGAATTAGACGAATAAGAGCGAATTTTACGAATTAATGCGAATTATACGAATTAAGATGGTGGAAATATTGTATAAGGACGAAAGTTATAAAATAATAGGTTCGTGTATGAAGGTGCATACAGAATTGGGAGCGGGTTTTCTGGAGTTTGTCTATCAGGAAGCGCTCGAAAAGCAATTTATAAAAGATAGTGTACCCTATCAACGTGAGAAATTATTGAAGATACAATTTGATGGTGAAAATCTCAGGAAAACATTTAAAGCTGACTTTGTATGCTACGACAAAATAATTGTAGAATTGAAGGCCGCTATTTTTATTCATAACGACAACATTGAACAAATAAGAAATTATTTAAAAGCAACAAAACTAAAACTCGGATTAATAGTTAACTTTGGCGAACCAAGCCTGAAATATAAACGTGTACTTCATTCGCTAAATTCGCTAAATTCGCATTAATTCGTCTAATTCGTTCTTATTCGTAAAAATTCGTATATAAAAAATGACAGCTATAGAATTCAACAATATCTCCAAACAATACCGCCTTGGTTTAGTCTCTACAAATACATTGAGCCACGACCTGAAGCGATGGTACGCCATGAACATACAGGGCAAGGAAGATCCTTATCTGAAAATAGGCGAAGTAAACGACCGTGCTCACAAAGGTCAGAGTGATTATGTCTGGGCGTTGAAGGACATCAACTTTAAAGTTGAGCAGGGCGATGTGTTGGGTATTATTGGTAAAAACGGTGCAGGTAAATCTACCTTGCTGAAAATCCTTTCGAAAGTAACAACACCCAGCACCGGCACCATTAAAGCACGCGGACGCATAGCTTCTTTGTTGGAAGTAGGTACAGGTTTTCATCCCGAAATGACAGGCCGCGAAAACATTTACATGAACGGCGCCATTATGGGTATGACAAAAGCGGAAATTACCCGCCGCTTCGACGAGATTGTTGATTTCTCAGGCGTAGAACGTTATATCGATACTCCTGCCAAACGTTATTCTTCCGGTATGACAGTTCGTTTGGGTTTTGCCATTGCTGCCCACCTCGAACCCGAAATACTTGTTGTTGACGAAGTCCTTGCCGTAGGCGATGCCGAATTCCAAAAAAAAGCAATCGGCAAAATGCAGGATGTCTCCAAAGGCGAGGGGAGAACAGTGCTGTTTGTGAGTCATAATATGGGGGCTGTACAACAACTTTGCAATAATATATGTGTGTTGAAGAATGGGAGTGTAGATTTTGCAGGTGGTGTTGATGTTGGAATTGATTACTATCTGAAGGATGATAACAAACAAATCAATAGCTCAATACAAATGCAGTTGAGAAATATTAAAAAAGATGATGTGTTTGAGTTAAATGATATGGTGATTTCCCAACCAGATAATAATACAGATAGTTTTGTTACAATTTATCCACTGGAAATTTTAATTAGTTATGAAGTGAAAAGAGATATATCAATGCTTAGAATTGGTTTTGATATCATAAACTCAAAAACGGGTATTATAGTATTCAGATCATTTCATGATGATAACGATACCGAAATTAAACAGTGTAAAAAAGGAAGATATATTTCTAAAGCTGAAGTTCCTTCTAATTTGTTTTTAGAAGATGATTACATTTTAAGCGTTTCAATCGGAATACACAATCAAAGATGGATTACTCATGATGAACTAAAAGTGAATTTAGAATATAAGAATTTAAACGGAATTAATAAATTATATTTCAGCGATTACAGACCGGGTATAATAAACCCTTTAGTTAAATGGGAAACTAAAATACAATAAGATGAAACGACCAATTGATGTTAGAATAGTAAGTTTTCTTAAAAAGAAAGCTGAAAATTATATAAAGTTTAGGATGAAGCCGATTGATATTGAAGAGGAAAATAATAAAAGATGGCTTTCGAACTTTGTTGAGGGAAATGAATATTTTATTCATCAGCTTAATGATGAAATAAAAATAAACTTATATAAAGATTCTATTTTATGTAAATTAATTTTTATTTCGTTTGAAGAGGCTGAAATTAATTTTTTAAATAAATTCCTCAAACCAGGTAATGTTTTCTTTGATGTAGGAGCAAATATTGGACTGTTTTCTCTGCATGCTTCAAAACGCATTGGAACTGAAGGGCGTGTGTTTTCATTTGAACCATCTCCGGAGACCTATAAACGATTAAAGAAGAATTTTGAAGTTAATGATATTAATAATGCAGTTGCTGAAAATATAGGATTATCAGAAAAGGAAGACACTCTTAAATTTAATGTATCAATCTCAGGATATGATGCCTGGAATAGTTTTGCTAACTTAAGCGATGTGGGTGAGTTTAATAGTATCAATGTGCCGGTAATTTCGTTAGATGAATATATTATCCGCGAGAAAATATCTAATATTAATTTAATCAAGATTGATGTAGAAGGCTGGGAACTATTCGTACTAAGGGGTGCAACCAATTTATTAAGTTCTGACGATGCTCCGGTATTGATGATTGAATTTACTGAAGCAAACACATTTTCAGCAGGCTATTATTGTGGCGAATTGTTTGATTATGTAAAATCATTTGGATACGAATGGTATAGTTATAATGCTCAGAATAATGAGTTAAATCCTCAGATAAAGAAACTACATTACCCTTACGAAAATTTAATTGCAATTAAAGATATTGAGAAAGTTAAGCTAATACTAAACTCATAGTAATTATGAAACTCTCTATCATCACCGTTAACCGCAATAACGTCGATGGTTTGCGAAAAACTATCGAAAGTGTAGTCTCGCAGACCTTCACCGATTTTGAATACATCATTATCGATGGTGCAAGTACTGATGGAAGTGTGGAGGTTATAAAGGAATATGCCAAAGCTACCCTCCCTAATGGGGAGGGGCTGGGGGAGAGGCTTTATTGGGTAAGCGAACCCGACACTGGCATTTACAATGCAATGAATAAAGGCATATTAAAGGCGAAGGGGGAGTATTTGCAGTTTTTGAATTCGGGGGATTGGTTGACTAATAATGACGTTTTAAAATATGTGTTTGATTTACGTAGGAATGAAGATGTATTGTATGGGGATGAATTTTTGTTTTATAATATAAATAAAATTGTGAGAAAGGTATATCCTCAAAAATTGACTTTTTATGATTTATTTGTAGGTTCAATTTCTCACGAGGGATCTTTTTATAAAAAATATTTATTTGATAAGCTTTACGATGAAACCTTAAAAATTGCTTCAGATTGGGAATTTGAAATCAGAGAAATTATATTAGCAAATAGGTCAACATATAAAATACCAAAAGAGATTATATATTTCGATATGACTGGAATTAGTCAATCAATAGAGCATCAGGATATTCAATTAGAAGAAAGAAATATTGTTTTAGAAAAATTTATTCCAGAACGCATTATGTTGGATTATTATCAAATTCAAAAACATAAAGAAATAACGCATTATTCGTTATACCCTTATGTTGAAATCTTCGCAAAGCATCCACGTTTACAACAAATTGTCAGAAGGTTTATGAAGCTATTGTTATTTACAGTCAGGAAGAAAAATTCATGATCATCGTTTCTTTAAATTGTCAAATGGGTAATCACTGTTTCAGTATACCTTTGCTAAATGATATGGTTATATAATGTATATAGTTTTTAAATTAAAATCAAATAATAGTATATGGAAATCAGAGGTAGTCACTTTTATTTATTTTAGAATGAAATTGGTGAACTATGAAATTTAAATATATTGATTCGTTAAGAGGGTTGGCTGTTTTGGCAGTAATAATGGTTCATTGTTCACAACTTGGTGATAGTGATCATATACCAAAGAAATTAATGTCAATATTCTCAAATGGTGATAAGGGAGTACAGTTGTTTTTTATTGCGAGTGCATTTACACTTTTTTTATCATTGAATTACAGAAACGAGAATTCGTCAAAAAACTTTTTTATCAGAAGGTTTTTTCGAATAGCTCCGATGTATTATTTCGCCATTTGTTACTATTTATTACAGGACGGCTTTGGTGCACGTTATTGGCTTGGGGATATAAATCATATTTCATTTATCAATATCTTTTCTAATATAACTTTTACACACGGTTTTTGCCCATATTGGATAAACAGTTTGGTTCCGGGTGGATGGACAATTGCTGTTGAAATGCTTTTTTATTGTTTTGTTCCATTCTTGTTTAAAATGATAAAAAATATAAATCATGCTTTTTATTTTGTTCTTATATCATTAGTTGTTCGAATTATTTTTAATTATTTTCTATTTAGGACTCCATTAATCAATTCTGAATATCTTTGGCAGTCATTTCTGTTTTTTTATTTTCCAAATCAATTACCCGTATTTTCTCTCGGAATTCTGTTGTATTTTATGATATTTAATGAAAAGAGAATTGAACTGAATTTCATAATTCCTTTTTTGTTTTCGATTTTTATTTTGTTACAGTTAATTGGATATGATTTATTTCCAAAACATTTTACTTTTGGTGTAGCATTTCTATTGCTAGCCAAAGCTTTGAGCCAATACGAATTTAAACTATTTGTAAATCCAGTGACTGTTTATTTAGGTAAAATCAGTTTTAGTATGTATTTGGTTCATTTCGCTGTAATATACTGGTTAAATGAATTTAACTTTATTAGTTACTTTAGTAATGACATATCGTTATATCAAATATTGAATTTCATTATTAGGTACATTTTAATTGTAGTTCTAACAGTAATTATATCAACTTTTTTTTATAATATAATAGAATTACCAACTCAACGAATTGGGAAAAAGCTAATATTAAATAAGATATCAAAATGATATAATTTCAATTGTAAAAACACACAAATAATTACTTTTAAACTTAATTCATGATCATCGTTTCTTTAAATTGTCAAATGGGTAATCAACTGTTTCAGTATGCTTTTGCTAAAGCCACTGCCAGGCGGTTGGGTGCTTTTCTTATTCCTTTTCAGAGTAATCCATTTTATCCATTTAAATTGCAGTTTTTTGAGTTGGATCTGTTTACGCGTTTTGTTTATTCGCACCCCAAAGTAACAAAGCAATATCATAGGATATGTCGGAAATTGGTTAAACATGTGTTTAAAACTGAAATAACTGGTAACGACTGGCAAAATGGAGTGGAAATAAGAAATAATGTATATTATGAAGGTTTTTTTCAATCGGACAGTTATTTTCAAAAGTATGATAGCTTGATTAAAAAGAGACTTACACTCCGAAAACAATATCGAAAAGCGTTTGAGAATAAATACAAGGAGTTATTCGATAATAACAAAGTAATTGTAGTACATTTCAGACGTAAGGATTATTTGGATGTTGAGTTTGATGGGTTAGGAGGTAAAGGAGTTGCTTTGCCATTTGAGTATTATCGCAAAGCATTGGATAGCATAGAAGGTATCGAAAACTATAAGGTTTTGTTTATAGGGGATGATGTGGAGAGTGTAAAAAATGAATTTGGGCATGAATATAACCACAGTTTCGAAAGTAATTCAGCTATTGTCGATTTTCAACTGATACAACATGCTGATATTGCTATTATTGCTAATAGTACTTTTGCCTGGTGGGCAGCCTATTTATCACAAAAACCTGATGCCAAAATCATTGCTCCTGAATATTGGTTGGGATATAAAGTGAAAAAAGAATATCCTGTTGGAATACGTACAGATAAATTTGAATGGTTGGAGTTTTAAATAGTTTGTTATATGTTGAAAAAGTTCATTCGTAAATATCATATTTGCTTCAAGCATGAGAATAGATTTAATATTCTTTCCGTGTTGTTGGTTAATTTATTTGTTGAAAAACTATGGAAGCTAAAGAAATCCATTTTGGGAATTAAAAGCCCAATTATTCATGTTTATACTATTTGTTGGAATGAGGAGAAAATAATTCCATTTTTTTTATCTCATTACAATGAATTAGTATCTCATTATTATGTATATGATAATTTTTCAGATGATAACTCAGATGAGCTATTTTCGAAACAATCTAATATCACAGTTGAGAAATATAAAACGGATGGGAAAATAAACGATTTAGTTTATCAAAATATAAAGAACAATGCCTGGAAAAAATCAAGAGGAAGTGCTGATTGGGTAATTGTGATTGATATGGATGAACTCATTTATCATCCACGGCTATTAACGTTACTTACTGATAAAAAAAGTCAAGTGACGATTTTTAAACCAACAGGATACGATATGGTTTCATCTGATTTTCCAACGAATTGCACATCAATTGTGGAAGGAGTTAAATATGGAGTAAGAAAACCCAACATGGACAAATGTGTACTATTTAATCCACACAGAATTGTTGATATAAATTATTTGCCAGGAGCGCATGAGTGTAATCCTGATGGTATTGTAGTATTTAGTACAGATATTATTAAATTGCTGCACTATAAATATCTGGGCATAGATTATGTGCTCAATAGAATTAATCTATATAGAAAAAGACTGTCGAAAGAAAATATCGAAAACGAATATGGTATTGAATATCTAAGGGAAATGGATGTAGTTCGTGAAGATTTTGATAATAAAATAGCAAATTGCCAATTGGTTGTAGATTAGTTTTAAGAATTTATGTTTGAAAGAAAAATTTACTTGGATTATTTAAGGATATTTGCATGCTTTGCAGTCTTAATGATTCATGTGGCTTCAAGTGGCAGATGGGATTCTACATCAAATGAGTGGGCAATATCTACTTTTTACCTCGTTTTAGTTAATTGGTGCGTGCCAATGTTTGTGTTTATAAGCGGTGCATTGTTCTTAGATCCGAATAGAACAATTTCTACGAGAATTCTTTTCAAGAAATATATTTTAAGGATAGTCATCATATTGATATTTTGGAGTGTAATTTATGCAATAATGTTAGCATTTCGCAAAGATATCTCGTTGTTTTCCTTTGTTAAAGCCGTTTTACAAGGGGGTGAGGGATATCACTTATGGTATTTGTATTTGTGTATTGGTTTATACCTGCTAGTTCCAATATTTCGAAGCTTTACCAATGACACAGAAAAATGCATATATTTTTGTTTGTTGTGGATACTTTATTGGTTAATTGATATTTTTTCTAGAATAGGACTGTCCGAAATGAGCTTTTTTATTGCTCCTTTCGAAAAAATTGAGCATAATATATTTGTTGGATTCGCAGGATATCTTGTTTTAGGTTATTTGCTTTCAGTTGTTAAACTAAATAAATTACAGCGATTTATTATTTATTTTTTTGGTTCTTTGTCAGTTATTCTTTCTTATTGGTTTGGTGTATTTATGTCCGTTAAAACGAATACATTTGAAACAATAACGTTTACTTCATTTAGTTATGTGCTTGAACCTGTTTCTTTAATTACAACTTCGGCATTATTCGTTTTCGCAAAATACAATTTGAATACATATTTTACAGAAAATGTGGAAAAAATTGTAAGGGTTTTATCTGATTATACACTTGGAATATATTTAGTTCACTTACTGGTTTTGTATATTATATTTGAACTGCTAAAAGTTACAATAGTCTCCTTTAATCCATTATTCTCAATTCCAATTATTACATTATTGTCGTTTTTGACAAGTTCTATAATTGTGTATATACTTAAAAAAATGCCAGGCTTAAAATATATATGCTAATAATATAATCAATTATTATGGTTTCTGTCATAGTTCCTAACTACAATCATGCTCCTTATCTTCGACAACGAATAGAGAGTGTACTGAATCAAACCTATCAGGATTTTGAGTTGATATTGTTAGACGATTGCAGCTCCGACAATAGTCGACAGATTTTATTGGAGTATCACAATCACCCGAAGGTAAGCCATTGTGTATTTAATGAGCAAAATAGCGGCAGCACGTTTCGACAATGGAACAAAGGAGTTGAGCTCGCTAAGGGAGAATATATATGGATTGCGGAGAGTGATGATTGGGCTGAGCCCGAGTTCTTGAGTACATTGTGTACATTGCTTGATGAAAACTCCCAAGTCGGTTTGGCCTACTGTAATACAGCGATTTATGAAAATGATATATCGATAGGTGATTTTGCGATTGGTAAAAAGAAAAAGTTTGGAGTAGATTATTGGGATAATGATTATATTATAGATGGAAAAAAAGAAATTGAAAGAATACTGATACGCGATTGTACAATTAACAACACTAGTGCAGTTTTGTTTCGTAGAAATTATTTGTTGTTGTATTTGCCTGAATTGTTGTTTTTTAAATATTCTGGTGACTGGTTTTGTTACCTGAAGATAGCAGCAATATCCGATATTTCTTATTCTTCAAAAGTTATGAATAATTACAGAGATCATTCTGCAAATACCTCAAAAAAAGCCGGTTATAATTATTTGATTGAACTTTTCCATATTTATGCATGGATATTAAAAGAGGATATAATTGATAAAAAAGTTTTATTAAGTTCGTTTCATAATTATGTTAGCGATGTTTACTCTATGGGATTAGAGTGGCGACCAATTAAAGATATTTGTTTTTTATATAAAACTCAGAAGGAACTTTATTATCGTATGACATGGAAATTATTTAAAAGAAAAATAAGACGCACTATAATTAATTTCAAATAAATATGAGCTGGATTTATATATCAAAAGTAAATTATTAATTCAATCTAACCTTAATATATGGCTTTTGCTCCGAAAGTATCAGTATTAATGCCCACGTACAATGTAGAAAAGTATATTGCAGAGGCAATTGAAAGTATCTTAAACCAGACTTTCTCTGATTTTGAATTGATTATTCTTGACGATGGTTCTACAGATGGTTCTGCTGATATTGCTAAAAGTTTTACAGACAATCGCATTGTTTACCACCATAACGACGTAAATCTGGGTTTAGCGAATAACCTGAATGTAGGTCTGAGAATGGCAAGGGGCAAATACATAGCCCGTATGGATGGGGATGATATTTCGTTGCCCGAAAGGTTTCAGACCCAAATTGATTTTCTGGAAGCGCACCCCGATATTGATTTATGTTCGTGCGGATTGCAAATGTTTGGTACGGAAGATACGGTTTGGGTACGTGAGGCCAATCCCGAAGCTGTGAAAATCACTATGATGTTTTATTCTCCCGTTTTACATGCAACATCTGTCTGGCGCAGGGAATCTTTTGAAAAACACAATCTGTATTACGATCAAAATGCTTTTCCGGCCGAAGATTATGAATTATGGTCACGGGCTGTGTTTCATTGTAAACTTGTAAATATCCCTCAGGTACTTTATAGATACAGAATTCATGGTATACAGGTAACCAAAACGGATGATAGGGCTTTGTTGAAATCTAAAGAAATACAAATAAAATATATAATTAATTCTATGCCTTTTTATTCTGTGGTGGATGCTTATGATTTTATAGATAATTTTATTTATAACTTAGGAAGCTCTCTTACAGAATTAGACGCTATGAAGAATACGATGAAAAAGTTTATTTCAGCGAACAAGAAAACAAAATATTTTAACGATAAGAGGTTGAGTAAAAGGTTGGTTCGATATTATCAAAGTAAGATTCTTGATTATCTTTTACAAAATAAATCTTTCTCGTTTAATTTATTGGCTGATTTAAATATAAGGCAAATTATCAAGTTAGTTTATACAATTTTATGAAGCATGCTGTCCTGATTACTATATACAAAGATTTATTTTTTATCAAAAAAATTATTGAGTATTTTGATAAAGATTTTACGTTTTATATTCATATAGATAGAAAGAGCAAAGAAAATTATGCTTTCTTTGAGTTATATGAAAATGTAAAAATATTTAGAAAATATAGAATAGAATGGGGTGGGAGTAATCATCTAAAAGCGATAATCTATCTTTTGGATCAAGCCTCAAGCGATGATGAATTTGACTATTATCATTTAATAACAGGTAGTGATTATCCAATACAAACATTAGATAGTTTTAAACGATTCTTCGAAAATTGCAATAATCAGAATTTTATTGAATATTTTCCATTGCCCCGAAAGACATGGGTAAATGAAGGAGGCTTAGCTCGATTGAAATATTTTTGGATAGGTAATAATAATTTTGACATTCGAAAAAAATCAAAAATTACTTTTATGCTATTAAAAATACAAAGGAAGATTGGATTGAATAGAACTTTTAGATTTTTTGAAGGAGCTTTATACGGTGGGGGTACTTATTGGAGTTTATCAAAAGATGCAATTGATGTAATCAAACCATATATTAGAAATAGCAGATTTATTCACGCTTTCATGTTTTCTCATTGTGCTGAAGAGCTTTTTTTTCAAACAATTCTAATCAATAATCATGTAAAATGTAATAATAATAGTTTGCGTTTTATGGTTTGGGAGGGATTGGCCGAAAGCCCTAAAGTATTAGATGAAACGGATTACCAACAATTGATTTCTTCAAATTGCGTTTGGGCTAGAAAACTTGATTCGGTTATTTCTGAAAGATTAATTGGAATGTTGAGTTCAAAAAAATAGCTGATTAGTAATTATGCAGTTTTCCCTCATTATCCCCGTCTATAACGTTGAGCAATACCTAAAGGCTTGTCTCGATACGGTTGTTGCGCAAAGCTACTCAGACTTTGAAGTCATTTGTATTAACGATGGCTCAACCGATGGTAGTAAATCGATATTGGATGAATATGCAGCAAAGTATTCAAATATCAGCATAATAAATCAGGAAAACAAAGGATTGAGTGCTACACGCAATGCAGGGATACGGGCAGCTAAAGGTGATTATATTTTCTTTCTGGATAGTGATGATTGGATAGAACCGGATACTTTAAAAATACTTGCCGATAAGCAAAACGGGGAAGATTTGCTGTGTTTCAACGGTCGCAGGTATTTTGAAGATGGAAGAACCGAAACACCGGATGCCGGGATAATAGAAGACCGGTTAACCGGTTGGGAATACTATAATAAATACGCATTAGTAAGCCGTAAGTTCCATTTTGTATGTACTGTCTTGCGATTGTACAGGAGAGAATATCTATTGAAAAACAATTTGTTTTTCGAAGAAGGTATCTATCACGAAGATAACCTGTTTACGCCCTTAGCTTGTTATTATGCAAAGAGCGTGAAAGTGATACCGGATATTTTGTATGTTTATCGAATCAGGGAGGGGAGTATAACACAAACCACTAATGTGCAACGGCTCTTTGATATGATTACTGTCGCTAATAAACTTGCTGCTTTTTTTATTCCTTTATCAGGTATCGACAAACGAACAGTTTATCGGGAAATTGCCGGGGAATACTTTAAAGGCTTTATGCCTCAGCAACAAAAGATATATGGCAAAAATGACAAAGAATTGAAACGACTCATCAATTGGGAGAGCTTTAAGGCTGTAAGTGTGTATCCGAGACATAAAAGGATTTATACTTTATTGAAACTACAACCATTGTTTTTTAGCGTGTATTATCGTATTGAATCTTTTTTGAAAATGTAATTTGGCATTGCCCCATCGGACAAATGCTTGTTTCTATTCGCTGCGTTGCAGCTCAAAGCAAGCTGCAACGCAGCGGAAAGAAATATCGCTTTGAGCGGCAGCTCAAAGATTTAGAAATATTTATTTGAGCGGCAGCTCAAAGTTTTAGAAGAAATTGTTTTGGGCACCCTCTCAAAGTTTTAAAATCATTGCTTTAAGCACCATCTCAAAGATTCATAGAATTTATAATATTCAAAAACCGCTCCTGTTGATGGCAACAGAGAGCGGTTTTTCCGTATATAACATCCATGTGTTTACTTGTGTTTAATTCCGTAGCTTTACAGCCGGGAATTACTTTATCATAACGCTTAGGAAACAAAGCAGCTCACTACTTCTACACTCCATACGCGTTCGGGAGCTGCGCCTACACCGGCTACCTGAATTATGTATTTGGTTGCTTTTTCCAGATTATCAATTGTAAGTTTATGTTTCGTACCGGTTGCATACTGATACAAATTTTCTGCGCCAACGGGATATTTTGCATATCTTACGATATAACTTTTAGCATGTTCCAATACATCCCATGACAGGTCTAAACTTCCTGAAATTTTACTCTGGTTTACTTGTACATTGACTACCTGTCCTAAAACACCTACCGGAGCAGCTTTACGATTAATATCGAAACCCGTGCTGAGAATCTTTACTTCGTCGCCCTGACTAATGTCCTGTACATTTAGTGCTATACTTCTCAAAATCTCTTCCAGATCGACACGCACCTGATTTTTTTCGGCGGTCAACTGTTTATTGCCATTTTCAACTTTTGCCAACAATTCTCCGAATAGTTCATTCTTGCTCTTCAGTAGTGCTACTTTATCTGCAAGGGTAGGAAAATTTGGATTATTTGTTAAATCTTCGGTAATGGTTGTGCTTTTCACATTCAATGTCTTGTCGGGATAATTGTGCTTCGAAAAGTCAACGCATACTTTTGCTTTACTCATTTTTGTGTATTCATTTGATTTAATTTTAATTGGATGTTATAACGGGTTAATTATTTGTATGCCTTGTTGTTCTGTATGTTTTGCTGTTCACTCCTCCAATAGGAGCTTTGTTGCTGATTATGTGATGTATGTTGTTGATTATTAGTTATTTAATTTGTTTGAATAGCCTGTTTCCAACTGCTTTTTGTTTGTCAATTCCTTCGTTTTTTGTGTTTGTACTGTCAAAAATCAATATTGAACTGCTACAGTATTGATTCGTTTCTCAGGAAAACAATATTGAACTGCTTATAAAACGGACACGTTCTGTGGCAAAATAATATTGAACTACCTCAAAATAATATTGAACTGCCCGAAATTAATATTGAACTGTGTATAGAACGGACACGTTCTGTAGCAAAATAATATTGAACTATACGAGAACGATATTAAACTGCGCAGGTACGATATTGAAAAATTGCGGAATTGACCTGTTTTTTAACGGTTCTTGCTCGTTTTTGTAGCAATACAATATTGTTTTTTGAGAGTGTTGAACTGTACAACAGCATTCCGGGCAGGTATTGAAGCTTTCCGGAGGTGTTTTTCAGTGGAACGCAAGCGATTTATTGTAAAACTGTACCTTAGGCCGCTGCTTAAAGAAGTTCTCCTTACAACGCGCCAAATTTATGCGATTTATACGGTATGTAAAATAGTCTTTATGTACTAGTACATAAACGATTGGATAAAATAAATTGATTTCTGAATTGTTTTTTTCGAAACTCTTTGTAGTTTTGCAAATCAGAAGATCTTTGGGGTTGAGTTTTATGTAAATAATCTTATTTGTTTCACACTAAAATCGTAGTGCTATGTATCCATTGATTGAATTTAACTGTCATTCGGAGGAATTTTTTAGTGCCAATGGCTATAATATGACTCCCGAACTGCTTGAGAGACTGACTATCATCAAAGATGAGCTTTTAAAAACACAAACGAGACTCAACGAAAGTAATTTATTGCTTGAGATAAAGGAATTAAATTGCTTTTATTGTACTTCGTACCTGGCTGCCAGGCTGGGGCATACTGTAGATAAGGGCATCACTCAAATTAACCGGAATAACTTACTTGAGCTGATGCATCCTGATTACAGGGCCCATTTTATACACAAAGAAAAAGAATTCTACGAAATATTAAGAAATTGCACTTTAGAGGAAAGGGAGAAGATAAGGGCTTTTTTTTTGCTGAAGCTGAAAGAAACAGACGGTCATTATTACTATTATTTGATGAATGAAAGGTTGTTTTTCTGTTGTGCAGAGCATACGCCTTGTTTGATGCTTGTAAATGTAAAACGCCTAATGCCTGACTATAAGCCCAATGACGAGTTCTTTTTCCTGTGTTTGTGCAAGAGCCTAAATTCGATTGAAATGCTGAAAAGCAAATACAAACTTACCGACAGGGAACAGGATGTTATCTTGTATGCATTGATAGGATATACCCTGAAGCAAACTGCCGACGAAATGAAAATTGCTATCAATACGGTGAGAAACGAACGACACAATGCTTATACCAAAATGAGCATACATGATGTTGCTTCCATAGAGACTTTAATATAATGAATAGTTGAGAGTTGAGAATTCATAATTTGAAGATTTGAAGATTTGAAGATTTGAGTTCTGAGTATTGAGTTCTGAGTGCTTGACAAACTAACGCTTCATCAGTTACACAGTTCAACAATTCAACGCTTCAACAAAATACATGCATTGCCCTATATGCATTGCCCTATCGGACAAATGCTTGTTTCTTTCCGCTGCGTTGCAGCTTTAAGCGAGCTGCAACGCAGCGAATAGAAATATCGCTTTGAGCGGCAGCTCAAAGATTTAGAAATATTAATTTGAGCGGCAGCTCAAAGTTTTAGAAGAAATTGTTTTTTGAGCATCAACTCAAAGTTTTAAAAAGAATTGGATAATTAGAGAAGTCTTAGAATTAACCAGGTGCAACGCACCGCAAAGATTTATAGCCATGCCACAATCATTTGCCAACGATTATGTTCATATCGTGTTCAGTACCAAGTACCGTCAACCATTTTTGCATGATGGTATACGTGATCGTATGTTTGCCTATATGGGCGGGATTTGTAATCAATTTGAATCTACACCAATCATTATTGGAGGTTATTACGACCATGTACATATTTTATGCGATTTGTCGCGCAAAATAGCCATGATGAAATTGGTGGAGGAAGTAAAAGCACGTTCGTCACGTTGGATTAAACACGAAGATGAGCAATGTATGAACTTCTTTTGGCAACATGGTTATGCCGGTTTTTCGGTGGATAAACAAACATTAGCCTCCAAAATAGATTATATCTCCCAACAAATGCAGCATCATCAAAGTGTTGAATTTCAACCGGAATACCGTCTGTTCCTCGAAGAGCACGACCAACAATATGATGAACGCTATGTTTGGGATTGATCTATATGCATTGCCCTATATGCATTGCCCTATCGGACAAATGCTTGTTTCTTTCCGCTCCTTCGGAGCTCAAAGCGAGCTGCAAGGGAGATAATTAATAATGCATAATTCATAATTAGTAGTTGCCAGTCGTCAATTCAACAGTTCAACGATTCAATGATTCAACGATTCAACAAAATATATGCATTGCCCTACCGGACAAATTTCTTTTCACTCCTCCAAAGCTTTAAGCGAGCTGCAACGCAGCGAATAGAAATATCGCTTTGAGCGGCAGCTCAAAGATTTAGAAGAAATTGTTTTTAGAGCATCATCTCAAAGTTTTAGAAATATCGCTTTGAAGATATTATCACATTGGCACATTGACTACGCTTCCAATATTGGCATATTATCAAATTGGCACATTGGCATATTATCAAATCCTCAAATTATCAAATTGGCATATTCTCAAATCCTCAAATCTTCCAATCCTCACATTGGCACATTGGCACATTATCACTTTGGCACATTGGCATATTGTCTTTTGTCTTTGTTCTTTTGTCTAATATCTAGTTGCATTCAGATTTGTTTTCTCAACTACATTTTCTTACTTTTGCATCTCACCATTTTATGTCAGCAACCCAATATGATCAAAGATCAGATAGAATCTCTGCGCCGCGAACTCGAACAGCATAATTATAACTATTATGTGCTTTCGATGCCCACCATTTCCGATTTCGATTTCGATGGAAAGTTGAAACAACTCCATGAACTTGAAATGGCTCACCCTGAGTTTTTCGATCCGAATTCTCCAACGCAACGCGTGGGAAGCGATATTGCAAGTGGTTTCGATCAGGTGGCACATGTTTATCCAATGCTTTCGTTAGGGAATACTTATTCCATTGGCGAAGTGCAGGATTTTTATGAACGGGTGCGTAAAAGTCTGAACGAAGCATTCGAACTGGTATGCGAACTTAAATATGATGGCACTTCTATTTCGTTGACCTACAAAGATGGCTTGTTGCAACGTGCTGTTACCCGTGGCGATGGCGAAAAAGGAGATGATGTGACTGCCAATGTAAAAACAATACGCAGCATTCCCCTGCGTTTACACGGAAATTATCCCGAAAATTTTGAAATAAGAGGCGAGATATTAATGCCCTGGTCGGTGTTTGATGAATTGAACAAAGAACGTGAAGCACAGGAGGAACAACTTTTTGCCAATCCACGTAACGCAGCCTCGGGGACATTAAAACTACAGAATTCGGCAGTGGTGGCCTCGCGAAAACTGGACGCTTATTTTTATTATTTGTTGGGCGAAAATCTACCGTCCGAAAGTCATTACGATAATTTACAGGCGGCTCACGCCTGGGGTTTTAAAATATCAACGGCCACCCGCGTTTGCCAAAACTTACAGGAAGTTGCCGACTTTATCAATTACTGGGATAGCGAAAGAAAGAATCTACCTGTGGCTACCGATGGCATTGTTATCAAGGTAAATGCGCTGAATCAACAGAAAAACCTGGGATTTACGGCTAAATCGCCACGTTGGGCCATTGCTTATAAGTTTCAGGCCGAAAAAGCGGTGACGCGTCTCAATTCAGTATCCTATCAGGTGGGTAGGACTGGAGCAGTAACTCCTGTTGCCAACCTGGATCCCGTGCAACTTTCGGGTACTACCGTAAAAAGAGCTTCGCTGCACAATGCCGATATCATCGAAGCGCTCGATTTGCATATCGGCGATATGGTATTTGTAGAAAAAGGGGGAGAAATTATTCCAAAAATCACGGCTGTGGATGTTGATGCGCGTTTGCTTATAGGCGACAAGGTGAAGTTTATCAAAAAATGTCCCGAATGTGGCGCAGACCTGATTCGTTTCGAAGGCGAAGCTGCTCATTATTGTCCGAACGATAATGCTTGTCCGCCCCAGATAAAAGGTAAAATGGAGCATTTTGTAAGCCGCAAAGCCATGAACATTGATGGATTGGGAAGTGAAACCATTCATTTACTGTTCGAAAACGGATTGCTTAAAGATATTGCGGATATTTACGAACTGAAAGTGGCCGACCTGGCTCGTCTGGAACGACTGGGCAATAAATCGGCTCAGAATATTAAAACTTCCTGCGAAAAATCGAAAGAAGTTCCTTTCGAAAGGGTTGTTTTTGCGCTCGGCATTCGCTTTGTGGGCGAAACGGTGGCCAAGAAACTGGCAATGGCATTTAAGAATATCGAAACACTCGAAAATGCAACTTATGATGAGTTGATAGCCGTTGACGAAATTGGTGACCGTATTGCTCAGAGTGTTTTGAAATACTTTGCCGATGAGCGCAATGTGATGATGTTGAGTAGATTGAAATCGTATGGATTGACGATGAGTGTTTCGGAAGATAAATTTCAGAAAGCCGGAGATGCCTTACAAGGCCTGACTTTTGTGATTAGCGGTACATTTGCTTTTCATTCACGGGATGAATACAAAAACCTGATAGAACAAAATGGGGGAAAAAACGTGGGTAGTGTTTCGTCGAAGACATCGTACATCCTTGCCGGCGAAAACATGGGACCTGAAAAGCTGAAAAAAGCTGAAAGTCTGGGTGTTCAGCTTATCAACGAAACAGATTTTCTTAAAATGATCGGAGCGGAAAATCCATCGAAGCAGGAATTTACAGGAACATTGTTTTAATAATGCTTATCTTTTCAGTACGGATAAAAAGCTGTAATTTTACCACTTAATTCAACAGTAACTGGAAACAGTCAATAATAATGAAAGTATGTTCGAAAAAATAATAGGATTTATATTTAAGGATCGACTTAAAAATCACCTGAAGAAACTACAACGTCAACGACGTTTTGTAAATTATAACAACGCGCAATCCATCTTTCTCTTGTTCGAAAGTGATTTTGCTGAGAAAAACGTTGAAGTACGCAGAATAATTCAGAAACTGACTGCCGATGGTAAAAAAGTAATATCGTGGGGATACATAGATAAAAAACAGATAACGACTCCGATATTGCCCGATTTCAGAATATTAAATAAAAAAGATATTGATTTTTCGCAAAAACCAAATGAATCGGTTTTGAGTGAACTTGCTGAAAATAAATTCGATTTATTGATTGATCTGACCGAAAAAGAAATTATTCCGCTTCAATACATTGCGCTTTATGCTATTGCTGATTTCAAAACCGGCATCAAAAGGAATAATTCGAAAATATATGATTTTATGATGGATATGGATGGTATTTCTAATCAGTCAGAAGAAAACCTTGTTGAGATAAATGCCACTTTTATTTATAATCAGATAATTTTCTACCTGAAAAGTATACAAACAAGCGATTAAAAACGTATTTTTGCAACAAATTAGTGATTTTTGTAACCGAATGATTAATAATAAACTGACAGGTATGGGTGTGGCGCTGATCACACCCTTTAAAACAGACGAATCGATAGATTTTGATGCCTTGGCGCGTATCGTTGAGCATCAGATTAAGAATGGAACCGATTATCTTGTTGTGTGCGGTACAACAGCCGAAACACCTACGCTTACCGAAAAAGAAAAAGACGAAGTGACGCGTTTTGTTATCAATTGTGTAGCAGGACGTTTACCTATTGTGTTGGGAGTAGGTGGTAACAATACGAAAGCCGTCGTAGAAAAGCTTAAAAATTTTGAATACAACGGCGTTGATGCCATTCTGTCGGTAACTCCTTATTACAATAAACCTTCGCAGGAAGGGCTTTATCAGCACTATTCGGCCATTGCTAAAGCTTCGCCGCTTCCGGTCATCCTTTACAATGTTCCGGGTCGGACGGGAGTAAATATGCTGGCCTCAACAACATTAAGGCTTGCAAATGAATTTAAAAATATTTGTGCTATAAAGGAAGCTTCGGGTAATTTTTCGCAGATCGATGAGATTATCAAGAATAAACCTGCCGATTTTATGGTTATTTCGGGCGACGATGGCATTACTTTCCCTTTGATCACGCTGGGCGCCGTAGGTGTAATTTCAGTTATTGGCAATGCATTTCCGCGCGAATTTAGTCGCATGGTGCGCCTGGCACTCGATGGCGATTACAACAGTGCCCGTACAATACATTATCGTTTTACTGAGCTTATCGAATTGCTTTTTGTGGAGGGAAACCCTGCAGGCGTGAAAAGTATGCTTGCCGTGATGGGCTTTATCGAAAATAAACTTCGGTTGCCTTTGGTGCCCAATACAATTATGACTTACGAAAAAATAAGACACGTGCTTAACCAACTGATTTAAAAGAAATAATTATACAGAACAGAAAAGGTTTCGGGAATTTTTTCCCGAAACCTTTTTTGTTTTCAAAAACGAAGCTGTCTTAGAAGAGTTTTTTTTGAACGCAAATTACGCAAATTTTCACAAATTTCATTGTTTTACAAATTGATAATTTATTGAAGTATAATCATTTGTATTTTGTGAAAATTTGCGTATCATTTGCGTAATTTGCGTTCTTCTTTGTTTTGAAACAGCCTTTCTTGTTTTCAAAAACGAAGCATCTAATCGATTGATCAGATCTCTACTTTTTTAATTAGTTCCATTCCTGTTGCTATCGCCTTTTCGTTCATAGCAAGTAAATGGTGGTGACGTTCGGGCAAAGATTTTTTAAGACCTTTCAGCACATTTTCGACCAAAACGATAGGGCGAACTTTAAGCAGGCCTCCCAGAATGATCATATTCATTGTTTTAGATGCATTGTTAGCATAAGCATACTCGGTAGCATCAATCCGATAAACATTTATATCGGTACGTGTGGGGAATTTATGAAAACCGTTTCCATCGAAAATAAGCGTACCTCCGGGTTTTACCCTGCTTTCGAATCTTTCGAGCGAAGGTTGATTCAAAACGATAGCCGTATCATAACTGTTCAATACCGGCGAACTGATACGCTCGTCGCTCAGTATCACTGTAACATTTGCAGTTCCACCACGTTGCTCTGGTCCATACGAAGGCATCCAGCTCACTTCTTGTCCCTGCATCAACCCTGAATAGGCTAAAATTTTACCCATGGAGAGAACTCCTTGTCCACCAAATCCGGCAATAATTATTTCTTCTTTCATTGTTGTGTGTGTTTTTAAATGTTTTTCAAATCGCCCATTGGATATGCAGGGAACATG
This sequence comes from uncultured Paludibacter sp., assembly GCA_963678465.1. Classification (GTDB taxonomy): domain Bacteria; phylum Bacteroidota; class Bacteroidia; order Bacteroidales; family Paludibacteraceae; genus Paludibacter. The sequence continues at coordinate 868,057 of OY782858.1, forward strand.
TTTTCAACCATCCATTTGTTTGACTCTACAGGATTCAGTTTCCAACCCGAGCTACAGGTGGATACTATTTCGATCACCGATGTACCTTTGTTCTGCATCGAGTTTTCAAAACCTTTTTGAATTGCTTTTTTGCATTTACGTACTGAAGCTACTGTATGGACACTCTGGCGGGTGACATAACAGGTACCTTCAAGCTGTGCAAGTAAATTGGTGATGTTAAGCGGATATCCGTTGCGTGGAATATCGCGACCTGCAGGAGATGTCGATGATTTCATTCCTTCGAGCGTTGTTGGCGCCATTTGTCCACCGGTCATGCCATAAATTCCATTGTTGATAAAAATGATTGTTATATTTTCACCTCTGTTGGCTGCATGAATTGTTTCGGCTGTACCAATGGCCGCCAAATCGCCATCGCCCTGGTAAGTAAATACATAACGGTCGGGTAGGAGGCGTTTCACTGCCGTGGCCAAAGCAGGTGCTCGTCCGTGAGCTGCTTGTTGCCAGTCTATATCAAGGTATTGGTATGCAAAAACAGCACATCCTACAGGAGCAATACCTATGGTTTTGTCCTGGATGTCCATTTCTTCAATTATTTCTCCAATTATTTTATGTACCACGCCATGGCTACAGCCCGGGCAATAATGCATTGGGGCATCATTCATCACTTTGGTTTTTTGCATTACCAAATTGGCAGGATTGATGATATCAGTTATATTCATAATTTTATTTTTTGTCTGCGATTATTATTAAAAAAAAACAAATGTCGTCGATTTACTTTACAAGCTTGCTTTCTAATGCATCAACCACTTCTTCGGGCGAAGGAACTATACCTCCCATGCGGCCATAAAACTCTACCGGAACTTTACCATTCACAGCTAAACGTACATCTTCAACCATTTGTCCGGCACTCATTTCAACCGAAAGCATTCCCTTTACTTTTTCGGCATACTTTTTAAGGGCTTCGGTAGGGAAAGGATAAAGGGTGATAGGACGAAGCATACCTGCTTTTATTCCTTTTTGTCGGGCAATTTCAACTGCCTTTTGGCAAATACGGGCACTGATACCGAATGCAACTATTATGTAGTCAGCATCTTCGCAATCAAATTCTTCAAACAATACTTCCTTTTTTTCTATTTCGCGATAGCGCGATTGAAGTAAAAGGTTCAGTTCTTCCATGTCCGAAGCTTGCAGACGCAATGAATTTATGACGTTTGGTTTTCGATCCTTGGTTTTTCCTAAAGTGGCCCAGGGAGTGTTTTGCCGGATTTCATCTTCGGTCCAACGGGGAGTGTAAGGAGGTAACACCACTTTTTCCATCATTTGTCCAATAATACCATCTGCCAAAATCATTACAGGTGTGCGATATTTAAATGCATAGTCGAAAGCCATAACAGTATGATCGGCCATTTCCTGAACAGAAGCAGGAGCAAGGGTAATCAATTTGTAATCGCCATGTCCTCCGCCTTTTACTGTTTGAAAATAGTCGGCCTGACTTGGCTGAATAGTTCCCAGGCCGGGACCTCCTCGCATTACATTCACAATAACACAGGGTAACTCGGCGCCTACCATGTACGAAATGCCTTCCTGCATAAGACTTACACCCGGACTCGATGAGGATGTCATTGATTTTTTACCACAACCGGCAGCTCCATACACCATGTTGATGGATGCTGTTTCGCTTTCGGCTTGTAGCACTACCATTCCGGTGGTGTTCCAGGGTTCAAGTTCCATAAGCGTTTCCATTATTTCGGACTGTGGTGTAATTGGGTATCCAAAATAGCCATCGCATCCACAACGGATAGCAGCGTGAGCAATTGCTTCATTGCCTTTCATCAACTTTACTTCCTCTGTATTTTGTTTTTTGTCTGTATTCATTTTTAAAAGTTGTTTTTAGTAAATTGATTTTTAATTCAATAAGGATTATTGAACTTTAACTTTATACACTGTAATACATGCATCGGGACAAACGTATGCACATGCCGCACAGCCTACACAGGATTCCGGATCTGACATATGTGAAAAATTAAAACCCTTTGAATTTGCTTCGTTCGATAATGATAAAACTGCCGATGGACAGGCTACAACACAGATGTCGCATCCTTTGCATCGTTCGGTATTTACCACTACTGCTCCTTTAAATTTTGCCATTGTCTTTTTTTGTTTTTAATAGGTTTACAAAGTTAATTGAAACTGCACAAATTATTAAAAAAATAACTTGCCTTTTCTGTTTTTTTTCACTTTGCTCTTTATTTTGAATTGTTTGTTAGTTTCTGTTCTTAAAATTACTTCAGTTGCTTTGAATACATCCAGCTTAAAAAGTCGGACGAAGAAAATGCATTTGTCCAGCTGTTGTGGCCTACTTCGGGATAAAGAATCAATTCTACTTTTTCGGCTCCATTGGCTTTCAATTCGGCAAAAGCATTTTTCGAATGTTCGGGCGAAACCACATTATCGGCAGTGCCATGATAAATGCGTATTGGCATGTGTTTTACATTTTTCAAACGTTCTACACTCACGCCTCCGCAAATGGGCATTGCAGCAGCAAAATCTTTGGGTTTGCGGCAAATTAAGTCGAATGTTCCCATGCCTCCCATCGACAAACCTGTTACATAAATTCTGCTTTTGTCCACTGCTTCGTGTTTTTTTAAATCGGCAATTAACCGTATAACCAGTTGCATAGGTCCGGTTGCTTTTTTTGTAGTTACATAACTGAAGCCATTGTCTCTGGATTTTACCGGCGCCCAATATTCATTTAGCGGGCATTGTGGAAATACAACAATAGATGGATATTGTGCTCTGTTTACAGAATTTGTAAACAATGTTGCTCCGTGTGTCAGTTGTTTTTCATTGTCATTGCCACGTTCGCCTGCCCCGTGCAGAAAAACAACAAGCGGATATGACAAAGAGCTGTTGTAATTTTCCGGATAAAGAATTCGATAACGGAGCGTGTCGCCTTTGAAAATATATTCCTTTTTTTGAAATAATTCATTCTGAGCCTCCGTAAACTGTATTGCAACAATGGCAATAATTAGTAAAATAATTTTTTTTATCATGTGTTTTTTCATTTTTCAGGAAAAAGTTTTTGTTTCCATATTTCATTTTTTTTTTGCGCTGCAAAGTAAACAAGAATCTGCACAAAAATCAAAAAAGTGGGAAATAAAACCTTTTTCTGGGGTTAAATGTATTTATTTGGGTTGAAATTCATTTTTCTATAACTGTTTTTTTTACTTTTTCCATTTTGTAAAGGGGTTTTTGCTTATCCACGAATTGTAGTAGTGCTTGTTTCCCGTTACTTCCTGGCCCAACCAATGTGGCTTTTCAAAAAATTCATCCTCTGTTGCTAATTCAATTTCGGCAACAATCAAACCTTCGTTGCTTCCATGAAATTCATCAACTTCAAAAATTTTATTTCCAACAATAATTTCGTACCTGGTTTTATCAATTACGCCTTGCTCGCAAAGTTCCAATAAACGGCACGCATCGGTATATTCAATCTCTTTTTCCCACTCAAACCTACTCGTACCACTTGCATTGCTTTTGCCTTTTACGGTAATGTATCCTTTATCGTTTTTTATACGTACGCGCACAGTGCGTTCGGCTACAGATGATAAATATCCTTGCGATATGCGGTATGACTTGTTAGCCAAATGTTTAAACTCTCCTTTTACTAAAAATTTACGTTCAATTTCTGTATGCATAATTTTTTTTGTCAACATTTATCGATTGCAAATACTCGTGTAAGAGCAGTATTTACAAGGTTCTGTACTTGCTGTTTGAAAAAACGGAACAGCAGGATCGAATATTTCTTCAAGGCAATCAGTAAGATGCGAAGTGAATTCTTCTTCGAACTCCGAAAAATCATCAACTACCTTTTTTGTCAGTTTATCCGGTTTGTAAATCAACTCTGTGACAAAACTGTCCTTAAAAACATCCCTCATATAATAAATTCCCGGGATCATTATTTTTCCTTGTGCTTCATTTTTATAGAAAAGTCCGTACAGAAAAGTTTGTAATACGTATTTCGGCCTTTTATCGTTATTGTGTTCAAAAACTTCACTCCAGCTTTTAAATTCAAGATTACCGGTTCCGGTTTTATAGTCGAGAATTCTTATTTTGCCTTCTTTTTCATCTATTCTGTCGATAAAGCCTTTTAAATTAACTTCGCCTTTTGAAATGGGGAAGCGCATTTTACATCTTTTTTCAGCATCGATATATCTGAAAGGAGCATATTTTTTATCTGTCTTCAATACTTGCTTCACATATTTATGTATAACCCGGCTAATCAGCAAATTATTTCCATCAATAGTTACATTCTCATCGAAGATTTTGTTAAAGTATTTTACACAGAAAGCCTTTTTTATCTGTTTTTCTATTAATAATGGGTTGGCAATTATTTCATCAAAATCACTGCTTTGCATTATTTTCCCTTTGAAGGGTTGATACAGATATTCCATAGTGGCATGAAAAAGATTACCAAACATATCATCTTCAATGGTTTCCTTTATTTCATCAGTTTGCTCGAGCTTTTCAACTCTGGAGAGGTAAAACTGTAGGGGACAATCGATGTAGGTTTTTATTGAACTTGCCGATAAAGCCGAAGCATTCTCATCTTCAGAGGTGAATGTTTCCAGTTTTTTCATTATCGCAGGCGTTTTGCTAATCTGAATCACCTTTGCACCACCAAATGAAATATCGAAGTTAATATTTTTCTTTTTTATATCAACACCGTAATGATAGATCAACTGATATATAAATCTGCTTATTTCACCGGTTTGCATTCCTTCGGTTCTGGAATCGTAAAGGAAAAAAATGCGTTTGGCTCTGTGTATAAGTCTGTAAAAGTTATATGAAGTAATGGCATCCTGATGTTCGAAAGTGGGTAAGTTGAAGCCACGTCGTAAGTTATAAGGTATAAAACTATTCGATGCATTTTTCTTTGGATAAACACCTTCGTTGAATGAGGTGATAATCAGGTTGTCGAAATCGATGCCTCTGGTTTCAAGCACTCCCATGATCTGCAAACCTTCGAGTGGCTCTCCGACGAATGGAATAGTAATGCCACTTGTCAGCTGCCTTATCAGTTTCATTAGTGTATCAATGCTCAAATCAATCACTTCAGGTAGATTTTTAATAATTCCATCGATGCGGTTGATTGTTGTATAGTATTGATACAGAAAATCAGATTCTAAACTAAATTTCGGAGATGCATCTGCGAGGTTTTTCCAGCCTGTTTGCAATAAATTCATTATATCGAGCAGGTAACTCAAAAATGTCTTCGGATCGGTTTGAGGAGTGAAAATTGTAGATAGTAATTTGTTGGTTTTCAGTTCATCGGCATTTACATACACCCAGTTGTAACGAATCATTTTACTGCTGATTGCTTTTACTTCATTATCTGCAAGCAATGTAATATATTGATGATTAATTATATTCATCACCGATTGAAAATAGAAAGCGGTTTTCTCGCCCGAAACATGTAGTCGTTTTTGCAGGTCAAATATATGCTCAATCAATCCGGAAACAGGGGTTACGTTCATCGGATAGCCCATTGTAACATTCACTTTCCGAATTTGCTCAGGTATGGCATGAAGCAATGGAACCAATAAGTTTTCGTCCGGCAATACAACTGCTGTGTCAATCCAGCTTGTGCTTTGTTCGGTTTCGGGGTATAAATTATTGAGTATTGAATAAACTTGCCGTGTTTGCCCCACAGCCGATGGTACAGCAATCAATTGAACATCTTTCTCGTTAATAGATGCTACTATCGGTTCAATACTGAGTTTTGAAGGAAAGATAGAAGTGTTTTCCGCGAAGAAATACGAAGCCGGATTGTTAACATCTCTCAGTTCGTTTGCTTCGTAATCCCAGTAAAAATCGGCTTGTCCCCGCTTTTGTAGTGCACTCATCAGGCTTTTCTCGCAAGGGTTAAGCGCATTAAAGCCTATAAAAACGAATTGCTTGTCGTTCCATGCTTCTATTTCAGAGCGATTATTCAGCCTTTCCACTACATCTCTGCAAATCATTCCTTCAGTAGCAGTTCCTTCAGCCTTTAGTTCGGTATGAAATTGCTCATAAACAGGGTATAAAATCTTCCATATCGAAATAAATTCCTCGGACGTTTTACCTTCAACAACCGGAACAAAATTTTTCCAAAATTGGCGAATGGCTTCCAGTTGTTTTTCGCTGAAGACGTTGAAAAGTTGATCAATCTCCTTCAATTCAGTAATGTTGGTGAATAACTGACGGGCATCTACTTTGTATTTGTCAATATCCTCAAAGTCGTTGAGTAACATTTCGCCCCAAAAAACAAATGAATCAAAACTTTCATCACTCTTGCTAAGCTCTTTGTATATCTTATAGATTTTGAATAAATTACTGAGCCGGTCGGCCAACTGATAATTGGAAGCGGATGCGAAACATTCGTCAATGGTAAGTATTTCTGGCGAAAAAACAGGTTTATCTGTGATTGTCGATAAATAATACCTGAAAAAAATGCCTGCTCTGCGATTGGGGAAAACGAATGTGAAACGGCTTATCTCTGAGTCGAATTTTTGATAGTAGACCTGTGCAATACGATATAGAAATGATACCATACACTTTTTTTACTTATAGATCAGAAAAGAACCTGAGAGTTAAAATTCTTTCAGAAAGCCTGTTAAATGTTGTTTTTGTTTGATTTTTTCAAATGCTAAGTTAGTAAACAATTTGTGAAATGCAATAAAAATTTCAAATAAAAATCTACGGTTTTATGCAGTGTTATGAATTGAAATATTATGTGCCAATTTGATGTAACAACGCAGTATAAATTTGTGAAATATATCGTTTATAATACATCTCTAGGTCTGTAAACGCAGGCGTTTTGTCCTCTTTGTAATTTTAGAATAAAGAATTTGATATTTAAATAGCCGATGAAGTATTGAATCATAACTTGCGATTTTTGCTGCGATTTTTTCTTTGCCGGTATTTCGCAGACCTTGTGATGGCAGCTAATTTACTAAATTTTATTACTTTTGTAACTGAAATATATCTGAAAATCATAAATAGAAATGATAGGAACACTTGTAAATACAGCTGCCGTTATTGTAGGAGGAGCTATAGGTTTATTGTTGAAAAAAAATATGCCTCAACGAATTACCACAATTTATTTTCAGGCAGTAGGTTTATTTACTTTGGCCATAGGTATTTCTATGGTGGTAAAAATGGATCATATTTTAATAGTGGTGGCCAGCATGGCTTTGGGATCTTTGTTGGGCGAATGGCTCAATATCGAAGCTGGAGCTGAAAAGTTGAGTGAATATCTGAAAAATAAGTTTCGTATCGGAAGCGATAAATTTTCCGAAGGTCTCATTACCGCCTTCCTTTTGTTCTGTATCGGATCGATGACCATTCTTGGTACGATCCAGGAAGGTACAGGAGGTTCATCTGATTTATTGTTTACCAAATCGTTAATGGATTTTTTCTCATCTATACTTCTGGCGTCTGCTTTTGGTTTTGGAGTCATCATTTCGGCTGTTCCGTTGTTTATTTTCCAGGCTATTCTTACCCTGATAGCCATGTATGCAGGCCGGTTTTTTACTCCGGAAATTATTCAGGGGCTTACAAGCGTTGGTGGAATATTGCTTATAGGATTAGGAATTAATATATTGGAAATTAAGAAACTGAGGATTATGAATATGCTTCCTGCTTTGGTGGTGGTAGCTTTATTACTTTGGTGGTTTTAGTTGATAAATAAAAATTCAGATTTTATTACAAGCTCAGTATTTTACATATTTTTTATTGCTGATTATTTGGGTTTAATAATTGAATTTAAAATAGATAGTGAAATATTATACGATAACTATTACTCAAAAAAGAATATTTACAAGTATATAAAAACAGATTAACAGTGATTGAAATTATTCCGGCCATCGACTTAATCGATGGAAAATGTGTTCGTCTTTCGCAGGGCGATTATAATCAGAAAATAGTTTATAACGAAAATCCGCTCGAGGTAGCTAGGATGTTTGCCGACGCAGGAATTCGCCGTTTGCATTTAGTTGACCTTGATGGAGCAAAAGCACAGCATATTGTGAATCATAAAGTGCTGGAGCAAATAGCATCCAAAACAAATCTGATTGTTGATTTCGGAGGGGGACTCAAATCGGATGATGATTTGCGAATTGCCTTTGAATCAGGAGCAAAAATGGTGACGGGTGGGAGCGTAGCTGTTCGAAATCGCGATACGTTTATTTCCTGGATTGAAAAATACGGAGCCGAAAAAATAATTCTTGGTGCCGATGTAAAAGATGAAAAAATTGCTGTTGGTGGCTGGACCGAAACTACACAAATTGAATTGATGCCTTTTGTGCTGAACTATATGTCTTTAGGAATATCAAAAGTAATTTGTACCGATATTAGTAAGGATGGAATGTTGCAGGGACCTGCCATCGAATTATATAAAAAAATGATAAGCCAGGCACCTGAAATGTACTTAATTGCAAGTGGTGGAGTAAGCTCTATCAACGATATTGATTTGCTCAACGAAGCAGGAATTGTGGCGGTAATTACCGGGAAGGCAATTTATGAGGGAAAAATAAAATTAAATGAATTAAAAAGATTCATTTAGAGCTACTTGATTAGGGTTTTTCAATACATTTGTAACTAATAATTGCTCAAACAGAAAAAAACACTATTTTTGTCGGTTCAAAAATAATTTTTTTCAATCGCTAATTCATTACTTATTCTAAAGTGCTTAATTCACTAACCAATAAGTAAGAAAAGAAATAATAAATAAGTTATGTTAAAAGAAATTCTTTCAGTTTCCGGAAAACCCGGACTTTTTAAATTGGTTTCGCAAGGAAAAAACATGTTAATTGTTGAATCTTTGATTGATGGTAAACGTATTCCTGCCTATACAAAAGACAAAGTAGTTTCATTATCAGATATTGCAATTTTCACAGAAGCCGAGGAAGTGCCTTTGGCTGAAGTGTTCGAAAAAGTAAAGGCAAAAGAAAATGGGGAAAAATGTTCGGTCGATGCCAAAGCTGATAACGATGTATTACGAAAATATATGGCCGAAATTCTTCCTGAATACGATCGCGAACGTGTCTATCCAAGCGATATTCGTAAGCTGATTTCGTGGTATAATATTTTGATTAATAGTAATTTTACAACTTTTGTAGCAATTGAAAAATCAACTGAAAAAGAAGAAGTAGTCAACGCTTAAATTGAAAAACTACTATTATTATCTCTCAGTTCAAGTAAAAATTTAAGTATGAATGTACACGCTGTAACTCATTTAATTGAAGCCGAAGCGCCTCTTGTGTTAAAAGAAAGCTACGATAATGTAGGTCTTTTAATTGGCGACGGCAGCATGGAAGTGCAGGGCGTACTTATTACGATTGATATTACTGAGGCTGTGATAGATGAAGCAATAGCCGGTAATTTTAACCTGATTGTCTCACATCATCCGCTTATTTTTGGCGGTTTAAAAAAAATAACCGGAAGTACTGATGTTCAACGTTCAGTAATAAAAGCGATTAAGTATGATATTGCTATTTATACTGCTCACACAAATATCGATAACGTGATAAATGGAGTGAGTGGCCGAATGGCCGATAAACTTGGGCTGATAAATAAGCAGGTACTTATTCCGAAAGAGGGTGTGTTGCTTAAATTAGTAACTTTTGTCCCCCAGCTTCATGCTTTTAGTTTGCGAGATGCTCTGTTTGCGGCAGGGGCTGGAACGATTGGTAATTACGATGCTTGTAGCTTCAACAGTGACGGTTTGGGAACTTTCAGAGCTGGCGACCAGGCAAATCCATTTGTGGGTAAACCAGGTGAACTTCATACCGAAAAAGAAGTCAGAATCGAAGTAATTCTTCCTGCTTTCCTGAAAGCGAAAGTGATCGAAGCACTTTTAAGCTCACATCCTTACGAAGAGCCTGCATACGATATTTATCAACTTCAAAATGAGTGGAATGGAGTAGGAATGGGGGTGATAGCAGAGTTGCCTGAAGCCGAAAATGAACCAGAGTTTCTTAGAAAAATCAAAACGGTTTTCAGCGTTGATGTCATCCGTCATACAAAGTTACTTAACCGAAAAATAAAAAAAGTGGCACTGTGCGGTGGCTCGGGGAGTTCGCTGCTACATGCTGCCATCGCAGCCGAAGCAGATATTTTCATTTCGGGTGATTTTAAATATCACGAATTTTTTGAAGCTGAAAATCGTATCATCATTGCTGATATTGGTCATTATGAAAGCGAACAATTCACAAAAGACATTTTTTATGAGATAATTACAAAAAAAATGCCTACATTTGCAGTCCAAATTTCAGATATTAAAACAAATCCCATAAATTATTTGTAATCAGTATGGCTACAGAAACTAAAGCAGAAAAAGAAATTACCGTTGAAGAAAAACTATTTGCTTTGTACGATCTTCAAAAAGTTGTTTCAAAAATTGATGAAATAAAAATTCTTCGCGGAGAATTACCACTCGAAGTACAAGACTTAGAAGACGAAATAATTGGGTTGAATACTCGTCTCGAACATTTTGAGTCTGAGATTGCTGAAATTCAATCTACAATTTCAAGTAAAAAATTCGAAATAGAAGAAGCCCGTATAAAAATTAATCGTTATAAAGAACAACAAGAAAACGTTCGGAATAACAGGGAATACGATAACTTGTCTAAAGAAATTGAATTCCAAACTTTAGAAATTGAGTTGTGCGAAAAGAGAATTCGTGAGTTCACTGCTTCAAAAGAAATTAAGACTGCTGAACAGAAAGCAACAATCGATCAATTGGCCGAACGTAAACTTGATTTAGATCAAAAGAAAGGCGAGCTAAACGAAATTGTTGCTGAAACTAAACAGGAAGAAGAAAAATTACGCGAAGAAGCTAAACATATCGAATCGATGATCGAACCACGATTAGTTGCTGCTTTTAAACGTATTCGTAAAAATGCGCGCAACGGCTTGGCTGTAGTTTATGTGCAGCGCGATGCTTGTGGGGGATGTTTCAATAAAATTCCTGCACAGCGTAGATTAGACATCCGACTTCGTAAAAAAATTATCGTTTGCGAATATTGTGGTCGCATTTTGGTCGATCAGGAATTGGCTAATTTGCCTTCAGCAAACGAATAGATTGCCTATTGAAATTTTAAGAGTCCGGATTGTAAATTCGGACTCTTTTTTTTGCTCTATAATTCAAATAAATCCGGATAACATGGCATATTATTTTAATTATTGAAATCTCATAGACTTATTTTTGTTGTAAAGCACAGTATATCATAGATATACTGTGCTTTTTTTGCATTTTAAATTTTATAGCATCTAATTATTATTGATAAATATCCTTCTGATTACCTACTTCTGCTGTGCAAACTCTCTATAGCTTCCGATCATGTCAGAGTTGGGTAAAGTCAACTGTCGACATTTAACCTAAAACGACTGTTGTTAAAAGTGAGCCTGCCTGTTGGTAGAACAGGGCAGACGTATCTCGATTTTACCCAATAAGCATGATTTTCCATTTGCTCGTTTTTTTTGTATAAAGAAAGAAGTGAGTTTTATTGACAACTTTCATTGCATAAGATACAAAGCGATTATTGGATGTCTTTGATTTTAAGTTCAGAATTCATAAAAGTGAATCAGTACATTTGTAATATAAATGACAATCCACAAAAATACATCGCTATCCTGTGTAGCCAATTCACAAACGTACGTTCTAAATATTTTACAAAAGTCAAAAGTTATATCTACGTGAAAACACAAACTAACCATAAATAAAATACATAGAATAAAGTTTATAATTTACTTAAATTCAATAAAATAGTAATACTTTTTAAATTTATAATTCAATAGAATGATTACCAATGTAAAATATATAATCATTAATGAGATGTAAACACATTTATTATATATAATATACTGTTTATCAGTAGTATTGAATAGTTATATTTATATTTACACTTTAACTGTCATTTAATAAGTAAATTCAGAATTATATATCTATAAAACAGTTAATTGATCAATATTTAGTTGAGTGCAGGTTGTAAACACAGGTTTTACTTTTGTATATGTATGTTTGTAACTTATATACAAATGTAATTGATTTGCATATGTGAAATACTTCACATATCTTTGTGCAGAATTCACAACAAGAGTTATTCACAAAACTATAATGTAATATGGACGACAAGGACAAAATTGAAAAAATTATGCAGGTTGAAAATTTGAACTCTGCTCAGTTTGCTACCGAGATCGGTATACAAGGTTCTACCTTATCTCATATTCTTAACGGAAGGAACAAACCCAGTCTTGATGTATTAAAAAAAATCATGAACCGCTTCCGTACAATCAATCCAGAATGGCTTATTTTGGACAGTGGGACTATGTATCGTCAGGAAAAGCATTCTCAGACGCCTACTTTGTTCGATTCTATTGAAGAAAATCAATTGAAATCAGATGATTACGGCACAAAAATTAGCTCTAAAAATGATTCTGTTTTTGATATCAACCAAAAAAAAGCAGATGTTCAGTCAGCGCTTTCTCAAATTTTACCTTCGGTAGCCCCTGCTCAAGACCTGAACTTAAAAGTTGAACCACCCAGGAGCGTGAAAAGAATAATTATTTATTATACCGACAATACTTTTGAGGAATTTAGTTCGAACAGATAAGAGGGGACATAAAATGAATGTGGGCATTTCAAATGTTTTGTTGTGATTAGGCAAAGGAAATGAATCATTCCTATGATTTTTTTTCATAAGCAGGATATTTATTTTAATGAAATAGTTGGTTGATTGACTATAATACCTCTTTTATTTTGACGCTCTGTTATCAGAATAACTTTTTTGCACTTGCATTTTTTATTGTATTGCTGTAAAATGGCTTTTGTCATGCGTCTTCAGGTTTTGAGATATCGGGATATTTGTGTACTTTTGCTTAAATTATAATCTCCATTTTATTAGCCATTCAGCTATTATATCTCGCTGATACACAAATAATACAACAACAAATGAAGAAATTCATACTCGATTTGATTGTAAAGGAAAATAAAACACTTAACAGTCAATATTATCTACTGATTCTGACCTCGAAAGAACAGTTACCGGAAATGCTACCCGGCCAATTTGTTGAAGTTCGGGTAGATAATGCACCCACCACCTTTTTAAGGCGTCCAATTTCGATAAATTATGTTGATTATAGTACCAATGAACTTTGGCTTTTGGTGCAAATAGCAGGCGCAGGAACCGCTAAATTGTCAACACTGAATAAGGGTGATCTTATCAACCTGATTTTACCGCTTGGCAACAGTTTTACATTACCTCATGAAAAAGATGCAAATATCCTAATGATTGGTGGTGGAGTTGGTATTGCTCCTTTGCTTTTCTGGGGTGCATACTTACACAAAAAAGGTTATCAATGTAATTTTTTGCTCGGAGGCAGATCAAAAGACAATTTACTGCAACTTTGTGAATTTGATCAATTCGGAAAAGTTTACACTACTACCGAAGATGGTACGCATGGAGAAAAGGGTTTTGTTACCCAACATTCGGTACTCAGAGCTTCAAATTTCGATTATATTTACTCCTGTGGGCCGACGCCTATGATGAAAGCTGTGGCGTCCTATGCGCTTAAAAATAATGTATTTTGCGAAGTTTCTTTAGAAAACACAATGGCCTGTGGAATTGGGGCGTGTTTATGTTGCGTGACGGATACCACCGAAGGAAATTTATGTGTTTGTACCGAAGGACCGGTCTTTAATATTACAAAACTAAAATGGCAAATTTAAAAGTAAAATTAGGTAAATTACATTTGAAAAATCCGGTGATGACTGCATCGGGAACTTTTGGCTATGGTACCGAGTATTTAGACTTTGTTGATATATCGCGAATTGGAGGTATAATTGTGAAAGGTACTACTATTCGCGAACGTCAGGGCAACCCTTATCCACGTATGGCCGAGACTCCTTCAGGCATGTTAAATGCTGTGGGACTGCAAAATAAAGGTGTTGACTATTTTATTGACCACATTTATCCAACTGTAAAGGATTTCGATACAAGTATATTTGTGAATGTGTCTGGTTCTACCATTGAAGACTACATTATAACTGCCGAAAAGTTAAATGATTTACCAAATGTGCCCGGAATTGAATTAAATATTTCGTGTCCGAATGTAAAAGAAGGTGGAATGGCTTTTGGAACAAGTTGTTTGTCTGCTGCTCAGGTAGTTAAGGCTGTGCGAATGGTCTATAAAAATGAACTAATGGTTAAGCTTTCGCCAAATGTAACGGATATTGCAGAGATAGCTTTAGCTGTTGAGTCAGAAGGAGCTGATTCTATATCATTGATTAATACGCTTTTAGGAATGGCAATCAATGCAGAGCAAAGAAAGCCGGTACTTTCGACAATTACAGGTGGATTATCGGGGCCCGCAGTGAAACCAATTGCACTTCGAATGGTCTGGCAAGTGGCTCAGGCAGTCAAAGTTCCTGTAGTTGGAATGGGTGGAATAATGAATGCTACGGATGCTATTGAGTTTTTGTTGGCTGGTGCTACCGCTATACAGATTGGGACTGCCAACTTCATCGATCCTACAGTAACAATGAGTGTTTTAGATGGAATTGATGAATATCTTCAGCGTCACAATTACAATGATGTGAATGATATTATAGGCAAGCTTGAGATTTAGAATCTATGCCATTTTAATTTTACAGAAAAATGCTAAGATGAAGCTTGACAACTAAATTTGATGAAAGACAAAACAATAAATATAATTTATTGTTTTTCAACAAGATACATGCTGCATACACCAAAGGTAAAACTGCGGTATTTAATCAATTTAAAGTTATTTTGCTGTAAAATAGCAATCAGGTTTTTGCCATTCGGGAAAGCGTGCATCGAAGCAGTTAAATAATCGTAGGCCCTGCTGTCAGTCGAAAGATATTTTGATGTCATACGAACAAAAACACGGGTATACAGCTGATATGCTTTGAGTAAGAAGCCTTTTTGAGGCTCATTCATCTCAATAATCAGTAGATGTCCACCTGGTCTTAAAACCCTGTAAATCTGCTGCAAACTTTCATTCAATCGTTCGAAATTACGAATCCCAAAGGAAATAGTAGCTGCATCGAAGTAATCATTCGGGAAAGTAAGCGAAGCGCAATCCTGAATTTCAAAATGAATTTTGCCCGTAAGTCCTGCTTTTTCTACTTTTTTAGTACCAATTTCCATCATCTTATCGGAAATATCCACTCCTGTAACATGCTCAGGTTGAAGATATTTGAAAGCTTTTATCCCTACATCACCCGTCCCGGTGGCTATATCGATGATTTGTTTTGGATCGTAAGGTTTTAAAGTATTTAGCGCTCTTTTTCGCCAAATACGTGCCATGCCCCACGACATAATATCATTAAATTTGTCGTATTGCCCCGAGATAGTATTAAACATTCTCGACAATTGCGGAGTTTTATCCTCACTTTCGTTGTAAGGTTTTACCTTGGTATAGTCGGAAATACTTTTCTTATTGCTCATAATAAGTATTTTAATGATACTTTAAATCAAAAATTATTTAGTAACAGGAATTGTTTTCGAGCTTTTAACAATCAGCCAGATGCCCCAAATTATAAAAGGTATACTTAGTACTTGCCCCATATTTAGCAACATACCTGATTCAAAAGCCTCCTGATTCAATTTTATAAATTCAAGCAGAAAGCGGGTTCCAAAAATACCGATTAAAAACACTCCAAATATTAAACCTGTCTTTTTAAAGGCTTGTTTGTTCCAGTATAACCACCATGTAATGCCGAATGTAACAAGGCAATAAAGCATTTCGTAAATCTGTGTTGGATGCATCGGTTCGGTCTGTCCATCGCGAACAAAGATAAAGCCCCAGGGAAGCAATGTTGCACTACCATAAATTTCAGAATTCATTAGGTTACCGAGACGAATGGCCGCACCTGTAAGAGCAGCGCCTATTACCAAGCGGTCTAGCACCCATATAAATCCTTTTTTTGATACATTTTTATCGTAGAGGTATGTTGATATCAGAATTCCAATAGCGCCTCCATGACTCGCTAAACCGCCTCTCCATACATATAACAATTCCCATGGATGCGAAAGATAATGATTACCGTAGTTAAATGTGATGCCAAGAAAGCTAACCGGTTCAGTAAGTGGCTTCCATTCGTAAAAGAAACAATGGCCTAAACGGGCTCCAACAATAGTTCCTATTACAGTATACATGAATAGTTTATCTATCCAAACATCTGGTAATTTTTCGTTTTTATAAAGTTTCTGAACTACAACTAAAGCCAGCCAGATCCCAATAGCCCACAACAGACCGTACCAACGAACAGTGAGGGAACCTATACTGAATAATTCAGGGTCGACATTCCATGTAATATAGTTTAAAAGCATAATAATATCTATATAGTGAGTTGAAAAACAAAGCTAAAAATTGAAAAGTAACTATTACATTTCAATTTTTAGCCTTTTGATTATGAATTAGTTTGCACCATGACAATTCTTATATTTCTTTCCGCTTCCGCAAGGGCACAAATCATTTCTACCTACCTTTTTCTCTACGCGGATTGGTTCGCTGCGTTGTAATTCGCGCGTATCCTGTTTAGTTGGATCTTGTGAAGCCGATCTATTGCTCGAAATTTCGTCTTTTTGCGTTCTTAACCGACTTAAATCCATTCTTTGTGTCGGGCGTGCTTCTCTTACTTGTTCGGGTTCCCGGATTGGAATTTGACCGCGCATTAAAATCGACAATACCTTACGGTTCATGGCATCGATCATTTCTTTGAACAATCCATAAGATTCTAATTTATATATCAATAGCGGATCTTTCTGTTCATAACTTGCATTTTGAACTGAATTTCTCAGTTCATCCAGCTGACGGAGGTGTTCTTTCCATTCATCATCGATTACATAAAGTAATGTTTGTTTCTCAAATGATTTTATAACCTCCTTGGCTTGAGTATCGTAGGCTGTTTTAAGATGCGTTGTTACATTAAAAACACGCTTTCCGTCAGTCACAGGAACAAGTATGTTTTCGTATTGTTGACCTTGTTTCTCGTAAACTTGTTTGATTACAGGATATGCTACACCTGCTAATTTATCCATTTTACGTTTAAAAGTGGCTAAAGCTGCTTCGGCTACCTGATGTACAAGTTCACCGCTTCTTGTTGACGAAAAAGTATCCCTATCGAATGGAGCTTCCATTGCATAAACTTTAAGCAGGTCTTCGTTCAATAAATCGAAGTCGTTACTGTTTTTTGCGCTCTCTACCGTACTCTCAGCAACATCATATATCATATTGGTGATATCAACTCCAATACGCTCACCCATAAGTGCGTGTAAACGTTTACTGTAAATGACTTCACGCTGAGAATTCATCACATCATCATATTCGAGAAGTCGTTTACGTATGCCAAAGTTATTTTCTTCTACTTTTTTCTGCGCACGTTCAATTGATTTAGAGATCATGGAGTGTTCAATCATTTCACCTTCTTCGAAACCAAGTTTATCCATTATACCCGAAATACGTTCGGAACCAAATAAACGCATTAATTCATCTTCGAGCGAAACGTAGAAAACAGAAGATCCCGGATCGCCCTGACGTCCGGCACGTCCGCGCAACTGGCGGTCGACACGACGGCTTTCGTGGCGTTCGGTACCTAAAATAGCCAAACCTCCAGCATCTTTCACTTCCTGAGTAAGTTTAATATCGGTACCACGACCAGCCATGTTGGTAGCAATGGTTACTATTCCTTTTTGACCAGCTTCGGCCACAATGTCAGCTTCACGTTGGTGTAACTTGGCATTCAGCACGTTGTGTTTTATTTTTCGCCCGTTCAGCATTCGGCTAAGTAATTCCGAAATTTCCACCGAAGTAGTTCCGACTAACACCGGCCGTCCGGCAGCCACAAGTTTATCAATTTCCTCGATTACAGCCTGGTATTTCTCACGTTTTGTTTTGAAAACACGATCCTCCATATCGTTTCGTGAAATAGGACGATTGGTAGGGATTACCACTACATCAAGTTTGTAGATGTCCCATAACTCACCTGCTTCTGTTTCTGCCGTACCGGTCATTCCTGACAGTTTGTGATACATACGGAAGTAATTCTGCAATGTAATTGTTGCAAATGTTTGTGTGGCAGCTTCAATAGTCACACGTTCTTTGGCTTCGATCGCCTGATGTAAGCCATCCGAATACCGACGACCTTCCATGATACGACCGGTTTGTTCGTCAACAATTTTTACTTTGTTTTCAATCACAACGTATTCTATATCTTTTTCGAATAAAGAATAAGCTTTAAGTAATTGATTTATAGTATGTACACGTTCAGATTTAATTGCATAATTCTGATTAATCTCGTCTTTCTTATTTTGACGTTCTTCCAGAGTTAAAGTATTGTCTTTTTCGATATCAGCAACTAAACTTCCTACATCGGGCAAAATAAAGAACTGAGCATCTTCACTATCATCAGTAATCAGATCAATACCTTTATCGGTAAGTTCGATTGATTTATTTTTTTCGTCGATAACAAAATACAAAGGATCAGTAGCAATATGCATATTTCGGTTGTTTTCCTGCATATAAAACTCCTCAGTTTTAAGTAACTGAGCTTTGATACCTTGTTCGCTTAGGAATTTAATCAAAGGTTTGTTGTTGGGCATTCCTTTGTATGAACGGAACAACGCAAGAGCACCTTCTTCTTGCTGCTTTTTGTCTTCCGATTTTAATAAATTGCGGGCATCGGCCAGGTATTTGGTTGCCAATGATTTCTGGGTATTTACAAGTCTTTCTACTTTTGGGCGTAATTCTTCGAAAAGTTGGTCATCGCCTTTAGGCACAGGACCCGAAATAATCAAAGGAGTTCGTGCATCATCAATCAATACAGAATCTACCTCATCCACGATAGCGTAATTATGTTTCCTTTGCACCAGGTCGGCCGGACTTGTAGCCATGTTATCGCGCAGATAATCAAAACCAAATTCGTTGTTAGTACCAAATGTGATATCAGCCATATATGCCTGTCGGCGTTCTTCGGAGTTAGGACGGTGCTTGTCAATGCAATCGACCGATAAGCCATGGAACATATAAAGTGGTCCCATCCATTCCGAGTCACGTTTCGACAAATAATCGTTGACTGTAACAACATGAACTCCATTGTGAGTCAATGCATTAAGGAATACTGGTAAGGTAGCTACCAAAGTTTTACCTTCACCGGTTGCCATTTCAGAAATTTTGCCTTTGTGCAACACAACACCACCAAACAACTGTACATCGTAATGTACCATTTCCCATTTAATAAGGTTTCCGCCGGCAGTCCACTGGTTTTTATAATGTGCTTTATCGCCCTGTATAAATACAAAATCGTATTTTGTAGCTAAGTCGCGATCGAAATCGGTAGCAGTTACAATAATTTCGGCATTTTCATTTAAACGGCGGGCAGTATCTTTAACGATAGCAAATGCATCCGGAAGAATTTCTTCCAATACGACTTCGTATTTCCCGGTTACTTCTTTTTCAAGTTTATCAACTTCGGCATATATTTTTTCGCGAAGATTAATTTCGACATCTTCAATAGATGCCTTTAGTTCAGCTATCCTTGCAATTTCAGGAGCAACAAACTCCTTGATTTGTTGTTTCAGAGCTTCTGATTTTGCTCTTAATTCATCGTTCGATAAGTTTTTAATAGACGCATAGGCTAGTTTTACTTTTTCTACATATGGTTCTATTTCTTTGAGGTCACGTTGAGCTTTGTTACCGAAAAATTTCTTTAAAACGTCATTAAATCCCATGATATATTAGTTATGTTTTATTTTTTACCTGTCAGTGTATTTTGAAAAAAATACCGACAAAGATACTTATTTTTATTTGGAAATGTCTGAGCTACGTTAATTATTAGTGCGATTGTTTTATACAAAAAACGCTCCGATATTACCCGAAGCGTATTTTGTTTAAGCCTGTTGAAAAAGAGTATTTATTTAAAATTCAGATATACAGATAAATGTATTGTTTCTCAGAATTTAAATTATTAAATATCTTTTATTAATATTTTTTCTGCCATTAATTCCGATTTTTGTCTAATTTCGTTTGTTTTATGCCAAAAAGTGTCGAGCAGTTCATTTTTGTTCGTCAAAAAGTTTTCGGAACCATGCGATTCAAGTTTATCGAACAATAAATTTATTGTCAGCTGATGAATGTCGATGGCAGGTTGGTAGGTTTTCAGTCGTTTTGCATCATAAAATACCTCAATCAAAACATTGGCTTCAGTAAGTTTGGAGAGAATATTATTTACTAGTCTAATGGGTAATCTGTATTCTGCTGCAATCTGGTTTGATGACAATGGAGGTGATTGCGATTCGTATTGTTTTACAATAACATAAGTAATAAAAAGTGAAAGGAAGTTTTTATAGCGATGACTGATATCTCTGGAATCGATTTCGTATTCATAATTCTGAATATTTTGAGAAGCATAAGAAATTTCAGCTCCTAACAATACAATGAGGCAGGAAATCTGAATCCATAAAAGCAAAAGCGGGATAGCTGCAAAGCTTCCGTAGACCACATTGTAACGCGAGAGATAGACCTGACCGTTGATGTATAAAATCTGAAAAATCTGAAATGCAGAACCAGCTATTATGCCGGCTATCATTGCATTTACAAATTTTACCTTTGTGTTGGGAATCACCAGATACATGATCGTAAAAATAACCCAATTGATAAAATATGGCGCAAAATAAACACCGAACCGCAAAATAGGACTCAACAAACTATACAGAAAAGATTCGGTAAGAACAGTATTGACATAAATGGATAATCCACTTGAAGTTGCAATGAGAATCGGAATGATAAACATTGATGAAAAGTACATAGTGAACTGGTTGATAACAGATCGTGATTTTTTCACCTGCCATATTTCGTTGAAAGCAAGTTCCACCTGCATAAAGAAGTTCATAACAGAGTACAAAAGAATCCCGATTCCAACACCTATAAAAAGACCTCCCTGCGTTGTTTCGAGATATCGCTTTACAAATTCCATTACAGTCGGTATCATATCGGCCTGTGCCACAAACGAGTCCTGAAGCCATTTTTCGATAAGCTCCTCTACACCAAAACCTTTTCCAATAGCAATTATCAGTGCAACCATTGGAACTAAAGCAAAAAGAATGGAATAAGTGAGGGCCGAGGCTTTTACGTTTAACCTATCTTTAATAAATCCTCTGGTGGCAAGTATTACTATTTTCACCAAACGATAAAGAAACCGCCTTGTACGAGATAATTCATATTCAGTTATGCGCCATATATCAAAGCGCATAAATTTATAAATATCGGTAAAAAAGGTGATAAACTTAAACATAAAAATCAAGCATTTAGAATAAGATGTATAAAAAAACAGCAAGCCT
The DNA here is from genome assembly GCA_963678465.1 of uncultured Paludibacter sp. Taxonomy (GTDB): domain Bacteria; phylum Bacteroidota; class Bacteroidia; order Bacteroidales; family Paludibacteraceae; genus Paludibacter. Next base: position 889,461 of record OY782858.1, read on the forward strand.
GTAAGCCGGGTTCTGTTCTTTGCCGAAACAAAGTGTTTGTCATTTATCTAGTACACAAGTCGCCCTGTGTCTCCAGCAATCTACCCCCCGGCATCGGACGAGCCATCCTACATACGCCGGTATACATGATCTTGCAACCCATAAGGTGTACGGCTACCATTGTCACCAATAGTACCGGTGGGCTCTTACCCCGCCTTTTCACCCTTACTCCAAATCCACAAGCTCTTGATTTCCTTTCCATACGGAGAGGAAACAAAGCTAAAGTGTTTGTGGAGCGGTTATTTTCTGTTACACTACTCTGCTCTCGCGAACAGCTTCCCGTTAAGAAATATGGTGCTCTTTGTTGCCCGGACTTTCCTCCTTATCAATAAAATAAGGCGACAAACCGGCTTGCTATTCTTTTGCAAAGATAAATATATTATTTCATATACCGTGTTTTTATTCTTTTTCAGAATTAAAACAATAAACAGAAGTTCAATTAAAGAAAAAATTCTTTTATTCTCAACTTTATGTTTTATAATTTGTTCAGTTTGTATAAATTATTAATTAGTTACAGATATGAGTTTATCAGGGTTTAAAAAAGGAGATAGAGTTGTTATTATTGGTGGAGGTTTTGCCGGCTTACAATTGGCCAAAACATTGCGTAAATCCGAATTAAAGGTTGTTTTAGTTGACAAACAGAATCATCATCAGTTCCAGCCGCTTTTTTATCAGGTAGCCAGCGGAAGGCTCGAACCATCAAGTATTTCGTTCCCATTCCGCAAAATTTTTCAGAATAACAAAAACATAGATTTCAGAATGGCCGATATTATTAAAATTATTCCTGAGGAAAATAAATTGATGACGGCTTATGACAGAACTGTCTCTTACGATCATTTGATAATTGCAACTGGCTGTAAAACAAACTTTTTTGGGAATAAGGAGATGAGTGAACATGCTTTCTCGATGAAAACAACACAGGAATCCATTGAGATCAGAAATAAAATTCTTTTTAGTTTCGAGAAAGAGATATTTGCACGCCCTGAAGATAAGCAAGCGTGGATGAATATAATCATTGTAGGTGGTGGCCCAACTGGTGTGGAATTATCGGGAGCATTTGCCGAGCTTAAAAACAATGTATTACCCAAAGACTATCACAATATTGATTTTTCGAAATTCAATATAATTTTGCTTGAGGGAAGTAAAAGTACATTGAATAATATGAGCGATGTTTCGAAAGAAGCTTCAGGTAAGTATCTCAAGGAATTAGGTGTTATTGTTAGAACCGAAACTTTGTTGACATCCTACGATGGAAACATAGCAACCCTCAATAATGGGGAGAAAATTCCGACAAAAAATGTGATTTGGGCAGCCGGAGTTACCGGAAATATAATAGATGGACTCAAACAGGAAGATATCGTGCGCAACCGTTACATTGTCGACCGATTTAATAAACTTAAGAGTTTTGATAATATTTATGCGTTGGGCGACATTGCGTATATGGAAACTCCAAAATACCCGAACGGACATCCTCAGGTGGCCAATGTGGCTATCAATCAGGGGAAAAATCTTGGTAAGAATATTTTAAAAGTATTGAAAAACAAAGAAAACAAGCTTAAGGAATACGAATATAATGATTTGGGAATGATGGCTACTGTGGGCAAACATAAAGCCGTTGTAGAGTTTCCTTTCTGGAAATTCAAAGGGCCGTTGGCATGGTATGTTTGGATGTTTTTACATCTAATGTTGATATTAAGTGTTCGTAATAAGATAGTTATCTTTTTCAATTGGGGCTGGAGTTATTTCACTAAAGACACTTCATTACGACTGATTACCCATATTGATTATGAAAAAGAAGAGATATTAAATGTAGAAAAATAACGTAATTAATTGAAAGATAAAAGGTTCTGATCATTCAGAACCTTTTATTTTTTTTTGATTTATAGAATTATCAGCTCAGTTTTCATGCTAACTTTTCAAGTAGATCTATGTTTTTGTCAATATCTTCCTGAGAAAGAGAGTAGTTGATTAAATCACCGGCAAGATACTGATCATAAGCCGACATATCTACCAGTCCATGCCCCGAAAGATTGAACAAAATGGTTTTCTGAGTTCCTTCTTCTTTACACTTCAAGGCCTCGTCTATTGCAGCAGCAATGGCATGGGCCGATTCCGGAGCCGGAACTATACCCTCGGTCTGAGCAAAGAGAACACCAGCTTTAAATGAATCAAGTTGTTTTATATCAACTGCTTCCATTAATCCATCTTTCATCAGTTGGCTCACAATAGTTCCAGCTCCATGATAGCGAAGTCCACCTGCATGAATATGAGCCGGTGCAAAATTATGCCCAAGCGTATACATTGGTAAAAGCGGAGTATAACCTGCCTCATCGCCAAAGTCGTATTCAAATCTACCGCGTGTCAGTTTGGGGCACGATGCCGGTTCGGCTGCAATGTATCGTGTTTTAGTGCCTTCTTTAATTGTATGGCGCATAAACGGAAATGCTATACCCGAAAAGTTTGATCCACCACCAAAACAACCAATCACCACATCGGGATATTCTCCGGCCATTTCCATCTGTTTTTCAGCCTCTTGTCCTATAATGGTTTGATGAAGCGATACATGATTCAATACACTTCCTAAGGTATATTTACAGTTAGGCGTACTCATTGCCAGTTCGATAGCCTCAGAAATAGCGGTTCCTAAACTTCCCTGATAACCAGGATTTTCAGTAATAATTTTGCGTCCTGCTTTGGTGGACATACTTGGCGAAGCAATCACCTGAGCGCCCCAGGTTTGCATCAACGAACGGCGATATGGTTTTTGCTCGTAGCTTATTTTTACCATATAAACAGCTAGTTCCAGTCCGAATGCTTTAGCAGCAAAGGACAAAGCTGTTCCCCATTGGCCGGCGCCTGTTTCGGTAGTTATGTTTGTAACTCCTTCTTTTTTACAATAATAAGCCTGTGCCAAAGCTGAATTTAGTTTGTGCGAACCTACCGGACTTACACTTTCATTTTTAAAATAGATATGTGCCGGAGTATCAAGTGCTTTTTCGAGTTCGTAAGCACGAACCAATGGAGTGGGACGATAGATTTTTAATTTTTCAAGCACTTCTTCGGGTATATCAATCCATGGATCGGTCTGATTTAACTCCTGATGGCAAAGCTCCTGAGCAAAAATCGGATATAAATCCTCTGCCTTCATGGCTTGTTTAGTTCCAGGATGGAGAATGGGCATTGGTTTGTTAAGCATATCTGCCTGAATATTATACCATTGTGTTGGTAATTCGTTTTCTTGTAAAATAAATTTCTTTGTGTTAGCCATTATATGATAATTTTGAGTTAATAATCGGGTTCAAATTTTTAATAAATAAAGCCTGTTGTTTCTACTTAAACAACAGGCTTTTATAGTGGATTATTCAGTTTTGAATATTTACACAACAAACTAAACCTTATTGTTCGGTGAAAAAAACTTGCCAGCTACGCCAATACAAAACAGATAGAGTTGATTTCATTTTTGTTTATTGTTTTAGAAGAGCAAAGGTATAAACATTTTTTATTTAAAACAAAAATCAGCAATATTAAATTAAATTGATACAAAAAAAGTGGTTTTCGATAGTATTTTGTTGATTTGCATTTAAATTAAGTGCATTAAAAATAAAAATAGTACTTTTGCAAATCAATAATCAGTATTCAAAAAATAAACAAAATGATTCAATCGATGACCGGCTTTGGAAAAGCCACTTGCGAATACAATAATAAGAAAATTGTTGTTGAAATTAAATCTCTTAATAGTAAGCAATTTGATGTTTCTACAAGAATATCAGGATTGTATCGCGAAAAAGACATTGAAATCCGGAATGAAATTTCGCAACAACTTGAACGTGGTAAAATTGATTTTGTTTTATACATTGATAACTCTGGCAAGGAATCGGTAGCCACTTTTAATCAGTCGGTGATTGAATCATATTACAATCAGATTGTTCAAATGTCTGAAAATTTGGGAATTAGTGTTCCTCAGAATTGGTTTGAAGTACTGTTGCGACTTCCGGATGCTATGAAAACCGAAACGGCGGAACTGGATGAAGATGAATGGCTCGAAATACGTAATGCAATGCGTCAGGCCATTCAGCAATTGATTGCTTTTCGCATTCAGGAAGGTAAATCGTTGGAAAATGTTTTTAAAACCAAAATAGCCCGTATCGACCAATTGCTTTACGAGATTGAACCATTCGAACAAGAACGTGTGGAAAAAATTAAAGCCCGCCTCGACGAAAATCTTCAAAATATCTCTGATAAAATAGATTACGATAAAAACAGATTAGAACAGGAATTGATTTTTTACATTGAAAAACTCGATGTAAACGAAGAAAAAGTACGTTTACGCACTCATCTCAATTATTTTATTGAAACTATGCAGCACGAAAAATCACCCGGCAAAAAACTTGGCTTTATTGCACAGGAAATTGGTCGTGAGGTAAATACACTTGGATCTAAATCAAATCACAGCGAAATGCAAAAAATAGTTGTGTTGATGAAAGACGAGCTCGAACAAATTAAAGAACAGGTTTTGAATGTTCTTTAGAACACTTAAAAGAGCAAATACAAAGCGTAATTACTTTTGCAGTCAGCTCAACAACAGTCAATTATAAATTTCAACAAATAAATGTCAGGTAAATTAATTATATTTTCTGCGCCTTCAGGTGCAGGTAAAAGCACAATAGTACAGCACTTACTTCAACGAGATTTAAATTTAGAATTCTCGGTTTCGGCCACCAGTCGTCCACCAAGAGGTCTTGAAAAAAACGGAATCGATTATTACTTTTTAAGTCCGGATGAATTCAGGCAACGTATTGAAAATAATGAGTTTATTGAGCACGAAGAAGTGTATCCCGATTTATATTACGGTACTTTACGCTCCGAAATTGACAAAATTACCGAAAAAGGAAACAATGTTATTTTTGATGTAGACGTAGTGGGCGGATTGAATATTAAAAAGCAATATGGTGATCGTGCGCTTGCTTTGTTTATTGCAGCTCCAAGTGTTGAAGAATTGCACCGGCGTTTGAAAGGTCGGGCTACCGATACCGACGAAATGATTGCAAAAAGAGTAGGAAAGGCCGATTTTGAAATGACTTTTGCTCCTGATTTTGATTTTATTGTAGTAAACGACGACCTCGAGAAGGCTAAAAAGGAAGCTGAAAGTATTATCCGAAAATTTATTTCTGCCTAAGCTTCAAAATACATTTTTTATAAAAAACTGATTTTCAATTCATCACATCTTAATGAAAATTGCTTTATTTTTTGGTTCGTTCAATCCTGTGCATTTAGGACACACCAACCTTGGCAAATATTTGATTGATAATAAGCTGGTTGATGAAGTATGGTTTGTGGTCTCACCTTGTAATCCACTTAAAAATCAGAATGAGTTGATCGACGAATATCTTCGTTTGGATATGTTAATGTTAGCTATTCAGGATCAACCTCAGTTCAAAGCCTCTGATATCGAATTTACAATGCCCGTTCCATCGTACACAATTGATACGCTGAAGAAACTTAATCTCGACTTTCCTGAACATCAATTTGTGTTAATGATGGGGAGCGATAATGCACACGTTTTTGATAAATGGAAGAATTATAATGAGTTACTCGAAAAATTTGAAATTCTGGTATATCCGCGTAAAGGATACGATTTCGAAGAGGTAGCTCATTTATATCCTCAAATGAAGCAATTGGATACACCTTATTTCGAAATTTCGTCGACAGAAATACGCAGTTGTATTTCACAAAAAAAGCACATAACCGCATGGTTACATCCTTCTGTTTATCAGTATATTGCTGAAAATGAACTTTATGCTTAATTCCTATAGATAAGGATTGTTTTTTCGTTCGTACCCGATTGTAGTAGAAGGTCCATGTCCGCTGTATACAACTGTAGAATCGGGAAGCGGAAGCAAACGGTTGGTGATCGAGCGAATTAATGTGGCATAATCACCTTTCTCAAGGTCAGTTCTACCTATCGAACCTCTGAAAAGAACATCACCTGCAAACAAAACTTCGTCTGTTTCGGAATAAAAAGCCATGCTTCCCGGCGAATGACCAGGAACAAATAATGAAATTAAAGTTGTATTTCCAAATTTTATTTCCTGATTATCAATTATATAAGCTCCAAGTTTTTGAGCAGATTCCTGAAGGGTCAATCCAAACTTGCCAGCCTGATCTTTCAAATTTTCCAATAAAAATTCATCTTCCTTACAAGCTTCAGGTTGAAGTCCATAAGTATCGGACACATATTTATTTCCAAATTGATGATCGAGATGTAAATGTGTATTTATCAAGCGCTTTAAATTCAAATCATTATCTTCAATGAATTTTGTGAGCGTTTTCTTTTCGGCATCATAAAGGCAGCCGGGATCAATCAGAATAGCTTCTTTCGTTTCGTCGTAAACCAGATAGGTGTTTTCCTGAAAAGGACTGAATATGAATGTTTTTATTGTCATTTTTATTAATTAAAAAATTGATTTCATAAAGGAAGATAAACTACTTTCTTCTTCTGAAAGAATTCTTCTTTAAAAAACTCATCTATTTCATAACTTTCTGCTATGTTTTTAAATGGCAGAATTTCATGTTGTAACTCGCCACCTTTCAGGCATATAAGTCCGTTTGGCAAAGCATTAATCGATTTTTTAGCAATATTTTTGCGAATTAATTTTACAAGTTCTTCCAGTGGCATTACAGCACGGCTCACTACAAAGTCGAACAAAGCCTTTTCTTCTTGTGCCCGTTCATGCTTTAAAACAATGTTTTTTAAACCAATAGCCGTAGCTACTTCATTGGCTACTTTAATTTTTTTTCCGATCGAATCGATCAATGTAAACTTTACTTCAGGAAACAAAATAGCCAAAGGTATTCCAGGGAAACCTCCGCCGGTTCCAACATCCAGAACAGTTGTTCCCGGTTTAAAATTTATAATCTGGGCTATTGCCATTGAATGTAACACATGATGTTCGTAAAGGTTTTCTATATCCTTGCGCGAAATCACATTTATTTTCGAATTCCAGTCCAGATACAAATCATAAAGTGCAGTAAATTGACTGATTTGATGGGGAGTAAGGTTATTAAAGTATTTAAGAATTTGTTCCATACCATTTGTTTTATTTAAATACAAAGTTAGTTTTTTATTTTTGTTTACTGAAATGGAGAATTGTTTTAAAATTGGTGACTAATTTTCAGTAACCATACACTAAATAAAAGCTAATAATTAACATTTATTTTCCTTAATTGCATATAAATCTATATCTTTGCACTCGTTTGTAAAAAATAATCAGCATTAATATAGTTTAATTTTCACAGTCATTTACTGATATACTGTGATTTATAACGTAAATATACATATAAATATGAAAGCTTATGTTTTTCCCGGTCAGGGAGCACAATTTGTTGGGATGGGTAAGGATTTGTACGAGCAATCAGCTTTGGCCAAAGAGTATTTTGAAACAGCGAATGAAATTCTTGGTTATCGCATTACCGATTTGATGTTCGATGGTACGCCTGAAGACCTGAAACAGACTAAAGTAACACAACCAGCAGTTTTTCTGCATTCTGTTATTTCTGCAATGGTGCTTGGCGAAGATTTTAAACCGGATATGGTAGCAGGTCATTCATTAGGCGAATTTTCGGCTTTGGTTGCTGCCGGAGCACTGACTTTTGAAGATGGTTTAAAACTGGTTTATGCACGTGCTATGGCTATGCAAAAAGCCTGTGAATCAGAACCATCTACTATGGCAGCTGTGTTAGGACTCAGGGATGAAGAAGTAGAAGAAGTGTGCGAAAGCATAAAAGATGCGATAGTAGTTCCTGCCAATTACAATTGCCCCGGGCAGTTGGTTATTTCCGGATCAATCGAAGGAATAGATAAAGCCTGTGTATTGTTGAAAGAGAAAGGTGCTAAACGTGCGCTCAAACTGCCTGTCGGTGGAGCATTTCACTCACCATTGATGCAACCTGCAAGCGAAGAACTTCAGGCGGCTATCAATGCAACTAATTTTAAAACACCAATTTGCCCTGTTTATCAAAACGTAAACGCTTATCCGCAAACTAATCCGGATGACATCAAACAAAATTTGATTGCCCAGCTTACAGCACCCGTTCGTTGGACGCAAACCGTAAAAAATATGATTACTGATGGAGCAGATGAATTTATTGAACTCGGCCCGGGTGATGTATTGAAAGGACTTGTGAAAAAAATTAATCCGGAAATGATTACCGGATAATTTTATAAAAACAAAGCAATATATAGATCGGAAAGATGCAGAGAATTTATTCTATGCATCTTTTTTGTTCACTTCATTAGCAATAGATTTTTTTTTGTATTTTTGTGACTTAAAATAATGAGCAAAAATATTTTTCATCTTCTTTTTTTCTCATTCAAATTTTGATATTAATCTCTCAATATTAATAAATTAAATGTACAGAACACACACATGTGGCGAACTTCGCCTTTTAGATGCTGGAAAAACGGTTGAACTTTCCGGTTGGGTACAACGTAGCCGTAAAATGGGCGGAATGACTTTCGTTGATATTCGCGACCGCTATGGTATTACTCAGTTGGTTTTCAATAGCGAAACTAACTCAACACTGTTTGAGCAAGCAAATACGCTGGGACGTGAGTTTGTTATACAGATTAAAGGACAGGTAGCCGAAAGAAGCAACAAAAACAATAATATCGGGACAGGTGAAGTTGAAATTCTGGTTTCTTCGCTCATTGTATTGAATGAAGCACAAACTCCTCCGTTCACTATCGAAGACAATACCGACGGTGGTGATGATATACGCATGAAATACCGTTACCTTGATTTAAGACGCAACAATGTACGTAGCAACTTGATGCTCAGACATCAAATTGCATTTGAAACTCGTCGTTATCTTGATCAGCTTGGATTTGTAGAAGTAGAAACACCGGTTTTAATTGGCTCAACACCCGAAGGTGCCCGTGATTTTGTAGTTCCATCACGCATGAATGCCGGTGAGTTTTATGCTTTGCCACAATCGCCGCAGTTGTTCAAGCAGCTGTTAATGGTGTCTGGTTTCGATCGTTATTTTCAGATTGCAAAATGTTTCCGCGATGAAGATTTACGTGCCGACCGTCAACCTGAATTTACTCAAATCGACTGCGAGATGTCCTTTGTAAATCAGGAAGATGTATTGAATACTTTCGAAGGAATGATGAAGCATTTGTTTAAGTTCGTGAAGGATATGGACATGAACGATGCTTTTCCGCGCATGACATGGCACGATGCCATGAAATATTATGGCTCTGATAAACCGGACATTCGTTTCGATATGAAATTTGTTGAATTAAAAGAGGCAGTTTCGGGTCACGACTTTGTTGTTTTCGATTCAGTGCCTTATGTAGGTGGCATCTGTGCAATCGGTTGTGCAGCCTACACCCGCAAACAAATTGATGAATTGACTGAATTTGTTAAACGTCCGCAAATAGGAGCGAAGGGACTTGTTTATATTCGTTGCGAGTTGGATGGCAGCTTTAAATCATCAGTGGATAAATTCTATTCGAATGATGATTTAAAAGAAATTGCAGCTTTGTTTAATGCGCAACCAGGTGATTTAATTTTGATTTTAGCTGGTAATAAGATAAAAACACAGAAAGCGCTTTGCGAATTGCGCCTTGAAATTGGATCGAGACTTGGGCTACGTGATAAAAATGTGTATGCTCCCCTTTGGGTCATTGATTTTCCTTTGTTCGAGTGGGATGATGAAACACAACGTTATTATGCTACACATCACCCATTTACATCTCCTAATCTGGATGATGTTCCATTGCTCGACACTGATCCGGGACAGGTAAGAGCTACAGCTTATGATATGGTTATCAATGGCGTAGAGCTGGGAGGTGGTTCTATTCGTATTCACGACAGCGCTTTACAAAATAGAATGTTCGAACTGCTTGGATTTACTCCTGAAAAGGCACAAGCGCAGTTTGGCTTTTTGATGAATGCATTTAAATACGGAGCGCCACCACACGGAGGTTTGGCATTCGGACTTGATCGTCTGGTGTCGTTGTTTGCCGGACTCGACAGTATACGTGATTGCATTGCTTTCCCGAAAAATAATTCAGGAAGAGATGTAATGATTGATGCACCATCATTGATCGATCAATCGCAGTTGGATGAATTAAATCTTATAATTGATATAAAAGAAAAGTAATCACTTAATAATAAATTAATTATGACTGAAAAAGAAATTAAAGACAGAGCCGAACAGATTGTAGAGGCGCTGACGTCGTTGAGTTTGGGTCGTGAACCTAATATGCTGTCGAACGATGCATTTAAGAAGTTATCGTCTCATCCGAATTTTTTCGAGATTAGAAATGCTTATATTGAATATCTTCAGTCATTCGATGGAAATATTGAAGACTCAGAGGACATTAAAAAAATGTTTGACTTTAGGTTACACATTGTAGAGTTATTCGATATTTTGTAATTATCTTGATTTATTGTTCAGGTATATAGAGAGGAGTTATTTTAAATAGCTCCTTTTTTATTTTCTTTTTGCTGATGTAGGATAGTGCTTTTTATACAGTTCAAAAAAGAAAGTATTTTCTATTTTACATAATATGTATTATAGCAAAAAATGTAGATTACTTTTTCAATTAAAATTCTCTTAATAAAATTGCAGCACAAATTGTAAATGAAATTTATTTTAAAAATATGTATATGCTTTTTATCAAATAGTTATCAAATAGTTTAAAAATTAAATTCTTTGATAACAAGTATTTTATGATGTTACAACAGAAACAAAAGTCAACAAAAGAAATTGAAGATGATTAGTCTTTTCAGAGTTTTCAGACAAATTATTGCATTTATTGTTTCCCTGAAAGCTATTCCATAGTCTTTTACATTACTTTTTTGAGTACTCTCCCCTACTCTATGTGTTTTCTTGATGTTAAAAATCCCATTCCTGAACCAGGAATGGGATTTTTAATTCAATTTTTATTAACTATATACTTAGAATAAGCTCCATGCTACAGTCAATCCAGCCATAACGATAGAAACCATACTCATCAATTTAATAAGGATATTCAATGATGGACCTGAAGTATCTTTAAAAGGATCGCCAACAGTATCACCGGTTACGGCAGCTTTGTGGGCATCTGAGCCTTTACCTCCAAAGTTACCTTCTTCAATAAATTTCTTGGCATTATCCCATGCCCCACCTGAGTTAGCCATAAATACCGCCAGAATAAATCCTGTAGAAACACCACCTAACAGTAAGCCCATAACACCTGAAACACCGAAAATAATACCTGTTAGCACCGGAATGAGAATAGCCAACATTGATGGTAACAACATTTCTTTTTGAGCTCCTTTGGTCGAAATTTCAACACAACGCGCATAATCAGGTTCACCTGTACCTTCAAGAATGCCTTTAATTTCGCGGAACTGGCGACGTACTTCTTCTACCATGCTTTGAGCTGCACGTCCTACTGCATTCATTGTCAAACCACTGAAAAGAAATGCTGCCATAGAACCAATAAATGCACCAACCAATACACGTGGATTCATTAAGTCAACTTTGAAATATTGCATCATTTGAGGTATGGTAGCCTGATGAATATCAACGCCAATAGTATCAAAAAATAATTGAGCTTTCTCAGGAACGCGAGCCACTGCAATTTTAATTTCTTCCATATACGAAGCCATTAATGCTAAAGCCGTTAAAGCTGCCGAGCCAATAGCAAATCCTTTACCTGTAGCAGCTGTAGTATTTCCAAGTGTATCCAAAGCATCGGTACGTTTACGAACTTCAGCACCTAAACCACTCATTTCAGCATTTCCGCCTGCGTTATCAGCAATCGGACCGTAAGCATCTGTAGCTAGGGTGATTCCTAATGTTGAAAGCATACCTACTGCGGCAATAGCTATACCGTAAAGTCCCATGCTTATATTATCGAAATTAAATCCTGAAGCAAAAAGAAAAGCCAGAATAATGGAAGTTCCTACAATAAGTACCGGGAAAGCTGTAGAAATCATACCAGTTCCGATACCTGAGATGATAACCGTAGCAGGACCTGTTTTGGTAGATTCAGCGATATTTTGAGTAGGTTTATAGGCAGATGAAGTAAAGTATTCGGTAACTTTACCAATTCCTATACCACCAACCAAACCTGCCAACATCGAAGCCCAAATACCTAAATAATTAGGTATATCAAGATAATAGAGTATTCCTAAAGAGAAAATTGCAATTAATATTGAACTTACGTTTACACCTCTGCTTAGGGCTGCAAGCAATTGTTTTTGTGAAGCGCCTTCTTTGGCTTTTACAAGAAAAATACCAACGATAGAAAGTACAATACCCACAGCAGCAATAATCATTGGAGCAATAACACCATTGAATTGTGTTTGAATTCCTAAACCTGCAAAAGCTGTAGCACCAAGCGCAGCTGTCGAGAGTATAGCACCACAATAAGATTCGTACAAATCGGCACCCATACCGGCAACATCGCCTACATTATCGCCTACGTTATCAGCAATTGTAGCCGGATTGCGTGGATCATCTTCAGGAATTCCTGCTTCAACTTTACCCACAAGGTCGGCACCAACATCAGCTGCTTTGGTAAAAATACCTCCACCAACACGTGCAAATAAGGCCTGTGTAGAAGCACCCATACCAAACGTAAGTGTTGTAGTGGTAATGATAATAAGTTTCATCGAAGGATCAGCTGCAATTATCGCATTTGTGGTTGAGTCTAATGCGCCAATAATATATTGCAATGCATAAAACCAAACTGAAATGTCGAGTAATCCTAAACCAACCACCACTAATCCCATTACTGCACCTGAACGGAAAGCTAACTGCAAACCATCATTCAATGAACGTTGAGCAGCATTGGCAGCACGAGCCGAAGCGTAAGTGGCAGTCTTCATGCCAAAGAAACCGGCTAAACCAGAAAAGAAACCACCGGTAATAAATGCGAATGGCACCCATGGGTTTTGAATTTGAAATCCATAAGCCATAATCGCGAAAATAGCTGTGAGAATAACAAATACAATGGTAACAACTTTATATTGTTGTTTGAGATAAGCCATAGCGCCCTGACGAACGTATAGAGCAATTTTTTTCATTGTATCTGTTCCTTCGCTTTCTTTCAACATTTGTTTGAAAAAGTAATAAGCAAAGCCCAGTGCGACAATGGACGCAATTGGCACTAAAAAGAAAATGTTATTTTCCATAAAATTTAAAAAATGATTAATTATTATATTAGATTAGATATATCCGGAATTTAGTTAGAAATCAGTGTGCATTCATCTTAATAAAAATTTAAACCTTTTAAACAAAGAAAACTTGAATACCTCATCATTAAATCAGACTAATATATTCGTTTAAAATTGATAGTGAATATTCGCCGGCATGTTGGTTTACAAATCCAATGGCCGAAACATGTGCTTCTTCGTTGGCATTGTCCGAAATGACACGAATGACAGTCAACGGAACTTCGTAATCATCGCATACCTGTGCTACAGCCGCCCCTTCCATTTCAGCACAAACCACCGAAGGCAAATGACGGAGCAATGCATCTTTCATGACTTTGCTCGAAATAAACAAGTCGCCGCTTGCAATGTCTCCTATCACCAGTTTTGGATGCAAAATGTTCTGTTCGGCCAATAGTTTTCTGAATTCTTTATTGTTTTTCAGAAAGTTATGCACTGCTTGAGCCATTGTATCGATGTTCTGTCGGGGTATCTCGTAGGATGTTCTGCCTGTCAGCGGTATTTCGAAACGGCGCATCAATGGTCGGGCATCCATATCGTGCTGATATAAATGTTGTCCGATCACGATATCGCCGATATTCAGGTCGGGCGAAATGCCTCCGGCAACGCCTGTAAAGACAATTCTATCGACTTTGAATTCAAGAATCAGATGAGTAGCAGTTGTAGCAGCCGCCACTTTGCCCCAACGCGAAAAAACAGCAACCACTTCCTGACCGGAAAGTATCCCTTTGTAATAAATACGGCTTCCTCTTTCAATAATTTCTTTATTGGATATGGCCGATATAATTTTATTCATTTCTTCGGGCATTGCACCCATTATTCCAAGCAGCATGTTCTGAGTTTTTAAAATGAGTAATTTACTTTTCGTCGGTCAAAATATTTTTTATCCGCTGATACATAGTTGGATGCGAATAATTGAAAAAAACATATAACGGATGTGGTGTAAGGTTGCTGAGCGATGTGGCCGAAAGCTTTTTAAGTCCGGAAATCAGTGAGGCTCCGAATCCGTTTTCCGAAGCATAATGATCGGCCTGATATTCGAATTTGCGCGATAACCAATTACCAAATAAATCCAAAACAGTTGATATAGGAGAATATAAAATGCCAAAAGCAAGAATATTTAAATGGAAGTTAGCCGAAGTGCCGCCAAGTGCCTGAGCCAATGCATTGCTTTTCAGAAAAATGCCAAGTAAAAAGAAAAGAAACAACGAAGATGGTAGCGAGACCAGCAGGTTTTTCAGCGTGTGTTTATGTTTATAGTGGCCAATTTCGTGTGCCAGAACAGCTACTATTTCATCTGTTGTCATTTTATCCATCAATGTATCGTAGAGTACGATGCGTTTTTTAGGACCAAATCCTGTAAAATACGCATTGGCTTTTGTCGATCGCTTCGATCCATCGATAACATAAATGTTTTTAAGTTTAAAATTAGCTTTCGAAGCAAATTTTTGGATGTTATCGCGCAGTTCGCCTGCTTCAAGAGGAGTTTGCTTGTTGAAGAGCGGAACGATAAGTTCGGAATAGAACATGCTCATGAACAGACTAAAAACAGTAATTACCGACCAGGCAATGATCCAAAAATAGTCAGGAGTAAGCAAATAAATGCTTATAATAAGGTAAAACAATCCGCCACCAATCAGGGCAGTTATAACGTATCCTTTAAGTTTATCAGTAATAAAAATGAGTGGCGTTACTTTATTGAATCCGAATCGTTGTTCGATTACAAAAGTGTCGTACCAGCTGAATGGAATTGTAATTAAATCGCTAGCAAGGAATAGAATGCCGAAAAAAGCCAGCGATTTCAGTATTTCGCTCGCTATAAAAGCACTCAGGTACTGATCGAGCCAGCCGAAACCGCCGAATGCGTACATCAAAAACATGATAACAAAGCTGAATGTGCTGCTTATGATGCCGAACTTTGAATTGGTACGGAAATACCCCTGTTGTCGGTTGTATTTCTCAGTATCATATATATCTGAAAGAATATCCGGAAGTTTATTTTTTGAATGCTTTAAATTGAGGTAGGAAAGACAACGCTCCAGGCCGAAATCGGCAACGAGTATAAAAATAATTGCAAAAAAGAGAATTTGCACCATATCAAATAAAAAGATAGTTCTGATTTTATTGAAAGGACAAATATACAATTAATCTTTCATTTAACAAAGCATATTTGTGTCAATTTGCACAAAAAAACTATCTTTGTGTCTTAAATTATTAGGTGATGCTATGAAAATGTACACTTTGGTTTTTATCCTTTTGTTATTCATGCTTGTAATACCGGATATATTCTTCTATTTCAAGTTGAAGAACAGTAAAACCAAGCCCATATTTATAATATTACACCTATTAGGAGCTTTGTTTTTTACGGCTGCCTTTATCTACGTAAAATTCGGAATGGAGTACTCGCAGAATTTCCGGATTGTAGGATGGATTATGTGGATGTATTTTTTCTTTTTGCTTATTTATATCCCTAAGCTCATTCATATTATCTTTTACTTTTTCAACTTTATATTTAAAAAAATATACAAACGAGACACGAGTTATTTCAACTATATAAGGATTCCTCTTAGTATTTTTATAATAGTTGTAATGCTTGTGAGTGCTTATATTACGCCCCGAAACTTTGAAGTGAACGAAGTAGAAGTTGCGATTCCCAATTTGCCGGCAGCATTCGATGGCTATCGGATTGCTCAGATTTCCGACATTCATTTGGGCAGTTGGGGTGCTAAATACAGTAAACTCAAAACGGTTGTAAGGCTTATCAACAAGCAGCAGCCGGACATTATTGTCTTCACTGGCGACATGGTGAATAATTTTTCGGGCGAAACTAAAGGTTGGGCGCCTTATTTTAGTGAATTAAATAAAAAAAGTGCTAAATTTGCAGTCCTCGGAAATCACGACTACGGCGATTACACCGATTGGCGCAATGAAGAGGAAAGAATACAGAATAGAGTGCAGATTAACAAGGCAATTACCGACTTTGGTTTTAGATTGTTGCTCAACGAAAATGTATATCTCAGAAAAGGAACTGACAGCTTACTGTTGGTAGGCGTTGAAAACTGGGGCAAATCCGAAAAAGCGCGTTATTCCGATCTAAGGAAAGCACTGAAAGGTAGTTCGGCTACCGAACCAAAAATTCTGCTTTCGCACGACCCAAATCATTGGGAAGCAGAAGTGATAGGACGTAAAGACATAGTGCTGACTTTGGCCGGACATACACATGCTGCACAGCTTGGCGTAAAAGTGGGAAACCGGTTGTTTTCGCCAGCTGCTTTTGTGTTCAAGTATTGGGAAGGATTATACAAAGTAAATCAACAATATCTTTATGTTAATCGGGGCATTGGTTATATTGGATTGCCTATGCAGATAGGCGTACAACCCGAAATCACAATTATAGTTTTAAGACGCAAATAAAAAACACACAGTTTGTTCTGTATTAATAAATTTAATTCCAATCAATATGGATATGCCTTGTAAAAAATCACAAATGCGCCCGATATATATTTTATTTATCATTTTCTGTTGTTTTTCGTGCAAGGAGCAGAAATCGGATACAATAAGAATTGGAGTGCTTAATGGACCAACGGCCATAAGTTTTATTCAGCTTATCGACAAACCTCTGATGATTGATGGAAAGAGAACTGAAATTATCTTCAAAAGCGATCCTCAGCAAATTCAGGCATTGATGATGCGCAACGAACTTGACTTTGCAGTTTTGCCTACGGTAATGGCTGCAAATTTATACAACAAAGATGTTGATTTTAAAATCGTTGCTATACCTGTGTGGGGAACTTTATATTTACTCTCGAACCAGCCCGGGATAAAATCATTTGCCGATTTAGAAGGAAAAACAATCTCTGTATTCGGACAAGGCGCCACGCCCGACATTTTGTTGCAACGCTATATTGAATACAATCAGTTGAATGCCGTAAAAATTGATTACAGCTACAGTGGAAATAGCGATTTAGCGCATGCATTGCTTCATAAAAAAGTAAAAATTGCAGTCTTATCGGAGCCTTTGGTCAGCAGTTTACTTGCAAGGGACTCAACAATAAAGATGATATCGAAACTCGATTGCGAATATTTTTTTCACAATTCGAATGTTGACATCTTCGCACAGACTTCATTTCTTGTAAATAGCAAATTTATAGAAGATTATGATTCCGAAATACACAAACTCACCGAAGCTTATGCGCAGAGTTGTAACTTCGTTAACGAAGAGCCCGAAAAGGCAATTGACCTGCTGCTGAAACACAAATTAATAATGGATAGAACCGAAGCACGCATAGCGCTTCCTTTGTGCAATATCCATTATGTTGGTGCATTTGCTGTGGAGCGTGAATTGATGGAATATCTGAATATTTTTTACGAATACAGCCCTAAAAGCATAGGTGGTAAATTGCCTCCACGCAATATTATTTATCAGCCCTGATAGTTGAAAACGGTATTTTCTAAAGAATACTTGAAATCAACTATTTATAGGCCTTAAACTTATTCTGTTTCAGCAACCGGACGATCATACGAAAATGAGAAAACGCCTACCTACTTTTTTGTCTGTTGCGCTACTTCTGTTGATGTGGCAGCTGGTGGCAATGTACATTGGGTATCCTGCGCTCTTCCCTCCCCTCCCCGATTTGCTTCTGAACACAGCCAGCTTGTTTGTGCTGCCTGACTTTTATGCCTCCATCGGAGCTACAATTGGCCGGGGAATGGTTGGTTTCGTCATTTCGTTCATTACTGCTTTTATTTGTGCATTATTGTCGGCCAATTCAGGGTTTTGGAAAGATTTTTTTCATCCCATTTTGGTTGTTATCCGTTCTGTACCTGTCATTTCGCTTGTATTAATTGCATTGCTATGGTTTTCGCCCAATCAACTGCCGGTTTTTATTGCCTTATTGACAATGTGGCCGGTGCTGTACCAAAACACGCTGAATGGGTTGGAAAGTACCGATGAGCGACTCGTGGAAATGGCACGCATTTTTGGAAAAACAAAAATGCAGCGATTGGAACATATTTATCTGCCTTCGGCAAAAAATCTTATTTTCAGTGGCATAAGTACCGCCATGGGTTTCGGGTGGCGAGCGGTCATTATTGGCGAAGTATTGTCGCAGCCGTTTAGGGGCATTGGTACAGGCATGAAAACAGCGCAGGCCTATATCAATATCTCGGATTTAATTGCCTGGACTGTAGTTGCTATATTGATCAGTTATTTGTTCGAGCATATTATTAAATACATAGGTCGCATTAAGTTGGCTTATCGGCCTGTAACAAATTCGAAAAAACAAATGCCTCTTAAAAATAAAGAAATTAAACTTCAGCATTTAGCCAAAAGCTTTAATGGCGTTAAGGTGCTCGACGATTTTTCGTATACATTTGATTCATCTGTAGTCACCTGCATTAAATCTCCCTCAGGAAGCGGAAAGTCAACTTTGCTCAAGCTGATAGGTGGCATTGAAAAAGCCGACAAAGGCAGCACAGCATATAACGATAATTACAGTTTTGCATACTCGTTTCAGGACCTGCGTTTATTGCCCTGGCTCACAGTATTCGAAAACGTGATGTTCGGCATCAACATTTCAAAAGAGGAACACAAAGCAGCCGAAGAAAGATGCCGTGATTTCATCGCTAAAGTGGGACTTAGCGACCACATGGGCAAATATCCGCACGAGTTAAGCGGTGGCGAACAACAAAGAGTTGGTTTGGTACGCGCATTAGCAGCGCAGAGCGATGTACTTTTGCTCGATGAACCGCTTACAGGGCTCGATGCTGAATTGAAATTGAAAATTATTGCGTTGCTAGAGGATTGGATAGCTGAACATAAACCTTTGGTGATCTGGGCTACGCACGAAAATATAATGTCGGACAAAGTGGAGATAAAAAGTATTGAAAAATTGAATCAGCTAACGATATAAGGAATTCAGGTCTCCCTCTCCCCTATCGTTTTTTTAGTTTTCTGATCTCTGTTTTAGTTATTTATAAATACCTGTAAGGTATAAAACTTTCGAACATAAAAGCTTATCTTTGTATTGCCAATCAACTGATCCTGATCAGATCATAATATCATAAGTAGTATGAAAAAGAAAGTCCAAAACTTTATCGACAGCGAAGGGTTATTGACCCCAAACGCGCAAGTCATTGTAGGTGTAAGTGGTGGAGCCGATTCAGTGGCCTTGCTGCACCTGCTTCACTCGCTTGGATACAACTGTGTGGTAGCACATTGCAATTTTCATTTGAGAATGGAAGAGTCCGACAGGGACGAAAACTTTGTCCGTACCTTAGCTGCTGAAATGAAGATTCCATTTGAGAACGTTCATTTTCAGACTGCCGAATATGCTAAAATGGCTAAAGTTTCGATAGAAATGGCGGCACGCGATTTACGTTATGCCTGGTTTACCGAGGTTTGCAGTAGCTACAATGCTCAGGCCATTGCCATTGCCCATCATGCAGACGATAGCATCGAAACTTTGTTGATGCATTTGGTGCGAGGCACAGGGCTGAGAGGCATGTCGGGTATTCCGGTGCGCAACGGAAAGGTCATTCGTCCACTGCTTTGCTGTTCGCGCGAAGAGATCCTCGAATACCTGATGAAGTACGATCTTGATTATGTTGAAGATTCAACCAATGCCTTGTCGGACTACACGCGCAATAAATTCCGGAACGAAGTAATTCCCCTGCTCGAAACAATAAATCCTTCGGTGCGTCGGGTACTCTACTCTACTTTCAGGCGCTTCACAGGCATTCAATCGGTGTACGATAAACGCATAGCCGAAATTAAAAGCAGTATCACAAAGGACGATGGTAAAACCTTTAGCATAGAGATAGAAAAACTAAAGCAACAGGCCGATGTTCCCACCATTTTGTTCGAATTGTTGTATCCTTATGATTTTCATCCCGATCAGGTAGCCAAAATTGCGCAGCACATAGTAGATGGACACGCCGGAAAGATTTTTTATTCCGATACCTACCGTCTTATAAAAGACCGTAAATATCTGCTTGTTTCCGAAAAAGTTGAAGGCGAAAACGGTGAATACACTATAAGCGACCATTGCGATGAACTGCTGCTGCCCCGTCATCTCCGCATCAGGCGATTAAAAAATGATGCCGGCTTCGAAGTGTCGCGCGAAGCCAATCGCATTCATTTGGATGCCGACAGGCTCACTTTTCCGCTGATGCTCCGCAACTGGCGCATAGGCGATAGTTTTATTCCTTTCGGTATGCGGGGACATAAAAAGTTGAGCGACTTCTTTACAGACCACAAACTGAGCCTTGCCGAAAAAGAACAAGTATTAGTGCTTACTTCCGACGACAAAATCGTCTGGGTTTTGGGCCTTCGCACCGACGACCGTTTTAAAATTACAAGCAAAACCAAACAAGTGCTCGAAATAAGCATGCTGGAATAAAGGGAAAGGCTCTTGGTGCCGGATTGACATCTATGGATGGCAGAATAGCATCTCATGGTAGCAGGTTGGCAACTCTCGATGCCGGATTGACATCTATGGATGGCAGAATAGCATCTTTGGGTAGCAGGTTGGCAACTCTTGATGCCGGAATGACATCTATGGATGGCAGAATAGCATCTTTGGGTATCAGGTTGGCAACTCTTGATGCCGGAATGACATCTCAGGATAGCAATATAGCATCTCTTAGTGCCAATATCGCATCTCACGGTACCGAATTGACATCTCAGGATAGCAATATAGCATCTCATGGTGCCAATATCGCATCTCACGGTACCGAATTGACATCTCAGGATGGCAATATCGCATCTCACGGTACCGATATCGCATCTCACGGTGTCAGGAAGTTTATTGATGCATCATAATCTCCAAACCGGCATGTGTACCTGTATCTTCGTAGATGCAAGTATCATTTTCGAACAATTGCAGCGTGATAGTTCCCGAAAGTCCTTCTTTGATCGACTGAATCATTGCACCGTTTTTGGGCGAAGGAAGCGAAATTGTTTTTTCGTTAAAGGCTTCGACGATCAGTTTTAACCTCCCTTTTTTTATCTCATAAATCACACTATCGCTTTTAATTGCTTTGGCTGTTACCTTCGCGCCATTATAAGTGGCAAACCGATATTCCTGCCCGTGGATGATTAAATTTACAATCAAACCATTGAAGTGAAAAGCTTTAAACGGGATAATTGCCTCGGAAAACATAAAAGAGGTGACGGTGTTTTTAAAATGATTCGATTGCATCCACACATATTCGCGTGGAAAGGACTTACCCCAGTCCTTTTCAATATATCCCTTTCCACCGCCGAAATCCACTGATTTACCATCAATTGTAAGCTGGCCTTCGAGCACATGACTCATACTCACCACCCCATGATAACATTCCATAAACGTAAAAAAGGAGAAAAAACCCATTATCGAAGGAGAAAGCAATGAGGTTTCGATGGCTGTGTTGCCCGAAAATTGAAGCTTTCCCTGGATATTCAAATCCTTATTTTCAATCGAAATATCAATGCCCTGCCCGGTAAAAGTGTTTCGCTGTATGCTTAACGCAAAAGGACGATCGCTTGCAACGAAATCATTTTTATCGAACTCCACATAAATTGTTTTCAATTCCACATGAGCATAGGTCACAAAAACCTGAATAAATGCATGTGAGTGCAGCTTGTTTAGGCTGATACCCGGAATCAACGCCACAGAGCAATTGCCATCGGCACTCACCATTTTATAGTACCAACCTTCGAAATAATTTTTCTTTCTGAGATTTCCCTGAAACAGGATAGGATTCTTGATTTTGTGTAACATACGCCCCATTTTATAAACAATTTCGCAAGTATACAACAAAATTCCGACTTGTGCCCGATATTGGAGAAAAAAGCTTGTGTTTGCGGGTCGGAGTGCAACTGCAAGTCGCACCCCGACTTAGTAAATATAGAAATTATTGGAGGTGTTGGAGAAAATATTTTGTATATCGATTCGTTATTCATAAAAATATATGTTACTTTGCAGCATGGATAAAATAGGTCAAATAGAAATTCGCGTTACCGGAACTGTGGGTAATATGGAACTGACTCCTGATAATTACGACATCAGAGAGATTATTTCCATGCTCGAAAATGCCGAAAATCTGCTCTATCCAAATGACAAAAAAGACCGACCAACTATAAGTTATAGTATTGAAAATGGTTCTGTGCGTCATATTTTCAAGACCTCTGTTCAGTATATTATTGGTTTTAATGCCATTATAGGACAGGTGCAACAAATGCAGAGTATCGACTTTCTCGATCTTTCAACAGCCAAAGCATTTGAGAGTATTCAGGAAATGGCCGTAAAACGCGACTATACTTTCAGCATTAAAACTTCTCTCGATCACACAAACGAAATAATCGTTGACCGAAATTCAGCTTTCAGAAGAAGTGAATCAGTTTGGGGTGACGCCGAATTTTACTTTTACGGTAAAGTTACCAATGCAGGTGGAAAAGACAAAGCCAATATTCATATATATACTGACATGCTGGGCACTGTCAGGGTTCAGACTCCGATTAGCTTCTTGGAAAACTACGAAGAAAACCTCCTTTACAAAACTTTGGGTATCAGAGCGCTTGGTAAACAACATTCTGAAACCGGAGAAATTGATACTTCTTCGTTGAAGTTTGTCGAATTGGTTGATTATCAACTAAAATATGATAAAGACTATTTGAGTGAGCTACGCAAAAAAGCAAAAAAAAACTGGCTCGGAAATATAAATGCCGACAATTGGTTAAATGAATTAAGAGGAGGTTACGATGCCTAAATCAGTCCTGCTCGATACCAGTTTCTTCCTACGGTTTCTCAACGACGAAGATCCCTTATTCAATAATGCCGATAAGTACTTTCGGTATTTTATTGATAACGAAATCAATCTTATGATTTCAACAATATCAATTGCTGAATACTGTGTGGGTGGAGATATACACGAATTACCACTCCGCAACCTGCAGATAGTACCTTTCAATCTTGAACATGCAAAACGTACAGGTGAATTTGCACGGATTGTCTTCCGAAACAAAGCAAAACTGAAACTCAAGGAACGTAACATCATCCCCAACGACACCAAACTCTTTGCACAAGCTGATATTGAAGCGGGTGTAGATTATTACCTTTCATCGGACACCGAAAGCATTAAGATTTATCAACTGCTCAAACAGGTATCAAATCCCCGTTTTCAATTTATTGATCTGAATACTCCCTATCACCAAACTTTTGGGGTGATTAACTTTGAATAAATTCTTATTTGGATACCTTCGTTCAGGATAATTCGTATTCGTTTGTAGGTTCGCTGGCTATCTGATTATCCAACGGCTTACTATCCCTGTATAGAATTTCCGGATCCATATCGGCCTCGTTATCCCACTCAACACTGTCAAAGCTAATCCTGACTTTATTAAATAAAGCAATGTTTTTCAGCTCCTGAAAAATACCTGTTCCCAGATAGGGTTTCATATCAAACAGCCTTACTTCTCCATTGGCAAAAGTAAGAATCAACTGATAGTTTGAAGTGGGTAACACTTTCTTCACTGCTAAATACATACTACCTTTATAATCTGAAAGCCTTCAGCGCACAATCAATAGCAGAATACTATTGATTTAATATGTTGAGAAATAAGTTTTAAAAATTCTTTTTTTGTATTGCAAACTTACATAAAAACAATGAATAGTGCAACCATAGCTGGTCAAAAATGAGATATTGCATATTATCCTTATCCCCTGCTCCTCTTCGTTACGGAAAGATAATTTTTTATAGTCAATCTGAGTACAAAAAATTCAATAACTTTTGCTCATAGCTTCAATCAACTGAATACGTATTCCGATACTTAATTACAAAAAACAATAAGTTTTACTGCAAATATGTGTTTTTTATTTAAAAAACATTAAACCAATTTATGTTGCAGATTGTTTTAATGACGTGTTATTCAACAAATAATTCAATAGTCATTTACCCTTAAAACTAATGGTCATGAAACAACACTACATTATTCACAAAAGCTTTTTGCTTACAATGTTAAGCATACTGCTTATTCTTCCCGGCCTTTATGCGCAATTCACACCCGGCGAGGGCGGAACTCTCCCCACTTTTACTCAGTTCACTCAACCCGAAGGAAAGTTTGGTGGGCTCTTTCTGAAGTATTCGCATCGTCAGAACGGATTCTTTGCCGGAAGTGGCACCTATGCCGAAGTTGACATGGAATTTCCGACTCCTTCGGCGATAGGCGCCAACAGTTACACTGTTCAGATTTCAGCCAATAACGGGCAGTCGTGGAGCAATTATCAACACAATTACGAGGATTTGGTACTTACAGGAGATAATTTTAGTCTCTCGCCTGATGGTTCGTACACTTTCAGACTACTTGCAAACGGCGGACCCAAAAATGGCTTCACTTCCAACGAAGTTTTGGCTTCGCTCTCGGGCATCGAAACCCGTTTTGCTGGCTGGAGCCTCGACGAAAGTATGTTTCTTACCGGCATTATGGCGCCCAATATCGGTCGTGGTCTTGAAGCTGGCTTTACTGTACGCAAGCTTTCGGACGACAGTGATGTTACAGGGCATCTTACTTATCAATGGTTCAGGGTAAATCCGCTTACTTCTGAAATGACTGTTATCGATGGCGCTACCGGGCTCACATATGCCACTACAAATGCCGATGCAGGGTATAAACTGGCTATCAGAGCCACCGGCGACGAAACAGAAGTGGGCGGTATGGCTCAGATTCTTTCCTCCTGGCCCAACCAGATTACAAACAATGCCTACGCTTCCAACGTTGACCAAACGGGTTTTAATCTCTATTTGCACAAAGGACTTACTGCTCTTACAGCGGCCCAACTCGAACTTACAGATGTTGATGCGAACGTTGTGCCCATCACCAATGTACAGACAATTGACAACAATGCTTCCTTCCGCATTTCGGCTGCGCTCGATCCGGCTAAAACACCTTTTCACCTTGTAAACAAATCTGATTTCTGGCAAATTGTTACGCAAATGGAAGGTATGCACATGTCAATGCCTGGAGTTAATATCGATTTCGGAACAGGGCTTAGTAAAACCGACCTAAAAACTGTATTTACTTTGAAAAACAATTGTTTGACATTCAACTCTACTGAAATTATCGACAAGATCAGCATCACCGACCTGAGTGGACGCCTGATTTGTGAAGCATTTCCGGGAGCAAATGCAGGAATTATAAGTACTCGTTCGCTTCTGCAAAGTGCCTATATCATTCAGTATCAAATCAACAACATTGTTCATTCACAAAAAATAATCTCCGAATAGATTAAATAAGTTTGTAAGCCTAACAGTAAAAAAAGCTGTTAGGCTTATTTTTTATGTCGATTTCATTTCTTCTCGCATGCTACCGTCTTTTTCAATATGCGCTATACTTTTCGTTGTATTCTCAGGCAGCTGCAGCAGTCCCAAATGATAGTTCTTTGACTTTAGGAGCAAAATTGTAAAATATATTACAACAATATAGCATTAAATCTTACTTTTTTCATTTTAATATTTAAAAATTCAAAACAAATAAATATATTTGCAAAAGTCTTTTTCCTGTCATTAATAATTCCCTTGATCTTTTTACAATGATATGAATAAAAATCTTTACATTATTCAGATTCTTAGTTTGCTTACGTTTGGTTTAGGTTGTGTTGATGCTTTTGCACAATCGTCGTTTAATGCGAAGTATGAAGCTGCAAAGTTTAAAAATGACACCACTGCTATGATACAATCGCTAAAATTTTGGGGCGATTCGTTGAGCGAAGAGGCTGATTTCGAGCATGGCGATAGCTTGCTCACCATGGCAATTGCGTTGTCCGAAGATTCGAAAAACAATTATGAAGCAGGAATTATCTACAATCTGCTGGCTTCCAATGCCAGTTATTCGGGCAATCGCCCACTGGCGTTGCGCTATTACCACAAAGCATTGAAAGCTTTTTACGATATCCGCGATGCCGACAAGGTAGCCATGATAATGTTGAACATGGGTTCGGAGTACGAATATGCCGGAAATCTGAAACTGGCCATCGCCTACAAACTCAAAGCACTGAAAAATAAACTTGCTTCCGGAAAAAAGAAAAATCTCGATTATTATTATCAGCAGGTGGGACAACTTTTTAAAGAAACCAACACCGATAAATGGGAGTTTTACGTGAAAAAAGCCTATGAGGTTTCGCGTACTTTGACCGATAGTCGCATTCAGACAAAGGCCGGTATTTTCAACGATTTGGGTGGAATAAGCAAACTGCGCGGAAAAAGCGATGAAGCGCTGGCCTGGTACGATTCGATGCTTGTTATTTCGCAGGCAAACAATTATATCACGGGTTTGGGTACAGGTTATTCCAATCGAAGTCTCATTTATATGTCGCAGGAAAAATATCCCGAAGCTTTTGCCGATGTTCTGAAAGCCATTGACTACGCGCAGCAAAGCGGAAAAATATACGCGCAGATCATCGACCGCATACACGCCGCCAATATTCTTGAAAAAATGAACCGATATACTGAGGCCGGACTTTATGCGCAAAAAGCGCTGACGCTCGCCCGTGAGTACAAAACTTATCCCGAAGAGGAAGCACAGGCGCATTTGGCATTGGCACGTATTGGCGAAAAATCCAAAGACTGGAAAATGGCTTACGAGCATTACAACGCCTACAAAGAAGGTATCGACTCGCTTCGAAATGCCGATGTGGAGAAAAACCTGCACGAGATGGAGCTGAAATATCAGACTTCGGAAAAAGAAAAGGAAATTGAACGACTCGACTATGAAAACAAGGTAAAAACACTTACATATCAGCGTCGTAAATCATTATTTGCCGCAGTTATTTTTATTATTGTTCTTTTTGCTGCCATGTTATTTCTGTGGTCGCGCCGTAAGCTGTCCGAAACACGCAAGGAACAAGCCGAGCTCAGGGAAAAACTGCTTCGCTCGCAAATGAATCCGCATTTTATTTTTAATACGCTGAATGCAATTAATCAGTACGTTCAGTCTGGGAAAAGCGAGGAAGCTTCAGGTTTTCTCTCACGATACTCGCGACTTATGCGCCAGATTCTCGAAAACTCTAACGAGCGTTTTATTTCGCTGACTGATGAAATTGAATTCCTGAACAATTACCTGAAAATGCAGCAGTTGCGTTTCGGAATTAGTTTCGGATTTGAAATCAGTGTAGGCGAAGGCATTGATGCTGATAATACCGAAATTCCGCCAATGATAGCCCAACCTTTTATCGAAAATGCCGTTGAACATGGCATTCGGGGTGTCGAAAACGGACTGATTACGGTAACTTTTACCACCATTGGCAAAGAACTTATACTTACT
The DNA here is from genome assembly GCA_963678465.1 of uncultured Paludibacter sp. GTDB lineage: Bacteria > Bacteroidota > Bacteroidia > Bacteroidales > Paludibacteraceae > Paludibacter. The sequence continues at coordinate 917,031 of OY782858.1, forward strand.
GTGACTGACAATGGTGTGGGTATGAAAAATGCTGAACCCGTTGCAAATCATCGCTCTATGGCCATCGATATTACGCTGGGCCGACTGCAAATGCCGGGCGGTCGACCCGATAGTTTGACGATAGAAAGTCCCGTATCTGAAACCCAAAGAGGTACACGCATTAGTATGGCCATTCCTTTTAAAAAGTACAATACATGAAGATTCTGATTGTCGACGACGAAGCGCCTGCCCGTGAAATTATCCGGCATCTTTTGCAAAAATATTTTCCTGAAACCACTGTTTGTGCCGAAGCTGTGTCGGTCGAACAGGCTTATCAGGCTGTTTTGCTGCACAATCCCGATTTGGTATTGCTCGATGTGGATATGCCCGATGGAACTGCTTTTGATTTTTTGCGAAAGCTCACTTCAGTTAATTTCAGTATTATTTTTATTACTGCGTACGAAAAATATGCCCTGCAGGCAATAAAATTCAGCGCCCTCGATTATTTACTGAAACCATTTTCGGAAGGTGAATTTGTTGATGCAATACGAAAAGCGCAACGTAAGGAGAACGCAACTGAGTCCGGTTTAAAGTTTAATGCCTTGCTTCATAACTTTCAAACCAACCGGCAACCCTCCAAAATTGTATTGCGTACAGCCGATTCCATTCACGTTATTCAGCTCGACAATATTATCCGCCTGCAAGCCGATGGAGCATACACCACCTTTTATATTTCGGGTCGAAAACCGGTAGTTGTTTCAAAAAACCTCAAAGAATACGACACTTTGCTCGAAAATAACGGTTTTATCCGAACACATCAGTCCCATTTGGTAAATACCAAATATATTGAATGTTACCATAAAATTGATGGCGGTTCATTGGGACTAACAGATAAAACACAAGTCCCTGTAGCGACACGTTTTAAGGATAGAGTCATTCAGAATTTAGAAAAAATATAGCATATTGCTCTGTATTTATTCAAAAGCAATACAGTTTTCGACAGCACTTATAAAAATTTCCAAAGCACATTTAAAGCAGACGCTGGCTTATATAAAAGTCAGCGTCTGCTTTGTTTTGTTCCATCTATTTTTGTTGATGAAAAAAAGTTGGTCTATGAACATCAATAAAATCATATCCATAAATACAAAGACGAATCAATTGGTTTACGAAACAGCTGATAATATAATCACAAAGTTGAATGAATCGGTTGTTCGGGCGGAGTTGGAAACTAAAAGCAAATTGGTGCTGTATGGCAATGAACAAGAGTTGGAGTTAATCAACCCGGACAGAAAAACCATTCAACTCCTTTTAGACTCCGGCTTTTTGCAGGTTCATAAAAAGCATCTGATCAATACCGAATACATAATCCGTATACGAATTGAAGAACATCAAATAGAACTGCTCAATGGTATAACAATACCTTATACAGTCGACTACAGGAAGAATATTGAAAGTTTTCTGAAATCAATCACAACAATCAACCACTAAAATTTATAATATGAGATCGAAATTACACATTATCGTAATAGGCTTATTTATTACTATAGCGGGAGCTCACAGTCAAATTAGCCTAAACAAAGTGTTGAAAAATGTAAAAAAGAATGCTGAGAAACAAATTGAACAACGCATTGAGCGCAAAGCAGATAAAGCTGTGGACAAAACCCTGGATAAGGCAGAAGAAAGCATTGACAATACAGTGAAAAATGTTGGCAAAAAAAAGGATGAAGATAAAGAAAAGAAAGACAAGAATATACCCGCCCAAGATGAACAGGTAAAACAGGAAACACCTACTGTTGAAAAAGCATCTCCCGTATTAACATGGAATAAATATGATTTTGTACCCGGTACCGAAATTATTTTTGAGGACAATCAGGAGGGAGAACAAAACGGGGAATTTCCCGGTAAATGGGATTTAGCTGGTGGGGTTGTTGAAAACGCATTTTTCGATGCATCCAATGTTATTTTTTTCAGGGAAATTGGGAATACAGGTGGCATTACCCCGTTGCTGAAAGACAGTAAAAGTGATTACTTGCCCGATGAGTTTACCATTGAGTTTGATTGCTATTTCGAGAAGGAAGTTTACAGTCAGCGATATAGCGTATACTTTTATGCCTCAAAAAAACAAAAAACTGTTTTAAACAGGCTGGTTCTATATACCAATCAGGCACAATATGGAAATACCGATATTCAGGGAATTTATCCCGGTGCCAGTCGTTCAAACATTGATAAGAATGCGCGATGGCGTCATATTGCGATTTCTTTTAATAAAAGGGCATTAAAAGTTTACATGGATGATGCTCGGTTGCTAAATATCCCTAATATCGAAGCAAACCCTACCGGATTGACAATTGGTACCACAAGTCAGAAATCAGGTTACTATTTTATTAAAAATGTCCGTATTGCCAAAGGCGCTGTTCCATTGTATGACAAATTCCTAACCGATGGTAAATTCGTTACCACCGGTATCAAATTCGATGTAGCCAAAGCTAGCATTAAGCCCGAAAGTATGGGGACTATTAACTATGTGGTAAAAATGATGACCGACCATCCGGAGCTCAATTTCAGCGTTGAAGGTCATACCGATAGCGATGGCGAGTCGGCTTCCAATCAGAAACTATCCGAAGCTCGCGCAAAAGCAGTAACTGAAACGATGATAAATGCAGGCATCAGCGCTGATCGATTGTCAAGCAAAGGATATGGCGAAACTAAACCAATGACCAGCAACGATACGCCCGAAGGGAAAGCGCAGAACAGAAGAGTAGAGTTTGTGAAATTTTAAAAAATAAAAATATGAAAGCATTATTAATGGGTTTGTTATTTGTCATTTTATCAATGACAGCTATGGCACAGCAGCAAGGAAAGTACTTCTTTGTAAAATCGGGTCATATTGAATATACACTTGGTGGCAATACTACCGGAACAAAATCGGTTTGGTTCGATAATTACGGCATGCTGATGTACACGATTACAGAAAGTACAACTACCGTAAAAATGCTGGGAATCAAATCGACAACTTCGACAAAGGAACTCGAAATCAGAAAAGGGAATACAATTTGGAAAGCTGACTTATTGCAAAAAACTGGTTCAAAAATGAGTATCGAAACACAAACCGAAGTAGGCGAAAAACTTACAAAAGGTAAAACAGATGCTCAACTCCACGAAATGGAACGAAAAGTAATTACCGATATGGGAGCTAAAATTGAAGGTTATGAAACCTTTTTGGGGAAGAACTGCCTCAAATTTAAATGGGGAACAACAAAATTCCTCCAATACAAAGGCATTCCGCTAAAATCACAGGTTTCAACTTTGGGAGTTAACTACACCGAAACAGCAACAAGCTTTGAAACCAATGTTATAGTACCCGCCACCAAGTTTGAAATTCCAACCAGTGTGAAATTCGAAGATATGGGTGAAATGATGGATATGCTACAAAATGGAACAAATTAATCACATTAATAAATTATTAAAATGAAAAAAATTACTCTATTCGTTTTATTGCTGGCTATTATTCAAATAGCTAAAGCACAAACAGTTCTAAAACCTGGCGATATAGCTATCGTTCAAGTGAACTACACTTTCAATTCGTTCGATTTTGTGTGTTATGTGGATATCGAGGCCGGTACCGAGATTTGGTTTACCGATTATGCTTTCAGCAATACGTTAACAGATTTCGACAAAACGACCACATACGATGGTATATACAAATTTACAGCTGCTCAAGCAATTCAGGCAGGTACAGTTATACAGTACCGCAATTCTTCCAATGTAAATTCGCAATTCACAGCCGTTGCTGGTAGCAGTTCACTGAGTTTAATGTCTTACAAAAATCGATTTTTGTCTGGAGAGAATTTAATTGTTTATCAGCAAAATAGTTCATTGGTAACTTATCTTTTTGCTTTGGGTTGGATGCGCAAAGATAATTTTGCAATAAACCCAAATAATTCAAATGCGAAAGTGTGCGATATTCCTTCTGGACTATCAAAATCCAACTATACTGTTATTCAAATTGATTCAGTGATGAAGCCCGGACAAACGCCTCAGTTAGCTCGCGATTTTCGGTATAACAAATACGATGGATTTACAGGTACTGCCTCCAAAATTCGCTTTTGGTTATCCAATACTTCCAATTACGATACTTTTAGTGGCTATTACAACAACGATGCGGTGCCCAATTTCACTGTTTTAGATCCTGATACGCAAGCGCCTTCGTTGTTATATTCATATCCACATAACGAAAAAACAAATACATCTATTCATGGCATAGGTATTTTTAAATTCGATGAACCGATGATTGCTCTGAAAAGTCTTATTTTAAGAAACGCAACTTCAAATGAGATAATTAAAACATACACAACAGTTGATATTGAAATTGAAAAAGATTCAACAGTAAAGTTTAAATTATATCCTTATTTAGAAAAAAGCACATCCTATTCGCTCACAATACCAAAAGATTATCTGAAAGACTACGATGGTAATACCTGGCCGTCGGAAAGTTTGACTTACAATTTTGCTACAAGTGCCAATAAAAGTACTATTGAATGTTGCTTCCCTGATAATAGCGGCATTATTGTCAATCCATACTTTTCGGAATGTGCAGTGAAAGATGATTTGAAATGGACAACAATCAGACGCACATCAGATGAATATGGTCATGTCTGCGTGGGCTATTTTTCGTGGACAATGTCGGGGTTGCCAATGAAGTTCTACATGAGCGAAAATGTTGAAAGCAATACTTCCATTCCTGATTTTCCTGTATATGGTTTATGGAGCACAAATAATAATTCCAGACTTGTGGTAGATCTTACTGGTATAACTCACAATGTTACAGATATTGTCAGCCATGTGTATGATAATTACAGTGCTTTTTTTCAAAAAACCTATAGTGGACTAAATTTGGTAAGCGAAAAAACATTCTCGGGATTTACCGGCGATAGAACTGGGTATATGCATTTCGAAAACGGAAATGCCACAAAATTAGATTCAATCGTTTTCTATGGATATGAGGGGCGGTTAATATCGTTTAAAATGGAAGTTATTGATAAATATCCACCTGTCGTTGAACTTGGCAACTCACGCGTACTATGCGAAGGCGATTCGCTACAATTAGATGCAGGACTAACCTTAGGGGCATTGTACGACTGGAATACCGGTGCAAAAACTCAAAAAATATGGGTGAAAACTTCCGGAACATACTCGGTAACGATTAAAAATAGCCTCGGACAGGCTAGCGATAATGTGTTAGTAACAGTTAAGCCTGTAATCTCACTTTCAATACCCGATACTATTTATGCTTGTGTGGGCGACACCGTCACTCTTACAGCGGGTACAAATACCGAAAACTCGTATTTTTGGAGTCCTGCCGGACAAACGACGCCATCAATTCAGGTTACTCAAAGTGGAATATATCATGTTTTGGTAAATAATGGATTTGGTGGTTGTTTCAGCACAGACTCTACACGTGTCATTTTTAAAGGAGCCAAACTGCACGCTTACCATTATCAGGGTGGTAGCTATGGTACCGGTGATGTCGTAGCCGAATTGTACCGGAAAAATAGCGATGGTAAATTTAAGCTCTATCGTACTGCTGATATGCTGCAAATGGTTCATTTCGATTCCATAGCCAGTGGCGAGTATATTTTGAAATCGCGATTTGTGAATTACAGCTTTGTGGGCGAAAATCCCTGGCTGGATACCTATCACGATGGAAAAACCGAATGGGAAAAAGTGACTCCATTTAAATTAACTTGCGAGACTGATACCATGATTGGTTTTATGATTGCCCGTAAACCCGTATTCGAATTCAATGGCACTGCCATCATTTCGGGAACTGTGGCTGTTGTTGGTGTGCAAAAGTCACCCGGAATGGTCAGGATGATTAGTAATACCGATTGCGATACCAGAGTGCTGTTGTTGAATAGTTTGGGGGAAGTGATTGCCACACAATGTCCAGATGCAAACGGTAATTATAGTTTCACGAATTTGCCTGCCGGAAGTTATAGTATTGTGATTGAACGTACCGGATACGAAATGACTGAGCCTGTGACCACTGAACTCGACGAAGGCGAGCAGGTTGTTAATCTAAACTTTACAGTCGACGAGGAAACTCAGACAGTGGTAATTGGTATTACGACAGCAATTTTTAATCAATTATTTGAATCAGATAAAACCGTGAATGTATTTCCAAATCCAGCCAGAGATGTTCTGAATATAAAAATTGATACAAACGATAGCAAACAAGCCCGTATCGTTCTGACTGATCTTATCGGACAGCAAGTGCTAATGCTTCAGCGGGAACTGAAACAGGGTGTTAACTATCTGACTATTCAGAATCCTGGCTTAAAAGGAATATACATTCTGACAATAGTTGCTGATGGGCCTAAAATCAACAAAAGGGTAATTTTTGAATAGGAAATAAGTCTGAAAAGGATTGTGTGAGTTTTTTTTTCGAACCCCGATAGTTATGAGATTCTGGTCTATAACTGTCGGGGTTCAGTGTGTCGTTGGCAAATTATCGATTGATAATTTGAATCTCAGGTTTCATATAATTTAGAACTTTATTGCCCATACACATGCACGCTATTTTTTGCCGAAGGTAAATAATTTACACCTTTCCATGTAATCATAAGGCATAAAAATGCGAAAATCAACATCCAAAGCGCTGTTTTTCGGTATTTTATATTCCAGCGAATGTGGATATAAAAAAGGTAGGCTGCAGCTGTGACAAAGGCCCAGGTTTCCTTCGGATCCCACGACCAATAATGTCCCCAGGCAGCTTTTGCCCACACTGCTCCCATCAGCATTCCCAACATCAGTAATCCAAATCCTACATAAACTAAATTATCAGTGAATTCCAACAGATTTTCATCATCATTTTTATTAAATTTATAAAGTTGTTTAATACCAACAATTGTGGCTGCTCCTAAAATAGCATACGAAAGAATATAAGCTGTTACGTGAGGAACAAACCATACGCTTTGAAGTGCAGGCATTAGGTTTTTGGAATGAATTTCAGGCTTTACTATGTTTATAATCACAAATATCATTGCCACAAACAGGCTGTAACTCAACATCCACCGGTAACGCCATTTGGCATAAATAGCTGACCCAACAAGCACAATAAAAAACGAATACCAGAGCCGTGTTTCTCCCATTGTACGCATGGGAGGACGCTCCAGATTTATCCAGAGTAGTGTTATAAATGTGCCGAAGATAACGAATCCAAGTGCTGTAAGCCATAAACCTAAACGCTTTTTATGGCTAAAAAGTAATAAGCCAAAAGCACTCACCCAACATGCCAGAGTGGCTATGGCAAACCAATTAAAACTATCCCAACTTATCATTGTTTTTTCTCCTTTCTCTTATTGTATCCAATCCAGAATAAACACAAACTTCCAATAGCACAAAGCACAATTCCAAGATAAACCACATTAATCCAGGGATCGTAAACCAGTTCAAAGCTGCTGTAGGAAGATGCTTTTCCCGCATCGTTATCGTATCCATATTGATAAATGGTCCAGTTTCCAACTTTCAATGGCTTGTTCACTTCAATTATGGCAGCTACTTTTTCGCCCCGGGCTGTTACTACTTCTATGTCCGAAGCATATCTTTTGGCTTCGGGGCGGGTCATTACCACGCTTAATTTATCGTTCAGGTGGAGAGGCATATACAGTTGAGCATAATTACCACAACATACCCAACCACTCAATTTTTTACCTGTTTTTATCTCGTTTACACTGATTTTTGCAGCCGGACACGAGCCCGGCATATAAATTTCGTGATACGTCATAGCACTATTGCGTATGGCATCCATGTAAAAAGTATCTACCCGTATTTTCCAACCCTCAATTTCTATTTCCGTTTGTTTGTCGGCCAATTGAAAATATACAGGATTTTTTACAGGAATTGCTTTGCCAGAAACCCGGTCGATAATGGTCAATTTGGGAGCATATTCCTCCATTATAAAATCATTGAGCGTAATGGCTATTGGCAGCTCCAACACATCTTTATTTTCGCTGTACACCCGCCATTCGGGTATTTCGGCTCGTTCTTCCACATACATCACGTAGCGCTTCATGTCCGAAGCTCCAAAGCCAGAGGCAAACAGAAGGATTAAAAGTCCGATATGATTGAGATAGAATGCATAATCTTTCCAGCGTGGAGTTTTCAGTCGGTTAATTACAGCTCCGAACAATGCCAGTAATGTGAAATAATAAATCAGAATAAATGGCCAGGAGCTTGTCATGCGGGTGAAGCCAATGATATCGAAAACTCCGGGTTTAGCGGCTAAGGTACCAACAATTTGAGGTGTAAAGCCCATTATAATGGTCTGGATAAGTAGCGCCGCAATTAATGTTACGGAGAAAGGCACACCGGCCAACCATTGGAAGAAAAAGTTCCGTTTGCATAAGGATAAAAGAAAAACTACTGAAAGGCTGCCCAAACCTAAAATGATATTGATAGGCCAGTCGATATTAGAAAACTTAAAAGAGCCAACCGTTAATTGCAGCATCATACCCACAATGTAAATACCTGCAACAATTAATATTGTTTCGGTGAAATGCCAGGGCTTTTGCCAGATTGGTTTCTTTGTTTGTTGGTTTGTCATGTTTCGAAAGTTACAGTAATGTTGAAAAGTGTATTTAACAAAACACCCTGCAACTGCAAGGTGTTTTTAAGGTTGAATGAGTTAGCCTTCGGTAGAGATAAGTTTCTTTTTCTCTTTCGCTGATTTAATCCACTCGGGCACCATCGTTTTCTTGAAAATTTCCTTTTTGGCGTTAATTGTTTTCATATCGAGTCCGATATAGAGTTGCGCTTTTTCTTTGGTGCTGATATCCGGCATTGGAGCTTCGGTTTTGCCAAGGGCAAAAAGCACTTTTTGCAATGCAAACATGGCCTGATGCGTTTTATCCAAACTGTGCGAAAGAATACGTTGCGTTTCTACTGGAGCGTGGAAAGCAGCACCGTGCGAAGCAAATATAAAATCCCAACGCCATTGAGCCTGACGAATCAGTTTCAGCACAGGTTTCATTTGCGCTTCGGTAGCTCCATTTTCCCAGGCAAATTTTGCTGTGATGTGTACCTGAGCCAAATCTTTTTCAACAATATTTCTGACTTCGATTACTTTGTCCTGATATTCGTAAACGTATCCTTTAAGCTTTTCTTCAGTGTCTTTGTGGCAAGTCTGACAAGTGCTGGCTACGTTTTTCAAAGGACTCATAATCTGGTGGTCGCTGTATTTAATGCCACCTTCCGATTTATAAGGCATATGGCAGTCGGCACAAGCCAGTCCGCGTTGGGCGTGAGGTCCCATCATGAATATCTCATAATCCGGATGTTGAGCTTTCAGCATTGGGGCTTTACTCAGTTTATGTACCCAGTCGACATGTTCAATTTCGTCGTAGTATTTCTCCATATCTTCTACAGTACTGCCTTTGTCCCAGGGGAAAGTCAGGTATTTGCCTTCTCCTTTAAAATAATATTCAACATGGCATTGAGCACACACCAGACTCCTCATTTCCTGTGGAGTAGCTTTCATAATATCTTTTCCCTGTCGTTGAAATGCTTCGATAAGCCCGGGACGGGTGATTGTAAGATTCATTGTCAATGGATCGTGGCAATCGGCACAACCGATGGGATTTACGATTTCGGCACCCATTTTCGACCATTTTCCGGCATAAAACTCTGCAATTCCTTTTTCGTGCATCATGCGCGGAACATCCGGGCTTTTGCAGGTCCAGCAAGTGGCCGGTTGTGTGTCGCCACCTTCATGATCAGGCGAACCGGTTCTAACCGTGTTTCGTACATCCTCTATTGCATATTTATGACCGCGGGGTGCTTCATATTGCATTGCAAAAGCATATCCGGCCCATAAAACCACCATTTCCGGGCGTTCCTCAAGTACATCTTGTTGCATATTGCCTAGATGTTTGCTTTTGAAATCCATGTCGGCTGTTTTGGCCCAGGTACTGTATTCGCGTGGATAGTTTTTGCCCCATAATTCGTTGCGTGGTTCAATGCCCGAAATTTCAATTCGTTTATTGTCGAATATACCGGCTACTTCGGCACGACGTTCCGTGACAGAGGCTGCCAGCAAACCAAGTAGAAATACGCCACCCAATACAACAAAAAACAGAACCCAACCAAATATGGGTTTGTTTTTTATAATTCCTAATAACTTGTTAAACATACCTTTAGATTTTGAGGTTGAAAATATTTAATTCTTATAATTTACTTCATTGCTTTTTTGAGCCATTCCGGAACAGGCGATTTAGGAAGTGGCGTTAGTGGTGCATTTGGTGATGAAACAATACTGCTTATTCCTCCGTGAGGTACCTGTCTGTGGCAGTCCCAACAAGCTTTCCCTATCCCTTTTTGAGTGTCAGCGTAACTAATGGCTGTATTTTTCAGGCAACTTGAGGTCAAATCAGCATGACATCGGATGCAGTTGTCCATAATCACTGCATAACTTTCTTCGCGGGGGCGAATGGCGATAGGTTCCATTCTGAGTGTGAAAATAGCCGAATGATATAATCCATCTTTTGCTTTAAAAGCGTATTTTTTGAATGCATTATCGTGTGGCACATGGCAATCGTTGCAGTTACTCCATTGAGCATGTGAGCTATGGCGCCATGTTTCGTAATAAGGAGTCATGATATGACAATTCACACAAGCCGACGGGTCATCGGACAGGTAAGAGTGGATTCTTGCCATATATCCGGTGTAAAAAACCAAACCAACAACAATCCCTCCAATAATTGCCAACGGAATTCTTAATTCTTTTGGAATAGCAAAAAATTCAACTATCTTTTTCATTCATCAATCTGTTCAGTATCCGTTTAAATAAAACTTAAAATAATACGATATGAGTGAATATTTCCCAAATGTAGTAAATGATTTTTAGATTCTGTATCGAAAATCACAAAAAATGTTTAATAACATAAAATACACAAATTGAGTGCTGAGATATTGATTAAAAAAACATGAAAGTGTTTCACAAAAAACTTTTCTGAAGCACTTCATAGATGAATTTTCACTGCTTTTGCCGAACATTCTTTTTTAATAATTTGAATTTTTAGCGCAATAAAAAATTATTTTACGATAAATCAGTCTGAAATTTTAAATTTTCAATTAAATTTGCAAAAACTCTAAAAATCAATTGTTATGTCCATCTGGCGCGTTATTCTTTGTATTATTTTTCCACCTTTGGCCATTGTAGATAAAGGCTGTGGATCGTTCATAATTGTATTTTTACTTACTCTCTGTGGTTGGGTTCCCGGTGTAATTGCTGCACTGATTATCAACAACAAGAAATAGCAAAAAAAAGAAATATACTTTTTGTGCCCGTTAAATGCAGTGATGAATGTATCGGTTTCTGCATTTCGGTTGATTTGTACTTTCGACTTTAATAATCTGAAATACAAATTATTGTGTTTTGATAACTAATACAGCTTGTATATTTGATCTTGCGTTTTTTATTAATGATTTTTTTTGTACTTTTGTACATCTAAAAAATTCATATTCATGGAACAACAATCTGAAAAATCGTCGGTACTTTACGGTCTACTTTATATCGGTGGTTTACTCTCATTAAAATTCTTACTGTCAGCGCCTAAAATAGGTTTTCTAAGTGTGATTTCGTTTTTTATCTCCGTATTGGTTTTGTTTTTGTTGTACAAATTTGCAATTCAATACCGCGAAAATTTTCACAATGGCGCTATTAGTTATTGGAAAGCATTTTCGTTTTTGTTTAAAATCTATTTTTTCGGATCTGTCATTTCAGCACTGATCATTAGTATCTACACTTCATTTATAAAACCTGATTATCTGGCAAGTTTGCTCAACGATGTACTCACGATGTACGAATCGATGAATATTAATGTTGACGATACAACCTATAGTTTAATAGAAGGTTTTTATAGGCCTGTCCCAATGCTGTTTATAAACATATTTTCGGCTGCATTCGGGGCTGCATTTTGGGCATTGATCGTTGCAGCTTTTGTAAAAAAAGAAAAAAGTATTTTCGAATAAAACAGAAGGTAGAGCTGTTTCAGCAAAGAACCCTCATTTTTTAGGATTTGAAAAATTGTAAACATGGATATTTCAGTAATTGTTCCGCTTTATAACGAAGAAGAGTCGCTCATTAAACTCTACGAATGGATAGAGCAGGTAATGGCAAGTAATAAATTCAGTTTTGAAGTCATTTTCATAAACGATGGCAGCACCGATCGTTCTTGGCAAATCATTGAGTCGCTACAGCAAAAATCAAGTAACGTACGAGGAATAAAATTCCGTAACAATTACGGTAAGTCACCGGCATTATACTGCGGCTTCAAAGCTGCTCAGGGCGATGTTGTTATTACTATGGATGCTGATTTACAGGATAGTCCGGATGAAATACCCGGACTTTACCGTATGATCAAAGACGAAAACTACGACCTTGTATCGGGTTGGAAAAAGAAACGTTACGATTCAAAACTTACCAAAAATCTACCATCTAAGTTATATAACGCTACAGCCCGCAAAGTGACAGGATTAAAACTCCATGACATGAATTGTGGACTTAAAGCTTATCGGTCAGATGTAATTAAAAACATCGAGGTATACGGCGAGATGCACCGTTACATTCCGTTTCTCGCTAAAAATGCTGGTTTTAAGCGTATTGGTGAAAAAGTAGTGGAACACCGCAAACGAGAATTTGGCGAAACTAAATTTGGTCTGAACCGTTTTGTAAATGGATATCTCGACTTAATAACATTGTGGTTTCTATCAAAGTTCGGTAAAAAGCCTATGCATTTTTTCGGTTTGTATGGCAGCCTTATGTTTTTGCTTGGCTTTTTGGCCGTTGTCGTGGTGGGCGCTAGTAAACTTTATGCTTTGTTTTCGCACATTCCGGCCCGATTGGTGACCGAAAGTCCGTACTTTTACTTAGCTATGTTAGCCATGATTTTAGGGACGCTCTTGTTTTTAACCGGCTTTATAGGTGAACTGATTGCCCGTAATTCTCCCGAACGCAATAACTATTTGATTGAAAAGGAAATTTAAATAAAATAGTTTTGAGTTTGCATACAGTAAATAGTGAAAAGCGACGATAAATAACTGTTTAAGAATTAATTGATGAAATGAAACATTTGCTGTTAGTTGGTCTTGGAGGGTTTATTGGAAGTGTAGCAAGGTTTCTGGTTTCGAAACTGAATCTTTCGTGGCATTTTCTTTCGATACCAATGGGTACGCTCACAGTAAACGTTTTGGGCAGTTTTATCATTGGCATATTGGTGGGTATTTCGGTTAAAAGTGACCTTATCACTACTGATTTACGCCTTTTTTTAATGGTTGGGTTTTGTGGTGGTTTCACCACTTTTTCTTCGTTCAGTAGCGAAAATCTTATGTTAATGCAAAACGGACAGGTAGTTACTGTGCTTATTTACACAGCACTTAGTATTCTGTTGGGATTTTTGGCTGTATATTTGGGTTATATTTTTACAAATTTGCTGTAAAGTTGTTTTAAAAAACAAGCGAAAAGTTATGGAAAACAGTATCCTTAAAATATATATAAGCAGTACCGATAAAACCGGTAGTGATTTATTATACGAGCATATTGTGAGAAAAGCAAAAGAGCAGGGATTGTCGGGCGCTACAGTATATCGTGGAATAATGGGATACGGACCGAGCAGTCAGCACATCAACACTTCAAGATATTGGGAACTGACGGAAAAACTTCCCGTCGTTGTTGAACTGATTGATACAACACAGGCCCTCAATGCCTTTTACACATATATGGAAACTGAATTTAAACAACTTCCAAAAGGCAGTCTTATCACTATACAGCCCATAGATATAAAACTGTACAAAGTCGGTTTAAAGACAAAAAATCAATAAATCAGCGCTTTAAATAATAATTGAAATGATAGAAATTCTTAAAATAGTTTTACCTGCACTTCTTGTTTTGTTGACTGCATATTTGCTGATAGACAAACTGTTGCGCAACGAAGAACAACGAAGAAATTTCGAGATAAGAAAGAAAAATAACTCCATAGTTACGCCGGTACGATTAAGAGCTTACGAACGCTTGATGCTTGTACTCGAACGAACAAGCCCTAATACTATTGTTATAAGCACAATAAAACCGGGAATGACATCCTTTGACCTGCATACACAACTTGTTGAGAACATACGCAATGAATTCAGCCATAATTCGGCACAGCAAATATATGTGAGCAACGAACTTTGGAATGCCATCTGTATGGCACAGGAAAGCCTGATACAATTGATTAACGGTTGCGCCTCAAAGGTTCAGCCAGAGATGGAAGCAACAAAGTTAGCTGAAATTATTATTCAGGTGTATTCATCTGTAGAACAAACACCAACAGAAATAGCCGCTAAATTATTAAAAAAAGAAGTAAGCCTGCTAATGTAATTATAAACTGAAGCAACACTCCATTATGAAATTATTTAAATACATATATTTACTTGTCCTGCTTTTTCTGGTTGCCTGTACGCAGACAGAGAACTGTACACAAGAGAAAAATGTGTTGATGCAAATTGGATTTTATAAAAAAACCATGGACAGCACCACCAACATTTACACTAAATCGGCTTTAACTGTCGACAGTATTTGGGTAATGGGACTGGGTACTGATTCATTCCTTTACAATAAAAAAACAAGTATCAAATCCATCAATATCCCACTTAAAAAAACGATAGAACAAACTGATTACATCGTTCGTTTCAACAATACAACTGATACAATTTCGATATTTCACACTAACAACGACAGGTATTATATATCGCTCGAATGTGGAACTGTAGTAGCGCATAGCATCGACGAAATTGTTTCGACAGGTCATTTTATCGATTCTGTTTCAATTATTAACCGAGACATAAACACAACAAATGCAGAGAACATACAAATTTATCATTTTTAGTTTACTGCTATTGATCAGTGTTTTATCTGCCAGTGCACAGGTAAAGACAGTGCCAAAAGATACTGTATTTACGCCTTTGTACAATGGCATTAGATTAGATGTAGATATTTCTCCGGTTTTTAAAACATTGCTATCGGGCAACGAAACTTTTTCGTACGAAGCGGCTATTCTGGTGAATTTAAAACGTAAATACTTTCCGGTGATAGAAATGGGTTATGCCGGAGCCGACAAAATAACGGAGAACAATATCGGGTTTAAAACAAATGGTATTTTCGGAAGGGCTGGTATCGATTTTAATTTGATGAAATCAAAAACCAACAAGAAAAACGCCAACAATCTTTTTTTTGTAGGTGCTCGCCTGGGATTTGCAAATTTTAAATATGACCTGACCAATGTGGTGATTACCGACGATTACTGGAAAGAGAACCTGACAATGAATTACAGGGACGAATCGAGTTCGAAAATGTGGTTCGAGATCGTAGCAGGAATGCGTGTGGAAATCGTCAAAAATATATTTATGGGCTGGACGGTTCGAAATAAAAATCTGATAGGCGAAGACCAGATTGGTACAATGTCGCCCTGGTATATTCCCGGCTTTGGAAAAACTACAGGTTCGGCCTGGACAGTCAACTATGCAATTGGGTATAAATTCTGAAAAAGAAACAACAATCAAAAAAAATAATAATTTATGAATTCAACACAAACATTAAATCGTGCAGCCGATAATATCCGTATTTTGGCAGCATCGGCAGTGGAAAAAGCTAAGTCAGGTCATCCGGGTGGTGCCATGGGTGGTGCTGATTTTATCAATGTACTTTACTCTGAGTTTTTGGAATATGATCCTAAGAATCCTAAATGGGAAGGTCGCGACCGCATGTTCCTCGATCCTGGTCACATGTCGCCAATGCTTTATTCGGTATTGGCTTGTGCAGGTAAATACAGCATGGACGAACTGGCTCAGTTCCGCCAATGGAATAGCCCAACTCCGGGACACCCTGAAGTTGACATTATGCGTGGCGTTGAAAACACATCAGGTCCTCTCGGACAAGGCCACACTTATGCTGTAGGTGCTGCTATTGCTGCTAAATTTCTCCAGGCACGTTTTGGTGAAGTAATGAGCCAAACGATTTATACTTTTATTTCGGATGGTGGAGTTCAGGAAGAAATTTCGCAGGGAGCTGGTCGTTTGGCCGGTCACTTAGGACTGAATAACCTGATTATGTTCTACGATTCGAATGATATTCAGCTTTCGACAGAAACAAAAGATGTAAGTACCGAAAATACTGCTCAAAAATATGCTTCGTGGGGTTGGAAAATTATTGAAATTAACGGTAACGATGCAGAACAAATCCGCGCTGCGCTTACCGAAGCTAAGGCCGAAAAAGAAAAACCAACCCTGATTATTGGTAAAACAATTATGGGTAAAGGTGCGCGTAAAGCGGATGGTTCGAGCTTCGAAAATCAATGTGCTACTCACGGTATGCCATTGAGCGAAGGCGGAGCTTCGTATGTTGAAAGTATTAAAAACTTAGGTGGAAATCCTGAAAATCCGTTTGTAATTTTCGAAGAAACAAAAGCATTATATGCTAAACGTGCTGCTGAATTAGAAACTATTGTTGCTGCGAAATATGCTGCGAAAGCTGAATGGGCAAAAGCAAATCCTGAATTGGCTGCCAAACTAGAGACTTTCTTCTCGGGCAAAGCTCCTATCGTAAATTGGGATGCTGTAGTTCAGAAACCGGGACAAGCAACACGCGCTGCCTCGGCAACTGTATTGGCCGAATTGGCAAAGCAAGTTGAAAACATGGTGGTATCGAGTGCCGACTTGTCGAACTCTGATAAAACTGATGGTTTCCTTAAAAACACAAAAGCATTTACTAAAGGCGATTTTTCGGGTGCATTTCTTCAGGCTGGTGTAGCTGAGTTGACTATGGCTTGCGTTTGTATCGGTATGAGTCTGCATGGTGGTGTGATTCCTGCCTGCGCTACTTTCTTTGTATTCTCCGATTATATGAAACCAGCGGTACGTATGGCAGCTTTGATGGAACAACCCGTTAAATTTATCTGGACTCACGATGCTTTCCGCGTTGGTGAAGATGGACCAACCCACGAACCGGTTGAACAGGAAGCACAAATCAGATTGATGGAGAAACTGAAAAATCACAAAGGTCATAATTCAATGCTGGTACTTCGTCCCGCTGATGTGGAAGAATGTACTGTAGCTTGGCGCATGGCTTTAGAGAACACCTTCACTCCTACCGGCCTGATTCTTTCCCGTCAGAATATTGCAGACCTTCCTTCGGCTAACGGACGTAAGGTTGATGCTGTTCAGGCAGAAAAAGGTGGCTACATTGTTGAATGCGACGGCCATCCTGATGTAATTTTAGTTGCTTCTGGTTCTGAAGTTGCTACACTGAACGAAGGCGCAGCTTTGCTTCGTGCCGATGGTATAAAAATCCGCTTAGTGTCGGTACCTTCCGAAGGTTTGTTCCGCAGTCAGTCGGCCGAATATCAGGAAAGTGTATTGCCAAAAGGAGCTAAAATATTTGGTTTAACTGCCGGTTTACCAGTGAATCTTGAAGGTTTGGTTGGTGCCAATGGTAAAGTTTTCGGACTTGAATCTTTCGGTTTCTCGGCTCCCTACAAAGTGCTCGATGAAAAACTCGGATTCACAGGTAAGAACGTGTACGAACAAGTAAAAAAGATGATTTGAGAATTTAACGATTTGAGAATTTGAAAATTAAAAGAGAAGATTTGTTAACTTTTTGAGTTGGCAAATCTTCTTAATTATTTCAATTTCTTTCATTTATAATATCTTCAAATTCTCTAATTCTCAAATTTTGATTTATGGATATACTTTCCATCATTATTATCAGCATTGGCTTAGCTATGGATTGCTTTGCAGTATCGATTAGCAAAGGCATTTGTCTGAAAAAATTTAAAATTAAAAAAGCATTCAGAATGGCCATCCTTTTTGGTGGTTTTCAAGCATTAATGCCTTTGGTTGGTTATTTTGCTGGTTACAGTTTTGCCGATCAAATAACCACCTACGACCATTGGATTGCATTTATTCTTTTAGGAATTATTGGTATAAAAATGTTTATCGAGGGACTTCATCCTATCGATCCTCAATGTGACATTTCGCCCAATCCTTTCAAATGGAAAACGCTTGTTACATTGGCTCTTGCAACCAGTATTGATGCTATGGCTACAGGTATTGTATTTGTACCGTATCCCGAAAAAATAGGGTTTGCTGCCATTGTAATTGGCTTTACAAGTTTAATATTTACAATGATTGGTGTATTTCTTGGCGTTCGTTTTCGACATAGAATAAAAATAAACGTGGAGATACTTGGAGGAATTATTCTCTTCGGTATTGGTACAAAAATTCTTATTGAACATTTATACGCATAGTAGAGTTAAGAAAAATACTCATTTACAAACTTATCAGGATGAATACCTGACTATTATTTTTATGAATTCAAAAAAACTTTTTCTCTTCGTATCCGTACTCATTTCATCTTTAAATAGTTTTGCCGCCGATTCTTCGGTGGGTTATCAATTATATGGATTTGTAAGAAATGATTTTTATATTAATTCCCGACAAAATGTTGAAGCGCTTGATGGACTGTTCAATATTTTTCCGAAACCAGTGAGCTTAAATGCTGTTGGTAAGGATATAAATGCAGTGCCAAATGCCGAAATGTTGAGCGTGGCTACCCGGCTTGGGTTTGATTTTAGAGGAACACCAATATTGGGCGCCAAATCTACGGCTAAAATTGAATTTGACTTTGCCGGTATTTCTTCAAGTTATTATCTCATACGTATTCGTCAGGCATTTTTGAAACTCAATTGGGATAAAACCGAATTACTTGTGGGCCAAACCTGGCATCCATTGTTTGGCAGTGTTTTACCCACAATTCCTTCACTGAACACCGGAAGTCCATTTCAACCTTTCAATCGCAGTCCGCAACTGCGTGTGAAACGTATGCTTACGAATGAACTTTCACTGATAGGTTCAGTGAATTATCAAATGCAATATATGTCGCAGGGACCATTGGGCGCAAGTCCCTCCTATTTAAAAAGTGCCTTGTTGCCCGATATTTTTCTTGGTCTCGAAAGCAAAAGTAAGCATTGGATTTCGGGTGTCGGTTTCGATACCAAAACGCTTAAAATCAATGATGCAAGCTTAACTTCGGGTAGCGCTGTGGCTTATACTCAGTATGTCGACAATAAACTACAGATTAAAGCCAAAGCCATTTACGGACAGAACCTGAGCGACCATCTGATGATTGGTGGTTATGGCATCAGCAATCAATCAACAACAAACGAAATTGTTTATACCAATTTCAACACCCTGAGTTCGTGGTTGAATATAGTGTACGGAACAAAAGTACAAGCAGGCATTTTCATGGGGATTTCACAGAATTTAGGAACCAATAAAACTCTCAACATCGATGCAGCGAAAAAAATCACCGCTTACGGTTATGGTTTCTATGCCGACAGTCAGCAGTTGATGGACAGACTGTTCCGGGTTGCTCCACACATTACCTACAATTTATCCAACTTTAAACTTGGTTTCGAATATGAGCTTACTTCGGCCAATTACGGAAGAATACAACGCAAAGGAAGGATCGAAAATAGCTCAACAGTCACTAATCATCGTGCCACAGCAACCATAAGTTATATCTTCTAAATTCATTCTAACAGGGAAGCAAATCCAATTTTCCATCGAATTGCTTACAATTCATTGTTTTTGTGTAAGTTTGCAAACCGAAAATGTATTATGACCGATGAACTCATTTCACTGAAAGAAAACATATTAATAAAATGATAAACTACAAAAATAAACAACGTCCCGAGAAAGACATGATTTTCGGGATACGCGCCGTTATAGAAGCCATTCAGGCAGGAAAAGAAATTGACAAGATTTTGATGCGACGTGATATGACAAGTGAGCTGTCGAGAGAGCTTTTTGCTGCCCTCAATGGCATGCAAGTGCCCGTTCAATACGTTCCGCTCGAAAAACTGAATAAGCTCACGGTGAAGAACCATCAGGGAGCTATTGCTTTTATTTCTCCAGTGGCTTATCAACGCATCGAAGACATTATTCCCGGCATTTATGAACAGGGCAAAATGCCTTTTATTGTGGTGCTTGATGGCATTACCGATGTTCGTAATTTCGGAGCGATAGCCCGTACCTGCGAATGTGCTGGTGTGGATGCCATAGTTATTCCTACCAAAGGAGGAGCTTCCATCAGTGCTGATGCAATAAAAACTTCGGCCGGCGCTTTGCTTTCCATCCCTGTATGCCGCGAAGAAAATCTGGGAAATGCACTTAAATTTCTTGTAGCCTCGGGAATTAAGTTGGTGGCTGCAAGCGAAAAAGCAACTAAAAACTATACGCAAGCCATTCTTTCCGAACCTATTGCATTTATAATGGGAGCCGAAGACGAAGGCGTTTCTCCCGATCATCTCCGTTTGTGCGACGAAATGGTGAGTATTCCCATGTCGGGCAGCATTGCTTCGCTCAATGTGTCGGTAGCTACCGGTGTTTTGCTCTACGAAGCTGTTCGTCAACGCGCCATAATAGATTCGGTGATTGGGTAAATTAAAAAATGAAGAGTTTGAGAATTTGAAGATTTGAGGAGTTGGTGAGTAGATGATTGACAGTTCAACGCTTCAACAGTTCAACGATTGAACGCTTCAACATTGACACATAAAGAATGACAGTACTTTACGAAGACAACCATATCATTGCTGTGAACAAAACCTGCTCTGAAATTGTGCAGGGCGACAAAACAGGCGATGAACCGCTTTCGGAAACCATAAAAAAGTACCTGAAAGAAAAATACAATAAGCCCGGGGAAGTATTTACAGGTGTGACACATCGGCTCGACAGGCCGGTAAGTGGCGTTGTGCTCTTTGCCAAAACCAGTAAGGCACTCACACGATTGAACGAAATGTTTAAAAACCAGGAGGTAAAGAAAACCTATTGGGCCATTGTAAAAGAAAAACCGGCTCAGCCTGAAGGACGTTTAGAACATTTTCTGTTGCGAAACGAAAAGCAGAATAAATCGGTGGCACACGACAAAATGGTACCGAATGCCAAAAAAGCTGCTTTATCCTACCAACTCATCGCCCACTCCGATAGCTATTATCTGCTTCAGATTCATCTCGAAACAGGTCGTCATCATCAAATCCGTTGTCAGCTGGCCAAAATGGGTTGCCCCATCAAAGGCGATTTGAAATACGGCTTTCCGCGTTCAAATCCGAATGGCGGCATTAGTCTGCATGCCCGAAACATTGAATTTATTCATCCGGTATCCAAACAACTGATTCAAATCACTGCTCCTGTTCCCGAAGATGATAAATTGTGGCAAACCATGGAGCAAATACTGAACAGCAAAGCTTAGAATAAACAGAACACAGCATTTTGATTGCATTGACAGAACAGAAATTTTAAAAAAAATCTGCTTTGGCAAAGCCTGCGGCGCGGCCGAAAAGAAGAAATAAATTCAAAGGAGGCTTGCGGCCGGGCCGAATGCAAGAAAATATTCTGAAGCAAGCTTGCGGCCCGGCCGAAAGCATGAAATTAAAAAAATTGGTGCTTGCGGCCCGGCCGCAAAGAAGAAATAAATTCAAAGCAAGCTTGCGGCCGGGCCGCAAGCTTGAATATGTTGGCCAAATTGGAAAATAAAACAAAAGATAATGTGTTTTCTATCGCTATTTTGGCCTGCATCCCGCAGGTAGATCATCGGCTAATCATTCTCTTGAGCTCACGCAAGAATAAACTGAATCCGTTTTTTATCCAATAAAAAAAGCTGCAAATTTATTTTTTGCAGCTTTTTTTGTGAAACTAAAATAGAAAAGGATTACTTGCTGAATTTAAATGCATCCTGTACTCCCTGCGCCCGAACCATGTAAATACCTTTTTCGAAATTATTTGTATTAATAGTTGTATTCGATTTTGCAATTAATTTACCCAATACATTATAAACTTCAAGGCTGAGATTTTTTTCATTTACAATATCGGTACCATTGAATGAAACGACTTTGTCAATCGTTGGTTTGTTTACCGAAGTTTTAATATCGTAATTTGTTGCGCTTAAGTAATACAGGTTGATTGCATTATTACAAAAAAGATAAAGTGTAGTTGCAGGACCGGTGTAAGTTACTGAATATTCGGCAATAACACCATCATCAGCCACATTCATAGTGCCTACTAATTTTGTACCATCGGTTACAAATAAGTTTCTTTGAGTTCCAGTTGATCCTGTTATTGCATGAGCTTTAATGGTACTGTTTCCGAGTACTTTGAAACTTAAATAACGTTGTGTTGGCATAAAGTAATCAACACCACTTACAGATGGAGTTGTTTGGCCTACAGCAGCACCGGGATAACCAGCACCATTAAACTTGAATCTGTTTGTATAAGTATAAACTGTTTCACCAATTGTTAATGATTTTGAACTGGCGTCAACCTGTCCCATATTAGCACCTTCAATGTTACCTGTATGAATTCCAAGTCCATCTTTGTATACCGTCTTATTAGGACCTGCTCCAATCCCTGTTGAAGTCGGAAAGTTTGTGGCATCGTTTCCCAACATCCAAACTTTGTCAGATCCTTGAGAGAACAATGTAGTAGTTGCTAATACAGAAACGAAAATAGTAAGTAAAGTTTTTTTCATAATGATATAAATTATTAGTTTGACATGTTGAGAATTATTGAGTCAAAAATAATATATCATTATATAAATGAGGTGTACATATTATCGGAAGATGTGGATTAAATAACGATTTCGGAAGATAATCCGTACTTATAGAAGTGAGGTAATTGCAGATGTAGGGATAATAACTCTAAGTTGTCTTCTAAACTTATGAAAGTAACTGCTTTATGTCTCTATTGGATACTTTTAACGCCAATCAGTCTGTCGTAGCGCTCGCCCCACCCGCGGTGGTAAACGTAAATGCTATATTCGTTGCCGGTTTGCCAGTAACTGCCATCTACTTTTTCTACCGAAGCTTTTGAAGTTCCCTTTGGCACAAACCAATACTGGAAATTGTAGCCGCCCTGTTTAAGCAACAAAGTTTGATGATAAGCGCCTGCATTAAAGTCATATTTCAACCGCGAACGGTCGTTGAGCAAATTATAATTCAATTCTCCTCCCAAATACAATTGTCCATCTAAAAAAGGAGTTTTCAGCGGAAGCATAAAATGCACATACATATAGTCGGCTTCCACATTGCTGTTCTCCACCGCCTCCTGGTAGTTAATTACAAATTTACCATTCACATCAAAATCATGAATATAACTTTTGGAAGTCTGCACTTTGTTTTGAGTAAGAAACACTTCGTAGTGTGGTTGCTGGTAGCGAATATCCGCTATGCCTTCGCTGGCAGCATAAACCGACGAAATATCGAAACGGTGGTATTCATTTCCACCTTCGAAAATCAATGCTTTGTTGTTTTGGTAACTCAATTTCGATCCTGAAATAAAAGTGGGTTGAATACCTGACACTTCGTTATCGAAACGATTGTTCTGACGCACGACTACCTTAAATTCACTGTTCACATCGCGCACTTTATAGCCATTCATCTGTACATCAAAATCGAGCTGTTGCAGTCTTCCGCTCAGTTCGGTATCGGTATTTCCACGCAAAGCGGCAGTTATATTTATTTGAGGCTCCACCACCGAGAAACAAACCTGAGCTACAGGCTGGTCTACCTTATTGTCTTCGTAAATAAACACAACGTAATTTCCTGAAATTTTCAATCCAATATCTGTATTGGGTATCTCAAATTTATAATGGGTGTACTGAAAAGTAGTGACTTGTGAAAGGTTGACGTCGGTGATATTACCGGTTGTAAATCCATTCAGATACTCATTTGTCAGCAGATTCGATACAGTCCAGTCGGCATTACAGTGCTTTATACTGTAGCCATAAAAATGAGTTTCGTGCGACATTTCGTCAAAACGAATGCGCAGCACATCCGGACCATTGAGTTCAATAATGGGCAACATGTATTTTTCGTCGTTCACTCCTATTTGAAGCGACTTGATGTTTTCGTCGAAAATTTGGGTGCGATATACTTTCTGTGCAAACGTGCACATGCTGAAAGCCGACAAAAGGATTAAAAGTAGTTTTCTCATTTTATAAAAGTATGGTCAAGTATATTCAAATTTTCTGCCAAAAATATAGAAAACAATTATCAACACAGTTTCGCCGTAGTTCTCAAATAGCTCCTTCCGCCATTTCTCAAGCTATTTAATTAGTTTTGAGTAGGTTTTATTGCCTTTAAGATAATATTCGATCACTATGCTTTTACGCAGCATTTCCGGGAAATCAGTTCGTGTGGCCAATGATAGGTTTTCAATTCGTTTATCAACAAAACCGGGTAACATTTTTTTGAAATCTTTCCGTGCCTTGAATACACTTTTGGCATTTTGAGGCTTTCCGGTTACAAAAAGCTGAAAAGCGGCTGCATAATCGAAGAGCTTTCGCCATCTCATTATATTACTTAACGATTTTTGTGGCAAATTCTTATAAAGCATCAACAAATTGTTTCGGAAATTGAGATAGGTTTTATGTGGATGTTCTACGTGTAAAGTGCCACCACCTACATGGAAAACAGTGCTTTGAGGAATACAGACAATTCGGAAACCACGGCTGCGTAATCTCCAGCAAAGGTCAATTTCTTCCATGTGAGCAAAGAATTCATCATCAAGTCCGCCAACCTGATTGTATAGTTCCGATCTGATCAGCAGACAAGCTCCTGTGGCCCAGAATACATCAATCACCGTATCATATTGTCCCCTGTCCTCCTCGGCTGTGCCAACCACTCTTCCTCTGCAAAACGGGAAACCCAGAAAGTCAATAAATCCGCCCGAAGCACCGGCATGTTCGAAATAATCTCTGTTGTAAAACGATTTTATTTTAGGCTGACAAGCTGCCACATCCTTGTTCTCGTTCATATAGTTGAGCAGAGGCTGTAACCAGTTTTCGGTAACTTCAACGTCGGAGTTTAAAAGCACAAAATAATCGGCTTTTATCTGTGCAAGCGCTTTGTTGTATCCTCCGGCAAAACCATAATTCGTGTCGAGCAACACAGTTTTTACAGTCGGAAATTTTTCTTTGAGCAGTGATAGTGAGTTATCTGTCGATGCGTTATCGGCCACATAGATATCTACATCGGGTAGTTGAGTATTTTTTAGAAGTACCGGCAAAAACTGATTCAAAAACTTCTCTCCGTTCCAGTTTAGAATTACAACTGCTGTTCTCATTTTTGTATAATGAATATTGTGTGGACTACTTCCCGATATTATTTGCAAATATATAAGTAATAATGTTGAACGATCTGTTTTCTAAATGTAAAATTCAGATCAATCTTGTAACTCGTAACTATCTACTTGTAACTATTTAAAAACCGCCATTATCGGAGAATAAAGGTAGGTAAAAAAGTAATCAACATGACAATGACATGTTGATTACCTGATTTATAAAATAATAAGTGTTATTTTTCTTCGTCGTAAATTCCTATCGACTTTCCATATTCAAATTCACCATCGAGGATAAGTTCGATATCCTGATCGGTAAGTCCCATTTTGTCTTTTTTGGAACATTTCTTTATATATTTGAACATTTCTTCTTCGTCGATACTTGCTTCTTCAGTCGAATCTTCATCAATCAGACCGTTTTCGTCATAAAAATCATACACAACGTCCAATACATATTCAATTAATGTATCATCAATCTTTGCCTTCGATTCGGCTGGTAAAAAATTAAGAATAAATTTAACGGCATCGTCTTCGTCGTAAACCAATAAATCGTCGTCCTGTGCTTTCATAATGTAATTATTTATATTATTTGTTTTTATGAGAATTTAGCCCTTCAAAGGTAGCATTTTTTTATTATTCAATGTCTTTCGTCGATTTGTTTTAATTATTATTTCGAAAAAAATGTCATACGCATTTACAAATTACTCATTCACTATTGCTATTATTAGAGCGATTTGTTTATTTCTTCGACATAGTTGAGCAGCTCATCGCGTCCCACCCTTTTTTCGGATGAAGTATTAAAAATCGGCGGAAGCTCTTCCCATACTTCTTTCAGCTTTTCACGGTAAGCATTCACACTTTCCTTCGCTCTCACGGCCGACATTTTATCAAGTTTTGTAAATACAATCGCAAAAGGAATTCCGTTTTCGCCCAACCAGGTCATGAATTCAACATCAATTTTTTGTGGTTCATGCCTGCTGTCGATAAGCAAAAACAGGCAGGTCAATTGTTCGCGGTACAGAATATAGTTTTCGATAATAGACTGTAACTGTTCCCTCATCTTTTTCCCTGTAGTAGCAAAACCATAGCCGGGCAAATCCACCAAATGCCAGTTATTATTGATAAGAAAATGATTGATCAGCAATGTTTTTCCCGGTTTTGACGAAGTCATGGCCAACCCATTTTTGTTGGTCAACATATTGATAAGCGACGATTTGCCCACGTTGGAACGACCGATAAATGCATATTCGGGCAATTGACTTTCGGGGCATTTTCTGAAATCGGTATTGCTAATTACAAATTCCGCTGATTTTATATCCATTTGTTTAATTTTTTATTTTTGATTTAACTCAACTGTATTGATTTCTTTTTTGCGAAACAACCATAAACCTGCGAAAGTAATAAACCCGTTGATCATCAACAATTCATATCCAAAGGAGAAGCCCCAAATGTTTTTGCTTGAATAGTCGAGCACAGCACAAATCACCGGAGATGCAATAGCAAGATAAGGAACGACTTTATCGTTGACTTTCAGCTTTGTAAAGAGCCCAAAAGCAAATAATCCCAACAGAGGGCCGTATGTATATGAAGCAATAGTATAAATGGCATCAATTACACTTTTGTTGTTTACTGCTTTAAAAATCAAAATAATCAGTGCAAAGATAATTGAAATACAGATATGAATGATCATTCGTGTACGTTTTGCTTTTTTATTGTCCTGATGCTGTACATCCAGGATATCCACCGAAAACGAAGTTGTAAGGGCAGCCAAAGCCGAATCGGCGCTGGAGAAAGCAGCTGCTATAATTCCGATCACAAAAAATACCAATACCGATTTTCCTAAAAAAGTAGTGGCAAAAAGCGGTAAAATTTCGTCGGATAAAAGCGGCAAAGCAATGTTATTTTGTGTGGCAAGCATCAATAGCATAGCTCCCAGACTGAGAAACAAAAAATTAACCGGCACAAAAGAAAGTCCGTACCAATACATATTTTTCTTTGCATCTTTCAGGTTTCTGCAGGTCAGATTTTTTTGCATTGAATCCTGGTCGAGCCCCGTCATTACGATGGCAATAAAAATACCACTGAAAAACTGTTTAAAGAAATTTTGTTTCGAATGCCAGTCATCAAATACAAATATACGCGTTTTATCGCTGTTGACCAGATTGCTCACCAGTTCTCCAAAACTAAAATCGAGACGCTGCGATACCTGTACAACTATCAGAACAAGGCAGGAAATCATAATAATGGTTTGTAAGGTATCAGTCCAAACAATTGTTTTAATGCCACTTCTGAAAGTGTACATCCAGATAAGTAAAATGATACCACATACGGTTAGCGCAAAGGGTACATTCCATCTGTCGAACACAATGGTTTGCAATATAAGAGCAACAACATACAGGCGAGCAGCTGCCCCAATGGTTTTCGAAAGCAGGAAAAAAGAGGCGCCTGTTTTATAAGCCCTTTTCCCGAAACGTGTATCCAGATATGTATAAATCGACGTCAGATTCAGTTTATAATAAAGTGGAAGCAACACATTGGCAATCACCAAATATCCGAAAAAGAACCCGAACACGGTTTGCATATAAGTAAAATCGATGCTTCGCACCATACCCGGTACCGATACAAAACTAACTCCCGAGATAGACGAACCCACCATTCCGATGGCTACAATCCACCACGGTGATTTTTTGTTCCCAAGAAAAAAAGCATCGTTATCGGTGCTTTTTCGGCTGGTAATAAATGATATCAATAATAATATCGAAAAATAAACGGCAATAATAAGAAGAATAAGTGTACCTGACATGATAAATAAAGTTATTTTTTGAAGCTTGCAAAAATACTAAAAAAATCCTGACACCTGACCTTGTAGGACGAAATAGAATAATCCGATATTTTTTGTAAATTTGCAATCATTAAACGAATAATATTTAAATTCATTATATACATTTATTGTGAGTCAACAACAATATTCCTCCGGGCTACTCGAAAACGCTGTACATGAGTTCTCGAAGTTACCGGGAATTGGGCGAAAAACAGCTTTACGGTTGGCGCTGCATTTACTTAAACAGCCCGAAGCGGAAGTAGAATTATTTGGAAACACACTGATCAACCTACGCAAAAAGATTATTTATTGCAGGGTATGCCATAATATCTCGGATACCGAAGTATGCAATATATGTAGCAATGTTTCGCGCGACAGCTCAACGATTTGTGTTGTCGAAAATATCAGGGATGTGATGTCGATAGAAAATACCCAGCAATTCAGGGGCTTGTACCATGTTTTGGGAGGCATTATATCGCCTATGGATGGCATTGGTCCTGCCAATCTTGAAATCGAAAGTCTCGTCCACCGTGTGCAGACCGAAGACATTAAAGAGGTAATTCTGGCACTAAGCACTACTATGGAAGGCGACACCACCAACTTTTATATTTACAGAAAGTTAGCACCTTTCGGAACCAAAATTACAACCATTGCCCGTGGCATTGCCATCGGCGACGAACTTGAATATGCCGACGAAATAACCCTGGGACGTTCGATACTGAACAGGGTCGACTTTTCAAACTCGATGAAATAACTTAAGGACAATGAGTTTTTTACTCGTTCGAACAAATAAACATTCTATTAGATACAAAAACAAAAATGAAAAAAACGCTTACCAAAATTACAATCGCCTATTATGTAGTTTACATTGCCGCTGTATTGGCAGCAACTGCAGGCTATTATATTCTCAGGGAAGGATTCAGTATTGATGTTCAAAGCCAGACTGGTATAACCCTTTCTTCGGCGCTGATTATATTCATCATTGGCTCCATTCCGGTCACGCTTGGTCTGTTTCACCGTTATTTAAAAAAAATAGCAGCGCTTGAAGATGTAGAGATCAGAGTAAAAAAATATGAAATGGCGTCGTATTTACGTCTGACTATTATTGGATTAGGATTAATATTTGGCGTTTTGTTTTTTTATATCCTGCATTCGCAATCCATGCTCTTTTGTGCGGGTATAGCTGCTATTGCACTTTTCTTCTGCAAACCTTCGAAATCAAAAATGCTAAATGATATCGACATAGACGAATTAAACGACTAAACATTTCAAAAAATACATTATAAAATTCAGATTATGACTATTGCTGTAGATTTTGATGGTACCATAGTGACGCACGAATATCCTAAAATTGGACGGGATATTCCATTTGCCATCGACACCTTAAAACGTTTACAAAAAGATTTTCAGGTAATACTTGTTATGTGGACCGTTCGCGAAGGAAGATTGCTCGACGAAGCAGTGGAGTACTGTAGAGAAAGAGGGCTCGAATTCTACGCTGTGAACGCCAACTACCCCGAAGAAAATGAGAGAGAACAGCAACCGCGCAAACTAAAAGCCGATTTGTTTATCGACGACAGAAATCTGGGTGGTTTGCCCGATTGGGGAGTTATTTACCAAATGATTGCTTCGGGTAACTATTTACAACCAGTGCCCTCTCCTATTCACGATGAATATCCTCCAAAGAAAAAAGGATTTTTACAATCATTGCTGGGTGGTTGAATTGTAAGATGTTAGTTTCGCCTTACAATAGCGTTTTAATTTTAGATAATCGGATATAAACATAGAAGCAATGTTACTCGAAAATGAAAAAATAAGACTAAGGGCCATTGAACCAAATGATTTGGAACAATTGTACGTATGGGAAAACAATCCCGATATTTGGATGGTAGGAAACTCACGTCAGCCTTACTCAAAATTTACACTAAAACAATATATAATCAATTCTGGGCAGGATATTTACGAAAACAAACAGCTGAGATTGATGCTCGTTGATAAAGATACCGATAAAGCTGTAGGTACCGTAGATTTGTTCGATTTCGATATGCATCACAGCCGTATATCGTTGGGGTTATTTGTCGACAAAGCGTTTCAGGGCAAGGGTTATGCTAAATCGGCACTCCATTTGGTGGAGGATTATGTTTTCAATTTTTTGCAGATTCATCAACTTTATTGCCATATAGCCGAAACAAATACAGTGAGTAGAAAGATGTTCGAAAACGAAGGGTATGAAGCCAACGGGATACTTAAACATTGGATTAAAACGCCTGAAGGATACGATAATATCATTGTATTTCAACGTTTCAGAATAACAGAATAAAGGAATTTATAAATACAAACGAGGCTGTAGGCAAGAATGCCGACAGCCTCGTTGATGTTTATACAATGCTTTAAGACACTTATTATTCGGCTTTTACAACGTAAACCTGACCGGTTTCGTATCTGATAATCTGCACAATAGTTCCTTTTTCAATAAATCCATCTTCAGAAATTGCATCGTAGGTTTTACCTTCTACCTGCACTTTACCCGAAAGACGCAAAACAGTGGATGCTACTCCTTGCTGGCCTACCAATTCTTTGGCATCCATCGAAACACCGATATAGCCTGACTGATTATCGAGTGTTTTAACCAATGCTACATTCCTGAATATCCCTTTTGTACCAATTTTACTGCTCAGGTAAATGATCAACACAAATGAAAGCGTTATTCCCGCCATGACTGTAACAAATGCTTTTCCGATCGCTCCTGTTTCAACCGATTCGAAATTGAACACCACATTATTCAGTAAGCTGAGCGTGAGCCCTAAAATTACTAATATTATACCCGAAATACCGGCTACGCCAAAACCGGGAATAACAAACAGCTCAAGCGCCACGAGCACCAAGCCGATAATGAAAATAAGAATCTCCCAGTTGGCTGCAAGGCCATCGATATACAGTGGCGCAAAGTAGAGTACAGCAGCTGTTATTGCCACTCCAAGCGGAAAACCGATGCCCGGTGTCTGTAGTTCAAAATAGATGCCGCCTACTATAAGCATTATCAGCAGTCCCTGCAACACCGAACTCATTAAAAAACCCTTTATATTATCCCATGCAGTTGGTTCAAATACAACAAGTTCGTAATCTTTTATCTTCAGCTTTTTTTCAATCACTTCTTCTACATTATTGGCCATTCCTTCGCTGTAATTGTATTTTATTGCTTCCAATGCAGTGAAAGTAAGTGTCTTTCCTGAATCAATAATACCCGGAATAACAGTACGATCGTCCACCATAGCTTCGGCAATCATGGGATCGCGCTTCCATTTAAAAGTAGTATCGGTGCCATTGATGATTGTATCTTTGCCATGAGCTTCGGCTGTAGCTCTCATGGTGGCACGCATATACGACTGATATTTATCGGGCATTTGTGCGCCGGTCTGGTTTACTACTGTGGCAGCCCCAATACTTCCTCCCGGACGCATGTATATTTTGTCGCAGGCAATGGCAATGAGCGCTCCGGCCGAAGCAGCATTGTTATCGACAAATACATAAACCGGAATGTCTGAATTCAGTATTTTGGTTCGGATAGAATCGGCATATACAACCTCTCCCCCATAAGTATTCATGTGGATAAGTATTGCATCTGCCTTTGTTTCTGATGCTTCTGCAAAACCTTTTTGAATATAAAGCCAGGTAGTACTGCCAATATCTTTTTTTAAATCTATTTTAAAAATAAGTTGATCGGCTCCAAAAACAGCGTTTAAACCTGTTGTAATAACTACAAATATTAAACAAATATAAAATTTACGAATCATAAAAATATTTTTGTTCAAATGTACACAATTATAAAAAAAAACATGTACATTTGTAGTGAAAATAATTAATAATATTTTCAAAAGAGTTCTTTATTTGCATTATTCAGTATAGACAGCTGACAATCAATTACTTATTTCTCTTTCAAAAGTTTTTTCAAAAGAATTGAGTTTTTCACATCCGAAAGATCAATTCGCAATTAAGATTTTATTACTTAATTGAAATTATTCACACGTAAAACTTGAAAAGTATGAAAAATGTTCAAATTGAAAATGAATTGGTAGCGTTACAAAGTAACATGCGCAACTTTGCTTTCTCACTCACATTAAACCGTGATGAGGCTGAAGACTTATTGCAGGACACAACGTTAAAAGTATTGGATAATCAGGAGAAATTTACTGATAATGTAAATTTTAAAGGTTGGGTACTGACGATAATGAAGAATATCTTTATTAATAATTATCGTAAAATCGTACGTAATCAAACCGTGGTTGACAAGACTGAAGACTTACACCACTTAAATTTACCTCAAAATTCAGGTTTCGACAGTCCCGAAGGTTCATATGCCATTGGTGAAATCACCAACAGCATTGAAGCTTTTGCCGACGAATATCGCATTCCCTTCTCTATGCACATTCAGGGATTTAAATACGAAGAGATAGCTCAAACCATGAATTTACCTATTGGTACTGTAAAAAGCAGGATTTTTCTTGCCCGCAAACGCTTGCAGGAACAATTAAGAGATTATCGCTATTGATGTAAAAACTCATTAATTTTTATAAAGCCGAAGAACAACACTTCGGCTTTTTCGTTAAATGATATATGACATCTGAATGATCGCCTGAACATTATGCTTCGATTTGTTCTATTGTGAGGCCACCCGAACTCTTTGTATGACAATTAAATAGTTACAAGCAAATAGTTACGAGTTACAAGACTCCTTATCTGAATTTTATATTTAGAAAACAGAGCATAAAATATTATTACTTACATATCAGTTCAAAAAAATTCTTTTTTACAAACTTTGCTTATGAATACCGCCATTGTAATGTTAGGTGCAAATGTACATCAGGAACAAAACCTGATAAAAGCCAAAAACAGATTAAGTGATTTCTTCGAAATTTTAGATGAAAGTAGCATTCTCATCACTCAACCAATAGGGAAAAAATACAAGACTGAGTTTCATAACCAGGCTATTAAGATTCTTTCCGACGACACAGCCAAGGAAACCGTTAAACACTTTAAACATATTGAGAATGAATTTGGAAGATCGGCACAAACCAATCAGAGAGGAGAAGTGCCTATCGATATTGACCTGATTTTTTGGAATGGAGTTCAGAAGCGAAGCGATTACGACAAATATCCCTTTGTGAAACAATGCGTTGATGAAATTAAGGATAATCCCGAGCTGATCAGCTGATGTACATGAGCCTCTTTTCCTGTTGGATTCTTCCTTATCTCAGTAGTTCAGCATACACTGCAAAGAATGGTAATCGGGATGCATCGCAACTTTTCAACTACTACAATTCCATTTATAGCTGATCGTTTATTTGTTTGTTCGTAAATTTTGAGTAACTTTGGTGTTTTTCCCAATTACAATTATCAAAATTATCTAACATACAGTTATGAAACATTTTCCACCATCAGAACTTATCATCAACAGCGATGGAAGTATTTTTCACCTTCATTTAAAACCGGAACAATTAGCCGATAACATTATACTTGTAGGAGATCCGGGGCGTGTGGCTTTGGTAGCCAGATATTTCGACACGCAGGAATGTTCGGTGTCGAGCCGCGAATTTAATACAATCACAGGAACTTACAAGGGAAAACGTATTTCGGTGATTTCTACAGGAATTGGTACCGACAACATTGACATTGTAGTGAACGAATTAGATGCACTTGCCAATATTGATCTTGTTACCCGTACCGAAAAGACTGAATTTCGTCAGTTGAACATCATTAGGATTGGCACTTCGGGAGGTATGCAACCTGATATACCATTGGGAAGTTTCCTTATTTCAGTCAAATCTATTGGTTTCGATGGAATGCTTAATTTTTATGCCGGACGCGATTCGGTGAGCGATTTGCCATTTGAGGCTGCGCTGAAAGAACAATTGAACTGGAACCCTCAACTGGCTTCGCCTTATGTTGTGGATGCCGATACCGACCTTGTAGAACGTATAGGAAAGACTGATATGTTACACGGTGTCACTATTTCGGCCAACGGGTTTTATGGACCACAGGGACGGGTTTTGCGTATCGATTTGGCCGATATGCAAATCAACGATAAGATAGAGAACTTCCGTTTTGGAGACTACAAAATAACAAACTACGAAATGGAAGGTTCGGCCATTGCCGGTCTCTCGAAACTTATGGGACACAAAGCCATGACAGTGTGCTGTATCATTGCAAACCGAAGAGTCGAAGCTGCCAATACCAATTACAACCCATATATCGAAAAACTGGTTCAAACGGTTTTGGACAGAATTTAATCAATACCTTTTTTGATGATTACCGATAAAGCATCATATCATTCTTACCTGAAACGCGATTTGGAAGCTTATGGCTTACAAACTATTTCGGTGTATAATTATTTTAGGATGGATTGCTTACGTTTTCAGCGCAGGTTACGTAAAACCGAATACTTATATAATGTAAAGCGTAAAAAAAAATTGATTAAATTTTATTTATTGATACTCGAATTTTTTAACCAGAGATTATCTACTCGATTGGGACTCACAATACCGAAAAATGTATTTGGTCCGGGACTTTGTATCGTTCATCATGGAACAGTGGTTATAAGCCCGTTAGCAAAGGTAGGTGAAAATTGCAGAATTCATCCTTCATCCTGTATTGGCGATTACAATGGAGCTCCGGTTATAGGCAAAAATGTGTATATCGGTCCCGGAGCAAAGATATTTGGAAATATAACAATTGGGAATAATGTTGCCATCGGTGCAAATGCAGTTGTGAACAGAGATTTCCCGGATAATGTAACAATAGGAGGCATTCCTGCTCGTGTGCTTTCACAAAAATCAACTATGGAAAACGGAGTATATCCGAAGGATTTTTTAACTACTTAAAGATGAATAATACAACTATTTGTGCCATATCTACCCCACCGGGAATGGGCGGAATTGCAGTAATTCGCTTGTCGGGACCCGCAGCGTTTAGCATTTGCGACAAGATATTTTTCCCGGCCCGAAAAGAAGCTTCATTGTCGGAAGCCAAAAGTCATACGCTTTTGTATGGCGAAATACGCGATAATAACGAAACCGTGGATGAGGTAGTGATGAGTATTTTCCGTAATCCTCACTCCTTTACCGGCGAAGATGTAGCCGAGATCTCCTGTCACGGTTCGGTGTACATTCAGCAACGTATCCTACAGCTGCTTTTAGAACACGGTTGTACATTGGCGCAGCCGGGCGAATTCACTCAACGTGCTTTTCTGAATGGCAAAATGGACCTTTCGCAAGCCGAAGCTGTAGCCGATTTGATAGCTTCCGGCTCGGCAGCTTCGCACCGCATGGCTATGACCCAAATGCGTGGAGGTTTTTCGGCCGAATTATTGCGCCTGAGAACACATTTGCTCGATTTTGTATCGCTTATCGAATTAGAACTTGATTTTTCGGAAGAAGATGTTGAGTTTGCCGACCGCACACAGCTGAATCATTTAGCATTTGAAATAGAACAACTTATCGCCGGACTGTCCGACACTTTTAAAGTAGGAAATGCGCTTAAAAACGGGATTCCGGTAGCTCTTGTTGGCGAAACAAATGTAGGTAAATCAACATTGCTCAACGTGTTGCTTAACGAGGAAAGAGCAATTGTTTCCGATATTCACGGCACTACACGCGATGTGATAGAAGATACCATCAATATCAACGGTATTACTTTCAGGTTTATCGACACCGCCGGCATACGCGACACAAAGGATAAAATTGAAAGCATGGGCATTGAGCGTACCTATCAGAAAATTGAACAAGCCTCCATTGTTTTGTGGATTTTAGATTGTACTCAGCTTAGCGAACACATTGAATGGCTCACCGATAAAATTGAACAGAGAGCGAAGGGTAAAAAAATTATATTGGTTTTCAATAAAATAGATAAAATTATTGAAGAAGAAAGGGAAGTATTGAACCTGCTCTTCGAACAGTTCGAAGGTGAACGTATTTACATCTCGGCCAAGAACAGACTTCACACTGATGAACTTAAAAAATCTTTGGTAGATGCAGCCCAACTACCTTCGGTACAGCCCGGCGATGTGGTTGTAAACAATATCCGTCATTACGAAGCGCTTCAAAAAGCATTGGCCTCCATCCGCAGAGTGAAAGATGGTCTTGAAAGCGGAATTTCGGGCGATTTCCTTTCGCAGGACATCAGGGAATGTATGCATTTCCTGGGCGAAATAACAGGACAAATCTCGAACGATGAGATATTGGGGAATATTTTCGGAAAATTCTGTATCGGAAAGTAAGAGTTCTTTCTTTTCGAAAAAACAGAAAACAATGATTGTAAACAACAATAATCCCTGAACGCTAAAGCGTGAAGTAGCTAAGTACATTATTAATGTATTGAGCACTTCACGCTTTAGTATAAGCTGATACAAACTCCTTTATTAAAGAAAACAAAAAGAGTTGCTGAAAATTGGGTCCTGGTTTATTTTATCAAATTCCTGAAAGCTGATCCAAAGATGAGATAACTTGTATTTCCGCCAATGGTACCTTCATTTTGCCCCCAAAGAAATGGCCAATCGTCGTAGTTTTCAAAGTGGTCGGGTTTTCTGAACAGGATACCCGGAGCCACATTGCCCGGAATAAATGAAAAATCGGCCCTGTTATTGCCATAGAAAACAGCTTTGGGACGTGTGGCACCCACTGTTGCTACCAGGGAATAATTATGGTACGGATGACATCCATACAGGTAGTTGGCTGTTTTAAATGCATGAGTCGCCTCCACTATATCGGGATAAAATTTGCTGGCAAAACAAACGGTGGTACCAAAGTTCAACATAATTCCGCCACCAGCCCAGTTACCAAGCCCGATAGGCACTCC
Source organism: uncultured Paludibacter sp. (assembly GCA_963678465.1). Lineage (GTDB taxonomy): Bacteria > Bacteroidota > Bacteroidia > Bacteroidales > Paludibacteraceae > Paludibacter. Next base: position 953,884 of record OY782858.1, read on the forward strand.
GTAAGGATTTTCTTTCTCAAGCCCATCGATATATTCCTTGTACTTCAACACATAAGGTCGTAGTTTTTCTTTGAAAGATGCGTCCATGTGCGGAATTGCATTTAAAGCCGTCAGAAGCACAAAATTGACATTACGATCGAGTGCCGGCCATAACATTTCCTGAAACTTATCATAGTATTGTTGCTCATTCGTCGAAATGTAGAGTTGAAGTTGTGTGGCTACATCTGCCGATGCACGCATCCAGGCCATACTGTCCTGTGGCTGGTTTGCCAGTAAAGCAGTGGATTCCTGAAGCAACCTTTTCGATTGCTGTAATGCCCTTGCCGAAAGATCGTCGTTGTATCCCTTCAATGCCCTGCTTGCAGCAGCAAACATTGTTGCAGCCTCTAAATCGAGACCGGGATCGCGACTTGTAAATGCCCACATATCATCTTTTACCCCACTCGATTTTCCATCGGCAGCCTTTTCGTAAGGACCAAGATTTGGATTGTAAGCCAGCCCATCGGTCAATGAAGCAGCATCGCCAAGATGATGATAGTTGTCGAGTACAGCATTCGAAAGTGTTTGAGCCATGTGGCCAATAATTTCGGCCTGGGCTACAAGGTTCAACGTTCCATGCTCGATAAACTGCAACATGTCAGGCGTTCCATCCGGACGGTGCAAATCGACATAACGTTGTTTCTGATCCACAAAAGTCTGATCGCGCATAGGCTTGAAGTATTCCCAGGTATGCACAAAGTTTTGCACAACGCTTATGTTCGATCCCGTTTCGATATCAAAATCACCCGCATCGAAAAAGCCACCTACATTTAATCCGGGAATCAATTCAAGGGCTTTATAATTGGTATCGGTGGTAGGTCCCTGATCGTGAAGATCGAAATGATCGGTATTAGGCGGTGCCTGACGATAACCTTCTTTAAATGGTTCGCCATGCCACACCCTGTACGCTTCGTTTACAAACATATGATTCATATGTATGGGAATCCATATATCGCTGGTGGCATCGGTGATTTTATCGTACACATTCTTTTCAATTAAGAAGTTATTTGTTTTATAATTACCATACTGAATATAGTAGATACCTGGCGTTTTTACAGGCGTAAAATCGAATTTCACATAATTGTATTTATAATAGTTTCCCCACGAATTTATTTTTCCACTGAAAACCTTAGTAGCATTACCATCGTCGCCCACCTTGAAAATGGAAGCTTTAGCAAGCGCTTTGTCTTTTTTATCGAGTTCGATCACAGCTACTTTTTGTTGCGATGGCATATAACCCACCTGCGAAAAACCGATATTGGGCTCACGCACCCATCCTTTAATCGTATTAGGCGTTACGGTCCAGGTCAATACTTTTCCTGTCTTTCCGGCAGGAAGTAAGCTGCGTACAACAAACCAACCATTCTGAGCCAACATGCGTCCATCAAAAAGCATAAGGTCAGCATCAGATGAAGTGATTTTGACCATACGTGTAGGTTCATCGGGAGCCAAAAGAAAAGTACGACCTGTTTCCAACGGAAGCGGATCGATAAATTTGCCGGTACCACGATCGTCGGAAGTTACATAGCCCTTGAATTGACGTGCTTTTTCGCTGTTAGGTTTTGTAATGCTGTTACCAACCACATAACGCGGAAACCGGTTGTGTCGTCCATCCATCAAATAAGCTTTTCCCCAGTATTGTGAAGGAAGAAACTCAAGATTAAATCCGGCTTTTCCTTCGAGTGCTTTAGGAACCGGTTGATCAAGATAAACCGATATCTCAACACTTTTACCCTTAGCACTTACAACTACCCGCGCATCAAAGTTGTAATCGGCGTATCGTAAATCAGCTTCAATCGTATTGGAGGCCCTGTCCACTTTTCGGTTGGAAATGGCAGGAACAAGGTCCCATTGTTCAGGCGTATTGGAGAGTCTGACGGCACCTCCCTGCGCAGTGCGAACACCATGATGAATCAATTCGATGCCTGCGTTCTTCTCATCGTTGAAACCTCCATTGAAAATATTGCTGTAGGCAAGCACATTCACGCCCTGTGTTTCGAAATAGTCAAACGCATTGATCTTTAACTCCTGACCCCAGGCGTAGTTGAATGCCAGCAAAAGCAGCATTACCGTTGATAAAAATGATTTTCTCATATTGATTAAATTGCGGAAAAACTGAATAATTGAATAACTGAGTAATTGTTGAATTGTTGAATCGTTGAACTGTTGAACTGTTGAACTGTGAAATTGTTGAAAGGTCTACAGTCAACAGTCTCCGGACTCCGGACTCCGGACGTGGAACTGTTAAATAACTGAATAATTGAAGCATTGAAGCAGAAGAACTCAAATTTTCAAATTCTCAAATCTTCAAATTAATCTCAGAACCCGAAACGCGGAACTCTTCAATTTTCAATTCTCAATTGTCAATTGTCCCGAAACCCGAAACCCTTTACTCTTCCGTACGCTTAGTTGATTTGTTATCTAGTTTTTTGATGATTTCTTTTAATAAGTCATTCTGTTCCTGTTTCAAAGAAATGAACTTATTCACCCAGGTGTAGATCAAAAAGAACACAACTCCAAGTATTGTTAAGTAGAAAAGGAAAATAATAAATGGTAAAAATGCAAATCCGAACATAGTAGTATATTTTAAATTGTTAGTATAATTAAAAGCCAATTCAGTTAGCGCAATGAATAAAGCGGTAGAAAGTCAGAAGTTATTTGTCATAGGGAAGCGTTCTATTATCTTCATAACAATCCAACTTACATAAACTCTATTCTTCCCATTTATCTATTTGTTCAAAATTATGATCTTTCAGCATTTGCTTGAACTCAGTTCTTGTCAGGCTGTCCGCAGGTCGGTAGTGAAAGTGGTGACAGCCAGATTCGAAATTATAAAGATCTTTTGTCTGTTGATAGCCTAAGTCAATTATATTTCCGACAAAATTATCAAATACTTCTTTGTCTTTGCTGTGTAACTGTATCTTTTTGTGGTCGTCAAGCGTCAGGTTGGTTTCGCCTTTTATTGAGTGAACCACAATATCCAGGTAGCCGTTTTCAAGCGTATTTTTCTTTTGTTGTTGCAGAAAGTCAATCACTGTAGGTTTGTCTGTGAAATGTTTAGCAACCCAAAGCTCTGTCAACTCATTATCCCAATAATTTTTGATATATATCCAACATCCGTCAACTGTGGGCAAAAATTCGATGGTCTTTATAAATGTATCGATTAAATTCTCCTTTTCAAGCACCAATTCAAATTCATAAATTCCATTTTCGTTTGCACTTAAAGCAACAAAGTTTTCCTTCATCAATTTATTTTCGTATTGATCTTCAGGAATACCTGCTACTATTCCAACCGGAGAGAAAAACATTTTTTTTTGTTTATTCAGTGGAAAAGTGATTAATGTTGGTTGAATATAAACATCCTCAGCAATTTCAAACAATTCATTTCCCTTGCCAATTACATCAAAACTATCAAGCAGTGAAGCTTCTAACGGATTAAGATTGTTGAAATCGAAATCAAAAGGAGCCGTCATAATTTTGTCCAATGCATCACCCAGGTGATCGCCATAAGCATAAAAGTTGGCAAGAGTTCCATTTTCGGCATCTATTTCTCCTGCAATCAGAAAATACCAAAGTTCATTTTTTTTCATTTTCGCTGTTATTATACGATAACTACTAGAAAGTTAATATCACCGCCCAAAGATAAATAACATATTTAACAACAGCAAGATTTCAAGAAGAAAAGATGAAAAAAAGTCTAAGATCAAAGGTCTAATATCTAAAGTCTAAAGTCAAAAGTTTCGGGTTTCGGGTTTCGGGTTTCGGGTTCTGACAGGCACAGGCTTAGGCACAGGCACAGGCAAGTTCAACAGTTCAACGCTTCAACGCTTCAACAGTTCCACGATTCTACAAACTATGGCGACCAACGACTTTAGACTTTAGACCTTTGTCTTCCTTCGCCTGTTCCTTCGCCTGTCTGCCTTCATTTCTTCCACAGTTCAACGCTTCAACAATTCAACAGTTCCACGATTCCACAAACTATGGCGACCGACGACTTTAGACATTAGACCTTTGTCTTCCTTCGCCTGTGCCTTCGCCTGTCTGCCTTCAGTTCTTCAACAACTACACCCCCTTATTTGATCTTTTTTATTCCAAATAGTATCCGCGATAGCCAACATCTTTTTACAATTTCGAAAATGAGTAACGAAATTCCTATGGTTGCAATTGCAAGAATAAGCAACTTAATGCCGGCATTTAAATCTTTGTCGTAAATGAAATATGCAACTATTACTATAATGGTTTGATGGAGGATATAGAGCGGATAAACCGCTTGATTCAAATATTTCAACGTACTATTTCTGCTTGTATTCAAATACTTTGAGCCAAAACCTAAAATTGCAATTATCCAGACACCCATATTGAATACAATAATAAACGAGTAGATTGCTTTTACAAAAAGGTGGTGGTTTCCGGAATATGTAAAAATAACAAAAGCCGAAAAGGAAATGAGTCCAATAATAAGAGATTTTTTCCAAACTTTCTGAATGACTTTCTCAAATATATCTCCTACCGAAATGAATACAAACCCATAGAAAAACAGGATAAAATAGAGTGCGAGGGCATACCAGTCATTCACTAAACCATGGGTAGCCGGAAAGTATGGTTTCAGTATAAATTCGGGTATAAGTAATGGAATTAGCAAGAAAAGCAAGTTTAAAGGCTTTTTAAACAATCTTTTAATCCATCGCATAAATAAACACTCCGGATTATTTCTGATATAAACAAATACAGGCGACAAAATAAGAGAATAAATAAACAGATAAGGTAAAAACCATAAATGGTGCCAACTGAAATTCCCATTGGGATAAGCCCCTTCAAAATAATGAGGATAAAATCCAAAGAAGGAGTCGTGTGTTGCGCCCGAAACCAATCTTTCTATATAAACCTGAGGGGCAACAATACAAACCATCCCAAAAACAAGCGGTATCAGCAACCTGTTGTGCCGTTCAACAAGAAACGATAAAAATGTTTTGTTTGATAACGCAAAACACGTTCCCATACCCGATATAACAAACAATAAGTGCAAGCGCCATTGATTTACAAACATCATTGGCACTTCTAATGAACTAAAGGTTTGATTATTTTTTATATGCCACCCCCAAGGCACGAAAAACATACCAATATGATAGAATATCAATAAACCAAATACCAAAATCCTTATCCAATCCAAGTCGTTTCTTCTTTTAGTTTCCATATTTTTTTATTTAAAATTACTTTGCAAAAGAAGGCAATTGAATTTAAAAGAAAAAAATTATGTGACGAACGGCAAGGTTTTGTGAAGTATGACAAATAAAGGAAAAAATCACAAAGACAATTCCTGAATTACCTTATCGAACCGACTGATATTGTTCCTTGAAACCGGAATGGTATCGCTGCAATTTTTAAAACAGATGGTGTAACCCTGAGCATTTCCTTTGACAGATACGATATGATTGATATTCACAAGATGCGAACGGTGTGTTTTTATTATATTCGGATAATTGGAAAGTTGTTGCTCTATGTCCTTTAATGTATTTCTGATGATTTGTTTTTTGAAGATTCCATTCTCACACAGGAAAATCTCAATATAATTACCGTCCGACCTGATAAAATAAATCTCATTAATTTTTACAGCAACAGTTTCGTAAATACTTTGCGATACTATTGTTACCAGCGAAGGCGAAGGAGGAACGGCAATTTCTTCCTTTTTACTGATGTATGCATCTGAAATTCTTGCTTTATTGCTATTTGCGTTGTATAAATAGGAAAAATTAAGCGCAATAAAAAAGCCAATAGGAATGATTCCAACAAGGCAAGTATGTGTTAGCTCTTCGACATAATAGGCCAGCCTGAAATTATCCGGATTTGTATTGATCAGATTCCGTATAAAAAAATTCGAGTTACCAATGATAAAGAGTAGAATAACCATAACCAGTATCTCCCTCGCCACAGTCCATTTTTCTTCTTTACAATATTCAGGGAAACAAAGGATTAGAAAAGAAAAAAATATCAAAAAAGATACACTTGCAACTATACCATAAATAACACTGGTTAGGTAATAGTTAAATCTCAGTTCATTGATATTTGCATCAAATGGTTTGAATATTATAAGAAAAAAGCTAATAATGCAAACAATTACCAAAGCATGCTTTAACAGTCGGTCAGGATAGTAATAAAAAAGATAAGGCTGTTTTAAAATAGATAACATTTTTTTGTCTCCTTATTTATCATTTCGTTATAATTCTCTTTTAATTAATATCTGCTACTGAAAACGGAGTTGAATCAACTTCTATCAGTTCGCTTGGTTGTTTCTTTATCTCTTCCCCCCGTCCTTTCGCAACTCCTTATTCAATGCACTAAGCTTCGCGGGCGTTTGAGGTGAATCAACTTTAGTTCATTTATCTACTTTCCGAAATGAAAGGCAAGTCCCATGTATAGATTCAAACCACAAAATAAGGTCAGAATGATGAGTCTTATAGCTCTATTGTCAGTAATTAAACAAAGAATCGTGAACAAGATGAAGGTTACGATTCCAAGCAACGGTGGAAAATACATATTAAATAATGCACCTAGTTCTAATTGATTAAGATCGACAGTTGTCGCTAGAACCCAAGAAATTACTGAGCTAATTCCGATAAGTCCTAAATGTAATATTCTCGGTCTTTTTTGCATTTATAGGTTTTTAATGTGTGTTAACGTTGACAATATAGCCTGTAGGGGATTGCAGGTACTTTCCTTTCAGGTTATATAAAAAGTTGGAGCGGGATACAACCTTTCGCATACAACTGAAACCCTTATTGGCTATATTGTGTGTTGTGCTTAATTATTTTCTTTCTTTTCATTATATAAATAATCATCCAAATTATAATCAAATCAACAACAATGAAAATAATCAATCCCTTTTTATCTGTCTGTTTTGATTCGTTTATATTTAAAATTTGTTGTCTCCCAATCTCAAGGGAATATACGTGATAAGTCAAATTATCCTGTGAATTATGACCTTTTTTGTCATACAATAATCTGGTTTTTTTACCTTGAACATTATACAAATCAATGAAATCGAAAGCTCTTTTATTTTTTTCATGTATTGCGAATCTAAATGGTTCATTATCTATTGTCAATGCATACGCATAATTAAAACCAAAATATCTTTTCGGGCTTTGAATCTTTTGAACATTGGTTATCTCTCCATATATTTCAGTCAAGTCTCCAGTTTGTTTAAATATTCTCTCTACAACGACATACTGAAGGTCTAAAAACATACTTAAAACTATTCCAATAAATATTTTCCCAATTGTAGTCTTTTTCATTAATATATATTCTCAAATGCACTATTTAACTCGTCCAACCGGATATCCTCATTCAATGTACAAAACTTCGCGGACGTTTGACGGAATTTGTAATTCCGTCGTAATGTATTATAAGGATTTGTAATCCGAAATACTTACCACAGCAAAATATATTTGTTGAAGCAAAGATAACTATTTAATATAAAATTTGAACTTAGCGGATTGTAAATCCTTATAATACAAGAAGCTGGGATTGCAAATTACGAGTGTTCGGAAGATAAATTTATGCACAAACGATGCCGTTTAAAATTGTCTTATTTTTTTCATGTAAGAAAAACGACCCATTTTTTCTATCGGAACACGAGATTTGGGTCACCCCCACAATACTGAACAACAATAGCCATAATTAATTCATCTAGTTCAATTCCAAATCGCCTTTTCGCTGTTTTATATCCTATTTGATTGATTCTTTTGTATATCAAGATGAGCATTGATAGAATGAGTGTCATGTACAAAATGATTTTTATTCCATTCTCGTTGGTTGACATGAAGTGACTAAAGTTTAACTCTTGTTTGATGAAACGGAAAAACACCTCAATATCCCATCGTTTACGATAAAACAAAGTAATGACTTCAGGTCCTAAATCAAAGATGTTGGTTAAGAATAAATATGTCTCTCCTTCTTCATTTTGTGTGGTTATTAATCTGAACGTTTCATCGGTTCTTTGCCTACCGCCATCACGGTACAGCCGGATTTCTTCATCACTAACAAGTAAAAGACTCCCTATCCTTCGTCCATTACCTTCTTCTATAACACGTACAACATCTTTGCGTCCACCTTCTTTTAATCTACTGACAAATTCAACCTTGTGTTGATTCATTTGTTCAAAAGTAGTTCTTTTCTGTACTCCACGATCAAAAACAAAGATTTTCCCGTCTTTCTTTTTTGCGTAATCAAACACAACTTTTGGAATCGTATAGTCCTCACTTAATGATTTTTTATCAGTAAAAACTTCAACAGAACATGGTAGCAAGCCATCAAAACCAATGGTGTATTTTACTTGTTTTTTCCCATCTTTCTTTTTTCCAACATTCATTCCCTGACAAAGACGGGAAGATGTTTCCGCAACCATGGTCGAATCAACACGAATTATCTTGTTTTGTAATATTTCCTGCGATGAATAGAGTACGCTTAATTGTGAATAATATTGTTCGAATAGCTTCTCAAAAAAGTCAACATCCATTACAGATAATCGCTCCGATATTGAGTTATATTTTACGCTAACTTTCTGATGGATATTGAAAAGGAATTTAAACCTGCGACTATTGAAAATATCTTCCATTGTTCGAAGACTGGGACGATTAGACTCCAATAATCCTAAAAGTAACATATAAAATACTGAACGACCATACAAGACTTTAGAACAATAATCAACATTCGTGTCATTTGCCAGTGAACGCAATGACTCATCGGATATAATACTCAAAAGTTCCTTTACTGTTATTGTCTTTTTGTTGATTTTCTTCTTTTGCATTCTTATGATAGATTTGAATGCAAAAATATTGAAATTCAAACGAATACTCCTACTGTTTTATAGTTTATTTATCAACCATATAGTCCTTCTTTTGTTGATAAGTCTGGGCCTTTTTTTGTTTTTGAAATTATACAGCTCCAAATCATATTTTTTTAAACATAATTCCGTAATTTTGAAAACTTAAATATCTTCCGAACACTCGTAATTGCAAATCCCAGCAGCGTATGCCAACTTTAGCTTTCCTAATTACATATCAGGAAGGACAAAGGTAAAATTGTAAATCCGAGCATAGTAGTATATTTTAAATTGTTAGTATTATTAATAAATGGTTATCTGTTTTTGTAATAAAAATTCATAATCAAAATAATAATGAATTGGAACGCGGATTCCGCGAATATAGCTGATAAAACTGATTGAAATTATTTCTTTTGCTGAATTAATTCGGTTAATAGTCCCGATGAATCGGGACTGATTTAAGCAAATCCGTCAAATTTCATTTATGAAACGGAGTTCTTGACGACAAATATATATAAATTATTCTCGTAAAAAATTACAAATCAGCATAGCATCCATTGAAAATAAACCGCGAAAATCAGCTATATCAGAGGAATCCGCGTTCCTGTTTTTCTTTTAGGTAATAATACGGATAATCTTATATTAATATCATTCGTTTTGAAGCGTCATTATATTCAATATATAAAGTTTCCGATATGGTTTTGTATGCCGTTTTGCACCGACATTTGTCCTTCTGTATTTATAGCCCGAAGGACAAGAAATGTTTTCTTACAAAAGCACTCCTAACTGAATAGAAAACTGGTTATTGTGTAATTTATAGATTTGATCGGCAGTCGATCTGAAATCCTGCAAATATTCATAACCTGCACTGATCTGAAAAGAGTGATTTCCGAACCATTTACCTTCCATTCCTACATTTGCGGCAACTCCCATAAGCCAGGTATTGATTGAATGTCCGTATAATTTATGAAATTCAACTATTTTAAACTTTTCGTACTGCGAAAGTATAAATTTATTGGCAAGTCCTACGCCACAAAACAAAGTGGTTCGTTTTGTAAGCGGTATATCCTTGTTAAGCGTAATAGGTAAGTTTAAATTAAGCACATCTACGCGGGCTCTTATGGATGGTAACAGGTCCAATCCATTGGTACCATAATCCTTTTTGTTAAGCACATACCACACATCATCATATTCAATTGTTACAAATGACACATTATCATTGAGCGTAACCGTTGAGTATTTCGAGTCTTTTCCTAAACTCAGATTGACTCTTATATTGAGATGCTCGTCGATCATAAAGATATTCGAAAGTTTTATCCCCGCTCCTATCTGATAATTGTTTACATTATCTGTATATACCTGATCGCCGAAATTATACTGATTTATAGAATAACCCGCAAAAACATTCCATCGCAATTGAAGCGATACATCACTTTTTTCATAGATAATACAACTTTCAGTATCGCACACTTTCTCATGATAGGTTTTAGCCAGCTTTATTAAAGATGCATGATTCAGACCAACATTCTGAATCTTGTCTTTTACATCCGGACAATCCAGCATGATATAGGCCAGTTTTCCTTTAGTTTGAGTCTGAACAACAAACTTCTTATCAGCTATCTTACGTGTTTTTTCTTCTTCTGTTAGTTCAATTAACCCCACTCCATCCTTTTCGGCATAATAATGCTCCACCACATCAAACGAATAATAAATACTTGTGATCCCTTTTATCAGATATTCAAGAAAAACAGTCTTTTTAGTCAAAGCATCTTTTTGTATTTCCTTAGTGACATAATATTTACCACCCTCATATCTGTAGCCCTGAATTTCTCCCGGCAGAAAGGTTTTATCTTCACCAGCTTCGGTCTTCAATACGCACCTTTCACCAGCATTTTTACTGGCCTGTTTCAAAAGCTGCCCTTTCAGTGTATCTCCATTCAACTGAATAACATATCCGGGAAGATATTTTAAATTAGACTCTGCTTTTAAAGCAGCATTACAAAAAAATAATAACATCAATGATAATTTGAGAATGTGTTTCATGTGTGTAAGTAATATATTAAAATTAAGTTTAAAAATCTTTGTTGTTGTTTGCTATTAGTTGTATATCAATAATGTTTATCAACTATTTCTTTTAATTGATGTGTCATTCCGACCACAGGAAGCCCTAAGTTTTAGGGGCAGTACATTTTTTGTTTCTCAAAATATAGAGTCTTCATACTTGGACCAATTTTCTAATTTTCTTTTAGTTGAGTCGTAGAATATTTGAATACAAAATTTATCATTAAATGGACGTCCATGGTAAAGAATAATATCAAATTGTAAATTTTTCAGTTGATTTTTGATAATGTCTTGACAATAAATATCATCTTCATCTAACTTAACACCGTAATTGTTCTTTTCTACATTTATTACTTTTCCTTTCGAATCAATTTCTAAGCAATATCTGTCATCACAGAAAAACTCATCGTCTAATTTCTTCCAGTTCAGTTTTTTGATTTCTCTAAATACTGCTTTAGACATTTCTTTTCCCTTTCTTGAAATGCCACCCTTAACCTTGATATAATTGCTTACAATATGATTGTCAATTAAAATACCTTTACGAACTGAGTATATTTTTTCTTTGTCGTAAAGAGTTGTAAAGATACCATCCCACCATATAGGCTTGCCTTTGGGTATAGCAAAATCATTTGAATACCAGTCAATAAACACTCTATTGTTTTTAAATCTTTCTTTGAAAACTTTTCGCATTTGCTCATTAGAATTATTAATATCATCTACACAAAGTTCTCTTAAAGAATTACAAGGAATAATATGTTTCAAAAATAAACTGTCATTCTCCAAAATATAAACTGCTTGATAACCTCGCCAACAATTCGTAGAAGTTATCCCATAGCCAAAATCATTTCGAAAACTGAAACCAAACAGATTATTACTATCAGTTGTCTGTTCGACTGAATGTAAATAGTCCTCTAAAATTAAATGGTAAATTGGCAAGGTGTCATTGCCAATTATTATATAATCAGGTGCTTGTGGACTTGCTTCTAATTTTGCTATTGCAACCAAAAATAAAAATAGAATTGTCAACTTCTTTTTCATATTATCTATCATTTATTTTATTCCAATTATTATCACAATTTAGTTTCTAGCAAGCAAACACATAAGATTCTCATTTCTAAAACTCACTTCCTCTGTCCTACCCGATATCTTTAATTAAATATGCAAAGCTTTGCAGACACCCAAAGGCAATGTATACCAACATTCGTTCATTCATCACACATCCCCGAAAGGACAGGTCGACTATAAGCTTTACACAAAGACATCAAAAGGTCAATGACTTTTTGAACCTGTCTTTAGAATATACCCGGTTTTAAGGAAGCATTTTTGAAAAATTGTAACTGACTCCAAAAAGTGTTAAATGGCTGAATACTTCATATCTTGATTCACTTTTCAGCATAATTCCTTTGTAAATATCTATTTCTATTCCGAGACCAAAAAGAGATCCGATCCCGAAATTATTCTGAATACCATTCTGTATTAATGAATTATTATTATTGTTATCTACTACCTTTAAATAAGATAAATTCAAACCGGCGAATATATAGGGCCGGATACTTTTGTTAAGTATATTTTGTTGAAGCTGCAAGGGAAAGGATATTAACGATTGTTTGAAACCATCAATTTTATTCCAGGATACTTCGCGAAATTGATACTTATAATAATTCAACCCAAAGTTTAAAGAAGTGCTTTTACTTATTTTAGGATTGAATAATCTGTAATTTGCCTGAAGAAAGAATTCAGATTCATTCTTTCTACCTCCGCCTCCAATGGTTAGAATAGAATAGCGAATATTTTTTTCTTTGTATGTCACTACCTTACTTTCATTTCCTTTTGAAGTATTATATTGGGTGATAACTTTTATAAAATCTTTTTCGGTGAATGCAATTTCAGAAAAATTCCTCATAAAAAAACCTTCTGTCGCAACGTTCAGAAGCCCTTCATAATTATATTTTCTAACTTCATTAAAGACAATCTCATCATTTTGTAATACATAATTTTTATCTTCCCTGACCACTATATAAAACGTTTTAGCATCATAAACTGTCTTGTACAAAGATGTCTCACCTTGTAAAATCAGGTTGGCAAAAACCGCAATCTCTATGCTGCCATCATTTATTTTTATCGACAGCATATCATAAGTTTTGCCTGTTTCTGTCTGGAATGATTTTATTTGACTTGTATTGTAACAGTTATATTTCGCCTCATTTTCAGTCGATTTAAAACAAACTTCGGAGGATAGATGCGATAAATCGTCTGTTTTAATATAACCTTCCTTTTTTTCATTTTCAGTTGTTGTGATAGTGCCTTTCTCAAATGCGTCATTCAATTGTGCATTTGCATAATGAAACGAAAAGCAAAATATTAAAAACATAATTATTCTATCAACTCTCATTGTCTTCATCTTCTTTTAATGTATTTCTATTGATTGTTTTTTATTGCCAACCTTAGTTCATTCATCACACATCCGAAAGGACGGGTGTTTTCATGTCTATATTTTTTTTGTTTTTAATTTGTTATATACCTCATTATTCATTTATGCATCCTCCTTATTCTATCAAATCTTCTCACCAACTACAGAAATCTCCGCAAACTTCTATTGCCGCCCAAGCATTAATTCCATCCCGAAGAAAAAAGGTCTCCCTAAAAACTCCTTCGGAGTTTTCTGTGCAGAACCCCCAAATTTATTTGGGGGTAAAAAAAAGAACCTTGGGAGAACTCCGGAGGAGTTTCCAACTTCTATATAAAAAACATAATATTCTTCGGCCAACTCCAAAAGGAGTTGATAAGAAAGTCTCCTACTGACCCCCAAATAAATTTGGGGGTTATGCACAGTTTATCCCTACAGGATTTTATATCTTTTTCAATGACTTTTGACCTTAGACCTATGAATTATGCATTATTAATTATTCATTATTTTGTCTCCAGTCTTTAGACATTAGACCTTTGACCTATGCATTATCAATTATCAATTATCAATTGTCAATTATCAATTATTCCCTTTCCACTCCCACATCAATTTTATGCGTCATTTCGTCGGTAAGCGATTTCCAGTTTTTAAACAAATCACTCACAAGCGATTCATCCCTTTTTGTGTTTGCCGATTGAATGCCTGCAATGTATCTGAATCTATCCACCGGACTTGGATGTGTATCGTCTTCGGTGGTTTTAGCCATAAGTATTTTCTTTAATTCCTCTTCAAGTTCAAGATCACCCACTGCCTTCAGTTCATAAAGATTATTCAACGGTCGTTTCAATGCCACAGCTTCTTTTATCTCAACATTTGCATATTTATCAAACTCAATTTCTCTTTTGATAACATGTGTCAAGCCTGCGGCAAAAGATTTTGCACCAAAAGTTTCAGCAGCCACTTTATCCGCCAACACTTCCTGAAGCCGGGTAGCACCATGACTTATTCTCCTGAAAATAAAATGATACAACCGAAGAAAATGAAAAGCTATGTTCCATGTTGTATTTTGACCTGCATTGTAAAGCGCCACAAAATACTTCGTCATATCATTCTGTACCCTTAAAGCAACCTCTCCTCCTGCCGTATCTCTGTGGGTAAAATGTCCGTATTCATGCGCAAGCACTGCTTTGAAATCCTCTTTTTTAAAGTCAGTCAAAACCGAAGTGCCAAGTATAAGTATTCTTTTGCCTTTGTCATTCATTTTCTCACGCCAGGTTCCATTTTCGTACACAGCAAGGTCGTTAAGCGCAGTGATACGAATTTCATCGATAGGTCTTGTTCCCATTATTTGTGCAACTTCTGCTGTAAGTTGATACAAGGCAGGAGCTTCTTCCCTTTTAAGTTCACGTCCGGGATCGGAAGTATCAACTTTCACCAACAAGGAACGAATCATGCCATAGATAGTAGCGCCGGCAGCCACTATCAAAAAGATTGTAAGTTTTATCGGAATGGTACCAACAATTAAGAAAAAGTAAATGACACCTCCCGTAAGTGCAAGCACAAGGACAAGAATAACAGGCAACGAAATATAATAATAAACCCCGCCTGCATTGATCAGGGTTTTATAAGCAGTACGCAACCATCCTCCGGGTTGAGCCGAACTTGTTTCCAAACGGTTGCTTTCGATGGCTTTAAGTGTTAGTTTCGAAAATACTTTGCCTACAATAAAAAGCAACAAAAGCCCCAGTATCCAAACCCCTACGATCACAGCAAAACAAATCATTGCGTTGAGTTTGAATATCTCGGTATTGACTCCCGAACTCAAAAACAGATCCACATCCGCTTGCGAAAGGCCCTTTTCCTTTGCCATTAATATCTCTTTTTTAGCTTCTCTCCATTCTCCATTTGTCGCCAGCACAAAAGAATTAAAATAATACGAAAGCATTTCGTCGGGATATTTCGATTTCATAGCAGCAATGCCCCGATGCGCACTTTCAATCTCATTTAAATCAAACGACACCTGAACATAAGTGGCAAGAATATCTATTTCATCACCTTCGGGTAAGGTTATTGCTTCTTCTAAAAGTATTAAGGCATTGATAAGACTCGTTGAATCATTCTTTATAAGATAAGCATGGGCCAACGCTGATAAATTATAAGCCGATCTATTTAGCTCTACTGCCTTTTTGCACAAAGCCATTCCCTTTTCCATTTCACCCAACGCACACTTCAAACCACCAAGCCTGCGCAACAAAGGATCAAAACCGGGAGCTTTAGCATAAACAATTGAATAAAGACTATCGGCCAATTCAGTCTTCTGTTCGTCCATTGCCACCGTGCCCTTTTTAAATGTTTGTACAACTGTCGGATCAATAGCCATCAATTGTGCTTCTATCTTGTTTTCTTTCTCACGGTCCCTTACAGTAGGTTGTGCCTGAAGCTGTATGCTTATCATCAGCACAACTATCATTAAGCCTGTCTTTAATGTTTTCATTCAATTACAATGTTGTGATTTTTATCCTTTTTTCATTTTTTGTTATTCCCTGTGTTTTGTCCTGATTTCTTATGTTACCGTTTACCGGATAGCTTTATTTAATGCATAGAACTTTGAAGACGTCTTAGGACAATCAACGGTCATTGACCAAAGGCAGTAATTTACAATTCCGTCATAATTTTATTTATTATCAGGAAACAGCATCATGCGCTTGCTTTAGTCATCAAAAAAACATCCGCAAGATAGGGTTATTTTTATTCAATAATTTTTTCTGTTCCATCCTTTAAAACGTATCCACTCTTCCCATTTTTAATGACAGACGCTTTTCCATATTCGGTAAATGGATATACTTTATCATAAATACAGGGAACTATCTCTTCTCCCAATGTATTAATGAATCCGTATTTATTACCTTTTTTTATAGCGATCATACCATTAGATGGTTGATCTATATAATCATAATCAAATCTGATTAAAGTCTCATTATTATAATTAATATACCCATATTTTCCATTCATCTTTGCCTTGATAACTCCTTCTAACTGCATTTGTATTAGGTCGTCATAAACAAATGGAATAACAATAATACCATTTAAATCAACTATTCCTTCTTTGTTATTTTTATCAGTCAATTGGCATAGTCCAAACCTGTAATTATCGCACGATTTATAAACACATGGCATCACTTCGTAACCTTTAATATCAATTATACCAAACAAATTATTCTTCTTGATTCTTGCTCTTTTTTCTTTAAAAACATATATATCGTCGTATCTGCCAAATGATATAATTATACTGTCGCGTTTATTAATCAATCCATTTTTACCATTCAATTTCACAACAGCCACATTATTTTGAAACTGTGAAGCTTCATCATATTTCGGAGCAATGATAATCTTTGAATTTTTATCTTTATATCCCCACTTTTCATTGTCTTTAAATGGAATAACACTGTGATCAAATATGTCTATATCATTAAATCTTTGGGCATATTTATCCATTGTGATTTTACCTGTTCTTACTGAATCCAAAAAAGTTTGAGCATTGGATAAAGTAGAAACAAATAATAAAATCAAACATAATTTCGCTTTCATCTTTCTTTTAATATTATGCACGTCAGCCGCCAATGTTCCAAAGAGTGTTAGCACCTGGCTTTTTTAGCTTTATAAGTTAAATTTCGTTTTTAAGAGAGCGACATCTTTGCCATTGAGTTTCTTTGTCATGTTTGTAAAAATCTTGTTTTCAGTTTCAGGAGTCCAATAAATTCTCAATTTATTTTTCGCTCTTGTTATTGCAGTGTAAAAGATATTATGAGATATCATTTCCTCAACCTCATCTGTAATTACAATTTTTACGGAATTATACTCTAAACCTTGAGCTTTGTGGATTGAAACAGCATATGCAACTTGGAATGGAACTGTTGTATCTAATGTTTCATCATCTTCGTCAGTACTTACGAATTTGTTGACAAAAAAACTTATTATAGAATTTCCATTGTCTGAACTTCCAACAAGTTCAAAATCAAATGACTCAGCGTTAAGCTGGTTAATTACTTTATCTATCTCAATCTCAAATTGAATTCTATCTTCAAAGGTGTTGATATTTTTGATTCGTCCTTTTAAATTGTTATAAATTAGAGGAGTAAATCTTTCTGACTCATTAAAAATAATTGGATCATTTATTTTATAAGTATGGACTCCCCAATCAATAGGAGTATTTGGGTTGTTACTTTGTAGAAATCTATTGATATTGTTTATACCGTACAGTCCATCATAGTTTAAGCATAATATTATTTCATCTTCTTCTGAATTCAGAAAAATTGATTCATCTAATCTTAAAGAGTATTGATTTCGGGCAATATGTTCTAAAATATCCACATCTAAATTTCTCACTTTATTCCAAAAAGAAAGTAAACTATTATTGATACTTCGATATGGTTTTGTTAATTCAAACACTGAAGAGTTTGGTAAAAATGAGCGTGCAACACTAAACCAATTACCAAATAGAATTGATTCAATCTGATAAACGTCACCAACTAATACTAATAATTTGAATTTAGCTCTATTTAAAACATTCAACATATCTGAGTTACTAACTGTACTGCACTCATCAATTATCAATATATCATAATCATTAATGTTATTATATAAGAATTTCGTTATTGTTTTAAATGAACAATTACTTGCATTAACCCTACGTCTTAAATTTTCTACTGCGGGATTGGTATTTGCCAAAAAAAGTTTTTGTTCATTATTGAAGAAATTAGAAATATGATTAATCATTGTAGATTTTCCTGTTCCTGCTGCTCCATAAATTAAACTTACTTTTGAATTTTCAAACATCTGCTTTAATGCATTATCCTTTTCTTCACAATCGATATGATATGCCGAAGAATTTAACCATGCATTTACTGAATTAGAATAGTTCAATAGACCTTGTGCTGAAAGTTCTTTAAGTTTTAAAATGATTTGAAATGTATCTTCTTCATAACCTTTAATGTAGGCATGTTCTTGAAATATTTCAATTTTCCTGTTTGTGTGAGTATAATACAAAGCAGCATTAAATTTCTGAATTAAAGAATAAACATTATTGAAATGTTGTATTTCTTTTAAAGGCGTGTATAATTGACCTTTAATTTCAGTATTGTTCTTGATTAATCTAGCAAATAATTCATGCTCGTGATTGTTTGGATTTATACAATCAAATAAATCAGATAGTTTAGGGTTATGACCTCTTAGAGAGGTGTTAAAAGGCATTTTATCAAAAGGAATACAGCCAAAATCTAAATATAGATCATTTAAATATTTGCATGAATCATTTTTGAATTGCTTTTTTATTATTTTGTTGTTAAGTCTATAAAGAAGATATCTAATAATGTTGTTACCATTCAAATTGTTTTTTGTAAAATTCCTGCATAAATCTAGTATAGTGAATATATTTGTCGATTTAGTCCTTTCCAATATTTTTCTCTTAATGAGTTCGTATTGGTAATCGGAGAAATCAATAAGTTCTACTAAACTGACTCCTGAAAATGTCAAATACTGCATCAATTCATAATACTCAATAGTACCACCAAGTTTGGGGTGATTACCAAATATATTACCGAAATTATTCAATTCACATGGTCTAATTGACACTTCCCAACTGTCAATAATCTGAATTGGCATATTCTTATCTAAGATCAGAATACTATCCTTGCTTACCGTTAATTTAACTGCGTAATTATGTAAAATATCTAATTTAGTGAAAGCAATAATTCTATCAAACTTACTAGCTTTATCGTAAGCTGTTGTAAATGTAATTTCATAATAGACATTACGATTTATAAAAAATGGTTTGATTTTTTGAATATAATACCTATCATCATATTTACTTTTTACTCTTAAATATTCAGGTTGACTTATTTTTTCTGCAATTTTAGAATAGTACTCATCTAAAATTGAATCAGTAATTATAGGAAACGTGTCTATGTTATCTAAAACATCTAAATTATATGTGTCTTTTAGGTATATTTTAGTTTTAAGTAGATATTCATAGTATTTTAGCATTAATCTTTCAGAACCTTCTTCATCAATAGTATAATGTGAAGTGGTAATCTGTAATAATTTATGAAATCTATTTAGGAATTTTAAGTCGCCCCTTGATTTGATAAATGTAACTGATTTTTCAATATTTGGATAAGTAATTTCTATAGCATCATTTCCATTACTATAAATTTTCAAGGCAATAGATTCAACAAAGTTTCTAAGTTGAGATAAAATATTCTGTGACAAAAGTCCTCTTTCTTCTGCTGTGAATTTTTGAATATTCGTGCAAATTACTTTGTCAATAGCCATTATGTGATTGTCAATCAAATTCATAGTTTTTTATTTTTAGATTGTGTATATTTCTTTTTAGGCTTGCTGCTAGCATCTGTGTATACGCCATTCATTTTGTGTATACGCCACAGTATGGCGCATATATTCCTCGTATGAGAATTACAACTTTGACTTAATGCGGATTGTACCGACCAGCTGAAGTCCTATTCACTAGGCATAGTTTATTTAAACTTTATAGCAGTCGGTATTTTCATTTGTTTAAATGCATTTAAAGCATAACCATCAGTCATACCTGCAATAAAGTCACAAACGATTCTTTTGGGAATCAGTCCTTCTGCTTCATATACACCTTTATATCTATTAATATAGCTACCAAAATGTCGTATTAATTCGATTGGAGAAGAAGAATATATTTCAAAATTCTGACCTTGATTTGAATAAACATCAAGAAGATAATCAAAAATCTCTTCTAAAATACTTTCGCCCATTTCACGGTAATTGGTGATTATTGGGTGACCATAAATTTTTTTGTAATTGAATTTTTGAAGTATTTGAACTTTATCATACATCTCATCTGATAGCTTTATTTCGTCTAAATCTTTCGAAGTTGTGATAATGTCAATTATTAAATTATTAATTATTTCTCCATTTGTCGTACCAACTTCGTCTCTAATTTTTTCGGGAATTTCATTAATAGTAATAAAGTCTGCTATTAAGGCATCTTCAATATCTCTACCTAAATAAGCAACTTTATCCGCGAAACGTACTATACATCCCTCAAAACTAGTTGCTAAGCTTTTCCTGTCATGTATTTCTTCAAGTTTGTTTGGAATTGTTGAAGGTTTTAAACTTTGTTGTAAGATTTCACCATTATGATTTATAATACCGTCTCGTACTCCATACGTAAGATTCAACCCATTCCCGTCATTACATAATTTGTCAACAACTCGCAAACTATGAACTTCGTGTATAAATTTAAATTCAGAATTGAGTTTTTTATTTAATGCTGTTTCACCTGCATGTCCAAATGGAGAATGTCCCAAATCATGACCAAGTCCAATTGCATAAGCCATTTCGGGGTTTAAATTCCAACCTTGGTTATTTAAACCTTTGCAAATTGTTGCACCAATAGTTGCAACATGTAAAACATGTTCAATTCTAGTGCAAACATGGTCATTGTCTGGTGAAAAGAAAACTTGTGTTTTATGTTTAAGTCTTCGAAATGGCATTGAATGAATAATAGCAGTTTGGTCTCTGAAATATTCACCTCGAATTGGATATTCTTTTGGAGATTGTCTGCTACAATATAAATCATCGTTTAAAGGATTTTTCATACTTTCTTAGTTTATAGATTCGACTTTTTTTATAAATAACTGCCTAACATCTTATATCTACGCAATGCCTAAATTTTCACTATATTTAATAGTTAGTGTTGCGTTTAAATACTATCCATTTATATATGATCAATAGACAGTTAGTTATTGAGCTCCCAAAGATAAATAACATAATTAACAACACCAATTTTTTTAGAAGAAATATTAAGAATTGTTGTAGTATTGATATGCAGCGCTATTCTATTAGGGTAGGTTGAGCATTTAACGATAGAACCTTGCTCAGAATTAGCTGTCAGACATTTTAGGGCATATCAAAAAAAAAAGGTCTGAAAAAAGTATTTTAAAAACAATGCTGTAACGTCAATCAGTGTGCTGATTGACGGCTGTAATTGTAAACAGAAATAAGAAAAAACGCTGTATGAAAAATCAGGAATATGAACTGTTTTTGTAAATAAATCTGGTAATTAGAATGAATTATGAATGTTCAAACAGGAATGATATTTTAAACCTAACAAATAAATAGAAATTAGTTATAAATCTGTCAAAGCTAATTTAGGACAAGACAATAATAAATACAGGCTTCACCTAAGGTAAAGCCCGTATGGAAGCGTAGTGTTGGAAACCATCTGTCGACAGATATTTTTGATTACTTCTCGCTTATGGGGTACTAGAGTATCAGCGTTGTATTTATACTACTCCATGGTCCGGCCAGATGTGGGTGTTTGGCATTGTACCAGCGCAGATAGATATAGAGGTATTTACCCGATGAAGCCGAACCTGCATCGAGATTGAACGAAGCCCTGGTGGAAATTCCTGCTTTCAGGCCTTCGGCTTCGGCCGAAGCGGGCGGCGTAGTGCCCACAGCATACATATATTGCACACTATCGGCTCCGGTGCATATTCCGGCACGCTGACTGGTAGACGTATAACATTTAACCGACACCAAACCTCCGCCTATGGGCTGAATGATAGGTGACACCTGCTCGCTGACAGGGGTAACAGGTATTGAATGAGTGGTTTTTTCCAGCGGACCGCTTTTGATATGAAAGGTCTCCAAATCGGTAATAGTGACGGCTGTCGACGAAGCTATCCTGTCCAGGATATGGTTGCTTTGATCAAAAGCTACACAACTACTAATCACCTCGTACAACTGATCTTTGATCGCTGTGGTACGGCTGTTTTTCTTATCGCTATACTTTGTATATAGCGGCGTCCATATTGTTACAAAACCCTGCCAGATAGCCACTTCGGGTTCGGTTATACCCAAACGACTGGCATTGGTAGGCGTACCTTCGGCTAAATAATTGCCTGTAACGCTAATGTACGGACTAAAGGCGTCGATTAACCGCGGTATTCTTGGTTTTTTTGCCATAGTAGTAACTGAATTTAAGATGATAAAGAGAATATATGCTATTTCATACTCAAAAAATGATTTTGCAAATATAGTTGCTTCTTCTTCCATTTCATATAGTCATTTTTAGTCATTTTTTGGCAGAACGACACATAAACACATTACCGACAAATTGATTATCAGCGAGCACACAATCAATATTCACCGCAGACACGCCCTTAGCAAAGTCCATGCAGTAAATAGCTCCCGGGCATTACTTTTCTTCAAATGCCTGGTAATCATTTGATTTTATATTACTACCGTTTCACTCAGCACGGGAAAATAGAGGTTTTATATTCCACCAAACCGGTTTTATACTCTACCAAACCGGTTTTATGGTCTGCCAAACTGGTTTTATGTTTCGCTAAACCGGTTTTATGGTTTGCCAAACAGGTTTAATGGTTTGCCAAACTGGTTTTATGGTCTACCAAACAGGTTTTATGGTCTGCCAAACAGGTTTTATGGTTCACTAAACCGGTTTAATGGTTTATCAAGCAAGCTTGTTGTTTCGCTAAACTGATTTTATACGGGGTCTGTTCTATAAACTGTGGGGTCTATTCTATAAACTGTGTCAAAAGCGTTGAATTATATGTGGTCTGAAGTCAAAGGTCTAATGTCTAATGTCGTTGTTGAATCGTTGAATCGTGAAAGTGTGGAAGAAATGCAGGCGAAGGCACAGGCAAAGCGTGGAACTGTCTTTTGTCTTTAGACATTAGACTTTAGACTTTAGACATTGATCAGTGGACAGTGGACAGTGGAAGCGTTGAACTATCTTCAAAACAATTCTCTAAAACTTTGAGCTGTTGCTCAAAGCGATGCTTCTGTCCGCTGCGTTGCAGCTATTTGAAAGCTCCGAAGGAGCGGAAAGAAATAAGCATTTGTCCGATAGGGCAATGCATATTGAACAAAAGAACAAAAAATAATGTGCCAATGGTGGAAATGTCTACAGTCAACAGTCCCCAAACCTCACCCCAGCCCTCTCCCAAAGGAGAGGGAGCAAGATCGGTACGCGAGATTTAGCACTATAAATAACCGTGTGGAAGCGTAGTTAATGTGCCAATGTGATAATATACCAATGGTTGAATGATTGAAGCGTCTCCCGAACTCGAAACCCGGAACTAAGAACCCGAACCCCGAACCCCAGAACATTAACCCCTCCCCCTTCGGGTACTCCCCTTAAAACAAGGGGAGATCATCGGTACGCGGGATTTAGCACTATAAATAACCGTGTGGAAGCGTTGATTTGTTGAATAACTGATTAATTGATTAGTTGAATCGTCTCCAAAACTCGAAACTTTACTAGCTCCTCAATCCCGAAAGCTTTCGGGACAAATTCTCAAATTCTCAAATTATATCTGCCTTCTGAACCCGAAACTCCTAAACTATAAACCCTCCTCCAAGCACTTTTCCTTGTTGATAAAACACGGCGGTTTGTCCGGGAGCAATAGATTCGAGTGCTTCGGCAAGTTCTACTCGGGCATTTCCGTCTTCAAGGAAAACAACACGACAGAGTGTATTCTGTTTACGGTAACGAATGCGGCAAACAATGTCGAATTGATCAGTAAACAGATGCTTATCTGCTACATTCACATCGCGAATCAGAAAATTTGTTTTGTACATCCCTTCGAGCGGTGCCAGTACTACTTCATTGCTTTCGGGACGTATTTCCTTTACAAACACTTTCCGGTTCAAATGTATCAATCCCCGTCGCTGCCCTACTGTATAAAGTGGAAAACCATCATGTTGACCCAGTACCTTTCCGTTTTCGTCGATAAAATTTCCGGGATAAATTGTTTTATAGGGCTCGCTGAGTTGCGATTTTAGAAAAGGACGATAATCACCTGCACAAAAACAAGCACCAAGGCTGTCTTTCTTTTCGGATACTTTCATAAATCCACGATCGGCAGCCATTTTACGTACTTCTGTTTTGTGGAAACCACCCAGAGGAAAAACAATCCGCGCCAATTGCTGCTGATGGAGTCCCCACAGAAAAAACGACTGATCTTTATCGGCATCCACCCCTTCAGCCACAAAATAACGATTCTTTTCGTGTATTATATTTACATAATGGCCCATGGCTACTCTATCGCATCCCAAGCGGTCGGCTTCCTGTAGTATCAGTTTCCATTTCAGTTCGTTGTTGCATTTCACACAGGGAAACGGAGTGCGGCCTACTAAATATTCGTCCACAAA
The DNA here is from genome assembly GCA_963678465.1 of uncultured Paludibacter sp. Classification (GTDB taxonomy): domain Bacteria; phylum Bacteroidota; class Bacteroidia; order Bacteroidales; family Paludibacteraceae; genus Paludibacter. Next base: position 978,438 of record OY782858.1, read on the forward strand.
ATAACGAACCACAGTGTTTTTAAATACGTTGCGGGCATCGTAAACAATGTGCTCTATTCCCAATTGGGTGGCCAGTTGCTGCGCATCGCTGAGATGAAAATTATCACCCTCTTCCCAAAAGCGAAAAGTTATGCCCGTCACTTCGTAACCCTGCTCCAACAAAAGAATGGCAGCAACCGAACTATCGGTGCCGCCACTCATGCCTAATAATATTTTATTATTCATCAGCCTCCCAAAACTCCTTCAAAAAAGAGGAGTTTTTATGATTACTTTGACTCAATATCATTTGTAATAAATATTTTCTATTCCCCTTAAGGGCTTAGAGGGCTTTAAAACGGTAAATCGCTTCCTTCACCGGCAGATGCAGGAGCACCATCGAAAGGAGTACCCGAAACAGCTGCTGTTTGACCAACAGGTGCTGCTGTAGCTACGTTTTTATCAACTTTCCATGCACGAATGGTGGTGTACCAACGTCCGTTGTATTCGCGGCTTTCCACATCGAAACTTACGTTTACCACATCGTCGATAGCCATTGGGAATTGATCTATTTTATCGTTGAATAAATTGAAACATACTTTTTTGGGGTATTGATCGGCGGTTTCCAATACATAATCCTGCGAACGCCACATTCCGTTTTTTCCTTGTCCGGTTGCCTGAGGCAATACGGCAATAATTTTTCCTGAGATTTCCATATCTTTTTTTGTTATTTATTTTGGGTAGCAAAGATAATCAAGAATAAACGAAGTTCAACCAACTTTTTCTAAATTTATAAGTCCGGTAAATGGCTTTGTTTTGATAATTATCCTGTTAAATGATTGTTTTTTTGATTTTTTTTTCTTTTCGCCGAATGTTTGCCAACTCCAATGTCACGCTTTGGGTCAAAACCTCACTCCCACTCTTAGATCGGCATAATGCAGACGTATGCGTTCGGGTTCGTTGAAACGGGGATAAGAAGTGTAGCTGTATTCAATCTTTGCAAAATACTTTAATCGTGTGGAAGTATTGAAGTTGACTCCAAGATCGAACTGTGTTTGATGTCCAAACAACGATCCTTCGACGTCGGTAACGCGCATATTGTTGAGCAATAAACCATAGCCCACAAAAGGAACTATCTTTTCGTTTCGCGATAATTCATGCCTCACAGTCCATCCATAGTTAAGCATGTGCATGCTCTTCGAAAGGCCATTATCGGCCATTAACACAGTATATCCAAGCGGAACAGTGATAAACGATTTTGCTTTTTTACCATCAAAACCACTGAGTTGCCAGGCATAGTCGAACAACATACCATAACCATTCGTAGCCTTATTGTTGTTCAACATATTTGATTGTGCAAACACATTTCGGTATCCAAATTCAAAACTATATTGTTTAGGCGCTTTTACTATGGGTTTATCCTGCGCGGCAAGCTGCATAGTCAGTAAAAATAAAAATGTAAGAATGTAGGTCCTTTTTATCATTTGATTGTTTTTTTGTTGATTTTTTTTAAACTATATACTAAACAACAAAACAGACAATTGGTTGTAAAAAAACGTATCTGATGATTCATTTATGTATATGGTTATAATTGTTGATCTGTTTGTTAAGCTGATTTCAGTAGATTAATTTCAACAGCATAGACCTCTATCCCTAACCCTTTAGCTACGCTGACCGTTGGTTCTCCCTGGGAGAAAGGGGACAGAGCAGTTGATTCTATGAGATTCGTTCCATTTTCTCACTCGTCAAGTCCCTCTCCTCGGGAGAGGGATTTAGGGAGAGGTCGAAATTAAAAATATATCAACAAATAATATCAATTGTTGATAAGCTTATCGGCTACCATTTTGGCTTGTTTCACCCGGTCGGCCATACCAATGCCATCACGAAAGCTTCCGGCCAATATCAATCCCGGATAGTTTTGTTCGAGTGCAGCAATAGATTCAAAACGTTTTTCGCTTTTAATATCGTATTGTGCTATGGCATGTTGATAACGATGAATGCGCAACAGATCGGGGTCGTTTGTAGTTTTCATTGTAAGGCGCAATTCCTGCTTTACGATGGCTTCAATTTCGTTGTCGGACAATTGAAGCATTTCCTTGTTTTTCATTCCACCCATAAACACCGAAAGCATTGCTCCTCCCTGTGGTGCACGTCCGGCAAAAATAGCCGAAGGAAAAAGAACGCCAAGGATCCTGCGTTTATCTTTTGATGATATCAAACCGCCGAATGCATCGAGCTTTACACCAGTCCATTTATTGTAACCTGCTGCCACCTGAATGACCGGAGCATAAGTAGTATTGCTTATGTTTTCGATGAAATGGCTATCAGCAAAAGGCAAAAGTTCGCTCAGGGCATAGCCACCAATGGTTGTGACCACTTTGTGCGAAAGCAATTCTTTCTTCACACCCGAAGCATCGGTATATGTTATGCTGAAACCCTGTGACACGGGAGTTATTTTTGTTTCGGTACAACCCAGTAAAATACGATCGTATCCGATGTCGTTTGTCAATGCTTCAGTAAGATTTTTCAATCCTCCCTGTACCGAAAACACTTCGCGCGTTATTTTATGTGCATTTGTATGCGACTGAACTTTCACACCCTTGTGTTTTGCGATTGTACCTCTGATAAATCCGCCATGATTGAACTCAAGCGCATAAAGTTTAGGCAAAGCATGACGGGTGATCAATTTGTAAGGATCGCCGGCATAAACTCCCGATAGAAACGGATCGACAGCATAATCGAGGAAACTCTTTCCCAATCGTCGCACCACCATTTCGGCAATAGATTCATCGGGATATCCACCTTTTTTGCGAAATGGTTCACCCAAAATACGGAATTTATCGTAAAGTGTAAAAAGAGGTGTTGTAACCGCCGAAACAAGACCCGAAGGTAAAGCTACCCATCTCGACTTTTTCCAGATATAGCGTTTGTTTGCCGATGTTTTGCTTGCCGTTTCGAGTACACATTTAGCTTTCAGCTCATCGAAGAGTTCAATAATCTCCAATGAACCAAGTACTCCTGTAGAAGGTCCTTTTTCGTAGGTAAATCCATTTTCTGTTGCCGAATCGATAACACCCCCGGTACGATGGCTCTGTTCCAACAACAGCACATTCTTTCCCGCTTTTTTCAGATAATAAGCAAGTGCTAAACCAGTAAGCCCTGCACCAATAATCACTATATTTTTTTCTGTTTCCATTATAAATATTTTATTTGCTAAAGTGCCAATCGTTGAATTGTCAACAGTCTCCGGTCTCCGGTCTCCAGACTTTTGACTTCAGACTTCAGACAAAAGAACAAAGAACAAAGAACAAAGACAAAAGAAAGTCAAGAGCCTCCAGCCAAAACCCGAAACTCAGAACTAAATTTAAATTCTTACAGCCCCTCTTCAAATTCTCAATCCCGAAAGCTTTCGGGACAAATCTTCAAATTAATAATTACCAACTGCTTCCAAAACCCGAAATTCCGAACTCCGAACATTAACCCCTCCCCCTTCGGGGACTCCCCTTAAAATAAGGGGAGATCATCGGTACGCGGGATTTAGTGCAATAAATAACCGTGTGGAAGCGTGGTCAATATGCCAATGTGTCAATCGTTGAATTGTCAACAGTCGCCAGTCTCCGGTCTCCAGACTTTTGACTTTTGACTTTTGACAAAAGAACAAAGAACAAAGAACAAAGACAAAAGAAAGTCAAGAGCCTCCAGCCAAAACCCGAAACTCAGAACTAAATTTAAATTCTTACAGCCCCTCTTCAAATTCTCAATCCCGAAAGCTTTCGGGACAAATCTTCAAATTAATAATTACCAACTGCTTCCAAAACCCGAAATTCCGAACTCCGAACATTAACCCCTCCCCCTTCGGGGACTCCCCTTAAAATAAGGGGAGATCATCGGTACGCGGGATTTAGTGCAATAAATAACCGTGTGGAAGCGTGGTCAATATGCCAATGTGTCAATCGATGAATTGTCAACAGTCTCAGGTCTCAGGTCTCCGGTCTCCAGACTTTTGACTTCAGACTTCAGACAAAAGAACAAAGAACAAAGACAAAAGAAAGTCAAAAGCCTCCAGCCGAAACTCAGAACTAAATTTAAATTCTTACATCCCCTCTTCAAATTTTCAAATTCTCAAATTCTCAAATCTTCAAATTAATCCCCGTAGCTCTTTATAAATTCTCTGAACATCTTCACCAGATAAGGGTTACTGTCGGGTAAAGTTACTCTGCAAATGTTTTTAATGCCGAGTGTATTCAGTCCATAAGGAATAAGTTCAGTATCCAGATCGTATCTTGTTTCGAGGTTCTCATTGATAAAACTAAGCGGAACTACAATGATTTCGTCGATTCCTTTCGTGTGAAGCGCTTTCAACTGATCAATTGTATAAGGTTTTGTCCACTCAATAGGTCCTATTTTCGATTGATAACTAAGACTGTACTCCCATCCAAGACTTTCGGAGATAAGCCGGGCCGATGTATTCATCTTTTCGGCGTACAGATCCCCTCGATCGATAAAAGAGCGCGGAATAGCATGCGAACTGAACAATAAATAAGGTTGAGTGTATTTCATCTCAGCCATTTTGTCACTGATCAGTTCTTTCCAGTATTTTATAAAAAAGGTATTATCAAAATAATCTTCGACGAAACAGCACCTTATATCATTGAATCTGTTTTTCATTTTATCGAGCGATGTTTGTACACTTCCTGTAGTTGAATAACTGGCTTGCGGATACATAGAAATCACCCAAATATCCCTGATGCCCTGTTCGTACAATTCAGCTATCTTTTCTTCGATAAAAGGTTCGGAATAGGAATATACAGCGCTCACCACATAATCATTGCTCAACAATTGTTGCAGGTCCGATGCCATTTCGTTCATCGATCTTTGCAGAGGAGAACCATTGATCAGTAAATACTTTTTCCACGAAGATTTATAACGGACATTACTAAGTAAAGTCGACACCACACTCCGAACAAAGGCAGGCGCATAAAGAATTGCTTTATCGCTGAACATACGTTTCAGAAAAACCTTCATTCCTTTTTCCGATACAGGAGCACCCATATTGGCTAACAATACAGCTTTCATGCGTTCATATTTATTTTTTAGATAGTTGTTGAATACTTATTTGTCACCGGCACAAATCCCGGATCGAAAGCCACAGCCACATTGCGCACGATAAGCATTCCTTCGGGCGTTACTCTTAATGTATTCCCGTTTATTTCCAATAATTTATCATCCAGCAGGGATGTAATTTTCGATACTTCGAACTTTGTGATACGCATAAATTCCTCTACCGAACAATTAAATTTTGCCGCCATTTCGTCGAAATGTAAAATGCCGTTACACATAATTTCGTTGATCGTATCACGTATTATAATATCTTCGTCGGTAAGTATATATCCACGTTCGATGGCCAATTTACCCGATTCAATGGCTTCGATATATTTATCGTATTGCTTTATGTTCTGAGCAAAACAGCCATGCAGCTGACTAATTCCAGAAGCACCGAAAGCATACACCTGTCCGGTTGTTTTTTTTGTGTTATATCCCTGAAAATTGCGGTGCAACTGTCCGTTGTGTTTTGCAATGGACAGGTCATCGTCCACACGCGCAAAATGATCCATTCCAATGACCTCATAGCCATTTTTCGAGAGCTCATTAATAGCATACACCAACATTTTAAGCTTTTCATCGGGTGTAGGAAAGCGATGTTGCTCCATCAGCTTCTGAGCAGGATTAAACCAGGGAATGTGAGCGTACGAAAAAGTAGCTATCCTGTCGGGTTGCAAAGCTATAGTTTTTTCTATATTTTCGGCAAACGAATCTAAAGTCTGTAACGGTAAACCATATACAAGATCGATATTCAAACCTTTAAAACCCTTATCTTTCATATAAGCCAGCATTTCGCCCACATCATGTTTCGGTGGACGACGATTGATGGCATCCAAAACATTCATGTGAAAATCCTGAATTCCTAAACTAATACGATTGAAACCAATCGTTTGCAACACATCCACATCTTCGAAATCAAGATAAGCCGGACTACATTCCATGGCTATTTCGGCATAAGCAGCAAAAGTAAATTCCGATTTCAGTACCGACATTATTTCGCCTACATAGGCCAAATCGATAGAGTTAGGAGTTCCACCTCCCCAACTCACCTGCGTGATCATTCGTTTTTTATCAATATAGTTGGCCATTTGCCTTATTTCGGCAATAACAGCATCGACGTATCTCTTTATTCGGTCCTCGCTTTGCGACAAAGCCGTATTGCAGCCACAAAAATGACAACGCTGTGTGCAAAAAGGAATGTGAATGTAAATTGAAAGATTCTCGGGCGCAGCAGTGTTCGATAATTTTATTTGTTCGATAAAATCATTGCCACTAAAACCTGTATGAAAGGATGTTGCCGGTGGATAGCTTGTGTAGCGTGGCACCGGAACATTGTATTTTTGAAATAAATTTTCTGATATTTCCATTGTTGTAATTTAATAAAAAGACGATAAACAGCACATTATCGGTTCATTAATACGACATTCAATTCTTCTTATTGCTTAATATTTTTTTACGGGGCAAAGCGTAAAAAAGCACGATAAAAGTAAATGCCGTGACGATGGCTTCGGCCGTAAATAATCCTTTGTATCCGAAAGCATGTGCCACTTTTCCACTACAGGTGGCTATAAGCAAACTACCAATATGAGTAATTACAATCTGAATTGTAAAATCGGTTCCTTCGCGTCCTTTGCGCACTGCATCCATCGAAAGCGTATAAATACCCACTGTTGATAATCCGTAAGCCGACCAAATAAGTCCGATGCCAACGTACAAAGCCATTACCGATGGTGTAGTGGTTGCAAGCATTCGAAAATAAACTGCGGCCACCAAAGTAACGGTCAGGAAAAGAAACATGGCAGAGCGACGGCCTATATTACGCATGATAAATCCGCCCAACAAAGTGGAACACGCAGCTGTAAGTGTTCCGAAAATCCCCGACATAAAAGCTATATCCTTTACACTATAACCTAAATCGACCAAATAAGGTTTGAGCATGGCCATAATACCAATGATACCCGAATAATAGAATATCAATATAAGGATTTGTTTCAGCTTGCCTTTTTCACGGAAAAACGAAAGTATATCCTTCACCGTCACCCGTTCTTTTTTAATATTCTCAACAGCCGTTACCTCTCTTTTGGACAGGAACAAAGGCATCACCGCAATGATCACAAAAACGGAAAGTAGCATAAGTACATTGGACCAACCATAGTAATGATAAGCCACCAACAATACGCCTGTTCCAAAAAATGAACCTATAAAACTCCCACCCGACTGCATACTGTTTCCAAGACTGCGTTCGGAAGGTTTCAACGATAAAATGGCATAAATATCAACAGCAATGTCCTGTGTTGCCGAAGCGATAAAAGCAATCACAACAAGGAAAATGATGAGTTTGAAATCGGTTTGCAGATCGAAAAAGGCGATTGAAAAAATAATGGCCGCATAAAACAATTCCGAAATCAACACCCAGCGTTTCAGGTCTTTGGTTGTGCGTGCTTTATTGTCGACAATAGGTGCCCAAAGGAATTTAAGCGTCCAGGGCAGTTTCACAAGTTGCAATAAGCCTATCGACGATAGCGAATAATTCTCCTGTCGCATAATCACAGGCACCACTGTTGAGAAAAAACTCATGGGTATCGACTGTGCAATGTACAAACTAAATAAAAGTGGGAATTTGTGCCAGTTTTTTTCGTTCATGATTTAAAATTTGACAGACAGTTTCACTCCTGCCTGCAGAGGTTTTCCGTTTTGTATGTATTTTTTTCCAAGCGATTCAAAATAAAACGATTCGTAAACTGCAGAAGTGAGGTTCGTTCCCCATACATCGAATTGTACATTTTTCCGTACAAAACTAATACGTGCATCAAGCAAGTTGTAAAAATCCTGACGATGTGAGTTTTTATCGTCCCAATAAATTGAGCCTGTGCCTTTGTACAAAACGCTCAGAACAATACGGTTGAGCAAAACAGAATTAGTTATTTCAACTGTTTTTTTCAATTGAGCTGCAACTGTGTTTTTTGGAACATAGGGAATGTAATTTCCACTATAATCAGCAGTAGCACTCAACACATTCGATATAAATGTGGCGTCTGTGTAACCATAGCTCGCCATTAATTCAAAACCCTGAATCGATGCTGTATTTAAACTTAATTCCACCCCTTTACTCACCGAATGTCCTGCATTTTTGAGCATAGAACCTGTACCGCTTGGTGTGGCCTGATAGATTTGTTGATTTTTCCAATCGATGTAAAATAACGAACCTTCAAGAAATAACCTGTTCTCAAAAATCGAAGATTTTACACCTACTTCGTAGTTCCAACTGTGTTCGGGATCGAAAGTAAGGTCTTCGGGGCGTTCGAAAGTAGAATTGAAACCTCCCGTTTTGTAACCACGACTGATTAAAGCATATAAATTGGTATTGTTAAGTTTGTAATTTACAGCTAATTTTGGTAAAATCTGAATAGAATTCAAAGCTGTATAAGTGGTGTCGGCCAGTGAAGCGAAAACTCCGTTTCTAATTCTGTCGTACTGATATCCAAGTTGATCTGTTTCGGTATCCAAACGTATGCCGGCAGTAATGTTCATGTTTTTTACCGGAAAATCATTTAACGTTGATTGGTGAAACAAAGCGCCACCTGCTATTGTATGATCATATTTTTTGGTGGTTTCTGTTTTTGCTTTGTAAGTATTTACATTCACCTGGTTGTCGAATTGTTGCGCAAAACCATAGGCACCAAAAATCCAGTTGTATTTTTTCATTCCATTGGACTGAATTGTCAGTTCCTGCGAAATCATATTCTGTTGCTGACGTTGAATCACAAAATACAAAGAATCAACTGTAAAATCCTGATCAATTGACTGTTTATCCGACAGATATTGATAAGATGTTGTAGATGTAAGCGTATAATTATCGGCTTTGTACTTCAGCAATAAAGCGTCCGAAAGTAAATTTCTGTTGTAACCACTTTCCTGATTGTACTTTATTTTTTCAGCTTTACCGGTCGACTCGTTGTAAACGGCATAAGGATATCCACCCTGAACACTGTGTTCGAGACTAAGGATATTTTCAATTGAGAAACGATCAGTCACAGTCCATATCAATCGGTTACGCATTCCGTACGAATCAAGAACATCTACCTTTTGGTTCAGAAAATCGTTTGTAAAAAAGCCATCGTTATGCCTGTAATTCAACGACAATGAATAAGCAAACCGTTCGCTTGACTTGGCATAATGCCCTACATTCAATAAATAGCTGCCATAAGTTCCGGCTTGAATATTTAAGTCCGTTCCCTGATAGTTCAGAGGCGATTTTGTAAGGATATTCACAATCCCGCCCATTGTATTACGTCCGTATTGTGTTCCTTGTGGCCCACGAAGCACTTCAATGCGACTGATGTCGAAGAAATCAAAATTGAAAGCAGCCTTTTCGAAATAAGGAACATGATCGACATACAATCCAACAGAAGGCGCATTGATACGTGAACCCACGCCACGAATATAAATGGGCGATGTAAGTTTTGAGCCGTAATCGGGCATAAATAAGTTAGCTACTGTGGAAGTTATATCGGTTAATGTACTGATGCCTAAAGTTTCAATCTGTTTAGAATTGATAACTGAAACTGAGCTGGAAAGACTTTTAAGTTTTGATTGGTCGCGTGAGGCCTGAACCACAATTTCGGTTAACGCTACCGTGTCCATTTTTTCAACGGGTATATTTTCGGCTTTTATAGCTACTGAACTAAATATCGCAGCAACTAAAAGTATAATTGTATATTTTTTGAACATCTAATGTGTTTGTATATATGAATGCTATCCACTTGCGTTTTAAGCATAAATAAAAGATAAATGAATTTTTACTTGTTATTTTTCCGGGTAAAAGGTCGGGCAAATGCAACTAAGGCTTGACGACCAATTCAAAAAAAGACCTTTCTAAGGTCCGTATTAAACAAGTGCTGGCGGAGGACGCGAAAATAAAGTGAAAGAAAATGAATTTTCTAAATCAATCTGAAAATCAACAAAATAAACAATTGAATTTACAACCGAACAGGTTTGTTTCTTTTCTTCTTCAACAGTAGCATCCATTTGCTGATAGCAATAGTTGCAGGTTGTTGCCTGAACAGAAGGTAACTCAGAGAAAGATTGTGTAAATTCAATATGTTGAGCAATCACTGCCGTTTTTTGTTCCGTAAGGTAATATCCGGGCATCAACAAACACGACAAATAACCAATCAACATGACTATTTGAGGTATGAACGAAGCGAATATTGAGTTATCGAACATCAACATAATTACTGATTTTAAGCAGTTGGCTCAACCCACGAGCCTTTTTGGGGGATCGAACCCCAGACCTATTCATTACGAATGAATTACTCTACCAACTGAGCTAAAAAGGCATTTTTTGAATAACGGATGCAAATATACGCTATTTTTTTTGCTATCTGACCGTTTTTTTATAAAAAAAGCCTGCCGTAGATGTAAATTCTACCGGCAGGTATTTAAACATTTCAACAGACTTTAGCACCCGTTGCCGGATACCAAACATACAATGGTATCAGGCTTCAAACAAATCATCCGACTTGTGTTTTTTTATGTTCTGATCGAGGAATAGCGACTCTAAATAAGTGTTCATAATGGCTTTGGCAATTAATCGCAAAATATCATTTTTGAATAATTCTAATTCTATTTGATCAACTCCCTTTTCTTTAAGTCGATCGAGTTTTATATTTTCTCTTTGGGCTATCAGCAGGTTTTCCAGATCGTAGCAAGCAATACGTCTTTCATTCAGCCAACTAACCCACAAGTCAATTTCTTTGTTCAGCTCCCGAATTACTTGTTGGGCATCTTCACGGGCATCATCACGGTAAACAGTCAGATTGGACTGATTTAACCTCTTTATCTGGAGCTCAAGTTCCAGATAGATCTGTTTTAAATCAAGTTTCGACATAGAATTCAAATTTTAAGTTATGATCACTTCATCTTCCTATTCTGCAATCAAACACATTATTTAAACAAATCTAATGAATGAAAGTTTAAATCTTTTCATTGAATTTAAGAACAATTTAATTTAATTACACTATTGAATTTCAATAATATATATATCCTAATTTGAACTATAATTTACTGACACTGAATTTTATTTTTTAATACATTTTCATTACTTTTGCAGAATGCATAAAAATACGCATCTAAGATTTTATGTCTGATACATTTAAAACCATAGTATCGAGCGCCGAAGGGAGTTACAAAGAAAAAGGAAGTAAATTTCTGTCTTTTGCATTTCCGGTGAAAAATGTGGACGAAATCAACCAAATTTTAGCCCGATACCGAAAACAGTATTACGATGCACGCCATATTTGTTACGCTTATATGCTTGGAAGTGCCAAAAACGAATGGCGGGCCAACGATGATGGTGAACCTTCGGGAACAGCCGGAAGACCTATACTTGGACAAATCAATTCGTTTGAACTGACCAATGTACTTGTTATAGTGGTACGTTATTTCGGAGGTATTTTGCTCGGAACGGGTGGATTGATAACAGCTTACAAGGAAGCAAGCATGGATGCACTCGAACAAGCCAATATCGTTGAACAAACTATTGATGAAGTATTTATAGTGGAATTTGATTATCTGCTTATGAATGAAATAATGCGCGTAATTAAAGAGATCAATCCTCTGGTACTTGATCAATCGTTCGACAATATGTGCGCTATGAAATTGTCCATACGCCAGTCGGATGCAGAAAAATTAAAATCAAAATTGGGAAAAATAATCGGAGTAAATATCGAAACGATTAATTAATAATTAATTTAAATTCCGAAAAGCAATTGAAAATAGTATCTTTGTTGTTATGAAACCGGCAATTAAAAAACTACTGAGCACAACGCAAAAAAGTTTCGATCTTGATTTTTCAATCAGGGCGTCGGGCCAGCATCTCATACTTCCATTTTACCATGCTGTTTCGGATGAAGTTGTAGTTCATCTAAAGCATTTATATCTGGTGATTTCAACATCCCGCTTCGAAAAAGACCTTGACTTTTTACAACAGATTTCCAAATCAAAACCATGGAAATTAACGGCAGCACTAGCACAGAGTCGATTGTTAAAAATGAATATCTGTTTTTTATTCTCAAAATTTTCATTTATAAACACAAAACGACAATAAAATAATGCAGATAAAATCATATACTAAAGCGGAACTTAAAGTATTTATCCACTCCGAATTTTTCAGAGTGCTTAATAAAGTGCCCATAAGTTTTCAGCGTGGTTGGTCGCAATATAACAATCCGCATTGCTCCGACGATGATATTTTACTTTGGGCAGCTTACGAAAATGCCGATTTGGTGGGGTATGTTGGTGTTTTGCCGGATATTATCCAATCAGAAAACGGAGAAAAGAAGATTCATTGGTTGAGTTGTTTTTGGGTGGAAGAAAGCTTTCGACAGGGAAATTTGGCATCGCAACTTTTTTATCTGTTGATAAAACAATACAAGGACTCGCTGTATATCTCCAACTTTTTGTTGTCGTTTGAAAAAACGTATTTGAATTTGGGTATATTTCAGAATACTCAATATAAAAAAGGGCGTACATTCTATATAAACTTATGTTTTGCCAGTATGCTCGAAGCCCGTTATCCCGATTTAAAATCGTTGATGACTTTCTATAAATTATTGGAGCGATCGATAAATGAATTACTGAAATCACGTAAAGGAATCCACAAGAAAGGAAAAAGAAAATTCAAAATCGTTGAAAATAAGAGATTAAACGATGAGTTGGATGTTTTTCTGCAAACATTTACATCGAAAGATAAAAGTCTTGTAAGAGGAATTGAATATTTCAGATGGATTTTAGAATATCCTTGGATGTCGGAAGGAAAAGCCGACAGAGAATCGGGTCGGTATTTTTTCAGTTCTAAAGCCGATCAATTCGAACACCGCATGCTTAAAATCTATGAACAGGAGGATAAGCTTGTAGGAATTGTATTGCTTAAAATACGGGATAAAAATATGGTGATTAATCATATTTATGCCAACGATGCTCAATTGGGAAGTATTGCCGCTTATCTTGTTAATTTATCACTGAAAGAACTTATCAATACAATCACAACATTCGATAACCGGCTGTCGGACAAACTCAGAAGCAAAAGAACTAATTTCATCTATATCCGTAACATTAAACGCCCTTACCTGTTCCCCCGGAATCACGATATTTCGGTAGACTATTTTCAGGAAGGCGATGGTGATTCGGTATTCACTTAATTTACAATAAATTCCCCCTTTATCTTTGTTTATAAAAAAATCAATGTAAATGAACTGAATGCAATTTAAAAACCAACGCAGCGCAATGCAATGCTAAAAACTTTTTTACGCGATTACGGTTTTACTACAAACGATGAATTTTATTATTCAAAAAAACTGACAAATTAAACAAATGAATATAGAAGAAAAGCTAAAAGAAATTTTCGCAACTACTTTCAATGCGCAAAGCGATAAAATAACGCTGCAAACCAGGCAAAACGAGTTCGAAAACTGGGATAGCCTGGGACAACTCAGATTAATAATGGCCGTAGAGGAAGCTTTCAATGTTTCGTTTGCCATCGACGAAATTGCCAGCATGACTACTTTTGAAAGAATCCTGAACAAAGTAATTCAAAAGACAGGGAAAAAGTAATTTTATTACAAAAAACGGGAACAATGGACGCTAAAGCAAGTTACAGCACAGTAGATGAATATATTGTAGCGCAAAGCGAATCGGCTCAACCTTTGTTGAATCAGCTCAGAGAAGTTATTAAAAATGCTGCGCCCACTGCCAACGAAATCATCAGTTATGGGATGCCTGCATATAAAATCCACGGTGTGCTTGTGTATTTTGCGGCCAACAAACATCACATAGGCTTCTACCCTACTGCGTCGCCTATTACTATTTTCAGCGACGAACTTGCGGCTTACAAAACATCGAAAGGTGCCATTCAATTTCCGTTGAAAACGTCTATTCCTATTGATTTAGTACGAAGAATAGTGGAATTTCGGGTAAATGAAGATGAGATAAAATCAATATCAAAAAATAAAAAAAATAAGTAGTAAACTTCAAAAACAATTTCCTGATAACGAAAATTCAACTATCTTTGTAGTCGAAGGAAAATGGAAAAAAAGCAATACAAATATGTTTTCGATCAGAGCGACTATCTGCAAATAAGTTGCTTGGGAAAATTGCCTGAAAAAACATCTAAACCAATATAAATCTGCGTCGGATTTGTGTTGGTTTTTTTTATACCCTTGCCCCTAAAGGGGAAAATACAGTTTCATCTAAGGGTATTAATAATTGAGTATTATTTTTCTTTGAAATAAAAAATCTAACAAAATAACTCTCTGAATTCTTCTTCCGGAATTAGAGTAATAAAAAGCCCCTTTAGGGGTTTGGGGTAATCTTATGAGCAATCAATGTTTAGTCTCAATTTCCGATTATAGCAAAGATGAAATTCTTGCTATTCTCGATTCGGCAGCCGATTTCGAAACCCATCCCAACAGAAAAACACTGGATGGAAAAGTAATTGCCACTTTGTTTTTCGAACCATCCACCCGTACCAGGTTAAGTTTCGAAACCGCAGTAATACGTCTGGGTGGCTCTATTATCGGCTTTTCGGATGCAGCCACCAGTAGTTCATCGAAAGGTGAAACACTGAACGACACCATTCACATGGTAAGTTGCTATGCTGATGCCATTGTGATGCGTCACCCGCTCGAAGGCGCTGCCCGCTTTGCCTCCGAAGTTTCGCCTGTGCCCATTATCAACGCCGGCGACGGTGCAAATCAGCATCCTTCGCAGACTTTGCTGGACCTGTATTCAATTTTGAAAACTCAGGGAACGCTCGAAAATCTGACCATTTGTTTGGTGGGCGACCTGAAATACGGGCGCACAGTGCATTCGCTTATCATGGCCATGTCGCACTTCAACCCTACTTTCAAATTCATTGCCCCCGACGAACTCAGAATGCCTGACGAATACAAGGTTTTTTGCAAAAAACACAACATACCGTTTACAGAAGCATCCGAACTGAACGAAAACTTCAACGATGCCGATATTTTGTACATGACGCGCGTGCAGAAAGAACGTTTTCAGGACCTCATGGAATATGAACGGGTGAAAAATGTGTACACACTCAAAAATGCAATGCTCGAAAACACGAAGCCAAATTTACGAATCCTGCACCCGCTGCCACGTGTTTCTGAAATTGACATGGATGTAGATGCCAATAATAAAGCGTACTATTTTCAACAGGCACAAAACGGCTTGTATGTGAGGCAGGCGATTCTGAGTAAGGTGTTGGCCCCTAACCCATAAAGGGGAATGAGTAGAAAATTCGTAAAATTCGATTTAATTCGCAATAATTCGTATTCAATGGAAAAGAAATTAAAAGTAGCAGCATTAAAAGATGGAACGGTGATCGACCATATTCCGTCGGATAAATTATTTAAAGTAGTGCAAATTCTGCATTTGGACACCTGTACCAATCAGATTACGCTTGCAAATAACCTTGAAAGTAAAAAGATTGGATCAAAAGGCCTTGTAAAAATTGCCGACAGAGCGCTTGCAGTGAACGAAACCAATAAACTGGCTTTAATTTGTCCGGATGCTAAAATTAATATTATCCGCGATTACGAAGTGGTGGAAAAACGTCCGTTGATTTTACCCGACGAGATACGGGAGGTGGTGCAGTGTGCTAATCCCAACTGTATCACCAATCATCAACCGGTGGTAACCCGTTTCAGTGTCATAAAAGAAGAAGAAAATGTTCGTTTGAAATGTCGTTATTGCGAACGTGAAGTACGGGCCGAAGAGGTGAAGATTAAATAAACCTCTCCCTGACCCTCTCCAAAGAAGAGGGAAAATACAAATAATCAAATTTTTCATTCATAGAAAATGACAGTTAGGAAAAATCATATAACAAATCAATCGTATAGTATAACGCAGTCTCCCTCTCCTTTGGAGAGGGCTGGGGAGAGGTCTGTTGAGAGGTCTCATGTTTCGTGGAAGCCCGGTACAATGATTTATCCATTGCCTGCGGTGCTTATTTCGTGTGGAAATACGGAGGAAGACTACAATTTGATAACAATAAGCTGGGTAGGAACAATTTGTACTAATCCGCCCATGTGTTATATTTCGGTGCGTCCGGAGCGTCATTCCTACGACATTATAAAGAAGAACATGGAATTCGTTATCAACCTGACCAACGAAGATATGGCTTATGCCACCGACTGGTGTGGCGTGAAAAGCGGAAAGGATTTTAATAAATTTGCCGAAATGAAGCTCACTCCTGTAAAAGGAGAAAAAGTAGCAGCGCCTATCGTCAAAGAATCACCGCTTTGCATCGAGTGTAAAGTGAAGGAAATTATTAAATTAGGTTCGCACGATATGTTTATTGCCGATGTAGTTAATGTGCAAGCCGATTCAAAATATATCGACCCAGTAACTGAAACATTTAAACTATCCGAAGCCAAACTGATTGCCTATTCGCATGGTCATTACTACAAATTAGGCGAAGAAATCGGGAAGTTTGGCTGGACAGTAAAGAAGAAAAAATAAACTGTTTCTTGAAAAATAAGATATCATGGCAAAGATTACAGTAAAAGATACGGATGTAACAATTATCAAAATAAATGATGATGATTATATTTCGATAACAGATATGCTCAAAGCCAAGGATGGCGACTTTTTTGTTTCCGATTGGCTACGAAACCGTAATACATTAGAATATATAGGAATATGGGAGAAAATTTACAACCCGAATTTTAATTATGGCGAATTCGCCATAATTAGAAACCAGGCAGGACTAAACAATTTCAAAATTAGTGTGAAAGAATTTTCTGCAAAAACAAATGCTATTTGTTTACAGGCAAAAGCTGGTCGTTACGGAGGTACTTATGCTCACGATGACATTGCTCTTGAGTTTGCTTCGTGGATTTCGGCCGAGTTCAAATTTTATTTGATAACGGAATTTAAACGTCTAAAAAAAGAAGAACAGAAAGCATTGGGTTGGAGTGCAAAGCGCGAGCTGGCAAAAATCAATTATCATATCCACACCGATGCTATCAAACAAAATCTTATTCCGCAAGAACTTACGCCAGTACAAATTTCACATGTATATGCCAACGAGGCAGATGTGCTGAACATGGCGCTTTTCGGTAGAACAGCAAAGGAATGGCGGGATGCAAACCCCGATTTGAAAGGAAATATCCGTGATTATGCAACTATCAACGAATTGATTTGCCTCGCAAATATGGAGAACTTAAATGCTGTTTTTATTAACGATGGACTTCAGCAAAAAGAACGACTCATTAGATTAAATAAAGTAGCCATTCAACAAATGACTGTTTTGCAGAAGGTGGATGGGAACAAAATATTGAAATAAATTTTTACCTTATGAAAAAAGAAATAGACATATCTACCTGGAAACGCCGGGAGCATTTCGAAGTCTTCAATACTTTTGATGAACCTTTGTTTGGGGTTGTTGTGCGTTTGGAGTGTTCGGCAGCTCGTAAAGTAGCAAAAGAAAAAGGGTATCAGTTTTCGTTATATTACTTATATTTGTCGCTTCAAGCGGCTAACGAAATAGAAGAATTTCGCTATCGGATTGAGGATGATAAAGTTGTTTGTTTTGATAGCATAGGCGCCGGAGCTACCATTTTCAGAGAAGACGAAACCTATGGCTGTGGCTATTTCCCTTACAATAAGGATATAGAGGAGTTTATGCAACAGGCAAAAATAGAAACGGAAAGAGTGAAAGCTGAGTTTGGATTGAAATTTCCGGACCCGGGACCAGAAGTAATCCACTATTCCACAGTTCCATGGGTTGACTTTTATGCTGTAAATCATGCACGTAAATTTAGTGCGGCGCGCAGTATTCCGAAAATCACTTTTGGTAAAATCACCCGCGATGGCGATAAAATGTGGTTGCCGGTGGATATTCACGCCAACCATGCATTGCTGGATGGCTTTCATGTAGGAAAATTTGTGGAAAGGTTTCAGCAACTGTTGAATCAGGCTTGACAAGGTTTTTATAGCGTATAAACTATAAAACAGACGGTACCGATTTTGAAAAACAGATGTATCAATTTACGAAAACATACTTTTGGAATTTTTGTTTGATGTACATATAAGCATTTATTAGATGTACATTGAGATATCTTATAGATGTACATCTCAGTAACACCTTAATGTACATCTAAAGTAAAATATATAAGCAGGTTTTTGTAATTTTGTAGTGTCGAAATATAAATTTCATCCTTAGCATTATGGCATTCCGTTACAGAGTAAGGACAAAACGGAGCGGCATTGGCGAGAAAGCCGCCAAATACTATGCTGTTCCAGTACGGTCGGGCGAAATCACTACCCGGCAACTGGCAAAGGATCTGACCAAAATCAGCTCCCTTTCCGAAGGCGATGTACATGCCGCGCTTATCGGGCTTTCCGGCCTGATAGAACGGTATTTGCAGGAAGGTTATTCGGTGCGGCTCGACAATTTGGGTTTGTTTACCGTTTCGGCTACAAGCGCCGGATTCGAGACACCCGAAGAATGTACGCCCCGCCGCGTGAAAGCAAAGAAAATTTGCTTCCGTGCCGACAAAGAACTGAAAGGCAACCTGAAATTTGTTAGTTTTGAAAGAGAAAAATAAGTTTCAACAACACAAGATGGACAAAGGAGTTAAAAAGTTCGAGTGAATTCACAACTTTTAATTCGTAAAATTAGAATAAATTCGTAAAATTAGAAATATAAAATGAAAAGAGATCAGGTAATTTTTGACATCATCGGACGTGAGAAACAGCGTCAAATGAAAGGTATTGAATTGATTGCATCAGAAAACTTTGTGAGCGATCAGGTAATGGAAGCTATGGGGTCGGTGCTGACTAATAAATATGCAGAAGGTTATCCCGGCAAACGTTACTATGGTGGTTGCGAGGTTGTGGACCAGAGCGAGCAGATTGCTATCGATCGTTTGAAAGAAATTTTCGGAGCCGAATGGGCTAACGTGCAACCTCACTCGGGTGCTCAGGCCAATGCTGCTGTGTTTTTGGCTTGCCTTAATCCGGGCGACAAATTTTTAGGTTTAAATTTATCTCATGGCGGTCACTTGTCACACGGTTCGTTGGTAAACAGCTCAGGAATTCTTTATAAACCATGCGAATACAACGTAAAAGAAGATACAGGTCGTGTTGATTACGACCAAATGGAAGAAGTGGCTATCCGTGAACAACCAAAACTGATTGTTGGTGGTGGCTCGGCTTATTCACGCGAATGGGACTACAAACGCATGCGCGAAATTGCTGATAAAGTAGGCGCGTTGTTGATGATTGACATGGCTCACCCAGCAGGACTTATTGCTGCCGGTTTATTGGAAAATCCGTTGAAATGGGCGCATATTGTAACTTCAACTACACACAAAACGCTTCGTGGTCCTCGTGGTGGTATTATTTTGTTGGGTAAAGATTTTCCAAACCCATGGGGAAAAACTACTCCAAAAGGCGAAGTGAAAATGATGTCGGCATTGCTCGATTCAGCTGTATTTCCCGGTATTCAGGGCGGTCCGCTCGAACATGTGATTGCTTCAAAAGCTGTAGCTTTTGGCGAATGTCTGGAACCTGAATACAAAGAATATCAGACACAGGTGCAGAAAAATGCTGCTGCTCTGGCAAATGCACTGATTGCACGTGGCTTTACCATTATTTCAGGTGGAACAGATAATCACTCTATGTTGGTGGATCTTCGTTCGAAATTCCCTGAACTGACAGGTAAAGTGGCCGAAAAAGTATTGGTGGAAGCCGATATTACTGTAAACAAAAACATGGTGCCTTTCGATAGCCGTTCAGCTTTCCAGACCTCAGGTATCCGTCTCGGAACGCCTGCTATCACAACACGTGGTGCAAAAGAACCACTGATGGAAGAAATAGCCGAAATGATTGAGACTGTGCTTTCAAATGTTGAAAACGAAGCTGTAATCGCTTCTGTTCGTGAACGCGTAAACAAAACAATGGAAAAATACCCATTATTCGCTTATTAATAACCCAAAATCAGCTTTTCCAAAGTTTTAAACTTTGGAAAAGCTTCTTACGATAAAATATATTGCAAATGACAGAACACATCTTTGAACTTTCCGAACATACCGATACTACTGTTTTTTACGGTGTAAACAACTCTAATATTCAATTGTTGAAAAATCTGCACCCCAATTTGCGATTAATGGCAAGAGGACATGTGGTGAAAATTTCGGGAAGCGATGAAGAAGCTGATCGGTTTATTGAAAATATAAAAAGAATTGAACGGTTTTGTTTAGATAATAATTCGTTATCCGAAGAAAACATCATCGAAATTGTCAAAGGCAGTGAACCGGTCGAAATAAGATTCGACAATCTTATTCTACACGGTGTGAATGGAAAATCCATTATGGCACGCACTGCCAACCAACAAAAGCTGGTAAAGGATTTTGAAACAAATGATTTGCTTTTTGCCATCGGCCCAGCCGGTTCGGGGAAAACCTATACAGCCATTGCGTTGGCTGTTCGCTCGTTGAAAAACAAAGAAATTAAAAAGATTATCCTCAGTCGACCTGCTGTTGAGGCTGGCGAAAAGCTAGGTTTTCTACCCGGCGACATGAAGGAAAAGATTGATCCATATTTGCAGCCGCTTTACGATGCTCTCCAGGATATGATTACACCGCTAAAGCTCAAAGAATATATGGAAAACGGTACCATTCAGATTGCACCACTGGCTTTTATGCGCGGACGAACACTGAGCGATGCAGTGGTTATTCTGGACGAAGCGCAAAACACTACTACCATGCAAATAAAGATGTTCCTGACCCGCATGGGCTTGAATACCAAAATGATTGTTACCGGTGATATGACACAGATTGACTTGCCATATTCCCAAAAGTCAGGACTAAAAGATGCTTTGGAGGTACTGAAAGATGTAAAAGGCATTGCCAAAGTCGAATTTGATGTAAAAGACATTGTGCGCCACAAATTAGTGCAGAGAATTGTGGAAGCATACGAGAAAAAGGAAAAGAAACCAGCCCTGGCTCCTAAAGGGGAAAAGGAATAGAATCCCTTATTAAATATATAAATAGCAAAAACAACAAAAATATGAACGCACTTACAAACACCGATTTCCATTTCGATGGACAGACAAATGTGTATCACGGCAAAGTTCGCGATGTGTACACCGTGAAAAACGACCTGCTCGTAATGATTGCCACCGACCGTATCTCGGCTTTCGATGTGGTATTGCCAAAGGGAATTCCTTACAAAGGACAGATGCTCAATCAGATTGCTGCTAAGTTTCTGGATGCAACTGCCGATATTGTTCCAAACTGGAAACTTGCTACGCCCGACCCTATGGTTACAGTGGGTTTGCGTTGCGAAGGTTATCCTGTGGAGATGATTGTGCGCGGTTATCTCTGTGGTAGTGCCTGGCGTGCCTACAAAAGTGGTGTGCGCGAAATTTGCGGCGTAAAAATTCCTGACGGAATGCGCGAAAACCAACGTTTCCCTCAACCTATCATCACTCCAACTACCAAAGCAGAATATGGTTTGCACGATGAAGATATTTCTCGCGAAGAAATTCTGAAACAGGGACTTGTGTCTGCCGAAGAATACGAAATGCTCGAAAAATACACCATGGCACTTTTTATGCGTGGTACCGAGATTGCTGCCAAACGTGGATTGATTCTGGTAGATACCAAATATGAGTTTGGTCGCCGTGATGGTAAAATTTACCTGATCGACGAAATTCATACACCCGATTCTTCACGATATTTCTATGCCGACAGCTATCAGGAGCTTTTTGATAAAGGCGAAGCTCAGAAACAACTTTCGAAAGAATTTGTACGTGAATGGTTGATGGAAAATGGTTTCCAGGGTAAAGAAGGACAGAAAGTTCCCGAAATGACTCCTGAGATCGTAGCCGGCATCAGCGAACGCTACATTGAATTATTTGAGAATATCAGCGGAGAAGCATTCGACAGAGCCGATGTAAGCAACATTACTTCGCGCATCGAACAAAATGTGGTTGAATATCTGAAAACAGTATAAGTAATAAAAAATCCCGCAGAGAATTACTCCTGCGGGATTTCTTTTTTCAGAACTCACATTTATTCTGTAGAATTCAGACTCTTTTCCCCGAGTTTAAGCATGTTTTTTACAAACATTGCCAAAATGCCTGTTACGATAATGATAATGCCCGAATAGATAAAAGCATAATCGATACCAATATGATCGGCAATAAAACCTGTGGCGGTAAGTCCCACAAGCGAAGGTAAAATAGCGATACTTCCATATAGCGAAAATACGCGTCCCAGTGCTTCCGGAGCTACATTTTTCTGAACTGTGGCTGTGAACATGGCGTGATACAAAGCTCCTGCAATTCCACCCAGACTTGTAAGTAGCACAAAAAATACAAACCCGTTTGCCGGTAAAATACCCGAAAGCATAAACGACAGTCCAAGTAAAATGTAGGAAATGTTGATCAGAACTACTTCGTTTGTCTTTAGTTTTACAAAGCCGATAAAGGCTCCTCCTGCTACCATTCCAACTCCCCAAACCACTTCAATGATGCTCATTTGATAAGCAGTACCATTAAAATGTTCGAGCGTCATAAGCGGAAACAATACCGAAACCGGCATCAAAAACAGCAGTACAATCACCGAAAAGGCAAACAACCAGGGCAATCCTTTTTTTGACAAAATTGCTTGAAAGCCTTCACGCATTTCCCTGAAAACGTGCGGTTCGATATGTTCGGAGCGTTCGGGCTTTGGTATTTTTACAAACAGCAAAGTTCCCACGGCAATGAGAGCGCCAAGCACGTCGAACAACATAACGTAACCCAGATTAAACGAACTCATAAGCAAGGCTCCCAGTGCAGGTCCGGCAATGCTCGAAACCGACATGATCATTTGATTAATACCCGAAATGCGTGTCAGCTCTTCCTGTGGAGCGAGCAAAGGCACAGAAGCCTGCATTGAAGGGCCGTGAAAGGCTGAACCTACCGATCGCAAAGCCAGAAGTGTATAAATGGCTGCAATGTGCAGATTCCCGCTGAAAACCATAAAAGCCAGCACGAGCGAGCAAAGTGCAATAAACAGATCGGAGAATATCATAATCTTCTTTCTGTCCCACCGATCGATAAGCACGCCCGTAAACGGACCAATAAGTCCCTGCGGAAGCATGGACGCGATAGCTGCAAAAGCCAGTACCTCAGCCGATTTTGTCTCGAAACTCAGCCACAGTATAGTGGCAAAACCAACGACCGAACTGCTCAAATACGAGAAAAACTGTCCGGTCCATATAATAGCAAATACTTTTTTCCAATTGTTATTCATTTTCTTAAATTTATATGATAAAATAAGCCCATCTACTTTCTAAAGTAAATGAAAGCGTTGAATATGTAATTTTGTTCATGAAAAAACACACTCCACTAATAAATGCGGAATGTCAAAGGCAGAAAGCTCCAACAAAAAAGTCAGAATTCAGGCGCGATCCCTGTACAGAATTGCCATATGAAGGTAAGAATGCAACATAGATTCCATATAATTTGAACTGCAAAAATAATATATGAAAATTAAATTACAAAATTTTCATATCGAATTCATTGAAAATAAAGGTTGTTTGTGACAGCGCCTAAAACGATACAATAAAAATCTCTTCTCAGTGTTTGGAAGTTTAATAAAAAGCACTATCTTTGCACCGCCTTACAAAAATAAGACGATCCCTGGAGAGATGGCAGAGTGATCGATTGCAGCGGTCTTGAAAACCGCCGTACTGCAAGGTACCGGGGGTTTGAATCCCTCTCTCTCCGCTTAAATGTATGTAAAACGTTGTATATCAAAAATATACAACGTTTTTTGTTTTTATACTGCGGCAGCACTGCGGCAGTACTTGGGCGAAACCGCTCTAAAAACTATAAAACGTTGTCAAACAAAATCTTAATAATGCTTAATTATTAGTATGACAACAATTAATAACGACTTCACAGTACAATATATCCCGGCACGAATTTGTGACGGAAAAGATTTGTGTATTAAATACTACGCCTGGCATCCTACAGAAAAAAAACTCAAGCGAATAGTGATGCGGTTTAATAATCTGAAAGGTAAAATGAATAAAACGGATTTGACCAGGCATCTACGAAAAATAGCAAATGACATCAATATTAATCTGGCAACTGGCCGCAATCCTTTTGTCGAGTCCGAAACTCCGAAAGCATTCCACAAGCTGAGCGATGCCGTTGATCAGTTTTTGAAACTGAAAAAACGAGATATGCGTCCTGACGGATTGCGATCTTATGCCTCCTATTGCAAAAAACTAAATACTTGGTTGGAAAACAATAAAATGAATGGTTGTTATGTGATAAGCTACACAGAAGATACAGCGCTGCAAATGATGAATGAACTTGCACTTAACGATTGTTTGAATAACAGGACGTGGAACAATCACTTTGTTTTTTATCGATCGCTGTGGAATTGGATGATCGCGAATAAGTATTGCAAAGTGAACGTATTTGAGAACTTTACGAAGAAAAGAGAGGATGAAAAGTTTCGGATTGTCATTCCTGAAGCAACACACCATCGCATTGCAATGTATTGCAAGTGGTTTATGCCAACTATGGAAATTGTGATCGATCTTGTTCGGGCGTCGTTTATTCGACCAAAGGAAATTTCATTGATACAGATAAAAGATATTGACCTCTTTAAAAAAGTAATTTTTATACCGGCTTCAAAATCAAAAACACATCGTGATCGATACGCATATCTTCCGGACTGGTTGTGTGCGAAAATAGTCGATACATTTCAACTCGATCGTTTCCCCCTGGATTATTATTTGATCGGAAAAGCACTTAATCCAGCACCAACTAATATAAACACAAGAGATATTGATAAATTCTGGAACAAGATACGAAAAGATTTACAGCTTCCGGACGAGATGCAATTATACAGTTATCGCGACACCGGGATCACATTTTTAGAAGATGCCGGGATTCAACGAAAAGTAATTCAAAAGCTAACGGATCATACCAGCGAAAAAATGGTTGGCAAATATATTGGCCAACCATCTCAGGAATTAATAGATAATGTGGTGAGCAAAATCACTGAATAAGCATTCGGTAAAGTTTACCGATCACAACAGCCGGCGTATTTGATTTCTCTTTTTCAAAATAGACAGGCATATACTTTAAGTTATTGATAACAAATACATTGTTTGGATTAATTTCAGGACCATCGACAAAAGAAAAAGTATATGCTTTTGTCATATCTAAAATACTCTCAGTTTGATAGTCAGAAATTACAGAGCCAGGACCAACCAGGCGCATCGTTTTAAAGGCCGGCACCGGATCAATAATATCATAATATTGTACCGTTTCTTCGTAACCTGGATCATCGGTAATTGAAAACGGATAATTCACATAGTTACGAATTAATGTACCTGAATGGCTTCCGGTCAACGATTTTACTATTTTAAACCGCCCTGCGTACATACTTACTTCAAGTACATTTTGCCGGGCAATAGTTTTTTTAGTTCCGTCGATTAGCTCAAATATGTTTTGACTTGTTGGGATGAAATGTTCGTTTGAACTTTCAGCCATCAAATAGTTCACCGGAAATGTAGAATTGCCATCGGCATAATCAATTCCGTTTTGAGAACCTTTATAAATAGCTGAAGGTATTAGCTTCAACGACAGCACGCTTTCATTTGACGATCCAAAATCAGCAAATTTATTCATCTGATACGAATAATAAACTTGTCCTTCTCCCGGCAACATCGCCTTTTGTCCGGGAAATTCATGATCTGTCAAACTATTTACCCAATCCCGATCAACGGATGTATCACGGTAAATAACCAACTTATCGGCGTCATAATCTTCCGGCCATACCGAGAAAAATTCACGGATCTTGCACTTCGCCACAATATCATCGGCCAGGCGATGAAAAGCATAGTATTTTGTGCCGGGGAAATCATACGATATTTTTGTGTATCCAAACCTGAAGGCTGTAGCCTCATTGAGCGGTTCTCTCGAATAATCATCCAGAGGAACAACATTCACGGTTTTTTTATTTACTAAATTTGTTTTTGTTCGCACTATCGACATTGTTTTCGTACCAGGAGAAACAACAAATACAACATTGAAAAAGTCCTCAATTGTCTTTATAAATTCGCTTATGCTCATATCGGGCAAGCAATCGGCGTAGTTCAATGATGAAACAGGATTTACAATATACATTCTCTGTGCACGTGCATCTGATTCTAGCACATTATTACTCAATTGATAACCTAACAATTCAGGTAGTTTGTTCAGGTAATACAATAAAAACGGCTGCATTACAATAAGATCATCGGTTATTGCCGTCATATCAAGATTATATTCATTCAAAACAAGGCTACCTGCTTTTATTGGCGTGCACACAAATTTATTCCTCCAGTCCCAGTTATTGACAGAATCTAAAGCCCTGGCAAATGAAATTTCTGACTCAGTTCCCCAGTCCATTTCGAATATTTTCTTTGAAGTGCTGGCAATGTACTTCAATTCAGAATTGCCGGCAAGAAACTGAAAGGTAACCGAAACATTGTCGTTTTTCGAAACTACTATTGTTCCGGAATGTTTTATGCCATTATCAATCATATAGGCATCTGCCTTTTTTATGACCTCTGTTTTGTTCAACCGATTCAAAAATTTGAAAGCAATAGCATTCTTTGCGATCAGCAAAGAGATGGTTATGTCAAGCGAAAATTCGCCATCGCTTGTTAACTCCGGATTATTTTCTGTCCAGGTAAAACTGAACTCTTCCGGAAGAACTATTTCATTGTTGTCGACGAAAAATTGAATCATCCTTTTGCGTTTTTTACTAATTTATTATAATCCTCAATTCCTTTTGCAATGCCATCGTTGCCTGATATCCTTGCTTTTGCAACAATACCTTTCTTGATTTCTGCCAGTAGCAATGCGTTGATCGCATTCGTCTGCCTGATTGTTTCATCTATGGCCGAAAGGTCAATTGTGGTTGTCTGGTTTCCATTTGTTTGATTTGAAGTGTGATATCCGCCTTCATAAAATCCACGCGATGAATTCATTATTTGCATTATATCACGATCACTAATCCTGGCAACTGTATTTGTTTTTTTCGCATATTCGGCCAGATTGAATATTTTTCTGAATGTGGGATTTGCTGTCGTCACATGGTCAGCCACATATTCCAAACCATGCACAGGGCTTCCATCCGCAAAACGGCCACGTACTTCACGCGGATTAGTTCCGCCGGTAAATCCATCCGGATCGTCATGGAATCCACCATGGTAATAGCCTTCCTTTGCTGCTTCTCTCGCTGCATTGGCCTGTGCCAGTTGGGAACCGCCGTATGCTACTGCAGCAGCAGCTGCAATCGGAGCTAAAACAAGGCCAATGACCGGAACTTTCAAAGCGCTGGCATAAGCATCTATCGCCGATACTGCTGTTGAGGAAATAATCATAGCAGCCTGGAGGGCAAACATGGCATCTGCATTCTCGGCTCGCAACTCTGCAAGCTCTTTGTTTTTTGCAGCTTCAAGTTTTGTTGTGTCTTTCCCGGCTTTAGAAGCTGCATCAATTTCTTTCTGGTACCTGGTTTCGATTGCCTTTTCTTCAGCCTGTTGAAACCCCTGAAATGCACTTGAAAAATCACTTGACGTTTTGGCAATGGCATCGGCCTGAGTTTTGAAATCCTGAGTTTTAGCCTGAAATTCTTCCGACGCAAGGATTGCACGGATGCGTGCAGCATGCTTTTCTTTCACAATACCATCGTCAAGGTATTTTTGAAGCAACTTTAACTCAAGTTCTTTCCTTACTTTAAATTCACCTAATTCATCAAGTCCGTATTTATTGAGAAATGATGCCATATCCTGAGATGCTTTATCGGCTCCCTCAATCAATCGTTGGTTCAACTGCTTCATGATCCGGTCAATTTCATCAGCCGAAAGACCTTGTATAGCTAGTTTTTTACGCAGATATCTTACTTCTATTTCAATTAATTTATCCTTGTAACTTTGCTCATCCATTTGCGTTTTCAGGCGCTCAGCACTCAGCAACATTTCTTCGGACTGCTGATCTTTTTCTAACTGTTTCAAGTCTGCAATTGCCTGCTTTGTCGACAGTTTACGCATATTCTCACTGTGTTGTTCTTCTAATATGCGTAATGTCTCCAGCTGCTCAGCAGTCATATTCTCTTTTGATAGTCCAAATAGGCCGAGTTCGCGAAGACGATTCTCATGCGATTCTTTTTCTTGCTCGATTGGATCGGCATCGAGAATTATTTTTTTGATCTTTTTGTTCTGATCAATTTGACGATCCAGCGCTTTTTTGTCGATATCGGCAATTTGCTTATTCAGTTCTAATTTCAATCCAGGATCAGTGATTGTTTTCAACAATTCATTAAGTTTCTTTCGCCGGATCCCGTCATATTTTTCTTGATTATCAAGTAGAGTTTCATTGTATTCAATTTCGCTGGCGATATCTCCATCAATGTATTGTTTTTTTATTGAAGTTATTTTCTTCAGATTTTCATTTTCAAGCGCCTGCATTGCATCATCCACTTTCTGTTTCTGTACAGTCAGTTTATCTTCAGGGACCTCTTTAATCTCGGTTTCGTCAATTACTTTATTTACTTTTGTCATTTCGGCACGTAAACCTCCAAGAGCATTTACATAAGCAATAGACCTATCTTTAGCAAGTTGTAAACCGTCCAATTCTGCCTGAAATTTATCGTTATTATCATCCCATGCGCCTCCAAGTCTTTCACGTTCTTCTATGTCTTTTTTAATATACTCAATTCTTTCGGCTTTTCTCTTTATTAAGTTTTTTTCGGCTACTATTTCCTGATTGATATATTCAATTTGATTTTTCTCTTTTGGCAGTTCTTTTTTAAAACTGTCAATTCGAATATCAACTATTTTTGAAGTGGAGCTTGCTTTTCTCTGATTTGAATCTTTTGATAATCTTTCCATTCCACCAACGGCTTCATTTATATATTGAATTAAAGATCGAAATGCATTTGCAATCGGACCTTTACCATCTTCGAGCGAAAGAATAAAAGCATTCCACGATCCCGTAAGTTTATCCATATCGCCACGAAGGTTATCGGTTGCTACGGCATATTGCTCAAAGGCTGTATTTGTGCTTTTTACCTGTTCGTTGAGTTCAATAAATCGTTCTTTATTCTGAAAAAGTATTTGGGCAAGGTTAAAGTATTCTTTCCCAAATTTCTCGGTCAGTTTGATGTTGTTGCCTGCAATATTCTGATTATTGTCTATGGCTTTATTCAGGTCAAAAACTCCGTTAGTATAGTTTCGTGTGTCTTTTTGTAGTTCTACCAATAAGGATTTTAAACCTGTACCGGCAATTTCAGCTTTTATACCTTTTTCGCCAAAGAGTTCCATTACGGACACTGTTTGTTCCAGATTTAAACCTGCCGAAGCAGCTACCGCGCCTACCTTGGCAATAGAATCGCTTAAATAATCAACTTCTACAGCTCCGTATTTACTACCAGCAGCCAGCGTATTAATTACGCGGTTTGCTTCGGAAGCCGAAAGTCCGAACTGATTCATAATAGTTGCAAGACTTTGAGTAGTGTCGGATAGTTCCATGCCCGATGCTTTTGCTAAAACCAAAACAGATTCGGTCATATCTGACAATGCTGCTGCATTTTCGAGCAATTCGGGCTTTGCGGAACCTACCAATTTCATTGCTTCCACAATTTCGGTAGCTGATTTGCCATACTCAGCACCAAGTTCTTTAGCTTTATTTTTCAAAAAATCAAGGTCTTTACCTGTTGCGCCTGTAATAGCCGACAACTGCGAAACGGCGGTCCCAAATTCTACCATCGAATTGTACCACGATTTTAAACCCGACAATATAGCACCGCCAATAGCCAATCCAGCAAACATTTTAAATCCGCCTGTGAATTTCGCCCATTTGCTTTCGCCAATGCTCATTTCGGCATTTACGTTTTTTATCTCTTTTTTTACACGTATTTGCGCCTCTTTGAGTTCATCCCATTCTTTCGAATGCCGTTTTATAGTACCATTTTTCATTAAAGATTGGATTTTCTTTAATGCTGACTCCAGGTCTTTTACTGATGATCCGGAAAGATCGTCCAGCACTTTTTTAGCGTCAAAGGCTTCAACCTTCAATGCTTTTGACGATTTATTTACATCGGCCAGGTCTTTTTTGTATTTATTCCAACCTTTTAAATCGCCAACCTCAAGTGCTTCTTTCATCGACTTGCGCAGCGACTTTGCTTTTATCTCAATCTCGGCAAGCTCATTTTTTGCCTGTTCTCCATTCAGAAGGACCGTACTGGTTGATGTTTCGTTTTGTGACATAACTCTATTATTAATTGTGCAAATAAACTGCATGTCATACGAGAGAAAAAAGACAAAAAAATGCTCCGAACTTCACAGCCCAGAGCATTTATCAACTTAACTTTTAATACAAAAAAAATGGAAAAGTAAAATGTTATATTTTTTTTAAAATCTTCAGCACCCACACAAAAACTTTAGCCGGCCATCCCGATTTGAGGGCGATCCAGCCAACCACTGGCACACACATACCTGCCAGCAACCATACCCACCAGTAATTTGCTTTTTTAGTCTGTTCCTTGACTTCGGTTCTAAGCATAGAGATTACTTTGTTCACGCTGTCCGATTCGCTTTTTGACATTTTAAAATAGACTTGAAACAGGCTTTGCACTTCAGCTTGAGAATATAGTAATTCTGTGGATTCAACGGCTTTGGCGTTTTTTCCTTTCACCGTTTTTTGAATTATTTCCTGACTAATAGCCGGCTTCCGGGTCACGCTATCGACTTTCGATTTAGAATCATAATTAATAGTGTAGATAACAGTTTCCTCAGTTTCGTTTTCTTCAGCTGAAGTATTTTTTTTCACTGTAGCTTCCGTTTTTTTATCTGAATTGTCAGAAGTTGTCAAACTTTCGTTTTCGGCTGCCGTTTTCTTTACTTCAGTCTGTGAGATCACATCGGCCTTTACATCCGTTTTCGTTGTTTTCTTCACTCCGGAGCATCCGGCTAAAAGAATAATAATTAGTAGTAATAGTAACTTTTTCATTCTTAAAATATTTTTAATTGTTGAAGAATAAATAGGTAGCTTTCACAAGTTCTGCGCTTGTCAAGTCCGGGCAATACCTTGCCGTCCGCTTTATTCCACATTCTGAAATAAATATCGATAAGTGCCGGCCTGCGCTTTCCTCTCAGTTCCTTGAGCAATGACGATTTACTGAAATTACCTGAGCCGATATTGTACACAAGCGAAATAAGAGCTGCTTTTTCGAAAGCAGTGAGCTTCAGATTCAACTTTTCAATAAAGTATTCACGTACGGCTAGTGCCGGCAAAAGAGCGTCGATGGCTTGCTTCTCTGTTTTTATTTTCGAAAACTTATAGGCCAAAGCCTTGTTTTCCTTGCCCCGGATCATCTTGCCCTTATCGTCGGTAACTACTATACCGTAGCCTTCCGTCCAGTAGCCGGCAGGGCACATTTTAGGCTGCAACCCAATTTCTCTCAAATCTCCATCGTGCAATCCCTCGTAATGCTTTACAAGGGCAATGAGGCAGTCGTAGGCCTTTCCGGTTAGTTGCAACTTCATTTCGCGTCCTCCTCTTCCTTTTTCAGAAATGAAAGATCGACATCGAAATGCCGTTCCGTTTTATCAACAAGAAATTTTTGCAGATTTTTGGCCCATTTTTTCTCATTGCAGCTGCTCTCGTTTTCCAATATAGACCATGACTGGATTCCACAAATCACAATTGCTGTCCAATTGGCGAGGTACAGATCGTGATACATTACCATTATGTACTTTTCGATAACAAAAGCCAGGACAATGGCAAAAGCCGAAGCTGTAGCCGTTAGAAATGCTTTCCACAGCTTGTTCGATTTTATTTTTACCTTGCGGGCTTTTCCTGCCTTTCGCACACGTCTGGCAAGTCGGTAAGCGCTTATGCAATCTGCTAAAATGAAGATAAAAGCGATGATAATGTGCGGAACATTGGGAGTCACCAGGGCGAGCAATCCCAGCGGCAACGATAATGTGATTTTGAGTAAGAAATTTGCGTTCATTTCTATAAAATTTTAATAATTAATAATATAACATATGGGTATGTAAACACCCAATACTCCAAAAACAAAACCGGCTCGTCAAATTTTTTATTTAGCGCGTAAAACACAATTCCTAACGCGCCAACTACCAGCAGCAGCCACCAACCAAATGAATACGCCATCCATACAGCCCACGCAAACGATAATATACCACCGAACTTAGCGCTCCTAAAATGTACCTTCGACTCCAGCCCCGCAGTGCGAAACCGGGGTGCAAAAGCTGTTAGCATCACCGGTGCGCAAGTCAAAAAGGCCGTAAATTTAAACGGATCGGGCGTTACCTCCAGCACTGCAACTAACAGCGTAAATGCCGTCAGCGCAAGCGATAGAGGGAATAGCCATCCCTGTTTGTTGAGTGCATAATAACTTTCAGAATGCGAACCCAACAGCCCACATTTTTTTGTGTAGTAAATTATGTAGGTGATTAAAATCACAAATGATAATAGTGCCATTTTAGCTTAATATTGAAGTTCCATCAATCCAAATAGTTTCAGCATTCACATTACCTGCTCCACATTCAGCTATCCATTTTGCTTTTGTGTTAATGCGCTCAGGTAAATATACACCCCCAGTCAGGTCTGCATTTTGGAAATTTGCATTTTCAATCGAGACAACATTACTCCAATCTATATCTTTTAAATTTGCAGAGTCGAACTGTGCGCCTTGATTGTTTGTAGAGTTGAAATTTGCGCCTTGATTGTTTGCAGAGTTGAAATTTGCGCCCTGATTGTTTGCAGAGATGAAATATGCGCCCTGATTGTTTGCAGAGTTGAAATTTGCGCCCTGATTGTTTGCAGAGTCGAACTGTGCGCCTTGATTGTTTGCAGAGTAGAAACTTGCGCCATGATTATTTGCAGAGTAGAAACTTGCGCCATGATTATTTGCAGAGTAGAAATATGCAAATCTCAAATCATATCCCGAAAAATCTACATATCTAAAACCAGGCGTAACATCAATAAACACCCCATCTATTTTTTTGTACAAAGCATCATTCCTTACATCATCGCCCTTGCTACCATTTACCCTTACAAGTCCAAACTCAGCTTCTCCCCAATCTTCAGGGGCATCAATCAAATCCTGATAAGACTCCGCAATCTGATAAGATTGATCCAACCCTCCAAAAAATACTTTTTGAATATTTTCGGGCAATCCTGACACTTTTATCACCGAGTCATCATTTGTTCGATCAAAAGAAAAACCTAAAAAAAGTTTATCAGTCGGGTTCGATGACAGTAAGCCTTCATCAAATCCCATTTGTGGAAAATATGTATTTGGCCACAGGTTAATCTTTCCTACAAAATTAAGATACACGTGCAATGGCCAGTGGATTTTCTCGGTAAATGTTTCCCAGTTGACCGTTTTGCTGTGATTGTAAAAATTAATCGTTACAGGGTTTTCTAAGGTTGCACCCGTGATTGTCTGAACGACGTCAGAGAGGTATTGTCCGGGTTCAAGGTTTATTACAGCCCCGTCAAGAGGGGCGTTACCGAAAAAACCCGATACGCCTTCTACAAATTCAGCATAATTTGCATAGAAATCACCTTCAGCATTCTTTTTGATTTCCGTAACGTCTGTTCTATCAATCAACAACACGCGTTTTTCTATCGTACGAACAGTAACAACCGTTGGAGTATTTCTTCGAAGTGTGCAAGGTGCTTTGGATGTGAAAGAAGTAGGTTCAGGACCTAATACCCAGTTTCCGTTTGTGTCTTTAAAAAAGTACATAATCTTTTATTTTTAAATTGTTTATAATGTATTCAATAATAATTCAAAATCGTTTTCGGAAATTATGCCAACGCCCCCTGTAAAACTTACAGAGTCCACAAAAACCCTGTGAGTAAGAGGGCTCGTTGGTTTTCTGTAAAGAATACACTTTACAATGTATTCTATTTTAACAGGACTTGGCACTAATTCAGTGTGTGAAATAGATATTGTATCGTCAAATTTAACTGTGTGCTCAATGCTTGAAACGATAGCATTATCTGACTTACGTTTCAATGTCAACTTTATTCGCTCTATAACCCCTACTTCACGCTGACTATTAACATTGTCAGATGCAAGAGATATCTCTATCTCATCCCTATAGCTATAAAGATTAGTCACATATCTGTCTTTTACCAAAATCCGACAAGGAATAGCCCTTCGTTCTTCTGTTTTTAAAATAAAAGCCTCTTCTATATCGTCATCATTTGCGTAATAAACAGACGCTTCATCTTCAGTTTCCGAATCGCCCCAAAGCTCTTCGCTGGCCGAATACCCTATTCTATCGTAAATGTAGCTCAGAATGTGTGGATATTTCCTTATTGGCATTAATTCTGCCGAAAGCGAGTCAGCAATTTCTTTTGCCCGTGCATAATTACATAGCTCAATCGCGTCAAAATCCACAAGTAATAAACCATAATAGCTCGCGTATGGGAAAATATCTCCATCGGAATTGTCACTGAAAAATACACTTACAACTTCAAATCCATCAACTACTTCTCCGATCTGAGGTATGCGATCAAGCTTTCTTATCACATCATAAGCGTTTGTTTCGTTTTCGATCTCTGCTGATTTTTCAACAGCAGAAGGAGAATACATCAATGACAAAGATGGAGTAGAATTAATAGGCGAATCCGTCGGATTATAAAGATAATCTCTTTGCCAACCGTTATCAATCGCATTATAGACAAATCTTTTCCCTTTTATTATTCTACTTTCACCATTCCCCGGAGCTGTGGGTAAGCCGAATTGGTCTTCTGTATTATCAATTGAGATATTTAACTCAACAACATTGCTTGAGTAATAAGTTGCGCTATTTGCATTGAATAAAGCAATCACGAAATACCACACGCCTGGTTTACCTATTGTAATTGTCTTTGTTTGTGACGATGCGTTATTAAGCCCGATTTGCATATCAGCGTCTGTATCAGATATTGATAACCTGGGAACAGACCCGGCTTTCGCAAGCAAATGTACAATCGAATTTGTGATCACATTATCAACCGTTACTGAGAATGTGATGTTATTACCAACCTTTTTTTGAGCAATCAGACTTATTTTTGTTAGCTTTTCGCCCGATGATGGAATCGTTGGAGTTTGTGCCGTCGTAAACAATTTTGTAATGACGGAATCATCCAGATCATTGTCTTCAATATATTGTGTTTTTACAGCATATATAATGGTATACGATGTGGCAGGCTCAAGACCATTTGCTATTGCATAATCAGATGGAGTAAGCAACCCTAGTTTCGTATATACAAGAGTGTTATCGATTGTTTTTTTAATTTCAATTTTGGCTGATAATACCTCAGAGTTTCCACTAGAGACAATCTGCCCATTCCAGTAGACAGAAGTATCTTTAATGCTACTAACAGCAACGCTAAGGGTAGGAAGCCCCTGAGTAACCAAGTCATCAACTGAGAATGTTTTTATTTCACTTTGTGAGACTCCGATACTATTTTTTGAATATGAACAGTAATACCATGTTCCACTTGATAGATTTGATTTTTCAAGAGTCAGGCTAAATTCGCCAATCCCTGAACCTACCATTGTTGCGCCAGCCGGAACGAAAGATGTAAGCCCGGATTTGATTCTTGTGTAAGCTATGTAGTTGACACAATCTTCTCCACCGTCACTTGTTACGTTTGCATTTATTTTTACTGAAGTTGGCGTTATTTCTGTAGATATCGCCCCAACTGCCGGTTTAAGTATGTTTTGAAGAGTAGTAAATGATAGTTGCTTTGAATAGCTAACTCCATCTTCATCTATAAAATATCCTCTATAATAGTATGATGTGTTTGCTTCTAAGTTTGTAAGTGTAACATACTTAGAGCCATTTCCAATTGAAACAGTTTCTTTATTATTTGCTATTGTAGGGTTTTGATTTTTAGAATAACAAACTCCCATTTCAGTTATAACAGAATTAGAACCCATCGCACCAAATAATAAGTTCTTACTATTTTTAGTTACACTATTTTGAAGTGCAAAGAATGTTATAACATCATCCCCTGTTTTCTTTTTTGGTGTTACTACAGTTTCAGCGTCTCCACTATAAGCAGTTCCTTCACTATTTGTTACAAATGCTCTAAAGTAATATGTAGTTTCCGGGTTCAAATCCTGAGCCCACGTATATCTCCATCTATATTCTTCTCTTGACCCGGGAATTTCATCATATATTTTATTATCAGCAATAGTTGGATTTGGATTTGTACTGTAACATACTCCAACCTGACTATCGGTAATTACAGTATTGCCATTGTGCACAAGTCTGTAACCAACCTGAATACTTGTAGCATTTGTATCGGTTGTCAGCACTTTCATCTCTACAGACGCCATCCTTTTTGGCTCTGAACTGGTTGTTGCTACATTGATTGGGCCTGATTGTTCACCAATGATGTTGTAGTCTCCATTTAAGTTTGTATAAAAAACTTCCTGATTAACCGTGCCCTTATTTCTTATTGCGTATGGTAAAAATGTATATGAAGTTCCCGGAGTCAACC
The DNA here is from genome assembly GCA_963678465.1 of uncultured Paludibacter sp. Lineage (GTDB taxonomy): Bacteria > Bacteroidota > Bacteroidia > Bacteroidales > Paludibacteraceae > Paludibacter. Next base: position 1,015,126 of record OY782858.1, read on the forward strand.
CTGTTATTTGAACAATATTAGAAGATTTCCTATCCTGATCTGTTATGATCAATTTAGTATCAGCTATCGTTGGAGTTCCCAGGCCTTGTTTATAACACACACCATACTCATCTATGTTATCACCTGGTTGAGCCAACTGAAGTCTCACCGCAAATGAAGTTTGAGTAATAGCAAAAGGCAACGTCCAAATTCCATATTGAGGATTTGTTATACTATCATCAGTTGCAAAAAGTCCTTGAGTAGAATATTTTACATACCTCTGTGCTGGATCTTCTCCTAACGCTGAATTGCCCCACACCTCTTCCCATATGCGAACATAATAATTCGTATTAGGAGTCAAATCTTTAAAGTATTCATGCGGAAAACTATAACAAGGCCAAACACTTTGTTTTTGATTAAATCTAGGATCAAGAGATATTGCATATTCTTTGAAATCAAATACAGTGTCCAAATCTTTTGTCGGGGCACCTGTTGTATTCATACTTACGCCCCAGTTCCATATCTGACCACCCATCCATGGTGTTCTTATATAGCCAAGCCAAACTGATGTAGATGCTATGTCTCCAAATATCCTTGTATTGCCGGTTTCATTAAAAAATGTCGTTGTTACTTCTTCTCCATTTACTATTTTTAAAGAAGCACCATTATTATAGTCATCCCAGAAGTGTGCATTTACATTTCGTTTAGGAATGAATTTATATCCATTCCACGGTTTTTCACTAAACTTATTATAATGTGGAATCGATGCACCCCCTGTCAATTGTTCTTTGTATGCCATTGGCGAATTCTCACCAGTCCACGGAATATCACCAAAATATTTATCCCATTTTTCACAATCACTTATAGGATAGTCTGGATCATGGTGAGGAAAGTAATTAGATATTCTAGCTCTGTCCATATGGTCTTTATATACTTGACCTTTTACAGTTCCATCGTCATCGAGTACCAACAAACTACCATAATAGGCAGAAAGTCTCTTATCGGGAGGTAATACTATATTTACATATTTTGTTAAAAACCCAAGTAAATTCCATACCGGATTAAAAAGTTCTATTTCATATCCTATGGCGCTATCGTAAGTGTTTTTTATCACTCCACCCCAATTACCAGTAAATTTTCCGATAATCATGTCTTTATATATAGCCGTTGCAATAGGCACTTGTTTCCATTCTTTATCAGAATACGGATCTCTTTCATCTTTCTTTACCAAACGCCAAACACCTTCAAACCCAACCGGCATTTCTCCGTTGAGTTTTAGTATTTTCCCATTCAGATTATTATCATAATACTGATAACCCGATTGCCGTACCGTTCCTTGTTCTGCTGACATAATATTATATTTCTATGATGATATTTTCGTTTAGCTTAATATATCTTGTGAGCGTTTCCATGGAAACAATAGAAGAAGATTCTCCACCCTCTACCATTTCCATCAATCTGCTAATCTCATCCTCGTTCAGCTCCATCTTCTTCACCACTTCCTCGAAAGCAGTACCGATCCTTACAGCCGAGTTTTTGTTCTTAACTGTTTCGGTCTTTATAATCTGCGCTAACGCCAATAATTCATTTGTTGTCATATTCTGATTATTTTAAAGCAAATATCTTGTTTTGCAGAAGCGAAAAAAAAGACAAAAGAGAGGCTTGCTTAACTTCTTATTTCTTATCGGTAAAATTCATATTCTCGTTTATTATCGCAAAGAAATTTTGTCCATACAGCTCAGCCATCTTCTCTGTCAATGCTCTCACACTTCGCCAGTAGGTTTCATCCTTCCAGGGCTTCGCAGTTCTGTTACTTTCGCTCACCTGTTCAAAGTTCACATGATTGCCCACTCCCATGTCCACCATACGTCCGTAGTAGTTGTATGCATGTACAATTTTATCAATTTCGCCATTGGCGCCTTCGCGAATATCATACATAAACGACTCCATAAAAGCACCTGTATCTTCTATTTCATACAGTTCTGCTTTCTCTACCCAAATATCAACCATCATTTGTGCCCATGCTTCGCAATAAGCCACTCTGTCAGCTCTATTCCCAGTCATCCGGATTGTGAATTAAAGAAGTTGGTTCGTCAATCGTTACAAAGAAATAAAATCCACACGTGCCGTTCGCAAAGAAACCAGGCACCTCTTTATACGGAAACTTTGTTTTATCCAGGTAATATAATTCCGGGATATCATTCGAATCCTTAATCAACCGGGCTTGAAGCTTATCTCTGATAATTCTGGTTTCGCCCAGCTTTGTTTCGCGATCCAACTGATTTTTAAGGTCATACTTTTTCAATATAAATACAATGATCTTGCGGCGAATAAAATAACCAGCGCCAATTCTTATGATCACTCCTCCATCATCAACATCGTTGACGGCAAAAAAATCTTTATGCCCCTGATGGGCCGTCACAATGCCTTCAAGATGATTCAATCCACTTATCCGGCAGAAGAGATAATTTTTTGTCAGCTTCAGTTTTTTCTGACGATCTTCAAAGTAGGCTACTGCATTCCACATATTAGTTATTTTTTTTCATTTGTTTTTCCAGTTCTTCAGCATCCCGGCATTTATCATCAAGTTCGCCCAAAGCGCTCCATGTTGGAGAATTCAGCACCTGACTTTCCTTTGTCACATCCCCGCCGGTAAGCATCCTGATTTGATTTTTCATTATCTCGTGCATATTAGGAGCAATCGGATTTACATCTTCATCCGACTCAGATTTACGTGGGAATAAATATTTGAATTTCCGGGCAAAATATTCTTTCACTCCCATAAACCACATCAATACAATTAATTTTTCAGCTTCAGTGGCTTTCCTGGCAAAATAATCTGCACGCTTACCATTCAGGTCATTGTTGTATTTTCTTCCCGGCTGATAAAGTACAGACATCAATTTATACAAAGCTGATTCCTCTTTCGTGAAGAGATATTTCTGATAGAAATTTTCGGCCTCCAGGTATTGAATAAAATAGGTATCACGAAGCAGTTCTTCGCAAGCCTTGTACTTACCAATTTTTCGCAATGGACTAAAACCTATATATCTTTTTGTCATCCAGTCCATTTTTTTTGCCATATAATTCACTTCCGATGTCGAAACAACAAAAGGCTTTTTAATTCCCTTCAGGCTGAAAGTATAAGTATCATCGTTTCTTATTACCTTTTTCACACCCGAAAAACGGATCAGACATTTTATCCATATTTGTTTTTCACTTTGTCCGGCCACTTTCAAAGCAGCTACATATCTAATTTGCTTTTCAGTCATTTCTCCATAATTCTTCGGAGTTGTTAAGTTGATTGCGTCCATATCTATCTGCCAAAAAAGAAAGTTGGATCCGTTTGTTTGTTTTCGTAAACTGGCGCCGTTCGTAATGCATATTCAGCACTTCCGGCGTAGGTAGAATAAGTAGCCAGGTCTTTATCAAGAATATTGCTAAGCGCATTACACAATTTTTCAGCTTCATCTGCCTTGCCGGCAACCATCTGCCCTAAAATCATTTTACAATAATGAATTACATTTTCAGCGCCTGGAGTAAATGTGTTCGCTCTCGTTTCCTCTATCAATTGTTTCATATAATCAACACTTATCACTTTCTCAAGCATATTGGTCTGCCATGCAAGCAAATCATTTTTAGCCTCGACAAAAGCTTTTCGGTATGGACGCTGGCATTTTGCATACGTTGCAAAATCAGAACCGGTAAGGAAAAGGCAATTGGTAAACGTGCGAAACTTCGAGAATTTTACCCATTCTGCTAAAGCTGCTGAAGTCGACATAATGATATCAATCATCATATCTTCATTGTTGTATAGTTGATTCGAAACCCAATCAATCAGTTTTTGCACGCGCTCTTTGCTTGCCGGGGCCATGTTGCCGGTTTTCACAACCGCAAATCCATTTTCAGTTTGTACCAAATCCACAAAGGGGATCGCATTTTCATACGCCTGCAGGCACAACAGGCGCGAAGCCGTTTTTCGCAACACCACATCTTTGTCCAAAGATTCGAAGTGCGTGTGTAAATGTTCTCCGAAAAACAAAGCTGCAAGCTGCTGATCTGCTTCGCTAAGAAACGGAGAAATCGCATAAAATTCACTGCCAATCGCTGTTGGAATGAATTCTACAAATTCGTCAATATTTGTTACTAGCATATTATTCTTGATTATCCTGGTTAGAATCCGATTCTTCTTTTTTTGTTTTGGCCGATGTTTTTTCGTCCAAAGTGGTCAGCTGCATAAATGGAGTTTCTACTTTCACATCATTTTCCCAGCCGTTGTAGTTGATAATTACAAAATAAGGCTCAAGCAATATCTGTCGTATCGGTACCTCCAGCACTTGTTTTATCGTGAATAATTCACGCTTATCGCTCCCGGAGAATGAACCCTTTGATTTCCCTGGCGTAGCACCAATCAACGAAGGATGTACGCTGTCGGCATAGCACTCCATGTTGCTCGCTTCTTCAGTATCTTCAATCCAGTCACCTCCTTCTTTTGCCGGATTAATCACATTAATGCGGATCATCGAATTTTCTTTTCCGTTCGGATCCACATAATAACCGGTAAACCATACCTTGCCGGCATTCACTATCCCGGTCAGGAACGACTTGATATTTTCCTTTTCTTTTTTAATTCGCTCAGCCTGCTTTGTTTTATCTGTAATATTCTCATCCTGAAAAACATTAGTCCAGTACGCACGGTTAATTTCCACCTGGTATTTTATTACAAGTCCGTTTTTGAACTTTATTTTTTTACCTTCAGCAATCAATTGTTTAATGTCGTACCAACCGCTATTGAATACTGCCCAGCTGTAAGGAAAAGGATAGTATTTATTGCCGGGAATCGGGATCGCATTCCGCATAGCAAACTTGCGTGTCTTAGTAGCTTTTTGAATCTCACCCGCATTATTTGTTTTTTTTCCCATACGCACCTCAAGGTCACCAAGCGGATCGTTTTCGTCCAATAGCTCTATCACTTCACAATCTTCATATTTCGGCGCTCCTTTCTCGAAATTGCCAAAATAAACGTGTTCAATTCTACCTGTTTTTTTATTACAGGTTTCAAACCGGCAATAAGTAGCATCTTTATGCCTTATATTCACTATCTTTTCGCCATCACGACTTAAAATAAGCACTGTTACAGTGAAGAAGAAATGCTTCATATCCGTTTGCTGCTCCAGCCAATATTTCACCGGCCGGTTATATTTGAAAAAATCCAGCACTTCTTTTTTCTCTACTTTTTTACCTTCTTCCGGATGTTCAATTTTTAATCCGGCACCATAGCCGGTAAGTAGGTTGAAGAAGATATTCGACGACATTACTTCATCTTTTCGACGGAGCTCCAACACTGCATTAGGTCTTAGATTATCATCTCCCCATGGCACATAGCCACGAAGCGATGCCGGAGCATTCTCGATCTTGGTTGGCGACTGACTTTCGTCAATGTCAAATACAGTTGTTCCGTCATTTAGTTTCTCCAATGCACGTTCGGCTATGGCATCTATCGGAATTTCAAAAACTTGATTATCAAAATATTCCATACTAATTAAATATATATTTCTTCGTCGTTAATTTCAAATATGCAAATCACTCTCACTTTTCTTACTTCCCTGCTTTCAGTAAAAAGCAAGTTGGCGGTACCTTTATGGTAATTTGATGTACATACTACTTTGTTACACACCATAATTTCGCCTGTGCTCAGCCAAACGCGACAATTGAACTCTTTTTTCGAATTCAATATATTTCTTAATTCGTTTATATACAGCATTTATAGATTAATTAAATGTTTCATCAAACGTTTCATCAAATATGCCCTGTGCAGCATTCACAAATCGCAAATGATTTTTTTCGGCCCTTCGGTACGTAAATAAAAAAGCCTGAAGCCCGTTTACTTCCGATTCTGTTTTTTCCCAACTGGTTATAGTTATTTCTTCATCCGAACCTGTCACACCAGGCACATAGGTCGACACATTGAAGCTGAGCAATAAATCATCAATCCATTCCAGTTCTTCATCCTCCAAAAACCCACTGTTTACCGTTTTTTCGCTCAAAAAATCCTGAGTCACTTTTCTGTATCTATTGTCAATTCGCCCAAAATTAAGATCACCCGTTTTTTTCACGTCGCTTCTTCCTGTTGCCGTAAATGTCTCCAACACACCAAAGCTATTCGTAAAGACAAAATGTTTATGATTTCTATATATATTATTGTCAACCAAATAACTGTACTTATCAGTATCTACGCCGGTACCGGTGAGCCAAATGTCATATTGAATTATTTCAGTGCTGGGGCTCAGAGCTGCTGCAGTCACCAATGCACCCATCGAAGCATTGAATGTCGCAATCTTATCAGCCGTAACAGCAGCTATGTTGCCCATAGTGCCGACAGCCTCAGTCCATCGTCCTGACGAATAATAAACTACTCTGTAATTGATAGTCAGCGCTCCATAAGCGGGCCTTTGCAGGTACGATAAGTATTCGTTTCTGCTTTTCGCCGTACGTTTATCACCATACGCGCGGGTGAGAAAATTTTGCTGAGTCCAGGAATTGGCATCCACTGTCATCTCAGCTTCGCATTTCAAAACTTCAAAATCAATTGTGCTATGGATTGAATCGTGGGTGATCGTACATGTGAATTGACAAATCAAATTATCTTGCGATAAATAATTCTCAACTATTTCGCTGATATTGCGTATTTTAATTTTACCATCAACATCAAACACATATTCTTCGCTCAGTATCAGCTCACTTCCTTTCTTCAGCTCAAAACGGATTGCCGACATTACATTCTGATCAATAATGATATCAGGGATTGATTTTTGAAAATACAGGGAGTTGTTTTCAGGGCCCGAAACTATATCAGCGGCAAGGTTATTACGCTTTGCAGTAAGGGTGAAGAATACAGCCGTACCTCCATCGCCTTCCTCGTTTAGCATATACGTAAACTGGTAATCAATATTTGCAAGCAAAAGCGAGTTCCGGATCATAGCGCCTAAGCCGGTAATGATCACATTACTCTGACTAGATGCGTATGTATTCGAATATAACACAACATCCCCAAGCTTTATCGAAAATCCAATAGCAATTTGAGTATCTATTTCGATATCCGGAATATCATCGTACAAATACGAGACACCTTCAATTGGTTGCGACAGAATATCTAGCATAAAAAAACGGTTGAATTAATTTGTTGATACAAATTAAATCCAACCGCTTAGGGGAAAAAAAGACAGAAAAATTAGTGTTCGCGAAGTTCCAGTTCTCCATCTTTTTGCATAAGCCACACAGGCGTGTCGCCATCAAATCCTATTGCATATCCATTCATTGCCAAATATGCTGCAATTTCGTTAGTGCTCAGCTCAGCCATTGGCCGAAGATCCAGCTTTATTTCTTCGCTCGTCTTCCGGATCGTTGCCGTTTTTTCGTCAGCCGGCCGAAATTCGCCACAATAACGAGCCATGATTATATCCTTAAAAGTAATAGCTTCTTGCTCGCTCATTGTATGGATCCTCCTGTAATTATAGGCAATAATGCTGAAAGTTTGATTAAATCTTTTTTAAGTGACACAATGTCATTCAAATAATTTGCGACTTCGCATTTTTCCTTTTCATCCATACCGCCAAGTTTCATAGTTACAAAATCCTGAACATCTGATATAGTTCCAATACATCCAGTTAAATAAGTGGGAGCTCCTTTTTCATTAGGACAAAATTCTTTTAAAAAATTAGCCAACTCCTGGCTAACCGGCATTCCATCAATTATGGTCATACCTACCTCCTTTCTCGTCAATTTTATCACTTATTTTAATAAAGATACATACATCTTTCAGTTGCAATGTAAGTGTAGTTTCCGGATTATCCTTTACTATTGTTGCTCTACATTTACTGGTGATGTGCTGAAGAATAAAATTGAAAAACCACGAAACGACAGCAATCGTTTTCGTCTGGTTAAAAATACCCGTACGATGTTCTACCTCATTAAATACTTCGGTAAATACTTCTGCCGGAAGTTCCTGCGTTTGTGTAGCTGGTACACTTTTTTGTTTTGTGTTCATTTGGGAGTTCTGTTTTAGTTTTTTTGGCAATAGAAAAAGCGATGCCAATATCACGCTACAGAACTCCCGAAGGCATTACCGCTCCAAACGGCTCGTGATATGGCATCGCCATATTTTCAATAAGTTGTATTTTGGGCATAAAAAAACCACATCGTTATGTGGCACGTAGTGCCTTCGTAAGAGTTCTGTACTGCAAATATCGGAGTAATATTTGAATTGACAATGCAAAAATGAAATTATTTTTAAAAATAACTACCAATTATCTGATTTGTTATCATTTTCATTTGATTCAAAATGTATTTTTTCAAACTCATTTATAATAGTTACCGATAAACTTTCCGATTTTTGTTTTAAATCATTCCAAACTTTATTAAAATATGATCTTTCCATTCCACTGCATTTACCTTGAAATTCTTCTGAATTTGACAATATCCCAATACTCCAGTAGCTGGGACTGTTATTAACTTGATGAGTAAAATTTGTTATTTCAATTTTAAATCTACCATCTTTTATTTGAAGTTTAATAGTATATCTTAAATATCCTTCATAAGCTAAATATCTCAATTTTCCCATGCTATAATCAGTCAAAGCATTTATTATTATTATTCCAACATCTTTATCATCAACCTCTATAACATTTTTAGACGAAACGAAATTCATTCCTATCCATTCTTTAATCCCATTATATATAAATTGCTTTTGAATACTATCTACTTTAATTACTTTTTCAAAACTTAATTTATTATTTTGAGCCATTAAACTAGAAATCATTAACACAGCCATTACAGCCAATACCATTACTTTTTTCATAAACTATTAAAATTAAGTTGTTATTTTAAAAATACTAAGCCACAAATATACAAAATTTATTAACGCAAAAAAGCCCCGCATTTCTGCAAGGCTTTTTGTCTAACTGTAAATTTATAACTCTACCATTTTGTAACCATACCTGGCAGAACCATTCACCCGCTTAACCATTTTTTTGAATCCTATACCGGTTAAACATTTTCCCACATTTATAATTGTTGTATGCTCCTTAATTTCAGTATCAAGTCTGTTATAAACATCTGTAGGCAACATGAATATATACGATTCGTCCGGATTGGGTATTCTGTATTTGTTTAATATATATTCTTTTATGTTCGGCAGAAACTTTCGTTTTGTAAGAGCCAGTTTTGAAGTTGCAGCTTTACAAATAGCATTTCTATATTTAACCAATTTGGGAGTAGTCGAAGAAACAACCAAAATAAATATAATAAAATCGTCAACATTAAAGCACAAATATCCTTCACTTGTGATATTTTCAATTTTAGAATTAATGTTAAGCCCTAATTTATTAAATTCTATCATTGTATTGATAAAATTTATCTTGTAATCGTCACAAAATAGCTTTATCGGAACAAATATTTCCGAATCAATCTCTAATGTCTGAATTTTCCATCCCCATAAATATTCTGTTTTCATAATATTATGTATTAAATTTCTGCAAAGATATAAATATTTACATACTACTCACTACATTCGATTTATTAAAACACATTAAAAACTACAATAATTAAAATATAAAACTAAGCATAATAAGAAGATACACGTAAAAACGCCATTTTCAAAAAAAAATATTTTTCCAAGGCGCGTACTACTCACTACTAACTATCAATCAATAACTTATTTTTTTAACCAAAATGAATAGTAACTAGTAGTAACATGCAAAAAAAGCCTTTTTAATTAAAAAAACATAGTTACTTACTACCTGTATATATTTAAATTTCAAGAACATAATAAGCATAATTTATTGAAATAGTAATATAGTAACTTATATTTTAAATATTTTGTTTATATGCTTAATTCTTTACATATTATTATAACTTATTAATAATCAGTATATTATAATAAAACATAATTATACACATTAATACATACGCGTAAAAGAAAACAAAACAGTATAAATGCTTTTGAATAAATAAGTTATATACTATTTATGTGCTGATTTGTTTGTCGTTTATACTGTTTGTCCGACTTTCATACAATTAAACGTTTCTGTAACAGTCCGTAACATGCTTTAAATATCCATTTATAAGCATGTTTAAGGAGAACCACCCCGCCCCGCCCTGCCGTCCCTTTGTCATTACATAAAGAGAAAAGCGTGTTATATGCTGAGCTGTTAATAAAAAAACGGGTGGTAAAAACGCCATTACTCTATAGATCCCCGGGACGGGGTTAATAGTGTAATGACAAATTGCTTCCTACAAAAGTCAATCTATTCATTGTCTTTTGGAAGTTTTAAGGTGTGTGTGATGAGTGACTATATAAAATCACTAACAAGGCTGGAGCTGAATGAAGATTCAACCGGGAAGTTGTTCATTCCAATGTATAGACTATCAAATGCGTCAGTACCATCTGTTCTATTTTCGAGAAGATCTTCTTCGTTCTCTGCAAGCTTCTCTCCGCGCTTATCTTTCTTGAACCCTTCAGGCCCCTGATAGATTCCTGTTTGTTCCATAGCGAGCAAAAGAGCTTCGTTGTTTGGCTTGTTTAATAATGGGAACAAACCTTTCTGTCCTTTCAATCCCATGTTGATAAGTAAGTGCTTATCCATGTGATTAAGCGGATTGCCAATGTGTACGCCTGTAACGTGCCATTTGTTGCGCCTGAAGGTATCCATTACAACAGTTGCAAAGTCACTGTCATTAACAGCGTAGTTACTACCTAATGCTGTGTTGTCGTAGTAGTAAATAACTTCCTTACACTGTTGATCTCTGTAGTAGTGACAGAAGTCATTGACTAACTCAACTAACTTGCGATCGTACTTTACAAAGAATGATTTAAGTACCTTTAGCTTTATACCTGAGCGCTGCCCTGCCACTAGCCAGTTAATGTTGGCATTATAGTCCATGGCTATGCAAATAGGCTTATTTTTATTCAAATCTCCATCCTGAAGACAAGATAAGTCTTTTGTTTTAGTGAAGTCATACTCTAAGTTAAGTAGGTAAGAGTTATCAAAATCAGTATAATAATGTATGTTTTCATTCAGGTTATTATAAAAACCATCCTTGAGCAATCCTACTTTCTTACAGAGAATTGACGTTTGAAAAATCAACGGCGGTAAATCACGCTTCATTTGCTTGATATAGCCCTCCCCTAACACCTGCAGGTTTTCAATTGAACTAAACACATTGTAATCGACTGCAATGCTTCTGAATTGCGCTAAGTCACGACAAAGTGTTTTGTAATAATCAAACAAATAACCTTTTGGTTGAATTCCTTTTGCTTGAAACTCCTTTATTTTATTAAGTATCCTCCACTTTTCATAAATTATTGCATCAATTTGCTCTATCAGTTCCGGATCGCACTTATCTTCATATCCTAAGAACCAACTACCTTTTTTAGTCGTTGGCATATCGGATATGATCATCATGGAGTGATGATAAGACAAATGACCGAAATGAGCTTTAGTTCCGCCATTGGCCGGAATAGTTTCATTGTTCAATTTTTCGAAGTCCAGGAACTTGGCTTCGTCGCAAAGAATAGAGTCAAAGGTCATTGAGTTGGATGATCCTGGAACATCCTGTGAAATAATTGGCATAATGCTTCCATTATACCATGTGATGCAATGATCGTAACTTGTAGGTTCTAACCGTGGCTTTTCAAATTTTAAACCAGGTTCTGGTTTTCTTCCGATTACATAATGAACGTTCCGTTTAAATCCCACATTAGCAAAAGCTTCCAATGTTCCCGGCAATGTGCGTGTATTTGCCTGTTGAAATGTTCCGGCAATGATGCCATGAGTGCCGCGCGGCATACGCTGCATATTACGCTGAAGATATGGTTGAGCTATTCCATGTGACTTGCCTAAACGGCGTCCACCAACTACAACAGTAGTTTTGCACTCCCGATACATAACTTTTCGCTGACAGTCGTTGAAATATATTTGCTTGATTTCCTTACTGATTGGCATATTTTTCTAGTTCACGAATGTCAATATCTTCATAGGTAACATCTTCAATGTCTTCCATATATTTCTTTTTCATAGCAGCTATTTTCTCTCTGATATTTGGAATAGGTTTTATCCCCAGAACTGAAGGATCATCAGTTGGCTCGTAAAGTTGAGGTACAATTTCATCCCATGGTATGCGCTCGGCATCTTCTTTGTCGAGCTGATTGTATTTTCCATAAGTGTTGGCAGCTTTCACCATGCTATCAGGATCATTCTTCAGTTCGGCCATTTCATATGCTTTCTGAATCATGTTGTTGAATTTGAATCGGTGCCAGTCTTTTGACTGTTTATTGATTGAGCCTAACAAATCTTTGATCAGGCGTAAATCTTCATACGCTGCGCTTCGCTCAATCCGAAACTGATTTTGAAGGTGTTGAATTATTTCCCGGTCTTTTTTCGACGGGAATTCGTTCATTATGGTATAGCCTGAACGAATGCGTAGCAACTTATCACGTTGTTGCTGTGGAAGGTGTGACAGCTTATCGACATCATCGTATAAGTGCTGCACACAAATATCATAGGTATCTCGTTTAGCCATTTTCGTTTAATGTTTGCTCAAGCATGTATTTTTGTGTCAATTCAATTCCGATTGTGGATCCTGCTTTTCCCAATTCGATTTCCTGCCGGCGAAGTTCAAGAACTGTTTGTATTTTTCCTTTTCGGTAAGCAATGCCAGGACCGGAAGTTTTCACCGATATCGACTCCCTAAGTTCATCTTCATCCATATCGAGCAGTACGGCGATATCCGATATCTTCATAAGAAGTCCGGCGTATTCCTGTATTTTATTTAAATCATCCTCTGTGTACTGCATTTTGTTTTAGCCTCTGAATTGAATTTGATAAATTTTCGTAGATAACTGGATCCGTTGTTACGAGCTCGCATTCTTCACGGTTTCCCCTGGTCGCATTTTGGCTTCCGATTACACATACCCGGAACTTGTTTGATTGTACCAGGAGAATTTTTGCATGTGTTTTGGCATAATAGATTTCGTCAAATGTGTTTTCGGCAAACCTGATCAGGTTCTCTGTTTTTTGAATAGCCTTAAAATCCAATAGGACGGTAATTTTGGCTATTAATCCCATTTTCCGGAACTGGTGTACCTTTCGGATGAATTCTTCGGAAATACTAAAGGTTATGACCGTTATTTCAGCCGATCCGGTCTGATTGAGTATCCACTCAAGTAAATTGTAGAGCTGTATACCAGAATCCAAATAAGCCCCGATGTACTCAGGGCTTAAGGGTTTCAATATGGATTTGATATTATTCAATTTCTTCAATTTCTTGTGCAACTGCCTTATCGTACAAATTTTCTACTACCTCAGGATCTAGCTCAAGTTCTCCAAACTGGCCAAGTGAACAAATGGTTGATATCACAGCTGCTTTGTCTATGTTGTTTTTCAACATTGTTTTGATTTGGTTGATTACATTTTCTTCCGGAGTTTCTTTATTCCCTGCAGGCGAATCAGTTTCGGTTTTTTCCGATACTGCAACAGCTGGAGTTCCTTCTACAGTTTCTTCTTTTTCAGAATTAATCACTGCAGCAGCAATATCTTTTTCGGTGATTTCAACTGCAGGTGCTTTTTCTTCCTCAGTTTCTTTTACTTCCATTACGATCACCCCCAATGCTTTGAGTTTTTCAGTAATTTCAGCCGTAACAGTTTGTCCATCGAGAATCAAATCATTGTAGCGATTTTGAGTTTCCTGAAGTACTTTTTCGCTCAATGATTCTTTTGCAGCTGCTCGACTCAGGTAAGTGCGTGCAGCCTGAACTTGTTTGATGTCAAGAGGAGCACCGGATGCTTTAGGAATGTATTTCGACAAATCAAAGCTGTCGTAAGTTTCCCAGTTGCTGTTCAGTTCAAGATCCAGGGCATGAAGTTCCTGAACGTAAGGAAGGCGATCGGCAACTGTTGAAGTGCCTGAACTGAGAATTTTAAGCCGTTCGTGCAACGCGCGCATTTTTTGATAAATCGTTATGTTTTCACCTGGTAAATCCTGAATGAATTCCGGGAGTTCATAGTGATCTGCACGTTTTCCTTTATTTATTTTTTCAGATATTTTTTCAATATCAGATGTAAAATTAGTCAGCTCTTCATTTTCAGTCTTCACATTTTCACTCTCCGGTGCTTTGTCGCCGATGTACTTTTTCAGGATGTATTCGATCTTCTCGAAGTTTTCTTTGCGAAGCACATTATCGAATAAAATTTTGTTTTTTGTGATCTGGAGTAATAGCTTGGCGCCTTCATTCAAGTCACGTTTATCGGCGCGCAACTGCAACCAATTGTACACCTTTTGTTCAAATTCATTAAGTTTGCTCATTTTTTTTAAAATTAAATGGTTTATAAAGCATTTATGTAAATTGTTGAACTCAAAAGTAAAATGTATGTAATTACACAAAAAAGACATTGCAGTAGACAAGTGGGGACAAGCTGGAATGAAACAAAACACCCTCTCAATGAACATTGAGAGGGTGTGAAAAAAACGAGTGGAGGTAATCAATTTAATTTCGTAATCCGTAGCTATAATTCACATTGTAATTGTTGAACATCTTCGTATCGGTTATAGCGAATAGTTTTGAATTAGAATTAGGATCGTTGCATCTAATTAATTTGTTACCAATTATAATGCTTGGCCCGTAATCGGGATTCCTCCAGGCATCCGTTTTAAATGTTTGCAATTTTTCAGTTTTGCTTGCCAAAAAAACATAACTGGATGTTTTAAAATCTGCAGAAACAGTTTCAATAATCACAGCATTGATTTCCGGCATAGTGATTTGCGTAATCACATATTCTTTTTGCGATACGCCGGCGCTTGAATAAGCACCAACATCATAAGCCAGCACCGACAAAAGTGCCATCGAAAGCAGCGAGATAAGAACAATAATTCTTTTCATGATGAATAATAAATTAGTGAATTAATAATAAAAAAACTTCTTTTTTCTGATTACGGAACATCAGGATTGATAGTCCCTGCTTCAGTAACGATTTCTCCGGTATAAAATAACCCTGGAGCAATATCGGTGACTGTTACCGTAATTTTAGTACCCATTTCGTCGGTAGGAGCTCCACCCAATGCTTGCTCAATGCTTGTATCGGTAGGCCACATATCGTTGCCGAGAACGCGCCATTTGCCAGATTTGGTCTGAACCAAATAAACAAAATCGTCGTTGTTAGCCTGCTTTGCAAATCCGGAAGCATCTTCATCCACTGACTCATGCTGAAGTGTCAGGGAATTGATGAATGTTTTGCTCGGTTTGCTACCCTGACTTTTACCGTCCACCGGTGATTTGTCGACCAATGCGCTAATTTTTTGCCATTTGGCCAAAGCTGCCAGTGTGAAGCTTCCAACGTAAGTGGCCAGCTCTCCCATATTGGTAACAAAAGTACTCGGCAATGTAGGCCAATCCACGATATCGCGTTTTGCAATACGATATACATCGCGTTTAATACCTGGTAAGTTCACCTGTCCTTCGTTCCAGTCCAGGTCTTTATATTTTATTTCTGCCATAATTAATTTCTCCTTATTTTATCGATTAAATAACTATGCTACAAATAATTTACCTACCAATAAGCGCTCAGGGCTTAAGCTTTCAATTTGAGTACCGAAGTACATTACCATTACAAAATCCAACACAAGTGGGTGATGTTTTTCAACACCGATTGTTTCTTCCTGACTCATTTGATCGACACCCACAAGCATGTTGTTTTTAGTTGTCAAATGAATATAAGGAGAAGCTTTTTTGTTTGGAAGCGCTACCAATTCGCACATATCGTCCGAACCTTCGAGATAGGTTTTTTTGAACTCCTTGTTGTACGGAAGTGCACCGTTGGAAGTTTTGTAGTCCTCGCAATAAGCATTGTAAATGGATTTGCTCAGGTACATTTTACAGCTTTCGCCTTGTAGTTCGTCCGAAGCTGCACGCCACATTGCTTTCAACGAATCTTCTGCATTTACCGCTGTAATGGCTTCGGTGAAGTCGTAACGGTTACCTTTGGCAACTGTAATGTTGTTTGCGGTAATTTCGGCAGCTGTAATGGTGTCGAATCCATTGAACAAATCGGCAGTTGTGGATCCTGCTCCGTTTCGAACGGCGCTCCACAACGATTTATTCAACGCTTTTGATACTTTCTTCGCTAAGAAAGCCACCACCTTCAGCGTGATATCAGTACTTTTCAACCCCTCTCCACTTAATACGGCTGATCCATAAATAGAGTCGGCTACAGAGTTAGGCGAGAATTTTTTGATAACAGAACCACGGTAGGTAGTTAATGTACGACCTTTAACAGTTACGTCATCGGTGTCTGTACGAGTTTCGCTGTATGGACCTACCTCGATAGAACCATCGAGTTCACCAACAGTTTCTTCGCCGCGTATTCCGGTACGAAGAGTCATATGCTTAAGAGATGACTCCAGTGCAATCACCGGCATCATCAATAAGTCTTTGCGGTATTTCTTGGCCGATTTAGCCAGGTCTTCCGGAGTAATTAGAACTTGATTTGACATTTGTTATGATATTTAAAAGATGAATAATTCTTGATTAATCGGGAAGCTCGTTGAATAACTTACGAGCATTGGTAACAGTATTGAGGAACTCGTCCTTCACTTCGTTCTCAGCTTCGTCTGTCTCCCGCTTGCTTTCTTGTGTAGAGTCTCCGGCGCTTTTTTTCAAATTTTCCACCTGAGCTTCTAATTCCGAAATTTTAGTTGCTTGAGTCTTCACTGTACCTTCGGCGGTGTTTGCCCGCGTTTCGGCAGTTTGTTGAGCTGTAGTAGCAGTACTTACTGAATTTTCCAATTCTGTGATTTTGGTTTCGATTGCTTCAATTTGCGTTTCGTTCAGAAACACGCCATCGGCATCTGATTCCAACTTTTCAACGCCAATTACGGCATTGACTTTGATAGGTTGTTTTTTCATTTCTATTTTATTTTTAGAGGTAAATAAATTTTCGGTAAGTATGCGATTGGTTGGTAAACCCATCGCGTTGAATTTGTCTTGCATGTTCACGAAATTGGTTTTCTCGCCGGTATTGATAATTTCATCGACAAAACCCCAATCCAGCGCTTCCTGAGCATTCAGCCATCCACCAATTTTCATTAAATTGATCAGATCGTTGATTGGCTTACCCGTTCTCTCGGAGTAAAGCTGAGCAATCACGAGATCCATTTTCTCGTTTTCCTTTTTATTGGCTTCGAGGTCGGTGATAATAGCGGCCAGCTCGTCGGCATTTTTGCTTCCCCATATGTCGATCCAGTTCATTACTTTATGAATCAGGTAAAAGCCGGACTTTGATATCCGTATCTTTTTTGCTCCCAGCGATGCCAGGGTGGCAGCCGAAGCATTGAAGCCGTACAAGTCAACTTCTACATTGCCGTGTTCCTGAAAGCGGTCCTTGATGCCGATTCCATGATCGAGCGAACCGCCTAAGCTGCTCATTCGAACTTTGACGATAGGATCTTTCACCTGACCGAGCATGTGTTTCACGTAGCCCTTTGAATAGTAATATTCGCCTATTGCGCCGTCAATGTCAATGTTATAAGTAGTTTTAGCCATAAAAAAAAGTTGCAGTGTGGTTAATTACACTGCAACTTTACGGCTATATATGGAAGGAAAAAAAGACTATAAATCAATAATATCAATGGGTGGAAGCGTCGAAATCCATGTGATTTCGAAGTTGACGAGGCGCATTCCTGAAGGATTAGCATCGTTTGTGGGCGAAAAAACGATTTCGGGATATGGTTTTTTGTCGGTACCAATCAGGTATTTGTTTTTGTACACATCTGTAATGAGATAACTATGAGGATAAACTTGTAAACGGTGCTGTAGAGCAGATTTTTTATCATCGTAAATTTTACCTGATATTTTGGTGGTGTATACTAAACCGTTGGCCGTGTTCTCTGACGTTGTATTGCTGCCTGCCGGCTCGGTTAAATTTAGTTTTTCAAAATCGCCAAGAACTGAAACAACATCACCAGGCGCCAGTATCTTTTTTGGCGAAATAAATGTTTCTTCAGCCGGGCGAAAGCCGACGTGCAATATGGTTGGTAGTGTTAGATTGCTCATAATATAAATGATAAATAAAAGTGCGTAAAGTGCTTAAAGTGCGCGAAATGCGCGAAATGCTTAAAGTGCCGGTTTACGACAAAACAGGCTTCGAAGTCACTGAGAATTTAAGTAACTTTTATTCCTTTTTTTTTGCCGTACTGTTGGTTGAGCCGGTGGAAGCGCTGGGACACGGTGTCCCAGTTGTTCTCATCGATACCGTGTTTTTCCATATAGGCATAAATGAGAGCAGCTCTTTTCTTTTTTTTGCCAAGGCTATCGGGCATACAATTCATCAGGTCGGTGATTTCGTGAAACAGGTTTTTATCAAAAAGCGTCGAAAAGCTTTCGATCAGCGCTGTTTTGCTGCTCCGGTGAAGATAGTTGTATGTTTCAGGATTCTTTCCTTTGAAGAATGGTATTGATATACTCACATTAGCTCCTTCGCCGGTGTCCGGGCTTTCGCCAATGGGCAACTTGGCCAGGAGCTCATTAAGTATTCTCGATTCAGGAGAGTCTTTGATAAGTTCTACCGGATTTCCAAAGCTATGTTTCAACCATTGCTCAAGGTATTCAGGCACATTCAGGTATACATAGAAGTCGCTCATATTTGTATGCAATATTAGTGTGTTGATATGTGTATTAAAAATTCAGTCGAGTATCAAACGAAATGGCAAAGCATCTACTTCTAATGAAGGTGGTTTGCACTCCTGTAGCTCGGATTTAAACTCTTCTGCTTTTTCCTGTTCCTCTACCGGTATCGCTATCCTGGTAATAAAGCAATGCACTTTAATGCCCGATTCGCTGACGCCTTCCCATACCCTTGCCGGAACTCCATCGGCCAGTGGCGAAGGCTTGATCATTACTATTTTTGTTGTAGATTGTATTGTTAGTTTCATTGGTATTTTATTTTTCTTTCGAACATTAAATTATATATGCCTGACTCATATCCGATTGTATCTACAATTTCCCACCCATCGGCCTGCATGTCTCTTGTTTTTTGCTTTATTTCAATAAGCGTGCAGTTGATGGTTTTTGTTTCGTATTTCGGGCGAAACAGATTCTTAAAGAATAATACTATTGATTTTTTCATATGCTTTTAATTTTCTTCTAAAATTGGATGGCCTTTATCATAGCATTTACGTAAATCACTGAGTCCATTTGGGTACTCCTCCGGTGAAGCATTCACTTTTTCGATAGCTTCATGCTCGGGATAACATCCTTCGTCTACGCCAGATTCTATATAATGATCTTGCTCAAGCTGTCTGGCCGAGATATCCGATATACATTCTTCCTCGCGCCACATTATTACATTTTTTTCGAGAAATGATTCCGGCAAACTGTTGCAGAAATCTTTTAATTCATTCCATGTCATATGCTTTAAAAAATTAAATTGTTATTATTAAAATGTAAGCGCTAAGATTAAAAAGAACTAAGCAAACTGCGTTTTTCGGTTATTCCTTTTGCCCATTCAGGTAAAGAATAAGTACTACCACAAGTTATTGTTTCTTGTCTGACAGTTTCTTTACGTTGCATAGTGTGAGCTTCGTACCAGTAAGTAGTTTCAACATACGTGTTATAATTCCGACCACTTGCATAATAATATCGATCGACACGTTCAATTTTCCAATCTTCAAAACGGGTTGGAATAACATCATTTTCTCGCTGCAATTTCAGGTAGTCCTTTAGCATTCTACCTGCGTTTGTTGCTTGTATTGAATTTTCATCACCAACTCCGAACGTTGTGACCCAAGTTTGACCACTTTTTTTATCCCAGGAAAGAATAATGCACTGGTCTTTTTCAAAAGAAGTGCAAAATTGTTTTGCCACTTCAAAAGGAATTTCTTTCATATAAACTATTTTAATCGTTTGACAAGATAAAAACCAATGTCATTTAGCCATAAGTTCAGATTTTGTTTTCTGAAATTCTGAACGTTTAACACAAAAGCACATAAACATATATTCACCTGGGAGGCCTAAGGTATATTGAAGCATTGCATCGTCTCCAACTTCTTTCGGCACCCCAAAACCAATAATAGTTCCTTGAGATACATTTTTGACTTCACAAATATTGTGTGTCATTCTTATTCCTTTGTTATCGTCTGTTACCATTTGGTCCATTACCAGTATGTTTGATATTTCTGTTTCCATATTCTTTTGAAAATTAAATTTCTACTCTATAGTATTCTACATATCTGTTAGTTCGAGGACTATACCAATCTTCTACCCAGTTTTGAATACATTCATTCATATCGTGAAGAGCATTTGTCAAAAAGGTTGAGTGATCAAATTTATTTTCGTCAGTCAAATAAATTTTGAATCCTAAAATACCTTTTATTGTGTCTACAATAATAGGATCATTCGGAGCGTGCTTAAAGGATTTCAGTGTTGTTTTTTGTACCTGAGCCATGAACTTACGATCAAAATTATAAACTTCTTGTAGCGATTCATCTACTGCTTTTACGAGCTGATCTTTCAACTCTTCAAATTGTTTTGTTTCCATTGTACTTTTAAAAATTAAATTGTTGTTATTGAAATAAAGGGTCTGTAAAGAAATCATGTAATGATATTTCGAGTTGAGTACACACCTGGCTAAGTTTGATTATTGATATATTTCTTTCTCCTCTTATTGTTTCTTGCAAATAAGTTGGGTCTACATTACTATCCCATGCCAGGCTGGTAATTGATATTTTCTTCTCAATTCTTAGTTGATTTATTCTTGTGCCTACTTTTTGTTTGATTTCCATTGTTTTATGTGTTAAGCCAATTTTAAAAATGATGTGCATAGAATGAAGTTGCTTATTCAATTATTTCTACCACATTATATCCATACCTTGGCGAGAACTGATCTTTCTTTTTCATTTCGCGGGTGAATCCAAGTGCTTTCAGCGCCTGGCCTATCGTCACGTCGGACACGTCGGACATTGACGTTGTAATCTTCCGGCGTTGTTTCATATCCTGGTGTATTTCGCTCGGTTGCTTGAATATGATCTTTTCCGGATCATCATCTGCCGTAGGTACACGGTAGTTATCTTTAATCAAATTGTAAGCGTGTGTCACCACCAGGTAGCGCTTGTTGTATTCCCGGAATTCGTTGAAGTCTGTTTCGTTCCAAACATAATCATAGTCTGCATTTTTGAACAGCACATAAGCTTCGGCCCACATCTGATCTACATCTACTTCCTCAATATATGCGCGCCAATTTATTGACTCCAGCTCCACAACTGCCCATCGGCGATAACCCATATTCGGGTGAAGAAAACCGCCCATTTCCTGCGTTTTGTTGCTTGTAAAAGCTCCATTTCCGTAGCGTTTGGAGGCTATGGTTCTGCTTCGTGAAAGCATAAACTCCGTGGCCGAAAGGGTTTGTTTTACTTCCTCGGCGTTGAACTTGGTAATGCCGTGGAATTCGTCGAAATTGATAATAAAGTTTTTGGCAAATGCCAGTGAAATATCAAATTTCTCATTTTTCCGCGATTGAATATAATAAGCCTTGAGCGCTGCCGGAGTCAAAAATTTTAATAGCCTGGTTTTACCCACACCTTCATCGGCATGTACAAAGCCAATCATGGCATCATTTTCTTTGTAACCCAACGCATTGGCAATACTGGCTACCATCCATTTTTTGAGAATATATTTAAACCTATCCTGGTATGCACCTTCATGTCTGTCGCCAAAATCCCGGACAACGACGTGTTTGCAAAACTTATCAATATGGCTTTCGCCTTTCCACTGGCCGTGCAATGCTTCCAGGTATTCGGTAATAGGGTTGAATGTAGTGATTTGATTTTTGGAGGATAGAATTTTCTTCAGCGTCGAATCGCATCCTCTGAGTCCGCATCGCTCCATGTGCAACGATAGATCCACAAATTCAATTTCATCTTTGTACAGGGTTTTATCTTTGGCTATAATAAGGGTTTTCGATAAGTCGAAGACATTTATTTTCACCTCGTAATGTTCATCTAGAAAATCTTCGACCAGCTGTACTCTGTCGCTCGATTTTTCACGCTTTTTAGTCTCGTTATATTTGAATGCCATGGAATTCGGATCAGTTTTTTGTTGTGTGTGTTGGGAAATGAAAAGGTTCAAATATAACCGTACTTAGCCGGCTAAAAAATTTCCACTTTCGCCATCGGCCCGATCGAAGCATGGAAATGGAAAAGAAGAATCCACAGTGCTCTCAAGCTGACAACATAATTTGAATGCTGCACAATTAGAACAGGTCTGGTCCTCTCCTTCCGGATCGCGATCGAGCGGATTGAATTTGAATTGCTGCTCATCTACAATGAGTGTATTTTGGTCAGGTGAAATTGTTACGTTTGCCATAGTATTAATATCTTAAATCTGTAAAGTGAATTATTTTGCCTGAAAAACCTTTTTTAAACCAACGGAAAAAATCATACAATGACCGGAATCCATCATTCATTGCCAATGTTATTATTTCACTGTTATGCAGTTGCCTTTCATCTATTTTTATAATGAAATACTTTGTTTTACGAGAAAAAAGCATTATAAAGGCATCAGTGTCGAATTCGTCAGAAACAGTTATTTCAATTTTCTGAACCGATTTACATTCTCCGTCGGCAAAGTGATCATACTGTTTTGATCTTACTCCGTGGGCATGTTGTATTTTCCTGCCGGCAACCCACCGGTTTTTTTTATCCTGGCGAAGCGTATGTTTTTTCTGGCCGTAAATGATTTTCGACTTGAAATTGGTTGGCTCTCCCCATGGGAATATCTTTTTATAACCCAGTATCATATTGTATGTATTTATAAGTTATCGGCAAGTTTAAGAAAGCGTGCCGACATATTTTGAGTAAATTAAATAGCGTTCTACTTTTGATTTTTTTTCTTGAATTGAATTATCATTCAAAAGTTCGTCAGGATTGAATATGTCATTTTCTGCAAGCATTCTGAATACTGCCACTAAGTCATTAAATTCGGCTACAATCCTTTGTGCATTAGTTTCTAAGCTCAATGGTGCGTGGTCACTTAATCCAAAACGTAAAGCTTTTGAAACTTCCTTTGATAGTTCAGCGCATTCTTCTGATAGAATGACTAATAAATGTTCTTGTCTATTCATAATTGTATTTTGTTTTAACGTTTGTAACTAGAAAAGAAAAACCAGCCGATAATAATTGTTAATCCATTATTCGGTTAATACTTTTGCTTCAGGTTCTTGAATGAATCCTCCGGATGAAGCTGCCAGGGTAAGCTCTTTCGAAAGTGTGTCGCTCCTGCTTATTATATTCAGGACGTTGGCTTTTACTTTATATCCTTCAACTATTACTTTGCCCAGATCGGCAATTGTTTTAGCCGATTGTACATCAATTTTTTCATTGGCCGACGCCACAGGATCTGAATTATTCTTCAGCATCTCTATTGTTTCCATCAGCGAATTGTTCAATGCGTCGAGACTTGTCTGTTTCATGTTTTTGAATTTGTTTATTAAGTTTTGATAAATAACTAATTGCTGTTCTTAATTCGTTCGGATATCGGCATATTGTGTTTTCAGTTCTAAGTTGCTCCTCGCGGGATATAAGGTATAAGTTTTTCACGTCGTCGCAGTTGAGCCGGTTGCCATCTTTGAACTGTACGTTGTAACCTTTTGGAATGGGCCCGTGGTGCAGTTCCCAGGTTATCCTGTGTTTGTGTTCCCAGTTATACATCCCTTCGGCAAGTTTCACCGTCACGTAGCCTTCATCTGTTATTACCTCGCTTCCCACCGGAAGCCAATTGTGTGGCCGATCGCCTTTCTTTTTCTGATGAAGTTTGAACTGAATCATCTGCTCAGGTGTCATAAATTCATCCACTTTTTTACCCTTATTTGGCGGAGTATTTCCCTGTTTAAAACGAAATCCTTTTCCTGACTCTCCAAGTGCGCCGGCAAGCTTTTGAGTTATTCTTAGCATATATTCCGGATCTTTTTTCAATCCCATTTTTGAAGCTATGCCGTTTACGCTTCGTCGGGTACACCCGAATTTTGCCGCGATATCATCGTTCGAAGTTGTAGGGTAAATTTTAATTAAATCCTCTGTTTGCTCCGGCGAAAAATAAAATTTCTTTTTCAGTTTTGTAAGTTTCAAAACCTTTGCCTTGCTTCGTATTGCCGTCGAAGTTTTGTTGGGAAAAATGGCACCCAGCTCCACTGCCGAAAGTAACGGATAATTCTTCCTGAGCAATTCTTCTTCTTCTGGCGTCCAGGCACTTCTCATTTTGGTTGATCTATTGAATAGTCCGGCCGGCGCGACTTGCCGGGAAGTACAATTAAATTCACATGCTCCACCAGGCGTTTTGATATGAAATCGCGGTAATGCTTTTCTATCGAAGGCACTCTTTCATCATTAGAGCTGATCACCATATTCGTGGATCCGAACGTAAGCGCTCCATATTCGGCACGAATGGCCAGCAGATTGGAAATCGGGTTGATAACCGTACCAAAAGCATTCACGCTTTTGTCTTCTTTGCCAAGGTCCTGAATAAGCAGAGGTTTGCGTGCGTAGGCAATAGGTCCTTTTTGCCGGATATAGTCGCCAAGCTCCAGCGCATGGATTTCTTCAATTGTTTCGTTGCCGCAAAATTTAATGTCGTTCAGCGTACGGCAAAAGGCCGACATCATTACCGACTTTCCACACCCATAGGCGCCGTTCAGTATTATTCCGGCCAGCGAATTGATCTGATCCTGGTTGGTGTGGGTGGCGTAATAATACATCAGGTTAAGTACCTTCTTGTTGTCGTCGTCGATGATAAAACTACCTATCTGTTTATGCTCCCAAAGCACTTGCTGGGCGCGGATCAGAAACAGCGATTTGAATTCTTCGGCCGAAAATTCGATCCGAATTCTGGAAATATTATTGCGCTGGCGCTCCATTTGCTTCCTTGCCAGTTCAATCACCGGGTTAATGTGTTCGAAATCACTCATAGCGTTTACTTGTCTTCAAATGCGCTTCCGGATCCACCGTCTCCTTTGGCTGGTTGTGTTGATGTTTTTTCGTCTACGGCAAAGAAATTCCGATACCGGCAACTCATTGCATACCTAAGGAAATAAACCGCTTTTGCTTCGTCTCCCTTGGATATCGCATTGAGATGTTCGAGCGATGATTGCTCACTGCAGGTGCGCATTATTTCGCCGTGTTGTTCGCTCAGGTATTTTTTCCACCGTTCCCACATTTCGGTGAGCTCCTTTGTATGAAAGGGGAATTGGATTTCAATTTCCACCGGCGTAATGTAGGTGTCGAAGTCGGCAGCTGCTTTCTTCAGGGCATTGAATTTTTTTATAAAGGCATTGGCTTGTTTCAGCGCCAGTGCCGAAATACCTGCTTTGTCCAAAAAGTTTTCAAATTCTTTGTCAGCTTCGGTAAGTTGATCGCAGATTAATTTCCATTTATTTTTCATTCCGACTTAAATAATTTAGTTTCGGTACCACAACATTTTTTTGCTTTCAACCCACTGCCACAAGGACAAGGTTCGTTTCTGCTTGTCTTCAAAGCATGTATTGGTTTACCATTTCCAGGGTAGAATAATACTTTTTTATCTGGTTTATTCATAATTAAATAAGTGAATTGCTTACGCTGTAATTATCATTTAAAGTCGGTTTTCGTTCTAATTTCAATCCCTTTTCGGGAGTTTCGGCAGGCCTGATAATGTGCCTGTCCTTCAGCCTTATTGTGTACCCAAGTTTTCGAAGTTTGTAATGGCAGTTATAGCGCATTTTCTTTTGTCGCTGAGTTTCAGCCTTCTTTCTTGTTTCCATTTTCCACTTGTGTTGCTATAAGTTTTAATTCTTCGTTGAATTCGGCAACTGTCATTTCTTTCACGGTAATGCTCACAGCGTGCCCATCCGGAGTATTTTCAAGCTCATTCCATACATCCATAAAATCTGTTGTCAGGAAGTTGGTTTTTGCTTCAGGTCGTTGAATTTTATATGCTTTCATCTTGATGTGAGTAAATGATTAATATTAAATTTGAATTCGTAACGCCATATCCATGGATTGAGGGCGACATCTAAAACGCCATATTTGTCAACCCATCGGGTGAAGAATGATGCTTGTGCATTCTGCATGTACGGATGGCCTGGCAACTGTTTCTTAAGCACTGCGGGCGGGAAAAGTTTCTGCGGACAATAATGTTTGTAGCCGTTTCCGTTTATTTTTTCAACTCCGGAGCTTATGGCATCTTGTTCGGTTACATTTGCCAGCCGAATGAGTTTAGCGTCAACAATATCAATATATAAATTGTCGGACCACATGTAAGTTTCACCAATAATAAAGCGAGGCTGCATTTCAGTAACCTGAGCAATATGCATTTCAGTTCCAGAGCATTGCAATACATTAGTTGTTTGCGGTGCAAGCCACCAGATATTTGGATCAGAATTGATCATTGCCAGGGCTTTTCCAGATTTCTCGAAGAAAAGATCCACATCTCCGCTAATTACTTTTGCATTCAAATCAGCTTGTGGGTATATCGGTTTTCTTCGGCTCATCGGGCATAATTATTAAGTCCATCATGTTTTCTAAATCGCTGAAAAGGCGCTCAAGTGTGTACTCCTTTAGTATGGTGTGGGCGTGAATCGTTACGTTTCCATTTGAGTATAAGCGATCGTATACTTTTAGATACGGAAGGGCGTTAAGCCTGTCGGAGAGCATTGATCCGTGCAAAGAATCTTTCACTTGCGCTCTTATTTTTATTTTCCGATTGTTTTCGGCTACGTCTATTGTTGGTATTGTTTGTGACATAATTTATTGATTTTGTGCCTTTAGGCAATTTTTGAACAAAACTTTAAATTCATTCGGATGTCCGAATATGTGATGAATGCATGAAAATCCGTCGTCGGCTATATATTGAATGGAGCAATAGAAATTTCCGTGGCTTACAGCAATGAATCCTTCTTTAGTTCGATAATATGTTTCCATGTAATCATATGGTTGTAATTTTGGCGAATGATAGAATTTTACTCCTGCTTCAAATTCTTCACGGGTGATCGGCTGTGGGGTTTCGTTTTTGGCCATGGCTTATTGTTCTACGATTACATCTACCGCTTTTTTAAAATCAATCAATTCGAAAATGGCAGGTGCAATTGGCATATACACACCTTTTTCATCTTTCTGAATTCTCCATTGCCACCAATTATTGTCTTTTGAAGTGAATATTCCAAATTTATTTAGTGAAATAGAATCAATACATTTTATTTTCGCATTAAATTGAAGAATAATATTTTTACCAATGCTTGTTTTTTTATTGATTCTAAATACATTATGTTCTTCATTTTCCAACGTATAACCTGGCACTGTTTTGAATTCAGCATTAAATCTGCAAGCATCCGGAATCCAACAGTAATTTTCTGTAGAAAAGTAGATCATTGCAAGTTGGCTAACTTTATTCACAGTGCAACCGGTTACTTCTTCAATAATCTTTACTCCTACTTCGTGAGATGCACACCTAGCTTCATACATTGAGATAGCGGCTTTTTCTACTTCGCTTCCTGGTTTAAATCGTAATGTCATAATAATTAATTTGTTAAGTTGATATATTGAAAATTGATTTTAAAAAGAAAAAGAAGAGGGTTGCCGCGAGACTTCCGGCTGAGCAACACAAATTCTCTATCACATGAATTTTTTTGTTTGTTTAATGTCCCGTTTGCTCTTCTTTTTTTTGCCGGGCTAACCGGCCACTCCCGACGCTTCAGGCAGTGGTTTTTTTTAGAGAGATGTATGTAAAAAAGTTGTATAGAAATTCTCCTGACGCTTCAGGTAGTTTTTTATTTTCGGTAATGTCTGTGAAACCAATCAACCAGTTGCGAGTTGCTATGAAGATCCAGTTTCTTGAGCATGTTATAAATATGCGTTTCAATTGTTTTTGCACTGTTACAAAGTTCTTCAGCTATCTCCGTTACTTTCATGCCTTCAACAATAAGGACCAGTACTTTTAATTCAGATTCACTCAGGAGAGTTTTTTCGGTTGGCTTACATATACGTCCTTCCGATTTACATTCTCCCACCAAAGGACATTCGCAAAATTCAAAAATCCAATCACCGTTTTCATCAATATCCCATTTATTGTCGAACCTGCCCCAGTTGCATTTTATAAATCCACACACAACTCTGAATTCGAAGTACCACATGTTTTTAATGCTTTCCTTATACCTCACGCAAAGGTCCTGGTGTGCTTCGGGGAATCGTTCGCGGATAGCTTCATATACTGTCGACACTACATCGCGGTGATATTCAGTAAGCACATATATTGGTTCATCATAATGTCTAACTTCAACATTACCGCCTATTGGGCGGGTATTAAATTCAAAGCACCTCAATTTTTCCATCTTTGTGATCTTGTATTATTTTTTCAATTGCAGTTAGTTCCAGGTTTTTATAATTCTGGTGTTCGATCTTATAGTCAAAAGTTCCTCCCTTGTATCCGCAGGCCTCACATATAAGCTCTTTAAGTTTTCCTTTATGATTGTTCTTTTGCAATTTATAATAAGTAATAAACCTTATTATTCTCTTTTTTTCGCTCATTTATATTTATACAATTAGTTTTTATTACTAATTTAGTTGTGCAAATGTATGATAAAAAATACAATCGTGTGTTATATCACACATATATTTTCGTTTAAAACACTTAATTTATAATGAGTATAAATAAGAATACAAACAAATTGGAGTTCAACAAAAACAAAGTCAATTACTTAGTATCTCAGTACGTTAAATCACACAAAGGAGAGACACAGGAAAGTGTTGCCGCTCAAATAGGCGTTTCTAAGAGTACATTGTATGGTGGTAACCCTACTGCAGAAAATTTGACCAAAATATGCTTGTTTTTCGGAATAGAGCCAAATGAGCTTTTTATATTTCTGAAAAAGAATACTCCTGTGAAACGTGAAGACATTGTAGCAAGCCCAATTGCTGCATATAACACTTCATTAAGCCCTGAAAATTTGTATAAGATAATGTATGAACAACAAGTAGAACTTACTGTTGCGAATAAAAGAATTGGTGAGCTTGAATTGGAGTGCGAAAGACTAAAAAACGCCAATGCACCAATGAATGGTGCGAAAGCAGGGTAACTAAATATTTTTTCTTAAAAAGAACCAGAAGTTTTAGTGTCGTTTTTTTTTGGGTATTGCGGCAGTATTGCGGCAGTACTTAGTTGCGATTACTAAAATAGCAATTTATAAATACTACATATACAATCAATTACCTACCAATAAGCATTGAAAAAGAGGCGAGATTAATCCCTCTCTCTCCGCAAAAACAATTTCAAAAACTAATAAAAGCCTGTAAAATCTATGATTTACAGGCTTTTATGTTTTTAGTAAGTCGCAAATTATTCAATATCTATCAATCTGTAGGTGCTGAATTCGGTGGACTTGAAAAATAGAAACATTATCTCCACCGAATTTGAACTAAAAGTGTTTATAATCAAGCAGTTCAATATCTGAACATCTTGATTGGGAATTTAAAAGTAAGTATTTTTGAAAACTTTTAAAGGTTACCACAATGAACACAAAACTATCCGTTCTCTTTTTCGTAAAAAGAACAAAAACCAATGTTGATGGATTATTACCCATCTTTATTCGTGTAACAGTAAACGGTGCACGAATCGAATTCAGCACAAAACGCTTTACCACTTCTGAGAAATGGTCCGTCGAAGGCAATCGCATGAAAGGCACAAGTGCCGAGGCAAGAGCTACTAATTCTTATTTGGACACTCTAAAATCTAAGGTTTATGATTATCAGCAACAGTTAATCAGGGAAGATGAAGAGGTAAATACTGAAAACATGCGAAGCAAGATTCTGGGCATTGACAAACGCAGTCACATGCTGATAGGCATATTTCAACAGCACAATGATGAAATAAAAGCCCTTATTGGTAAAGATTATGCAGCCGCAACGCATGTCCGTTACGAAACCTCTTTAAAGCACACGGAAGATTTCCTGAAATGGAAATACAAGGTCTCCGACCTCGACATTAGAAAGATTGATCACGAATTCATAACCAGTTACTAATTCTACCTGAAGAGCGTTTGTAATTGTTGTCAGAACACAACTTCCAAATACATTAAGAACTTTGGAAAAATCATCCGGATTTGTCTGGCCAATGGTTGGATTCAAAAAAATCCGTTTATCAACTACAAAAGCAAGATGGTTGAAGTTGAACGGGCATTCTTATCTATGGAAGAAATTGAAACGATGCTCAATAAAGTATTTGTTTCCGACCGGCTCAATTTAGTGAAAGATATCTTTCTTTTTAGCTGCTTTACAGGTGTGGCGTATGCAGATGTAAAGAAACTCTCCAGAAAAAATATTGCTATTGGTGTGGATGGCGACCGCTGGATTTACATAAATCGGACAAAGACAGACACTAGGTCCAACATACCTATTCTTCCAATTGCCTCTTTTTTATTGGAGAAATACGAAGATCACCCACAGGTAGTCAATCAGGAAAAGCTTTTGCCCATTCTGAGTAATCAGAAGATGAATTCTTACCTGAAGGAAATAGCTGATGCGTGCGGCATCAACAAAGAACTGACATTCCACATCGCCCGGCATACCTTTGCAACCACGGTCACGCTTTCTAATGGCGTTCCAATTGAGAGTGTATCGAAAATGCTCGGACATAAAAATTTACATACGACGCAACATTACGCTAAGATTCTTGACCTAAAGGTGAGCAATGACATGAGAATCTTGAAGGAAAAGTTTGGAGATGGAACTCAAATGAAAATAAAGAAGTCAGCGGGATAACAACTTTGTCAATTGGTTTAATTTAGTCCCTCATTCTATACTAATACTATAGAATGAGGGAACAAAACAAACTACCCACAACAGAATTTGCACAAAAAATCGGTTTTTTGTCGATTATCCGTGCAAATTCTGCTGAGTTTTCTTAATTATATGCAAGTGTAAAATAATTGTTTCTAGCCCAATCCTATAATAAAATCATATTTTATTTGCGATATTCACCGAAAAATGTGTATTTCTGCAAACAAAAAACTTTACAACACAATGAATGGATTTATCAACAAAAGAGTAGTTTATTCTTTCAAAATCACTTCCCGCAACCGGTCTGCATTTTTATCTCCCCAGTCACCCAAAGCGGCAAGAACAGGAATCAGCGTTTTACCGAATTCGGTTAGGCGGTATTCTACCTTGGGCGGCACCACCGGATAGACGGTTTTCTCTATCAGCTCGTTGAGCTGGATATGAAGCACTCGGCGCGAAGCATCTGGTATTTTGCGCTGCAACTCGCTTGGGCGCAGGAAGCCTTCGTTGATAAACCAAAGCAGGCGAATCTTCCACTTGCCATACAGCACCTCGCCGATCAGGTCGAGGCCGCAATTGAGACTTAGGGGTATCTTTCTTTCGTACATAGTGCAAAATTAGTCTCATTGTTCCAATCGTGCAATAGGTGAATAATTTATCCCTATGCAATTCGTTTTTCCGTACTTGTGGAAGGACCGCCGGGGTATTTACTTTGCAGAAAAAAAACATGGAACAAAATTTTAATTTCAACAATGAACTCAGTGGAAAAACCGCCTTGGTAACCGGCGGTACCAAAGGAGCTGGCAAAGCCATAGCCGAACGTTTGCTTCAAGCTGGAGCCACCGTCATTATCACGGCTCGCCATCAACCGGAACATAACAATAACAGCCTTCACTTTATCGCTGCCGACCTGAGCACACAAGAAGGAACTGAAATCGTTATCAGGGAAGTCTCGGAAAAATTCGGTACCTTGGATGTTTTAGTCAACAACCTTGGAGGATCGGAAACTCCAGGAGGCGGCTTTGCCGTGCTGACCGATAACGATTGGGAAAAGACTTTTCAAACCAACTTGTTTGCTTCCGTCCGTTTAGACCGAGGATTCTTACCCGGAATGTTACAAAAGAAATCCGGCGTTATCATTCACATCGCATCTATTCAGGGACGGTTGCCGCTTTATGATTCAACGCTGCCTTATGCCGCCGCCAAAGCCGGACTGATCAATTATAGCAAAAGCCTCTCCAACGAAGTGTCACCAAAAGGGGTACGAGTACTCACCGTTTCGCCGGGATGGATAATGACCGAAGCCGCCAACCGGATGATGGAACGTATTGCAGAAAGTTCCGATACTTCTATTGAACTGGCTACTCAAAACGTAATGGATGCCTTGGGCGGAATACCGTTCGGAAGGCCAGCTCGTCCCGAAGAAGTTGCCGAATTGGTCGGCTTTCTGGTTTCTCCGAGAGCCGCTTACCTCACCGGAACTGAATATGTAATCGATGGAGGCACCATACCAACAGTTTAATAAATAAAAACAATACGATTATGAATTTACCAGAAATTATCAATAGACTACTTCAAGCTCAAGCTCACTTTGATAATCGTGCTTACGCTGATTGTTTTGCAGAAACGGCCGTTGTATATGATGAAGATGCAACGCACGGAGGAAAAGAACAAATAAGGCAATGGAATGAAGCTACCAATGACAAATACCAGACTGTTCTCGAACCAATTGATTTCAGTCAGGATGGAAATAAGGCTTTCTTGACGGCAAAGGTTTCAGGCACATTTGATGGTAGCCCGGTATTGCTGGATTATCATTTTGAAATAGAAAACGGACTGATTAAATCATTAGAAATCACAATTCATTAAACGTAAAAAAGATGGCTGCATACATTATTATTATCAGAGAAGAGACAATCGCACCCAGCGAATTACAGATTTATGCGCAAATGGCACCTGCTGGTTTGGCTGGTTTCCCGGTATCAGTAAAGGCTATATACGGTAAAAATGAGTTGATAGAAGGCAATGGTCAACCCGAGGGCATTGCCATTCTGGAGTTTCCGACTTACGACGAAGCGAAGGCGTGGTACAACAATCCACTTTATCAGGCCGCCAAAGAGCATCGCTTGAGAGGAGGCAGATACCGTAGTTTTATTGTGGAGGGAGTTTAAATGCACACCAATCCTTTATTTTTCAACATTAACACTATAAAGTGTGTAAACAAACTATCAATTGTAGTCGTTAATTTCTTTTGAATAGAATCAAAATGATCGGACATAAAAACCTCAAGACAACCCAACATTATGCAAAGATTTTGGATTTAAAAGTAAGTAATGATATGCAGATTTTGAGGGAAAAATTCGGAAGTGGAATTTACATAAATACTAAGAAGTCAGCAGGATAATATTACAAACCCACGAAGATTGGTAAATCTTCGTGGGTTTTTTAAATAACTAAATTTTAGTTTAATATGATTCCTTATAATATAGTATTACTATATCATAATGGGATTATTCAAACTAACTCCTCACCTCCTCTTATCCTTCGCTCCACCATCAAATGCAATAAGATTAAACATTTCACGCATACGGGAACGAACACGGTTTCCATAATAGTCTTCAAGTTCGGAAGCAGAAAGATTGGTGGTGGCATGGGTGAGCATGTGATTACTGATAAAATGGTCATATCGGGAAAGCAGGATTTCACCCATGACATTGCACTGATTGCCATAGTACTTAAAAGTACTTTCCGCCCCAAGGTCATCGAAACATAAAGTATTCGGACGAGAAGCATTTATAGTATTGGAGTAAGAGTTGATACTATACCGTTGTATAACTTCATACCCATCTTTGATAAAATCGAAAGCTATTTCACGACATGACTTGATTCCAAAGCGTTGCGGTTGTGGTACAAGTAAACGCATAAGCGACATAAGGCTGGTTTTACCGCAACCGATAGGACCGGTCAATAAGATACCTTTGTGAAGATTGATATTGAATTGTTTTGCTTGTTGTTCATCTTGTAAGAACCACGTCAATAATTTTTGTACTAGTTCATGATCTTCAGGATAAATACAAAAGTGATTGCCAAAGATTTCTTTCCCTCTGGTCTGCATTATAGACAGGTTGTTGTTCATATTTTAAAGCGGTTCTGAGTAGTTTTTTCCTGTGCTAACATTCAAATTTCCGGGAGTCGGTTGCTTTTGTACGCCGATTTGAGGTTGCGGTGAAAACTGCGGGATGTTCAATATCCAATTTCCGGCAGCTGCTTGCCAATCTTTCATAGGGGCTTTACCGCCTACTTTCCAACCATTGCTCTGGAAGTAATTGAAAAATTTCTGTGCTTCCACCTCGTTGCTGTTTTGCGCCAGAAAGTACTCCCGTATTTTCTCAATAGTCGGCTGGAAAGTATTTGTTAGTCGAATTGTAGAAACACTCTTTTCTGGCGAGTTTTTCGGATCAACCTTTTCTCCATTTATCTCAACTACTTTCGCTCCTTTTTTTGAAACTTTCAAAACTATATCATTTTGTGGTCGGGTTTCTTCGTTTTCAATATTTAAGTTTAAGAAGTTTTCTTTGTTTATATAAGGGGCTAATGCTTGTTCAATGCTTGTTTCGATATTAGTACGGTCATGGGTAGATACTAGTTTAGCACTTGACTGCATATCGAACAGGTACACCAAGCTCCCTTTAAACGGATTGAACGATGGTAGATATTGGATATAACCAAAATTGTGCAGGTCTTTAATACACTTATGATAAGTAGCTTTAGCGGAAATTTTACTGATACGCATAAGTTCCTGCCGGGATATGGATACCGGATTTTGAAATCGTTCCGCATTCCAAAACTGAAAGATCGCCATGTAGAGGCTGACATGTGTTGGGTTGAGACGATTATCAGCCGCAACACGTTGAAAAAATCCACTGAGCTGAAGAATATAATTCATCGTGATTTCTTTTTGAGGTTTTGCGATAATAACACATCTATATCGGAAGCATTGTAATAATTTGTTCCACCTATCTTTGTATAGGGTAATGTACCATTAATACGTAAGGTCTGAAGTGTCCCGGGAGAAATATTGAGTAACTTGCGGACTTCGACTGATTTCATCCATTTCTTTATAGCGGGACTTTTTTGTTCATTAATGAGTACCCGAATCTCATCAAGTAATTCGACCTTAAATTCCCGAAGGTCATCGGTTGTTATGATTTGTGCTGGCATGTCCTTTTATTATTGATAACTTTTGTGCATTTTGATATCTTATTAATTTTTACTACGCCCGTAAACAATCGACCTCGTCCGCTGAGCCGAAAAACAAGTGAGGAAAGCGCGAAAATACCCGCTGTTTGACGACCATGGGGAGGAGTTTGGGGATTTTAGCTTTCCGAACGCCAGTTTTTCGAGTGAAGCGGGCGCAGTCTTGATTTTTTTTGCTTACTTTTTTGCATCAAGGCAAAAAGAGTAAGTGGGGTTTAAGGGGCAAAGCCCCTAATTTTCAATTTTATATTATGAATAGGTAATATAACGATAATCATATTGATTATTCATTATATTCCAATGCCCGTATTATCCAACCATACAAATACTTCTTATTGGTAGGGCGTTTTTTGATAATCGATATGTAGTGAGTTATTTTAGCCACGGTAAAGGCTGACTGAATATAGCAGAAATCGATAGAATTGATTTTTCCAAGTGTTTGTTCTCCGATAATTCCATCGGCTTTTGTACCGACTACAGTTTGTACCAATCGGACACATGTTTTGATTCCTGCATTTACTGCAAAATCAAAAATTGAATCGGCTGATAGTTGATTCTGAATTTGGTCTGCTTTTAAAGGCAACCAAAATTCATACAGATAAAAAAGTTCGACCTGTTTTTGTAGTTCGATATCTCTATCGAGTATCACAGGAAAACCTGATTGTTTTTTGTATTTGTCGATAATAACCCAGCCCTTCCATACTGGATGCGAAGCCCGGGAAATTCCTTTGTAGGTTTCACTTCCAAAGTCATCGGGATCATTACTGTACCCACCTTCGTAAACAAAAGTTTTTTGAAGTGCAATGTTGAATTCTGCCATTTTGTTAGATTTTAAAACCAGAAGTCTCCCGATAACAATCAGGATAAACTCCATGGTTATGATTTATAATGGACAAAATTGAAAAGAATGAAAGATATAAAAGCACAAGTTGGGAAAAGTTTTTTTGCTATTCGACCTGTGAACATAGTCTGTAAAGGGTTTTTCAATAGAAAATTTATCTTGACGATAAAACGAACTTGGGAAATACGACTCTGTCCTCTTTCTCCTTGGGAGAAAGAGGACAGAGATCGGTACTGAAAAATATGCAAATACATAGTAGAAACAACGAAAATTCCGATTTATCGGAAAAAGTTCACAATGTAATTATTGTTTTTAGCAATATTACTGGGTAGTAAATCTTAAAATACCGTTAGGTATTTACCTATTGTGGCTTGAAATATTTGTCCCAAACTTGGGAAAAGCTTGGGAACAATTGAAATCTGTTTTAATTGAATTATTTCTTCAAACAATCTGATATTCAGCCTGTAAAATGCCATTTTCGAAAGATTGTTTTTTAGCCAGTACCCATTTGGATTCTCCCTTGTACTTGGGAAACAAGGGAATTCCGTCACCAAGCATGACAGGCAGATAATTTATAATCATTTTATCAATCAGTTTATACCTTAAAAGAGAAGCGGTTAAAATACCTCCACCCATCAACCAGATATTTTTGCCTTCAAGCTCTTTGAGCTTTCTGATTTCGTTTATAGCATTCTCTTTTATGAAGCGTACTTCGTTATGAAGTCCCAGCGATTTTTGAGAAACCACATATATTTCTTTATCCTTAAATGGCATATCGATATCTATACATGACAATTCGTAATAGGTATTTCTGCCCATGATGACCGTGTCAATTGAATTATAAAACATATTCTTTCCGTAATCTTCCCGTTCCGTATTTGAAATTGTAGTCAGCATATCAAATCCTCCATAAATTGGAGCCAAATAGCCATCCAACGAAACAGTCGTGTATAATATTAGTTCTCTCATGCTTGTAATGTTAGTGATTTGTATAAAAAAAACGTGGACTTATAACTGTTCTTCACGAGGTATCGGCAATACCCACAGACGAAACAGAAAAAGCCCACGCATACTTTAAGCATGCATGAACATTCTGCTTTTAGTCTCGTCTGTATTTTTGAAAACTGCCGATTTTCGTGAGAGACGTTCAGCGAACGTTATGTCAGAATCTTAGTTTTATTTCAATATTTATCCTTATATATTCTTTTTTTATAGTCTATTATTCCTTTTTTAATTATCATTATCTGCCTCATCCATTCGTTCTATCAGTTTATCTTTTAATCGGTCAAGAAATTGAGTTCGACTCCCTTTTCGCTCCCTGATTTCTAAATAAATTCGGTAGATATCTCCAATACTTATATTAAAAACATCCTCCAGGTAAGAAGTAATTGCTTTCAGTTTTATATTTCCATGGTTTATACACTTTGATGTATCCAATGCATAAATTAACTCCGCCAAATCCGTTTTACTTGCGGTCCAGGTCTCACGAGCTTTAAACTCTGTATCAAATTCATGTTCATTTAGAGCATCTTCTTTCAATCTTGTAAGTTGTGATTTGATATACAACTCTAATAAATCATTTGCCATGATTTTGGCTATTTTATAGTCGTATACAGTGGAGAACCTGACATCACGCTCGAAATAAAAACAGGCAATATTCATCGGAATGTCAGCATCCCGGTTTCTCAAAAAGTAAATCTTATCGAAATGAGTACCGCCCGTTCGATAGTAATGATACATCTCAATATTGCAATCAAAGTAATGTTTCAACAGATCCAATTCTGTCAATAAATAGGTCTCTATAATTGAACAGCTCCCTTTGGGACGATTTATTTCAATCTTGTAAACAGACATGTAATAGATGAGCTTACTTACTATTTTCGGCTTTATTTCTTTGAAAAACATTATTTCTTCCTCTTCCGTTTTAAAATCGTATTGTACAATGAAACTTTTTAATTCCTCTAGTTTAGATTCAAGAAACATTAAGATTTGAACGGATTTAGTTATTTCATTTTTTTCATTTCGTTCAATCTCTTTAATTTGTTTTTCTATTTCGTCAAAGTATAGATTTGTGAATTTTTCCATAAGACCAAATTTGATATAAAATTCCCATCATAATATTTGAGTTTAAAAGATACCGACTACCATCAGAAACTAATCAATTCTATGTAAATTGATTAAAGAGAGGATATTTACGCAATTTTATACATTCTGTTTTAATTATAATTGCTTAATCAATTAAAATATCACCAATAGGATAGATTTTTTAAAGTCGTTTTCGCTGTCATTACTTATCTTCGACATTTCAAACCAACTAAGCAAAGAAGAAAGAATGCCTAAAATTAACCGACATTCTTTCTAAACTTAAAAACTAATAGTGAGTGATAGTGAACTTATTTATATTAACCTAAATTAGATTTAAACGGATCATTATTAAAATAGTCTGGAATTTTCAGATATTCTTCATCTGGGCCTGCTGGAGGTAAAGATTCTAATGCCAACGAAATCTCATTATCTAATTCTACATAAACTATTTCAGGACGGTTGTATATCAGTCGTTCTGTGATTTTTTCTGTGCTCTTCATATATTTAGATTTTAATGGATTACTACTTTTATAGTTTTTCTATGACCATTTGTGGATAATTCAACAAAGTAAACTCCTGAAACATTAAGCTTGTCAATACACTGATTTGTGGATTTGAGTATGCCATCAAGCTGTTTCTGTCCCAATGTATTATAAACTCTATATATGCATTTTTCAGGACCAACTATGGTTATCTGATTTTGTGTATTTACAAATACCCGGGCATCTATTTTATCTGGACTATTGGTTACTTCAGTAGTTGTACCCTTAACTCTAAAAATCAAACTGAAACGATAAGCGGTATTTGTTATTCCTGATTTGAAGTTGTATGTTGTGCCATTGGTTAAGTCTTGTTCGGTTTTCAGATCATTGTCTTTAAGTACAATTATGGTATTACTATCAAAATTATTGAGCTCAAAAGCTCTAATACTAAAGTCATCGGCTTGCAATGTGCTGAATCCAAGTGGAATTTCTGTATCGTATTTTATTTCATTCATACCATTTATAACAAGTTTTTCTGAACCTATTTGTGTGAAAATTTCAGGGACAATAGAAGAATTGTTGCTCATTTTCGGAGAATCGTATCTATCATAACTATCGGAGGCAGCAGATGTGGAATACAGTACGGTTTCGTCAGTAGAGTTTCCATTTGAAACTTGCAAGCGAATCATTTTTATATTGTTTTGTCTCGGTGACTTAAGTTTGTTTTCGGTGTTGTCAGGATAATCACGCATGGCATTAGTGACCGTAAAGTTGTTTGAAACCGGATTTTCAACTAACCGTACCCAGTACGCCTGCATAGGCGGAATATAGTTAGTGATTGCGGTGTTAGCATCTCCATTTACAATAATCGGAGTCTCGTTTTTGACATTTACGGTTGCAAAAGTGTATCCCCCGCCAGCTTCAACTGTTTTTTTTGTGCGAAACCAGGCCGTAGGCAATACGTTAGGGTTTGCTGCGGCTACTTTCGACCAATCCAAATAGGAAGGATACGGATTTCCGACTAAATTAAACCCTCTACTGCTTCCTGATTCTGTGCGAGTAAGCTGTACAGTAATATCGCCTGAGTTGGTGAGTTTATCGGCAAAAACAATTGTCCCCGAAGAACCTGGCTGTGAGGCAGAAGCTACCTGAATATACCCTTTACCCGGAGTAAGATTTCCGGAAGCCACAGGGTCCCAGTTTTTTGTCACTTCATTGAATTCAACAACTGATGTCCCTTTGTCCAAAACAGTATAAGACGCAACACTTACCGGAGAGCTGACATACCAGTTGCGTCCGGCGTCAACGTATTGTTGCACGGTAGCTCTAATAGTTGGTGTGGAATAATTATCCAGCAAAGTTGCTGTTGCACCACTATTACTTTCAAGTGTCAACGAGCTGATATTCACATTGGCTGCTTCGTTTAGAATCAGATTTCCACCTGCTTTAACTGTCACACTATTGGCTGTCATATCATTATTAACAACAACCGACTGACCGTTCTGAATTGTAATTGCTGTTGCAGAAGCGGATGATGGAACCACATCAGCACCTATCCAATTTACATTATCATACGACTTTTCCCAATTAGATGGGTCATTCCACGCTCCGTTTCCACTGAATCTGTAATACCTGTCAATTGAAAAATTTTCGGTTGTTACCCAATTAGAATAAAATCCGTTATTTTGAGTTCTAACCTTTGTATAGTAAGAAAGTCCCACACCCAACTCAGCAATATCTCTCAGAGAAATTGAATTGGTGGCTATTGTATCTGTAAAAACATTCGTATTGTCATCTACCTTAAATACAGCCACCTCCCAGGCTCCCGCACTCGTATTCCATTGAAGCAAACCATTAGAAAGTGTTACATTTCTAGGGTAATTTGACAAACTCTCTGTTGCATAATACGTGTTCCAGCTTGCTTCTGGATTACACCAGCCTTTGTTTGTTGTAGCAGTGGGATTTGCATCGTTAATGAAACCTCGTTCGTAGGTTAAAAACTTGTAGTTAATATATAAACCAGTTGCGTTTCCTTCTATGTGTTTATTATAATTATCTTTTATCTGCTGCGCCGAACGCGCTACCGACCATATTCTAAAATCAGCTAATTTACCAAGAAACTTTGGACTACTCCAAAACGCTCCTCCCACATTTAATGCCCTTGCTGTAATTCCATCTGCTTTAAAATTTCCATAATACCCACCCACTGCATTTGTCACACCTAAAAGTTCTCCATTTACATAAACATACCCTTTTTGATCTGCTTCTGATATTACAAAAGCAATGTGAGCCCATTTATCAGTATATTTATCAGCAGGAATATAAAAATACACACCTTGGGGAGTTGCTTGTCGGTCTTTGGCAAACAGCCTCATTTCCAACGCATTGTTTTTGGTTGAATTTTTTCGGATGTTAATTACAAATCCATAAGGATCACCGAAGGTTTCAATAATGTTCGTATTTTCAGTCGTTGCAGCTGATTGAGTCATATTTATCCAAAATTCTACAGTAAGCGAATGGTCGGTAAAGTTAAGTTTACCACATGCTATTCCGGCATGTCCGGTTTTGAATTCCCACGCCTTAAAATCTTCATTAGCATACAAATCAAATGTGTTTGTTAAAAACACTACTAAACAAATTAGCAGCATACGGGATGGAAAACTGGCTTTTTTCATAAAGCATAATTTATTAAATTTAAAACATAACTTTTATATATCACAAAATATTCAATGGAGCCATTAAAGCTAATTTATCATGAATTTTTTCACTAAAATACCTTTCTGCTCTATTACTTTCACGAAATAAATACCTGAGCACAGAAAACCTTTTATCACCAAATTAACCGGGTTGTTTTCGGTATAGTTTTGCTGAAAAAGTTCACGCCCATTCGTATCAAAAATTTTAATCAAAGCATTGGTCGCATTATCTACTTTAATAAACAAATGGTCTTTTGCCGGATTAGGAAAAATCGACAACCGATTAGAGTCATTATCAGAAGCAGTTGAAACTATTCGTGTTTCATTTTTTCCGACGGCAACATGTAGTATTTTAAAATCTATATCTTTTCCATCGTCTACTGTTACTTTGAAAAAGTAAGAGCCGGGCTGTAACTCTGATATTTTGGCAATAGAATTAGTTGGATTCTCAATTGTTACAAAAGTGGGACCCGTTATTTGTGACCATGCATAAGTTAAACCATCATTATCAGCATCCGAACTCTCTTGTGCATCTAGCATAAAATAATTATCCTGTTTATAATGGCGAACTCTGGCTACCGGGATTTGATTGTCATTTGTAAAGAAGGTTCCATACAAATTAAATGTCTTTATTGAGGCTTCCCATTGACCCGACCGTTCAACACAATTTACTCTAACATAACGTCCGACCACATCCCCTGAGTTGCTATTAGTCGAAGTGCCTCCGGCAAATGCATCGTTTACGGCATAATTTTGCCATGTATTTCCATCAATAGAAATTTGTATATTATATTTTTTTGCATACTCATTATGCCATAGCATAGAAATCAGAGTAGGTTTAACCTGATGTTGCAAGTCAACCTGCCACCATTCTCCGTTTTTTTGTGCCGATGACCAACGTGTGTTATCATTGCCATCAACAGCTGCTTGCGGATACATATTTATTTTTTCTGAAGACGATGCGGAAGTTGTTTTTTTAAGTGCCAAATCATTGGATGCGGTAGGATAACATACAGCAATAGAGAAATCCTTGAAAGCGATATTAACGCCATTAGACACAGTTAAACGAAACATATAAGTACCTTCTGTATTGAAAGTTACTTCGGTCAATGGCAAATTTGGAGATAGTATTGTTGCCTGTACCGGTCCGCTGACTTGTTGCCACTGAAAGCTAAGTTCACCATCTATAGCATTTACTGAGGCAGTTCCATCTACATAAGTTTTAGCATGGGGTAGTAATACTGTCTTTTCTTGCAACATCACTCTTGCAATCGGCATTTTTTCCTTCTCGTGTCCGAATACTCGTATTTCCCTCAATGAATATTTGCTTGCACCTGCTTTTCTCTCCGTAAAACGAATACGGATATAACGCGTTTCAAATTGGTCAAAACTATGATATTCTGCCGAACCCGCACCTGTTGTAACTTTCTTTAATTCAGTCCAATTTATTCCATCTGCAGATTTTTCCAGAATATATTGCCTAGCATAATCAGTATCCCAAAACAATTCTATTTTGTCAATATCGCACGAAGCTGCCAAATCTACAACTGTCGATTCTTCGACGCTGTTTCCCGAATCCCAGCGGGTAGACAAATCGCCATCTACCAGTTGTTTTCCAAAATACTTTCCTGATTCGGAAGAAACCGTAACATCTTTCAGGTATGCCAGATTTTTATATTGAGATGCAACATCAACCGGATCGAAAATTTCGACATCCGTTGTATATAAATTATTATTTATGTCCCACTCCACGCTTCCATTTACAAATGATAGCTGAGCTTGCATTTGCATTTTGCCAGCTGTTTCTGCAGTCCAAACTCCTTCAGAGCCTATCAACTGAACTTGCCCCGGAGCGATAATTGTCTTAGTCTGACCTGTAGTTGCTGCTTGTTGCCCTGCAACAGAAAATAAAATCGAATATGCTGTACTTGAGGTGGTGGCCGCATTTCCTTGATTTTTAACCAAGGCATAAAAACTCACTTTTTGTCCAATAAGTGGATAGCGCGGCATTGTATATATACGAGTAACGCGCAAATCAGGCTTTCCTGTTCCAGACTTAAACGTTAACTGTTGCGATAGCGGCAGATTATCGGAGGAACTACCCACACGGAAAGTATAAGTACCTGTTTGTACTTCGTATTTTCGCCCGGTTTGATTCCAATAATAAAAATCATCGGCACAAAAATTAAATGTAACTGATTTAGTTTCACCAGCCTCTAGTTTTATACGTTTAAAGCCTCTCAACTCTTTTTTTGGCATCCACACTTTGTCCATTGGTGCACTTAAATAAACTTGAACTACCTCTTCACCTGCTCGTGAACCCGTATTTTTCACATCAACAGTCATGCTAAAAGGTTGTCCCGCAATTATTTCCGTAGGCATTTGAAGATTTGAATAGGCAAAAGTAGTATAACTCAAACCATATCCGAATGCATAACGGGGCGAAATACCTTTTTCATCTAACCAACGGTAACCACCATCCAAATTCAGTTCGAATTTACGGAACACTTCTTCTTTCCATTCAGGGAAATCACTATCCTGCATAGGCATTGAAAGTGGCATCCGACCAGCTGGATTGTAATCTCCGAAAACGACATCGGCAATGGCATGTCCGGCTTCCTGAGCCGCATAAAATGAATATATAAATCCTTTTATATTAGACAAACAATCGTTGAAAGTACAAACACCGCCACTCTGTATTATTGCAATCAGGTTTGGATTCACACTTGCCAACTCTTTAATCAGTTCTTGTTGTATAGCTGGTAATGCAAATGAGCCTCCAACGCGGTCGTTATGCACACCAAAACTTTGTTCGCCTTCTTGTGTATTATCCAATCCTCCGGCAAAAATCACATAGTCGGCATCAGCTGCAAGAGCTTTTGCTTCGGCAAAACCGGTTTTAGATGTTGAGTTAATATCGCAACCTTTAGTATAAACAATATTGGAACTCCCAATTTTATCTTCTAAACCTTTTCTCACACTAATAGCATAAGGTGGATTTGTAGCGCTACTTCCAGAACAATTCAGGTTTTCGGCTATCGCATTAGGCCCGATAAGAGCTATCTTAATTCCTGTTTTTCGAAGAGGCAAAATGGGATTAGCACCTGAGGTTTCATTTTTAAGTAATATGATTGATTTTTGAGCTGCCAATAGGTTCAAACTAGTAATTGCAGCCGATTTTGCATTCGACTCATTACCTGACGGATAATAATCTAACATACCATTCAGTATTTTAGTCCTCAATATGTTCTTTACCGCATTGTTAATTTGCGTCATAGTTACATGACCATTCTCAACCAAAGATGGCAAATCGGCCTCATAAATAGATGAACCCATACATATTTCGGTTCCGGCACGTACAGCATTTCGTGCATCATCAATATTAGCCCAGTCCGAAACCACATAAAACGGAAATCCCCAACGTTCACGTAGCACTGTTTTTAGCAATATACTACTTTCGGCAGCTTTATCTCCATTGATTTTATTATATGATCCCATAATGCTCATAGCACCGGCATCTTGTATTGGAATTCTAAAATTATATCCAGAAAAATCCATCAACCATCGTTGGCTGGCAATCACATCCATTTTTAAACGGTTAGACTGCATGCTTTCGCCCATAAAATGTTTTAGA
This sequence comes from uncultured Paludibacter sp., assembly GCA_963678465.1. GTDB lineage: Bacteria > Bacteroidota > Bacteroidia > Bacteroidales > Paludibacteraceae > Paludibacter. Next base: position 1,059,943 of record OY782858.1, read on the forward strand.
GTGGCAATTACCGGATATTTTTGCATACCAATGGTAAATGATTTTGCCAAATGACCTGCCAAATACGGATCTTCACCTCCGCCCTCGGCAGTACGTCCTCCGCGCGAATCGCGTACCAAATCGAGACACGGACCTAATACCTGTTGACGGTCGAATGACCAAAATTCAAGTCCCATGTATTCACCTATTTTGCCAACCACATTTTCATCCCAAGTGGCTGCCATAGCTATTCCGGTTGGAAAAGCGGTAGCTGAACGATCATAACGATCGGAAGTAAGACGAACCCCGTGAGGACTATCGCCCATTACAAACCCCGGAATTCCGAGCCGTAAATTTGCCGGTGTTCCTCCAAAGCTGGTGCGGTTATTATACATTTGTTCCAATTTCTCCTGGGTAGTCATGGAATTTATCAGTTCATCGATACGTTTATCCAAATGCGACTGGGCGTATGTATTTAATATAGCCGATAGAATTACTATGACAAGTATGATTTTTCTCATAATCTTAATTTTAAAGCCTTTATAGTATTAACAAAATCTATTTTAGTATCTTAGTAGTAAAAACTGATTGGTCCTTACGAATTTTACACAAATACAAACCTTTGGGTAATGAAGAAATACTAACCAGTCCAGTTTCCGATGTTAGTTTTAGTTCTTTTATATATCGTCCTCCAATATCATAAAGTGACAATATAGCACCTAATGCATTGGTCACCCGGATATAATCGGAAGAAGAAACAACAGTCAAATTATCTGACCCATACATTGGCACAACCGACGTCGGATAATCTCCTTTTGCGTACAATACTGTGTTAGGCTGGGTAATCTCAATTGGTTCGGATACGATAACATCATTGGTAGTGCTTGTGAGCTTAATTGCAACTTTGTAATTGCCGGTTTCGGTTGCTGTGTAACTGTTCGTATTTACACCGGTTATCAGCGTATTGTCTTTATACCAATAATACTCTGCATACGTGTTTGTTGATGTGCCACTGTTTGTTTCAATTACCGGTTTTTTCAGCTGCATAATATCTGCAATTTTGCGTGCCATTATTCGCAAACCGTCATCTTTGGGATGAATCCCATCGGTTGCCATTAAATTCGCGATATTATTTGTTACAGAATATAAGTCGATAAGAGGAAGTCCCATTTCCTTTGATATCTCCTTCATAGTTGGGATTACTTTTTCCCGTATTGTTTGATCGTTTATAGACCATGTGCTGCTATACGCTTTGATGGGTATAGCCATATAAATTTCCGGTTCTGCCGAGTAACTTTTGAACTCATTAATCAAATCGACGTATGAATTTTTAAAATTCACGGCATCCCAATAGCCATCTTTCGAATCGTTTGTACCCAGCGCAATTACAATAATATTTGGATCATAAGATTTATTGTCGCTATAAGCAGTTTTATTCTTCCATGCATCATTTAAGTGGTTCATCATAAGCGCTCCGTTAACACCAAAGTTTCGGGTTTCGTATTTATTACCCAACATGCCACGTATTTGTACAGGCCACGCATATTGTGACCGATCGGTGGCTTCCGCTCCATAAGTATTGCTATCGCCCACACAACCAACCTTAATAATGTCCGACTTAAATGCCCAACCCGAATAAAATCCGTTGTTGAATGTTCTCACATACACTATACTGTTTGGAGCTAAACCGACCAACGAATACGATTTTTCATATACGGTTTCCGATTTCAAAACAGAGTTGTCGATCAATGAACGTACTTCTACCTCCCAACTTTCACCTTCGGCAGTCCATGTCAGGTGGTCGTTTTCAATTACAAGTTTTACTGGCTTTTGCGCAAATATTTCATTGTCGAAAGTATAGTATTTTTGCAATCCGGGTTCTGTTCCTGTTAGTACTTCTTTATAGTCAGCCCTAATATCGTCAATACTTCTTACTTTATTCCACACCCTGAAATCGGTTAATTTACCATTAAGCTTTGGAGATGTATACCACGAAGCCAACCATAAATTACCCACATTACTACCATCCGCTTTGATGTTTCCTTTCCAGTCCCCATTGAAATTATCGATTGTACTAAACAGTTCCGTATTCAAATAAACTGATGCCTTTTTTTCCTTTGATGAAATGATAAAGGCTATATGATTCCACTTGTTTGAAAGATTTTCACGAGGTATCCACATGGCGTAGATGGCATCATTGACCGTTTTAAACCAAAAACGAAGATCAATTTTATTTTGATTATTGGTATTTTTATTCAGGCTGACGGTAAATCCATAATTTCCATCATGCCTGTTGCTTATGATAGCTGTTCCATCTGTGTTTTTTCCATCTTGCTCATCAATGTAAATCCAGAATTCTACAGCAAGTTCTTTTTCGGTAAAATTCAGATTACCGCAGTTCATACCATTGTGATCAGTAGTTAGGTTCCATGCGCCATAATCGCCACTACCTGCTTTTGCCGGAATTAAATTCAGAGAACTTATTACTATGATTAATAGCCAATAAAGAAGTGTACCTTTTTTTTCCATACGTTATTGAATAAAACAATGGGGCATTATTTTTCATTTGCCCCATTGTATTTTTTTCAGAAAGCAACTATTTATTATCTGACAACTACTTTTTGATTATCAACCAAATATATGCCTTTAGGAAGGTTTGATACGATGTTTTCTCCGGCAACTATATTAATACGTCGGATCAATTGTCCACTAACAGCATAAATATTGACAGTTTGAGAATTTTCAGTATTAATAATCAATGAGCCATTGCTTACACGAACAGTCGTTTGTTGCTCAATTTTATCAACACCCGTTGATATTTTTGTAACTGTAAATGGTTCTGAAGTAACTTGCCCTGACCAAAAACCGTTATTTTGAGTTCTTACTTTTGCAAAATATGTAACTCCTTCTGATAATTCTTCAATACTATTAAGCGATAGTGAGTTTGTATTGATTGTATCAGAGAAAGCCAAGGTGTTGTCATCTGCTTTATATACATTTATTTCCCAAGCTCCAGTACTTGTATCCCAGGTAAGCAATCCGTCAGCGATAGAAAGATTTTGTGGTTGCAAAGAGAGTGTTTCACGCGTGTAATAAGTGTTCCAGGCAGCTTCAGGATTACACCAGCCTTTGTTTGTAGCAACAGTGGGGTTTGCATCATTAATAAAGCCACGTTCGTAAGTGTAAAATCTGTAATTAAGGTATAATCCCGGATTATCTTCAGAAGTGCCCGTCAGGTTTTTATTATAATTAGCTTTGATTTCTGCATCTGTACGACCCACAGACCAAATACGGAAATCGGCTATTTTTCCATAAAATTTTGCACTTGCAGCATACCAGTATCCTAAACGTAAGGCACCCGTGCCGTTTCCAATCCATCCAATATTATAAGGTTCATACGGATCTGTGGTCTTTACCAAATCCTGATAAACTTCCCCGTTCAAATAACTACGTGCGATATTATTCGTCGACGAGAAAACAATCGCAATATGTACCCATTTATCAACAATATCTGCTTTTTCAAAGAAAAACGGAAAAACAAAATCAGTTCTGCCATTCAGTTTATCACCATTGTCATTCCGGAAAAAGCCCCTTAGTTTGCCATCGCTGGTCACATCAAGGCTAAATCCCTTCACTCCATCATGTCTTGTTGAAGCAATTGTTACTCCATTATTGAAGTTGGAAGTTGGTATATTAAGCCATAGCTCTATCGTAATATCTGTTTCTGTAAATCCAAGCGTTCCACAAGATATTCCATCGGTAGCCCCAGGTCTTGTTGCTGACATATCCCACGCATAAGAATTGGTTTGTGCATAAAGTCCACCCGTCATTAATATTGCCGAAACCAGCAATAACATACGATTAAAAAAGTACATTTTTTTCATAATACGAAATTTTAAATTATTATTAATTAGATATGATTCTTTTCCAGATTATTTTATCGATATTTTTTGCTTTTTTGCCAAATAAAACCCTTTTGCAAGACCGTTAATTTCATTTCTGCCAGCAATTAAATTTACCGAACGTACCAAACGACCATCAATAGCGAACAGATCAAAAGGTTGAGCTATTTCGGAATTAACAATCAATCGATTCCCCTCTGTCGAAATAGTCATTTTTTCTGATTCTACTCCGGACAAGCCGGTTATGCTAACATCTACTGAAGCCCAATCTGAATATACATCATTGTTAAAAGTTCTCACTCTTATAAAGTACTCAGAAGCTGTTGGTAAGTTTAGATTTTGGAGTGAGAACGAAGTATTTTCAGCCACTTCGCTCAATAACACCGTTTTACTGGCTGTTTCAACAAACTCCACCACCCAGCTTTCACCTTCGGCCTCCCATGTAAGCTGATTGTTTGCAATAGCCAGATTTACTGGCTTTTGGGAAAGTACTTCGTAAGAGTGCATATTTGTCCACGTAGTAGCCGGAAGCAAAGAACCATTGTTAGTTCCTGGATTAGCTACATTAATGATGGACTGATCGAAATTATCGAAGTTGTAATAGACATACAAGCCTGTTTCTGTTCCTTTCAGGCGTTGGTTATAGTTTTCGGCTATTTCATCTGCCGTGCGAGCTACATTCCAAACACGGATGTCCGCCATTTTGCCATAAAATGTTGGACTGTTCGTGTACCAGCGTCCTATCCACAACTGATCTGTCACTCGATTTCCTACCCAGCTTGTATAAAAATCTTCAATTACGCTGTACAGTTCGCCGTTCAGATAAGCATAGGCTTTTTGCTCATCCGAAGAAATTACAAAAGCTAAATGCGCCCATTGATTCGAAAATGCAGTACGAGGTAGAAAAAGTGCAAAAGCTTGATCGGAAGTTCCATCAATTTTTGTGTTTTTAAAAACAAATCGTACATCTTCTTTACTGGTTGCACTGTTGTTTGCCAAATTCACCGAAAAGCCCTGATTTCCATTATGCCGGTTAGATATTATATTTACACCCGCACTATTGGTACCACTTGCATCATCAATATTAAGCCAGCATTCCAGAGTCATATTTTTTTCAGGAAATGCAAGAATGCCACTATTAAGCCCATTATGACCTACAGTGGTAATGTTCCATGCATTAAAATTACCTGTTGGCTGTTCTAATTCAACAATAACATCTGTAATACTTGTTGGATTCTGCACAGCGCTGTGTGCTGCCTTGCGAGCTACTTCAATGCTTTTAGCTGATAGGCTTGCAGGGGCATAAGTATTGTTGAGGACATTTATTCCGGTTATTTTCTCATACCATGTACATGCAGCTGTGTAACGCCCAATGTTATAATCCAAATGGTATCCGTCACGACAAAGATTGTCGCCAATGAAACTGGTACGTGCATTTTGTATAGCTGTTCCCGAAGGAATAATAATACTGATGTTTTCAGCTGTGGCGGCACGGTTTGCTGCATCAAGTATTGAATTATACATTGTCATTTGATCCTTATTATAATTGGCAAAACCTGAGTGGGTAGAGTTTTGCTGATAAGCCCAGGTCATGTGCAATGCATATTTTACATTCGGGTTAGTAGCTTTCGATTTTACATAAGCCAACAAATTAGTTAAGTATGGAAAATAGGTGCTGTACATCCCTGAATTCTGGCTTACTTGCTGAAAAGTAATGTAATCCCAATCCTCATCGGCAATTGCTGTTTCCAACTTTGTACTCGCTGTGTTCGACTTTACTCCGTTCACTATTTTGCGATATTCGTAGGCTGCATTGTTATTATTGGCATTGTTCCAATGTGTTTCCAGGCTACAGCCGCCAATATACATGTTGCCAATAATTAAAGTAACATCATCTGCTTTTCCAAGTTCGTACAAATAATTCTCAATTGCATCTTCGGAAAAGCTGTTCCCGATAGCCAAAATTTTAATTGTTTCGGCATAACTTGTAAAGCAAAGTGAAAGAAATAGAAATAGAGGTAGAAGTTTTATTTTCAATGTTTTCATATTTATTTTTTTTAAGTATCTAATTTGAAGTCGTGTATACGCATTTTGTCTCAATTTTCTAAATGACAAACAACTCAATAAACTACTACTTTTTGTTTGTCAATCAGATATATTCCTTTTGACATATTGTCAATTACATTTTCACCCACCGATAAATCAACACAGCGTACCAGTCGTCCATCCATGTAAAATACATTAAGACTGCGGGCAACATCTGAATTAATAAAAATGGAATTATTGTCGGTGTGTACAGTTAATCTATGGATGCCCGGATTATCGACACCCGAAATATTCGAATCTGTTGTAGCCCAATTCGAATAAAACAGTGTATTCTTAGCTCTTACCTTTGCGTAATACTCTTTGTTTCCATCAAGACTCAGGTTTGCTAGTGAATAAGAATTACCGGTTGAAACATCAGTTTTCACAACATTACCGGTCTCTTTTTCAATGATTTCAAATTCAAAACTCTCTGCCACACCACTCCAGCTAAGTGTATTACCTGTTAATACCACGTTTGTTGGCATAGCTGAAAGCACTTCGTAGCCATGCACATCGCTCCAGGTAGCTGATGGAGCTAATGAACCATTATTAGTACCAGGATTCGCCACATTTGTTATAATCTGGGCGAAGTCATTGAAATTGTAGTAAGCGTATAATCCTTGTTCTGTTCCGGTTAAGGGTTTGTTATAGTTCTGGGCTATTTCGTCTGCTGAACGGGCAATTTTCCAAATGCGGATATCTGCTAATTTTCCGTAAGGTTTTGGGTCGCTCCACCATTGCCCGATACCAAGTGCTGTTGTATTGTTACCATAATAACCTCCTAAAGCATTTTTTTCGCCAAAATAGCCTCCATTAACGTAGGCATACGCTTTTTCTTCTTCGGCAGAAATAACGTAGGCAATATGTACCCATTTACCTACAAAGTATTCGCGGGGAATATAAAAATGCGCTGTGTTTTTTTGGGTGTCTTTTGCAAATAATCTTAGCTCCAAAGCACCTGTATTGGCTGAATTTGCTCTGACACTGACTAAAAATCCAGCATCAGTACCGGAAGTACCTAAAATAGTAATCTTTTCCACATCAGCTGAATTCAAATACATCCAGAATTCTATTGTTATTGATTTCTCAGTAAAATCAACTACTCCGCATGACATACCACCATGTCCGCTTTTGAGTTCCCATGCACCAAAATCGCCTTTTGCACCAAAAGACTGAAGGCTGGTTGTTAAAAACGAAACGACTAAAATGAAATAAGAAAAAGAGTTATTAGTTTTCATGACACAAAAATTAATGAATATACTTTTACATTTAAATCAAAAAAATCCACATTGTGATTATCTGACATTTACTTCAAAAAGTTTCATCCAACCGGAGGCGGTCATGCTTTTTTGAACCGAAATGTCAATACCTTTTTCGTTATTTTTGGATTTATCAACAATGGCCACAGCCCAGGTATATTTGCCTGTAGAAATTCCATTTATTTGTGGATTAAACAGGTATGAAACCGGAGTTCCCTTTATCCATTTCGACAAATCGGTCTGGTCATCAACAAAAGTGGCAATCACATTATCGTTTACATCTAATAAACCGAAAGCAACTTTATATTTTTGATTCCATTGAGGAATATTAGTTGGACAATATCCCCAACCCAAATTATTCCAGCGATGTGTGATCTGTATTTGCGAACCGTTTGAAACTAACTTTGGAAGTGATAATTTGTCAGGATATAACCGATAAGCGCCATCGGCAATAAAGTTGTTGACAAGATAATAAGTGTCGCTAAACCACGAGCCGGTTTCGTTAATTCTAAAATCCATCATATTCACTTTCGCTTCCCGCGAATCATCGTACTCACCGACTCTTACATCTGCTATCGTTTGATAATTACGTGGATCCTTTGTAATATCGTGCTGAGCAGTAACCCAACCACCTTCCATGATTATCGGGCGTTTGAAATTCCATTTTGCGGCGTATTGTTTTTCCCAAGCTCCATAATAGGTTGTCATACCAAAAGCATCGTGGCGGAGACTAAAGCCTTTATTCACAGCATAATCTAACAGAGTTTCCGACTTGGTGTCGGCCGACCCCCATTCAAGTTCGGCTCCTATCAGGCGATGATAATTTATTACCAGAGGAATTTTTGTGAATTCGGAAACATATAAGTCTACAATCCATTTGAATACACTTTCACGATTTGCACTATTGATGTATTTCATGGAATGTCCTTCGCCCCATTTCCCAAGTCCGTAACCATCAACGAATTCAACCACATCAGGATCGTTAAACTTTTGAGCAAAAGCCTTTAAAAATTTTGTGTATTTTTCCTGAAAAACGGGATCATCAGGATAGGGTGTCCAACGGGCATTGTTAGTTCCGGAAGTGAAACCCTGTGCACCAGCTGCTTTTACATACGCCGGTGAAAAATCGGAACTTTTATCTCTACTGTCAACTACTACTCTGAAAGCCAGTTTCAAGCCCCTGAGCTGCGCCTGAGCAATTAAATTTTTCAATTTATCGTCGGCATCCCAGGAATAAACATCTTCCGTGGGATTGAGCGAAGTCCAACTACAACGAATGTAAAGTGTTGTAGCATAATCCGAAACTCTAACAAGTTCATTGAGTCCGGTTACAGTCATATTGTCGTATTTTGTCCAGAAATCTGTAGCTACGTTTGCATTACCGTAAATAACCCATCCATTCAGCGGATTACGATACATTTTTTGCGCTTCGGGTTCGATATTCATCACATAATTACCCGAAATACCTGAGTCTGCCGTTACTGTATTGCCACCTTGCCAGGACAGAACATTTTGATTAACAGAAATATTAGCCGGTGCTTTTGCAAGGGTTTCGATTCCAAAATAATTTTGCCAACCGGACTCAGGATTACATAACCCGGGGTTTCCCGAACCAGCCTCATTTGCTACGGTCCGGTTATAAGTTGAAAAGGTATAGTTGACGTACAATCCCGGATTGTTGCCTGTCAGATGTTTATTGAAATTTTCTTTTATTTCCGAAGCTGTGCGGGCAGTTTTCCAAATGCGAAAATCAGCTATGCCTCCGTGTGGCTTCGGGTCGCTCCACCAGTTACCAATTTCCAGATTTGTGGTTGTATTATTGCCGATCCATCCACCTGCAGCATCAATAGTTTCATAAAGTTCCCCGTTCAGGTACGAATATGCTTTGCCTTCGGTTTCGGAAATTACAAAAGCCATGTGTCCCCATTTCCCTACAAACTCATTCATTGGCAAAAACAAAGGAATGGTTGCCTGTGATGGAGTCTTTGCCAAAAACCGTATTTCCAAAGCATTCGAATGTGCAGTATTTTGCCTTATGCTCAAAATAAACCCGGTTTTCCCATCACCCATGGTTGAGGCAATATTGACCTTATCGGTATTGGCTCCGGCATCTAAATTCAACCATAATTCTACAGTCAATGATTTTTCAGTGAACAACAATTTGTCGCATGAAATTCCCTGATGTCCTCCTTTGAGTAAGTAGGCATGAAAATCATTTGCAGCCTGCAGCGTGAGGATCGATGATGTTATAAATGAAAATACGAATATTATTATAAGATATAGGGAACAATACTTTTTCATAAATTTATTCAAATTCAAACCGGTACTAAAATTAAGGAATGGATAAATTTTGATCATCCATATTGCAAAAGTAACCGAAGTATAAATGTACGAGGTTATTGGTTTATTCAGAAATAGTTTCAGTTTGTACATAATTGACAAAAAAGCAACGAATACTTCGATTACCACATAACAATAGAATGGCATTTATCTCATTTCATGATAATTTTCCGGTTATTTACAAGATAAACTCCATTTTCGAGTCCGGCAACTACAGTCTCTCCATTTTTAACGTAAACAGATTGGATTAGACAACCATTAATACCATATATATTAATATGCTGAGGAACAGTTGAAGAAATAATCAGGCATCCTTTTTCAGCACGAGCAACGAATTCCTGATTGAAATTACTTGGTGTGATTCCGGTTGCGCGATTATACGTGAAAACATTCGATATTATCCACTCGGAATAAACAAAGTTTTTTGTTCTTACCCTGGCAAAATACTCCATGTTACCTTCCAATCCTTCCAAAGGAAATGTATTTGTTGCAACAACCCGACTCACGACCACTTCATTTGTACTTTTCTTCACAATTTCGAGTTCCCAAACATCGTCAGAAACACTGTTTGTTGAAGCTTGTATTGTCAGGACATTTGTCCAAAGAGCAATAAAAACTATGATTAAAGAAGACAAAAGGTGATTTTCTTTCATATTATACTTTTTAAAGTGATTTCTTTTTTTTGAGAAATCGGCTGATTCAAATCATTTAATCTGTCAGCTCAATTTTAATTTTCTTGTCTTTTACAATCACATAAAAATCGCCGGGTTCCACAAAGCGGTTTCCTGATTCGTCTACAAAACTGAAATCACGGTTAATGTCTATTTCAAAGCTGAACATCCTGATTTCTCCTTTTGCTAATGATTTTTTTTCAAAGTACTTAAGCTCTTTTACCGGCCGCGAAATTGAACAAACCGGATCGGCAATGAACCAGTGAACTGTCTCCATTCCATCTCTATCACCAGTATTGGTTACCGGAATTTCTACCACCAGTTTGTCTCCTTTTTTTACTTTTTGGGAGTTTGCTTTAATGTCTCCGTATTCAAAAGTGGTATAGCTTAAACCATAACCGAATTCGTACAACGGTGTGGTCTGAATATCCTGATATTTGCCCTGATGAGGTCGTGCACTCTTTCGTTGGTTGTAATAAATCGGAACTTGTCCAGTGGAATAAGGGAAAGTTATGGCAAGTTTTCCCGAAGGATTTACTCGTCCGCTAAGTATTCCAGCTACGGCTTTCCCAGTCATAATGCCTGGTTGCCATATTTCCACCATGGCATCGACTAAGGGTTCCAGGCGGTTTAGTTCGAGTGGTCGTCCGTTTGAGAGGAGTAGAATAATCGGTTTGCCCGCTTTTTTCAATTCTACTACCAGCTTCTCCTGTATTTCAGGTAATGCTAAAGTAGAACGCGATGCATTTTCACCACTCCAGTCTTTCTTTTCACCCAAACAAACTACTACTACATCCGATGTTGCTGCTGTCTTCAACGCTTCGGCAAATTTTGATGTATCATTTCCATCAAATCCGCATCCTTCGGCATACAACAATTGCGAGTCTTTTCCCAATTCAGCTTCCAGCCCATCATAAATTGATATCACATCGTCCGTATTTCCATGTGCTGCCCATGACCCCAGCAAATGCCATTTGCTTTTTGCCAATGGGCCTACAACGGCTATTTTCGAATGAGCTTTCAATGGCAGCGTATTATTTTCATTTTTAAGCAATACCATTGATTCTTCGGCCAATTGCTCTGCAATTTTCAAACTTACAGGCAATAAAAAACGTTCTTTTTCAGTAGTTTGAGGAGTATATGGATTCTCAAAAAGACCTAACCGAAATTTTACACGCAATACCCGTTTTACAGCATCATCCAATTCTTTCTTCGAAATTTCACCTTTTTTCACTAATTCTACCAAATACTTATCATAACAGCCATTCATCATATCCATTGTAACTCCGGCTTTAAATGCCTTGAGTGCAGCATCCTTTCTGTCTACTGCAACTCCCTGTGCTATGAGCTGTACTATTGACCCCCAGTCAGAAACCACAAATCCATCGTGTTTCCAGCGTTTTTTCAAAACTTCTGTCATTGTATAATGATTTGCGCTTCCGGGAATCCCGCTAATATCGTTGAAAGAACTCATTAGCGTTGCAGCACCAGCTTTAACACCCTCTTGGTATGGCAACATATATGTGTCCCATAGTGTTTGAGGCGACACCTCGGTAAATACATAATCGCGTCCTCCTTCCGATGCTCCATAGCCCACATAATGTTTCAGGCATGCTGCTATTTTTTTATTATCAGCCATATTGTCTCCCTGATAGCCTTTTACTGCCGCCACACAAAAAACGGCATTAGTATATGAATCTTCGCCGTATCCCTCGGCTACACGCCCCCAACGGCCATCGCGTGCCACATCAATCATGGGCGAGAATGTCCAGTCTACTCCCGACATTCTTGCTTCTTGAGCAGCCACAGCTGATGCTTTTTGGGCCAATTCCGGATTCCAGGAACAAGCTTGTGCCAAAGGAATTGGATAAACGGTTCTGTAACCATGGATTACATCGTAGCCGAATATCATTGGAATTCCCAGGCGTGACTTTTCAATAGATTGACGTTGTACCTCATTACGAAGTTTGGGATCGTTGTTGAAATAAATAACAGAACCTAATTCTGCCGGTTTTTGCTTCAACACATCTTCGATATTGTTTTTATTATCATTGCGTCCAAGCGTATATTGGTTCAGTTGCATAACTTTTTCTTCCAATGTCATTCTCAAAACAAGATCGTTTACTCTTTTTTCAATTGGTTTAGTAGCATTCTTGTAAAGAGGCAGTTGCTTGTTTTGCGAAAATACAGTACATAAAAGCATCGCAAATACGAAAATTATACTTATTCTTTTCATCTGTTTATATTTTTTTATTTGTCAGATGGAACTTACCATATTAAAATAATCATTGATTTATGTATTAATAATTATTTAAACATGGACGTTTCATGTGTTCGTTTTATGATTATTTTTTGATATTGATTCTTCAGATTAATTGAATATAGGAATTTTTGAAAGCCTAAGTGTTTCATGTCTGTTATTTTTAAGTTCAAAAATCACAACTTCGTTGAGTCCTTTTTTGAGTATTGAGGCTGGAATCAGAATTGTTCGTTGCTTTTCGGCTTCCCAATAGGAGCCAATATAACAGCCATTCACCCATGCTTCGCCCATGCCCAGTCCATTTACATCGAGGTAAATGTCGGTCACGGCATCTAACTCAAAAATTCCTCTGTGAAAGCTCGGCACATTTAGCTTATTTTCAGTAAATTGTAAATTTACCGTATTACAATTTCTAACTTTTAGCTCTGTAATTTTCCAATTTTTCACACTTTCACCATCCACAAAACACTCACCAAAAAGCCCTTTCGAATTATCCAAAATTTCTGGTCCGTATGTAATTCGTCCAATATTCTCGGCATATAGCTGAATAATATAATTGCCCGGTTTTACACGAAGAAGTAATTTTTTATTTCCATCATTCAGTTCTCCTTGCAATTCTCCATTCACATACACAGTGGCAAAATCTCTCACATTTTCAACTTCAAAAACTGCATCTTCCGACTCTATTTTTATATCAGCCTGATACAACGTATATCCCAAATCAATATTCAAATCGTTCATTGGCAATAGTGATTCGGATTCCACTTGTAATCCATAAATTTGGTCTATTGAAGCTGTCTCTGTTAGTTTGAATTCTTGAGCATCAATACAAAAACAAACAATCAGAGCAATACAAACAAATAAATATCTTTTCATTACTGTTTTGTTTTATACTGTTTCTATTTAGTCAGAAAAAATGATTGAATAAGTGAATCACTTACCTGAATTTCCGGATTGAATTTATCTCCTTTTACATAAGAGTCTACACTTTTCAGAAGTTGCTGTGTTGCTGGACGGTTATCAATATCTTTTTGAGTATCAACAGCCAAAACCAAAAGTTTTCCTTGTCCGATTCTAGCTTCGAAACCAATGCCCAGTTTTTCGTTATTATCATAACTATCAATCACCTGAATAAAAGGTCGCAAATTTTCCGGAGCATCTTTCATTTCAATTACCTTAGCATTTTCGAGAATATCCCACCATTGCCAGTCGGTATGATACGATGTTTCGAATTTTCCGAATATTGGATGGTTATTTTGAATGAGGCAACCAATTGTTTTTGGTGCCCAGGCAAACATAATCGGATTCCAAAAGTGATTGTGGAATGTTGATTTTCGCCCTTTTACCTTTGCCGGATTCGGACAAAGAACAACTGTTTTTCCCTGAGTTAAATACTGTTTGGCATTTTCATTATAATCAGCAGTGTACAAAACAGCATCGGTACTTGTAAGTAAGGCTGTATTTTGGGGATAAACCCAAATATTCCAGCTATTTTTTATGGCGTTGTTTATGTTCAACCGAACAGTCAATTTTTGAGAAGACACCATGCCTGTTAGCGAGAATGACAGTTCTCCGACAGGCGACACAGCATCATTTGGGATTGTTTGGGATTTTAGTATTCCATTTTTCAATACTTTTCCCGAAGCATCAATCACTTCCCATTTAATTTTTGCATTTTTAAGAGACGAATTACTAAAGTTATAAACCTCAGCTTTGGCTTTAAAAATTTCATTATTGAAATACGAACTTTTCGAGTAACGTAACAATGGAACTATCGGTGAACAAAACTCTCTGAACTTATCGGGCGTAACAAGTCCTTTTGAATTCCAAAACGGATCGAGAACACCTACCGGAGCATAACCCTGACCGGGAAAGTCGTTTAATGAAAGTAGTTGAAAACCAGCCGATTTTCCCGAACGGAGTAAAGCTTCGATAACTGCTTTATATTCAATCACCGTAAGCGCGCCTGAAGCCCTGAAAAAATCATTAGCTTGATCGAGCATACCATTTTTTGTCAATAATTCTCTGTAAACTTCAAAATTTCGGGCTTCAACCGGACCGGTAAAGTTCTTAATTTCATCGTAATTGGGATAAATACAACGCTGACCCGATTCATGCGAAATTACAGGAACATCCACATCAGACTCGGTACTTCTATCCCAATCGGTGGTTGGCAATCCTTCGTAAACTTTCACAGCACCTTTATTCGTTTGCTGTGATACATAATACTGATCCGATTTTACTCTTGTTCGTGCAGTTGAACCGCTATATAGATGTCGGTTGTCAATCGCACGACCTTTTGCTGTAAGTTCTTCAATAAAATCGAAATTTCCGGTAATCTCATTTCCATTGCAATACAATACGAAAGAAGGATGGTTGCCATATTCTTTTAATATCGCTTTTTGCTCACGGCGAAAGAAATCGTATCTGGCCTCGTCAATCTCGGCATCTTTTCCCCACATAGGCATTTCCACTTCCAAATAGACCCCATGTTTATCGGCCATTCGGAATGCCGCCGCCGGAGGACACCACGAGTGAAAACGCATGTGGTTCATTCCATAATCTTTCATTATTAGCATAATACGTTCCCATGATGCATCATCGATGGGAGCGTGTCCTGTTTTAGGGAAAACAGCATTTTCAACATTCCCACGTAAATGAATTGGGCGGTTATTCAGTAAAATATGATTCTTGCCCTGCTTCACTTCGCGCATTCCAAATACGGTTGATTTTTCATGTTGATAGTTGGCTTTGTTAACTCCGGCAATCAATTTACAGGAAATTCTGTACAAATTTGGATTGAACTCATCCCATAGTTTTATATTTTTTCCCAACTGAACAATATCTTCAAGGGCTATTACGGAATCTTTTCCACTAAAAATTAACTCTTTTGATAAATTGAGATTTTGTCCTGAAATGTTGAATATAATTTTTCCATCAACTTGTTTTTTGGTAAAATTGTCAATTGTCAATTTTACATTTATTGATTTATTACTTATGGATGGATAAACCTGTAAATCATTAATATTTACGGGATCGAGAGCCATGAGTTTCATTTCTCCCAAAATACCGTTCCAGTTTATTTGAGTAAATTCGGTATGTGCGTGATCCCATTTATGAGTATTATACTGAAAACGATTATCAATACAAACAGTTATTAAATGGGTTTTGCCTGGTGTTACATAATTGGTAAGATCATGTACATGCGGCACACTTATGTAATCTAATTTGCTAACTTCTTTAGTGTCGACATAAATAGAACTCAACCAATGTGTACGTTCAAAATAAATCTGAATTCGTTTTCCTTTCCATTCTTTGGGAATTGTTATTTCGCGCTGATACCATGCCGGACCCATATATTCATACTTGCGAGTCAAGCGGTCGATATAGCGATAGGGTGATTTATAGCCAATTTGATAATCGTCGGTAATTGCAGGAAGTACAATTTTATCCTGCAGTTTATGATTGTAGCGGGGCGACAAAGATGCTCTGCGAAAGTCCATCAAATCAGTTTGAAAACCCCACTCGCCAGACAAATCGATTGTCTGGGTCTGACTCTGAAGATTAAGCGCCTGCAATGCAAACAACAATAAACCTACGAATTTCACACACTGTCTTTTTAAGCTCATTTTTTTTTTATATTTTTATTCAATTATTCTTTTATAAATTCGTCTAACGACCATTTTTTTCTCCATTCAATAATAAAACTTTCATCTTTAATCTTCAAAGGAAGCCACACATAGCGCCCAGTAATTGCATCGTCTGGCGACCAACGATCGCCCATGTATATAAAGGCATTCCTTTTACCCACAACCGGAAAAATAAAACTACTTTGTGATCGGAATGTAGTTTCAGCCTCTTTTCCCGAACAAGGATTTCCAAGTTCTTTCCAGTTCCCTAAAATCGAATCGGCAACAGCCGACCGGGCTTGATTGGGCTTCCAGCCTGTGCAACCCGACATCATAAGATAGTATTTGCCATTGCATTTAAACATTGCCGGCGCTTCCATAAAAAGGCCCGAAAAATAGCGCGCATATTTACCGGAATGCGACAAGTAATCATCCGTAAGTTCGGCTATATGCAAAGTACTATTCTCTTCGGACGCATAAATGTGATACGCTTTCTGATCATCATCTACAAACAAAGTCATGTCACGAGCCATTTGGCCAGTTGAAATATCTCTTTTCAAAATATTAAGTGGGTCGACATTTTCAGGCAGACTCCAGCCATTGTATTTTACCTTGCTTTCCGTTATAATGTTTTTGTGTCCTGTCGGTACATTAATTGGGTAAAAACCTGCATTAGGTCTTACGGATTTCAGGTATGTATATGGACCTGTTATCTTATTACTTACTGCAACTCCGCTGAGTGCATCTTCATACCCACGATTTTTCTTTTCCAGATGAAACCACATTATATATTTGCCCGTTTTCCGATTATAAATAACTTTTGGTCGTTCAATAATACATCCCTTTTCTATGTCGGCTCCTGAGTTATCCGGGGCTACTTTAAGGGCAACACCCTCATCCTTCCAGTTATATAAATCTTTTGATGAATAACAATGTACCCCGACATTGGCAACGTTTCCACCCATTCCCGTTGTTTTATGCTCTCCAAACCAATAATACCTTCCCTTCTGATACAATATACCTCCACCATGAGCATTGATATGCACATTATTGTTATCGTGCCAAAGTTCTCCCGGTACAATTGAATTGTGTTTTGCCGAAACCTTAAATCCAATCAATAGCAACAAACAAATTCCACAAAACTGTATTTGTTTTTTCATTCTGATTTTATGTTCTTTTTAGTTTCCTTTTCAGCCGGGTCAAAGTCTCCAAATAATAGTAATCTGCATATGTCAACGGAACATCCACTTCCGATTTAAAAGGTAGTGCTCCAACACTGTGTTTCAAGATAAAACAACCATTTTCACCCCGATTGGCAGTGTATTCGGGCGAAGCCAATGTTCTGATCTGGATTTCCACAACTTTCATATATTTTTTTGCCGTTCTGGCATCAACAAAGTCGCTCAATTCAGTCAAAGCCGAAGCTATTATACAAGCAGCCGAAGCATCGCGGTTTGTATTTGGAATTTCGGGCGCATCAAAATCCCAGTATGGAATATAATCCTTTGGCATTCGGGGGTGACTGATAAGAAAACCCGCAATATTTTTAGCCTGTTCCAAATAGCGTTTTTCTTTAGTAATCCGATACAGATAAGTGTAACCATAAAGTCCCCATGCTTGTCCTCTACTCCATGCCGATTCTTTCGAATAACCCTGATGTGTTTGTTTCAAATGTGGTAAGCCCGAAATTGTATCGTAGGAAACTAAGTGATAAGAACTAAAATCAGGACGATAATGATGAATCATTGTTTTGTCGGCATGCGACAATGCTATTTCACGAAATTTAGAATCACCAGAATAATCCGCAGCCCAAAGAAGCAATTCTAAATTCATCATATTGTCGATAACAATCGGATATTGCCATTTCTTTTTGTTGTGATCCCATGAGCGAATTAAACCCACTTTAGGGTTGTAACGTGTGGTCAAAGATTTTGCTCCGGTTAGAAGCACATCGGCATACTGATTATCCTGCGTCAACCGTAAACCATTGCCGAAACTACAGTATAACATAAAACCAACATCGTGGTTATCTGTAGTAAACTTTTCCCTTTCAACTCTATTGGTGTAGAGTTTAGCGTATTTCAGCAGTTCCGGACTTTTATTATTTTCGTACAAATACCAAAGTGTACCCGGGAAAAAGCCACTACACCACCATCGGGAATCGGAAGTTGTATTTTTGCCATTTTCAAACGAGCGTGGCAATACACCGTCCTGAGCCTCATACTTTTGAGCTAACAACATGCTTTGTTGTTCCGAAAATTCAAGTGCTTTGTTAATGACCGACTTAAATGATTTTGCTTGAATACCGGATAAAAGCAAATTAATCGAACATAATGATATTATAAAAACTCTTTTCATCTATTGATTTCTATCTGTATTTTACTTTGTTTTGTAATAATCTCTCATAATATACCAGGCTTTTTTTCTGAAACCCTGATCGGAAATCAGTCCTTTCCGATTCCAACCATCCTGGTTGGTAGGATGAAATCGAAACGGTGATCTGAAATCGAATAATACCCAAGGCGAAACGCCTCTTAAATTCGGAATATTACCAAACATTGTGATATTATCCCTATACAGTTTAGCCTGATAGTCTTCGCTCCACGAACTGGCTACATTTTCGTCGCCCGACTGACCATAAAGTGCTTCTCCACCAAATTCGGAAATAAGCAATGGTTTGTCGGGAGCAACATCCCAAATGGCCTTTTCGGGCGAAAGCGGCCACGGATGATACCACCCCATGTATTTGTTTACGGCAACCACATCGAGTTCTTTTACAAAAGAATCATTCATTTCAAAAACCTGTTTTTCCTTATTAAACCGAACTAAATCGAAAGCCGCCGTAATGAGTCTAGTTGTATCAATTTCATGACAACATTTAATCAGGTATTTCAAAAAATCATTTCGGACAGTAGAAGGTTGAGTTTCGTTTGCAACTCCCCAGAACGCCAATGCACAACGGTTTTTATCCCGTTGAACCATTTCTTTTATCATAGTTCCGGCCTTTGTTTTGGTGTCTTTGTTTTCGAAATTAATTCCTTGCCATACAGGAATTTCTTCCCAAAGTAGAAAACCCATTTTCTCGGCCATTCGAACTGTATATTCGTTT
This sequence comes from uncultured Paludibacter sp., assembly GCA_963678465.1. GTDB lineage: Bacteria > Bacteroidota > Bacteroidia > Bacteroidales > Paludibacteraceae > Paludibacter. Next base: position 1,079,177 of record OY782858.1, read on the forward strand.
TGTGGGTAATGTGCCAGACGTATCATATTACAACCTAGTGCTTTTGCTTCGGTTAGCAACATGGCTGCATCTGTCTCCGAAAAAGCGCGACCTTTTCGTTGTGGAATTTCTTCGTGAATACTTATCGATTTAAGGAATATCGGTTTGTCATTCAGATAAATATCTGTACCTTTCACGTAGATATTTCGAAACCCGATTTGTTCTTCAATGCTGTCATTTTCAGAACAAAACAGAACCCTATATAATTTTGGAAACTGAGGTGACCAACGTTGCAGTTTTTTTACGTTGAATGAAATTACTGCAACTCCTTTTTCGTTCGTTTTAAGCGATTTTTTGATGTTCAGTTCAGGTATTTCAATTTGAAATGAAACATTGGCAATACTATCCGAAAGTTGGATATTAGCATTGATTTTATCTGCTTTGTATTTATCAAGTTGTATCGTATAATCTTTGATGAATGTTTTTGGGGTAGATACTAGAAAAACATCCCGAGTAATACCACCGTAGTTCCACCAGTCGAAAGCCATAGCGGGCATTGCATCCGGAGTTCTGGTATTGTTTACTTCCAAAACCAGAAAATTATCGGTTGTTTTTACCTGATTGGTTATTTCAATCTGAAAAGGAGTGAAACCTCCTTCGTGACTTCCAATTTCTTTTCCGTTCAGATACACCCGACACCGATAACTTACTGCTCCGAAATATAAAAAGAGCTTTTTGTTTTCAATTTTCGGGACATCGAATTTGCGAGCATACCACACCGTTCCTTCGTAGTATTTTAACTCCGGATTTTGCGAATTCCAATCCGATGGTACGTTCAATACCAAACCGTTATCGAATGAATACTCGTAAAAATCGGTTTTTCCCTGTGGCTTTTTATTCAGGAAAATCTTATTTTTTCTTCCTTGATCATATAAATCGATTATTGCATCCCATTTGCCATTCAGCGATTGAACCTTTCGCCCGTAAACGTTAGTCATACATTCGCCCGAAACCAACACTGGCAAAGGAAGAATTGTGAATAGAAATAAGCAAAGTATTTTTGTGTTTTTCATTTAATTCAGCATTTATTTTTTATAGATTTTCATAGCATATCCACCACCGGAAGCCATTGAAATGTTCAGGTTTCTATCAATAGGCACAGCAATTATTTGCTTTTTATAGTCTGAAGCAATGTTATTGGCATTCGCCCCATCCTGAAAGATTTCAGCTTCCCAGTTGCCTTCACCCAAAAATGACAAGTTTATTGTTAGCTGGCGTTTATCCCAATTAGTAAGCGAACCTACATACCAGGTATTATTTTTTTGCCTAGCCATTGTAATATATTTACCAATTTCGCCATTCAGGCAAATGGTATTGTCCCAAACAGTAGGAATGGCTGATATAAAACCGGTACATTCCGGTTCCTTTTCATAATTGGTGGGGCTATCGCAAAGCATGTTCAACGGAGAGTCAAATATCACATACTCGGCCAGTTGGTGACAGCGTGTTCCCTGACTCATCGGTTCGTTGTTCACAGCCCGGAATGTCTTTTTTGTGCCATTGCGCATTGCGCCCTGCGTATAATCCACCGATCCGGCTACCATACGGATAAATGGCATTGTAACATCATAAGTCACCTGGTCGGTCTGAATATCCGACCATTTCATTTGCTCCAACCCGTGAACTCCTTCGTAATTGACTACATTGGGGTAAGTCCTGTTCAGACCCGTAGGTTTGTAAGCCCCGTGAAAATCGAGCATCAGTTTATATTTTGCTGCTGTTTCGGCCGCCCTGTAGTAGAAGTTCACCATCTGTTGGTCATCTCTGTCCATAAAATCAACTTTGAAACCTTTAATACCCATTTCAGAATAATGCTTGCACACTTTTTCCAAATCCCGTTCAAATGCGTAGTATCCAGCCCAAAGAATCAGTCCTACATTTTTAGAACGGGCATAATTAACCAGTTTTTCCAGGTTAATTTCGGGAACAACCTGAAATAAATCTGCTTGTTTATTTACAGCCCAACCTTCGTCCAGTATCACATATTCAATGTTGTTACGCGAAGCGAAATCGATATAGGCCATATAAGTTTGATTATTCACACCGGCTTCAAAGTCAACGTGCGACAGTCCCCAGTTATTCCACCATTCCCAGGCCACTTTCCCAGGTTTAACCCATGAAACATCCGGGATGCGCGACGGAGTTGCCAATTTGTAGACCATATCATTCCCGACCAATTCTTTGTCATTATCGGAAACAATAATTACACGCCATGAGAATTTAGATTTAGCTTTACATTTAGCAATAAATGATTCCCGCTGGTTCACCAACTGTTGAAGATCATTATGGCCTCCCTGCACGGTAGAAGCCGGATAAGTTGCGAAATTGGATTTCAGGGAAGTTGATTTATCATCATTTATCAAATACATTCCCGGATAGTTTTCAAGATCCGATTCTGTGATACAGATTTTTTTTCCACCATCCATTTCAACTACCAAAGGCAGGAATGCCAGTTTTTGGGGATTCATTTCGCTTAGCAATGAATATGAGTATGTGTTTTCAAAGGAATTGAAATACTGGCCTTCAATCGTTTTTACATTTGTTTTTACGTATGGAATATATGCTTTAGAATCTTTGTTGAAGTTAAAGGTAGCTTCCTCATTTTTTACAATAAAATCTGCCTTCCCGGTAGAAACAAAACGATATGCCATCCCTTCGTTATAAGCTCTGAAAATCAACGAAAAGTCGTTCTTGAAATTCAGGTTCAACTCATTGTAGAAATCGTGTATTTTACTGCGTTTATAAAATGGGGATGTAATAATCTGATCGGCTGAAACTACTTTAGCCGTTTTAACTTTTGAGTTATTTCCAAAACTTGCACCGTTTACCAATTGCATCGAAATTGGAGATGGTGAAATCATTTCCCGGGTTTCGTCAAACAATGAATAGGTAATAGTTTTACCTACGGATATCACAACCGTCAATTTACCATCTGGTGATTTTACCTGATAGCTTTTTTGAGCGTAGAGTAACATTCCCAATGAAATCGGGATTATTATCAAAAGAAACTTTTTCATCAACTTGTATTATTATTTATTAAAAAAACTCGCTACCCATTTCCATGCTTCGCTCCATTGTTCGGGGTAAGCATAATGTGCCGTATTCTCCATTACACAAAGCTCTTTAGGCGCTTTTATTGAATTAAATGCCGAAAAAGTAGTGGTGGGCGGACAAACCATATCGTTATAACCGCATGAATAAAATCCGGGAACTTTGATCTGCCGTGCGAAATTCACCACATCGTAGTATCGGGCTGTTGCAATTTTACCTGGAGTATTGTTTATCGGATTGTTGAACATATGCGGCCAACCACCGGCCCTGCCGTGTAGGTAACCTGTTAAGTCGCAAAGTGCCGGATAGAATGCAACTAATCCTTTAACCCTTGAATCCAAAGCTGCGGTAACAATTGATAGAGCACCACCCTGGCTTCCTCCCAACGTTATCAAATTTTTTCCATCGAATTGCGGTAGTGAAAAAATAAAGTCGATAGCACGAACACAACCTAAGTATACCCGTTTGTAATAGTACTTGTCTTTGTTTTCCAGGTTAAACGTATGATATCCTTTCAACGGACCTTCGTAAAGGTTCGTGTAAATATCGCCTGTGAGGTTTACCGGAATACCGTGAATACCGATTTCAAAAATTATATAGCCTTTTTCTGCATCCGAAACACTCCCCGTGTAAGATCTGATTCCTGCTCCGGGAACTTTTAAAATGGCCGGATATTGTCCTCCTTTTTTGGGCACACTTAACATCCCATATAAGCGAGTTCCAATTTCGAAGTTTTGTATGTTAACATGATACACATCCACCTTTTCGGTACATCTGTCCGGCACAAGCGTCATTTTAATATCCATAGGAATTTTTGAAGCCTGAGCCTTGGCATTTTCCCAAAAACTTACAAAATCATCGGGCATGGTTGTAACCGGCTCAATACTTTCTCTTTCAAAACCCACAGTTGATATTCCCTGATATTCCTTGCCATTGAGCGTTGCGAACACCTGACAGCGAAGAAATCCTGCTTTTTTCATGGTTCCGGCATTAATGGTCAAAGTCCCGTCTTTCAGTGTACATTTTTCTGTTTTAAGAGGTTGCAGCATATCCTCCGAAATCTCGTAACGTACTGCAACATCTTTCACAGGTATGGAATTTTTCAACACCGAAACATTGAATTTTACAGTTTCACCTTTCTTGTACAGCAGGTCAGAATGATCCGGTGCAATTAACACCTGAATTACTCTTTCGGCAGGTTGTGCAAAAAGCGAGAAAGAAATAGATAAGAAGAAAAGTATGTTGACAATCGTGTTTTTCATTCAGTAAAAAATTATAGTTTACTTTAAAATTTCATATTTGTACATTACAAAATCATTTTCGTTGGCAAGCTCTGCTTCTATAATTCCATCCCGACCGATGGTTCGGATCATCGACTTTGCATTTCCCAAAACAGGCGTGCACTTGACCCTTGTTTTTTCAGCCAACCAGGTTTTAACCTGAGCCTTTTTATCCGGGTTTTTCTCCCTGAAAATGAGCAAATAACCGGTTTTGCCGTTTATTGATTGAAATCCGGTCCATGACCTACCCGAAGGTTCATCGCCAATGGGTAAAACTGTCCCTAAATGAAAGTCGTGCTGAATTTTCTTATAACCGGAGATCAGTTTTTTCACGTCCATGGCTTCTTGAGGCAACCCGCTTCCTTCGAACCAGGCCAACGGCTGGGCTGCCATGGTAGTGGCAAACAGATATTCGAAAGAGTAGTTATTGGGAGCGAATACATCATTTCCATATTTCGCTGCATTCCGCCATTTATTCAGAAACTCAACCTGCAGTTTCTCTGACGGAACATATTTCGACAATTGCCACAAGTTTCTTAGCGTCCAATACGGGTAATAATTCTGCCAATCGGTATAGCGGTTTTCGAGAAAAATATTTCCGTATTCGTTGAACATGTGAAAGCCACCACGCCGTCCGGCTGTGGCATCGAGATTAAACACAACATTATTATTCGTTTGCTCTAAAACTCTATCAAATAACTTGCGGAGGTTAACTTCTGATTTTTTAGTTGGAATAGCCAATCCGTCAATCTTAAATGTCCGTATTCCATATTCCCGGTACAAATCAATCATTGCCTGCGCATCTTTTTCCCAATCGGCATAATCATTTTGTACACTTGGGTTGAACCACAGGCAAATTTCAACGCCCAGCTCTTTTCCGCGCTTCACTATCGGATGTAAGCCGTTGGGATATTTTATCGAATCGGGTTTCCAGTAATCAGGTTTTTCCCATATGTTCTTAAAAGAACCTTTGGTTGAAGCAGAATTAGGACTTTTACCCGTTTGCCAACCGTCATCGATTTGAAAATGGGTTATTCCTAACTCTGCCGCCCTTTCAACCTCAACCAAACTAAATTTCTCATTTATTTTCGAATCTTGGCTTCTATCGCCCCAAGTATTCATCATTACCATTTCATCTCTAGTTGGTAATAGTTTGCGTGTATTTTTTTGATACAATCGCAACGTAGTTAATCCGTTTAATTCTGTTCCATCGTACACGCCAAGCACACACGAATATGCTTTTGTCCAATCATTGTTATCGATGTCGGCAATTGTCAACCCTAGTCCGGTAACGGCAACGTGACCGGCTTCGGCTGTAAAATCGCCACCTGAGTATGCCAACTGAACACTTGAACATGGAGCTTCTTTCAAAAAGAAAAAGCCACTTTGTTGCTCTGCATTTTTCGAAAATAACAAGTTGCCACGGTAAGCATTTTTTCGATACGAAATAAAATTTCGTTCGGCTACAAGGTTATTATTCCAGTCGGTTACATCAAAAAACTCAACTGCTTTCAACTGCCAATGCTTTCCTTCAAAGTGAATCTGATCTAAAATAGACACCGATTGTTTTGTTTTCATATCTTCGACAAACTCAATATTTTTCATATCAGCCACATTCGATAGTTTGTCGCCCGAAATATTTTCAGCAGCGCCTTTCAAATAAGTATCACAAGCAACTACCGCACTGTTATCGAAAATACGATATACTCTTTTTACATCTAAATCGTTTTGTGTAAATGATATTACTACCTCCAAATAAGCCGGATGAATAGCATTTTCGATGACTTTACGTGAACTGAATTTGGCGTTTGTAGTGTTTGAAAGACCCTTAGTAATATACAAATCGGGAACTTGTGATAAATTTTTCCATGAAATATTTTGCACTTTGTTTGTTAACTTACATGTAATTAGATTTCCATTATTCCACAAAAAAGTTCTTTCAATCAAACTGTTACCGACTGTGAGTGTGTCGTTTTTTAAGTTGGAATAACTGCTTTCGAGCGAATGAACCCGAGAAGCAATAAGTTGTAAAATAATGATTAATATAAAAAAGCGCTTCATATTAAATTTTTTAGTTTTTCTATTTTCTCAAAAAAATCATTTCACTATTCGGGGCGCAACTAAAGGCTCTTGCTCGTTAAACTTCTGATTATCAGGCAAGTCATATTTCTTCCCAACTCCTTCTTCCATAAGCACTTTCAGTTCGTCTAAATGCAGTTGATAAATTAAACGTGGAGTCACATTGTGTTTTTTACAAAGCGAAGCTGCAATTCCCACTACTTCACCCATCATTCCTGTAGTTCGCATCACTCTGACTGTGCCCAATGCCACATGTGTAACGCTAATATTTCGCCCAGCCATAAACAGGTTGTCAACATTTCGGGAATATAAGCATCGATAGGGAGCCGAATATGGATAAATACGAATGTGTTTGGTTTGAGCTTTGAATTCAGCTCCCGGAAATTTTTTCGAATTTATGGTGTCGGGTGTATGTAAGTCGATGCTCCATGTGGTTGTAAATGAAGCATCTTCGTGAAAAACATTTTTATCAATATCATCTTGTTTCAAAATGTAATCGCCTAATAACCGACGCGATTCGCGTTTTCCTGCAATATAGGCTACCCAACCAAGTTCACGGTTTAAGAATTTTTGATTATCTTTCAATCCGTTTTTCAGAAAACTCCAGTTCGAGAAAACTACCATCATTCCGTAATCGCGAATACGCTCAATATCTTTTACCTGATCCAAATTCATTCCTGTTTCCCATTTCCACTCACCCATCGTTGTTTTTTCACAGTTTTCGGCATTGAAATTTATACCGTAGTTGAACTCGGGAAAAATCATTTCTTTATCTTTGTTCGTAGAGTACCATTGTACCGAAGCTCCCATAGTCATTTTATCTGCAACTTCGGGGGCAAGTTCTTCTCCAAATTCGGCTTTACTTTCTCTCCCCATCTTAAAATCGGCACCAGCCAAATAGCCTATGGTTCCATCACCTGTACAATCGGAAAAAATAGGTGCAGAAATATTAATCTCTTCGCTTGTCTCCAAGTTGCGCACAGTAACAGATTCAATTTTATTTCCTGCCTTCTTTACTGCAACTGCCTGATAATTCGCAAGTAGGGTCACGTTTGCTTCTTTCAGAATAAATTCCTCTTTTTTGCTATCTTCGTAAATATCCGCCGGTTTGGCATTACCTTCGCGGGTATGCCCAAATTCACGAATTATTCTTCCCAAACCTTTGTAACGACCAACTTCAATTGAACCACCAAGGTGAACTCTCACATCGGAACTGTTATTTCCACCGAGTACAGGCCGGTTGTGAATTAAAGCCACTTTACATCCTAAACGAGCTGCAGCTACAGCTGCACACATTCCCGCAACTCCACCGCCAACAACCACAAAATCGAACGATTGTGTTTTTTGCGGTACGAGTGGTAGCTTCAACATCTTTTTTCTAAAAATAGCTAATTTTTCTGGTTCGGAAGGTGGAATGGCTTGTTTGTTTGAAGTGAAGTAAATGGCATCGCACCGACCGTTGAAGCCGGTGAGGTCAACCAATGATATTGTGTTTTTACCTTTTTTTATATCAACTTCACCTGCTTTTTGCCAAAACCATTCGGTGCCTTTACAGCCCAACAATTCGCTAAGTTTCTGCTCACCAACTTTTAACCGGAACTTTCCGGGACCTTCACCTTCGTACCATGGCGATGTCCAATTAAAGGTTCGAACATAAACATAGTATTTTCCTGATTTTGGAAATTCAACATCGGTTGTAGCATCAGTCACCGGCTTACCCAAACCATGTGCCATTAAATAGGGCGAACCCATAATATCCATCGACTGCTGATCAAACACCCAACCACCCTTATTTTGGAAACTTTCAGTTTCGACAAGCAGTTCGGCAGCAATGGTTGTTTGTACAATTGACAACAACACAACTAATACGAAATTCATTTTCATCGAATATCTTATCATATAAATCTATGTTTATCAGATTTTTTATTTGTAAATGCTATTTTAAACAGTTGTTTTTTCACAAGAAGTAATCACTTCACCTTCACATCAATAAGTTTAACCCAGCCTTCTGTTGTTGTTTCATCATTTACAGCAAGCTTTATCGCCGGTTTATTCTCATTTTCGGTATTTACAATAGCCACAGCCCATTTATAAGTTCCGGCTGGAAGATTTACCTTAGCTTTAAAATCATAAGTTTTGGGATTATCTTTTAGCCAATCTGACGGTTCGCAAATTGTATCAACAAACACCTCTTTTGCATTACCATTAGAGTCCAATAGTGCAAAAGCAACTTTGTATTTAAAATTCCATTGCGGAATATTATTTGGGAAATAACCCCAACCCATGTTTCGCCAACGGTGGTTTATTTTCACTTCCTGTCCTGAATTTACGTTTTCAGGTAAATAAATCTGATCAGGATAAAGTCGGTATCCTCCTTCGGATACGAAATTTTGAACAAGAGTGTAACTTGTTGTAAACCATGTTTCGGTTTCATAACCAACCCTGAAATCCATCATATTCACCCGTGCCTCTTTCGAGGCTTCATATTCACCCAATCTTACATCCTCCGGATGTCCTTCACGATATTTACCACTTGGATCAATCCAATACCTGTGTGTTCCACCAGTTATCCAGCCACCCTCCATAATGATGGGACGTTTGTAGTTCCATGATTTTGCAAAATTCTTTTCCCACGTCTGGTAATAATCACTCATCCCAAAAGCATCCTGTCGGAGGCTATAGCCTTTATTGATAGCCACATTCAATAAATTTACGCTGTTCTCGTTTGCCGACCCCCAACTTGAGGGATGACCAACAACACGATGATAGTTGATAACTAAAGGTACTTTTGTGAAGGATTTGCTATATAAATCAGTAACCCATTCAAAAACTTCAGACTTTAATTTTTCTGTATTTTCGGTAACTTTCTCTCCCACTGTTTCATAAATCACATTATGCGCCTCACCCCATTTACCTAATCCATAAGCATCGATAAATGCTGTACGGTCAGGATCATTAAAATCTTCGGCCAATGCTTTGATAAATTTGGTATAATATTGTTGGAAAACCGGGTCCTGAGGATAAGGTGTTCTTCTGGTCGGATAATTTGCATCCTGTAGATAATACTTAGCCCCGGCATTAAAAACCCACTCAGGGGTATTCATACCCTGATCACGTCCATCAACCACAATGCGGAAAGCTATTGGCAAGCCTCTTTCCCTTGCTCCATTAATCATTTTTGCAATTTGGGAACTAGGGTCTCTCCACGCATATACTCCATCACTTGGATTGAATCTAGCCCAGCTGGTGCGTATATAACATGCAGAAGCATAATCTCTTACTTTAACGGTTTTTGCAATGTCTGAAACCCAAAATTCAGTATCCCAGTAGCTTGCATCTGCACTCCCTGACGCATACATTACCCAGCCATTTAAAGGATTTCGAAGAACTTTGGTTTTATTGTATTTTGTTTTCACCAAGGTTCCCGTGATGATATCATCGTCATCGGGTTGATTTGTTTTGCAAGAACAAGGTACAAAACAAAACATCGCAACGAGAAAACTAATAATCAATATATTACTTTTCAGATTTTTCTTATTCATAACTAGAATATTAGAAGTAATTATAGTCTTTTTGAAAATGGAAAAATATTGCCGTACCATAAACTGATTAAATATCATAGCAATACGGCAATATTTTTTAGATAATTATATCAGGCTTACTTTTTACGAGCCAGAATTGTTTTATTTCTTAAATCGAAAACAATAAAGTTTGTTCCCGCCGGGAGTTTGTAATAGGAGTTTCGAGTTTCGCTATCGAAGCCGCCATGCAAATCACCCAATTTATCTAAAGCAAGAGTTAGATTTTGGCGTTTATTTTCTGCGGTCAGTGGGTTCGTGAAGGTGTATGCAACATTTCTAAAATCACTTTCGCCGTATACCACGAATTTCACACCGTCTCCACTTGTCAGAGCTGCTCCTTGATAAATAAGCACCTGAGGATCGGCCAAACTTACAGTACAATTTCCTTGTTTCCAAGCCCAACCGGTTCCACCGCCATACATCCATAAATCGGTAACATTAGTTTTTACTTCTTCGGTACCTTTTAACCAGGAAACAACAGCTGGTTCAAGAGCTTTAGCCGGTGAGTAGATAGTAACTTTAGAGTTCTCAAAATCTACAACAACACGATATTCACCCGCAGTTGTAATATTCCAAGCAACACGTTCGGCTTGTTGCTCTACGGCCTCAGCTTCTCCATCTTGCAATGTACCTTCTCTATCTTTAGGACTCAGGTAATACTGCTTATCTCCGGCTGTTACTAAAGGAATTACTAATTCTCCAGCTTTTAGATTAACTAACGCTGCATATTTGTTTTCATTCTCTATAGTTTTACTTAGCTCTATTATGGCATCGTTCAATGCACTTCCCGACAAAGTTACCTTTTCCGGTACCGGAATTTCTTCTTTGACAGCCGCCACATTGATGGTGATTGTACGAACTTCGGGAGCTTCGAAAACAGATCCGCCTTCCCACTGGGCTATAACCCTGAATTCAAGCTTAAAAGGTTTTGTTAAAGGCACTCCCCATCTATTTATCATCCAATTATATAATTGTTCTGAAGTAAAACTTCTACTGAAAGCTCCATCTTCTTCTGAATTAATAATAGCTGTAGATGTACCAAAACCGTTACCAACAACGTCCAGTTTCGTTGTATAGAATACAAGATTCTCACCTGATGTCTTTCGTGCCTCACTCCAGTCAAAGGATAAAACAACCTCTTTCGGATTATCCAAATCAATAGCGATACTGTCAGAAGAAACTGAAAGTTCTAGTTTTTCCTGAACTTTTGGAATGTCCTGAATTTCATTGCTGCATGCATTCAAGCAGATACCGGCAAACAATAAGGGTAATATTTTATATATAAATTTCAATTGTTTCATAATATATTTTTTAGCAAAAATTATTTGTTTTGGAAACTGTATGAACATTCTAATTCAGACTGTTTTTCCACATAATTTCCAGTATTAATTATCATATCCCGGATTTTGAGGAAATTCAACATCTCGATTAGAGTCGATAATAGATTGAGGAATAGGCCACAACAAATCTCTTTCTGTAATCTTATCTTTTATTGTTGTATTGTAAGCTCTAACCCTGTCGAGTAATTTTTCTGTCCGTACCAACGTAAAACGTCGGCTTTCTTCACCCACCAATTCACGGATACGTTCATTAAGTAATTCGTCCATAGTCATGTTAGCTGCATCAATATCAGGTTCACCAGCTCGTCGGCGCACTTCGTTGAGGGCAGCAGCAGCTTTTGCAGGATCATTCTGACCAAGATAGGCCTCAGCCAGTAACAAGTAGGTTTCAGCTAAGCGAAATTTCATTCTATCTCTATAGCTTCCGCTTAGACTCACATTTTCTGCACGTCCGTAAAAGAATTTGGTCAATGCAGGGAATAGAGATTTAGTTGAAAACCATGTTGTTTCTGTTATATTGCATTTGCTGCCATATAATGAAGTATTAGCTGCGTTGTTGTAATACCAGTTACGTTTGATGTTATAATTTGAATTACGGATATCTTTTGTGTTAAAAATACCAGGAATATTTCCCGTTGCATTAGTGCCTCCAGTACCAACCCACCACTTCATAGGAACTATTTGCGCGATACCACGACCCCCTAAAGTATCAGCCAACGTAAAACCTGTAATCGAAGAATAATTAGGAATCCATGCTCTGCGTGTCCAGTCGGTTGAATTTGAACCTCCTCCGAGTGAATTGTATTCGAGTTGTATAACCCAGATGCTTTCTAAATTTCCACTTTTCCTGTTTTGGTTATTTTCTACAAACAAGTCGCTGAAAACATCTCCTGGTTTGGCTTTATTTACCCCAAAACGCGATTTCATTAGTTCGTAACGCTTACTATCGATAACGGCTTTTGCAGCTTGTCCAGCCGAAACATAGTCTTTTTGAAGCAGGTACATTTCGCTTAGCAAATGAAGTGCTGCCCATTTTGTAAGTTTACCATCCTTAACCGCATCGGGGTTATCAGATAAGTGTTCGCTAGCAAACTTAAGGTCGTCTATTATATGGCCCAATACTTCAGCTTTAGGAGTACGGGTAAAATCGAGTTTGAAATCGTACAATATAGTCTCCACATACGGTACATCTCCAAAAAGATATACTAACGTACGATAGCCATAGGCGCGGAAGAAACGAGCTTCGGCCTGAAAGCGCGCTTTGTCTGTTGGAGAATCCCAATTGGTGTTTTTCTCAGAAAAAAGTAATATTTCGTTTGCCGAAGAAATCAGGCTATAAGCCCAGTTCCAATATGAACCGACAAACCTTTCTTCGGGTGTAAGTGTAAGATTAGCAAACGCAGTCAAAGAGCCGTCACTATTTATTGCCTCTACAATATCAGTAGAAACTTGTAATGCTTCGTACGGACAGGCATTTCCATGCATGTAAGCATCGCCTTCTCCCCAGGTGTTGTATTCGGCACGAGCAAGTGCATAAAGACCCGTAGAACCTACTTCAAACCCATATGTACTGGTTAAAGTGTTGTTAGGCGACAACTCCGATTTTAAGTCTTCATCTAGAAAACCTTCACATCCGGTTACTGTGATCATTAACATGAACACTAGTCCTGTTTTTATATAATTTATTATTTTCATATTATATATATTGATTTAGAAGTTTATATTTATTCCTAACATATATGAGCGGGCAGTAGGATATGATGCCATCCATCCATTATCATAGTTCAGAATCTGTCTCATGTTAGAAAACGCATGCAAATTGTTAATACTCAAATTCAGATTTGCTGAACCTAGATGCAACTTACTAACTAGTTTTTTATCAATATTGTAACCTAATGTTATATTCTTGATTTGAACGTAAGTTTGCTTTTTGTAAAAACCATGTCCCAACGTATTTATATAACCCGGAGAAACTATATCAGCATCTGTATTTTCAGGAGTCCAATAGTTCGCGCCATGTACATAATTGGTTGTTCCGTATGCCCAAGATCCTAGATTAGCCACATTGTTTTCGCGCCAAACACCAAATACACCGTTTACAAGGAATGATAAATATAGATTCTTATATGTAAGTTTGTTTCCCATAGACATTGTAAAGTCTGGCATTTTTGAGCCAATAATTTTTTTGTCATTAGCATCTATGTATCCATTTTTATCTACATCTTCTACCTTGGCGGCACCGGGTGTAGCTCCAGCTTGTATATTCTTCTGTACTCCATTCGCATCGGTGTAAAAATACTCATCGCCTTGTTGCCAAAGTCCTATTACATTATAATCATAAAAAACACTCAAAGGCTTTCCAATAAACCATTTATTGGTAATATCATCGATTTGGTCGCCACGTAATTCTACAATTTTATCTCTGTTTAACGAGAAATTAAGATCTGTGCTCCAAACGAATCCTTGTTTTTTTATATTAACTGTGTTCAGAGTAATTTCAATTCCTTTGTTTTGAGTTTGACCAATGTTGTCCCAAATTTTACTATAACCATTCATAATAGGTACTGTACGTGTCATAAGCAAATCATGTGTATTGGAAATATATCCTTCGATAGTTCCACCTAAACGGCCCTTGAAGAATGAAAAGTCCAACGCGATATTGGCAGTGTTAGTTGTTTCCCATTTTAAGTTGGGGTTACCAATACCATCGCTTGGTAAATAGGCTGAGTTCGCTATTGTACCGGCATCGCCCCAAATATACTTAACTTTGGAATAAAGACGATCCATCGTTCTGTAAGCGGTTATTGCCTGATTACCATTTGCTCCATACGAAGTTCTTAGTTTAAGCATATCTATCCAGTTGATATTATCTTTTATAAAACCCTCTTCGCCTAAATGCCATGCTACTGCAGCTGATGGAAAAAATGCATATTTGTTGTTTTCTCCGAAAACTGATGCACCATCGGTACGTCCGGTAAGGGTAGCCATATATTTACCTTTATACGCATAATTTAAACGAAGCATATATGACAGCATCGATGTTTCTGACAACCCTGATGAAATGGTTTGATTGCGTTCGGCAGTTCCCATCATAAAATAGCTCGTATCATCTGTCACAAAACCTTCTGCGCTTTGAGAAGATGAAACGCTTTTGGTTTCCTGCATACTAAATAATCCGGTTGCATCGAACCTATGGCTACCAATTTCGCGTTCATAGCGAAGCACGTTTTCCCAAGTATAATCGTTATAGTGTCCATTGCTGATACTTGCTTTTCCACCTACCAGACCTGCTTTTTCTCTTCCTTCGAAGGTGTCACGACCATAATATGTTCCGGTAAAACTGCTACGATAATTATAACCATAGTTAACTCTAAAGCTCAGTCCTTTAACCGGGAATAGAATATTGGCATAAGCATTAAGAAAAAAGTTTCGGCTTATTCTGTCCTGATCGGCATTCACATTAATCATCGGATTGGTAATAAGCGAATACTCCATAGGTTCAGTAACGTAATAACCTGCCGCATCTTTATATTTTCCATAAGGGCTTTGTTTAATGGCATGTTCGATATTTGGAGTTATACCTCCGGTTTCTTTTTGTACAAACTGAGTTCCTACACCAATAGTCAACCATTTGTTGAAAGTTTGATCAATATTAGCAGAGATATTCGCACGATTGAGGTTCGAATTATACACAACTCCTTCTTCGTTGAGATAAGAAATGGCAGCCATGTATTTAGTATTTTCTGTTCCTCCCGAAATTCCAATTTGGTGATCCATTGTATTTCCTGTTCGGAAGATTAAATCCTGCCAATCGTAGGTTGTACCGCTGACATAGTTTTCGCGTTCGCTGACACTTATGATATTTCCGGCAATGGGGTCAAGTTGGTCGCCTGAATATCCGTTTTTAAGACGACCTATATCTTGCTTGAAGCGTATAAATTCATTTGGACCCATTACTTCAATTCTTTGCATCGGTTCTGAAACTCCGAACTGACCTTTATAAGTTACCTGTGGCTTTCCGATAGCACCTCTTTTTGTCTGAATAAGTATAACACCATTCGACCCTCTAGATCCATAAATTGCCGCTGCCGAAGCGTCTTTCAATACCGAAAGACTTTCTATAATATTGGGGTCAAGATCGGCAAATGAACCGCTGTACGGAATTCCATCCAAAATAATTAATGGGTCGTTACTGGCCGATATTGAGTTTTGACCACGAATGAGAAGAGATTGGTCGCTCCCTGGCGCTGCATTGGAAGTTGTGATGTTTAAGCCGGCAACCTGACCGACCAAACGATCCATCAAGTTAGTGGTAGTGACCATTCCCAGTTGTTCCTTACCAACAACTGAAAGACCTCCTGTTAAATCTTTTTTTCGTTGTGTGCCATACCCGACTACAACTACTTCTTCAAGCTGTTCACTGTCGTCTTTCATTGTTATGTTAACAACCCCGGAAGCAGTTACTTTAACTTCCTGTGCAACGAAACCGACATAAGTAAAAACTAAAACTGAAGCAGAATTGACTTGTAATGTATACTTCCCATCTAAATCGGTAATTGTTCCGGTGTTTCCATCTTTAACCTGAACTGTAACTCCAACCAGAGCCTCACCTTTTCCATCTGCAACTTTCCCATTTATTTTAATAAGATCTTGCTGTGGAACTGCATACATCTGTAATGCCGAGACAAGAAACAAAGCCGCAATCAATAAGCGTTTTTTTAAATTTCTGTGTATTTTCATTTTTGTATATTTAAGATAATTTAAATTGTGTGTTGTGTTTACATTTGCTGTGCTAAAATTTTGAAGATGGGGCTCGAATGGTAGCATACCCATGTGTTTTTTTCATGTATTTTTTTATTTATAATTTGATTCATACTTCAACGAACATTAAAGATTAAAGGCGAAGATAGTTTTAGATTTCTTCGCAACAAAAGTAGCCAAAGTGTATTTACACAAGGTTATTGGTTTGTTCAAAAATAGTTTCAGTTTGTACAGAATTGCTCAGAAACAGCAATTCGTAAAAAAAAAAGAAGTTGTCACAACTTCTTTTTAAATTCGGAGGGCGTTAATTCGAAATGTCTTTTAAAACAAACACTGAAGTATTTGGGGTTAACAAATCCAGTTAAATCTGAGATCTCAGAAATAGTTAAATCTGATTCTTTTAACAACTGAGCACTGCGTTTAAGACGGATATCCATAATGAACTCCTTGATAGACATTCCTGTTATATCATTTATTTTTTGATATAAAAGCGTTCTCCCGATAGCCATATCAGATACGAAAGACTCTACATTATAATCGCAGTTATCCATATTGCGTTCAATGTGTTCCATTGCCTTTTTCAAAAGCATCTCATCCATCGAAGATATCGTTACATTGGATGGTTCTGCAATAAATTTCTTGCTGTACATCTCTTTTAGCTCATTTTGACTTTTTATCAGGTTATCTACTTGTCTGAGTAAAAAAGTCATATCAAAAGGTTTATCCACAAAAACATTTGCTCCATATTCCAACGCCTTAATCTTATCTTCAGTATTTTTACCTAATGCCGATAAAACAATTATTGGAATATGACTAGTCTTGATATTGGATCGAAGCGTACGACAAACTTCGAATCCGGTTGCTACGGGCATCATCAAATCTGTAATTACTATTTGCGGATGAATTTTTTCTGTCTTAGCAATGCCCTCGTTACCATTTGCAGCTGTGTAAACATTATAAGATTCTGACAGTCGCTGCTCCAAATAAGTTCTCAGGTCAGGATCATCCTCGATAACAACAATACTATTGGTTTTACGACTTCGTTTGTCATGTAAATTCATCTCTTCCGATTCTGCTAATACATTATCTATTTCAGAAATTGTATATTCATATGAAACCACTTTGCTTTCAGTTTTTTCTGTATTTATTTCGAAGGGAAGAATTATAGTAAAAGTAACTTTAGAATCAGCTGAGTGTAGTATTATTGTTCCCTCCAAACTGTTTACCAACTCTTTGACAATAGCTAATCCCAAGCCAGTACTGTCATTAAATGCCAGTTTCCCGGTTGTTAACCGATTGAAAGATTCAAATATTTGTTCCTTTTTATCATTGGGAATTTCTGTTCCGGTGTTGGTTACAGCAATAGAGATATATTCTGCATTCATTCTTGCTGGCAATGAAAGATCAGCAAGTTCTTCCATAGTAATTTTATTAATTTTAACTCCGACAAATCCATTCTCTGAACCATATTTTATAGCGTTGGAAAACAGATTTGTGAAAATTTTCTCAATTGCATCATGATCAAATTTGGCATAAAATTCCTCCACTTCGGTATTTATGTTGGTTTCTATTCCTTTTTTATTTGCGTAGAGTTCAAATAACGAAAAAATTTCATGAATATATTGAACTAAATCACCGGGTTGTTGATCAAATGTGATCTTTTTGCTTTCTATTTCTCTGAACTGAAGCAGTTGACCAATCATCCGCTGAATACGAATAACATTTTTCTCTATAAGCAAAATATATGAATTCAACGATTTATCTTCAGGTAAATATTCTTTAAGTTGTTTTAACGGATCTAGAACTAAAGTAAGAGGAGTTTTAAGGTCGTGCGATATATTTGTAAAGAAATTGATGCGTGCCTGAGTCAGTTTCCTCATGTTCTGTTCCTTTATCTGCTCCATTTCAATCCTATTCTCGAATATCTTTTTGTTGGTAAAGTATCTCCATATAAAATAAACTATATACATCAGGAATAGGGCGTAAACAAGGTACGCCCAAATGGAGAAAAAAGGAGACGGTTGAACAACAAAATATAATGCAGAAGCTTCATCTCCCCATAATCCATCATTATTAGCAACTTTAACCTCAAACCGATAATTTCCTGCCGGTAAATTGAAAAATTGTATTGTTTTTTGTCCTACAGGTAGCAGATTCCATTCATCTGAAAGTCCAAGCATTCTATATGCATATTGATTCTTCTCTGCATTTAGATAACTATTAGCAGAAACGCATATCCCAATATTTGATTGCTTGTGTGATAATACAATTTTATTGTTATTGTCTCCTGAATATGACAGACTCGAAATATCCTGTTTCAAAGGAGAGGTCTCAGTTCCCGAAACTATTTTATTATTATTGATTAATAAATCCGTAAAAAAAACTTTGGGCTTTTGATTATTATATCTTATTTTATCGGGTGTGAACATTATGAAACCATCAGTTCCTCCAAATAACATTTCCCCTTTTGAGGTTTTAAAACATGACCGCACATAAAATGCTCCACAAAGCCTGAGGTTGTCTATTTGAGATTTATTTATACTTTGATTTTTGTTATCATAATAATATAATCCATCATTGGTACTGAACCAGATATTTTTTGAAGAGCTATCCTCCAATATGCCGAAAATAGTTTTACCAAACAGTCCATCTTTTTCTGAAAAATTAACATAACTACCATCTTTACTCAATCTATTTATACCTCCGCCATGTGTCCCAAACCAAATACCAGCATCGGACGTGACACAATAGGAACTAAGATTGTTTACAGAATAAGGTACATTTTCTATATAATAGTGTTTAACAATACGCCTTGTATTAACATCTATAATGTATGCTCCTTTATGAGTTATCAGCCAGAGGTTATTCCCTTTACTACGAAACAATGTTTCTATTTGCATTCTAACTGGCATTCCCTTTGAATCGAATAACGAAACAACTTTAACCGTGCCACTTTTCAGGTCCTTATACATCAACTCTGCATCTGGATTTGTCATCCAAATACCGGAATTACCTTCCATTGCAAAATCATAAATACTTAATTGCTGGGATGTAACAGGATGCTGCATCTGCATATCGATAAAACGACGTTGTGCAGAATTAAACTGTTCCATGCCTCCGTTGAAAGTTGAAATTCGTAATGTATTCCCTTTTTCATCGTAACGTAACATTTTAATCATATTTGATGTTACGCCAGTATTATTTTCTCGTGTGTAATATGAGGTTATACCTGTCTTTCTATTCCAATAATTGACTCCTCCTCCTTCCGTTCCTATCCACAAATTTCCATCTTTGTCTTCTTCAAAACAACTTACTATAGGATGATTCAGACCTCCCGGAGTCGCTTTAAAATAATTTATATTGTTGTCGAAGTAGGTCATGTAAGCCAGTTTTCCACCATAAGTTCCTATCCATACACCACCATCCGGGTCGGGATAAATAGACCATATCGAATTATTAGGGATTGAGTATTTATTTTGGAGGTTAAATCGAAGCTGGCGCAGCTCTGATGTTATTGGGTCTAAAAGAAAAAGTCCTGATTGTGTGGCCACCCAAATGATATTTGACGAATCAAGATATAATTTTTTTGTACTTGCCGATTTTCCGTATTCGCGTGTGAGGCTGTGAAGCTGTATTAGTTTTCCGGAATTATCATACTCATACAAACCACTCATATGAGTGAGGATATAAGTTGACTCGTTATATTCTACTATATCTCTTATTACATCGTTATTACCCAAAACGGTAAACAAATGATATTTTTTTGTTTTCTTATTTAACTGGTACACTTTTCCGTTCGACCCAATATAGATATCGTTTTTATTGGTACATATTAATGTTAATGTGGAAACATTAATGTCTGAAGGTAAAGGATAGTTTGTTATATAAGGTAAGTGCCCGGAACGAAAAGATTGAACTTTATTGTCTCTGATGAGCCACAAATTACCGTCTTTATCAGGTATAACTGTACCTACATTTCCATCTAATACACGTTCAAAATCTTTAGTCTGATAATTGAAACGTAATAGTCCCTGATTAGTGCCTACATATAATTTTTTTGAACTATCTGTAACAACCTGTCCATATGCCCAATATGAATCAGGTAAAAGCTTGGTGACAAAATCATTCATTTGAATAAATGAATTGCCGTTGTATAAAAAAAGTGCATCATACCCACTAAACCATATTCGGCCAATACTATCTTTAACAATGCTATGAATACCGCCATAATATGATGTCTCAGGCATGTTATGAAATCTATAATCTGAGATGTTTAAGGTATATCCATAAACAGGGAACAAAATAAAAAGTAGTGTATTAAATAAAAACTTCATTTCTTCAAGGATTTTAGATTTTAGGAAATAGCTTTATAGCATAATTCATATGATTGTTAATTGTTTTCATAGAGATACCTAAAATATATGCTATTTCAAGGTAGGGTAATCTTTTATTTAAGCCAGAAAGAAAACTTATTTACATTTTGGAGGGGATTTTTGTTTTGCTTCTACTAAAGCAATTCTGAATAACTCCAAGTCAAATTCCTGATCGGATTGGCCGACAAACTGATTATATTCGGAATGAATAAGATAGTCTTCAAAAATAGGATATTGAAAATTCTTTTTATGTCGTTTAATAATTTATTTTTGGGGATTTTAAATAACCATGCTTTTAAATGAAGGCTCAGCTTCAATTTTGGACCGATGTAACCATACCTTTATAAATGTATCTTGCACAATTTCCTTTGTCTGATTGTGTGAACGAATCATTCCAAAAACATATTCATAAATCAAATCGAAATACGAATTATAGAACTGCTCGAAAGTCTTATATGAGACATTTTTTTTGCTTCTCCATTAATTCGCATGTACTCATCCAATGAAATAAAATGGTTATAATCAGACATGAAAGGGTAATCCTTAACTACCTCATTTATGTTCACCAGTTATTCCATTCATCAATGTTTGTGAAAATTTAAAGTATTTTTGTTGCAATTTCGTAACATAGACAGTGACAAAGATAATATTATTTTATTTAGATTACTATTATTTGAACTACTTGCAATAGCAATAACAACTAAGGAGTTCATTTTTAAATCAGGTGTTATGGGCTGTTTCACTGCATATATTTCCGATTATAGTAACAATAAAAAAAACAATAAATTTTGTATTAGACCTCAAAGCCCATTAAATTTCCAGCACACATTAAGGTATTACACACCCGCTAACCATACAATTTAATCATTAGTATTTAATGTGCACTTATTAGTTTTTCATGACGTGCATTTATTAGAATTTCGTGTAAACGGAGTGTGTTTAATCCAATTATTCAAACACTTACATAATTGCTAATGGCAAAAAAAGTTATTATAATTAAAAAAAACTTTTCAAAAGCACATTATTTTGTTATTGGGCATAGTAACTTTATTTTTTAACTTATATTCTCAAAAAATATTTTACACATACATCAACTTTAATAAAAAATTATTACATTTGCAAACCACTACAAATTATGTAGTGGTTTGCAAATGTAAACATGTCGGAATCGAAAGAAAAAAACAAATATGCAAATTGGGACAAATTTCTTGTAGAGCTACAGGAAAAAGGTCGGTATGCTTTCACATTCGACGATTTACGTAGCTATTTTGATTTATCAGAAGAAACCCTTTTACAAGGTCTTTTCAGATACAAAATAAAGAAACAGGTAGCACAAATCCGGAAAGGTTTCTATGCTATAATTACTCCTGAATATTCAAGACAAGGAATGCTCCCTTACCACTTGTTCATTGATGATTTGATGAAGTCCCTGAACAAGCCCTATTATGTGGCATTACTATCCGCTTCTGCTTTATACGGAGCAGCTCATCAGCAACCTATGGAGTATTTTGTAATCGCTCAAACACCAGCACCACGAAGTATTAACAGCAAGAAATTAAAAATTTCCTTCCTGTCAAAAAACACATGGGAACTAGATGATATTATTCAAAAAACAACCGATGCAGGTTATATAAATGTATCCTCACCTGAATTAACCGCATTAGATTTATTAGCTTACGTTGAAAAGATTGGTCTGAACCGTATCACAACCGTGTTACAGGAACTGGCTCAATCCATTAAAGTTTCCTCACTATCACGTACAATCAAAAAATATCCGAATACTCCCGTAATTCAACGGCTTGGTTACATAATGGATAAAGTATTGGATGAAAAAAAAATAGCCGAAGTACTGTCGAAAAATCTGAAAGATAGAAATCTATCTCCGGTCTTGTTAACCACCCAAAAACCTAAAAATGGGGAGATTGACGAAACGTGGAAAGTAATAATTAATATGGAAATTGAAAGCGATTTATGATACCCCAAAGATACATACAAGAGTGGAAAGAACAGGCACCATGGCCTACAGATGCACAGGTAGAACAGGATTTAATTATTGCTAGAGCCTTAATTGAATTATTCTCAGATGAGCTTATAAACAAATCGTTGGCTTTCAGGGGAGGTACAGCCTTACATAAGCTCTATCTAAAGCCCCAAATACGATATTCTGAAGACATTGATTTGGTTCAAATTAATTCAGAGCCAATTGTTGCTGTACTCAAAAGAATTCGTGAGAGACTAGCATCCTTTTTGGGTACAAAAAGAACCGTTTTACAGCACATTCACAACAACACTGTAATTTATCGATTCGAAACCAGCACACAGCCTGTCATAAGCATGAGGTTGAAAATTGAGATCAATACCCGTGAACATTTCAACGTGTTAGGATTAAAGGAAATCCCCTACAAAGTGGAAAATACATGGTTCACAGGTGAATGTAATCTAACCGGGTATGAATTAGAAGAATTGTTAGGTACTAAACTCAGAGCATTATACCAGCGCCGTAAGGGACGTGACCTCTTCGACTTATATTGGGCATTAACTAATCACGAAGTGGATACACAAAAAGTAATTCAATGCTACAAAGCCTATATGGATTTCTCAGTCGAAAACCCACCAACAAAAAAACAATTCCTGGCCAACATGGAAGAAAAAATGAAAGATAAAGAATTCATTCAGGACATTCACAGTATTCTAAGACTGGCAGTTGTATATGACAATTTGAAGGCTTGGGAAGTAGTAAGAAAAGAGCTGATTGAAAAATTGTAATATATAATTGAATGAACATTCAAGAAGAATTAAAGAATTTTCCAACAACAAGATATCAAGGGAGTAAAAGAAAAATACTTCCTTGGATTTATGACTGTATTAAAGATTTAGAATTTGACACGGTTTTAGATGCTTTTGGAGGTAGTGGTATGGTGAGTTATTTGTTTAAAAAAATGGATAAATCTGTTACTTATAATGATATACTTCAATTTAACCAGATTATTGGGGATTCGATTATTTCAAACAATCAAACGGTCTTAACAGATGCTGATGTGATGTTTATTCTTAAAGACTGCCTGAAATCTAAGTCTGTCATTTCAGATAATTTTGAAAGTATATACTATTTGAATGACGAGAATATTTGGATTGACAGCGTAATATACAACATTGAAGATTTAAAGAATTTATATATTGATGATGAGTTAAGATTTAAAAAGGCAATTGCCTATAACGCATTGTTTCAATCTTGCATGATTAAAAGACCGTATAATCTTTTCCATAGGAAGAATCTTGAAATGAGGACAAGAGATGTTCAACGTAATTTTGGAAATAAAACTACATGGGAAACCCCATTTGAAAACCATTTTAAGAAGTTTGTTCTTGAAATAAATAAATCGGTTCATAATTCTAATCAACCATGTAATTCAACGAATCAGGATGTTTTTGTTTTAGATAATGTAGATTATGACTTAGTTTATATAGATTCACCATATATAAAGAAGGACTCAAGTAATGAAAGTTCTGATTATTTGAGGTGTTATCATTTCTTGGAAGGCATAGCTAAGTACAATGAATGGGAAAAGTTAATAGATAACGACACGCTTAACAAACGGATTAAGAAGGATTCTGTTCCAAATTATTTTACATACAAAGATGCATTAATAACATTTGAGAAGTTAGTTGAAAAGTTTCAAAACAGTATTATTGTGATTTCTTATAAATATGGTGGAGCACCTTCTATTGAGGAACTTACTTTAATACTACAAAAATATAAACTGAATGTTCATATACATGATAAACATTATAAGTACGCTTTAAATAAACAAAATGGAAATGCAGTTTTAAATAGAGAATATATTTTAATTGGATATTAATATGAAAATCTTCACCAAAAATGTAAAAATTAATGCAACTGTCATTATTTTTATTTGTCTAGTGATTTCCACAGTTGTGTTTGGCTTATTATTTTGGAATACTACTGATACCAAAATTTTGGCAATCTTTGGGAGTTTATTTGCGGGCCTAATTGTAGCAATAATACAATTTATTATTGCTTGGCAAGATTACAATCAGACAGAAAAATTAAAAGAGCTTGAATTAATAAAAGTTCTCTATAACAGAGATAGTCGAACTTTCTACGAAGAGTATATAAAAAAAGCCAAAAGAGAAATTAACATGATGGGAGTAACTGCAAACCGTTTCTTTAATGATTTTGCTGATGACAGTCCAAATGCAACTTCAAATGCAAAAGTACTATTAGATGCTTTGCAAAGGAATGTAAAAGTGCGAATTCTATTACCGGAATCAGATTATGTGGACGAAAATAAAAAAGGAGATGTAGAAAAAGTAAAACAACTTGTAAAAACTATTAACAATAAATATTCAACCTGTTCTTTAGAAGTTAAACATTTTAATCATGTCCCAGCTCATAGTATTTTTAATGTAGATGATAAATGTATTGTAGGTCCTGTTTTTCCTGAATTAGAAAGCAAATATACACCTGCTTTATACTTACACAATTCCAGTCCATTGGCAGATAAATACTTGACATACTTTGATGATGAATGGAACAGAACAACCTAATATGGAAATAAAAATACAAACTTTTCCAAGAATTCATCTCACATTAATAGGAATGAATAATGATGGATATCGGATTAATGGTGGTATTGGATTTTCTATATCAAACCCTAAACTAAGTCTTTGTTTTAAAGAATCTGAAAGTGTTGAGATTACTGATTTGAGAACATTTAAATTCACTGAATTTGAAAAAGAAAAATTAATTTCAATAATTAAAAAGTCCATTATCCAGTATGAATTCAAAAAATCAATAAGTTGTAAAATTGAAGGAGATGTACTTCCTCATTATGGATTAGGATCTAATACCTCAATTTATTTATCGTGTTTGGAAGCCTTATTTATTGTCAATAATCATAAATACACTCATAATACTTTAATTTTAGCCTCAAATCGTGGTGGAACCTCTGGTGTAGGAATAAATACCTACTTTGAAGGTGGTTTCGTTTTTGATGTTGGAATTGATAAACAAGAACAAATATTACTACCGTCATCAATTGCAGAGCGAAATGGCAATTTACCTTTAGTGTTAAATAAATGCAATTTACCTAATTGGCCAATAGGTATTTGTATTCAGAACATTTCTAATAAATCCGAACAGGAAGAGATTGATTTTTTTAAATCTTGTTGTCCAATTGATAAATCTTCAGTAGAGGAAATTTTATATGAAGCTGTGTATGGCATTACTGCTTCTGTATTGAATGAAAATTATGCTGTTTTTTGTAAGGCAATTAATGCCATTCAATTGACAAAGTGGAAAAGTTTAGAACGCTCTATATATGGTTCTGAATTGTATGAGTTGGAGAATAAGATCAAATCTTATGGCGCAGACTGTGTTGGAATGTCAAGCCTTGGTCCTATGCTTTTCTTTATGGGGGAAAATTTGGACGAGATTATATTGAATATCAATAAAGAGTTTCCTACTGCTGTTTGTTATAGATCATATTTTAATAATCAAGGAAGAATAGTAAGTTATGACTGACATTACATTTATTACTTCAAATCCCACAAAACTTGCTCATGCAAGACATTTGTGTAAAGAGTACGATATCAGTATCCTTCAATACAAAAAACTCTTTTATGGTAAAGGATATGTAGAGCCACGAATTTATGATCGTGAAGTTCTATTAGAAGAAAGTATCAATGATGCTATTAAAAGGTGGAAAAAAAATGTTTCTAGCTCAGGAAAACGATTATTTTTCATTGAAGATACTTCAGTAAGAATCGAAGCTCTTAGTGATGAGGAAAATGAAATCCCTGGAGTAGATATTAAGTATTGGATGCAAGAATACAACTTCAAAAGACTAGATGAGGAATTAAGATTAAAAGGTAATAATAGAAATGTAACTGTATCATCTCACATAATATTGTTTTTGTCTGATGATATTAAACTTGCGTCACAATCAGAGAAAGATTATATAATATTTTCAAGTACATCTAATGGAACTATTGTAAAAGAGGAACTATCATTTGAAACTCAGATTTTGTATCCATGGTTAGATAATAAGACTTTTAACAAATGGTTCGTGCCTAATGGTTTCGAAGTTCCTATTAGTATGCTTGACATCACTGCTGCAGATAAAGCAGATTTTAGGAAAGGTGCATTTGATCAAATGTTTGCCTTCTTACAAAAATACAATGCAATTCAAAATATCCAAAGAAAGCTCATCATTCCACGATTAAATTTTAACCCTTTATATGTCGTCTGTGGTCCTACATGTGCAGGAAAATCTACAATAGGGAAATTGCTTCTTGAAGAATATGACTATTACCATATTGAAGCTAGTGATTTCATGTCCCTAAAGTATTTTGAAACTCATGGTACAAAATTTATAGTTGACAAGAACATATACGCCGCTGAATTATTAAAGATAAATCCTCTGGTTATTGTTGAAAGTACCATTAGCTATATTCAATCAAAAAGATTGTTAGATAATTTTATTGTAACCGGCTTTCGTACTTCAAATGAAGTTTCTAGCTTTTTAAAGCTTTTTCCAATGCAAGACGTCAAATTGATCTATATAGATGCTAAGTTATCTATTAGATACAGTCGTTGGATAAATCGACAAAGAGATGCTGTTGATTATACTTTCGAGAAGTTTGTACAAATCAATAATCTTCAAAAAGAAATGGGATTGGTAGATATAAAAGAAATGGCTGAAGCTCAGCAATATGAAAATAATCAAGATGGATTATCTCAATTTCTCGCTAATTTTGAAGAAAAAATAATAAGCGTAAAGCCAACTTCCAAAGTAATTGACTTTAAACAGATCACATCGTTACAAAAAATGCCTTTAGAGAAGGCCATTTTTATAGTGTTGGCAATAGAGTATAGAAAAAATGAATCGATTTACTTTACAACAACCGAGATATCACATTTAATAAATAACACCTTTATTGATTTTAAGAAAGACAAAAACAATATAAGCAGGTATTTCAATCAAGCATATTATCCATATTATGAAATAAAAAAAGAAACCGGCAAAAACAAATTTAAATTGTCACCTACTGGTTATTCTGAAGCAATTTCTATTATAAACGGTTTGTCCAAAATAACAATTCTATGAATAACAATAACATAAAAATTGAAGAATCTAAAATAAAATTTCAAATTGTACTTGAAATGGTAAAATCGCTTATCGATATTGAAGACATTCCTATAGAACATAAAGAATCTTTAGTAGATTCAATAAAATTTAGGCGTGAATTATCTAAAGAATCTGATAGAGGATCTGCATTATTAGCTTCTTCGTTAATGGATTCATTGTTAGAAAAATCATTAAGAAATATATTTGTAGGAAGTAAGAAACATGTTGATACGTTATTTTCATTAAATGGTCCTTTAGGAACATTCTCGGGTAAGGTCTCAATATGTTATTCGTTAGGGTTAATATCTCTTGATATGATGCATGATATCCATGTCATAAGACATATAAGAAATGTATTTGGGCATTCTCCATCTATAATTAGTTTCGAAGATGACAAAATAAAAAAACAATGTGACAGCCTAAGATATACTGTTATTGATGGAAATGAGTCTGCAAGAAGTAAATTTTTAAATGTAGTTACAGGTATTAATGGAATAATTAGTGATGAACTTACGAATCAAAAAAAAATTAAAGAAGTTGTTGGAATAGATCTTAAAAAAAGGAAAAAAGAATTTCAAGATAGCATGATTAGATTAAATAATTTAGCTGTAAGCTTGTTAGCTCAGCAAGAGCATGTAAGTGAATAGGTTTAATTTTTCATATGTCAGGTTTCAACTGTATAGATAATTACGGGTAGCTCCGCAGTTCAATCCCCGGTAGTCAAAAATCCTCACCCTTTCTCGTCAGCTCATTTAGCCTGACGGCCGCTGAGCCTGTCGAAGCGCAGGGCTTGCACAGTCTTTTTGCCTGCCTCCGCGCAATCAACCCTTCTGTTGTTTTTTTCTGTCACACTTTTTGCAAAAGGCAAAAAAGACGTTTACACTCCAACCGCCACCACCATGCTGCACTTGCGCCCCAAAAAAACAACTCAAAGCTAAGATACATAACATGTAGTTATATGCGTTTTTTCATACTTCGTACTTCACTACGTTTCGGGGAGAATACCCTGAAAAAAGCTTATAACCAAATTATGTATAATAGCCGCACAAAATCAACGCTTTTGCCCGTTACGCTGCCCGAAGACCTCAATATTTCCCCACCACCCATCAGTTGTGCAGAAAATAAAAAACATGTCGTTATTTGTTTGTCCATGTGCTTGCAGTATATGATTTCCATTTTCGCTCCATTCCGTTCCATGAGCTGTGTTCGTTCCTCACGCTGCCCCCTGATACTGCATTACACTTTCATTCCAATCATACACTTCAGCACCCCACGGCTTCGGGAAATACTCATTTCCATTTCGCAAGCTTCATTCACTTGCGTTTTCCCCAAGCCTTTTTCCGCGCATTTCCAATGGTCTGTTTTTCATTTCTGCGACGAGTTTGCCCCATTAATCGCCTAAAGGCAGAGCGGCAAGTAATTACACCTAATCGGTGCGTTGTTCAGGCTTCGCCAATCCGAGAATAATGCCCGGGAAACCACTTGTAATTTTCATTGAAGGTCTATTTCGGGAAGCAATGAAAATTACAAAAGGTTTTCAAAATATGGGGACAGATGTCAAGCTCCTTTTCAAGCAGCTTGAAAGTTATTCAGCACTTCGTGCATTTCCTCATTTCCCCACCACCCTTTAGTTGTTGCAGTCACGTCAGGCAATCGTTTATAATTTCATGTGCTTGCGGTAGGTGCATTCATTCCGGCTCCATTGCGCTCCGGGAACTACGTTCGTACCTCACTCCGAATCCCTACGCTACATTCTGCCTGCATTTAAGCATCCACCTCAGCACCACACGGCACTAGTAGCTCCATTCTCTCACTCCATATATTACGTTCTTTCAGTCCCTACCCATGCCATTTTTCCACCCATTTCCAGCGGTTGCCTTCCTTCCTGCGGCGAGTAAGCCCCGCAAATATAAAAGATACGAATTATGGTTGGTCAAGACAAAAAGTATCATTACCTAAAAAATGATAGAGCTGTAAGTTGAAACTTACAGCTCTATTGGTTCGTAATCTATTTTTCTTTAGTTACGCCTTTGAATGGTTTGCCATCTGACTTCACATCCATAAACTTTCCTGTATTAGAATCACGTTTAACCCATGTTTCTGTTTTTGGATTGAATGTTTGTGTCCTCTCTCTAACAGCTCCATTGCGGTGTCCGTCACCGACTTTTCCATTTGTTGCCATATTTTATAATTTTTAGCGTTTAAAACTTTAAGAATAACTGTATTTTTTCCATGGAATTCTTGATATACTAACATTTGCGAGAAACTTGACAATGTCAGGTCGACCTAAATATGTTGGTATTCCTCTCGAATCTTGTGCCATTAAAATAATTGGCACTCCTGGAAAAACCGGTTGAAAACCGCGTCTTGCATTTTCACTTTCGTTCGAGTTGTCAAGTACATGAGGCTTAACAATTACGACTGCAAAAGTGACTCCTTGTTCTTTTATAAGAGCTCCTTCAAATTGCATTTTAATAATATTTTTTATTATAAACTAACACCCAGATACATAACGGAGTTTGGGTAGACAGCCGATAGGAGAGAATAATATTGAAATTGAATAAAATGCATTGAAAGTCAAAATAAACATATATCTTTGCAACTCGTTGAATAATTTCAATAAATGCGGAATGCCAAGGGTTACTAGCCCTGTTAAGCTCCTACAGCTTTAATACATTCCCTAATTAATGCCTTGAAAGTTACAGCTTTCAGGGCATTGTTTTTTTTTGTTTCTTTAGTATAATTATGAGTTTAATCTGATTCGTACTTCTTCTTTTATTTTCACATTGCTATGTATAAAACTAAAATTATCAAGCATTTGCACAACTTCGTTGTATATATTGCCTCTTTTTTTTGTGTCTTTTATTGTGACTACAAGGCAGAAATCTTGGCTTGGTGTTCGATCCTCTAAGTCACATTTTTCTTCAATGAAATGACGGTATAAACCTTCAACTTTCAGATACCAGTTTTTTGGAGCTTTTAAGAATTTTTCTTTATTGCTTTCAGTGAATTCATCAAAGTTCACACTCCACTTTTTGATTGGTTGAAACTTATCCCCATATGTGACCAGCATTCTTTCTGTTGCAAATGGGGTATCCAAATCAGTTGATGCCTTTTTACTATAATTTGTCATTGCTAATACGTTCTGTCTACCATCTGCACCAATCGGGTTTTTAATCAATGGATTGGTCATGTCTCTTTCGACTTTATCATCATAGGTTCCAACCTTCACATCTATATTCGATTGACAATACTCTGCTCCTTGTGAAGCTTCTAAGATTGGAGATGTTACAAGTGTTACGGTCATTTCTCCATAAAAATAGCCATCAGAATCAACCATACTCTGCGGAAAGGGGAAATCTAAAATATCTATAAAATGTCCTTTTTCTAAAGTGTCTTGTAGTATTAATGTTATTTCGTTTGGTTCATTATAAAGAATATCTTTGATATTGGACGGAAGTCCAAATCCAGTATATTTAATTTTATCCGCTATTGACATTTTCATTTCTTCTGGATATTTTGCAGAATGGATTACTAAAGCCTTAAGCAATGTTGGATTAAACGATTCGTTTAGCATAGAATCGAGCCCTGAAGCAATTGCAGAAATACGTGGGGTAGAAAAACTAGTGCCTACATTACCAGAAAGACTACCATCAATCGAAAACGATTTTACAGTGTTCATGACAACTGCATTTGCTGCATCAAGTCCTACATTACCACCTATATGTACCAAGTCTGGTTTTATTAAATGAGCTGGTCCACGTCCAATTCTGGAAAAAGGGGAAGGATTGAGTTTATCTGCAAAATCTGTATCGTTTTTATCATTAGCCAAAGATCCTACTACAAGTCCACGTACTGTATCTGCTGATTTTGCTATCCGGCTGACCGGAGCATTTAGTTTGAAGTTTGAACAGTTTCCTGCTGATTTACAAATCAGCACATTATTTTGTTCTTGTATATCATCTAAGGCATTTGCAAAATCGGAGAATTCATACAAATCTGCTTCTCTACTCGTTCCCAATGATAAATTCCAGATTTTCACATCATTGTTTCGGCTGACAGCATCCCATATTTGATCAATCAACTCATCTTCTGTGACTTTTTGTTTTTTCAGGTCTGGCATAACTATGGCCTCTAATAATTTACAGCCCTGAAAACCGGTATAATCTTCACCTTCCAGTTCATCACCGTAAACCAACACTCCTGCGACAAAAGTTCCATGACTCTTATTTGTGTCTGTTTCGTGATAATAAGTTATATTTTCGCTATGCATCCATGGTTTAAGATGTGGTATGTCGGCAATACCTGTATCCAAAACTCCAACAATTGGATATTCAACATCTGTTTGAGGATATTTTATTGGAATTGTATTTTCTTCTGCAATTCCATCCGTTGTTATGTCGTATATTGGCATTTCAGTCACTAACTGCAAACCCTCGAATTCTCGAAGCTCGTCGAAAGCATCTGAAGTTATACCATTTATTCTGTAAATATTCAAATCACCTGAATATGAAGCACTTTTATAGTCTAATTTGTTTCTTTTACAAAACCTATCAAACTCATTATTTACAGTTTTGTTCAATGAGTTATCTCCGTAATTAAACAACTTTACTTTCAATATAGTGTCTTCATTTGGATCTACATTGACTTGTGGTCTAAATTCCTCAATACCTGTAATTGCAGAAATACCCACTATTGTTGAGTGTGTAGGAAATTGTTTGTCAGCATTGGATATTTTTTCATAAATCTTTCGTAAATCATCTTGGTTGTCAATCTTAACTAAAACTTCATCTTCTCCATTAACTCCAATTGTGTTGAGTTTACTTCCAACATTAAATAGATTACCGATTTCCCTACGATACGTTTTTGCTAATGCATCACTATTGATTTTAAGCGTTACTACCGATGGAACATAGTTGTTTCTATTTACTTTTTCTGCTAGTGATTCGGATACAATTCCTAAAACCTCTCGAATATAAATAGATTTGGCACCTACTTGCTCGGGGTCTAACCATTTTGGCATATTTTTGGCACCTCCACCTTCAGTGTCTTGTTCATCTTTCTGTCTTTTTTGAAAGAATTTAATGGGAAGATTTTTTTCACTCATAATTTACGATTGTTTGTTTAGATAATTTCTTATTTGTCTGATTGAAACATTCATTCTATCTGCAATTGCTAATTGAGGTATTCCATTGTCATTTAGAAACTCCACTAATTTTTCTACTGTTTGATTTCCATGGTGATTAAATTCAAATAATTCAACCAGTACATCTTCATAAAGTAAGGCGGCTCTGTTATTGATGACTGTTTGAACCTTGGCGTTGTTTATTATTGTTCTAATGTCCGATGGAGATTTTTCATTAAATAATTTGGCCAACTTATCAAGTCTCTTTTCATCAGTATTGAACTCAGTTTCAAAATCACTTGTAAAAGTCTTTATCAGTTCAATAATCTCACCTTCTTGAGGTAATCCAATTTCAATTACAGTATTAAAACGTCTCCAAATGGCTTTGTCCAGAAGTTCGGGGTGATTTGTTGCAGCAATAAGTATGTTTTGTTTTGCAAACGAATCTATATTCTGTAACAAGCTGTTTATTACTCGCTTTAGTTCACCTAATTCATACTGGTCATCACGTGCTTTTGCTATTGCATCAAATTCATCCAGAAATAAAATACATGGCTTATTATCCGCAAATTCAAATATCTTTCGAATATTTTTGGCAGTATTCCCCAATAATGATGATACTATAGCATCAAATCTTGCAATAACCAATGGTAGACCTGTCTGTTCAGAAATATATTTGGCCACAGTTGTTTTCCCGCAACCGGGATTACCATATAGTAATAGTGAGTTCGAAAGTTCAACTCCTTTTTGCAGCAGTTGGCTCTGATGGTTTACAACATTAATAAAATCAGCAATTTTATTGTCAATTAATTTTGGTAACACAACTGCAGTATTTTCAGCTGATGGTAAAACTACATCTACAATCCCCAGCCTGCTCTCTTGGTCTACGGGCGTTGTTAGTAGCTCATCCATCGTTATGGTAGTTGCCTGTCTCTTTTCTATTGCTTTGAAAATCATTTTTGCCATTCTTTCATCGCCATCTTTCTCCACTTTCTCTGCCAGTAACTTCGCGTAGTTATATACCTTCTTAGGGTCTTTTGCTAGTCCGCCTTCAATAATTCGTAATATTTCCGTATACATAGTTGCTCTTTTGTTTGTTTTCACGTTGCAAATATAGCACATTTCGTAATACAAAACAATATTTTCGTAATATATTTATCAAATTTCGTAACATTAATACTCAATGTCGTATTTATAATTGAATTATCGAAATATAAATCCATATTTTCGTAAATGTAACAATTTACGGCAATATGTTTTGAATTATTTTCTGTCGATACATTCAAAAGGCAAATACAACAAGGACTTTTTGAGTATAATATTTACCGACAAAAAAATAAAAAATCTAGCAAAGATAAGGCTGCCAACACAGACCCACGCTTTGGGCAGTAAAGGTCAAGCACTTCGTGTTTTGCGAAAAAATCTCCACACTACGTTTCACTTCAGGTAGTATTTTTCCCAAAAACCTTGACAGCCCAATCCGGCCGCCTATGAAGCTGGCTATATTTTTCTTTTTTTCTTCTTCTTTTTTTTCTTTCTCTTTTCTGGGGGTAAAAATTATTTACGGGCGCAGCAGCTGCTTTTTTTACCATTTAATCCCCCAGTTTATGAGCATTTTCAACATCAAATCACACCGTCAGGGCGTTGTCTATAATATGCCCCATTTCTTCATTTTAAACAAAGGAAATAACAGCGGAAAGCCTTTATTCGCTCCCTGTCCAAATTGTTTCGTAATCCGCTTTCAATGCGAAGAAGAAAAGGAACAGATCTATTGGCTATCGTATAGCTTGTGGCAGTCGAAAGCCTTTTATCCGTTGTTGCGGGGTTCGGTCATTCCGTTTGTAGTGCTTAGGGATGTAAAATCCTG
Organism: uncultured Paludibacter sp.; assembly: GCA_963678465.1. Classification (GTDB taxonomy): domain Bacteria; phylum Bacteroidota; class Bacteroidia; order Bacteroidales; family Paludibacteraceae; genus Paludibacter. The sequence goes on from OY782858.1 coordinate 1,113,824, forward strand.
CCTTTTGGATGGTTTAAACAAGGTGGATGAAAATCCTGCTCAGTTTGAAAAAGCGGTGGCAGCTCTTCGTAGTCTGGAAGCTATAGAAAAGCAATACAAGCAAAACCTGCTTTTAATTTCACAGACTAAGCGGATATTATTTTATAAGTATTTGTAGTTCAGTAGTAAGTATAAAAAAGGCCTCCCTTTTTGAGGGAGGCCATACTACTACAAAAGGTTACCACACCGGAAAGTAGTAGTTTTTTAGCGATTCTTTCGCCTGATAAAATTCTTCAAAGCCAACGAAACAATAAAACTGACAACAGCGCCTACAACGGCTAAAATAACTGTACGTACCAGGTCTTCTACGAATACATTGCTGAAAACTGACAGCAACATACCACCGCAAGTACCGGCATACACATTACCATTTGTAGCAGTTTCAAGGAGTTTCATTTTGTTTCGCTGAATCGTTAGTATCAACGGCTGTTTGACTTACAGCGGTCATTACACCGCCTGCCAGCACAATATAACCGGCAATGGATATCACCGCAGCAGGTAATGCGATCGGAGCTGCTAAAAGAGCTCCACCGGCAGCGGCTAATGCGATACCGATTGTACGTAAAGTTTTGAAGAACTTCGGCGTTGGAGCTTTAACCCGTTCAACTACGGTCATTTCATTCGGGTTGGTTGTTGTAGAATTATTTTCTGTTCCCATAAATTGTAAAATTTAATATTAAAATTAGAATACTATTCAATTTTTGTTTACATCTCAAGACTCCCCTCTCAAACTCAATTTTCCTTTTTCCTTCTCCAAAAGCTTAAATTCCTTTTTCCCTCTCCGTTTGGAGAGGATGCCCAAAGGGCAGGTGAGGTCGAGAAGGTGCCCAAAGGGCGGATGAGGTCGAGAGGTTAGGGTGAGGTGTTAAATCACTTCAACAATCGCCAACACGTTGTATGAGTTGTTATTCATAGAATAATCTACATTGTTCACAACTTGAACAAAGTCAATCGATAGCAAAAAAATCTTTGTGCCTTGAAGCTCCGGAGCTTCAGCAGGTTTTACGGATAAAGCCTGTGCTACTCCGTTGGTAGCAATTCTAACAGGTTCTGAAACCGTCATTTCGCTTTCACCTGTCAAAAAGTTTATACTTGCAAAGCCGCTACGGAATACAACATGGGTAGCTCCTTGTGGGAGACTGATGTCATTCTGGGGAGCAAGAGCCCCGATACTTATTTCACCGGTAGCTGTGTTCAATTGATAGGGTTTATACAAAACAGCTCCAATAACTGCATTAATATTGAAGTTGAAGCCCTTCAACAATAATTTCGCTTCGGCTTTCGCCATGCCTTCAGCTGCACTTCGTTCGCCCCTGGCATTTGCTTCATCCATGTTTTTAATCTGAGTCATGATTTGTGTCAAACGAGATGTTATACGTCCATCCGATGCGTTCTGGCCTAATACCCGAACGGCATCACGCAATAACTTTCCTGCAGATGCTGCATTGGCGAATTCAGCGCCGTTTTCACGGGTTCGGGCAAATCCTGGATCATTCGCAATTCGGGAGGCATCTACCCCACCCTTTTCACGGGCAAGATAACCATCTTTGGACTTATAGAAGGTAATTCCGCCGATAGTTCCCTTTAATTTGAGAATACTTTTTTGTTGTGCCATAATACTATGTTTTTAAATTATAGGAACAAAAGTATATTCTCAAATACCATTTTCGAACACAGGTACTTCCGGCAATGGCTATATCTGCCGTTATTGCCTAAAAAGGTTTTAATAAACGCATAATTAGTTGTAAATTTGCATTGAAAACAATGACACAATGGAAGTCAAACGTATTTGCATATACCCGAAGGATGTGCAACGCATTACAGGCAAAAGCGAACGTTACGGCAGATCGTTGCTTGCACAGATAAGGAATCACTATCATAAGCAAGAGCACCAATTCGTCAGTATTGACGAATTTTGCCAATACACAGGACTAAAAGCCGAACAGGTACATCCCTTCATAACAGGATAACTGCCAGCAAAAGCATACCAAAAGTTAGTTATCTCCCGGTTTCATTCCCCTATACTATACTAAAAATTAGTCTGCAATAAATTCAATACCAATAATAAATGCGTGAAAAACGAATAACTCAACATCACGAAAAACTAATAACCGCACGAAACAAACAATGATCTTCAATCAGTTTATAAGATGAGAGTGAGTTATATGAAAACTATATGAATTTGTAATGGATTACATGTATTTATGATGTCCGACCAAAACTCAAATACATTCCTTTAATGCGGATTAAATTCTAAATGCTTTTGCTTTCCGTTCTATTTCAGAAGGAGATATTTTGTACTTAACTGCAACCTTTCTCCATAAGGAAACCGCCTTAGTTACTTCTTCTTTTATTTCTGAAGCACGTTTGTCGGATAGCAAATAGTAAGGAGCGGTATTCATAACTAAATCAATATCTAATGAGTTATCCACTTCATCAATATTCAGTTTAAGCCCTGTTCCTGTTTCGTTTGCATTAATGTCAAATGCTGGTGATAGGATCCAACCGTCTTCAGTGTATAGAAACCCATGATTTCGTAAATGATCATCCGTATTGGAAACGCAAACGGAAAATAGAACTCTTCGGAAAAGCTCTTCCAAATTTGCCATTGTATCTGTACATTCAGACTTAATAAATGAAACTAAATCCAAATAACTTACTCCACTGTCTGCATCGTCTCCATCTGTCCGTTGTAGCAGTGTCATAGCTGAAGCATAATGAATCCGCTTTTTGTCTTCTGTCCTGTCAAAACGTTGGGATAAATAAGTATGATAAGGGGAAGCAAGTTTTTTTATAAAAGCATTTGGAACCGTAATTTTAGCTTGAATGGCTAGTTCATGGACAACCATTTCCCACAACCCAATATCAGAATCATCTTTTTTAGTTGGGAATTTAGCGATCCACTGTTTTCCGTTTGTGTCAACAACATCTGCTTTAGGGCGAGCTCCTCCCAGTGATGAACCAGGAGCAATGAGTTGATTAATCCATTTCAGGGAAGCTTCATCTAACTCGTCAGCATTTTTTTCATATTGTTCAACCGCGTATTCAAGATCTCTTAATGATGTCCAGGGTGGAGCTGCTAGTCGTTCATCGTTGCTCAGAAATTCACCATCTTCGTTTTCTTTAAAACGGAGTCCACCCATACGGTGACTATCGTGTACACCTAATAAAAAATCAATTCCAAATAAAGTGCGAGGTTCTGTTTTCTCAATTTTAGACAAAAGGATTTCTCTACGCTTCATCAATAGTTGCCCCCATCTGTCTGGTGAAGAGTCTTTGAAAATGCCGAAATTATCATTTGAGGATGCATAATGTAATCCTGAGAAAAGAGGCAACTCTGGATCAATAGAAATGCCGGTCTTTATCCATTCATTGTCATATTCAAAAGAATACACAGCTTTGCCCCGAAGAGAAGCAAAATATAATCTTCCTATCAATTCAGGTGAATCGAGCATGTACCAATCCGCATACACAAGTATTTCTTTTTCTTTATTCTGTTTCATAATAAATTAGTCAAATTTAGGTTTCTCAGAATTTCCCTTATCAATAACATGATCAATAGCTGATTCTGTTTTTTTCTTTTTTGGAGCTCTTTTCTTTACAATCAGTCCGGCATCCTGAATCTGTCTGCCTACCGGATCTTTGTCTGCTATCAATAGTAAATCATCTTCAAGCCGTAAAACAGATAACACCTGTAAATAACTGCCAAGTGAAACTGATGGTGAACCATCTTCAATATTGCCTAATGTAGAAGCAGCAATACCGGCACGTTCGGCCATAGAACGAATAGATAACTTTCGGCGTAAACGGGCTAACTTTATATTCTCACCTAATGTGGCAAGGATATTTTTCTGTTTTTGAGTGTAATTTGTCCCTTTTGATTTCATAATAACTGATATTTCAATACAAAAGTATATATAATAATTGATATATCATATATTATATAGAATAAACTATAGAATAAATAAAACTTCCTGATCTTCTTATATCATTTCAACCACACTAAAAAACAGCCTTCAATTCTTGGCATTATCATGGAAATTTTGTATTTTTGTATACACGATTTCCCAAGCTTTGAACCAGCTTTTTTGAGTGAAAATTTTCGGGTGAAAAATCGGGTACCCAAGCATTTTTTACGAGTATAACTTACTGATAAACATAATGAAACTTTGCGGATACAAGAGCCTCTCTCTCCGCAAAAAACGATTTCAAAAATCAGTAAAATCCCGTAAATCAATTGATTTACGGGATTTTTTTATTTGCGAATATATTCTCAAAAACAGAGAATTTCGGATAACATTGATAGTCCGCTTTCTTTTCCTGCGAAGTTATACGGCGAATTTGACGTGATTACATCAGATCTCATTTTCGGCAATGAAGCTTTCTATATCGTGTATTTGTTTTTGTTAAGTCATCCGGGAACTGCCGGGCCCTGTGAGCTTATGCAATTCCCCTGACCCCGTACATCAATCCACCACCACACTACCCAAAAACTGACTTGTCGACACCACCAACGGATCTGTAGCCGAGCGAAAGAACAGATAAAACACCAGCGTGTCACCGCTTTCGTGATACGGCAGAGCGAGCGTCGAAGTAAGTGCCGAGCGAAGTACTTTTTCGTCGGAGAAACTGATTTCTCCATTGCTGACATTGTACACCAGCATCGACACAGTATCGTTTGCACTACCTACCGTATTCTGCACATATTCACTCCAGCTGAACAGCACTCCTTCAGCTCCGTACACCGCTTTGGCCTGCATATCCCGGCTCAATTCACCATCGCTGAGCATCACTTTGCCATAGTCGATCACCGGTTGTGCATCGGTGCCTGTCACAGCATTGTTCAGTGCATAGCGGCAGGCAAAGTTAAACGGCGATAGTTTTTCGGCAGCGGCCACTCGTTTCAGTCCTGTCTTCACAACCGGATTTACGCCCCGCATAAACCCTATGACCAAACCAAACTTCGTCTGCTGTTTCAACTGTCCGGCACTGTTTACTGTGCGCGGTTTTTTACTCCGGGCTCTGATAATATCATCGCCATTTTTGTTGGTGCTACCCACCACGGTTCCTACTGTACCTGAGAATCCTCCCAAAATACCTAAATTAAGTTTACCCATTTCTAAAATAATTATAAGTAATTAATAAAATAAATTTTCGCTATCAGATTCAGTCTTCACAGGGTTCGATCAGGCCCTTTGTTTTCCGAATCGTTATGTCAACAGCTTTGCACTAACTGATCAGATTAACTGCATCACCGCTAACACCTGTGGCGCCCCACGCCTTTGTTTTTTCAATTACTTTGCCAACAGCCTTTTGGGAGGATTTTGAAGCCGACATGAGGAAGATATGAAGAGCATGACATAGTTTTAATCTGATTTGAGGATAACCTGAAGATATTTTGAGGGTGCATTTTGCGATTATCTACACATCCGAACATAAAAAAAGCAGCCTGATTTCTCAAACTGCTACGTTGTTTCGCGTTTCGGGTTTATCTCCCTTCGGTCGATGACCGTTAGTTCGCGTTTCGGGTTCCGGGTTTCCCGTTTCGGGTTCTGAGAGATTGAAGATTTGTCCCGAAAGCTTTCGGGATTGAAAGTGAGTTGATAATTGACAGGAAACTTGGGTACGAAGACTTTTGACCTTTGACTTTCTTCACCTTTGCCTTTGCCTTAATTTCTTCATTGGCACAACTTGTCCCGAATTTATCGGGATTGGCACATTGGCATATTGGCATATTGGCACATTGGCATATTCTCATATTGGCACATTTTGACTGTCTTTTGTCTTTTATCTTTGCTCTTTGCTCTCAAAAAAAAAACCTACAAAAACCACAGCCTCTCCCTCCCCGCTCCCGGTATTTCAGCATTACTAAAGTTGGGCACAATCTGCGCCAGCATTTCGGGATACTTTACGGTAACAGGCAACGACTGCGACGAGACCGATTTCCAGTAAAGCTGACTAAAACTACAAATCTGACTCAGCAACTCCACCCTCATGTCAGCTTCAGGCTGAGTGCTCACTTCACTGCCTGCCGCAAAGTACTGCATCGACACTTTCATCGGAAAAGGAAATCTGCGGGGTGTTTCCTTTGATGTGTCATCCGTCAAACTGTTGTTAAAGAGCAAATACTGTGTGCGGTTTACCGGAATATAGCTATAGCTTGCAGGCATCAGGTGCTCCGAATCTGTATCGAAGGCCAGCACATCCTGCGAAAAACTTTTATTCACCGTCACCACCACTACGGGTATCTTCAGCCCGAGGCGTGCGAGCCCCAATTCGATAGGCTTCAGCTCTTTTTTGCTCAGCGTTTTGTAAAAATGTATCACCAGCTTCTCAGGCTGCGCATTTTCGCTGCAATAACGTCGCACAGCCATTATAATCGACCCTGCCAGCTCATCCGTTTGCGAACTTCTGAAGCAGTCGAAACCATAAAACCGCCCCTCACCCGAAAAGCAAAAAGCACTACCCAGATACTTTTTCTGTGTATCGGCACTGCGAAAAGCACTGATACCTATCACCAGATCGTGTATGCTGCCTGAAGCCAGCGACCAGGGTGTGCCACCCAGCTTCGCCAGCATGGCTACGGCTATATTGGGCATATAATAATGAAAACCCTCCTTCAGTACCGCCACATTGTTGGAATCGGTCCTTCGTCCCGGCCAGTTTTTATCCACCTCTATCGACTGCGACAATATCCCCCTGTGCAAAAGCTCCTCTTTCAGTTTGTAATACACAGCCTTCTTTCGGGCACTCTTTTCCCATTTGCCCACGGGCGAAAGATACATGGCAAAATACGTTTTCCCTGTTTCAAATTCCCTTTTATCCAACTCCCTGCTTATTTGCGGAAGCGGATCGTCAGTGTCTGCAAAATACACACTCAATCCCTTTGAAGTCTGAAAATTGATGCCTGCATAATTCCCCAAACCATTAAAACCATGCCTTTCACCTTTCAAATACTCATATACCGCTTTGGCCATAGCAGCATCCTTTTCCCTGCATATAAAGAACAACAGCACATGTTGCTCCGGCGAATATACTTTCGGACCGTTATATTTCAGACCTTTGTTAATATCCATACCAGTTTCATCATTCCCGAAAACCAGCATATCAAGTTTATGACCGGGATTAGGCAGACGCTGCTGTGTACTTTGCAGCCATTCGGTATCGGGAATCATCACACCCTCCACATGCTCCGGAAGCAAATACTGTTGTCTGAATTCCTCAATTTCATTCCGGTATCGTTTGTAACGGTTCGATTTGTCGGGTATTCCGAAAGGCATTTTCAACTCATGCTGAAGCTTTTTGTTCAGACAGGGAAACAAACGGTCGGTATCGCGACGCACACGGTCGGGCAAATCGTTGTACCTGAAAAACTCAGTACCGCACAACAGCTTCGAAAAACTCAACTCCCTGTCGCCCGAAAATAAGGCACTGCTTAAAGACTCTTTAAACACCGAATGAACCCCATCGTAACTAATCAGCAATTCCGGTTTATCGCTCAGGCAGGCAAACTGCACACGCAGACGAAACACCCTATAGCCATTGCATTCCTTCAATACCGATGTAGCAGGCACCCATACATCCATGTCCGAAATCAGATTCGTTTGCACCGGAAGTCCATTACTGCGAAAATAATGTGTGAGTTTATACAGGTAATAATTTTTCATAAATCCCCTCGTCCAGTTGGGAGTCACATCATCAGTGTACTCAGTACCCATTGTAAGCACCGACATATCATTATCAGTCGCCACATCGAATGTGGTGTACAGCGCTTTGATGTGTGCAGGCAGGTGCAGCAAAGGCAGTAGCCTTTCCGTTTCGTAGTCGGCAAGTTTCAGGGCCTCACCCACAGGGCGGGTCGCAAAGTAACAACTCAGCTCCGGTTGCGAATGCCGGAAATTAAGCGCATTCAAAGTCAAACATTTCTTTTCCATATTATAACAATCAGATTTCATATTTTACTGTTTCTCTGTATCCAGGCATCAGCCTCTGTTTTCAGGTAATAATTTCGGTTTTTATATTTTGTCGGTTTCGGAAAATCCGGCTCTTTAGCCCTTCGTTCAAAAGTAGAATCGGATATTTTCCAAAGTTCACATAACTCCTGTTTACAGTAGTACAGGCGGATATCAAAAGGCAGAGGCTCAGCAGCTTTTGTCTGCGGCACAGGAGGATTTTTATATTTTCGGGGCGCATCGGTTTCAGTCTTTTTCAGCCAGCACTGCACAGGCAGCGACTCGCCAAACAGCGACACATACAATTGCTGTTCACTGAAAGCACTCAGCACCATATCCTTCCACACATACTTCACTTCCAGATATGCCTTTGCCAGCAACACCTTCAGGTAATGAAAAACCCAGATATCCGATAAAAAATCATTGTCGGCACCCGGCTCAGGCGCAGTAAGCATATGTAGCAGGTAGTTTTTGTCGCGGCAGTATTCGCCCAGTCGTTGCAGGCAGTTTGTCAGATGTTTATCGAGCAACTGACTGCGCAGGTAAGCCCGCACCCTGTTGTCAGTTTCCGCCGCAGCCATTTCGAGCAAATCGGCCATATAGGCATTCGCCTCATGGGTGAGCAACCTGTGATAGTAGCGGGTTTTAAAGTTGAAGGGCGGATGGAAAACACACCTATACACTCCTCTGTCGGTAGCAGGCACCCATATCATTTCCTGCATACGCTGCTGATATTCGGGCCCATCGGCATTGCCGGGCAAAGCGGGGTTCAGCCCTCCGTACAATATCTGTCCGAAAAGCGGAAAATCGAGTTCATAACCCATCAAATTCAGCGTTGCTTCCATAGCCAAACCACTTTAAGTCAACACACAAACAATGTTAACAGAGCAAATGTAGTGATTTTTTTATGATAACAAAATAAATTCTAAAAAAAAGATGTTGACAAACTTACGTTAACCTTATATCAGTAACCGAAAGGGAATAACAACGGCCCTTTTCCTTTGCAGGATTTATACTTCCTGTGACCTTTACCAGGGGGCGGAAAATCTAATTCATCAATAGCATTCATTGCTTTGTTTGAAGTAAAGTCAAACAGATCTGAAGTGATTCTTTTGTCTCCGGAAATAATTTACATACACCCTGTTCAGTAAATGATTTGATGTAGATCATAGCATATTCATTTAAAAAAACGTTTTATACAATAAGCCTGTTGCAATTCCGAAAACGAAACTTAATAATGTCCCAATGATAATGTATTCTGTTTTTTTATGCTCTGAGTCATTTTTTAAATCACCGAAGCGAAATACCGATTTAGCGGCCAGCAGGAAGCCTATCGCGCTGAATTCGTTTACAATAATGAAGGTAAGAATCAATATTCGCTCTAAAACACCTATCCACTTGCCGGCATTGTTCAGCCCGCTTTTCTTTTGGGCATCGGATGGCTCTTCAAGTTCTGTGGCCCATTTCCCGGTCAGTTTACCTATAAACACACCTGCCGGAACAGACACAAGCGCGTAGGCTAACACTAAGCCCCAAACCTTTTGACTTGAAACCAGTTCGGAGATTTTGTTCACTAAAATCATTTCTTGTTGAGTATACACCACCCACACCCCAACAATTATTGCTAAATGTAATACCTGATCAATTACAAATACCCAGGTCGATGAATTGGAAATTCTTGTTTTAATGGCATCAATCAAAAAATGTCCTACACTAACAATCAGCAGAACAGGCCATAAATGATAATCCCACAGCAAAAGCGATAGTACCAAAACATGAATACCGATATGCAACCAAAAACTGCCCGATTTTAAGCCATTCTTGTCTTTTTGTTTTGCCATAGTGGTGGTTTGCAAAATAAAATCGGCAAAGAAATGGGCTACCAAAATACGAATTAACAGCTCCGGATGTAGAGGATTCATTGTATTACATTTGAGTGATTAAACGGTTATAGCGGTTAATAAATGCCTGAATAGCCTTCAGGTTACCATATACACTAAGTCGCTTGTGTACTGCCGGTTGCGAAATATTTAGTATTTCCGATAGTTCGTATTGATTCTTTTCGTACAAGAGATGATGATAGATTGCTTCTGCGGTACTTGCCGTCCATTTGCTTATAATAGCATCCGCAAGCAGACATTCCGTGTCTAATTCTTCATTTATTTCTTTACTCCTTGTTACAATGAGTAACCGGTCATTATTTTTTTCGAGCTTGTCAAATGCATTTCCGGATTTTTCATATACCTCACCCTGCGACTCTGTAACTCGGTCGGCATCATAACTCATCTTACCTAAACCGATTGCTACCCGTGCATCCGAAAAGGCATATTTAATCGGCTTTTCAGTTTTTTTCTGAGTAACAATACTGTTTGTCGGTTCATAGGTTCGCAGTTTTGCGCGGATTATTATCCCAATCAACAATGCTTTTTGAGGTTCCGGAATCAAATACTGAAAACTATCTCCTCTGTACAGCTCAAATTTTCCTTTTCCATTTAATAAAAGACGATTGATTTCCAAAAAGCAGTCCTTTAATGATGCTATCACTGATTCAACATCTTCGTTTCTGATTTTACGCGATTTTACTAAATCGCCGGTTATGACTGCATACATTTCCATCTCTTATTTTTTTTTGAACGTTTAATTTTCTATTTATCCTGAGTTTATTATTTGCCTGTATAGCATATGCTACTCATTCATAACCCAAACAGCTTATTTTATTACTTATAACCTATACAGGTTATTTTTGCTACTTATAACCTCTACGGGTTATTTATTGTATTTATTACCTATGCAGGCTATTACAGGCAAATATACCAAAAATCCTGAATAAACTCTATTCCCCCTCTTCCACCCTTTACTCTTTGTGAACCCGAACCAACGGTCATCGACCAAAGGGAGATAAACTCAAAACTCAAAACCCGGAACTCGAAACCCGAAACCCGAAACCCGAAACGTGAAACTGTATTTATCACAAAACCTGTTATAGTTTTCAGAACCTATCAAGCCCATAGTTGCTTCCATAGCCAAATCACTTTAAGTCAACACACAAACAATGTTAACAGAGCAAATGTAGTGATTTTTTTATAAAAGCAATACTAATATGCAAAAAAGTTATTTACAAAATAAGGGCACTTATGTCAATCAGCAGAACGTTGGGAAATAGTAACGCGGATTTAGCGGATAAAACGAATGACACTGAGAAGTATTATACTGATTTTCAACTACATATTTCAATAAATCGAAACTAATCATCGGGCGTAAGTTCAAATATAAAGTTATCGCCATCTAAACGGTCAATATTACACCTTAAGGCTTGCTTGAATGCAAATAGCTTTTCACACTTTATCCAATTCCTCCATCAACGCCCGCCTCTGCGGATAGAGTTTACGAAGGTCGGCAATCAGGTAATCGGCTTCATCACGTCCACCCATTTTTATCATACGTCGGATATATTTGCAGGCTGTTTTATAATGATCTCTACTTATGTTTTTTGCCAAATAATCTTCAATTGCATTGTAATATAAGCCAACTAACTGTTCGGCATAATTTTTAGCAATAAAGTTTTCTACATACGAAATATTGTCAATCGACTGATTGTCAATGAGCCAACTCAGGAGGTTTTCCCATTGTTCTTCCCAGATATACATATCAGCAATGGTATGAAACCTCACCCATTTTTCTGCACTTTTCCTGTCCGCTACCAACTGATCGAAAAACATTGGCCACTCGCCATTTTCTACCTGCTTCTTCAGAATATCAAACATTTCCTGAGGTCTGAACCGACCAGAATTCAGAAACAAGTATCGGGCATATTCAATAATTTTTGGTTTATTGCCCTCTTGCTGATAAATATTCAGCAAATGCCATTTCCACTCATCTACCAGCCCTGGCTTGTCTTTCTGATCGGCTACTATACCCGCTTCGGCTAATGTTATCGCTTTGGAATAAGCCTTTTCTCTTATTGCCGTGAGAATCAACTCTCTTCTAAAATCGGAATTGGTGAGGTTCTCTTCCAAGTATTTGTTAACTTCTGTTTCACTTTCTGTTTTCCGGATCAATTCCAGTTTCATTTGTTGAGCACGTTCGTAGTCAAAATCCCATTTCTTGTCGGTAGGTTTCACACTGTCAATACAAGCAGCAACCAGTTTTTTGTCGTTTTCGGTTTCAATCAGTTCGATGGATAAATTAATCAGGTGGAAATGCCACTCCCAGCCTTTAAATGTCTTTTTTTGGAAATTCGACAACCCGTATTCAAAAAGTTCTCTTCGAATGGTTTTATCCTTACATTCTTCTGCCACACGGAATAAAACATCCTGAGCCGCATCAATACAGCCTCCCAAATCACCGTTACTGTCATCGCCGTGCTCAATGGCTTTGGTCATTTCCTCCAGCATGGCACAACCCATATACATTGCTTCACGATAGTTATTATTTTCAATTTTGTGTTCTGCCAGTTGCGACAACTCATACACAAGCTTACCAACTTTTCTGGCTGCCGAATAGTCCAGAAAACCATATTTACCGGCTGCTGAACGGACTATTGCCTGTATTTGTTTGGCATACATTTCTTTCGAAACAGGTTGAATCAGGTAGACATACTTCGCTAAAAACATATCCCTGAACGATTTGTCATTGTCGCAACATGCACCGATATATCCCTTTAATTCATCTACCGGCAGCATATTCAGAATTTCATTGACCTGCTCCTGAATGGTTTTCTTTTTTGGTTTCTTTTCACTACCCGATGAAATTATCACGGACGATGCTTTTGCCCTTGTTTTTTTTTCTGTTTTTTGTGGGTTCGATGCTATGCCTAATTCTTCCTGTTGCAGGTAAAACATCACCGCCACTTCGTGTTTGCAAATCGGACCCCAATCGTACGGACAAGTACAATAACAACCATTCATCACACCGTTTTTCACCTCCATGTGTACGGTATAGCTTTCACTTCCTTCAACTGTAGCTTCGTATTCGCCGGCGCTCAATTCGTCAACCGCGGTTACATAACCCTTTTTAAAATACTGTAAACCCCGTTTCAGAATATCTTCATCAACGTGAATTTCAAATTCATTTAATGGAATTTTCATTGTTGGTTATTTGATTTCAATTGATTGATTTCTTTATCTAATTCTTCCAATGCTTTTAAATCATCTGCCTTTATTCGTTCTGCGTTGTATTTGTCATATTCCGTTTCGGCTAATTGTAGAGCCATTTCGTGCGAGATTCTACCAGCATGTTCTAATATCTCATTGTCGTTAATGGTCAGAATATCATTCAATTTTTTTATCCAGTCGGTCATATACATTACTTTTTTCTGACGAGCCTGATTTTCGGCAAAAGCCAGAAATTGCTCCACCAATAAATTCAACTGACTTAGCTCATCCTGACTCAAATAGTTTTTAGCTATTCCTACATCCGATTTTCTGATTTTTTCGCCAGCCCACGAAGTCAAGCCCATATTTGTATCGGTGGCAATGGCTTTTTGCAATCAGCTCGGCCACAGTGTGTTGATGGATTGCCTAATGCAATTTATTCTGAATGGTTGCAAAGAACGTTTTGGCTTGATGTGCTTTCGCATCATAATCGATAATCAAACTGAAAATATCTTTTACTTTTTGATAAAAAATTCGTTCCGAGCTACGTATATCACGAATTCGCTCCGAGAGTTCATCAAAATATCGCATTTGTCCGGCTGCTTTCATTCGCTCATCGTCCAGCGCAAATCCCTTTACAATATACTCACGAAGTCGTTGGGTAGCCCATATCCGAAAATGGGTTGCTACATGACTTTGTACACGGTAACCAACAGAAATTATCAGGTTGAGATTATAATAGCTAATTTTACGGGTAACTTTTCGCTTTCCTTCTTGTTGAACTTGTGCAATTTTTGCACAAGTTGCTTCTTCAGATAATTCACCTGATTCGTATATATTTTTTATGTGTTTTACAATGGACGTTCGGTCAGTCTGAAACAAAGTTTCTAACTGATTTTGATTCAGCCACACAGTTTCATCTTCCAGCCGCACATCAATTTTGGTTGCGCCATCTTTTGTTTGATACAATATTATTTCACTTCTATTTTCCATATCTGTCTTTCCTTTTAAATAATTGTATTTGTGATATCAAACACTATTTAATTAGTCGAGCCTTAAAAAGCCCATTTTCGTATTATATTATTGTTGATTTGGTAAAACATAGCTTTTATCAAGTCAACAATTTGTATTTTAAATTCGAGCCCAAAAGATGATTTCCATTTATTCATCATCCTTTTGAAGTTAAATGCAGCTGCTGCAAGCATCATATTAATATTATCGCCAGTAATCCCTTTGTAGAAATTCCGATTTAAGCGGTGATCTGTTTTTAAATGACCATTTATTGGTTCTATGGCAGCTCTTCTTCTAAATTGCTTTTTCAACTTCTTTTGTTGATATTGAGATTGTTTTCTGTCACTGAAAGGTTTTGGAATTTCGATTGTTGTTTCGTTTATTTGTCTTTTCCCTTTGTAACCTCTATCTCCAATTAATGTCATTATTGTTCTTTTGCCCAATAATCTTTCTGCTTGTTCCAGTGCCGGTTCTATCGTGTGTCCATCATAAGGATTTCTAAAGCCCATAGCGCCAATAATCACACCTGTGGTTTGAGTGTAGATAATCGAAACCTTGTTCCCAAACTCATATTTTTTATGTTCTTTGCCTTTTGATATGCACTGTACATCAGGCTCATGCACAGAATAAATCTTATTGCTATCGCTTTTTTTCTGATTTAGAATACGTTTAAACAAATCAATATCTGATTGATATCTGGAATCGGGAGATAAGTTTCGCTCCAACTCACGAACTAATCTGCCTGCAATTGTTTTTTCTTTTCTATCGGCTTTTCTGGCTTTCCACTTGTTGCGTGGATGATTCCTGAAACGCTGATCTAAACTTAATCTCTTTAGCGTGCGTGTGTAGCTTTGGCGCACCACAAGATTCTCTTTTTCTGCTATCTTTCTACACTTGTCTATTATTTTTCGATGCAGTTTACTGTCTGTTGGAAAAGTGATGTTTTTCTCCTGAACAGTAGTATCAATACTCGCTGTGGAATCATTACTGTCATTCCCATTAAAACGAACGCTTTCCTTTAAAATCAATTCAACTCCGATCTCTCCAATTCTATTACGAAAATGAACCAACTCAGAGGCTTCGCATGGCTCACAAGGCTGAAATACATGTTCGCCACAAAAATATTGATAATAGTTATTTTCACTCCATTGCTCAACTACACTTTCATCTGAAATATTGCGTAAATGCTTTAATATCAATAATCCTACCATTAATCGAGTCGGTTTAGCCGGACGTCCATTGTCCAAACAATATAATGGCGAAAACGAATCTTCAAACATTTGCCAATCCACTTTATTGGCTAAAATGTACATTGGATGTTTTTGGTTTAACATATCCTCTAGTCCAAAAAACATACTACGCTGATTGGTGTCTTTTTTCTTTGATAGCATAAGTTATTTGCAAGATTTATGCTTCAAATATACTAAAACTTGCAGATATAAACAACTATTTTATGTGATATATTGTTGATATTCTTTTGTTTATATGGTTTTTAAGGGGCACCGAAATAATTTATATTAAATTGAGAAAAATGACATGCAAAAGGCCAGAGATCCGCAAGTTGCGAACCCCTTAAATCTTGTTTAAACAACATTTATTTATGTGGAGAAAAAGAAAATCATTCGGTAAATTGATTTTCGGGAATTAATCTTATTGATTATTTTTTCTTATAACAATAGTTGACTTATTTTTTCCAACACCGGTAATAGTAAGTAATTTCCAGTGTGCTGGCATAGTGCTTTTTCGCTGTTCAATACCTTTTGAAGTTATTTCCAGCCCTCCAAAACCCATCATTACAGTTTGTAAAATGCCGCCCGAACCAGTCAGAAAATATGGATTATCGCCACCTTTAGTTTCTGCAGTAACACCGAAAGGAGGCAATTGATTAGCCACATAGGCATCTTTAAAAAAGTAATACGCTTTATCAGCTATTCCTAAACGTGCATATAAAAGAGAAAATACAGCCTGAGTCATAGCCGGCGTATTCTTTTCGGGCACACGTAATTCGTAATATTTTAAATCGCGGTGAATTTGAGCTGTATCTTTTATCAATAATAAAGGATATGCAAGCAGGTTTACATCCGCTTGTTTTATATTTTCGCCATTGTAAGTATTATGTTCGCGTGTTGTTCCATCAGGGAATTTATTAATTACAATTCTATCAGCAATTTGTTTCCATAAAGGATTCACATTTAATTTGAGCAAAGTGGCGGCAGCTTGAGCATTTTGCAAACTTACTTTTACAGCTCCATTTGTGTATGCATCGTTATCAACATTTTCAGCATATTCATCGGCAGCAACTACATTCTTTATTTCATATTGCCCTTTCTCATTTTTTTCAACTCTGCTTACCCAAAAATCTGCTGTTTCGGAAATGAGTGGCCAACCTTTTGTACGTAGCCACTCAAAATCCTGAGTTACGCAATAATATTGCCATGCAGCAATAGACACACAAGCCGAAATATGATGTTCAAATGCTCCGGCTAAAGCCCAAACAGGTGTTTCTTCTACGCCACTGTCGGCACTTTCCCAAGGGAACATTGCGCCATTGTAGCCATGAGCAAAAGCATTATTGCGCGCTGCTTGTAATCTATTAAATCGATATTCGAGCATATTGCGAGCCATATCAGGTTGCAGAACAAGCAATGCAGGAAAAATCCAGGTTTCAGCATCCCAAAAAACATGTCCGTTATAACCTAGGCCTGAGAGCCCCATAGGAGAAACTGAAAAACCAGAACTCGTACTATTAAAAGCATAAGTATGATAAAGCATGCTGTGAATATCCTGCTGTGCCTGAGCATCTCCTTCAATGCGAATATCACTTTCCCATAATTTTGCCCATGCCTGGTTGTGAAGTTTAAGTAGTCGCTCAACACCTTCTAAACGAGCAAAAACAGTTAACCGTTCTACTTCATTGTATGCATCAGCTGTATGTGCAGTTGAAATTGCAGTACCAACAAGCGAAAAGCTATAGATTTCTCCGGATTTAAGCACTTTGCTAAATTTTTGTTGATGAAGATGACTATCCGGCATCTCGTGAATAACGTTGGGCTCTTCACCGCGTTTTTCGGTAAAAGCAAACGATGTGGTGGCTGCAAGCATAATTTTTCCGGTAGGAGTTTTAGCTTGAGATGTTAGCATCTGAATACCAATGTGTTTACGATTAATTTCATTAAACGTGAATTTTGAATCGCGTAAGGCATCTGGTGTTTCCATTATATTAACAGCACTAAGTGCTATTTCGGCAGTCGGTGTTATTTCCACAGTACCCATCACTGAGTATGGTAAATGTCGGAGTGCCATATAGGTATATTTCACCTTCGCCAGCTTATCTACATCAAAGGTACTGGTAAAGGTACCATTCTGCATATTCAGTTCTTGTTTGAAGTTGCTAACATTTTGTGCTGTAACTGTCCGCCCATTAAGTATTAGTCTTAAATTAAGCAAATTAAAGGCTGGAATAAAATTACTCACCCGACCTCTTCCGTATTGATCGTATAAACCAGCTAGTACTATTTGCTTTACCTTCAGTGGTTCAGGCGACGAAACAATACCAATCATTCCGTTAGCCGACGTAATACCATAATAATCAGCAGGATTGACACTTTCCGTTGAAATTACCCAACTATCCTGCGAATGAATTTTTTGAAATATCAATAATGAGAATAGAACAGCTATGATTTTTAAAAATCTATACATGTGAAATTTAGTTTTAATAAAAAAATAACTCCTTCAGAAATTGTTTGATGACGCAAAACAGTAAACAGAATAAACAAAACGGCTAGTCAAAATTAAACAACAATTATATCAACATACAACTTCATCCGGAGCTACATCAACCTTAAAAAACAATAACTAACAACCTAATCAATTACCTTAAAAATACCGTAAGAAATTTTATCAATATCAATCTTTAGACCTCCCTCTGCGAGGTTTATAGCACATTTATCGGCCAATACAGGAATAATTTTTTTGTACTGTTCTGGGTTATTTATTTGAACAGAACAACTTTTACCCGATGGATTAACAACCACAATAAAACGTTCTGAGCCAAAACTCCTTTCGTATACTAACGGATATGTATTAGACTTTGCATAAAGAAACTTGATCTCTCCTCTGGTTCCTAATGCTGGATATTTTTTTCGAAGCTGAAGTAAGTTTCTGTTAAAATACAAAAAAGAAGTTGGATTATTTATTTGTGTTTCTACGTTTGGTCTGTAAGCCGACGAATCAATTGGCAGATAAAATTTTTCTATCGGGGCAGTTGAAAATCCGGCACCGTCACTCCCATCCCATTGCATTGGTGTGCGTGAACCCGCTCGATTGCCTTTAGTGAGCTGACTTCCTTCTTTATTGGGTAAATTGGGAATAAACTTCATTCCTATTTCGTCTCCGTAATAATACAGCGGCACTCCGGGTATTGTCATCAAAAATGCAGTTAAAACTCTCAATTGCTCTTCTGAATTACGAGTACCAGCATTGGGACGTTGAAAATCATGATTTGCTGTAGGTACGCAGACATAACCACTATCACCCACTACACGCAGTTGTTCCAGATAATAATCCACAAACTTTGTAGGTGTACCAACTCCGGCAATGTCAAAGTAACAGGTGTCCCGTCGGTAAGTCCCTTCTTTATTGAAAAACATTGAACTATAACCATTATTACCCAAATGGATAATAAAATCCATCATAAAACCAGCTTTTATAGCGTTTGCCGGATTTCCCCATTCTGCGATTAATATTCCCTGAGGATATTTTTTTTGAAATTCACGTCGTATTCCATGCCAGAGTTTATTAGTTTCCACTTTGTTTGGATCATTTTTAATCAGCGACGGAGCCATATCAACCCTAAAACCATCACACCCCATATCCATCCAAAAATTTATAATTTTCACTAATTCATTACGGGTAGCGATCGGTCCCGGAGCAGTTACTGGCTGTTGCCATTGTTGAGTTGAATCTGGTTGTCCAAATCCATAATTCAATGCAGGCTGACAATCAAAAAAATTTTTCCGGTAAGTTCCGTTTCTTTCAAATTTACCCGAAATGTGTCTTTCAGGCTTCACAGTTGAATCATTCGTCCAGATAAACCGATCGGAAAATTCGTTGTGTACAGCTGACTGCGAAGCTTGAAACCAGGGATGATCTGCCGAAGTATGTCCGGCTACCAAATCCAAACAGACCCGTATTTTACGTTTGTGTGCTTCTTTAAAAAGTCTTTTCAAGTCATTGTTTGTTCCGTAACGGGCTGCTACTTTATAAAAATCGGTCACGTCGTAACCCGCATCCTGAAACGATGACTCAAAACAGGGATTCAACCATATAGCATCAATCCCCAGCCATTTTATATAATCCAGTTTTGAAATTATCCCGTTAATATCTCCAATTCCATCTCCGTTTGTATCTTTAAAACTTTGTGGATAAATTTGATAAAATGCAGCCGTTTTAAGCCATTCAGGTATAGGTCGGAAACTCTGTCCGAAAATCGACATTTGAGATAATAAAACGATCAACAAAATGCTTTTTAGTTTCATCTTATTTAAATTTTTTGTGCGTAATTGTGCATAACACCGGCTTTGTCGATGTATACTTTTGTTAGTAAGGGAGTTTTCATGCTCCCTTACCTTTTGTTGAAAAAATGTTTTATTGAAAATTATTGGA
The DNA here is from genome assembly GCA_963678465.1 of uncultured Paludibacter sp. Lineage (GTDB taxonomy): Bacteria > Bacteroidota > Bacteroidia > Bacteroidales > Paludibacteraceae > Paludibacter. The sequence goes on from OY782858.1 coordinate 1,133,583, forward strand.
ATACCGGATAGCCTGGATTTTGTACAATATTCTTGTCAGCATCATAGGCAGTGCGTGGTACTGGTAATAAAATTTTGTAAGCCGGAGTCACTGACGGTTTTTCGTAACGTGCATCACAATATTTATTGAAACGTATTAAATCGTTACGACGCGAATGTTCCCAGTAAAATTCGTAACCACGCTCATTCAGAATTTTTTCTAACGATAAATCTGCCTGAGCGTATGTTGCAACACCACGTTTCGAGCGTAGTTCGTTTATGTCTGTAAGTGCACCTGCAACATCTCCTTTACGGAATTTAGCTTCGGCACGCATCAGATACACATCAGCTATACGATAATACTGAAAATCGTTATCACTACCACCAGGACTTGTAGTGGTTGGGTTTGGAGCATATTTTACAACACGTACCCCCTGCTCTTCGGTTGAATTATTATTACTAAAATCGGTAGTAAAAATCAAAGGACGACCACCATCTTTTGTTACCAATGCTGTTCCGGATGCATTATATTGCTGTCCGGCCAAAAAACCAAGGTTAAATCCTGTAACTGACTTCAAACGATTATCGCTAAAACGAGGATCAGTTTGATCCCATGTTGCAAAAAATGTAGGAGTTGTACAACAGCCATTCCACATATTCGATGTAAGATAAGTCCCAAAGAACTGATTGTAATCCAGCGTGATATTAACCCATGGAATGCCACCTATACCCGTTTTTGTATCGTAAATAATTGGCAAAATAGTTTCTGTTGCATTTGAATAAGCAGCATTATCATGCAAATATAATTTCCAGAAATCATCAGCAATAATATATTTTCCTGATCCAATTATTTCGTCGCAAAGTGCAATGGTTTCGTCCCATTTAGCTGTACCATCAGTAAATGCTGGTGCCGTACCTGTATAAACCTGATTATTAAGGTATATTTTAGCAAGCAGCATTTGGGCAGCAGCTTTGGTTATGCGTCCATAAGGCACGGCTCCTTTTTCCTTTAGTACTGGAATAACTTCATTCAAATCAGAAATCATTCTGTCAACAATCTGACTTCGCGTAAAATATTGAGGATCATTTGCAAAGTTATACTCTGTATATTCACGAAAAGGCATTTGTCCGAAACAATCGTTTAGCTGAAACATAGCCAAAGCCCGAATGAATAACACCTCTGCTTCATATTGTTTTACTTCATCGCTTTGAGGCATTTGGTGCAAATAATACAACGCAACATTACATCTGGCAAAGCCTATGAGGTAGCTATTCCATGTATTTTTAATGTAACTGTTAGCAGCAGTATAATCATGTGTAAAAATGGTTCTGTAATCTGAACTATTCCAGTTGGCTCCACGGGTTGGAAAAACCAACTCGTCTGTTGAAGTTTCCTGTACTAGCCAACCTGCACTACGACTTTGAAGGTCGCGCAGAAAAACATAAGCAGGAGTTACCAACATCTCAACATTAGCCGTGTCGGTTACAACATCAAAATTATTTTTTTCATCCAGAATTTCTTCGGTCAAATCCGAACAGGATGAAATTCCTATAATCAGTAGTGATAGAAATATATATATTTTTTTCATAACGTCCATTTTTAAATAGTTTATAACTCTACATTAACTCCAAATGTGAATGTACGTGCTTTAGGGTAACTTGTCCAGCCTATACCTATTGCAGGAACACCATTTGAAACACGGGTTGCATTTACTTCAGGATCGTAGCCTGAATAATTGGTAAATGTCAATAAGTTTGAGCCTGAAGCATAAATTCTTAAACGACTGATATAATTCTGTTTAGGCAACTTAAATGTATATCCTAAAGTAGCATTAGACAAACGTAAATATGAACCATCTTCAATATAGCGGCTAGAATAATCGAGTACATTAGATGTAGATTCGCCAGAAGCAATGGCCTCAGGAGTAGTATTCCAGCCACTTCCAAATTTCGACATCTGACTTACAACATTAGCCAAGTTGTTATAAATATCATTACCATAAACTCCGTTGAAATTTACGCCAAGATCAAATTGTTTCCAGCTTAATGCAGTTCCAAAATTATAGGTAAAATCAGGCAATGCATGTCCTATTATACCTTCGGTTACAACTCCGTTCTCATCAGTTGCAAAAATACTTTTTCCATTCTCATCAAGTCCAAGGAAAGTTTTGCCCCAGAATGTGCCGAGAGGCTCATTATTGATGATGTACTGAGATGCAGTACCGGTAATACCAGGTCCACTTGGGTAACCTGTTGGAATTTTCGAAATAGCAGTCATATTCTCAACTTTATTATCTGTTTTCGAAAAGTTGCCATTTACGCTCCAATTCCAGTCTTTATTTGCAATAACCACAGCATTTAAAGCCAACTCAAAACCTTTATTTACAATATCAATATCAGAATTATTCACATACTGATAAGCAGTTGGAGCGGGCATTTTGGTAGCAAGGTACATTTGTACATCAGTAGTAGTTTTGTAAAACAAATCCAATGTACCACTCAACCGGCCTTTGAAGAATCCAAAATCAAGGCCTCCGTTGTACTGCGTAGTTTTTTCCCATTTCAGGTCAGGATTTGGAGTACGGGTTAGTGTATAGCCACTTATAACTGTTGATCCTCCATCAAGCACTGCACCGGTTATTGAACCCAGTGTAGGAGAACTTACTTTGCTAGCCACCTCCTGATTTCCGGTAATACCTGCACCCAAACGCATTTTCAAATCACTGAAAACATTCAGGTTCTGAATAAATTTTTCCTCATTCATGCGCCACGCAAAAGCTGCTGAAGGAAAATAACCATACTTATTATTTGCTCCAAATTTGGTAGAACCATCAGCTCGAAAGTTAACTGTTAAAAGGTATTTATCAAGCAGGCTATAATTAATACGACCAAAGAAAGACTGCAACTCATTGATTGTTATCGAAGAACTAACTGTAGCTTGTGTAGCCTTACCCAAATCCAGGTCATTGATATTATCTACTTCACTTGTAGGAAAACCTGTTTCATACAACGAATATGAAAATATTCTGAACTTTTGAAACGAATGTCCCAACAAGAAGTTGAATTTATGTTTTTGATTTAGTTCTAAATTATAAGTAAAGTAGTTTTCCATCATACTGCTTCCCATTTCCAGATTACTAATTGTAGCAGTTCCTTTATCTGTTGCGTACGACAACAACGCATCCTGTGTAACCTTACGGGTTGCTTTGGTCTCATCAACCGATAAATTTATTTTGTAATTAAAACCTTTAAACAAATTAAGCGTTCCGGTCAAATTACCCAACAAACGGTCGGTTTGCGTATTATCGTCAGTAAGTTCAATCATAGCCAATGGGTTACGAACCTGATCAGAAACCTGATAAAATGTTCCATCAGCATTATAAACCGGATAGGTAGGATTGAGCTTTAGCGCTGACAATAATAAATCACCTTCAACACCACCGGTTTCGCCTAATGGAGCGCGTTGATCATTGGTACGTGCAGCTGTGATAGATGCATCAATTGTCAGTTTATCATTTAATGTTTTTGTTGATACATTTAAGCGTCCGGAGAGTTTTTCCATTCCGGTTTTTTTGATAATACCTTCCTGGTTCATGTATCCAAGTGACGCACGAAATGTTGAAGTTTTATTTCCTCCCGAGAACGAAAGATTATGATTTTGAGTAAAAGCAGAGCGAAAAATTTGATCCTGCCAATCTGTAGAGTAACCCTGATCGTCGGCTGCAAGTCCTAAAGTAGTTCGAGCGGCATTATATTCAGCAGCCGTTAATACATCATATTTCTGTGGTAACTCAGAAACACCTGCATAAGCCGAATAAGTAACCTGACTTTTTCCTTCTTTACCTTTTTTGGTTGTCACAATAACCACACCGTTTGCTCCACGCGATCCATAAATAGCTGTTGCCGAAGCATCTTTCAACACATCAATAGATTCAATATCGTCAGGATTCAGAAAGTTTAGTGGATTTTTGGCTGAAGTTGAACCAACACCACTGGTGGTTCCTCCTGTTGGTTGAACATCGGTTACATCCAATGGAATACCATCTACAACATACAATGGTTCCTGACCAGAACGAATAGAATTTGCTCCACGCACTCTAACAGAGACACCTGCACCGGGTTCCCCTCCGTTAGTTGTAATACTTACCCCCGAAACACGTCCCTGTATTAAATCAGTTGGAGAGCTAACTACTCCTTTATTAAAATCTTTACTCTTTAAGGATGAGACAGAACCTGTTAAGTCATTTTTTTTGACTGCACCATAACCTATAACTACTAATTCATCAATCAGTTTGGTATCGTCCTGCATTGCGACTTTAAGTAGATCTTTTCCGGCAAAAAATTCTTGTGATTTATAACCAACATACGAAAATACAATTATAGCATTAGGTTGTACAGATTTCATCGAAAATTTACCATCCAAATCAGTTAAAGTACCTGTAGAGCTACCTTTTACAAAAACTGTTACACCGGCTAATGGTTGATATGATTCATCAGTAACAACCCCGCTGACAGTAGTTGGTGCCGATGTTTCATTACTGCCGTCTAGCTTTTTTTCTTCTTTCGAATTTACAATAATTATTTGACGATCAGTAATTTTGTAGCTTGCCCCTGTACCTGCAAGCAGCTTTGATAAGACTTGATTTATACTTTCGTTTTGAGCTTTAATCGATACACGTTTGCGGGCATCAATTACTTTGTCATTATAAATAAAAATGTATTGCGTTTTTTTCTCTATTTCGCTAAATACTTCCTTAATTGTTTTATTTTCTACAGTAATAGTGATGCCTTTTGATTGAGAAGCTTGTTTAGCTGCAAAAGCACTACCAATACCTGTAAAGAGAAACGTAATAATAAGAATACTAAAAATTCGTAACGAATTTAAGATTCTTTCCTTGTTGATAGATGGATAAGAATTTTTTTTCATATTTTTACAACGATTTTGATAAATAACCTATGATTTTATTTCGACTTGTTTTTCAAAGTCTTACGACCGGGGAATATGCCAGTATTTCCCGGTTTTTTTTATTTTATTTAGTCTTCTATGTTTTCATACTTATAATTGATTTAAGGTTTAACATTTATTTTTATTTCTGTTTTCATGGTTTCAAAATCAATATTCGCAGTGGTGGCAAGTACCATCATCACATCTTCGATATTATCATTCAAATTTAGTTTGCCTGATAATGTAATTTCGTTTAATTTGGAACTATCATAGTTGAACCTTACACCATAATAATTGCTGAGTTCATTCAGCACATTCGATAATTTTTCACTTTCAAAGTTTAATATACCATCTTTCCAGCTTACGTAGTCGTTTACATCTACCTGATTTACCACTTCAGTATTTGTATTACGATTTAATGCAAATTTCTGGTTTGGGGTAATCTCTGTTGCCCTGTTTTCCGTTGTACTCACCTTAACACGACCTGTAACGAGCACTACTGACTGAATATTTTTATGGGAATAAGCCTGTACGTCAAAACTGGTTCCAAGAACCTCGACTTCCATTTCAGCTGTTTTAACAATAAAAGGTTTCAATTTATTTTTGGCCACTTCCAGAAATGCTTCACCTTCAATAAATATTTCACGTCTATCATTAGCAAAGGCAGAAGGGAAAACTATTTTACTTCCCGGACGAACTGTTACACGCGAACCATCGGCAAATACTATGCTGGCTCTCTTGCCATTAGGAACTGCTAACCAACCTAGTTCATCATTCGATAGATTAATTTCTTCCATCGAAATTTCGTCACCTTTTGCTGTACGAACTAAAATTTTATTTGATTCACGAAATACAATTTCAGATCTGTTAGACAGAGTGATCGCTGGTTTGTTATTTAATTTAAAAGTAATATTTTCAATGGTATCAACTGATACCTGCTGTGCAAATTCAGTATATGATACATTTTCAGTTTTTGATAAAAACCAAAACAATGAAATACTTAATAAAACCAACAAACTAGCCGCAACTGAGAAGTTACGAAACCAAACAGGTAAACTAAAATGCTTTTTAGTTTTGGCTTGTATGGTGTTCCACATTTGCGAAACAGCTTCCTCGCCTAAAGTGGGTTCTTTGATAGTAATTTCTGACAATATCTGAGCTCCTTTATTCATTTTCTCAGCTATTTCAGTATCATTGTTCATTAATTCTGTAAACACTTTATAATCCGGGTTATTCGGACTTTTAAGCCAAAGAACAAAGTCACGGTCATCGAGCCATTGTTCTACGCTATATTGCTTATAAAAATTATAATCTTTCATTTTAGTTTTATGCTTCTCTTATATTGACCTTATATCAAAACAACAGGGTAAAAAATAAATTGTACTCAATTTTTAAAAGAATAATTGTTATCCTTTTAAAAAAAATCAGACAAATGCATTTAAATAATTTATTTTCAGAACATTACAAAATTCTATATATTGAATAAGAATATTAATGCAATGGTGATCAGAAACTCCTTTCGAAGTTTTTCAATGGAGCGGTGTATAAGATTTCGTGCTGACTGATTATTGAGATCAAGTAAAAGACAAATTTCGTCGAGCGACATTTCTTTGGTAAAGCGAAGATAAATGGCCTCGCGCTGGCGACTTGTAAGCGACTCCATGCTTTTCTGCAACTTGCGTTTTTTCACAATCATAATCCAATCATCTTCAGTATCAGGCTCATCGGGGTTGGCTATTTCAAATGGCATTTCATTATCAGACAATGAAACAGTTGATTTATGGGAGTAATGAATATCTATCAACCTGTTTTTTAAAGCTTTGAATAGATATAAACGAATATTATCGGTGGTATTCAGATTCTGCCTATTGTTATACAACTTAATAAAAAGTTCCTGAATACAATCCTTAACTAATTCGGAATCTGGATTGAACTTTAAGCCATAGCGATATAAATCCTGAACATATTCATGGTAAATGGCGGAGAATGCTTTCTCACTTCCATCTCTGAATGTGTTCCATAAATTTAAATCTCTTTCTCTTGACTCTTTCTCGTTCAAATCGTATATAACCTTGATAGCAAATCGAAAAAAGCATAGATACTCAGTATGCTTTTATTTTCAAATTACTTATTTTAATTTAATAAAATCTGGTTTTAAAATGGTACAAAACTAACAAAAAGATTGTTTACTCATTTATAATTTCATCTCTTTTGCATAACACCATCCTCATAGATAGCTAACAAGCTGCTTTATTTAGACAAATAACAGCTTTTATTTGAAAACGTACTCAATTATTTGAATAATTTTCAAGCATTTGACCAAAAAAACATAAAAGCCGTTGAATTTTCATTCAACGGCTTTTATATCAATGTATTTTTGTTTCTATCAAAAAAGAATTGTCAGACTAAGCGTTTTTAGCTTTTTGAACAATTGCTTTGAAAGCTTCCGGGTGATTCATGGCTAAATCGGCTAATACTTTGCGGTTCATTTCGATACCGGCTTTGTGTAAAGCACCCATTAATTTTGAATACGACATACCTTCCAGACGTGCAGCAGCATTGATACGTTGAATCCACAATGCACGGAAGTTACGTTTTTTGTTTTTGCGGTCACGGTAAGCATACTGCTTGTTCCAGTGCCGGTTCTATCGTGTGTCCATCATAAGGATTTCTAAAGCCCATAGCGCCAATAATCACACCTGTGGTTTGAGTGTAGATAATCGAAACCTTGTTCCCAAACTCATATTTTTTATGTTCTTTGCCTTTTGATATGCACTGTACATCAGGCTCATGCACAGAATAAATCTTATTGCTATCGCTTTTTTTCTGATTTAGAATACGTTTAAACAAATCAATATCTGATTGATACCTGGAATCGGGGGATAAGTTTCTCTCCAACTCACGAACTAATCTGCCTGCAATGGTTTTCTCTTTTCTATCGGCTTTTCTGGCTTTCCACTTGTTACGTGGATGATTCCTGAAACGCTGATCTAAACTTAATTTCTTTAACGTGCGTGTGTAGCTTTGACGTACAGGAAGATTCTCTTTTTCTGCTATATTTCTGCACTTGTCAATTATTTTTCTGTGCAGTTTGCTGTCTGTTGGAAAAGTTATATTTTTCTCCTGGACAGTAGTGTCAATACTCGCTGTAGAATCATTACTATCATTTCCATTAACACGAATGCTTTCCTTTAAAATCAATTCTATTCCGCTCTCTCCAATCCTATTCCGAAAATGAACCAACTCAGAGGCCTCGCACGGCTCACAAGGCTGAAATACATGTTCCCCACAAAAATATTGATAATAGTTGTTTTCACTCCATTGCTCAACCACACTTTCATCTGAAATGTTGCGTAAATGCTTCAATATTAGCAATCCGACCATTAGTCGAATCGGCTTTGCCGGACGTCCATTGTCCAAACAATATAATCGTGAGAACGAATCTTCAAACATTTGCCAATCCACTTTATTGGCTAAAATATACATCGGATGTTTTTGGTTTAACATATCTTCTAGTCCCAAAAACATACAGCTTTGCTGAGTATCTTTCTTCTTTGATAGCATAATATATTTGCAAGATTTATGCATCAAATATACTAAAACTTGCAGATATACACAATACTTTTAAGATTTATTTTACTGATAATCTTATGTTTATAGACTTTTTAAGGGTCGACTAAATAATCAAAAAATATCTACAGCAGACTGTTTTTCTGCAATCTGCTGTAGATGTCGACTAAAACAACCAATAACTATTTTACCCTGTATATAATCATGGCATCTATTAATGCCTGATTTATTTCTGTATTCATGTTTTCATTTTCTGTTTCCAAATTTATCTCAAACAGGTGTTTGCCTTTCGATAGTTTAATTTGAATACTGTTGGTATAACCCCAATTAGACCATTCGTTAGCTCCCCGTTGAGGAAATACTGTCGTTCCAGCTGTACTGCCATCCACTTTCAAAGACCTAATCGCACATTTATTTTCGGTATTAACCGGACCGTTCCCGTTTGCATATCGAAATTTCAAAGTATATACACCTGATTTGTTTGCACTAAAAGGTAAAGTGATATTTGTATTAACAGAATTGTTTGTTTCAACATACCCCTTCCCCTGATAGTTATTGTATTTGTTATCAGACTGCTGAATATAGTCTTCTAATTCAATAGTCTTTTCATTTCTTTTATCATAAACGATTATAGGTTCGGAAGCAAAAGATGGAACTTTATTTTTATCTATTGCGATAATCTGATATTCTGAATACCCATTATTTGAAACCTTTAATTTTGTTTTTGCAGTTTTCTTCCACAATTTGCCATTTCTTAAGATTGTGTATGAAACCGCATTCTCAATTTGTGACCATGTTAGTGATTTGTTAGAGTAACTTCCTAAAGGAGTTTCTACCGAAGTATAATTGCTTGTCTTGTTTATAGGCTCAGCATTCAGGTCTTTATTATCCAATACAATTTTCACTGAATGTGTGCCTGATAATGAGTATGAAATTGCTGCGGTTGTCGATTTTTTTCCATCTATCTCAAAATCAACAATTCGGTTACCATAGCCGCTTAGTTCAATATTCAAGATAGAATTACGAACTTTAAAATTGGTGAGTGTTCGAGTTCCTGAAAGCACTTTTGGTACTAATGGTTGAAATCGTAGACTGTCATCATCAAATTTTACTCCAAAAAGAATTTTATGAACTAAAGCCAGATTACCGGAAAGACTCCACAGCATATTACTGGAGTTGATTTGCGTTCCGGCAAAATCACCTGTTTCCGCTACAAAATTTTCTTTATTTGTGAGAAATAATGCGGCAGGACGATAAATAGCTGCTATACTTTCCAAAACAGATTGTTCGTTACCTACTTGTGCAGATGCTAATGCCCAATAGGCTTGTACAAACGGCCATACTCCATTATTGTGGTAGGGTGGTATATTCGGGATTTGTGGATATATACAAGAGATTCCATAATCAGTAACAGGAACACTGGAAACTATTTTTTTGCTTCTTTCAGCGTTGGAAATACCAAATATAACACATAAAGCTTCTCCTAAAGCTTCAGATCGTGACGAGACAGATTTATAATTTCTTCCATACAGATATTGAGCATAATACCCTTTATCTTCTAACCAAAGGTACTTGTTAATGCCCTCTTTGATGTGCTCAGCAATTTTGGAATGCCTAACAGCTACTTCTTCATCATTGAGTATCTGAGCCATCTTTGAAAGAATTATATTGGCCTGATAGTGAACAGCATTTGTTCCAAGACATTCAGACTCGTATATGTCTGCAGGTTGCATCCAACGAGGATAAGTTTGTTCGCGCCAATCAAGAAAAGAGGATTCACCTTTTACCATGCCCGTTTCTGTATCGTAAGCATTTACGATATCTGCTTCAATAGATTTTTTGATAATTCCATAGGCCTGACGCAACCAATCCATATTTCCGGTTGCTTTGTATAATTCCCATGCAGCTACGGCCCATATCATTCGATCAGTGGATACAGGGTAAGCACCACCTGTCCCGGTGTCCTGAATAATAAGATTATTTTTTACTTTGCGCAACAGACTATATTCTGCAACTTTCGGTTGTAAATATGCCATTGAGAGTATTATACTATAACTTATATCACGTGTCCAAACGCCAGCCCATTCCTTGCCTGTGCGAAAAGTACTGTCAGGTTCTACTGCCTTAATCATTTCTTCAGTGGTAAGATTATAAATGGCATCAGAAATTGGAAAGTCTGATTTATATTGCGGAAAAGCAGATATATCTTTTGTCTGATTCCAACGATCTTCAGTAGACTTTATGTCCTGTTTTTTATTCATTATCAGGGTTGTTTCATAAATACCATCGCCATCGGGATCATTGAGCTGCAACCCATGTTTGTTATACAGATTGTTAAAATCCCATGATAGTGGAGCAGCATTTCCTGCTATATACACGCCTCTGAAATCAGCTTTTGCTAATTTATCACCGTTATAGAAAGTATAAAATCCTGTTTTCTCGAACGAGTTGAGCATCTTACGCATATCCAGCCGGATGGTCCAAATCGTATTTTCTGGTAGATTTATGCCTGCAGGAATTACTTTAGTTTCAGTCAACTGCTCTCCAAACACAACGGTAGTAATGCATTTTCCATTTATTGGATTCAACGTCACATGATGGTCTTTTCCTGAAGGCATTTCATTGTCTCGGGAATTGATACTAAATTTAAATTGTATATTCGGACTATATTTATCAAATTCCGGATTGCGATAATTAGACATAAGTTCTATCGACGAAACTACTTTTGCAGTAAAAGTATCTTGGACTACCTTGTCCGGAAAAATAGTGAATGCTTTTGATTTGTATATATGATTGTTTTGCGCTAAAGTAAGGTTAAGAGCAAAAATTGATATTACAAAACCTAATTTTATTTTCATGGATTTTTCTGATTTAATTTAAAACTTATTTTTTTATTTAACATTTTACATTCAAAGAAGTATTTTTTCAAAACCTGTCTCAACTGAAGATTTCACCTTAACTATTAAGAATTTATCATTTCTGTCATCACATTTAATAATAAATCACGGACAAAGACACTACCTGAAATTCCAAGGTCATTCATAAAATCAATGCTACGAGTTTCAGTGGTTGTTTCCCGATTAAAGAAACCTATAATCCAATCACCATTTGTCATTTGTCCTTTCCACACCTGTCTACGATCATCTGAAGGGTTGTTCGTAAGAGGTTTACCAACAAATCCATCAACATTTAAAGCTAATAGTTTACAAATAAGCATTATTTTTCAATTATGACCTTGAAAGTTTGTGATGTCGTTGCTGTTGTCACTTTTACAAGATATTCACCTTGCTTTATCCGTTCTTTAACACTAATGGTGTTATGCCTATTTTTAAGTGACGATTCAAAAAGCATTACCCCCGTCAAGCTATAAATACCAACCATTGCATCGGAAGTATCATCAATATCAATATTTAATGTCCCTGTTATAGGGTTAGGATAAACTTTGATATTTTGAATGAAGTTGCTTTCTACCCCAGTTTCAGATGATTTGAGAAAAAGAATTCTATTATTTGCGAGATCTATTGTTATATTATAATATCCTTCATTAGAACTGTCAATCACCCATTTATTGTCAGAGCCAATCCCAAGATTTTGAATTTCGAAATTAGGTAATGCCAAATCCTGACCTGATGTTTTCGGGTGAATCCATGGCCAACCATTGCCCCATGTTTTTGTTGTTCCTATTTTAAATTCGCCAGGACTTAACTTGCCTGACCAACTGAAATTTGCAGGATTTAATGGGTTGGCATTCATATCAGAAGTGTATCTTAAATCCCAACCGCCAGTTGTAGCACTCCCTGCCAAAAAAAGGTTTGGAAAATAGTCTAACGATTTAATTGATATGGTACGAGCCTCAAGATTTATCGTAATATTATAACTCCCAGCTGTTGATACTTTCCATTTTAAATCCTGAATATCAGATGGGCAACCTGTGAATACCGCATAGCCTGTTGATGTAGGTGTCTGATCTTGAGTTGTTGCTAACAACCAATCTCCATCGCACCAATCTCCATTTACGGCATGGAACTTAAAATTACCTTCTTTTAATTGCCCCTTATAACTAAATATATTCAAATTAGTTGAATCCTGAATTAATGCAATACCGGACGGAGTCCAATCAGCTGGAGTTGCATCGCCAACAATCGATAAATAATCATATTTTGGAGCTTTTAGTATGGAGTAATTTAATGTTGACTCATTGAAACAAATTATATATTCCCCGTTTTCGGATAATGTAAAATTGATTCCTATAGTGTCGTTTGAGATAATACCAGCAGTCCCCATTGTTCCGGCGGCATTTCCCCATTCCACTCCTGTACGATTTTTCAAAGAAATAAATTTAAATTCGTGCTGTCCTGCTAAAAGATTAACTCTCATAGATTTCCATTTACCATTTCCCTGATATTGCATAGGCATCGAAGCGGGATTCCATTTATTGAAACTTCCTCCAATAAACATTGATGGAAATAATGAATGATCCACTGTCATTAAATTATCAGGAATATATTTAATGTATTGAGTTGTATTTGACGACCAATCAGAATATACAACATCATTACCGGTTACATAACCAATACGAAACAGTCGAGTTGACTTTCTGCTTCCTTCGATTTTGTTGATTGTTATTTTTAAAGAATCTTCCTTGTATTTCGATGCTGAAAACTGCTGGATATCATAATCTCCACTTTTGTATCCGTAACCATTTGATGCATCGTCATACATAATACCTGCTGCTGTGCCGTCTGATGCCGGATTAATAAGTAATGTAACTGAATCTGTGTTATAATCCTCTGTGCTTTGTATCAGCGTTCCCATTGGCACAATAGCCCCTTCGCTTAATAAAACGGTAGCTTGATAGCCATCATCGAAATTCTCAAATTTAATTTTATCCCAATCACCTTTCGGGAAGTTTATATTAGATGCCCAACGAGGAACAACTAATAAATCTTTTCCTAACAAGAATATTTGTTCTTCACTTCGTAAAGTAGTATCCTGAAAGTCGGCAAAAAATGCCGGTTGCATAATAGGGGTTCCATCTACTGATGCTTCTCTGAAAAGAGTATATAAATAAGGCAAAAGCAAGTAACGCCGATTAATTGCGGTGCGACTAACAGATTCTATTTTCGTTCCAAATGCCCAAGGCTCCTGATTAACTGTGTTTGAAGAACTATGATTTCGATAAAATGGGAAATAGGCTCCTAACGCCATCCATTTCCCCAATAAATCGGCATTTCCATCTCCATCAAATCCACCAACATCGGGACCACTGAAAGGTTGTCCAGATAAACTAAGGTTCAAGGACATTGGGATAGATAATTTCATGTGTTCTTCGGTCGAACTATTGTCGCCAGTCCAGGTTGCGGCATATCTTTGTCCACCCAGAAAGTTTGAACGCGACAAAATAAACGGACGTTTATCCGGATTCGCAGCCATTATTCCTTCGCGGCTTGATTTTACCATCAACATACCATACACATTGTGGTATCGGCAATGAATATCCTGTGGAAGTCCACTGCCTCCCCTATGAATATTATCTTCAGGCATAGTTCCGTCCGGACCATCGAATACTGACGGCTCGTTCATATCGTTCCAAACTCCATCAACACCCTTATCCATAAAATCTTTATATAATCCTGCCCACCAACTTTGTGTCACCGGATTTGTATAATCAGGGAAAGCACAAGCTCCCGGCCAAACACTGCCATTAAACTCTTTTCCATTTTTATCGATTACCCAATGATTTCCGAATTTTCCATCATCGTAAACAGAATAGCCTGTCTCCTTTTTTACACCGGGATCAATCATATAAACCGATTTGATTTTTTTGCTGTGTAAATAATCGTTCAGACCTTTGGGATCAGGAAATTTTGCAGGGTCGAAAGTAAATATCTTATAATTATCCATGTAGTCTATATCCATCCAGATAACATCACAGGGAATTTTCCGGTTACGAAATTCATCCGCAACTTCTTTTACTCTTGAGGCAGGATAATAGGAGAATCTACATTGTTGATATCCCAATGCCCAAAGAGGAGGCAGGTTCATTTTTCCGGTCAGATCCGATAAGGTTTTTATTACCTCCATTGGATTCTCTTTCTCTATGATAATAACCCTAAATCCTGGTCCTTCAGAAGTAATGGTAATCGGATTTGACAGGTCAAAATATTGTTTCCATGAATTATCGGCAATGATACCGAACGAAGACCCATCTTTTCGAACTCCAAGTACCCAGGGGTGTGACTGGTAAAGCCTGGTTCCATTATCTTTGGCCGAATAAGTATAATTATCGGTATTCCATAGAGTAACCTTCGTATTGTTCCTTTTCAAAGTACCTGTCACTTCTCCATTACCATATAAGTCGACATGTTCATCGAAAGTTATGGTTACGGCAGATTTTCCGTTGATTTTGGAAAAAACAGGGCGAGTTTTCCAATTGTCTGGCACAAAACCTTGAGGTTGCAGGTTTTTTACTAATGCCAATGAAGGTAATGTACGAACCGAGTCCATATCTGCCGGACAAAAAACGGCAACTCCCTGTTCGGCAAGAAATGAGGATTGGGCTTTTGTTAGAAAAGTAATTAAAAGGAAAGATAATAATATATTTAAAATTTTATTCATTTTGAAAAGTTTTAATAATAAGGGGCAAATTTGAGATTTTTAGTAAGTGGCTTTTATGCGAGCCACTTACTAAAAATACAATTATTGTTTAATGAATTTAAACACCTGATTATTGACATTTAAGAGATAAATTCCTTTTCCTAAAGAAAACACATTAATATTTTCTCCTTCAGAGATTCCATCATTAACCAGAAGACCTGACAAATTATAGATTTTATAGCTAACTGAATTTAGATTATTCACTTTTAATGCAGAGTTTACTATGTTAGAATTTAGAGAAATTGCGTCATTATTTGGAAATCTACTTGTTGTTGTGGTTTGTTTATGAATGGAAATGGCTAATGTTTGCGTATTGATATCAATATCATAATTTCCTGCCTCGGTGATACTCCATTTTACATCGCCACCAGCTAATAATTGCATTTCCGTATCTGAAACTTTAACGAAAAAATCCTGATCCCATCCAGAATTTCTATTAACAGGTAATTTAAATTCACCAATGCTCATTGCCCCAGAATAACTAAATTCATAAGGATTGGTTGAACTTTTAGTCAATTCTGTTGCATTAGCGATATCCCAACCATTGGGCGTTGCATCTCCTACCATAAATACAGTATTAAAGCTAATTTCTGCTATTTCTGTCATTGGTACAATTGAAATAGTAAGAGTAGTAGTATCTACAGTAATTGAATAATTTCCAGCAGTTAAAATACTAAATTGGTTATCTGGATCGCTACCAGAAGCACGTTTTACAATGTGAGTGTCATCTGCTTTATTCCATGTTGGTAGCCATGAGTCATCGGTATTTTCCAGCATAAACTTAAAATTACCTGTTTTAAGCCAGGCATTGTAGTAAAATACTGATGGATTGGTCGGGTCCTGAATCATTGGCGACGCATTACCTTTATTCCAATCGTAACGGGTTGCATCACCAATTAAACACAATTTCCGACTTGCAGAAAGTGAAGTTGTCATCACAAGAGTCATTATAATGACTGCCATTTTAAGTAAATTAGTTTTCATAATAATAATTTTTAAGAGTTAGTAAATAATTTAATTATACATTTTGTAATGGGTTGTTGTTGAAAAATTTATTCTTGCTAATTAATTATTATGGAATAGTTTATTCTTGAATCAGCAATTTTAATTCTACATTCTTTGGTGTTTTTAATCCACGTCCAGTTTATAGCTTCTTGGTCTGAACTGAACTTGTTTTGTTTAACAAATTTAATTTTCTTCCCGTTTGACTTAATTACTTGAGGCTTTCTCTCGATCCCGTTTAATATCAATACTATATCACGTTTATCTGCCTGTTTAAAACCCTTATCGTTCGCTGTAATCGCAATTTTGTATCCGTTTGCTATTGTTGTGCATTGGAAAAGTGTTCGAGAGAATACGTCTTTTAAATATCCTAAATCTTCGCCATTATCTTCGTACAAATCAAAACTTGCTGTTTCGCCTATATTATCAGGGAAAATGTGAACATAAAGCGGATATTCTTTTTGTTCATGAATGTATTGCATAACAGGCATCATAGGTATTATTGAGCCTTTTTTTACAAACATTGGAATAATATTCAATGGCGCGTTAAACATAATACTTTGCCCACCTGAGTATTTAGTCTGTTTGTTATTAAAATCAATCCATTCACCTTCGGGCAAATAAACTTTCTTAACTCGCTCCCCCTTTTTTACTACGGGAGCAATTAATAGTTCTTTACCAAACATAAACTGGTTTTCAGTTTGGATTGCTTCTGCATCATTCGGAAATTCCATAAAAAGCCCTCTATTTATTGGCAATCCAGTATCATGTGCCTCCCGTGCATAGCTGTAAATAAAAGGGAACAATTGGTATTTAAGCTCAATTGCTGCTTTGCAGTTAGTTTCGGCAGTTTCGCCAAACTTCCAGGGTTCTACCGCATTGTCACCCTCATGGTGTGCACGGCTCAAAGGGTTAAACACTCCAAATTGCATCCAACGTGTATATAACTCCGCCATGGCAGGATAATTGGTTATATCTCCGCAGTAACCCGATATGTCGGTAGTCCAGAAAGGAATTCCGCCCAGTCCGGATGAAATACCAATTTGAATCTGATTCGCCAGTTGTCCCCAACCTTCAAGAACGTCATTTCCATTTCCACTATCGCCTGTCCATCCAAATGTGTAGCGTTGTAAACCAGCATAAGCTGCACGGGTCATTTGAAATATGCGCTTATCCGGATTTCGTTTTTCAAATTGTTCTTTCACAACTTTATCCCATGTTAATCCAAATACGTTATGTATTTCATCGTGCATTCCTGCATGATGTTTCATGTTTAATCTGTCAACATCTTCTTCATTACTCCAAGCAGGTTCACCCATATCAGTCCAGAAACCTTTTACTCCATCATCCAATGGTTTTTGTTGGTATTTGCCCCACCAGTTTGCAACTTCAGGATTAGTAAAATCTACCACTCCGCAATTTCCTCCCCAAGGCCAAGGCATATCATATGATTTTCCGCTGCGAAAATCCTTTACCAGAAAACCCAGACTGTCCGCTTCCGTCCATTGATTATTATTTGCCTTTGAAATAACAGGATCCTGCGACAAAATCATCTTAAATCCTTTGTCTTTGAGTTTGGATACCATTTCACGAGGATTATGATAATTTCCTTGTCTCCACTCAAAATTTTGCAAATGTTGTGTCCAACCAATATCCTGATAAATCACATCACAAGGAATTTGTCTTTTTCTAAATTCTGAAGCAATTTCAATTGCCTGCTTTTCACTAGTGTAAAGCCCCCGGCTTTGCGAAAATCCGAATGCCCAATTTGGAGGCATTATGGGTTTGCCTGTCAGCGTAATATATTGACTTAATATTTCTTTATAATCCTTGCCGAAAATAAAATAATATATAAACTCACCATCAGGAGCTTCAAATGAATAATAATCATCCGACTCTGTTCCAAACTTAAACTCTGTTTTGTAGGTATTATCCAAAAATATTCCGTATTGATAATTACTCAAGAAAAAGGGAATGCTTTTGTATAGTGGATCTTCTGTAGTACTGTAACATGGCTTGTCACTGTTCCACATTTTATACTCACGACCACGACGGTTCAATGACCCTGTTTTTTCTCCCAGACCGAAAAAAAGTTCATCTTTGCGCAATATCTTATATGCTTTTTTTCTCTTTTTGTCGGCATCTGATAGATGCCCGTTATCTTTATAGTCGCTAAAAACCAGTTTTTGCCATTTATCAAATATCTGTAATTGCATCGGATTTTTATTAACCCTAATGCGCAGTTTGCTTGTATATAGCTCATAGCAAGCAGATTGATCGCTTACTTCAATTTTAGTACTAATTCCTAGTGAATCATTGATTACAGCAAAGGATGGTTTGTTTTGCTCTAATACACCTTTCGGATCGTACCATACTTTTATTACCGACTCGCTACATATTTTAAGTGATAATTTAGTATTATCAGAACAGTTAAACTGAACTTCATTACCTTTCAAGCTGTATGAAGTACACTCCCCGGCAAATAAAATTGCCGGGAGAAGTACAAATAGAAAGCCCAATATAGATTTATACCTTTTCATTAAGTTATTTCCAACTGTATTTAGTATTCGACAACTATCATATCCCAATATTTCAATGATGGGAGCGTTACCGTCACATTGTTTCCTGTTTGAACAAACTGTAGATTCTGAGCTACTCCGCGATTAACATCGGGTGAGGCAAACCACACTTTAGAAACAGTGCCGGAAACATTTACGCTTACTTCGGGGGCATCTATCAGATTGGGTTCTGCTTGAGTTCCCTTAGGATCACGCCAAACCATTGTATTTGCATCAGTAAAGTTTATCAGGTGGTAAATATCTTTTCCATTTACTTTTTTTCCAATAGTAGCGACCTGCCCTTTAGCTGCCGGCCAACGAGTTGCAACAATATTACTGTTGGTAAAAGCCACCTCTGCTGCCTGAAAATCACCTCCATCCCTAAGCAGATTTTGATAAGCAACCATAAAGTCATAATAGTTTATTAATGCTTTGCCCAAATCTGCTTTTAATTGTAAATTGTTGCTGGGGAAATATTCATTAATGAGGTAATGCTCGCCTAATTCTAAATGTGATCCACCCCACGCAAAAATGGCTGAGTTTGCCAACAAAATTCCAGGTTTGTTTACAAAGCCAACACTACTCACGTTATAGTTCATGTATGCGGCAAGTACTATGTTCTTTTCAGGATTGCTTTTTGAAACATTATCGCGCATTAGTGCAATCATATCTCCATAACTCATATCGGGGTTATCACCATCGCGGGCTCCCCAAACTTCCACATAAAGGAAGTCGACAGGTGCATTTGCGATAGCTTCCTGACCATAACCACCAACAGCATTAAACAGCAAGCGTTTATCCGGCTCTGTCGTTTTCATTGCATTAATAAACGAACCGTATCCTTTACTCATATCGATCGATTTTCCATTATAATCGTATCGATCGCCCCGGTAACCCAACTGGTCTATATGGAAGCCATCGAAACCAAGTGCCTGATAAACGTCTTTGTTGCGCGCCACTAAATAGGCTTGCCACTGTTCGTTTCCCGGATCAAGCACCCAAATGTGACTTCGTCCTCCTGAAAGATCATGATAATCTTTCTCTGAATGATTTTGATCTTTATATGCATACCATTCATCGCTTACGCCATCGGATGCTGCATTTTTTGTAGCACCGTAACAGAGATTATAAAACATTGTTTTCATCCCTTTCGCTTTGGCTTCATCAATGTATGATTTTACTGTAGAAAAATAATTTGTACGATAGAAAATATCTTCCCACGAAGTTGACGGATTTTCAACAGAACCCGCAAGTGGGCGTTGATGGTCGTATAACCAATCGTAAAATTGCAATCCGTTAATATGGTATCTGTTTAAAATATCAATATTCCGGCTAATGAATTTGTTATCCATTTTTTCGTAATCTGAAACAAAACCGTATCGCGGAAATTTTGCCCAATCGGAAGAAACATCTACTGCGATATTATTGATTAACTTTTCTACACCATTTTCAATGGTATAAATTTCCACCATATAGCCTCTGTAATCGTCATTGGGAGTTGTCCATGACCATGTCTCAGTTGATAAATCAGTCTCACTTATTACATTACCAAGATATGTGTAGCGAACCTTAGCTCCATCTGGAATACCCTTTGCAATGAATTTGACCGTTTCTCCCGGATTATATAGAGCTTTGTCAGTAGAGATTGTAATGTCAATATATGATTCTCCATAAGAAAGAGGATTATTTGTGGTTTCAAAATAATCGCTGCTACAGCCCGACACAATTAATGTCGTTAAAGCGACAATTAAATATATTGTTTTCTTCATGATTGATATAATTTTAACGTTTGGTGAATTTTACAGTTTCCTGCAATTGATCTAACTCTATTGTATAGGTACCGGCTTCGGTAATACTCCATTTATTATCGGGGTTTGAGCCCACATTGCTGTACAACATTTGCTCCTCGCTTCCGCTCGGGTTAGCTCCTCCACTGGTTGCAAGGAAAAAAGCTCCATTCCAATCAGTTTTTCTATCACAAGAGAATTTAATTTCTTTAGCGTTTAAGTGACCGGTCCATGTGAATTTATACGAATTTCCACTCACAGCATCCATAGCAGTTGCATTGCCAATATCCCAACCATTAGGTGTTGCATCGCCTACAAGATAAATCATTGAGAATGGGGTAAATGGTACAATATCTACTTTCATGGTACGCAAATTCAGGGTTATTTTGTAAATGCCAGGTGCAAGTTTCCATTTATTATCATTGGTATTCTCACTTTCCGACCACTTCACAACACTTAATCCAGTTCCAGCACCTTGTCCATTTACTGCTGGACGTAAAAATATTGTTGTTGGGTCAAAATTATTGACAGTAGCAATTTTAAATTCATCACTACTGTTTGATGAGTTTAATTCTGCATTATAATGATAGATGTACGGATCTAGCATATCCACTCTCATTTCTTTGAATGTCCAGCCGGAGAACCCTCCAACAAACCATAAATCACCAAATTCAGATGCGTCTAATTCTTCGATACTAATGATTAATGTTATAATATTTACCGTGATTCTATATTGTCCTGATTTGCTAATGTTGAATTTAGTGTCAGGTTGATCGTCAGATTCCCGATAAACAAGTAGATTATCACCATCTCCTTTATTGTATCCTGGAAGAAAGTTTCCAAGTTTCGTAATGAATTTTAGTTCTCCAGCATTTAAACGCCCTTGCCATGTGAATCCACCTGTCGTTCCATTAACAGAATTCATTTTAGTAGCATTATCAGCATTCCAACCATTAGGTGCAGCCCCACCAATCAAATAGAGATTTTTAGTGATTGGTTTATAGGTCTTAATCTTAACTGCAAAAGATTCGGAAATTTGAGGTTCTGTACCTGCTGCAAGAACGGTAGCTATTACACGCGCTTTCACTGTGATTACAGAATCGGATTTGGCATTTAAAGAATCTAATAAAACTGAATTTAAAGTTTCGTTTGTGTATACTATCGAAGTCGTATTCTTTCCTAATTCATAAGTGATGCCAGATTCGAAATTGCTATCTTCGTTTGTAATTTGGAATTGATAACTTATTGCAGCATTTGTACCATTATTTGTACCTGTTGTCCACTCGAAACTTAAAACACTTGAATTAGGATTAAGTACATCTAAAACCAAATCAGTAGTATTTGCTTTTAGTTTAAGCGCAGTTTCTCCTTTGTTTGTTTCCATTAAATCTTCGTTGCACGAAACAAAAAGTAACGGCAATAAAAAAACTGTGGAGATTAATATTCTATATATAGTTTTCATCTTATCAAATTTATTTTTTGTTTTAACTTCATGATTCTTAATATCCCGGATTTTGTTTCAAATTAGGATTAGTATCAATATCCTTTTGTGGAATTGGAAACAGTAAGTGTTTGCGTACAGCATTTACTTTTCCTATAGAGTGAAAGAAATCCAATGCATATTGTCCGTTATCAATACGAATCATATCGAACCAGCGATGTCCTTCAAACGCAAGTTCTACGCGACGTTCTTTAATGATTCTTTGTCGCATTTGATCTTGTGTAAGGTTTTGTAAGAATGATTTATTTGTTAATCCGGCACGCTTACGCACTAAATAAAGTGGTTCTACGGCATCATTAGTACGTCCAAGTTCGTTCAAAGCTTCAGCTTTCATTAGCAGTACGTCCGCATAGCGAAGTACTACAAAGTTTGCTGCATTGGTGTTGTAGTCAGGCGAAATAGATAGTGGCACAAGAAATTTACGTACATTGTAGCCTGTCATCGACATGGTTGAAAGATATTTTTTTCCTCCAAATGCCGGGCAACCTTCATAAAGAATGGTCTTGTCTTTTCGCAAATCTCCAGTTTCATACTGGTCTACAAACTCTTGCGTTGGTTGATTCCAACCATAACCACCTCCAACAAATTCCTGATTACGTGGCCCCATAAAAGTACTATGCCATGCTGCCTGATTTTCGTCGTCGAAGAAACCGGCTTTTGTCTTACCGTAATACTGAACTTCAAACAATGACTCAGCAGTGTTCTTATTCTTAGCTTCGCCACCAAAACAATCACTATAGTCAGGATTAAGAGTATAACCTAATTTAGTTACTTCGTCACACATTTCAATACATTCTACATATTTGCCAAGCGTGAGATATACTTTTGCCAACATTCCATAGGCTGCTCCTTTTGATGCACGACCTTTATCGATAGTACTGTATTCTTCCCGTGTTGGAAGCAATTTTATGGCTTCTTTCAAATCTGGTATAATCACTTCGTTGTAAATGGTATCTTTTCCTACACGGCGAGGAAATAAGTCATCACCTGCGTTTGCAGGCTTTAAGCTCATAGGCACATCTCCATAGAGCTGAACCAACAAGAAGAAGTAATGTGCACGTAAAAATTTAGCTTCGCCAATACAACGATTCTTGATACTTTCGCTAATATCCATTTCAGGGACATTTGCTAAAACAGTATTGCAATAAAGGATTCCCGGATTAGGTCCTCTCCAAAAGTCAATAGTGGCAAAATTATCAGCATCTGCCACAAAGTTTGCTAATTGAACTGTTTCTATGCCATCGCTACCGCCACCAGCACCTACTTGACTATTCCCAGCTATAATGTCCAATGTCCAGATACGCATATTATATAATTTTGGACGTTGTAAAGGCTGGTAAGCAGCATTGGTGAGTGCAATAGCACTTGCTTCATCTTTTATGGTCTCTGCTCCTGGATCTTCATAAGGTGACTTATTTAAGAAGTCATCACATGACACCATTAGAACAGATAAAAATATCGTTGTGATATAAATTAGTTTTTTCATGATTGCGTATTATTTATATTGGTTTAAAATTTTATATCAAGACCAAGGCTGATTGTTCTGGTCATAGGGTAACTACCAGAATCAATACCCGAAACTTCAGGGTCAAAACCGGAATAACGTGTTAACGTAAGTAAGTTTTGTGCAGAAATAAACATACGTGCACCAGACATATAAATTTTGGACAACGATTTTTTAGGAAGCGTATATCCTAAAGTGATATTTTTCAAGCGCAAGTATGAACCATCTTCAAGGAATCTGTCAGAAACACGATTATTATTATTCGGATCGGCATACACTGCGCGTGGAATGGAGTTACTGGTGCCTTCGCCAGTCCATCTATCAAGCATTTTTATTGATTGATTAGTTACTGTCGACATGCTTTCAAGTGAAGATCGCGTTCCATTATATATTTCATTTCCCGCTACACCCTGAAAATAAATTTGGAGATCAAAGTTGTGAAAATTGAAACTATTATTCATAGAGAATATCCAAGAAGGAGTAGGGTTACCCAGGAATGTCCGATCATTATCATTTATAACACCATTATTGTCAAGATCTTTGAATCGAATATCTCCTGGAGAAGTTCCTTGTCCTCCTGTTTGAGATGGTTTTTGTACTGCATAAGAATTAACTTCATCCCAATTTTGAAAGATACCGTTGGTTACATAGCCATAATATGCACCAATTGGCTTCCCTACTGTGTGTGTTTGTACTCCAAAATACATTGGAACATCACCATCGAGTTTCAAGACTTTATTTTTGTTATACGAAACATTCGCTTCAGTAATCCACTCAAAATTATTACTCTTTATATTCTTAGATGAGATAGTTAATTCTATTCCTTGATTTTGTACTTTTCCTACATTAATCTGCGGTGTATAGCTGTCAGAATATCCTGTAGTTATGGGTACTGCCATTCCTACTAACATATTGCTCGTGTTTTTCAAATAAGCATCTAAAGTGATACTTAAAGCCTGATCAAAAAAGTGAGTATCAATACCAATATTCCATTGTTTTACGGTTTCCCATTTAATTTCAGGACTTGGCATTACTAAGGGGTAAAGAGTAGCAACTGGTGTGTCATTGAAAACATATTGTGAAGTTTTTAATCTTGTAATGTATGCATAAGGATCTAACGGAGACTGATTTCCTGTTTCGCCATAACCGATGCGTAATTTTCCGTCAGTAAGAATTTTATTTTTGTTATAAAATGATTCTTCGGTAAAACGCCACGCTGCCGAGAATGACGGAAATGTTCCCCAACGATTGTTTGTAGAAATACGAGAAGTACCATCGCGACGCAAAGTTGCTGTCAAAAGATATTTATTGTCGTAATTATAATTTGCACGTCCGAAAAAAGACAGCAATGCCCATTCACTCTGACCACCACCAATGAGCGGATTTAGTAGCCCATTGTTTAGTTGATTGTAATCATCGGATAAAAAATCCTCTTTACTTCCATTTATATATCTAAAAAGATTACTTTGTGCACTCGAACCTATCATTACATTGATATTATGTTTTTCAGCAAAAGTGTCCATATATGTGATTGTATTATCCCATAAATAAGTTATCGATTTATTCCAACTCTCACTTCTGGTTGAAGTTGGAGCAGGTATTGGTTTCCAATCATATTTAGGAGAAAATGAAACTGAACTCCAATCTTTATAATCGACTCCTACCAAAGATTTCAAGAAAACTTTTTTAGAAATGTTGATTTCTCCGAAAATATTTCCCAACAGATTGTATCCCTTAGTTTCAGATTTTTCCACATTGGCGGTTCCTATCGGATTACGCATATCACCGTACCAGATTGCACTATTTCCTGGTCCAGAATAACTTCCATCTTCATTATATATAGGCTGAGTAGGTAGCGATTGCATAGTTCCCAGAATATTATAGGAACCATTGCGTTTTAAATCGTGACTAAGTGTTAGATTGTTTCCGAATTTCAACCAATTACGAACTTTAGCTTCGTTGTTGAATTGAAATGTGTAGCGTTTAAAATCAGTATTAATAACTATACCTTTTTGATCAAATATACCCGCTGAGACATAATAATTGTTATTATCACTTCCACCAGAATAAGATAGCAGGTAATTTTGCATTTTTCCGCTCTGTATTAGAGCATCATACCAATTAGTACCTTCACCCCAGAGTGTAGGGTCAGTGAAGTCAGGTCGTTGAGGTTGTCCTCCGTTTAGCATCATTTCGTTATGCAACGAAGCGAACTGACTGGCATTAAGCAACTTTGGAGTCCCAATAGCATTGTTTATTGCAGTATTAGCGCTAAATGAAATTACACCTTGTCCAGATTTTCCCTTTTTTGTTGTAATTAGAACTACACCATTTGCGCCTCTGGAACCATAAATTGCAGTTGCAGATGCATCTTTTAGAATGTCAATTGTCTCAACATCGTTTTGATTTATTGCATTTAGGTTCAGATCGGTTGGAACACCATCGATGACAATTAAAGGAGAACAATCGTTAATTGATCCCAAACCACGTATACGAATTGAACTATTACTGCCAGGTGAACCTGAATTAGTAATCATCACACCGGCTGCACGCCCTTGCAGTGCTTCAGCAAGATTCGAAACAGGTTTGTCTTTAACCACACTACTCCCTACTGAGACGGTAGAGCCGGTTAAATCTTTTTTTCTTTGAACTCCATAACCGACAACTACAACTTCATCTAATGTTTTTGTGCTTTCAGTGAGTTTAACAGAGAGAGGCTGACCATTAAATTGAATTTCTTTAGTTTCATATCCTAAATATGAAAAAATAAGAATAGTACCTCTATCTAAATTACCGGATATGGAGAATGCTCCATTAAAATCAGTAACTGTACCGGTTTTGGTTCCTTTTATAAGGACATTTACTCCAATAAGAGTTTCTCCTTTTAAGTCTGTCACAATTCCGGAAATAACATTGGTTGACTTTTGCGAGAAAGCAAAAGATACACTTAAAAACATACATAAAATAAGTATGCCAAAAATTCTTTTGTTGAGTTTTACCATTATTTTAAATTTAAGGTTGAATAATTCATTGTTTTGTCCGAATATCATTTCAAGTGTATGCATCTAAACTTTATACAATATCCGCCTTCTGACATTGCAAATATATGTAGATTTAGTTCTGTGTTATTTTGTTGGAATGAAATTGTAGTAAAAACGAGAATGTGTGCAATTTAAAATTCATATTATGAGGCATATAAACAAAAGCAATCATCAAAAAAAGTAGTGAAATTAGAATAAAAAAAGAGGGTTTAAAAGATTTTGTAATCTCTTAAAACCCTCTCATTATTTTCGTAGCAACTTATTTTTCCATGCCAATTTTCATTACATACGATTCAAATTCATCCCGAGGCACAGCAGACTTATTTCTTAATTTTGTACGATAGTTATATATGGTAGATAATGAATATCGTAAAAAGTGTGATATTTTAACGCTATCAGAAATCCCTAATCGTATTAAAGCAAAAATTCTCAATTCAGTATTCAATAACTCGCCAGATTTAAGTTGTGTTTCTTCATTATCCACAAGCAAGGCCCTAAATTCTTCGACAAATGTTGGAAATAATTGAAGAAATGTACTATCAAAGTTCGTATAAAATTCTTTCAATTCATCCTCGATAAATTGTTTCGATTTTATCGTTTTGATTAAATCATCAATTTTACCAGCTGTAGCTGTCTTATTCAGTAAACGACGATAATCATCCAGTTTGTCAATGTACGCCGAACACTGATCCATATAACGCCCAATATATTCTTCCTTGATTAGGTTTGCTTCAGAAAGAGTCTCATTACTGTGCTTAAGCAATTTATTTGTTTCCGATAATTCTTTATTCAAATCATTTAGAAGTTTGTTTGCCTGACTAAGATCTTTTCTGGCCACAGAAAGTTTTCGCATCTGACGGTACACAGATAGAACTGCAATTAATAAAAAGACAGACAGCAAGCTAATACTAATTAACGAAATTATTAACTGACGTTGACGGGCTTGAGATTGATGTTGATAGGCTTGATCAATAATCGGTAACATCTGAGATATTTCATAAGTTCTCAAACGAGCATTACAAAACAACGCATCCTCAAGTGATCTTTTAATATATTTATATGCACGATCTATGTCTCCTTCTTTGTATAATAAAAAAGCTAAACTTCTTAAAGAGATATAATCCTTAGTAGCTGATTGAATATCATTAATGGCAGATATTATTAACCATTTCTTTTCATTTTCTCTGTTTTGTTGCTTTTGGTATGTCACCGAAATACAATATGCAATAATTGCTCTTGTATGCTTGTCATTTTTAATGGCAGGATAATAAGTTAATAAAATTTTGATGGCCTCATCCGATTTTTTATTTGCAATTAATTGATCTGTTTTTACCATTATGTGAGTTTCGGAATTAGGAGGATTAACAACGAGTAAAGAATCCCTAAAATTAGAGACTAACTTATTATACCTTTCTTTTTCCCGAGTAGAGACAGTATAATCTGCCATGAAACCGTAAACAGTTCTATAGACATGAAAATAATAAGCTTTTAAATCAGGATTATCCTGAATATTTATCGTTTCCAGAATATCCATAGATTCTTTGTACATACCGCTAGTTCCCATAATTGAAGCTAAATTTAATTTGGCATCAGTTAAATTCCAACGGTTGTTCATTTTTTCAGCAATTTGCAATTTCTTTTGTGCATAGGTTAATGCTGAGTCTGATTTATATGATTTGTAGTCATCGTAAAGTTGGCCACAAATTTTATAACGTTGATCATCATTATTTGTGTATCTTAACAAATACTTTAGTTTGTTAAGCTGTTCTTCTTTCTGGTTGGAAAAAACTTGGTAGTTATCTACAGAACTATCCAAAACCTTTAGCAAAGAATCAATATCATTATTTGCAAATAGTGACATCGATAATACAAAATATCCAGCAATAAAAAGTAGTTTCTTCATATAATTGCACTTAAGTTACGCACAAAGATAGATACTTTTTGGTGTATTTTGTTACCAATTATTCAAAATTGGGGTTCAATAATTTCGTTGAGTACTAAAATTTGATTGAATTTGTTCGTTTATATTTGTTCCAATATTTTAAATTAAATTTCAGGAATTTGTATGAATATATTTTTTCAACAAAAATCACAGCATAATTAAAGTCTTATATGTTCAAAATATAATATCTTATTTTATGCTGAAGTTATTCTATACAAACGGCAAGTGTTCTTTGAGTGTCTGAAAACAGAGATACGCATCAAGCTGTATCCAACAACTTAATGGCTAAACTTAGCTCAAATTTAGTGCAAGGTGCAAGTGTCTATCTATATAGTCGAGCCTTAAAAAGCCCATTTTCGTATTATATTATTGTTGATTTGGTAAAACATAGCTTTTATCAAGTCAACAATTTGTATTTTAAATTCGAGCCCAAAAGATGATTTCCATTTATTCATCATCCTTTTGAAGTTAAATGCAGCTGTTGCAAGCATTACATTAATATTATCGCCTGTAATTCCTTTGTAGAAGTTACGATTTAAGCGGTGGTCAGTTTTTAAATGACCATTTATAGGTTCTATGGCAGCTCTTTTCCTAAATTGCTTCTTTAGTTTATTTTGCTGATATTGAGATTGTTTTCTGTTGTTGAAAGGTTTTGGAATTTCGATTGTCGTATCGTTAATTTGTCTTTTCCCTTTGTAACCTCTGTCTCCAATTAATGTCTTTAGGGTTCTTTTGCCTAATAGCCTTTCTGTTTGTTCCAGTGCCGGTTCTATTGTGTGTCCATCATACGGATTTCTAAAACCCAGAGCGCCAATTATCACACCTGTGGTTTGAGTGTAGATAATCGAAACTTTATTCCCAAACTCATACTTCTTGTGCTCTTTCCCTTTGGATATGCATTGAACATCAGGTTCATGCACAGAATAAATTTTGTTCTTGTCGCTCTTTTTCTGATTTAAAATACGCTTAAACAAATCAATGTCTGATTGATATCTCGAATCGGGGGATAAGTTTCTCTCCAACTCACGAACTAATCTGCCTGCAATGGTTTTCTCTTTTCTATCGGCTACCTGTGCAATCCACAGTTTAAAAGGTTCTGCTTTGGGTGAGGGGATGGATTGAATAAGTCGGAAAAGCTGATCGGTATTTGCAATATCTGTTAGTCGCATTTTACCATCGGGAGCTTTCATTTTCAACTGTCCGATTTTTTCGGACAGTTCACTTCCCTCTAATTTTAGCTTCTTTTTCAGATCGTTCCAGTATTTACGTGGACGATCGGTGTCTGTCAATACTTCGACTACATCCACTATAGAAAAATACCATTCTTCATTTTCTTCGTCCCAAACGGTACGAACTTTCTTTTCATCAAACAGTTGAATTTGTGATTTCATAAGTAAATATCTTATAGATTATCCAATTTAAAGAACAATAATTTGGGTTGGTTTATACACAGCAAATATAGTGAATAATTTTCTCCTGAAAACAAAAAAATGTTTCAGGTTCCGGGTTCCGTGATTTGAGATTTGAAGATTTGAAGATTTGAAGATTTTGCACTTCGGATGTGTTTCTCATTTAATCCCGCGACCAACAGTCATTTGCCTTGGTTCAGCGTTTCGTGTTCCGGGTTTCGTGTTTCGTGTTTTGGGTTCCCTGATTTGAGATTTGAAGATTTTGCACTTCGGATGTGTTTCTCATTTAATCCCGCGTCCAACAGTCTTTTGTCTTGGTTCTTGGCTCTTGGTTCTGAGTTTCGGGTTTATCTCCCTTTGGTCGATGACCGTTGGTTCGGGTTTCGGTTCAACAGTTTTTCGTTTCGGGTTCGGGAGGCAGTTGATAATTATTAATTTGAAAATTTGAAAATTTGTCCCAAAAGCTTTCGGGATCGAGAATTTGAAGAGGGACTGTAAGAATTTAAATTTAGTTCTGAGTTTTGGCTGGAGGCTCTTGACTTTCTTTTGTCTTTGTTCTTTGTTCTTTGTTCTTTTGACTGAAGTCAAAAAGACCGGGGACTGGCGACTGTAGACTTATTACCACAATGATTATCTCAATTTACTCTGGTTCGTTTAATATAATCCGTTGGGCTTTCGTTGAAGTATTCTTTGAAACATTTCGTAAAATAGGATGGTGATGAGAAGCCAGTATCGTAGGCAATTTCTGAAATGGATTTTTCTGAATTAATCAACAATTGCTCAGAAGCTTTCAAACGAATAATTCTTACTAATTCATTTGGCGCATAGTTTGTAAGAGATTTAATTTTCCGATACAGTTGGACCCGTGAAAGCCCTAAGCTCTTCCCTATCTCATCCACATTCAAGTCGGTATCAATAAGGCGTTCTTCAATTAACTTGCGGAATTTGGTAATAAATGATTTATCTATTTCGCCCACACTCTCCTTCCTTTCACCAAAAGTGAGGTTTTTTTGGAAGTAATCTTTAATTTTTTCGCGATTCTCAATTAACTTACGTACTCTGATCTTCAACAAGTGTTCATTGAATGGTTTTGGAATATAGGCGTCCGCTCCACTTTCAAACCCAATTGCACGTTGCTCGTCAAGAGAATATGCCGTGAGAAGAATCACCGGAATATGACTTGTAGATAGATTATCCTTTATTTTTTTACAAAGTTCAAAGCCATCCATTACATCCATTTGAACATCGCTTATAATAAGCTCCGGTACAAATTTCATAGCTTTCATCAACCCAATCTGACCATTCTGAGCTTCGATTATTTCATAACTATCCATCAATATACTCTTAATATAGACCCGCACATCGATATTGTCTTCCACTAAAAGCACTAATGGTTTATTTGTCTGCAAATTAGCATCTGTTTCGGTTTCATTATCAACATCCAGTATCATCATGTTTTCCTGACGGCCTACTAAAGATTTCATAGTTGGGTATTGCTCAACTATTTGAATTTCTTTTTGTTTGTAAGGAAAAAGCACAATGAATTTTGTACCTTTTCCTTCCACACTTTCTAAAGTTATCTCACCATTATGTAATTCAACAAGTACTTTGGTTAAATGCAAACCGATTCCAGAACCCAGCACTCTGTCATCAACTTTGTAAAAACGCTCAAAAACGCTATGCATGTGATTTTCAGGAATACCAGCTCCATTATCAGAAACAGTTATTTGTGCAAACGCCTCATTATTTCTCAATAATTTAGACAAATGGACATCTATTCTTCCATTTTCCGGTGTAAATTTAAACGCATTAGATAGAAGATTATAACAGATTTTTTCCATTTTATCCGAATCAAACCATAAGGTGTAATCTTCATCTGTAGCTTTAAAAGAAAAATGTATGTGTTTCCTTTTCCCATATTCTACAAATGAATCACAAATTTCAGCAACATAACTTTTTAGATCAGTCAATGTGAAGAACATTTGCATCTTTCCGTTCTCGTATCTTCTGAACTCTATAATCTGGTCGATTAGTTTTAGCAATACATGAACATTTTTGCGCATAAGTTGAATGAGACGTTTTCCGTTTGGACTCAATGTCTCTTTTTCATTTAAGCTATCAAGTGGACCCAGAATCAGGGTTAACGGTGTGCGGAATTCATGGGAGATATTTGTAAAAAAGACGAGTTTTGCTTGCGTAGCCTCTTCCAGATTTTTGGAGAGTACTATCAATTGATCCCGTTGCTCTGAAAGTTCTTCCTTTTGTTTACTGATGGCAATATTATTCTGTTTCAGCTCCTCGTTGACCTTATTTTTGTGTCTGTACAAACGAAGCAGGAGTATTAATAAAACAGTAATAAGAAATAAAACAGCAAATGAAAGAAAGAGTAAGTTCTGTTGTGTGCTGAACTTAGCCAGATTTTGATTTAATACCGTATTCAATTGACCTATACGATTTTGATGTTGTATAATCTGGTCGGTCTGTAGTTTCAATACCCTTGCATTCGTTCTGTCGACAACAGCAGTATAAAGAAGATTGTCCCTATCATAAGGCTCGTTGTTCAAAATACGAACTGCTATCTGAATTGCTTTCTCACCTCCGGTAGGATAAATGAAAGTAGCATCAATAACACCATTCAACACTTTTTGAATTCCACCATCTGCACCCGGAAGCGCATCAATACCCAACAGAATTGGTTTCTTAATCCCGCTAGTAGCTGATATTGCTTCGCGGGCACCAATTGCCATTTCGTCGTTTTGCGCAAAAACAAGATCAATTGGAATCTTGGATTGTAAGGCTTCGGTCATTTTTTCTCTGGCCTGGTTGCGTAACCAATCACCATTAGACTTATTTACGACTTTAATTTCCGGATATTTCCCAATGACACTCATAAATCCATTGTGACGCTCTGACGCAGGAGTCGAGCCATTCAGTCCACAAATTTCGACAACATTACCCTTCCCATTCAGTAGATTTACAGCATATACGCCCACTTCTTTCCCTATTTGAAAATTATCAGCTCCAACAAACGCGGTATATTTTCCGGAACTAATTTTTCGATCAATTAATAATACCGGGATGCCCGCCAGCATGGCCTTTTCAATTACAGGAGTCAGCGGAATAGCTTCATTTGGAGAAACAATAATCAAATCAACCTGATCTGCAATAAAGCTTTCAATATCACGAATCTGTTGTTGATTACTGTCGTGCGCAGTTTTCATCTTAATTTCGATGCCGGAATTGAAAGAAGCCTCACGTATCATTTCGCTATTCATGGTGCGGCGCCAAGCATCGTCGCTACACTGCGAGACACCAATTACTTTGATTTTATTTACATTGTCGGTAGTACAAGAAATAAAAGCAAAAAGCAAAAAAGGAAGAAATAATATGGAAGTATGTTTCATTATATGAGATAATTTGGGTGAAAGGTCAGCACTCAATTTGCATTCAAAAATAATGAATTATTTTTATAAAGGTCAACACTTGTATTTTATTTCAACAACAAAACGATCGAACTATAAAATTCGACCGTTTTGTAGATATGACATTTATTGTTGCTTTTTAACCCTCGAAAGCAGGTTTTCGGGTAGAATAGGCATTGCACCATGCTGTGTACATACAAAAGCTGAAACATCAACTGCAATTTGATGCGCATTAGAAATACTTTGACCTCCAAGTAGTGAGGACACAAATGCAGCTGTAAAGGAGTCGCCTGCTCCAACCGTATCGGCTACTTCAACGATAGGGGTTGGTTTGAATGATGTTTCATTTTTTGTTACCACATAACTTCCTTCAGTACCTTTGGTCAACACTACTATTTCCAGGTTAGAGCTATGTAGTAATTGATTACATATTTCTAATTCGCTTTTCGACTCCCAGCCAAACAACTTTCCAACAATCACAACTTCGTCATCGTTTATTTTCAGAACATTACATCTATCCAGCGCATGTTCGATCAGTTCTAATGTATAAAAGTGTTGACGAAGATTGATGTCAAATATTTTTAAGGCAGTTTCAGGAACGCAATCCAAAAAGCGATTAATTGTCGCTCTTGAAACACTGTTGCGCTGAGCTAATGATCCGAAACAAACTGTCTTGGTTTTACGTGCCAGGGCTTCCATTTCTTCTGTAAATGGTATATTATCCCAAGCCACATTTTCGCAAATTTCGTATTCGGGGATACCATTTCCTGATAGCGTGACTTGAACCGTACCCGTAGCATAAGGAGTTGTTTCAATCAAATACTTTAATTTTTTCTTACTAAGGCAGCTTATAATTTCATTGCCTAACTCATCGCTACCAATAGCACTAACAGCATAGCCATCATAGCCAAACTGTGAAACATGATACGCAAAATTTGCCGGTGCACCACCCATCACCTTGCCTGTTGGGAACACATCCCATAAAATTTCTCCAATACCTACAATAACGTTTTCCATGATTTTTCTCTAAATAGTAAATGACAAAATTGTCAATGATTATAGTCCCAGTTCTTTTTCAATTTGTTCCAACGATTTTCCTTTAGTTTCAGGAATCCAGAATTTTACAAAAACAAACGCAAGAATACTAAATACTCCAAAAATTCCAAATAGATATTGTAATCCTAACGCTCCATGAATTACCGGTGCAAAATACACGGTGAGGAAAGTACACAGCCAACTGACCGCTGTTGAAAAAGACATGGCCAAGCCTTTAATACGGTTCGGATAAATTTCGGAAATAATAACCCACATAACCGGGGCAAATGAAGCAGCAAAGAATGAAATATACACCAACAAAGCAATCAATACTCCTGTTCCGTTTTGCAATGGTTTTGCAAACTCTAAAGTAAGATAAGCCAAAGACGCAATCATGCCCACTGCACCCCAGAGTAACAATGTTTTGCGTCCTCGCTTATCTACCAACCACAACGCCACAATTGTCATCAAGAAGTTAACTAAACCTACAATCATAGCCTGCATCACTGAATCACTTTTTACTGAACCTGCGGCCTGAAAAATATCGGGCGCAAACATAATTACCGCATTTATTCCTGTTATTTGCTGCAAAGCAGCTATAATAGTACCAATTAAAACAATTTTTCCTGTTTTGCCTCTGAACAATTCACCCACCGACATTTTTTCCTTTTTTTGTTCTGCCAATAAGGTGCTTTCCATTTCGGGTAATTCCTCTTTAACTAATGCTACTCCTCCAATACTGGTAAGAATCTTAATCGCTTCGTCTTTTTTGCCATGAGCCAATAACCAACGTGGACTTTCAGGAAATTTCACAATCAGAAAGAACAAAAAGAAGACACCAAAAACACCCGGCACTGCCAACATATAACGCCAGCTATTCTCACCAAAACCGATTAGAAAATAATCGAAAATATAAGCCAACACGATACCAATAGTAATGGCAAACTGATTAAAAGAAACCAAACGACCACGATTATGTGCCGGTGCAATTTCCGAGATATACATGGGTGCAACCACAGATGTAGCACCTACAGCTAAACCAGACAAAACCCTTAAAATGGTTAGCATGGTAGCCGATTCAGAGAAAGCACAGCCAAAAGCCGAAATGATGTATACAACAGCTGCAAAAATCATTACATTTTTACGACCGTACTTTTCGGTGAAACTTCCTGTAAAAAGTGCACCCACCAAACAGCCTACTGTAAGCAAAGCTGCTACTGTACCTAAACCACTATCCGAGAGCGAAAATTCACCTTTAATCATATCCACCGCACCTGAAATTCCGGCCATATTCAGCCCGAAAAGCAACCCACCATTGATAGCTACAAAGGTTATCCAATATAAATATTTGTTATTTGACATTGTATTGATTTATTTGATATTAGAAATTATAATATTTTCTATTTTAAGGTCACCTTCACCCGAGAAAAATTGGAGAGTGTTCATTATTTCTGTTGGAAAAAATAAAGTTGTCATGGTGACTTCTCCTTCATTGATAAATATCTCAGCAGATGATTTATCAACCAGCAAACGAATGCGATACGCATCTTTTACGACTATTGGAGCTGTTCCTCCCGATTTGAACTTTACATTGAAATCGATCTTTCCGCTTTTCTCCCTGTCTACCGTTAGCTTTTGGGTATTCAAGTCAAACGAGAATTTCAAATTTTCTGCTTTAGAATTTTTTAACTCAAAACCAAAATTCTTGTTCTGTAGTGGTTTTAGCGTCATTTCAATCTCGTACGCACCTTTATTTTCAGGAAGCAATTCTTTTATAGAAAATTCCTTTGTAATTATCTGATCAGAAATTGTTCTGCTTACTCCTCTTAAAGCATTCACCTCTTTAGTTGGAAATCCTTTTAAAATCATATGCTTTCCATTACTCGACAAAGTCAATTCGCGAGGTGTCGTATTAGCACTTCTAAAATTCAATGTTGGTACATGTTCGGCATAATCCCAATTGCTCATCCAACCCATAAAAATTTTTCGACCATCATTAGCGGCAATATTGCTAAAAGTAACGCCTGCGTAATTATCACGCCCATAATCAATCCAAAGCGGATAAGGAAGATGATCGGCAATAAATTCCTTGCCATTGAAAGTACCGATAAAATACTGAGTTGCCGAACCGCCGTTAGGTCCGCCGGGATTGATACTTACCAGCAACACCCATTTGGTTTTTCCTTCGTAAGTCAGCGGGAATAAATCCGGACACTCCCAAACACCACCATGTGCTCCCATACCATTGCCGAATTCACTTAACTTCGTCCAGTCTTTCAGGTTTGGCGAGCCATAAAAAGTAATGGTTTGTTTAGTAGCCAGCGTCATAACCCATTGGTTGGCGGCTTCGTTCCATGATACTTTTGGATCTCTAAAATCGGGTATACCCGGATTTGCAATCACGGGATTTTTATCATACTTTGTAAAAGTGCGCCCTTTGTCGGTACTGTAAGCTATGGACTGAGCCTGCACTTTTCCAGCACTGGTATAAATAGCCACCATTGCATTTTTTCCAAAACCGGCTGTATTATTCACGTCAATTACGGCGCTTCCTGAAAAAATATCGCCTAAACTATCCGGTGTAAGCGCTGTTGGCAAATAAGTCCAGGAAGTAAGATCGGTACTCACTGCGTGACCCCATGACATATTCCCCCACATTGAACCATAAGGGTTATATTGGTAAAAAAGGTGGTATTCACCGTCCAGATAGACCATTCCGTTGGGATCGTTCATCCATCCATGTTCAGGGCTGAAATGAAATTGAGGACGAAATTTTTCGTTGTATTCAAATTCAAATTTATCCGACTGTTTCACTTTTTTTATACCTAGAATAGATTCCTTTATTTCAGGATAGGAAAGTGTTACTGTCTGACCTTTCCATTTTTTCACATCAAGTGACACCCAGTAATCAATTTTATTTACAGCCAAATGAACATTGTGTGTCGATTGTGTGGTTGGATTGGCTGTTTCTACAAGCATCTTTATTCCTGGTGCTTTTTCTTCGACCGGAATGAGGATATAAGATGATTGTATTTGGTAATCGACAGATATATTCTCGTCTATCGATTTCTTTTGAGAGCTGCAACTCATATTTATCAACAAAAGTGCAACTAAAATGGAGTAGATTGATTTTTTCATTTTTTTGAATTTATTTTTTTACTGTACAAAAATAGAAGTTGATGTGTGTTTCGGCTGTCAAATTTATTGCATTAACGTGTAATTTTGATACAATGTAGCTGACCATTTATTCCCATATACTATTAAACGTGCGAAATTTTGTGTTTACATGGCTATTATTACTTTCAACGGTCAATACATCATAGAGCGACGATGGAAAAACAAGATTCGTTAGTGAAACGGCTCCATCGTTTACAAAGATTTCAACTGATGACTGATCCACATAAATATCCAGTTTAACGGGATTTGTGTTTCCAAAAACCGGCGATTCGGAGTTATCTGAAAATGCATCAGCAAAGTTAACAATACCGGAATCGGATCTTTTGAAAATTAATTTCCGCGCATCGATAGTTATACTGCAAAATTCATTTTTTGAGTTTGACAGTTTCAAAGAAAGCGTTTCTGAATCGGATGTTTTCCCGATCAGTTGGAGTTGATAAGCTTTTTTATTGTTCAAATTCAGCGCAACTGTTTTTGAAGTAAAAGCTTCATCAACAATTGTTTTCCAATCATTGGCTATTGATTCTATTTCGCTTACCACCTTATTCTTCAACAGGAAATATCCCTCCGGATGCATTTCCAAATTGAGCTCACGCACCAGCGTCATGCTTCCACGCGCACCTTTCGGAGCGATATTGAAAACGGGTA
Source organism: uncultured Paludibacter sp. (assembly GCA_963678465.1). Classification (GTDB taxonomy): domain Bacteria; phylum Bacteroidota; class Bacteroidia; order Bacteroidales; family Paludibacteraceae; genus Paludibacter. The sequence continues at coordinate 1,171,759 of OY782858.1, forward strand.
TGTTATTAGCATATTGCCAGTTATTCATCCAACCAATGTGTAAACGCCGACCATCATTTTCAGGGATATTGTCCCATTCACTCCGGCATAATTATCTTTTCCATAATCGAGCCACAAAGGATAGGGAGCATCCTCAGCAGTAAAATTTGTTCCGTCAAAGTTCCCAATAAAGTACTGCGTTCCTGTACCTCCGTTTGGAGCTCCGGAATTACTAACCAACAATACCCACTTTTTCCCGTTTTCTGTGCTCAGGGGGAATAAATCGGGACATTCCCACACACCTCCATGCGAGCCAATGCCATTGCCAAATTCGCTCAGGCGAGTCCAGCTTTTCAGGTTGGCCGATCCGTAAAAGCTAATGGTTTGATGAGTGGCCAATGACATGATCCATTGGTTCGATTCGTTGTGCCAAAACACTTTAGGATCGCGAAAATCAGCAATTCCCGGATTTGCCAGTGCCGGATTAGCGCTGTATTTTGTAAAAGTGCGTCCTTTGTCGGTGCTGTAAGCAATAGATTGAGATTGCACTTTACCGGCACTTGTATAAATTGCCACCATTGCATCTTTGCCAAAACCTGCGGTGTTATTTTTATCAATTACTGCACAACCCGAGAAAATATCTCCCAGGTGATCAGGCATTAATGCCACATTCAATTGTTTCCAGTGCATCAAATCAGTACTTATGGCATGCCCCCAACTCATATTTCCCCATACTGCACCAAGTGGATTATGCTGAAAAAACAAATGATATTCTCCATCAAAGTAAACCAATCCGTTGGGGTCGTTTATCCAGTTTCGCTTCGCTGAGAAATGTATTTGTGGTCTGTACTTCTCACGATATTCATTATTGACTGTTCCCTCTATTGGCTCAACTGTATCGCAGGAAACGAATGAGACAAAAACTACAGAAATAACTATCAGTCGAATGAATTTTTCACAATGGCTGATCACTAATTTCCCAAAAGTGATAGTGCTTTTGTTCAGCAAACTCATAATTATTGTATTACTATTCATGTGTTTTTGATTCATTTATTCTGGGTAACTCAACCGAAATCTACTTGTAAATCTTTATATCCGAAAACCTGACTAGCCCGGAGTTACTGAAAATCATCCATGGGTTTTGCTCCATTGTAGAAATGTGATTTGTAAAAGCCACATTGCCATTTACATACATTACGCACACTTGTTTCTCGATAATAATTTTCACATCAAATTGTTTGTTGTTGCTAACAATCAGTGGAGCGAAGTTTAGTTCCTTGTTGTTTTGATACATGAAAAGTGCCGGGCAATTATACTGATTGTTGCTCGTCATGTCAAATATGAGTTTGTAACTATCTTCCTGATCTTCGTAAGCGCCAAACCCGATTCCAAATCCCTTTTCGGCTTCTGAAGCATCAATTTTCATTTCAATTTTCAACGAAGACGTGTTGCGATTAAAAACCACTTCGCTATTAGTCGATAAAGCGAAAGTGTTGTTGCTTATTACAACTGAACCTTTTTGTTTGATGTCTTTGAAAAGAACAGGAGTCGCAAATTTTGCATTTACTGCATCCGGAATGGCAGGATATAATTTTCCACCGGGTTGTTGTATCAGTTTATGTGTAATCAGGTTTCCGCCCCATGTCAGTTCATTAATATTGGATTGTTTGTCCTGGCCTGTCGATGCCCAGCCACTCAGGTATCTGTGCTGACCATCGAAAGAAGTTTTGGCTGCGTAAAGCCAAAGGCCGTCGAAGGTTTCGTGTTGGCCATTCTCGTCACGGCAAATTTCCCAAGGTCCGTCCGGACTGTTGGCAATACGATAAAATGTTTTGCGATGATTGTCTCTGTTTATTCTTGAGAAAATCAAATACCATTTATTTCCTAACTTAAATACTTCCGGACATTCGGGCAGGTCGGTGTCGGTAGCAAATTCATATAATTTGGGATTGTTGTTGTCGACAGCTTTGTAAAGGCTTTGTATTTCTTCCCAGTTGTTCAGGTCGTCCGATTGATATCGAACAAGTACTGCGCGGTTATCGGTAGTTTGTCCGGCAACAAGCATCACGTATTTGTTACGTGTATCGTCCCAATAAACATCAGGATCGCGAAATTCGGAGGTTTTACAAAATGCAGGTGGTTGAATTTTAAAAGATTGTTTTTTATACCATTCGCCCCCTGACAAATCGTTGGCAAGAGTTGCTTTTGAAACAGTGGATGGTGATGTAAATACGGTATAAAAGAAATGATAGTTGTTATCTTTCTTCATCACATCGCCTGTGCCCATGTTTATATCCCATTCGCCTGCTTTACCTGTGAGTACCTGAGGGCTTGGAGTGTTGAGTGGCACAAATTTAGCAAAATCTTTTGTTTTGGTTACATAGATTCCACCACCGGGGTATCCCGAAAATCTTCCTAAAAGGAAATAGATGTAGAATGTTTGGTCGGCTTCATTGTAATACGGCATAGGATCGCCCGTCACTGCATTGGCCGGTTTGTAAAATGTTTCGTAAACGGTTTTGATAGCTTCGGCCTCAGTTGCTGTTGTTTTTTTTGTCAATGTCTCATCAATTGTCGGATCATTATTACCCGGATCGGGCTCAACGGGAGTGCAACAAGCCGATATCAACGGGAATGATAATATGAAAAGGAAACCTGGTATTTTCATCTGTTTTTTTATTTAATCCTGCATCCGCATAAGGGCGAAAAAGAGAGAAATTTGTAACTGAAAAATAGACTAAATATACACTACCAGATGTTTAGTCTCTGGTAGTGTATTTTTCAATTTACTCTTTAGGGAGTGCAATTAGCTCATCCCAATAAATTCGGTGAGTTGAAAAAGCAACAGGTTGTCCTGCATCATGGCAGTGAGGAGCTACCAATATGTTGTTGATGACAGCCGTTCTGTTTTCCGGTATTTTGAAAGTTAGTTTTTGCCATTTGCCTAAATTATCTTCCGAATACCACACCTTTAGCCAGTCTTTGTTTTGTTCCCCATCGGATTGGATTTCAAGCTGCACATCGCCGGCTACATTTTTAAGCACCATAATACTAAAACGATCGTATTCAGCAGGATTAATGTTCACTTTGTAGCTGTTCCACAACGCACCACCCGACCATGGTTTTCCACCTGCATCTGTATCATTACCTGCCCGCATTATTGAAGCACAAAACGGAGTAGTGTTTATGCCATCGGTCAATGGATTGGCATAAGGACTTTCGACTGTAGCAGCAATATTGGCCCAAACCGGTTTTACATCCTCGCCATTGAAAATAACCAGGCCAGGAATTGAACCATGCTGAACTGTCACAGTGTAACTAAACTGATAACCTTGATAATTCAATGTGTACAGTACAGGATTAGTAAAGTCAACTGCTGCGCCTGAAACAGGGCTTATCGTTGCACCGGCTGTGTATTCAAATACAGGAGTAATTGCCTTCAGGTCGGTAGCCACCGGAACATACACAGTTATTGTTCTGTTTGCTTCATTGATATCACCTACGGCATCTCCTACCTTGAACAGGGTAATTTTTGCTTTGATTTCTTCCACAATAACTTTGTAAGAGTTGTACACATTTTTATTATAAACTCTATATTCAACAGGAGTTGTGGAGGATGAGCTGAAGTCCATTGATGTTCCGGATGCAGGTGTAACAGTAGCTCCATCTGAAATGGATATACTGGGACTTAAATTGGTCAAATTTGTACCCGGTGGCATGAACAGTTTAATGGTTTGTTTTGCTGTGTCAAGGGTTCCTTCTACTCCATTGATTGTGTAGGATAGAATTTCAACATCAGCATTTAAATCAACTGTATCGCGTTCTGTGTCTGTGCATGCTGTAAAATTGAATGCCATCAATAATACAGCTAAAATATAATTTATTTTTTTCATAATACTACTGATTTTCAATATCCAACATTTTGTTTGTATAAATATTTGCTAAACTTGATTTGTTGCTCAGGTATAGGCAAGTATTCGTGTTTGTTCTTTGTGAAGTTAGCACCTGAATAATATGTACGTCGACTTTGTTCTACATTATAGTACTCATCCATTACCTGCTCGGTCACACCCCAGCGTACCAAATCAAAGAATCTACCACCTTCCATGGCAAGTTCAAGTCGGCGTTCCCAGCGTAAGGCTTGTCTTGCAAAGTCTTCATTCCAGTTGCAGTTTACACCGTTTTGATAAAGCTTGATGTCAACAAAACCATTGGCATACTGTATCATTTCAGTGCTGTTTTTTGCTCTGTTACGTATAGAGTTTATTATAGGTAAAGCTTCAGCAGCACGATGCAGTTCTATCAATGCTTCGGCTTTCATAAGTAATAAATCGGCATATCGGATCACAATTCTGTTCTTTGTATTGGCATAAAACGGAACCATGGGAACAAAGCAATCGCAGGTAGGATCTACATTTTCTTTTAACGAAGCATAAACTCCGTATGTGCCCGGATTTCTGTTCCAATCCACATCATAAATTAATGACTCATTATATTTGTATGCAAAACCCGGGATGGCTACAGTATGAAAAAGTCGGGGATCATTCTGTGCCGAATAACCATTATTGTTGGTATTGTAATTTTCAAAAGCAGGTAGCCCGTTTTGTGTTTTGAATGCATTCACGAGCGTTTGCGAAGGTTTTAAAAAATCGCAACAACCCACTTTCATAGGAACTGAAAGTAAGTCACCAAGGTTAACACGTCCGAATTTTGTTCCATCTTCGCTTGAATACTGTACTGCAAATATCGACTCAGCACCGTTTTCGTAACTGCCCGGCAAAAAGTTATACGCAAAATCGTTTTCAAGTCTGTACTGCGATGCAATCACCATATCGGCATAGGTCGACACATTGTTCAGATCGGCTGCATTTATCGAAGTCACTTCATTTGATTCACTATTTTCCTGTCTGTAGGCTTTGTACAAATATGTTTTGGCAAGATATGCTGCCGCTGCATACTTATCGGCACGCCCTCTGTCCATTTGTCTTGCGGGCAAATAATCTACGCCGTATTTAAAATCATCAGCAATTTTTTGCCAAAGTTCGTCATTTGTCAGTGCAACGTTTGAAATTTTCCCGTAATCAGCCACAGGAACGTTTTCGTCGATATAAGGAATGTTTTTAAATAGTATTTTGAGCAAAAAATAGAAGTGGCCTCTCAGAAATCGTGCTTCGGCTATTTTAGCTTCTTTGTTCGTGAGATTTTCTGCTGCATTGATTGCTTTTATTGCCGAATTTGCACGTGAGATAGATACATAGCATTGATACCAAAGCGCATCCACTTCACCAAATTCGGTAGAGATATTATTCGATATTTCTAAAAAGTGGAAAGTAGAAATGTCCTGTTCGCCCGAACCACCTTTGTATGCATCGTCGGAGCGTACAGTACCATATGGCCACAAGCTGAGTGGTTTGTCATAATGGTCGTTTCCTAATGCCGAGTATGCTGCTGTCAGCGCATCCTCGTAAGCTGTTTGTACGTTTTCTGTGGTCAGAATTCCTGTTGGTTCTTCATTCAGAAAATCTGTACATGCCGAAAAGCAAATTGTTAGCAGGCCAATCAGACCTGTATTGAAGTATTTTGTCATCTTTGTTGATTTTTTAAAAAGTTAGATTTAATCCAATTGTACTTATCATCGGGATAGGATATCCGAATCCGGGACTTTCGGGGTCTACACCGGTAAATTTAGCTGAATGGATAGTGAACAAATTCTGTCCACTGATGTAGAACCGGAGTTTTTCGATCTTTATTTTCGATAAAGCTGATTTTGGCAATGTATAGCCTAGTTGAACATTTCTGACTTTCAGATACGAGCCATCTTCCACATAATAAGTCGAAAAGCGACCTTCGTTGTTCGAGTTGGTGTTTTGTAGCATCGGTATATCCGAATCAGGATTAGTCACAGGATGAAATGCATCGAGCACGCGTCTTCCTTTGTTTGAGTTCACATCATCCACACTCCAAAAATCCGTTTGATATTTCACAGTGTTTACAATATCAACTCCTTGTACTCCCTGAAAGAACATACTCATGTCAAAATTCTTGTATTCCAGATTAATATTCAACCCGTAAGAGAAATCAGGAAATGGATTTCCAATCCAGGTCTGATCCATGGCGTTAATTTCAGTTTTACCATCTTCTTCATACACATTTTTGTATCGGATTCGACCGACAGCTTTACCGTCCTGACCAACGTGATTATCCACTTCGTCTTGCGTTCTGAAAATACCATCGGCTACATATCCATAGAACGATCCGATAGGACGACCCAGAATATTGTCACCTTCGCGTCCGCCATACGAGTTCTGTACATCTTCGGGCAGATAGGTAACTTTGTTTCTGAAGCCTGAAATATTGGCTGTAATATCATATTTCAAACCAAAGCTTGTAGCGTTTCTGTAACCAAGTAACACTTCAAAACCTTTGTTTTCCATTGATGCTCCATTGCTCCAGCGATCGCCTCCTTCACCTACTACGGCCAGGTAAGCCGGACGAATCAGAATGTCTTTGGTTGATTTTATATAGTATTCGGCCGAACCATAAAGTTTGTTATCGAAAAACGCATAATCAACACCAATATTTGTCTGAGTTGTGGTTTCCCATTTCAGGTCATCATTGCCCGATTGTATTTTGCGGAATCCGGCAGGCAATGAGCCCGAGCCATTTCCCGTAATGTCATATGCTGTACCATTTACAATACTCCAGGTGGGGTCGGCAACTCCATAATCGGGAACAAAAATTGTATAGGTAGCATAATTGTCAATTTCCTGATTACCGGTTTGTCCCCATCCTGCACGTAGTTTCAAATCGGAAACTATGGCTTTGGTACTTTCCATAAAATCTTCCTGTGATATTCTCCAACCCAACGAAACAGCCGGAAACGTTCCGAAACGGTTGTTCTTACCAAAACGTGATGAACCATCGTGACGAATTGTAGCCGATGCAAGGTACTTATCAGCGTACACATAATTCGCTTTTCCGAAATATGAAAGCAACGAATATCCGGTTTCACCACCGCCCACCTGCGCTTTGCCTGTACTTACACCAGGCCACATGTATTCCGGAGTTTCAACAGTAAATGCATTTTCGCCCGAAGTGTAAGCATTGAAACTTATATCGGATTGACGAAACATTTCCATACCCGCCAGCACATCAAAGCTGTGTTTATCTATGCTTTTTTTGTACGCAGCGGTATTTGTCCAGTTCCATTTCATGGAATGAGATTGTTCCAGATTTACACCACTGATCGTATTGCTTAAAAAGCCCGATTGATATGTACGCTGCATATATCTTTTAAAGAAATTGCCGTAGTCAATACCCATGCTTGTTCTGAAATGTAAATCTTTCACGGGTTCCAGATCGGCAAAAGCATTTCCGAAAGTACGCCAGTATCGGTAAGGATTGTCTTTATTGTAAGTGATCAGTCGAACAGGATTCTGTCGGTCGTTCATTCCTTTCGAGGGGCCACCCCAGCCTACTCCGTCAATTGTATGAACAGGCACCATAGGAAGAGCTTTCAGTGATAAATCGAGCACATCTCCCGGCGACTGAACTTCAGAAGTCCGGTTAAGTGTAAAGTTTTCGCCAATAGTAAGCAAGCCATTCAGCAATTTATAATCACTGTTTACACGTGCCGAAATGCGATCAAATTTCGAGAATTTAATTGTTCCTTCGTTTTCAAAATAGCCAAGCGAAAAGAAATATTTTCCTTTTTCAGTTCCATTACTTGCCGATAAATTATACGATTGTATTATTCCTGTCCGGGATACTTCATCGAACCAATCGGTATCGCTGGAATGCATTGTTTTTTTAGCATCCAGATACTTGGGTAAAAACAAATTGGTTAATATTGGTGTAGCACTTTCGGCATCATAGTTCCAGTCGAAACGATAACCGATATTATTGTTGTTGGGATCGCTACCACTGTTTATTGCAGCTTGCCACATAGCTTGTCCATATTCTTTAGAATTTAAAACATCTAAATGGTTGTTGTATGTGGTAGCAGTCACATAAGAATCAAAATCAACACGCATTTTTCCTGTTTTTCCCTGTTTGGTAGTAATGATAATTACACCGTTACCAGCTCTCGATCCATAAATACTTGCCGCAGCAGCATCTTTTAAAACCTGAATACTTTCTATGTCATTGGAATTGAGTTCGTGCATTCCGCCTTTAGTAGGCACACCATCAATGATAAGAAGAGGGTCATTGTTGTTAAGTGTACCTATTCCCCTGATACGAATGCTTGCTGAACCGCTAGGATTACCATCGGCTGTAACGGTCATTCCCGCTACCCTACCCTGCAAAGATTTGATAGGATTATTTTCAGCCGATTTTTTGATATCATCAATATCAATAACCGAAACAGCTCCGGTTAAATCGGCCTTTTTTTGAGAAGTATAACCTGTTACAACAAGCTGCTCCAGCATTTTTGCCTCAGGCTCCATCACTATGTTAATATTTGTTTTATTCTTTATAGTGACTTCAATAGTTTTCATACCTATCATTGAAAATACAAGTGTTGCGTTATCATTCACATTTTTAATGATATAGCTACCTTCAATATTAGTTATCGTTCCGTTATTAGAACCTTTAACTAAAACAGTTACCCCAATCAAAGGTTGGCCATCTTCAGAGGATGTAACCAAACCACTAATTGTTTTGGTTTGAGAAAAAGCCATTGATGTTATCGTAAGCATAATACACGATAGAATCAATCGCCGGAAATAATTGTACTTTTTATTCAGATTCATGATATTAGATTTATAATTTTATTGTAATAAGTAAAACAAAATGTTTTTGCTGTAAAGACTTAAAAAACACAATAAATGCATTTTAGGACGAAGTGAATAAGCAAAAGTTTCTGACTTTCATAATGCTATTAGTTTTAAATTGTTGATTTGATAATTTCATTCTGTGAGAATTGCTTGCCGGCAAAACAAAAATCACGTTACAAAAATATAGGGGAAAATAGTCAAATACTGTCAATTTTGTTACATCATCATATAATTTTGAGACAAATTCCATTTATTTTTTAAAGATATTTTTTTACCAAAAATCGTATAGGACAATGAATCAAATGAATTACTACAATTTATTGATGTAAAAATCATTATAAAGCATAGCGACGATGACGAGAGAGGGAAAAGCATATAAAAGTTAATTCTATGTGAATATAGGAAAGACTAACTATCAACATTTAACAACTCTAAAATTAGTGCAAGATGTAAACGTTTCTATAAGGAAACTCCCAACTTGCACAACATGTAAATATTTAACAATATAGTACCATAATATATATTAACATTCTACTGGCGACTTCAAAAAATTTCCTTCTCATCAAAAAAAACCGTGTAAATAGCTGATAATTTAGAATTAACCAATATATTTGCATCACAAATCGACAATAGAGTGTTACAAAAAAACATTCTACTTGTTGATTATAACGCGAAAAGTTCTCCTTTCCCATTCCAATCATTCTATTAACAAAAAATACAATGAAAAAAGAATCTCCCGACGACAAAAACAACCGTCTCCGCAAAGAAAATGAGGAAAAGCGGCAGAAACTAAGTGAAGAATACGGAGCTGTCTTTGGCGGCATGTCCGGAAACACTGAATTACCTCCTGAAATTGAAAGTCTGTTTCTTGATAACATTATGACATTTGAGAACAGCTGGAAAGATGTTAAGCAGATAAGTTTGTATGAGTTTATTGAATCTCCTGCCTATCGCAGGTTGGACGAGCTGAATGACACAGAAATTTCAACTGAGCTGGAGCGGTTACTTGAAATAATGAATGAGCATCAGGTAGGGCTTGATAGCATTTGTGAAGTGACAGACACGGAACTTTACCGCTTTATTACGGAAGAATTGTTTCAGCACGAAATTGATGACATGCATATACCCGGAATGATGACGAACTTCATTTATGAAGAATTTCATCCCAATCATGAACATGACATACGGCAACATTGTACTGAATTTATGCAAACCTATCTGGATAAAGCAAATGAGTATTATACAACTTTTTTATCGGGTGATGCAACCGAAAATGACTGGCACAAGCACTTCAGAGATGCATTTAGTTCATTTATTCTAAAAAAGTTCAAAATTACCGGCTTGAAGTACGACCTGAAAGCTCATCGCGGCATGGTTGACTTTGAATGTGATTTTATTGCCAAAGTAGCTGATTCGCATGAGCAATTGCAATTTAAGGGAAATGGTTCATTTCAAATGGCTTATCAATGGGATTTTTGGTGTGTTGATGCAGTTGAATTTCCTCCGAACCATAAAGTATAAGTTTCGATAATAATCAGAGAGCAATATGGGTGTCTCCATTCATTACTCGGGTCGGATAACCGACAAGAATAAACTACCTCAACTGATTGATGAGGTGGAAGAAATTGCCAGCGTTCATAATTGGAAATACAATATTTATGAACAAAAATTTCCTGTAAATGAGACAATAAACCTTTCAGACCACCATGATGGCAAACTTTATGGCATCGATTTTACTCCTGAAGGTAGCGAGCCTGTTTCCATTTGTTTTCTGAGTAACGGACGCATGAGCAGTATAATGCAATTGTTTTGCCGGGGCGAATTCAAAGAGGAAAAAACAATCGTTATATCCAGCGCTAATGTTACCGATCAGGGTGAGCTGGAAATCCAACAAAAAGAGGAAACACTTACGGCCGCTGATTACAACAAATTCCTCTGCATGTGCAGTACCAAAACACAATATGCAGGATCGGAAATGCATGCAATGATTATCGGTGTATTACGCTATGTCTCTAAACAATACCTATCTGATTTTAATTTAGTGGATGAATCACAGTTTTGGGAAACAAATGACAAGGTACTGCTGAAAGAAAATTTCGCGCGCAATGCGGCTATCATTGAAGGATTTGGATGTGTATTAGCAGAGAACCAGCGATTGGCAGATGAAGATTGGGATAGTTATATTCAACGAATTATCAAAGCGTTCAGATCAAAAGAAGGTCAATAACCAAAAATCAACAAATCCCTTAAAAATCAATGATTTTTAAGGGATTTGTCTATTTCAGATAACTTTTATTTTCCAAATAGTCTTTTCTGTAAATCCGGACGTTTCATTCGCTGAAAATCACGAATAATCTGCTGCTTGTATTCTGGCTTGTACCAAAAGAAAAACTTGCGCTGTTCCAGTTTTTCTTCTTTGGTTTTGGCCGTAAACACCGGCTCGAGCGTATAAGGGTGATAGCCTGAGTAATAGATTTCGGTTGCCACTGTCATTGGTGTAGGCGTAAAATCCTGTACCTGTTCCAGCTTAAAATCCAGTTTCTTAGTCTGAATTGCAAGATCGGCCATGTCCTCTCCCTTGCAACCGGGATGGCTTGAAATAAAGTATGGAATGAGTTGTTGATTCAACCCCGCTTCGCGATTGATTCTTTCGAACTGCGTTTTGAACTTACCAAAATACTCGAACGATGGTTTGCGCATCAGGTTCAATACATTATCCGAAGTATGTTCGGGTGCAATTTTAAGTCGTCCGGAAACATGATTTGTAATCAGTTCGCGTATATATTCGGCATGACTTTTATTGGCTTCTTCGTTTTTAGTATCGCTCAAAAGTAAATCGTAACGAATTCCACTCCCCACAAAAGATTTTTTCACACCCGGAATACTATCGACCGACCGATAAATATCGATAAGCCGACTGTGATCTGTATCCAGATTAAAACATACCTTAGGATATATACACGAAGGTTTTTTGCATTTCTTGCAAATTTCGAGGTCGATTCCCTTCAATCCATACATATTGGCCGATGGACCGCCCAAATCGCTTATATAACCTTTAAATTCGCTCATTTGCGTAATCTTTCGCGCTTCATTCAGTATCGACTCCTTCGAACGGGAAACAATATGCTTTCCCTGGTGCGCTGAAATAGTACAAAACGCACAACCGCCAAAACATCCACGGTGCATATTCACCGAGAACTTAATCATTTCGTAAGCCGGGATTTTTTTATCTTTATATTTTGGATGTGGCACCCTTGTGTAAGGCAAATCGAAGGAAGCATCCAGCTCTTTCTCGCTCAACGGGGCATAAGGAGGATTAACAACCACCCAGCGGTTGCCTGTTTTTTGCAAAAGCCTGTCAGCCTCAAAACGGTTCGATTCCTGCTCTATGTGTTTGAAATTGGATGCATAAAGTTTCTTGTCGGTCAGGCAAGTTTCGTGAGGAACAAGTGTAATGTCTTTCCATGGCGATGCAGGAATTTCTTTCGACAAAAAAGAACTCTGCGGAATATCAGTGAGCTCTGCAAATGTTTTCCCTTCCTTCAAGCGTTGTACCAATTCACGCAAAGGTTTCTCTCCGTTTCCGTAAATCAGCAAATCGGCTTTTGAATCGACAAGTATGCTGGGCATCAATTTATTCGACCAATAATCGTAATGCGTAAATCTGCGCAACGATGCTTCAATGCCACCAATCAGCAAAGGAACATCAGGATATAGTTTTTTTATAATGTTACAATAGGTAATAGTAGCATAATCAGGTCGCATATTGGGTTTTCCGTCCGGCGAATAAGCATCATCCGAACGCAAACGTTTATTGGCAGTATAATGATTTACCATCGAATCCATATTACCAGCCGACACAGCAAAAAACATACGTGGACGTCCCATTTTTTTGAAATCGCGCAAATCATCGCGCCAGTTAGGTTGAGGCACCAAAGCAACTTTAAGTCCTTCGGCTTCGAGTATACGCCCGATAACAGCTGCACCAAAAGCCGGATGATCAATATAGGCATCACCGGTGAAGAAGACAACATCTACTTCGTCCCAGTTACGTAATTCTACTTCTTTTTTTGTGGTTGGCAAAAAATCTGTAAGTTGATATATCATGTAGTTTTATTTAAAATTTAAAAATCAGATTGAAAAAACGCATAAAAAATTTGGAATGCGTCGCCATACAATCTGCATTATTCAACAATCATTCAAGCAAATATGTTCGAACAAAATAGTTTCACCTAAGCTGAACATTTTTATTCTGATTTCTCCTGTACCTGCCCTTTTTTGGCTAGTTCGGCCTCCACATCGGCCCGCGATTTACTACGCGTCACTATGTACACACCCAGAAAAACTATGGAAGCTGCAATGGCTTTTGGCACTGTAAGCACATTTTGGCCGACTAATATCATTATCGTCATTGCCACTATCGGTTGTACATAATTGTACATCGATTGTGTAGTTGGGCGAAGCAATTTTTGTCCCACAGGAATCAACAAATAAGGAACGACAGTAGCGAAAATCAACATAAATCCCAGCAAAAGCCAGTGATTGCTATCGAGAGTTTCCCAACGCACAGCAGCCAGGTCGGATCCGCTGAACGGAAGCGCAAGTACACTTGCAAACAGGAACATCCATTTCATCACCGTCACCGACGAGTAGCGCTTGGTCACATTTTTGGTGAGTACAAGAAAAGCTGAAAACGACAACGCACTCATAAAACAAAGCAAATCGCCCGTCATATTTCCCGAGAAATCAGCGCTTCCATGCGCTGACAAAACAAGATAAACAGCACCACTTGCTCCGGTAAACACGCCAAGGGCTTTCACCCAGGTCAGTGGTTCCTTCAGCACCATAGCCGACAGTATCATGGTGATAATCGGCACAGTAGTGGCTATTATAGAAGCATCAATCGTAGAAGTACGCGACAGTCCCTGAATAAAGAATATCTGATTTCCCAGCAAACCTAACAACGCACCTACAAACAACATCAAAAGGTCTTTATTGCTTACTTTCTCCGGTTTCATCACAGAGAGTGTCCAAAAAACTACTGCTCCGAACAGAAAACGTAAAACATTCATAGCTATCGGAGTAAGTGTCCCATCCAATAATTCTTTTGAAACAGACAAATTGATTCCAAAAAAAATATTCACAAACAGCAATGCAATATGCCCTACTATCTTTTTATTTTGTTCCATTATTTACATTCAAAAAATCCTGCAAAAGTACTTCAAAAAAACCACATAAGCACTTTCCAAAGTTTATTGCTTATTTTCAGCCCATTATCAGAGAGCTTTTTCTTCATTACTAAACACCGGGAAAATGAAAATGTTGACCTCTCTGAGTTTTTTAAACACTATTCAACATACATTTATTTCTGAAAGCAACAAACAAACTATCCCGGCTAAGAGTTGATATCAAAAATTAACGCATAGAAAAGCAGCCATAAATACACCTTGTTTGAAATTTGCTTCTCAATAGTAATGTTGCGTTGAATGCAATCTCCAAAAAAAAAAGCAGGTATTTTTCAATAATGCATGTTTAATACAGGCTTCCGAAAACTATAATTTTATTAAAATAATAGAAAATGAAAATTTATAACAATTACAAATAAACAACTTCACTCCTAAATATGTTAAGTATTTAATTAATATATTACCTTAAAAAATTCATTCGGAAGAAAGCTTATTCATTTTATTTACCAGAAATAAAACCTGAAGTATGTAATCATCTGATAAAAAAAAACATTATTTTATAAATGAAAATTCACGAATATCAAGCAAAAGAGATTTTTTCTCGTTATTCCATTCCGGTAACGAACGAAACGGTATGTTATACTCCTGATGAAGTTGTGGCTGCTGCTACTAAATTTGGCTTACCTGTGGTTGTTAAAGCACAGGTACATGCAGGTGGCCGCGGAAAAGCCGGCGGAGTAAAACTGGCACGCACAATGGACGAAGTACGGGATGCTGCCAACAAAATTCTGGGAATGGATATCAAAGGATACACTGTTGAAAAAGTATTGGTGGCCGAGGGAATTCAATTCAATTCCGAATTTTATGTAGGTCTGACAATCGATCGTAACACAAAATCGGTAATTTTTATGGCAAGTGCCGAAGGAGGTGTAGAAATTGAAGAAGTAGCCAAGGTCAACCCCGATGCCATTCATAAGTTCGTTATCGAGCCCGATTTGGGCATGACCGATTTTCTCGCCCGTAAAATTGCGTTTAAACTCTTCGACGATATGGCGCTTGTAAAACAAGCAGTGAGTCTGTTCCGCAAATTATATCAGATTTTCATAGATACTGATGCCTCATTGGTTGAGATAAATCCTTTGGTAATCACTAACACCGGTGTATTGCTGGCTTTGGATGGAAAAATGAATTTTGACGACAATGCGCTTTACCGTCAGCCAGCCATCGAAGCACTGAACGAACCTACTCCCGACGAACAAAAAGAAATTGCTGCAAAAACAAGTGGGCTGACATACATTCGTCTGGATGGAAATATTGGTTGTATGGTGAATGGTGCCGGTTTGGCCATGGCATCTATGGATGTAATAAAACATTTTGGCGGCAACCCGGCCAATTTCCTCGATATCGGAGGTAGCTCAAGCCCTCAGAAAGTGATTGATGCCATGAATCTGTTGATGTCCGATAAGAACGTGAAAGTAATAATGATTAATATTTTTGGTGGAATTACCCGTTGCGATGATGTTGCCCGTGGCCTTGTCATTGCTTTGGATCAAATGAAAGTGGATATTCCTATTGTCATTCGGCTTTCGGGTACCAATGCCGAAGAGGGATTACGCATTATCAAAGATAAAAACCTGCCAACTGTTGGTTCCCTGAGCGAAGCAGCACAAGAGGCCATCCGTTTAATCAGTTGATAAAAGAATCCAACTAACTTTTCATTTTTCTACAAAAAAAGCTTTTACAACAATAAAAAAAAAATTAATTCATGAGCATATTAGTCAATAAAAATACAAAATTACTCGTTCAGGGCATTACCGGACGCGATGGTAGTTTTCATACAAGTAAAATGATAGCATACGGAACCAATGTTGTAGCCGGAGTATCGCCGGGCAAAGGAGGACAAACCGTACATGACGTTCCTGTTTTCAACACAGTAGAAGATGCCGTTAAAGCAACTGGAGCCAATACCTCTGTTATTTTCGTTCCTGCCCCGCTGGCTGGTGATGCAATTCTTGAAGCAGCTGAAGCGGGCATTGAATTGGTGGTATGTATTTCAGAAGGCGTTCCAACATTGGACATGGTGAAAGCAACTGCTTATCTGAAGAAAAAGGGAGTGAAACTTATAGGCGCCAATTGTCCGGGACTGATTACGCCCGAAGAAACAATGATTGGAATCCTACCCGGAAATATTTTCAAAAAAGGGAATGTAGGCTTAATAAGCCGCAGTGGAACACTTACTTATTTAATGGTGAGTCTGCTTACCGATAGCGGATTAGGTCAAAGCACCTGCATAGGCATTGGCGGTGACCCGGTAGCCGGATTGTATTATCAGGAATTGTTACAAATGTTCGAAAACGATCCTGAAACAGAAGCCATTGTATTGATTGGCGAAATCGGTGGTGATGCCGAAGAACGAGCTGCTCAATACATCAAAGAGCACATAACAAAACCTGTTGTAGCATTCATTGCCGGGCAAACAGCACCGGCAGGTAAACGTATGGGGCATGCAGGAGCCATCATTTCGAGTGGAAGTGGTACTGCCAGTGAAAAAATTGCTGCTTTCGAAGCCATTGGTGTTCCCGTTGCCCGATTACCAAAAGAAGTGCCGGCCATGGTAAAACAAAAATTAGCTGAACGGAAAAACTAATTTCATATTTCATAAAAAAAACACAAACAGGATGTATTTCCTGTTTGTGTTTTTTGTTGTAATTTTACTGCAAAACTAATCAACACAAAGCAATGCTCGTTCTTATTTCTCCGGCCAAGATTCAAAATTTCAACCCTCAGTCTGTAACCGAACAATATACACTGCCTGAATTTCTGAAACAGTCGGAACAACTGATTCAATTAATTAAGGGATTGTCCACATCGGAGTTAGCTAAACTACTTGATATCAATTCAAACCTCACACAGCTCAATATTGATCGGTACTTTAACTGGCATTTGCCCTTTAGCCCTCAAAATGCAAAACAGGCGGCGCTTACTTTCGATGGTGAAGCATTCAGAGGGCTGAATGCCAAAACATTTTCGAGCGACGACTTTGATTACGCACAATCTCATTTACGTATTCTATCGGGACTTTATGGCGTTTTGCGTCCTCTCGACCTTATTCAGCCTTACCGTATCGACGTCAGCTCAAAACTTCGAAACCCCAAAGGACCTGATCTGTATGCATTTTGGAAAGAAAAAGTAAGTGCATCTGTTCTTAAGGCCATGAAAAATGGTGACAAACAGGAATTTATACTGAATCTAATGTCAAAAGAATACCTTAAAACACTCGATTTAAAACATAAAAAAGTGAAGATAATTGATGTTGAATTCTACGAAATGAAGGATGACAAATACAAACAAATAGTAATATATACCAAAAAAGCCCGTGGATTAATGGCACAATATGTTATTAAAAACAGAATTGAAGATATCGAGGATTTGAAAGGGTTTAACGATGAGAATTACTGGTTCAGCCCACAAATGTCCACCGACAGCAAACTTGTTTTCACAAGAGGCTAAATATCAGTTATTTTTACAAATTATTATATTGATAAGTTGCTTTTTTAAGCCTATCCATAATTGAGATACCTATTCCCTTTTCAATAACCGGTTCAATGTAAATTTGCTTCACACTATCGTCATCTTCCATTGCATGCAAACTTGTGAAAAGGTGAGCCGCTATTTCAAGTAAATTTCCATTTTCAGAACTATAAATTACTTTTACAGCATTTAATTTGTCCTGTTTTTTGTCGTGTAAAATAATGCCTGAGTTTTCAGGTAGCTCTTTCATCGTTTTATCCACAAAAAACAATGGTTTAAGAGGCGAATAATGACTGTTCAACAAACCGGGCGAGCTGATTTTATTGTTATGCTGAGCCAACTCTACCTCAATTCCGGGCAATGCTTTTGCAATATCCTCAACTGTAATAATTCCCGGGCGCAGTACCGTACAACGGTTATTTTCAACCATAGCCACAGTAGATTCAATCCCCACTAAATTATCAACATCATCGCCGGCAATCAGATAATCTATCTTCATTTTCTGCTTGGCTACATGCTTGTAGCTCGTTGGACTCAGTTGTCCGAAACGATTGGCGCTTGGCGCTGCCACAGGAACGCCTGCCAAAGCTATAAGCCTGTGAGCCAACGGATGTGCCGGCATACGCACAGCCACCGTATCAAGTCCTGAACTTATTAAATCGGGTACAATGGCCGATTTTTTATAAACAATAGTCAATGGTCCGGGCATAAATTTTTCTGCCAATCTGAAAACCAAGGGTTCAATGGGTGACGCATACAAATCGTTTAGCTGTTTTACATCCGAAATATGCACAATCAGCGGATCGAAAGTTGGACGTTGCTTGGCTTCAAAAATTTTTGCCACAGCAATAGGATCGAGCGCATTAGCCCCCAAACCATAAACTGTTTCGGTAGGAAAAGCCACCAAACCTCCATCACGAAGACAATCGGCCGCCAAATTCAATTCTTGTTCTGTAATAATTTTCATCTTTATATACAATTGAAGTTCACAATAAAATTATTGTGAACTTCATTTTTTGGGTCTGCAAAAATACAAATAATTTTCGTACTTTTCTCTTTTGAATATTGGGTTTGATTTGTTTAAATCATAGTTGCGTATTCTTCTACCGTAGCTCCACGGAGACATGCTTCTATAATTTCACGCCCTTTAGGATGCAAATCAGCTGTCAGATACTGAGGTAATTCCTGTCTGAAGAATTCATACAGTTTTTCAGCGCCTTCATCGTAGCCCTCCTTCCCTACTTCGTCTTGTTTGTATACCTTAAGGAAACGGGAAGGAATTTTAGCACCTTCAATTGTAAGATAATTCAATTCGTAACCCAACAACGGTGTACGCGCAGGTTGATATTGATCAGGACGCAACTGCGCATTTCCACGACGGGTCATGTATTCGCGCATCAGCAACTGCGGTTTAAAGCCTACTTTCCAAACTCCTATAAACTGATTGGGAACCAATGTGTAGCGGGTTTCGGGTGTATTCATAATTTGCTCAAGCAACATATTGGCATGATGTACCATTTTACCCGTAGCAAATGGCCAATACGAACCCACACCTTCAGAACCCATGCCAGTGCCTCCAACAATACTTGGATTGGCATGTCCGCGCGGCGAAACCAATCGCCACAACCAGGCCAATGCTGGCGGCAATAGATGAAACATTCCCATAATTCCGTAGTTAGGATTTTCAGCTGAGCTTGGAGGCGTACGCACACCAAAACTACGAATGTCAACCGACACTGCATGACCAATTACATTGGGTACAATCTCACGTGGAAGTATCACACGTGGATTAGGACAAGGTTTACCCGGAGCATCTTCTATATGATCCCAAATCAAAACCGTAGAATCAGGATTTGATTTAATATTCAGGAATAACAATGGCTTTGGAGGTTTGATCGTGATTTTTTCCAGAAACGGATCATCGCCATATTCTTTAACACCATCAACACGGATAAACCAGGCATTTTCTGCATCCAGTACACGCAGTTTCCCATTATTTGTTTGCAAAGACGGATGACAAATAGCCATATCGTCGGTCACCGGACGGAAAGAGGAGAAAAGCGGAAGATTAATCAAACGTTCCTCGCCTGTAACCGAATTGGTACCAATTTTTATCTGCCCGTTTTGTTCACGTAAAATATGTTGTAACATTTCACTCTTACCTCCACCACTTGCACCTTCGTGCATAAAAGCAGTAATATTGTCGTAAGGACTAATGGCCTGAACTGTTGAACAATGCGCAGTAATCCATCCCTCCTTTTCACCTTTCGTCAAAAGTGCGCCATACAAGCCTTTTTTGGCACTCGGTCCGGGATATAAATTGTACGAGAAAATTTCGTGACGATTTTCAGTTCTATTGTGTACAACTATTTGTTTTCCGTTAAAATGTGTATGACGGAATGTTGGAGCAACATAAATAATTGAATCGATAGCGAAATTAGCTGGAATATCGGTTGTAGGAATCATAACCTGCAACATAGCCAGCCCCATAGCAAAAAATCCTGCATTGGCCGGGCAAACAGCAATACCACCTACGCCAATATTTTCGCGACCGGCAAAGTAAAGAAATACTGCCAAATCCTGATTTTTTAACCATTCAAAAGTTTCTGCTCTCAAACCTGAAAAATCATGACCGAATCTTGATTTGAAAGTTTCCTTGTCGGTTGGCAATTCATCGGCTATCACCATGGTATCAGGGTCGCGGCGACGCAGATATGGATCGGTATAATTGGCAGAAACACCGTTATTTACCCGATGAATAATGGCTTCGGTGTACTCTCCTTTTCCGGGAATGTCGTATTTGACCTCGAATGTACTGTTTTCAGCACCACCCAAAGCCGCGACGGCCAATTGCTCAACTGTGTCGAACACAGTGTAACTTTTGCAAGAACTCAGAAGCTCTAAAAGCTCAGCCGGCAATTTTGCACCGACTTTTTCCAAATTTGAAATTAATTGACTCATAACTTATTGAATTAAATAAAAAAACCAAACAACAAAGTAATTATTCTTTACAAACCCACCTATATTTGAAAACACAGTAGTATGTAACTGAATTATGCTGCAAAGATAATAAATTATTACTTAATAAATGAAGCCACACTAAATTATTTTGCATTTTTTTTATTGAGTTATCGAAACTGACACACACAATAACTCGCTATCCCCCTTAAACACATTTTGCAAACGGAAATTACGCTTTGCATTGAAGTAAATAGTATCACCAACTTGCAACACATAGCTTTTATTATCGATTTCAAATTGCAATTCTCCTGACAATAGAAAACCGAAAATCTGCCCTGAATGATGTTTAAATAATTCAAGACTATCTGAATCGGGAGAAAAACGAACCCTAAAAGTATCCATTTGTTTCGAAGCATCTTGTTGGGAAACAAGATACAACTCAGTGCCGGACTCGTTTTTTACAAGCAGAACAGACTCATCGGCCTTGAAAACCGGATTGTTGGACAATGATTCGTTTTCACCAATCAATTCCCCTACAGTAGTTTGAAGATTTTCGGCTATAAGCTTAAGAGTAATAATCGTAGGAAAAGATTTGGCTTTTTCAATTTGCGAAAGCGCACTTGAACTTACTCCAACTTTTTTGGCTAATTCATTCAACTGAAGCCCAAGCTGTTCACGTTTACTTTTTATTCTTTCACCAATTCGTTGCATATCTGAATATTTTTGGCAAATATACAACTATTTTGCGATAAAAATTAAGTCACACTTAAATAATTAATCTAAATTAAACTTTCTGTAGTGCTGTATTGTATGCAAAAAACGCAAACTTAGATGTACTGTCCATAGACAAATACAGCTAAATTTGCGTTTAAGCTAATAGATATTTTTGGAATCCTTTTATTATAGCGGGACAAACTATTTCGTTTTCTGTCCGCGCGTCTTAGGTTTTTTGTATTTAATTTTCATAGCCGCAGTACGACGCACTTTCATATTTACTTTTTTATTTTTGTCTTTTTTCTCGTGAAAAGCAGGTCCTACATCATCAGGTTTTGCCACCTTCACCAGCACATTCTTCATAGCCACTTGCGGCATTTCGTATTCAGTAAGCTCCTTCGACACTTCCACTTCTTCAGGCATTTTCATTACCGGAATTTTATTTCCCATCAATTCTTCAATGGCCTTACGGCTATCAGCATCGGCTTTTGTAATAAATGCTAAAGCAACACCTTTTTTATCGGCACGACCGGTACGACCAATACGGTGCATATAACTTTCGGGCACTTCGGGTAAATCAAAATTCACAACATGTGTGATGTCGTCAAAATCGAGTCCACGAGCCACAAGATCGGTAGCTACAAGTACACGCAATTTATTGGCATTAAAGGAACGGAAAGACTCCAAACGAAAATTCTGCGATTTATTGGAGTGAATCACACCCACTTCTTCGGGAAATTTCAATGAAATTCGTTCGTACACATCGTCGGCCAGCTTTTTGGTAGAAACAAAAACCAACACTTTAGAAAAGCCCGGATTCGTTGCCAACAAAAACTCAAGCAAATTGATTTTGGTATTGAAATTGGGCACTTTCACGCCCGCTTGTTTTATATTTTCGAGCGGAGTTCCGGTTTTGGCAGCTTCAATTTCGAGTGGATCGGTAAAGAAATCGGCAATAAAATCTTTCAATTCATCGGTAATAGTTGCCGAAAACATCAGGTTTTGGCGTTTGGTTGGCAATAAATCGATGACACGAATCAACTGAGGACGAAAGCCGAGATTCAACATTTCATCCACCTCGTCGATAACAAAACGTTTTATCGATTTTAATTTCAAAGTTCCATTGAGCGCAAAATCGAGTAAACGTCCCGGTGTAGCCACCAGTACATCCAATCCTTTAGTCAAAAGTGGCGTTTGCTGAATCATGTTTACACCCCCATAAACACCTGCCACACGCACATTCATGTACTTTGTCAACTGCTCAACATCTTCCACCACCTGCAACACCAATTCGCGCGTGGGCACCACAACCAAAACACTCGGATGTTTTTCTTTTGTGAACTTCCACTGGCGCAAGCAAGGCAGCAGGTACGAAATGGTTTTACCCGTTCCGGTTTGTGCTATTCCCACTACATCCCGACCAGACATTATTACAGGAAAAGCTTTTTCCTGAATGGTGGTAGGCGTTACAATATTTAAATCGTTGAGGGCGTTGAGTAAAGGCGTGTTGATATTGAAGTCGGTAAAAGTCATGAAGTTTTTTTTAATGCATAATTTTTAATTCAGAATGCATAATTAATATGCCAAACAAATCGGGTGCAAAGATACTCTAAATGTATCAGAAACCGAAATTTATATCAAATACAGCTTGCGGAAGTATATTTATTTTGCTTCATCATTGAATTGAAAATTATGCATTCATTACGGTGCTAATCTCACAATTTTCCAATTACCTTCTTCTGTTTTCGTATAATACAATCTGTCGTGCAATCGATTAGGTCGCCCTTGCCAAAACTCAAAACTCTCCGGCCGAATAAGATAACCACCCCAATGTGGAGGCTTCGGCACATCTTCGCCAAACTGTTGCTGAAAAGCCTTGAATCGCTCATCGAGAAACTCGGCAGAAGGGATTTGCTGACTTTGCGGTGATGCCCAGGCACCCAACTGACTATCGAGCGGGCGCGATTTAAAATAATGTTCGGAGACACTTTCAGGAAGTTTTTCCACTTTGCCGGTAATTCTGATTTGGCGTTCGAGTGTTTGCCAGAAAAAAACAACAGAGACCTGTTGATTTCCTTCAATTTCACGGGCTTTGGCTCCTTCGTAGTTCGTGTAAAAAACAAGGCCTTCGTCGTTAAAATCCTTGAGTAAAACAACCCGCGCATGAGGTTGTAGGTTTGCATCAACGGTAGAAACTATCATAGCAGTAGGTTCTGGTTCATCACTATTCAGAGCTGTCTGAAGCCATACTTCGAACTGAGAAAAAGGATTATGCTCCGCTTCGGTTTCGTTCAAAGCAGAGTATTCATATTGTTTGCGGATATCACGTAGCATATTTGTTTTAAGTTTTTAAAATACGGCATTCTGAAAGTTCAAACAAATTATTGCTCATTAGGTTTTGTACAATTCTGTTTTAATATGAATTTTTATTTTGTTTCCAACAAAAATCAATCGAAAAAACGGCGTTAAATATTCCATTTTACTACTTATCAGCAATAAAACTTACAACTTAAAAGCAGTGCAAAAAAGTACATTTATATTCGTATTTTTTCAGATCATTCCAACTGTTCTTTCAAAGATTTAGAGTACTTTTGGAATACATAACCATATAATTTCCATAAGAATGAAAGATATGCTAAGAAGCCGACACATAGGCATTTCGGAGAATGACGAAGCACAAATGCTTCGAACGATAGGTGCAAATTCGCTCGATGAACTTATCGCTCAAACCATCCCTTCCAACATCCGGCTTGCCGAATCTCTTGAACTCCCTGACCCACTTACTGAAAGACAATTTGCAGAACATATAGCAGAACTTGCTTCGAAAAACCAGGTTTTCACTTCGTACATCGGACAAGGTTGGTACGATACTGTAACGCCTGCAGTAATTCAACGTAATATTTTCGAAAATCCATCGTGGTACACCTCGTACACGCCCTATCAGGCCGAAATTTCGCAGGGGCGCCTCGAAGCTTTGCTTAATTTTCAAACAGCTGTAAGCGACTTCACAGGTTTGCCTTTGGCCAATGCTTCTTTGCTCGACGAAGCTACGGCAGCTGCCGAAGCAGCTACAATGATGTACAATCTGCGCAGTCGCGACTTAGTGAAAGCCGGAGCCAACATTCTTTTTGTTGATAAAAATGTTTTTCCACAAACACTGGCTGTTATCAAAACACGTACTTCCGTTCAGGGCATAGAATTACAAATTGGCAATTTCGAATCATGCAAATTTACCGAAAAGCATTTCGGAGCCATTGTGCAATATCCAAATTCCAACGGTAACATTGAAAACTATGCCGATTTTGTAACCTCTGCTCATGCAGCCAATTGCAAAGTAGCAGTTGCTGCCGACATTTTGAGCCTGGCTTTGCTTACTCCTCCCGGAGAATGGGGCGCCGATATTGCTTTTGGTTCCACACAACGCTGGGGAATACCAATGTATTTTGGTGGACCGGCAGCTGCTTATTTTGCTACGCGAGAAGAATTTAAACGCGACATGCCCGGACGTATTATTGGGATCAGCAAAGATGCCAATGGGAAACCAGCGCTGCGCATGGCCTTACAAACGCGCGAACAACATATAAAACGAGAAAAAGCCACATCGAATATTTGTACTGCACAAGCTTTATTGGCCTCAATGGCTGGCATGTACACTGTTTACCATGGCGCTGAAGGCATTAAATCAATTGCTCAACGCATTCACGCCATTGCGACATACATTAACGAAATATTACCTGTTTATGATTTTAGACAGGAAAATGAAAACTTCTTCGACACACTGAAAATCAGTTTGCCCGATAATATTACTTTAGACGATTTCAAAAAACTGGCATTAGAATACGAAGTCAACTTCCGCTATTTTGAAAACGGAGAAATTGGTATCAGTTTCGATGAAACAACAGACATTGATGATGTAAATACATTGATTGAAATTTTTGCAACAGCAGCTGATAATGCACCTGTTTATGCCGACGAAGAAGATTTGAAAGACTTACAATCGTTCGACGAAACACTGGAACGCGAATCATCTTATCTGACCTTTGATGTTTTCAATAAATATCGCAGCGAAACAGAGATGATGCGTTACATCAAGAAACTCGAACGCCGCGATATTTCGCTGACTCATTCGATGATTTCGCTGGGGTCGTGCACCATGAAGCTGAATGCGGCTTCGGAAATGTTACCATTGAGTCGCCCTGAATTCAACGGAATTCATCCTTTAGCACCTAAAGATCAGACTGAAGGGTACAATAAACTCATTGCCGAACTCGAAAATTATTTATCCATCATTACCGGATTTACAGCCTGCAGCCTGCAACCCAACTCAGGTGCAGCCGGAGAATTTACCGGGCTGATGACCATAAAGACCTATTTCGAAGCCAAAGGCGAAACGCAACGCAACACGGTTCTAATTCCTGCATCGGCACATGGCACTAATCCTGCATCGGCAGCGCAGGCAGGTTTGGATATTGTGGTTGTAAAATGTGACGAAGGTGGCAACACCGATTTCGAAGACTGGAAGGCAAAAGCCGAAGCCAATAAAGACAATCTACTGGGTTGTATGATTACTTATCCTTCAACTCATGGTATTTTTGAAGAAACAATTGTTGAGATGTGCGCTATAATTCATGCCAATGGCGGTCAGGTTTATCTCGACGGTGCCAATATGAACGCACAGGTAGGCTTAACTAATCCGGGCAAAATAGGCGCCGATGTCTGTCATCTGAATCTTCACAAAACTTTTGCCATTCCTCATGGTGGTGGTGGTCCCGGTGTTGGTCCAATTTGTGTGGCTGCTCATTTGCAACCTTACTTACCAAGTAAAGAAAATGGTAAAAATACGGTTTCAGCCGCCCCATACGGAAGTGCAGGCGTCTTGCCGATAACTTACGGTTATATCCGTATGTTGGGCGAAGAAGGTTTGACTGCTTCTACAAAATATGCAATTCTGAACGCCAATTATCTGGCAGCTCGTCTGAAAGATAGTTACGGCGTACTTTACACAGGCAAAAACGGCCGCGTTGGTCATGAGTTGATTCTCGAAGCTCGTAACTTTAAAGCTACTTCGGGTGTAACCGAAACCGATATTGCCAAACGTTTGATGGATTACGGTTTCCACGCTCCTACTCTTTCGTTTCCTGTGCATGGCACGTTGATGATAGAGCCAACTGAAAGCGAATCGAAAGCTGAACTCGACCGTTTTGCAGAAGCTATGTTGCAGATTTTTGACGAAATAAAAGAAGTGGAAAACGGCGTAGCCGATAAAACCGATAATGTTTTGCTCAACTCACCTCACCCTGAGTATGCAATTGTGTCGGCCGAGTGGAATCATAGCTACAGTCGTGCTAAAGCTGCATATCCAACCAATTGGGTAGCCGAAAATAAGTTTTGGGTAAATGTTGCACGTGTTGACAATGCTTTTGGCGATCGTAACTTAATGTGTACCTGCCGCCCAACAACCGATTGGGAATAAATTTTATTTTACTTCCGGTTAAATGAAAAAACCGACCCTACTGCAAATGTGCAACAGGGTCGGTTTTGTATTTTATGCGCGTGCAGGATCAGATATAATATTCCGCCATATCGACAATTCCTGCACGAATGGCATATTTTGTGGCTTCGTGGATATTGTTCACTTCAATTTTTCTGAAAATATTCTTACGATGCGTCATAATTGTATGAACACTAACAAAACGCAGGAGCGCAATTTCTTTAGTTGTTTTGCCCATGGCCATTTCTTTGAGAATTTCCTGTTCTGTAATGGTGAGAACGGAACGTGGCGATTTGCTGTCAGATTTGCGGGTACTGTCAAGTAAAATATTACTCACATGATTGCAAATATATCTGTTGCCTTTCAGCATTTCTTTCAATCCGGTTCTGATTTCTTCTGCTGAACTATCTTTCATTACCACACCAAAAGAATGTGTATTGAAAAGCACCGAACGAAAAAAATCATCGCTCAATTCATCAGAAAACAACAGCCAAAAAGTATCGGGGAAACGCGACTGAAGTATTATCAATTCGTTTTCGCTTTCGAAATCGAACAAAGTATAATCAAGTATAACAAGCACATTTCCATCCTTTACCAGTAAATCTATCAACTCTTTTTTTTGAGTTGCTTCATTTACAGTAAACTGTTCAGGAAGCTGATCGATAACATATCGCCAGCCCATTTTAGTAATATCCTGATTATCTGATATAATTAGATTTTTCATTTTTAGAAGCGTTGTAATTATTTTATCAATAATGAATCACATCGGGAATGAAATATTGAAATAAGAAGCCTAAAATAAAAAGCAGGATAAAACCAAAATTACATCAATTGATTTTATCCTGCCATTTAATATACTCAAATAAGAATTAGTATTCCCAAATATCCTGCTCCACGTTGAGCAATTCTGTTTCGATTCGTTTTTGTTCTTTCAAAATCTGGTCAGGTTCGTTGTAAGCCTGAAGCAACATTCGGTTAAACATATTACTATCGCCAAGCAAATAGCTCGAATATAGTTTTTGGGAGAAAAACTCGTCGAAAGTCAATCGCTCAGTATCGTTTCCATTAGGAACCATATATTGTTTAGCAAGATACGGACGTAATTCATCGAACAAATACCAACAGGTCACCGAACTCTGTAAAAAGTTCCAAACCGATTCTCCCGATTTATTGATTCCGGTCATATTCAGGTTTGTAACATTCGTTTCGTTATAAACATATACCGGAGCAATACCAATTATTTTGGTAAACATTCGGGAATAATGTTTATTAAAGAAAATAATTTCCTGAATAATAAACTTCATTTGTTTCGAAGCATAATCTTCATAATTATAGGAACTTATCTTATTCTGATTTGTCAATGCATCTTTCTCGATAAGACTGCTGATACGTGGTGTATTGTTGGCAGTGTTCCAGTCGCAGGTAACAAAACGGTTTTTCAGACTATCCTGCGGAATGGGAGTATCATATTTTGGTTGAATATCAAAATCTATTTTATCATAAGCTTTCAGACCACCTGATACCGAGGCATCAAGGATTACTCTGAATAAACTTTTGTACTTGTCGTTAGGCTTAATCGGGAAATAAAGCTGATTGTTCTGCTTATCTCTCAAATCGATTACCCTGTAAACGATACGAGACCAAACAATATCATCGGCTCTGTGATTAATGCGCGCAATGGTATCAGCCAAAGCATCCATCTGAGTAGTTTGAATAGCCACATTACCTTTTAAGTCGAAAAATGGTAAAACCTGTTCTTGTGCAGCAGTACGGCCAACAGGCAACAAGCACACAACACAAACAGCAACTAAATATGCTTTAAAATTCATTTTCATATTATAAATTTATTTTACTGGCAGTTTATTAAATTAATTTTACTACAATAGCTCCTAATGACTGGACATTTCTATCCGGACCAACAGCTTTTATATTACTAAGAATAAGATTTTTTCCTTTTGTTAATCTACTCAGGAAGTTTCCATCGAGTTTCGATCCCGAAACCGAAAGTGGCGCCAACCCGTCAACAATCATAGTGAACGAAACAATAGAGAATTTAGCCTGAACCAACGCATCCTGTCCATAACTGGCAATCAGATTAGCGCCTCTCAGCTGATCCATTGTCATAGCACCTTCATTTTCGTCACCTTTGGAATCGAGCAAGAACACTGAAGGTTTTGGAAGGCGTTTTACTCTGAAAATGCCGCTTCCCATGCTCATTTCCTTTTTGTCTATTTTCCCAAAAACAGCCACTCTGATTTCGCCATCGCGTGTAGGGTGAATTATAAATTTACCTTTTCCACGGTTTTCAAAATTAGCACCATCAACGCTTATTCTTACATTTTCGGGGGCAACGCCCGGTACCGAAACACTTAGTTTATTATCAATTCCTTTATAAACAACGTTCAAATCTTCGTTCGAAATAGTTGCCGAAGGTTCGCCAACCATATAATCCGATTCGAAACGATAGGACATTATACTGCCTCCTTTTCCCGGAACTCTGATTTCCCCCGAATACTTTGCCGGGCCTAATTTACCGCCGGCTACAAACTCATACATTCCGTTGCGCCCTAACTGATTGCCATTTACAAAATACTGTGGTATTTTTGTGGAATCGACAGCTGATAAAACAATGCGTGCACTGTATTTTTCGCCCCGAAAAACAAATTTTGAATTAGGCACCACCAGTGCCTCAATTTTATTTACTCTGAAGTCAGAAGCATCAGTCTGTGCTTTCAGATACTGTACTATTTCTGATTCAGAAGCCCTGATATCGCTCTGATATTTAGTAAGTAAAGTAACTACAGCCGAAACAGGCATCATCTCGAACATGGCATTTTCCCATGGTATCATTTCACCTGATTCTTTGCTTTTTACCGAATTGGTTGAAAAAAGATTGAGATACATTTTCTGCTTGCTTTCGTTGTTACCCGAGTAAGAAACCAAGGTATCGCAATAGCTTTTTAGTTTATTACGCAACGCCTTGCCATTTCCACCTACCAAGGCATATTGTCCAGCAGCATCCAGGTTATCGCGAGCTTCAATTTCTCTTGCTTTAGGATCGGCCTTCTTTTTATCTGCAATTTTTACAATTTCAACTTTAAAATTCTCTATGTACTGAAACAGTTCATCAGATTGTTTTCTTATTTGATTGGCTTTAGTCAACCACTCGCCTACTTTTTCAGGATTTTCTTTATAAATATATTCAAAGTCACTATAAAGATCATCATTGCGCATATTCGATGATTCGATCGTAGAGTGTAAACTATTATCCACCATCGTGAATCCGTTTAATATTTCACTTGACACATTGAGTGCCAACATAGCTGTAAGCACCAAATACATCATGCCAATCATTTTCTGCCTTGGCGTTTCCGGACAATTTTTTGCTCCACTCATTGGTGATTATTCATTAACGATTTGTAAATAAAGGAAAATAATCACTCTTTTCAGCTTAATGCGTTCAACATATTACCATACACCAAATTAAGGTCGGCAACTTGCTTCACCAGTTTTTCGGTTCCGGATTTATAAAGTTCGGTTTGTTCTGATATATTTTGCGTTGTCAACTTCAATTTGTCCATACTGGATGAAATTTGATTCAAATCGGCACTCACAGCTTTGATCACTTCGTTCTGTTTTGTCAATCCTTCTGACTGATTCTGAATGTTTTTAAGCTGAATTTCGTATACCGAATTGATTGAAGAGAGATTTTTATTTATTTCCTCCACTTTACCGGCATACTGCTTTGTGTTTTTGTCAACCATCTCCATACCGTTGTTGATGGACTGATATGAACTTTGCAGTTGAGATGTTGCATTATTAAGCTGTTCCTGGCTATGCATAAATTTAGAAGCCATTTCGGAAGCATTATCGAGATTCGACGTTAGTTTGTCTGTTGATTTTACAACCGAAGTAAGGGCATTCAGCTGATCGGCAGTAGTAGAAAGGTTTTTTATTCCTTCCGAAAGCTTTTTCACATCCTCGTCGCTTATCGTTTCGCTATAATTTACTTTCAACGACGATTTTGAAGTTTCTGCTTGTGGCGTCGGCACTAAATTATTTGAACGATTTTTTTCGTTTTCAAAATCAAAGATTTTATTCCACTCAAATTCTTTCACAGGTTTGTCAAATATACCTAATGCAAAAATTATTGCTTCTACAGACATACCAATGCCCAACATATAACTGGCTCCGTTTAAATGAAGAATTTTAAACATAGCTCCCAGAATTACAACTGAAGCACCTAAACTGTAAGCAGCTCCTACAATTCTTTTCATCTTAGGCGAATTCCACCACAAATCGAATTTTGTCTGTTCGGACATAATCGTCTTTTTTTAATTAGATTCTTTAATTTTCTTATTCACCATTAAAAGAACGTACACAACGGAAACCAACATATGGTCTGCTTTCGTACTGATATTCGTATGTACGCACGCCGCACTGAAGGTAATATGCTATATCTTTCCACGAACCGCCTTTTATAACTTTGCGTTTCAATACATCAGCATCATCATTTTTAGCATTGTACTGAAAATTAGGATTCATATCCGAAACCATTGTATTGGTAGAACTTACATAAGCAGACGATGTCCATTCGGCCACATTTCCAGCCATATCGTACAAACCATATTCGTTAGGTGCGAATGAACCTACTTTCATTGTAGTGGCACCAGTATCGTCGGTATAACTTCCGCGCATAGGTTTAAAGTTGGCAAGGAAACATCCATTATTGTCGCGAAGATAATTTCCTCCCCATGGATACAAACCAAGTTGTTTACCACCACGTGCTGCATATTCCCATTCGGCTTCGGTGGGCAAGCGATAGTCCTGACCTCCTACCTTGTGAGTTGTGTTGTAGAGCTGAGTACGCCAGTTGCAAAATGCCTGCGCCTGCTCCCATGTAACACCTACAACCGGGTATTGGGCAAATCCGGGATGCGAAAAGTACATCTTCATTTTAGGATCATTGTAAGCATACTGGAAATCGCGCAACCACATCACTGTGTCGGGATAAACATTCACAATGCGTGTAGAAATCAAATCTTTTCGGTTGACAAGTTTACGTTCAATAGTTCGGTTAACAATAACACCACTTTCGTCGACATAAGAAGTATCCACTCTTACTTTAGCATTTTTAGGATAAGCACCGGTGGCTACATTATATTTGTTACCGGGCAAAGCGGCCTGATCGTAATTGATCCACTCGTATTTGTAAGTTAGTATTGCAGGGTTCAGCTGATTTGATCGACCAATTGCATTTTCGCTGAAGAAATAAAAGCGACCTAAAACTGCCTTCACTGTATCATCTTTCGATTTCCATGGAATTTTGGCTTTCCAGTTCAAAGGTACTTTTGCAAGTTCTTCGGGGCTAAGATTATCGAGAGGATTTTCGCGGTTATTATAAGTTGTCAGTTTCTGATAACCTAATGCATTTGAATTAATGAGCATTCGCATGGCTATAGAGTCACGTACCCAATAAACAAATTGTTTGTATTCGTTATTTGTAATCTCAGTGGCATCCATCCAAAAGGCATCAACTGTTACGTTGATTGATTTGTCGCTGAGCGATCCAATCGCAGATTGGTCGTTGGCGCCCATAATAAAGGAGCCACGTTTAATAAACACCATCCCGTACGGATTTTCCTCCTGAAAACGTTTCGTTTTTTTAGTAATGCCATTCAATTCCCCTACAGGTCTGGCAGCTATGATTATCAATAAGACAAGCGCAATAATAATCAGATTTTTTTTTGTCATTGTGATAATAATTATATTGAGATAAATATTATTTTTTAATATTACTAGTTAACAAATACTTACAAAAAACGTACACTCTTATATTTTTTCGATCCCTTTGTCAAAGCATACTCGAAACTGTAAATTAATACAAGTTCGTGCGAGCCGTAATTGGTAGTTATCAATTTTGATGTCGATATATCGAACGAATATCCTACGCTCAAACCACCGGCCACATTTAATCCTGCCATAAGCACCACAGCATCTTTAACTCTATACGTCAAACCGCCCCAGAATTTATTATCGTATTCTAAGCGGGACGATAAATTGAGCTGCCATGTACTAAAATCAGATTTTAACAATGCACTTGGTTTCAACACATATTTCGGATTCAGCAATTTATAGTTGAATCCTCCGGTAAAATACATTGTGCTAAACACATTAAATTCGTCTGTAGGTGTCCATGTTACTGTCGGCCGATTCAGATGAACTAACGAAATACCCGAATACCACTCATTCATCGAAAACCACGCGCCTACACTCATGTCGAGACTTGTTCCACTCACTTGCGTTAAAGGAATGGCGGGATCGCTTACGATTTGGTTATGATACTCTCCTAAAGTTATTTTATGTTGAGCCACACTATCGCCGCTGAATCCTATATTTACAAAACCAAGGTCGGCACCTACGCTTAGTTTGGCTTTTCCAAAGTTCTTTTTAAATGCATACTGCAGATGAAAGGTTTTATTAGTAAGCCAACCTATATCATCATTCAAAAAGCTTACTCCCACACCATGTTTCGAATCTCCTAACTTCAAAGGAGAGTGAATACTGAAAGTAGTAGTAGTTCCGCTACCATCAAAATTTATCAAATTAATTCGTGGTTGCAGAATCACATCTATCATTTCACTCTCGCCAACCGCTGCCGGATTGAATGATGAATGATGTAACATATACTGACTAAACTGTGCATCGAATTGCGAATAAACCGATTCAGTAAAAACAAATAAAAATAAAATATAGATATAATATTTTTTCATAGAATTTTCTGAAACAATTTCATTCACAAGGCGTCTGGTACACGTTTTATTTGATACTCATTGGTTTTTATTATGAAACTGCAAAACTCAAGAAAAATTGTTTCGCATAACATTTTTTATGCAAAAAAAAGTATCAACACATTACATAAACACTTGATTCTGATTCAGGCAGGCGAAAATACTATTCATTTAATATTCTTCTTCGTTGAAAAAGAAGTCTTCCTTGCTTGGATAATCCGGCCAAATATCTTCGATTGTTTCATAGATCTCACCCTCGTCTTCTATTTCCTGCAGGTTTTCAATCACCTCCAATGGAGCGCCTGAGCGTATGGCATAATCTATCAATTCATCTTTTGTGGCAGGCCAGGGTGCGTCTTCTATCTTCGAAGCTAATTCTAACGTCCAATACATAATTCTGGTAAATTTTTTAATATAAATTTAATTAGTAAATAGGTCAAATTTTGTACAAAAGTAAGTATTTTTTTTATTAATACTATTTTTTCCACAATATTTCTTTACTGCCTTTTTTCAATGTGATAAAACGCGATAATACAAAGAAATAATCCGACAACCGGTTCATATACATAATTATTTGTTTTTCAATAGTATGAACCTCATTCACATCCATAATTCTGCGCTCGGCACGACGTGAAACTGTACGGCAAACGTGGCAAATTCCACCTTCGGTAGAGCCTCCGGGCAGTATAAATGCTGTTAAAGGAGGTAAATTTTGAGTTAATTTATCTATTTCGAGCTCTATCGCCCGAATATCATCGTCGGAAACTATCGAAGCCTCATTTAAATTTGTTTTTGCAGTATCGGTTGCCAAATGCGAACCCACAGCAAAAAGACGATGCTGTATTTTTTCGAGAAAAATGGCTTCATCGCCAACTAATTCGTACGAAGCCAGAACTCCAATAAAAGAGTTAAGTTCATCTACCGTACCATAGGCTTCGATGCGGACATCGTTTTTCGGAACACGTGTTCCTCCAATCAAACCGGTGAGTCCGGCATCACCTGTTTTTGTATATATTTTCATTTTCTTATTCCTTTTACTTCTGATTTTAAAATTCTCACAATCCACAATCATATAATCTACTACCCATGAAAATATTGCAATAAAATTTCAAAATTCAAATTGCGTAGATCAACGCTGCTAATAACAAATTTTATAGTGTTTTTTGCTCAAATCAGGATTAAAAAATACAATTCCCATTTGATATGTGTCAATTGTCGATTTTACTTTTGAATTATTTTTTATTGTATTCCAGGCCATTTCCATATCTGCTGACCAGTGAATATCATCAAAAACCATTATTGCATTCTGAGTCAGGCGGTCGAGACATTGATTAAAATACTCCAAAACAGCCGACGACGAATGATTGGCATCCACAAAAACAAAATCAACTTTATCGAGGTCCTGTAATGCTACCGAAAGCGTATTATTTATATTTCCTTCTTTCAAGTTTATATTACTCAAATTCAATTTATTAAAGTTTTCAATTGCTATTTTCGCTATCTCTGGACTTCCTTCGAGTGTAACGCATTTACATTTCGTGGCAGAAGCAAGATAAGCAGTTGTAACACCCAACGAGGTTCCAAGTTCAAGTATATGTTTGGATTGAGCGTGGCAAACGAGCCGAAACAACAACTGAGCATATTTTTTTTGCTGAACCGATTTACGGGCAATGGCAGCCACCGTACTGTAACGGTCGGAACCTGTACCCAAATCATTTATAAATACTTTTCTTTTGTCGTTCAGCAAATCGTCTCTTAATTTTTCTATTTCCTCGAAAGCATAGTACTGGTTTTTGTTGTAAAACACTGAATTTACAAACTGAAAAACATAGGGGGAATGAATTCCATGTCCCTTCGTGTTTACAGCTGTTATGCTATGAGTTATATAATTAAGAAAACACTTTAACGACTTCATAATGAAAATTTGTATAGCAAAAGTAGCAATTTTTTTGATATGAAGTTGAATTATTTTTATATTGTTAATCCAAAAGATTTATTTTTATACAGTCATAATAGTATTATACAATGTCAACTCCTTGTTTTTCACAAAGGTTCAATGCCATTTCTCTGAGTTTAAATTTTTGAATTTTTCCACTTCCCGTCAAAGGATATTCGTTCAGAAAAAAGACATAACGGGGAATTTTATATCTTGCAATTTTATCTTTGCAAAAATCGCGAACATCCTCGGCTGTTATTTCGGCTTCGTCATGAGGAATAATGAAAACGCCCACATCCTCGCCATAACGGGGTGAAGCTACTGCAACTACCTGAGCGTCCTTTACACCCGGCATATGATAAAGGAATTCCTCTATTTCACGCGGAGATATATTTTCGCCGCCACGAATAATCATATCCTTGATACGTCCGGTGATGCTATAATTACCATTTTCATCTTTCACACCCAGATCGCCCGAATGAAGAAATCCGTTTTTATCGATTACCTGAGCTGTTGCTTCGGCATTTTTGTAATATCCTTTCATCACGTTATAGCCCCGGCAACATACTTCACCCTGTACGCCGTCTTCACAAATTTCGCCAGTAGCGGGGTCGATGATGGCCACTTCAGTAAACTCAAATGCCCGCCCTACAGTGGTACAACGTATTTCGAATGAATCATCTACTCGCGTTTGCGTCATACCTGGCGATGTTTCTGTAAGTCCGTAAACACTTGTAATGTCCATAAACATTTTTTCGTTCACTTTCCTCATCAATTCTACAGGACATAAAGCTCCGGCCATAATACCGGTGCGAAGTGAGCTCATATCGAAAATATTAAACATTGGATGATTCAACTCGGCAATGAACATAGTGGGCACGCCATACAAAGCCGTGCATCGTTCCTTGTGAATTGATGCCAGGGTAATGAGTGGATCGAATTTTTCGACCATTACCTGTGTACTTCCATGTGTAAGACAATTCATTGTAGCTAAAACCACACCGAAACAATGAAACAAAGGCACACAGACACAGAGTTTATCCTTTTGTGTAAATTTCATGTGTTCGCCAGTGAGATAACCATTGTTGGCAATATTATGATGCGAAAGCATTACTCCTTTTGGGAAACCGGTGGTACCCGAAGTATATTGCATATTCACCACATCATGACAGCTGACTGCATTTTTTATTCTCAACAGTTCGTTGTCAGGCAGATTACTGCCCAGCAAAAGCATTTCTGCAGTATTGTACATACCACGATGCTTTTCCTGCCCAATATAAATCAGGTTTTTAAGTTCCGGAAATCGTTCTGAATTCAACTTTCCCCGCTGTGTTGTTTTAAGTTCGGGAATCAGGTTGTTTACTATTTCCACATAATCGTTTCCCGAGACGCCATCAGTGATACAAAGCGTATGCATATCCGAATTTTCGAGAATAAAGGCAAGTTCGTGCGCTTTGTAACTTGTGTTTACAGTCACAGCCACAGCGCCTATTTTGGCCGAAGCATACAAAAACGTCAACCAATCGGGAACATTCTGTGCCCAAATACCAACATGAGCTCCTTTGGTTACACCAATCGCCAAGAGTCCTTTCGCCATATTGTCGACACGTTGATTGAAGGCCGACCATGTAAAACGCAAATCGCGGTCGGAGTATACTATATATTCATTGTCGGGCGTTTCAGCGGCCCAGTATTCGAGCCAATCGCCTAATGTTCTGTCAAATAATTGCATAAAGAATTAATTTTGTGATTTTTCTATCAGGAAACCAGGATCAAACAGGTGTATACACAACCGCTACAATCTGAGCAGGCTCATCGTCGACGGCACTTACAAGATGATCCACAATTGAATCGTAATAAATGCTGTCGCCAACATTAAGAATATGTTGCTCTTTTCCGTAGATGATTTTCACTTTACCTTTGAGTACAAAAATAAATTCTTCGCCTTCGTGCGTCGAAAGGATAGGTTCATGTGTTGGCGAAGGTTTAATATCAATTACAAAAGGTTCCATATGCCTGCCGGCTTTGTTTCCGGCCAGCGAAAAAAAGTCGAGATGAGAATTGGCAGTAGAAAGCTGGCTCGAAAAAGTAGCAGCATCTTTCAGTTCGCTCTGGCGATGAACAACAGGTCCGAGTTGCTCCGAATCGTCCAAAAAAGTACCTACACGTACTCCAAGCCCACGAGCAATTTTAATAAGTACTGCCAACGAAGGCACTTTATCACCTGAGAGGAGCAATTCAATCTGCGAAACAGTAAGCCCCGATCGTTCAGATAAATCCTGAATGGTCACGTTCTTCGTAGTCATTAAGGAATTGATTTTTCCTCCTACCAAATTGTTTTTCATACTATTATAGAATTATATATGTGAATGCATTAAATCCGGTGTTTACCGAAGTAATTTGTCAAAAAAATTGTCGCAAAAATATAAAAAAAACTTATATAAAAAAGGTTTCGGATTGAAAAAATTAATTTTTTCAATCCGAAACCTTATAAAATCAAACTAAACGTATGTTTATTCTATTTATTCATAAGCAATGACGCAAATTCATCCTTATTGTTTAGTTTTTCAAGCGTTGTTTTCAGATCCATATCGTCCCTGAGTGAATATTGTATTTCGCCTTTCTGGAAATAATAGCGTTGAATGATTTCGTGGCTTAAAAGTTCGATGATATCTTTCTTATTGTCCTGAAGGTTTTTAAGCACATCGGGCGTCAGTTTTGCTTTGAGGGCTTCAAATTCTGCTTTTGCTGTTTTATCAAGTCCTTCTATTTCGGCCATCTCAAGCAATTGTTTGTAGTACTTTTCGGTTTCGGAAGTATATGTAAATTTCTTTTCGACAAGAAAATCGACAAACGCCTGAAAATCCTCATCGGTAAGTGCAAATTCAGCAGGTTTACTGATAGTGGCATGCGAAGCCACATACTGATTGGCAAATTCGAAATAAAGTTGCTGTGCAAAAATATAATAGGCGATATTAAGCTTGCGATCGTCGGTAGTTTTAATATCGGGCACTATACCACCGCCATCGCGCACTTTACGTCCATTGCGTGTAGTAAATTCGGTAGTAAGGCTATCAGGTACGCGCCCTACACTTCCGTCCTCATTCCGATGACTGTAATCAATGGCTTGTATACATCTTCCGCTTGGGATATAATATTTGGCAGTTGTAATTTTAAGATGTCCGCCATAGCCTACCGGGCGTATATTCTGTACCAATCCCTTACCAAAAGTGCGTTCGCCCACAATAATACCTCTGTCGAGGTCCTGAATAGCACCTGCAACAATTTCGGAGGCCGAAGCCGAAGCTCTGTTGGTGAGTACAGCCAAACGCATATCGGGATACAAAGGTTCGGTAGGCGTTTTATAAATCCTGTCGTTAGTCTTATTTTTACCTTTGGTAGTTACCACTTCAGTGCCTTTTGGAACAAAATAACCAACAATCTTCACAGCTTCATCAATCAATCCACCGCCATTACTGCGCAAGTCGATAATCAACGATTCTATTTGATGTTGTTTTATTAATTCATTGATAGCCGATTTCATTTCCATAGCCGATTTATCGGTAAACTCATTCAACAACACATAACCGGTTTTATCGGCTACAAGGCCCGAATACGCCACAGGATTGATTTGTATTTTTTCGCGCTGAAATTCTTTTTCGATGATCTTTTTTTCGCCGTATCTTTTCAGTTTGAGTTTAATCGTCGTATTTGGCGTTCCTTTGAGCATGGCACTTACTTCGCTCACTTCTTTTCCGGCTACCGCTTTTCCATCTACTTCGAGAATCACATCCCCTGCCCTCACATCGTTGCGCTGCGCCGGCAAACCTTCGTATGGTTCCGAGACACAAATTTCGTTTCCTTTCTTCATAATCATAGCGCCGATGCCCGCATATTCACCTGTAGTCATAAAAGTAAGATCGGCAGTTTCTTCTTCGGGCATATACACAGTGTAAGGATCAATCTTGCCCAGCATTTGGTCGATTGCCGTTTTCATCATTTTATCATAATTCAGCGTATCGACATAAAAAGCATCCAACTCACGAAAAACGGAATTGAAAACTGACATATTTTTGCTGATTCTGAAAGTGCGATCGTTGATTTTTGGCGCCGCCGAAAAAGAGGCAAAAGAAAAACAAACGAATAATAGGCTGGCTAAAAGTGCTCGTTTCATATGATAATATTAAGTATAAATAAAATGTAATGCTAAAAAAAAATTGAACACAAAAGTATTCAAATTCTTCATTAATGAGAATTTTGTTTGATTAATAATGCTTAATTGAAAAACAGCACTGCACTGGCCAATTCTCAATAATACCATTCAATCAAAGTTTTACGTGAGGAGGCAGAAAATCAGAGATATCTTTTCCGTACGAAATCAAATCGCGGGCCACCGTGGACGAGATGTGTGCATAGGCCGATTCGGTAAAGAGTATCACTGTTTCGAGGCCTGTAAGACTGCGATTTGTATCGCCAATGGTACGCTCGTATTCAAAATCGCCCACCGTACGCAAACCTCGCAAAGCAAAACCGGCATCCACCGACTGCGCAAAATCAATTGTAAGACTGTTATAAGCCATTACTTTTACCCTTGGCTCGTCGGCAAATGCTTGATGAATCATTTCTATGCGCTTTTCAATCGAAAAAAGCGTTTTTTTTGATTGGTTGTGTCCGATACCGATAACGATTTCATCGAAGATATTCAATCCGCGCATTACAATGCTGTAATGTCCTATAGTAAACGGGTCGAAGGTACCCGGAAAGATAGCTCTTTTCATGCTGAATATGTTTTTGGCTTAAATTTTGTTGTTTATTTAAACCTATGAATGTATTGAAAATGAAATGCAAAGATATGAATTTTAATTTTGTGTTTCAAAGAATTGTAGCTACAGCTTTTGCATTTTCGTATTTACTGAAAATTATATTTTAAATTTGCATTCAATAGAAATAAAATTCAAATTTATGATTATGCGTTTATTATCAACAATTTCCTTCCTTCTGCTCTTTCTTTGTACACAAAATTTACAGGCCATCGACCCTGTGAATTCATTACCTATACCTTCGAAAATTCAATTTGCGGGACAAACCATTCCTTTGGATCGATACGACATGCGCGAACGCTTCGATCGCGAGCAAACAATTATTACCTACCAGCATTCCACCAGCCTGCTGCTTATTAAACGTGCCAACAAATACCTGCCAATTATCGAACCAATATTAAAGAAAAACAATATTCCTGATGATTTTAAGTACCTTGCAGTGATCGAAAGTTCGCTCGACCCGCGTGCACAATCGCCCGCCAAAGCTGCCGGGATATGGCAATTGATGCCCGCCACAGCTGAACAATTCGGTCTGGAAGTAAGCGCTGAAGTGGACGAACGTTATCATATTGAAAAAGCAACCGAAGCTGCCTGTAAATACCTGAAAAGCGCATTCAATAAATATCGTAGCTGGACTACCGTTGCCGTATCCTACAACGCCGGAATGGGACGAATTTCCGGTGAATTGGAAAAACAAAACGTTGAAGATGCTTTCGATATGTACCTGAACACCGAAAGCAGTCGCTATATGTTCAGGATCCTGGCCATGAAACAACTGTTGGAGCATCCTGAAAAATTTGGTTATAATGTGGAAAATGATGATTATTACCAACTTATACCCACACGAAAAATAGCAGTGAACGATTCAATAAGCGATTTAGCGAAATGGGCAGCCGATTATGGTTTGAGTTATGCTCAGATCAAGGATTTCAACATTTGGCTGCGCGACAGGAAATTATCGAATCGCCTGAAAAAAGAATATCTGATCGATGTACCCGATAAAAACGATTTATATTTCGACAGTTCGAAATTAGTGATACACAAACTGAAGAAAAATGAACATTAATATCAGGTAGATATAACATTTACAATGATTCACACGTTTTAATAAAAAACTCTACAGATGAAAACAACTATTATCGTAATTCTCACAGCCATTTTATTCTATTGGCCAACTGCGGCTAACGCCCAACTTAATTTCGGAATAAAAGCCGGCTATAATTCTTCGCTTACGCTGGGTAATTTTGGCTCTGTCACTACAGGCTCGTACGACCTGAATTCAGTGAAATCCGAGATGGGCAATAATTTTCACGCCGGTGTATTTGCACGGGTAACGATGGATAAATTTTATTTTGAACCTGAATTGCTCTACACAATGCAGAAAAAAGAATATCAGGTTACTTTTGAAGATGTATCGAACGGCGAAGTGACGCTTGATAAATTAGTGAATGTGAGCGCCATCGATGTGCCCTTACTCCTCGGTTACAAACTTATTGATCTTAAAATTCTGAATGTACGCGCATTTGCAGGACCTAAATTTCGCTTTCTTGCCGGTTCTTCGCTCGACTTCAACAATATTGCAGGTGGTGATTTCGACCTTGGACAACTGAAATACGAAACCAAAAAGGCGAAAATTGGACTGGAAGTCGGAGCTGGTATCGACGTACTTATGTTTGCCATCGATGCCCGCTATAACATCATCGACAATATGGTAGACGCAACATACAACGGAGAAACACTGGCACGGATGCCTGCAAGCACCTTTGTTATTTCTTTAGCCTGGAAATTATTTTAAAACTCTCAAATAAAAAAGATTCCACACCGACCGATTGCCTGTTTTTCGCATTGAAAAGCAGGCAATTTTTTGTTTTTACAGATTTCGCATATTTTAGTATCTTTGCAGCTTAATAACACACACAACAAATGAATTTAGAAGCAACCATTCAGTCCGTCGTAGCGCAATCAGTCAAAACGCTTTACAATATTGATATTGAAACAAGCCAGATACAAATTCAGAAAACAAAAAAAGAATTTGAAGGTGATATAACTGTAGTCTTATTTCCGTTTGCCAAAGCGGCGCGCAAATCGCCCGAAGGAGCCGGAGCCGAAATAGGTGAATTTATAGTTGCAAACAATACTATGGTTTCAAAATTCAATGTGATCAAAGGATTTCTAAACCTTTCCATCACACCCTCCTACTGGCTTGAGTTACTCAACAGCATCAATGCTGATGAATATTTCGGAGTAAAACTGCCCTCCGAAGATGCCGACACCATGATGATTGAATATTCATCGCCCAACACCAACAAACCACTTCATTTAGGCCATATCCGCAACAATCTCCTCGGATTTAGTATTGCCGAAATACAAAAAGCAAACGGCTGGAAAGTTGTAAAAACAAATATCGTAAACGATCGTGGCATTCATATCTGCAAATCGATGCTTGCCTGGAAACTTTTCGGTAACGGCGAAACACCACAAAGTTCGGGCATGAAAGGCGATCACCTTGTGGGTAAATACTATGTGGTTTTCGATAAAGCTTATAAAGCCGAGATAAAAGCATTGATGGAGAAAGGCATGACTGAAGAAGAAGCCAAGAAAAACGCTCCTTTGATCCTCGAAGCCCAGAAAATGTTGTTGGCCTGGGAAAATAACGATGCCGAAGTACGCCAATTGTGGGAAACCATGAATGCCTGGGTGTATGCCGGATTCGACGAAACATACAAACAAATGGGCGTTGATTTCGATAAAATATATTACGAATCGCAAACCTATCTCACTGGTAAATCGGAAGTGGAACGCGGGGTAGCCGAAAAATCATTCTATCAACGCGATGATAGTTCGGTTTGGGCCGACCTTACCGCCGATGGACTGGATGAAAAACTATTGTTGCGCGCCGATGGCACTTCGGTGTACATGACTCAGGACATAGGCACTGCCAAACTCCGATACAACGATTTCGATATCAGAAAAATGGTTTATGTAGTGGGGAACGAACAGAATTATCACTTTCAGGTGTTATCTATTTTGCTCGACAAACTCGGCTATGCATGGGGAAAAGACCTCGTACATTTCTCGTACGGCATGGTGGAACTTCCCGAAGGCAAAATGAAAAGCCGCGAAGGAACCGTTGTGGATGCCGACGACCTTATGACCGAAATGATCAACACTGCCCGCGAAACTTCCATGGAATTGGGAAAACTTGATAATTGCGCCCCCGAAGAAATTGAAAGCATTGCGCGCATGGTAGGACTCGGAGCGTTGAAGTATTTTATTCTTAAAGTAGATCCACGTAAAAACATGACCTTTAACCCCAAAGAATCCATCGATTTTAATGGCAACACAGGTCCGTTTATTCAATACACACATGCCCGTATCAAATCGGTGCTCCGCAAAGCTGCCGAACAGGAAATTAATTTCGATGCCGGGTTGAATACATCGCTCGTTATCTCCGAAAAAGAAAGTTATCTTATTCAGTTGCTTTCGGCATTCCCTGCTGTTGTAAAAGAAGCAGGTACCGAATTCAGTCCGGCCCTGATTGCCAATTACGAATATGAATTGGTAAAGGAATTCAACCAGTTCTATCACGATTTCAGCATTCTGAAAGAAGAAGACGAAGCATTGAAACAGTTCCGTTTGGTACTTTCGGCATCCGTGGCCAAGGTCATCAAAACCGGGATGCAATTACTTGGCATCGAAGTTCCGGAAAGAATGTAAACACAAATACAATTTAGTCATGAAAAAAACCTATCATCTTCTGCTTTTCAGTATTGTTGTATTCATTATCACATCGTGTTCAACCGGCCAAAGAGCATACAAACACGGCGATTATTACAAAGCGTGTATGGAATCCATCGATAGGTTGCGCTCCAAACCCGACAACAAAAAGGCACAGGATGCGCTTACGCAAGCCTATCCGATGGCACAAAAAACGGCCATGCGCGAAATTGAGAATGCTCTGTTGGCAAACACTACAGACAAATTTGATATTTTGGTTGATCAGTACAACAGAGTAAATCAGCTGGCTAATGCCATTTACGCCTGTCCGAAAGCTTACGAGTTGATTCCTCAGCCTGCTGAATATATAGCTGAACTAAGCAATGCTAAACAAATGGCAGCGGAACAAGCTTACAATATGGGAGTAAAGGCATTGGCTTACAATACCGTTGAACAGGCACGGGTTGGATATCAGCATTTTATTAAAGCGAATGGCTACATTAACGGTTACAAAGATGTGATCGACAAGATTGATGAAGCGCGATATTCGGCCACACTCCGGGTCATTGTTCAGAAACCTTACACCAGCAAGAAGTATCAGTATTCGGCTGACTTTTTCTATGTAAACCTGTTGGCCGAGATGACTAAAAGAACCAAAAATCGTTTCGTGCGTTTCTATTCCGAAGAAGAAGCTGCCGACGCAAACATGAACAATCCTCACCAATACATTGTGTTGAATTTCGAAGATTTCAGTGTTGGCAATATCCTTGAAACCACTAACACTAAAGATGTAACCCGCGACAGCGTTATTGTTGGAACCGTTAAAGTAGACGGCAAAACTTATAATTCGTACAATACAGTAAAAGCAAAACTCACCACCAAACGTCAGGAAATAAGTTCGGGCGGTGTACTAAGTCTACGCATTATCGACGCCCAAAACAACCGTGAGCTTCAACTGAAGAATTTTAGCGGACAATACGTTTGGGCAACTGAGTGGGCAGCTTTTCAAGGCGATGACAGAGCATTGACAACGGAACAAAAGAAAATGTGCGAAAAAAAAGCTATGGTTCC
The DNA here is from genome assembly GCA_963678465.1 of uncultured Paludibacter sp. Taxonomy (GTDB): domain Bacteria; phylum Bacteroidota; class Bacteroidia; order Bacteroidales; family Paludibacteraceae; genus Paludibacter. The sequence goes on from OY782858.1 coordinate 1,216,733, forward strand.
ACCACTGCAACAAGACCTTTTCGTTGAATTCACAAAACCAATCTACACGCAGGCTGTTTCATTTGTACAGTCGGCGTACAGCAGGTACTAACCAACAGAAATCACATTACAAGAGGCTGTCTCAAGATGAAGATTGAGACAGCCTCTTTTTGAATAATATTAGCAATAACTGTCTTTTATAACTTATACCACTCCTCCCCTTTAAGTCTGTTTCTGCGCATCGCTTGTACCCGAATTGCTGGTTTGGTAAGTGTTTTCTGTAAAAAAAATGCACTGAAATCAGGTTTTATACTATTTAACCCTTTCGCGCCTAAACAATTTAGAAACAATCGGATCGATATGTTCATTTTCAACAATACCCTGTTTGTTTTGATTTTTTAAGTTACATTTAAGCCTATGTCGTTCAGGTTTGGCATTGGTTGGTTCAATTTTTGTTTTTCTTTGTAGCGAAATATATTTCAGGTTTCAGAATTAATTAAACACATTCATCTTTATTTTTATGAGAAAGAATTTATTAAAAAAAATCCTCCCTTCATTGACAATAGTGTTAATGCTGGTAGCAGGTGTAAGTTGTAGCGACAAAGAAGATGGTAGTGCTCAACTAAAGTTTAGCCTGACAGATGCTCCTTCGATGGAATATTCTGCTGTCAATATTGATGTTCGGGGCATTGAAGTAGGCGTAAGTGACGCTGATAGCGTTAAGTGGGTAGCTTTGGATCTTATTCAACCCAATGTTTACAATCTGCTTGATTACCGGAATGGTAAAACCGTGCTTTTGGCCGACGCATCATTTCCTGCCGGTAAGATTTCGCAAGTGCGTTTAATTCTTGGCACGAATAACACTGTAGTTAAAAATGGTGTTTCGTACCCTTTGATAACACCATCAGGTCAGCAAAGTGGGGTGAAATTCAATTTACACCAAACCCTCGAAGCTGATATGAGTTACAATTTCGTGATTGATTTTGATGCTTCAAGATCGATTGTGGAAAAAGGGAACGCTGAATTTCTGCTAAAGCCCGTCATTCGTACCTTTGCCGAAGCTTATGGCGCCACACTTCGCGGTTATGCTTTGCCTGCTGATGCTAAGGCTTATGTCGAAATTATACAGGGAACCGATACACTTATGTCTATTCCTGAAACAGATGGTAAATTCCTGTTTGCCGGCATAAAAGGCGGCATTTGGAAAGTGAATGTAATAGCCACCGATGAGCTGAATGCTTATAAAGATTCTACATTTTCAACGGCTTCTATCGTGGAAGGAAAAGTAACTGATTTGGGAAATATCGTGCTGAAAAAGTAAGCTGAATAACGACAAAAAAATAAGTGAAGCTGTCCGGAGAAATTTTTCCGGACAGCTTTTTTCCTTTATATAGGTTTCAGACATTCAGTTTCGAGACTAAAGCAATGCAGAAACAAAGAAACTGATTGGGAATGGAATTGTAAATCAAATTTATTTCATGATGATTCTGTTCGAGTCACCGGTTTTTATCAACTAATCAATTGATTATGTCAACAGACCGTTTTCATTCTTCCCTTGTGTCGATTAGCTCAAAACCATAAGCTTTCAGCATTTGTTTGAATTCGTTCCTCGTCAAGCTGTCCGCAGGTCTGTAATGAATGTGATTATAACCAAATTCAAGACTGAAAAAATCTATTGTTTGCTTATAACCCAGGGCGACTATGGTTCCAATAAAATCACTAAATACTTCTGAGTCTTTGGTCTGTAATCGTATCTTTTTGTGCTCGTCAAGCATCAGGTTGGTTTCGCCTTTTGATGAGTACAGCACAATATCCAGGTAGCCGTTTTCAAGCGTATTTTTCTTTTGTTGTAGTAAAAAGTCAATCACTGTAGGTTTGTCAGTGAAATGATTAGCCGCCCAAAGCTCTGTCAAATCATTTTCCCAATAATTTTTAACGTATATCAAACATCCTTCAATGGTTGGTAAAAATTCGATAGTCTTTATAAATGTGTCGATTAAATGCTCCTTTTCAAGTACCAGCTGAAATTCAAAAATTCCATTTTCGTTTGTATTTAAAGCAAAAAAGTTTTCCTTTATCAAATTATTTTCGTACTCACCTTCAGGAATACTTGCTACTATTCCAACCGGCGAAAAAAACATTTTGTTTGGACTGTTCAATGGATATGAAATTAATGTAGGTTGCACGTAGACATGCTCAGCAATTTCAAACAACTCATTCTCACTGTCAATAAGACCAGAATGATTGACCAATGAGGCTTCAATCAGATTAATATTGTCAAAATTGAACTCCAAAGGAGCGTTCATTATTTTACCCAATGCATCACCCAAATGTTCGCCATAAGCATAGAAACTACCCAGAGATCCCATTTCGGCATCTACTTTTCCTGCCAGCAGGAAATACCAAAGTTCATCTTTTTTCATTTTTTTTTTAATTTATATATCTGCCCCTAACCCCGTTCGGCTGAGACTTTGGTGTGAGCTCAGTCAAACGCTCACGTCGAAGCCTAAAGGAGGAATAAGACAGGTACTTTGAGTTATGTTATTTTATAATCATGTCCTTATATTCTGATTTTTAATCTCGGTCATCGGGGTTTCATAAAATGCATTTTTTAACACAATCATCTCCCACCTATAGTCAAAAAACTGAACTCAATGGCACATATCTGTTCTTAGTAATAAGCAAAAGAGGGATTTATATCAGCCGTCAAAGATAATCAACATATTTAACGATAGCAAAAAAATTACAAAAATCTAAAATAAAATATAAAAATACCGAAATGACAGATAAGAAGAAAAAAAAATGTGCCAATGTAATAATATGCCAACGTTCCAATTGAGCTAAAAGCAGGCACAGACGAAGGCACAGTGGTTAATTAACGTCGGACTTTGTTGAATATCTGAATAACAAACTGCTTTCTTTATATTTTTATGTATTTCAATTCCTTGTGGTGCGATTAGAAGTGATCCAATCGCTTCTGTTAAGTCGTGCCAATCTGTATTTCAATTCCTTGTGGTGCGATTAGAAGCAGGTGATAAGGTATCGATTTTAGATGTGAACACATTTCAATTCCTTGTGGTGCGATTAGAAGCAACAGGATCAACGGACACTTAATCTAATCAAAATATTTCAATTCCTTGTGGTGCGATTAGAAGCCCATTTTCGGGTGCTTTACCGCCTTTTGCTACTTTATTTCAATTCCTTGTGGTGCGATTAGAAGTTCTACTGAATTTATGCCGTGTATGGCTTCTACCTGATTTCAATTCCTTGTGGTGCGATTAGAAGAAAACAATTCTCAGGACTACCCGGCGAGTGCATCCCATTTCAATTCCTTGTGGTGCGATTAGAAGATTGGCTGATCTTACAGCATCTGAACGCAAAATGCAGATTTCAATTCCTTGTGGTGCGATTAGAAGCCTGAACCATTTGTGTTTTACGATGCTGATCTACCGTATTTCAATTCCTTGTGGTGCGATTAGAAGCCCGTCAAAGTGTCGTTGATCTGTTTTTTGATTTATTTCAATTCCTTGTGGTGCGATTAGAAGCAGGCAACCTTGTGGACCGTGCCGCGCCGGAAGACAATTTCAATTCCTTGTGGTGCGATTAGAAGGAAATACGAGTTATATTCAATGTGCGAGTGCTATCAACATTTCAATTCCTTGTGGTGTGCGATTAGAAGTATTTTTTGTAGTTCTGCTCCAACAATTCTTTTGAATTTCAATTCCTTGTGGTGCGATTAGAAGCTTTCAAATCTGCTGTTTCAGTCCAGATAATCTCAAATTTCAATTCCTTGTGGTGCGATTAGAAGTTTTGAAAAGACTTACGAAAAGGTCGAGTAGTTTCAAATTTCAATTCCTTGTGGTGCGATTAGAAGAAGTAACATCGCGAATCGATCTGTTATCGCTGATTATTTCAATTCCTTGTGGTGCGATTAGAAGCGACAGTAGCGAGCTACATATGCAGTTTTTTGAAATTTCAATTCCTTGTGGTGCGATTAGAAGACGATTTTGCGGATGAATTTGTCGACTTTTTCAAGTTATTTCAATTCCTTGTGGTGCGATTAGAAGGAAGTTGCTGTAATTGACCCAGAAATTGAAGCACATTTCAATTCCTTGTGGTGCGATTAGAAGGACATCCGGTTTTCGATCTCAAGAAGTTAACAGATATTTCAATTCCTTGTGGTGCGATTAGAAGTGTAAATTCGCTATACTATTTTCGATAATATCCCACATTTCAATTCCTTGTGGTGCGATTAGAAGGTCACTTGCCTCCGACCCACCGAAATCCAAAACATATTTCAATTCCTTGTGGTGCGATTAGAAGAATAATTACCATATTGACCGAATCGACGAAACGAAATTTCAATTCCTTGTGGTGCGATTAGAAGAGTTGGTCGTGTATTGGTTGTTGAAACGAGTACAACATTTCAATTCCTTGTGGTGCGATTAGAAGTGATTTGCGCCGGATTATTCCCGAAAGCAGTTTGGAATTTCAATTCCTTGTGGTGCGATTAGAAGACGTTGCCATTACCGGACTGCTTGACGCTTGCTTATTTCAATTCCTTGTGGTGCGATTAGAAGCAACCCCCAATTTGCTATATACATTGTTAGGGGCATTTCAATTCCTTGTGGTGCGATTAGAAGATTGTTGGTATATGGCCAACTGCATAGCACAACCATTTCAATTCCTTGTGGTGCGATTAGAAGCTAAAGGAGCTTGACAGGTTAGACGCCATCCGAAATTTCAATTCCTTGTGGTGCGATTAGAAGTGGTCAAACAATCGATTACATGATCGCTACCAAAATTTCAATTCCTTGTGGTGCGATTAGAAGTAACGGTGATTTCGTTGTCAGTATCTTCTTTTTGATCATTTCAATTCCTTGTGGTGCGATTAGAAGTTTCAACGGTTAAAAGGCTATACAGGAATTACGTTGAATTTCAATTCCTTGTGGTGCGATTAGAAGGCCCCCGAAATGTGCATTGTAAGCCACAACCACAATTTCAATTCCTTGTGGTGCGATTAGAAGATTTGGTTGTTGATGGAGATTTTGAGTTTTTAGCAATTTCAATTCCTTGTGGTGCGATTAGAAGTGCTGCCGACTTAATATCCGTACCTAAAAGATTATATTTCAATTCCTTGTGGTGCGATTAGAAGTTGAAAAGTTTATTGAAGCGTATAACAATAATGTATTTCAATTCCTTGTGGTGCGATTAGAAGTATATGCCTATCGACGGTGACTCTGTCAGTCCGTAATTTCAATTCCTTGTGGTGCGATTAGAAGTTTTTACGCCAGTTCCATTTGTCTTTTCTATCGCATATTTCAATTCCTTGTGGTGCGATTAGAAGGGTAATCCTTTTAGCCACAGACATGTACTTTTACTGAAATTTCAATTCCTTGTGGTGCGATTAGAAGTTTGATGTTTAAAAATTATTCAGTTGCTTTTTTGAATTTCAATTCCTTGTGGTGCGATTAGAAGACTATTAATAATTTCTTACATCGCGATGACTTGCTTATTTCAATTCCTTGTGGTGCGATTAGAAGTGCTTTTTGTGCTGCTTGCAATTCAAGTCGAGCTTATTTCAATTCCTTGTGGTGCGATTAGAAGCTATCTTTATTTTCCTGTCGCTAAAGGCGTTCCGGATTTCAATTCCTTGTGGTGCGATTAGAAGTTGGAAACAGTAATGCGACTGCATCGGGTTTCGTAATTTCAATTCCTTGTGGTGCGATTAGAAGCAATAAAAGCTTGACCACCGGGCAACACGGCGACTTCATTTCAATTCCTTGTGGTGCGATTAGAAGAGTCTAATTTGAGCTGGAAGTATAGCTCATCGGGATTTCAATTCCTTGTGGTGCGATTAGAAGCCATCATATGCGCTACATCTCGATGATGTTAATAAATTTCAATTCCTTGTGGTGCGATTAGAAGACCGGAAAGAGGGCAAGCGGACGAAATTTCATCTGAATTTCAATTCCTTGTGGTGCGATTAGAAGGAGAGTCGGGGTTCGTTTGCCTCCCATGTTCATAAATTTCAATTCCTTGTGGTGCGATTAGAAGAATCAGTTACATCTTGTTGATAATGCCATTCAGGAATTTCAATTCCTTGTGGTGCGATTAGAAGGCTTAACCGATTTGACCCGTGAATTGTGATAATTTTATTTCAATTCCTTGTGGTGCGATTAGAAGTGTGAAACATAAACCGGTATCATTGCCTTAAACTCACATTTCAATTCCTTGTGGTGCGATTAGAAGTCTGTTGCCATAAAGATGGCATTAAGTAATGAATTTATTTCAATTCCTTGTGGTGCGATTAGAAGAACACCATGTTCAAGATAGCTTGCTTTTCGCTATCGTATTTCAATTCCTTGTGGTGCGATTAGAAGAAATACTGAGGTAGTCAGTATCTATGATCGAACCAAATTTCAATTCCTTGTGGTGCGATTAGAAGTTGTTGAAAACAGCAAATCAGAAGTCGTTCTTGAATATTTCAATTCCTTGTGGTGCGATTAGAAGGCGGCTATCCACTCCCTGATCCACCTTATATCCAATTTCAATTCCTTGTGGTGCGATTAGAAGCAAATAATTAAAACAAAAAGTATTTTTAGTACTGATATTTCAATTCCTTGTGGTGCGATTAGAAGGAAGTATGCTGCCAAACGTCACTTTGATATTTGAAGATTTCAATTCCTTGTGGTGCGATTAGAAGACAACTATTCTCGAAGCATTCAGCTTTGTGCTGACATTTCAATTCCTTGTGGTGCGATTAGAAGAAGCTGATAATGAATTTCTTCGCGATTCGTTTGTATTTCAATTCCTTGTGGTGCGATTAGAAGGAATTGCGGCCGTATTATTTATTATGTCGGTTGCATATTTCAATTCCTTGTGGTGCGATTAGAAGAGATAGTGAGATCAATTTAATGACTTTTTACAGAATTTCAATTCCTTGTGGTGCGATTAGAAGTACATTTACACCACTTGGATACTTTTGTTTTACAATATTTCAATTCCTTGTGGTGCGATTAGAAGCTTTTGCTTGTTCACCAACCTCACGCATTTTAGATTATTTCAATTCCTTGTGGTGCGATTAGAAGACTATAAACTATAACGCAAATTTAGATAGAATGTGAATTTCAATTCCTTGTGGTGCGATTAGAAGTTACGAGTGTTCGGAAGATATTTAAGTTTTCAAAATTACGGAATTATGTTTAAAAAAATATGATTTGGAGCTGTATAATTTCAAAAACAAAAAAAGGCCCAGACTTATCAACAAAAGAAGGACTATATGGTTGATAAATAAACTATAAAACAGTAGGAGTATTCGTTTGAATTTCAATATTTTTGCATTCAAATCTATCATAAGAATGCAAAAGAAGAAAATCAACAAAAAGACAATAACAGTAAAGGAACTTTTGAGTATTATATCCGATGAGTCATTGCGTTCACTGGCAAATGACACGAATGTTGATTATTGTTCTAAAGTCTTGTATGGTCGTTCAGTATTTTATATGTTACTTTTAGGATTATTGGAGTCTAATCGTCCCAGTCTTCGAACAATGGAAGATATTTTCAATAGTCGCAGGTTTAAATTCCTTTTCAATATCCATCAGAAAGTTAGCGTAAAATATAACTCAATATCGGAGCGATTATCTGTAATGGATGTTGACTTTTTTGAGAAGCTATTCGAACAATATTATTCACAATTAAGCGTACTCTATTCATCGCAGGAAATATTACAAAACAAGATAATTCGTGTTGATTCGACCATGGTTGCGGAAACATCTTCCCGTCTTTGTCAGGGAATGAATGTTGGAAAAAAGAAAGATGGGAAAAAACAAGTAAAATACACCATTGGTTTTGATGGCTTGCTACCATGTTCTGTTGAAGTTTTTACTGATAAAAAATCATTAAGTGAGGACTATACGATTCCAAAAGTTGTGTTTGATTACGCAAAAAAGAAAGACGGGAAAATCTTTGTTTTTGATCGTGGAGTACAGAAAAGAACTACTTTTGAACAAATGAATCAACACAAGGTTGAATTTGTCAGTAGATTAAAAGAAGGTGGACGCAAAGATGTTGTACGTGTTATAGAAGAAGGTAATGGACGAAGGATAGGGAGTCTTTTACTTGTTAGTGATGAAGAAATCCGGCTGTACCGTGATGGCGGTAGGCAAAGAACCGATGAAACGTTCAGATTAATAACCACACAAAATGAAGAAGGAGAGACATATTTATTCTTAACCAACATCTTTGATTTAGGACCTGAAGTCATTACTTTGTTTTATCGTAAACGATGGGATATTGAGGTGTTTTTCCGTTTCATCAAACAAGAGTTAAACTTTAGTCACTTCATGTCAACCAACGAGAATGGAATAAAAATCATTTTGTACATGACACTCATTCTATCAATGCTCATCTTGATATACAAAAGAATCAATCAAATAGGATATAAAACAGCGAAAAGGCGATTTGGAATTGAACTAGATGAATTAATTATGGCTATTGTTGTTCAGTATTGTGGGGGTGACCCAAATCTCGTGTTCCGATAGAAAAAATGGGTCGTTTTTCTTACATGAAAAAAATAAGACAATTTTAAACGGCATCGTTTGTGCATAAATTTATCTTCCGAACACTCGTAATTAGAAGTCCCGAATTTTTCAACCCCTTCCCGGAGTTGTTCATTTCAATTCCTTGTGGTGCGATTAGAAGTCGTCGGAATCGACGACAAAAAAAGCTGATTTTCAGCTTTCTGGTTTTTTGTTTTCTGCGATTTTTGTTGTTGAAAGTTGTCGATGTACAAAAGTATGAAAAACCCTGCACATCGACAACCAATGTATTTGTTTGTTTTTCAGTGCGTCAAAGAACATATTATGATGGGAACGAGCAGGTTTTCTCGCAAAACACTGCGTTCCGACAACCACCTAAAGAAAATTATCGATACTACCGGGTTCTTTACCAATGATTTGTTTATCCAACCATTTTTCTGTTCGCCCCGAGAAAATAATAATGCTATCTTCTTCCGGTTTCATAAATTCTTCTGCCTTCAAAGTTAGTTCTTTTAATTTAACTTCGGATATCTCTCCTTCGAAAACCGAATTTTGTATCCAGTTCAGGTATTTGCGGCAAAGTTTGAGCATTTTGCCAACTCGCTTTTCGCCAAAATCATAGACCAAAATTACATACATATTTATATTGAGGTTGGATGACTGAATTTATTCGTTATAATAATCGTACACCAATTGACCTATTTCATCTGAGAAACCGTATCCACATACCGAAGCCCATTTTACGCAATCTTCGCATCGTAATTGGAAGTTTTCCAATAAATCATTCTTTTTAATATATTCCAAAGCTGCTTTCAGATTATTGTATGCACTATTGTAATATTGTTCTGTCATATCGCCAAAGTCGTATGTGAATTCACATGCCTGTTCGGCGAGTGTCAACATCAGGTCTGCCAATAATTCTGGCGCAGGTTTTAATGCCCTAAAATCTGCAATGGCTTTTCGAGCCACTGAAAAACGCAACTTTGGATTGAAACTTTTAGTGGTAGGATAAAACTCATCGGTTATTAACTTTTTGTATTTTTCGAACATGGCTTTTTCATCCGGTTGAAGGTAATACTCCAGATATTCCTTTACGGATTTAATTCCATCGTACATTTCAAGTACAGTCTCGATAATTTGCTCTTTATTTAGCGATTGTAAATGCTTTTTAAGTGCTGATTTTGACATAATTTTAAAAACTAATTTATTATATAGAGTCTTCTTTTTCTTCAAAATATTTCGATAGCAAAGTGAGTTTACTCAACAGAAGCATTCTTTTAATTACCGATTGATATTCCGGAGATAGCTCCAATTCGCCTATCAGAACAGATTGCGCTTCCAATTGCTGATAATTGATTGGTAGTTTACTTATCATATCAATAATTTTTGTCGATTGATATTCGAACATCTCTTTACTTGTAATTTCTGTTCTATCGCAAAAAAAATATTTAAAGTCAGGGAAAGCTAATGCCGCATTGTCGATTGAATTGAATTTATACATTTCAATTTTAAATAAAGGATAATTGGGAAATTGTGCATAATACGCTTTTAATTTTTCGATAAAGCTATCTGATTTATTATCCAGACGTTTAATTTCGTAATATTTCAGATACGGAATATCGCCCCATTTATCCTGTAAATCACGAAATCTATCTGCTTGTAACTCTTCCAGTTCTGCATACTCTTCTTCGGTCATCTCCTCTTTATCTTCTTCTGTTAATCCGAAATCAAGATTGTCAAACTCATCCATATCATTTTCGGTTAATGCCTGATTGGTTGGAAGTCCCAGAAGTTCTACAGTATATTCATCCTCGGCAACAATGATAGATAGTTCATCTTCCCATCGATCGATATATTGATGTATTTCATTAGCAGTTGCTATATCGTTTGCATATATCGACTCTGAAAGAGCGATCAACCGATTCATCTTTCCAACCTCAAAATCAAACTGTCCATCACTATATAATTCTAAATATTCTTTGCGTCGTTCGTTGGGTGACATACTATCATATTCCTGCATCAGATAAGGGTCAGGATCATCGAACATGTCGTCAGCATCTTCGTTCCACTCATCATCTTCATCATCAATTATATTATTTTCGTAAATCACTTCAAAATTATCTTTGCCTACAGTTTTTATCAATTGGCTAATAATTCCGGATGTTTGTGCAGGAGTGTAAAAGTCGGTAGCTACAAACAGAGGTTTGCCATTTTTTCCACATTCTATTTCTAATAGTTCTACCTCTTCTGTATCTTCCTCAAGTATATATTTTGATATTGAATTAAAATCTTTATGTGGTTTAAAACCCAAATCCTCGGCATACTCAATGGAGGCAAAAATAATATTGTGTACTAAGGTATAGTCAACCAGATACATATCAAGAGGTTCGCACATTTTTTCTTTCATCTCTTCGTACTCGCTTAGCGGAAGATTAAAATTGAAGAACGTATCCTTTATCCCGACACAAAGTAAATCGACCATATAAACTCCAAATGTAATATTGCCGTTTGTATGAATACGCGATACCACAATCTCAGCCATTCCTTCTTCTTTCCAATTCCTATTGAGTAAACATTCATACAATGGCAGCAAGCGTGCCTTTTTGCGGATATAGGCTTCAGGACTTAATTGCTGCTGAGGTTTTATTTTTTTACTTTTCGCCATTTTTGTTTTTTCTCCAAAAATAATACATTTCAGTTAATCAATTATTCAATTATTTGTTCTTTCTGAGTTTTTTCTGGCAACAACCATAATTTTTATTATTTCTTCATTTTCATCACATAAGTCTTTTAAAAGTTCTTCTTTGATAATGCCTGAATCTTGCAACAATTCTAACCAGAATAAGCTTTCATCTGCTTCATCTATTACGATACTTATTTTACTAAGTATGTGTTCCAAATTAGTTTATATAATATTTTTATTGAACGCTAAGACGCTATGTCGCTAATACACAAAGGAAAATCATTTTAGCGACTTTGCGTCTTGGCGACTTTGCGTTTAAAATAGTATAAATTAATTCTGGTCATTTACTTATAAAATTCTGCATTTGATCTTGATCGGCATGCCGCCCTATAATTAGCAGCAACAGAAGTACTCGAACGCAACAGTTGTTTTCCGATTACAGTAGCTTCAGTCGTTTTCGGTAAAGCCTGAAACAACCGGATAACTCTCAAAGCAAAAACCTTTGTCCGTTGCTTCATTTGCTCTCTAAATTCAATAGTATCCATATTCAGTTACTCAATTATTCAGTTATTCAATTACCACCACATTTTAAACGGTTTATATTCTTCCATTCCCAGCAGATGTTTGCTGAGTTTGTAGCATTCTAATTTTATCAAATGCCGATAACTGACGTTTCGTTTTAGCGACCGATGTTGGATGGTTTCATTCAGTCTGTCCTCAAAAGCCTGTACAAATATCTTTTTCCCGGCCGGATTCAGCAGACATTTGTTTAGCTTTTTATCAAAATGTTTTTCCTGAATCTCCCGTTTGTTGAGTACTTTAAAAATCACCCTGTCCACCAGCAACGGTTTAAACACTTCCGACACATCCAACGACAGCGAATACCGTCTTTCGCCCGGTGTATGCAGATAGCTAATGGTGGGGTTTAGTTGTGTTTGATGAATGGCGCGCAGACATTGCGTGTAACACATCATATTGCCAAACGAAATGAGCGCATTCACTTCGTTTTGTGGCGGTTGCTTTGTGCGGTTACCCATTTCGAAGTCGTTCAGAATCATGTCAAATCCTTCGTAATAGGTTTGCCGGATATTTCCTTCAATACCCATCAACTCATCCACTGCTTTTGCTTCGGGTATCAAAGCCGAATATCCCTCTATCTTTTCAATAATTCCGGCTAATTCCTTCACACGTTTGTCGTAATACTTCAGGTTTTTAATCATATTAAATGCTGCTCCTTCAATAAACTTACGGGCAATAACAATTCGTTTCTTTTTATCCTGATATGAGGCGGTTTGTGCCAGCAGCATTCGCCCGGACAGCAATCCATCTTTGGGCATAAACGATCCGGTGTAATTCTCGTAATAATCGAAGAAATGTACCGAAATATCGTTTTGCCCCAGAAAGTTATACAGCGCACTGTTGGCTGTAAGCGAGCCAAAAGTATAAAACTCCGCAATATCTTCCACAGGTAAATAGCGTGGCTGACCATTGCGCTCGATGCCATTGGCATCTTCTTCCACCGGCGTAAACTTCAGCGTATTGTCCTTGCGCTGCAAAGTACCGGGATTAATTAGGTAGTATGTTTTTTTCATAAAGTAAATTGTCTGAACTGGGAAGATGTCTGAACTGGGATTTTTTTGGATTTTAGGATTCAGAAGATTAAAGCGTACATTAAAATCCCACTAATCTTTAAATCCTCACAATCCTGGTTAAGACTTATATTTTTTATTCGTTAATCGTTTATATTCCATACTTGCTGTACCAAAATTGATCAAAAGCCCCACTTCAATATTATAGGCTTCGAGATAATTTTTAGCTTGGGCTAAATGTACATTTTCAAGTTGAATGACGGCTTTTATTTCCACACTGATGATTTCTTCAACCAAAAAATCGACCCTTCGGGTGCCAATATGAATCCCATCATAATAGATCGGCATTTCAAATTCGCGCGAGAAATTCAATCCGTTTTTGCGCATTTCTATTTCAAGTGCCCGTTGATAAATCACTTCCTGAAAACCATTGCCCAACACAGTATGCACCCTGAAAGCACATTTCAGTATTTTCTCCGTTATATCAGCATATTTCAACTCCATATTCTATTTTTTTTATTTTTTTTATCCTGATAGTCCATTCATCCCAAAATCCCCGTTCAGACATTTTACTCCTCTACATAACAAAACTCATAATAACTGCACAGTCGGCATATCTTTGAATTAATGACTGCCGGACAGTCTTCTTGTTTTATCAGTGCGTCTATTTCGGTTTCCATTTCGTCTATCCGTTTACGGTCGGCATCGGTGAGTTCTACGGTTTGCGTGTGCCGCATCGACGGATATTCCAGTATGCCCGTTACACCTTCCACTCCGTTACGTTCCAACACGCGGATATAATATTTTACCTGCCACTCGTGGGCGGTTTCTATCTTGTCCGATTTTTTAATTTCGTGCACAATTTTATTTCTGGCATCGTAAAAATCTATTTTACAACCTTCTATCTCCAGTTCTTCGTAACGCTCGGGACGTTGCGGATAGGTTTCTTCGTGCAGCAACTTTCCTTCGTACACCAAATCTGATGTATGTTCCATATTTATACCGTTGGCAAACAGCCAAAGTTTGCGGTGGCATACGTGATAGTAATTAAAATGGGTTCCAGTCATATTGTGTAATTGAGTAATTCCTACACCCCGAAGGTTTTGGAAACCTTCGGGGTGTAGGAAAATATTATTCCATATCTATCCACTCATCTATTGTTTCGGTATACACTTTTTGGTTATGATATATTTTGAATTCATCTGTATTGCCAAACCATGCAATTACTTTTTTGCGCTGAAGTTTTGTAGACTTCAGCGATAGACAGCTTAAATACGAACTCCATGGATATTCAGAAGGATGCTTGCAAAAGCCGTGTTTTACCGGATTTTGATGTATATAAACGATTACCCTTTTCAGATAATCGATTGTATCTACATGCTTTCTCCTGAACGGATGTTCAAACAGACTTCCTGTGCGTTCGTAGCGTTTGTTGAAAGCCTTGGTATATGCATTAAAAAAATTGGAGAACTGCTGATTGACGCGCTTGTCTGTTTCCAAACCCAGAAGGTTTTCTACACCCCGAAGGTTTTGAAAACCTTCGGGGTGCGGAAGATCTCCCCAACAATCCACCGGAAGTATCTCGACTAAAAAATGAAAATGGTTCTTCATCAATACCCATGCGTAAGTGTTGGCTACCGGCGAAATATATTTATCGTACAAAGCCATAAAATATTCGTAGTTTTCATTTTCGCGAAACAAATCACAACTATTGATACCACGATTATAAATATGGTAGTACTTTCCTGTCTGTAAAGGTGTTTTTTGTATGGACATATTTTTTTGTTTTTTTTAGACCCTGAAGGTTTCCCAAACCTTCGGGGTCTGGAATCCATGGTGGCGGCAACCTAATCGGTGTTCATAATGGTGGTTGCTTTTTTTAGATGGGGTTAAAGGAAGTTGTCATTCTCTAATATAAGACCCAACTCATCATCATATTTATGAGCAATATAAATGAATTGTTCATCTTTTCTTATCTTAATTTTCTGTTTGTATATGCTACCCTCTTTAATTGCGTTCATGATTAGATATGTCGGACAATTTAATGCAAATTCATTTCGAAACATATTGAATTCATTATAGCTATTGAAATAGCGATTATTTATATTTTCTGGATCTTTCACGAAGACCTCCATTTGATTGCCAATATTCCTGCTTTTCCAAAAGTTTGTATTAGTCTCATCTTCTTCAATATTCTCTTGAGGAGTTATTAGCCAATTATAAACTATGTTCTTCCGATAATTATCAATATTATAAATTGCTTCAGGACTAAAATGGATCAATTCAGGATAAATTGTATTAATTAGTTCAACAAATTCTTTAGCATTATACTTTTTGCATTCAAGGAGTTCTAATGTTTCTGACATTGGAATTATTGGTTTCCATCCTTTTCCTCGTTGGAAATTTCCATAAGGAGCAGGATAAAAAACGTTATTTTTCAGAGGAACAATGATGTCTAAATTTCCAATAGTCTCATCAAAACGTGATAATCGACCAATTCTTTGAACTAATCTATCCATAGGGCAAATCTCAGAAATCATATAATGAGAACTTATATTTACACTCATTTCTCCGATTTGGGTTAAGATTGCAATCCCATTTTGAGAGTTATCTTGCCATGCCTTTTTGCCAAGATTTTCTATTAACAGGTTTTCTTTTTTTACTTTGTCCGATTCAATGAATCTACTATGGTATAATATTGTTTTAAATCCCTTTCCACTAAACCATTTGTATAATTCCATAGCTTTAGCAACAGTATTTGCATAAATTATTGTTGGCTGATTACATGCTTTTTCTAACAAATGATTTATTTCACATAGCTCCGTATATTCTGTTTTGTTTAATATATTACATCTTATACGTTCATAATCAGATTTATCTTCTTTTATCTCTTTTGGATTATAACCTGTGGTTTGATACATTTTTAATGATGATTCAGGTAGAGATGCACTCATAATTAAAACAGGAACATCCAACACCTTGAGAACCTTTAATAATTCCAATATATTTGCTTGGGTAAATTCATCGTAAAAATCAGCCTCGTCTATGACAACACAGCTGTGTGCTAAATTAAATGTTATGGCATGATGTTCCTCTTTTGTATGTGTAAGAGAAATTAATAAATGATCAATTGTACAAACTGTTACAGGAGTCTCCAAATGTTTTGCAAATTCATGTTGTAACTTATTAAAATCAACATTTTCTTTAGATGAACTATCTTTGGAATTTTTAAAGAACCATGCACTTGAGTGATATAAACCGGTTTCAGATAAAGAACTTTCTACATTAATTGCAAGCGCATTTGAAGTAAATCGGGTAGGCATTGCAATAACAAGTCTATCTGCTCTATTATTTTCAATTTGTTGTTTTGCCCACAATAAACATGCATCAGTTTTTCCTGCTCCAGTTGGAGCACGCATTAATAATAATTTATCTTTCCAATTGTCTTCTGCAATTCTCTGAACATTCCTCTTTTCCCATTCTGGATTAAACGAATAATGAAATTTCGTAAACTCAGGAAGTTTTTTTCCATCTTCTTTTGCGCTTGCTCTATGATCTGCTAATTGCAAAAAACTTCTACATCCGGCAAATTCATAATTCATCAAAATTGATTTCTCAAAATCAGACAATCTTAATGCATTACTAATTCTTTTGAATGAATTCCACAGTTCTTTATCCTTTTCATCATCTTGCCAACGGTGTGCAAACTTTTCGCTTAGTTTAGAATGATGAGATGCTATTGCTACTTTGACTACATCACTAAAACCTGTTTTTCGTTTCAAACTTTCAATTTCATGCCTGACTCCGGTACTCAATAAGTTATTCCCAACATTACCCGTTTTAAGATAGGTTTCGTAATCTTTTTTGCATGCATCTTGCCATCTGTCATCTTTTTTTCCTTCATCATGATATTTGGAAGCTACCTCTATTCTCTTTGATAAATCTGAAGACGTGAATTGAGTATACTTGTTAAAGACATAAGGATGTGAAGCAATGATGCTTCTTGCTTCAGATATAACATCTTCAACGTGTTTATCATATTTGATGCCAGTCGGTTTAGCTAAATATTCTTCCATACCATAAATTATGCTTTGGGGAGTACTCCCCAAAGCTATGTTGATTATTGAAATGCTTCGCTAAATTTCTTGATATTGTTATCGCCTTCGCAAGGATCAAATAAAATAGATTTTTCTAATATTTCAAATGCCTCGTTATATGCCGTATTGACACTTTTTTCTCCGTCTGTATCGCTCCCAATAATTGGAAGAGCGGACCTGTCTTCCAGCTCAGCTATGATATTTGCTTTTTCTTTATCGCTTGCTTCAAAATATCGGTTTGCTTTTCTGCTGAGTTTATTATCGAATACAATTAATACTTTTTGAGGCTCACCTGAAACTGCATTCCTGGCTTGATTTGCAAAGTCAGTCATTGAACGGGTTGCTTCTAAGAATAATTTTACACGTCTTCTTCTCTCAGTTTCATTTACGTGTTTTACAAACTCAGTACTTACATGATATTCTCCATTATATTTGAATATTTTTGAAATACTTAGTGTTGTAATATCTAAGAAAAAGTTCATTATCATTTCATCAGAATCACTCATTTCTTTAGTTGCTATTGCATTATCTCGATCTTTATTGTCTGCATTCTCTTGAATAATGTAACCATCTGCATAGAGCTTTTCTCCTTTAGTATTTCTTTGCAAGCGAAGTGTTAAATCACGCGTTATCTCACTTGGTTTTATTGCGACAGCAGGTGTTACAGTTAATGGGGCAGTCCTTCTTCCTGAATAACTACCAGAAGTTGGATGCAAAAATCCGCCTAAATCGGCTCTTAAATCAATTTCAATTGCGTTGCTAATACCATCTCCATTGGAAACATAAGTATTACCTTTATTCACATCTGCCAAATTTATTCGTTCAATAGCACTAAAAAGTACATGCCGTTGCATTTGACCTGAAACATACACGCGACCATCATTTCTTTTTTTGATTGACCCTGCATTTCCTAAAAGTTTTTCGCCACCATTAGCGATATGATTATCCATTGGAGCTACTATTGATACCAAAATTCCTTTAATCTTTTCCATATTATTCATTATTTAATAGTTTATACTTGTTCACTTTCGTCAATATTTGACTCATTATCATCATCTGATAAATCATCTTTTATTTCTGTTTTTTCAATTTCAAATTTATTGCGAAGTCTTGAAAAAGCAGTAATCAAATTCTTTGCTTCATCTAATGATATTTCACCATTTGCTGTAGCTTGCATAAATTCATCTGAGCTTGCAGGTGCATCCATTCCTGATAATCGACCAGCTCTCGTTAGGGTTTGAGAAAGTAGAGCTGTAGAGCTTTTGGAAGAAAATGCAGAACTTTCAAGTTCAACTAAGATTTTTGCTTTTACCTTTTTGAAGTCTTCTAACGATTTTCCTTCAGTTTCTTGTTTGGCAACTTTGTATGCCACATAATTCAACCATAATCCTAAGTCTTTGGCTGATTGTACAATTTCTGGTCGTATATTCATAATTTTTTCAAAAAATAATATTAATAATTCAATTACTTCTATTTTATATTGTGCTCGTATTGATAAAAAATCTTTGAAGGATGGTTTGTCGAATAATTGAAGAAAACGGGCTGTAAATAAATCAAATAATGGATATTTGGTTTTTACTTCCTTTTGTGGACTATTCGGACGTCTGCCATCTGAAATAATTTCTGAATAATAAAGCGCATTTACAATACTACTTAATTTATCTGTTTTGGCTAAATCAATTATATAATGATTAAACGTAACAGATGTAGCACTGCCATATTTAATTAAATAGATTGGAGTATCTTTTAATGAGTCCAAAACTCTTTCAGCCCATATTGTTTCTTTAGCTTCAATTGCCCATTTCCCTATAGAACCTAATAAGCCCAAACACCCAAAGGCAGAGCTTTTAGGAGCAAAAGGAAAATTTCCATCGTATATTTTAGGTCTGGAAAAATTACCTTTTGTTTTTTCGTTCCTATATACTTTTTTTGACAATATGTTATCTGGCAATTGAGTTGTAAGTATTTTATTGAATAACTCAATAAAGTCTTTCATTTGGTCGAGTTCTAAGTCAGGTATGATTGTAGTGGGGATATAATTAATTTTCCCTTTACTATCTATATCTTTAAAGGCTAAATATGGTTTATTCGGAGTAGTTGAAGCTATTGCACAACAGATTATTTCAAAAAGTGTTGCTTTTGGATATGATTGTCCTTTTCCCCCGTTATTGAATTTTCCAGATATTGGAACAAGACCCGTTGTTAAATCTTTTCTCTTAGTGTATAAATCTTCAATTTTTGTTTTTCTTATTTCATCCAACAACGTAATATGAGAGTTCCACGTTGTTTGATTATTATAATCTGTTGTTAATACATTGGGACATAAATAAATTCCTTTTTCAGATAATTTTTTCATTTTATTTATATCAGAAAGTATCATCTCTTGAAGTCCAATGTATTCATAATTCAGTAAATCATCAAACTCTGGATTATTATTCGTCTTCATTCTAAAATGACTAAGCCCAATTTCTAAATTTTTGATCAACATCTCTTTAGTGATTTCTTTATCAGAATTAATTTGCTCTGCATACATAAGATATGCTAAACCAAATTTGCTATATGGATGTATAAAGTTCATAATGTCTGTAATTTTAAATTAATCCATCCTTCATTTGTTCCAATATATAGTGGAGCGTTCAGTTTATCAATTGAATTTGTCAATATTGCAAATACACTTTCTGATAAATGAATTTTGTATCCATATGCTCCTTTAAGAGAGACAAATTCTCTTTTCTTTGGGCTTGAATAATAATTAGGTATATAAGTTTTATATCTCTTCATAATTATTGCTTTTATTCTTTTTGCCCTATTTGTCAACTCTTTGGCCTTGTCCTTATCTTTTTCAGTTTTGGCTTGTATTTCAAACTTTTTACTAAGGTTCATCATTCTTTCAATTTTTATATCGTAGTTATGAACACCTCCAAGATGCCTCTCATCACTATCTTTTAAATGCTGAGTCCAGTAATCTTCAAAAAACTCCTTATGAGGTTGAAAAAAAGCAGGATATTCGATTCTTAAATGCTGTTGTAAAACCGGAGTAAAACCAACCTCCGAAGAATCAGTCGAAAATTCTTTAATTTTAAATTTTCGTGATAGTTCCGATTTCATCTTTCTCAGTATATCTCTCCGTATTTTATCATCAAAATGCCAGCCTAACATATTTTCAAGTACACCATAAATCATATACGGAGAAGGTTCTCCCTGACTACGATAGTACGAACCAGGCATTGAAACTACCATCGATAATGGAGCTAATGGATCAATCCACATTATTGCTGTTTTTTCAAATGTGGGTTTTTCAAATAATATTGAAATGTCGATTTCTTTTATCATATATTTTTTCTTTTATTTCTTCACTCTTTAATTCACTTCTGTTCGATTAATTTTTCATTACACCCCGAAGGTTTTCGAAACCTTCGGGGATTAATATACCTTTCGGGGTATGGAGACTTCTTCCACCTTTTTAATTACTTCCAAAACCTTCGGGCTGTAATATACCTTTCGGGGTATAGACTTCCTCCACCTTTTTAATTATTTCCATAACCTTCGGGTATGGCTTTCCAACTCCTTTACGGTTGTTGTTTCCGACACCCCGAAGGTTTTGGAAACCTTCGGGCTGTAATATACCCTTCGGGGGTATGGACTTCCTCTACCTTTCTAATTATTTCCATAACCTTCGCGGTATGGTTTTCCTACTTCCTTTACGGTTGTTGTTTCCTACAGCCCGAAGGTTTTTTAAACCTTCGGGCCGTAATATACCTTTCGGGGGTATGGACTTCTTCCACCTTTTTAATTATTTCCATAACCTTCGCGGTATGGCTTTCCTACTCCTTTACGGTTGTTGATTCCTACACCCCGAAGGTTTCCAAAACCTTCGGGGAGTATAATATACCCTTCGGGGTATGGACTTCTTCCACCTTTTTTAATTATTTCCATAACCTTCGGGTATGGCTTTCCAACTCCTTTACGGTTGTTGTTTTCTACACCCCGAAGGTTTTGGAAACCTTCGGGCTGTAATATACCTTTCGGGGTATGGAGACTTCTTCCTCCTTTTTAATTATTTCCATAACCTTCGCGGTATGGCTTTCCAACTCCTTTACGGTTGTTGTTTTCTACACCCCGAAGGTTTTGGAAACCTTCGGGGTATAATAAACCTTCCGGGTATGGACTTCTTCCACCTTTTTAATTATTTCCATAACCTTCGCGGTATGGTTTCCTATTCCTTTACGGTTATTTACACCCCGAAGGTTTTTGAAACCTTCGGGGTATAGGATTCTTCCACCTTTTTAATTACTTCCAAAACCTTCGGGGAGTATAATAAACCCTTCGGGGTATGGACTTCTTCCACCTTTTTAATTACTTCCAAAACCTTCCGGGTATAATAAACCTTCCGGGTATGGACTTCCTCCACCTTTTTAATTATTTCCATAACCTTCGCGGTATGGCTTTCCAACTCCTTTATGGTTGTTGTTTCCGACACCCCGAAGGTTTTGGAAACCTTCGGGGTGTATTAAATAATCATTTCGCTGCTGCTTCTGGAGTTTCTTCGCTGCCTGTTTGCGGATTTTTGATCCGTTTCAGTATGGCGCTAATGGTGTATTCCCGCAGTTTTACGCTATCCACTCCTTTGTATAGGGCTGCTCCGGCGTCGCATATTGTGGTGAGTGTGTCCCACAGTTCGTTAGCTTCGGCAATATTGGAACTGGCTACGCGTACTGTTTTGTTTTTCAGTTCGTTTTGCTCGTTCTTCAGGTTTTGCAGTTCAGTTACTTTCGCGGCAAAGGTGGTGAGCGTTTCGGCTTTCATGCCTTTGACAGTGAGCACAGCCTCGTTGCGTCTGAGGTGTATCAGCAGTGAGTTAGAGGTGGCCACCACCGTTGCCACTTCTTTGTCGTGGATGGCAGTGCGTACTTTGTCGAGCCCAAAATCGTTCAGTTGCATGTCCAATGCAGTACCTGCCAGATGGAGGTAGCCCTGGATACTGTTTAGCTGCAATTGCAACGCTTTAAGAAGAGCAGGAATACTTAAAACGGTAACGCTTTTTTGTTGTTTACGTACGTCAGTCGCTTTAAGCAACTGCTCAAAATTCACAATTTTTGTTTCGGTATCAGTTTCGAAACTGTTGGTAAAAACACCCGGGGCAAATGCCTTGAAAGCTTCCTGATCGTTGTGCCAGCTTTTTAACGCCATGCGCAAAGCCATAGGTACATACCCTGCTTTGCAATAAAATCTTTTTTCTTCCATATCAATAAAAATTATAAAATTATAAACAAACAGGCTTGCACCCTTTTCGATTAAATAATTTTTTCCTTTAATATCTTATATGCAATTATTCGATTGTATTTTGCTGTCTTTCGATTTAGAATTTCGGTCTTTCTATTCTCTCTTGCAGTCTTTCGATTCAGTCTTGCGGCTTCTCTATTTTTCCTTGCGTGTTTTCCTTTTTGTCGTTCGTTTTTTGGCAGCACTTTTGCATTCTTTCCATTCACTATTGCTGCTTTTCGGTTTTGCATTTCGATGCTTCGCTGCACTTTTGCAGTCTTTTACAACTATCTATCGCTTATTTGAACTTATTTATATTCTGCTTTGCGGGTCTGTGCAACGCCTGTTCAAAAAAAAACTATCTTGTGCGTAAGCTATCGTTGATTTTTTTCAGTTCTTTGCTTATAATTATATCGCCAAATCCTAACGATCCTTTTTCGCCCAATCCGGCATTGTACATTACTTCCATCAGTTGATGACTTGCCCGCAGCCTGAAGTTAAACATATAGCCTTTTACTTTTGTCTGTTGCAAAGTGTTGGTTTTTATGGCTATGAGTTTGGAACGGGGCGGTGCAAGCAATTCGAATACAAACTCATCGCCACCCTCATATGGCTTTCCGGTAAAGGCTGCATACTTGTTTTTCAGATTCATCAGCAGTGCTTCGCGGGCATAGCCTGAGTCGGGGGCTTCGTAAATCACCCTGTCGGAATCGGCCACCCTGTGGGTAATACATACCGGCGAGAGGGTGGTATATTCGTGCGCAATACTAAAATCGGGTTGTGGGAGCAGCTCTATGCCGCTTACGCTGAACTGTACTTTGGAGTTTTTATCGCCCAAACAAAAGGTCTGTTCGGAAAACAGTCCTCGGATAAACTCCTCGGTACTGCGCTCAGGCAAAAACGATACGATAAAGGCAACACGTTCCGAAAGAATTTCAATACGATCGGATACAATTTTATAAGCAGGAAATATCAAATTGGAGAATGAAAAGAGCTTAAAACGTTTTGTGTCGGTTACAAAACCGTTTTCGTGTAACCACGTCGAGTATTCAGCATCAGCACATGCCAATGTGTGGTAAATAAACGAAGATAACTCATATTGATAATTTATCGGTAGAGCATATCCAAAAACTCTTTTGTCGGGGATAAGTGTAATTTTAAAACGCATAAAGATTTCAGTTTCATTAGGTGCGGCAATATTAAACATAATAATTCAATAATTATGTTTAATATTTAATAATTTTCTATTTTTCAATAAAAATATTTTCATAAGTCATTTATAGCTGTTTTATAGCATATTTTTACAAACTTTTTTTCGCCAAAAGAGATGTTTGAAAAGGAAGATGATAAAAAAAAGTTAGTGGAAGTTAAAGAAGTCATGAAGTTATGAAGTTAAACTGCAATTCTTCAATCCCTCAAATCTTTCAAATCTTTCAAATCTTCAAATCTCTCAAATCTTTCAAATCCCTCAAATCTTCAATCCCCTCAAATTCTTCAAATCACTCAAATCTTCAAATCTTTCAAATCCCTCAAATCTTCAATCCCCCAATCCTTCAACAAAAAAACGAGAGCCTCACCTCAAGTGAAACCCTCGTTCTGAATGATTGCCCATTTGCAACGAATTACAAACAAGCATTTTTATGCAAAATTATTTCTTAATAATTTTCACTACTTTCAATTGTTTATTTTTTTCAATGTGAAGGAAATAAACACCCGCCGAAAGCTTTTCTAAATGGATATCTTCATCGTCGGTGCTTACTTTTTGTTTGTAAACATTCGTACCTGCCACATCCATTATTTGCAAAGCACCGTTTCCGGCACCCTTAATGTTCACTACATCAGTAAAAGGATTTGGATACACCTGCAACTGATCGGCAAAAGAGTTTCCTGTTCCTGTTACTATTTCAAAGTCAACACTTACTGTAGCAGCTGCTGCAAGATCCGAAAGCGTGTAAGTTGTGCTTGTTTCAGCCACTGCAACACCGTTAAGTTTCCATTCCTTCAGTTTAAAACCTTCAGCCGGAACCGCTGTAAACACAATGCTTTTACCTTTCTGTACCTGTGCAGCCGTGCTGATAGCCACGCCATCCACCGAGGCGGTAAGCTGTCCGTTTCCATTCACTGTACCGAAAGTAACCTGATATTCTTCGGCCGGAGTAGTCAATGTAAAACATTCGTTTGCTACTATTTCGTTGCTGCCGTTTCTTACAGTAAACTTAATTGTATTACCATCCACTTCACCCAACACCCAACGCTGACTATTTCCATCGCTTGGCCTCATACCTCCGAGCTGCCAGTGCATAGATCCGGCATTGTCCACAGGAGCGGCAGTGCGCGTATAAGTAGAAGGAGTCCAAACATTATTCTTAACCTGTACACGACGGAAAGTATGACCATGTCCGCAGAAAACCAACTGCACATTGTGTTTGTCGAGTACTGGTCCTAATGTCGACATAGATGTAGGTGTAAAGGTCGTATTCGGAACTTCATAGTGAATTGTAATCACCTTCCATGTTTTATCGGCATTGGCTGTCAACACTTCGTCCAACCATTTCACCTGTTCGTTCTGACGCTGAGCAGCAGTATATCCTCCACCTTTCGATTCCCAGTCCAAACCAATAACAATCATATTACCATAAACCGAAGCATAAGTACCATCGCCTACTGCATCGATATTGTATTTTGTTGAAGGCTCCAAACTTGGATGTCCGTTCAGGAACTTAATAAATTCAGCATTATTAGTACCCATATATTCGTGATTTCCATAACCCGATACCATGTCGATATTGGCGAAACCTGTCCGCTGATCGAACAACGACGAATAATGTGAGTGATAATCCCAACGGCTATCGTTATCTACGATGTCACCAACATTCAGGCTAAAGAATGGCTTTTGTTCCATTGCTTCAATTGTAGCTCCGGCAGCTATCCAGTGTGCCATATCGGCCGGACCTGTTGCCTGTAAATCGCCATAAGCGCTGAACGAGAATTTGCTTGTATTGCTTGTTGTTGTAAATTCTCTTGTAGCCGACCAGTTGGTGCCATCACCTACCTGATAAATATAAGTTGTTCCCGGTTCCAATCCTGTCACCGTCACCTTGCTGCCCTTAGCAACACCACTTCCGGCCACTGCATCAAATTCGAGTATCTTAGTCACTCCGGTGAACTCTACAAAACTACCTTCGCCTGCCGACTTTTTCGCAAGCTTCATAACAGAAGGCTCGGCAGCTGTTGCCGGATTAGCCATCCACACGATTGTTTTTGATGTAGATGGATCTGCTGTAGTCCCCGACCTGATGGCCGATGGTGTACTTGTAAGTTTTGGTTCAAGTACCCTTACGATATGGGTATAAGAGTATTTACCATCCTTACCTGCATAGATATTCACCGCCTGAGCCGAAGTTGTAAAATCGAAAGAGGCAATACCATCAGCAGCAGTTACTCCTGTAAGCTCTCCGGCATATACCGTAGCTCCTGCTACCGGCTCATTACTTGTATTGGTTACCAAAATCTTGCCCGGCACCCCTACTATGCGTTTAACAGCTGTAATGTTGTAGGTGGCAGTTACAGGTCTTGCGAATGCCGAAAACAAAGAGAAAGCTCCGCTGGTGTCATCGCCATAGGTGGCAGTTGCTGATATAGGATTGAAACGAAGTACATCGTCAGGATTACTGTTTCTCGAAACATCTACCTTGATTGTAGCCAGCGTTTCTACTGCTGCCGCCGAAACATCATTTTTCAACTGAATCGTCAACTGATTATTCGTAGGATTGTAGCTGTAACTTCCTTCGGTTACCGAACCTGCAAAAACAACTGCATTGGTAGCTGCTATTGAAGCATATTGATTCAATTCAATATTAATAGCCAGCTCTTTTACGTCCTGCGATTTGTTTGTATTGATTTTCATTTCAAACACATTACCTACGTGTGCCTGAGCATCGGGCACAAGCGTAATGGTGGTAGCCTCTACAGTAGGGTCGTTCACTGTAAAAGTGGCTGTGCTTGTTTGTATATTACCAAAATTGTCTTCAATGTGCGACACAACAGTGTGTGTACCGTTCTTAAGTTTTAGGCCTGTAAGCGTAGCTGCTGTTCCGGTAGCCGTAAAACCTGTACTTCCGGCTTTGTAAAGTACTCCGTCGATTGTAAAACTTGCACTCGCGGTGTTGATACCGCTGATATCATCGCTGTATGTTGTCGATAGGTTGATGAGTCCTGTTTCCAGGGTAGCACCTGCAAGGCTGGTTCCGTTTCCGGTCAGACTGCTTATTGCAGGTTTGTTTATATCTTCATCTATACTTGTTACACGTATATTGTCGATAATAAAATAACCTTTCGTCAATTGCTTCCCACCTGTTCCTGAACCGGCTTGCAGAAGTCTGAACATACCATACGAAGGTGTGGTAGTTGAAGGTGGTCCGAGTTGCTTGTTGGCACCACCGGCAGGGAAAATAAATTCATGGTATTTCCAGCCTGTCCAGTAAGTATACGATATTTCATTACCGAAAACACTTACTACACTGGCACCTGCACCCGGCGTACTGCCCGGAGGAGAAAACAACTGAAACCTGAACCATATGTTTCCCTGACATTCGGGGGAAGCATAAATCCACATACCTATTTTGCGGGGATTGGGAGCTGCAGGTATAACGAAAGCATTTCCCGGAGGAGAATAAAGACAGGAGAGCGTGGTATTGGATTCGGCAGCTGTCAAATCCCAGTTAAGCTTTACGGCATATCTACCAAAGCGTACCGGATCACCTTTTTCGGCATCCATGAGTTCTACGCTTACTTTCTCACCTCTGTTAATTGTGTTTTTAGTCCACCCGCTTACGTCTCCGTTTTCAAAATCGAGAAGTAACAAGGCATTGGGATCAATTCCCGGACCACTGGTTGGTTGTGCATTGACTGCTATCAGCCCTGATCCACAGAGCAACAGCAGAAGCATTAAAATCACTTTTTGCGTTAATCTTTTTTTCTTCATGTTTGTATTAAATTAATTTATAGAATAAAAAATGTTTCTTCTTTATGGTCAACAAAAGAAATGCTTAAGTCAGGTTAAACTTGCATTCCTGATTTTCAATAATTTTCACAAGGTATCTTCGTTCGAAATAAATACCTGTAAATAGGATGTAAACTTATTATGATAAATGTTAGGGCGTATTAAAGCTGGTAGCAACAGTTTGTGCGCTGTACTTTGGGTGATAAAGATACAGATTATTTTATTTAATGCAAACGTTTGCATTAAATTTTTACATTTTCAGAGTATCATCATGGAAGAACAATAAAAAAACGCTTACTATACTTCATATTAAGTTGAACAGAACACATATAATCCTATCTCTGAGAAGTACAAAGGGAGATCATCTTTCATCCGTTCCCTTTCTAAATTCAAGAAATAAAGAGATATACGAATCAGGATACGGACATAAACCGGATAAATCAGCTGAAAGCTTGCAAACGTTTGCATCGCCACAATTTGATTTGAAGGAAAAAACAACAGACACCTACATCATAAAATAATGCCTAAAGCACAGTTTACATCAATGCGAGCATCTTGGTTAAAGACAAATGAAAAAGTACTAATGAGTCAATATGCCAATCACTTATAAGTCTACGGTCAACAGTCTCCAGACTTTGTGGAATTGTCGAAGCGGTCTCCCGAGATATTCTAAACTCAGCATCCGAACACGAAATCCGGAACACGAAACTTTTCAATTACTTAATTATTCAATACAAAAACGAGAGCCTCACCTAAAGTGAAACCCTCGTTTTGATAAGTTAGTTGTTAGCTGCATTTCATCAGGATATCCTGAATAGCAACTTATGTTTTTTTTTGGTGTTTATGCGAAAGACTACGCGGCGAACTATTCCCCCTTTAGGCTTCGGCGTGAGCTCAGTCGAACGGGGGTTAGGGGGCTACTTTAGTGTTTGTGCGAAAGATTACGTGGCGAGCCGCCCCACGAGCAACCTAAACAATACACAATACTCAGATCGAAGCCTTCGAGCGATTCCTCCGGGTGTATCGGTATAATTTCGTACGCATCATTCACTGTCACCACTACCGATTCACCTTTCGCGTTGCGCACCCTGAAACGGTTGATCTTGCACTGCGGACAATTTAATTTTTTCATTCAAGCCTCAAGTTTGATTCTGAAAAATTAAATTTCCGTTTCCTGATGCTGTTCATCCGAAGCATCCTCCTCCTCCACAATCACTGTTTTCTCTACAATCTGATCGTTGTCGGCTATCATTTGCACTTTCACAGTATCGATGGAAGATAAATTATGAATTTCCTTCACCTGGTCATCTTCGAATCGCAAAATTCTTCCGGGAAACATCTGCACCCAGTTCAAATTGTGCGTGGCTATAAGAACAGTAGTTCCGGATTTACGGATATTATAAAGCAGATTCACAAGCTCCTTACCTGTTTCAGGGTCGAGATTACCTGTAGGTTCATCGGCAAGAATCATTTCGGGAGAATTAAGCAATGCACGCGCTATTACAATGCGCTGCTGCTCGCCGCCCGATAACTCATGTGGCATTTTATAGCCTTTGTTGTCCATGCCTACCTGCTGCAATACACTTGCAATCTGTTCATCAATCAATTCCTGGTCCTTCCAACCGGTGGCCGTAAGTACAAATTCAAGATTTGCTTTTACCGACCGATCGGTCAACAACTGAAAATCCTGAAAAACAATCCCAATCTGACGGCGCAGGTAAGGAATTTCCGAACTTTTCAGCGCTGTTAAATCATAATCCAGTATCCCTGCAACTCCCGTAGCAACTGGAACTTCGGCATATAAGGATTTAAGTAATGAACTCTTTCCACTTCCAACCTTACCCAACAAATATATAAACTCGCCACTGTAAATTTCGAGTTGAACATTTTTAAGTACCAACAATTCACGCTGATAAATATCAACATCAACATATTTTACCAACAGTTTCTTTTCCATAAACAATGTGTTGCTTTAGTATAAATTTATCGATATTTATTTATGGCGTTTTTTGAGTTCGCGACCTAAATCGTCGAGCGAATATCCTTTGGAAGTAAGCAGTACAATAAGATGATATACAAGGTCGGAAGCTTCGTAAAGAAAGCCTTCTTCTGTTCCGTTGGTAGCTTCGATAACGGTTTCTACTGCTTCTTCACCTACTTTCTGCGCCATACGGTTGATGCCTTTGCGGAAAAGCGAAGTTGTATACGAACCTTCGGGCATTTCTTTGAAGCGTTGCTGTATAAATTTCTGAAGGAAATTAAGGAAGGCGAAGTCACCTTCGTTGGTTTCGCCCCAACAGGTATCGCTTCCGGTATGGCATACAGGGCCAACAGGATTTACTTTGATAAGCAAAGTGTCGCTATCGCAATCGACAGCCACCGACACAACATTCAGAAAATTACCGCTCTCCTCCCCTTTTGTCCACAAACGCTGCTTCGATCGGCTGTAAAATGTCACTTTACCACTCTCGTTTGTTTTTTCGAGCGCTTCCTGATTCATATACCCGAGCATTAATACTTTCGAAGTTAAATTATCTTGTATAATTGCAGGTACCAGGCCTTCTGATTTTTGAAAATCTATATTCATGTTCTATAAGTTTATTCTGTAGAGTATTTACAATGTGCGAAAGTACAAAAAATAGCTTATAATTGCAATTTATTTCGCATATAGTTACGGGCTTCGGGTTTCGGGTTTCGAGTTTGAGTTTCGGGTTTCGAGTTCCGGGTTCGGGGTTCAGAGTTCAGAGATGAATTTGAGTTCTGACAGGCAAAGGCGTAGGCACAGGCACAGGCAAGTTCAACAATTGGCACATTTTCATATTGGCAAATTGTCTTTCGTCTTTTGTCTTTCGTCTTTTGTCTAAAGTCTAAAATCTCGGAATCCCGACCACTTTGCCTTCGCCTGCGCCTTTGCCTGCATTTCTTCCACAATTGGCACATTGCCACATTATCATATTGGCATATTGTCTTTTGTCTAAAGTCTCGGAATCCCGACCACTTTGCCTTTGCCTTTGCCTGCATTTCTTCCAAAATTGGCACATTGGCACATTTTCATATTGGCAAATTGTCTTTTGTCTTTCTTCTTTTGTCTTTTGTCTTTTGTCTTTCGACCTTCAGAAAAAAAAAACAAAAATCCCGGAAAATCAATGTTGTTGAGTTTTCCGGGATTTCAGTTAAATCAGGTGAATGTTATGTTCCTTACATTCTTTTATCATTGCCTCGGGCCAAATACTTGCCTGAATTTCGCCAATGTGTGCTTTGCGCAGGAAGAACATACACAAGCGCGACTGCCCGATACCACCGCCCACCGAAAGTGGCAAGGTATCGTCCATCAAGCGTTTGTGAAAATACATTTCGAGTCTTTCCTGTTTTCCTTCAATTTCTAACTGACGTAATAAAGCTGCTTTATCCACACGAATACCCATCGACGAAATTTCGAAAGCGATTTCCAATACCGGATTCCAAAGAATGATATCTCCATTCAAACCGGGTAAACCATTTTCGGCTATCGTCGACCAATCGTCATAATCGGGCGCACGTCCATCATGTTTTTTTCCATCGCCCAACACGCCGCCGATGCCAATTATAAAAACAGCTTTATGTTTTTTTGCAAATTCGGTTTCTCTTTCCTTCGGCGTTTTATCGGGATACATCTGACGTAACTCTTCAGAATGAATGAAAGTTATTTCGGCCGGGAGATAGGGTTTTATCTGAGGAAAACTCTCGGAAACAAGGTATTCAGTGCGCAGAAGCGTGGCATAAATGCGACGCACTATCATTTTCAGAAAATCGATATTGCGCTCTTCGGCTGTCATCACACGCTCCCAATCCCATTGATCGACATACAAGGAGTGTATATTTCCCAATTCTTCATCGGCGCGAATCGCATTCATATCGGTGTAAATACCATAGCCATTTTCTATTCCGTAATCGCCCAGTGTGAGTCTTTTCCATTTAGCCAGCGAATGAACTACTTCGGCACGCACATCGCCCATATCCATAATAGGAAAATTAACTGCACGTTCGGTACCATTCAGGTCATCGTTTATTCCTGTACCACGAAGCACAAAAAGAGGTGCTGTAACACGGCGTAATCTTAATTCGGCCGAAAGATTTGCCTGAAAAAAATCTTTAATTTTGGTAATCCCTAATTCTGTTTGTTGTAAATTCAGAATAGGAGTATAATCTTGGGGTTTGAAGAAATAACTCATATAAAAATGTGTGTTTTATCGTTTCGTTTTAAATTTGCAGCAAAGATAATCATTTTGAAAGATAAAAACACAATTTACATCACACTGGTTTGTAATTTTATTTTAATTACATAGAAAACGCCATTTTTAAGATTTAAAAATGGCGTTTCCTATCAATAAAATTATTTTTTCTTCTTTTTCCGTTCGTAATATACAAACGAATAAGGATATGGATTTGCTTCGTCGGCCGGAAAATCCTCCTGCGTAATCACTTTCCAGTTTTTCAGGTCAAATTCCGGAAAAAAAGCATCGGCCTGAAATGATGCATGTACCCAGGTAATATACATTGAATCGGCTTTGTCAAGACTCTGCTTGTAGATTGAACTTCCACCGATAATAAAAATCTGCTTCTCATGTTCGCACAAGTCGAAAGCATCCTCAAAAGAGTTGGCTTCAAAATAGCCTTCGTTTACTCCCTCCGAAAGCACTGAAGTTAAAACAATATTCTTGCGGTTGGGCAATGGACCATTGGGGAGACTTTCGTAAGTTCGCTTACCCATCAAAATAGCATGCCCCGAAGTAAGTTGTTTGAAATGTTTCAGATCGGCAGGCAGATGCCATGGCAATTTGTTAGCTTTGCCTATTGCATAATTATCAGCAATTGCGG
The DNA here is from genome assembly GCA_963678465.1 of uncultured Paludibacter sp. Taxonomy (GTDB): domain Bacteria; phylum Bacteroidota; class Bacteroidia; order Bacteroidales; family Paludibacteraceae; genus Paludibacter. The sequence continues at coordinate 1,248,745 of OY782858.1, forward strand.
CAATAATCGAAATTTTTGACATAATATTTTACGATTTTTAAATTTACGAGTAATACTTGTAATAAAAATAAATTTTCTCACGAAGAAAATATCAAATCCTATAATTCATTCAATAAATTGGAAATGAGGCTATTTCTTTACATTAAAGACATTAAACGTAAACGCACAGGATGACAAAAGTACAAATTAAACTGAATAACAATGTAATTTATCTGTTAAACAAAGTATAAATTATACATTTTATTACATAACATTCATTTAAACTGCTACATCTGCTTTTATGTGCGGGTGTGGATTGTAATCAATTAATTCAAAATCTTCAATCTTAAAATCGAAAATGCTCTTTACCTCCGGATTTATTTTCATTGTTGGAAGCGGACGTGGTTCGCGACTCAACTGAAGTTCCACCTGCTCGAAATGATTTGAATAAATATGTGCATCGCCCAGGGTATGAACAAAATCACCCGCTTTAAGTCCCGTTACCTGCGCCATCATTTGCAACAGTAAGGCATAGGAAGCAATATTGAACGGAACTCCAAGAAAAATATCGGCGCTTCGCTGATAAAGCTGAAGACTCAACCGTCCATCGGCCACATAAAACTGAAAGAAAGCATGACAGGGCGGTAAATTCATATTAGGAATGTCAGCTACATTCCAGGCACTTACAATGATCCGACGAGAATCTGGATTGTTTTTAATCGTATTCACTACTTCTGTAATCTGATCAATATGACCGCCCTTGTAATCGGGCCACGAACGCCATTGATAACCATAAATATGCCCAAGATCACCATTTTCGTCGGCCCATTCGTTCCATATCCTTACGCCGTTTTCCTGCAGGTATTTTACGTTTGTGTCTCCATTGAGGAACCAAAGCAGCTCGTGAATAATTGATTTGAGATGAAGTTTTTTAGTTGTCAAACAAGGAAATCCTTCTTCGAGATTAAAACGCATTTGATGTCCGAAAACACTTATCGTACCCGTTCCGGTGCGATCTTCTTTCTTCACACCTTCGGCCATAACACGTTGCAATAAATCGAGATATTGTTTCATTTAAATAATTTTAATTGTCAGGATTGAATGAGCTTATCAATCCACTTATTGATATGTTGTTGTAAGTACTCTGAATTCGGTACGCCGGTTCATCTGATTGGCTTGCTCCTGTTGTTCAGGAGTTAATTTGCTTACAAATTCCTCCGTAAGGATATCATTTTCTTTAAGAAAAGGATATTTTTTAGCAGCAACAGCATCTATTACGAAAGGTTTTTCCTCGCCATAGCCCACCGAAGTAAGGCGTGCTTTGGCAATTCCTTTCGACACAAGATAATCCACAACTGCTTGTGCACGTCGTTCCGAGAGTATTTTATTGGATTGGTTATTTCCCACAAAATCGGTATGAGCACTCAACTCGATGGATATATTGGGGTTACTTGTAAGAATGTCCATCAAAGCTTTAAGTCCGGCTTCGGAAGAAGGTGTCAAATCCCATTTACCGAATTCATAAAATATATTATCAATCTGAATAGGCTTATAGATGGTGGAAAGCTGAAAGTTTTGAGCAAAAACTTTGTTTTCATTTTGTTCCGAAGTCGAAATCTTAGCTTCTTTGTTCAGATAACCACGTGCCGAAGCCATCATAACACATTCGCTGTTTTTATCGAGCTTCATTCGGTAACCTCCATCTTTCCTGGTCGCAACACGGACATTCAACCCTTTATCGCTCACAAGTCTGACAACAGCATCGGGAATTGGCTGAGCAGCTTCATCAAGCACTTTTCCTTCGAGATAATACTCAAAAACAGGAAGCTCAAAGCTCCATAATGCATCATAACCTCTTGTTTCGCCACGGTTCGAACTGAAAAATCCTTTTTCGTCTTTACCTTCGAAAGTCATTCCGAAATCGTCGGCATTTGAATTCAGCGGAACGCCCATATTTACCACCGACCATCCATTCCCTTCGGTAGGCGTGGCCTTAAATACATCGAGGCCGCCCAAACCAATGTGTCCGTTGGATGAAAAATAGAGCGTACCGTTCTGTCGCACCATAGGAAACATTTCGTCGGCAGCTGTATTTATATCATTGCCTGCATTTTCAATTTCTTTACACTCACCGCCTTCGTATTTGGCTTTCCAAATGTCTTTTCCACCCTTTCCTTTTGGATGATCCGAAACAAAATACAGCGTTTGTCCATCGGGCGCCATAGCCGGATGTCCTACCGAAACGGTACTGTCCTTGAAAATTTGAAGGTATTTAGGTTCGCTCCAGGCCCCTCCTGCCCTGTTCGAAACAAAAATTTGCGTTCCTAAGCCCGTCACATTCTGCTGATTGGCGCGGGTAAAAAACATTAAATTGCCATCTGGCGAAAACGAACATGCACCATTGTCGGTGGAAGCCGAATTTATCTCACTATCGATTTTGACTGGTTTTTCCCATTTCCCAGCTGCATTTTTACGAACCGAATAAATATGGTTCAGTTGCAATCCGGTGACTGAGGAATTTTTTTGCAATACTTTATTATTGTAAACCCTGTTCGAAGTAAAATACAACTGGTCGGCATCGGAATTCAAAAACACCGGACTAAATGAATAAGAACGACGCGCATTGAGGTTTGCCATTTTCTTCACTACATACAAACCGGGATTTGCTTTTAATTTGGCTACCGAATCGGCAACCTGCAAACCATTTTTAGCCAACACATTGGCCGAATCTTTAGCGTATAATAATTTATAGTTTTTCTCGGCATCGGCATATTTGGCGTTGCGTTGCAAAACCTGTGCATAGCGTAAAAAAACAACACTGTCGGTATTTCCAAAACGTATTGAATTATTGTACATTTGCTCGGCATTGTTGTAATTCAAAATACGCGAACATTCAGCCTGACGAAAGGCAACACGGGCACGCAATTCCTTATCTTTTGCCGGAATTTTCGAAAAAACCCTTTTATAACTTGTGCCTGCAGCAAAATACTCACCCGATTCAAACTGTTTATCAGCCTTTTTGATGCGTGAGTTTAAACTACATCCCTGCAATAAAAACACTGTAGCAGAAATGAGCAAAAGATACAAAAGTTTCTTCATCATAATCAATTAGTTATGGAGCTATTTTGCTTTCGGGATATAATACCCGAAAGCAAATCAACTGTTATCAGAATTATCAGACAAGTTCGTGAATTACAAGTCCCGAACGTAATTTAGGTTCGAACCATGTAGTTTTAGGAGGCATAATGTTTCCACTATCGGCAATGTCGATAATTTGTTTCATCGATACAGGGTAAAGCGCCAAAGCAACGCGCATTTCTCCACTGTCCACACGTTTCTGCAATTCGCCAAGCCCACGTATACCTCCCACAAAATCAATACGTTTATCACTTCGAAGATCTTTTATTCCAAGTATTTCATCCAAAATATAATTCGACGAAATAGTTACATCCAACACTCCAATGGGGTCGTTGTCGTTATATGTACCTTCTTTAGCTGTAAGCGAATACCATTTTCCCGCTAGATACAACGAAAAATTATGCAATTTATTGGGTTTATATATTTCAGTTCCTTTTGGTTCTATTTCAAAGCTCTTTTTAAGTTGCGCAAGAAACTCTTCATCCGTCAAATGATTTAAATCTTTCACAACACGGTTGTAGTCAATAATCGTCAACTGATTGTCGGGGAAACAAACGGCCATAAAGAAATTATATTCTTCGTTGCCGGTGTGGTTTGGGTTTTGAAGGCGTTTTTCGTTTCCCACCAAAGCAGCAGCTGCACTTCGATGATGTCCATCAGCAATATAGAGCGAAGGTATTTCGTCAAAAATGGCTGTAATGCGTGCTATCTGTTTTTCATCGTCAATCACCCAAAAATGATGACCAAAGCCATCGCCCGGTGCAATAAAATCGTAAACAGGCTCTTTTTTAATCACTCCTGCAACAATCTCATCCAGCTCATCCCGATGCGGGTAAGCAAAAAACACAGGCTCAATATTAGCATTGTTCACTCTTACATGCTTCATGCGGTCTTCTTCCTTGTCGCGACGTGTAAGTTCGTGTTTTTTAATCCGTTCGTTCATATAATCCTCCACAGAGGCACAAACCACCAAACCGTATTGGGTTTTTCCATTCATGGTCTGAGCATACACATAGTATTTCTCAGTATCGTCCTGCACCAGCCAACCTTCGTTTCTGAATTTACTAAAATTTTCAAAAGCCTTATTATACACCTTTTCATCATGCTCATCAGTCCCCGGTTCAAAATCAATTTCGGGCTTAATGATATGATACAACGACATTGGGTTTCCCTGCGCTTCGGCACGGGCTTCTTCAGAATTCAATACATCGTAAGGACGCGAAGCCACTTTTTCCACTAAATTTTCAGGTGGACGGATGCCCTTAAAAGGTTTAATTACAGCCATAATTTTGAGTTTATCTGATTTGAAAGTTAATAAAGTTTATAAGTCACAAAGGTAAGGAAAAATTTAAAAGTTTTCAATCATTTTCGGTAATTCGCATTGTGCTGATTTTATCCGTCCTGTATTTGTCCGGTAATTGTTTCAACAAAAATAATTACCTTTGTTTTGGTTTATATTCAGAAAAAAAGACATGAAATCATATCATCTAAAATTGTTGCTTCTGGCTTCTTTTGGGAGCATTTTTCTTGTATCAGGCTTTGCAGGAAATAAGAATACAGCATTTGCCAAAGGAGCTGACGTAAGCTGGCTGCCGCAAATGGAAGCAAGCGGTTATAAATTCTACAATTACAAAGGAAAAGAAGAAGATTGCTTAACGATATTAAAGGACAACGGCATCAACTCCATTCGCTTGCGAACCTGGGTTCATCCTTCCGACAATCCCTTCAGCGGACATTGCAGTAAAGACGAAACAGTAGCAATGGCTGTAAGAGCTAAAAAACAGGGCATGCGCGTGATGATTGACTTCCATTACAGCGACACCTGGGCCGATCCGGCTAAACAAGTAAAACCAAAAGCATGGGAAGGTCTTGATTTCGAAGAGTTAAAGACAGCGCTTTACGATTATACTTTTGATGTAATGTCGGCATTGAAAGATGCAGGAGTAACGCCCGAATGGGTGCAGGTTGGCAACGAAATTCCTACAGGGATGATTTACCCCGAAGGGCATACCAACAACTGGCCTCAACTGGTACAACTTATCAACAAAGGTTACGATGCCATAAAAGCCGTATCGCCAACTACAAAAGTAATTATTCACGTAGATCAGGGCAATAACAACGAGCGTTTTCGTTGGTGGTTCGACAATGCGACCAAGCACGGCGCCAAATATGATATCATCGGCATGTCGTTTTATCCTTTTTGGCTCGACAATAAGCCTGACTACAGCGAAATAATTGATGCATTAGAATATAACATGAAAGATATGTCGGCCCGCTATGGCAAACAAGTTATGGTAGTGGAAGTTGGTGGTGAGGACTTTAAAGTTGAAAACACCTATCAGATGCTGAAGGAAGTGATAAAAAGAACCAAAGCTGTACCCACCCAAAATGGATTGGGCGTCTTCTATTGGGAACCTCAGGGAGCGCGTAGCTGGAGTCATTACGGATTGAGCTGCTGGGGAAGCGATGGCAAACCAACCAAAGCACTGAAAGCTTTTAAAAAGTAATTTGCTGTTTCAATAATTTACAGTAAAGCTTTCGATCAATTACACTATTAAATTTTATATCAATAAAATAGATCAAAATAGAAACAAAAGGAAGTCTCTTTATTTTATTGTTTTTTACAATTTTGCAAATTAAAAAAAGACAGTTTTCTGAGAAAATATACCGAAAAAAAAAGTAACTTTGTACAATAAAAAAAAATAACAATATGACACTAACAGAACGCTTTTTAAACTACGTCAGTTTTACTACTACATCTGACGAAAATACAAATATGACGCCCAGCACACCGGGACAAATGATTTTTGCCAAGTTTTTGGTAGAAGAACTTAAATCTATAGGATTGCAGGAAGTTGAGGTGGATAAAAACGGCTATATAATGGCTACGCTTCCGGCAAATACCGACAAGCAAGTTCCCACAATCGGATTTATTGCGCATATGGATACCAGCCCCGACATGACCGCAAAACATGTTAAGCCCCGGATTGTAGCAAACTACGATGGAAACGATATTCTGCTCAACGATGAAAAGTTGATTGTACTCGAAACAGAAAAATACCCTGAAATTCTTCAGTACAAAGGTCAGGATATAATTGTAACCGATGGAACTACCCTCCTCGGTGCCGACGATAAAGCCGGATTGGCCGAAATTGTAACTGCAATGGAATACCTGCTGGCTCATCCCGAAATTAAACACGGTAAAATACGCATTGGTTTCACCCCCGACGAAGAAATCGGACAGGGTGCTGATCATTTTGATGTGCCGAAATTTGGTGCCGAATGGGCTTATACAATTGACGGTGGCGAAATAGGTGAACTTGAATTCGAAAATTTCAATGCAGCATCTGCAAAAATTATTTTTCAGGGTTTAAATGTGCATCCAGGTTATGCAAAACATAAAATGCTGAATTCTATGCGGGTGGCTTACCAGTTTGCAAGCATGCTTCCACGTCACGAAACACCCGAACACACCGAGAAATACGAAGGCTTTTACCATTTGGTGGGCATGGAAGGTACTGTCGAAAAATCATCGTTGAGCTATATTATCCGTGACCACGACCGCGATCGTTTCGAACGCCGTAAAAAAGAAATGCAACATTTGGTAAATAAAATAAATGCAGAATTCGGCGAAGGTACAGCCACGCTTGAACTGCGCGACCAGTACTATAACATGCGTGAAAAGGTAGAACCTGTTATGCATGTAGTCGATTTGGCTTTCGAAGCCATGGAAGCTGTGGGAGTTAAGCCGAATGTAAAACCTATTCGTGGTGGAACCGATGGTGCCCGTCTTTCGTACGAGGGTCTCCCCTGTCCTAACATTTTTGCCGGTGGACATAACTTCCATGGACGGTTCGAATATGTTCCAGTTCAGTCGATGGAGAAAGCAATGATGGTGATCGTGAAAATTGCCGAATTACTTGAAAAAAAATAAGCTGATTTCATAAAAAAGATGATTTGTTCTTTAGCAGGCTGTAATACGTGCCACATAAGACTTCAGCAAATCATCCAGATTTTTCTTTTCTCTGATACTATTATTATATAAATATATTTACATTTCGTATTTTGAAAGTGCAGTTTTTTGATTTATTGAGTATTAACTACAAAAAACTGCACAAGAAGATAACGAAGACAATAAAAAATCAACAAATGAAAACAACAGCATTTACCGATATACACATTGCACTTGGTGCAAAAATGCATGAATTTGCAGGTTATAATATGCCTATCGAATACAGCGGCATCAGCGACGAACATCTGACTGTTCGCAATGGCGTTGGGGTATTCGATGTTTCGCACATGGGCGAATTCTGGGTGAAAGGGCCTCATGCACTTGAATTTTTACAAAAAGTAACTACAAACGATGTATCGGCACTTACAATAGGAAAAGTGCAATACACTTGTTTCCCCAACGGGAAAGGTGGCATTGTGGACGATTTGCTTGTGTATTATTTTGAGGAAAACAAGTATCTGCTTGTTGTCAATGCTTCGAACATTGAGAAAGACTGGAATTGGTGTGTGGCCAACAATTCGGTAGGTGCCGAGCTGGAAAATGCTTCGGAGTGGATGGCTCAGTTGGCCGTTCAGGGACCTAAGGCTACCGAACTGCTGCAAAAGCTCACAACCGTGGATCTTTCCCAAATTCCTTATTATTCATTTGCTACCGGAACATTTGCCGGTGTTGATAATGTGATTCTTTCCAACACAGGTTATACAGGCGCTGGTGGTTTCGAATTGTATTTCTATCCCGAAGATGGAACTAAAATATGGACTGCTTTGTTCGAAACGGGTGCTGCTTACGGCATTAAACCCATCGGATTAGGTGCTCGCGACACTTTACGCCTCGAAAAAGGTTTCTGCTTGTACGGCAATGATATTGATGAAACAACATCACCTATCGAAGCCGGTTTGGGATGGATTACTAAATTTGTTGATGGCAAAGATTTTATTGATCGTCCGTTGCTCGAAAAACAAAAAGCTGAAGGAGTTGCCCACAAACTTGTTCGTTTTGAACTGACAGAGCGTGGAATTCCCCGTCATGGTTATCAAATTGTAAATGAACAAAATGAAATTATCGGCGAGGTAACTTCGGGTACAATTCTCCCTGACTCAAAAAAGGGAATTGGTATGGGTTATGTGCAATCGGCTTACAGCAAAGCCGGTTCGAAGATTTACATTCAGATCAGGAATAAAAACCTGGAAGCCAACATCGTAAACAAATAAAAAACAGCTCACAGTTTATTTGAATGAAAGAAAAACAGGTAACTGCCACATTCAGTTGGGCAGTTACTTTCCAAATCTTTGCAAAAGATTGTATGACTGATAAATACCAAGTTCACCCGACTTGCTTAAATCTGATAAACCTTTTGCATCTTCGCCAATAAAGAGGTAAGTCAATGCACGATTAAAATAGGCCTCTGCAAACTCTGCATCACAACTAATTGCTTTCGAGTAATTATAAATGGCCGAACTAAAATCTTTTTGCGTACAAAGGATGTTGGCTTTGTTGTAGTAGGCAAATGCAAAATCGGGCTGCAATTCAATTACTTTATCGTAATCGCGCATGATCATTTCAACATTGAACTGAGTCTGCTTTTCGGCAATAAGCCTGCTGTTTTTATCGGTTGTATTCTCGCCATTTTCATTTGCATCCACAAGAGAATTTTTCTGAAAATCGACCAACTTATACCGTATATTAGCCCTGCTAAAATAAGCAATCGTAAAATTTGGACGAAGTGCCAACGCTTTGTTCAGGTCTTCAACCGAGCTACTAAAATCCTGTACCAATGCAAATTCCAATGCCCGGTGAAAATACAAATCCGCATTCGTTTCATCCTGCGAAATTTTACCAGAAATACTATTAATCGCTTCGAAATGAGAACTAATTAAATCGGAAGTAAGCGCTATTTCATTGTTCGTTATTTTGAGCGAGGTACCCAGCAAACGTTTTTTGTTGTAATCCTCCACCATTGGCTGATACAGATTTGTTCTTCTGGTTTCGTCCGCTTTTGCATAATACGACAACACAAAATTCCGCTGATTGACAAGGTCAGTATAGTTGTCCTGCACGTTTCCACGTTTCGAGTCTTCGTATTTCGACGACGATTGCGAATCATCAATATTCTGCGTTACAAAACGATTGAACATTTCTGTTTTTCGGCTGGTCGAGCCTTTCGGAGCACTTTCATCTATCTTATTATCGGCCAGCAATTCATTTTTGGAATTCTTTTTTATTTTATCTTTATTTTTATCAATCTCATAAGCCATCTGCCTGTATCTGAACGCCTCTTTTTTGTTGCCCAAACCGGCCTCAGCATCGGACAAACCCCAGTAAGCAGGAATAAAATAAGGATACTTCTTTATTATTGCATCGTAATCGGTTTTGGCAGCACTGAAAAGTCCCAACGAATTTTCGATCGAAGCTTTACGGAATAACGCATCAAAGTTTGTAGAATCCAGCTTCAACACATTATCCAGATCGGCCAAAGCATTGTTGTTGTCACCCAGATTAGCACGTAGCAATCCGCGGTTATAATAAGCTAGATCGCTCTTTTTATCCAGTTGAATGGCCTTATCATAATCGGTAAGCGCTTGTCTGAAATTTTTGCGTTTTACATTCAACACACCTCTATTGATGTAATCGCCGGCATAGGTCGATTTATTTTTAATGGCTTGTGTGTAATCTTTGTAGGCCGCATCTTCATCGTTTCGCTGCATCTTAAGCAATGCGCGCGCGCTCCAGCCCAGACTATTGGTACTATCGAGCTGAATATATTGGTTAAACGATGCTTCAGCGCCTAAGGTATCTTTCATCGAAAGCTGAATCACACCTTTTTCGTAAAACATATTGGTCGATTTGGGACTCTTCTTAATGTAGCTATCCAAATCAGTCATAGCCTCTTCATATTTCTCGAGCCTGACGAGCGCATCCATCCTGTTCAGCAACAAATTCAAACTATTCGGGCTAAATTGATAAGCTTTCGAAAAATCATCAACGGCATCGGTATACTGTTTTAACTTCCGGCGTGCATAACCGCGAACGTAGTAGGCCTGAGGAAGAAAGGGATTTCTTTCGATAGCTTCCGATGCATCTATTTCGGCACCAAGGTCATCGCCTAGTTGAATTTTGGCCATAGCCCTGTACATATAAGGCTCTGCCAAATACGGTTTTATTTTAATTACCTGATTGAAATATTGGATAGAAAGCACATAATCCTCAAAATACAAAGCATTCCGACCAATTGTCAGAATGCGCTCCGTATTCAATTGGGAAAAACCCAACATGTAAAAACTACCGAGAATTAGTATGAGTACCGTCTTTTTCAATCTCTGTTTTTTTTATCAATTCAAAAATGCAGATTACACAAAGAATTTTTTTAATCCCCTACAAAATTGCTAATTATTTCACAATTTAAATCGAACCTGATTGATTCTTTAGCTTTATTTGAGAAAAGTATTTATTTTTTCTGATACAACCCTATTCAAATAGGTTTTCCTCACACCCACCCGTGGCATTAAAAGTACCGGGCACATCAAAATTCTCAGTTGATGAATAACCAAGGCTTGAATCATTCAACACTTTTTTCATATACAAAGCCCAAATCGGCAAAGCCATGCTTGCACCCTGCCCTTCTCCAATATTGTCGAAATGAATGGAACGATCCTCGCCACCTACCCAAACACCCGAAACAAGCGAAGGAGTATAACCCATAAACCAACCGTCAGAATTGTTTTGAGTTGTACCTGTTTTTCCACCCATAGGCATCATTAAACCATAGTTTCGGCGTATTCTTCCACCGGTTCCACCGTCCACTACCGAACGCATCATGTAGATCATTTTATAGGCAGTCGTTTCGCTGAATATCTCATGCATTTTCGGAGCAAAGGTAGCGATCACATTTCCATTGGCATCTTCAATGCGCGAAACGTATACCGGTTCCACCCGTATTCCTTTGTTTGGAAAGGCTGTGTAAGCATCTACCATTTCGGCAACAGAAATTTCGCAAGGGCCTAAAGCCAGTGAAACTACCGGATCCAGTTGCCCCCTGATACCGAAAGACTGCATCAGTTTAACCAATGCCTCGGGAGTAAATAAACTCATCAAATAGGCCGAAATCCAGTTATTAGAGTTGGCCAATCCCCAACGTAGCGATACCGATTCGCCGATTCGCGATTTGGAAGCGTTTCGTGGCGTCCAGGGCTGTCCGTTGCCATCAATCAGCGTAATGGGGCGGTTAATGGTTCTGTCGCAAGGCGACATTCCTTCTTCCATAGCCAGAGTGTATAAATAAGGTTTCACTGTAGATCCCACCTGGCGACGACCGACATTGACCATATCGTACTGAAATTGACTGAAATCAGGGCCACCCACATAAGCTTTGACATGCCCGCTTCGCACATCCATCGACATAAAACCACAGCGCAAGAAATGCTTATGATACCTGATTGAATCCATTGGCGACATAACAGTATCTATCATACCATTGTACGAAAACACCTGCATTTCAATTTTTTCGTTGAACAGTACTTTTATCTGCTCCTTACTAAAACCAGCCGCTTTCATTTTAATATAGCGTTCGGTTTGTTTCATCGACCGTTCCAGAATCCCATCCACATCTTCTTGCTTCATTCTTTTCGAAAATGGAGCATACGAACGTCCTCTTTTCTCTCTGAAAAATGACTTTTGAAGTGATTCTATGTGCTCCTTCACTGCCTCTTCGGCATATTGTTGCATGCGCGAATCAATAGTAGTATATATTTTCAGCCCGTCCACATAAATATTATAAGGCGATCCATCAGGCTTTGTGTTTTTATTACAGAATCCGAACAAAGGATTGTTTTCCCACTGCCAAAGATCATCTTTGTACTTTTGATCCTGCCAGCTTGCATAGTCACTTCTCTTGGGTTCCTTGGCTGTAAGGGTAAGTCGCAAATATTCTCTGAAGTAAGGAGCAAGTCCTAATTTGTGATCGGCCTTTTTATAATTCAGCGTCAGAGGCAGCATTTTAAGCGAATCGTATTGCTCTGAAGTAATAAAATCAGCTTTTCGCATTTGGTTGAGCACTACATTTCTGCGGTTTTTTGTTCGTTCGTTGAAACGTACGGGGTTGTACAGCGATGAATTTTTCAACATACCAACAAGTGTTGCAGCTTCTTCAATCTTTAATTTAGAAGGACTCTTGCTGAAATAAATTTGCGAAGCTGACTTTATCCCTACAGCATTATTCAGAAAATCGAACTGATTGAGATACAATGTAATAATTTCTTCTTTTGAATAAAGCCTTTCGAGTTTCACGGATATAACCCACTCAATTGGTTTCTGAAAAGCACGTTCGATAATGTTTCCGGCTTCGGGAGAATAAAGCTGTTTGGCCAATTGCTGTGTTAAGGTACTTCCACCTCCCGAACTTTTTATTTGGAAAATGCCTCTGAAAACAGCAGCACGCGCCAATGCAATACCATCTATCCCCGAATGATCGTAGAATCGCACATCTTCAGTAGCCACCAAAGCATTTATTACATTTTCGGAAATCTGATTGTATTCAGTTTTTACCCTGTTGTTTTTACTTTTCGAAAATTGACCCAACACCTGTAAATCGGAGCTGTATATTTCGGTAGCATACTTATTGATTGGATTTTGAAGCTCGTCAATTGGTGGAAGATAGCCAATCCAACCTATCCAGATAAATACAAAAATAAGTATTATTGACAGTATACCAAAACCGAACAATCCCCAAAACCAACGCGAAAATTTTTTGCGAAAATTACTTTCCTGAGTCAATTTACCCATAATGAACTTACTTAATTTAAAACACAAAAGTACTAAATATTTTTGAGTAGAATCAGTACCATCCGAAAAATCGGAAACAGTAAAGAAAAAACACTCATACTTTCATTAAGTCACTTATTATTAAATTTGAAATTTGAATTCCTTCTTTCGAGAGTTTTAGTATATTATTGGATTGAATCATTTTATCCGAATCTATAAATGGCGTTGAATTTAACACACAGTACTCCGAAAATTCAACACCAAACTGTTTTTCGATGAAATCAATATCTATGCCATCGGCAGTTCTGAGAGACACCATTACATAATCATTGTATCGATCATTAGCACTAAGCACCTCTTTTTCAAAAGATACCACTCCACTTTTTATTGCATTAATGTATTTTGTATTCGAAGCAATGTTCCATTGTCTCGAATTTCCGTCGTACGAATGTGCCGATGGTCCAACTCCAAGGTAAGGATTCATTTTCCAATAGGCGCTGTTGTGTTGGGATCGGTAGCCGGGTAACGCAAAGTTCGATATTTCATAGGCTTCAAAACCTCTTTCATCCATCATCTGAAGCATAAGATCATACATTTCAATCATTACGTCCTCATCAACCACCTCTACAGTACCCATTTCGCGCTGTTTCCACAAACGTGTGCCTTGTTCGTACGTCAGTCCATAAACCGAAATATGCTGTACATCCAGACCATAAGCTGTCTCAAGCTCCTTGCTCCAGTCCTCAATAGTCTGATCCGGAAGTCCGTAAATAAGATCAATACTAATATTGTTTATTCCATGCTGTTTACACTCCTGCACTGCTTTTATGGCTTGTATTCCACTGTGTCGTCGGTTTATTTTTTTTAGAAACACATCGTCGAAGGATTGAATACCAATGCTAATCCTGTTAAAGGGCAACTTCATTACATCGTTGAGAAAAGCCGGACTTAAATCATCGGGATTTGCTTCAAAGGTGATCTCCGCATTTCTACCTATATTATAAGTATCGAAAATAGCGCTGAAAATGGATTTAAATTGTAGATAATTTAGAAGACTTGGCGTGCCACCTCCAAAATATATAGTATCTATCTGTTGATTTTTCAAATAATCTTTGCGCAAATGGAGCTCCGCAACGATAGATGTTACTATTTCCGGTATTTTTTGGGGTGCAACCTGGGTATAAAAGTCGCAATAAGTGCAACGTTGTTTGCAAAATGGGATATGTATGTAAATTCCTGCCATATTTTAAAATTCAGAATATCAGTTTTTTGATGCCTACAGTAACAAAAAACCTATTTTTTATTTTACAAAAATACAACAAAATGTTTGTATTTTCAGAAAAAGATCTTACCTTTGCACTCGCAATTCAGAAATGATATGCACGGGGTGTAGCGCAGTCCGGTTAGCGCATCCCGATTTAAGATCGGGAGAGTCGCGAATCCGAATCCCGCGCAAAAAAAATAAATAAATTTCGGGGTGTAGCGCAGTCCGGTTAGCGCACCTGCTTTGGGAGCAGGGGGTCGTGGGTTCGAATCCCGCTACCCCGACTTAAAAATCAGCCACTTACAGTAAAATGTATGTGGCTGTTTTTGCATCTATACATTTTTTATTGCCCACAATCAAAACTCTTTATCTTTGTGTTTGTTTATCAATCTCAAACCTACAATATCATGTACCACGTTTACATCCTTCAATCCGAACCAAATGGAAAGTTCTATATTGGCTCAACCGGAAACCTAGCCGAAAGGCTTAAGCGACACAACGGCGGAAGAAGCAAAGCTACTAAATTCGGAATTCCATGGAAATTAGTTTATACAGAGAATTTTGAAAGCAGAAGTGAAGCCATAAAAAGGGAAATGGAAATTAAGTCGTGGAAGAGTCATTTGAAGATAGAAAAGCTCATTATAGCTAAACAATCATCGTAAGTACAATTCACATCATATCACATTCTGGCTTCAGCATCGGGAAAATCGTGGAGCAGTTTATTCCGATAGTTATCGGAACATCCCGCTACCCCGACTTAAAAGAGGATTTATCAAACGATAAATCCTCTTTTTATTTGACTTAATATTTTAAAATGAAAGCATTTTTTTGATATTTTCTACTGACCATCAGGTATTTCAGGCTCCACCAATCGTTTCAGTTTGTCGAGCGACTCCTGCCAGCCTAAATAACACATTTCCACAGGTATCATATCTGGAATTCCCTCCTGTGTTGCAGTTAGTTCGGTGCCGCATATTACTTTTTTAAGCGTAATGGTGGTAATCATTTGTCCTGGCATTGAAGGGTCGTCGAACTGATCGGAATACTTCAAAAGTTCGTTGGGTACAATTTCCAGATATTCACCGCCAAAGGAATGGCTACTGCCTGTCGAAAAATTGGTAAATGTCATTTTGTATTTCCCCCCTGCTTTTACATCCATTTCGTGGACTTTACATATGAAACCATAAGGAGGAAGCCATGCAGCCATTGCATCGGCATCAGTAAATGCCCGAAATAATTTCTCCGGACTTGCAGTTAAAACTCGGTGTAGTGTTACGGTATTTGTTGCCATTGTTCTTCATTTTAAATTTTCTAACTAACATAATAACATTTTTTTCCGGGTTTGGTTCGAATCCGGCCACCTCGTCACAAAAAGAACATATTTGTAAATCCTTTTTTCTTTTGTTTGAAACTGACAATCATTTTAGAGTGATTCTGTCACAACAGAATTAACGAAAGAAATAAATATCTATAAAAAGCATAATTATTTTCTATCATTTATAAAATCATTCTTCCAAGCTATTTCATATCTTTGCAAAAAAAGCGAAGAAATGAACTGGATTATTTTGATTGTCGCAGGAGTATTTGAAGCGGCATTTGCACTCTGCCTTGGGAAGGCAAAAGAAACAAGCGGTAGCGAAATGTATTTATGGTACATTGGGTTTGTTATTACTCTTGTCATCAGCATGGTACTTCTAATGAAAGCAATTCAGACTTTACCTATAGGCACTGCCTATGCCGTATGGACAGGTATTGGAAGCGCCGGAACAGTTTTGTTGGGAATTTTTATATTTAAAGAACCAGCCACCTTTCTCCGGCTTTTTTTTCTATTCACACTTATTGGCTCTATTATAGGTTTAAAAGCTGTAAGTTAACCAAAGCTTGTACCATAAGTAACTGTACATTAACAAACAATTATGAAAAGAACTATCCTGATTCTTACTATTTTATTATCAGTGAGTACAATTTACGCTCAACAACAATCAAAGGCAAATATGGAAACTGCTTTACTACTTATCGACATTCAGAATGATTATTTTGAGAATGGAACTATGGCGCTTGTTGGTTCAGACAAAGCAAGTGAAAATGCAAAATTAATTCTTAACAGTTTTAGAGCTAACCATCAGACGGTAGTTCACATACAACATATTGCAATGAGTCCCGCAGCAACATTTTTTTTAGCAAACACAAAAGGAGCTGAAATCAATGATAATGTGAAACCACTAGGTAGCGAAAAAGTGATCGTAAAGCACTATCCTAACAGTTTTAGAGAAACTGAATTGCTTGATTATTTGAAAAGTAAAAACATACGCAATCTGGTGATCTGTGGTATGATGACGCAAATGTGCGTGGATGCCACCACAAGAGCGGCTAAAGATATGGGATTTAATATTGTGCTCATTGGCGATGCATGTGCCACCAAAGACCAGGAAATCAATGGCCAAAAAGTAAAAGCAAAGGAAGTTCAAAAAAGTTTTTTAGCTGCACTGAATTATTATTACTCTACAGTACTCACTACTCAGCAATATTTTGAGATACAAACAAAACAGGATGCCATCCATTAAAATTGCATCCTGTTTATTATAATCACTTCCTGATCGTTTTTACCGAGCTATTGCAGTCTGAAGTTAACCGGTAAAGTGTAATAAACTCGCACCGTCTTGCCCTCCAATTTTCCGGGAATCCATGCCGGCATTGCATTCACCACCCTTAAGGCTTCAATATCGAGATAATAATTGGCATTCTTCACGATTTTAGCATCCGTCACTTTGCCATCCTTATCAACCACAAACTGCACCAACACCCGGCCTTCAATACCACGTTTTTGCGCTTCCACCGGATAACGCACATTATTAGCTAAAAAAGTGAAGAGCTTTTTATCTCCTCCTTTAAATGCAGGCATTTCAGCAAAAGGGAAGTAATCTATTTTTACTCCGGTAGAATCGTAACAGGCACCCGTTATCAGTGTATCGTTGCAGTAAACGTCGTCGCGTTTCAGGTTTCCATTGAACCAATACGATTTTACGGTTCCATCAAATTTATTGAGCCTGAAATTCTGTTCATATTTCAGCTGCCCGTTACTGTACCACTCCCTCAGAAGGCCATGAGCTAAAGTATCTATCTTATCAGTTTTCTCATTTTTCATTTTCAGATATTCAATCTCGAACATAGGTTTCGAATTATCGTGAAATGCCTTGTAAATAAGCCCGTTCGCATAAGCCGGATGAGCTTCGAAACGATAATCGATTTTCGGAAACCGATGAAATATTCCGCTGGGATTCCATGCGTTGGCTGATTGTTGAGCACTAGCCGAAAAACAAACAGAAACAAGTAGAACTAAGAAATTTAGTTTTTTCATTGTTATATAGATTGAAGCTATTTATAACTGATAAGATCTTCTATTTCGTTCAAATGCAGTTTAAAATGACTTAGATAATCAAGTATCATTGCTTTGAGCGATACCTGTTGCTGAAGCGCTGAAATCCATTCATTGTTCAGTTTTTCGGGATTCACATTGTCGATCACATGCGCGATATGAAGATTCGAATACTTCCATAACTGCACAAGATTTTCCCAGTTTTCATTCTGGTAATTCTGAATGGAAATCCATCTGTCGTTGTTCCCCAGATTGGCATAATCAGGATAAATCAGTGGAGACGCATTGTATTGCAAATGAATGATTCGGTGGGTATTATTCGATGCTGAATCGACCATATGTCCCACTATCTGCTTGATTGTCCTGTTCTGAATATTCCTGCGGTTGCATATTACTTTTTCGGGGAGACTGAGTAACCTGAGTTCCCATTCACTTACAAGACGTAGCAATTCCTTATTATTTAACTCAAATTCAACCATAAGTTTACAAATTATTATATTGATTTATTGTAATTTAAAACACGGAAACAGTTGACTGTCGACTCCCAAAACAGATTTTACAGGAAAAGTGGAAAAACGACAGATCGTACGAAGTGGCTTTATGTTAATGCAAAAATATCACTACAAAGCATTACTTTGCAAAAATAAAGAAAGAGTTTTAAATTCAAAAGAAATTTTCACTAAAATTTAAAAATGTTTTTAGATAATTTCATTTCTATTAATTTTCATATATTTTGATGAAACAAGAATTGGCATTCATATTTCTAATTTAAAACACATGAAATCCAAGACTTGCAAACAAACAAAAAAAAACTCTGCAAATAAGACATTTACAGAGTTTTTTTCGTTTCAAAATTATTTTATTTTAGAAAGTCCAGCCGTATTGGGCTAAAAGTATCTATCAGCACTCCTTCTTCTATACATTTAACACCATGCAGCACATTTGGCTCCATATAAAGTCCATCACCGGCTTTTACAAGACGCGTCTCCTCCCCTATTTGAAATTCGAAAGCGCCACTCACCACATAAGTACATTGGCAATGTTCATGCTGATGCACATAACCTATCCCTCCTGCTTTGAACTCAATCTTTACAAGCATCATTTTCTCGTCGTATCCCAGTACCTGACGACGCATTTTTTCATTTATCTGAACCCATTCAGTCTGATTTTCGAAAATAAAATTTCCGCTATTCATAATGTTTTAAGTTTAAAAACAGGCAGAAGATTAAATCAACTCCTTCCCTTCGTAATAATTTATAAAAGCCTTATTCACAAGCCTATTGCCACCAGGTGTAGGATAATTACCTGTAAAATACCAATCTCCTCTGTGATCCGGACAGGCAGTATGTAGCCCATCAATAGTTTGATACACGAGTTCCACGGGACAATCCACTTCGGCAGGCGTAAGCATTTTGGCAATCTGCGCTGATATTTCCTCCTGTGTGAAAGGTTTGTAAATTTCGGTTACATAATTTACAACTTCTTCTTTCGGAAGATTTTCCTGCGCTTTGGATTTTTGATATACTTCGTCAATTACAATTTGACGGCCTGTTTCTTTCAACAATTGTATGGCCGCTCTAAAAGCGCAAAACTCGCTCATGCTAGCCATGTCGATGCCATAATAATCGGGGAAACGCACCTGTGGCGAGGATGAAACAATCACTATTTTTTTGGGTTCAAGTCGATTCAGGATAGTAAGAATACTCTGTTTAAGCGTAGTACCTCTCACAATAGAATCGTCGATAACCACCAGATTATCCTGTTTCCCGCGACGGATAGAACCGTAAGTGACATCGTAAACGTGCGTGGCCAGATCGTCTCTCTCCAGATTGGTCGAAATAAATGTACGTAATTTTATATCCTTAATCAGCACTTTCTCTACTCTTATCGACTGTTGAGTTGCTTCTTTTATTCCGTCCGTCATACCATAAAAAGCAACTTCGGCAGTATTAGGAATAAAAGAAAACACTGTATTTTTCACATCATTCTCTATCGACTTTAAAATAGATTTGCTTAGCGATTCACCTAATTTTTTACGTTCTTTGTAAATATCGATATCGCTACCGCGCGAAAAATAGATCCGTTCGAATGAGCATTTGGCAAGTTCATCGGCAGCCGGGCGTATTGTCTCAAATTTTATCGTACCGTTTTTCTTTATAATCATCGATCTTCCGGGAAGTAACTCATGTACATCTTCCTCCTTTACATTCATGGCTGTCTGAATAACAGGACGTTCGGAAGCAACAACCACGATTTCATCATTGGCATAATAAAAAGCAGGGCGAATACCTTTAGGGTCACGGAAAACAAAAGAATCGCCATGCCCCAGCATACCACATATAGCATAACCGCCATCCCACATTTTTTCCGATTTACGTATAAAAGAAGCAATATCCAGTTGTTCTTCTATTTTAGCAGTAATAATCAGATCGTTGGTGTAACGTTGCTTTAGCTTATCATATTCTTTTTGAACTTCTTTGTCGAGCTTAAAGCCTAAAGATTCGAGCATCAGAAAAGTATCGCCCTTGTCGCGCGGGTGCTGACCTTTCAGCGTCAAATGATCGAACAACTCATCAACATTTGTCAAATTAAAATTACCTGCCAATAACATGGTGCGATTTTTCCAGTTATGACGGCGCAAAAACGGATGAACGTATTGTAAACCGCTTTTTCCGGTGGTGCTGTAACGTAAATGCCCCATATAAAGCTCGCCGGCAAAAGGCAATTCAAGTTTGGCTTTATCGGGGTCGGAATACACCTCAACGGTTGCATTTGACAAAGTCTTATTTATTCCGGCAAATATTTCCTGGATAGCATTTTTTCCTTCTACCCTATCACGCCATATATATTCTTCGCCAGGAGAAACGTCAAGTTTTACGGTTGCCAGTCCGGCACCTTCCTGTCCACGGTTATGTTGCTTTTCCATAAGCAAATACATTTTCTGCAAACCGTATTGCCACGTTCCGTATTTCTTTTGATAATAATCCAACGGCTTCAGAAGCCTTACCATTGCTATTCCGCACATAATTAATTGATAGTTAACAACTAATAATTAGTATTTATTGTTTTTTTAAATTTTATTCTGATGAAATAAAAAACCCCGACACGGATGCAGGGGCTTATTTATACGTATTATTCTACGGTTACCGATTTTGCCAGATTGCGCGGCTGATCCACATCGCAACCTTTTACAACAGCTATATGATAAGCCATCAGTTGTAAAGGGATAGCAGCCAGCAAAGGCACCAGACATTCCTCCGTATCAGGTATGCTTATGCTGTAATCCGAAAGGTTCTTCACCACAGTATCTCCCTCGGTAATTACCGAAATGATTTTTCCTTTACGAGCTTTAATTTCCTGTATATTACTCACTACTTTATCGTACATTCCGGCACTGGTAGCAATCACCACCACAGGCATTTCCTGACTTATCAAAGCAATTGGTCCATGTTTCATTTCGGCAGCCGGATATCCTTCGGCATGGATATACGAAATTTCTTTCAGTTTTAATGCACCTTCCAGGGCTACAGGGAAGTTATAGCCACGTCCCATATAAATAAAATTCTGTGCATAAGTAAATGTCTTTGCAAATTGAGCAATGGCATCGTTCTGATTCAGAATATACTTTATTTTTTCAGGGATACGTCCTAATTCCTGTACCGTTCTGAGGTACTGTTCTTCTGACAATGTTCCTTTTTCACGTCCAATGATCAGCGCAAGCATTGTAAGTACAGTTACCTGGGCCGTGAATGCTTTTGTAGATGCCACACCAATCTCAGGGCCGGCATGGGTATAACAACCCGAGTGTGTGTTTCGGGGAATGGATGCTCCCACCACATTACAAATACCAAAAATAAAAGCGCCTTTCGATTTTGCCAATTCCACAGCAGCCAGTGTGTCAGCAGTTTCGCCCGATTGCGAGATCGGAATTACAATATCATCCTTGTTAATCACAGGCTTACGATAACGGAATTCGGAAGAATATTCCACTTCTACAGGAATACGTGCAAATTCTTCAATGGCATACATTCCAATCAAACCCGCATGCCATGATGTGCCGCAAGCAGTGATGATAATACGTTTGGCATTCAGAAACTTTTCTTTATTGTCGATAAAACCCGAAAGGGTGATGTTATTCTCGTCCACATTCACACGTCCGCGCATACTATCGCTCAGCGTTTGGGGTTGTTCGAAAATTTCTTTAATCATAAAATGTGGAAAACCGCCTTTCTCAAGTTGACTCAGGGTCATTTCAAGTTTTTTTATCTCCGGCGTTTTCTCAACATTCGAAATCGTCTTTATTTTAATTTCCTTATCACGTTCAAGTGTAACAATTTCTTCGTCGCCCACATACACTACCTGATTTGTATATTCAACAATAGGCGTAGCATCCGAAGCTATAAAAAATTCGCCTTCGCCAATACCAACTACCAAAGGACTGCCCTTGCGTGCAGCTACAATGATGTCGGGTTTTCCTTTTTCAATAACGGCAATAGCATAAGCGCCGACTACCTGATTAAGTGCGAGTTGAACAGCTGTAGTTAAATCTACATTGTTCGATTTTTTTACATATTCGATGAGCTGAATCAGCACTTCTGTGTCGGTTTCGCTGTTAAAGGTGAAACCATGCTTTTTCAAACCTTCTTTCAACACCGCATAATTTTCGATAATGCCGTTGTGAATCAGCGCCAGTTCTTCCGATTGCGAATAATGAGGATGTGCATTTACCTGATTCGGTTCGCCATGCGTAGCCCAGCGGGTATGTGCTATCCCTATAGTTCCCTGTATATCCTGCTGTTCTGCAAATCTAACCAAATCAACAACCTTTCCTTTGGCTTTGTACACGTTCAGATTTCCGTTGTTCATCAAAGCAATACCAGCGCTATCGTACCCACGGTATTCAAGGCGTTGGAGTCCCTTAATCAAAATCGGGTAAGCTTGCTGCTTACCAATATAACCTACAATTCCACACATATAATAAATTTTATATTAAGATTACATAAGTTTTTTAGTAACTATTACTGAAAAGCTAAAGGCTAACCAGTATTTTCCCATCATTTCTTTACAACTTTCCTCTAAGTCGTTCCATCGCCTGAAGCGTACCTTCGCGACTGCTGAAACCTGTAAAACGCATAAATCCTTCGCCCGACTGACCAAAAACCACTCCGGGTGTCCCCACAATCTGAAATTCATATAACAGCTGTTGAAAGAATTTCCACGAGGGCTGATTGTCGGGTGTTTTAAACCAAACATAGGGCGAACTGATGCCACCATACACTTCGAGCCCGGCATCTAAAAGCTCTTGACGAATGATGCCGGCATTGGAAAGATAATAATTGACAAGTTCCTTTACTTCATTTTTACCTTTGCGCGAATAAATGGCCTCAGCTCCACGCTGAACAATGTACGAAACTCCATTGGTGTAATTGGCATTGCGTCGGCTCCACAGTTTTATAAACGGAACTTTTTCACCCATTTGAGAGTAGACCATTAGTTCCTGTGGGAATACCGAAAATCCGCAACGGAGTCCGGTAAAACCGGCTGTTTTGGAATAACTACGTATTTCGATGGCTACTTTTCTGGCACCCTTGATTTCGTAAATACTGCGGGGCACATCCGGTTCGACCACATAGGATTGGTACGCAGCATCATAAATAATGATACTTTCGTGTTCAATGGCATAATCCACCCATTGCTTCAACATGGCTTTATTCATTGTTGTGCCGGTGGGATTGTTAGGATTACAAAGATAGATTACATCCACCTTTTCGGTAGGTAATTCGGGAATGAAGCCGGTTTCCTCGGTACATTTAAGATACACCACATTGCTCCATTTCTGCTCGTCGTTCAGAAATCCTGCTCTACCACTCATAATTGTGGCATTTTCGTAGACAGGATAAACCGGATCGGCAATAGCAATTATATTATCGCGCCCCAACACATGTCCGATATTTCCGATGTCAGCCTTAGCGCCATCGTTAATAAAGACACTTTCTTTATCGAGGTTAACGCCCAATGTGCGGTATTCTTTCAGAATTTTTTCAATCAAAAAATCGTAGCCCTGAGGCGGACTGTACCCCCTGAATGTCTCGGCCTTACCCATTTCGTCGATAGCCACATGCATTGCCTGAACTACTTCGTTAGGCAGCGGACGAGTGACATCGCCAACACCGAGTCGGATAATTTTAATGCCGGGATGTAGTACTTTATAGGCGTTAACGCGTTTCTCTATTTCGTCGAAACAATAGATTTCAGGAGTTTTCAGGTAATTCTCATTCGCTAATGCCATTCGGGAGAAAAGTTTTGAGATTGAAAATTTATATTGATGCTATCTGATTGCAAAATTGCACTTTTTTTTTGATTAATGAAATACCTTTATCAAAAATTTAATGGTGCTTGTTTATTTGGTTTTACAAACAAAATGTTTATTGTTTTATTTTATTTACAGCTTTATGTAAGACAAGCATACACTTTTAAATAACATTTAAAACTTTATTATAGTTCTCCCCTTCAGCTTTCCCTGCAAAATTAAGTCTATGGCAGGTTTTATTTCTTCGAGAGAAATTTCATTGTAAAGCGCTAATAAATTGAGTGGTTTGAACTCGTTGGCCATTTTGTTCCATAATATTTTGCGCAGAGGCATCGGATAGTTTTGCGCTGATATGCCAATTAAACTTATTCCTCTGAGAATAAACGGAAAAACCGTCATATTCAATTGAGTAGCCGAAACGCTACCACAGGTTGTAACTGCGCCGAGTGGTTGTACTGATTTTAGCATTTTTTCGAGTATCGGTCCGCCCACTGTATCGACTCCACCGGCAAACTGCGCCGAAAGCATCGGACGTTTGTCCAGCTCCTGAAACTCCGAACGGGCAATGATTTCGCTTGCACCCAGTTGATAAAGATACTCATGTTCTTTTTCTTTGCCCGAAATGGCCACTACCGTATATCCAAGTTTCGAAAGCAGCGAAACAGCTACTGAACCTACTCCTCCTGTTGCTCCCGACACTATGATTTTTCCATCTGTGGGTTTTACAAGTTCGGTAAGGCGGGTAAGCGAAATACCGGCTGTAAAACCGGCTGTACCAATTATCATTGCTTCCTTCAAAGTCAATCCTTCGGGCAAAGCCACCACCCACGCTGCCGGTACACGTATGTACTGACCAAAACCACCGGGAGTGTTCATGCCCAGATCGTTTCCTGAAACAATTACCTTATCGCCTTCCGAAAACAATTCAGAAGTAGAACTAACCACCACCCCGGCAGCATCGATACCCGGAGTATGCGGATACTTTTTGGTAATTCCCTTGTTTCCTGTAGCCGAAAGGGCATCCTTATAATTTAGTGAAGAATATTCAACACGTACAAGCACTTCGCCTTCGGGCAATGAATCAGTATCAAGCGTTTGGATACTCTGTACAAATTCAGCATCTATTTCTTCAACAACAAAAGCACTATATTTCATCTTGTATTTAAATTTTTGTGTTCATTAAAAAAAACAAAAAAACGTCGGAGTGATGTCCCCCAACGTTGTTTTATATTGAATATCATAACGTCATATTTATTCAGCGTCAACTTTTATATTATCGCGCATCGAACAGGTTCCGTTGAAAACAGCATTAGGCTCTACAACGAGCACCTTTGTTTTTACATCGCCTTTGATATTGGCTGTGCTTCGCAAGGTCAGCGCATCGTTCACTACAATATCGCCCAACACTGTACCCACAATTTCGGCATTTGAGCAGGAGATCGAACCTTTAAGTATTCCGTTGGGTCCTATAATTACTTTGCCACTGCAAATAATTTCTCCTTCTACCTCACCATCAATCCTGAAATCGCTGTCGGCAACAATTTTACCTACAATTTTACTCCCATTGGTGAGTGCATTGTACATTACACCTGAATTAGTTACTATTTCTTTGGCCATAATTAAAAATCGGATTCGTATTAGTTCCCAAAATTACTTCATTATTTTAATAAAAACAAATGCATACTTAAAATAATTCGCAATAACACAAAGAGGCACAAAATTTGAAGGGTTACACTGCGAAATAAAACGATTTATTTACCGTTTAATTTGCAAAAATTGTTACTTTTGTTTTTAATTGTTTGCCAAACTTTTCTTTTATGCAAATCCACCATTTACAACACAAACACATCGATTTCAGGAAATGGGATGATACAATTCTATCATCGGCAAATCATTTGGGATATGCATATTCATGGTATCTCGATATTGTTTCGCCGGGATGGGAAGCTTTGGTGACCGACGATTATGAGTTCGTAATGCCACTGCCCGTAAAACGAAAATACAAAATACCTTATCTTGTTCAGCCGGTGCTGACGCAGCAACTCGGAATTTTTTCGAAAAGCGAGATTTGCAATGAAGTTATTCAGCTATTTATCAAGAATATACCATATTACAGTTACGAGCTAAATATGAATGAACGTAACTTCAATACTGAGGTTACAAAATTGCCCAACTACGTACTGAAACTGGACAACCCTTACGAAAACATACAGCAGAAATACAGCAAAAACACTGTTCGGAACATTGAAAAAGCGCGCAAAAGCGATCTCCGAATTGTAGAAAAAATTGGAGTTGACGAGTTTATAGATTTATTTTCGCAAGTGAATCCCACTGCCATTGCCGTTATTAAATCGGCTTATCGGCCACTACTGACTGCCGGAACAAAAAACAAGATGATTACAATAAGTGGCGCTTACAATACGAAAAATGAATTAATTGCAGGTATATGTCATTTCTATTCCGGCAAGCGGATTGTATGTCTATTACCGGTTTCGAATGCCGAAGCTAAAAAAACTTCAGCCATGTTTCTGATGATAGACAACTTGATAAGAACTTTTGCCGGGACGGATAAAATTATTGATTTCGAAGGGTCGAAAATCGAAGGAATTGCACGTTTTTATAAAGGATTCGGCGGCGAAAATCAACCCTATTATATATTAAAAAAATTCCGTCCCGATTTTTTGGTGGGAAGAATATAATATTATTATGACTAAAGTACTTTTTTTATCTGCCTGGTATCCAAACAGAAACGACCTAATGTCGGGATTGTTTGTACGTAAACATGCCGAAGCGGTAGCCAAATACGCTAAAGTGGCCGTGCTTTATGTGGTGGTAGATAAAAATATCGATAAAACAGAAATTACAACAAATACTGACAATAATATTACCGAAATCATTGTATATTTCCCTGCTTCTCATCGCAGGTATTTCAGAAGGACAGAAGTATTGTTGAATTTTGCGAAAGCGTACGTAAAAGGTTTTCATCTTTTGCATAGTATGTGGGGAAAACCAGACATTTTACAAGCAAATGTATTTACCCGAACTGCTGTGGTCGCTTATATCTACAAATTGTTGTACAGAAAGCCTTATGTAGTCATTGAACACTGGACCCGCTATTTCAGAACCAAAACTTTCGATAATTATTTTCATAAACTGATAAGTCAACTGGTGGCGCGCAAAGCTGCTGCTGTTATGCCTGTAACCGCTCATTTACAATCGAACATGATGCGTCATGGAATGCAAAATTCAAATTATATTGTTGTAAACAATGTGGTAGACAACTTTTTTTTCGCTGAGAAAGCAATTACGAAAAGTGATAAAAAAATACTGCTCAATGTAAGTTGCTTCGACGATGAACAAAAGAATCTGAGTGGACTACTACATGTAGTTGATAAAATATATAAAACCCGACAGGATTTTGTACTTTATATGGTCGGAACCGGAACCGATTTCGACCTGATACAAGGCAAAGCCGCCGAAAAAGAGCTGCTTAACACAGCTGTTGTATTTACAGGAATGCTTCAGGGCGAAAATCTTGCCGAATTGTTTATGAAAAGTGATTTTCTGGTTATGTTTTCGAATTATGAAAATATTCCGGTCGTTATATCAGAAAGCCTTGTGTGCGGAAAACCTGTTATATCGTCGAATGTTGGCGGTATTTCGGAACATATTGACGCCGGGAATGGAATTCTTGTCGAGCGCAACGACGAAAAAGGGCTAGCCGATGCTATACTTTGGATGCTGGACAACTATGGAACTTACGATGCAGCTTCGATAGCAAATCAAGCCAGAAATAAATACTCGTTTAGCGCAGTGGGTGAACGTTTATTTTCAATCTATAAACAAATACTTTCTGAATAATTTGGAAAGAACATGAAAAGCTACCGGTGCAATGGGCAATGCTCAACAATAAACGATTTCCAACAATATCTTCGTGGCAGTTATTGTTTTGAAAAATTGATAAATGAAACAAGTAGAAAACATAAAGCTGAGATTTAAAAGCAATGGAAAAGTAGTGGAGAACTATTTTTTCATGACTGCTCTCCAAATCATCAGTTCGGCATTCGGTGTCCTAATTTACCCTTACCTCATCAGGGTGCTTGGCTCCGAGAGTTACGGTTTATATGTTTTTGCCATTGCCACGGCGTCTTATTTTATTGGCATTGTATCGTTTGGCTTTAGTTTTCCGGGCGTGAAAGCCATAGCTCAGAACAAGGATAATCTGCAGATTAAAAGCGATGTTGTTTCTTCTGTTTTTACATCAAAGATCCTTTTAGGAATCGTAAGCTTAGTTATATTCATAGGCCTTTTACTCACAGTTCCGTTGCTAAAGGAACATAAAAGCCTGTTTATAATTGCATATGCTCAAATTTTAAGCGAGATTCTTTTTCCTGTATGGTATTTTCAGGGTGTACAAAAAATGAAGATTGTCACTTATTTTCAGCTTGCATCACGCATTTTATCGTTACCATTTATTTTTATTTTAGTACGCTCGTCGGATGATTTGCTCCCATATGCTTTCGTTGCTACCTTATCGGTTGTGCTTCCGGCTCTTGCTTTGTACATTTATCTTATCCGCCACGAAAACCTTACTATAAGGCTTCAACCCATAAAGAAACTAACTGCATATTTCAGAGAAGCCATGCCTTTTTTCTGGTCGTCAACAGCCGGTACCATCAAGCAGGAAAGCGTAACAATTATTATCGGCGCCTGCTTCGGAATGAAAGATGTGGCTTTATACGACCTTGCCAACAAACTTATTATGCTGCCCCGAATGCTCACAATGAGCATAAATACGGCGTTGTTTCCCAAGGTGATAGAAGATATTAAGTCCGAAACAATTAAAAAAATTGAAAAATATGAAACAATAATTGGATTGGCGGTAGTACTTTTTATTGCCCTATTCGGGTATTGGATTATTTGGTTGCTTGGAGGAAAAGAAATGACTGACGCCTACCCTTTGGCCATCGTACTCAGCTTTACTGTGCTTACATGGCTTGTGGTAGGTTGTTATATTAATTTTGTATTTGTACCTCAAAACAAATATTATTTTGTAACTCGTAATCAGATTGTTGCGCTTATTTCATTTGTAGTTTTTTGCATCCCGGCCCTCTTTCTTACTTCGGGCATAATGGTAGTTGTAGTGGCACTAAGCCTTTCGGGCTTTAGCGAAATAGCCTACAGCAAATATCTTATCCACAAAAATAAATTGCTATGAATCCTAAAGTGTCAATACTGATTCCGGTTTACAATGTATCGGCATACATACAGAGATGTGCTCATAGCTTGTTCGAACAAACTTTTCGGGACGAAGTGGAATTCATTATTGTAAACGATGCCACCCCTGACGACAGTGTGAAAAAGCTGCTCGAAGTAATTGAAAAATACCCGTTTCTGCAAGGCAAGATCAGAATCATTCAACACGAACAAAACAAAGGACTTGCCTCTGCAAGAAAAACTGCCCTTAGCCATGCAACAGGCAATTACGTTTTGGTAGTGGACAGTGATGATTACATTGATCCTGATATGGTTGAAGTACTTTACAGCGAAGCTGTTTCGCATAATGCCGACATAGTGGTTTCGGATATCATTATGGAATATGGCGACCGAACTGTTTACCGAACCGATTATCTTTCGGACGATCCGACCGAGCATTTCAGAGATATTGTGCTTGACGAAGCTTCGCACTCCTATTTATGCAACAAACTGATAAGACGGACATTGTATAACAGAAATGAATGTCAACCGCCGAATGGACTTAATTACCTGGAAGATAGACACACAATGATACGGCTGTTTTATTTTGCCGAAAAAATAATCAAAGTCAATCGGGGATTTTATCATTACGTTCATTATAATGTGAATGCCATTACCAAAACAAAAGGAGAAATGCACTTCGAAAATGTATTGCTCTTTTGGAAACTTTTGGATGAATTTTTAATTCAGCAAAATTGTTTTCCCAACGAGCCACATATCACCGAATTAGCAAAAGTGCGATGTAAAGTGATATTGATGTTCGATACTAATTCAGTAGCTTTGCGCAAAAAATACGCTGATATGTTCTTTGCCGAAGAAATGCGTAACCTTAAATCTCTGACACCGGGCGAAAGATGTATGTTGTTTTTTATCCGGCAAAAATTATTTGGAGCGACGAAAACATTCAGGAAAATACTTTTAATAAAACAAAAACTATTACGCATAATTCAACGTTAACTGACTGAATAATTTTTTTCAAACACATAAGATATGGAAGTACTTTTATACACTATTTTAGCTTTAACTGCGGCCAGTGTGGGTAGTGTGGCGCTAAGTGGATCACTGCTGTTACTCAACAATAAATGGCTGGGGAAGATTTCGGGCTATTTGCTCTACCTTGCCGGCGGAACGCTGCTTGCATCGGCTTTGCTGGGACTGATACCCGAAGCTGCCGAAACCCTGGACCTGCACGATTTGGTTTTATGGGTACTGATCGGTATTCTTTTCTTTTTTGTGCTCGAAAAAATTATACTTTGGCGCACCTGCCACAATAGTGACTGCGAAAGGCAAAACCATGCAGCAGCTCCCATGATTATCATTGGCGATGCTTTTCACAATGCCATCGATGGCGTGGTAATTGCCGCCTCGTTTCTCACTTCGCCCGAATTAGGATTTTTTGTCACCATTTCGGTGGTTTTACACGAAATTCCTCAGGAACTTGGCGATTTTGGCATCCTTATTAAAAGTGGATTTTCGCGTAAAAAAGCATTGTTTTACAATCTGCTTTCGGGAAGTAGTTCGCTCGTTGCCGGCATTTTGGCTTACTTCTTACTGGATCAGATACAAGCATTTATTCCTTACACTATCGCTATTGCAGCGGCAAGTTTCCTTTATGTTTCGATGGCCGATCTGATCCCGGAAATGCACAAAGAAACCAAACCAAAAGAATCAATTATTCAGATACTAATGATTCTTTTGGGCGTTGCCATTATCATTCTTTCGTCGCACGAACATTAACATCAATATTCTTGCAAACAAACCGGAGCAGGAAGCTCCATCTTAATGCCGGAATCCGTAAGGGTTCCGGTTTTTTTGTTGCGTTTAAAAACTACAATCTGATGCGTCCGCTGGTTAGCTACCAACAGGTATTTTCCATCCTTTGTAATTGTGAAATTACGTGGACCATCGCCCAGTACCGAAGTTTGGTCTATAAAAGAAAGCTTTCCGTCCTTCCGAATAGCAAAACAAGTGATATCATTGGCTGTGCCCCTGTTGGTGGCATATAAAAACTTTCCATCGGGCGAGATGTGAATATCGGCAGCTCCGGTCTTAATGTTTTCTTTCTTCACCACCGTTGTTTCGTCGAGCAGCTCAAGCTTTCCGTTGTTGAAACCAATGACCGATACTGTTCCATCCATTTCCTGAAGTAAATACAGGTATTTTCCATCCTTACTGAATACCGAATGACGCGGACCACTGCCTAATTTCACTTTCAAGCGGTCTGTTTCGGTCAACACAGCTTCGGTTGATGAAGGCTGATAACGATAAGCGGTGACATAATCGGTACCAAGGTCGTTGACCAACATAAAGCGCATATCAGGCGAAAAAATAGTTTGATGGACATAAGGTTTTTTCTGTCGCACCGGATCAATGCCATTCCCAGTGTGCTGAACGGTTTGAACGACTTCGCTCAACGAGCCATCGGCGCTTCGGGCAAACACACCAACACTTCCGCCGCTGTAGTTAGCCGTGATCACATGTTGTTTCGAAACAGTCACATAACAAGGATCGGCGCCAGCTGCCTGCACTTGATTGAGTAGTGTAAGTTTTCCCGTTTTTGCGTCCATCACAAAAGCGCTGATCATACTACTTTCGCCCCGTTCGCTGATAGAATATACGTTTTTCCTGTCGGGACTAATGGCCAGATAGCTCGGGTCCTGCACATTTTCGGCAGCCACATTTATTTTAATATCCTGCTTCACAACATTGATACTTAAGTTGTAAATCCCTTTGCTCGAAGTTTTACTTGTATAAGTACCAACCAAAAAATTATAATTTTCCTTTGCCGACAATTCACTCATTACACTCAATATAGTTACAATTAAAAATATACGTTTCATACCTGTCTTAATTTTGATGAGTTCAAAAGTAATTAAATTTATAGAATTGTACGCATAGTGGGAAAAGTTTCGGGTTTCGAGCCTGCCTCCTGAAAAATGAGGGAGGTTTCGGGTTAAAGAATAAGAAGTTAAAATTGAAGTTAAGAAGTTACTGAAGTAAAACAATTCAACAATTCAATTAATCAGTTATTCAATTATTCAACAGTTTAACAATTCAACACTTACACAGTTACACAGGTCTTTTGTTGACGTTTTCATAAAAATTAATTACCTTTGCACTCCAAAACTTTAAACAGTAAATAGATAAACAATATACAGAAATGGCAAAAGAACTTACTTCGCGAAGTGAAAATTACTCGCAATGGTACAATGATTTGGTGATAAAAGCCGACCTGGCCGAAAACTCGGCAGTGCGCGGCTGCATGGTGATAAAGCCTTATGGTTATGCAATATGGGAAAAAATACAGGCTGAACTCGACCGCATGTTCAAAGAAACCGGACATGTGAACGCCTATTTTCCATTGTTTATTCCCAAATCTTTTTTGAGCAAAGAAGCCGAACATGTGGAAGGATTTGCCAAAGAATGTGCTGTGGTTACGCATCATCGCCTTATGGCCGACCCTAACGGAAAAGGACTTATAGTGGATCCCGATGCAAAACTCGAAGAAGAATTAATCGTTCGTCCTACCTCCGAAACAATTATTTGGAGTACATATAAAAACTGGATTCAGTCCTACCGCGACCTTCCCATTCTTGTAAATCAATGGGCCAATGTGGTGCGTTGGGAAATGCGTACGCGCTTGTTTCTTCGTACGGCCGAATTTCTGTGGCAGGAAGGTCACACAGCACATGCCACCGAGCAGGAAGCCGTAGCCGAAGCCAAACAAATGCTCGAAGTGTATGCCGATTTTGCCGAACGCTTTATGGCTGTTCCGGTGCTGAAAGGTGTAAAATCGGCTAACGAACGTTTTGCCGGCGCACTCGAAACTTTTTGTATCGAAGCGCTTATGCAGGACGGAAAAGCATTACAGGCCGGTACTTCGCACTTCTTAGGTCAGAATTTTGCCAAAGCTTTCGATGTTACTTTTGTTGACAAGAGCAATAAGCTTGATTATGTTTGGGCTACTTCGTGGGGTGTTTCTACCCGTTTGATGGGTGCGCTTATCATGACGCACTCCGACGACAATGGTTTGGTGCTCCCTCCTAACCTCGCTCCTTTCCAGGTAGTGATTGTACCAATTTATAAAAACGAAGAACAACTGGCCGCCATCAGCGAAAAAGTGAATCAACTGATTCCGGCCTTAAGAGCAATGGGCATCAGCGTGAAATTCGACAACAACGACAACAAAAAGCCAGGATGGAAATTTGCCGAATACGAACTCAAAGGCGTTCCTGTTCGTCTGGCCATTGGTGCACGCGACCTCGAAAACGGTACTGTGGAAGTTGCCCGTCGTGATACCCTGACAAAAGAAACGGTACAGATGGAAGGCATCGAAAATTACATTGCCGCATTACTCAAAGATATCCAGGCCACCATTTTCAAAAAAGCAGTAGATTTCCGCACTTCCGTTACCCGCGAAGTAAATTCGTACGACGAATTTAAAGTTGAAATCGAAAAAGGAGGCTTCCTGATGTGTCATTGGGACGGAACACCCGAGACAGAAGAAAAAATCAAGGAAGAAACAAAGGCTACTATCCGCTGTATCCCACTCGATGGTGATAAAACTCCGGGAACTTGTATGGTTACCGGTAAACCTTCGGCACAACGAGTGGTCTTTGCCCGGGCCTACTAACAAAACTCAAATCAAAGGAGAGCAACGACTTCGTCGCTCATTTTGATGCTTTCATTCAAACAAAAAAGAGATGCTTCAAAAAAAAGCATCTCTTTTTGTTTTATATATCCACCCGAAAGAAAATAACTTCCACCAATCATTCTCTTCCTTCCCTTCAATACCCTATTCTTTTGATTTTGTGTAAATTTCCTCCAAAAACCTTGCTGCTGCTAAATATGTTTTTTACCTTTGGACGAAAAAATAACAAGCTGCAACACATACGACAACATAAACGCAATGATATTTGTAGGTGTATAAGAGAAATATGGGCAATGAGTATATTGATGTTATGGCTCATTATAAGAAAAAATAAAGCTCGTTTGTGCTGAAAAGTGAGCTATATTTTGTATGTTTGTGAGCTAAAAATACAAATTATGCCAGAAACGAGACAAATAGAAATTCTAAATTTCATTCGGAACAATGCAAATTGTTCTTCGGGCGAAATTCACAAAGAGTTTGCAGCTTCGATTAGCTATGCGACAGTTAAACGAATTCTAACTCAACTACTAACAGAGAAATTCATAATCTCGGAAGGGAAAGGAAAAGGAACAAGATACTTTATTTCACCGTCTTATGAACTGTTGTATTCGATTGATTTAGAAAGTTATTACGAAAAAGAAATAGACGAAAGACAAATTAAAGAAGAGTTCAACTTAGAGGTTTTTGATTTGTTAGGCAATACAGCCATTTATAGCGAAACAGAGCTTAAGAAACTTTCGGATTTACAACAAAAATACACAGAGAATATTTCGCAATTGTCAGAATTTGAATACAGGAAAGAACTTGAAAGACTTGCCATTGATTTAAGTTGGAAATCGTCGCAAATTGAAGGGAATACTTACTCTCTGCTGGAAACTGAGAGACTACTTAAGGATAAAGAAACTGCTGCCGGAAAAACGAAAGAAGAAGCAATTATGCTTCTGAATCACAAAGATGCAATAGATTTCATTGTCGAAAATCCGGATTATTTAATTCCATTGAAGATTTCTAAAATTGAAGATATTCATAGCCTTTTGATAAAAGAATTGGCTGTTGACAAAAACCTGAGAAAACGTAGGGTTGGTATTTCCGGAACTAACTATCGACCGCTTGACAATGAATTTCAAATACGAGAGGCTTTGGAATCAGCTTGCAAGTTGGTGAATATGAAAGAAAACATATTTGAAAAGGCATTGCTGATTTTGGTGTTGATTTCTTATATTCAACCCTTTATGGACGGCAACAAGAGAACAGCAAGAATTGTAAGTAATGCAATTTTGATGAACTATAAACATTGTCCCATTTCATTTAGAACAATCGACTCTGTAGATTACAAAAAAGCTATGTTACTCTTTTACGAACAGAACAATATTTCGCGATTTAAAGAGATATTTATCAGCCAGTTTGAATTTGCGGTTAAGACCTATTTTTAAAACAAAATTACAAAATATCGAAGCCATAATACATTATGCACACAGGCTGACTTTACGAGCACATAGCAGGTTTTAATGGGCAATCGTAAAAAACAATGACATTGATTTAAATTTGTAATTTTGCTATTCAACAACAAATATCTTCATCAAATCAAGACAAATGAGTAAAGCTAAAATATCAATACGTTTTTTTGACGACCGTGAAGTGCGTGCCCTTTGGGACGAAGCAAATGCTAAATGGTGGTTCTCGGTTTTAGATATTGTTGCTGTGCTTACCGATCAGGATGATTATGCTAAAACCCGTAATTATTGGAAATATCTCAAAGCTAAGCTAAAGAAAGAAAATAGTCAAGTGGTTAGTGCCACTACCCACTTGAAACTTTTGGTACCCAAGATGCATTCAACTTTCCGACGATAGTTTTACGTTCTTCCAAAATACTTTCTCAGCTCTGAGAAAATTCGAATATTTATGAAAAATGCTTTCTCAGGTTAGAGCTATGTGTTTTCATACATAAAAAGTACTTTCTCAGATTAGAGCTATGTGTTTTCATGCATAAAAAATGCTTTCTCAGGTTAGAGCTATGTGTTTTCATGCATAAAAAAAGCTTTCTCAGGTTGGAGCTATGTGTTTTCATACATGAAAAATATTTTCTCACCGCTGAGCAAGCATCATTCCCCTTTTGTCACACCAGCAACTCGCGCAACTTTTTTTTATCAAGAATAGTGTATTTTTTTTTGTTGACGGCAATAATACCTTCTTCAATCATTTCCGAAAGGCTGCGCGCTAACGATGGGCGTGCTACGCCGAAGAAATCGGCCAGTTCGGTCTGGTTGCGATTCAGCGTAAAAGTGTCGCCCTGTTCGCCGGCTTGTTCCAATAAGAAATGGGCAATTTTTCCTTTTATCGTTTTGATGGAAAGCAACTGAAGGCGGTTGGTGAGGAACTGTGTGCGGTTGGCATTGTGCGTCAGGAACTGTTGCATAAATTCGGGCTGAGTGGTCATCAAACGAATTACCTCGTCTTTGGGAATGCGAAGGACCTCCACCTC
Organism: uncultured Paludibacter sp.; assembly: GCA_963678465.1. GTDB lineage: Bacteria > Bacteroidota > Bacteroidia > Bacteroidales > Paludibacteraceae > Paludibacter. The sequence goes on from OY782858.1 coordinate 1,284,970, forward strand.
TTCAAGCGTAGTTACATCCACCGGAAAGCGATTGTTTCCCGAAAAAAGAAAGGCCGGCGCCAATGGTCGTGGGGCATTAATAATTTCAATTCCCATCAAATTTCCATTCTCGGTAATCATCTCGGTCTTCACCGAACCCGTCATCAGTATATTCAACGCATCGCACAAATCGCCCTGCCTGAAAATCACTTCATTCTTGCCGTGAAATTTTATGCTGTATTGCATGTCGGAAGGAAAGCCATCGCCACCATCGCCGATATTGCGGAAATTATTCCATTCCGGATCGATATTTTTCATTTTTTTGAAGGGAAAAAGTAAGTTTTAATTGAAGCTGTAACAACTGTTACACTTTAAATGTTTCTGTAAGTATACTTTTGCAAAGTAATTAAAAATACCCCCAACCCCTAAAGGGGAGAAAGGAAAAAAAAGAAATCAGAAAACAAATAATACATACAAATATGGAAAATAAATTTCAATTTGACAAATCAGCTGTAAACTCCCCTTCAGGGGTTGGGGGTAACAAAGCATTTCCGACAGCTGAGAAGTTCAGCATGACAGAAAAAGTGCAATACGCCGAAGGTTCGGTAGTAAGCAAAATCATCATTCGCAACGAACGCGGCAATGTTACGCTCTTTGCTTTTGACAAAGGTGAATTTTTAAGCGAACATACGGCTCCTTACGATGCCATTGTACAAGTACTCGATGGTGTGGGCGAAGTGATTATTGATGGACAGTCGTTTGTTCTTAATGTAGGCGAAAGCATTATTATGCCTGCCAATGTTCGTCACGCCGTAGTAGCCACCGAGCAATTTAAGATGTTGCTGACAATGATTAAATAAATGTCAATAGGTCAAAAGTCTAAGGTCAAAAGACTTTAGATTCCAGGAAGCTGCGCCAATGAAGAGATTAAGGCAAAGGCACAGGCACAGGCCTTATGAATTGTGAATTATGAATTGACTTTAGACTCTTGATATTAGACTTTAGACTTTAGACTCTTGACATTAGACATTAGACATTAGAAAAATGAAACGAACAATAATAAAAATTGACGAAGAGCTTTGCAACGGTTGTGAGGCTTGTGTGCAGGGTTGCCACGAAGGTGCGTTGCAAATGATAGATGGTAAAGCGCGTATGGTGAGTGAGTTGTTTTGCGACGGACTTGGTGCTTGTATTGGCGATTGTCCTGTGGGCGCAATTACCCTCGAAGAACGTGAAGCGGAACCTTATGATGAAATTGCAACCATTCAACGCATGATTCCTAAAGGCGAACGAACCATTATTGCCCATCTGAAACATTTGAAAGAACATGGTGAAACCGATTATCTGAAACAAGGCGTTGGTTATTTGCGTGCCAATGGAATACAAATTGATTTTGCCGAAGTGCACAATCATGGCGGTGCCGGATGTGCTTCGAAACCTGTAGCAGCGCCTGTACAACATCAACATGCAGGTGGTGGCTGTCCCGGAAGTAGAGAAATGAGTTTCGGAGCTCCCAAACCCGCCGCTTCAGGTTTTACTATGGCTACAGCTTCCGCCTCAGTCTCAGCCTCTCAGTTACGTCAGTGGCCTGTTCAGTTGCATTTACTGAATCCCGAAGCGGTTTATTTTCGCAGTGCAGATGTTGTATTGGCAGCCGATTGTGTGGCGTTTAGTTTTGCCGATTTTCACAACCGTTTTCTTGCCGGAAAAACGCTGGCAATTGCTTGTCCGAAACTGGACACAAACAAAGAAGCTTATGTTGAAAAGCTCAAAGCTATGATTACTAATTCTCATATCAATACGCTGACAGTTATTATTATGGAAGTTCCATGTTGTGGCGGATTGTTAGGTCTGGCTCAAAAAGCTGTGGCCGAAGCCGGACGTAAAATTCCTTTAAAACTAGTAGTTATTGGAGTAAAAGGCGAAGTGCTAAAGGAAGAATGGACTTAATTAATTCATAATTAATAATTCATAATTAACAATTGAGAATTGACAATTAATTATTGAGAATTTGATTTTCTTTTCAATAAAAATAAATTTTAAAACATATACAAATCAAGACTATAGACATTTGACTATAGACTTTAGACAACAAAAAAAATTATGAACATGTTTTGCTATCAATGCCAGGAGGCAGCCAAAGGGTCGGGATGCGAGGTAAAGGGAGTTTGTGGAAAAACTCCCGAAGTATCAGCGCTACAGGATTTATTAATCTATCAACTGAAAGGTCTCTCGCATTATACCACCGCTTTACGTTTGCTCGAAATAGAAAACGAAGCTGCCAACCTCTTTATCACCGACAGTCTGTTTATGACTATCACCAACGCGAACTTTGATTACGAACGCTTTGTAAATCGTATTCGTGAAGGATTTAAACTCCGCTCTCAACTGAAAGCTGCTTTGCTCGAAAATAAAGTAGAATTGGAGAAAACCGAATTACTTACATGGACAGCTCTTACCGCAGCCGAAATGGAACTAATCGCCGAAAAAGTAGGCGTGTTAGCTACCGAAAACGAAGATGTGCGCTCTTTGCGCGAACTTACTATTTACGGATTGAAAGGGATGGCTGCTTATGTAGAACATGCTCAAAATCTGGGATACAACGACAATGAAGTGCATGCATTTATTCAACAGGCATTGGTAGCTACTACCAACGATGCCCTTACTGCCGACGAACTTACGGCTCTTGTGCTCGAAACAGGTAAATGGGGTGTAGCGGTAATGGCATTGCTCGACAAAGCCAACACAACTACTTACGGAAATCCTGAAATTACCAAAGTAAATCTTGGCGTTCGCAACAATCCGGGTATTTTGATCAGTGGTCACGACCTGAAAGATATGGAAGAACTGCTGAAACAAACCGAAGGAACAGGCGTTGATGTGTACACACACAGTGAAATGCTTCCTGCCAACTATTATCCGGCTTTCAAAAAATACAAACACTTTGTGGGTAACTACGGTGGTGCATGGTGGAGTCAGGTGACTGATTTCGAAACTTTCAACGGTGTCATCCTTTTTACAACTAACTGTATTGTGCCACCAAAAAGCTCAGCCACTTATTCCGACCGTGTTTATACAACAGGTTCATCAGGTTTCCCGGGCTTTAAGCACATTGAAGAAGGCGTAAACGGACAACCAAAAGATTTCTCGTACATGATTGCACACGCCAAACAAATGGCTGCTCCAACCGAAATTGAAACAGGTGAGATAGTGGGTGGTTTTGCTCATGCGCAGGTTTTTGCGTTGGCCGATAAAGTAGTTGATGCAGTGAAATCGGGCGCTATCCGTAAGTTCTTTGTAATGGCCGGATGTGACGGTCGCATGAAAGGTCGTAACTATTACACAGAATTTGCACAGCAACTCCCCACCGATACGGTTATTCTTACGGCTGGTTGTGCAAAATACCGTTACAATAAATTGCCATTGGGCGATATAGGCGGAATTCCACGTGTGTTGGATGCCGGACAGTGTAACGACAGTTTTTCGTTGGTGATGATTGCGCTAAAACTGAAAGAAGTTTTTGAACTGAATGATATCAATGAGTTGCCAATTGCTTACAACATTGCATGGTACGAGCAAAAAGCCGTTATTGTATTGCTTGCATTGCTGCATTTGGGTGTCAAAAACATTCACCTCGGACCTACATTGCCAGCTTTCCTTTCGCCTAATGTGGCTAATGTGTTGGTAAAAGCATTCGGAATTGCACCAATAGGAAGTGTGGACGAAGATATGGCTTTGTTCCTGCCAAACATGGAGTTGGATCAAAAATAACAACAAATTGTCAAAGGTCGAAAGTCAACAGTCTCCGGACTTTTGACTTTTGACATTAGACATTCTTCCTGCGTTAGCCACAGTAATTTTGTCAAGCTCTTCCGATATTTCAATTGCTTCCTTTATAATGTTTTCGGGATAATCGTTGATTTGAAGTATCCTGATGGCATTTCTGTTCTTTAATTTTCCTTCTTTCAACTTGTAGTCAAAATCAACTGTTTTATTGTCAACGATTTCGCTGAAATGATATAAATCATATTCATTTTTCAATAAGTCAGCCAATTCAATGTCGTGCGTCGATACAAAAACGATATTATTTTCTTTGTTCAACAAAGATAAAACAGCTTTGCCTGCCGAAATTCGCTCCACAGTATTCGTCCCTTTAAAAATTTCGTCGAGCAAAAACAAGTTTAAGTTTCCGTCGTTGCTTTTATCTATCATTTCTTTGATTGTCATCACTTCCTCAAAATAATAACTTCTGTCGTTCATTAAATCATCGCTGATTCGTATGGCCGAAAAGACACGCATCCTTGGCAACGAAAAATGTGCTGCGAAACAGGTATTTATAGTTAGTCCCGTTATTACATTTATCGCTATGGTACGAATAAAGGAGGTTTTCCCAGACATATTCGAGCCTGTCAGTAAAATTGATTTATCGTTTACTTTCAGGTTGTTTTTTACACAGTCTTCTATTAATGGGTGGTATACTTCCACGGCAGAAAGTTTTTTCTGTCCATCAATAATTTCCGGCATACAGTAGTTGCCCAACCCCTTGCGAAGTGAAGCAATTGATACAATAGCATCCACTTCTCCAACAAAAAGAAATACATCTTCAATCTCTTTTCGTTTTGTGTCGATGCATTTCAACGTCCCAAACAAAAATAAGGGTTCAATTAGAAATACAATTTTTACAAGTTCCAATATTGCCCAAAACAGTATGCGCTGGTCGCTTTGCATTTCTACTTCCAGATTGAAAAACGACATTCGATTGCTCACCTTATTAATGACACTTGCCGACTTCATTAAATCCGGATTTATCTCCTTCAACATGTCATTTTTATATAATTCCTGAGCCACACCATTGAGTTTTGACAATTGTGGAATAGAACTAAAATAATTGAACAGGTTTTTCTTGTTCCAGAAATGAATTACAATGTTGATAACTGATAAACCCAAAATTACAAGAAAGAATACCGGATTAAAAAATGCCAGTATAAACGACAGCGCACTTGCAAACGACAACAGCGGAACAACAAAATACCATTTAGGCGGTTGCAGAATTTCATCCTGAAACAGCGCAGCAATGTGATAGACTTCTCTGTCATTCAATTTACTCAATTGGCTTTGCACAGATACTCTAAAGTCAGCATTATTCGTAAATTCAGCCAACAGTTTTTCATTCCTGATCTCTTTCGTTGAGTCTGCCGGAATGTTCCTTAGCTTATTATAAAGATATTGTTGTCCTACTTTTGAGTTGGTTCGGTCGACAAACATAAATAATTCCTGAAAATCCAGATCGTTACAGGTTTTATCAGACAGGGTATGAAAGGCTGTAGAATTGTCTTTCTTTCGGAAATAACTTTCTATGTATTCAAAATCAAATGCGTCTGGCTTTAAGTTTCCAAACTCACTAAGCAACTTTTCTTTAATTCTCTTCTTTCGGTTTCTAAGCATCTGTTTTTATTGTGGCTAACTCCGGCATATACTTTCCCCTGCCCACAAATAGATGTTACTCAGTTTGTTTGTTGCATGTTTATATATGATGAGTTGATAGTCAATATTACCGCCCAAAGGTAAATAACATATTTAACAACAGCAAGATGTTGGAAGGAAATTTACATAAATTCAGGTAAATAGATCCATTCAAGACTTGCGGATGATTGGGAAAGAGTTTAACCTCCCCCAACGGAGTTCAACCAACGCTTTCTTGCCAGATCGTAGTTCCCTATGTATAGGGAGTCGTTCCGACTGCAGGAAGCATAAGTATTAGGGGCTGCCTTTTACATTCGCTATAGTGATGTCTTATTTTGGAAATGCGTCTCTTATTTTTTTAAAGTCATCAAAATCAGCTCTTAATTCTATTATTGTCGGGTCATTGTGAATCTCAGTCGGGTTGCTATGTCTCGTCCAACCGGATATCCTCATTCAATGTACAAAACTTCGCGGATGTCTGAGGTGAACCAACTTTAGTTCATTTATCGCACCGAAAGGACATGGTTAGAATCTCAGTCGGGATTAATTTTAATTATATATCCCTCCTTACTAACAAACACATATCTCTCTTTTTCATCTTTGTCAATTAAAATAGGTATTGGGTAATTTCTTAATATGCATGTGCTTATCAATTTACCATCGTCGCTGAATTCTTTTATTCCATAATTGTCGTAATCAAGGTACGAAACTACCAATAGACTATTGTCTTCTAAAACTGTTGCTGCATTGGGTGAAGCATAATATTCTTCATCTTTTGACCCTCTTCTTTCCCACAGAAATGTTCCGTCTTTTTTAATTTTTACAATATAACTTTCAAATGTATAAACATAATTAGAATAACTTCCTGCACACACGATATAATAATTTCCATCAGTTGTAGATAATACATATTGTGGCAAGGCTATACCATTGTAAGGGAAAGTATTATTTTTCAGGAAATTTCCGTTTTTATCAATACTTTCGAAAGACAACCCGCATTTAGCATCGGAATAATTATCTGAGGTCACGCCTGTTGTCTCAACGGTACCAATCAATAAAAAACTTCCATCATTATTGGTGACTGCTAAATACCCATAATTATAATATGTAGTTCCGGATATATTTTTCCAAATAATTGTCCCTTCCTTTGTAAATTTATATGCTAAAAACCGTGTAAAGATATTTGTAGTTCTATTCTCTGTTGTTGTTCCCACTGTCAGATAATTACCATCGGGCATTTCTGTTACGTAACTTAGATCTTCGAGAAAGTTATTAATTAAATTATCGATCTTCCACAACAATTCACCCGTTGATGTTAATCTGAATATTGCTTTTTCAACCATTATCAAAATATCACCGTTCTTGCATTGCTCTACATATTGATCATTTGAAACGATATAATGAAATCCTTGTTCATCTAATATTTCTTTTTTCCAAATAATATTAAAATTCTCATCTGTTTTCAGAATAAGATTGTAGCCTTTTCCTAATTTCTCTGCTTCACCAAAAAACACGAAACCATTATCACTGGTTTTTATACATCTGACAAAATCATATCTGGAATATTCGTATTTATCAAACCTGATTTGATATATTTCACTAATCAGCTCTCTCATGGTTCTAATATTCTGTGAGATAATCTTTACCAAATTCTGTTTATTTATCGCACGTATTGATATTTTGTATTCCTTATTGGAACTTAAACCAGCTAAAGTGTAATTTGTACTGGTGATATTTGATACCGAAAGTGTATCGTTAATTAAGATATCATATGATACAGCATTTGCTGAATTTGTCCAGCTTAAATAAATCTGATTGCTGGCCGAAACAGAATATTTTATTTCAAATTCGCCCAGATTATTCACTTCGGTCGGCAAGCTTATTTCTGGCTCAAATATACTTGTGTCGCAGGAAACAAATATTGTTGCAAAAAATATCCAAATGATTATATTGTATATACGCATGGTATTATGGTTTTATTTCAGTATAATAAGGAGTGTAATTCCAAATTCTGTTAATACATACAAGTATTTTGTCGTTATAATAAAAAGCAGGAGTATCCCCAATACCACTGGACGATACGTATTTAAAATTCCAAATTCCTTTCGATATATCGTATTCACAAACATCGTTAAGATCAGGTTCTAAGTGATCTATAGGTAATCCACCTACCAGATAAACTTTATCATTTCCATATACCAATGTCGTAGTTCTCCGTTCATAAGGTCCAAAGTATAAGGTCGGTAGCCGTATCCACGCATCATTATCTGGTAAATATTTCCAAAAATCCCTATAGTTGGTAATAATGAATCCTTCAGAAGGTGAGTTACAGGATGCTATTACTCGTCCATTCACCGATTCAGGAATATCTTTCTTTTTTGTCCATTTATTTACGATGAAATTAAATTCCCAAAAGTCCGATTTAACATCCTGAATTCCGTCATTAGTACCTCCTCCCATATATAAACAATTTCCTAAAACAAACTGAACAAAATTATCATAGGCTTCACCCGGATAAGTCGTGATTGTTTTCCATGTATCTGCAACTTCATCGTATTCAACAATATTAATTCCGACAAATTTATAATTTTTTTCATCATACAAAAACTCAGTCAAATACTGTTTGTTGTTATACCGTACATTTTTCAGTTCAAAATGAGAATGTGGACTATAATTTTCAGAATAACTTACATTCTTTTTTGTTTCCCAGGTATCTTTAGTTATATCATAGGCTAACACTGCATGGTTGGGGTAACGATAAAAGTTATAAATCTTATTTCCGGAAAGATAAGATGAATTGAACTCATACGACAGATATCCGCCAGTTGAATATAGTACCTGACAATCGGGAATCGAAACTTTACTTGATGTGCCCGACAATACTTTAAGTCTTGATGGAGCAATATATTCAGTTCCGTCGGCGTATATATGAATGCTGTATTCACCGGGCGATAAATCCGCAGGTACTCTTACCCCCCACGATATATCACCGTCGTACAACCAACCACTAAAACTTGTTTCTAATTCTATTGGAATAGAATTATTTAGTTTTAATTTATAGGTTCCTGTAGATGACGGCATTTTTGAATAATATATTTTTATAAGAAAATAATCTCCCCTGTTCACTACATTGCCAATATCATTATCAACGTATACAGCCTTATATTCATCTTTATAAAGATCAATATAGTTTATACCAGTAAATACGTTATTGACATTCAAAGAGAAACGTAATAAAACAGATGAGCTGGCATAGGTATTTTTTTCTGACTTGAGTTTAGCCCTAACAGTGTAGTCGTGTTTGCTTGCAGGTATCTTTATTTGAAAGGAATCGATGTATTCACTTGCTTCCTGTATCGGAAAATCAATATTATAAACCTGGGCTGTTGTATCAGTTATATCTTTAAATTCAAAATAAAGTTGTTTTAGCTTTGCACCGGCACCTTTATTAACCTCAATTTTTAGAATACAAGTATGATCCGATAAAATCTTATAAGATAAGATATCAATACCTGGTGATTCAAATTCAGGAATATCATCTTTACAACTCATAAACGATATAAGAAAAAGAATTAAGACTTGAATAAATATTCTTTTATTTAGATTTATCATAAATATTTGCTATGATTAGATTGTAAATCTTTTTTTTTAATGCATAACGAGAGTCTTCGCAAAAACCGTCTTTTTCCCACCCCTTCCGTATATCCTTTCATTCAATGCACAAAGCTTTGCGGGCGTCTGAGATGATCCAACTTTAGTTCATTCATCTATATATCCGAAAGGACGAGACAAGTTGTTGTTAACTGCCCAACATAGCCTTCACTCAATTTGCTTTGAAATTTTCCTCTATATAATGTTTGAGTTCTTCAGCATTCCCACCCCCTATTACTCGTCTTTTTAAGTTGTTTTTAAGTTTTATATCAAGTATCGTATTCTCAAATCGTTGTTTTACTTTTATAGAATTCACGTTATCTGATAATACAATAGTCTTAGTTGACTTTAAAAGTGTGATTGTAAAAATAATAGAAAATAAAATAATCAATGCGTAGAAAAACGAATTATAGGATGTATCTCCTAATCGTTCAAAATTAATTATAGTACCGCAAACACATAAAATACAAATCAGGTTACTGCCAAGCATAACATATTTTTGTGTTTTTGCATTGTCTGAAATTTTAATCTTATCTTCTTCAAATGAGATTTCGCCGTTTTTAAGTCTAAATGTTTTATTCATTTTTTTGATTTTGTGTTTCGCATCATATTTATGCAAAATTTACTCGTTTCTTTTTTTTGCTATAATCACTATCGCGAGTCTGCGCAAAGCCCTCCTATTCTCCCGATTTTGTATCTGTTTGGTTGTTTTTGGCTAGAAGCAGCGCTTTCTCCACAACTATTTTTTCTTCTCCATGCTTATTGAATCAACCCTCTGCAAAAGGGAAGGAAGTTTATCCCGATGCGTCGGGATTCAACCGATGCTTCCTTGCTGGGTCGTTCCGACCGCACGAAGCCCTAAGTATTAGGCGTATTAATTTAGTTTCCAGTCGTTTGTTATAAAAATTCTTCTTTTCAGTAAATCTGTCAACTCCAATAGTTTTTTCGCATGGTCTAACGAGGCAAATTTGAATTTAATTTCAACAGTTTTGTTGTTCTTAAGCGTCATTTTCAAAGAATTCGTCTCACCATTTTTTATCGAAATTCCAAATGCGTCTATATCTTTCTCTCCATAAAAGCTGTCGTAAATTATATTCAATGATTTGATTTCCTCAATCTTATATGTTTTGTCGCAAATTATAATTTCGTTTACATTTATTTGTAATTCACTCGTAAAAGAACCTTGTAGTTTCTCTTTATTTCCCCATTTATAAAGTTTAATTCGGTCAATTTTTGTTAGTCCGAATGGTACAACTATAAAAATGAGTCCTGTCCAAAAATTAATATTGTCTGACACATATAATAAAAGTCCAATCGAAAACAGTGTCAAACTTATTAGCCAAATTGGGAATGGTTTTTCTGGTTTTTTCTCTTCGAAAACAAAAGTTCTAAATTCATTTTGGTCGTATAAAAGGTTTTCAGTACTTGCCATTTGTTTTTTTTCTTTTTTTATTAGTACCCCTGACGACCGAGACTATGGGCATTTGGCGGTTTACTCCCGTTGGTCGTGACCGTTGGTTGCGGGAGCATTAGCTGTCGTGAAACGACAAAGTGAATCGAAGATCAGCGAAGCTAATGCGGGAGCAAAACCTGCTAAGTGCACTACCCGCCCCGTCCTAACGAGGTCAGTCAGCCAATGCCAATAAGAGCGTGTGTTAGCGGTTAGGCATTTGTTGTAAATAGTTTGTTTTCATTTGCATATATAATTTGGAACCTCTTTTATAACAATGAAATCTCCAAATCTAATATTAGTTTCACTGAAATAATTGATTTTATCATCTCTTACTATTTCGTTAAATATTTTCCATCTGATACGCCAGGCGCTATCAAAACAAGGGTGAATGATTGGTATTTCAAGTTCTCTTGTATCTTTTTTGAAAATAAGATTCCATTTCCAAGTCGGATTTAATTCTTTGGTTTCATCAAATCTGTTATCCCAAAGTTCAATACACTCATCAACAGTAATAATTTCTTGAACCTCTAAATGAGGAACTATAATTTTGTAAAGCTTTTTATACGTTTTGTCATGATAATTATTTACTGGAAAGTCAATAAACCCTAAATGTCTCCAAATTTTCTCTGAGCTACGAGGTGAACAGTCTAATTCAATAGTATAAATATTTTTATCAATTAATACTAATGTCAATTCAGAGACAATTTTTCTTCCAAATCCTTTGTTCCTGTGTGAAGGTTTTATTGCTGCAATGTCAATTTTTGCAGAATACTTTTCCAAATAACATAATGACCATACTACAAAACCAATTGTTTGTTTATCTTCAGAAATTGTTATTAATTTATTTTCATCAAATGAAGATTCAATGATATTCCAGTTGTTATAAAAACTCTCACCTGTTGACTTCTTTTCGTCAATCAACCATTTTTTAATTTCATTAAGTTGATCTTTTGTCGGATTGAATGAAATTTCAATTTCACTGTTTTTTTTCATTGTATTTTTTACTTTTTTTATGCTTACCGCATAACAATATATATCCTTACCTCAATTCCGAATATGCGGAACTGAGTTCCGCATATTTCGCATTTATACAAATGAACTTGTCCAACAGATTCTTCATCTAATTCATTCTGTATATCATATCACCTATCTCCCTCCCTCACTCTCCCTTCCAAACAAAAAGAGCAGTATTCCCTTTGAAGGAAAACACTGCTCTTATTTATTATTTAGGTGAATTTCGGAAAAAAGAAATTCGGGTAAATCATCGTTTCAAACACACAAAGCATTCAGAAGCAGGTTATTGTTATTTGTTAATAACACTACAATGTTAATCATTTATTTTTAATCTTCAAAACAAAAGATAAGAAAAATAACAAAAACAGAACATTTGTTTTTTTAAAACTAAGATTTGAACCACATAAGACACAATAGACCACATATGAAAAGGTTTTTTATTCTGAAAAAGCTTTTGTGTGCTTATGTGCCTTATGTGGTTACAGTATTAAACTCACCCCACCCCCATGGCGCTTATGGTATTGCTCCACGGGCCTGCTTCCCCTTTGCGGTTTACCCAGCGTAACCAGTAATAAGCTGTTTTACCTGCTTTGGACGTGTCGAACTTCAGCACAAAGGGCGAAGCGGAACAGGTACCCTGAAAATGCATTTCGTCCACACTTTTAGGAGCATCACCGTCTACCTTGAGGTAAACTTCGCAACCGGTAACCCCTTCGGGTTTGGCGTTGCTGTGTGCCGAAGCCTGATCGTAAAACGAAATGGAGTGTTGTAAGCGTACCGAAAAATCCACCGTCCCTACCGGAAAAGATTCGGGAGGAGGCACAGGAGTGTGCGTATTGTTGCGTACAGTTATATCCATACGCACACGGTCGGCATCGCTTATCTTAGGGTTGCGCGCCAACCATTGCTGCACCAAAGCGCGAAGTGTTTTTGAATAATCCTCCTCTGCATCCTTTTTTGCAATTACGTCAGCCTGTGTACGGTTTTGTTTGTTACTTGCTTTCGCATAAGCACCTACTCATGTAGTTTGTTTCGCCTTAACAGCGGTTACAGTGTCGGCGGGAATCCCCCAACTTTCGGTAAATATCTTAATAGGCAGGTATAATTCTTCTCTTCGAAAAAAAATGTTAGACACAGTTCTGTAAACACTCCCGTTTAATGGTTTGCCAAGCAAGCTGATTTTATACGGGCTTTAGCCCCTGCAAGACCTGACAGGTGGGGTGTAAAAAATTTCAGTTTTTAAAATAATAACTTCACCCCGTCTTTTTATATAACGTATTTCTTTTCTGGTATAATGTCATTCCAATATTTTTATCTTTCCACTCCTTAATTTCAGATATCTTTATTTTTGTCATTGTTTGTTTTGTTTGCTCAAAATCAGATTCACCTATCAAACAAGAGATACATAAACAAAGGTCTGTAATACCAACAGTTTTATTTTCTTTGACTATACTTTTATATTTTCCAAAGCAGGATTCAATAATGTCTGAACTACAAAGAATCGTTGCTTCTTGTTCCATTTTTTGAATTGTTTCGTGAAAGTATTGGCAAACTTTTTCTCTAATTTTTACACTTCTTTCATCGTTGTGGTTCTCTAATAACTTAAGGGACTGATTCATCGTTTGTTTGTTGAATCCTTTGTTTTTAAGTAATTGTTGTATCTTATTTAGAGTTCCAAGTATTGAAGTTGTTTGTTGAATTAACTCGCTATAATTATTTACAAATGCAACCTTTTCACGTTCATCGTCGCTTAATTGATTGTTTTCAAGCAGATTAATCATTTTACTTCCCCAGTTAAACAACGGTGTTAGATTCATAAATCGGCTTACAATACGTTGATTTGGTGGTATAATATGTGCAAATTTGCTCATAGACAATCTGCCTCTCATTCCGGAAAGCTGCTTAGTGTAAGACTCAAAATCGTCTTGTTTTTCTAAGGTTTCTTTGATTATCCATGAAAATTTATGACCAACATCCTCTATATGTTTTAATCCTAATTGACAGTATGTGCTTTTTAGGTTGTTCCCATTATCAGATAAAACATAAAGTATCTGGTCTATATCAATACAACTTTTTATTTCCGATTCAATATCATTTGCTTTCCAGGATTCCGAACTCTTTAGAACAACCGGAACTAAATCTTTATACGTCAGCGCTCGACCCAGATTTTGTTTGCTGGCTGGCACTGCCATTATTGCCAATAACTTCTTATTGCCAAACTGAATGCTTTCATCTATAATTAAAATCCATTTTTCATTAGTATAAAAGTCTTTATCTCTAAAATTGGCAATACCCTGCTTCTTAACCCAATTCAGAACTGTAACATGTGATGGTACTCTCAAATTTAAATTAAAACTAATATTCATGATAAAAAATATCTTACTCACCGATCGGAAACTAACTCCACTACAATTAATTAGCATTATTGCCATTTGAATAATAGTAGTAGAATAAGTGTGATGTTTAGGACGTTCTTTTATGGATATTATTGACTTATTATTCCGTTCAATTTGTCTTTCACTTTTTTTAAATCAGATTCTAATTTATCAGCTCTTAATTTATGGGAAATTGATTTCACTTTCCATTCATCTCTGCTAATAATCAATTCCTTTATTTTCTTTTTCAGCTGTTTGTTATCCTTTGACCGTTGAATTGATTTTGCTTTCCAATCAGTTGTTTCCATAAGTATATTTTTTCTGCAAATATAAATAAAAGGAACGAATATATTATTACATTAATGTATATTTTTTACACCCCACCTGACAGGTTTTGAAAACCTGTCAGGTGGGGTGTAAAAAATTTCAGTTTTTAAAATAATAACTTCACCCCGTCTTTTTATATAACGTATTTCTTTTCTGGTATAATGTTATTCCAATATTTTTATCTTTCCACTCCTTAATTTCAGATATCTTTATTTTTGTCATTGTTTGTTTTGTTTGCTCAAAATCAGATTCACCTATCAAACAAGAGATACATAAACAAAGGTCTGTAATACCAACAGTTTTATTTTCTTTGACTATACTTTTATATTTTCCAAAGCAGGATTCAATAATGTCTGAACTACAAAGAATCGTTGCTTCTTGTTCCATTTTTTGAATTGTTTCGTGAAAGTATTGGCAAACTTTTTCTCTAATTTTTACACTTCTTTCATCGTTGTGGTTCTCTAATAACTTAAGGGACTGATTCATAGTTTGTTTGTTGAATCCTTTGTTTTTAAGTAATTGTTGTATCTTATTTAGAGTTCCAAGTATTGAAGTTGTTTGTTGAATTAACTCGCTATAATTATTTACAAATGCAACCTTTTCACGTTCATCGTCGCTTAATTGATTGTTTTCAAGCAGATTAATCATTTTACTTCCCCAGTTAAACAACGGTGTTAGATTCATAAATCGGCTTACAATACGTTGATTTGGTGGTATAATATGTGCAAATTTGCTCATAGACAATCTGCCTCTCATTCCGGAAAGCTGCTTAGTGTAGGACTCAAAATCGTCTTGTTTTTCTAAGGTCTCTTTGATTATCCATGAAAATTTATGACCAACATCCTCTATATGTTTTAATCCCAATTGACTGTATGTGCTTTTTAGGTTGTTCCCATTATCAGATAAAACATAAAGTATCTGGTCTATATCAATACAACTTTTTATTTCCGATTCAATATCATTTGCTTTCCAGGATTCCGAACTCTTTAGAACAACCGGAACTAAATCTTTATACGTCAGCGCTCTACCCAGATTCTGTTTGCTTGCCGGCACTGCCATTATTGCCAATAACTTCTTATTGCCAAACTGAATGCTTTCATCTATAATTAAAATCCATTTTTCATTAGTATAAAAGTCTTTATCTCTAAAATTGGCAATACCCTGCTTCTTAACCCAATTCAGAACTGTAACATGTGATGGTACTCTCAAATTTAAATTAAAACTAATATTCATGATAAAAAATATCTTACTCACCGATCGGAAACTAACTCCACTACAATTAATTAGCATTATTGCCATTTGAATAATAGTAGTAGAATAAGTGTGATATTTAGGACGTTCTTTTATGGATATTATTGACTTATTATTCCGTTCAATTTGTCTTTCACTTTTTTTAAATCAGATTCTAATTTATCTGCTCTTAATTTATGGGAAATTGATTTCACTTTCCATTCATCTCTGCTAATAATCAATTCCTTTATTTTCTTTTTCAGCTGTTTGTTATCCTTTGACCGTTGAATTGATTTTGCTTTCCAATCAGTTGTTTCCATAAGTATATTTTTTCTGCAAATATAAATAAAAGGAACGAATATATTATTACATTAATGTATATTTTTTACACCCCACCTGTCAGGTCTGACTTGTAAAGCAATACTTCTATCTGTTGCACTACAGCTATTTAAAAGCTCCGAAGGAGCGGAAAGAAATGAGTATTTGTCCGATAGGGCAATGTGCCAATCGTAGCGAAGCGAAGATGAAGGGGTTGAAAGTCTAAGGTCTAAAGTCTTCGATCGCCGGAGTTTGTGGAAGCGTGGAAGCGTTGAAGCGTTGAAGCGTTGAACTGTTGGACCGGGGGAGCGTAAGGAAGCAAGAAGATAATCTGTACACATAATAGACTTAATTGAAGCCTTAAACCTTACTGAATAGTATTATTTCTGATAAATATCGAACTGCGTAGATGTCCCCTATCTTGCTCCCTCTCCATTGGGAGAGGGCTGGGGTGAGGTTTGGGGACGAGCGAAGCGGAGGGGTTTCTTGGTTTTAGACAATATAACTGAATAATTGATTAATTGAAGCTTCTGAACTCGAAACGATGAACACGAAACACGAAACACGAAACACGAAACACGGAACTCTTCAATTATTTCCATGGTATCGACACCGCGATAGTTGTGCCTTTACCAATTTCACTTTTCATATTTATTTTTCCTCCTAATAAAACAACTCTTTCTTTCATGCCTATCATTCCGTACGAATCTTGACGGCCGCTGTTGTTGATATCGAAACCAATTCCGTCATCGATGATCTCCATA
Organism: uncultured Paludibacter sp.; assembly: GCA_963678465.1. Lineage (GTDB taxonomy): Bacteria > Bacteroidota > Bacteroidia > Bacteroidales > Paludibacteraceae > Paludibacter. Next base: position 1,301,544 of record OY782858.1, read on the forward strand.
ACAAGTTGATCCGATTCGCCGTATAGCAATACCGTTGCATTTTCGGCCTTTGAGTGCCTGGCAATATTACTGAGCGATTCCTGAAGGATTCTGAATAGTGTAAGGGATTGCTGATGGTCAAGTTCTATGTCGGGCTGATCAGTTTTAAACTCGCAAACGATCTGATATCTTTCTTCGAATTCATGAATATATGCAGTTACAGCGCCAACAAAGCCTTTTAGTTCGAGCAGTTCAGGTCGAAGCCCATTCATAATTCGTCGGGCTGTTTTTATTGTTTCTCCAATCAGGCCGATGATTCTGTCGAATTTTTCAGCTATCTCGTCCAGATAGTCGGTGTTATTTGTTTTTACGGTTTGATTTTTCAACAGGCCGGCTTCAATTTTAAGAGCTACTAAGTTTTGACCCAGATCGTCGTGAATTTCGCGGGCCAATGCTATTTTTTCTTCTTCGCGCACACTTTGCAGGTGGGATGCGAATTTTCGTAAGAGCTCTTCCGATTTACTTAAAGCCATTTCGGATTGCTTCCGGTTCGTAATATCCTCTTTTATTGCCAAAAAGTTGGTTATCTGGCCTGAGGGGTCAAAAACAGGAGAAATGGTGGCATATTCCCAGTACAGTTCTCCGTTTTTATTCTTGTTGTGAAATTCGCCACTCCATATCTTCCCCGACTTTATTGTTTGCCAAAGTTCGGTATATTCTTCCTGCGATTTTTCACCCGAACCAAATATCCTTGTATTTTCGTTTATCAATTCCTCTTGCGAAAAGCCTGTAAGCTGGATAATTTTGGGATTAACATATTCAATATTTCCATCAAGGTCGGTAATGCATATAGCAACAGGACTTTGCTCAACCGCTTTTGATAGCTTCCGGAGTTCGGTTTCGGCATTACGTTGTTTGGTAACGTCAATATTAATTACCTGAAAATGTTTTGTGCCGTTCCACAGAATTTCCTTGCGCGAAACTTTTATATGTCGCATCTCTTTGTTTTTACGAACAATGCTAATCTCGTAGTCGAACAACTCTCCTCCGTTTTTCCTGATTTCCTTTCTTTGATTGTGTTGAATGTAGCTTTCGTGTGTATAGCGTTGAATGGCTGGTGTAGATGTAAATTCTTCCAGACTATCGAAATCATAAATATCGAGGAAAGCTTTGTTGGCGTAAACGGTTTGACCATCGACAGCAATAATACGAATACCAATTGGAGAGTCGGAAATAGTTAGGAAAAAATTAAGCTGCGATTCTAAAAAGTTTTTTTCAATTTCCTTCCGTTTTGTAATGTCCTGAAAAAAGCCATAAATTCTGTTATTTTCGGCATCGACTCTACCAATGGTGTGAACTGAGCGCAAATTGCCTTTTGCCGTAATGATTTCGAGCTCCACATCGAAAGGCTCACCAAATTGGATGGCACGTTTTATTGCCTGTGCTATAACAGGTTGCGATTCGGGCGTATAAAAGCTAATTCCAACATTTATATCATGTTTAAAGTTGGTATCAACTTCGTAAATGCGGTATACTTCATCTGTCCAGGTAATTTTCAAAGTGTTTGTATCAAGTTCCCAACCACCCACTTTGCCTATCGACTCCGTTTCGGCAAGCAGATTTTTGCTCCTTCTCAGCTCCTCCTCTATCAGTTTTGATTTAGTAATATCTTCGGCTATGGCCAGATTGTAAAGGAAACGACCTTCATTGTCGTAATTGGCTGTTACTGTAAGCGATACCCATATCAGCTCTCCATCTTTTCGGATGTATCGTTTTTCAGTTCTGAATATTGCAATTTCGTTTTTAATAAGTTTCTGCACATTGGGTATATCCTTGTAGATATCGTCGGGATGTGTAATTTGTTGGAATGTCATTTGCTGTAGCTCACTTTCGGTATATCCTATCATTGCCGAATAGACTGGATTTGCTTTTATGAACTTAAAGTTTTCATCAACCAATGCCATTCCGAAGGGCCCGTTTTCATACAGTTTATTAAAGCGGATTTCACTTTCGAAAAGTTGCTCTTCCTTTTCTTTGCGTTCGGTAATATCAATTGAAAGAATAAAAACGCCTTCTTCGACAGGTTGTATGCTAAGATCGAACCAACCTTTAGTTCCGTCAGGGTAATAAAATTCGTTCTCGAAATGAACAGGCGATCTTTTAACATGAAGTACCTCTTCAATTTTTTTGAAAACAAGCGTATTTTCAATGCCCGGCCAAATGTCAATGTAGTTTTTCCCGATCAGTTCGCTGTTTGGTCTTCGGTTTTGTATTTCGGCCGTATGGTTCAGATATACTAATTTCCAGTCGAAATCGATAATCTGACAACCTTCAAGCATTTGATCGAGTGTTTTGCGGTATCGTTCTTCGCTTTTACTGATCAGCGCTGTTGCTTTCTGTTGTTCGGTAATGTCGTTGACAATAGCATAAATAAGTGTTTTATCGCCGATACGTATAGGGTTCGAAAAAATTTCTACCTCTCTGATATCGCCATCTGCCCGCCGGACTTTTGCGAACAAATGTTTCTTCTTCTCTGCTGCTATAGCTTGCGGTTGGGCATTTGTCTGCTCATTACCGGCAACATTAAAGTCGTATACCTTTTTATTACACATTTCATCATGAGTGAAGCCGTAATAGGCACAGGCCGCCGGATTGGCATCTTCAATTTTAGCAGTGATGGGATTTACAAGAATAATGATGGTGTGATTATCGTTGAAGAGTGTTTTGTAGTGAGTTTCACTTTCGACAAGTTTGGATTTGGCTTGCCTTAAGCTCAGCATGTGATTTTTGATAAAGAAGTATAAATACAGGGAGGTTACAAAAATAAAAAAGACACCTTTGTAAGTTTGAAAATTAGTGAAATAGGTTGGCTCCGACACAAATAACTCCGGTATTTTATCAGAAAAGAGAATCCAAATGACTCCAAAAAGGAAATAACTAAGTGTTATTTGGAATTCAAAGCTTAGACGTTTCATTGTATCGATTTTTTTTATAGATTCAACCTAAATGGTATTCGTCAACAAATCTAACACTTTTTACTTATAAACATTCACTTCAAACGATATTTTTACTGTTATCTGCAACTTATTGTAGCACAAAAGGAAGGCGATGGGAAAGAAGTCGAAAGTCGAAAGACAGTGAGAATGTGCCAATATTCTAATATGCCAATGTGCCAATAAGTCGCCAGTCCCCGGTCCCCGGTCTACAGTCAAGAGAAAGACGAAAGGGACGAAAGTCAAAGACAGTGAGAATGTGCCAATGTGATAATATGCCAATGAAGAAATTAAGGCAAAGGAACAGGCAAAGGCGAAGCTAATGTGCCAATTTGATAATATGCCAATGTGCCAATGAAAGAGTGCGAAACCGATCTGCTATTCATTATCAATTATCAATTATCAATTATCAATTATCAATTGTGCCAATGTAAGAATGGTGAAGCATGAGCTGATCTCTTCTTAATTCTTAATTATCAATTATCAATTGTCAATTATTTTGTCTTTAGACCCCAGACCTATGAATTATGAATTATGAATTATCAATTGTCAATTATTCATTATTCATTATTAATTATTTAAGTTCTGAAAGGATTAACTTTTTTTGTTGGAGGGTGACCTCCATTGCTTTGTCTCTGACTTTCGGGTCGTCACTGTTTATCAGGTCAAAATACTCAACAGGAACAACCTGCCACGACAAACCATATTTATCCTTACACCAACCACAGGAACTTTCTTCTCCTCCGTTTGCTGTCAGGGCGTCCCAATAATAATCTACTTCTGCCTGATCCTCGCAGTTGATTACAAATGATACAGATTCATTAAATTTGAAGAAAGGCCCTGCAGCCAGAATAGCGAATTCTACCCCATTGATCTCAATCGTTGCAGTTTCAAAGTCACCTCCACCTGCTTCTGGTGGATTTTTATATTTGCGGTGGTCTTTCAGTTTACCGTCTTTGAAAATAGAAAGATAATAATCCGCTACTGCTTTGGCATCTGTCGTTTCAACCCAAAGCGATGGTGTTATTTTTTGTGTAATCATTTTTTTTCATTTAATAAGTATACAGATTTTAGAACAAAGAGCAAAGACGAAGGGGACGAAAGTCGAAAGTCAAAGGTCGAAAGTCAAAGGTCGCGAGACTTATAGCAAATGTGAGAATATGCTAATAAGTCTACGGTCGCCAGTCCCCGGTCTATAGTCTTTAGACCTTAGACCCCAGACCTATTAATTATGAATTATGAATTACTGCTGGTGCGTTGATTTTTTAAAATCCGCAACAACATATTGAAATACAATACGATAAAAGCGTTCTTTGATTTTTTGATTTGATTTGAAAATCTGTAATTTTGCGTTCTTTTAATGCAAGATTATGAATTCAGGAAAATATGTTTTCTCTCAAGCATTGTAATACGTAAGCAGATACGAGTTTTATAAAACACTTCTAACGGGAGTATTAACCAGTTTTCAAGTCAAACAAAATGTCAAAGAACATCAATATAATTTATTCGCTGGTGGTGATTTTTTGAATTTCTAAACAACAACGCACCAGCAGTAATTATGAATTATTAATTATTCATTATTAATTATCAATTGTCGCCAGTCTTTTCAATTAAACATCAACCACTAAAAATAAGTTCAGGCTAATATTCAGATTAAAAGGCTACATTCACTCCTATAATAAAGTTTTTTGTTGAGGGAGTGTTAGCGGCTACAATAAGGAAACGACCAGGGGTGGGTGGCATTGCATTAGCAGGACCATCGCCTGCATAGGAGTTGGTTTGAGGATCCATACCGGTTTCGTTGTAATAGGGTGAGAAAAGTACAAATGGGTTTTGTAAGGTTCCATAAAGTCTGAGTTTTTCGAAGCCGGCAGTTTTCAACAATTCAGATCTAACATTATATCCAACCGTAATTGTATTGATTTTCAAATAAGATGCATTAAAGTAGCCGGTTGTATTTCCATACTTTGGAAAATCACCATTGGCAACACCACCCGGAGCCGGATATTTGGCATTCGTGTGATCAGGCGTCCAGTAGTCTATCTTTATTTGCCCGCGTCGCCCGCTATTCATATTGAGGTAACTATCACGTCCGTTTAGTGTACTATTAAGAATACCTCCGCTTTGGAACACTCCTGTAATAACAAGGTCAAACCCTTTATAAGCCAAACGGCTGTTTATTCCGCCCATAAAATCAGGATCGCAGTCTATAATTTGTCGGTCTTGATTTCCGATAGCCCTTACAGGTTTACCTGTTTCATCATAAGCGCCAGTGTATTCAACTTTAATCATACCAACATTACCCTGAGGCTCCAGGATAGACAGATATTGATAGTCGGCATCCGTTTTATTCCAAAGACCTATTCGTTTATAATCGTATATTACATTGAGGGAATGCCCCATAAACAAGCGTCTTTCAGGATCCATATCCTCACCCATAGGAAGCGCTACCACCTTGCTTTTGTTTGTATACAGGTTGACCCCAACATCCCACGACCAGCCGTTCAGGTTATTCAATACAATAGCTTTTAGTGTTAATTCCATACCTTTGTTTTGGATAGAAGCACCATCAATTTGCCGAACAGACAACTCCGGTCCTCCGGGCAGACTAAGTATCCATCTAAACTCCTTTGAATTGATAATATAGAACTCTGCAGCACCCGACAGACGCCCTTTAAAAACAGAAAAGTCAAGTCCTGCATTTTTTGTAATAACCGTTTCGCTACCTAAAGTTAGAGCTCCCTTCTCATACTCTACACGCAATTTCAACGCATCAATTGATGATGTATGTTTCATAAACGATGCTTTTCTGATATCCCATCCCATAGCCACCGAAGGAGAAGTCTGTTGAGAATTAGTTATTGGAATCAGCCCCAAGGATGCATCGGAACGAACCGTAGCGCTAATCATATAACGATCGTCAAACGAATACATTACCCTACCAACAAGAGACCTGTACCCACTTGTAGTAAAGACTGAATCAGCAGAACTAAGGGCTTCATTGCTATATTTGTAATTTTTCCTGCTATATTTTGTCCTTCCTACCGACGACAGTAGTGTTGCATTAAGCCTGTGTTTCTGTGAAAACACACGGTCGTAACTCAAGAGGTGTTCCATAGTATTTTGAAAGAGCTTCGATTCGCCATGCTTTGTTTGGGCCGGGTAGTCGTCGCTCACTCTTAACACTCCTACTCCTGTGTACTTTTCGGTAGTACTGTTTCTATGGTTAAGTCCAAAATTCATTGTGTATTTCAGGCCCTTAATGCCGGGTATTTTTATTTCGCCATACAAGGAATTATACGAACCATATCCCTGCGTTTGATCTATCCATTGATCTCCTAAATTATTAATTATATCCCTTGTAACAACTGGCATATTGTCGGCAGGCAGGTTGATAACTCTTTTCGTTGAAACAACATTACCCCCCGCATCACGCACAAAAGGATCGGCTATGGGTGTCATAGTTAATACATTGAACACTTCCAACCCTTCACCATTGTTAACATTAAAGTTACTATTGGTACTAAAACCAAAACGAAGGTACCTCCCTATTTCCTGTTCGAACGCGCCCCGCAAAGAAAAACGGCTATAATCAAGGCCAGGAACAACAGCCTTGTCATTATAATAACCCACATGGAACTTATAATTTCCTTTTTTTGTGCCTCCTGAAAGTCCTATATCGTGATTGCTTACCAGCCCTGTTCGATAAAACAAACCCTGCCAATCGGTATCAGTCTGATTCGATTCATCCATACCATATCCAAAGCGACCTGCTGTCGCCCGCAGTTTAATAAATTCGGCAGCATTCATCATTGGGTATTCAATGGCAGACTTAAGTCCATAATAGCCATTGTAAGTGAGCTGCATTTTTTGGCCTTTTACCCCTTTGTTGTTTGTTATCAGTATTACACCGTTGCTACCACGCAATCCATACATACCTGTCATTGTTATATCTTTCAGAACATCAATTCTTTTGATATCATCAATACTAATATCGGTAATGCTTCCGGCAAAAGGCGCCCCATCAAGAATAACCAAAGGATCGTTTGTATAGTCTACCGAATGGGTACCACGAATGCGCATCTGCATCGAAGTGCCGGGTTTTGTCGAAGTTTGAGAAAGTTGCAGCCCGGCTATCCGTCCCTGTAAAGCCTGCGTGATATTTGAAGCCGGCACTTCACGCAATTCATCTCCGTATATCGTTGCCATCGAACCTGTAACCATTGCTTTCGGCTGACTTCCATAAGCAATTATGGCTTCATCAATCTCACTTTCTTCTTCCTCAAGCACAAGATGAATGTTCATTTGCTCCTGAATAGCAACAACGGAAGTTTTGTAACCTGCAAATGAAAAACTTAACTTTGATGCTGATGCTACCTGAATGGCAAAGCCGCCTTCCTTATTTGTGATTGTTGTATGCTTTGTTCCCACCTCCATCACACTCACTCCATACAACCCATCCCCCGCAGCTGATCTTACGTTTCCGGTAACCGTAACCGATTGTGCATAAGCATTCATAGAAAAGAAAAACAAAAGGAACAGAAAGCTTAAATAGAGTACTCGTTTTTTTGTGATCATGCGTTTGTTTTAATGTTAATGGTCGTATGCAGAAGAAATTGATTTGCTAATAAGTTTACGGTCGCCAGTCCCCGGTCTCCGGTCAAGAGAAAGACAAAAGAACAAAGACAGTGAGAATGTGCCAATGTGATAATATGCCAATGTGCCAATGCCAGAGCGTGAAACCGATCTGCTCTTCATTATCAATTTTCAATTATTCATTATCAATTTTTAATTGTCTACGGTCGCCAGTCCCCGGTCTACAGTCTTTAGACCTTAGACCTATTAATTATGAATTATGAATTATACATTATGAATTGTCTTTAGACCTTAGACCCCAGACCCATGAATTATTAATTATTAATTATTAATTATTAATTGTTTTTAGGCGCTAATCACTAAACGCAATATGCCAATCGTCAATCCTATGCATCCACCATATAACACCTCCTTCAATGTATGTCTTCTCAAAATTATCCTCGACCAACCCAGCAGGACAGTGAACAATAAAAGGGCAACTCCGGCATTGAAATTCAACATCATTAGCATAAACGAAAGGTAAATATTCAAAGACACATGTAAAGAGCTTTTTATGAACAGGTTGACAATTTGCGACACGATAACAAGCACAGTTGCCAGTAGTACACTTATACATAAATTGCTGTTTTGCCCTGTAATAAACAACACAAAGGTTACAATTATCAATAGCGGGACAATGTAAAAGAACAATGACTTCCGTTGTATTCTGTCGGACACATCAAAATTTGTGTATGTACCATTCTTCGATTTCAGGTACAGCAATACCCCCAACGGAATAAAGACACAACCAATGATTAAAAACGAAATAAAAACTGCATTTTCTATATCATCTGACCCCAACATTCCGATGACGACAAAAACAGGAATCGTCAACAAAGGATGACCAATGATTGAAATAAAGTTTGCTATTTTTTGTTTCATTTGTTTATAATTTATTGTACCTGCCCCCTAACCCCCTACCCCCCTAAAGGGGGAAGAAAGTCAAAAGTCTAAGGTCAAAAGACAAAAGAGCAAAGACAGTGAGAATGTGCCAATATTCTAATATGCCAATGTAAGAATGCTAAAGCAAGAACCAATCTGCTCTTCATTATTCATTATTCATTATCAATTGTGCCAATGTAAGACTGTTGAAGCATGAGCTGATCTACTCTTCATTATCAATTTTCAATTATCAATTTTTAATTGTCTAAGGTCTAAAGTCGTTGATCTCGCAAAACCCGAAACTCGGAACTCAGAACTCGAAACCCGGAACTCCTTATAGCCATATCAGGGCATTGTGCTTTGTTTTGTTATCCAATCTTTCAGGCTACTCATCTTCTTTGTATTATCGGCGATCCAGTTTTTAACAATATCGTCATTTGCCGATTGAGAGATATAATAACTAAATGCCTCGTAATTATCCAATTCTTTCAGGTCGTGAAACTTTGTTACATAAAAGTCCCACCAAAAGCCTTTTTTCTCCTTTTTGAGTTCGGCAAGAATACCGAAAATACTTTTATTGCTTTCGACAAAGCGTTCCATTTCAGTTTTATCCTTCTTCTCATCCGAGTACTGAGATGCTGCCAATAAACTTATCATCATTTCTGCAGGTCCAAAATCATCGGAGGAGGAAGTAAAAGGAACGCTTACATTGATATTTTTCTCATCTTTTCTTTCCACACCCTGACCGAGCTGTTTTTTCAGATTGTTGTAGTTGGCAAGCGAACGATTGGAAGCAGGTTCCAATAATAAGAAATAATAAAGCGGCAAAAGAGATTTCACTCTCTGCCCCCTTGCTTCCATAATTGCCGATAATACCAAATGACTGCTTCCATGGGTAGGTCTTAGCAAAATGGCATTGATAGCAGCTTTTTCCGCCCTGTCATAATCTTTTTGATTGTAGCAGGTCAAAGCCAGGTTGTAATGCAGCAAGTTACTCTCCGGAAATTTCTCAATTCCCTTTTCATAAGTTTTTATAGCTTCATTGGCTTTCCCGATCAAATCAAGCGAGCTTCCTAAAATTATATAGGCAGGATGCAGATTGTCAGCTTTTTGTTTTATCACATTTGAGCTGTATTTTATTGCCTCCTCATATTTACCTGTGCTGAAAAGTGTATTTGCTAATTCGTAATTGGCAAGCGTTGATGTTTTGTCGATTTCCAATGCCTCTTTGTACCTATTGATGGCATCTTCATATTTTCCCTCATCGTGGAAGGCTATCCCCTGAGCAATAAGTGCGTTGAGTTTTTCTTGTTGTGCAAAAATATTTGAAACAAGCAAAGCTATTAAAGTAAGTACAAAGAGTCGTTTCATAATGCTGTATTTTTAAAAGTTAGCTGTGTTATCCGATTACCAATCTTTTCTGATTTTGGGCCTTTTATAGTCATACATTAAGAAATAGGCGCCAATGGATGCACTCATATAATCCGAATTTGTAAACTGGTATGCTCCAATAAAAATAAAATCTCTTGATTTACTGTAGCGACACCCAGCAAAGACGCCAAAACTTATAAAATCAAATAAGTCGAAATTCTTATTTAGTTTAGCTCCGGCGGTCATTCCGGTTCCGTTTTCATTCAACTCGCACCCAATAAAAGGTTGTACTTTTAAGCTTTTTGTTATGTTGTACTCATAGCCCAGATCTAAATCAATTTTACTTACACCACTGCCCTTACTATAATCAGTTAAGAAAGTTGCACCTAAGGTCACACTCTTAAATGCCAGCTCAACCATAGCTCCGTTTGTCATTAAAACATCTGCCCATCTTGAACTGTCGGGCAATGTAGTTGCTTGCAACTTGGAAATATAAAATCTGTTTTCTTGTTCTATCTTAAAATGAAATGTTTTTTTCGCTCCGTTCGGAATTTGAGAAAACAAATCAACAAGACAAAATCCCCCTATCAAAATCAATAAAACTTTCCTTATCATCTATCCTGCTATCTTCTTTTTTAGTGTTTTATAATTCTATTTATTGTTAGCTTTCTTATTCTCTACTTTTCAGTTGTTTCACGAAGTTCTGTCAATAGCAGATTAGCTTTTTCAAAGAGAGGAAGCCAGATCGATTTTTTATTTTCAAAATTCTTCATATGTTCCTGACCAAGGTAAACTCCACTGTTCGTCAGAAAGTAGAATTTAATTGTGTCATTTTCAGCTAAAGTCGTATTTTCTGTTTTCGTAGCTTTATCGAGAAAGATTTGTCCAAGGTTCACAAACTGTTTTGCAACCCGGCTTACATTTCCGTGTTGTCCACCGCCAATAATTCCACCACCTGAACTTAAATAAATACTGGTATCTCCTGTTTGGTATGAAACGATTGTCGCTGTTGCAGCATCTATTCCCCAATCCATTATAATTCCGTAAACAATCGTTTCGTCTGTCGGTAATGATAATTCAAGTTGTTCCGGCGTTGTAGCGAATGCCATATTTCTCAATACTTTAAAGGCATTTTCATTCGTTTCTATTGTTTTCTGTTTTGTAGTATCTTGTTGAACTATTCCTCGATTTGTACGAGATTTTTTATCTCCACAACTTGTCAGAAAGTAAAAGAGACCTCCTGCTACAAAAAAACCAATATTAATAATGTAAGCTGTTTTCATACTTAAATCGTTGCTCTTTTTTGCAATATACCATTAACACCCAGTATCACAGCAATACAAAAACAGCCTAGATTTTCACTTTCCAAAGATAGACAATATATTTAACAGCAGTATAAATTTTGGAAATAAATTTTAAGAATTACTAATTTGAGAATGTGCTAATGTGCTTTTAAGTCTACGGTCGCCAGTCCCCGGTCAAGAGAAAGACAAAAGAACAAAGACAGTGAGAATGTGCCAATATTCTAATATGCCAATTTGCCAATGAAGAAATTAAGGCAAAGGAACAGGCAAAGGCGAAGAAAGTCAAAAGTCAAAGGTCTAAAGTCGTTGATCTCTCAAAACTCAGAACACGAAACGCAAAACTGTTGAAGCATGAACCGATCTGCTCTTCATTATTCATTATTAATTATTCATTATCAATTATCTACAGGATTTTGTCTTTAGACCTTTGACCCCAGACCTATGAATTATGAATTATTTTCTCACATTAAACCCACCTATAGATTTGGCCAATCAAAACATTGTTCGTAGTTTTGCGAACTACAAACACAAGCAAATTTCTTAGTATGGAAAACGATAATAACAAAGAATACAGTATTGACAACGAACAGCTTGCCCGATTTGCAAAGGCAATGGGACATCCGGCACGTATTACTATTCTTCAATTTCTTGCTTCAATGGATAGCTGTTACTTTGGCGATATACACAATGAACTTCCAATAGCCAAAGCAACAGTATCGCAACATTTAAAAGAATTGAAAGATGCAGGACTTATTCAGGGAGAAATAGAAACCCCCAAAGTGAAATACTGCATCAACAGGCAAAACTGGGACAAAGCACAGGAATACTTTAATACATTTTTCGCAACAAAAAAAGAAAAAACAGGATGTTGCAATTAAACATCAAACTTTCAAATATCAAACATTTCAAACCAATATAAAATGAATATTCAAATTCTGGGCACAGGCTGTCCAAAGTGCAAGACACTTGAAAAACTTACCCGCGAAGTAGTAGAACAAAATGGCATTTCGGCCGAGATTTCGAAAGTGGAAGATATTATGGAAATAATGAAGTTCAACGTAATGACAACACCGGCTCTGGTGGTGAATGGAAAAGTAGAAATAAAAGGGCGCGTACCGTCGGCTGACGAGATAAAACAACTATTGTCGAAATATTAATCTTTTAAACAATTATCTTTATGAAACGAATCGTATTTTTGGGCTTAATGCTTTCGTTCTTAATGAGTAGCATGACATTGGAGGCACAAAATAAAAAAACTCAAAAGGCTGCAACTACAGTAAGTAACAAGATTGAGGTTTATTATTTTCATTACACGCGTCGTTGCGTTACCTGCAATGCAGTAGAATCTGTAACAAAAGAAGCTATTGCCGAAATGTATCCAACTCAATTTAAAAAGGGACAGATCATATTCAGGTCGGTAAATCTGGATGAAAAAGAAAATGAAGGTGTCGCTAAAAAATGTCAGGCTGAAGGACAGGCATTGCTTTTTATGGCTAAAGGCAAACGAATCGATTTGACAGATAAAGGATTTATGTATGCCAAAAGCACTCCGGAAAAGTTGAAAGCTGAAGTAAAAAAAACAATTGAAGCTCTGCTATAATTTAAAATTTGAGAATTTGGAAATTTGAGAATTTGAAAATTTGAAAATGAAGAGAAAATGAGAAACGATAAAGAAAATCCGATTGCAGAGAAATCATTTCAATTTGCAATAGAAGTCGTTAAATTTTGCGATTTACTTTACGAAAACAGAAAATATGTAATTGCACAACAGTTATTGAAATCGGGTACTTCGATTGGAGCAAACATTCGAGAAGCTCAAAATGCTGAGAGCAAAGCAGATTTCATACACAAAATGAAAATTGCCGCGAAAGAGGCAGACGAGACCGAGTATTGGTTATTGATCTGTAACAATTCAAATTCATACCCCAAAAATGTAGATTTAATTGAGAAATTAAATGAATTACAAAGAATTCTATCAAAAATAATCAGCTCCTCAAAATCAAAACATTAGCACATTCTCAAATTTTCAAATTCTCAAATTTTCAAATTAATTATATGGAGGTACTGCAAACAATTCTCGACAACAGCCAATATTCATTTATTACAGCCATAATACTCGGACTAATGACAGCCATTAGCCCTTGCCCACTTGCAACAAACATTTCGGCTATTGGGTTTATCAGTCGCGACCTCAAAGACAGTAAACGCGTATTTATAAGCGGATTAGTTTACACACTCGGACGAGTGATTAGTTATACCGGGCTTGCATTGATTATTTTCTTTGGTGCCAGCAAAATGAACGTTTCCATGCTGTTTCAGGGCTGGGGCGAAAAGCTATTGGGTCCGGTAATGATTCTTATCGGGCTGTTTATGCTCGATCTTATCAAAATCAAATTCCCCGGTTTATCGGGCTTAACAAATAAAATCGGAGAAAACAGCAAAGGTAGCTACTGGAGTACTTTATTGCTCGGGATGGTTTTCGCACTTGCATTTTGTCCGTACAGTGGCGTATTGTATTTTGTTATGCTGATACCCATTACAGTAGCAAGTGCCAGTGGACTGTATCTGCCTGTATTGTTTGCAATAGCCACCGGATTACCCGTACTTATTTTTTCCTGGCTGCTGGCTTATGCTGTGGGGAATGTAGGGAAACTTTACAATCGGATCAAGACATTTGAACTTTGGTTCAGACGGATAGTTTCGATCATTTTTATTGCCGTAGGGCTCTATTATGTAATTATATTTTTCATACCTGCTCCCTAACTCCCAAAAGGGGAATGAAGAATGTACAACTTAAAATGTACAATTTACAATTTAAGAAAATTCAAATGGAAAAGAAAAAAAAAATAAGGTTGATCATCGCAGTATGTACAGTGTTGCCTGCGCTTATCGTGTTGTATTATTTTTTGCAACAAATAGTAAATGTATTTACTTTTGAACTACTGGCACTGAATCCCGATTCGCATTTGGGTGCTTCGGTCAATTTCTTTTTTTATGATACAATAAAGATTCTTATTTTATTGTTTCTCATTAGCTCGCTGATGGGTGTTGTGAATGCTTATTTTCCAATCGACAGACTTAGGAACTACCTTACCACCCGAAAGCTGTACGGATTTCAGTATGTTTTTGCCTCTTTCTTTGGAGCTGTCACTCCTTTTTGTTCGTGCTCATCCATTCCGCTATTTATAGGTTTTGTAAAAGGCGGGATTCCTTTGGGAGTAACTTTTTCGTTTTTAATAACTTCACCTTTGGTAAACGAAGTGGCTGTAGCTATGTTTCTCGGTTTGTTTGGGCTTAAAACCACTTTAATCTATGCAGGAAGTGGTATTGTTATGGGTATTGTTGGAGGCTTTGTATTGGGTAAATTGAGGTTGGAAAGATACCTCAGTCCCTGGGTGAAGGAATTACAAGCCAATTCGCAAAAGGAGTCGGAAAACTGGGAGGACGAAAAAACTCCTTTTATTGACCGGCTACCGGCTGTCATAAAAGAAGGCTGGGATATTGTAAGCAAAGTGCTCGTTTATGTGGTGATAGGCATAGCCATTGGCGCTGCCATGCATGGTTATGTACCCGAAAACTTCTTTGCAAAATATCTCTCTGCGGACAAATGGTATGCTATGCCTTTGGCTGTTTTTGCAGGAGTACCTATGTATGCCAATGCAGCCGGAATAATTCCTGTAATTCAGGTATTTGTAGCCAAAGGCGTTCCACTTGGGACAGCTATTGCGTTTATGATGGCCGTAGTAGGACTTTCATTGCCCGAAGCTACACTGCTAAAAAAAGTAATGACCTGGAAATTGATAGGTATTTTCTTTGGTACGATTACAGTGTTTATTATCCTTCTTGGTTATTTGTTTAATATAACTATTTAATGACAACCAAACTTAAGACGCAATGAGACAATGAGACAATGTGCCAATGAAGAAATTAAGGCAAAGGAACAGGCAAAGGCGAAGAAAGTCAAAAGTCTAAGGTCTAAAGTCATCGGTCGCGAGACTTATAGACAATGTGATAATATGCCAATATGCCAATGTGCCAATGCCAGAGCATGAAACCGATCTGCTCTTCATTATCAATTTTCAATTATCAATTTTTAATTGTCGTCAGACTTTTGACTTTAGACCCTAGACCTATTAATTATGAATTATGAATTATGCATTATCAATTATCAATTATCAACTGTCAATTGATCAGTCAACACTTTCGCCCCCGGGGAATCT
Source organism: uncultured Paludibacter sp. (assembly GCA_963678465.1). Taxonomy (GTDB): domain Bacteria; phylum Bacteroidota; class Bacteroidia; order Bacteroidales; family Paludibacteraceae; genus Paludibacter. The sequence goes on from OY782858.1 coordinate 1,316,928, forward strand.
AAATGTCAAACTATTATTTGTAATTCTCTTTTTTTTGCTAACAATGCGCTATATCCGTTTGCCAACACAAGAAGGGCAAAAACATGGAAACCAAAGTTCAACCATTCTTGCGAAAGAATAAGCGTCAGTGAATCAAGTCCATAAAGGATTAATCCAATCAAATACACTGTTTTGTTTTCGCTCTTGCTTTTTCTCCATATAAAGAGGAAGATGGCCGAAATCAAAAAATTAAAAACATAAGCAATGGGAAAAGCATTTATGCCCAGTGCTTTTTTAATGCCATCGGCTACACCTAAAATTATGTAATTAACTCCAAGTCCGAAAACAAACTGCAAATCCTGCCTCGCAATAAAGAGTATGACATTCAACATAGATATAATCCCAATAAGTAAAAACCAGGAAGCGCCACCCGTAATCAGTCTGTCCTGCTTTAATTTTGAATTACTCTCGTCTTTATTTTTTTCAGTTCTCGAAGCCTTTATACTACTTGCTGTCGGGAGAAGCTTCCGTTGCTTCATGATTTCCTTTGCTAACAAGTGCTCTTCGCTTGTCCATTCTCTGGGGTTCACTACAGCATCAATAATGTCATTGTCCGACAAGGAGTACATATAATTATCGTTTGTAACTGATATTTCAGCAATCCGTTTGTATAATTCATCAACCCGGTCTTTATCAGTTGCTCTGATTTGTATGCCGATTCCTTCCTCTATAGCATTGTCGGCATCATTATCCGGACTGTCAACGCTAAACCAGATATAGTTCACATCCAATAAATCAGTAAAAACCCTTGCTTTCTCAACACCCGAAAATCTTTTATATTCAATAATTTCATCCATATTTTTTTATTTTTATAATGCGGACCAAGTCCTGGGACTATCGGCACAGGCGGAGAACGGGAAAATAAGGTATTATTCCTGTAGACTATTGATATACCGATCGATAAGCCATGATGATATTGTGTTATCTTTTTCCAGCTTTTCGAACAAATCCACTGAATATTTGGCTATAGTTTCACCTCTTTCGTTTTTGACAGCTATTTTGCCTGTTGCCTCTTTTATAAGGCTGGCCACCACATGTCCACTGCCATCTTTCAGAATCTGATTGCCAAAAATATCTTTTTCGTAAGTTGCAATTGTCCGACCATTCCTGTTTTTCACAACCGTGTTTCCAAAAATATCTTTTTCATAACTATTCACAGTCATGCCCCTGCTGTCCTTCACTACAGTATTTCCAAAGATATCTTTTTCATAACGACTCACAGTCATGCCACTGCCGTCCTTCACTACAGTATTTCCAAAAATATCTTTTTCGTAACGACTCACAGTCATGCCACTGCCGTCCTTCACTACTGTATTTCCAAAGATATCTTTTTCGTAACGACTCACAGTCATGCCACTGCCGTCTTTCACTACTATATTCCCAAAAATATCTTTGGTAATCACCATAGTTTTATTCCCGTATTGGTCTTTTATTATTGTATCACCTTTTATATCTAACGACGACAAAGGATGTACAGGGTTTGTTTGCGCAAAACCTACCCATGCTACCAACAGCATTACGAATACTAAAAAAAGCTTTTTCATAATTGTATACATTTTAAAAAATTACACATGGAGCATTATATTATTCATCGACCTTCGACGAAGCGAATACCGAAACCTTCTGCCTGATAAATTATATGTTGTCATCCAACAAGCTTTGAAGGGCATAGCGATGCAGGATTTCAATTGATACATTCTGCAGTCCAGACAATTTCTTTTTCAATTTCGAGATTCCAGTCTTTTAATAGTTGTCCAAATTTATTCAGGGAAGCAGGATATGTTGTAATATAAAATTCGCTTTTATTTGTTCCTGGCTCAGCTTTGTTATTGTCAACCTTGATATGAATTGCAGAATAACCATTTGTATCGTAGCAAAACACTTTTAAAAGAATATAATAAGCCCACTTATTTCCAACTTCACCAAGTTCGTATTTCACCGTGTCGTTTATGCTTTTAGGATAAGTCAGTAGTTCATTGGCAAAGTTCTCAAACTCGTCCAGATAGCCATAAAAATCAATTATAGTCGAGTTTATTCCATTTGTCAACGAGATTTCAAACCTGGCCTCTTTATCTTCAATTTCAAGTACTTTTATTTTAATTTCTTGTTTCATTCTTCATTTTTCACTAAGTACATTGATTCACATTAAAATAATGTCGATGTAAATACCCGTTTAATTCTACAATAAGAAATACCTTCTAAATATAAACTAAATGCTTTGTCGATACCATCAGGGTCAAGTAAACTAGTCAGATAAAGTGTCTCACCAGACTTTAGCAGTACTTTCGCAAAATGGTAATTAGCGAAGGCAGTAAAATATGTATCTTTGTTGAAATAGTTTGGGCTCATATATATTTCAACCTTTTCAATATCCTCTCTGTCATAAACGAACTCATTAGCATCCTTTCGTTTTATTATTTTGTCACCACATAATTCATATTCTTCATTTTTATTTCTATAAACATATTCAATATGAAGAAATAATGCTGGTAGAACAAGTAAAACTGCCATAGGCAAAAAAATCAGAAAGAAAACAGTATCGAACTTTAAGTATATGAATGTGATTGTATATAATGCAATGTGAAAAAAGAAATTAATCAGTGCTTTTGCTTGTTTCGTTGGAGTAATCCTGAGGATATTTACTGTATGTTTTTTTAAAAACGTTTTTTCATCATCATTAAATTCAAGCTTTTTCCCTCGTTTATCGCTAACAATAATTGTATTTTTTCCAACTGTATTTTCTCTTTCCTGTAATTTAGTTTCAATTGTTGATAATTCAGTATCAGTAAACACTCGTCCTCTGTTTTTCAATTCAGCAATAGCCGCTTCTACAATGTCTCTACTGTAAGCCATGTTATTGATAACATACTCTTCCAATTCATTGTCTTGTTTTTTTAGCATTAATTTCAAAAAATCATTTTTCATTTTTTCAGTGTAGGTTGTGGTTATGACTTTTATTTGCTATCCGTTTATATATGTATAACAGAAAGTTAGTTTTTACCGTCCAAAGATAAATAACATATTTAACAACAGCAAGATTTTTGGAGGAAATTTACACACAACCAGGTAAATAGATTGATACAAGACCTGACAGTTGGGGTGTAAAAAATTTCAGTTTTTAAAATAATAACTTCACCCCGTCTTTTTATATAACGTATTTCTTTTCTGGTATAATGTTATTCCAATATTTTTATCTTTCCACTCCTTAATTTCAGATATCTTTATTTTTGTCATTGTTTGTTTTGTTTGCTCAAAATCAGATTCACCTATCAAACAAGAGATACATAAACAAAGGTCTGTAATACCAACAGTTTTATTTTCTTTGACTATACTTTTATATTTTCCAAAGCAGGATTCAATAATGTCTGAACTACAAAGAATCGTTGCTTCTTGTTCCATTTTTTGAATTGTTTCGTGAAAGTATTGGCAAACTTTTTCTCTAATTTTTACACTTCTTTCATCGTTGTGGTTCTCTAATAACTTAAGGGACTGATTCATAGTTTGTTTGTTGAATCCTTTGTTTTTAAGTAATTGTTGTATCTTATTTAGAGTTCCAAGTATTGAAGTTGTTTGTTGAATTAACTCGCTATAATTATTTACAAATGCAACCTTTTCACGTTCATCGTCGCTTAATTGATTGTTTTCAAGCAGATTAATCATTTTACTTCCCCAGTTAAACAACGGTGTTAGATTCATAAATCGGCTTACAATACGTTGATTTGGTGGTATAATATGTGCAAATTTGCTCATAGACAATCTGCCTCTCATTCCGGAAAGCTGCTTAGTGTAGGACTCAAAATCGTCTTGTTTTTCTAAGGTCTCTTTGATTATCCATGAAAATTTATGACCAACATCCTCTATATGTTTTAATCCCAATTGACTGTATGTGCTTTTTAGGTTGTTCCCATTATCAGATAAAACATAAAGTATCTGGTCTATATCAATACAACTTTTTATTTCCGATTCAATATCATTTGCTTTCCAGGATTCCGAACTCTTTAGAACAACCGGAACTAAATCTTTATACGTCAGCGCTCTACCCAGATTCTGTTTGCTTGCCGGCACTGCCATTATTGCCAATAACTTCTTATTGCCAAACTGAATGCTTTCATCTATAATTAAAATCCATTTTTCATTAGTATAAAAGTCTTTATCTCTAAAATTGGCAATACCCTGCTTCTTAACCCAATTCAGAACTGTAACATGTGATGGTACTCTCAAATTTAAATTAAAACTAATATTCATGATAAAAAATATCTTACTCACCGATCGGAAACTAACTCCACTACAATTAATTAGCATTATTGCCATTTGAATAATAGTAGTAGAATAAGTGTGATGTTTAGGACGTTCTTTTATGGATATTATTGACTTATTATTCCGTTCAATTTATCTTTCACTTTTTTTAAATCAGATTCTAATTTATCAGCTCTTAATTTATGGGAAATTGATTTCACTTTCCATTCATCTCTGCTAATAATCAATTCCTTTATTTTCTTTTTCAGCTGTTTGTTATCCTTTGACCGTTGAATTGATTTTGCTTTCCAATCAGTTGTTTCCATAAGTATATTTTTTCTGAAAATATAAATAAAAGGAACGAATATATTATTACATTAATGTATATTTTTTACACCCCACCTGACAGGGCTGACTTGCAAAGCAATACTTCTGTTTGTTGCAGTACAGCTATTGTAAAGCTCCGATGGAGTGGAAAGAAATGAGTATTTGTCCAATAGTCTGATAGGGTAATGCATATTTTTAGACGAAAGACGAAAGACGAAGCGATCGCCACTCTACAGATTCCGATCTCCGGTGAAGCGGTGAAGGGTTGAATTACGAATTATGAATTATCACCTGCTGAGTTTGGATACTATCAAAATTCAAATTTCTCAACTTTTATCGTAGTCAACTCCTTTAGAACAACTATGTTTTTAATAAAAGAAGCCTGTTTTTCGTGATTAGTCAATGCTTCACTATCTTTCCATGTCTCGCAAATCAGCAATACATGAGGACGGGTAGCGCTTTCGAAAACATCATATGCAATACAGCCATCCTCTTTTACCGAAGCGGCGGTCAACTCTTTGGCAGCAGCCAATACGGTGGCGCGATTTACATCTTCCACCGAAATAAATACATTTAATCGAATCATAATCGTAAGTTTTATTTTATAAGCTATATTTTTTCACTCTCCTTTACCCTAATCTCAACGAGATGCTTATCTTGATTTGTTTATAACAGAAAAAACTGCAATTTCCAGATGAAACATTGCAGTTTTTAATCTTATAATACTACCCTTTATGTATTAGTAAATGAATAATGTACTATTTATCTTCTTTTTATTCAATGGCAAATGATATCCATGAATGCTATCGGGATAAATTGTAAATACTTAATCTTCTAACTTAAACACTCCGTTGTCAGTAGCAAACCATTTATTTCCCCGGGCATCAATAGCTATTCCTCTTACCATATAGAAGTTATCATAAGTATAATTAGTCCAGTTGGTCCCATCAAACTTTGTAACTCCTCCGTACATAGTGCCCATCCATTTATTACCTTGTTTATCTATTGCAACAGCACTGATCGAATTACAAATTAATCCACTGTTCGAAATAGTGTATATTGTCCAATTGGTACCATCGAACTTTAACAGTCCGAGCGTTGTTCCAAACCATTTATTGCCTTGCGCATCAAATGCAATTGAATTTACTTGCTCCACTAAATCTATGTTTGTGCTTTTTGCAGTGTACGAAGTCCATTTTGTATCGTCAAACATTGAGAGTCCCCCCTGCCCGGCAGCAAACCATTTATTTCCACTGGCATCAACAGCAATATTCAAAACATTATTATAGACTAATCCATCGGTGGAATTGTACCGGTTCCAATGGGCGCCATCAAAACTCGAAACTCCCGTTCCTCTCCATGTTTCCCGACTTGAAGTACCAAACCAAACCTGACCTTTTAAATCGACTGCGATAGCTTTCGGATTGATAGTATTATCCATTATCCCTGAATTAGATGTATCATAGGTAGTCCAGTCTGTATTATCAAATTTATAAACCCCAAAACCATACGTTCCAAACCATTTATTGTTCTGTTTATCAACGGCTATTGCTCCCACTCCCACATTATACAAATAGGCAGTCCAGCTTAAGCCATCAAACTTTGATACACTTGAACCACCCACCCATACAGCATCCACCGAATCAATGGCAATGCAAGATATCTGATTCATGGGCAAACCATTTGCAGTTGTATATCTCGTCCATCGAAGTACATTTGTCACACAGCTAGCTGTATATCCACCAACAACACTTGTAGCAGTTATTGTAGCAACACCAGGGGCAATTCCGGTAATTACACCATTGGCATCAACTCTAGCAATTGAGGTATCGCTCGAAACCCAGGTCACTGAAGGATTGGTGGCATCTGCAGGACTAATGGTTGCTTTAAGGGTGTCCTGCTCACCGGTATTCAACAAAACAGAAGTTTGAGCTAACGATATTCCTGTTGCTGAAACCACAGGAGCATCTTTGTCGCATGAAGTTGCCAGCAATACAATAATTGTGAAATAAACAAGACGCAATAGATTTGTCTTCATAATTTAAATTTTTAATTATTTCATACGTTTAATACGATTTGGAATTTTGTTTTATAACAAGCCTTAACTTCATGTACACAATGTACATAACTCTCTATACGAACAACTTTCATTGCATAGATTTACCTTACATTGAAGCATATTGAAGCATATCGAATAGTTGTTAATATCACCGCTAAAGGTAAATAACATATTTAACAACACCAAGCTTTTCGGGAAAATATTAATAATTATTTTTCATTCGCCGACCAACTGACGTTCAGGTACTAAACAACGAAAGAACTCAGATAAAAAACTATCAATAACGAAGAGTGAACAGCTTCCGGATAAGAGGCAATATTCATTTTGAAATGTGAAAATAATTTTCTATTTTTGTTCCTACAAAATCATACGAAAATGGCTATACAAATTATTTCCTTAGTTTTAATGTGGATCGGTGGGTTTATTATCGGGTATGTCATCGGGAAAAAACGTAAATAATCATATGTCTTTGTGCAACCGAAGGCCTGTATCTCTTTATCTGAATCTAATATTATCTTCTGTTGGCAAAGCCCCGCTCATCACCTGTACCGAAAGCACATTATAAACCATTCGTACCGGTTGGTTGCCGGTTTATTTTTCCTGACTTATTTTCAGCAACTGATTGATGTCGGCACCTGTCAGGTATTGAACATTTTTTGTTATTTTCTCCAGGTCCCCATCCCACCATTTGAGTTGAAGTAATTGCTCTATCACATCAGGCGAAAATCTTTTTTTAATTTCGGTTGCAGGATTTCCACCAACAATTGAATAAGGTTCAAGATCTTTTACAACCGTTGAATTTGCAGCAATGATTGCCCCAGCGCCAATCTATCTATTTACTATTTTATTATTTCCATTTAAGAAAAAAGAGGATAAATAGTCTAAAGTCTCCGTTGAATTGTTGAAGCGTTGATCTGTTGAACTCTTCATTATGAATTATGCATTACTCATTATCAATTATTCATTATTCATTATTCATTATCAATTCTTCATTATCAATTATTCATTCTTTTCCTATTTCACTCAACGCTTTTTCAAGTGCCTCATTAGGGCTTACAATTACATTTGGTTCAACACCTGTTTTATCAATCTTATTGCCGTCCACTGTGTAATAATCGGCAGTAGGCATCCATAAATTAAATTTACCTTGTAGTTTAAATCTTTCGCCATTCAGCATAGCACCCGCTGTACGTTCGCCAACAATTGTTGCCCTTTTGTTCTGTTTTAGTCCATACACAAGAGGTTCGCAGGTACTGGCTGTTCTTTTGTTTGTAAGGATGTACACATTGCCCTTGTAATTATCCGGATCGGGATATACAACAAGGCAAAGACCGTTGTGCTTATGAATACCTTCGATGATCAGTGGAAAACTTGCCTCGCTGAACAAAGGAAAATTCTTATATTCGGATGGATCAGGTATAGTGCTGTGCGACGAAAAATACTTTCGTGTCAGAAACAAACCACCATAAAGCGTATCGTTTATCAAATACGAAACAAGGGGCAGTGCCGATGCAATGGTACCACCACCATTATATCTCAGGTCGATAATAAGGTGATCGAAACTCCGTGCTTTCAGGGAATCGATATAAGGAATAATTTCGCTGGCCGAAGCCGAAAAAGTCTTTACATTGAACAGCACTGTACGATCATTGATTTGTTTGATTTCAAATTTAGAGTTTTCAGTTGTTGCAGAGCTATTAACGGCAGTACTTTGTTTTTCGGGAGCTAGTATCGAAATGCCATAATGCGAGAAAGGCAGACTTCCCACCCCTACATTAAATACTTTTTCAAACTCATAATCATCCTTTACCTTTGCCGAAAGACTTGTTACTTTTTTCCGGAAGGCTTTCCATTGTTCGCTTTGGAGAAGTGATGGATTATACAGGTTCTCTTCAGTCACCTGCAGGGCTTCGTCAGCAATAGCCTTGTAATCGGCCAACGCTTTATTATCATTCACCCTGTATCCCTTCATTACATTGTTTGTCATTGCCGCCTGCAATTGTGCATTGTGAATTTTGCCATTGAAATCCTGCTTCGAACTTAAGGACATATATTTACCTGTAAGTATCAGCGTATCCTTATCGAAACGATACTGACCCTTTACCTGTATTGTGGTTGCATTTACTTTGCCAGCTAACCTTGCCATAAAGTATTTACCGCCAACAATAGCTTTTGTACTCCCTTTCCGGGAGGTAAGACTGAAGTTTCCTCCTTTGAGGTTCAACTTCAATAGTAAATCTGTGTTCCCTGAAATTGTTGTTCGCCAATAAGTACCATTCAATTGCCGGGTGTTTTGTGCTAACAACGAAACTGTAAGCACAAGGAAAATAACTGCTAAAACTGTTTTCTTCATAATCTAAACTTTTACGATTTTATTATTTACAATTTAAGTATTTTCTATTCAAACGAAAAAAGGATAAATGGTCAAAAGTCTCCGGCCCTTTAGGCATTAGACAATATGCCAATGAGATAATATGCCAATTGTTGAAGCGTTGAATTATTCAATTAATCAATTAATCAGTTATTCAATTATAAGTCGTCTTGAGTAGTTTCCAACCCGGAGAATATAAACTCCTTTGTCCAACGAAATTTCAGTAGAATGGCCTTTAACTGATTGTTCCGTTATTTTCTGTCCTGACATAGCGAATATCTCCACTCTACTCCCAATTTCTGCATTTTTAATTATCAGCTTATTATGTTCACAATTTATTTTAATGTCGCTTTGAGTTGTTGATAGCAAACCTGTAGTAAATTCCTTAATATTTTGAAATTCATTCCATTGATAAGCGCTCTGATAAAGTTCTTTTGTACCTATTGGAACATATAAACTACAAGTGGATTTGTCAATAAATTGAAAAACAGATGTAGAGAAATACAGACTAATTGGCTGTACAGAATGGGTGTAGATAGAAGTTAAATTAAGACACCTGCCAAAAGCACGAGTTCCAATTGAAGTTACACTATTCGGTATTGTAAGTGTAGAAAAGCCTAAACAATTGAAAAAAGCATAATCACCAATTGAAGTTACTCCATCAGGAATTATAATATTCTTTAGACTGCTACAATAGTCAAACGCACTAAAACCTATTGTTTTTACAGTTCCCGGAATTGTAATGTCAGTTAGGTTGGTACAACCTGAAAAAACAGATTTTCCAATAGAGCTAATACCCTCAGGTATCTTTACTGTTATTAAACCGCTACAATCATTAAACGCGAAATCACTTATTTCTATTACGTTATCAGGTATTTCAATATTTGTTAAGTGGATACAATTTGAAAATGCAAAACTCCCTATCGAAGTAACACTATTCGGAATAGAAATACTTGTCAGACCGGCATATAAAAATGCTGCACGTCCAATTGAAGTAACTGTAGCGGGTAACGTTATTGTTTGAAGTGTATATTTTGATTCAAATGCTAAATCGGGGATGCTATTGGCAGCGTATAAAGTATCTGTATTGTATATTGTTCCATCAACACCACTGTACTCTTCAATGACAACAGAACTCATATCAATTTCAGCTAGCAAGGTCATTGATTGCCGAATAAATTTCAAATCCCTGACATCAACTGTACCACTTAAAACAAGATTCGTTATTGTTGATTTTTCAACATCAGTCAGTAAAGCACTTAAAGTACCTGCTGCCGTCACATGAATTGATTTGCTTACTTTTGCCTCAATCAATGTAGCACACATTATTAGAATACAAACAAAAAATAGCTTTCTCATATTTCTTTTTTTTAATCAACAACCCGTTTTCCCAAATATCTTCATTGAATATAGAAATCTTCACATACAACCAAAAAACAACATATGCTAACATTCATGTTTTCATTCTATTATAATGTTGCGATTTTTATAGTTTTATAATTTGTTTATCCTTCGTGTTTTTGTTCTGATTTAAGCCCTGTTAAGTTGAGTATTGGAGACACAGGGAATATATCGGAGAATCATTTTATTTTATTTTATTTTATTTTATTTTTGTATGACCCTTCGCATCATTAAATCCCCTCTCCACAAACGCATGCATTGCATTTATTGACCATCAGTTTATACACGAGCAGCAGAAAGTTATATTTTAACGCCCAAAGATAAATAACATGATTAACAAGAGCAAGCTTTTTGAAAAAAAAACTTAAGAATAGTTGCTTTATTGAAACAATGGAGAGAGGAAAGAGTAACTGGCTAATGAGGAAATTCAGGCAAAGGCAAAGAGGTCACCGAACGCCAGACGAAACCCGAAACTATCCCGAAGATTTTTTGCAAAAAAAGAGCCGGAGCAGAAGGCCTGCTCCGGGATAAGTGTTACAAAAGGAGCGTTGAATTCAGATCGCTCCAGGGACCGCTCAGCCCCGGGCGCTTGGTGCTGTACCAACGAAAATAGATGTAAAGGTATTGGGCCCTGTTTTCGGCACCCAATGCCAGTGTAAAGATTGCCCTTGTCGATAAATCGATGATAAGACCTGGGGCTTTGACTGATGCCGGAGGGGTGGTACCTACCATATAGGCATATTGTACCGAGTCGGCGCCTTCCAAAATACCTGCCCGCTGTGCACTGACACCATAACATTTAATTGCTACCGAACCTCCACCTATGGCCTGTAATGTTACAGTTAGCATTTCGGTGATGGCGCTTACAGGGATAGTACGTGTTGGTTTTTGCAACATTCCCCTTTTAATGTTAAATGTCTCCATATCTACTATCGTTACATTGGCCGAAGCAGCAATGCGGTCCAGGATATGGTTGGTCTGATTAAACAATGTGCATTGATCAATAAGGTTGTGTAACTGATCAGTAACAGCTATTGTTCTTCCATTATTCTTATCGCTGTACTTTACGTACAGAGGGTTCCATGCAGTAAGAAATCCTTCCCATTTGGCCAGCTCTTCGGTGCTTACCCCAAGGCGTTCGGCATTGGTTGGAGTTCCTGTCTTCAAATAAGCAGTAGTATTGTTGATGTATGAGTTATAATCATCAATACCTCTGGGAATTCTTGATCCTTCAGACATTTTCTACATTCTTTTAAATGAATACTAATACATAATACAATCACTTCCTCCTCTCCTGCCCGGTTTATTTTTAAAATTCCCTCGCCGAATCGGATTCCGATGCGCCAAAGATAAGTACTATTTCTGATTTTCGTACAGCCAACAGCTGTTTTACAGGCATTTGGTGAACTTTGACGTTATAAGGTGATCTTTGACGTTATTAAGGCGAAGAAAGTCAAAAGTCAAAGGTCAAAAGTCATCGGTTGCGAGACTTATAGCTAATGTGACAATGTGCTAATGAGAAAATTCAGGCACAGGCACAGGCACAGGCACAGGCGAAGGGGTCGAAAGGCATAGCTAATGTGCTAATATGCTAATCCCGATAAATTCGGGACAAGTTGTGCCAATTCTTTATAATTCTCCGGACTTTGTTGAATTGTTGAAGAATTTCAATAAGGGTTTCACTTGTAGTGAAGCCCTTATTTGACTGATCGACGTAGAAATTTGAATATAAGAAGATATACCATTATTTAAATGTGTACAATCAAAATTTGAAATAGTAAATTTATTCTATTTGTCAATTTATATAATAAAGCTCTTCTATCTAATTGTAATAACTTTTATAAAACAATGCGTACTTAAAGTAACTTTGATTATCTTTGCAAAATGAACAATAATAAATCTACACATAGGATAATAATAAATGCAGCTCAAAAAATGGAGCAGCTTGAAAATAATTCAATTGAACTTGTTGTAACATCACCACCATATCCAATGATTGAAATGTGGGATGAAATTATGTCTCAACAAAATCCTGAAATAAAAACGGCATTAGACAAAAATGAAGGAATTAAAGCCTTTGAACTTATGCACATAGAACTTGACAAAGTTTGGAAAGAAGTTGAGAGAGTTTTAAAGCCTGGTGGTTTCGCTTGTATAAATATTGGTGACTCTACAAGAACAATAAATGGTGAATTTGCTCTTTATCCAAGTCATTCAAGAATTATTTCTTCATTTCAAAAATTAGGTCTTCCAAACTTACCAAACATAATTTGGAGAAAACAAACAAATGCACCAAATAAATTTATGGGTTCAGGTATGCTGCCTTCAGGTGCTTATGTTACCTTAGAACACGAATGGATTTTGATTTTTAGAAAAGGTGGTAAAAGACAATTCAAGACTGAAAATGAAAAATTAAGAAGAAAGAAAAGTTCTTTCTTCTGGGAGGAAAGAAATGTATGGTTTTCAGATGTATGGGATCTAAAAGGAACTAAACAAAAAATTGACAAATCTGAAACAAGAAAAAGAAGTGCTGCTTATCCATTTGAATTGCCTTACAGACTTATCAATATGTATTCGTTGCAAGGCGATACTGTATTAGACCCATTTTTAGGTACTGGAACTACTTCAATGGCTGCAATTGCATCCAATAGAAACAGTATTGGCTATGAAATTGACCCAATGTTTTTGAATATTATTATAGACAACATAGAATCAACACCTATTACATTTTACAATTCTATTATTCAAAACCGTATTGAACAACATATCAATTTTATATCGGGAAGGAATGCTGATGTTAAAAAGGGGGACATTAAGCATTACAATGAAAACTTAAAACTTCAAGTAATGACAAGTCATGAAACTGAATTAAGTTTAAATTTTATAACTAATGTAAAAAGGATAGACAAAGAATTTGTTGCAATTTATGATGTTGTGAAACCTAAAGATCTTGATTTCACATTCAAACAAAAAAATGTTGAACAAAAGACTTTGTTTGATTTACAATGATTGGATAGCTAATACAAGTTCTTCAATATTGACAAATTCCTCATTACTATCATAATATAAATAATAAACAGGCTTGCCCCATTTCTGATTTGCATCTATGTTAAAAGTAATTACTTCTTTTCTCATCATTTTAAATGTTAGTGGCTTTACTTGAATTCCTCCAACTTCGATACCATTCTTTTTATTGATAACAATGTCAATTCTAAGTTCTTCATCCAAGTAGCCTTCGGCTTCTTCAAAAGTATTGTTTGATATTATCTTAGAGAGTTCCGTAATAGCTTTTTTCTCAATCAAACCACCTTTCAATGATTGAATAACAAACAAATCATATTCCCATTGAATGCATTCTTGCATAGTATAGCGTATTTCCCCCCAATATCTGATTTGAGAATCATAAAGATTTTTTCCAAATAATTCAACAGTTCCTTGGCTTTCGACACCACACTCACATGTATTTTCAGAATGCCATTTAATCAACTCAACTAATTCGTCTTTACTTTTGGGGTTGTGAGCTCTTATCAATTTCATAACAGGAACACTCTTAAACGGTGCAGAAATTCCCATTTTACCGTTTAATTCATTTAATGGTCCTCCGGTATATGCCATATCATATATTGTTTAATATTGAGTTAACGCTAAATAGTATTATTAAAGCTATATCTTCATCTTCCTTTACTATAATTATTCCAAATCCAATAACATCCACATTCACGAGGTGTTATATTTAACTCCTCATCTCTATTACGCAATACACAATTTGCTCCATTTAAATTACCAACTGGTATTTCAATATTATTCTCAAACTATTTAACTAATAAATCAACATCATTCCATTTTGGAGACACAGTGAATTAATTAAAATTTAGAAATTGAATTCAATTATAATTTCATTTTTCTTCTTATCGTAAAATACAATTGGGACTTCAATAACTTCATTCAAACCCATCTTTGTTTTGTAAGTCATTGGCTTAATACTTATTGGCTTATCACCGATTAAACCATCGATTCCTTTACTTTCTTCATCTGGATTAGCAAGTCTGTAAGGCTTATTAAAATATATTGACAGCTTCTTTAAAATCGCTTCTTGAAACTTAAGCCCAGAAAATGTTTTTATAACAACAAGTTCTTCTACCCAATCTCTAACATTTTTTTTGTCAATTTTTACAATTGAATCTTTAAATAAGGTAATCATTGCAAAAACCTTATCAGTTGCATTATCAATGGCTTCGGGATGATTATCCAAATACCATCTTTCCCATTCTGTTAATGTCGTTCCTTCAAACTCTTGTATCAAATCACTCATTTGTCCAACAATTTTAGCTCTTGTTCCTTGTGCATTTTGATTGGCCAAGTTCATGATCTGAGTTGCATACTTCGGATAAGAATATTTTTTACCCGACAACAATTCTTGCACCTCGGCATTTGGTATTTTTAATTTGATCATAATCCTTTAAATAGATCACTTAATGAAATCTCAAGTGAATTTGCAATTTTCTCTAAATTAACAATTGATATGTTTCTATGCCCACTCTCAACGCTAGCAATGTAACTTCTATCTAAATCAGCAGAAAAAGACAAATCCTTCTGAGAAATACCCTTTTGCTCACGTATTTCCTTAATTCTTTTGCCAACATTAGATTTAATTTCCATTTTGCAAAGATGAGTATTTGTTGATTATAATCCAAAGACTATAAGTAACACTTTATGTTTTTTTTACAAACTATTATGAGTTTAGAATATTTATTTTCAAATATATTTCGCTAAAGCCCAATTTCGTACGTAAATTTTTGATAAGTATTTTCTCAGATTAACATTTTAAATTTAACACACCCAACAGTAAAAACAATAATTAAAATATCATACTCAACTGAAAAAAATTATCACTTTCGCATTTTTTAAAATTCTTTAATCTTTTATTTAGTGAAATAATATATAATCATTTCTTTTTTAATACATTTGTATCATGAAAAGATATGTTATAATTCAAATCTGTATAGTATTATCACAATCTCTATTTGCAACTTTTCCATTAAGTTATTATTACACTCTTGATGGCAAATCCTCCGCAGCCCTTAAAACAGAGTTGCACAATATCCTAATGGCAGACACAAGCCGTTATTACTCTTACGGCTCGGGAGCAAATCACACTTGGAACGGCTTTTATTACACCGACAGAGATACAATCAATAACTTAGTTATTGATATGTATTCAGATTCATTGCGTTATTTCGCCTCTGACTACATAACACAAAATTATCCTGGTTTCGGTACAAAAATCCACATAGAACACAGCCTACCCAAATCATGGTGGGGTAGCCATGAATGGGCGGCTTATAAAGACCTGAATCATCTGTTTCCTGCCGATGGCAGCACAAATCTTTCAAAGAGCGATAACCCTTTGGGTATCGTCTCAGGAAAGCCAACAAAAAACAACGGAGTTAGCAAAATTGGTCCCGGGGATTACCCAGGTTATACAGGTAACGTTTTCGAACCTGCCGACCAATACAAAGGTGATTTCGCTCGTGCCTATTTCTACATGGCCACCGCCTACGAGCATTATAAAAACCTTTGGGTCGCGTCTAAATCAGAAAACATTATGCAAAACAACACCTATCCGGTGTTTAAAGAATGGGCTGTGCAATTGCTATTGCAATGGCACAGACAAGACCCCGTAAGTGCTAAAGAGCTTACACGTAACGAAAAAGTATATTCAATTCAGGGGAATAGAAACCCCTTCATTGACTATCCTCAATTAGCAGAATACGTTTGGGGAAACAAAGTCGGTACACCTTGGTCTTTTACAACCTCAATTCAAAATCAAATATCAAATGTATTTGATATAAAAATCAAAACAATCAATTCTTGTTTCACAGTCATTTCTGATATTAGTGTCCCAATTACTTACACAATTTTCAGATTTGATGGCCAGAAAATAGTTCAAGATAAATCTTTCACAAACTTGAATACACATTTTCCGACGCTTAACAAAGGCATTTATTTCATTGAAATCAATTCATTAAACACCTCTTCAAAACAAACTTTGAAATTTATTCAGAAATAAATTCAAAAAAACTATATTTGCACTCAACTAAATTGTTTACAGACATAGACTAATTTAGATTACACTAAACAGCCCAATTCGTGAGAATCGGGCTGTTTCCTATTATTCCGTTTTTACTGTAAATATATCTTTAAGGTTTGTTGTATAACAGGGCGTAAGTTTCTCATTCTTCAATTTCCACTTTCTATCAAAACCCTGTGTTCCGATTTTCACTTTCTGACGGCCAAGCGAAGCATTTATTATATCCATAGCCTCCATTACTTTGTTATGTTTTACTCGATCCCTCGTGTCAAACATATCGGCTTGCAACGGCCTTTGGGGTGTAATCTCACTAACAATTACCCCTGCTTTTTTATATTGATACCCTTCACGAAATATCGATTGCAATCCGCGTATAGCGTAATGAATTATTTCAGCGCTATCATTAGATGATACCGGCAGTTGCAATACGGCCTGATTATAGTATTGAGGTTGATTTGTCGCGAATGGATTTGTATGTATAAATACAATCACAACCGCAGCTGTTGAGCGTTGTGCTCTCAACTTTTCGGCACAACCCGCTGCAAAATTCGCAACTGCTTCTTTTATCGGCTCAATCGTTGTTAGCTTTTCACCGAAACTACGTGAAGTGCAAATAGTTTTCTTTGATTTGGGTGACTCAGTTACAATACAGGGTGTTCCTTTCAGTTCAAGCCACATTCTTTCGCCTACAACCCCCATCTTTTGCCGTACCCAGCTTTTAGTTCGTTGTGTAAAATCCCATGCGGTATTTATGCTATAGTATTCTAATTTCTTGCTGAATTGTCTCCCAATACCCCACACGTCACCAATCTTAGTAAGTTTAAGTGCTTTTTCTCTTTTTTCGTCAGTATCAATTATACAAACACCGTTATACCCTTTGTATTTCTTAGCAAACTTATTTGCTACTTTTGCAAGTGTTTTAGTCGGTGCAACGCCTAAACTCACAGGTATTCCCGTATTCTTTTTTACTGTCCGAACCAACTTACTACCCATTTCATTCAAATTGATATTCTCAAACCCATTCAAAAACAGAAATGCTTCGTCAATGGAATAAATTTCCATTTCCGGTACAAATGCTCCAATGGTTGTCATTACCCGTTGAGACATATCTCCATAAAGAACATAATTGGAAGAGAAAACTGCTACCTGATTTCTTTCAATCAACTCTTTCAACTTAAATGCAGGTTCACCCATTGGAATGCCAAGTGCTTTTGCTTCTCCCGAACGTGCAATAACACAACCGTCGTTGTTCGAAAGAACTACGATTGCTTTCCCATTCAAAGAGGGTTGAAATACCCTTTCACAGGACGCATAGAAGTTATTGCAGTCAATTAAACCGAACATATATATCTGGGTAATATGAAAAGAAAAATCAGTATTAAAACAAAGAAAGTGTAAAACAATATTAGCTCATATTTTTTGGGGAAGCTGACTTTCATTTTCTGAAGGAGAACAGAAGTTGAAAAAATCATTTAATATCCTTTCCCTTTTCATAATGATTATCTTACGTGGCTTTTAATTGAAAATGTTACTATCCCCCAAATACAAAAATCGTTTTCTTCTGTAACTTTTATGGGTTGAAACTTAGGATTAGCAGGGACAAGATATACGGCATCCTTTTCAATTTTTATATATTTCAATGTAAATTCACCGTCGATAAAGCAGACAGCTGTTGCACCGTTGTGAGGTGTTATACTTTTATCAATTACCAATATATCACCGTCGGAAATACCGGCATCCTGCATAGATGTTCCCTTTACTCTGGCATAAAAAGTACTGGAAGGGTTACTGATAAGCTCGGTATTTAAATCAATTTTTAAATCTTCAAAATCCTGGGCGGGACTGGGAAAACCTGCTGCAATTCCACCGTCGAAATAAGGCAGATGTACATGTGTGCCAGTGTTTGCAGAGAAAAACTCTACATTTTTCGTTGCTGCTATTTTATTGAATTCCTGCATATTTTTTTCCTTCTTCATTATAATACTAAGTACTACAAAGTAAACAATTTTGTTTCATAATTCAGCACTGTTTTGAACCAATATTATATTTTATATGTTCATTTAATAGTTTGTATTTATACTTTATCATCAAATCACTTCGTTTAAAATCTTATGTGTTTTACAGTTGCCATCATTCGAAAAGGTGTATTAATGACCGTAGAGGAGTACTACAACAGACTTCCTGCCAGCATCCGAAAGAAAAAGAAAAATCCAAATGAGCCTGAAATCCCTAACCTTTATATGGTCAGTGGGTTTTCGCACCCCCAATTGCCTGTGATCACCGACAATGAATTTGTTCTAAAAGAGTGGGGTCTTATCCCCTCATGGGTAAAAACAAAAGCTGCTGCACAAGAATTACGCGATAAAACATTAAATGCAAAGGGTGAAACAATATTTGAAAAACCTTCGTTTGCTCAAAACATTCTTTCCCGCAGATGCTTGCTGCCTGTGTCCGGCTTTTTTGAATGGAGAGATTTCAACAACAACAAATACCCTTATTTTATCGAACCAACGAATGCAGCCGGTTTTTTATTGGGTTCCATTTTCGATACATGGGTCGATCAGTCCACCGGAGCGTGTTACGATACTTTCAGTATAGTGACAACCCCTGCAAATCCATTGATGGAAATGATTCACAACTCAAAAAAACGAATGCCTTTGATGCTCGATTTTGAGGCAGCCGACAAATGGATCAATCCATTGTCAACCACCGAAGAAATAAAGTCCATTATTTTGCCTTATGACGAAAGAAATATGAAAGCTCATACAATATTAAAAGTGGCAGGTAATTCAAAAACCGACAGGAACTATCCCGAAATACTTCAGCCTGTCAACTATCCGGAACTTTCGCAACAAAGTCTATTCTAACTACATCACTTTAAAACAAAAACCTATGTCATTAGTAGATATCGTAAAAAAAACAATTGAATCGGAAGACGCGATTATTGATCAAATCGCAGAACCGGATGTGGCCGTGTATCATTTTCTACAGGAACAATTTGAAAAAACTGATGTTTCAAGCAATTTAATATTTCAATATGTGTATTGCAATTTTTATACATTAGATGCTCAAAAAGTGGATAAAAAATTCATTCGAGGATATTTTGAATTAATGCAGAGCCTGAAAGGCAGTGTCGACCTGGATATGGAAGTATTATTATTCAAGGTTTATCATTTGGAAACAGACAGAATATTGAAATTCCAGTATTCATTTACAAGCAAGTTAGCTCATACTTTAGATAACAATCGACCCATTTGGGATAGTAAAATTGCAAGGGTGTTTTCATTATATCTTACAAGTATAGAAGATAATGGTGTAAATGGCGATATGTTTATTAATGCGATCGAAAATCTTCAATCCAACTACAGAAAGATTATACAAGAAAATCTCTTATCTTCAACTATCGGCAAGTTCAATCAGAAATTTGATAAATACTCCATTAGCGATACAAAAAAATTAGATTTTATATTTTGGGCATTGGCTAAAGTAGCATCAAAACAATGATACGAAACTACAATAGATAAAGAGCCTGCACCTGCGCTTTCATCTGTGGAGACTTCGCCTTCTCCTGCGCTATTTACAGTACTATTTTTTCCCTGATTAACTTAAACCGCAGTGATTACGGTGCGTACCCGGGCAGTTACGGTTCGTACGCGGAGAGTTACCGTACGTGCGCGGGGAGCTCGGGTAAGCGCGCGGAGAGCTCGGGTATGCACGCGGGGAGCTCGGGTAAGCACGCGGGGAGCTCGGGTAAGCACGCGGGGAGCTCGGGTAAGCGCGCGGTGAGCCCGGGTAAACACGTGGAGAGCTCGGGTAAGCACGCGGGAAGCTCGGGTACGTATGCGGGAAGCTCGGGTAAGCGCGCGGAGAGCTCGGGTACGTACGGTAGTAGCCCGGGTACGTACGGTACGGAGGCCAATGTGCCTCTCAGAAGCTGTAGTAAGGATTGCAGCTATCAGAAACAGTACGCCGGCAATAAAAGTAAGTAATTTAAAATAATGCTATATATGTATATTTACTAAAAGTTATAAATGTAAAGAATTGAGAATAGGTGTACGGATGTGGAATTGTTGAATTGTTGAAGCGGGGGAAGTGTAAGTAAGCAAGAAAAAACCCCTCCCCCTTCGGGTACTCCCCTTGAAAAAAGGGGAGATCGTTGGTACGCATGATGTAGGAAAATAAATAACCGTGTTGAAACGTTGAAACGTTGAACTTGCCTGTGCTTATGCCTGTGCCTAAGCCTGTGCCTGTCAAAACCCGGAACTTCTCAATTATCAATTATCAATTATTCATTATCAATTATCCCCGAAACTCATTTCTTCATTCTTCTCCTTCCGGTGTGTAGAAACTGTTGTTTGATATTGGGTATAAATTGGCGCGAGACAGGAACATGATCAGGGCAATCCTTAAGCCGCAGCTTCATACTATCGTAATGGCCACAAATGCACTTCACATAGTCGGCATTCACCACAAAGGACTTGTGGGTTTGCAGAAATTGAGGGTAGTTATTCAGGGCAGACAGCAGTTGCTTCATACTTCCTTTGCTTTGACATA
The DNA here is from genome assembly GCA_963678465.1 of uncultured Paludibacter sp. Taxonomy (GTDB): domain Bacteria; phylum Bacteroidota; class Bacteroidia; order Bacteroidales; family Paludibacteraceae; genus Paludibacter. The sequence goes on from OY782858.1 coordinate 1,338,006, forward strand.
CAGTACATTCTCCCTTGTTGTTGATATAAAAATTCAGATAGTTGCCGGTTTTGCTAATGTAGATCACTTTGTCGGGATCAAAAACAAGGTGATTGATGTTCAACAGCGGCGCAGGCATTGGCTCGGGTAACATCGGCGCTATTTCCGCAATTTTTTGTCCGGCATCGCCGTACCACATCAGCAGCGAAAAAGCCATCATAGGCAGTATGCCCAGTTCGAGGGTATAAAAATGAAAACGTACAAAGGAAGCCAGCGAAGGCTCCAGATAGGATATTTTGGTCATTGCAAAAATCCAGTTGACATCCGAGTCGAGCAGAAAAAAGACAAACAGTGCGGCAAACTCCTTGCGTATCGTCCAACAGTCGCGCGTAAAGAAAAATCCGAAAAACCGGGGCAACAGCCAGTATACAAGGCTGTAGACAAGTATAAAAATAAGTCCGAATGACGAAAGAATGATCCATTTGCGCGGGTGATGCCAGCCTGCCAGTCCATAAGGTTGTAAGTGATTCAGTATAAGTGCAAAAGCAATAGCAGCTGTCATCAGGAACAGCCAACTGTACTTTTGACTCAATAGCCTTGGATGCGGCCGATTGAGGTAATCTTTTATTTTATAATCTCTCCGCATAAAATAAAATATACAAAATAACAATTTAACCTGGCAATTAGTTGTTTAGGCAATAAAAAAGGGGAAGGGGACGAAAGTCTAAAGTCAAAGGTCTAAAGTCATCGGTCGCCAGGCTTTAAACGCTAAACGCTAAACAATTAGCCGCACTGCTAATTGTGAATTATGCATTATGAATTGTCTTTTGTCTTTTGTCTTTAGACTTTTGACTTTTGACCTATGCATTATGAAAAGTGAATAGTAAAACAATCAAAAAGATATATCTTTGCAGCTCGAAATTAAAATATTTAAGCAAGGGGTAACTCAGGAGCTTAATTTTTATATTACAAGGTACAACAATTAAATTCAAAAGTGAAGGCTAAATGAAAAAATACCTTTTATTACTTTTGCTTATTCCGGCTATTTGGGGGTTTTCGCAGAACATTGACATTAATGTGCTGAGAGATATAAACCTGAATAGAAACAAACAACTCGATGGTGTTTTCAGAGGTATAACCAACTCTGCTGCACCTGTGGCAATAGGTACGCCTATTGTTTTGTATGGTATAGGCATTTTAACGAAAGACTCTGTTACAACTTCAAAATCGTATTATATTGGCTTAACCGTTTTAACAGCTACCGTATTATCAACTGCTTTAAAGTATTCGATTAATCGTCCAAGACCATTTGAGACCTATCCGGATATTGAAAAACTAACAAGTGGTGGAAGTCCTTCATTTCCGTCAGGACATACTTCGGATGCTTTTGCATTGGCAACATCCTTAACTATCGCATATCCTAAATGGTATGTGATTGCTCCGTCCTATGCTTGGGCGGGAGCAGTTGGTTATTCGCGAATGGAGTTGGGAGTTCATTACCCAAGCGATGTATTGGCAGGCGCATTGGTGGGTGTTGGCAGTGCTTTTGTTGGAGTATATCTGAATAAACTCTTGAATGAATGCATTGAAACAAAAAAAAGCGAACGCAAAGTGAAGGATTTAAAGCTTAAATTAGCCAATAACTTTTAAGGGAGAAATATGACAATGAAAAGGTTAATCTATTTTTTTTTGTTATTGTATTTTCCTGCTTTTATCTTTGCACAAACCGATACAAGCAATGTACATTTCAGGTGGAATAAAAAGCATCTGTCCCTTACAACTTCGTTTATCAATGGTCCGGTGGCATCTACCAATGTATTTGTTCGGGGCTCGAACCAAAACTCTGTCTTAATAAACGATTTTCAGGCATTGAATATTAAATTAAGCACACAAACTACCGGCGAAACATTACAGGAACAAATTTTTAATGCTCCGTTGTGGGGAGTAGGTTTTAAAATCCTCGACTTTGAGAATATTAATGAAATTGGCATCCCCATGGCTCTTTATGGCTTTGTTGATATTCCATTGCTTCGTAAGGAACGATTTTCGGTCAATGCCGAACTGGGTTTTGGTCTTTCGTTTAACTGGCATTCATTTAACCCTATCACAAATCAATACAATATAGCCATCGGATTGGGTGAGGCATTTATGAGCGATGCGGGTTTAAGCCTGAATTATCAACTGTCAAATCATTTCGATCTGCTTGCAGGCCTTATTTTTTCACATTATTCAAACGGAGCAATTAAGTTGCCAAACTTTGGAATAAACGCTTATGCTCCAAAAATCGGAATTAAATATAATTTCAACGAACGACCCGAATTTGTAAAATATAAAGTCCCGAAACATAAACCGCACAGCGAATGGGTGCTGTCGGGGTTTGCTGCCATGAAAAATATTATTTTCGATTCGGTAAATATAGAAATTAATGAAAAATACAAAGGCGTTTTCTTCCCTGTTTATGGTTTTTCGGCACTATACAACTGGCAGGTCAGCCATATATCGAAATTCGGTATTGGGGCTACATTTAATTACAACGGGGCGGTGAATGCACAGGTGGCAGTCGAAAATAATGAATTAGAAGATGTAGATGGACCCTTTAGCGATAAACTTCAATTAAGCATTTATCCATCCTACTCACTTTGTATCGATAAAATTTCAATTGTTTTGCAACCTGCATTTTATGTATATCGAAAAAATTTCAAGAATCAATCTCCTGTTTTTCATCAACGCATTAGTTTGAATTATCAAATTACAGATAAAATTTTTGCCGGCATAACCCTCAGGGATTACTCCATGCATGCCGACTTTGTGGAATGGACTGTAGGATATAAGTTTAATAATACCAGGAATAACAATTAGAAATGTGATAAGAAAGTCTACAGTCAACAGACTACGGTGTCCGGACGTTGTTAAACTGTTGAATTGTGTAACTGTTGAAACGTCAATTGACAAGAGCGCTTGTTTTGTTCTTCAACCTGTCTGCTGTAATTATTCTATTGGTATAAGCATTAATTGTCAGTCTAACATTTCTATGCTTGTTTGTAATATAAATATTTTTCCCTGCTTTCCGAAATTCTGTTTTGTCTGTTTCTTCAATGATTTGATGTATCATTTTCTCAATCTCATCTTTGGGAAGTTGTAAATTCAGTTTCTTATTTATCCTTTCATAAACAAGGTCGGTATAACAAATTTTGTTTATGATTTCTGTTTTATAGTCTTCCATATTTAATTTTGTTCAATTTTTGTAATTTAGTTGCTACCTGAATCGCTTTATAAATTGCCTCCTGCATTAGCCCATGCAAGACCTGACAGGCTTTCAAAACCTGTCAGGTCTGACTTGTAAAGCAATACTTCTATCTGTTGTACTACAGCAATTGTTGAAACGTAAAATTGTCCCCCGTCTCCAGTTTTCACAACCCGAAACTCGTTACTTTGTCACCAACTCCTCCATCCCGAAAGCTTTCGGGACAAATTCTCAAATTTTCAAATTCTCAAATTTTCAAATCTTCAAATCTTCAAATTATTCAAATTATTAATTATTTTGTCGAAGCGGGAATCCATGCAAACACTTAAGTCGGTTGTAATAAATTTGGCATTATAAAACAAGCTAAAGATAGTAGCAGGTGTTGGTGCCGATTGAGCTTGTTCCAAAGTGTGAAGTTGAATTATTTTCAGTGGTAAATTTCTTTTCTTTGCTGTTTCTGTCAGCGAAGTACGGACATGAAATTCAGTAAACGGACAACGATTGGAATAATAAACAACCAGGCCGTTTTTATCGGGACATTCAGCTATAAGCGCGTTTTGTTTAAATTCAGGATTTTCAGCTTCGGGCTTAATTTTCAACACAAGCAAACTAAATCCTGAAATAGTTGTAGCAACAGTTTCGAATCCCTGACGGATCAGCCAGTTTGTATCACTCATAAAATGAAACTTCTTTGTCCCCACAACAGTTACCAAACCATTTTTGCCCTGTACTTTAGCATCCTCGAGAGCAAGTCGTAATAATTCTTTTGCATATCCCTTTCCCTTGTATTGCCCCGACACCCAAAAACAATTAATATGTAAATAATTAGCAGCATCAATAGGCACCCATGCTTTTTCGGCCGGTCCATATTCGATAAAAACTTTAGCTCTCGCATCAATTCTCCTGAAAACATATCCATTTTCAAACTCCCTCCGAAGCCATTCCTTTTTTAATTCGTAGCCTTCATTACATTTTTTGTCTGAAAAGGCACAACAAATATGTTCGTTTTCGATATTGGTTGTATTGAGCTGAATTATCTTTTCCATATTTATTTTTACTAAGTTTGAATTGAGAGGAAGTCTCAGAACTTTGTTAAATTGTTGAATTGTTGAATTGTGTAACTGTTGAAGCGTTAATTAGTCCACCACTCAGAACTTCATCAATCCCTTAATTATGCATTATCAATTATTAATTATTAATTATCAACTATTCATTATCAATTGCCCCAGACTCTCCGAAACTTTACTAACTCCTCAAATTTTCAAATCTTCAAATTTTCAAATTAAGAAATGTCAATTATTCATTATTCATTATCAATTATTCCGTGAATCCTCTTTCTTTCATTTTACTGCTGTTTACAAACAGTGCCATTCCTGTTTTCATCCGTTTAAAGTTTTCCTTTTCGTAGAATTTTTCTTTGCCGGGTGAAGCATAGAGAATAAAATTACAGTCGGGACAATTCTTGATGATCGTTTGCAGTATGATTTTTCCTATTCCTTTTCCCTGATAGTCGGGCACAACTGCAACATCGTAAACCGCAGCCTGATATACTCCATCCGAGATCGCTCTTCCAAAACCAATCAATCTTTCTTCGTCGAACACAAACACAACCGCATAACTGTTATTAAAAGCCTGTTTGTGTATTTCGGCCGTGTGATAACCCATTCCCACTTCCCGAAGAATATCAACCACCAACTCCCAATCAATATCCCTGGTGTCGCACTGTAAACGTAAGTTCATTTGTAGCTTTATTTGTTATTATATAACCATGATATTTTGATTAATTTTAAGAAACCCCTCCGCTGCGCTCGTCCCCTAACCTCACCCCATCCCTCTCCCAAAGGAGAGGGAGCAGAAAGGGGACAGTTGCGAAGTGCGAAGCTTATCTCAGAGAATAAAATTCAGTCAGGCTCATTACTAAATACTTTTTCCAACACAAATTTCGTTTTCCGATGATCTTCCCTTTTTCTTACTCCCTCTCCTTTGGGAGAGGGGTGAGGTTGGGAAGTACCCGAAGGGGGAAGGGTTAAAGTTTGAAATAGTTATTTCAAATACATCTTTATCTCATCCAAAGTCCGCATTGGATATTGAAAAACTTCAAAATTCTCAAAACGTAAAACACGTACCCCCAAAGAATTAAGATATTCCGTTCGCTTGGCATCATAACTTTCTCCTTCATCCGTAAAATGGCCTTCACCATCAAGCTCTATAGCTAATTTGTATTTAGGACAATAAAAATCAACAACATAATGACCAATACTGTATTGTCGAAGAAAACGTTGACCATTGAGCTGTTTATTTTTTATCATAAGCCATAAAGCCACCTCGGCAGCTGTCATTTGTTTCCGCAATTTTCTGCGGAATGGCTCCATTTCCGGTAGATTTTTTAATTTCATGATATTAATTGATTTTCTAAAACCCCTCCGCTGCGCTCGTCCCCTTTTCCAAAGGGGACAGTTGCGAAGTGCGAAGCTTATCTCAGAGAATAAAATTGAGTCAGGTTCATTACTAAATATTTTTCCCAACACAAATTCCGTTTTCCGATGATCTTCCCTTTTTTGAAAGGGAAGTACCCGAAGGGGGAAGGGTTAAAGTTTGAAATAGACAGTTTATCTCAGAGAATAAAATTCAGTCAAGCTCATTACTAAATATTCTTTCCGACTCAAATCTTCAAATCCTCAAACTCCTCTCCTATTTCTTTTCAAACAAATTCTCTGGGTCGTAAGCTACCTGAGCGTTATTATATGCACACAACATGGCGCCGGCGGAGAATGATCCTACATTATAGGGAACAGGCGAACAGGTTCCGGCCAAGATGTTTTTCACACAGATAATTTGATCGTTAATAAATGCTTTTGGAAGTGGTTCGTTGTGACCAGGCATAATGGTATCGAATTCGTTGCTGCGTTTCGCTACTTTCTGTAAGCTTTTCAGATACCCTTCCAGCGGAGTACAATCTTTCAAAAACAGCCATACAAGCGAATTTGTGTTATCGCCGGCAAATAATATTCTGTTTTTGGTATCCAACAAGCAAATGCTTCCACGTGTATGTCCCGGTACTTCTATTACCTCCAGTTTCCGATCGCCAAGGTTGAATATATAACCCTCTTTTACGGGCATAAGTACAGGAGGAGTCACGGTTTCGCCCGGTGCTACAGCTTTCTTGCGTTTTTCTTTGTTGTAACTGGCATTGAGCATATTAAAATCGGCAGAATGGGCATATATCTTCGAAAACTGACTGTTGTTTCCGTTATGATCGCCATGTCCGTGGGTATTGACAACAATCAGTGGAAGCTTTGTCAGGGTTTTCACATATGCTTTTAAATCGCCATAGCCATAACCGGTATCGATAAGCAAAGCACTATCTTTTCCTTCCACTAAATAGATATTTACAGGAGTAGCTGCACTTTCAACGATTGCCCACACCCTGTCAGCCACTTTAGTTGCTGTATAATCGCCGTTATTGTTCTGCCCAAGCGCAAAAGCTGTTGAAAGAAAAAAGGAAACTGCAAAAATATGTAGTTTCGCCCATTGTGTGTGTTTCATATTCGTCATTTACGATTTAATTATTTACGATTGTCAATTGTCTACGGTCTACGGTCTTTGTTGAAACGTTGAAACGTTGAATTGTTGAATTGTTGAAGCGTTGAATTGCGCAACTGATGAAGCGTTAATTAGTCCAACACTCAGCACTCAAATTTTCAAATCTTCGAATTATCAATTATACATTCTTCATTCTTTATTCCCAATTACTTCATCTAAAAATTTGCGTTCGTACATATATTTTCATCCGGGTCCTCAGCATTGTATTTTACAACAACAATATCAGATTCATTCATTTTTATATCCGACGGATAAATAAACTGACCTGTAAAATATTCATTTTGGGCTGAGAACATATAAATGGCCACAGTCCCTTTCTTGGGAATGAACCACGTGCCGATAATTTCTGCTTTAGATTCTATACCGTTTTTATCTAATCTTTTCTCCAGTATGTAATTACTCGAACGTGTATAAACAACAATTACAAATATCCCTAAAATAGCAACAAAGGCAATAAACCGATTTACTTTATTCTCAAATACGTTTTTCATTGCTTGTCTCATTGCCTCTTTTCTATTTTATATGTAAATCCGCCAGCTGTTTTATGCATATACCTTACCTGCAAACTGTCATTAATAACAACAGTACTATCAGTTAGTATTTTATAGTCGCTATTATCTGCACTTGAGTATCTAATATAAATTGGAAAACCTTTAGGAATCATTTTTTCACGATTCATTGATAGCATAGCGCTAAACTTTTTATTTTCAACAAAATAATTAAATACCACAGACATGCCCGATTTATCGTATTTAAAAGTATCCACCATGGCAATTGTTACAACATCGTATTGTTCGACATTTACACGCTTATTGCAACCTGCAACGGTTAAGCAGAGTAAAACTATAAAGAAAAATATTGTAAAATTGATTCTTGTCATTTTATAATAATTATAACCCCTCCCCCTTCGGGTACTCCCCTTAAAAAAAGGGGAGATCAATGGTCTGCGAGATTTAGTGCAATAAATAACTGTGTGGAAGCGTAGAACCGTGTAACTAATGAATTGTGTAACTGATAAAGCGTTAATTCGTCCAACACTCAGAACTCAATACTCAGAACTCAAATTTTCAAATCTTCGAATTCTCAAATTCTCAAATTCTCAAATTTTCAAATCAACAAATTAATATTTGAAAAGTTTAATTTTAAGGATACTGACATCGTCAAGATAAACATCTGAAACGATATCATACGGATTTGGGGGAAGTTTTATTCCAAATTCATCTCCATTGATAGTTCTGTTTTTTATCCATTTCCCACCAACAAACTTTCCTTCTTCAACAGAAAGGAGTTGAGCATTTGGTTTGCCGGCATCAGCAGACTGATACCCAATATGACAAGCATTTCCGGATACAATAAATTCGTTTTCCGAAATCTGAATGATCAACCCATATCCTTTGATCAATGAATTCTTTTGCAGGTTGTAGTCAGGCTTAAAGATAAAGTCACCCAATTGAAAAGACGCCGGTGATGCATTATCACCTTCCATAAAACCGTTTATTCTATCTTCGGCCTGGGCTTTTGTAATCAATGGCATCAGCTGTTCAAGCACCTTATACGCCTTCTTTATGGAATGGTTGCTATGATAAGTAGGATGATCGATACCAAATGGCGAAAAACCAATGGCTTTGAAATGTCCAAAACAAAAGAATGCCTTTGGAGCAGCACTTATTGTATCGTTCATCCAAATAGCACAGGCTTCGGGTAAAAGCAAAGGATTTTTGTTGTGTATAAAATTTGCTGCCGACAATCCAAATGTTGGTGAATAATTATCGTTGGCCAAAATATCAACAGCAGGAGCACCAGCTTGCCAAATATCAAGCATAAGGTAATTAGGTCCTCCACTGGGCCAAACACCGGGAATAAGATTGCCGCCCGAAGCATCCCATGCATTTACGAATGTTGGAATATTATAAATAGCTTTACCAGCCTTTGCAAGTTCATTGATATACCTGGCGTAATTCCATGCCATAAATATCTCATCTGTATTTGGTGATTTACCAAAAACTTCTTCCCAAGTACCTTGGGTTTTCGAACCATTATTTACGTAAGAATCACGGATATTTGGTTTTAATTTATGCAGATGATTGCTGATGTATTTTATTAATTCAGCGGGAACTTGTTGTTCAAACAATTTGGTGGCGACAGGCGAAAAATCCCTTGTACCTCCCAATAAACCAACTTCATTCTCTATTTGCATCATGATCACAGTACCCTGTTTATCAACCTGAGCAATTCGTTCCATTAACTTTTTATAAGCCTTCATGTCGGCATTTAAACAATTGCTATGCGTGTTTGAAATGGTGGTGGAAATTTTCCCGTCCTTAAAAAGCATGCGTGGGAAACGTTTCATATCTGTTTTAACCCAATCGGGCGTATAATTAGATTCCCCATTTTTCCAGCTGCCAAACCATAGAATAACAAGTTTCAGATGATTGTCATAGGCGCTTTTTATGTGACTATCCAGTAGCGAGTAGTCAAAATTACCTTCTTCCGGTTCAAATTGTTGCCAGGTGACAGGCAAATAAACTGTATTCACATCAAGAGATCGAATGCGTGCCCAACTATCTTTCATATATTCAATGCTCGAAGCAGAAGAATTTAATAATTCAGCTCCGAGAATCAGAAAAGGTTCATTGTTTACATACAGTTGTTTAAGTCCTTTCGTTTCCTTCACGATCGGCAAAGTTAAACCGACAGCTAAGTCCTCTGACTTTGAAGAACTATTCGTAGTATTCCCTGCCATTGACAAAGCAATAAACAGCGTAAAGAGGATAGAAAGTTGAATTCTTTTCATAAAATTATTTTAAATCAGACTAAGACAAAGGTCTACAGACGTTGCGGAACTGTTGAAGAAATGCAGGCACAGGCACAGGCACAGGCGAAGCGGTCGAAAGTCAAAGGTCTAAAGTCATCGGTTGCCAAACTTTAAACCCGAAACTCAAATCTTCGAATTCTCAAATTCTCAAATTCTCAAATTCTCAAATTCTCAAATTTCAATTGCCCCTGAACCCGAAACGAAACCTTCCTTCTATTCTTTGGCGTCGAGTATTTTCGCTTTCTCTTTTTCAAATTCCTCAGTAGTGATTATTTTCTCGTCGAGAAGTTGTTTGAGTTCCCGAAGTCTATCCATTTTTGATTTTGTAATGAGTTGCGATTTCTGCATCTCTGGCGTTGATGCCGGTTCGGTAACAACAGGTTGCAATACATAACTATGAACAGGTTTATATTGCATGGTCCATAAAAACGGAACGGCAACAAAAAGACCGCCAATGATTGCCCCTATATTTATTTCTTCATCTTTTGTAATTGTTGTAACCAAAGGACTAAAACCTTCCTTCTCCAGTTTTACAACCATAGAACTTCCAACAATCTTAGTATCCCTGTGCAGGTAGGGAGTTTCGCCAACATAGGCACCATCGAGATATACTTTTGCTTTGCCCGGATCTGATTGTATCATTGTGGTGCTGGAGCAACTTGCAAATAAAATGGCGAGTGCAAGAAAAAAACTGATAGAGCGTATTCCTTTTTTCATATTAGTGTTTGTTTTTTCGTTTCATCGATCTTATCGTAAAATACATCAATATTGAGCCTGATAAAAATATAATTATGCCTCCGGCAAGAACTCCAATTCCATAGTTCGATAAACTGTCGAAAACAGTCAAACATTTTATTATGGCGTAAAGAGGATAGACAATCAGTATAATCGATATCAAAAGCAGAAAATATTTCATTTTGTTACATTTAAAAACATCATGGCAAGTTGGGGTCAACCTGCCATGATGTAAGTTTAATTTACTTAGTGATTGTCACTGTAGTTGGAGTATAAATTCCACTCGTCAATATGGCAAGGAAGCCATCGATAAATGAATGAGATACAGTAATTGAATAATCTTTTGCATCGCCCACCAATTCTTTTGTATTGGCAGTTGAGATTGGAGCTAATCCGTCAATCAAATAATGATTGTGTGCAACAATTTTAGTTCCTGTTTGAGGACCATTACCAATTGTAGCAGTAAAAGTGTAACACGAAGTCATCATAATGGCAACAGCAAAAATGAGTGACAATTTCAATAAACCTTTTTTCATAAGTAAATAATTTCTATTTTTTCCTACTCTCAAGCTTTTCGGCTTCCGCTCCCTACTCTTATTAGGATTTTCGGGTTTTTCCTAAATATGTCTTTTATATAAATTCTCTATCTGCTTTCGTATGCTATTGCGTTTGTATGCTATAATTTACACAAAACAAACAGATGGTTAATATTAGCGGCCAAAGATATATAACATATTTAAAAACACCAATTTTTTGAGAAGAAATATTAAGAAATGTTGAAGTATCAACGGTCTCCGGACTTTGGCTGTCGAATCGTGAAAGTGTGGAAGCATTGAATTGTCAACGGTCTCCAGCCCCCGGTCTCCAGTCGTGGAAGTGTTGAAGCGTTGAACTGTGTAACTGTGTAACTGATGAAGCGTTAGTTTGTCAAGCACTCAGAACTCAGAACTCAAAACTTCAAATTATGCATTATCAATTATCAATTATCTCCGTTGCAGCTCTCTTTGAGCTCCGAAGGAACGGAAAGAAATAAGCATTTGTCCGATAGGGCAATGCATATTGAACAAAAGAACAAAAACAATATGCCAATGGTTGAAATGTTGTCAATGTGACAATGTGCCAATCCCGATAAATTCGGGACAAGTTGTGCCAATGGTTGAATGATTGAAGCGTCTCCCGAATTCAAAACTCAGAACTCGAAACTGAGAACTCAAAACCCGGAACTAAGAATTCCATATAAAATATTTATACTGGCTCCTTTTTCTTTATAAAATCTTTATATTATCACCTTTACCTTTGTGCAGGCCTTAAAATACAGAGCAAATTGCAAGAACTATTTATTGCATGAAAAGGGTAAACACATGAAAAACAAATCATTTCAAATCATATTTAAAGAAATCGGGAATCTGATTTCTCTGCTGGCTTTTATTCTGATAGTGCCTGCTTTTGTGGGCGTACTGTATGCCGAGTGGTACTCTGTGGTTGGCTTTTTAATAGCAGCTTTCGTCACATTTGCATTTGGTAAGAGCATTTATTTTGTATTCAGAGAAGCTATTGAACCTCAATATATGCACGGCTACATTATTGCGGCACTGGGTTGGCTTATTCTGACAGCTATGGGAGGATTGCCGCTTTTTATCATTTCGTATATTACGCCACCGGAGGTTATGCAATCGTTTATCCCGGCCGGTTTCGATTATTCTTCCAGCTTATTGTATTTCCGAAATCCACTTCATTGCCTGTTCGAAAGTATGAGCGCTTATACTACCACAGGTCTTACAATGGCCGTGCACGAACCATCGGTTGGGAAAACAGTGCTTTTTTATCGCTCTTTTGCTCAGTGGATAGGTGGAGCGGGCTTTATAGTTATGGCCCTGGCCATGATTAAACATGGTTCGGGGCGTAGTTTGAAACTGCTTTATCGTTCGGAGTCGACAGGCATAAATCTGCGTACCAAAGTAATGGATACTGCCCGCGATATATGGAAATCGTATGCCATTATTACCGGGATAACCGTAGTGTACCTGATTGTGGGCACGTGGATCATTCTGCCCGATTATCCGCTGGTTGATAATATTTTCGATGCCTTTAATCACGCTATGGCGGGATTGTCGTCGGGAGGTTTTAGTACATTGGACGATAGCATTGCCGGGTATCATTCCGAGGCAATGGATTATCTGCTGTTATTGCCCATGATTTTCGGATCGTTTTCGTTGCCGTTTTATTTTCGTATTTTTTATAAAGGGCAAATAAGCGAAATATGGCGCGACGTACAAACGCGTTCGTTGCTCTGGTGCTTTTTATTTGGTAGCATTATACTGTCATTGCTTTTGATGTATTCGCATGCCGTGCCGGAGCCTTTTCGCGAAGGAATATTTCAGTACATAAGCGCCATTTCAACTACCGGATGGCAAACATCCAATATCCATGTGTGGGACGACAGATCGTTTTTATTTATCATCTTCGGGGCAATGTTTATTGGAGGTGCCTGGGGAGGTACGGTTGGAGGAATAAAGATTTACAGAGCTGTGTTTATTCAAAAAGGTATCCGTTGGCAAATAAAACGATCGTTCTTTTCGCCCAATGCAGTACGCACCATGAAGTTTGATGGCAAAACCATGTTGCCCGACGAAATAAATGCTGAACTTGCTTCGGCTTCAATTTTTGCTGTTTTATTTTTTCTGATATTGATGGGAAGTACTTTTGTAAGCACATTTTTTATTCCTGAGAACTTTACTTTTTTCGATGCTCTGTTTGAATCCACCGCTGCACAATCCACTGCAGGGCTTTCGGTGGGCATTACCGAACCCGGAATGAACCCTATAGTGGAGAGTATTTATATTTTTCAGATGTGGGTTGGACGTTTGGAAATTTTCCCCGTACTTGCTTTGTGTAGATTTGCGTTTTGGGGAGCTAATCCTAAGTTGAATTAAAATTAGTAAACCGATGTACAATATTTGAAAATCTGATCTACTTTTGTACATCAAACAATTTGAACTGATTTAGAATAAACAATATGAACAATGCTGATATAAATAAAACACGTTTGCTGGTGGCTGTTGGTCACACGGCACAATCGGCAGAATTACTTGTTTACGCGAGTGAACTTGCAAAAAAAATGCAGGCATCAATTCAGGCAGTTTATGTTGAAAGCACCCATGAACTTACCGATAGGCAACGAAAAGAACTTGATAACAATGTCGGAATTGCAAAACAACTGGGTATTGAACTTCGGATTATCTCCAATTACGATACTGTGAAAGGTATCGCAGGTTTTGCTTTGCAGGAAAACATAACGCATATTGTTATAGGTAAACCAAAAACCTTCAATTTGCTGACGCTGCTTCGTCGGGGCGATTTTGTAAACAAATTAATCAGAAATTCGGGAAACATTGATGTATATATTCTTGGCTCTGATAAACAGGTAACTCAGCATGAGTTTCGTGAAAAAGTGAATCTTCCTTCATTTACTTCGGATGGCAAAGAATATCTGGTATCGACGCTTATAGTTGTTTTAACTATGGCATTGTGCTATTTACTGAATGATTTTGTGGGCTACAGAGTAGTTTCGTTTGTCTTGTTGTTTGTGGTATCAATTTTGGCTTTTGTGTTTGGCACCGGCCCAATTTTGCTTGCTTCTGCGTTGAGTGCACTTTGTTGGAATTTCTTTTTTATTCCACCACATTTCACTTTTCATATCAATAACACAGAAGATGTGCTGATGTTTTTTATGTTTTTCATCATTGCTTTGCTCAATGGAGTGCTCACTTCAAGGGTTCGCCGACAGGAAATGCGTATTCGGAAACGGGAAGAACGGACGCATGCACTGTATAGCCTTACAAAAGAATTGTCGGAAGTAAGTGGTACCGAAGAGGTAAAGAATGTGGTAGTACTGGGTGTGAAAAAGTATTTCAAAGAAGATGCCTGTGTACTATTGCAGGAAGAATTAAAAAGTAAGCAGCCAACAACCCATTTCAGTTTTACTGCCGACGAATGGAAGAGCATACTTTATTGTCATGAACAAGGGATTGTTTGTGGAAAATTTTCAAATCGGGGTGCGGATGAGCTGTATAGTTTTTTCCCTCTGATTGGAACTCAAATGAAAATTGGGGTGTTGGCGCTGAAACAAACAAAACAGTTTACCCATGGCGAAGAACAATTCTGGAACGCTTATCTGGGACAGATTTCCGGAAAATTTGAACGCGAAGTGTTGCGCGATGTGGCACGAAAAGCCTATATGCTCGATGCATCCGATCAACTGTATAAAACGCTCTTCAATTCTATTTCGCACGAACTACGTATACCGATAACTGCTGTGATGGGGGCTTCGGATACCTTGCTTGCTCAAAAATATCCTGAGAAAGTTCAAAAAGAATTGCTCACCGAGATTAATATTGCATCGGTAAGACTGAATCATTTGATCGAAAATCTGCTCAATATGTCGCGGCTCGAATCGGGCAGACTCTCGCTCAGGTACGATTGGTGCGATATTCACGATTTAATTAACCGCGTTACCGAAACTTTACATCAGGAACTTTATCCGTTCTCGGTGAATATTCTGATTCCGGATGATTTGCCGCTTGTAAAGCTCGATTTTGGACTTATGGAGCAGGTAATACATAATTTATTGCTTAACTCTACACAATATGCTCCTCATAAGAGTGTAATCAATGTGGAATTTGGCATTGAAAGCCAGAAGTTGATAATTATTGTGCAAGACAATGGGCCGGGATTTCCGGTTGAAGAACTGAACTCGGTTTTCGATAAATTTTACAGAGGAAAATCGAACCGAACCGGAGGTACCGGATTGGGCTTGTCTATTGTGAAAGGCTTTGTAGAAGCTCATAAAGGAAGTATTGTAGCTTCGAACCACTCCGGTGGAGGGGCACAATTTACAATACAAATTCCTATCGTCATTTCGGAGATCAATAACCTTACATTAAAAGACTAAAAATACAATATGGATAGCATTCTGATTATTGATGATGAAATTCAAATACGACGTTTACTCGAAATCACACTTTCGGCAAACGGCTATAAAATTATTGAATCTGAAAATGGAAAAGATGGCTGCAATTTAGCTGCATCTTTTCAACCATCGCTCATTATTCTGGATTTAGGGTTGCCTGATATGGATGGCATCGAAGTGCTGAAAAAACTGCGGGAGTGGTATCAACATCCGATCATTATTCTTTCGGTACGAAAATCGGAAGAAGATATTGTGCGGGCTTTGGACAATGGCGCCAACGATTATATCTCGAAACCTTTCCGTACCGGCGAATTAATGGCACGTATTCGGGTGGCAATTCGCCAAAGTCAACCGCTGGAACAGGATGCACTTATGCAATTTGGAAATTTAAGCGTCGATTTATCGAAACATTTGGCTTTTAAAAACAATGAAATTATTAAACTAACTTCCACCGAATTTTCTCTATTGGCTTTGATGGCAAAAAACGAAGGTCGTGTGCTTACTCACACCTATATTCTGAAAGAAATTTGGGGCTACGGATATCTGGAACAAACACAATATCTACGGGTTTTTATAGCTCAGCTTCGTAAAAAAATAGAAGATAATCCATCCAAACCACAGCTACTGATTACCGAATCGGGGATTGGTTACAGGTTTAACGGAGAATAAAAAACCGCAAAATACAACCCAGTACTACTTTTCATTGAGCCGTTTTTCGGCTGCGGAATAAGTCAAAGATTGAAGAAATGACACAGACTCCACAGGCACAGGCGAAGGCACAGGCAAAGCGTGGTGTAAGGATCTAAAGGCTAAGGAATTTGTTGAATTGTTGAATTGTTGAATTGTTGAATTGTTGAATTGTTGAATTGTTGAATTGTTGAATTGTTGAATTGTTGAATTGTTGAATTGTTGAATTGTTGAATTGTTGAATTGTTGAATTGTTGAATTGTTAAAACCCCTCCCCCTTCGGGTACTCCCCTTAAAAGGGGAGATCATTGGTATGCGGGATTTAGTGCAATAAATAACTGTATGGAAACGTAGAACTGTGTAACTATTGAATTATTCACTATTAATTATCTTGTCTCCGGTCTTTTGACTTTAGACCTTTGACCTATGCATTATCAATTATTCGTTATTCGTTATTCAAGAAAGAAAACAATTGTGCTCACTACCCTTGCCTTTTGAACGAAAGGTTCTTTGGGTTTTTCACTGTTTTCTTCGTCGTAATAATACTTTCCGGCAATAGTAATCTGGCCTTGCGAAGCTGTTTTTATTTTGCCCAGTTTTGCCTGCGAATCGTTGGCAAACTGTTCTCCTGCGACACGTGCATTTTTTGTGCTTTCGGCTATTAACTGTGGTTTTATCGAATTTAAATCGGGGAAAGTATAGTTTGTACTTATGGTACAGGTTAAATCCTTGCTTACTAAATCCAATAATATCCGGGCGTTTTTATCTTCTGTGCTTTTTACATCTTTCGATTGAATATTTATGCTCTGAATAACTGTATATCTATCCACTTTTACCTGCACCTGTTGATTATTGATAAATTGGGTTTCATAGTATTTCTGACGGTCGGTTACGCCTATATTCTTTATCGTTATGTCATTTTTATCGTATCCATTCGTCGTTAAATAAGCAATAATGGCGTTTTTCTTAGTTTCAGTTTGCTTCATTATGTCCTGCAAATTATCACTCGAATACGAAAAATCTAAATTGACAATAGCTGAAGTTGCCGTCATATTCATTTCAGCCAATCCTTTTACTGTGACAACACGGTCTTTGTCGCTAAATGTTTTCAGCCCTTTATATATAAAAAAGCCTAACAATGAAAGCCCTACTACTATCGAAAGAGCTACAAAAACGAATCTTAGTTCAAATTTATTTTCCATTTTAAAAAGAGTTTTAAGCAGTTATTATGATTACCGTCCAAAGATAAATAACATATTTAACAACAGCAAGATTTCAAGAGGAAATCTTCATCATGTTGCAGTCTATAGTCTTTTTACTTTTAACAAACAATATGCCAATATTCAAATGAGCCAATGAGTCTACAGACTTTAGACAAAAGAATAAAGAACAAAGACAGTGGAAATATGCCAATGAGATAATGTGCCAATATGCCAATTGTTGTAGCGTGAAAAGCTCTCAGGTCTCCGGACTTTGTAGAAACTTTGAATTGTTGAACTGTGTAACTGTTGAAGCGTAGTTTGTCCAAAACTCAGAACTCAGCACTCAAATCTTCTAATTATGAATTATCAATTATTCATTATTCATTATCAATTATCTTTAGTATGTTTGTAATCGAATACAATATAATTGCCAGGGAATGAATAAGTAAAGAAGAGACGTAAAAAGATCGCTGTTCTAAAAAAACGAATGGTACGGAAATTGTATTTATACAATTCAAAGTATACTTGTTTACTTGTAACTATACCCTTGTAACTATATATAAATCATTAAAAACTAAATAGTATGAAAAGATTCATTGATTTAACCAAATGGACTGTAGCCATATCGATTGCTTTGGCATTTTCAGCTTGCTCTGTTTACAGCTACACTTCACCTTCGGCAGCGCCGGTGAATGATTATCCTGAATGGGCGCCTTATTATAGCGAAGCACGCTATTACTATTTGCCCGATATCGAAACTTATTACGATATCAATGCCCGTGAGTTCGTTTATCTTTACAATGGTCGTTGGTCCTATTACAGAAACCTGCCACCCCAATATGCCGATTACGATCTGTATAACTGCTATACAATTGTTTTGAACCGTGACACTTACCAACCCTGGATGCATCATCAGTATTATATATCGCACTATCCACGCTATTATTACCGCGACTATTACGACCGGAGTAATTTTGCCTACGTAAGAGGTTACAACGAGAACACCCGCTCGGCCTTCTACTGGGAAGAAAAAGACTATCATCGTGCACGTAACTGGGACAATAGCAATCAAAGGAACAATAGGAACTTTAAATACTCAAAGGAAGATCAACAGCAATACAACAGACGTAATATAACCAACAACAGCAACAGAATCAATAACTCAGGAAATCAAAACAATCGGCCATCAAATACTGATAACAATGGTAACAATACTACCAATGACCGTAATGTAGGTGGTACCCGTACGCCTGTAGGCAATCAAAATACAAACAACAATACAGACAACAGCCGCAACCCGGTTGATAACCGAAATACAAACAACAGCAACGACCGCAATGTAAACGGCACCCGTACGCCTGTAGGCAGTCAGAACACAAACAACAATACGAACAGCCGCAACGTTGAAAACAGTACTAATGTGGAAAATACAAACAATCGCACTACTGATGAAAACAAAAACAGCAGTGTCGATCGCAATGTAAATGGCACTCGTACGCCTGCGGATAACCGTTCGACACAAAGCAACACAACAACACCTGCTGCAAGTACTACCGGAAGACCGACTACTACACGTACTGAATCCGAAAAGAAAACAGAAAACGCGACACGTACCGAAGGAACTTCGAGAAGCCCGCAAAGTACTAATTATTACGGTCGCACCATTGGTCAACCGGTGAAAGTTGAAAAACAAATGCGTGACAATACTGCCCGGACAAACAAAAGTGATAGACAGTCAAATCAGACAAACACTACCAACACACGCACCAATGGCAACCGCAGATAAATAACACTAAAATTATTTCGACATTTCTCAACAGCTTTTTCGGAAGAATATAAAACAAACAGCGTTGACCGACGGTCAACGCTGTTTGTTTTATATAGCTTTCATCTTGTCTGAAGCAACAAAGCATTACTGCTTTCAGCAACGAAAAACCCGGAACCCGAAACCCGGAACCCGGAACTATCTGTACTACTTTTTGATGATGTGTTTTTTTATTTGCCAATGATAAGCCAGTAAGGTAGTTACAAAATAAACTGCAGTTTGTACCCACAGTCCGATTTGTTCAAATTGTACTTCGTGAATACTTGCTCCCATTGTGTTGATTTTGAAATAAGCCTGAATACCAAAGGTAGAAGGAAATAACCAGCTGAACACTTTCCAACCTCCGCTTATGGCCGATTGAGGCCATGATATTCCACTCAGGAACAAAAGTATAAGCGAAAAGAACAACAAAAGCACCATTTGTATTTCGCGACTTGGTACAAATACCGACACCGTCATCGAAAAGAAAATTGTTGCAAGCAAAAACGGAACTACAAATTCGAGCAATGTAAACGGATTTCCAATATGTGGCAAATTGAATAACCATGGAATAAAGCCCAGCAAATAAACCGACCACAACAGGTAAAGCGAGAAAAATGCCAGCGCTTTGCCCAAAATAACCCTGAAGGTACCACCCCTGTGTACCGACGAACTTACAAGTTCATGAAAACGGTTTTCCTCCCTTGCTGTTCCTGCCGCCATTCCGATACCGAAAAACAAAGTTTGATGAATGATCAGTATAAGAATAGCCGGCATCAGGAAACTTGCAAAACCCATTCCTTCGTTGTAAAGGATAACACTTTTGTAAGGGATAGGATCCGAAACAATGGCTTGCTGTTCGCCGGTAACACCTATGGCATTGAGCCTTGCCACCTGAATTTCCTTACCCATATCCAACGAAACATAGTTAGTGGACAACACCATAGCCCTGTAATACAAAAAACTACTCATATCGCTGTACACCGACACTACTGCTTGTTCACCTTTATTGATCTTTTTATCAAAATCGGAAGGTAAATAAATAACACCATGCACTTTGCCTTCGTTAAAAGCCTGTTGGGCTTCCTGCATCGACGACACTTTTTCGGTAACACAAACATCGCGTGTTGCATCCAAATGACGGATAAACTCAGTCGATCTTTTTGTGTGTGATGCATCAACAACAGCCACAGGCACATCCACAAGCGTTTCGTTGATATAAAGCGAACAATAAAGCAAAGGATAAGCCAAAACAGCCACAACCACAAGAATCATAACACCACGATCCTTAAATATATTCTTTACTTCGTCCACAAATATGTAAAACATGGCTTTGAGATGAGAAATGATTCTCAACATCAAAACTCTATCTTCTTTTGAATCTTTCATTTTCTTTATTTTGTAGGAAAATTTTGATAAATAGCCGCCTTTTTCAGTCGGATATAAACAAACAAAGGCGAAATTGTAAACACAAGTAAAGCAACGAGATAATGTACCGAATAGCCAATACTCAAACCATTCAATGCCTGATTTACATAAATTTTAAAGTAATAACGAATAGGAAATAAGTGACTGAAAATCTGCGTAACATAAGGCATTTGTTCGATTGGAAAAGTAAAACCTGCAAATGTAAAGCCGAGCAAACCAAAAAATGCTGCTAAGGTAACACCATCTCTAAGCACCGGAGTTATTCCAATCAGCAGTATACCAATAGACTGATAAGCCATCACATAGAAAAATGTTGTCAGAAACATCCAACCGATAGACGAGTTCAATGGATAGCCCATGTACCAATACAATAATATGTTACCAACAATACCTAACGCTGTAAAAATAATTGTGTAAGGCATTAGTTTACCCATAAGCGCAACAAACATTGAATTGTTGGCCGTACGCAGCCACAAACGCGATGTTTTTTCTTTCAGTTCAATGCCAATTGCAAAAACAGTAAGCATCAATATCATTATTTGCAATACACCCGGCAAAAGCATATTGAGCAAATACACCCCATAATTAGCCCACGGATTTCCTATTAAGTGCGTGTCCAGACTTATGGGCTGAATAATTCCCATGATGCGACTATCCTCCACACCTTTTGCTTTCAACACTTTTTGTTTCATGGCTCCGGCTGTTAACTCACTCATATAAGTGATATCTTTCAGCAAAAGTGAACCTGCCACCAGATAAGCATCGTTTACATAAAATGTCATTTCAGGTCGTTGACTGGCCAACACTTCTGCTTCAAAATTGTCTTTGATCACAACAAATGCATAAATATTCCCCTTTTGCATTTCCCTGCGTGCATCGGTATAACTATTGGGATACATTACAATGTCGGCCTGCTGAGTGGCATCCAAATTTCGTACAAACTGACGCGACAACGAAGAATTGTCAAGATCGACAATCCCGACAGGCATACGTACAGGCTGTCCTTCCTTCATAAGCGTAAGAAAAAAAACGTAGCAAAAAAGCATAACGCCTACCGTCCCCAAAAAGTAGATGGGACGACTACCCATTCGCTTTAACTCGCGCTTCAATGTTTTTATAAATGCTGAAAATAATTTTGTCGACATTTTTAATCTGTTTTGTGTTCTTAATCAAGCCTTTTTTCTACTAAAGCAGTCATTCCCGGACGTAAATCAGCCACTTTTTGTGTCGGACGTGCGCGTACTTCAAAAGTTTTCACATCAAATTGTCCGCTTGTTTTGGTGGCTTTCCAGGTAGCATAACTTGCCAGGGCTTTCACATAACTTATTTTCACTTCCACTTCCTGATTGTTCAGTGCTGGAATTTTCACTTTAAAAGTACTTCCTACTTTCATGCTGCCTAGCAAATCTTCGCGCACATTAAAGCTGAACCAGATATCATTCATATCCACAATTGTCATAATCGGCGCTCCGGTTCCCACTAACTCACCACGTTTAGGATAAATTTCGCTGATCTCACCATCGATTGGCGAAGTGAGCGTTGTTTCCTGAAGATAAGATTTTACTTCATTCACAGCTCCCTTTGCTCTGCCTACCAAAGCCAAAGCAGCCTCTTTGTCCTCAAGTTCAGCGCCATTTAAAGCCATGTCGTATTGCGATTTCGCTGCATTAGCTGTGGCTACCGCTGCCTTGTATTGAGCTTCGGCTTCATCTCTTTTTTGTGCAGGCAAAACACCTTTGTCGTACAAACGTTGTACCCGATCGAACGATTTTTTGGTAATGTCAACTCCAACCAATGATTTTTGCCACATTTCGTAAGCACCCAATATCAATTCCTTTCGTGCACCTTTGTTTGCTTTTTTGTTTTGAGCCAAAGCAGCATCTTCGGCCGAAGTAGCCTGTTCTAACTTGGCGTCCAACTCAGGGCTGTCGATAATTACAAGTGTATCGCCTGCATGTATACTGCTTCCTTCTTCGGCCAGAAATGTTTTGATACGTCCCGGAACTTTTCCTGAAATACGCACTTCGGATGCCACTGCTTCGCCTTGTAAAATAACAGGTTCGGGTTTGTAAACATAGATGCCGATGATAAATACCAATATTATTACGATGATTAATCCCATTAATCCCACGCGTAGTTCTTTATTTTGCTTTTTCATTGTTGTAATATTTAATAATTTGATTGCTTTATTTTTTTACTGATTTTTGTTGATCGAGAGTTGAAAATGTTGGTGTGCGAAGTGTTCCCTGCGATTTTTGCAAATACAAATCGCATAATCTCACTTCGATAAGTGCATCTATATTGTCCGATTTTGCCGACAACCAGGCTGTTTGTGCCCCAAGCAAATCGGTCGACGAAATAACGCCTTCTTCAAATCCATCGGTGGCATACTTTAGGTTTTCAACGGCTTGCTCTACATTGTCCTGAGTTGTCTTTTGCTTTTTCAAACTTTCGGCCATTTTGTACGAAGTCTGTTTTATTTGCAACTGCATTTTTTCTTTTGTTTCCTCCAGCTGCATTGTGGCAATTCTGCTTTGTGCTTTGGCAGCATTTAGCGTATGTATTTTATCGCCAAAATGAAACAAAGGCACATGCGCAACTACGCCAACACTAAACATACCGCCAAAATCGTTTTCGTAACCATTGTATACATTAGGGTTTGTAACCAAATAGTTGCCCGACAAAGCAATGGTTGGTAAAAAACGGGACAACATCAATTTTTCGTTGGATTTGGCAATGTTTTCGAGTTGAGTGAGCGCTGAAACTTCGGGTCTGTTTTGTAGCGCCTGTTCTATTGGAATAAGTTGAGGTTCAACGGCTTTTTGTTCCAGATTCCCGTCGTTCAGCGTGTACACAGTTTCAAGCGCTAATCCACACAACTGATTCAACGCCATGCGCGAAAGACTCAAACCATTTTCGGCTTTAGCTACACTAACATCGGCCTCATTGAGTTTTACACGTATTTTCAGTGCTTCAGCTTTTGTAGCCACGCCCTCTTCAATCATTACTTTCACGTTTTCCTCTACTTTGACAATCAGGTTTCTGTATTCTTTGGCCAACTTTATTTTATTCTCCAGCGAAACTACGCGCCAGTAAGCCTCATCTACTTCAATCATCAATTCATGTTCTTTATTTTCTTTCTGTGCATGGGCAAGATTTTCGCCATACTTTGCAATTTTGTACAATTCAGCGATTTTGCCACCCATAAAAAGCGGCTGAACAAATCCTACCGATCCCGCAAAAATGTTCTGAACATCAAATTCCAATTCACTTTTGGGAAGCAAAGCATAGTTTTTCCACATAATCTTTTCAGGATTTGCTTTCGGGTTAAAGGGCGCTCCGCTAGCATCCAAAGGCACTGGCGAACCATTTACCATGGTCCAGGAGTTGTTCCACGAACCAGCATAATTCGGTGTTCCATTGGTACCCATGTTGTAAACAGGCAAATACTTGTCCTCGCTGAGCAACGAAAGATTCTTTTCATTCCAGGTATACGTTCCATTTGCCGAAAAATTTGAGAAAAACTGTGTAAATGCAGCCCTTTTAAGTTCATTCGCTGCTTTTACATTTTCCTGTGCTATTTGCAGCGTTTTGTTGTGACTTATAGCCATCTGTCTGCAATCCTCCAACGTTAATACTGTTTGTGCCGACAATACCCCTGCCGAAAGCAACATTACAAAAGCTAAATACTTTTTTTTCATACCTTGTTATTATAATTAGTTAAACAATAGTTGTGCATGCAACTATATAGATAAATAAAAAATCATTGAAGATTCGTCATTATTTTTTTCAATACTATCCTACAAACATTTAACTCATCATCGCTGATATTATTCAATGTTTTCGAAGCTATTTTCTGAACAATGTCAGTAGCCTTGGCCTGAAGCGCCATACCTGCATCAGTTAGATGAATCAGATTTATTCTTCTGTCGTTGTGATCCGAGACACGCGTAACGAGGTTACGTTTTTCGAGATTATCAATCAAACGGGTCATGCTGGGCTTGTCCTTGAGCGTTAAAGTGCAAAGTGCTTGTTGAGTTACCTTGTCCTTTTGCCAAAGGCAGGCCAAAATTGACCATTGTTCGGTAGTAATATCCACTCCCTCCACAGCAAAGGCTCTCAGGAATGTTCTATTGATGGCAGTTGATATTTTTCCTGTCAGAATAGTAAATGCTTCATCGGTGTGTAATTGTGTCATATCATTTAGTTCTTAAAATAATAGTTGCATAAACAACTGCGCAAAATTACATCCATAATTTTAATTGTGTATCAGCATTAACTTTAATTAACCCAACATATAAAAATATGATATATGTTCACAAAAACACATAAAACAGATTCATTTCATTTGCATATACTTAAACAAAAAAAAGCAAAACACCGGCTTGATGTTTTGCTTTTTATACTTGCTAATGATTACTGAACTATAAAGTATTTAGCGTTTAAATTTTATATATCTTGGTTCGCGTGGCACATAGTCATCGTTGTCCCACAAAGTACTTGTAATCATTAAGTCGGCGCTATAACGATTGCAGGCAATAGGCACGTTATGAACGCGACACTGACGAAGAAGCATCTGAATATCAGCTTCGTGAGGTTGAGCATTCAAATCGTCGATCAGAAACACTGCCAGATTGATTTGTTTACGAACCACCAAAGCAGCTATTTCAGCATCTCCACCCATAGGGCCCGAGTTCATACAAATTACTTCGGCCGATACACCTTTTTCTTCAAAAGCTTTTTGTATCAGGCTACCAGTGGTACCTGTACACACCAATTTATGTTTCGATAACATTTCGGCATTGAATACCGCCCACTCTACCATATCGGCTTTGCGGTTATCATGAGCCACTAAAGCTATTGTCAATTGCTTTTTCATACGAGCTTCGTTTTCTTTATTCATTTTGCAAAGTTATTATAATTTTCAAAACAAACTTAGCCCTGTGCCAAAAATCACAGCAAAATTTTAGTTTTGTAATGTTTGTTTTCTCATATCAGCAGAATGTTTCTGGCTTACAGCACAATAAAAAAACCTCTTTTGATTACGAAAGCACAGAGACGATATTCATTATTTCATTTTTTTGATTTAAAAAAATGAAATTAAAATGAGACAAGTGGAAATACTTTTGGTAGGTAACGAAATTTTTTCCTATTTTTGCGAAGTAATGCAAACGTTTGCATAAAATTATAACACATTATAAAATGAGAAAATTATTATTTATCCTAAGTTTCTTTATTTCGGTCAACGCGTTGGCAGCGACTGTCAAAACAGGTTTAGAAGTACTTGTAGATCAAAAATTTAAATTACTCGAAGGCAAACGTGTAGGACTGATTACCAATCCAACAGGCGTCGACAGTAACATGAAATCGACCATAGACATTCTTTCGGAAGCTCCCAACGTGAAACTTGTAGCATTATTTGGCCCCGAACATGGTGTACGTGGCGATGTTTGGGCCGGCGATAAAGTAGATACTGCCAACGATCCGAAAACAGGATTGCCTGTATACTCACTTTATGGAAAAACCCGTAAAGCAACACCCGACATGCTCAAAGGAATTGATGTATTGGTATATGATATTCAGGATAATGGTTGTCGCTCATTTACATACATAAGCACCATGGGACTAGCGATGGAAGCTGCTGCCGAAAACAATATAGAGTTTGTAGTACTTGACCGTCCTAACCCGCTTGGAGGTCTGAAGATTGAAGGAAATCTGACTGAAGATCCATTTATTTCGTTTGTAAGTCAGTTTAAAATCCCTTATTTATACGGCCAAACATGCGGTGAGTTAGCCCTTATGCTCAATAAAGAAAACATGTTGGCTAAGCAATGTAAACTAACTGTTGTAAAAATGAAAGGATGGAAACGAAAAATGACCTGGGAAGACACCAAGCTGGAATGGGTGGTAGCTTCGCCACACATCCCCCACAAACATTCTTCTTATTTCTATCCCGTGACCGGAATCTTAGGTGAGCTTGGTTATGTTTCGATAGGTGTTGGCTACACATTGCCTTTTCAAATTGTCGGAGCTCCATGGATCAATGCCGATAGCCTTACAAACGCATTAAACAAACTGAATCTGCCGGGTATTACCTTCCGTCCTATCCATTTCAAGCCTTTTTATTCAACTTTCAAGGATGAACATTGTCATGGATCCGAAATTCATATAATGGATTACAAAAAAGCAAACCTTGCAGAAATACAGTTTTATATCATGCAGGAGCTGAACAAGCTATATCCGGCAAAAGCCGTGTTTGCCAATGCCAACAAGGACAGATTCAACATGTTCGACAAAGTAAGCGGAAGTGATCAGATAAGACTGAAATTTGCCAAAGATCACAATTTTGATGACATAAAAGCCTACTGGAACAAAGACGTTGAAAGCTATCGGAACTTATCGAAAAAATACTATCTGTATCGTTAATTAATTCCATAAACCTATCAAAAATCTAATGAAATTATTCTTACAGGAAATAGAAAAACAAATCCCCTCCAACCGCATATACACAGATGAAATGCGGCGTTTGGCATGGGGTACAGATGCCGGATTTTACCGACTGATACCACAAATCGTAATTCACTCCGAAAACGAAGCTGAAATCACACATATTCTGAAAACAGCCAACAAGCACAACATTCCGGTGACGTTTCGCGCTGCCGGTACCAGCTTATCGGGCCAGGCCATCAGCAATTCAGTACTTGTTATTGCCGGTAAAAACTGGGAGAAATACGAAGTTGCAGCCGACAGAAATTCGATAAAACTACAACCCGGTATTGTAGGACAACGAGTAAACGACATCCTGAAGCCCTTCGGAAAAAGATTTCCACCCGATCCGGCTTCGGTGAAATCGGCTATGGTGGGAGGAATTATCCAAAACAATGCTTCGGGCATGAGTTGCGGCACACACGAGAACAGTTACAAAACAATTATTTCGGCACGACTCATTCTTGCCGATGGGACATTGCTGGATACCGCTGATGCGCAAAGCAAAGCCGATTTTCTTCAGTCGCATCCAGATTTTATTCGTCGCATCTGCGATTTGCGCGATGCTGTACGAAAAGACAAGGAACTCAGCGAACTTATTGAACGCAAGTACCGAATTAAGAATGTAACAGGGCTCTCCATCAATCCATTTATTGAATTTGAAGATCCGTTTGACATTATTCTGCATCTGATTGTAGGATCGGAAGGTACTTTGGCATTTCTGGCGGAAGCAACCATGCGCACGGTAACCGATTACCCTTTCAAAGCCAGCGCTATGCTTTATTTTCCGAACATGTACGCCGCCTGCGAAGCCGTTACCAAATTAAAGAAAAGTCCGGTGACTGCCGTTGAAATGTTCGACAGACAAGCGATACGGTCGGTAGAAGATAAGCCCAACGCTATCCCTGAATTAAAAACGCTACCTGCTGAAGCCGCTGTTTTGTTGATTAAAACCGAAGCCGACAGTGAGCCTGCTTTGAAGCAATACATTGATGAGGTAACAGAAGTTATTTCAAAATTCGACCTCCTCTATCCTACCCGCTTCACCGATAAAGCATCGGAATACAATGCTTACTGGACCATGCGTTCGGGCATCTTCCCTACAGTAGGAAGCACACGACCTATAGGCACTACCTGTTTGATTGAGGATGTGGCTTTCCAGGTCGATGATTTGCCGGAGGCAACAGCCGATTTGCGCGCATTATTGATAAAACATAATTATTCCGAAGCCGTTATTTACGGACACGCGCTCGAAGGCAACTATCATTTCATTTTAAATCAATCGTTTGACTCCACATCTGAAGTTGAGAGATATGAGAATTTAATGAATGATGTCATCGATTTAGTTGTAGACAAATACAAGGGATCGCTCAAAGCCGAACATGGTACCGGACGAAATATGGCTCCTTTTGTAAAAAGAGAATGGGGCGAAAAAGCATTTCGGCTTATGCAGGATGTGAAACAACTTTTCGACCCGAAAGGGCTACTTAATCCGGGCGTTATTTTCAACGATGATCCTAACTGTCATCTAAAAAACATAAAACCGCTGCCCGAAACTCACGAATTGATTGACAAATGCATCGAATGCGGATTTTGTGAAATAAATTGCGTGAGCAATGGCTTTACACTTTCGTCGCGACAACGCATTATTATACAGCGCGAAATCACCCGACTGAAAAAGACAGACGAAAATCCGAACCGACTGAAAGCACTGGAACATGATTTTGTGTATGCAGGTGAAAAAAGCTGTGCCGGCGATGGACTTTGTGCCACCTCTTGCCCGGTAGGCATCAATGTGGGCGACTACATCCATTTTATTCGCGACACAAATTACGAAAACAATGCTGCAGCGCAAAAAATAGGTCAATGGACGGCCGATCATTTTTCGACAATTTCATTCGGTTTAAAAACCACTTTGGGAATTGCTCATGCAACCCGTTCGGTGATTGGAAAAACAGCTATGGGTGGTATTACCAAAGGACTCAGGTACCTGAGCGCCGACAACATGCCGCTTTGGACTGCTTCGTTGCCGAAACCTGCGCCACGTCCTCCCAAACAACAAAAAACAAATAATCCGTTGAAGGTGGTTTATTTTCCGAGTTGTTTGAACCAAATGATGGGCGCTTCACATGATGATCCCGATCAGACACCGTTGATGAATAAAATGCTTGGATTATTGAATAAGTCCGGCTACGAAGTTATTTTTCCTGAGAAGATGAATAATCTTTGTTGTGGTACCATTTGGGAAAGCAAAGGGCTGCCTAAAGTTGCCGATCAAAAATCAGCCGAACTTGAGCTTGCTTTATACAGAGCTTCCGAAAATGGAAAATATCCGGTACTTTGCGATCAAAGTCCGTGTCTGAACCGCATGCGCCATACAATGCAAAACCTCGATTTATATGAACCTGTTGAATTTATCGACAAATTTTTGCTCGACAAACTCGAATTTCATCCAACAAGTGAGGCCATTACAATACATGCAACCTGCTCTACAATAAAAATGGGACTTACTGACCGGTTGATAAAAGTGGCTCGTATGTGCAGTACCAATGTGCTGGTGCCCGATGAAATTGTATGTTGCGGGTTTGCAGGCGACAAAGGATTCACACTCCCTGAACTCAACGAACATGGGCTCAGAAAGCTTAAATCGCAAATTCAGAAACACGGATCAAAAGTGGGCTACAGCAACAGCCGAACCTGCGAAATAGGATTAGACACCCATGGAGGCATTCCATATATGTCCATTGCTTATTTGGTTGATAAATGCACAACAAAAAAGATCTGATAAACAATGAATTTCGGTAAAACCTATTTTTTCACTATTTTTGTACTAACACATAATTTATATTGAATGAAAAAAACAATTTTCACCTTACTTATTCTAATCATCTCTATTTCAAATACTTTTTCACAACCTGCAAAGCGTGAAATGCGAGCCGTTTGGATAGCTTCTGTGGCCAATATCGACTGGCCAAGCCAGCGCAACCTTACTCCCAAAGCTCAACGCGAAGAAATGCGAAAAATGCTTGATGAGTTTAGCAAAGCTAACATAAATTCAATCGTGTTGCAAATCCGTCCAACAGCCGACGCATTTTATCCATCAACACTCGAACCATGGTCGCACTGGCTCACAGGCAAACAAGGTGTTCGCCCCAACGAATTTTACGATCCGCTACAGTTTGTTATAGAGGAAGCCCACAAGCGTTGTATCGAAGTCCACGTTTGGCTCAATCCGTACCGTGTAACCAACAGTGACAATATCAATATACTCAGCAAAGATCATTTATATTTCAAAAACAAAGATCTTTTTGTGAAATACGGAGGAAAATACTATTTCGATCCGGGATTGGATGAAACCCGTGATTTTTTGAATCGCGTTGTTGAAGATATCGTTGAGCGTTACGATATTGATGCCATTCACTTCGACGATTATTTTTATCCTTACCGTGTTGCCAACGAAGAGTTTCCGGATGATAAATCGTTCAAAAAAAATCCACGTGGCTTTGCTCCTAACCAAAAAGATGACTGGAGAAGAAATAATGTTAACCTTGTAATTGCCGAACTACAGCAAACAATCAAAAACCTTAAACCCTGGGTTGAATTCGGCATTTCGCCTTTTGGTGTGTGGCGAAACAACGACGTGGACCCACGCGGTTCAGCTACAAAAGCAGGAGTTCAAAACTACGATGACTTGTACGCCGACATTCTTAAATGGCTACAGGAAGGAACAATCGACTATGTGGTTCCTCAGCTTTACTGGGAAATTGGGAAAAAAGTGGCCGACTACGAAGTACTCGTTAAATGGTGGAGCGAAAACTCATTTGGCAAAAATTTATACATCGGGTTGAATGCTTCACAGTTAGGTGCCGAAAAGGTAGCAGCTTCATGGCGCACAGGAAATGAGTTGGCACGTCAGCTTACTATGAACAAAAAACATCCGCAAGTAGATGGAGCAGTTTATTTCAGTGCTGTAGGATTGATGAAGAATAAGCAGGGACTAAGGGACACCCTGATCAACAATTATTATAAATATCCAGCACTTTGCCCTATCAACCGCAATATTAAAGGCGAACCTTCGGCTCAACCTCAAAATATCCGCACTCTTAAAGATGGCGACGATGCCTATCTTATCTGGGATCATGTGAACGAAGAAGCAGGTTGCAAAGTAGCGTATTATGTGGTGTATGCTTTTAAGGGCAAAAAGGTGGGCGACCTGAACGATCCTTCGGCCATAGTAGCCCGCACTACCGACAACTGTATTGATTTACGGGAGTTGAGAAAATTCAAAGGGAATTATACATTTGTGGTGACAGCCATCAACCGCTACAAACACGAAAGTATCCCTACACATGGAGTGACAAGAAAATTATAGAGAAATACTTTTAGTAATAAAAAAAGGAACACGAATAAGCTGATAATAAATAAGTTTGAATCTTAAATCAGAAATTATACGTGTTCCTTTTTTCAAATTCGCCACCAATACAATTGAGTAAAAAATATTGATTATCCACAATTAATGACCTGCAATATGTCCTACGAACAGACGCTTCAATATCTTTACGATCGGCTTCCCGTTTTTCACAACATAGGTTCGGCAGCCTACAAGCCCGGACTCGACAACACCGTTCGCTTGATGAAAGCCCTAAATAATCCACATCAACGATTGAAAACCATTCATGTGGCAGGCACCAACGGAAAAGGCTCAGTATCGCATTGGTTGGCTGCTATATTTCAGTCGGCAGGTTACAAAACAGGTTTATACACTTCGCCGCATTTGGTCGATTTTGGCGAACGCATACGTGTGAATGGACAAATGATAGAAAAACAATACGTTATCAATTTTGTAGAGGCGAACAAATCACTGTTCGACAGCATTCAGCCTTCGTTTTTTGAAGTCACCATGGCCATGGCTTTCAAATATTTTGCCGATGAAAATGTAGACATTGCCATCGTGGAAGTTGGATTGGGCGGACGCCTTGACAGTACAAATATCATCGCACCTTTACTCTCGGTAATTACAAACATAAGTTTCGATCATGTAGGATTTCTGGGCGATACGCTTGCTAAGATAGCATTCGAAAAAGCAGGAATCATCAAGCCAAACACACCCGTAGTAGTTGGAGAATGGGTTCCCGAAACCCGGGTTGTATTCGAACAAAAAGCCTTGGAAATGAACAGCCCATTGTTTACTCCGGATGATGAATTGCAATTTGAAACCTACGAAAACGGAAAAATGCTTTGCAAAACATCAGAAGGAGCACATTACGTTTCGGGACTTACGGGCATCTATCAATTAAAAAATCTGGCTACTTTGCTGAAAGCCATTGATGTTTTTCGTGAAATTCCTGACAGCTCTTTCAATATCGACGAAGCATCGTTGCGAAAAGGCATTGAACAGGTAGTGGAACTTACCGGCCTGCGTGGTCGTTGGGAAATGTTACAGACTTCGCCCTGCGTAGTGGTTGATACGGGCCATAATGTAGGAGGAATTACTTATGTAGTGGAACAACTGAAACAACAAAGTTTCGACCACTTACATATCGTTATCGGCATGGTGAACGATAAAGACATCAATTATGTGCTTGATTTATTGCCGCGAGATGCTGAATATTACTTCACACAAGCCAATGTTGCACGTGCTTTAGCTGCCAATGAAATGAAAGCACAAGCCGAAAAACACGGTTTAGTTGGTAATGCGTATACTTCGGTTCAGGAAGCGGTGGATGCGGCTGAAAAAAATGCGTCCAACACCGATTTTATATTTATCGGCGGCAGTAACTTTGTTGTAGGCGAAGCATTGAAACCCTGATTTTTAATTATTTCGTTGTATAATTCTACGATTGATGTAGTAAACAATGTATGCTTCCACACCTCGGAACTCATTGGTTTCAGCAATAACTGTATCTTTATTTGCAATACATCTTCCTTTCTACTCTTGAGGGCTAATTTTGACTCCTCACTTTTGCTAATTTATCAAATGAATAAATGATACAACATTGTAAACCAATTGCAATCATTTCATAACAACACATTTATATTTTTGCATTATTCTTTCGGACGATAATAATTACTTATACACCCGCAAAGTAAAAGCATCTATAAATTTGATATTTGTTGTATGACCGATGAATTCATTTCCGGCATTGCTCAATACGGTTATCTTGCTGTATTCCTGCTAGTTTTCTTACAGGAAATTGGTTTTCCAAGTCCTATCCCCAATGAGTTTGTACTCCTGTTTTCGGGTTATCTATCGTATACTGGTATTATAAATGCACCGTTGGCTATCCTCACCGCTATAGGTGGCGATTTACTGGCTGGAACAATATTATTTCTTCTCTTCTACTTTTTCCGAAAATTCATACGTCAACGAAAACCCAGGTGGCTGTCCTACCCTGCCAAAAAGCTGGAACGAATCTCACTGCAAATCAATCAGAAAGGAACAGCAGGAATTTTTATTGGTCGGATGACGCCTTTTATAAGAGGCTATGTTGCCGTTCTATGTGGTTTATTAAGGGTTACTCCTCTGAAATACAGCACTGCGTTACTTCTTTCTTCGATGGCATGGGCAACGTGTTATGTAGGTATCGGTTATTTTATTGGTCCTTATCAGCACTTACTCCTTAACAGTGATCAAAATTTACAGATATTGTTGATATTGGTTCCACTATTTATTATCCTCCTGTTTTTCCTTTTTCAATTTATAAAAAAGATATTTCCCATTTCAAAACAATAAAAATAAAATAGTTATGAAAATACATGTGGTATCCGAAACAGAATATATGGTCAGAGGGAATGGTGTACACACGGCATTTGTAGATCATGTGGAATTACTAAAGTCAGAAAATGATGTTGAGATTATAGTTAACAACAAAGGAAAAGGTGATGTAATGCACTGCCACACTTATGGTCCATATTATTTTCTGAAGGGATTGAGATATAGGAACCGACGAGTACATACAGTACACGTTATCCCCGACTCCATCAAAGGGTCACTACCGGCCTGGAAGTTGTTGATGCCTTTTGTTAATTTCTATTTCAAACAAGTATATTCATACGCCGACGTATGTATAGCTATTTCGCCAATGGTAAAAGAAGCCATACAGCAGACAGGAGCTAAAACCAGGATAGTAAGCATCAGTAATCCTATCAACACCGAAAAATGGAAAAGAACTGATGAAAACAGGAGAAAGGGACGGGATTTATTGGGGATAAGGAATGAAGAGTTTGTGGTGCTGGGAGTGGGTCAACTGCAGGCACGCAAAGGGGTTGAAGATTTTATCGACATTGCAACAGCCATTCCCGGAGCTGAATTTGTTTGGGTAGGTGGGCGTCCGTTCGGAGCCATGACCGAGGGAATTTCCAGGATAAACGACAGGATAGAATCGGCTCCTGAAAACATTCACTTTAGTGGCATGGTTGATCTGGAAATTATGCCGTTGATGTATGCCGCTGCGGATGTATTGCTTTTCACATCCTATCAGGAAAACTGCCCGCTTGCCCCCATCGAAGCTGCGGCCAGTGGAATGCCGGTTATATTCAGAGATATCGAAGAATATAAAGCACTTTACGACCATCCCTATCTGAGCGCTGCCTCTACTCACGATTTTATTGAAACGACAAATAAACTGATGACCAATCAGGCTTTTTACTCTGATGGCCTTGCTATTTCGAAGCAACTTATCACGCAGTTCAATCAAAGTATAATACGACAAAAACTGCTGAGTGTTTACGAAGGTTTGCACCGAACGTCCGGTGAATCGATACAAGTAGCTCAACTGATATGATAAGTGAGAATAGTGTAAAAACTATAAGTGTTTACACTATTAATACAATTGAAGAAAATTGTACAACGATCAACTAAATAGAAATATAAAATTCCTCGCATAAATATATTCTTTTACTGCATTTTACATTACAAAACAGAAAGAAAACTTCAGCCTTCAGCACAAGACTTTTTGAGTGTTTTGAGATTTTATACATTTTTTCATTACATTTGTCACGGTTTTTCAAGCTTAATCTGATGTTTAATACTAATAACCCTGATACTCTTGGCGACGATGAGGCTCTGATTCTTTTATCAAAACAAAAGGACAAAGAGGCATTTACGATCATCTATCAAAAGTACCATCAATATCTTTATGCATTAGCATATCGTTTTCTGAAAGATAGCGATATGGCAGAAGATGCTGTGCAACAGGTATTTGTTAAGTTTTGGGAACTTATCCACGAAATAGAAGTAGACATCAGCCTGAAAAACTACCTTTATAGCATGACCAAAAATCATATTCTGAATCAGTTCAGAAAACACAAGGAAACCATTTCGCTGAACTACATAAATGCGCAGGCTGAATTTACAGATGATACAGATATAATAAAAGCAATGGAAGACGTGGAACTTGCAAGTATGCTGCGCAAAGGTATCGATGGTTTACCCCATCAAAAGAAAGACATTTGCAAAATGAAAATCGATGATCATAAAAGCAACCAGGAAATTGCAGACGAAATGGGATTGAGCATCAACACCGTAAAATCCCACTATCAGGAAGCAATAAAAATGCTGCGTATATATTTTAAACAAATAAAATTGATGTTTTTTTGAAAATAATTGGATTTCAACTAATTTTTTTTTGAAAATAATGTGTCAATAGATATAAGAAAAGAAGCTCACATGAACACTCCCGACAAAAGCACTATAAATAAAGTAATTGATGGAATTGCTTCGCACGAAGAAGCAAAACTGGTTACCGAATGGTTCTCAACTACGGTTGAGGGCCAGGCGTATTTGTCGGCGCTCATTAGCAGGGACTTTCATTCAATGGAGGCAGGTGAGTTGGATGCCAACCTACCGATTGCAGCTATCTCAGAAGAAATGCTCGAAAATATATTTAAGGCCATACGCCGGAAAAAAATACGTCGTTATAGCTGGCGAGTGGCTGCGGTGCTCATTCCTTTTGTTTTGTTTATGAGCCTTATTTCGTACACAAATTCACAAATCAATTTATTCGGAGCACCTACCTATTCCGAAATATATGCACCAAAGGGCGAACAGGTACGTGTATTTTTTCAGGATGGAAGCGAAGCCTATCTGAATTCGGATACCAAAATCCGCTATCCTAAGCAATTTGGGTTATTCAACCGCAAGATATTTCTCGAAGGAGAAGCATTTTTTAAAATTGCTTCCAATAAAAACCGGCCTTTTATTGTTGACATCAACAATTCCAGTATAAAAGTGACCGGGACATCGTTCAATGTAAAAGCCTACAAACATGATGAACTGCTGGAGGTAGTACTTCAGGAAGGTAAAATAACGTTCAACACTCCTCAGCAAAGCTACCAGATGCTGCCGGGGCAATTGGCTGTGTACGATAAAATAAAAGGTTTGTGCACCATCAAGAATGTACTTAATTCATCAGAAGCATCGATGTGGAAGGATAATTACTTTGTATTCAGAGACACTCCACTGGCCGAGGTGCTAAAAGCAGTGAATCGACGCTTCGATGTTGATTTCAATATCCGCGATCCTAAGGCGCTGAAATATTCGTATACAATCACCACCCGACATACATCCATCGAAAATTTAGTAAAGGAATTAGAAATCATTGCTCCGGTGAAATTTAATTTAAACAACAATGTGATTAATATTTCGCTGAAATAGGCGATTGATAATCTATCTGTTATAACATTTTTATTTATTTTTTTCGAAATATTTCATTTCCCTCTCATTCTTTTTCTTTTCCCGTGTGTCTATTATTCAGACCTTAGATTTAAAGTAAACTTTAATGCAGTTGCCGAATGTTTTTTATGCATTTGGCGGCTTCTCTACCAAACACAACGTTCAGTAGTTGCGTTGTAAATGTAGTGCATTAATTATTTACATACTTGCATTTAAGGCCTTATGTAGAATTGGATTAGATTTAATACTTTATAATGTTTAACTTAATAATGTCTGTATCATGAGAAAATCCTTCATTAAAAGGCGGGCGTTAATTCTTTTTACTCTTTTGCTCTTTGGTTTCTCCACAACCATAATAGCACAGAAAGTAAATCTGAATTATAGCAAGCAAAGTTTGAGAACTGTTTTGAAAAGCATAAGCCAGCAAACCGGCTATAGTTTGGCATACAGTAAAGAAGTAGTTAACCTGGACGAGAGTGTCAGTATCAATGTGAACAACGCTGAACTTTCGGAGGTAATGACTAAATTATTATCACCTTATCAATTGGCCTACGAGATCAAGGAGAACAAAATCTTCATTGTAGGAAATTCCGAATTAGCTGCCGCTAAAGCAGCTTCAACACAACAAAGTTCAGTAAACGTACAAATTCAGGGTGTAGTGACCGACGAAAAAGGATCCCCAATTATTGGTGCCAACATTTCGGTGCCTAACACTTCAATTGGTACAATCACAAATTTCGACGGAAGGTACAATTTGAGCGTTCCTAAAGGTGCTGTAGTAAAATTCAGCTACATAGGTTACACCGATCAAAACAAAACCATTACCAATCAAAGCGTTATCAACGTTCAATTGTTAGAAGATGTTGAAACTCTGAACGAATTAATTGTTGTTGGTTACGGCGTTCAGAAGAAAAGCGTTGTTACTGCTGCCATCAGCCGGGTAACCGCCGACGAACTGAACAATTCGAAACCTTCGCGTGTGGAAGATGCCCTGAAAGGAAAAGTCTCGGGGGTTCAAATTACGCAAAGTTCGGGTCAACCGGGATCGGATTCAAAATTCCGTATCCGTGGTATTGGTACCGTAAACAACAGTGAACCTTTGTTTATTGTAGATGGAATGCCGGTGGACGGAGGTATCAACTATCTGAATCCTGTGGATATTCAATCGGTAGAAATTCTGAAAGATGCTGCATCGGCAGCCATTTATGGAGCACGTGCTGCCAACGGTGTGGTACTTGTAACTACCAAGAATGGCGTTTCGGGCAAAACCACAATCAATTATAACTTCAGCTACGGATGGCAAAATCCATGGAAGAAAAAATCGGTTTTGGATGCCACTGAATATATGGTAATTATGAACGAAGCTTTGCTGAATGATGGAAGTGCCCTCAGATACAGCAAGGAACAAGTAGCATCAGCCGGAAAAGGAACAGACTGGCAAGACGAAACCTTCAATTACAATGCCCCTGTTAAGAGTCATCAGGTAAGTGTTTCGGGAGGTAGCGAAAAATCACAATACTTCCTTTCGTTGGGTTATTTCGATCAGCAAGGTATTGTTGGTGGCGATTATAATAAATCGAACTACAATCGCTGGAGTGTTCGTTCCAATTCGACACACATCATTTTCGAAGACAAAACACGTAATTTTCTGAACAAAGTAAAAGTTGGTGTAAATATAGGTTACTCCAGAAGCACAGGCTCATCCATCGATGCCAATACAGAATATGGTTCTATTCTTGGAAGTGCATTGACCTTCTCTCCACTTGTACCTGTGTATGCCGACGAAGAAACTTCTGCCGCTATTTTAGCAAAATATCCTAATGCGGTTACAGATATGAAAACCGGACAGGTATTTTCTATTCCTCCTGCAGGATTTCAGGAAATTGCCAACCCGGTAGCCATGTTGAATCAACGCAGAAGTTCTATCGACAACAGCGATAAATTTGTAAGTACTTTCTGGGGCGAAATCGACATTTTACCTGGCTTAAAATTCAAAAGCAGTTATGGTACCGACCTCGCTTTCTGGGGCAACGACAGCTACACCTTCCCATTTTTCCTGGCAACACAAGGAAAAACACTCGACTACAGCACTGTACAAAGTGAAATGAACAGAGGATTCAAATGGCAGATTGAGAATGTATTATCTTACAACAAAACATTCAATAGCGTACATAATGTTTCGGTAGTTTTAGGCCAATCGGCTCAGAAATATACCTATCGTAACCTGGGTGGTAATGATCGCGACTTATTGGAAACAGATCCATTGAAAGCGAACATCAACTCGGCCATTGCTGATGCAAAGCTCGAACGTGTTTGGGGTGGAACAGGTGGATACACTGCTGCTACTTTAGCTTCCTATTTCGGACGTTTTGACTATAACTTCGACGAAAGATACATTGTACAGGCTACAGTTCGCCGTGATGGATCATCGAACTTTGGTGCCAACTACAAATGGGCAGTATTCCCCGCTTTATCCTTAGGTTGGAATATTACCAACGAAAAGTTCATGGAAGATAAACCGGCATGGCTCGAAGCTTTGAAACTCCGTTTCAGCTGGGGTAAAAACGGTAACGAAAGAATCGGTGGATTCCGCTATACTTCGTTGATGGATGGTGGACAGAACTACTACTTCGGCGGTGGTTATCTTGTAAACCAGGGCGATCCTGCAAAAGTAGGCGAAACTACAGGTTCAATGCAATACGGAAGTTCACCTGCATCAATTCCTAACCCGAATGTAAAATGGGAAGAATCGGAACAAACTGATATAGGTTTCGAAACTTATCTTTTCAAAAGCGCGCTTACATTCAGTTTCGATTATTTCAAAAAAACTACCAACGGAATGTTGATGGAACAACCTATTCCTTCGTATGTAGGACAAAGTTCTCCAATTGCCAACGTGGGTGACATGGAAAACTGGGGTCTTGAATTCGAAGCCAGCTGGAAACAAACAATAGGCGATTTCAAATACCGCATTTCGGCTAATGCTTCGTACCTGCGCAATAAGCTTATCAAACTTGGTAATGCTTCGGGCGAACAAATCTACGAAAATGCAGGTGCTTCGGGCGTAGGTAGTTATGTAAAAGGTGAAAACGGTGAAGTATTTCCTTACTTCTACGGATTCAAAACGAATGGTTTATTCCAGAATCAGGCTGAAGTTGACAACTATGTAAATTCAGAAGGCGTTAAATATCAGCCAACAGCAAAACCTGGTGATGTACGTTTTGTGGATTATGACGCAGATGGTTCGATAAGCGATGCCGATAAAACAAAAATCGGTAAAGGTATGCCCGACTGGACATACGGTCTGACACTCGATACCGAATGGAAAAACTTCGATTTGAACGTATTTTTCCAGGGAACAGTAGGAAATGATTTGTTTGACTTCTCGCAACGTGGTGACATTCCTGCAATGAACCGCCCATCGTGGATACTTAATCGCTGGCACGGCGAAGGCACTTCGGACCATTTACCTAGAATGACAAATGCCAACCCTAACAGCAACTGGCGTTCATCCGACCTTTATATCAAAGACGGTTCGTATTTACGCTTAAAATCAGCTCAGTTTGGGTATACATTACCACAAAGATGGTCGAGAACGCTTTCGATTGAAAAATTCAGAGTGTTTGTAATGGCCGAAAACTTACTCACATTTACTCAATACGATGGCTTCGATCCTGAAGTAGCATCCGGAGGTTATACCACAATTGGTATCGACCGCGGTGTTTACCCACAGGCAAGAACAATATCTGTTGGTGCTAATATAATTTTTTAATAATCTGCATTATGAAATTTATGAAAAAATATATATTTATAATGATGGCTGCCCTTGTGGGTTTCACGTCATGCGGAGATGATTTTTTAACTTCATCCCCCACCGAAAAACAACAGGCAGGTGCGCCTGCCACCGAAGGTGCTATACTATCTAACTTAGCATCGGCATATCAGATTTTGTTGTTCGACAGTTATGCAAACAACAATTATAACAGTGTACCTTTGATGTCCGATTTACGTTCGGACGATATCTACAAAGGTGGTGGCGATGCCGGCGACCAGCATCAGTTGTACCTGCTTTCTCTTTTCACAGCTACACCGCAGGAACAACCGGAAGGTTTATGGAACATCTACTTTACTGGGTTGGCACGTACCAACAATGTGCTTATTGCTTGTGAAAATGCAGTGAATGTACCTGCTGATAAACTCAATCAGTACAAAGCTGAAGGACATTTTCTAAGAGCTTACTATGTACATTTATTATGGAAATTCTGGGGAAATATACCTTATTTCGAATCTCCATTATCGACTCCGCCTTATATGGCCAAACAACTTAAAGCCGACGAGATTTATGCTAAAATCATGCAGGATCTTGATTTTGCTACAGGAAAATCGGATGCCGGTGCCGACCGTCTTCCAATGAACTATGCAAAAGGCAACATCAATACAGGAAGAGTAACAAAAGCTGCCGCATTAATGCTCAAAGCCCGAGTAGTTATGTATCAGAAAGATACACAACGTTATGGCGAAGTAACAAAAGATATGGCTGAAATTATTGGTAGCGCTCAGTTTGATTTGCTTGCCGATTTCAAAGCTATGTGGCTCGATCAAAACGAATTTTGCCAGGAATCAATATTCGAAAGTAATCAATTGCCCGAAGGTAAAACCTGGGCAAGTGGTTGGCAAGGTTATGGTACCAATCTACCTGCTTTCATTTCGCCTAACGGCCTGAGTGCAGGTTCAAAGACAGGAGATTTCAAAGGAGGTTGGGGATTTGGACCAGTTCGTCAAAGCACATGGGATATATACGAAAACGGAGATTTGCGTCGCGAAGGTTCCATCAATAAATGGGAAGACAATCAATACACACCCCGTTTTCAAAACACCGGCTTGTTCCTTGCCAAATATTCAGCACGTGTTGGATACAATCCTCAGGGAGATGTGGATTTGAACTATTGTAACAACGTTCGTATTTTCAGGTATGCCGAAACACTGCTTAATTATGCCGAAATGGTTACAATGCACGGTCAGACTCCGGTGAATGGAATTACAGCACAGTCATGTATGGACAAAATACGTACCCGTGCTTTCGGAACTGCAAAATCAATTCCTGCTACAGCAGAAAACATTAAACTCGAACGTCGTCGCGAATTTGTAGGCGAAGGTTTGCGTTTCTGGGATATCGTTCGTTGGGGTGACACTGCACTTTTGACTGAAAGTACTCCGTTAAGCACACGTACATGGAATGACAATTTCAAATATCTGCCTATTCCTCAATCGGAAATGGAAAAAACAACAGGTACTGAATTTGCATTAACACAGAATCCGGGTTATTAAAATTAAAAACAGTAATGAATATGAAAAATATTTTAAAAATTTTTATAGGGACTCTGTTCTCAATTTTATTGATAACGGCTTGTAGTCCACAACTAGATGAAGACTATTCACTGGGAGATATGGCAAACATAACAGCTGAACAAATCAGCTTCACGCAAACACCTTCTTCCACAAGTAGTAATGTGATAACATTCACTAATACCACCGACATTAAAGGTATTTATGCAATGAATTGGGACCTGGGCAATGGTGCAGGTGGAAAAGAAAAAGTAATTGTTGGTAAATTCCCTTTTGCAGGTGATTATACTGTTTCGCTCACTATTTATACTGCTGATGGTTCGGCTATTACTAAAAGTCAGGTCGTGAAAATTACAACGAATGATTATAGTTTAATCAACACTCCTGCTTATGTAAACCTCACGGGAGGACCTGATGATGCCGATGGTAAAACCTGGGTTTTCGACCAATACAACAATTTTGCAAAAGAAGTAGCCGCTGCTACATCTTTCAATATCAAAGGTCATTTAGGCCTTGGCCCGCAAAATAGTTACGGTCAGGAATGGTGGGGTGCCGCTGCAAACGAAAAAAGCAACTGGACGATGTATAATTTCAAATTTACATTTATCCAAAGCGGAGTTAAGTTTAATATCCAAAACCTTGGCGAAGGTTACGGTAGAAAAGCTTCATCAGAAACTGTAGGTGGATTTTCGGTATCGAATATCAACGGCGATGACGCTACATTCGCTTTCAACGGAGGTAATTTCACCTTTGCTTTGGACGAAAGTGGAACTTATCCTAAATTAACCCTTTCAGGAAATTCTTTTATGGGTTATTATTGCGGTACTCAGGATTACGAAATCATCTATCAAACCGATAAAGTAATGGCTTTGCGTGTGAATAACACCGTAGAAGGTCAGGATTGGGTATTTGTATATTGCATCGAGGAACTCAATGTAGAACCACCAGCAATCATCAAACAACCTAAAGCAATTCCGCTTGCTGAGAATTTTGAAACAGGTGCTTCAACAATTGTATTGAATAAAGAAGACATGGGAGCAAAAAGTGGTATCACCGACAATCCGCTTCCTCTTCCA
The DNA here is from genome assembly GCA_963678465.1 of uncultured Paludibacter sp. Lineage (GTDB taxonomy): Bacteria > Bacteroidota > Bacteroidia > Bacteroidales > Paludibacteraceae > Paludibacter. The sequence goes on from OY782858.1 coordinate 1,381,053, forward strand.
ATCAACGAATCGGACAAAGTGTATCGCTATCAGAAATCAACAGGTTTCTACAGCAATCTGTCATTCACAGCTCCGACTTATGTTTTCAACCTTGCAACACAAAATAAAATCAGGTTGAAAGTGTATATTCCTTCGTACAATGACTATACTACCGAAAACGCAGCTGCAGGCGATTGGATCTCAAACAAAAAATTGCTTCCACAACTTGCAGTAAAACTACAAAACAGCAGTATGGGTGGAAATGCATGGCAAACTCAAACCGAGATTGTAAAAGCAAATCTACAAAAAGACAAATGGTTGGAACTTGAATTTGACTTTAGTGGCGTAGCCGACCGAAAGGATTATGATAAAATAGTCATCCAATTCGGGGCTGAAGGACATTCAGGTCCGGGTATATTCTACTTCGACGATTTTAGTTTCTCTGAATAATAAATTTAAATAGAAGCGGTTATATTAAATGTAACCGCTTCTAATTTCAAAATATGAAAAAAATGTATAACCTGATGATTATTGCAGTTCTTCTTTTGGGAAGTTGCAAAACTACGCCCGAGCCACCGGTAACGGCTGTCGAATTTAAAATTCAATATTCGCCCGAAACTTTAACGCTTGAAGCACAAGAAGGATCGAAAAGCGTCATCGTAACTTCAAATGCTAACTGGACAGTTAGTTCCGATCAAACATGGTGTACTTTATCTCCTTTTTCAGGTTATAGCGGCGACACAAGCTTAAAAATAGAAGTATCTGCCAATCAAACTGATAAGGACAGAACAGCAGTATTGACTTTTAAATCGGAAAATGCAAGCAAAAAGTATACAGTTACACAAAAAGCCGGAACTATCGAAAACTATGTTCCGACCGGCTATAACATGGTATGGGGAGACGAATTTAACGATGCCAGAACGAATGATGGAAAACCGGCTATGCCCAGCCTGACAAAATGGAAATATGAAACCGGAGCAGGTGGATGGGGCAACAATGAAATTCAGAACTACATAGCAGGAGTAAGCGGAACCGACACCTGTGCCATTGTTACCAACGGAACATTGAAAATAATTGCAAAAAAACGGGGAGCCGAAGTGATATCAATAAGAATGAATTCGGTAAGCAGTTGGCAATATGGATATTTCGAAGCCCGACTTAAAGTACCGGGAGGAAAAGGAACCTGGCCAGCCTTCTGGATGCTTCCGAAAAACTTTGTAAGCTGGCCACTCGATGGCGAAATCGACATAATGGAATATGTGGGTTACCGACCCAATGTGGTACAGGCCTCTGTTCACACAATGTCATACAATCATTCGATAGGCACCGAAAAAACAGCTACAAAAAACATTTTAAACGCCGAGAAAGAATTCCATATTTATGCAATGGAATGGACGGCCGATAAAATCACCGGATACGTGGATGGAGTTGCTTATTTCACATTCATGAACGATAAGAAAAACGATAAAAAAACATGGCCATTCAATGCTCCTTTTTATCTGAAACTCAACTTAGCCTGGGGAGGAAACTGGGGTGGATCGCAGGGTATCGACGAAACGAAACTACCTGCAACTTATGAAATAGATTATGTACGTGTGTATCAAAAATAACCGACACACATTCAATTATTAAAGCAATAGACCTATGAACAAACTCAATAGTTTTATTTTAACAGCCATTCTATTTACACTGATTGGTTGTAGTAAATCCAGTTCATTAACTGAACAGGAAAGAATTACAGAGCAACGCATCGACAGCATTATGTCCCAACTGACGCTCGAAGAAAAAGTGGGACAAATGGCACAATACACAATAGATGTCGTTGGTAAATCGGCAGGAATGGGAAATAGTGTTGAACCTTTTCAATTCGACAAAGCCAAACTCGATACCATCTTGCGCCAATACAAAGCAGGGTCTATACTCAATACCACCAACAACAAAGCTCAAACACCTGAAACATGGGCGTTTATTGTAAAAACAATTCAGGAAATAGCCATTACAGAAACCGGCATACCGGTAATTTATGGCGTTGATGCCATCCATGGCACGACTTACACTGCCGGCGCTACCTTCTTTCCACAACAAATTGGTATGGCAGCAACCTTTAATCCTGATTTAATGGAAGAAGGCTCGCGTATTTCGGCTTACGAAACCCGCGCCTCCAATTTGCCATGGAGTTTTGCTCCTGTGCTCGATTTAGGACGCGATGCCCGATGGCCACGCATGTGGGAAACCTTTGGCGAAGATGTTTTTCTTACCTCTAAAATGGGAGTTGCTTCTGTAAAAGGTTTTCAGGGAAAAGATTTTAATAAAGTGGACAAAAATCATGTGGCTGTAAGCCTTAAACATTTTATGGGATATGGAGTACCTGCTTCAGGTAAAGACCGAACACCGGCAATTATTACCGAAAGCGATTTAAGAGAAAAACATTTCGAACCTTTCCGTCAGGCAATAAAAGCAGGTGCCCTATCTATAATGGTTAATTCGGGCATTGTAAACAATGTTTCGACCCATGCCGACAAACGATTGCTTACCGACTGGCTGAAAAACGAACTGAACTACGATGGCGTATTGGTGACCGACTGGAACGATGTTGAAAACCTGTTTCTTCGCGACCATATTGCCGGCAATTTCAAAGAAGCTGTCATGCTATCGATCAATGCAGGCATCGACATGGTAATGATTCCTTATCGTATGGATTTTTGTAAAAGCCTTATTGAATTGGTAAACGAAGGGAAAGTAGACCAAAAGAGAATCGACGATGCCGTACGCCGCGTATTACGTCTTAAATTCAGACTTGGTCTTTTCGAACGTCCTTATTGGGCAGTCAACGAATATCCTGATTTTGGAAGCCCGGCTCATAAAGCTGCTGCCAAACTTGCCGCCGACGAATCGATCACTTTGCTTAAAAACGAAAACAATATATTACCATTGAAACAAGGCGCCCGCATTTTGGTAGCCGGTCCGAATGCCAATTCGATGCGCACTTTAAACGGTGGCTGGACTTACTCATGGCAGGGTGAAAAGACAGAATTGTTTGCTTCCGAATACAATACCATTTTTGAGGCAATAAAAAACAAATTTGGCGAAAGCAATGTGAAGTATGCAGCAGGAGTGGAATACAAAATGGACGGACAGTATTACGAAGAAAATGCGCCTGAAATCGGCAAAGCAGTAGCTGCTGCTTCGGGAGTTGATTATATTGTACTTTGCCTTGGCGAAAACACCTACTGCGAAACACCCGGTAATCTGGACGAACTTAGTTTATCCGAAAACCAACTTGAACTGGCAAAAGCACTTCAGAAAACAGGAAAACCAGTTATTCTGATACTTAACGAAGGCCGTCCACGCATTATTCGTTCGATCGAACCGGGTTCGAAAGCGATTTTGCAGACCTATTTACCAGGAAACTATGGTGCAGATGCGTTGGCCGATATTTTGGCTGGTGATGTAAATCCAAGTGGCCGTTTACCTTACACCTATCCTAAATACGAGCAGGGTTTGATTACCTACGATCATAAACCGGGACAAAACATGGAAGGTAAAATGGAAGGAGCTTACGATTATGGAGCACAAACTTCGGTTCAATACCCTTTCGGATTCGGACTGAGCTATACTACTTTTGAGTATTCGGGTCTGGTGGTTGAGAACAAAGAATTCGTTTCAGGCGACACTATTCGGATCAATGTAGACGTAAAAAACACAGGATCGGCAAGTGGAAAAGAAACTGTTATGTTATTCAGTCGCGACATGGTGGCTGCACTAAGTCCCGATGTACGAAGATTGAGAGCTTTCGAAAAAATATCGTTAAATCCGGGCGAAATAAAGACAATAAGTCTGAAAGTATCTGCCGATGATCTAGCCTACGTAAACGAGAAAGGAAAATGGGTACTTGAAGCAGGAGAATTTATGCTTCAAACAGGAAATTTGACAGAAAAGATTGTTTGTAAGGAAAATAAAAATTGGGAAACTCCCAATAAATAAAGTTTTTTAAGGGTTAGGGTTAGTCTTCATTTTTTTTGATTGGTTGAACGGGAATCTGTAGTTATTAAAATAACGATCAGATTCCCGTTTTTTATTCTTTCACAGAACAACAAATGTTATTTCTGTTTTTTCCAATGCAAATCACGCACCGCATAAATGCGTTCAATCATTTCTACAACCTTTAATCCTTCCAGCACATTTGTTGTAATTGTGCCTTTATCTCTCAGTTTATCAATTACATTTTCAATTACATAATGATGATTTTGAGCCGAGCCTTTGTAGAGTCCGTAATCGTTAGGCGGATTTGAAGGTGCAAGCTCAGGCATTTCGTAGTCCTTTACATGGCAATAAACCACTTCGTTCATATACTGCCCTGCTACCTTTACAGTTCCTTTTTCTCCGATAATTGTAATGCTACTTTCCAGATTAGTATCCCAAACCGCTGTAGAGTAATTAAGGCTTCCCATTCCACCATTAATAAAATCGAAAGTCACCACACCACTATCCTCGAAATCAGTGAGGTCAGCATGATTAAAATCGGCAAAGTTACCGCTAATATTCTTAATATCACCGAATAACCAGTACATGATATCGATAAAATGCGAAAACTGGGTGAACAGCGTTCCACCATCGAGTTTAGCATCACCATGCCAGTTCCCTTTTTTATAATAACGGTCGTCACGGTTCCAGTAACAATCGAGTTTTACCATAAAAATCCGGCCTAAAACCTCGTTGTCGATGATTTCCTTCAACCAAACCGAAGGAGGTGAATAGCGGTTTTGCATTACGCTGAATACATGTTTCGACATGGCGAGCGATTTGAACAATATTCGTTCTGCATCAGCTTTTGTAAGTGCTATAGGTTTTTCGAGCACTACATGTTTCTTTGCATGTAAAGCCTTCACTGCGTAATCGGCATGGTAGCCATTCGGCGTACAGATATTTACAACATCAATATCCAGGTCTGCCGCCAGCAAATCATCTATTGAACTAAAAAAAGCCTCGCTAATACTTTCGAGGCCTAATTCCTTTTTCGTCAGCACATCGCATACTGCCACCAATTCGGCATCCGGATTCCGTCGAATCATTTCTGCATGCCTTTTACCTATGTGTCCCTGACCTATAACTGCAAATTTTATCATATTTTTTTTGCTAAAATAAATGTATAGTTATCTAATTTTTTATGAAATTCTTTTTACATTTCCATTGACAAATACGTATTCCTGACCTGTTTCGGGGCAAACTGCGTGTCCTGAATCATCGAAGTTCAGTTTATGACCGTATTCACTTACCCAACCGGTTTGTCGGGCAGGATTACCCACTACAAGAGCAAAAGCCTTAACAGGTTTTGTCACCACTGTGCCCGCTCCTATCAATGCATATTCACCAATCTCATTCCCACAAACAATAGTGGCATTAGCGCCTATGCTTGCACCTTTTCGTACAATGGTGGAAGCATATTCATTTTTGCGGTTCACGTGACTTCGTGGGTTCACTACATTTGTAAAAACCATCGAAGGACCCAAAAAAACATCATCTTCGCAAATCACTCCGGTGTACACCGAAACATTATTTTGAATTTTCACATTACAACCCAATTTTACAGAAGGTGAAATCACAACATTCTGACCGATATTGCATCGTTCACCTATGCTGCAACCGGACATTATATGCGAAAAATGCCATATTTTTGTTCCGTTTCCAATTTCACAACCCTCATCGACGATGGCTGTTTCGTGGGCGAAATAATTCATAGTTTACAGATATTAAATAGTTTGAGATGAATTGTTTATTTGTTTCAAATGCGAGCGATTCAAAATTTATCAGATTTTCTGATAATGGTCTGTTTATTTCTGTACAAACTCCAACACACTTTTAGTAATGTATTCGAGCTGTTCGGTGTCCAGTTCGGTATGCATGGGCAAAGAAAGTACACAAGCCGAAAGTTTTTCGGCTACCGGAAAGTCACCCGCCTGATAACGAACATCCTGATAAGCTTTTTGCAAATGTAATGGAACCGGATAATAAATCATCGCCGGTATACCTTTGGATTCAAGATGCTTTTGTAAGGCCTGACGATCCACATCCTTTAACTTTAAAGTATATTGATGAAAAACGTGAGTCGACTGTAGGTTTCGTGCCGGAATAATCAATTGATCGACGCTTGAAAAAGCAGCATCATAGTACGCTGCTGCTGCCTGACGGCTGGCAATATAATCGTTCAGGTATTTTAATTTCACTTCGAGCACAGCTGCCTGAATGCTATCGAGACGAGAATTAACACCTACCATATCATGATAATACCGAACTATCATGCCATGGTTAGCAATAGATCGCATTTTGGAGGCCAGCTCATCGTTGTTAGTAAAAATAGCGCCACCATCGCCAAAACAACCTAGGTTTTTTGAAGGAAAAAATGAAGTACAACCAATATCGCCCATACAACCCGAATGCACTTTTCGTCCATCGGCAAAAGTATATTCCGAACCTATCGACTGACACGCATCTTCAATCACATAAAGCTGATGCGCTTTGGCTATTTCGATAATCGACTCCATATCTGCATTTTGACCAAACAAATGAACGGGGACTATGGCTTTAGTTTTAGGAGTTATTGCATTTTTGAGCGATGGGATGGAAATATTGAAAGTTTCGAAATCAACATCCACTAATACTGGCGTTAAGCCCAAAAGAGCAACCACTTCGGCGGTGGCAATAAAAGTAAAATCAGGTAGAATCACCTCATCTCCTTTCTTCAAACCCAAAGCCATCAAAGCAATTTGTAAAGCATCGGTACCATTTCCAACAGGAATTACGTGCTTTACATCAAGGTATTTTTCGAGTTCCTGCTGAAAGTCGTTTACCTTTCCACCTTTTATAAATGTGGTAGTATCAATAACGTGTTGAATTCCGGCATTAACTTCTTCTTTTATTTTGAGGTACTGACTGTTCAAGTCGACCATTTGTATCTTCTTCATATTTGAGTTTTTACATGCTTTATTTTTTTGAATACGATATCAGGACTTGGAGCTTTACAATTTAACACAAATCAATTAGAGTTAAAAACAGATTCATCATTTCATTTCAATAATATATTCTACTTCCTGAGGTACTGCTTTCAGATTCGAAACAAAGCTCGTGTTATTTTCTATTCTAAGTTTCTGTTTTAAATTATTGTCTTTCGCAATCTCATTATAATCAAGCACCACCATCAGATCGTCTTGTTTTATTGAGTTAAAATGACTCATGCCAACATTGAAACTTACATTTACAAAGGCAGGGAAAGTCCGGATTATTTTATTTCCGGGGCAATTTATAACCGTCACAGGTAATTGCATTTTCTTTTCGGTAAACATCTCCACAAAGATACTTACTTTAACTTCTTCGTTAGCAAATTTTACTGATTTAATCGGTTTTAATTTACAATTTAAATAGGTGGTATCGCTTAGTTTTGCCAATTCTACCGGTTCGGTTTTGATTGTCTTCAACTTATCGAGTACGCTTTTAGGACCGAATACAGTTACTGTAGCCGGGGAAACCTGAATTTTATCGCTCAATATATATTGATGTGCCAATTCTATGTCAGCATCAAATTCTACTGCTAAGACTTTTGTATTAAGGCTTTCGTAGTGAAAAGTGAGCGCATTGGGTTTGATTTCGAGAATGGAAGTAGATGGAAGCAGAATACGCGCTAATTTTGCCCTTATCTGATCGGACGAAATAGTTATTTCACCTTTTTCGTAAAATACTCTGCCTAAATCGAAAGAAATAGAGTTGAAATTAGGACGGGAATAAGTAAAAAGGTTAAGTCCTTTATCTTTTACTTTAATCGTAATGTTGGCAGGATAATCATTGACAATGGCAATGTTCTTTGGGAGACTAACAAAACGCAAGGGGATTGAGATTTCAGTTTCGCGCTCCTTATCAAGCGCGTTGACAAACCAAAAGCCGGAGGCCAGAACAAGAAAGAGCAAAAAGCTTAAAACATCCTTTGAAAAAAGGAATGATTTAAGCTTTAAAATGTAATATCTGAGTAATCTTGAGTTGCTGTTGTCAGCCATTTTACCCTTTATTTTACAGGAGCATCAATACTATCGGCCGAAGCAAATACAGAATTTTTATCAACTTTAATGCGTACATTTTCAGCAATTTCTACAATCACCGTTGTATCTTTAATTTCCTTCACCTTGCCGTATATTCCTCCCGAAGTTACCACTTTATCACCCGGTTGCATTGCTTCGCGTTGTTTTTTAATTTCTTTCTGACGTTTCGATTGAGGACGAATCATGAAGAAATAGAACACTACAAAAATCAACACCATCATTAATATTCCCGAGTAACCACCCATACCTCCCTGAGCTGGAGCCGCTGCTTGTAATAAAATACTTAGTAAATTCATGTTTTTAATTTAATTAAATGATTTATGCCTGCAAATATATGAAATAAAAATGTTAATATTACGCCATTTGTGTTGCCATTTTGCGTTTTCTCAACAAATTGTGTAAATTACTTTTTATTATCGCTAAACATCACCACTTTTATAAGCTTATTATCTTTCTTTAACTGACCCACAATATTATCCAACACTCCGTTAATAAATGTTCCGCTTTTTTCAGTGCTATAGTTTTTTGCTATTTCTATGTATTCGTTCAATGTCACATTCACCGGAATGGTGGGAAAAACCATTATTTCGGCCAACGCTACCTGCATTATCAGAATATCCATATAAGCAATGCGGTCGAGTTCCCAGTTTTTTGTATTTTCATCAATCATCTGTCGGTACTCGTTCCCGTGTGTCAGTACAGTACGAAGTAGTTTACGGGCAAAATCAGCATCTTCCTGATCTTTAAACATTGGTAGCAGCAATTGATTTTCTTTTGCACTCTGATCGAAACGTTTGATCGTTTTGATAACAAAACTAATAACGATTTCAAGATCATCCACCCAATAAATGCTTTGATCTTCGATAGAATTATCAAGTTCTTCGCTCTGCAAACATATTTTTTTGTAAATCTTACGCCAAATATCCTTATCGGCAGCATAATCCACAGTGGCTGCATTCATGTAGTCGGCATAAAAACCGGTCTTAATTAATTCCTCGTACAATTGCTTGATAGTGTCGGGATGATTTACCCACGATAGTTTCTGATTGGTTAAATAATCAACAAATTGAGTATTTGTTGTCAACTGCTGAATAAAACTATTGTCGATAAACCGTGTATTGGGATTTAAATCTTCTTCGCTGGGACGTAGTTTATTGCGTTTACTCTCGATGCGCGAGGCGGCATACTGGGTAATTTCGATGGACAACTGCAATAAATGAAAATACAAGTCGTAAGTTCTTTCAATGCTGTGAAACAACTCTTTTTCGGCTGCAGGAACTGAATTTCCATCGCCTTTGTAAAATGAATATAAGATTTGTATAATCTTAATTCGTAATAATACTCGATTAATCATAAAAATTTTAGAACGCTTTTTTCAAATTTCTGGACAAAGGTACATCTTTTATTTTAAATGCTGTAAATTTGGGCTCAAAAAATAAAATGCAAAGTTTTTGAATCAAAGTTCGTTTATAAATAAATATTTTAACGATAAAATGTAAAAAAAAGTCACTTTGTTTGATATATCCAAAAAAAATACTGAAATTTGGTGACTCAACATGATTAAAAGAATGCAAAATGCAAAATGCAAAATTCAGAATTGAATTCAATATAGATTTTTAATTATTCATCATTATATTGTTTTACGTAAAACCAAATTAAAATGGAAGAGGATAAAAGAAAAAAAGAAAAAAAAGACAGTGAAATAATTTTTTCGAAAGCAATTAAAGCCGGAAAGAGAATTTACTATTTGGATGTAAAGAAAAGCAGATCCGATGATATGTTCCTGACCATCACCGAAAGCAAAAAAAAGGTGACCGGAAATAACGATGACACACAAGTGGTTTACGAAAAACATAAAATTTTTCTTTATAAAGAAGATTTCGACAGCTTCACTAAAGGGCTCGAAGAAATGATTAGTTTCGTCAAAAAGGAACAGGGTGAAACTCCTCAGCGTGAAGAAAGAAGATGGACATCTGAAATTGAAAACACAAAAGAAATTGAACAAGAGGACATTAAGCCAAAAAGTTTTTTTGATAAATTTAAGTTTTAAAACAACATTTATTCATTACAAGCTCAATAAACAAGCATCAAAACATCCTTTCGGATTGTTTTTTTTAATCAAAAAAATTGAATGAAAAGTTTCGCCAGCGATAATTATTCGGGCATTCACCCCGACGTCCTTAAAGCCATACAACAAGCCAACACCGAACATGAAATTTCATATGGCGATGATTATTACACAAATAAAGCATTTGAACTTTTCAGCTCACTTTTTGGAGACCTAAAAGTATTGTATGCTTTTAACGGCACCGGAGCAAATATCATAAGCTTAAAATGTTGTGTACTTCCGTTTCAGGCCGTTGTGTGTGCCGAAACTGCGCATATCAATTCCGACGAATGTGGCGCACCTACTCAGCAGATTGGCTGTTCACTTCTCACCCTGCCAACTGCCGATGGTAAATTAACTCCCGAACTGATACAACCATTGTTGGTACGCAAAGGAAATGTGCACGCTACTCAGCCTAAAGTTATTTCGATAAGTCAGAGTACCGAATTAGGCACTGTGTATTCCATAGCCGAACTAAAAGCGCTTTGTAAGTTTGCTCACGAAAACGACATGTACGTTCATATGGATGGCGCGCGCATTTCGAATGCTGTGGCTGCACTCGGAGTAAGTATGAAAGAAGCCACAGTGGATTGTGGTGTCGATATCATGAGTTTTGGTGGCACAAAAAATGGAATAATGATAGGCGAAGCAGTGCTGATTTTTAATGAAAATCTAAAAGAAAATGCGGCTTATTTCCAGAAACAAACGGCTCAGCTTTTCTCGAAAAACAGGTTTATTGCCGCACAATTCATAGCCCTTTTGAGCAATAATCTATGGCACGACATGGCGACACACTCCAACCGAATGGCACAATCACTTGCAAAAGAGGTAAGTAAAATTCCCGGAGTGAAAATTACACGAAGCGTGGATGCCAATGCCGTTTTCGCCATCATTCCGCCAAATTCAATCGAAGCTTTACGAAATAAATACCGATTCTACACATGGGACGAACAAACCACCGAACTCCGCTGGATGTGTTCATTCGATACTACCGAAAAAGAAGTACTCGATTTTGCCTATACGCTCGCTCAGTTGGTCTAATTCTGCTATAAAGAAATCTCAACATTTTTTCTGCATCACTTGTAAAAATTGTAAGATATTTTGCAATAAAAATACATTTTGCCCTTTCCTGTTTTTTCCGTACTTTTGCACCCTCTAAAAACGAGTGAATTCACTCGTTTTCAAACTATCAACTATTCATTGTCAACTATCAACCAAAATACATGTCATTAGTATCTGAAATTCAACGCCGACGCACTTTTGCCATTATCAGTCATCCCGATGCGGGAAAAACAACACTCACCGAAAAACTTTTACTTTTCGGAGGTGCCATTCATGTGGCGGGAGCTGTAAAATCGAACAAAATCAAAAAAACAGCCACTTCCGACTGGATGGAAATTGAAAAACAACGTGGTATTTCTGTAGCTACTTCGGTGATGGGTTTCGAATACCGCAACTACAAAATCAACATTCTGGATACACCAGGTCACCAGGATTTTGCCGAAGACACTTACCGCACACTCACAGCCGTCGATAGTGTAATTATTGTGGTGGATACAGCCAAAGGCGTTGAAGCACAAACCCGTAAGCTAATGGAAGTTTGTAGAATGCGTAAAACGCCGGTTATGATTTTCGTCAATAAGATGGACCGTGAAGGGAAAGACGCATTTGATTTACTTGATGAACTTGAAGCCGAATTAGGTATCAATGTCCGTCCGTTGAGTTGGCCTATCAATCAGGGATTTGCATTCAAAGGCGTTTATAACATTTACAAAGACAATCTTGAGCTATACACACCCAACAAACAAACGATCAGCGAATCGGTAAAAGTTGATGTCGACAGCAACGAATTGGATGAGCTTGTTGGTAAACACGATGCGGCTAAACTCCGTGAAGACATGGAATTGATAACAGGCGTATATTCTGATTTTGACAACGAAAAATACCTGGCAGGCGAGCTGGCTCCTGTCTTTTTTGGTAGTGCGTTAAATACATTTGGTGTGAAAGAATTGCTGGACTGTTTTGTGGAAATTGCACCATCGCCTCGTCCCATTCACACACAGGAACGCGAGGTTAATCCTTACGAAGAAGCATTTTCAGGCTTTGTATTTAAAATCCATGCCAACATGGATCCAAACCACAGAAGCTGTATTGCGTTTATAAAAATTTGTTCGGGCAAATTCGAACGAAATGTCAATTACAAACATGTACGTCACGGAAAAATGATGCGCTTCTCCTCTCCTACTGCCTTTATGGCACAGAAGAAAGAAACTGTGGACGAAGCTTATGCCGGCGACATTGTGGGCTTACCGGATACAGGCAATTTTAAGATCGGTGATACGCTTACCGGCGGTGAAAACCTGCATTTCAAAGGCATCCCCAGCTTTTCGCCTGAGATGTTTAAATACATTGAAAATGCCGATCCAATGAAAACAAAACAATTGGAAAAAGGGATAGCTCAGTTGATGGACGAAGGAGTAGCTCAGCTTTTTACCAACCAATACAATGGACGTAAAATCATCGGAACAGTGGGGCAACTTCAATTTGAAGTAATTCAATACCGCCTGCTTCACGAATACGGAGCTCAATGTCGCTGGGAACCAATTTCGCTCTACAAAGCCTGCTGGATAGAAAGCGACAATGCTACCGAACTTGATAATTTCAAGAAAAGGAAAGGACAATATATGGCGGTAGACAAAGAAGGACGCGACGTCTTTATGGCCGATTCAGGCTATGTGCTTCAAATGGCTCAAAACGATTTCAAAGACATTCGATTCCATTTTTCTTCGGAATTTTAAATAAACAAATAAGGCGTTTCCAATCGGAAACGCCTTATTTGTTGAATAATAACTGAATGACTGAATAATTGAATAACTGAAACGCTTTACTTCACTAACTTCTTAACTTCAATTTTTAACTTCTTTCCCGAAACACGAAACTCAAAACTTTGCCTTCAACAAATCTTCCAGCTTTATCAATTCATCCCGCAGTTGAGCAGCTTCCAAAAATTCAAGTTTTTTGGCGGCATCATGCATCGACTTTTTGGTCTTGGCAATTGCTTTTTCCAATGCCGACTTCGACATATATTGTACAACGGGATCCGCAGCAATGGATTGTGAACTATCCGGCTCGATGTAAGCATTGGGCTCTGCTTTGCTGAACGAGTTTCGTTCTCCCTTTGTAATGGCGGTAGGTGTAATGCCATGTGCCTCGTTGTAGGCCAATTGTTTTTCGCGTCGGCGATTGGTTTCGCTGATGGTTTTGGCCATGCTGTCAGTTATTTTATCGGCGTACATAATCACCCGGCCATTCAAATTACGTGCTGCACGACCAGCCGTTTGTGTAAGCGACCTGTGCGAACGCAGGAAACCTTCTTTATCAGCATCGAGAATAGCTACCAACGAAACTTCGGGTAAATCCAAACCTTCGCGCAAAAGATTTACTCCCACCAACACATCGTAAACTCCCCGCCTGAGATCTTCCATAATCTGAACCCGATCAAGCGTTGTCACATCAGAGTGAATATAGTTACATTTGACGCCCATTTTAGCCAAATAATCAGCCAATTCCTCAGCCATTCGTTTGGTGAGCGTTGTTATCAATACGCGCTCATTTTTTTCCACTCTTTGCTGAATTTCCTCAAGTAAGTCATCAATCTGATTCAGACTCGGGCGAACATCAATAATAGGATCGAGCAATCCTGTAGGTCGAATCAACTGATCAATCACTATTCCTTCGCTTTTTGCTAATTCGTAATCAGCCGGAGTGGCGCTTACGTAAATAGTTTGCGGATTAAGTTCTTCAAACTCATCAAACTTTAACGGGCGATTGTCTTTGGCCGATGGCAATCGGAAGCCGTATTCTACAAGATTCTGTTTACGGGCAGCATCACCGCCAAACATAGCCCTGATTTGAGGAACAGTGACATGACTTTCGTCGATCACCATCAAGTAATCTTTGGGAAAATAATCGAGCAAACAAAACGGCCTGCTTCCGGGCTCACGACCATCGAAATAACGGGAATAATTCTCAATACCTGAGCAATAACCCAATTCTTTTATCATTTCCAAATCATAATTTACCCGTTCGTAAATACGTTTGGCTTCGTAATCTTTTCCCTGCGATTTAAAAGCATCTACCTGCAAAGCCATGTCACGTTCAATGTGCTGAATGGCATTAGCGATACGTTCTTTAGTGGTTACAAAAATACTGGCAGGATAAATTTTATAGGCATCGAAATGTTCAATCACATGTAAATCAATCGGATTTATTGTTATAATTTCATCAATCTCGTCGCCCCAAAAAACAACGCGTACAATAAAATCGGTATAAGCAGGGAAAATATCCACCGTATCGCCTTTCACCCTGAAGTTACCACGATTCAGCTCTATTTCGTTTCGGGAATACAAACTATCCACCAACGACCTCAAAAAAACATTTCGAACCAGCTTCTGCCCTCTTTGTATTTCAATTAAGTTGCTCGTAAAATCATCCGGATTTCCGATACCGTACAAACAAGAAACAGAAGAAATGACAACGACATCCCTCCTCCCCGACAACAAAGCCGAAGTGGTAGCCAATCGCAATTTCTCAATCTCCTGATTGATGGAGAGATCTTTCTCTATATAAGTATCCGAAACGGGTAAATAGGCTTCGGGTTGATAGTAATCGTAATACGAAACAAAATATTCTACAGCATTTTCGGGAAAAAAATTCTTAAACTCGCTGTAGAGCTGAGCTGCCAGGGTTTTATTATGACTCAACACCAGAGTTGGCCTGTTGATCTCATTGATTACATTGGCAATAGTAAAAGTCTTTCCCGAACCGGTAACCCCCAGTAAAGTCTGAAAGGGAATATCGGCATTCAATCCGTCCAACAATTGTTTGATGGCTTCGGGCTGATCGCCAGTGGGACGGTAGGGTGAAGTAAGTTTAAATGACAAAATACTGAGTGTTTATTTCCAATTAACTATTGTACAAAACATATCGCTCCAACGAAAACTCAAAAGAGTGAACGTAAACAGGAGCGAGAACTATGAATACAAAAAAAGAGAGTCAACTATTGCTCAATCGGCATCACAAGTATAAGAATAATATACAGCAATATACCGGGAAAACCTGCTGAAAGCACCGAAAGAATTACATAAGCAACTCTTATTAATGTGGGATCGAGATTAAAATACTCACCAATACCTGCACAAACACCTGCAATCATTGAATTGCGCGAACGACGAAGTTTTTTTTCCATAAGATGATTTTAATTTAAATGATTTTACAAAGAAACAAAAAAAGACTGATTTTTCGCTATAGGTTGATGAATTTTTGAAATTCTGCTAACATTTTATTGGTCGGATAATAGAAAGTCATCCATTCTGCATATTGCAAAAAACAAAAAAACGATCCGGAGAAACTCTCCGAATCGTTTTTCACTTTATTGCTTTATATGTAAGAAATAATATTTAATGATATGTTTTCTATAAGTAAAAGTCAGATAAATAACTCGAAACTCAGAACCCGAAACTCGAAACTCAGAACTCGAAACCCGAAACTCGGAACTCGAAACTCGGAACTCGAAACTCAGAACTCGAAACTACTTATACTTTTTACTTATCTCCTTTACTTGCCGTTCCCGGTTTGGCAATGCTTTCGCGCATCGAAGTATCGGCTTCAATATTTTTCATTTTATAATAATCCATGATACCCAAATTTCCACTGCGGAATGCTTCGGCCATAGCTTTTGGCACTTCTGCTTCTGCTTCAATTACCTTGGCACGCATTTCCTGCGATTTAGCCTTCATTTCCTGTTCCAGCGAAACTGCCATGGCACGACGTTCTTCGGCTTTGGCCTGAGCGATATTTTTATCTGCTTCGGCCTGATCCATTTGCAACTGTGCACCAATGTTCTTACCTATATCAATATCGGCAATATCAATGGATAAAATTTCGAAAGCTGTACCGGCATCCAATCCTTTTTTCAATACTAATTTCGAAATTGAATCAGGATTTTCAAGAACACTTTTGTGCGATACGGACGAACCGATCGACGAAACGATACCTTCGCCAACACGAGCCAAAATGGTTTCTTCGCCTGCACCACCAACCAATTGTTTGATATTGGCACGAACGGTTACACGGGCTTTGGCAATTAACTGAATACCATCTTTAGCAACCGCAGCTACCGGTGGAGTATCAATTACTTTCGGGTTTACCGACATCTGAACAGCCTGAAAAACATCACGACCAGCCAAATCAATAGCAGTTGCCATTTTAAAAGTAAGATCGATATTGGCCTTCGAAGCTGACACCAACGCATGAACTACGCGTTCGATATGTCCTCCGGCAAGATAATGCGCTTCGAGACCGTCGCGTTTCACTTCCTGAATGTCAGCTTTGTGAGCTTCAATCATACATTGTACGATGGTATGAGGCGGCACCTTACGAATACGCATCAAGAACAATTGTATCAGCGATATATTTACGCCCGATACTTTGGCCGATATCCATAGCAGAAACGGCACATAATAAAAGAAGAGCAGCAACAGGACACCAAGTACCGCTAATCCAATAATTTCAATTCCAATCATATTGTTTTATTTAAAGATTAATTTATTGTTTTGATAAAGAAAGGCCTAAAATGCAGAATGAATGCTAACTGCGAGGAAGTTTTATGATAATTCCCTGTGTAGACGCATCGAAAAAACCTCACTTTCAACAGCTATTCTGTCACTTTTCTCTCCACCAATATATTTGTATTCATCACTTCGAGGACGGTTACTTCCACACCTTCATCAATAAAATCATCATTGGTTTTAGCCTCAACGATATGTCCGTTTACCTTTACTTTTCCCATAGGAGCAAGTCGCGAACTTGTAACACCTGTATCGCCAACCTCAACACTCACATCCTTTAACGGATCATTTTTACCATCAATTTCGGCTTTCAACGACATTTTATCCAGCGCTTTAGATCGCAGGAATATCCATACAGCAATACCTAACAGTACAATTCCGCCCAAAAGCGTAAGATGACCAGCGGTATTCCCTATCTTATCGTAAGCATAATAAACAGCTCCTCCTATAAACAAAGTTCCCGCAATTCCGGCAATAGAAATACCCGGAATTAAAAACAGTTCGAGCAGAAAGAAGATGATGCCTACCAATAAAAGAACAACGACAATAGTTATTTCCATAATTGTATATATCTGAGGTAAAAATACAATATATTTTTTAATAAACAAGTAAGTCGGTTAAGAATATTTTATCGCTCATCCATTTCTATACACCGCCCAACCATTTCTATACACTGCAATGCCATTTCTATACGCTGCAATGCCATTTCTATACGCTGCAATGCCATTTCTATATGCTGCAATGCCATTTCTATATGCTGCAATGCCATTTCTATATGCTGCAATGCCATTTCTATACACTGCAATGCCATTTCTATACGTTACAATGCCATTTCTATATGCTGCAATGCCATTTCTATACACCAAATAGCCTATTTATAAACAACTTACCTTTTTCCTGAATTGCTAATTTCAAGATTAACTGCCTCGGTTAAACATTCGCCGGCCTGTTTTTTTAAGTCGATCAGAAGTGCTTCGGATGTGAGGATACGATCTGAAAGTTTATTTTTTGCTTCCTCAGTTTCTTCAAGTTCAAAGCTCTCTCTCCAGGTCGATAGATCGGTTTTCACCTTCTCAATATCGGCATTTAGCTTTATCCATTCATTTATTTTAGCACGTGCCTGAAGATGAAGAAACTGTTCGGGCTTTGTATAAATTGTTGAATCGTTAATAACTACCGAGAAACCAGACTGTTGTTCGGTCTGCTGCTGAAATACTTTTTGCTCTGCTTTTACTGTTTTTTTTGCTTTTCGGATCAATTTCAACTGCGCCTTCATTCGTACACTATCCGTATTTTCGGAACGGAACAATATTTTCACATCATTAGGTACAAATTTATAAATCATAACTTTATCGGCAGGTTGATTTCTGTCGGTAGCAAACCACCCCGTTTTTTGCAGTTCATCCATTACCATCATATAATCATTGGCCGGCGAATTAAAAGGCATACCTATATTTTCGGGCACCAAAAAGCTCTGCGTTCCCGGCGCATACCTTGTAATAAATAAGTCATAACCACCAATGGAGTTTTCGCCATCCGATGCAAAATACATTGTAATCCCATCGGGCATCAAAAACGGATAGTTCTCATTGGCCGCTGTGTTTATATTTTTCGAAATGGAAGTTGGCGCCGACCACCCATCCAGCAATTTGAACGAAGAGTAAATATCCATATTCCCACGTGTCGAATCAGAATAACAAAGCCTGTCGCCACGCTGAGTTGTATATGTTACTTTGTCCTGAGCTTGGTTTTTACGGAGCAGTAATCGTTGTTGTGTGAGAGTTCCCAGCTCCTTACTGAATTTATAATAACGCAGAAAATCAGTTTTATTCACCACCTGACTGTCAACAATGGCAATATCTTCCACTCTATTCAACAACCTGGCAGCTAATTCCGATTTTTTAAGTTTTAAATTTAACTCCTCAAGCCTTTCGTCAGCAGGAGGTAAAGTTGCTATAAAAGTTTGGTAAGCAGTCACCGACAAGTCGAAACGATAGGTATGAAAATAAGCCTCGCCAAGGTATAAATCTTTCAAAGTATAGCGATTTCCGGAACGTTCGAAATACTTAACAGCATCCTCGTATTGGTTAAGCTCATAGCAACAACGAGCCAACCGATAATTATTCAGTGCATCATTGGGCTTCTTCTTCAACAATGCCTCATACATTGTTTTAGCCTTTGCGTATTGCTTGCTATTGAACAGAGATTCAGCTTCGGAAGCTGACTGTGCCATTATTACCTGACAAAAAAATAAAAGGGTATATATTACTAACTTTCTCATCTTTTTCTATAAATCATCACTTAAAAAAACAACAAATAAACATACAAAAGTAGCTTGTTTTAGCGTTTACTTAACCATCTTTTTACAATATTCTTCACATTCTGACTCACCAACTCCAATAACCATTCCAAACGATGATCGGTCCAGCGTTGCGGATGGGTGGTTATCATCATGCGCGGTGGCAATGTACCTGCCTGTGCTGCACGAATAATGTCGGCAGTACTGTGATAGCTTTGTGTAAACGACGATTTCACTTTATCGCGCACACTGTATTTATCCCCGTCCCAGCAACGCCCGGTATCGGTCAGATAAAACACATCCTCAAAATCCACATCGAAATACGGTTCACCAATCACCCCAAAATCACGGTAATTATATTGTTTCCACAAGTCGCGGTTATCGTATCGCGAAGCCGGACTGCCATGCATACAAACGGTGCGGACAGGATAAAATTGCCGGAAATGAGCAATATTAGACGTAAATGAATCTATGGCTTTGCTTACATCTCCATTAGCCTGAACTAAGTCATTATAATGATATCCGATTTCGTGATTACACTTTTTTATATAATCAATTAATTCCTGTTTATTCACAAAAGTTTCTCTTTTGAAAAAAAATGTAGATCTTATACCGTATGAACAATCTATTTTTGCAACCTCCAATGCTTTCAAGGGGAGTTTATCAACATCATGCCTCAGAATAACAAAATATCCATTAGGCCTTAAAGTACAATAATCCTCAAAAGTCATAAACCTATAGCCTGCTTCTTGAAGCTTAGAAAGTAGCTGTTTGTATGTTTTGAGTGTAAAATCCATTTTTTGTGTGTTTCGTATTCATCTCCCTTAGGTTGTTAACATCTGATCTTTGCCTACTTAAGTTTTTTTTAATATGAAAATAATTTTGTCCGTAACCTTCGTTTGATAAAATTGTTGCCAACGAAGTGTGTTATTTAAATTTATACTGATAATCTGGATTTTCACGTATAATATCTATACTTTTCGGATAATTTTCGATAAACCATACAATAAAACCCGCAACATCTATTTTATCTTCAAGCATTGCTTGTTTTCTTTGTTGGAACTCAGAATGAATATCTTTAAAAAATACAAGTTCCTCTACTTTGTCAAACAAACGCTGGGGTTCATTGGTTTTTATACCAAAAGTTATCTTATATTTATGTTCAAGTTCTTCCAAAACAGAAATTTTCCCTGAGAAATCACTATAACGTATCGATGGAACTCCTAGCATGGCTGCTTCAACCGACATGCTCTGACTATCCGATATCAACAGAGATGCATATGAAAGCACATGATGAATATCATTTTGATTGATTTTAAGGAGGTATTTTTCAAAACATTTGTCAGGTGCATGTTCCGAACTCAAGTAAACGGCATAGCCTTTTTGTGTTAGAAATTCAATCAACTCAACAACCAATTGAGTATTCAGCCCGTTTATGCCTTTATCGTGATGAGCAGTTAATTTGGCCAATCTCAACAAACAAAACTTATCCTCTTTAATGTATTTATTTTTAATATTCACATTCGGTTCAAATCTTTT
Organism: uncultured Paludibacter sp.; assembly: GCA_963678465.1. Classification (GTDB taxonomy): domain Bacteria; phylum Bacteroidota; class Bacteroidia; order Bacteroidales; family Paludibacteraceae; genus Paludibacter. Next base: position 1,401,693 of record OY782858.1, read on the forward strand.
CGGATGCAGATAGGAAAGTTTCATATATCCCGAATATGGTATTTTTTTTTCTGTCCATTTTCCAACGCTACATATATCAGGTACTAAGATCGTATCCGTAAAAGGGTAAGTTAGCTTAGCAAGTTTATTGATTACCTCATAATCATCTTCGAGCGTGGTAATGGCTTTTTTTCCAAGTAAAAATGCAGCCTGAGCAACCGATGAATCTGTACCTAAAAGGATATTTGCTTTACACTTTCTTGCGATTTTATACACTTCAAAAGTCCTCTTAAATGAAGCCATCAGTATTGAGAATGAATTGTTTTTTCGACTTTGACTCTGGATATTCAAAAACTTAATACCATCATTCAACAGCAATGACTCAAGTACATCTTTTGTCTTAATCAAAACAGTAACTGAATGCCTGGATTCCAAGCCCTTAATTATATTCTTAAAAAAATGATATTGAGCTGGATGACCTATGTATATGAGAATATTCATTTTTAAACTTTTAAATCAATTCTATCAGGAATTTCAACATCTTATAAATACGCGGTTTTGAAACATATAGAAATCTGCCATATTCAACCTCTTCACCACCAAATCTCGATTTATAGTCCCGAACTCCATATTTTTTCTCAGGTGATCCAGCCCCCATAAAATCAAATTTATTAAAACCATTCTCTAGTGCAAACTTTATGGCTGTCCACGTAGCTAAAGTTTGCGAATATTGAGACTTTTCCGAAACACCACAAACAAACCACTCATAAACAACATTTTTATCTACAACACAAACAATTCCACCGATAATTTCTTCCCGATTCTTTACTGTGAAAATCTTAGCAAAAGACTCACTTCCCAATTTTACAAAAAACTCCATTGGAAAAAGCGGACGTTTAACTTTCTTTGAATATAATTCCAACAATATTGAATATAAAGAAGTAATATCATCTTCGTTTTTAGTTTCAACACATACTAAGCCGGCATTATTCGATTTCTGTATTTCTCTTTTTCTATTTGTGCCCAGATTTCCCCAAAGCGTTTCATAATTATCAATTTTCAAATGAAAATTCAGATGCAGTTTATAAATAAATCCTGCTTCTACAAAAATATCTTTATATTTTGAATAATCAAGATAGTTACGAAATTCAATGTATACAGAAAGTTGACGTAGTTCTGATTTTAAAGCACTTAACAACACATATAAACTTTGTTGGTTTACATTCTTTGCTAACAATACCCCACCGGGAATAATGGCTCTCCTACTAAAGTAACTTTTTATCAGCCCTTTTTCTGCAATCAAATATCCACAAACTAAAGCCGTCAACTCACCCTCCTCTTCTACAGCATATACAAATGGAGATAGAAACGACAGTTCAGCGTAAAACCGATAGCATTCGGGGCTCTGAAAAAAGGTGGAGAAGGGCGAATCTTGAAAAAGGTTTTCCCACGATTGCATATTTATTTCATTACCTTTCAAAATCCTCATTGAATACTATTTAAGAATTTGTTTATAAACATGCAAAAGCTTTTCTGATATTGAATTTGAATCTAATTCTGCATCATTTACCTTTTTATTTCCAGTTGATCGAACAGGAGAATGAAGTATTTCATTCAACACGTCAGCAATTTTATCCACATCTCTCTCCACAATTCTGCAATTTTCAACTCCCTGCAATAACTCCTCCACATCGCCTACATTGACCGAAACAACAGGACAATTGCAGGCCAGTGCTTCTTTTACAAACTGAGGCGATCCTTCGGTATGACTGGTCATCAGGCATACATTCACCGCATTCATTAACTCAGCTACCTGCGAACGTGCATAACCTTTTAGTTCCAACAGACTGACATCGGGCATTTTCGCCACAGATTTAATCGCCAACTCCGGATTTTTGACCTTATTGTCAAAGGCTCCGGCAAATAAAATCAGTTTTTCGTGCAGTTCAAAACCAAATTTTTGACGACATATGGCTTTGTCCATAGGCTTAAACACATTTGTATCAACTCCACAGGGAATCAACGAAAAGCGTTTCTTCACTCCTGAAAGTTGAATATTTTTTTGTGACACAAAGATATTCCATGCCGACAGTCGAATGGCAATCTTCGAAAATCGCCTGACTTTGGGGTTATTGATATCGCTGCCATGATAGGTCGTTACAACCGGCACCTTTCTTTGCAAATTGGCCAATACGCCCGAAAGACCGTAATGAGCATGCACTATATCCGGCTTCCAGTCACTTATTTTTCGCCACAAAGGTAATAAATTAAGCAAATAGCCTTTAATCCCTTTACCTTCCACCGTAAAATATTCACAGTTCAATCCGACTTTTTGCAATGCCTCCACCTGATCGGAAATAAAGGGGGCTATGCGACCTGAGTTTTCGCTGCAAACGATGAGAATTTTCATTAGTGATTAACTATTAGTGTTTAGTGATTAGCGATTAGTGTTTCTTTTGACCGTTATGATACTAGAGGTTATCATTTTCAATAATTCAATTACATCATTTTCTAAGCTTTCAAATTCATTTTGAGCAATATAATTTGTTCGACTCAGCAACTTTAACCAATAGATAGATTCATTGCATTCCTTTTGAACAATACCATATTTGTGAATAAAATCAGCTTTGCTTTCGGCAAAACAAGCTTCACTTTGCAGCGCACCAATAGTAGTTCCACTTCGCAACAATTGTTTCGATAAAACAAATTCTTTATTTGTTTCAACCCAATATATATATAAATTGATAATCCTGATTGCAAAATTAAAACTCTTCTCAGATAAAATCAATTCTTTCATGTTCTCTTTAAAGCTTATATCATTAACCACTAATCGTTAATCACTAATCACTCACACCTACGCCATTCCTCTTCCGGCCAATTTAAACCAGGCCCAACCAATCAAAGCCACAAATAGAAATGCAAGCCACCACGTAAAGTGTTTTTTAGTTTTATTCTCGGAACGTGAAATACCATAAGCAGCAAATATCAGGATAAAAGGCAAGGCTGGCTGGTGAAAGCGCTCCGATTGTGCAAAAGCACTTAAAGCGATAACCGCCAGATAGCCTATCGTAAAGGAACCAATCAGGAGGTGATCTCTCCATTTACCTTCTTTTATCAATAGGAACAAGGCTAACATGGTGAAAAAAGCCAGAATATTCTTTACATAATTTCCTCCATGTATAAGGCGCTGATTTTCCTGTCCGGGAGTTTCCACCATGGTAGGAAAAGGAATTACAAAGATCATTGGGGCAAATACAGCACCTGAAGCATATGTGGAAAACTTATTACCTCCTTCTCGTTTAGCTCGCCATTCCATAGATGTTTTTTGATTTTCAGCTCTCGATTCCCAAACCTGCTCAATTTCTGTAGCAATTTTTCCTCCAACCAAGTACACAGCTGCCAATCCTATCCATATAGCCAATATCATTCTTTTCCCCATATTAAGGACCTTATTCCCGGACAAAAGAATGGTGGTCATAAATGCAAAAAGTGCTGTGGCACCCAATACAGTACGAAACATAAACAGCAAACCAGCCAATAGAACTGGTGAGGCTATATTGATAAAGTTATAATTTTTATTACTTATCACGTAATCGGCTCTTTCGATAAATGCGACCACTAAAAATACCATTTCAGCTTCCTTTAAATGCGAACCTGTGTAGTAAATCAGGTTTGGCATCAACATATAAAAGATACCTGCAATACGTCCGGTTTCTTCTCCGAAATTTCTGCTTGCCACGCGATATATCAGAACCGCGGCAAAAGCACCCAATAATGCCTTTATCAATCTGGGTATAATTACTCCTTTGCCAAAAATTGTGTATATAGTGCCCAAATAAGCAGCATATCCAGAATCGGACAATCCTACAGAATTAATTAAATTTTGAATCCCATCCCAACCATTTGCCACCACTATCCCTGCGAGACGTTCATAAGTATATACATCTGCAGCCCAAAATTCATAGGGAGCACCCGTCATTCCAAGATAAAACAGATAACTAAAAAATACCCAAACAACCCTTAATATCAGCCCTGTCTGAAATAGTTTTTTACTGAACTTTTTTTCAGAATAATTAGCCCATCCCCGGGTTAACTGATTTGAAAAATAAAAGAATCCGACTACTTCCACTGCACCAAAAATCCACCATATCAGCGACATGGCTTTGCTCATAAAAAGGACAGTCACCACCAGTAAGACAGCAAAGTAAAGCATAATGGCTTTTGACGTAAAAAATTTAGGTAAATAGTTGAGCACTGTTTTATTGATAAATGATTAGCGATATGTGTTGAGTGAAAAATATATGTTTTTCAGGTTTTCAATGTGCTTATCGATACTATAATGGTTGCGCACCAATTGAGCCGATTTTTTAGTTCTGAGAATATATGTTTCTCTGTTTTGCAAAAATAACATAAATTCGCGAACTAAGTCTTTTTCGTCCTTTGTTTTGTAGAGTGTGGCATATTCTCCGTTGGCTGTAATTTCTTTCATCACCTCCCAGTCATTGACAAACACAGGCACACCTGCCATAATGGCTTCAACCACAGCAATACCAAAAGTATCATGCTCGGTTGAATAAATAAAAGCGTCTAACTGAGTGAGAATTTCAGGCACATAATTGCGCCCTCCCAGAAAAAACACTTTTTGTTCTAAACCTTTTTCCCGACAATAATTAACACAACGATTGTAACGATCAGGTAAATTTTCGATGCGTTTGCCCACAAATATAAACCGAAAATCCACTCCCTCTTTGTTCAATAAATCCAAAAACCGGCAAACCGTAAGCTGATCTCTTCCCACATTAAAATTACCAACCATCCCCAACAACAATAGATTTTCAGGCAGTTCAAGTTCATCACGAATGGTAATGTGTTTAGATAATCGGCTGGACGACAGTTCTATTTTGGAACTATCAATTCCATTATACAGCACCAGCTGTTTATCTGCACTTAAACCATATCTATCGCTATAATAATTTCGTTGATAGTTGCTTACATAGATATTGGCATTCGTGCGTTTTAAAATAAACGACAGCAACAAACTCCTGTGTCCATTGCTCCGAAAATCGAACCCATGAAGGGTCAGAATTATTTTTATCCCTGTAAACAATGTAGCACAATAAGCCAGCAGTGCATCAAGCGGTTGTTGCGCATGAACAATGGTTACTTGACGGTCGATGAATAATTTTCGCAAACCGAGAAGATAAGCCATGTAATTTTTAGTTACCGGAAGGAAATAAAAAGGAATACCCGATTGAACAAAAGCCTCTTCGAGTTGTCCCTTTTTACGATAAACCCCTATCGCCTCAAATTCTTCTTTACTCAACGAACGACAGACATCGAGTAACAATGTTTCGGTACCGCCCCTATTGAGCGAACCAAACAAATAGGCAACCTTCATTTTATTTTTTGTTTCAGCTTCCACGCCAATTGTATTATATTTCGTTTCAAAATTAGTAGCCATACCGGAGTTCGATAGTATTGTCGATAAGCAGCAGCTGACTGTTTACTCCAATCTACCCGGGCCAACTGCACTAATGCTTCTTTCCTTGTCGACTTATTCAAATAATAGGGAAATAATCCATACACCCTTAATGCATCCATCAGTTGTTTTAAATCAGAGTCCGGTTTCTCAGTTTCGTAAAGTTCTTTCAGGGCAAATAACATGTGCTCCTGTGGTTTGTGAAGTTTTGTTCCTATAGCTCTATTTGTCTGCTCCACATCCTGATTATAATAAGCCAACGGTTTATTCAGAAAAGCTACCGGATATTGAATCGCTACTCTTGCCCACAGGTCAAAGTCTTCACCCAGTTTTAAGGTCGGCTTAAATCCATTCTTTTCTACAAAAATATCTTTCTTAATAACAACAGAGATAGAAGTTAAGGGCATCCAAAGTGTTTTGGCATATACCTGAAAATAATTAATCAAGCCTTGTTGAAATCCATCACCCACTCCTATGTTGGCCTGAATATGTTTGCCGTTTTTTACCTTGTAATAACTACTTGCGTAGATACCTGCTTCAGGATATTGCACTATCAAATTCTTCATTTCCTCCAGATAGGTAGTTTCCCACCAGTCGTCAGCATCCAAAAATGCGATATAGTCATATTTGGCTAACTTAACACCATTATTGCGGGTAACAGAAACTCCCTGATTCGATTGACAAGTTACCCCCCAACCCCCTAAAGGGGGAGTCAGCGCAGCAAGCAACTTTTTTGCTATTTCGAATCCTCCATCTTTACTGCCATCGTCAATCACTATCAACTCAAAGTCCCGACAGGTTTGAGCTGCTACCGAACGAATGGCCTTTTCGATATAAGACGCTTTGTTGTACAGCGGGATAATAACAGAAAACATAAATATACGGCTAAATTATGATTGACAACTACAAAGATAGAATTTAAATTAAAAAAAGTAAATAATTGATTCGGTTTTTTAGTTATTTCTGCTCTTTTGCAAGTATAAAATAGCATTACAATTAGAAACACACTGTTTCAATAACGAATTTCAATATTATTCACTGTAGTTGAAATGCAACTTCCATGTTTTACAAATAAATTCGAAAAAACATATCTTTTTAAAAAAACAAGAACTTTGTGGAAAATATACAATTCATTGGCTAATTACTAAACAGTGATTTATGCCGTCAGAAGGACATAATCATGTAGCTGACTTTGGTAGCCAACTATCAGCCTGTTCATTTAAATATTTTGTATTGAAAAAAAAAACATTAGAAATTACAGTTTTTGAAATTTTACTGTAAAATAGGCCTTAAAAAGTTTTTTTAGATATAGAAAATGTTTTACTTTTGCAAAACTAATTAGTACTAACAAAAAATTTAAGAAAATGGCTTACGTAATTTCAGAAGATTGTATCGCTTGTGGCTCTTGTATCAGCGAATGTCCTGTTGACGCGATTTCGGAAGGTGATATCTATGTTATTGATGCAGATATCTGCACCGATTGTGGAACTTGTGCTGATGTTTGTCCTTCAGAAGCAATCAGTCCGGTATAATTAAAAAGAACTGCATTAAAAAAAAAGACTTGAACATTAATAATTTGTTCAAGTCTTTTTTTACCCAAATTTATCGCTACATATCAGGGCTGATAACCCGACTTATCAAATATCTGCTTATAGTTATTATCAAGCATCAATGCTCTCAGCGTTACTTCAGGATGCTTGTCCATATAACTCTGAACAATCTGCCAACCCAGCCAAACCCCTAATCTGCCCGGCGATTCTTGCGAAACAGTCGCTGTGAATGGAGCCTCATCTATGTATTTCTTTATCAACATTAGGTCGGACGAAAACAAATCATTTCTATCAATTATAGTTTCCCAAATTTGTTTTTCGTACTTACGACTCCACTCCCATTGATTCTTTTCATAGCCCATCAATAAATCAGGCGTTTCGTCGGGCATCAACACCGAAAGCAAAAACATGATTTTACCCCGGTAGAGCATATTTTCGAGCAAGCGCTCTTCACCATGCACATAAGGAAAATTACTATATAACCACCCTTTCATTACCGAAGGAGTAATGCTCTGAGGATGCATGTTGTTGATTAAATATTGATAGGTGAAACTCTGGTAACGCGGATAATCGACACCTAAAAACATATCAGTTCCCACTCCTATCATTTCATTATCAAAAAGAAGAGAACGATTGAAGCCTGACACAAAAAAATAAATCTCAGGGATCTTAATTTCAGGAAAATAGTAATGAAGTTTCGTAAAAGCTGCCGAAAGCTGTTGTTCGAAAGGCGATCCATCGGCAAATACAGCTAAGGCTTTTTCGTTGACCGATTTAAAAACTGTATCAGATAAGAAACCCAGCACTAAATCACTTACCTGAGCAGTATCGTGCGGATCGACTCCAAGGATATCACCTGTGTAAATGCTCATAAAATCAGGATACCGACGATACAGTTCCTTTATTCCGGCATCTATCTTATTCGTGTCGAGGTTTAAAAATTCTTTGTCAAAACGAATCACCTTCACTTCGATTTTAGGAACACTTCCCGGTACTTCGAACCGTTTATTTTTATTGCACGCAACAAAACTCCCTACTACTATGACTATAAGACTTAAAATGATTGTTTTTTTCATCTGAAAAGTATTTTTTGTATGAGAAAGAAAAAGCGCAAATGCCAAAGTTTGAACTTTGATTCCTGCGCTTTTAATTTTTTTGTTAGAATCGTTTATTTCTTGTTTTTTATCGCTTTTTGCTGTTCACGTTGCATTTTTTCGAGTTTTTCCATAAAACCTCCTTTTTTGGCAGGTTTCTTAGCATTGTTTGCCCGTTTAGCATGTAACTGGGCAAGCAATTTCTTTTCGTCTACAGAAGCTCGTATGGCATAAGTCTGCGCAATAGAAATAAGCGTCGATACGAAATAATAATAACTCAATCCGGATGCATAATTATTAAAAATAAACATGAACATAACAGGCATCAAATACATCATCCATTTCATCATTCCTGCTCCGGGCTGATCGGGGGTAGCAGTGTTTGCCATATTCAGTTTAGTAGAAATGAGTGTAGCAATGGTCATCAACAAAGTGAATAAGCTGATATGATTTCCGAAGTATTCAGTTATCAATGGGATATTTCCACTCCAGCTTACTATGGCATCGTAGGCCGATAAATCGTCAGCCCACAAGAAACTTTCCTGACGAAGTTCGATAGCAGCCGGAAAAAAGCTGAACATTGCAAACAAAATAGGCATTTGAAGCAAAGTAGGCAAACATCCACTCATAGGGCTTACTCCCACTTTATTATAAAGCTCCATTGTTGCTTTTTGGCGTTCGGCTGGTTTATCGGCAGGAATACGTGCATTTATTTCGTCAATCTCTGGTTTAAGCACCCTCATTTTGGCGCTCGAAACATATGATTTGTAAGTAAGCGGATACAACACCAACTTAATCACAATGGTCATTAATAAAATAATTATACCAAAATTGGATATAAAAGTGCTAAAAAGATTAAACATTGGGATAATGGCAAAACGATTGACCCAACCGAATATTCCCCAGCCCAGTGGCACCAAACTACGTAACGATAGTTTATCGTCGCCTTTCAACTCTTTGTCGTAAGCCGATAAAACTTTGTATTGATTTGGGCCAAAAAACATCTTGAAATTTGTTGTCGTTTTCCCTGTCGGATCAAAAGCAACTGCCATTTCGGCATTGTATGTTTTCAGATATCCGCTTTGTTCGCTTTCGAGTTTACTGGACAGAGTTGTAGAAGTAAAGGCATCATCGGCAATAATAATGCTGCTAAAGAACTGATCCTTAAACGCAATCCATTTAACTTTATTAGGAAGTTTTTTATCATCATCTTTGGACTCGCTCAGGTTTTCTACGTCGTCGGCCACATATTTGTAATTGAGACTGGAATAGCGGTCTTCAAACTTACGTCCTTTCTCTTGTTGACGGATTTTGGAAAGCCATTGCATTTCAAGGAAATTAGTACCGGCTGGCATAACCGTGTTCATTGCATTTGCTTTCATACCGAAGCTAAGCATATAGTTTTTCTTGGGCAATGTATAAACAAAATCGAGGTATGCTTCGCCTGTAGTTTTTAATCTCATGGCAAGCTGCTGATTACCTTCAGTATCTTTCTTTATTCCACCTACTGATTCGAAATAAAGATTCGATGTATTTACTACACGGTTGTTGTTGGTAACAAGCGTAAATCCGAAATTAGTTTCCTGCGCATCGAACAAAACAAGCGGTAACGAGTCGTGCGTTTTGTAATCTTTAAGCATAGCCGAATAAATCCGGCCACCTTTAGTGCTGATCGTAAGTTTTATAAGTTCGTTTTCGAGTGTTATGAACTTTTCTTCGCCAGTAGCTGCAACACTAAAATCGCCAAAAGCATCCGCAACCATATTGGCAGCCGCAGTGTCGTTTACATTCACAGCATCAACACTTAGCAATGTGTCGTTTTTTTGCTGTACTACTTCGGCTTCAATGCGTCGTTGCTCAACGAGTTGGATTGAATCTTTGTATTGTTTTTGCTTGGCCAATTCCTCTTCACTGGGTCGGTTCATTACCGAAAATCCAACAAGAATAAGCGCAATAAGCACAAACCCTGCAATTGTGTTTTTATCCATTCTTAATTTTTTTCAAATAAATTATATTTTAAACTATTTTCTACAGTTAATCAGCTATTTATCGATAGCGGCCTTCATGAAACTAATAAACAAAGGATGTGGATTGATCACTGTGCTACTGTATTCGGGATGAAACTGAACTCCAATATACCACTTGTGAGACGTTAGCTCTATGATTTCGACCAAATCGGATGCTTCGTTCAATCCGCTACAATTCATTCCTGCTTTTTCAAATTCAGCTTTGTACGCATTATTAAATTCATAACGATGACGATGACGTTCGCTTATGTTTTCTTTTTTGTAAATATCAAATGCTTTCGAACCTTTTTTGAGTTTGCATTTAAACGCGCCCAAACGCATACTTCCTCCCAGATCGAGAATATCTTTCTGCTCTTCCATTATATCCACCAAATTATGTGGCGTCGACGGATCGATTTCAGTACTATTGGCATCCTCGTATCCCAGCACATTACGTGCAAATTCAATCGACATGGTTTGCATACCCATACAAATACCTAAACATGGAACATTGTTTTCGCGGGCATACTTCAATGCTACGAATTTTCCTTCCATACCACGTTGTCCGAATCCGGGAGCAACAACAATGCCATCTGCTTTATGGAGCTTTTTCAGCACATTTTCATCTGTCAATTTGTCCGACAACACAAAATCAAGTTTTAATTTCTTGTTGTTGTAAGCACTTGCATGAAGCAAGGATTCTGTAATCGACTTATAAGCATCGGGAAGCTGAACATATTTTCCAACTATCGCAATGCGCACTTCTTCGGTTGCATTTTCGAGCTTTTCTACAAAAGCTGTCCATTTTTGCATATCAGCCTGAGGAGTTGTTTCGAGATTGTAGCCCATTTTTGTAAGTACCACCTCGTCCAGCTTTTCGTGCTGCATATTGAGCGGAACTCTGTATATTGTTGGTACATCAATGGATTGCATCACCGCAGTGGTATCCACATTGCAGAACAATGCTACTTTTTTCCTTATTTCAGGCGAAATATTATGTTCGGTACGCAACACAAGAATGTCGGCCTGAACGCCCTGTTCCTGTAAGGCTTTTACTGAGTGCTGTGTAGGTTTTGTTTTAAGTTCTTTTGCTGCAGCCAGATAAGGCACGTAAGTAAGGTGAATGATCAAACAGTTTTTGCCGAGCTCCCACTTCAACTGACGAACACTTTCGATATATGGCAAAGACTCAATGTCGCCCACTGTTCCCCCGATTTCGGTAATTACAAAGTCGAAATCTCCTTTGCTTCCCAGCATTTTAATGTTGCGTTTTATCTCGTCAGTAATGTGCGGAATAATTTGTACAGTTTTCCCCAGGTAGTCTCCACGCCTTTCTTTATTGATTACATTCTGGTAAATACGTCCTGTAGTTACATTGTTGGCTTTGTGTGTCTCCACGCCCAGAAAACGTTCGTAATGACCTAAATCAAGATCGGCCTCGTGTCCGTCAACCGTTACATAACATTCGCCATGTTCGTAGGGGTTTAATGTTCCCGGATCCACGTTGAGATATGGATCTAATTTTTGATTTGTTACTCTAAAGCCACGAGCCTGTAATAATTTGCCCAGCGATGCTGCAATAATTCCTTTGCCTAACGATGAAGTTACTCCACCGGTTACAAAAATGTACTTTGTATCTTTCACCTTGATTTTATCTTAAAATTACTGTTCTCAATTCCGTATTTTTAAGTCTGCAAATTTCGTAAAAAAAAACGAATAACGAAAGTAGTTTATTGAATTTAAACTTTTGCATTACAAACGCTTTGTTTTTAAGTACCTAACAACTATTTTTAGCTATTTTGACAATTACTTATTTTAGTTTTCGAACATAAAACAATAAAAAGCATACTCAGAAAAACAGCTTCATACTTTTACAGATCAGATATGTGTTATAAACAGCAAAGTATCAGAGTTCAGCACCAACTTATAAGCAAGTCCGGTATTAAAAAGTCGCGAAAAAAGCTTACGACGGCGGGTATTGAACGCAAGCAAATCAATATTTTTCGTTTTCAGATAATTATCAATCAGATCAGGTGAATTATCGGGTCCAATAAGTGCGTAATGAGTTTTTATGCCTGGATAATGCGATGAAAAGTAGCTTTTTATACCGGCCAGCATTACTTCACTCCATGCTTCATTTTTTTCAGATGCATGAATAAAATAAATTTCGAGTCCTTCGGCACCTATGAGTTCTATTGTTTTATCAATGGCTATCAAATCTTTCTGATCAAAGTTTGTAAGGTATGCCACCCGTTTTATTTCATCAGGAGTTTTGATTTGAGTCTCAACAGGTACTGCAAAAACAGGCGAAGCGGTCGATTCCATTACTTCGGCTGTTACACTGCCTATCAGTTCGGTACTAACCGACTTTCCATGCGAACCCATCACGACTAAAACAGGGTTATTTTTTTTACAATAATCGAGAATTTCATCTTCAGGCACACCTTCTTTCAATTCGAAACTAAAACTTATATCGGGTAATTCGCCGTTTTCAATTCGTTTTTTAAGCAAATTTCCCATGTTCTTAGCATCGGCATTGGCCGAATTGATGATCCGACGAAGCAGTTCACTATCGCTTATACTGTAAGTGTTCAAATCGTTGTGCGCCGAAATTGTAAATGCAGGACTAAAATACACATAAAGAAAAACGATTTCGGCATTGTACTTCTGAGCAAAATGGAAACCAAAATCGATTGTTTTATCCACACGATCGCTAAAATCAATAGGAATAAGCACCTGCTGCACAGGACGAACATCAACTTCGGACTCCCATGCTTTTTCCATTTTTTCTACAATTTCAAGCGCTCTGGGCAAATCAGAGTCTTTGATGCGTACCCTTACGCCCACTGCAAGCTCTGGTTGGTCAATGTTCAAATTGTGTATTACGGTTTCTATTCCATTTTCCTCTAAAACGCTTTTTATCATTTGTGCTCTCTGATAAGTGCGAATGGCCAACGTAACTAATTTAGGTTCCATAATATATTGTATTTAAATAGTTTATTTCGATAATAATATTGGATATGCATAGAAATGAAACATTTAATTTCGCAGTAAAGTTAGAAATTTTATAGAATAAATCTGTTCTTTTTAATTAGTTTTTAGAACGAAACAAAAAATATGGCTATATTTGCGAGAAAATAAATTCCATCATGAATCCAAAAATCAAAAAAACGATAATGATAGGGTCTACCCTTATTGTCATTCTTTTCGCTGTATTTGTTTATTTCAGATTCTATTTTGTTTTCGGAGAGGGAGTTAAAGCCGGGGAAATTAATTATTTCGTTCACAAAGGCTATATTTTTAAAACCTACGAAGGCAAAATGATTCAAAGTGGCTTTCGTTCGCAAACCGGTGGCACTATTCAATCCTACGAATTTTCATTTTCGGTGGAAGACAAACAAGTGGCCGACTCGCTGATGCGCTGTAGTGGTAAAGAAGTTGAATTACATTATCGCGAATACCTTGGGACTTTACCATGGAGAGGTGTGAATAAATTTGTTGTCGACAAAATTGTTTCGGTAAAACCATAAAAAAACTATAGCATTCATATATAACAGAATACGCATTGGAAACTGAATCACTATATTTGAACCTTGCAGGCATTGGTTTTTCTCCTATCGATGTTACCGCAATCGCGGCATTGGTGATAAGCCTGCTTTTACTTTGTATTTCAGCTCTCATTTCGGCCTCCGAAGTTGCATTTTTTTCGCTAGACCCGCAAACTCAGGATGAAATAAGCAACAACAATACAAAATCGGATCGAAAGATATTACATCTGCTCGAAAACCCGCAAAGATTATTGGCTACCATACTGATAAGCAGTAATTTTGTGAATGTAACGCTTATTATTCTTCTTAGTTTTTTTGCGAATTCAGTAGTTAGCTTCGAAACAACGCCGTTTCTGGGCTTTCTTTTGCAAACCATTCTTATTGCTTTTCTTATTTTGCTGTTTGGCGAAATAACTCCAAAAATTTATGCCACCCAGTTTGCCAAATCCACTGCTTACAAAACGGTTGGTGTTCTCTTTTTTCTCGAAAAACTTTTAGGACCATTTGTCAGTTTACTTGTAAATTCTACCTCCATTGTGAACACACGCTTGTCGAAAATAAGCAGAAACAATATTTCAATGAACGAATTGTCGCAGGCGCTCGAACTGACATCGAACAGCAAAGATGAAGACACTGAAATGCTCGAAGGCATTATTAAATTCGGGAATATTCAGGTAGTTGACATAATGACTTCAAGGATTGACATGGTAGATGTAGACATAAAAATACCGTACAATCAGCTGTTGAACTCCATCATAAAACACGGCTATTCACGCATTCCGGTATATTCAGGTACACGCGATAATATTAAAGGAATACTCTATGCCAAAGATCTTTTGGCGCATATCGACAAATCAGCTAATTTCCGCTGGCAGAGCCTCGTGCGTCCGGCCTATTACGTTCCCGAAACAAAAAAAATTGACGATTTACTGAGCGAGTTTCAGAAAAACAAAATCCATTTAGCCATAGTGGTTGACGAATACGGCGGTACTTCGGGCATGGTAACGCTCGAAGATATACTTGAAGAAATTGTAGGTGATATAAGCGATGAGTACGACGAAGACGAAAAACTTTTTACAAAAATCGACAATCACACCTTTATTTTCGAAGCTAAAATTCAGCTGAACGATTTTTTCAAAATTGATGAAATTGAAGAAAACGATTTTGCAAAAATAGCCGACGAAGTCGAAACGCTGGCAGGTTTGATACTTGAAATAAAAGGAGAAATTCCTTCGAAAAACGAACGAATAGGTTATGGACGCTATATTTTCGAAATGCTGTCGGTGGATAACCGCAGGATAAAGAAAGTGAAATTGTACCTCAAGGACAACTTCGATGAGAATGATGACAAAGCCAACATTCTCTAAACTAAATTTTTAAAAGTTCCAATTCCTTTCGGAAGCACATAAATTGAACACGACATGCGTTTGAAACATCTGACAATCTGTTTTTTTACATTTTTGCTTATCTCATGTGCCGAGTCGTACATGCCAAAACCCTATGGATATTTCAGAGTCGATTTGCCCGAACATACCTATCGAAGTATCGATACACTTCAGCTTCCCTATAAATTCGACTTATCAGAGATGGCAAAAATAGTTTCGCGTGCCGAAAATGGTGAACAATACTGGATCGACATTCAATACCCGTATCTGAATGCCAGCGTCTATTGCAGTTACAAAGCAATACACTCCAATTTATACGAACTGAGCGAAGATGCACGCAAATATGTGTACAAACACTCTGTGAAAGCCGATGGCATTTCCGAAAGAGTTTTTGAGCACCCCGATAAAAAAGTGTATGGCATTTTTTATGATATCACAGGCAATGCCGCTTCGTCGGTTCAGTTTACGCTGACCGACAGCACTCAACATTTCGTTCGGGGAGCTTTGTATTTCAACAATGTACCCAACAAGGACTCTATTGCTCCGATGGTTGACTTCATTCGCGAAGATATGGTGCGTTTAATGGAAAGTTTTGAGTGGAAAAAATGATTTACGAACAATTTAAATCGAACAATACCGACATTTTGATTTGGGAAATAACTGAATCGGCAGATGAATTAATTGGGATGCTCAGCAACTTTGAATGCTACAAAACTGAATACGAAAGCATAAAAACAGACAAACGAAGAATTGAATTTCTATCAGCTCGTGTAGCCATTAACAAGCTTTTGGCCGACGAAAAAATGATTGTTTACGATACATCAGGGAAACCTTTTCTAAAAGACGAAAAGACATTTATAAGCATTTCGCACAGTAAAAAATGGTTAGCACTGATAGCACACCCCGAACATAAAACAGGCATCGACATTGAGTGTCCTACAGAAAAGATCGTTCAGGTTTACAAACGCTTTCTTAACCCTACCGAGCAAAAAGAATTGTACGACGAAAAGAATTCAGTTAAACTACAGTTGGCATGGTCAGCCAAAGAAGCTTTGTTCAAAATCATTGGTGAAAATGCAGTCGATTTTGCGAAACAACTTCATGTTTTCCCCTTCGAATTGAAAGAAGAGGGAAGCATAAAAGCAGAACATCTCCCCTGTAAGGATGTTTATAATCTGTATTATAAAGTAAGAAACAATTACAACCTTGTTTACTGTATTGCATAAACAACGATGAAAAAAGAATGAAAAACTCAATTTACAAAAAGATATTATCGAATCGCGACAAAGGACAAAAGTTAATAGCCGTATTGCTTGACCCGGATTATTGCAAAGGTCCGCACCTTACAGACATTGTTTCTTTACTCAAAACGCATACTCCCGATTTTGTATTTGTTGGAGGAAGTCACATCAATACATCCATCGATACGTTGATTGACCTCCTTAAAAAAGAACTCATCGTAGATGTTGTTCTGTTTCCCGGCAATGCAACTCAGTTTAGCAAAAAAGCCGATGCGCTGCTGTTTCTGTCTCTTCTCTCAGGACGAAATGCTGAATTTTTAATTGGTCAGCATGTAAATTCTGCAAAATCGATAAAAGACACCGGCATCGAAGTTATCCCTACAGCTTACTTACTTGTGGATGGTGGTAAAACCAGTTCAGTAGCGTATATGAGTAACACAATGCCCATACCACGCGAAAAAAATGAAATTGCTTTGTCCACCGCCATTGCCGGCGAATTGCTGGGTATGCATTTGGTTTATCTCGAAGCTGGAAGTGGTGCCGATTTTCCAGTAGCAGCCGACATGATACAAACTCTTTCCGCCGCTTTATCCATCCCACTCATTGTAGGAGGTGGAATTAAAACTATTGAACAACTAAAACAGGCCTACGATGCCGGAGCCGACTTAGTGGTAGTAGGCAATGCTTTTGAAACTAACCCCGAGAAAATAGCTGATTTCATTGGATTTACGAAAAATTATAACGAAAACGCGAAGAAAAACTAACGTAATTTATGCGTGTTGTAATGTGGACCAGCGATGCGCACAAAGAAAACGAACGATAGTGATACTATAAATACTCCGGCCATAAATGCCATCGATAGTCCGCCTGCGCTATCGGCTATCCAGCCACCAAGTATCAAGCCAACGCCAATACCCAAATCCCAACTTGTAAGGTAAGTAGAACTGGCGGTTGCACGGCGATTGTTGGGTGCCAAATTCACAAAAAGCGTGTTATATGCAGGAAAAACCATACCATAACCTACACCCAAAACAATGGCCACGAAATAGAAAAGTGCTGTTATCAAACCAAGGTTGTTCTCAATTCTGTTCATTAATGACAATACGAGAAAACCGAGAATGCAAATAAATGTCCCGATACTAATTACTTTCGTGATTTTTCCCTGATCGACCATTTTTCCGGCAAACAAGCGTGAAGCAATAAGCCCCACTGCCATCAACGAGAAAAACATCCCCATTCCACTTTTAACGCCTAATTCTTTGCCGTAAATAGCCACATAAGTCGTAAGTATGCCATACGGAATGCCAAGCATAAGCAAACAAAATCCTGACTTAAACCCTTTCAACAGAAAAAAGCGGTCGAAGGCCAGCGGTTGTTTCACACTTCGGTCTGCCTTTTTATCCGATTTGATATTGTACGCAAAAACAAATCCAAATAAACCTGCAATTATGGCCGTATAAAAAATAACATCGTAGTTATAATAGTCGTGCATAAAAAGGCTGATCATAGGACCAATGGCCATGGCCAGGTTGTTGGCCACTCCGAAATATCCAAGTCCTTCTCCACGTCGTGATGCGGGCATAATATCCACAATCAAACTATTTCCGGCAGTGGTTACCAGTCCGAACGTCAATCCATGAAAAATTCGAAGGAGGAGAAACAGGTTGATTAAACTCACAAAAGGATAAGCTATGAAAGCCATTATAAACAACAGGTAGCCTACCAGATAGATGGGCCGACGGTTAAAAAGATCGAGAATAAAACCCGCAAACGGACGTATAAGAAGCGCTGCAATTGTATACGACGACAGTATAACTCCTATCAACGATTTAGAGCTATTAAATACATCGGTCAGATAAAGCGCTAATACCGGAAGTAGCAGGTAGAAAGCAAAAAACAACAAGAAGTTACCGATACAGGCACTTATAAAACTTGAAGTCCAGAGTTTATCTTTAGTAGTTGTCAATGTTTAAAAATTAAAAAGTTATATTATTCTGGTTTCCTGACTATTGGAATCAGGCAAGAAGAATTATTAGATAATTGTCTTCGATAAACAAACCTATTGAATCGTATCGTTTGCTGCTATATCACTTATTTTTTGAATCATCAAAGTTTTGAGCCATGCATTCGAAGCCACAATTTCTTTCCCGAAAAGATAATTGTCTCCGCCTTTATAATCGGTAACAGTGCCGCCGGCTTCCTTTACAATTACAGCCCCGGCAGCCACATCCCAGGGTTTCAGGTCATATTCCCAAAAAGCTTCGAAACGTCCACATGCTACATAAACCAAATCCGTAGCAGCTGAACCTAACCGGCGAACACCTCTGGCATTCTTCATTGCCCATTCCAGAAAAATCATATAGCTCTTCATTTTGCTGAAATCGTTATACGGAAATCCTGTTGCCAACAAAGCTTCATGAATTTCACGACGATCAGATACGCGAATCGTTTGGCCATTCAAATACGCTCCACCATTTTTCCATGCATAAAAACATTCATCGCGACCAACTTCGTACACTACACCCAGTACAAGTTCCTCACCATCCAACAAACCAATGCTTACTGCATAAAGCGGAATGCCCTGAATGTAATTTGTGGTACCATCCAATGGATCGATTACCCAATTGAATCGTTCGCCTCGTTTATCATTCGTCCCTTCTTCGGCTATAAAGCCCGATTCGGGTAAGAGCTCCTGCAACTTAGCAATAATAAATTCTTCGGATGCTTTGTCAACATAACTTACCAGATCATGCAAACCTTTATTTTCTATTTTACTATCGTCGAATCCTTTACGTTCGTTAGCCATATATTTGCCAACAGTACGGGCAATTTCGCAAGTTGCAAGCGTGAGTTTTTGGTAGGTTGCAGTCATAAATAATGTATTGTTTAAATGGAATGCAAAATTAGACTTTTCGAATCCAACTAGCAAATGAATAACCTATAAATTGAATTTAAAACTTCAACGAAGTACCCAAACCAATTGTGACAGTATCAAAATCATCGGAACTTTCACACGCTCAACTTAAATGATTGAATGTCAATATTTAGAATTTGTTTGTTCTTTTTTTTTAAAACAAAAGAATTATTCGTTTGCCCGGAACATTTTATTTGTTTCAGTTGTATATTTGCAGTGTAATTTACTGTGATTTCGAATTTTATATATTCTACATTCACAGTAAACATCAAAAAAGAATCAAGCGTAATTAACAACTTAAAAGAAAGGAAAACAAAAAAATGATTATTTTGAGTAGTATTATTTTAGTTTTTATCCTCTTCATTTCCGGTATCAGGATTGTACGACCCACTGAACGTGGCCTTATTGAACGTTTGGGAAAATACAAAAAATTTGCCAATCCGGGATTTCACTGGATTATTCCTATCATCGACCGGATTTATATTGTCAATGTCACCGAACAAATGGTGAATGCTGAACCTCAGGAAATCATTACCAACGACAACCTGAATGCAAGTGTCGATGCGCAGGTATATTTCAAGGTTAAAAGTGATGAAGAGTCGGTAAAAGGATCGATTTATAATGTAAACAATTACAAATTGCAAATTGTAAGTCTGGCACGTACTACTTTACGTAATATCATCGGTACACTCACGCTTAAATCGGCCAATAGCGAACGTGGAAAAATAAATGCTGAACTTTACAATACCCTGCACGATGAAACCGAAAGTTGGGGTATTGATATTGTACGAACTGAGCTGAAAGAAATCGACCCTCCAAAAGACGTTCAGGAAACCATGAACAAGGTAGTGAAGGCCGAAAACGAGAAAATTGCCGCCATCGATTCAGCTACTGCTGCCGAAACTGTGGCCGATGGAGTAAAACGTGCTAAAATTAAAGAAGCTGAAGGCTATAAACAATCAAAAATTCTGCACGCCGAAGGCGAGGCCGAAGCTATCAAACTTGTGAACGAAGCTGCTGATAAATATTTTGTTGGAAATGCGCAACTGTTACGGAAACTGGAGGCTGTGGAAGCTTCGCTTTCGAATAATGCCAAAATAGTTGTACCAACAGGCACCGAACTTGTCAACATTATTGGTGAAATGGCCGGCGGGATTTTACCATTAGAACGAAAACCGAAGAAGAACTAAATATTCAATCACTTTTTCAAGTTCATTAAAGTGGGGATTTTCACCCCGCTTTGATGAACTTTTTGCGCTAAAGTCCGAAATAGAATTAACTGATTTCAATCTAGCATCAACAAGCTCCTTCTTTGTTTTTATGTTCTTGAAATACATATTTATTCATATTCGAATCTCTTTTTAATCAAATCATTAAAAAAAAGCAAAATCGGGAAGAATTTTGATTTTCCGACTTGTACAGAACTTAAAAAAGCCGTACTTTTGCATAAATTTTGGGCAAACTACAATATTTAGGCATAAACGCAGTATAAATATTAGAAAACACCAAATACAAGAGCAAAAATAAGACAATAACTAAATATTTATGCAGAAGTACAAATCTCTCCACCTCGTTCTGGAAGATGGAACAATTTTTAAAGGGAAATCCTTTGGGTACGAAAAGCCTGTTGCCGGCGAAGTTGTTTTTAATACAGCCATGGTAGGGTATCCCGAAAGTTTGACCGACCCATCCTACGCCGGGCAATTATTGGCGATAACGTTTCCATTGGTTGGGAATTACGGTGTTCCGAACGACATCATCCAAAACGGACTTTCTACTTTTTACGAATCGGAAAAAATTCAGGCATCAGCTTTGATTATTTCCGATTTTTCTTTTGAATACAGTCACTGGAATGCTGGAAAAAGCCTCAGTGATTGGTTGAAAGAAAATGAAGTGCCCGGTATATTTGGTGTCGACACCCGTGAACTGACGAAGCTCGTACGCGAAAAGGGAACGATGAGAGGAAAGCTTGTTTTCCCCGAAGGCGATGATATAGAATTTATCAACCCCGACGACGAAAATCAGGTAGCAAAAGTAAGCTGCAAAGAAGTAATCACCTATGGAAGTGGAAAACACCGTGTATTGCTCGTGGATTGCGGCGTAAAACATAACATTATCCGTTGCTTACTGAAACGGGACACAACTATCATCCGCGTGCCCTGGGATTACGACTTCAACCACATTGAATTCGATGGTTTATTTATTTCGAACGGCCCGGGCGATCCAGAATATGCACAAGATACTGTTCGCAACATACAAACCTTTATGCAAACCGGAAAACCAATTTTCGGTATTTGTATGGGTAACCAATTGCTTTCGGTAGCCGGAGGTGCAAAAACTTATAAACTGAAATACGGACACCGCAGCCACAACCAACCGGTACAATTGGTGGGAACGCAACGTGCATTTATCACTTCACAAAATCATGGTTTTGCTGTCGACAACAAGACCTTAAGCGCCGATTGGGAACCTTTGTTTGTGAATATGAACGATGGCACTAACGAAGGTATTCGTCACACAACAAAACCCTGGTTCTCGGCACAGTTTCACCCCGAAGCTGCCTCAGGACCAACGGACACCGAATTCTTATTCGACGTATTTATTAAAACATTGGAAGGTAGCGACATTGCAATTCCACAACTAATTGAACAGGAATGTGTAGCTAAACTTAAAACGATACACAAAGATCAGCAAATCAAAAAAGGCGAGATCAAAAAAGTATTAGTACTTGGGTCAGGTGCATTGAAAATTGGTGAAGCGGGTGAGTTCGATTATTCCGGTTCACAAGCGCTGAAAGCGCTGAAAGAAGAAGGTATTGAAACCATTCTTATCAATCCTAACATTGCCACCGTACAAACCTCGGAAGGCATTGCCGATAAGGTATATTTTTTACCTGTTACGCCCGACTTTGTAGAACGCGTAATAGAAAAGGAACGTCCCGATGGCGTTTTCCTCTCGTTCGGTGGACAAACTGCATTGAATTGCGGAGTGGCACTTTACAAAAATAAGGTTTTCGAAAAATACAATATCAAGGTACTTGGTACGCCGGTGCAGTCGATTATCGACACGGAAGACCGCGAGATTTTCAACCAAAAACTATCGGAAATCGATGTAAAATACATCAAGAGCGAAGCTGTTACCAACCTGAAAGATGCCATACGGGCCGCCAACGAGCTGGGTTATCCGGTGATTGTTCGTGCTGCTTATGCATTGGGCGGAATGGGAAGCGGTTTCTGCGACAACGATACCGAACTGATAGAACTTGTCGACAAAGCATTTGCTTACTCTTCGCAGGTGTTGGTTGAGAAATCGCTGAAAGGCTGGAAAGAAATAGAATACGAAGTAGTGCGCGATAAGTACGATAACTGTATCACGGTTTGTAATATGGAAAACTTCGATCCACTGGGAATTCATACCGGCGAAAGTATCGTTGTGGCGCCATCGCAAACACTTACCAACCGCGAGTACCACAAACTTCGCGAACTGGCTATCCGCATTATCCGCCACATTGGCATCGTGGGTGAATGTAACGTTCAGTATGCCTTCGATCCATTCTCGGAAGATTACCGCGTGATAGAGGTCAACGCCCGTTTGAGTCGTTCGTCGGCACTGGCATCTAAAGCAACCGGTTATCCGCTGGCTTTCGTAGCTGCTAAACTGGGTCTTGGTTACGGACTTCCCGAATTGAAAAACTCTGTAACAAAAGATACTTCGGCATTCTTCGAACCGGCACTCGACTACATTGTTTGTAAAATTCCCCGTTGGGATTTAGGTAAATTCCAGGGTGTGAGTCGTCAGTTGGGATCGAGTATGAAATCGGTGGGCGAAATCATGTCTATCGGTCGTAACTTTGAAGAAGCATTCCAGAAAGGACTGCGTATGATTGGATTGGGGATGCACGGATTCGTTGCCAATAAGGATTTTTATGCTGACGATGTAGATACTGCGCTTTCGAAACCAACCGACAAACGCGTTTTCTACCTGGCTCAGGCATTGCAGGGCGGCTATTCAATAGATAAATTACACGAACTCACCAAGATCGACCGTTGGTTTCTGTATAAATTAAAAAATATTGTCGACAAAGAGCATGAACTCGAAACATTCAACTCATTGAATGAATTACCGGATGATATACTTCGTCATGCAAAAGAATTAGGATTTTCCGACTTCCAGATTACACGATTGGTGACTAAATGTAGTAGCGACGAAATTGACGAGAAGATAAAACAAACCCGACTCCATCGTAAAAGTCGTGGCATTGTTCCGGTGGTAAAACAAATTGATACGCTGGCAGCCGAATATCCTGCACAGACCAACTATTTGTATCTTACTTACGGCGGAACCGGCAGCGATGTGAAATACCTTGGCGACCACCGCTCTGTGGTGGTGCTTGGTTCGGGAGCTTATCGTATCGGTTCGTCGGTAGAGTTCGACTGGTGCGGTGTTAACGCGTTGATGACCATTCGCAAGGAAGGTTTCCGCTCGGTAATGATCAATTACAATCCCGAAACGGTTTCGACCGACTACGATATGTGCGACCGTCTGTACTTCGACGAACTAAGCTTCGAACGTGTGATGGACATTATGGACATGGAAAACCCAATGGGAACCATTGTTTCTACCGGAGGACAAATTCCGAATAACCTGGCACTGAAACTTGCCGATGCCAATGTTACCATTTTGGGAACACAAGCCACGGATATTGACCGCGCCGAAGACCGTCATAAGTTCTCGTCGATGCTCGACACTTTGAAGATTGACCAACCACGATGGAAAGAACTGACTACTTTCGATGATGTGAACGACTTTGTACAAGGGATTGGATTCCCTGTATTGGTGCGTCCATCCTATGTGCTTTCGGGTGCAGCGATGAACGTATGTTACGATTCTACTCAGCTGGAAAACTTCCTGAAACTGGCAACTGATGTTTCGAAAAAACACCCGGTTGTAATTTCAGAATTTATTGAACGTTGCAAGGAAATTGAAATTGATGCGGTAGCTAAAAATGGTGAAATACTTGTTTATGCTATCTCGGAACACGTGGAATTTGCCGGAGTTCACTCGGGTGATGCCACCACGCAATTCCCTCCACAAAAAATCTATGTGGAAACCATTCGCCGCATTAAGAAAATCGCGAGCGAGATCGCAAAATCATTGAATATCTCCGGACCTTTCAACATTCAGTTCCTGGCGCGTGATAATTATATCAAGGTAATTGAATGTAACCTGCGTTCGTCACGTAGTTTCCCATTCGTTTCTAAGGTATTGAAAATAAACTTTATCGAACTGGCAACCAAGGTAATGCTTGGTTTGGAAGTTGAAAAACCTGAAAAATCAGCATTTGACCTGGATTATGTAGGTATCAAAGCCTCACAATTCTCATTTGCCCGTTTACAACAAGCTGACCCTGTGTTGGGAGTTGATATGGCTTCGACCGGAGAGGTAGGTTGTATTGGAGATGATTTCTCGGAAGCGATTCTGAAATCACTACTTTCGGTAGGCTATCGCATTCCAAAGAAACGCATCTTAATTTCTTCTGGCGAAACAAAATCGAAACTGGAACTCTCCGATGCTTGTCTTGCGCTTCAAAAGAAAGGCTACGAATTGTTTGCTACCCGCGGAACGCAACTTTTCCTTGCTGAAAACGGAGTGCATGCTACAGCCGTAAACTGGCCGGACGAAGAAGGTGAGTTAAATGTAAAGGATATGATCTCAAACAAACAATTTGACCTGGTTATCAATATCCCAAAGAACACGACAAAACGTGAACTTGCTAACGACTATATCATTCGCCGTGGTGCTATCGACTTCAACATTCCGTTGTTCACCAATGCGCGTCTGGCGTCAGCCTTTATCAATGCCTTCTGCACTATGAGCTTCGAAGACATTAAGATCAAGAGTTGGGATGAGTATTAATTGACCTCACCCCTAACCCCTCTCCTTGAGGAGAGGGGAATAAGATAAGAAACAGCCGGTTGCAGCAATGCAATCGGCTGTTTCTTCCAACACACAAAAAAGTGTAACTGCCCCTTTATTCTATGTTTTTTTATTGCAAGCTATTGAAAACGCACTCCCCATCCTACGGCACCATACGTGACAAAAAGGCACAAAAACAGCACTCCCCACAAATAAAATCAAGCCAAAATAAATAAATTGTAAGTTTTATTCAATAAGGCATATTTTATGTATTTCCGAATTCAGGTATAAAAAATAAAGGTATGTGTTGTATTAAAAAAATAACAGTTTTTCTGTTCGGTCTTCTTTTCATTCCCACTGCGTTCAGTCAAATCAATGTGATACCCGATTCGCTGGCAAGCATTCAGGATACTGACTCATTGCACACCCTTCGAAAGAATGGTGTAAAAGCAGCCACCTACGTGTTTGCAACCAATATCGGAGTCTGGACATTCGATCGTTTTATCCTTGATGGAAGCTTTGCCCGCATCAACCTGAGTACGATGAAAGAAAACATCAAAACAGGTTTTGTTTGGGACAACGATATGTTTTCGACCAATCTTTTTGCTCATCCTTACCATGGAGGAACTTATTTTAATTCAGCCCGCTCAAATGGCATGAACTTTTGGCAGTCGGTTCCCTATGCGGTAGGTGGCAGTTTAATGTGGGAGTATTTAATGGAAAACGAACCCGGTGCCATCAACGACTTTGTTGCCACCACCATAGGAGGCGCTGCGTTGGGCGAAATAACCTTCCGAATTTCCGATTTAATCATCGACGACCGCGCTGTAGGATTCGACCGTTTCAAGCGTGAAGCCTTGCTCACAGTCATTTCGCCCCTCAGAGGCATCAACCGAATCATCAGCGGCGATGCCTGGAAACACCGAAACATCCGTGGGCACACCATCCCAAAAGTACCCGTCATGTTCTATACCTCTGTCGGGCATCGCATTATTTACGATAATTCACAACGGGATGTGGATGTAAGTAATATGTTGAGTTATCATCTCGGCATGTTTTATGGCAATCCATTTTCGGTGGACAACGAACATCCTTACGATTTTTTCTCTCTCAAAATAAGTGGGAATTTCTTTTCTCAACAACCCCTGATCGACCGCTTTAATCTTTTGGGAATGTTGATTTCAAAAGATATAACCCTCAAGAACCCAAAGCGACAGCTTTCGGTAGGGTTATTTCAACATTTCAATTATTATCAGTCGCAGGCCGATATCAATAACGTATCGCTTTCGCCCTATAAAATATCCGAAGCCGCCTCGGCCGGACCGGGTCTGCTTTATATGAGCAAACCCACCAAACATATTACATTTTCCTGTTCGGCCTTTTTAAGTGGAATTCTGTTGGGTGGAAGTCAGACCGATCACTTCAAATACGACAAACGGGATTATAATATGGGAAGCGGATTCAGCTCTAAACTAAACCTTGAAATGCAATTCGGCGAAAAAATACGATTTGTGCTTAATTCCGAAGACTATCGGTTGTATTCATGGGTGGGTTACGATCTGAACGACGATGGAAAAATAAGTTCAAATGTTCAGGGCGACAAAGGGCACTCAAGCCTGAGCGTTGTAAGGCTAAGTTTCAATTATATAATTAAAAAGCACCTTTTGTTCTCCACCGAAACCAGCTTCAACTACAGAGAAAGTATTTATGATTATTACAGTCCGGTAAACCACAGTGTCAAGGAAAATAAAATAAGCATCGGGTATGTCTTTTAAGAAAACACCTGCTGCTTTCTGGCATTTTTTCAAACCCTTATAATTTCAATAACAGCCTGTTGCAATAAAGCTTCAGGCTGTTACTTTTTTTGGGCAAATTGAGTGGTTGTGCGTTCATATTCATCCATCTGAATATGTGATTTATGTAACATATAGCTAAAAATATGTAATGCAAAACAATGAATTGACGAGTACTTTTATCAAACTATTTTTACATCAATTTAAAAAGTACAGTAATGAAAAAAATTAATTTTTTTGCGCTTTTAATGTTTATCTCATTAAGCGTCACTCCGGCAATCGCAGCAAACACCGAATCTAAGGCAACTGCTTCGGAAACAGCCACCGAAAGCAGTTTAACGTCCGAGGAAATGAACGCATTAACATCACGTGTTGAGGAAATTCGCGACATGGACAAATCGAACATGACCAGCTCCGAAAAGAAAGAACTGAAAAGTGAATTAAAAGAAATCAAAGAAACAATGAAAAGTGAACCTTATATTTACATAGGTGGAAGTACTCTTCTGATTCTTATCATCGTTTTAATTGTATTGTTATAAATTCAGTTCGAACAAACAATAAAGACTGAACCCTGCCGGATGCAGAGTTCAGTTTTTATACTTTTGCATGCGGAATTCAGAAAAAAAAAACAAAAAACAAACGCATGAAAATCTTTTCTTCATCTTTTCACTCCAAATGTCTGATATCCGTCATGCTAACGATGTGGACGGCTTTATCGGCGCAAAACTATTTCCAGCAAACTGTAAACTTCAACATTGAGGTCACACTCAACGATTCACTGCACGAACTCGACGCTTTTGAAACGATTGAATATCAAAACAATTCGACCGACACACTTCATTTTATCTATTTTCATCTGTGGCCCAATGCCTATGCCGACAATAGCTCCGGATTGGCTAAACAAATATTTGCCTCAAAAGGGAAACAAAAATTATTCAACGATAAGGAATTAAAAGGCTATATCGATGGACTTGATTTCAGAATAAATAATCAGGAAGTGAAATGGCAATTGCTGCCAAAGCAATCCGATATTTGCAAAATAGAATTGAACGAACCTCTTCTTCCGGGAACATCCATCACCATCAGCACTCCTTTTCATGTAAAAATACCATTGGGAGTAACTTCCCGCATGGGTCACACGGGTCGATCCTATCAAATTTCGCAATGGTTTCCCAAACCGGCGGTTTACGATGCTCAGGGCTGGCAGCCAATGTCGTACCTCGACCGAGGCGAATTTTATTCTGAATTCGGAAATTTCGATGTTAGCATCACATTGCCGGCCAACTATATAGTGGCTGCCACCGGTGAGTTGCAGACAAAACACGAAATCGAAATGCTCGATAGCCTTGCCAACGACAGTAGCTGGAGAAGCATTTCAATGCTTGGAAAAACGAAACGCATCCCTCCTACTTCAAAAACCAAGGTTTTACATTACAAAGGAACAAATATGCATGATTTTGCATGGTTTGCCGATCAGCAATTCAATGTAATGAAGGGAAAAATCACACTTCCCGGCAGTGACAAAGTGGTTACAACATGGGTGATGTTCACCAACAAAGAAACAAGGCGCTGGAGAAAAGCCCTTCATTATGTGAATGATGCTTTGCTTTATTTCTCCAACACAATTGGCGATTATCCTTACACCAACTTCACAGCAGTTCAAAGTACGTTGAATGCCGGACTTGGTATGGAATATCCGGGATTGGCAGTCATTGGCCGGACAAAGGATGCATATGCGCTCGACGAGGTTATTTCCCACGAAGCTTGCCACAGTTGGTTCTACGGCGCACTCGCGAGCAACGAACGACGTTATCCGTTCATGGACGAAAGCCTCACGAGCAATTACGAACAACGCTATATGAATGAAAAATACCCAAAAAGAAAAGCTTGGGAAAGTATCGTTAAGACCCGTAAACAAGCCTCCTTCCTTCATATCGAAAACATGTCGACCGAACAAATGCTGGAACTCCCCTGGCTCACTTCGGCGCGTAATCATCAGGAACAGGCGATCGACCTTTCATCCACCGATTTTATCGAAAGTAATTATGGGATAATGATTTATAATAAAGCTTCTGCGGCCTTCACTTACCTTAGAAAATACCTGGGCGATTCCATTTACGATGCGGCGATGCAGGATTATTATCAAAAATGGAAATTCCACCATCCTCAACCTGAAAATTTAAGATCAGTTTTTGACGCACATACCGAAAAGGATATCAACTGGTTTTTCGACGATTTATTAGGTACCACCAAACGGCTTGATTATAAAATTGATGATTTAAAAAACAACAAATTACTTGTAAAAAACAAAGCCGAACTTATTTTACCATTGATGATTGCCGGCCTAAAAGGCGATTCTATCTGTTTCGAAAAATGGATCGATGGATTTAGCGGTGAGCAATGGATAGAAATACCCGAAGGAGATTACACCGAAATAAAAATTGATCCAAATCATATAATGCCCGAACTAAACCGACTGAACAACAATATAAAAACATCGGGTATAGTACGCAAAAGAGATGCTGTAGAAACTCAACTTTTGTTTAGCATCGAAAATCCGGAGAAACACAGTATAATGTATATTCCTGCCATCAACTGGAACCGCGAAAATGGATTTATGGCGGGCATTTCAATCAACAACGGTTTGATCATCCCGAAACCTGTGGAGTATTTAATTATGCCTTTTTATGCCTTCAGCAACGCTACCCTATCGGGCTACGGCAAAGTTGCATTTAATTTTATTCCTTTCGATCAATTCTTCGAAAAAGCAACAATCACGATCGATGGTACACAATTCGGCGCTCCGGGACATCAGAATTATCGTAAAATGAGCGCGAATTTACAACTCAAAATAAAGCCTTTAACACCTACGCGTCCTATCCGGCAAATGCTGTATGGCAAGTATTCATTAGCTTCCGATCTTTTCAAAATTATAAACGGATCGTCAGCATCACTGAACTCATATTTTCAACTGGGTTATCAATTGCAGAAAATCGGTTATATTCATCCCTACAAAATCAACTTATCCATTGAATCAGGAAAACAATATCAAAAAGCTACGGCTGAATTAAAATACAAATATAGTTATTCGGGCAAACGAAATGGTTTGGAGATGCGCCTTTTTGGAGCTTCGATGCTCAGTAATAAAGCTACAGTGCCATTTTATGGCATAGCAGCAGGCGGCCGAAGTGGCAGAGAACAATATCTCTACGAAGGACTCTATCCCGATCGGTTTGGAGCGAACACAGGATCATTCTGGGCACGACAAATGACACTTTCGGAAGGTGGATTGGTATCACCTGTGAACGAATATCTCGGCTATAGCAAATGGCTTATTTCTCTTTCTTTAACAAGTAGTTTGCCCGGAAAAATATCTTATTCCGGTATTCAACCATTCATCAATATACTTATAAATGATCACGGCCTTTCGGCAGAATACGCATCACCAATTTTTGCTGAAGCAGGTTTAAAATTCAATTTGCTGAATATCTTTGAAATTTACTTTCCGTTTGTAACCAGTTCCAATATTCAGTCCATTCATCCCTCATTAAGCGATAAAATCCGCATCGTTTTGAATCTGGATGTGATCGGAAGTCTGAAATAATGAATTCTAATGTGTGTCATACAAATCACTTGCTCTTCATTGTTGTTTGTTTCAAATAACTAAGGTTCACGAAGAAACTGTATTTAATTTCAGATTTATAATATCTTCTGAATAAAATACCATTTCTTAATTTCCGTTAAATATGCGAACGAAACATTCAAATTCCTAAAAAAAACTGTTGACCGGTATCTAAGTTGTCTAAAAAAATTATCTTTGCATGAATTTAAAAATTTCAGAAATATGCTAGAAGCATTTATTATCTCAGCCGTACTTCTGTTCGTCGGCATTTTATTGTTAGGAGTTCGTATATTTTTTGTAAAAGGAGGTGAATTTCCGAACATACATATAGGTGGAAATCAAGCGCTTAAAAGCAAAGGCGTACATTGCGCCACCACACAGGACCGTGAAGCTCAGAAAAAAGTAAAACCGTTGAATAACAACGACATGATGTTGGAAATTACCAAAAAATTATAATATAAGAATATGAAAAATCTTTCACTCATTTTAAACGCCGTATTGGCAATTGCTGTAATAGTACTTTTTGTAAAAGTATTTAGTAACAATCCTAAGTCACCTTCGGAAAAATCGTTCTATAAGAATGATTCATTAAACGCAGGACTTTTACCCATTGCTTATATCAATGTCGACTCACTGTTACTAAATTATCAGTTTGCAAAAGAAGCCAATGAATCTTTAATCAAAAAGCAAGAAGATTCACGGTTGAGTATCAACACAAAAGCACGTCAACTACAAACCGAAATGGGTGAATTTCAACGTAAACTCGAAGCCAATGCATTTCTGAGCCGCGAACGTGCCGAACAGGAACAATCACGACTTCTTAAACGTCAGGAAGATTTAAGAGAACTCGACGGACAATTAAGCCAGCAATTGATGCAGGTACAGCAAAAAATGAGCGAACAATTGCGCGACACCATCAATTCTTTTCTGAAAGAATACAATAAAGATCAGAAATATCAATTGATCCTGAGCAACACCTCGAGCGATAACATTCTTTATGCTACCGAAGGTCTTGACATTACACCAGAGATTACTGAATTATTGAACAAGAGATACGCGGCTAAGAAATAAGCCCAAAAGCGAATAAAAAAAGTGCAGCTCACAAAAATGTGAGCTGCACTTTTTTTATTTGATGCGGAATGAATTGAAAAGCGAAACAAGAGCGTAAATAAGCACTACCACCACCCAGGAGTTGGACTGAACAAACATAAAATAAGCAGCCAATCCGAGCAAAAGGCTATAGATAAAATTCAAACGCGACAGACGCTGTATACGTTTATCCTTTTCTTTGTCGGCCAGGTAAGCCATAAACTGGTAAGCAATGAGCATAAACGCACCAGCAGTAAAAATATAGGACGCCACATTTACATTCATCAATTGCGAAAAAACCCCGGCTACCGTGAGCGTACCCCCGACAATTAGCAGCATCCTGCTGTATTTCAATATCATTTAAATTCGTTTTTAGTCTTTAATAATAAATATTTCCTCATTCTTATTTTTCATATGGTAATGTTCACGTGCAAATTTTTCGAGGTATTCATTATCATGCTCCAGTTTGTACATTTCCGATTTATTCTTTTCAATTTCGTCCTGATAATATTTATATTCCTTTTCCATCTGCTTAATTTTACGATGGGTTTCCCAGCGTTGAATCAGATTATGATCATCGAAAAAAATTATAAATACAGCAAATGCCAACAAAACCACAAGGTATTTGTTGAGTAACACAGGTTTGAATGCTTTCCATGTTTTATTTATAAATGCCATAACTAAACTTTGTATTATTCCGATTGAAATCAAAAAAATTATTACTTCATAAGTTCACAAAGGTAAGCATTTTTTGGCAACTGCATTTTTTCCTGAAATCTTTTTTTAGTTGAAAATTATTGACCATTTTTTGAGTATATTTGCAAGCCTAAGAAGAAAAAGAATATTGAGTTTATGGATAATTTTATAGTTTCTGCCCGAAAATATCGCCCTTCAACCTTTAACTCGGTTGTTGGTCAGAGTTCGTTGACAACTACGCTTAAAAATGCAATAAACAGCAACCATTTGGCACATGCCTATTTGTTTTGCGGACCACGTGGAGTAGGCAAAACAACCTGCGCCCGTATTTTTGCAAAAACAATTAACTGTGAGCACTTAACAGCCGAGCATGAAGCTTGTAACGAGTGTGAATCATGTGTTTCGTTCAACGAACAACGCTCGTACAATATCCATGAACTGGATGCTGCTTCCAACAACAGCGTCGACGATATACGTTCACTCATCGATCAGGTAAGAATTCCGCCTCAGATAGGAAAATACAGCGTTTACATTGTGGATGAGGTTCACATGCTTTCGCCGGGTGCTTTTAATGCTTTTCTGAAAACACTCGAAGAACCACCTTCGCATGCTATTTTCATTCTGGCTACTACCGAAAAACATAAAATTATTCCAACGATATTATCGCGCTGCCAGATTTATGATTTTAATCGTATCACTGTAGCCGACACTGTAGCTCACCTCCAGCACGTTGCAAAAAGCGAGAATGTGACTGTGGATATAAACGGGCTGAACATTATTGCTCAAAAAAGCGATGGAGGAATGCGCGATGCCTTGTCCATCTTCGATCAGTTAGTTAGTTTTTGTGGCAATAATATCACTTATCAGGGAGTTATCGAAAACCTGAATGTGCTTGACTATGAATACTACTTTAAACTGGTTGAAGCATTTTTAAATGGAGATGTACAAAAACCGCTTTTGATTTTCAACGATGTTTTGAACAAAGGTTTTGATGCTCATCATTTCATTACCGGCTTAAGCGCTCATTTTCGCGATATTCTGGTGAGTAAAGACCCATCCACAATTGAGTTGCTCGAAGTGGGTGCCGATATTGGTAAACGCTATCAACAACAAGCTCAGCTCTGTAGTCCTGAATTTATTTTCCAGGCGCTAAAAATCAGTAACGATTGTGATTTGAATTACAGAATAAGCAAAAACAAGCGCTTACTGGTGGAGCTGACCCTTATCAGACTAAGCCAGTTGAACGACGAAAAAAAAAAAAACTTTCTGAATGAAGCAGCTGCCGCACCTATACGCAAAATAGCCACTCAACAGCAGCAAACGTCTGAGGCTGCCGAACCTGAAAAAACTGTTCCTGCCACAAAGCCTGTTGTACAAGCTATTGTGCAACCCAAAAAGCAAGAAAGCACTGTTGAAGCAGCTCCAGTCCCATCGAAACCACAAAGCACTCCGGCCAATTTCAATCAGCGTCCGGCAAGTATATCTATTTCAAAAGCAAAAGCAACATCGACTGTGCAAGCGCCTGAGCAGAATTATAATGCCACTGTAGCAGATACACAACCTACTAACGAGTATTTCAGCGATGAAGCGCTACTCGATGGCTGGATAGAATTCGGGAAAACGATAAATGATGAAATAAAAAGTATCGGATTTCGGAACACCAACCTGCCCGTCAGGGTTTCCGACACCACATTTGAAATACTTGTGAACAATTTTATGCAGGAAAATGAATTGAAAAAAATTCAAACCGACATAGTACAGTTCCTAATCAACAGACTAAAAAATTCATCCATTTCAATGATAATAAAAGTAGCCGAGGAAAGTGAAATGCAACGCACCTTGTCGCCGGAGGAACGCTATAAATCAATGGTTGATCAAAACCCGGCTCTCGAAAAATTGAGGAAAAATCTACAACTTGAAATTGACTAAACGAAAAAAGACGAAACCGCTGAAAATGGTTTCGTCTTTTTTTTGTAAAAAACTGATTTTTAAATACCAGCTATTTGCTTTATTTGTTTAATTATTCCCTGCGCCAAATCATCAGCTTTCGCCGGTGTTCCTGCTTCGGAATAAATACGGATAATTGGCTCAGTATTCGATTTGCGTAAATGAACCCAACCTTCAGGGAAATCGATTTTTACGCCATCAATATCGTTTACATCATATTGAGAATGGCTTTCTTTAATAAGTTGAAGGATTTTATCCACATCAATCGCCGGAGTAAGTTCAATTTTGTTTTTAGAAATTGAATATTCCGGATATGTCTTTCGAAGTTCGGATACTTTCAGTTTTTGTTTTGACAACATGGTGAGGAATAAAGCAATACCTACCAAAGCATCGCGTCCGTAATGACTTGCAGGATAAATAACTCCACCATTTCCTTCGCCACCTATAACGGCATCGGTTGCCTTCATTTTACTTACAACATTTACCTCGCCGACAGCAGAAGCATTGTATTCACAATTGAAACGATTCGTTACATCGCGCAATGCACGGGTAGAACTAAGGTTTGATACTGTATTCCCTGGCGTATGTTGCAATACGTAATCGGCAATTGAAACCAAAGTATATTCCTCGCCAAACATGCTTCCATCTTCGCAAATAATAGCCAACCTATCGACATCAGGATCCACAACAAATCCTACATCAGCTTTTCCCTGTTTCATCAACGACGAAATCTCTGTCAGATGCTCGGGGAGCGGTTCCGGATTATGAGGGAACTGACCATTGGGTTCGCAGTACAATTGCTCCACTTTATTTACACCTAAAGCTTTCAGCAAAGCAGGAATAGCCACACCACCAACAGAATTCACACAATCAATGGCAACCGAAAATCCGGCTTTCGCTATCGAATCTTTATCCACAAGTTTGAGTGCCAACACACTTTCAATATGCTTTTCGAGTGCTGTATTATCTTCGGTAAGGCGGC
The DNA here is from genome assembly GCA_963678465.1 of uncultured Paludibacter sp. GTDB lineage: Bacteria > Bacteroidota > Bacteroidia > Bacteroidales > Paludibacteraceae > Paludibacter. The sequence continues at coordinate 1,436,934 of OY782858.1, forward strand.
CAATTTCATCTACTGCTGAAAATTCAAAAGATTCGTCGGCAGCAATTTTTAGTACCGATTCACCTTCGGCGGCATTCAAAAATTCACCATTTTCATTCAACAGTTTAAGTGCATTCCATTGTTTGGGATTGTGACTTGCTGTAAGAATAATACCGCCGGCTGCCTGATGATCAGTCACAGCCAGTTCGGTTGTTGGTGTGGTAGCCAGTCCTATGTTCACAACATCGAAGCCCATGCCCAATAGAGTGCCAATAACCAGGTGATTGACCATCTCTCCTGAAATGCGGGCATCTCTTCCGACAACGATTTTGTTAGCGTCAGTTTTTTTACTTTTCCTTATCTGTGTGGCATAGGCAGCTGTAAAACGCACAACGTCTACAGGACTTAAGCCCTCTCCTACTTTTCCACCTATGGTACCACGAATACCAGAAATTGATTTAATTAATGCCATTATATAATTTACTTTTTTAGTTGACTTACTATCTAATACAATAAAAAGCAGAAAGTTAACTTTTCTACTTTTTATCATTTACTTATAATTACTTAAAAACGTTTATTTTTGAATTTTGATTTTCATTTCGAATCCATAAGGTACAACATCGTTGCTCGAAGTTTCGAAACCAATTTTCGAATGCAGAATAAAATGAGCTCGTGAATTATTATACTTCATATACGAAACTGCTTCGTGCCAACCCTCACAAACCTGTGTTGCATCGGCATAATTAAATGTTGTGGGAAACGGATAACTAACCGTATTCCAGTTAAACAAAGTATCGGGAGAAGTAGCGCTGAGCGTGTGTTGGTAAAAACGTGTAATAACCTTATCATTGGCTGCTACTTTCAGGGTTGTATCACCTTCGCTTTCGAGGCGAAAATACATTCCCGATTTTGTTAATACGTACACTTTATCACCCCAGGGAAATTCTTTGGGAAATTCCGTCACCACTTTGATGTTTTCTCTTTTAATGTAATCTGCAATCAACTCTTTTTCTGCTTTAAGTTGTTCCGCATAAGTAACACCGTCGTTACACGACGAAAAAACAAGCACTGAAAATAACGATAAAGAAATTAATTTTGAAAATAGTTTCATATATGATTTTAATAAATTCGTTTGCAAATATCCGATTATTATCCGGAAATCAAAAGTTAAGAATAATAAATATAATAATGTGCAGTTTAATTATTTACAATTAATGATAGTTCATTTATTTATAATAATTGATATACAGCACTATCGAAGTATAAGGGCCTACTTCTTTAAGGTTTCCCCTCACACCATACGCCAGGTACCAGGGAACAATCAAAGTCGCCTTTTCTCCGGGATGCATTATCAGCAAGGCCTCTTCTATTCCTGTAATTATCTGCTTTTTACCTATAATTATTTCTTCATCTTTGTTGAGCAGAAAATCACCCCCAAGCGTGTAAACGCTATAATTCACACTACAATTCACATCCGCTTTTGGCTTTGTGCCCGTTGTTTGATGATTTAATTTATACCAAAATCCCGTCTTATGTTTTACGAAGTTACTATCTGATTTTGAAACATATTCGTTCAATAAGCTATCCTCAGCTTCAATCAACCGTTCGTTCACCTGCACCAGCGCCATAGCAGTACTATCAAACTGAGTCCCTTTGTTGGCCGGTAATTGCGGCGCTTGTTTAACGCAGGATGTCAGTACAATGAACAGCAAAATAAACAAACCTGAAAATTTCATAGTAACAGCAGTTTCAATTTGAACAGGTAAAATACTAACGAATATTGGCAATGCTAATAATGTCGGAAAAAACACCGGCAGCTGTCACACTTGCTCCAGCCCCATAGCCTTTTATCATCATCGGATATTCATTGTAGCGTTCGGTAGTTATAAGCACAATATTATTACTTCCCTGTAAATCGTAAAACGGATGTAAGCTGTCGACTTCCTGTAATCCAACCTCGCAATGCCCCATTTCCATGGTAGCCACAAACCGCCAACGTTTTCCACATGCTACAAGTTTGGCTCTTTTTTCTTCGAAGTCGTCATCTAAATCCGAAACTGTTTTCCAGAAATCTTCAAGGCTTCCATCGAAATATTTATCAGGAATAAACAGTTTTTTTATCACATCCTCCTGTTCCACCGGATAACCAGCTTCGCGAGCCAGAATTACTAATTTCCGAACAACATCCTTACCACTCAGATCAATACGTGGATCAGGTTCTGAAAAACCAGCTTCCTTGGCCATTAAAATGGCTTTGCTTAATTGTATATCGCTGCTAATTGTATTGAAAATAAAATTTAAAGTTCCCGAAAGCACCGCCTGCATTTTCTGAATATGATCGCCACTGTTGATAAGGCTGTTCATAGTGTTAATGATTGGCAAACCTGCGCCTACATTTGTTTCGAAAAGAAATTTCACACCTTTACGACGCGATATTTCTTTCAATGTATTATAATTTTTAAACGACGATGAAGCTGCCAGTTTGTTGGCCGCCACAACCGATGTATTGTTTTCGAGCAAAGCCTGATACAAAGCAGCAATATCCTGATTTGCTGTACAGTCAACAAAAACAGAATTAAATATATTCATTTGTAGCACTTCCTGACATATTTTGGCTGCACTTGCATCCAAACCATTGGTGTTCAAATTTTCGCGATAATTTTCAAGATCGATACCTTCGCGCACGAACAGCATTTTTTTACTGGACGCAATGCCTACTACATTTAATTTCAGTCCATTCTGAACCATCAACTTTGGTTGTTGCTTTTTGATTTGTTCCAACAGGTTGCTACCTACAGTTCCAATTCCCACAACAAAAACATTGAGTACCTGGTATTCAGAAAGAAAAAATGAATCGTGAATTACGTTCAAAGCCTTACGAAGCGATTTACGATCGGTTACAAACGAAATATTAGTTTCTGAAGCTCCTTGTGCACAAGCAATTACATTGATACCGTTTTTACCCAATGTTCCGAAAAGCTTTCCGGCAATACCAGGTGTACGTTTCATATTATCACCCACAATAGCGACTGTTGCCAAGTCGTCCTCCGAGAAGATATTGTCAATTTCTCCCTGAGCTATCTCAGCTTCAAATTCGTTACGCAACACTTTTACTGCCAGTTCACTGTCGGTATTTCGAACACCGATAGAAGTAGTATTCTCCGAAGAAGCCTGCGAAACAAGAAACACAGAGATTCCGTTTTTCGCCAGCGTTCGGAAAATTCGGTAATTAACACCGATAACACCCACCATGCCTAATCCCTGAATCGTAATCAGCGAAGTATCGTTAATGGATGAAATGCCTTTAATCGCCTTCGAAACTTCACGCTCCTTCTCCTGCGATATATAAGTCCCTTTAGCATCGGGATTGAAAGTGTTTTTAATTATAACCGGAATATTCTTATGAAAAACAGGGAAAATCGTAGGTGGATAAATCACTTTGGCGCCAAAATTACAAAGCTCCATTGCTTCACTAAAACTCAGCTTTTCAATTACATAAGTATTGCTAATAATGCGCGGATCAGCGGTCATAAAACCATCTACATCTGTCCATATTTCAAGGATAGAAGCATTTAATGCTGCCGCCAGTATTGCTGCTGTATAATCAGAACCTCCTCGTCCGAGATTGGTGATATAATTGGTAGTGCTGTCCGATGAAATAAAACCACCGCAAACGGAAACTTTATTCTTTTTGACAAAACGCTCTTTTATAAGTGCATTGGTTGTTGGAAAATCAACGACGTGTTTATCGAACTGATGAATTGTTTTAATAAAATTCTTCGATTCAAAATGCACCGCATCTTCAATCGTATTCGCAACAATAATTGATGAAACGGATTCTCCGTAACTCACAATTGTATCTATAATTTTCGGAGATGTATCTTTGATAAGAAAAAGACCGCGGAGAATATTTGATAAGTCGTTGAACTGTATTTTAACAAGTTCTAAAACACTGTTTATTTTACTTTCGGGTACAACAGCATTTATCACTTCAATATGACGCTGCAACATCGCTTGATATTCGTTCAGATAATTTTCATCTCCATTGCTGGCAAGTGTGGCCACTTTGTAAAGCTGATCGGTAATCCCCGAAAGTGCCGATACCACCACAATGACCGACTCTTCCTGAGCCTCTACAATTTTTTTCACACTTAAAAGACCTTGAACAGAACCTACGGATGTTCCGCCGAATTTCATTATTTTCATACCTGAATAGTTGTTTTACAATAACATACATGATAGTTCAACCCTTTACATTCCCGAATAGCTTTTGTTGAAGCAGCGTACAGTGTATTGGAGAAGCAGTCAGATGATTCAGTTTATAAGTGCATTTACCTATGTTTCAGAACACAACAGCAAACAACATTAATTATAAAAAAAACATCATAGGCTGACTATCTTTTTAGCAGTTTACAAAATTAGCTAATTTTTGCCAAACATCAGTTGTATCGGGGCTTTTTTTAAACAAACAGTTGCAACTATGCAAAAAAAAAACTACTTTTGCAGCGCTTTTTAGGTAACCGGATGTCTTTTAATGATAACCGACCATAGAATAAAAACGCAAATGGTCCCGTAGCTCAGCTGGATAGAGCAACGCCCTTCTAAGGCGTGGGTCATGGGTTCGAATCCCGTCGGGATCACAAAAGTCTCCCTGTTGCAAATATCAGCAGGGAGACTTTTATATTTGAAAATACCTTGTTTCACAACGAATTAATAATATCATTCAGTTGTAGTTGTAAATCTTCGTTCCGGTCAGTGCGAACCACAACATCCGATAATTTTATTTTTATTTCGTCGCTCAACTGATTTTTCATTCTCAATCTCACTTGTTCTTCGGTTAAACCATCTCTTTTTACAACTCTGTTTATTCTTATTTCTTCTGAAGCAGTCACAAGGATTATTTTATCCACTATTTTTTCGAAATGAGCTTCGAATAATATTGCAGATTCTATAAATAAGTATTTTTCGTTGGGAAAAAGTTGTGTCCACTGCTTAAAATCCGATTGAACAACAGGATGAACGATGGCATTGAGTTGCTGTAAAATAGCGGGATTGCTAAAAACGATACCTGAGACTAAACTCTTGTTCAAACCATTTTCGGAATATACATCCGGACCGAAAAGCTCAACCATTTTAGTTCGGATCAATTGGTTTTCAACTTGCAAACGCCGGGCTTCGAAATCGCTATCGTAGACTTTAAACCCCGATTCGCGCAAAAGATTTGAGAAAGTAGTTTTCCCTCCTCCTATTCCACCGGTAATACCAACAATCATCTTTGACTTTATTATTATAAGTTTAAAAACCGAAACTGATACCGCCCGAAAAAGTAGTTTGTTTGCCCTGCAAATACTTTGGTGTGAAATAATCAAGCGTTTGTTCAGCTGTCATTCTTCGTTCACCAAAAGTAGCTTCTTTTTGTGGATCGAATGCCTGTATATCAGTCATTTCGGCTTTCACCACAATATAGGCATTATTGAAAATTTCATAAATTCCATTGAATCCTATTGTTTTATTTTGCCAAATAACTTCGCCCAACGAAGGCTGACTAATAATTCCACTTACATTTCCCGAAATTCCGTTGTAGCTACCGCGTTTAACATAATCGTATTCATTTCCATGTTTCGCATTAGTGTAGGTAAGCTTTAAATCCAACCCTCTAATAGGCTTAAATTGCAAAGCTGCATAAATTTCCTGTGCATTGTCGCCCAGGTAATGTCCCAAATTATAGGTGTTCGATTTATATGATAGCACCGGAATAAAATGTTTATAATTAAGAATGTTCGAGCGTGTAAACTCAACTACTGCCGATAAATTTTTTACAGGAAAATTAACAATACTTGCTCCCAGTTTTACCGAAATTGGATTAGCTTCGGCATTACCTGCTTTGAAACGTTCAAAATTGATTTCGTCAGTAAATATCGATCCAAATAAATGAGTGTGTTTCAGATTACGTGAACTGATATTCATAAACATTTGAGAATTCTGATTTTCGGTACCAAGCCCCTTTGTAAGCGTATGATCAATAGATTTATAAAAAGCAATTGGAATAAAATAAGCACCCTGAATCGTTTTTTCGGCATAGATAATCGAATTACCGACCGAGATTTTGAACTTACGGAAAGGAGTGAAAGTAAGCATATTGGCGGCCATAAATTTATTGGCCGGCCTATACCATATTTTTGTTTCGTTTTCGAGATAATAATATGAACTATCAATCACATTCGAAGTCAACCATGCATGAAAATAATTCAATTCGAACCACTTGGCCGGTTTTAGTTGCAGGGTAATCATTGGAAACGAAGGCGTACGCCCCGAAAGGATATTTGAGCCATTATAATTATCGCCCCACACAACATTATCTTTCACCAATCCTACCGATAACCAATCAGTTGAAAATTTTATTCCACCGCGCGAATCACTGTAGTCACCTCCTTTTTCCGATTCCTTGTATTCGTAACCCGGATAATTATTAAGATAATTATAACTCGACAAAGTATCTCCATTGATCGAAAGATCGCGAATACTCGCGAATATCGAAATATGCTTACCTATACTTGCCTGAAATTCAGCTCCTATCCAACGTTTCGTTATAGTTCCGTTTGCATTGTTCATTATATTCACCCCAATGAGAGGCGTTATACGAGCGCTAAACAAAGAATCTTTATAATGAATAGCCGGCTGAAAAAGAGCTGCTTTAGACGTTTCGTTGTTCCACAAATTTACAAAAGCAAAAGGCAGTTGATTGTTTTCCAGCGCATATTCATTCAGAAAGAACTTAATCTCAGTACGCTGCCGCTCGTTCAACTCTTCATTTTGTCCTTGTGCCTCGAGTAGTTTCTGCGCTATCAATTTACGGCTATAGGGTTTTATTGCCGTATTCAGTTCTATCAGTCCATCTGTGGCCAGCTCATCCAAAAATTCATAAATCCGAACATAGGAAACATGTTGTGGAATATCCTGGCTAAACACCTGATTTGCAAACAAAAATATAAAAAGTAGCACTAAAATTTTTCTCATACTCGGAAACAAAAATATGTTATTATGAATTTGTTATAAGCTGTTTTCTTAAAAATATCTATAAGTATTCTATGCGCTTCTGGCTTTATTGATAATGATATTCTTGACAATTTTTCGGAGGTATTTTATATCCGTCACAAAAGTACCATTTTCTTCACAATCAATAAGGTATTTCATTTCAGAATTCTGAATTTCGTCCATGGTTTCAGGCATATCGGCATAAAACGGAGGTAGTAATCCGGGTTTGGATTTCAGGCGTTTCTCCTGAAGTTCTGCGGAATACAAGCTAAAGTAATGATTACTGATGGGACGTACCCCTACAATTTTCATTTCGCCCCTGATCAGATTTAGTATCATCGGTATTTCATCTAAGAAGTATTTACGCATAATTCTTCCTAAAGTATTAATTCTTATGTCATTATTAAATTTTCCACCTTTCTGTAAATTATAGTGATCGTAAATATAGGCCTGTAGATATTCAGAATAAGGATGCATCGTACGCATTTTATAAACATCGAAAATTTTTCCGTTTTTACCGAGTCGTTTAAGTTTAATCAGCGGACCATAACTCTTTTTGACAACAGGTTCTGGCTGCTTCACCCTACGTGCAAAAACATAAGTCAACGAGCCGATTTTACAATTGTTAATCACTTCGAAACCTGAAAAGTACAACCGTCCCAGCACTTCGGCTTTCGACAGAATACGATTTTTCCCTTGTGTAATATCATAATACAAACGGCGGGTCAGAAATAATTTTGGAATGATCCTTCGGTAAATATAATTGAACGAATAATAAATATAATTAATTCCCTTCGGAAGACTTTTCAGGATATTCATTTTCCGGGTACTCTTTGATTCAAAGCAACAAACTATCTGTCCATTATCCGGAAGCTTTTGATTCAAAACATTGAATAAATTATTGATACCCCGAATATTATTAAGTCTTTCTAGGTTTACAAAAGTGCTGTATTTGTAATTTCGCTTGGCCTTTATATCCAAATAATTTGACGAAAAGTTAACATAAACGGCTCCATTTTTCAAATCATAATGATGCGAAAGGACATCAAAACACTTCTGTCCCGAAAAAGTACAGATGGTATCCTTCAGGTCACTAAAACTCTGTGAATCGAGCGCAGTAGGTGGCAAGAGCACTGCATTTTCACGAACTTCAACTTCAATGGGTGTTTCGTCATATTCAACCGCATAAAGCAATATAAAATACAACAAATAAAAAGCTGAAAACACAACATATAAGATTGTGGTAAAAGTAAATACCACATAAATTGAATAGTGTCCTTTGAAAAGAGCAAAAGAAACAAAAGAAACGATCAAAAAAGTAAGTAAAGTAGTGTAAATAAGATTGAATGAAACAATCTTGTATTTTAACAAGTGTAGCGGTTTATACCTTCCTAAAACATAAGAAATCAGCACCCAGATACCATAATAAAACAATGCACCATCAGCATATTTGTCATAAGGCGTCCTGGTGGTAAGCGGAAACCATTCAAGCACAACAAAAATTCCGATAATTAAAATCAGAAAATCGATGACCAAACTAAGAAATGACGGTTTGTATATTAACTTCATTAAAACTACTGATTATAGTTGATATTGAATGAATAATTTTGAGATCAGCTCACAATGCAATTGTTACATTTTATAAATCTTCAATTTTAACCTTATCGGCTGCTCTCTGTATTATCTTCTCTGCTTCTTCGGCTGCCTTTAGGTTCAATTGATCAGCTTTCTTGCGTGCTTCTTGCTCCAATTTTGATGCAGCCATCTGGGCCGCTTTTTTGGTCAGAGGATTAGTGGTTTTGGCCACCATTTCTTCACCCTGTTTTTTCGCCTGCGCAATTAAAGCATCACCCTGTCGTTTTGTCTCGGCCAATAATCTATCAGCCTGAAGTTGCGCCTCTTTCATCGCTTTTTCTTTTTGCTTAATGGCTTCATCAAGGGCTTTATCTTTTACCTGCTCTGTCTTTTCTTTAATATCAGTTTCTATCTTTTTTTTGGCATCAGTTACTATTTCATCAATTGTATTTTTTAAATCAAGTTCTATCTTGGGTTTACTGAAAGTACCTCCTATTTTAAAATTCACCGTGGATAGTTTTCCCGGAAGTTTACTGTCGGGTAATTTCACTATTCCGTTGTAATCAATAGTTTGATCCAAACCAGTGATACCGCCCAGGGTAAAATTCAGATCGGAGACCTTAAAATTGAATGGTTTAGTAGTTAGTTTTCCGTTCTTAATCTCAAAAAGCATAATTATATCTTTTATGTTCATAGGCATTATGTCACCTTTTTTAAGCGCTGTGGCAAGCATCTCCATTGCAGGCACATTTTTCAAACCTACCGACTGAGTTGAGAAAGTCCCTGAACTCAAAACAGATTGCAAATCGGGCATCATATTGCTTTTAAGCAACGAATTGAATGACAACTTTGTAGAAAACTTTCCAGATGCTTTTTCGAACAACGGTACAAATTTCTTCAACGTTTCTACCTGACTGAAAATTTCGTTGAATAAAATTTCCTTTAGCGACATATCGAAACTTACTTTCGGTTTCTGAGCGTCAGAAACATTATAACTTCCGTTCATCACCATGTTTCCACCGAACCCATTTAAATTCACTTGTTCCATCCTCAATTCGCTATCCTTCACTGTAAGTCCTCCACTTACATTACTAAAACTCATTTTTTCGTACATCAGTTTTTTAACGGTAGCTTTTGCTTGAAAATTCAGATTTTTGGGGATCTGAATGATATTCATTGGCGTGGAAGCAGTTGCAACATCTGATTTTTGAATGCTTACACTATCGGTCGACATAAAGTCACTTACGTTCAAGTAATCCGAATGCAAAGTCAACTCACCTGTCAATACCTTGTTTTGAAACAGATAAGGCAACACATTGGTTAGCTTTCCCGATGCCGATAAATCATTTTTACCGATTGTCATTTTTAATGCTGATAAATCGATAGTACGATTATTAAACAACAGATTGGCATTGGATACCGAAACATCCTGAGGAAGCATTTTTGACTTTAAAAGTAAATTGTTTAGCTTTAATAAGCCCGCAAATTTAAACTTATCATAATCATTATTATCAAGATACGACATCCGGCCAGCCAGATCAAGTTTCAGGTTGAGTTGTCCGTTCAGTTGAGTTCCTGCTTCGAGCGGATATACTTTTTTAATGCTGCCCAAATCAATCAGTCCTCCCATTTTTGCAATAATTTCTGTATCGGTCATAGGATAAGCAATCCGCATTTGAGCATTAAAAGGGTTTCCACCCAAAGTTAAACTAAAACGTGAGATATCGATGACAGTTTCGTCGAGTGTCTTGCCCGGATTGCTGATGTCCATAGCTACATTTATATTTTTCACTGATTCGGGCAATCCTGTATACTGAAACCAACCATTTTCGGCAACAAGTTTCAGTTGAAAGGAAGGGTAATAATCATCAATCATTGTTCCTTTTATACTGCCTTTCAAATCAACTTTTCCACCTGCTTTTAGCTCGTCGAACGATTTTGCATAAATGGAAGGAACCATTGACAGCAGCTCCTTAAAGCCCACCTTTGAAGTAACTAACTTTAAATCCATGTCCCAGCCGTTCGAAATACTTTTGAGCCAACCCTCCAGCGAAAAAGGAATTTCGTTTATTTGCGACGAGTTTTTACTGATCGTAAAATGCATATCGTTCAGATTGGCATTTATATCAGCGTCAAGCCGGGCTTTGGCTTTGGATATATACTCTATTCCTTCCCACAAAAAGCTAAGCGAATCGCAGGAGGTTTTAGTTACCAACAACGAACTATCGGCTGTAAGGTCGCCCGAAGTAGTGTGGTTAACATTTTTGAGTACAAATTGCATATTACTTTTATCGTATTTATACAAAATATCGGCATTCTCAATATTGAATTCTTTAAGTTTCCAGTGGAAATTCATGGCCGTTGTATCGGTCATAGCTGCCGAATCTTCTTTAAGAATAAGGTAATTAGCCTGTCCATCGGCCAACACATGCACCATGACACGTGAATTAGTAAAAGCTAATTTTCGAATATCATAACCCTTGTCGGAAAAAAGACTTTTTACATTTAGTACCAAATGGATACTTTGACTCGAAAGTAACGTATCTTTCACAAAATCACCTTTTCCCACGATATGAAAATCATTGAGTTTGACCGAAGCATAAGGAAAATTACGAATAAAACTCATGTCAACATCGCTAAAATCAACATTGGCATTCAACATTTTATTCAATTCGGTCTTTGCTTTTAGCATAATTTTATCCTTAAAAAAATAAGGTAATGCCACCAGTGAGCCGATAAAAATCAGAAACAAAGCCGCGAGAACTAACAGTATTTTTTTTATTTTTGGTTTCATCTCTACATTTACATTTAAAAATTCACAATTGAGATTATTGATTTATCAATTGATATTCAAATAAAAATTGACAAATATAAAATTGACCATCACAGAGTTAAACTAATTATCGTAAAATAATTAAAATTAGCCAACATTTACATAGTTGCAAAGATAGTAAATTCATTTTTCTTTCACTTTAATTTTTATTTAATAAATTGACAATTGGCTTCTACTTTTGCTGATTTATTTAAACAAACCTATCTTTCGCTAAAAACAAGTTGTAAATTCGAAAAAAAAATCACTGAAAAAAATCACAAAGACATATATAAAACTCAGACTTTAACCACTGTAAATCAGAATGCTATATTCATTCAACTCTTGTTTACTTCATTGGCACATTAAAAAAAAGGAATAAATTTGCAGATTCAGAATATATTTAGTATTTTTGCCAAGTTTTCTGAATACAACAACCTCCTGTTGCTGTAATTAACAATCAACAATTAAATACATTCACAAATAACGTTATTTTCCAAAACAAAAGGAAATATCCTCTAAAAACGTTTATTCATCATCTTTATGAGTAACTACAACATTTTGCAACTGAATGCGAAAGAACTGCCCGAATTAAAGGACATCGCTGCTGAATTAGGTCTTAAAGTATCAAATTCAGTAAAAAAAGAAACATTGGTCTACGATATTCTGGACCAACAAGCCGTTGTAAACGCACAACGTAAAACAACAATTGAAAAGCCCGATATCGAAAAGAAAAAACGACTCAGAGTGCCTATCAATAAAGCCACTGACCAAAAGGTGTTTACAACTGCCAACGACACTGTAAAGCAAGCACCAAAACAAGAGACTAAACCGGTTATCAAAACCGAAAAACCAATCAACATTCAGCCAGAAAAAGCCCAAACTCCCGAAAAAATCGCTGAAGCAAATAGTCAGGAAGTAAAAGCTGCCGGACAAAAGAAAAACGCAAAAAGCCGATCGGCAAAAAAACCAGTAAAAAAGGTTGCTGAAGAAATTGTGAATGAAGCTATTGCTGAAGTCGCTATTAAAACAGATGTTGAAACAGTAGTCGAAAAACCAAAAGAAAAACAGCAGCAAGCTGCCGAAAAAACTCCTATAGTAAACACTAAAAAATTCGTTCTCGAAAAAACAATTGAACCCGAAGTAACCGAAAGCGAACCAGGCAAATTAGACCTTGCAGAGGTTAAAGTTGAAACTGCAGCAGTTTCAAACGAACAGAACACTGAAAACACTGAAAGTGCACGTCAAATCAATGTAGACCTGCGCAACAAGAACAACTCAGGCAACGGAAATAACGGTAATGGAAACGGAAACGGCAACAACAACCGCAACAAGTTTCAACCACGCAACGACAAACAAGAAAAACAATTCGATTTCGATGGCATACTTGAAGGTACCGGAACTCTTGAAATGATGCAAGATGGATACGGATTCCTTCGTTCAGCCGATTACAACTACCTGGCTTCGCCCGACGACATTTACGTATCGCAATCGCAAATTAAACTTTTTGGCCTTAAAACGGGCGACACAGTAAATGGCGCCATACGTCCACCTAAAGAAGGCGAAAAATATTTTCCACTGATTAAAGTAAATAAAATAAACGGCCGTTCTCCTGAATATGTCCGCGACCGCGTTCCCTTTGAACACCTCACTCCGCTTTTCCCCGATGTAAAATTTAATCTTACCTCCGGAAAAAATGACTCTCTTTCGGTTCGTATGGTAGATTTATTCTCACCTATTGGCAAGGGGCAGCGCGGACTCATTGTTGCACAGCCTAAAACTGGTAAAACAGTTTTACTCAAAGAAATTGCCAATGCCATTGCTGCTAACCATCCCGAAGTATACATGATTGTTCTGCTTATCGACGAACGTCCGGAAGAAGTAACAGATATGGCACGCAGCGTACGCGCCGAAGTTGTGTCGTCTACTTTCGACGAGCCAGCCGAACGTCACGTGAAAGTGGCCAGCATGGTTCACGAAAAAGCAAAACGCATGGTAGAATGTGGTCAGGATGTTGTTATTCTTCTCGATTCAATTACACGTTTGGCGCGCGCATACAATACTGTATCTCCCGCTTCTGGCAAAATTTTATCAGGTGGTGTGGACGCCAATGCACTACACAAACCGAAACGTTTCTTTGGAGCAGCACGTAACATCGAAAACGGTGGAAGTTTAACAATTATTGCAACTGCATTAACTGAAACCGGCTCAAAAATGGACGAAGTTATCTTCGAAGAGTTCAAAGGAACCGGCAACATGGAGCTTCAACTCGACCGTAAACTCTCGAACAAACGTATTTTCCCGGCCGTTGATATCATGGCATCAAGTACTCGTCGCGATGATTTATTGCTTGACCAGGATACCCTGAACCGTATGTGGATTCTTCGCCGTCATTTGGCCGATATGAATTCGATTGAAGCAATGGAATTCCTCAAAGATCGTATGGAACGCACCGAAAATAACGATGAGTTTTTGGTCTCAATGAACGGATAAATTCATTTTCACTTATTGCTTTCGAACCCGACCTGTTTGTTTTTTTACAAATAGGTCGGGTTTTATTAATAATTTCAAAATAAATGGTTACAAATATCCTTTCCCGGATATTGCATTCGATATGCCCCAACTAAATACTATCGGTTATCGAACTTATTTTCAAAATAATCAAGAAAAAAAATGAAAAATACAATTAAAATCAATTTGTTAATTGCAATAATGGCTGTACTTGCTTTTTCGGCATGTACCGAAAACGAAGTCAACAAGGTATCAATAAGCAAAAACACGATGACCTTGAACATCGGCCAGATAGATTCTTTGCTTGCAGACATCGATTACTCAGGCAACATTGTCCCTTCAATTGTGTGGACATCCGACAACAACGCAGTGGTAACAGTGAAAGACGGAGAAATAGAAGCGCTAAAAAAAGGAACGGCCGTTATCAAAGCTACTGCCGGCGACAAATCAGCCACGTGTACAGTTACAGTCGATGACAAAATAGAACCCCTTATGACACAGGGCGAACTTTGGTATTATGGCGATGGCTATGGTATCGAAATATCAAATAACTTTGTGGTTTATCTCGGCAGCTCAGGCATCAACATGACCGATTTTTCGGGCGAAGGACAAGTGATGTACCTCGAATTTAATACAGGCCTTAACTCAATTACAAATCTACCTTCAGGTACCTATACAATTGTAGATGCGAATCCCGACTTGTTCACACCCTCGACAATGGTTTCCGGTTTTGAATACGATGGTTATATGTATGGCACATGGTATTTTGGTAATACAACAAACAGCGTCATTGCTGGTTCAGCTGTAGTTACACAAAACACAGGCAACAAGTATGCAATTCAATACGAATTTATCGATCAGTACGGAAACAACATCAAAGGTACCTTCAACGGCGCTTTGGACTATTTTGATGGCACACAAAATCAGGAAATAATTTCAGCTGCAAAAAGAAAGGTTCAGAAACGCCATCAGCACAATAAACTTCATTTAGAATTAAAGAATTGATTTTCTATATTTTAAATACTGCAAAAAACTCTTAAATCGCAATTGAGAATAAAATTCTGTCAATTGCGATTTTTTTTGTTTTATTGCACACATTCTACCCATTTATGCATAAACCTACTTCATTTTCGAAAAAAACACTATCTTTGTCGACGAAAATCAAGTATTTTGCAATTCACAAATTATTTATTTGACTTATAATAAGGTTATTGAAATATTTTATTCAAGATTGTAATTAAAAAAATTCATTATCGTATGAATCATGCATTGAAACAAAGTGAAAACAAAAAAAATGTTTTATTGCAATACGCATACGACAACAAACAAAAACAGAACACATGAAATTATTAGAAGGAAAAGTAGCCATCGTCACCGGTGCTGCCCGCGGAATCGGGAAAGCCATTGCTCTTAAACTAGCAAGCGAAGGTGCAGCTATTGCATTTACCGATTTGAATATCGATGAAAATGCATTGAATACACAGAAAGAAATTGAAGCTTTGGGCGTAAAAGCCAAAGGTTATGCTTCGAATGCGGCTAATTTTGAAGAAACGCACACTGTAGTGGACGAGATTGTAAAGGAATTCGGACGCGTGGACATTTTGGTAAACAATGCCGGAATTACAAAAGATGGTTTGATGATGCGCATGAGCGAAATGCAATGGGATGCTGTTATCAATGTAAACCTCAAATCCGCCTTTAACTTTATCCACGCCTGCACACCTGTAATGATGAAACAACGTTCGGGTAGCATTATCAATATGAGTTCGGTGGTAGGAGTTTCGGGAAATGCTGGACAAGCCAACTATTCAGCTTCGAAAGCCGGTATGATTGGCCTGGCTAAATCGGTAGCCAAAGAATTTGGATCGCGCGGAATTCGCGCCAATGCCATTGCTCCGGGCTTTATCGAAACTGAAATGACGCATGCACTTACCGACGAACAACGCGCTAAGTGGGCCGAACTAATTCCTTTGCGCCGCGGTGGAAGCCCTGATGAAGTAGCAAAAGTGACTTTGTTCCTCGCTTCTGATCTTTCGAGCTATGTAAGCGGACAGGTCATCAACGTTTGCGGCGGCATGAATACCTAATTCGCGCTTTACCCAATAACATTAAACGCGCCCATCTTTCCCGATTGGAGCGTTTTTTTTGAGATACCCAACAAACAAAAAACCATTCTTCTTTTCAGAAAAATGGTTTTTTGTTGAGCCTCTTGTCGGATTCGAACCAACGACCCCGAGATTACAAATCACGTGCTCTGGCCAACTGAGCTAAAGAGGCAAGTGGATAAGCCCCCTGCATCGCACCGCTACGACTTTCTACCCTTGCTGCGGTCAAGCCCTGGGGGAGTTGGAAAGGAGCTGGTCGTGCAGGACTTATCCGGGCACAAAAGTAGTACTTTTTCCTGAACTGACAAGGGTTGCAGCAATATATTTTTGCAGTTTCGAACTACCTTATTCATTTTCAGAAATCTATTTGTGTAAAAAAATTTGAATAAAAAAGCCAGACTGCATTACAGCCCGGCTTTGTATATAAATTAATAGTGTTAGCTCAGAAATGAGTGTATCATTTGCTCCTTATTTTGCAGAAATCGTCTGCGAAAATTCTATATTATCGATACACACATATGCCGGTGTGTTCATTCCAAAATCGCCATTATCCGACGAACTGAAACTAAAAGCAACAGAATCGACTTTACCCATCGCCGACAAGTTTACTTTTTGCCAATCTTTCATCAGAAAGCTTTTATTATTTCTGAAGTCGGCTAAATAAACATCAACAGCAGCCGTTTCAGCTTTTGAATAATATCCTTTTATGGTTAGTTTAAACCAATCGCCGGCAACAAATTTCTTGCTGTAAGGTGCATTTCCGTTTTTCATATCAAAATAGGCATAAGTAGAATTGGTAACCATGATGCTTTCGATTGAGTAGCTTCCCTCTTTGTCTGCCGGACAAGTAAAAGATCCAGGAGCATACACTATTCCAAATTGTTTTGATTTCAGAGCTCCCGATCCGGCTATGGTGCTGAACTGATTCAAATATCCGGTGGTAACCGTATCGTTTTTTGATGAACAAAGAACGCCTCCATTCCAAAACTCAACAGGATTACCGCTAAATTTACAATTGCCCGAAGTAAAACTTGTGCTTGCAGAAATACCCGAAGTTAATGTAACATCTTCAAAATCGACAATAGTTGTTGTTGTTTCATCTTTCTGACACGAACTTACCACAAAAGCCATAAAAGCCAAAGGAAATAAAAATTTAAATGATTTCATTTTTTTGTTTATTGATTATTAAATAGATAAATAAATTTTCAACTGTAAAAAAAAATCAACTCATCAAATGCACAGGATACAATTACAGATTCAGATAAACTGAATAAAAGAATGAAGAATGCTCACACCAATAGTGCTCATACTCTTTTGCTGTTAATCCCGAGAGCAAAAAATGTAGTTGTCGGATATGGCAGGTCTTCTGACTTACTCCCGTGATTGAACGCCTTCCCGAAGACATTCTTTAGCTCCAGTAAAAGGAGTTATCGAAGCCTCAGTGGCAAAGTTGTTGTTCAATACGTTTTCCTCTTTCTCCCTCTCCTCAAGGAGAGGGTTGGGGTGAGGTTAGAGTTTACAGCAGCGGGTACTGTTTCGGATTTTCACCGAATTCCCTTTTATCGAAGCTTCTGAATGAATACCTCGATACCAAAATCGGTTGCAAAGTTAGAAAAAAAGACTAAACAAGCCATGCTTTACACAAAAATAAAGCAAAGCAGCATCTCTATCTTAGCTATATCTTCCCAAATCACTGTTTCACAAATGATTTATTCCTTATTTTTTTAATGAATCTTCATCTGAATAAAACAACGTCGAAAAATTGGAAACTAAATTCTGAAGTTTATCTGCAATTGATGTAAAAATTAAGCGTAGTCAACAAGATGTTTTTATCGTCCTATTTTCCTCCTTATTGTAAACCCCAACAACAACATTCATTTCAATCAGTAAAGTTCAAGTTATTTATATTGGATTATTTAGCCTTATTGTACAAAAAGTACTTATTGTACATAATACAATTTGAAATTTTTCTTATTGTATTCTATACATAATTCAAGACATTGAAAATGTGTTTTATAACATAATATTTATAGTTGAATTTTCAAAAAATGATTTTACTTTTGTACCAGAAATCAACTAAATTATTATGTCGAATGAAAATATATACAATCCCCACGTTTCGGTCGATTGTGTTGTGTTTGGTTTTGATGGCGAAAAGCTGAAAGTTTTGTTGGTTGAACGGAGCATTGCGGAGCAAAACGAAATGTACAACGACAAGAAGCTGCCCGGAAGCATTATCCTTCAGGACGAAGATCTCGATACAGCTGCATCACGTGTACTCAACGAACTGACCGGTTTAAAAAACATTTACCTCAGTCAGTTTAAAAGTTTTGGTAACCCCAACCGTACCAACGATTCACGCGACATATTATGGCTCGAAAAAACCACACAGTTGAAAATTGGTCGTATAGTAACTGTGGCTTATGTGGCTTTGGTGAAAATCAATAGTAAATTGGTATTTAATGCCGCTGACACACTTGTTAACTGGTACGACATCAACGAAATAAAAAATATGAATCTGGCTTTCGACCACGCGGATATTATTTATGAAGGACTTAAGCATATCCGACACAGACTGGAACTAGAGCCTCATTTATTTTTCGAGTTGTTACCGCGTAAATTTACAATTACGCAATTACGCACATTGCACGATACTGTTCATCAGGTACAATCGGATGTTCGGAACTTTCAGAAAAAAGTGGCACAAATGCCTTATGTGGTGGCGCTTGACGAAGTAGAAGCAGGCGTTCCTCACCGGGCAGCAAGGCTTTATAAATATAAAAAGTAAAGCCCCCGAAATCCCCCGAATGGGGACTTATAGAGAGCAATAAGTAACGTTTTTAAATAATTCAATTATAAATATACCAGGCCTTCAAGTCCCGCTCCAGGGGATTTAGGGGACTGAAAATCAGAAGAGCAATATGTACTTATTAGGTTATGATTTAGGTAGTTCGTCGGTAAAGGCGAGCTTGGTCAATGCTTCAACAGGCGAATGCGTTTCGTCGGCATTTTTTCCAAAAAAAGAAATGGAAATTATTTCGGTGAAAGCAGGATGGGCCGAACAAGACACCGAAACATGGTGGAAAAATCTTAAACTTGCTACCCAGGTGGTATTGGAAGAATCGGGAGTAAATGCTGCTGATATCAAAGCCATCGGAATTTCGTATCAAATGCACGGATTGGTATTGGTTGACGAAAACCAACAAGCCATCCGCAACTCTATCATTTGGTGCGACAGCCGCGCAGTGCCTTATGGCGAAAAAGCGTTCAATGCACTTGGCGGTGAACAATGTTTATCTCACTTATTGAACTCTCCGGGAAACTTTACCTTATCGAAAATGGCCTGGGTAAAAGAGAATGAACCGGAAAACTTTGCGAAAGCAAAATACTATATGCTACCCGGCGACTATCTGGCCATGCGCATGACCGGAAAAGTATGCACAACAGCTTCGGGATTGTCCGAAGGTATTGCCTGGGATTTTAAAGCAGAAGCTCCTGCCAAATTCTTATTTGATTATTTCGGATTCGATACAGCTTTAGTTCCTGAAATTGTACCTACATTTGGTCAACAAGGCAACCTGAAAGCCGATATTGCTGCCGAACTTAGCCTTGCAGCCGGAACTCCCGTAACTTATCGTGCAGGCGATCAACCCAATAATGCTTTATCGCTCAACGTACTGAATCCGGGCGAAATAGCTGCTACCGGTGGAACATCGGGCGTTGTGTATGGCGTAAACAGCGATTCGAAATACGATCCGCAATCGCGCGTCAATTCATTTGCACATGTGAATCATACCAAAGAAGACAAACGAGTGGGTGTGTTACTTTGTATCAACGGAACAGCCATTCTGAACACCTGGATAAAAAATAACGTAGCTCCTGAGGGCATCAGTTACGCCGAAATGAACGAATTAGCTGCCGGCATACCAGTTGGAAGCGAAGGCGTTAGCATTATTCCTTTTGGCAATGGCGCCGAACGCGTATTGGGCAATCAGGAACCTAACTGCTCTATCCACGGTGTAAACTTCAACCGCATTACCAAAGCTCATTTAATCCGTGCAGCTCACGAAGGCATTGCATTTTCGTTCAAATACGGCATGGACATTATGAACGAAATGGGCATCGAAACTAAAACAATTCGTGCAGGATACGCCAATTTGTTCCTCAGTCCTATTTTCCGTCAAACCCTTGCCAACATCACCGGTGCAACTATCGAATTGTACAATACCGATGGTTCGATTGGTGCAGCACGTGGAGCCGGAATCGGTGCCGGAATTTATGCTGATGCAGAAGAAGCATTTTCTACATTGAAAAAAATTCAGATCGTTGAACCTGAAACCTGCGATACGGAAGCAACGAAAGAAGCGTATAAGAAATGGCTCTCTAATATGCCGATTTAATAAATGCCAATGTGCCAATAAAACAATGTGCCAATAAAAATACATATTCAGAATATTAGTGAATTGACACATTGCAAGACAGTACATTCAACTAATTTACAAATTTATTAATTTTTTAAATTATATCTATTATGACAACAAAACAGTATTTTCCATCCGTGGAAAAAATCAAATTCGAAGGAAAAGAAAGTAAAAACCCAATGGCATTCCATTATTACAATCCAGAAAAAGTAGTTTATGGAAAAACAATGGCTGAGTGGTTCAAATTCTCAATGGCCTGGTGGCACACATTATGCGCTGATGGTGGCGATCCATTTGGTGGACAAACACAAGTACACCCATGGGTAGGAGCTGCTGATGCTTTGCAAGCTGCTAAAGATAAAATGGATGCAGGTTTTGAGTTTATGAGCAAAATTGGTATCGAATACTATTGCTTCCACGATATCGACTTGATTAGCGAAGGTTCTTCTATCGAAGAATACGAAGCTAACCTGAAAGCTATCGTTGCTTATGCTAAAGAAAAACAAGCAGCTACAGGCATTAAACTAATGTGGGGTACTGCTAACGTTTTCTCTAACGCACGTTATATGAACGGAGCAAGCACCAATCCTAACTTTGATGCAGCTGCCCGCGCTATGCTTCAAATCAAAAACTCTATCGACGCTACTATCGAATTAGGTGGTAAAGCTTATGTATTCTGGGGCGGTCGCGAAGGTTACATGTCGTTGTTGAACACCAACATGAAACGCGAAAAACAACACATGGGTACCATGTTGAGAATGGCTCGCGACTATGGCCGTTCAAAAGGCTTCAAAGGCGTGTTCCTGATTGAACCAAAACCAATGGAACCAATGAAACACCAATACGATGTGGATACTGAAACAGTAATTGGCTTCCTGAAAGAATTTGGTTTGGAAAACGATTTCAAAATCAACATTGAAGTAAACCACGCTACTTTGGCTGGTCACACTTTCGAACACGAATTGCAATGTGCAGTTGATAATGGTATGTTGGGAGCTATCGACGCTAACCGCGGTGATGTTCAGAACGGTTGGGATACTGACCAATTCCCTGTTGATCTTTTCGATTTGACACAAGCAATGATGGTAGTTCTTCAAGGTGGTGGCATGCAAGGTGGTGGAACCAACTTCGATGCTAAAATCCGTCGTAACTCTACCGACAACGAAGATTTATTCATCGCTCACATTGGCGCTATGGACGTAATGGCCCGCGCTTTGGAAACTGCGGCTGCTATTCTCGAAGAATCTCCTTACAAGAAAATGGTTGCCGACCGCTATGCTTCGTACGATGCAGGTAAAGGTAAAGAATTCGAAGAAGGAAAACTTACTTTCGAAGACGTTTATGCATACGCAAAAGCGAATGGCGAACCAAAACAAATTAGCGGAAAACAAGAGCTTTACGAAGCAATTGTGAATATGTATATTTAAAAATTTTGTCAAAGGTCTAAAGTCAAATGTCGAAAGACTTTAGACTTTAGACCTTAGACTTTAGACAAATACTTATGAAAACTCAGGAAATTAATAAATTTTTCATCGTTGGGGTTACTTTGGTGGCCACACTCGGAGGTTTGCTCTTCGGTTACGATACAGCCGTTATTTCGGGTGCTGTAGATCCTTTAAAAGTGTTTTTCAAACTCGATGCCGCTCACTATGGCGATCTGGCCACTTTCTATCATGGAGCTACTGTTTCGAGCGCACTTATTGGCTGTATTATCGGAGGTATAATTTCCGGAATTTTCGCAACCCGCTTTGGACGTAAGAAGTCATTGATTATTGCTTCGGTATTTTTCTTTGTATCGGCAGTAGGTTCAGGTATCCCCGAAATGTTTTTTTTCAATGAAAACACCCCCATCTCCACTTTACTTATCTCATTTAATATTTACCGTATCATTGGTGGTGTAGGTGTTGGTTTAGCATCAGCCATTTGCCCTATGTACATTGCCGAAATGGCTCCGGCCGAAATTCGCGGTAAATTAGTTTCATTCAATCAGTTTGCCATTATATTTGGTATGTTGGTGGTATATTTTGTCAACTACTTTATTGTTTATGGTAAAGATCCTGTATGGATCAACAGCGAAGGTTGGAGATTAATGTTCCTTTCGGAATCGATCGTTGCAGCCCTTTTTGGCATTCTGTTGTTTTTGGTTCCCGAAACACCACGTTATCTGGCATTGAACCACAATGATGAAAAAGCGCTGAATATCCTCAGCAAAATCAACGGAAGTGTAAAAGCCAAAGAAATTCTTGCCGAGATCAAAGAAACCGTTCACGAAAAAGTAGAAAAAGTACTTACTTACGGATGGAAAGTGTTGATCATCGGAATTCTTCTTTCTATTTTCCAACAGGCAGTAGGTATCAACGTAGTACTCTACTATGCCCCTACTATTTTCAAAGGACTTGGATTTGGACAAGATGCGGCCATGTATCAAACTGTAATCATGGGCTTTGTAAATATCATTTTCACTTTGATTGCTATTTTCACTGTCGATAAATTTGGTCGTAAACCACTCTTAATCATCGGTTCGGTAGGTATGGCAATAGGCATGTTTGCAATTGGCCTTCTGGCTCATTTACAAATTATCGGAGTAAGCACACTTATTTTTATCGTTATTTACACGGCTGCATTTATGATGTCGTGGGGTCCGATTTGCTGGGTGCTGATTTCAGAGATTTTTCCCAACACAATTCGCGGAAAAGCAGTTGCTATTGCAGTTGGCGCACAATGGATTGCTAACTTTGTGGTTTCGTCCACTTTCCCATCGCTCGAAGCATTCAGCATTACATTCACCTATGTTCTTTACGGTGTAATGTCGGTACTTTCTGCTATATTTGTATGGAAAATGGTACCCGAAACCAAAGGAAAAACCTTGGAAGAAATGAGTAAATTGTGGAAAAAATAAAAACATTCACAGTGTAGTCTTTTGGGCTATTAATCATAAGAAAAATCCGAAATTCAGTATTGAATTTCGGATTTTTTTGTATATAATTTTCCTGTATCTCGCCTAATCAAAAAGAAATATAACCATAAAAGGAAACAAAAGAATCACAAAATCATTTTTGTTATAGCAATTATATCAAAAGGTTACATCTTCTTTTGTGGTTCTTTTTATCGTAGAACAAAGATGGAATATCAATTAATTATCCCTCCTGACACAGTTTATTGAATAAACCCTTTTATTGCATTTTAGCTTGTTACTATTGCTCCTCAAATCCTTAAAATTCAATTTTAGTTGGAAGAAATTGCTCCTCAGATTGATTTTTTTTGCTTCTCAGATACTTAAAATTTCATTTTAGTTGGAAGAAATTGCTCCTCAGATTGATTTTTTTGCTCCTCAGCTGTTGAAAATTTCATTTTAGTTGGAAGAAATTACTTCTCAGATTGATTTTTTTGCTTCTAAGTTGCTGAAAATTTCATTTTAGTTGAAAGGAATTGCTTCTCAGATTGCTTTTTTTGCTTCTCAGTTGCTTAAAATTTCATTTTAGTTAGAAGGAATTGCTTCTCAGATTGATTTTTTTGCTTCTCAGTTGCTTATAATTTCATTTTAGTTGAAAGAGATTGCTCTTTAGATTCATTTCATCAGTATCGATAAAAAAATATAGACCAGAATATTATAATAAAACAGCCTCAAATACAAAGATATTCACGGCTGCTTATACTTATGTGAGTAAGGATATTTAATGAACTATTTATGAAAAAAGACAAAAGAACAAAGACAATATACCAATGTGCCAATTATACTAATATGCCAATCGTAGAACTGTGGAATCGCCTACTGAGCCCGAAACTCCTCAAATTTTCAAATTCTCAAATTCTCAAATTCTCAAATCTTCAAATTATCAATTGCCCGAAACCCGAAACCCGAAACTATTTAGCTGTTCTTTATATTCCGAAACCAAGTATTGAAATCTGGCTATATATTGTACTTACTAATCCGACCAACACAATGGCGATAGTACACACAACGAGACTTAATTTCACAGGGAAATCGCTCTTTATTGTTTCAATCGGATTTTCATTTTTATTGATAAACATGGCTTTCACTACTATCAGATAATAAAACAATGAAATAACAGTATTGAGGAGCGCTATAAATACCAACACATAGAAACCTTGCTGAACAGCCGCTGAGAAAATAAAGAATTTACTGAAGAATCCGGCAAAGGGAGGAATACCAGCCAGCGAAAAGAGCGCCAGCATCATTACCACACTTAATTTGGGATTGGTTTGATACAGTCCGTTGTAATCTTTTATGTTGATTTTTCCCGAACGGTTTTCGATGACCGAAACCACACCAAAAATAGCCAGGTTGGAGAACATATACACTAAAATATAATAAACAAGTGAGCTCATACCTATAGCTGTTCCGCTAATGACGCCCAACAAAATGTAACCTGCCTGCGAAATAGACGAAAAAGCCAGAAAGCGTTTCAGATTTTGCTGACGAATGGCAAAAACGTTGGCCAGCGTAATGCTGATGACGATAATACCGTAAAGCATTGCCTGCCATTGATCCACCATATTGCCAAATACTTTTATAAATATGGTGAACAAAACAAACACAGCCGAACCTTTTGAGATTACCGAAAGATAAGAAGTGATACTTGTGGGAGCTCCTTCGTAAACATCGGGTGTCCACAGGTGGAAAGGTACAAGCGATATTTTAAAGAACAGTCCCACCGAAAAGAACACCAACGCCATAAGTTGAAGCGGACCGCCGGTAAGCAGCACTGACAAATCGTTGAAATATAAAGTTCCGGTAGCGCCATAAATCATCGACATACCAAACAACGATATACCCGAAGCAAAAACGGAACTCAGAATATATTTTGCACCTGCTTCGGCCGATTTGTGATTGTATTTATTAAATGCCACCAGGGTAGCCATAGGAATAGCAGCTGTTTCGATACCTATAAAGAACAAAAGAAAATGTCCGGCCGACATCATCAAATACATTCCGAGCAAAGTAGAAAGTGTAAGGAAATAGAATTCGCCCCTGCGCACAATACTTTCTTCGCCATTGAGCCAGTGATGCGCCTGCAGAAAAATAATGATTGTTCCTACGTTCAAAATTGTTTTTACATAAGTAAGCATTGGAACATAGTTGTACATTCCTCCTGCTATTTCGAAGGGATTACGTGGTACACAGTTGAGTAAGGTATGTACCGAAAACAGAACAATAGCCACAGGCTGAAAATAACGAAGGCTCTTTTCTCCACCAAAAATATCGTAGATCAAAAGTATCACTATCACTGCCAGCAGCGAAAGTTCGTCGTGTAATTGTAGAAAACTTATATAGTCCATATTGATAATATTCAATTTTATCAGTTACGATTTACAATTCAATGTAATTACTTTTTCTAAATGCTAAGCCGGCGCTTATCTCAATAAATTATTCACTACCGGCATCAAACTATCGTGTATCATATTCGATATCCACAAGGGCAGTGAGCCTAAGGCAACAATAGCAATAATCAGCGTTACCACCGAAATGCGTTCCCACCAGGTGGCGTCGGTAAGTTCTTCGTGATGCGGATCCTGAATTTTACCAAACAGAATTTTACCTACTACACGCAGAATATAAACCGCTGTAATTACAATGGATGAAGCAGCAACTATCGTCAGCACGCGATGGAAAGTATCGGTTTCCTGAAATGAACCAACGAAAATTGTCATTTCGGCCACAAACCCACTTAAACCGGGTAAACCTAAAGAAGCCAAACCGGCAATTACATAACTAACACCCAGAAAAGGCAATATTTTCATTAAACCACCCATTTGAGTAATCAAACGCGTATGAGTTCGTCCGTAAATCATACCGATCAGGGCAAAAAACAATGCTGTCATTAATCCGTGTGAAAGCATTTGCATAACGGCACCTGTCATGGCAGTTTCGTTCATCATCAATATGGCAAAAAGCACCAATCCACAGTGACTTACCGACGAATAAGCATTGATATATTTCAGGTCGGTTTGAACAACAGCCGAGAAAGCGCCGTAAACCACACTGATACCTGTAAGAATTAAGAAAATCCAGGCCATTTCGTGCGCCGCTTCGGGCATCAGATACATTGCCACGCGGAAAGCACCATATCCACCCAGTTTCATCAACACCCCTGCATGAAGCATCGATACAGCAGTTGGCGCCGAAGCATGACCATCGGGCGACCATGTATGGAAAGGAAACAAAGCGCCCAACACACCAAAGCCCATAAAGGTGAGCGGAAATAAATAATATTGTGCCGAGAGCGGAATTGTTTTTTGTGCTATATCAAGGATATTCATACTTTCAGCTCCTGAAAAATAATAAATTCCTAAAATACCAACAAGTAACAATGCCGAACCTCCCATCAACATCAAAGTTAGTTTCATGGCTGCATATTCCTTTTTGCCTGTTCCCCAAATACCAATGAGCAGGTACATCGGGATCAATGCAATCTCGTAGAACATAAACATTGTGAACAAGTCGATGGAAATAAAGAAGCCGTACACCCCTATCGAAAGCAGGCAAAACCACAGAAAAAATTCCTTCGGAAGCGGATCGATGCGCCACGAAGCAAAAACACCGGTAAATACTATGACAGAAGTAAGTATAAGCATAGCCACCGACACCCCATCAACGCCCACCGAATAATGGATATTGAAAGCAGCATACCAAACTACATCGGCGCGAAAAAGCATCTCGGCCACATTCCCCGAAGCACGTTCGGCAAGATACATATAGGTTAGTATTGCCGAAAACGCGAGCAAGATAGTAGCTCCTGTAGCCGCAATGAAATTGATCTGACCACGGTTCTTAGCAAAGAACAACGCTATCATCATCAAAAGAGGAATAAGTACGAAAATAGATAAGAAATTCATATCTTGTAAAATTTACGATTCACAATTACATAAACAGCGATTAAACAAATATCACCAACGCGGCTATCATAATAGCTCCCAGCAAAATAACGAAAGCATATTGCTGCACTTCGCCCGACTGGAACCCTTTAATGCGTCTCGAAGTCCATTGAGTAACATTAGCAAATCCATTCATGGTGGCATCAATCACATGACGGTCGAACCAGGCAATGGGGGTTGATATATTATTGAATATAACTTTTTTGGTAATAAACATATACACTTCGTCCACATAAAAACGGTGACTTGCCGCCTTGTGTAAGCCCGAAAAGGTAGTAGCAAGTTTCGCCGGAGTTTTGCTGTCCTTCATATAGAATACGGTGGCCAAAGCAATCGACAAGAGCGCAACAACAACGCTTATGGTGGCCGTTGTCATATCCAGTTCGCTATGGAATGCTACCCCATCGCTGCTTACAAAATTGCCAAAAGGAATGGCCCAGCCGGCAAAAATAGTTACAGTTGCCAAAAATATCAATGGAAAGAGCATTGCAAATGGCGATTCGTGAGGAGTGTGAGCATGTTTGTGTTCTTTTCCCCAGAAAATATTATAATACAAACGGAACATGTAAAATGCAGTCAGACCAGCTGTAAAAGTCATCAATGCTCCGAAATAAGGATTAAAATTGAAAACAGCAGTCAGAATTTCGTCTTTACTGAAAAATCCCGAGAACGGAGGAATACCCGCAATGGCCAGGCAAGCAATAAGAAATGTCCAGTGGGTAAACGGCATATATTTTCGCAGGCCGCCCATTTTGCTCATTTCGTTGCTGTGAACGGCATGAATAATAGAACCGGCTCCCAGGAACAATAAAGCTTTAAACATAGCGTGCGTAAAGAGGTGGAACATTCCGGCCATATAACCGAGTCCTTCTTCTCCACCCATTTTGGAAACTCCCAAAGCCACCATCATAAATCCGATTTGCGAAATTGTAGAGAACGCGAGTACACGTTTAATATCGGTTTGTACGCACGCAATTACAGCAGCAAAGAGCGAAGTAAATGCGCCTACATAAGCAATGCCGTGTAAAACATCAGGAGTATATAACACATATACAGGGAAAAGCCGTGCCACCAGATAAACCCCTGCAACAACCATAGTGGCAGCATGAATCAATGCCGAAACAGGCGTAGGGCCTTCCATAGCATCGGGCAACCAAATGTGCAAAGGGAACATGGCCGACTTACCGGCGCCACCAATAAAAATAAGCGCCATAGCCCAACTCATCACCGAAATTCCCATAAACGAAGCGCCTGCTGTGCTTGCAAAAACACTTGCATCGCCCGAAGTCAAAATTCCGAAATCAAATGTTTTTGTATAAAACGAAAGGAACAAAATACCGATAAGGAAAAACAAATCGGCAAAACGGGTAACAATAAATGCCTTCTTCGAAGCAGCAACAGCTTCGGGCTTAGTATAATAAAATCCAATCAGCAAATACGATGAAACACCCACCAGCTCCCAGAAAATATACATTTGGAAGATATTGGTAGCCAGTACAAGTCCTAACATCGAGAAGGTAAAGAGCGAAAGGAAAGCATAATAACGTTCGAATCCTTTTTCACCTTTCATGTAACCAAGGCTATAGATGTGCACCATCAACGAAACCGTTGAAATAACCACCAGCATCATTACCGAAATAGGATCGAGCAAAATGCCCAGATTGATGTGAAGATGTTCGGTGAATCTTAACCACTCCATCTGAAATGGTATTATTTTCTGATAGGTTCCACTTATATCGGCCGAGCTGAAATACATCCACGCCGTGTAATACGAAAGCAAAGTTACGATACCCAGAACAGTAGTTCCGATAGTTCCGGCCACTTTGGGTTTCCATTTGGTATCCATCAGTCCCAGCACCACAAAGCTCAACAATGGTAGGATTAGTATTAATAATGTATATTGCATCTTTTCTGATTTACAATTTTAAAATTTTCTTTTGATAGTAATCAACAACTTATTTCGACACCTCTGTATTTTCTGCAACTTCGGCAGGTTCCTGAAGTTCATTCAGACTATCCACTTCCACATGGCCCAGGTTGCGATAGATATTGATAACAATAGCAATGGCAACAGCAGTTTCGCAAGCCGAAATGGCGATAGTGAAAAGAGCAAAAAAGAATCCTTCCATATTTTCGGGATAGAGATAACGGTTGAAAACCGCAAAATTTATATCTATCGAATTCAATATTAATTCTATAGAAATCAGAATCATCAAAAGACTTTTACGGGAAAGGAAACCATAAACCCCCGAAAAGAACATAATCAAACTTACTACCATGTAGGCTTCCAACGGTACGATACCCGAAAAGAAGTTTGTAAAAATGTCACCCATTTTAATTTTCTATTTTATTATTTACAAATAAATTATCTTACGATCGTTTGCGGGCAATCATAATAGCACCCACAATACAAGCTAAAAGCAGAATACTCACGGCTTCGAATGCCAGCATGTACTGAAACTTGCCTGTTCCCATCAGCGTCATACCAATGTGTTTTGTATCAATTTCGGTTTGTTCCACCAAAGTGTATACTTTTTTGATATTGCTGAAGATAATAACACCACAAAACAAAGCCCCGACAATTGACAATACAATGGCTAATGTGCGCTGCTTCAACGATTCGGGCGTGATACGATCGCCGGGTTTCTGCGTCAGCAAAATAGCAAAGATAAAAAGCACCATAATACCACCGGCATACACCGCTGTCTGAACAGCAAACAAATAGGTGTAGCCCAATAAAAGATACAAACCGGCAGTTGCCAGAAGTACGAATAACAAGTAAGTAGCCGAACGAATCAAACGTCCTGAGGTGACTGCCATCACTGAAAATACAGAAATAATCAGTGCTAAAATGTAAAATATAATTTGTTGTGCCATAGAATAATGTGCCTATATGCTAATTTGAAGATATGCCAATTTGAAAATAACTGAGTATAATCGTTTTTAAATTAAGAGTTCAACTCAATTAACCTGATTCTCCGGTCCTTTTGGCGAAGCTTGCGGAGCCGCTTTTTTCTCCCTCAACTTCGATCCTTCGTGATTGAGTTGATGCACCATATTTTTACGTGTAAAAGCTGCATTTTCGAAATGATTTGTGAACACAATAGCATCCGAAGGACAGGTAATTACACATAAATTACAGAATGTACACATGCCCAGATCGAAAATATGCTTGTCCAGAATTTTCTTCTTCTTTCCATCTTCGGTTTCAATCATTTTTGAAATCACCTGAATAGTTCCGTTCGGACAATTCATTTGGCAGATACCACAAGAAGTACAGGCATGTTCGTTGTTTTCGTCGTGCGGCATAATGAGTTCTCCTCTGAAACGCTCCGAAATAACCAATGTATCCCTATTTTCGGGATATTGCTGCGTTACTTTCTTCGTCCAGAGTTCCTTCCATGTCACCGACAAACCGGTAAGCAATGAATTAACCCCTCCGAATAAATCTGATATATATTGTGAAAATGATCTCATTTCTTTTTTGTTTTTAATCCTTGTTCTTTTGTCCAGGTTCTAATATCTTTTGCCTTTGATCTTTTATCTTTATTCTTTTGTCTTTGTTCTTTTATCTATGTCTGTAGACCGGAGACTGTAGACCTTCGACTTTTGTCTTTGTTCTTTGTTCTTTGTTCTTTTGTCTAAAGTCTGTAGACCTTCGTCTTGTGTCTTTTGTCTTTGTTCTTTTATCTAAGTCTGTAGACCGGGGACTGTAGACCTTAGTCTTTTGTCTTTTGTCTTTTGTCTTTGTTCTTTGTTCTTTTGTCTAAAGTCTGTAGACCGTGGACTGTAGACTTTTGACCTTCGTCTTTCGTCTTTTGTCTTTTGTCTTTTGTCTTTGTTCTTTTATCTAAGTCTGTAGACCGTGGACTGTAGACTTTTGACCTTCTTCTTTTGTCTTTCGTCTTTTGTCTTTCGTCTTTTGTCTTTCGTCTTTGTTCTGTTTAAAAAATATCCGTCAACGTCAAACCGGTTAATACTAAAATCACCATTACCAGAATATTTACCAGGTTGATTGGCAAAAGGTATTTCCATTCAAGGTTGAGCAACTGGTCGATACGTAAACGCGGGAAAGACCAACGCACCCACAAACTAAGAAAAATCATGACCGACACTTTTCCTAAAAACCACAGATACGAAGGAATATACCACATTAACTGGTTAAATCCATCCCAACCGCTGATTTGCAAAGGTAACCAACCACCCAGAAAAACTGTAGTGGCAATGGAAGCAATAATAAACATATTGAGGTATTCGGCCAGGTAAAAGAATCCAAACTGGAGACCTGAATACTCGGTATGATAACCTGCTGTGAGTTCCGATTCTGCTTCGGGTAAGTCGAATGGGCCACGATTGGTTTCGGCATGACCTGAAATAAGGTAAATAATAAAAGCTACGATTGAAGAAATATGTCCGTTGAAAATATTCCAGCAATAAGTCTGACTTTCAATCATTCCACTGAATTGCATAGTTCCCGAAAGCACCACCATAGTCATCAACGCGAAACCGGCCGAAAGCTCATAGCTTACAAACTGCGCCCCACTTCGCATGGCTCCAATCATGGAATACTTGTTGTTGCTGGACCATCCGGCCAGCAAAACGCCGATAATACCAAGCGAAGAAACGGCAGTAACGTAAAACACACCGATATTGAAATCGATGGCATGTAAACTTTTTCCAAAAGGAATGGCGCCAAAGGTAAGCATTGAAGCCACAATCATGAAAAACGGAGCAGCATAAAACAGAAACTTATCCACTTTATTGATATGGATAATTTCCTTTATCAGAATTTTGAGCACATCTGCCACTGTTTGGAAAACACCATACTTCCCTACCCTGTTCGGACCGACACGTGCCTGAAAGAATGCCGTAATTTTACGTTCGACATATATTAAAATCATGGCAAAAACAGCATAAGCCGCCAGCAAAGCCACGCCTACAAGAATCAGTTCAATAAAGATAGCCCAGAACTCAGGTAAGTTTTCTGTCAAAACGGAATTGATCCAGCTTGTCAGATTCGTAAATTCTAAAGGTTGAGAATAACTTTGAAACATATATTTTTCTCTTCGTACAATTTAAAATTGCAAATAGTAAATAGTAAATATATAAATGCTAAATGGATTTATCTGTCGATATCCGGAATTACATAATCCATCGAACCGCCAATACCAATAAAATCTGATATTTTTTCGTTCTTACAGATTAGTGGCATCACCGATACCAATGCCATTGAGGGCGAACGGAACTTCATACGATAAGGCGTTTTGTCGCCGCGACTTTCGATATACACTCCGAATAAACCCTTACCTGCTTCAACTCCCTGAAAATATTCACCTTCGGGAAGTTTTATAATGGCTTTGGTTTTAGCACAATGATCACCTTCAGGAATATTGTCGATCAGTTGTTCAATTATTTTGAGCGATTCCTCTATTTCGTCGAGCCTGTTCATATATCGTGCATATGAATCGCCTTCGTTACGGATAATTTCTTTGAAATCTACTTTATCGTAAAGTGCATAAGGTTGATATTTACGCACATCGCATGACCAACTCGAAGCGCGTCCGGCAGGTCCGGTAACGGCATAACTAACAGCATCGGCAGTTTGTAACTTTCCAATACCTACCATACGGCCCAACGCAATTACATTGTGCGAGAAGAAACGGTCGTATTCCTTTAATTTTTCTCGCATGTAAGGAATAAATGCCTTTACATCTTTCTGAAAATCATTGTAGATATCGAACATTACACCACCAATCACATTCTGATTGATAATCAAACGTCCTCCACATGTTTTATCAAAAATATCGAGGATATGTTCACGTTCGCGCATACCGTATATAAAAGCAGTAGTAGCGCCTAAATCGTTGGTTTGAGCCGACCATGCCAGCAGGTGCGAACTGATGCGGTTCAATTCATCCATAATGGTACGAATGTACTGAGCACGTTCGGGAACTTCAATTCCTCCGGCTTTCTCCACACACATACAAAGCGCATGACGGTTAATGTTAGCCGACAGATAATCCAATCGGTCCGTGAAGTGCAGTGTCTGCGGATAGGTCATGCCTTCGCACAGTTTTTCGATGCCACGGTGAATATAACCACTGTGTACATCTATCTTTTTCACAATTTCACCATCCAAAGCCGTACGGAAATGCATTACACCGTGGGTGGAAGGATGCTGAGGGCCTATATTTATAATATAATCGTCTTGTTCAAATATATTTACAATTTCTTCTTTCAGTCCATCAGCTGTTTCCATTATGCGTGCAGCGGTATCAATCATTTCACGACTGATGATGGAAACTGGATTTAACTCAGGATTTGCATCATAATCTTTGCGCATAGGAAATCCAACCCAATCGTCGTTTAAAAGAAAACGACGCATGTCAGGATTATTGATAAACCTGATGCCGTACATGGCAAACACTTCGCGTTCGTTGAAATGAGCAGTTTCGTATAAATCGGTAATGGAGTAAAGGAGCGGATTTTCGCGATCGGATGTTCCGGTTTTTACAATAAGTTCCTTCGAAGGATCTTTGGAAGAGGAAAGTAAATAAATAACGCCGAGTTTTTCGCCCCAGTCCATTCCTATCAGGTAAACAAGATAATCAAATGGCAGTTCCTTGTTGTCATGGAGCGTTTTTAATAAGGGATGGAGGTCTTTAGGCTCAACCGATATCGTGAGTTTTTCCTTAACGTCGAATACAGCTTCTTTAATTGTATCCTTTATGATCTGTTTTATTTTTTCCATTTGAATTTCTATTTTCCTTCTACGCGTTCGGGTTTCTTGAGGAATTGTTCTACTTTAATTTTACGTTGCAATTGCATTAATCCGTAAAACAAAGATTCAGGACGAGGCGGACAGCCGGGCACATAAACATCCACAGGGATGATGGTATCGACACCTTTTACTACGTGATACGAATTAATAAAGGGACCGCCCGAAATAGCACAACCACCCATGGCCAATACATATTTTGGTTCGGCCATTTGGTCGTACACACGTTTGATAAGTGGAGCCATTTTGTGAACAATAGTACCCGAAACCACCATAAGGTCGGCCTGACGTGGACTATTACGCGTTACCTCCATGCCGAAACGTGATATATCGTAGTGCGCTGCTGCTGTAGCCATAAATTCGATACCACAACAACTTGTGGCAAAAATAAGTGGCCAGATAGAATTGGATCTACCCCAGTTGATCATATCGTCGAGCGTACTGACAACAACATTTACACCGTTGGCTTTCAGTTCTTCGACATAGTTTTCGAGGTATTCGTTATCATTGAATTCCTCATTCGGAATACCTTTTATGTGTATATTTTTTACTTCCATTTTAACACTCCTTTTCTCCATGCGTAGGCTAATCCAAGCCCGAGGATTGATAAGAAAAATAAAATACTAGTCAAGCCCGGCACACCAAGTTCACGCACAATAGTAGCCCATGGAAACAAAAATATTGCTTCCACATCGAACATCAAATAAAGAATAGCGTAAAGATAATAACCGGCTTTGAATTGCATCCACGAAGTTCCGTGGGTTGGAATTCCGCATTCATAGGGTTCGCCCTTCTGAGGGTTGAACGA
The DNA here is from genome assembly GCA_963678465.1 of uncultured Paludibacter sp. Taxonomy (GTDB): domain Bacteria; phylum Bacteroidota; class Bacteroidia; order Bacteroidales; family Paludibacteraceae; genus Paludibacter. The sequence continues at coordinate 1,471,852 of OY782858.1, forward strand.
TTTTGGGGATAACAAAATAGCCATTCCCAGTCCACCTACTACCAAAATGATTCCTGTCAGAAATACTGCTAAAAACAGTGACAAATTACTCATAACACCTTTTTGAATTTATAGCTCAAAAAACGCTGCAAAGGAACTACAAAAATTTGAATCTTTATTCTTTTTTTGCAATTATTTTCTGTCTGATTTTAGCTCACCAATTACATGAACAAAACAAATAAGAATGACATTAATCAGCTAATTTCAAAACAGTTAAAAAACACAGATTCTTTTCAAACTAAATCTAAAGAAAAATATTTTGATTTTTTAACTTCTTCATAACTTTGCTGCTGTCAGCAAATCAGACAATCATACAGGATTGCTTCACATAAAATTTCAAATTGATCCCAATTATTGCATAAAAAGAAATAAAAAGCATTATTTTTGCACGAAATATATACGAATTAAAAGCAAAAAACTAATTCAGATTACAAACCGACAACATCCAACACATTCACATGTTTAAAAACCTGTTTATAAAGAAAACTTTATTTGAGCTTGAAGCCGAGGCGCAGCAAAATAATTCATTAAAACGTCATCTCACTGCTATGAATCTTGTGTTGCTAGGCATAGGTTGTGTTATCGGTGCAGGGATATTTGTGTTGACAGGTTCGGCTGCCGCCATGTATGCAGGCCCGGCCGTTGCCATTTCATTTGCCATATCGGCTGTAGGTTGCATGTTTGCCGGACTCTGCTATGCCGAGTTTGCTTCCATGATCCCGATTTCGGGAAGCGCTTACACTTATGGCTACGCTACAATGGGTGAGTTTATTGCATGGATCATCGGTTGGGATTTAATTTTGGAGTACCTCTTCGGTTCGGCCACGGTGGCTGTAGGCTGGAGCGGATATGTAGTAAGTTTGTTCGAGTACTTTAATATACATTTACCTGCTTCCATCAGCCAAAGTCCGTTTATCTTCGATGCCAACGGTTGGCACACTTCTGGTGCTATTATTAATTTTCCGGCAATATTTATAGTTGGAATAATGACGACATTATTAATCGTTGGGATTAAAGAATCAGCCAAACTCAACAATATCATTGTAATTATTAAAGTTGCAGTGATTCTTTTATTTATTGGTTTTGGCATTTCGCACATCGAAGTAAGCAACTGGACTCCTTTTATTCCCGAAAACACAGGAACATGGGGACATTTCGGTTGGTCGGGCATCCTGACAGCTTCGGGCGTTATCTTTTTTGCATACATTGGTTTCGATGCTGTATCCACTGCTTCGCAGGAAGCCATCAACCCAAAGCGCGACATGCCGATAGGCATTTTGGTTTCGCTGGCAGTTTGTACTGTATTATATATCGCTGTAAGTCTTACGCTTACAGGGATTGTAAATTACAAAGATCTGAATGTACCGGCACCAATAGCTATTGCCATTGATAAATTTGGTTCGAACTTGCTTTGGTTAAGTCCGATCGTAAAATTGGGCGCCATCGCAGGATTGAGTTCGGTAGTCCTCGTTTTGCTAATGGGGCAATCGCGTATTTTCTACATTATGGCGCACGATGGTTTGCTCTGGAAAAGTTTTGCAAAAGTGCATCCAAAATTCAAAACGCCACACAATGCTACAATAGTTACGGGTTTGTTTTCCGCATTTTTTGCAGGCTTCTTCCCCATCGGATTATTGGGCGAATTGGTTTCAATCGGCACCTTGCTTGCATTTATAATTGTAAGTCTGGGCATCATTATACTCCGAAAAACAGAACCCAATGCCCCCCGTGGATTTCGCACTCCGTGGGTACCTTTTGTTCCAATTATGGGTGCCTTCATTTGTATTATCGAAATGGCATCGCTCCCACTCGACACCTGGGTACGACTCCTGGTTTGGATGGCCATAGGTTTTGTTATTTACTTTACATATGGCAGAAAACACAGTAAAGCCAGACAAAATTTAAAGCAATAAAAAAGAACGACACTCAAAATCCTCATTCAGTAGTTTTCTCTTAGTTCAATCTTATATAAATAAGGTAAGTGTGCAGATTATGAAACAGAGCAAACAAAACTGCTAACAGATAATACACCCATTTTTCGACATGAAGATTTAAATAGAATTTATCTCCCGAAAGACCGATGCCTGCCAACCACAATAAAGGAGTATATGCAGGCGCCATAAAACCGGTCCAACTCCTACTCCAGGTACTTTCGGGGAAATAAATAAGTGCGAGCCACGAAGCAAAGTAGATCAATACGCCGGCCACATATACAGCAAATCCTCTCTTTTGATTTGCTGTCGAAATCCGAAGTGGCATAAAAAACATCATTGCAAATAGTAATATCCTGAAAGCATTCTCACTCATACTAATGACAGGCGGCACAGCCTTTGCAAATATCTCCGGCTGAAACGCTTGGGGCAATCGCGATGTCAGGAGAATATTCCAGGCAAGTACAGGCAAAACCAGTAGAAAACAATTGAGAATATATTTTTGAAAAAAGTTGAATTTATGCATGTGTTTGTTCGAGCGATACAGATCTCGTTTTAAAACTAGGAAATCAATACTTAAATTGCAAAAATACTGCTTTCAGTTTAACAATCTTGTAGCTATTTCACTAACACTTCACAAATTTTAGAATTTTTAGAAAAAATCAACTATATTTGTTCGTTAAATAATAAAAACTTATTCTCTGCAATCGGGATTTTTTGTTTTAAAGATAATCACATCAAAAAAAAGAAAGTAAAATGAAGAAAAGTTATGTAAAAATGTTTTTTGTGGTCATGCTTTGTATGGTAATTGGTCACACACAGGCTCAGGGACTTAAGGGAGCATTGAACAAAGCCAAAGGAGCAGTAAATAATGTTACCAACAAAAACGGAACGACTAAAGCGGATGAAAAATCGCAAAACAAAACAGCCAAACCGCTTGCTCCGGAAGTGAAAAATGCAGTTTCTGAAATCAGATCATTAACCGGCCTCACACAAGCTGAATTTGATAAAAAAGCCAAAAGCCTGGGTTATACTAAAGCCACTGATGGTACAGGATTATATGGTGGAGGAACTATTTACAAATCAAAAACAAATACGCTCTCAATGAAAATGGGAACCCGTGGAGACAATGAACTCAGCTATCAAATAACAAAGTACATTTATAATAAAAAACCAAATCTTGCGACAATGAAAGTCAGTTTTCTTAATTTAGGCAAACAATGTACCGACCTGAAAGCCGAATTCGAATATGCAAACATTGAGGAAAGTGGAAAAATACTTGGTGGTGTAAGGGCTAAGAATGTTGCCAACCGAAACTCGAAGTTTTTACCGGCCCTGGACAATCTGATCAACGCAAAAAAAGATTTTTTAGCAACAGATGAGTATACAGAAGAAGATTATACCTATAAAATCAATTTCTACTTTACAAACATCGACGGATCGGCAATGGTTCAGTTCACAGTGACCGATAATACAATTGATAGTATGGAAGGATAAATTGAAAAGTCCAACTTTTTGAATACGACTAAAAACTGGTAAGTGAATACATCTTTTTGAGTTATGATACTATTAGCTCCCGATAGATATTCTGTTTTAGAAAAACAGATCAAAGAAGTGCAGAGAAACGTACTTTTTGCCCGTTCGGTGATTGAAAAACATGTGAGCGGAGTCATTTATGTAGACAATACAACGGAGCCTCGTACAGCGCTTATTGCTCATCCTTATGGCATGTTGCTGCTTATGGGCGACTCCAACAACATTGACTTCAATGAACGTTTCAAATCTTATGCGTTCAACACAGCAAAAATCAGAGCTAAACATGAATGGCTGATCACTTCTTCGCCCGAATGGGACAATGTGCTGAACAATTTGTTTGGCGATTCACTCATCAATGCGTCGGAAAATACAGAGAAAGAAGCAAGTGGAAAAATTGAATTAAACGGGCGACTGAATTTCAGTTTCAATGTCCGGAAATACGCTCAATTTGAAAAAAAAACAATTCCGGAACACGATTTAATTGTAAAAACCGATGTGCTCCTCTTCGAACAAATGACCGGAAGCGTTATTCCTCAGAAATTTTGGGATAACGCCAAAGATTTTGAAGCCAACGGGCGCGGATTTACATTGCTGCACAAGGGAGAAATAGCAGCCACAGTATTCTCAGCATTTGTGCATGAAAATTTGCTTGAAATCGGAATTGAAACCGTCGAAAAGTACCGCGGCAATGGGTATGCAGAACTGATATGCTGTAAACTGATTGATGACTGCATCGAAAGGGGATTCCTCCCGGTTTGGTCCTGTCGGTCGGAGAATACAGCGTCGGTTCAACTGGCTCGAAAACTTGGATTCGAGACGACCTTATCGTTTCCGTTCTATAGATTGAGCGATTAAAATATCAAAACACAAAAGGATCAACTTCAGACCCGGTCGACTTGCAATGCTCTAAAACCAATAATATCTGCATTCATTGTCCGAAACATGGAAAATGACATTATTGGTTGTAGGACTATTACCATACAACAAATCACATCCATCCGGCTTTGGCAAGATCGTTTATGATTGTATCCATCAATGTATTTATCCTCTCATCGGGCGCTTTGTCCATTGTATTTTCTCTGTACCATTTTACAATTTCCTTCGCTCCCTCCCTGAACTGAATCTGCGGATCAAAATCCGGAACAAAACTACGGATTTTACTATTATCGAAAATCATACTATGCGTTTTATCGCCGAGCAAACTATCGCCAATTTGCTTATCGTAACGGGCAATTACAGTGGACGGTGCATATACCAATTGAGCTTTTACTCCCAGCTCTTCTGCCAGTATCTTGTAGATAGTATTCCACGAAAGCCATTCATCCGAAGTAATGTGAAAGATATTGTTAATGGCTTCCTTGTTGCCAAGCAAACCCACCAAACCTACAGCAAAATCTTTATGATGTGTAAGTGTCCACACAGATGAACCATCGCCATGAACGACCACAGGCAAGCCCTTCAACATGCGGTGTAAAACGGTATAACCGCCTTCGACCGGTATCAGTGTCTTGCTGTAAGTATGCGAAGGACGTACAATTGTATAAGGAAAACCATTTTTTAGATAATTTTCGCGCAGGAGCTGCTCACAGGCAATTTTCTTTTGCGAATATTCCCAGACAGGATTATCTGCCGGCGTTTCCTCCATTACAGGGAGACTTTCGGGCGGAGTTTGATACACCGAAGCCGAACTTATAAACACAAACTGGTCTGTTTTGCCACTGAATAAATCAATATCCGCCTGTATATGTTCCGGCTCGAAGGCAATAAAATCGACAACAGCATCGAACCGATGCCCTTCGAGGGCTTTCCTCGTTTCTTCAATATTACGTATATCGGCAATAATTGTTTTAGCGCCACCGACATTATGAATTCCTGCACTTTTACCACGATTCAAATGATACAAATCAATGCCACGACGAATGGCCAACTCCGAACACGCCGAACTTATGTTTCCTGTTCCTCCGATAAATAATACTTTCATCCTTTTATTTTAATTTTAGCGATTAATAATGGTAGTGGTTTTCTATTGACATAAAACAGACAAACATAAATATTTAAAACACAAACATAAGAAATAGGATTTATAAATCAATGAAATATTTAATAAATTTTTGAACCAACAGTAAAAGCTCCTTTATCAACAACAATGGTGAGACATTCAACCTAAGTCAATTGTCTCACCATTGTTGTTCTAATAACAAAAAAGAAACTAACGATTTCTATTCAATCATATTGTGGAATACATTCTGAACATCTTCGTCGTCTTCAATTTTATCAAGCAACTTCATAACCTGTGCTTTTTGCTCATCGTTAAGTTCTTTCATATCGTTAGGGATACGTTCGAATTCAGCGCTGAAGATTTCGAATCCGTTTTCTTCGAGATATTTCTGAATCGACGAATAAGACTGGAACTCGCCATAAAGAATAATTGAGTCTTCATCCTCCACCAATTCATCCACACCAAAGTCAATCAGTTCCAGTTCGAGATCTTCTAACGAAACTCCATCCTTAGGTGCAATTTTAAATACACATTTATGATCGAAAAGGAACTGCAAGCAACCGCTTGTTCCCAACGAACCTCCGTGACGGGTAAGATAACTTCTTATATTAGCAACGGTACGTGTTGGGTTGTCGGTGGCAGTTTCGATAACAATGGCAATACCATTGGGACCGTAACCTTCGTATACCATTTCTTTGTAATCTGCCTCATCTTTCGAAATTGCTTTTTTAATAGCGCGTTCAACATTTTCTTTAGGCATATTTTCCTTCTTCGACTGTTGAATCAAAACTCTTAAACGGGGATTAGTATCGGGTTCAGGGCCACTTTCGCGTGCAGCAATAGTAATTTGTTTCCCTAATTTTGTGAAAACGCGAGCCATATTACCCCAACGTTTCATTTTTGTAGCTTTTCTGTATTCAAACGCTCTTCCCATGATTTATATAAATTACTGATTTTACATTTAACGGTTTGTTCTACATTTAGTGCATGTACCGAACAAACTCAGATAGTTTCGGAGCGCAAAAGTATTAAAATACAAGCAAACAACAATCATCTTTCCTTATTTTTTTTCCAACAAAAAAGGGAGTTAATGACCAACCCCCTTCTTATTAACTACAAATTTAAGTTATTCAAATTTCACTTCTTCGAAAGTAACAACGAATTCTACGCGACGGTTTTTAGCTTTTCCTTTGGCTGTGGCATTGCTTGCAACAGGTCTGGTATCGCCATATCCTTTGGCTGTAATTCGTTTTTCGGCTACATTTTTAGCAATCAAATAATAGCGAACAGCATTGGCACGTTTTTCGGAAAGTATTTGATTCATATCAGCTTTACCTACATTGTCGGTATGTCCCTGAACTTCGATCAGATAAGTAGGATTATCTATAAGCACCTTTGCAATCTGATTTAAGATGGTGTTCGATTCCTTTTTAATCACATCTTTACCGGTTTCGAACTGAATGCCTTGCAATGCTTTCTGGAACAAGGTCCGGATTTCCTTTTTAAGTTCCGGACAGCCATGGTTCGAAGCCACACCTGCAAGTTTAGGACAATAGTCTAAATAATCATAAATACCATCGCCATCAGTGTCGCGCGGACAGCCGTTTTCATCTACCATACCACGTGCATCAGCCGGTGTATCGGGACATTTATCCAAATAATCGGCTACGCCATCATTGTCTTTGTCCGATGGACATCCGTTTTTATCAACGAACGCACGGTATTCAGCAGGTGTATTGTTGCACAAGTCAAGATAATCTACAACGCCATCACCATCAGAATCGAGTGGGCAGCCATTGGCATCCACCATACCTTTTGCTGCTGCAGGAGTATCAGTACATTGATCAAGATAATCAGCCACGCCATCACCATCGGTATCAACAGGGCAACCATTGGAATCTACCGTTACACCATCAGGTGTTGACGGACATTTATCAGCATAATCGAAAACACCATCCTTATCGGTATCAACCGGGCATCCTTTTTCATCCACAAAGCCTTTGGCTCCTGCAGGAGAATCCGGACACTGATCCAGATAATCGGCTACACCATCCTGGTCTGTATCGAGCGGACAACCATTGGCATCCACTTTTCCAATAGCTTCGGCAGGCGTATCCGGACATTTGTCCAAATAATCGGCAACACCATCACCATCCGAATCAATCGGACAACCCTTTTTATCTACTTTTACATCAATTGGTGTATCAGGACACAAGTCTTTGCGATCGGACACGCCATCATTGTCCGAATCTTTTCCCTTTCCCAGGCCAATGCTTCCTCCAAAAGCAATGTTTAAATTGGCATCTTCGATAGGAATATACTGTTTGTTTACTTTAGGAACAAGATAATCGGCTGCTATAAACAAATTAATCCAGCTTGGCGACAGATTTATACCCACACCATAACGGTTGAAGTTCTCGTTCGTAACCTCAGCAGTTCCCGATAATGTGAACCACGACATCGGTTTCAATGTAAGCGATGCTACTACATCATTTCTTACCTGCGAAGCATATTTAGAGTTACGATAAAGCACACCTACCAAAATATCATGATTTTCGTTATTTAAGAAACTGTATTCGGCCGAAACATTTATATTGTACGGTATTTTATCAACCAAATCATCAACAGTTGTCGTTTCTTTGAACTTGATAAGTTTCTTTGCATCTTCCTCTATCTGATCCATCTGATCCGAAATGCTATCGCTGTTTACTTCTCTGAAACCTGCGAATGAAAAATTACTGGCAGCAATTCCTGTTTTAATCGAACTTGCTTTCCATTTAAGCATTCCCAAATCGTTGATACCGGCGGCCAATGTAAGCTTAGGAATTGGTTTATAGCTTACCCCTAAATCGGCAGCAACTCCATAACCTGCAGGCTTCAATCCTGAAGTACTGAACGAAGGCTGAGTCAAATCATAATACTGTCCATCTTTTTCGAAGCTGATCATGTCCGAAACAATCTGCGATTGACCGGTGGCGTTCACACTGTATACGTCATTGTTTAAAGTCACATCAAATTTATCGTATTTAATCCTTTCCGAAGAAAGACCTACCAATAATTTTGCTGTCAACCCCACTCTGAGTTTCGAATTAATCTCTCTTGAATAACCAAGGGCTATCTGCGCATAATTACTTTGCTCTACCCAAAGATCTTTCAGATCGAATGTGTTGGTAGGACCTGTCATACCGCTTTTCATCAATCTGAATAATTCCTTTGGAAGATGCATATTCATTTTTTCTTTCAGCGAGATACCAAAATTCCAGAAACCACTGTTTGAACCATGAAAACCAAACGAAAGCAGATTCAGATTCAACCGTTGATCTACATACGAGAACGGATCCAGTTTATCGAGAAACAGGGAAGCACCCACGCTTTTGTGCATAAATGTCGTATATTTCAACGTGTTATCCACGGGAGGATAAAGAAATGTATTCAAGCCTACATTTGAATTGATACTTAATTCCACTCCACCCAGCACCGGCAATGTAAAATAGCCGGTTTCGGGAGCAAAAGAAGCATTCAGGGTATTGCGCTGACTCCATTCGTTGAGGAAGTAGAGCGAACGTACATTCTCCTGTGCAAATATATTAATCATCGAAGCGATGAGTATAGTTATCGAAAAAATTACTCTTTTCATAAATCTTTAAATTTATATAGTTAGTATTTTAATGTATAAATAATTAGTTTTATTCTCCCGGATCAATAGTAATTCCACCAGGAATTCGAACCCTTAATTCAATACTAACCGTTTGACTTGCCTTTAAAGGTATTCCGGCAACTGTACTGTTTTTACTTGCATTTATCTTATAATCAAATGCATTCAATTTGCTAAGTGCACCTTCCTGAACTTCCTGAATTCCTAATGTGATAAGGCTTACCTGTGCTTTTCCATTCAGGTCGCACGACTTAATTTTATCAGTTACATTCACTGTAATTCCCGGAATCACTTTATTCGAAATATCCAATGGCACCAATGAAAGCGCAAGATCCATCGGGATTTCATTGCTTACTACCGCCACGATATCAATTTTGCTGGCATAATCGAGATAATCACTTAAATCTTTTTGCAAATCCGAAATTGTATCGCGGTATTGGATTCTGAAATTCTGACCAAAATCAAAAGGAACATTTACCGAATACTTCACATTCAGCGCATTTTTCTTCGAATACAAATCTACTTTATGGTTGGTTCCCGTAATGGTAGGAACAGCCTTTACTTCAATTTCGTCAGGGAAAGTTTTAAGCATATCCGACAAATTGGCTACGATTACCGAAGTATAACCTGTTGAAACTCCCTCAGTTGTTTTCGACAACCAGAATTTACTCCAGTTAAATTCGCCAAGCGTAGTAGCAGCAGCCACCTTCACTGTAGTTGTGATTGTTGAGTTTGGTATGGCCACACCTTTTCTTTTTGGAGTAAGGGTGATAGCCAAATCAAGAGGAATTCCCATTGTATTCCCAATTTCGAGCGTAATGACCGGATTCTGAATATCCAGGTTATTGTCACCTTCTTTGAGCATATCCGGAATATCAAGCGTTATTACTTCGCTCACCGGATCAATCTTTGGCGCAACCTGCCCTTCTATTTGTGCTATCGGCATTGTACCGATTGTAATTTTAGGTTGTACTGTTACATTGCCCAATGTCGAGGAGTTAATGCTTGAACTCTTGATGTAAGCGCTTCCACTCATATCTATGGTTTCGTTCAACACAAAATTGCCGTTGGTAAGTGTAAGTCCGGTAGTTCCAAAATCAAACGATTCCAGTGTAAGCACTTTAGTAAATCCTTCGCTTACTTTAAATCCGCGGTTGATAATCACTTCGTTGTTTACATTTACATCGCCTGTTTTAAATTTCATCGATGCAGGCAATTTGATAGTGTAATTACGGAAGAAGAGCGAATCGATGCCCGCAGGAAGATTGGCTACATCAATTTTAAGCGTAATTGTAGCCGGCGTTTTCAACGCAACTTTATTGATTTTCTTTACATCGGCCGATACAAACTGATTGATTTTAAAATCGGTTTTTTGAGTCGGTATATCGATGGTTATGTTTTTTGTTGTAACTGTAGCATCCTTCACTTCCAGACCCACTGTACTGGAGGTAACCTTTAAACTTTTAGTTCCTAAACTCTGAGTTGTACTAAGTTTTGTAGTTGCTCCGGCTACAGTCAGGCTATTCACACTGTAGCTAAAATTATCGGTAACAGTAATGGCCTGATTCGTCACTTTTTTATTGAGCTTAACTCCCGATATACCTATTGTTTTTTCTCCAAACAAGTCAGCATATGGTATTGTAAGTACATTTGTAGTTGTGTTCAAACCCGGATAGGCTTTAAATATAAACATGCTCGGTAAATTCACAACACATGATCCTGCCGAAAAGACAAAAGGTAAAATACCCGGATTAGCAATATTTAATTTCAACGCTGCACCCTCTTTAAAATTGAGAGTTTTGATTTCATCAACTTCGTCAGGTAGGTTATTTACCACTTCGTTGATGGCAGAGTTTCCTGTTTTTTGTGCCAAAACAATGGGGTTGGTTTCAATATCCAAATCCTCCACTCCAGGCGCTGCTGATAAAGTCACGTTAACGCCAACCTGTTTTCCTACAACTGTAGAATTTTCATCTCCCCTACCTGTTAAGCTGTATCTAACACTATAAGGTATATCAGTAGCATAATTAAGCTTTCCGATTTGTGATACATTGCTTAGATTAAGACTCTTTACTTTGTAAGTGAAATTCACTACGTTCTGATCAGGTAAAACCGAATTTTCAATAATAAACTCATTGCCTTCGATACGCGCACCGGCTCCTGTTGCATCCGACAGTTCGAAATCGGAAGAATACTTGATGCTGAAACGAACGATTTTATCTTCGTAGCTATTAAACCCTGCATTCTTAATTTCTGATTTATTAAACGAAACAGTTACAATGTTACTTTTAAAATATATTTTATTTATTTTCTTTAATATATTGTCATACGTAAAATCGATCGATTGAGTTACCGATTTACCACCTTCCACTTCATAAGGACCAAACTGAATTTCTGCCGCTTTTGACCTCGCTGCAGTAGTGGAATTCTGATTTCCCCTTACACCCGCTGGCTTAGTGATTGTAACACTTTTATAGTAGTCACTCTTAATTACTGGTAATTTCAGATTATCAGTATTGGCTACAGGCACATCAATGACAGAACTTATGGATACCGGATCGAGCTGAATAACAGGAAAAACAATATCAGCTACGTCCGTGGCAATGGGCTGAATTGTAATTGGCGCCACATTTACACTTACCGGATTAATGGCAGTGATATTCACACCTACCGAATCCTTTACCCGAATAGAGAAAGTACCGTTGGTCGATTTCTCGATAAGATCGACACCTAAACTATCAATCATATCACCCAAAATGATTGGTTTGGTTTTACCTATAGGAACCGATAAGGAATCGCCACCTATTGTCATTTCGGTATTTACTCCATCCGACAAATCATACTCATCCGATACGCAATTCGAAAAAAACAATGCGAAAGGAAGAAACAGAATCAGATAGATGCTCTTTTTAAGGAATGCATTCATAAATCTAAAATTTAAAGTAATTAATTAAACGTTTATAATATGGTAAAAAAAATAAATATAATAAAATATTTTTTAGCTAATTATATAATGTTATGAAAGTTGAATTTGTTTATCGTAAATGAAAAAAATCTTACAATTTCACCATTATTCTTAAATAATTCTTACATTTTACTATCGCCTCAAAGATATGAAAGCACAAAACAAACAAAACAAATAAACTACAATACAAGCATTTACAAAATGAACAATCTCTAAAACAAGAATAAAAGGAGTCAAATAAAACAATTTGTAATAATTACAAAATATTTCAGCATTGATACAGAACTAAAAACTAATTTGAAAATGTGACATTGTAAAAATGTACTAAATCTGGAAGAAAAAGCGAAAGAATGGGCCAATGTGGCAATCGTGGAATTGTGAAAATGGTCTCCAGTCTCCAGTCAACAGTCCCCAGTCTCCAGTCCTTTGACTTTAGACCTTTGACTTTAGACTTAACTGTGGAATTGTGGAATCGTGGAATCGTGGAATCGTGGAAATGGTCTCCGGACAACAGTCCCCAGTCCCCAGTCTCCAGACCTTTGACCTTTGACTTAACTGTTGAATTGTTGAATCGTGAAAATGGACTTCAGTCAACAGTGTCCAGACCTTTGACCTTTGACTTAACTGTGGAATTGTTGAATCGTTGAATCGTGAAAATGGTCTCCAGACAACAGTCCCCAGTCTCCAGACTTTAGACTTTTGACCTTTGACTTTTGACATTATACTTTAGACTTTTGACCTTTGACCTTTGACCTTTGACTTTTGACTTAACTGTGGAATTGTTGAATTGTTGAATCGTGAAAATGGACTTCAGTCAACAGTCTCCAGACCTTTGACTTTAGACCTTAGACTTTAGACCCTTGACTTTAGACTTTAGACAACTGTCAATTATCACCGCCCCACTCTTCAAATTTTCAAATTCTCAAATTTTCAAATTCTCAAATTAGGAATTCTCAAATTAGGAACTGTGTTCCGTCGGGAAGTTCACAAGGAAAACATTTTCGGAAGCACGGGTAAGCGCAGTATACATCCAGCGGTAGAAATCACTGTTCAGTTGCTCATCTGCCACCTGACCGGGATCGATAAACACCTTTTTCCACTGCCCACCCTGCGCTTTATGGCAAGTCACAGCATAGGCAAACTTCACTTGCAAAGCATTAAAAAACTCGTTTTCATAAATCTTTTTCACCAACATGCGTCGTTGGGTGATTTCGGGATAGTCTTCGGCTATGGCCTGAAAAAGCTGTTGATGCAGTTCGTTGCTATGCGTCGGAGAATCGGACTGAAGCAGATCCAGCCACACAAAAGCATCAATCTCCCATTCATAATCGAGCGAACGCAAGGTAAGATCCACAAAACGAAAACCATACATCTCGCGCGACTTTTTCACACGCATTACTTCAAGTATATCGCCATTGGCAATGAAATCAATTTCTTTGTAAGGTTTGTTCCAGAAGTAATTGTTTTTGGTCACCATCAACAAATCGCCGTTGGTAAGTTCATCCTCTTTCATCAGCACCCGGTTACGGATACCATTGTTGTACATATTGGCACGCTTGTTCGAACGCGTCACCACGATGGTGTCCTCCACTCCCACTCCGTTATAAGCCCGCTGAATTTCATCTATCAAATCCATGCCGTTCAGATAGCGGATATCAGCAAAACCTTCCGTTTCGAAACGGGGAAATGCTTCGGTCTTGTCTTCGAGCAGCATTTCGCGCAGCCGGGTAGCATTGTGCAAAATACCACTTTCCAGCGCCTGCCTCACCACATGCGTCAGGGTAAACTCATGCACCTTCAGTCCATAGCCTGCCAGCTTGTCTTTTTCGAGGGCCGGACTGTGAGGCTGCATCACAGGAGGCAACTGAGCCGTATCGCCCAAAAGCAACAAACTACAACCATCGCCGCTGTACACAAACTCAATCAAATCGTCGAGCAAGCGACCCGAACCAAACTCAGTATCGCCACCCGTATTCGAAATCATCGATGCCTCGTCGACAATAAAGAGCGTGTGATTAAAAAGATTGTCCGACAGTTGAAACCGGAATTCGGCCATCGATTTCTGACGGTATATTTTTTTGTGGATCGTGAAGGCCGGGAAACCCGAATAACCGGCAATCACTTTAGCAGCACGTCCGGTGGGCGCCATCAGCATTGTTTTTTGTTGCAAAGCATTCATCGCACGCACCAAAGCGCTTACCACCGACGTCTTTCCCGTTCCCGCATATCCCTTGAGCAGGAAAATCTTTTCCGGATCGGTGGACATCAGAAACTCGCCCAACGCATCAAGTAAAATACCCTGTTGTTCGGTAGGTTCGAATGGCAATTCGGCACGTATGCTGGAGGAAATGAAGTTTTGTAACATATATGCAAAGATAAATAAATTGACCGGGAGTAATGCCGAAAACCTATTTAAAAACACAGGGAATAACAACACACTGTCAAACCTATAGGCTGATTCAACAATTATTAAGATTTTCCCCTAAAATGTTGGCGTTGTTAAATATGTTATTTATCTTTGGAAACAAAAATACAAGCAGTTACACATACAGCAAACATACGCAATGGTATTTATAAGTATATAGGGAATATATGGACAATGCGTATATATTGATGTTATGCCCAACCCTAAAAAAAATGATGTGTAAAATACAGATACTTTTGTGGACAAATATTGTCCATTTGGATTAATCTTATTACTTTTGGAAATATTTATTCAAAATGGAAAACACAAAGATTCACACAACTTTTGGAGAACATCTTAAAGAACTAAGAGAAAGTGCAGGTTTAACTTTAAGAGATGTTTCGACAAATATCGGCGTCGACTATTCGCATCTTGCTAAAGTTGAAAAAAATCAAAGAACACCAACAAGACAGTTGATAAAAAGTTTAGCGATTTTTTTTAAGACAAGTGAACAAGAATTATTAAACGATTGGTTAAGTGATCAAATTGCGTATAAAATTTTGGATGAAAATGTAGATATTAAAATTTTAAAAGTAGCAGAAGAAAAAGTGTCATATTTAAAAAAATTACACAATGAGAACGACAATGATTAGAAACAAAGAGTTACCTACATTTTTCGGAGAGGTTTCATTTAAAGGGCAACGAATTGAGAATGATATTTTAGATAGTATTGCTCCAAAACTATTTTACGAACACCCTAATGGAAAGTTATGGCATGGGGACAGTATCGAATGGTTAAAAACTTTACCAGATGCAAGTGTAGACATGATTTTTGCCGACCCACCATATAATATTAAAAAAGCTGATTGGGATACTTTTGAAAGTCAAGAAGAGTATATTAAATTCTCTATGAAATGGATCGAAGAATCAGCAAGAGTATTAAAACCAACAGGTACTTTATTTATTTGTGGATTTTCAGAAATATTAGCTGATATTAAACATCCAGCTTCAAGACTTTTCAAATCATGTCGCTGGATTATATGGAATTATAAAAACAAGGCAAATTTAGGTTCTGATTGGGGTAGAAGTCATGAAAGTATTTTACATTTCAGAAAAGACAAGAAATTCACATTTAACATTGATTCTATAAGAATACCATATGGAGAACATACATTGAAATATCCGACACATCCACAAGCTGAGTCAAGTCAATTTGGAAATGGGAAAAACAAAAATAATTCATGGGAACCAAATCCTCTTGGTGCTAAACCAAAAGATGTTTTAGAGATTCCTCAAGACATTATTGAGGTTCCAACAACTTGTAATGGTATGCATGAAAAAACACCTCATCCAACACAAAAACCGGAAGAACTTATTCGTAAATTGATATTAGCATCTTCAAATATCGGAGATACAATTGTTGATCCATTCTGTGGTTCAGGCACAACACCTGTTTGTGCTGAACAACTTAAACGAAAATGGATGTCTTGTGATTTATCTGCTGAATATTTAGATTGGGCATATAATAGAATTGAACTTGTAGAAGAATGGAGTATAGAAACTTGGATTAAATATGATTTTGAAAACCAAAAAAGAAGAAACTCAATAAGATGAATTTAAAGAATATTGTAGACAAAGCGAAGAATAAAAGCAACTTCGTAGACCTTAAAGCGTATATTTCATTTTGTGATGAATATTTAAAATTCATAAGTGATAATTTACAGGCTATTATTGTATCACAGAATGAGAATCATTATCGGTTTTATCAGTACAAAAAAGAAGGTAATTTTCAAATTACAAGACCAATAAATTCAAATTTAATGTACGATTCAACTGAATTTACACGCGCTTCAAAAGAATTTATTCAATTATTGCATTCTGTAAAATCGATTGACAAAAATGATTTTGAAGCTCGAAGCATAATTAACAACTCTACATATACGATTCAACAATCAATTGGTTCTGCTTTAGATGGTTTGCCTGCTGGTGAATCAAATACAGCACGAAAACTAAATGGAGATTTATTTGAACATTTTATTCGTCTTCTAATTTCCGAAATTGGGATTAAATGTAAATCAGGAACAATTCAAGTTCCAGTCATTGTTGAAGGAGAAGAAACTTTTAGCATGAGTTACCAACACGATTTAATTATTGAACAAGAAGAAAATATAAAAGTTATTGGCTCAATCAAAACATCAAGTAAAGACAGAATTGACAAGATTTTTATTGACAAATTTTTATACAACAAATTAACCGACAAATCCACACCACACATAGCGATTTTCTTGAACGATGTACAACGAAAGAAAAGAAAGCAAGAAAACGAATACGGTATTAACGCAACATTTTTACCAGGACATTTTAAAGGATATACTGTAAAACTAAACCCACTTGACGGAGTCTATTATTGTGACATTAGACCAAATATGAAAACAGAAAACATATTAAAAGATTACATCAAAACCTTTGACAACTTATTAATTGAAGACATTTGGAAATTTCTATAATACTTATGCTTCCTGCGGTCGGGACGACTCCCGATACATCGGGATCTGCGACGCAGCAAGGAAGCGTCGGTTGAACCGTACTCCCTTTTAGGCAGTGTTGCTAAGTTCTTGCAAATATTTTATTACAATCGACGATCAAACAAATGACATCGACGATCAAACAAATGACATCGACACTCAAACAAATGACATCGAAGGTCAATACATACGATGCTGATGTTAAAACAACTGATGCTGACGTTAAAACAATTGATATCGACGATCAAACAAATGGCATCGACGCTCAAACAAATGACATCGAAGGTCAATACAATAGCAATCGACGGTCAATACAAAGGCTTCTAACAACCTTACAATAGCAATCGAAGGTAGTTACAATAGCAATCGAAGGTCAATACATACGTCGCTCAACGTGTTACATACGTCATCGAAGGTCGATACATACGCCGCTCAACGTGTTACATACGTCATCGAAGGTTAATACATACGTCGCTCAACGTGTTACATACGTCATCGAAGGTCAATACATACGCCGCTCAACGACTTACATACGTCGCTCAACGAGTTACATACGTCGCTCAACGAGTTACATACGTCATCGAAGGTCAATACATACGTCGCTCAACGTGTTACATACGTCATCGAAGGTCGATACATACGCCGCTCAACGACTTACATACGTCGCTCAACGAGTTACATACGTCATGAAGGTCAATACATACGTCGCTCAACGAGTTACATACGTCATCGAAGGTCAATACATACGTCGCTCAACGAGTTACATACGCCGCTCAACGCGTTACATACGACTCTTCCTGTCCCCGGTCTCCAGTCTCCGGTCTCCGGTCAAGACTTCGCTATCTGCCTTCAGTAAACCACCACTTGCGCCGTCTCCAGTCTCCGGTCTCAGGACAAGACCTTTGACTTTAGACTTTAGACCCTTGACTTTTGTCCAAGACCTTTGACTTTAGACATTAGACCCTTGACTTTTGTCCATAGACCTTTGACTTTTGACTTTACACCCTTGATATTAGACTTTACACATTCGACCTTTGACTTTAGACCTTAAAGCAGCCTGCGAATCTCCACATTTCGAAATAAAATCGCTATTTTTGTATCTTTAAACAAACAGTCGTGAAATTCGTTTCATTCGAACAATTCGTAACTTATATGAAAAAACTAACCCTCGCATTTATGACAACAGTTTTATTAGCATGCGGCAGCCAGAAAAGCGCCACACCTGCTATCGAAGATTTCACTTATTCGGTGGATAAATTTGCCGATATAGAAATCTTGCGTTATCGCGTTCCCGATTTTGAATCCTTGAGTCTCAAACAGAAAGAGCTGATTTATTATCTCAACCAGGCAGCTCTCGAAGGACGTGATATCCTTTACGATCAGAACAACAAGTACAATCTGGCCGTTCGTCGCACGCTTGAATCGGTGTACGAAAACTATAAAGGAGATCGTAATTCGGAACAATTCGGTCAGCTGACCACCTATCTGAAACGCATTTGGATGGGAAACGGTATTCACCATCATTATTCCGAAGATAAGTTTACGCCTGAGTTCACAAAAGAATTTTTTGCCGAAGCAGTGAAATCGCTCAAGGCAGAGGAGCTTGCCGCAGTGTTGCTACCCGGCGAAACAGTAGATGAATTGATCAGTCAACTTACTCCGGTGATTTTCGACCCGGCGCTCTATCCCAAACGTACCAATCAGGCCGATGGCGTGGATTTGATCCTCACTTCGGGCAACAACTACTATGGCGAAGGCGTGACACAGCCCGAAGTGGAAGCTTTTTATGCCAATATGAAAGACCCGAACGACAGCACTCCCATTTCGTACGGACTGAACAGCAAACTTGTAAAAGAAAACGGCAAGCTTGTGGAAAAGACATATAAAGTAGGCGGACTTTACACACAAGCCATCGAACGCATCGTGGGCTGGCTCGAAAAGGCAGTGACAGTAGCCGAAAACGATCAGCAAAAGGAAGTGATCAGGAGTTTGATAAGCTTTTACAAAACCGGCGACCTGAACACCTACGATGAGTATTCGATCAAATGGGTGAAGGACCTGGACTCGCAGGTCGACTTCGTGAACGGATTTACCGAAACTTACGGCGACCCGCTGGGCATGAAAGCAAGCTGGGAATCGATCGTTAACTTCAAAAACGTAGAAGCGACAAAACGTACCCAAACCATAAGCACCAACGCGCAATGGTTCGAGGACAATTCGCCTATCGATCCGAAATTCAAAAAAGAAAAAGTAAAAGGCGTTTCGGCCAAGGTGATAACAGCTGCCATCCTTGCCGGCGATTGTTATCCCGCCACTCCTATCGGTGTGAACCTGCCCAATGCCAACTGGATTCGTGCCGAACACGGTTCGAAATCGGTGACCATCGAAAACATCACCGAAGCTTACGATCAGGCTTCGCTGGGCAATGGCTTTGCCGAAGAATTTATGTGGAGCGATACCGAACGCCAGCGTGCCAAGGATTTTGCATCCATCACCAATAACCTGCACACCGACCTTCACGAATGTCTTGGTCATGGTTCGGGCAAACTGCTGCCAGGTGTCGATCCTGATGCGCTGAAAGCCTACGGTTCCACAATAGAAGAAGCGCGTGCCGACCTTTTCGGGCTGTATTATATGGCCGATCCGAAGATAGTGGAACTTGGTCTTTTGCCCGATAAAGAAGCTTACAAAGCCGAATATTATCAATTTATAATGAATGGATTGATGACGCAGCTCACCCGCATTCAACCCGGAAAAAACATTGAAGAAGCGCACATGCGCAACCGTCAGTTGATTGCTGCTTGGGTGTACGAAAAAGGAAAAGCCGACAAAGTGATAGAAATGAAAAAACGCGATGGTGAAACTTTCGTTGTGGTGAACGACTACCAAAAACTACGTGCTTTGTTCGGACAACTCCTAGCCGAAATACAACGCATCCGCTCAACAGGCGATTTCGAAGGTGGTAAAAAACTGGTGGAAGCTTATGCCGTAAAGGTGGATCAAACATTACATGCCGAAGTCCTCGAACGCTACAAGAAACTGAACCTGGCGCCTTACCGCGGTTTCGTTAATCCGGTTTACAGCTTGGTGAAGGATGCTTCGGGCAAAATTACTGATGTAAAAATAAGCTATGACGAGAACTATGTAGATCAGCACCTGCGTTATTCAAAAGAATATTCAAGTCTGCCAAGCTATAATTAAATCATTTACAATTTATTCATTTACAATTTACAATTTAAGAAAAAGATCAAATCATTTACAATTTATTCATTTACAATTTACAATTTAAGAGAAAGAGGAAGAAGATAAATCATACGGATATTATTCAACTACTAATTCCCCTGAATGGTAAATTGTAAATACTTACTCAATCATTCAACTACTGATTCTCTAAATTGTAAATTGTACATCTTTAAATTGTAAATACCAACTCAGTTATTCAACTACTGATTCTCTAAATTGTAAATTGTATATCTTTAAATTGTAAATACCAACTCAGTTATTCAATTACTGATCTCTCTAAATTGTAAATTGTATATCTTTAAATTGTAAATACCAACTCAGTTATTCAATTACTGATCTCTCTAAATTGTAAATAGTACATCTTTAAATTGTAAATAGTAAATACTATTCACCCCCTGAACCAACGGAAAGCTCCGCAGTTCAGGGGGTGAGTTATATTTGTAAGCAGAGAACTTAAGAATGTACAATCAAATCATTTACAATTTAAGAGGAAGAGGATAAATCAAACAAATACTATTCAACTACTGATCCCTAAATTGTAAATTGTACATCTTTAAATTGTAAATTTCTAAATTGTCATCTTTAAATTGTAAATACCAACTCAATCATTCAACTACTGATTCCCTAAATTGTAAATTGTAAATCTTTAAATTGTAAATACTACTCAGTTGCTCAAAAAATCTTACGATAAATATGGCAATAAGGCGTACCGTTTTTCTTGTCGTAGTATTCCTGATGATAATCTTCGGCCGGCCAAAAGCGAGGAGCTGCACGCAATTCGGTAGCGGGACTATAGCCTTTATCCTGAAGAATCTTTATGTATTTCTCCACCATTTGTTTTTGTTCCTCGTTTACATAAAACACTACCGATTGGTACTGCGCACCGATATCGGGTCCCTGCCCTCCTACCTGTTCGAAGTCGTGTGTTTCGTAATAAAGCTTCAGGAGTTCTTCGAAATTCGTTTTGCTTGGATCGTACACAATCTCGGCGGTTTCAACATGTCCGGTGTTACCGTCACACACCTCGCGGTACGTGGGCTGTTCGGTATGTCCGCCCATATAACCTACAGTAGTTTCCAACACTCCTTTTGCTTTCATAAAATGATATTCGGTGCCCCAGAAGCAACCTGAGGCAAAGTAAGCTTTTTCCATCTTTGTTTTATTTTCGGGTATAAATTTCATCGAAATAGAATTCACACAATGCCGGGTGTCTTTCTCTGTAAATCCTTCGCCGGTGAACACATGTCCCAAATGACCTTCGCAGTTACTGCAAACAATCTCGGTACGACGTCCATCGGCATCCCTTACACGTTTCACAGCACCGGGAATTTCGTCATCGAAACTCGGCCAGCCGCAGTGCGATTCAAATTTATCTTTGGAAGTGTACAAAGGCGCATTGCACTGACGGCACACATAAGTACCGCTGGCTTTGTTGTCGACATATTCGCCTGTAAAAGCACGTTCGGTACCCTTATGAAGGATAACCGCGGCTTCCTCTTTCGTCAATTGATTGTATTTCATTGTTTGAGTATTGGTTTGTTGCGTGCAGGCAGTTTGCGCCAGCAATACCAACAAGCCCGACAATATTAGTTTAATTTTCATTGTTTATTCATCTTGTGGAATAAACGTTTGAATCATTTCCATTGTTCAACAGCGTCAAACAACAAACGCCCCTTTAGCGGAGGCGTTTGACATTATTTAATAAAAGCTTGATTTATCTTATTCTGTTGAGCGATTTTACAAGCGCTTCGTCCTTGCCAATCGCACGAACGGCCATAAAACCAAGGATGATATTGACCAACGGGAAAGCGGTGACGAGTTCGAGGTACCAGTCGGCCTGTAGTTTAACGCCTGCCTGCCAAAGATAGATAAACAATAAACCATAATATCCGGCCATAAGCACCAGATTAAATATAAGAAGGCGGATTTGCAACAAACGTTTTTTGAAAAGAAAGATCGTCACAAACGCCAACACAGGAATCAATGCCGAAAGCGCAGTCAGCGCCCACACATTTCCCTGAAAAACATTGCCCGTAGCTTGTATCAGAAAAATACCTTTATAGTTCACAACATATTGCAGAGCTTCTGCACTGTTGAGTAAACCGGCAAAAGGCATAAACAAGGTAAAAATAGAAAGAATAGCTATAAGCAACAAGTATAAAGTTTGTATGCGCTGTATCATTTTATGTAGCGATATTTAAGAATTTGACAATGTACAATGTAGAATTTAATAAAAAGGAAGACAAACATCCGGTGTCTGTTTCGGGCGCAAAGATAAAAACTTTAGCCTTATAAAGCAAACTTTGCACTCAAAAGCTAAAACGAAGCATCGCACATTCCAATACAGGAAAAAAGCCATCTGAAAGACACAAGCTATCTATCAATTATTCCAAATGCCGTTCATCTCGGTGAGAATAACCGGCTTTCCATCGGTTACAATAATTGTGTGTTCATGTTGAGCCATAAACCCGCCTTTATTTCCTACCATGGTCCAACCATCCCTTAAAGTCTCAGCATAAGTTGAAGTTGTTGAAATAAAAGTTTCGATGGCTACAACTGAGTTCTTCCGAAAGCGTGTTGTATTCTGTTTGTCCCTGAAGTTAGGTATTTCGTCCGGCGCTTCATGTAGTTTTCTTCCGATACCATGTCCGGTCAGATTTTTGATTACTTTGTAACCACGTTTTTTGGCTTCGGTTTCTATCAGCAGTCCAATGTCCGAAATACGTACTCCAGCTTTTATATTGTGAATGGCTTTGTACAAAATATCTTTCGATGCATTCACGAGATTTTGATACTGACAGGTATCGTTCCCCAACACAAAGGAGCCGCCGTTATCAGAAAAGAATCCATTGAGTTCGGCCGATACATCTATATTGATTAAATCGCCCTCCTGCAACACTTTAAAGTTCGATGGAATACCATGACAAAACTCATTGTTGACACTAATGCAGGTCCAACCCGGGAAACCATAGCTAACATAAGGCGCAGATTTTGCACCCAACTCCTTTAACAGCTTTCCTCCAAACTCATCTAGTTCTTTGGTGGTCATGCCCGGCTTTGCATAGTTGCTCATTTCTTTGAGCGTGTAAGCAACTGCATGACTCGCATTTTTAATTCCAATTAATTCTTCTTCTTTTGTTATCGACATTCTATATCTGTACTTAAAAACTATTCCTTTTCAGTTTTCTTTCTTTTTTTTATTTCCTTTTTACTCAGTTCTTTTATAATTATTTCCTTTGGAATTTTTGCAATAAACTTTTTTCTCGGTTTTAGCTTTAATATACCCTCAGTTGTCTGAAAGTATGGATCTAAATATTCATAAGAAAATTTTCCGGTTTTTGCATCCTCTTCCATTGGTTTTTCAGTCAGATAATCAATAGCAAATCTCAATTGATATATCTCATTTTTATCATATTGTATCAAGGTTCCTAAAGGTTGATTGGGTAAAACTTCATCGCCTTCCTTAACAAATATATTTTTACCATCTAAACCTTGATATCTTGCAAATGTACCATCCAAATGTTCAATCATTATCATATTTCGTTTGCTTGAAAATGAATATGCGTGTGTTGTATCAATTGAATAATTATCAACAACATTTACAACAGTTCCTTTTCTAACAGAACAAACTGTATCTGGCCTATTACTAATAAATTGAAATGCCTTCCATGTCTCAGGTTCTTCTTTGTCGAAATATTTTGCGTTTAAATTATTCAGGTATCTTACCTCCACAGAAGTATTACTTTTGAATGGCAACAAATAAACAAATGAAGTGTCCACTTTAGAGTTAGGTATTCCTCGTCTATACATATATGTATAAGAATATCTAACTGATTTGTTCCTGATAATTGGACTCAATTTCAGGAGAAACCCTCTTGTGTCCTTAACAACAAATTTTCGCTGAGGAGTTAAGGTGTTTTCGTAATCAGTGAAGTTTAAATACAGACAATAAGATCCGGATTTATTTTTCGAGTATTCGATATCGACACTATTGTCTTTATTTCTATGACTATTTAGTGTAATAAGGTTCTGAGAAAACAAATTTTGTATTGTCAAAGATAGTAAGATTGCTATCAATATTTTCATGAGTTTTATTTTTTCGTTATGTACACTAACGTTCTTTGGAGATGCTCGATGCTAAATCTGTTTGTTTTATATTATTTCAATGACTGTTTCTTCAATATTAGTGGAATTGTCTGCCGAAACTGTTTTTGTTTGTATGCTGTAAATTACCCAGCCCGAACCATGAATGCGTGATGCCAAATCTGTTTGGTTTACAATATCCTTGATGTCTTTTCTTTGAATTTCGGGGAGTCCCATTGTTTTCATTACTGTTTTCAGGTAGTTGTAAGTGGCTTCCTCTAATTGTTCCTGATTGACCGTCTGGCTATATCTCAATATATAATTGTTGTCTTCAAATTGTATTGTATCCAGCGACATAGTAAATTCGGTATCAAAAGGTTCGGCTCCATACATATTAGGCGTTTTCATATTACCTTCGTACACTTCTCCCGGCACAAATTTACCTCCATGAAATGAAAGAAACTGTTGGATTTCATTGATTGTACCCGACTCAATCGCCGCTTTGTTATCATATGTATTTTCTACCTGCTTGATTAGTTTTACAAGCGTCGGAGCATCTTTGTATTCTTTACGCAGCTTAGAAGTTATGTTTTTCATGTAAGCACTCAGCTCTTTCCAGTTCACAACTTCTTTGAATGCGCCAAACTCATCAGTCTTTACCAGAACTGTCATGTCCTCCGACATCGACATTATTTTTTTCAGAATTTCATTTTCCGTCTCTATTTCGTAGTTTTTATATTTCCATTCGAGCGTGTACGAGTCGGCTGTGGAATCTATCACTGTAATGTCTACATCATATTTATATCTGTCGTGCGAAGTGGTATCTGATTTGTTTAATTTGTATTTATCTATTGTAATCACATAGGACTGTTTCTCATTTTTACTCCAGTATCCAATGGTTTGTACTGTTGAGTCGACTGTATTGATCTGGCCATAAATAAATCCTGTAAATGTAAGCGCAATTAATAATAACTTAAATTTCATGTTGTTTTTCATTCGGTGATATTCTCCTTTTTTGTTATTGTGTGATATAATAATAAAGCGATTATTTCCCAATCAGCGTTATCATTATTACTCCGTTGGCTGCTTTCGATCCGTATATAGATGCATCGGGTCCCGAAAGAATACTGATCGATTTCACCATGCGTGGATCTACATTCGCAAGATTCTCTGCTTTTGTTTCTATCCCATCAATAAGTATCAATGGATCAGTCAAACCTGTAAATGTGCCCACACCTCTTACTCTTATTTTATCGCCCTGTACCTGCACGCCCGGCACTTCGCCACGTATCAGCTCATACACATCCTGATAGGACGCGTATTTATTCTTCTTTCCATCAATAGTGCTAACCTTTGTGGCCATGACTGACTTTTTTGCTGTTCCATAACCGATATTTACTTCTTCGTTGTCGGTATTTACTTGTTGTGCTGTTCCGCTATGTGCTATTGTATCGTTGAACTGGAAGTTGATGACATCCCGGCCATTAATTTCCTCACTCAAAAGTCCGCTGGACAGCGTGATAATCGACAACACTTTGGCAGTTGGTTTTACTTTTATCTTGTAATTTCCGTTTTTGTCGGTAACAACATCAGTACTTTTATTATCTACAAACACCGAGGCATTCGGCACAGGCTGTTTGGCCATATCGAAAACCTGTCCGGTAATGAAATACTTTTTCCCTGAATGCTGGGCAAATGAACCGAAGGAGAATGACAAAATGAAAATCGCTAATAGAAATTTGATTGTTCTCATAATTTGCTTTTTTTGTTGATTTAATTTAAATAACCTGTTTTATATCTAAGCAAAAATACTGAATGATCTGCTTCTAATATATACAATTCAGATCAACAGTCTTGTGTTTCGGAACTATTTACTTGTAACTTTTTATTTGTTACTGTTTATATCTGTGTTTTTATTATTTCCTTAAAATCTTTTCAAGCGTTTTTGCCTTTGCCAGTTCGTCCACCAACTTGTCAAGGTACCTGACTTGTTTTGTAATTTGATTCTCAATCTCTTCTATTCTGTAGCCACAAATAAGCCCTGTAATTAGCGAAGCCTTTGGGTTCAATGTTGCCCGTTCGAAGAATGTTTCAAAGGTTACCTGCTCGTTAATAAGTTCCTGCAGCTTCTTCTCGTCAAAGCCGGTAAGCCATTCAATCACCTGATGCAGTTCTTCTTTTGTTCTGCCTTTGCGCTCAATTTTGGCAACATAAAGCGGATACACCGAAGCAAAAGTCATTGTTGCCATGCGTTCATCGTGGCTTGAAGTGGTTTTCATGCTATTTTAGTTTTTCTAACCGTCCTTTTCTTTTTACTATATTCTTATAGTCCCACTGTAGGTCTTTCGATTTTAAAAGCCAGCGTTTTAAATCATCAGGGTCAATTTCGGAAGTGTAATTGTAGAAAACAGAAGCATCTTTAAACTTCCCTCCTCTTACATTTAATTGCTCTTCGTCAAAGTCGGCACCACTCCAAAACATAAGTCTGATGCCTGCTTTTTGTTTGCTGTAACCAACAATTGGATTTTGTTCCAGTAACCAAACAGGGTGCGAATGCCATATTTTACTTTCAGCCTCCCCGAGTACACTGTCGATCATTGCAGCAAGTGCAATACAAATTTCTTTGTCGCCGGGATTTTGTTTTTCGTTATATTCAGCTATGTCTTTATTCATAGGGTAGGAAGTTTGTTGCCATTTCCTGATTTAATAACTTAAGAACGTTCATTGTTTTTTGCAATGTTTTAGCCTGTCAAAAGTAGTAAAAAGCTTCTGTATATCAATCATCTCCTCCAATAAACCTGCTGATTATTCACTTCTTAATTTAGTACAGGATTATAATTCTGTACTAAGTCAAGGCAAATCGTCGGGAGAAACTATAAATCCTATTACTCTACAGTTTCATACTTCAGCTTCCAGCCTTTGCCGGTAGTGCTGCCATCGGTCACAAACCAGATGAGAGCTTCGTTGGACAAAGTGGTAATAACAGGTGGAACATTAGTGCCCGAGAATTTTGCAAGCAAATGATCTGATACCGTGGATGTCCCATCAAATATCCATACAAAATCAACATTGGCCTGTGTGTCCATGCTTTCGAACTCGATACGAATCTTTTTACCTTTCGGTACTGTCAATTGCCATTTGCACTCCGAATTATTGGCATAGTTCTCATTTCCGCTGTTATCGGTCAGCAAGCCTGTTTCCTGAGTGATAAACTGTGTGTCTTTGCAATAAAGCGTTGTGGAATCAATTGTTTCCATGTGATAGCTGAAAGTCATTTCTTTCGAGAGTTTCGACTTAGGTTGCAGGGCTATCGAAAATGCACTGCCTTTGATGAATTGTCCTTTGTAAAGTTCATTTATTTTCCCGGAAAAGCACAGCGAATCGCTACTGTATATTTTCACATCTCCCTTATAATTGTCCGAAGCTGAGTAAAGGTGCATTCCTTTGTAAGTGCCCGAAGGCAGAATGCTTAGGGTCGAAGGCGTTGTTTTCTTTTTATAAAACAATCGTCCTTCGGGTCTTTGGGGCAGAAACGATTTGTATTTGTAATCAGGGTCTTTGATGTATTGAATGGCTTTTGCCATATCCGGAAATCCTGCACCCAGTTTGCCGGAATGTCTAAAGTTGATGCTGTCCAGTGGAACAGCACTGTTTTTCAGTGCATCAAGAAGTTCAAACGAAGTAGCTGAAGGATTGATTGATTTCAGACCTGCCACACAACCGGCAATGATAGCCGTTGCCGGCGAAGTGCCATCAAAATAGGAATAGGCATTATCGGCCACAGGGTAAGCGCCGTAAGTTTTTGCACCGGGAGCTGATACATCAACTCTCATTCCATAGTTGGATACATTTACTTTTTTGAAGGCAGCATCCACAGCTGCAACACTAATGACGCCGGGCAAAGTTGACGGACTTTCTGCTTTTTCGCTATAGAAGTTGCCAACCGAACCAACAATTACAATTCCTTTGGCAATGGCATTGCGTACAATTTCTTTTTCTTCGCTCGAAGCTGTTCCTCCGCTCCAGGCGCAACAAATAATATCAACTCCTGTTTCGGCTGCATATTTAATACCTTTGTAGCCATCGGCCAGATAGGTGTTCCTTGCCTTGTCCGATAATACTTTGACGGGAATTATTTCCAAATATTTTTTTGCTTCGGAGCCATAAAACTGTTCGAAAACAGTGGTGATGATGCCGGCAATATAAGTGCCGTGATAAAATTCTTTTTCTCTACCTTTAGGCAATGTTACATCGTTGTCGCTATCCGAGGCATCCCAACCATGAATATCATCCACATATCCGTTTTGGTCATCGTCCTGATAATTTCCGGGTACTTCTTTCGGGTTGGTGTAGATGTAATTCTTCAA
This sequence comes from uncultured Paludibacter sp., assembly GCA_963678465.1. Classification (GTDB taxonomy): domain Bacteria; phylum Bacteroidota; class Bacteroidia; order Bacteroidales; family Paludibacteraceae; genus Paludibacter. Next base: position 1,500,599 of record OY782858.1, read on the forward strand.
GGCTTTATGCGATAACCGAAATCCATCATCCACCACAGCCACCCTGATAACTCTGGCCGGCATCGTTTTTTGATTTATAATATTCAATGACTGATACGCCCATAAATCAGATTTACTTTTTCCTGTAGTATCCCCCGGCAAAGGCAACACTGAGGCTACCATTGAATTGGATAAAACAAGAAAAAGTAAAAATGTAAGGAGAATGAATGATTTTATTTTATCATTCATATATGATAGTATGCGTATGCGCCGGTAAGTTTGAATTATTGATAAAGAATGATTCTGTTCCACCTTTTTCGCCAAGCGAACGGTAGGTCAGATTAGCTCCCTGGCCATACCCAATGGCTACACGGCCGGTTAAATCAGGAAGTGCAAAGGTCGTTTGTCCGTTTCCTCCGTAAAAGCTTCCGAGCAGCGAGAAAAGCGCCTGATTTGTATTTATGGCCATGATTTGTCCGTTACAGGCGGCGTATCCCATCGGTACAAAATTAAAGGTAAACAAATCAATTTCGCCTAAAAAAGGTTCCATAGCATTCCTCGAAGGGTAAACACCCTGTGTTGCGATACAATAATTTAAAGCCAGATAAGGCTGCATGTTGTTGATAGCAACAGGAGCAGGATTACCACTAACGCCAAGTGCAAGCTTTTTCGATACCCAGTTGGTACCATCATAAGTCATCATATTTCCTGCGACTGTAGCCGAAGTGTTTTTTACATAATTTTGTGTGGAATGGTTGCCCCATTCGAAAGCTGTAGCCCATTTTGTAGTGTCGGCAACTGTAATGTCTTTAGCTACCGAAGCATTGTAAACAGGATCGGTTTCGGTAACAGTACCTGTAACCGATTCAGCAGTTTTGGCATGCAAAGCATAAGGCACACTCATTAACTGACTTGTTCCTGAAATAGTATAGTTAGTTCCGCCGGTAGGATCAGTTTCGGTTTTAATAAAATATACACCGTTCGACCAGTCGATTGTTGCAAAATTTCCACTTACTAAAGTACCGCCCCCTATTTCAATGCCTACTAATCCATTGGCATTGGTAGTAGCCGTTTGTGTTTCAGCATAAACAACCGTTCCAGAAACAGAACCTTGCAGAATACTTATTTTCATTCCCACTGCAGAACTAACAACAGGATTGTTTGATGCATTACGAACTACGGCCTGATAACTCATTTTTTGAGGAGCTTGTGCCCAACAACTTAAAGCGATAATTATTACGGATAAGAGGCTAAAAAATCTTTTCATATTGATTTATTTTTTGATGATTTTAAATGATTTTACTTCTTTTGCAGCGCCTGCTACGGTCTCTTTGATTTTCAGAAAATAGTTGCCTTCTTTCAATGCTTTCATCGAAATGGAGGTGGATTCGTTTACAATCATTTTAGATTCAAGCATTTTTCCATTGATATCGAACAACTGATAACTGTAATTCGATTTTTGAAAATCGTCAAGTTTCAGGTGCAGATAGTCAGTCGTCGGATTGGGATAAACTTTGTATGACAAGTCTATTCCCTTGTTATCAATACCCGTTGTCACTGATATGATATAGGCTTGTTGCACTCCCTGTGTCACCGAACCATTCGTTCCGGAATTGTTACTGTAAACAACCTGGCCTGCAGTGTAACTAACTGTTCCTCCACTGCCCGATGCATTGCCACCACCGGCAACTACAGCTTCCTGTGCCTGTAATCCTGCGAGACAGAAACCCGACAAGAGCAGAAGGCATAATTTTACTTTCATTTTGTACATAGTTTTATTTTTAGAATAATTGTTTGTTGTTTTCTTTGTCAGAAAAAATGCCGATTGATTTTAAAAAACCATCTTCTTTGATGGACCACACGAGACTTTCGCCATTTATAACGATTACAAATTAACGAATAAAATATGAATTAAGCTATAGAACTTCCTCCTGAAAAACAAAAAAAATCGCACATAAACGCTGCCGGCAACAGAGATTTGATCCATTTTAATTATCGTCACAGCACATTTATTTCCTCACACATAAGCGCATATACCTTATGAAAGGTCTTACTTGACTACGTTATTTGTTTTCTTTTTCAGAATTACTTTTGCTTTATAATGACTGGCTATTTTTTCGTTAAAAGCAACAAATTCAGGATAGGCCGACACCTTCCAGTGTCCGTTCTTCATCAAAAGCGTTTGTTTAACAATAATTTCATTCCCTTTTACATCAACCGACGAAACAAAATGTCCGAAAGCTGTTTCTGTTTTAAACGATTCAGGAATTGATTCCGGTTCATGTCCTTGGGGAATCACAATCACAATACTGTCACTGTCCTGGTAGCCATTAGCGATAAAAATATCGTGTTTACGCCCCGTCTTTTTAAAGCCTTCGTAAGGTTTACGAAAAGGATTGACAGGAATAAACAAGCGATTGCCGGTTTTGGTTCCATAGCGACTTGTTGTCCAGCTATAATCAATGTCGATAACAGGATAAGCCGTTTTCTCTTCGCGAAAGGTGACAGCACCCATAGTTACATCAGCCAAATGAATGTCTTCGATCAAATCTTTCACCTGCCGGTTGGGTTCAGCAAACGGAAACCAACTGTAATTATCGTACATCTTTACTTTACACGATTTAAGTGTCGTTGCCTGAGCATGTCCATCTTCTTTCAAATCGATTTTTGCCTTGTAACTTTCTATGTTCAGTGCAGCAGCATAATCAGGCAATTTATACATCCTGCCGCCGCTTTCGCTTATAACCAAGGCATCGTGTCCTGCAATACCATTGTGTATAAATCCGAAAGGAACATGCGGGTTTGTACATTCGAGCCATAAAGTATCGCCGGCCAAAGGTACCTGCAAAATAACATGGTTCATTTGATTGAAATTCGGAAAATCAGGATACAATGTTTTCTCTGAATTGTCGGACCGGATGCCTGTATAATAAGCAGGAATGCCTATTACTCCTAACATTGCTTTCAGGTAGTTCGACAAGGCTTTACAATCGCCGAAGCCGGTTTTGTAAACCTCCGAAGCAAGCGAAGGTTGATAACCACCTATGCCAAGTTGTATACTTACATAGCGGGTTGACTGCCCCAGAAAATCATATAATATCTTCACTTTTTCGCGATCGGTGGTGGCATCTTTCACAAGCTCTTTAATTTTAGCTTGTGCTGCTTCGGGAAGCACATCACGGTCTTTGACAAGACCGTATTCCCAAACACCATACGATTGCCAATCATTGATCATCCCTTTCGTGTTGTCGTAGCTGAAGTTGGTGGGACGTATAAAGAAATGAGGAACATACATTTTCAGACTTGCATCGAAAGGTTCGGCTTCGATGGCCATCAGGTTTTTCACTTCCCATTCGGATGTCACTTTTCCTTTTGACGTCGAGCGTAAAGGGGCTTCAGGCAACAGAAATGCTTTGTACTGAAATTCGACGCCTTCGGGCAACTGAATACTGTATTTTGCTTTTTCTACCGACAAATTGTGATAAGCCTGCGGGAAAAAAGTAGGAAAGGTAAGGATTCCCTTTTTATAGCTTATTTTGTACTCGCAAACAATTGTAAAAGGGTAAGTAGGTGCATCGCAGTTCAGATAAAAACGCCTGGCATCGTCGGCAAGGGTATAACTATCGGTCCATTCGGATGATTTTACATTGGACATGGAGTAATTTTTCAGCAACATACCGTCGCCATTGTAAAGTTTCATTGAAAAAGCCGATAGTTCATGAAACTTATCTCCCGGATAATAAAAGTCGGCCATATCCTTTCCTTTCTTATCCAACACTGTCAGTATTAGTTGTTCGGTTTGCACTCCCAGCACATCCGATTTATATTCGAACCCGGAGGAAGCCATACGAACGACAGCATATGCATTTTTCTTCAATGAATCAGGAATTAAACCAACATTCAGGTCCTCGCGAATTTCGGCAGCAGACACAAGACCTAAGCAACCAAATGCACTCAGTACCAAAAAACAAACTATCAGTTTTTTTATTTTCATGGCAGTTTTATTTTGTTGTTCCTTTTTTCAACACCAACATTTCCTGGTTTTTATTTACTATCTGACCAAAGTACTCACGAATGTCCTTGTAGTCGGTTACCGGAAACAAAATCTGATTCAGATCGTAGCGGTAAGATAAAGTAATTGAGTTGCCATTCTGCTGCACCATATATACACATTTGCATTTATCATTCAGCACCATTTTAACCGATTTCGGCATTTCTACCACCTGAAAGTTTTCGGGCAGCGTGATGTTGCAATTCACCAGATAAGAAGCAGGATAAGGAAACTCGACAGGGAGTTTGCGTTCAGGGTTCAAGAACTCATTCTCGGCCAAATGCATAAAAATCATTGGATTCAGGTAAATGAATTCGCCGCTGTTTTCATTTTCTTTTGTAAAAAACAGCTTTTCGTTCAGCATGATTGACATTTTCTGATTGTCTTCCAGTTTGAAGCTATCCACAACAATATGATTTTCATTGGCCAACGATTCAACAAATTCGGCCGAATCTTTAGCAGCTTCAAATCTTTGCTTGTACTGATAAGCATCCTGATAAGTATAGGCAGTATTCATAAAGCCCGACAAATTACCATCGTCGTTCATTTTTACATTGATCTGTCTTATTCTTTGATTTTTTCCTATCGAAGTTAAATCCGCCCATTTTTCGGTACTTCCTTCATCAAGAATACGGGCCCTGTCCACCAAAAAATCGAGCGGTAGCATGTTTAGTCCTCCATGAATGGCCGAACCATCCATATAATGCACTTTTCCGTCGGAGGTTTGAGCAGCCACCACAAAGGTATTCAGCTGATCGAAGGATGGATAGGAATAAGGCAATCTTCCCAGCGAACGACGGCTCAACAACACAGGATAGGCTTTTATTTTGGCGTCTCTGAGCATGCTTAAAAGTATCATATTGATCTGACCATTGTCACCGGTTCTTAATTTCACCGCCTCCTTTGCTTTGTTGCCGTAAAAAGAGTATTTTTCGTTCCAGCTGATAAGTCCTTTTAAAAGCGCATAGATCTTTGTTATTTTTTCTTTTTCATCGGTCACCGATGCCAGTTCCTTTACCATAATTTCTTTGAAAGGATTCGACATTTTCATGTTGCTACCAAAGTCGGTTTCGTTTTTAATCAATGCTTCAAGTTCCTCCCATGTGCGTGAATAAGGTCTGTAGTATTCGCCCGGGAAATTAGTGGCTTTCAATTCGAACCTTACCCCCGATAAGAAATCGTTCAAGCACCAAACATTTTTTTCATCCTTCAATGCCGGAACGTCTTTCGCTGTGAAGGTTATTTGTCTCGACGAACAATTTACTGTATTGTTCGTCCCACCTCCCGTCAGAACAAATTGCTGACCTATAGACGTTTCGGCCACATCTATCTTTTCGTAACCTTTTGTTTCGACAGTGTATACAAAATAGTCCGGAATTTTCACTTCGTACGAACTAAATACAACGGGTATATCGCCCTGAATGCCCCATGGATCGAGATTATAAACTAAATCACTTGTCTTGCTGAATTTTATTTCTATAATACTACCCACCTTTACATTCGGTACCGAAAACTTTATTCGCTGGTATTTATCATTGATCACCTCATTGAAAATGTACTTCTTCTCCAATTTTGTTTTTACAGTTTTTCCATTCTCCACATTGTACGAAAAGGCTTCGAGTCCGGTAATCATCTCGCGCGACGATGACGATTTATAATAAAACGGAATGTTTACATTGGCTTCGTCGAGACCTGTGGTCTTGAGTATCTTTATCTTCTTCTTATAATCGGTACACACCTGAAATCTGTCATTCGAAACACTGTAATAGGTATTCCCCATATCATAAATCACAACTGCCGATGCGGTTGTATCTTTATCATAAACACTCATATTAAGCTCATCGTTTGTTATTTTCCCATACTTAAAGCTGTATTCCTGTGCCTGTACGGAGAGAAGAAAAAATGTAAAAAATGATAAAGCAAGGGTGATTCTTTTCATGACTAAATTACTTTTAAATGTGTGTATAATTATGAATAATGTAAGTGATTTCAATCAATTAACAAAGTTAGAAATTATATTGACAAAATTTGTATTTTTATTAAAAAATATTTTATAAATTTTCTAATTTCACTTATCCCACAACTAAAATATTAATCATCAACACTTTCACCTGAAACAAAATAAGCCTGGAATTTTAAGAATTCCAAGCTTATAAAAATAACAATTTCGAAAAACAGCTAAGTACTTAAAAAACCTGCACCATGAAAGGTTTCGGCCAGAAAAGCCGGGAATTTACTTATTCTGTTTTATCGTAAACTTCCAAAGCTGTAGGCAAACAACTTGCAACACCTTTAAGCCCGCACACCGTAAGTGTGATCAGTATGGTATCTCTGATTTCTTCTCGTGTTGCTCCCAGTTTTTTGGCCATTTGCACATGATAATAGATGGCTGTGGTGTCGCCCAACGTTGCTTTGATGCCTATATACACCAATTGTTTTGTTTTGGCATCTAAGCCTGTTGTGTCTTTTAATGCGTCAATCAACCCATCAAATGCTTTTGCCACTTCAGGGGCTTCTTTTTGAAAAATGTCAAGCGGATTCATATTGTTTATTGTTTTTGTTATTCTATTTTTTTGTCAGCGATAAAACCTTAGTCTTTATTATTTCCTTTTTTCTCAGAACCGATACCTGATCCCCCACGAACTTTGAAGCAAAGGTGAATAGTCGAAATCAAATGTAGGTTGCAGTTCGATATGCAATGAAAACTTATCATTCTTTTCGAAGGGTGTAAACTGAACGCCAACCGGAATAACAATCCCATTGTAATAATTGGCAACAACACCTGCACCTGCATAGATATTATATCTTTCGGCATTTACAAAATTGTAACAAAGCACTAACTCAGGAGTAAGATCCTCAAAAGAAGTATTGCTGTACACTCTTAATTCGGCCCTGACTCTTTCGGAAAAGTGATAGCTTAATCCAACCTTCGAAAAGCTTGAAGCATAATAGGCTACGCTCATTTGCGAAAACACCTTATTACCCGCAACTGTAAATAGTCCGATCAGGACCATGATTTTAATGGTTTGTTTCATAATTTTAAATTTTAAAACAAAGAGCGGAGAACACAAAGACATTACTGATCATGCCTTTGTATGTCCGTTCTCTTTGATCCTATTAGTTTCAGTATTCTTTATGTTTTATTTATTTTAAAAGCTGTACAAAATAAATTCGTAATTGAAAGTCAGCATTAAAACAACTTATAAAAATTTTATTTTCCCATGTTACAGCTTCACAAAACTTTGCTCAGACATTGCACCGGACCATCAACATACGAATTATTAATTTCTAAATGCGTATCGGAGAAGCGACAACTATTTCTTGACTGGTTAATTATCAAAACAGTTCCATCTTCCGATAACTGATACGATCGTTCTACTGAATCAGGGTCACCTTCATTTGTTATTATCAGGATGCCATTTGCCCTGAAATCATAAATTGTGTTTTGTAATGAATAATCAGTTACCACAGCAACAGGATACAAAAACAAACTTTTTTCGAGTTTCCATCGCCCGATTAAATTTTCTGCACCTGTTAATTGATTTTTTTCACAAGGGCATTCATATTTAAGCTCACTGACCGGATCTTTTGTATCGGAACAGGAACAACAAACTATAAAGAAAAACGCATAGAAGAATATTTTATTCATAAAAAGATATTTTTTAAAAAGTTATTCATCACACTAACGTACTTTGATTTTTATCACTCATTTATATATATACCATTCCCTGTTCCAATCCACATCTTACCGTCGTTCGATTGTTCGATGGCAAAAACACCATTCTCTTTAAATTTCGAACCTTCAACCGTCCATTTTTTTCCATTAAAAACAGCATATCCTCCAGCCATTCCACACCAGATATTATCATTCTTATCAACTGTCAGGAATTTCACATTTTTACTCTTATCAAACTCTGGACTTTCGGATGTTTTTCCATCAAATATAAAAACCTGAGCACCATCATTGTACAAAGTACTCGACAATGAATAATCGATAGCACCACACAACCTGTTCTTACTATCCAATTGAATATTTCCAAAATAATAGGGTTTAAATCCTAATGCAGCGCTTGTGTAGATGGTCCATTGACCATTCGCAATTTTTGCTAAATATGAATCGTTCACTACCTCATTCAGCGCTAACCAGACATTATCATTCTTGTCGATGGCAATGCTTTGCACGAAGTGAACAGGCAAATCAGAATTGTCAGGTGTATAAACTGTCCAATCTGTACCATTGTATTTCACAAGTCCTCCCTGCCTGAACCTGCACGACGAAAACCAGACATTATCTTTTGAATCTATCTCCACAGAAGTCACAAAATCTTCCGGCATTGGGGTATTCGAAGCGTTATAACGTGTGAAATTGGTTCCATCATATTTTATCAACCCTTCACAAGCTATCCAAACATTGTTTTTACTGTCGATAGCCAAATCATAAATCACTGAAGTATCCGCTATCATCGAGTTGGTCGAATTATAAACAGTTACCCCCTGTGCATTGTATTTTATAAGTCCTTGCTTAAAAGTACCTATCCACGCATTTCCCTGCTTATCGAATGCAATAGACTGAATAAAATATCCATCAAGAATCTTTGTATTAAATTCAGTGTTTATAACTCCGGGAGAAAGCTCATTCGATTTTTCACACGACATCAACAAAATACAAATAGCGAATAAAAATGTCAATTTTTTCATATGTATATAATTTATATATCTGCCCCCTAACCCCCTAAAGGGGGAATAATACAGGTACTTTGAGTTTTAATATTTTATAATCATCTCCTTGTGTGTCCTGATTTTTAATCTCGGTCATGGGGAGTTCATCTGTATACTTTTTTTTAGTTAGATGAATTCACTCTGTTAAATGCTACATTGTATTACGCATACTACTAATTGAAATTATCTGCATCTACCAATATTTATCAGAATTACAAATATTGTATTTAAAAACTTTCCCGATTTAATATTTCAGACAAATCACACACTTCGTTGTTTGTCCCCATTTTAAAGGGGACGAGCGTAACGGAGGCGTTTCTTTGGCAATTTATCCAACTTGTATAAAGTTATTCCACAATTTTCTTTTCATAAATAAGCCCGACAAAATGATGTGTGTTATAGAACTCTTCACATTCAGAGCAAGGGACAGGAGACACCGATTGAACATTCGATTTGTCCTGGGAAACATTTTTAACTCCATGATAATCACCTCCAAATAGCATTTCTCCGTCGCAATTATAAACTCTCGTAAAAATTTGATCCTCTATAACAATGTTGAAGGTATCGTCAGTATTGGCTTGATATAGTTTTACGCTAAATACCGCATAAGCTGAAAAATCTTTTATTACTGTAGTAAGCCATTCCAGATTTTTTGTTGGATTACTTACACCACAACAGGCAATTACCCGATTTTCATACATCTCAAACTTTGGCTGTTTATCACAACTTGTTCCAACAAGCAGAAGCATAACCAAAGCCAAATAAATCGGAAAGATTGTTTTTCTCATAATAAATTCCCTGTATATCTATTATATTAAAATATCCTTTTTACGCATGAACCAAACGACATCAACAAAATAGAAGTAGTGAAAATAAATGTCATTTTTTTCATATGTATACTTTTTTTTAGTTAGATGACTTTACTGCGTTAAATGTTGCATTGTATCGCGGCATAATTTTAATTGAGCTTCCATACATTGCCTACATGCATTATAACTGTGCTAACTATTTTGAACTTACAATGTGTCTGTGTTTATTCTTTGAGTATTTACAATTAAAAAAACAATCAGCATGGAAAATTTGAAAAAAAACTACATCCACAAATAATCCGTTCCACTTAACGGCAATACACTTACATTTCCTTTTTTTCCATAATCATTCCACCAATCCAGGTACTTTTGTCTGACAATTAATATCTCTTTTCCGTTAAGTACTCTGTTTTGAGAATCAGATGCTTGTCTCAGCAAGGGTGTCAAAGAAGGAAAATGTCCATTGATAATCGTTTCGACACTCCATAGCAGATATTCCCCAAGCATTATAGCACCCTTACCATTTTTATCTGCCCGGCAAGGAGGTATCGATGATATTGGATTAACAGGAAAATGATCACACGGAATTATCAATGTTGTATCCTTTGCATATTCAAGCAATAAGGGGATATCTTTTAGTTTAAACTCCGGAAATAGAGTCCAAAGATTTTCGCCATCTTCACCTTTATAATACTGATTGTACGAACCGTCTTTCAGTTGCGTTACAAATTGTCTTACGTCCGGGTTTTCTATATCAAAATTACCTGAACACCCGAAACACGTAATAACTATCAAAATCATTAAACCTATCTGTTTCATAAATAAATAGAATTAAATAATTAAACTTACTGTTATATTATGTTGGCTATATTTACACTTCCGGACAGATAAATAAACGAATCTACATTGTTCTAATCCTTAGTAAATCGAAAATTGTCTGAATTACAATCACCTTGCAAATTTACATAATTCACTTAATAAATCAAGTATTTTGCAAACTATTTACAAATATTCATAACCACCCGGTGGAAAACTAATTCAGGACAGAATCCAAAGCCTCTTAAATCAGGTTTCATATACATTAAACTGAATTTAATTGTTGTGATTTTCGGTTTCACGATCATTAAATTGATTTTCATATACATTAAATTGAATTTAATGGTTGTTATGCTTCGTTTCACGATCATTAAATCGATTTTCATATACATTAAATTGAATTTAATTGTTGTGATTTTCGGTTTCACGATCATTAAATTGATTTTCATATACATTAAACTGATTTTAATTGTTGTGATTTTCGGTTTCACGATCATTAAATCGATTTTCATATACATTAAATTGAATTTAATTGTTGTGATTTTCGGTTTCACGATCATTAAATTGATTTTCATATACATTAAATTGAATTTAATGGTTGTTATGCTTCATTTCACGATCATTAAATCGATTTTCATATACATTAAATTGAATTTCACATAAAGGAAAAGGAAAATCACATAAATGAAAACACATTTAATGGTTGTGATTTTTCGTATCACGATCGTGAAAAATGGTTTCATTTTCATTGAAGTGTGGGTCATGGCTGCCAAAAGACAAATCAGATGAATGAAGCGGAATTTAATTGTCGTGAAACTCCTTTTCCTTATCATGAAATTTGCTTTGTAATACAGTGATTAGTGATTAGTGATTAGTGATTAGTGATTAGTGATTAGTGATTAGTGATTAGTGATTAGTGATTAGTGTGTTATGAATCGTCAATTTTCAAATCTCAAATCTTCAAATTGTCAAATTATCAAATTGTCAAATTGTCAAATTGTCAATTATTTTATCCGGTACACAAATCCCACTGCATATTCCTCTCCTATTCCGAATGCACTTTCTGTAAATAACAAATAGGCCATATATCGTTTGTAGGCATAGTGAACGTTTGCCGAGAAAGTAAGAAACGCAGGTTCGTCTCCAATAAAATAAGTCATACCCGTTGAGCCGTCAAAGCCAAAACTACTATTCTTATATTTGAATTCATATCCAGATGTAAAACTGACATTATAAGCAAACTGACTGGCTGTTACACCCGAGATAAGATGTTGTTCGGCAGCAATTCTACGGAATCGTGCAAAATCACCATTCTCGTAGTAGAACGATCCTTTAATTCCAATTGGTCTTAAGTCGACACTTTTTAGTGGAATATTTAAACAGAATTCACTTGATAAACCTCCTCCGTAATACTTTTTGTTGCCTTTGAAGCTTTCTACTTCTGCAACTTTGTAAGTACCCAAATATCCAAAAGCGCCGTAAGAGACATTATAGTATTTGAAAGTATGCGTTTGCGACCAGTTCAATTGACCAAAGGAATTCACTTCATTTTTGTGATGGTATGCACTATCAACAGTATGGGTGTATTTGCCACCAATATATGTCGACACTTTTGCACTGTCGGCATAAACAGGTTTAATAAATACAATTGGGTCAACACCACTGTTTCCTAAAGCATAATATGGAGTACAGCTATGGATTGAAAATAAAAGAAAACATACAAGTCCGATTTCAAAAGCTCGTTGAATTAATTTCATGTGTTATTTTTTAAAATGAGGCATAGAAGCGTGGAATTGTTGAATTGTTGAATTGTTGAAGCGTGGAATCGTGGAATCGTTGAATTTTTCATTTTTCAGCCCGAAACTCTATCAACTCCTTAATTGTCAATTATCAATTTTAATTATCAATTATCAACTCACCAACTCCTCAATCCCGAAAGCTTTCGGGACAAATCTTTCAAATCTTCAAATCTTCAATTTTCAATTTTCAATTTTTCAAATTAATCCAACAAGGTCCGTCTTCAACAACCGTTTCCCCAGTGATCAGATCAATTCGTCCCTGAATGCAATTATTATCTTCATTGTCATATTGTGCCCATGCTTCAAGTTCGAGATTTCCTGTGATATTATTAATCGTTACCATACCCGAACACAATGTATTGACTTTTGCTTTCGTAATCAGATAAGTCAACGCATCACTCATCGATTTGAATTTCAGCTTGTCGACATCCGACAGTTTAATTATATCAGAAAAAAAAGCTTTATTGCTTACAATCGTTTTAACCTGGTCTTTTGATAAATAAGTTCCGCGAGGTAGGTTAAGTGCAGGATAGAATTTATTGTCCTGATTAATTTTAATCATAAACTGATCGCAACTATAGGCAATAGCCCAACCAACCTTCACTTTGTAGCAAACACTAAACGAAACACCATCGTTCCAATTATATATCTGTGAATAAACAAGTTCTATATGATTATCAAAATAGGAATCCGGCAGGTTATTTTGCTCCATAAAAAGACTTTTCCAGATAGCCAGGTATAATTCGCATGTGTCGGTATTACAAATTGTGCCGGGTGAATAATTATTAAGATAGTCGTATTCCCCACCGCTTATACAGCTTGTTGTTCGAATTTGTTTTTGTACTTCACATGCCGAAAAACAAACAACTATCAAAAATAAAAGTAAAATTTTCAGGTGTTTCATATTCTTTCATATTCTTTTTTTAATAGATGCCTTTTTAACCAAATTCGTTGCTTTGTCTGCAAATTTTGCTTTGTACATATTCGGGGCGCGACTTTTAGTCGCACTCCGAATGTAAGATAGTTCAACTTGTGCTTCCTTGCAGGGTGGTAAATATCCTTATTTATCGGGAGTCGTTTTGACTACAAGAAACATAAGTATTAGGGAAAGTTTCCTGTTTATTACCAAATATCGTCCAATTTAATTTAATTTCTGATAGTTCTATATATAGTTGTATCTTTTGTATTATTGACTTTTTATGTTCAGCACCAATTAAAAATACAGCTTTATTATATTCATTTTTTTTACTGTATTTGTAAATATTTTGAAGCATAGCATTTTCACGTTTATCGTACTGTTCTATGCGAAACATTTTATAAATATCAAGTAGTCTATCCTTCTCGATTTCAGATTCCAGAATATTTATTTCCAAAATTTCCTTTTTCTCTAAAAAGTCCAAAAAAAGCTCACTATTGATATAAAGAAAACCTTCTTTTGCTATCAAAACATCTTTCTCATTATCTAATTTTTGATAATCCTCACATTTGAAAAACGTATGAAACATAGTTTGATATTTATATGAATTTTGGCTTACATCAATATCGACAGGAAAAATGTCAATATTATAATTTTGTTTGTATTTTTTGATGCATTTTACTTCAAGAGGCACTTTAGGAAGGCTTCGATTAAGTAATATGCTGTTGGCACAATATATGTCAAACGAGTCGTCATAATACATATCAGAATATTGGCTCGTCAATTCATCGAAAATCACTTCAGGATTTATAGATTCGATAATTTTATACAATTCATCTGAATTACATTTTCCGCTTTCAGTGTGGCTAGTACAAATAAGGATAATATTATGCATATTAATAATTTTATTCTCAGAGAATCTATTAACTTATGCTCTCCCTTTTGATTTTGATTTTCAATAAATACGACTAACAAATCTCTTATTGATATCGTTATTCCATTGCACTTGATATGTTTTTCCATTTATTTGGTCAAGTAATATGAAGTTGTATATGTTATTAGTTGAGTAAAGAGTAAATCTACCGTTTACCTCTTCCGCTTCTGTCCATACAAGTGAGCTTGAATTTAAGATTAGTTCACCTTCATAGCCCTCGTTCGATATATTAAAATGTACTTGCCACATCTTCCCATTTCGTGTGTCCAATTTGATAAATGTCCAATAGTTTTGAGTAGGAAATAATTTATAAATAGGAGATTCAATTAATTGATTTTCAAATTTCTTCTCTACTAGTTGTATTTTCTTTGTACTGTCTTGTTGGATTGTACTTATGCTGTCTTTTTGCGTTTGTCCTTGTGAATGTAATGTAAATAAAGTCAATAAATTAATCAGTATAAAATCTCTCGTATTCATATTGTTTTTATTTTATGTCCTTTTGGACGGTTATTATCTCGTTTTGTTTGGTTATAATTTCTTAACCAGACACTTACCCTCAATATCTCCGCATTGCCCATAAATCCCCTATATAGCTATAAATATCATTGTGTATATTTGCTGTATATGTAAAAGGTTGTTATTTTGTTTCCAAAGATAAATAACATATTTAACATCAGCAAGATTTTGGGAGGAAATAATAAAAAAGTCGAAGGGCTAAAGACTGCAGAATTGTGGAATCGTTGAATTGTTGAATCGTCAATTGTTGAAGTGTTGAAGCGTTGAATTTCACATTTTCCAACCAGAAACTCTATCAACTCCTTAATTGTCAATTATCAATTATTAATTATCAATTGTCAACCCACCAACTCCTCAAATCTTTCAAACTCTTCAAATCTTCAAACTCTTCAAATTCTCAAATTCTCACATTCCAAACTATTTTAACGCTGATTTGTTTGATACAATAGTTATCAAAAGTTTTTATCAATTTTAAATCCATTTATTTTTATGAACAAAACAGCATTTGGCTTAATGGCCTTCCTTTTTTTGTTCTCGATGGTTGCAAAAGCACAAAGTGTAAGCGGCGACTGGAAGGGAACATTGTCCGTTCAGGGCATAAATCTTGAACTTATTTTCCATATCAGCGACAAAGATGGCGTTTACACTTCCACTATGGATGTACCTGCACAGGGTGCAACGGGTATTCCTGTTGAAAAAACAGAGTTCGCCAACAATAAACTAAGTATGAGCGTTCCCGCAGCTAAAATTATGTTTTCGGGTGAATTGACAGGCGATAGCATTGCAGGAAATTTTGAACAAATGGGCACAAAATTGCCTTTAACACTCCGGAAATTCAAAAGTACACTGCCCGGCAACACGGCATTGGTTACCTCCGACGAAACGCTTAAACAATTGGCTGCGTTTGATGCTGGCAACTACAAATATAAGGTAGCCGACTATTTTGCGCGCCCTAAAGCATCTTCTTTCCGCTTGTCGCCCAATGGTAAATACATGTCGTATCTCGAAAAGGATGACAAAAACAAAAATCACGTATATGTGAAAGAAATTGCCACAGGTAAAGTCAACCGTGCCATCGAAGAAAAGGATGAATTGATAAAAGGATATGGATGGATAAGCGATGAAAAACTTTACTATATGATGGACAAGGGCGGAAACGAAAATTTCCACATTTATGCAACAAATATCGATGGCACTAACGCCAGCGACCTGACGCCTTTCGAAGGGGTAAGAGCCGGCATTATCAGCGTTTTGAAAGATCAGAAGAATATTATTATTTTTCAGATGAATAAAAACAACAAACAGATATTTGAACCTTACCGCCTGAATGCTGCCACCGGAGAAATCACGCAATTGTTCGAAAACAAAGATGCTGCTAATTCTATTCAGAGCTACGAATTTGATAAAGATGGAAATCTGAGAGCCTACACACAATTGAGAAACGGTGTAGAAACCGAGTTTTACTACAAGGACCCCAGCACAAACGAATTTAAACTTATGAAAAAGATGAACTGGGACGACAGCTTCGGTATCATAAGTTTCAATTATAAATCGGCCAACAAGGATGAAGCCTATGTGTACAGTAACCTCGATAGCGACAAAGCACGCATTATACTTTACGACTTTAAAGCTGACAAAAAAATAAGTGAAGTATTCTCGAACCCCGATTACGATGCAACAAGCATGCATTTATCGCGAAAACGCAATTATGAAATCGATTATTTTGGTTATGATGGCGAAAAATCGGAAATTATTCCGGTAAGTAAAACCTACAAGGACCTTGACAGCAGGGTGAAAAAACAATTCCCCGGAAAAGAATACGGTGTAACAGGTTACGACGACGATGAAAAAACATTCCTTATCGTTCTGCAAAGTGATAAGTTGTATGGCACTTATTACGAATACAATACGACTACTGGTAAGTTTAAACTGCTTTACGACCTTATGCCACAACTTAAGGAAGCCGATATGGCAATAATGAAACCGATTACATTTAAAAGTCGCGATGGATTAACGATACATGGTTATATTACACTGCCTAAAGAAGCGCTCGCCGGTAAAAAAGTACCGATGATCGTGAATCCGCATGGAGGTCCACAGGGCGTACGCGACAGTTGGGGATTTAATCCCGAAGCTCAGCTTTTTGCAAGCCGTGGTTATGCTACCTTACAGGTGAATTTCAGAATCTCGGGTGGTTACGGGAAAGAATTTTTGAGAGCCGGATTCAAACAAATCGGTCGTAAAGTAATGGACGATGTGGAAGATGGTGTAAAATATGCCATTGCGCAAGGTTGGGTGAACGAAAACAAAATAGGTATCTACGGTGGAAGTCATGGTGGATATGCCACGCTTATGGGACTTGTGAAAACACCCGATTTATATGCTTGCGGAGTGAATTATGTAGGCGTTTCGAACATTGAAACATTGTTTAAGTCAATGCCGGAGTACTGGAAACCACAATTAAAAATACTGGGCGAAATATGGTACGATCTGGGCAACCCTGAAGAGCTTAAAATTGCGCGTGAAGTATCGGCAGTGAACAATGTCGACAAAATTAAGAAACCTTTGCTGGTGGTACAGGGCGCTAACGATCCACGCGTGAACATTAACGAGAGCGATCAGATTGTGACTGCACTCAGGGCCAAAGGCTTTGATGTGCCATATATGGTAAAATACAACGAAGGTCATGGATTCCAACGCGAAGAAAATCGTATGGATTTTTACAGCGCCATGTTGGGATTCTTTGCCAAGCATCTGAAATAAACGAAATAATCAACGCCGGAATGGACTGATAAATACATCTTCCACAAAGCGACAACAATAAAAACCCCCGGTAGCAAGTAATTTGCAACCGGGGGTTTCTATTGTTGAATCGTTGAATTGTTGAATTGTTGAACTGTTGAAGCGTTGAATTGTTGAATCGTTGAATCGTGAATTATCAACTCCTCGAATCTTCAATCCCGAAAGCTTTCGGGACAAATCTTCAAACTCTTCAAATTATCAATTATCAATTATCAATTGTCAATTGCTTAGACTCCGCTGAACATATTGAAACCACCATCAACAGGCATCACAACCCCTGTAATAAAACTGGCAGCCGGAGAACATAAAAACTGAACGGCGCCATTCAATTCAGTGATATCACCAAAACGTTTCATAGGTGTATTGGCAAGCACTTTCACGCTACGGTCGGTCAATGAACCATCCGGATTGATAAGCACAGCACGGTTTTGGTCACCAATAAAAAAGCCCGGTGCAATTGCATTCACGCGAACTCCATCTCCGTATTTCATAGCCATTTCCATGGCAAGCCATTGTGTAAAGTTACTTACAGCTGCTTTGGCTGCCGAATATCCCGGCACACGTGTCATCGACTGAAAAGCGGCCATTGAAGACACATTAATAATACTTCCTGATTTCTGTTGCGCCATTACCTTGCCAAAAACATAACTCGGATACACAGTACCGTTCATGTTCAGGTTGGTCACTTTGTCCCAGTTGGCTATTTCCATGTCGAAAAAACTTTGATCATCAGCTAAAGTAGCTCCGGGAATATTACCACCTGCTATATTCAGCAGAATGTCGATACTTCCCCATTGTGCAACAATTTCGTCGGCTGCTTTTTGCAAACTTGGAATATCGAGTACATTACCAATAATGCCAATGGCCTGACCACCATCGGCAGTTAGTTCAGCCACACGTGCATCAAGATTTTCCTGACGTATGTCCATGGCCACAACGCGGGCGCCTGCTTTCACAAAACTTTTGGCAATGCTTCCTCCCAAAACGCCCCCTGCACCGGTAATTACCGCTACCTTACCTTCAATACTAAACATTTCGTTCATAATATATTATTTTTTACAATTAGTTTTCATCTTTTGTTATTACTGTGAATAAAGAATTAAAAATAATCCTTAGACTGCGACTGCGCGTTCGACTGAGCTCACGCCGAAGCCTCAGTCGAACGGACATTGATGTTATATCTTTGTTTATCCCCTACGGGGAACTGATTTTGGTGATTTCTATTTTCTATTGATCTACATTCCCTACGGGAAATAATTTACTTTAAACAAAATAGAATTATTTTCAACCCCTGATTCGCATTATTACTGTTGTTCTACTGAACTTACTTCGATGCTCCAACAAGCTTGACAATGCCGTTGTTGAGCTTGACAATGCTGTTGTTGAGCTTGACATTGCCGTTGT
This sequence comes from uncultured Paludibacter sp., assembly GCA_963678465.1. Taxonomy (GTDB): domain Bacteria; phylum Bacteroidota; class Bacteroidia; order Bacteroidales; family Paludibacteraceae; genus Paludibacter. The sequence goes on from OY782858.1 coordinate 1,519,344, forward strand.
TGAGCTTGACAATGCCGTTGTTGAGCTTGACTTTGCTGTTGTTGAGCTTGACAATGCCGTTGTTGAGCTTGACAATGCCGTTGTTGAGCTTAACATTGCTGTTGTTGAGCTTGACATTGCCGTTGTTGAGCTTGACAATGCCGTTGTTGAGCTTGACTTTGCTGTTGTTGAGCTTGACAATGCCGTTGTTGAGCTTGACAATGCCGTTGTTGAGCTTAACATTGCTGTTGTTGAGCTTGACATTGCTGTTGTTGAGCTTGACATTGCTGTTGTTGAGCTTGACATTGCCGTTGTTGAGCTTGACATTGCTGTTGTTGAGCTTAACTTTGCCAATGTCGGGCTTTATGATTTGTTGATTTCGTTGGCTACAGTGGCCATAATGCCCGAAACTTCGGCCAAAGCATACATACGTCCGTAAAACGAATAACCCGGATTGTCGGGTTTGTTCACATCGTCGAGCATAAGTTTACCATGATCCACCCGCATAGGCAATCCCGGATGTTCACGTTCGAAAATGCGTACCAATTCAATTAAATGCCCACGTCCTTCGAGGTGATTGGCTTCCATAAAGTTTCCATTTTCATCCACATCAGTACTTCGCAAATGAACAAAATGCGTTCTTTTTGCAAATTTAGCAGCCAAAGCAGGCACATCGTTGTGTAAACCCGAACTCAGCGAACCGGCACAAAATGTGATTCCATTGTTAGGCACATCTACTGCATTCAGCACCCATTCAATGTCCTTTTCGTTGGTGACAATGCGTGGTAAACCCAACACTGCCATTGGAGGATCGTCGGGGTGAACACAAAGATTAATCCCTGCCTCGCGGGCTGTAGGAATTACACTTTCGAGAAAATATTTCAGGTTTTCGCGCAATTGTTGCTTGTCAATGCCATCATATTTTGCCAAAAGCGCTTTGAAAAGCTCTACCGGTTTTTGCACATCGCCTTTAAAGCTGTCGTTCACAAAGCCCTGCGTTTTTACAATTATTGTTTGAATCAAAGCTTCATGCTCGGCTTTTGTAATTGTTTTGGCAAGCTCCGCCACCTTTTCGAGTTCGGCTTCAGAATAATCTTTCGCTGCATCTTTCCTGTTCAGGATGTGCAAATCGAAATAAGCAAAACGTATTTTGTCGAAAAACAAAGTTTGTGTACCGTTAGGAAGTTTAAAGTTCAAATCAGTACGAATCCAGTCGATAACAGGCATAAAATTGTACACAACGGTTTGGATGCCTGCTTTTCCGAGATTGCGAAGACTTTCGCAATAATTCTGAAGCAATCTTTCTCTGTCGGCGCCACCGAACTTAATACTTTCGGACACGGGCAAACTTTCCACCACCGACCAACGCAAGCCGAAACTTTCGATATAGTTTTTCAAATCAGTAATGGCTTCGTAAGTCCATACATCACCATTTGGCACATCGTGCAAAGCAGTTACAATGCCCTCTACTCCTATTTGCCGAAGCATATCCAATGTGATCCGGTCTTTTCTGCCGAACCATCTCCACGTTTTTTCCATTCTATTTTTTTATTTAATAACCAAAACAAATCTGATAATGTGCCAATCGTTGAATTGTTGAACTGTTGAATCGTTGAATCGTCAACAGTCGCCAGACTTTTGACTTTAGACTTTAGACAAAAGACAAAAGAACAAAGACGGTTAAGCGCCTCCAACCGAAACCCGAAACTCAGAACTCAGAACTCGAAACTAATTATGATGCCCCATATTCAATTTTATCTTTTTCAAATCCTCCAGATCGTGTACCGGACGTTCGATATCGTAAGGAATCGGACGTTTCGAAAAAGTCTGGAAATAAAGCAGACAGGCATCTTTCCACCAAACGGCATCTTGTGCCTGAATGCGCAATTTCGATTGCACTTCCGCAAATCGTTGTGCATCGATAAATGGTTCAGCCTTGTCCCATATTTTCTGAAACCCGCGCACATCATTCACACCTTTATCGTAGGTGTAACACATTTCGTCCCACAGCGTTCGTCCGCTTTTCATTTTATAATCCCATGCCAAATGATGAAACCATAAAATATATTCGTCAGGGCAGGTTGCCGGATTGTTGAATTGTTCTTTTAAAGGAGAAGCATATTGACTTACTGCATTACTTCCACTTGTAGTACGGTCGAAACCAAGACCTTTGGTATCTGCATTGTGATAATACTTTGGCAACCAATCAGGACGTGCCCCCGGAACATCACACCAGGGTTCCGGTCCGTAGTGATGCGTCCATGCAAAGATATGGTGTAATCCTAAAGGCATCATATAGTCAACGGCAGTCTGGTGTGAAGCCAGCATCATATTTTTAATCGACAATTGAAAATCGGCAGTTGACATCGAATTTGGAGCAACCGGTGTTCCCTCCTCAAGGGGCGAGGTAAAGGTCATTTTAATCCATTCATCAGCTATTTTTTCAGATGTCATCTGATTGTTCCATGCCAACCGACCGAAAGCGTACCAGTTGGCTTGTGCAAAATGATGCCCGGTCCAATTCACATCTTTACCAATATTAGCAACACCCGCAATGGCAGATAATTTATTTCCAAAAACGCGTCCATCGGTTACCTTGGCTATTGTAGCGCCCTGACCTTTGCAATAAGTGTCGGCTTTCAGAAATTCTTCCCACATAGGCGACAGAAAAACCAAATGATTTGAATGTCCGAGATATTCCTGAGTAATCTGTAATTCGGCCATCAATGGAGTTTTCTTCATGGCGCCGAACAAAGGGCTGAAAGGTTCGCGTGGCTGAAAATCAATAGGGCCGTTTTTTACCTGAATCATTACATTGTCCTTAAACTTTCCATCGAAGTTGATAAACTCCTTATATGCTAATTTGGCACGGTCATCACCCGGTTCATAAACAAATGCACGCCACATAACAATACCGCCATGAGGTTTCAACGCATCTGCCAGCATATTGGCACCATCCACATGCGTACGTCCATAGTCCATTGGGCCGGGAAGTCCTTCTGAATTTGCTTTCACCAAAAATCCACCAAAGTCGGGAATAAGTTTGTAAATTTCGTTGGCTTTATCTTTCCACCATTGCTGCACCTTCACATCCAATGGATCGGAAGTAGGCAGTCCGCCCAGTTCCTTTGGCGACGAGAAATTAATCGATAGAAAAACACGCATATTATAAGGACGCAACACTCCGGCAATGGCTTTTACTTTCTGAAGATATTCATCCGAAAGAATTTTTGGAGAAGCGTTTACATTGTTCAATACAGTGGCATTGATACCGATAGAAGCATTTGCACGTGCATATTCCTGATAGCGTGGAGAAAGAACGGCTGGTAATTCTTCCCAGTTCCAGATAGAATGTCCAGAATAACCACGTTCCACAGTTCCATCCAGGTTGTCCCAATGATTGAGGATACGCACCGCATACGAAGGTTTTTCTTTTATATTCAACTGATCGGAAAACTCATTTAATTGAACCAAACGCAACAAATGGAACACTCCATAAAGTAAACCTTTGTCGGTAAGCGAAGCTACAACAGTAGTTTTTTTCCCATTGACCGACACACTTCTAATCATATACCCTTCGTTCCCCAGCGAAACAAGTTCTTTTTGCAATCCCAGGTTTCGGATATGTTTATCTTTGGCTGTACCTATCAAAAGGCTACCATTTTCGACAATCGTTTTCGATGCTAGCTCCTGCCCTTTCAGTTCGGTCCATGCCGATTGAAATTCTTTGTAGGGCAAGGATTTCGTAGAAGTCACAATGGAACTGAACAGATTTGCGTCTGTTGTAGTTTTGTTGAAACGCAGCCACAAACGGCTACCATCTTCAGCACCTGCATTCCATGTTATTGCAGAAAGTAGAACAACCAACACCAAAGTTATTTTTGTCAATTTACTCATATTTAAGTATTTACTATTTAAAAATTTACAATTTACAAATTTAAGAAAAAGCAGCTAAACAGCATATTACCTGATTATTAATGCGAGAATCTGTTATTCACATTACTTACTCGTTTATATACAATTTATCACCATTTAGCAGTATCGTTTTCTGAACTGCTTTTTTCTGTAGCAGCGCAGTTTCATCGGGTTGTTTTCCGCCCACCGAAACCAATACCTTTCCTTCTTTTACTAGAGCAATGTTATCAATATCTCTTCCTGCCATTTGCGAAGGTTTCAATTCAAAATCAACTGTTTGTATTTCGCCGGCTTTCAGAAAAACACGTTTAAAACCCTGCAACGAACGTATAGATTTGCGCAGTTCACTGTCAGGCAAAGATACATAAAGTTGCACTACTTCTTCACCATCGCGGGTACCGGTGTTCGTTACATTGACCGACAATTTTACATTTTCGCCAATCTTAACTGTTTCGGGAGCTTCTTTCAACTTATATTCAAAAGTGGTGTAACTAAGTCCGTACCCAAATTCATAAAGTGGTTTTCCTTCGAAATAACGGTAGGTTTTACCCTTCATGCTGTAATCCTCGAAGCCCGGGATTTGATCTATATTTTTGTAAAACGTAAGTGGCAGTCGACCTGAAGGATTGTAATCGCCAAAAAGAATATCGGCAATGGCAGTACCTCCTGCCTGACCCGGATACCATGCTTCGAGAATAGCAGGCACATTTTCGGCTTCCCAGTTGAAGGCTACCGCACTACCATTCATCAGTACCAACACTGTAGGTTTTCCGAGCGCCTGTATTTGACGAATCAGTTGTTTCTGGCTTTCGGGCAATTGAATGTCCAAACGATCGCCTCCTTTAAATCCCGGAACTTTCACCTTCATTTCTTCACCTTCAAGCATCGGACTAAGCCCCATGCAAAGAATTACAACATCCGATTTTTTGGCAAGTTCTATCGCATTTTTCTCTAAATTATTGTCGGGAGTATCCCAAAGCAGTTTTGCCATGGCATACTCGCTGTTGCTTTCCAACAAATCAAAACGGATGTTGTACTTTTTGCCGGCTTCTAACTCAACATAAGCATAATCCTTACTGGAGTGATGCCCATTGGGTTTTGTTTTTACAAGCAAAGAATCATTCAAATAAAAATTAAATCCGGCAAAGCCTTCACCGCCTATGGCGTATTTCCCTGTAACCGGAGGAACTAAAACACCTGTCCAACGCACCGAGTACTGCGTATCTTTCATATCCTCAAAAGGCGCTTTGTTCCACCACACAAAGTCGATATTTTTATCGGTGCGGCGGTGTTTTACTGTTCCTTTGAACTCATATCCATCATAATAACTTGCCGCTAAACCTTTTTTCTTCAATGTATTGTCTGTATAGAAATTTCCGGCCGGAATGGCAGTCAGATAAGGCAATTCGTCGGCAAGCCGGCAACCCTGTGCAAACTCTACCTTAGCATTGGGTAACTTGGCCTTTATTCCCATCAATGGCGTTACAATTTTCGAAGGATAACCGTTGTAGTTGCCCAGCAATACATCTGCATCATTGGCGTTAGGCCCGATCACAGCCACTCTTTTCACTTTTTTCGAAAAAGGCAAGGTGTTATTTTTGTTTTCGAGCAATACCATTGATTTACGTGCAGCATCAAGCGCCAACTGCTGATGTTCCTTACTATCCACCACCGTCATTGGAATGTTGGCAAAAGGTACCAGGCCATCAGGATCGAATTCGCCAAGTTTCATTCTTGCCAAAAGCAATCGGCGAATGGAAGTATTGATCTCAGCTTCGGAAACATAACCTAACTCTACTGCTTTGGGCAAAAATTTGGCGTAAGTATCGCCACAATTCAAATCGGTACCGGCTTTTAAGGCCATAGCCGAAGCTTTTTCACCATTTTCGGTAATGGCATGTGCTGCTTTATCGTAGAAATCAAAAATTGCATAGCAGTCCGAAACAATATAACCACCAAAATTCCAGTTATTTCGCAGAATATTTTCTAAAAATTCATTACCGCAACAAGGAATTCCGTTGGTCCGTTGGTAAGCACACATTACTGAATAAGCTTTAGCCTCGGTGATAGTTCTTTTGAAATGAGGAAGATAAGTTTCGGCCAAATCATAATCGGCGGGCCATACATCAAACGAATGTCGGTTCCATTCAGGACCGCTGTGTACCGCAAAGTGCTTTACAGTAGCCACCAGTTTCAGGTAACGCGGATCGTTGCCCTGAAGACCTTTGATAAAGGGAATTGCCAGTTCGGATGTTAAGAATGGATCTTCTCCATAGGTTTCCATACCACGTCCCCAGCGTGGATCGCGAAAGATATTGATGTTCGGCGTCCAGTAAGTGAGGCCCATGTACATTCCGTATTTTCCCTGACGCTGAAAATCATTGTATTTGGCACGTGCTTCATCGGAAATAGCATTTGCAATTTTATACATTCCCTGCGTATCCCACATGGCTCCCATGCCAATGGCCTGAGGAAACACTGTGGCTAAACCGGCTCTTGCCACACCATGAAGGCATTCGTTCCACCAATTATACTTTTTAATACCGAGTCGTGGAATAGCTGGTGAGTCGTAACTCATTAACTGAATTTTCTCATCTAAAGTCAGCCGCGACACCAAATCATTTGTTCGTTCTTCAAAGCTTAATTTTGTATCCTGCCAGGGTTCAGTTGCATTTAAAACGGAACCTGAGGAAAAAAGAACAGAGGCTGTTAGAAATAAAATAAATCTGATTTTTTTCATATTAAAAAATAATTGTGTTGTACAAAATTCAAGGCAATGCATCCTTATCATTATTTGAATGCCTGAGTATTTACATACGATTCATGAGAAAAACACACAAAGCAATGACTACCACCCAATTAAATTAAGCAATAGATCTTCATAACAAATTCAAATCTGATTTCAGAATACAAAAAACAATTTAGTTACAAAATTAGGATTTTATAGCTGATAATTAAATTTAAATCGATTTTTAAAGTAATTGTTTAACGGAATTAATAATTTTCAACAAATCAATTCTTTTTTTTGATTATTGAAATTTCGATGGTTCTTTCGCTCCTTCCATATTTTACAAAAAAAGCAAATTCGGAACAATCATTAAGAGCTGTAATGGAAAGCGATATTTCTAAAAAAATACCTGACAGGATATTAAAAGCTGTCAGGTATTTTGTTGTGTAAAAAAGTACTGTTTTAATCAGCAATTAATTGACAATTAAAGATCCACCATTACAAGGAATTACAATTTCAATTTCTTGTTTTTTGGTGATTTTCAGTGGTGTGATTTTTCCGTTCAGAGTAGTATCGTCACTGTACAAACTTACCTGTGAACCGGGAGCAAACATCGGCAGTTTCAGCTTCAATTTAATTGTTTCTTTCTGAGCATTGACACCTGCCACATACCACTTATCGCCATGTCGGCGGGCAATAATCACGTATTTTCCGGGATAGCCATCGATAAATCGAATCTCGTCCCAGGTAGTGGGAACAGTCTTCATAAAATCGATTGCCCACTGTGGAGCATCTGTCAGATTATTAGGAGTAAGAGCAAAATGCTGTACACCACTCTGGAACAAAACTGCTGTAGCCAAGGCAAAAACATCCGAAGTCATACGTTTGCTTCCACGATTCGGCGTATTATTGCCATTATAAAATTTATTGAGCGCGCTTCCTCCAAAGTCCATGCTACCCACCGTATTGCGGATAAAAGGATGCAAAGTGGCGTTAAACGCTTCGTTGTCGCAACTGCGCTGACCGAAATAAAGATTTTCGCTGGCCAAAACAGCTTCGCTGGCAGCATAATTAGGGTACATGCGTTCCCAACCACGTGGCAAAGTACAACCATGAAAAATAACCATAATACCATAATCGTTGGCATCAACCAAAATATCTTCGTAGAGTTTCATGGTCATCTGTTTGTCGCCTCCGAAGAAATCCACTTTGATACCTTTCACTCCAATACTTTTCATCCATGCCATTTCTTTACGACGGGCAATGGTATTGTCCATTATGCCACGTGGGCCCTGAGGCGCATCGTTCCAGTATCCATTGGAGTTGTACCATAGATAAAGCGATACGTTTTTGCTCGCTCCGTATCTGGCTAATTCTTCTATTTTTTCACGACCAATTTGTGTATCCCAAAGCGCATCCACCAAAATGGTATTATACCCCATAGCAGCACTAAAATCAATATATTCTTTCTGAACGTTGAAGACCGTACCTCCATCCATTTTCAGAATCCAGCTCCACGAACCCTTGGTGTATTCGTACTTTTGCGATGCCGCATAACGTGGTTCTACCACATCGAAAGGTACAGTAGTTTCAACAATAGGTTGCAGGGTTTCACCCACAGTTATGGTACGCCAGGGTGTATAGCCCGGAAGCGACATACCCGGCGAAGCAGTTCCGTTGCCATTATTTTCGCCCTCCATGGGGAAACCAATGGTATATAATCCACCTTCATGACCTATCAGTCGGCTGCCGCAATAACGGCTATCCACACCTGTTTCCGAAATCAGCACCCAACCCTGAGTGCCTACTTTAAACAGACAGGGGAAAGTAAATCCGTTGTTATCGTTTCCGTTTTTCCCCATCGGAGCATCCGGCATATAACTGGTCTCATAACTAGGCATAGTACGGGCAAATCCTACCATCGGCTTACTTTGCGGACACAGGAAAGTAGTGGTTCCTTCAGGAAAAACAAAACCGGAAGTTTCTTCGTTTACCACACACGATAATCTGTCTCTTTGCGGATAAACTTTGTATCTGAATGCCACATCATTATTACTTACTCTGAAAACCACATCGAAAACAGGTTTTTCAGCTTTATTGAAAGTCAGAACAGTCTCAGTTGCCTGATAATGTACATTGCTTTTCTTGATATTGGGCAGCGAATAACTTTCTTCAACAGATTTTTGAGTTATTTTATCGCTGATTGATAAATCTTTCGTAAAATCCCCCACATTGGTTTTCATTCCAATGGGTGAAGGTTTCAGAAAAACTTTACCATTGTAAGTAACGGTATAAACAGGAACGCCTGCATTTATAGCAACCATCACTTCCAGTTTTCCATCGGGACTAATTATTTTTTTATCCTGAGCTTTTGCAAAAGTAGCTATCAACACAAAAGCAAGACATAAAATACTGATTTTCTTCATTTTTAAAAATATACGTTTGGGTTAGTTTTCAGAAATTTTATCGGATATGCGGAAATAATCGAAATCGGCATATCCTCCGGGATTTTTCGACGAATAATTGTATAATCCGAAGCGATATCCCATAAAATGTTCCATCAGCGTGTATTCCATTTTGAGCGAACCGCCAATGACATTCCATTTTTTGCCATCTAGACTATAAAAAAATCTGGCCACATCCGTTTGGTTACGAAAATCGCATTCAATTTTCAGATAGATTTTATTTTTTGAAAGCGGAATGCTTTGCAATTCTGTTGGCTTATCGGTTTTGTTGCTCACCATATACACATATTTCGCTTTGCCAACCACTTTCACACCAACCACTCCGAATTTGCGTTGCAATGCCACCAAACCGGCGAAGTCACCATCTTTCAGTTTTGAAACGTCAATCAATGTTGTTCCCGAGCAAACAGGACCAAAAGTGCGTTGAGTTAACGTATTGCGCGATTTGAGAAATAAACTATCGATACGGGCGGTTTTAAGACGCAGGTATCCGGGACGTTCGGTCACCGACCAAAGACTGTTATCCGGATTATGGTTCCATTGCCAAACCAACGGTAAAGCCGGTTCGCCTTTTTTGCGGGTAAATTCATCGTTATTAACAATGCCGGGAATCAGGCTTTTATTCGCAGGCAAATCAAGTGTTTCCGGCACTTTTCCATTTTCGCCCATTACAGGCCATCCGTCCACCCATTTCATTGGGACAAGATAAGGTATTCGTCCTACCGATCCGTGATCCTGAAACAGATAAGCAAACCATCTTCCATCGGGCATATCGATGATGCTGCCCTGTGCCACACCTTGGTCCTGCAAAGCGATGCGACCTTCCCATGGACCTAAAAGGTTATCGGCACGATGTACCAATACCGTACGCATACCTCCACGCGGCCAGGAAATATTAAACAAATAGTATTTGCCATCATGTATAAACAGTTGCGATCCTTCTGCCTTGAGCATATTTGGTTCGGTTGGTGCACTTGCATTTTCGATAAGTACCTGATTGACGCCTCCTTGTTTAACTCCTGTCAAATCCTCATTCAGTTCAATAATCTGAAGTCTGCCACCACCTGTAATCAGATAGGCACTACCTTTGTCGAAAACCAGCGTACAGTCATGGTATCCCGGTTTAAACTCGCTCTTCTGCCATTTCCCTTTTTCAATATCATTGGTTCTGAAAATATAGGTTTTGTCGGTAGTTTGTGCATATGTTGCAATGTAATACATCCCATTGTGATACCGGATACTGCTTGCCCACGATCCTTTTCCATAATTACTCTTTCCGTTGATCAGACTCAATTCATCCATTTCGCCTAAAGTGTCATAAGCATAATTTATAATCTCCCAATTCACCAAATCTTTCGATTTCATAACGGGAATACCCGGATTCATGTGCATGGTGGTGCTGGCCATGTAGTATGTATCGCCAACACGAATCATTGCCACGTCAGGCACATCGGCAAAGATGATAGGATTGTGTGCTTTTTGCGCTTGCGCAGAAAACGTAACAAACAATGCCACAAGCAAAATGGCAATAGAAATGTTTCTTTTCATTTTTAATTTATTGTTGATTGTTAATAATTTACTGTTATTATCGAAAAAAAAAATTACTCGTTGATGTATTTTTCCAAAATTGATTTCAGACTTACATTATCATGATGTCCTAATTCTGGATTTACCACTTCCGATTTTTTATTTACCAGCACATAATGCGGAATTCCCGATATATTGAATTTAGCGGCTAAAAAGTTCCATTCATCATTGGTTACACGGTAATGCTCGCCTTTGATATCCTGAATCATGTTTGCCCAGGTACTTTGAGGCGAAGTTGGATTGGTGATATATACAAAAACAATATCTTTACCTGCCAACTCTTCTTTTAAAGGTTTAATTTGTTCTATTCCACCACGGCATGGTCCGCACCAGGTAGCCCAGAAATCCACATAAACAACTTTTCCTTTGTATTCGGCCATTATGGCATCAAAAATCTGATCGCCTTCCACTTTTGGCGTTTCGTTCACTACAAAATCTTTCATTTTTGTGTTGGCTTCCAATTTGGCAATGGTCTGTGCGTTACAAAGCGCTACATAGTTGGCTACAAAAGGTGTGCTGAATTGTTGTTGAATTGTTTTTAATTTTTTGTCGCTTACCGGTGTAAGTTCTTCCACAATTTTACGGCAATCATCCTGTGCTATCACTATATCGGTGGCTAAGCCTTTGTCAATATTGAGTCGTTTTTTTAGATTTTCGTATGTTGCTGAATACCATCTGTTGTTGTGTATATCGGCAATGAATCCGCTGTGTTTTTCATGAAATTTTGAAATAGAATCAGAATACAGCGAATAAAATTCTTTGGTTTTTTGTACTAATGCCGATGCATCATGCTTTCTGAGAATTTTCCATAATTTTTTTTCGTCGGAAGTGAGCTTTATCTTGTTTTCTTTGAAATAATTATCGATAATTTCATTTGAAATTTTATTGTATTTTTTATAAATAATTTGCAGGGTGTCACTGTATTTATTATTGAAATCAGCTATTCCTGCACCGAATTTTTTATTAAACTCCTGCTCCTCTTTTGTGTTCCTGAGCGAATCCAGTTCATTTAGTTGATCTATCATCAATCGCTGCGAAGCCGGCAAAACATATCCCGATTTTTCGAGTTCGAGAGCTATATCCTGCGTATTGCTTGAGAGCTTAAGGTCTGTAGGACGAAGTATATCCAGAAATTTCAACCTGTTAATGAATGTATTATAACCCGAGCTTAACACTGCTAACTGATTATTTACTAAGTCGGTGTTCAGAAAATCGTAATAATCGGCAGTGATCGAATCGGGTTTTTCCGGCAATGTTCGTTGCGTACGTGGTATTTTATTTTTGTCGCGATAAGCATTGTCCCAGTACATGTTATATTCCATTTTGTTTCCTGCATAACTGTACAACAAATCCATTTTTGCTACCTGATAGGCCTTGGCAGACAGGGAACCTGTTTTGGCCAATGAGTCAAGCATTTTCATATCTTTTGATTCAAAGTTACTGCAAAACAGCTTATATTGAGCAGGTGTCATGTCAAGGATTTTTTCACTTCTCTCGTTATAATTAAAACTTCGATAATGGTTAAGCCTCGTCAAATCATAATTGATTCTTGCTGTTTCGCCCATAAACAGAATTAGTTTTTTGCTGGGGTCGATCAGCTGAAAAAGCTCTTTACCCGGTTCCAGAAAAACAGATCCGTTAAAAATGGGCGACCTTACCCAACATGAGTGAGGGTAGTAAAATGGAAGTTTCATTGAGAAATAACCATTTTCATCTATCCGCGCCACAAACGAACTTTGATTACCGGTAATAATGTCATCCAACGAAACTGAAATTGTTTTCACTCCGGTTCGCGCAGTGTAGTTTTTAATATAGCCGCTGTAAGTAGCCGAATCGATGTTGAAAACCGGCAATTCGTAGGGTTTGTCATTGGCAGGTTTTTTCATTCGGGCTTCAGCTTCATTATTGTTGTATTCCTTCATGGTTAGAGCCGTTTCACCAATAAGTAAACTTCCCTCGCCATTTATTTTATAGAAAAGCTCATGCGTCACATTCTTATTGGTAATAAGGAGTGAATGCTGAGTTTTTTTCGTTTTCGTGAAAGCATAAGTCCAGATTTTGTTTTTGTAAACGATGTGTTTTTCGTAAATACCAAACTCCCAGTTCCCTGTCGTTTCATCAAACCAATTGCCTATCATTGCTTTAGGCAATAAATCAGTTACTTTGATTGGTTTCAGCCTGATATCGTAAATAAACCATGAACCTTTTTCATTGGCTTCGCCATAGTCGATAAATGCTGTGGAGGTAGGAACAGCAGGAAATATCAACGCATAAGTCACTTCTCCCGAAGCAGGCATTGAATAACGCTCGTTCAACGGAATGCCCTCGGTGCGCTTAATGAATAACTTATCGCCGCCATCGGGCTGAATATAAGTTTCTTTAGGAATATTGATCCAACTACCCGGATTGTAAATAGTGTGAATATGCAGCACTGTTGTGCTATCCGTCAGTTCTACTTTTTTAATTGTAGAATTATTGTTTAAACTCAACCCGGTTTGAGGGTTATTGATTACAGTCTGAGCATAGCCGTCGATGACTGAAAAAACAAACAAAAATGACAATAATACGATTTTTTTCATGAGAATAAATAATTTAATATCAAACGATTAAAGTAACTGTTGAAATTACAAAAAAAGGTTATAAACTGTATTGGTTTTATTTACGTGTTTTTATTCTGATAACTGTGAGCGACATTGGCGGAGCTGAATACTCAAAGGCCTTTTTCACCTTCATAGTCGATTGCACCGGAGCTATTTGATTCATGTTATCCAAAGTATTTTCCGCTTCAGCATCGCCCGTAAGCACTGTTTGTTCCGCGTTCGAAGCCAAAGATTTAAATTTCGAAAGATTGATTTTCATTGGCTTGGCAACATTGGAATAATTCACCATCTTCAGCATCACATCACCGGACTTGCTATCGCGCACACACGAAGCAGCCAGCGTGGAATCTTTTTCATTTTTCGAAATCACATTGCCGAAATAATAATCTCCCTGATTAGCCGAAAACATTTTCTGTACGTAATAATTCGGTGTCAAACATATTTTTGTGTTATCGAAAAATATCATATCCGTTGTCCATTGGGTGAAATCTTTTTTGGCAAGTAAAGGTGCGTACGAAGCCATTCGAACCACATCTCCATTACGTTCAAGACCAGTCATATAAACTGCTTCGGCAATCGCATTTTTCATTTTGTTTCCCCACGAAGCATATTCGCCCAGATAAACCTCCCCTTTATTTCGGTCATATTTATCATAACGATGCTGATTGTCCATCAACCATGCCGGTTGTACATAATAGTGTTCATCCACAACAGGTACATTCAAATCGTTGGCTATCTGCCAACCCTTTTCAAAGTCCTTTCCACTATGCAGAGGTCCTGATGTCCCTATTACCGTGATTTCAGGATGCTTTTCTTTCACCGCTTTATAAATCATTCTGAAACGTTCTTCGAATTCAGGCGTCATTTTATCTTCATTTCCGATGCCTACATACTGAAGGTTAAACGAAGCCGGATGACCTGCAGCCGCTCTCTTAGCTCCCCAAGTAGAAGTTGCGGGTCCGTTTGCCCATTCAATCAGGTCGAGCACCTCCTGAATGTACTCATCCATATCGTCCAGACTCAATGCCTTTTGACCGGCACCACCAATCACATGTGTTCCTCCGGAGTTCTGACAGCTTACACCTGCAGGTAAAACAGGAACCGGCTTAGCTCCAATATCTTCGCACAACTGGAAGTATTCAAAGTAACCGAGACCTGCTGTTTGATGATATCCCCAGATATTGCGTTGGCCTTTTCGTTCCTCTACGGGACCAATAGTATTTTTCCATCGATACATATTGCCTACACCGTCGCCATGCACCAGACAGCCACCCGGAAAACGCATAAAGCCCGGTTTAATATCTGCTAATTTCTGAGCCAGATTAGCCCGGAGTCCGTTTGGACGATTCTTAAATGTTTTTTCAGGAAACAGCGATATCATGTCAAGAGCCACCACACCACTCGTTTTAGCAAGCACTACAAGCGTCGCGCTATCGCTATCGATAGTAGGAATTAATTCGGTATTGTACTTTTGCCACGATGTTGATGAAACTGAAATTTTGTTCTGAGCCAGGACTTTTCCTTTTGGTGTTTGAAGAATAATCAGAAAATCCATAGCGTTGCAGTTCAGTAATTGAGAGAACATCGAAAAGTGATATTTTTCATCCTTACGAACAACTATTCCGGCAAATCCTGTGTTTTTCAATCCCACACCTGATTCTGCTTTCACACGTGGATAGTTGCCAATATACTCAGCATTCATGACCACATAATGAGGATTATTTACATGAATTGGTGCTTTGGTTTCAACGCTTATACTTCCCAGCGAATGTCCGGGCAAAATAAATTCCCAGTAAGAGAATGGATTCCAATTGCTACGTTCCGCAGGATTGTATTCGAATGAGCGGTTTTGCACCAACTCGGCATAAAGTCCTCCATCGGCAGCATAGTTTATATCTTCAAAAAAAAGTCCGAAAAGGTCGGAACTGATTTTCTTTCCGCCGGAAAATGAAGATTGTGCAACCATGTTTTCAGTACCCTGAAAACACAGCCACACAACCAACAATACATATTTTAGTTTACCCATAAATATCAGATTATGATTGATTGAAAATTCTCAACAAACATGCGCTTACTGAGGTACAGCATCGTTCACCGATGTGGTGTACAAGCCAATCATAGCTCCGGTAAAACCACCGGCTACGTCGGTTGACAAAATATCGCCCGAAACTGTTCCGCCCACATTGGTAAAATCTGTTCCGTTTACTGAATAACTGAATTCGTAATTATCACCAACAGCTTTTACACGAAGTTGTACAGGAGTTTTCAGATCGATTTTTGTGCTGGCAACAATGGTTGATTTTCCTCTTGCTGTTCTTTGGAGCAACAAATAAAAATCTTTATCCTTTTTAGTAATCCCGAACACATAGTTAAATCTTTCGCCCTGTACACAGGTGATGCCTGCCAAATCTTTTTCAGTTTGAGGCTGATAAGTCAGCGTGGTAGTAGCGGTAAAGCTGATGTGCTGTTGACGATAGAAAAGAGTTGAAGTAGGTTTCACCTCTTTGATATTGGTGGCGAATGGATTAATAATCAAACCTTTTTTAGACTGCAAAATAAAATCTTCGCGTGGGCCTCTCAGACCAATCCATCTGTAATCCAGTTTCGGCGCCATAAAATCGTCGGTAAAAGTAAAATTACCGTTAGGCAGAAATCCATCTTTACCTGTTTTGTTTTCCACACCTTTAGGCATTTTGAGTTTTGGTTCCATTGGCACTAAACCGTTTTCGAAAACAGGGAATTCGCCCGACCAGTCAACCGGGAGAATAAATGTTTCACGACCGGTGTTCACACGTTTCTTATCGTTAGGACGCACAGCCAGAAACACACCATAGTATTTACCATCAGGTGTTTGTACCAAATCGGCATGACCAGCCCAATCCACCATATTGGCACGATTCGGGTTCAGATATCTTTGAGATAAAATTGGATTGCTTGGAGCTGGTTTGTAAGGACCTTTAGGACTGTCGCTTACAAAAATAACTTCGCTGTGCCAGTCACCTGTTCCTCCTTCAGCACACATCAAATAATAGCGACCATTCTTTTTGTAAATATGAGGCGCTTCGATCCAGATAGGTTTTTTTGACAAATCCACACCACCATCTACAATAATTTTATCTGTTCCTGCTATTACCTGATCTTTTTCAACATCGTATTCCCAAACTTTGATGACACGATGTCCCTCATAAAGTGCTTTTCCTTTGTCAGGAGCATCGTTGTGCACAATGTATGCCTTGCCATTATCATCAAAGAAAATGGAAGGATCAATTCCATCGAAATTCAGTTTGATAGGATCGCTCCAGCCCTGAAGCGGATCTTTTGTTTTTACAATAATATTTCCGAAACCTCCTGCAAACTCAGTAGTTATCATGTAGAAAGTATCGTTACCCGGATTATACAGAATTTGAGGAGCATATACTCCGGCACTGATGCCACAATCGTGTACTTTCAGTTGCGAAACCCTGTCGAGCACATGCCCTATTTGTTTCCAGTTAACCAAATCTTTCGAATGAAAAATGGGCACACCGGGGAACATGGCAAACGATGAACATACCAAGTAATAATCATCGCCTTTGCGGGTAATGCTTGGGTCGGGGTAACAACCTTGCAAAATAGGGTTATAAAACTCGTCCGCTTTCAACGGATTTTTTGTGTACACTTCATCCTCGCCCTGATAAACAAATTTGGTGAATACCGGAGCATTCTTTGCCACTTTCACTTTGTTTTTTTTATCGGCAGCAAAAGCCGAAACAGAAAATAAAGCCATAAAAACTGCTGATAAAATAATTAGTTTTTTTGTCATAAAAACTGATTGTAAGTTGGTTACTCTCATTGATAGATATTTTAGTTTTTCCTATTATTTGCTGATAAGCGTATATATTTTTCCCTTTTCAGTAGGGAAATCGTAAAGCAACGTATTGTTTACTTTAGTGTCGTTTAGTTTTGCAGAAGCCGAGATGATGGGTTTCTGCACTTTAAATGTTTCAAAGAACGGATTTTCATTTGCTCCACTGGCAGCTTTCAAGCCTTTGCCACCTTTCAGAACAAGTTCATTGGGCACACGAATCCGGCAATTTCCTCCTAAGTTGGATTTGATGGTCAGTTTGGTAATACGTCTGTTTTCCCAACTTACACTTACTTCAAAACCTCCATAAGTTCTTAATCCGCTGATTGATCCGCTTTTCCATTCATCAGGTAAAGCAGGCAACACATCGATGGCTCCATCGAAGCATTGAAGTAACATCTCGGTAATTCCCGCTGTACATCCAAAGTTTCCATCAATCTGGAAAGGCGGATGCGCATCAAAGAAGTTGGGATAAGTACCACCGTTGCGTCCCGAACGAACCGGATCGACTAATGTCAACTGATCGCTAATCAATTTGCGGGCATGATTACCGTCGCGCAAGCGTGCCCACCAGTTCACTTTCCAACCCATCGACCAACCTGTAGAAACATCACCGCGATGTACGAGCGAAGTACGGGCTGCATCGAATAATTCAGGTGAAGAATAGGCAGAAATTTGTCCTCCGGGATACAATCCGTAAAGGTGAGATACATGGCGATGTTCGTCCTTAGGATCATCCAGGTCTTCCATCCACTCCTGCAATTGTCCAAAACGACCAACCTGCATAGGAGGAAGACGATTGAGAATTTTCTGGAGATCGGCCATCAACGCCTCATCTTTTTTCAGAATTTTAGCCACCTGAATGGTTTTCGAAAACAAATCAAAAAGTATCTGATTGTCCATAGTGGCACCGGCAATAACCGACGTTCCATGTCCGGCAGGAGCATTTTCGGGCGAAATAGATGGCGATACCACAAGCCATTTGTGTACAGGTTCTTCGATCAGAAAATCCTGATAAAACTCACAGGCTGATTTCATAACCGAATATACCGATTCGAGATATTTCTTGTCGCCGTTGTATTGATATTTCTCCCATAAATGTTGCGAAAGCCAGGCACTTCCCATAGGCCACATTCCCCAGAAAGCACCATCCACTACCCCACTGATGCGCCAAATGTCAGTATTATGGTGAGCTACCCATCCATCGGCACCATACATGGTTTTGGCGGTTTGCTTTCCTGTTTCCGATAGCTCTTTGATCATTTGAATCAGTGGTTCGTGCATTTCAGGCATGTTGGATTTTTCGGCAGGCCAGTAATTCATCTCGGTATTAATGTTGATGGTATATTTACTGTCCCACGCTGGTGAAGTACTGCCATTCCATATTCCCTGAAGATTAGCCGGCTGTCCGCCCGGTTGCGATGAACAAATCAGCAAATAACGACCAAACTGATAATACATGGAAATCAGTTCAGGATCGTAGTTTTTCGAAAAGTTTTTGATACGTTCATTGGTAGGCAACTGTGCCGCAGGAGAAGTTCCCAAATCAAAATTTACCCTTTTAAAATACTTTTGATAAGCTGTAATATGATTCTGCAAAACTTTGGAATAAGGCTTAGCTACTGCGGGGGCCAGATAAGCAATACACTTATCCGTTTCATTGGCTGTAAGTGTTTTGTAATCGACAAAATTAGTGGCTATAGAAACCATAATCACCACCTCATTGGCATTGCTTACGTTTATTTTTTCGTCGTCAACAGACGTAGTTCCGCCTTTGTTGATTACCTTCGCTCTGGCATCGAATTTTACCTGCCCGGTTACACCTTCGTGAGTAGCAGAGAGTCCGGTCATTTCTAAAGTATTATTATCTATGGCCTTAGTTGATTTTGACAACGGACCACTGAATCCGGCGGTAAAACTAAGTTTGCCGGGCTTATCTGCCGAAAGCTTCATCACAATCACCTGATCGGGTTGAGAAACAAAAACTTCGCGTTTGTACGATACGCCGTCAACTTTGTAAGTACTGGTAAAAATCGCTTTTTCTAAATTCAGCTCCCGGTAGTAATCGGTATATTTTTCATTTCCTTTGAAAGATAAATTCAAATCACCCACCGTCTGAAACATAGAACCATGTAACTGTTTGGCAGTAATGTGCTTGTTGATAAGAAATTCGGCTCTGCGATAGTTTCCTGTAAAAATATACTGGCGAACCGAATCCAAAGCCGACAAAGACTCCGGATTATCGTTTCGGGAAGGACCTCCTGACCAGAACGTACTTTCGTTCAACTGCAATTTTTCATTGGAAGGATCTCCGAAAACCATAGCCGCCAAACGTCCGTTACCCACAGGTAATGCTTCGTTCCATACACCTGCCGGCTTGTCGTACCACATTTTTAGTTTGCCACCCTTTTGTGCATTTGCCCAACAACTTATCATTAAAGCTGCTATCAGGATCCAAAAATTTAATCTTTTCATTGAAATGAGTTTTTATCTGATATTAAAAGTTTACGCTTTTTTATAGCATGTTTATTTAGCCGGTGTTATCACCTGATATTTTCCGCTTAAATGCATCAAACTAAACATGTACAACAATCCATCATAATAAGGATCGAAATAACCATCGTCATATGGTTCTAATTTGGCATTCCAGATTTTATGCACATAATCCAGGTCTTTATTGATAAGATTGGTAGTAGCAGCTGTAGAAACCAATCCAATCGAATGTCTTAAACGCTGAAAATTCTTACCAGCTCTTAAAATATATTCCGGTTTTGTGCCATCCAGATTAAACTGATCTTCAAAAGTATCTATACCTTTCGATTTGAAGAAAGTCTGAATTCGTTTGGCATAATCTTCCTGCCATGCTTTATCTTTTCCAAACCAGTTGTAATCCATAGCAATGTTCATCGGCACACGCCATGAGTCGTAACGGAAAGCAGCCGGCATCCAGCGTGTAGAATGCGGAGCGCCACTAAATTCGGTATAATCAGCATTAAGTCCGGTTACAGGATGGCAGGCTCTTTGCAAAAACACACGCGAAGTATCGGCACAGTCTTTATAAAACTGTTCGTGACCATCTTTGGCATACATAGCCCAAGCTTCCAGGAAAGCAGGCAAATGATAAGATGGATCGGTCCAGTTGTAGCTATTTCCTTCGGGTACAAAGGTAATTTGTTTGTGTTCTACATTGAAGAGATTATAGATATTTCCTGTTCCATCTTTTTTCCACATAGCATCTAATATTCTGCGGGCTTCGGCATAGTAATTTATACCTGTATTGTCACCCCAACGGTTAGAAGCAAACAACAAACTGGTGATATAATAAAGTTCACCATCTGTAGCCGAACCGGGAGAATTTTGTCTTTGTTTGGCAGGATCATAGCTCCATGCAAAATAACCTTCGCGGGGACCACTCTGATGTTGCAGGTATTTTTTCGACCAACGCCATATACGGTCGAAAACATCTTTTTTGTTCAGCTGTACCGCCACCATCATACCATACGAAAGACCTTCGGTACGGGCATCATGGTTCTTAATATCCGAAACATAGGCCATCGAGTCGCCTACTTCAAAATATATCTTATTCGATCCTTCGAAAAGGTCACGATACACCTGATCCACTTTCTGGTCGATCTCTTTTTTACTGTATCCGGCCTCACGAAAGACATTACGATATTTTCCGGTATAAAATGCTGCTTTTGAATTTGCTTTTTGGGGGTTGGCCGATTCTACATTCATCATGTTCAAAGATAATCCAAAAATCAGTAGCAATATTTTAAAATTTAAATTCATCGTTTGTGAAATTAGTTATTTATTTGAATAATTGTTGTAATGTTTGTGCCAGGTAGAGCTTACAATTCATCCATGTATGTCCGCCATCCACAATATAACCTTCTATGTTCAAGCCTTTTTCTTTAAACATGGCAATATTCTTTTTCACACTTTCATACAGAAAATCGTCGGTTCCTACACTGATGGTAAAGAGTTTGAGCTGCTTATTCATTTTAGCAGCATCCGGAGAATAGTTGGCGAAGTTTTTTCTGAATTCTTCCGTTTCGGGATATGGCGCGTAAGAACATACATAAGCGAACTTATCGGTATTTGTCAAACCAATATTGAGTGTTTGTCCGCCGCCTACCGAGAATCCGGCAATAGCACGATTTTTACTGTCAGTCAATACCGGATAATTGGTTTCCACAAAAGGAATCACATCATTGATGACATCAGGAGTGAAATCAGGCATCGGTTTTGGACGCACATTGCCGTAAGGCATCACAATAATCATAGGTTTTGCCTTGCCCTGAGCTATCAAATTGTCTGCTATCAGATTTGCTTTTCCTACTTTTGTCCATGTTTCTTCAGTATCGGAACCACCGTGAATAAGGTACAACACAGGGTATTTTGTTTTGCCGCTTGCATCAAATCCGGGAGGCGTATAAATCACCAGCGGGCGGGTTGTTCCCAATGTTTTTGATTCGTAGTAACGATAGCTGATTTTTCCGTGAGGAACATTCTGAAGTGAATGAACCAAGGGTTTATCTCCCGGAATATCTACCAGACTATGTTTGAAACGTTCGTTGGCAAATATAGCGGTGTTATTCGGATCGTTTACCTGAGTGTTATCCACCCAAAAACAATAGGGATAAATATCAGGTTTGATAGAGTTTACAGTAACGCTCCATACACCCGCCTCATTCTTTTGCATCGGTAGTTTATCTTTCAGAAATTGTGCTTCGAGCAATACTACTTTTGCATCTTTTGCAAAAAAGCGGAAAGTTGCGCTATTTTTAGGTCCCATCTCGGGCGAGACAATCACGGGATTGCGCTGTGCCTGTATTGAGGTGGCAAGCAAAATTAAAGCGATAAATAATTGTATCTTTTTCATATCGTTTACTTATTTAAACAGCAATTGAGCTGAAGTTGCCACATAATTTTTTACATTCATCCAGGTATGACCACCATCGGTTATCTGGCTTTTAAACACAACATTTTTGGACTTAAGAAAATCCATATATTCTACTGTTTGCTTGTACAGAAAATCGTCAGTTCCCACACTTACCCAAAAAAGTTCAAACAGTTTATTGGTTCTTTCTGGCTGATCTACAAGGTATTTATATCTTGATTCTATTTCCTGCTGACTAAGATACGAACTGTAAGCACACACATAGGAGAATTTGTCCATATTTCCGAATGCCGTACGCAAAGTTTGACCGCCACCCCGCGAAAATCCTGCAATAGCACGATTCTGACTGTTAGCAGTTACTCTGTAATTTTTCTCAACATAAGGCAGAATATTTTGTATTAAATCATCTTCAAACTGTTTCGAACGCACTACTGCTTCTTTACTCTCACGTCCCATAGGGTCGCCGGGCTTGAGGCCTCCTTTTTGAGCTGCTATCTGAGCAGCCACATTTCCATTAGGCATTACCACAATCATGGGAGCAGCTTTCCCCTGAGCTATCAGATTATCCAGAATAAAATTGACTTTACCTACTTTGAAAAATGTTTCTTCCGTATCCGTCGTGCCGCTGATCAGATAAAAAACAGGATATTTTTGAGTAGTATTTTTTTCGTATCCGGGAGGAGTATAAATAACCAGTGAACCGGTGGTTCCTTCTGCTGAAGGATAATACTCATAATTTACTGTTCCGTGTGGTACGTTCTGCATAGCGTGAATCAGTGGTGTTTCACCCGGCACGTCAAGTAAACTACCTTTGAAGCGTTCGTTAGGGAAGAAATCTTCATTTGCAGGATCCATTACCGAAATACCATCCACAATAAAATTATAGGGATAAATATCGGGCTTCACCGGACCAAGCGTAACACTCCACATGCCCGAAGCATCTTTTGTCAATGCTGAAGTACCTTTCAGAAATTGTGCACTGATTTTCACATCAGTAGCTGTTGGCGAATAATAACGGAAAGTTACTGTTTTGTCGGCGTTTATCTGTGGCGAAAAAGCCATAGGACCTCTCGGAGGCTGTCCATTAGCCATGCCCGAAATTCCCAGTGCCACCAACGCAAAAATTATTCTTGTAAACTGTTTCATAAGTATTTTATCGATTTTATTATTTGAAAAGTTTGGGTAAAATAGTGGATAAATATAGTTTACAGTTCATCCATGTATGTCCGCCTTCCGACGGGAAGTATTCATAACGGATTCCCTTTTTATCTAACACTTTCATATATTCATTCACAACATTGAATGTGATGTCTTCTTTTCCTACTCCGAACCACAATAGTTTAATATTTTTGTCGGTTAGCTGCGGATTGGCAAAAGCTTCAGCATTGTTACGGTCGAACTCTTCTTCAATCATTCCCGGGGCAAA
The DNA here is from genome assembly GCA_963678465.1 of uncultured Paludibacter sp. GTDB lineage: Bacteria > Bacteroidota > Bacteroidia > Bacteroidales > Paludibacteraceae > Paludibacter. The sequence continues at coordinate 1,542,791 of OY782858.1, forward strand.
GCCGCACACATAACTAAAGATATTGTAGTTATTCAATCCCAGATACAGTGTTTCGCCACCACCACCCGAAAATCCTGCAATGGCTCTGCTGTCTTTATCTTTCTTTACCCGATAATTTTCCTCGATAAAAGGCATCAGATTTCCAAAAAAATCTTTTTTGAATTCCTGCAGGTTTTCCCAGGTTCTTAAACTGCCGGTCTTACTGATAACAGGATAAGATCTGCCGTAAGGCATTACAATGATCATTGGCAATGCTTTCTTCTGAGCGATAAGATTATCTAGAATAATATTGGCGCGTCCTACTTTTGTCCATGTTTCTTCCGTATCACTTGATCCATGCAACAGATACAACACAGGATAATTCGTTTTTGAGTCTTTTTCGTATCCCGGAGGCGTGTAAATCACAACAGGTCTTGCTCCCAATTCTTTCGAATAATAATACCGATAAGCCAGTGTTCCGTGAGGAACATTCTGCACCGTGTGAATAAGTGGTTGGCTACCTGTTATTTCTACAATACTGTTTTTAAATCCTTCGTTTGGGAAAATAACCTGATTTACAGGATCCGCCACCGAAACTCCGTCCACAATAAAGTTATAGGGGTACATATCCGGACTAACCGGACCGACCTTCACACTCCACACTCCCAACGAATCTTTTGTCATGGGGATAGCCGATCTTTCGAATTGAGCACTTACTTTCACATCTTTAGCCCTTGGAGCTAAAAAACGAAAAACGACTGTATTATCGGGGTTCACCTGAGGAGAAATCACTTCGGGAGGTGCCATTCTGGTTTGCTGAGCATAAATTGCTGATGATAGCGATATAGCCAGAAGTAGCAATAATTGTTGAACTTTCAATCGTGTCATTTTTTTACATTAGCATTAGTTGTTGTTCCAATCCATTCCAACAGCGGAGTCATCCAACCTTTACGTCCGAAAACAAATCCATGTCCTCCCTTAGGATAAACATGCATTTCAACGGGCACTTTATGGCGACGCAATGCTTCAAAATAATTGATACTATTATCCACATCCACCACGTTATCGTCGGCAGCATGGGTAATGTATGCCGGTGGTGTATTTTCTTTCACCTGCAATTCGTTCGAGAACAAATCAACCAACTGTTGCGAAGGTTGTTCGCCCAGAAGCTGTTTCCTTGAGTCGCGATGCGTCAAAGCCTGCTGCATGGTGATAACCGGATAAACAACTACCTGAAAATCGGGACGCAAACTTGTTCCTTTAGGATTATCAATCAATGCTTTCTCAAAATGAGTTGCTGCTGAAGAAGCTAAATGCCCTCCGGCAGAGAAACCCATAATGCCTATTTTAGCCGGATCGATATTCCATTTGACTGCATTTTCACGTACAAGTTTAATGGCCTGTTGAGCATCCTGCAGTGGACCGGTAGATTTATCGGTCATAATAGCATCAACAGGTAAACGATATTTAAGCACAAAAGCAGCGATACCATTTTTGGCTAATTCTTTGGCATTGGACACTCCTTCGCCCTGATATACCACCACGCTATAACCACCACCGGGACAAATTACTACAGCAGCTCCGGTTTCCTTGCCTTTTTCAGGCAGGTAAATCTCTAATGTAGGGCTTGTAACGTTTCTGAACATGCCTCCGCCAAAGCTTTCTTTGTAATCAGCGGGTGCAACTTTGGAATGTGGAATAGCTGCATCGTAAAGCGGAATAATTTCCTGCGCCTTGGTAGAAAAGCCGGCAAGGAGGATCAATACAAAGATTATTAGTTTCCGTTTCATAATTATATTCAATTAAAGTGCTTGTTTTTTCTTCGCATTTGTTACAAAAAAGTCAACCATTAACTGTAGATTTTTATCCACATGTACACCAGGTCCATGTTGTCCGCCCGGAACCAAATAAAACTGGCTCTGCACTTTTGCTTTTTGTAAAGCATCATATAATAATTCGCTTTGGCAATGCGGAACTACATTGTCCTTATCGCCATGAAAAATCAAAAATGGAGGATCGCTCGGATCAACATAAGTAATTGGGCTGGCAAGCAAACATTTATCTTTGTTTTCCTGAATTGGACCACCGATGTAAAGCGAAGCCGGAGAACGGGCATCGTTATGAACAAAATTTGTTCCGCCACAAGAATCCATTACCAACATATTTGTAGGTCCAAACCAATCCACAACGGCATCCACCGAACTACTTTGCGAAGTGTTTGGTCCAACATTGCCTTCAATATCGACCGAAACAGTACCCAGTGTATGCGTTTTTACCTTGCCGGTTGTGCCTGCCATTGCAGCCATATTACCGCCGGACGAACTACCTGAAATGCCTACAAAAGCAGGATTTAGCTGATATTTAGCTGCATTTGCCCGAACAAAACGAATCGCCGCTTTGATGTCGTTCATGGGTGCAGGAAATTTAGCATCCATGCTCGAACGGTGATTAGGCATCACCACAGCAAAACCGGCATCGAGCAAAGCCTTGCCAACTGTATTGAGATCAGCGCCTTTTGAGCTGTTCGAAAACCAGGCACTACCATAAATATAAATCACTACCGGATATGTTGATTTCTGAATCTGAGGTAAATAAATATCCAGCTGATGATATTTAGCCGAATCACCGGCATAATTCAAATCCTTCCAACTTTTGGAATATGACTGACCAAAACAGGTCATCGAAATCATCGAAAAAAGAATAATTGCAAGTTGTTTCATTTTTATAACTTCTAAATTATTTCGTTTATTTAAAAATCAATCCTGCGAACTGATTTAACGATCTTCTCCAGGTCAACCATTCGTGTGATGTTCCGGGAGATTCGTAATATACATGTTTGATGCCGGCTTTTTCAAGTTCCTTGTGGAAATTATTCACCGTTTGATACATGTTTGTAGGTTCGTCGGTACCAATACTCAGGTACATTAATTTCACTTTTTGATTGAAAGCATTTACATCAGACCATACTCCGTTGTACATTTTTGAGAAATCTTCGCCCTGTTGCATAAATCCGGCGCCACTAAATCCACCTATGTATGCAAATTTATCAAGGTTGGAAAGTGTAATCTGGAAAGACTGAAAACCTCCCATCGATAAACCAGCCATTGCACGGTGATCTCTGTCTGCAATCGTACGGAATTGTTTATCAATCATTGGAATGATTTCGTTGATGAAAACATTTTCCAATGCTTTGTTATTGAAAGCCGCTCTCATTCCCTGATTTCCCTGAGGACGTGGAGCTGTAGGATCAACCGCAGCACCTCTGTCCATTACCACAATCATTGGTTTTGCTTTCCCTTCGGCAATCAGATTATCCATAATGGCATCCATTTTGCCCTGATTAGGCCAACCGGTTTCATCCTCACCACCACCGTGTTGTAGATAAAGCACAGGATATCTTTCGGTACTATTATCATATCCGGCAGGCGTATAAACAAAAGCTCTGCGCCACGATTTTGTAACGTTAGAGAAATAGCGTATCTGTCTGATTTGTCCGTGAGCTACATTTTTCATATTGTAGTAATCCACTCCTTTTTCAGGAATTTCGATACCACTTGCCATACGACTCATGCCATAAAAAGTCTGGCTGTTAGGGTCACAAACGGCTACTCCATCAATCAGGATAGAATAATAATGGAAGCCCGGAACAATCGGATCGGTGGTAATGGCCCACGAACCTTCTTCTTCCTTCACCATATCGTATTTTTTACCTAAATCGACCTGTACTTTTTGTGCTTCGGGCGCTTTGATACGGAACAATACTTTGTTATCAGACAAAATTTGTGGATATTGTGCTCCGGGTACATTTGTTGAAGCCGAAACAGGTTCCGCATTTTCGGCTGGAAGGTTACTGAACTGCTGGATCAATGCTGGTGTAACAGGCTTAAACAACAGCTGCGAAAACATATACAGGTTTTGTTTCCAAACTTTAAAGTCGTGAAATCCACCGGGAATTACCTGATAAACATGAGCAACCTGATTGGCTTGCATATAATCATGCGTACGTTTACTGAAAGTTATCAGTCCATCCTTATCGCCGCACGAAATCCAGAGTAGTTTCAGCTTTTTCTTAGCATTTTCCACATTCGGCATCAGTTCCTGTGGCGATTTTGTATTAGGAGCGGAAGAAAAACCACCTACCCACGCAAACGTATTCAGATTGCCAAGACCAAAGTTTAACGACTGTCCGCCACCCATCGACAGTCCGGCCAAAGCTCTGTTTTCCTGATTCTTCAGTACCGGAAAGTTTTTTTCTACATAAGGGATCAAATCGTTGAGCAGGTCTTTTTCGAAAGTAGCAAAAGCCTGCACTTTAGTACCTTCCATGATATTGCCAATGGCACGATCGTCCTTCATTGCACGTCCGTTAGGTAAAATCACTATCATCGGAGCAATTTTTTTATCGGCATACAAATTATCCAAAATCACATGAGGATTTCCCTGATTGAACCATTCTTTCTCGTCGCCTCCAATACCGTGGAGCAGATACAGCACCGGATATTTTTTCGATTTTGAATACCCCGGAGGTGTATAAACTAATGCTCTGCGGGTACTACCAACAGTAGTTGAATTATACACAATTGTATCAATTTTGCCCCGTTGTATTCCGGCTCTCTGAACATCAAAACCTTCGGGCGCACTTTTAAAATTCTGACTATTGACAGATAGAAAAAGTGATAAAATCAGTGATAAAACTAAAAATTTTTTCATGGTATAACTGAGATTTTTAAAAATGTGATTATATAAGTTTGATAATCAATAATTTTATTATTTAAAAAACATATTTCTTCGAATACTTTTTTAATATGCTAATTTGTCTTTGAATCAAGGCTGTATGGTTCGTAAGTCCACATCGACCGTTGATTTAAATACTTTTCCTGATTTAATATATGGAGTATTTTTCTTTAATATATACACTTGCCTTCCTAACATATCGAATACCCTGTTATCAATGTTTTCAGCATCTGAAAAAATTGGAGTGATGGCCGACAAACCATTCAAACCAAGCGTCAAAGTTGAATTTTGGTTCGATGCAACCGTAAGAAAAGCGCTGCACGAAGGCACAAGAGGTTCATTACCGGCAGTCACCATATTAAATGATGTAACTCCATTCAATGTTTGAAGCACATAACTCCCCACGGGTGCTTTCTGAGCTAAATAAACAAGGCTAAAATTGTTTACATTTTGTCCGTGAGGTGTCGAAACATTGCCCGAACCCGAAAACACAAATGTTCCGGTTCCTTTTACAAGTACTCCCGTATTTGCCGGAATTACATTTCCCTGAATTGGAGAGCAATTCACCGAATTACCCGCATACTGAAGCGTATATACTTCCGCACCTGAAGGAATTGTCGCTTCAAAAGGTAACACCAGCATATCGTATCCGTTAACGGTCTTAGAATAAACGGCATTGGTGGCATTAAATGCAGTTGGCGAATAAAAGTTACCCGCATTGGCATCTAATAACAACTGGCTGCATGTTGTACCCGACACAACATTCGCATTTGTGTTGGCAACAGCCGGGTTTACAACATAAATGCAATTTTTATTGGCAGCCAAAGATCTCCAATCCTGAGAAGCATCCACCGAAGTAGTTGCCGAGAAATCGAGTAAATTTGTGAGTGGGTTTTCAATACAATCAAGCAAATAACTATCTCCCTTGCTGTAAACACCCGTGAACTTATACAAACCTTCGTTCACAAGTCGGAAGTACACATCGCCCAGCGTAAGATACAAAATCGACGAATAGTTACCATTGGTGATACTTACAATTCCTTTACAACCATCAGGCAGAGCCGTTTTCGACAAATCGAAAATCCAGTCGAAATTTCCACTTTGCGGAAGGGCGAAGCTACCATAGTTTTTCGAGCTTAAATTTCCGGCATCGTTTATATAATACAATGTGGTATTGGCAGATGTATAAAGATTAGCTGAGCTAAGTTTATTGACACGCAAAACAAGCTGGTTGTATTGTTTATCGATTTGCAAATATCCATTAGCTGCGGTTTTGTTCGAGCTTACAAGAGAGCGGTTCACATCGAGTATAACAACTTTATCGGACATTTGATAGTCTGTGCCAAAAGCCGAGTTAGTAATGTTCATACTTTCAATTTTATTGAAACGACCTCCCTGCATTTGAGAGACCTCACGTACACTGCTTTTTTTGAACACTATAGTATTAATGCTTGAAGCACCAATTAAGACTTTTGGTCTGCAAGCCTCCTCCGACAGCACGATAGATTCTTCTGAAAAATTAATCGTTTCGGTAGTGCTCACCTTTTTTCCTCCTAATGTATAAAAAGGCAAATCCATTGTAAGATTATAATTATCAGTCGATGTATTTGCAATCACTACCATCACGCTATCACCCGTCGCAGAGATATATGAGGATCCCTGTAACTTATTTGACGCATCGTTCCAGTTGCATTCTACACGTGTGGCGCCGGTGGTGTATTTGGCAAATTGCGAAAGGATATAACCCCGTTTTGTAATTTCGCCCGAAGTTGTGCCATACTGTCCATCGCCTAACATGGCATAATATCGTTTTGAAGCATAATGTATCCATGCATTTGTGTTGGCCAACATTGCATTGTTCACCGCATTGAAAAACGTAAAAGCGTCAGTACTCCATACAAAATCGCGTGCAGCCACAGATGAGTTCGAATTCCAATTGATTAAAAACTCAGTCATCCATGCTTCTTTGCCCTTGCTTTGCAGTTGTTTGAATCCGCTCTGGACAGCTCCATACTGGTGTCCACCATAGATATCAAAAAACGGGTGGACATCATCGGCCAATAAAGCATTAGCATAATTATCAGACATGCCGACACTTTCGGGAGCTATGACTTTGCAATTTATTTTGTTTCGGTGATTTTTCAGGAAGTTGGCAATTTGCACAGGCGACCATATACATCCGGCATAACTTGCTTTTTCATCCGGCTCGTTTTGTATAGAAATGGCATCCAACTCCACTCCATTGTTGCGAAGATAAATCACAAAGTTATTCAGATAATTAGCATAATCGGCATAATACTCCTCCCTGAGCGACGTTGTTTGCTGTACTCCATTCGCATCGGTATATACTGCATTTATCGTATTGTAGGTTTTCCATTCGGCAGGCATCGACCACGGGCTGGCAAAAAGAGTCAGTCCCAGAGACTTTGCCAGTTTTGCTGTTGATACACACTGCCCCCAGTTTGATTCACCAATCGGAATATAAATGCGCATAATGTTCAGTCCCAAATTGCTTCCCTTGCCCCATACCTGACGTATTTCATTTTCGGACATATGGCCGTAGCTAAACTGAGGACTATTTACAAAACCTCCGTAACCACTTACTTTCTGATAAGTTATTTCTTTGTTTACCCGAAGGGATGCATCCCGGGTTGTAGCGTTTGCAAAACCAATTACAGCTATCAGTGTTGTTATAATCGAAATTTTTCGAAGGGTATTATTCATGATTTTTTTATATGGAACAATCTGTTCCGCGATTAAAGGTTATTATTGAAGATAAGGACTGATATTCGACAGAAAAGCTATTTTACTTTCAAAATAGAAAGCATTTGCGCAGCGTAGCGCTTGCCCAATTCGCGATAACCTTCGGCTGTAAAATGCAAATGATCAGGCGCTCCGGGGCATCCGGCAGAAGGAATAACATAAGCATTGGGTATAACCTGAGGTAAAGTGGCTATGATAGCATTCATGCTTGCACATGCTCCTTTTTGGTCAGCGTTCACTAATTCACCGGCCAAAAGCGGTACTTTTTTAGGATTTAATTTTAGGTCTTTCATCAGATTATCGTACACCAACTTCACTTTTTTAGTCCAAAGTGTATCGTTGGTATTCGATTCGCCCTGATGCAGCAGTATACCTTTGATAACTCCTGTTTTTTGAGCCACTTTGGCCATCTCAACTAAACGCGAATACGGATTTCCATCGTACTGGTTTATCATCCCTATCATCCACGATGGCGCTGTAGCCACATAGGATTGATAATTACTTTTGTCGAAAAGTTCAATTTTGCAACCACCAATGGCCACATTAATCACACCTACTTTTACTTTTTCGGGCAGGTTAGCCACCAATGTCCGTCCAAAATAATCGGCAGGAGTCAAACCCGTATTGCAGCGACACAAAGGCGGAACAGCAGTGTACCAGTTGCCTTTGGTGCGTCCTTTTTTATCGCAATCCACAGTCGACAAAACCCTGAAACGCGGATCGATATTTACCGTATCCTGAGCCTGAATACGGGCATTACCTTCCATGTTCGATTGTCCCAAACAGAGGTAAATATGAAAATTTTTGTCCTGAGAAGAAACTTTTGTCGCCGAAAAAATCAGGCCTGCAAAAACGAGTAAAAGAGCAATTTTTGTTTTCATTGTATAGTATTAAAAGTATTGACAAGTTACACAAAAAATGGGGATGGATATTCAATATTCTGACGATTATCCACCCTCCATTTTGTTCACTAAAAACAGGAAATAAAGTTCCTGCTTTTATATAAATAATTGTTCTGTTTTTAAGTAAAAATGTTGTAAAAACAGATAGAATTTAAGTGTACACTTACTTCGCCCAGGCTTGTCCATCGGGTGATCGGCGCCATTTAAAGTAAGTATCCAATACCTTTAATGACTCAAAACTTGGAACAGGGCCTGTCTGCGGACTTTGTTTAAAGTACATGAGAACAGGATTTTTATCGGAATAGGCAGGCCATCCGGGCAAGCCGTTTCCGTTGGGCGTTCCGTATTTGGTGAAATTTGTCCAATAAGTAGCCATGGCATCCGAAATTTCCAGATCACTTTTCGTTGTCTGAGGATTGGAAGCATCGAGGTTATTAAAAACATAGGCCACTTCCTGTCCATGTGGAGACCCTGAATCGTACTTAGGCGAATCACTCGGATACTCGGGATGTTGATCGAAGTAATAGAAATAAACTTTCGATTTTCCTGTTCGAGACTGCAGATTGGCCCAAGCCCAGGTTTGCCATCCAAAAGCAGCATCACGCGCTAAATCCCGGGCTGTTTTCGGCACTGAATTTTCGCCTACAGGATATGCTTTTAGCAGCGCATCAGCGAATTTTCCATAGCGGACTCTTACCCCTTTTTCGTAATCGGCAGGAGTTCGGGGCGGAGAAAAACTTGCACCTTCATCGGAATTGTAGCCTATTAAAACCGCCACATCGTTATATTTTCCGGCTTCATACAATTTATACTGATCGTCGGGTATCACCACGCCATCGGTAATAGGCCATCCTCCACCCATTCCAAATCCTGATGGGACTTTATCGGAAGGCAGTTTTCGTAAATCGGCTATTGAAGTTGCTCCGGCTTTTTGCACATAAGCCACTCCATCCGCTTCTGCCTGTTTCAGCGTTTTCATATTTTCGCCGGGATAAGTGGTGGCACGCGTAGGTCCAAATGAGCCTCCGCTCTGCGAAACAGCTCCACGAAACAATCCTTTTGCCAATGGAGATGCACATAACATGCTTACCGAAATACCACCGGCCGATTCTCCGAAAATGGTCACCTTGCCGGGATCGCCACCAAAAGCCGCAATGTTTTTCTGAATCCACTGTAGGGCAGCAATCTGATCGAGAATACCGTAGTTTCCCGAAACACCATCGGAATTTTCGGTACTCAACTCAGGATGCGCCAAAAAGCCAAGCTGACCTACGCGATAAGCTATACTAACAAGAATAACTCCCTTTTTGGCAAGTTTTTCGCCATTGTATCCGGCTTCGGAGGTAGAGCCAAAACTAAAACCGCCACCATAAATCCACACCAATACGGGCAATTTTTCCCCGGCCGACTTAGCCGGCGACCAAATATTGAGGTACAAACAATCTTCACTTTTTCCTGAAGGAGGATTGCCACCCTGCATAGGTGCCGGAGCAAATTTCACTGTTTGTTTCACTCCGTCCCATTTTAGCGGAGGCTGTGGAGCGCGCCACCTTAATTCGCCTACAGGGGGAGCTGCGAAAGGAACTCCTTTGTACACTGTCAACCCATTTTCAAAAATTCCCTGAACTAAACCCTCGCTTACTTTTACCGGCGATGGTTGTTGTGCAAAACCCATTGCAGAACAAATTACAATGCATGCTGCGATTAAAAAATTTGATTTTTTCATAAATGATTATTTATTGAATTGGTTTCAGAACAGCTGCAAAACCACCTCTACGAAGCATTTTTACATCTATTGTCGATGTTTTATCAACCACCAGATATCGGATGAAAAATTCTTTGTCGTGCTTACCGTCTGCTATCAAAGTAAGTTGATATTTCACTCCTTCGGGCAAAAATCCGAAAGTTAGTTTCTTTGTTTTTTCCCGCATATTATCAGCACTGATTCCTCCGATATACCATTCGTTGCCTTTTTGGCGGGCCATTACAATATCCTTTCCGGGAGTTCCTTCAAGCAGTTTTGTATCGGTCCAGGTGTTCGGCACTTCTCTCAGGAAGTTTTTAGGAACATCGGGCAGTTCGTAATAACCTGATGGACGATCAGCCATATGCTGAAGGGCTGACTCGAAGACAACACTGAGCGCAAGTTCGTGTCCATAGGAAGTGATGTGCGGAAACTGCGAATTGGTAAAAGTTACCGGAGTGTAATCCATTGCACCCACTACATTTCGGGTAAAAGGCAAAATGGTATTGTGCTCGGGCGCAGTAGTTGTAAATTCCGGTCCATTGTTGTACCACTCAGCTCCACGCACGCCTTCGTAAGTCATTAGGTGCGGATAGGTACGCGCCCATCCACGGGGCACAAGGCAACCATGAAAATAAACAAGCATTTCAAATTTGGCTGCATCCTCTAATATATCGAGGTAATACGCTATCATGTCTTGTTTTTCGCTTTCGAAAAAATCAATTTTCACTCCCGCAACACCCAACTTTTTCAGTTTGGCAAACTCTTCCATTCTGTTTTCATGCGTCAGCATCCTGTCTTTGGGAGTAGACGAAACCCAGGTATGATTGCCACCTGAGTTGTACCACATCAATGGTTTCACCCCTAAAGAGTGAATGTATTTCAGTGCATCTTCCAGATTTCCACCATTGCCCATAGCGTCCCATTCCCAATCGAACAAAGTGTAAGGCCAGCCCATCGATGCAGCCAGATCGGCAAACTCACAAACCGTTTTGTAATCCTTTGTTCCATGATTACTCGACCAGTAATTCCACGATACAATGCCCGGCTTTATCCAATCGGTGTTGGAAACAACAGAAGGAGAAGAAACATCATCAACAAGCGTTGACTCCACAATATCGGCTAAACTTCCGATCATCACCACACGCCATGTGGATTTCCACGGGAGTGTGATGGTTGGTTTCGATTCACCAAGTCCTCTTCCGTTCCATTGATCGGGAAAAGTTGTTTTATACTTGTTCTTATCGGCTGTGTTCGATAATTTTGTACCGCAATAATTCCTGTTCAGATCGGCTTCGTGGATCAGGTACCAGCAGGCATTGTCCTGTGTATTAAACAATGCCGGATAAGCCCAGTCCTGCTGAATACTTCCATCCTTCATTGATGTATACAGCGCTTCGTTTGCCGGATTGAATTTCTCCAACCAGCGTTTTGTGCTATCAGGGATGGCATAAGTAGTCAGCTCATCGTTCATCACAAAAGAACCGGATTTCTCCGGAAATTCGTATCTGAAGGCTATCCCGTCGTTATAAGCTCTGATAAACAGATTCATTTTAGCTTTGCCCGGATTTTCGAACGCAACTACCGTTTCATTGGCTGAGTTAGTACAATTAGTTCGTTTGCCATGTAATGCTGTATAGCTCTCATTTATCGATGTTACTTTGCTATTTTTCAAATATTTAAGCTCTTTCGAAAAATCCTGATCGGCACGGGAAAGTCCCAATATTATTTGCGGAATAGCTTCGGTGGTGACTCCGTTATTGATATAACTCACTTTTAGATACCACTCGCCGCTCTCTCCATTTTTTGTATTGAAAAGGCAGATATTTATCTTTTTGTCAGGAGAAACAACTGTTACTTTCTGAGAAAATAAATTGAAAGAACAAAAAAAAGCAAGAATTACTAAAACTCTAATTTTCATTTACTTACAGTTATTTTTATTGTTTTTAAATCTTTGCTGTCAGAGCTATTGCCATAATACACTTCGTATTCGCCCGGAGTCACCATCATTTTGCGCTGACTCCAATCGTAGAATTCGAATGACGAAGCAGGAAGATCAATGGTTACATTAGCTTTCTCTCCAGCTTTCAGAGCGACACGTTGAAAGCCTTTGAGCGTTTTCAACGGGCCGTCCACATCGTTCACTTTGCGTACATACACCTGTACAATTTCTGTTCCCTGACGTTTGCCTGTATTGGAAACAGGTATCATTATCTTTACCGCTTCGTTGGCTTTTATGGTTGGCTGGCTAAGTGTAGCATTGCCAATAGCAAATTTGGTATAACTCAATCCGTAACCGAAAGGAAACAAAGCATCATTCATATATCGGTATGTACGTCCTTTCATCGAATAATCTTCAAAATCTTTCAACTGGTCAGAACTTTTGTAGAAAGTGATAGGAAGTTTGCCAGCCGGATTATAATCGCCGAAAAGCACATCAGCCACCGCCTGTCCGCCCGATTCTCCGGCATACCACGCCTGCAGAATGGCATCGCAGGTTTCAGTTTCGGGAGTCAAAGCAATGGCAGAACCGGAGCAATTAACGAAGATCACTTTCTTACCGGCTTGCTTCAATGCTTTCAGGCAATTGCGTTGTACAGCAGGAAGATCGATATTGGTGCGGTCGCCGCCTTTGAAACCCGGATAATTCACCGGCATTTCTTCGCCTTCCAGATTACCGGAAAGTCCACCCACAAACACCACCGTTTCAATTCCTTTGAGTTTTTCAAGCAATTTGGTATAATCCACATCCATCTCTCTTCCAAAATCCAGTTCGATATTTGCCTGCCAGTCGTTCTTTTGAGCGTATTTGATCTCAATTTTATATTTTTTACCGGCTTCTACCTTTACTGGAATGCGCGAAGACAATGTACGCCAATTGTTGTAAGTCTGAATGGTTTTTCCGTCCACCATTAATTCAAAATAGCCTGTTGCTCCACCTTTGAACACCAATTCTTCCGACACTTTAGGCGTGAATTCAGCTTCGAACAAAGCCGAAAAACCTTCAAGTTTCACACCCGATGCAAACTCGTGCTGACCGGCAGTCGTCATTTTTATTGGATTGGTAATCTGAACAGTCGTAACGGGATTTCCGCTGAGGTCAGGATTGTTCCAATAAGTCACTTTGAACCCTTTTTTACCACCGAAAGAAAGCTGATCGAAAAAGCTTTGCGTTACCTTATCTTCCACCAAATCGCAACCTTTGTCATATACAATTTTACTATCGGATATTTTTGTTTTAATACCATCCAAAATAGAAATAGTGCGTACTGGCGTTCCGTTGTAATTTCCCCAAAGCATGGGTTTGTCGTTGGCATTAGGGCCGATCACCGCAATTTTCTTTGCTGATTTGGAAAGGGGCAATATGTCTTTTTTATTCTGAAGAAGCGTCATGGTTTCGCGCGCCATGTCCAACGCCAACTGACGGTGTTCGGCATTATTGAGTACTGATGCGGGTATTTGCGCCCAGGGCACAATGGCATCATCATCGAAATCGCCCAATTCGAAACGTCCTTTGAGCACACGCATCAGACTTTTGTCAATAGTTTCCTCTTTTATCAGGCCTTTTTTAACCCCTTCGGGCAATGTTTTATACGGATAATTTTCCCATACACATTCCACATCGGTTCCGGCCAATACTGCTTTGGAAGCAGCGTGCACTTCGGTGGACGATACTTTGTGCGAAGTGAAAAAGTCGGTTACAGCACCACAATCGGAAACCACAATGTATTTAAAACCCCAGTTGTCGCGCAGGATTTGTTGCAAAAGACGCGTGTTGCCACAGCAAGGTTCATCGTCCAAACGCTGATACGCACACATCACCTGACGCACATCGGCATCCTGCACCAGCGATTTAAAAGCCGGAAGATAAGTTTCCCACAATTCGCGCGGATCAACATTGTTCAGATTCAGTTCATGACGGCTCCATTCCGGTCCGGAGTGAACGGCATAATGTTTGGCACAGGCCAATAATTTACGATATTTGGCATCATCGGGTCCCTGAAGACCTTTCACCACCTGTACGCCCATGCGCGAAGTAAGATATGGGTCTTCGCCGTAAGTTTCCTGCCCACGCCCCCAGCGAGGATCGCGGAAAATATTGACATTGGGAGTCCACACCGAAAGGCTCAGAAATCGTTTGTTTTCGTTGCCGCGTTTCAGCCAAAGATTATATTTTGCACGCGCTTCATCCGATACCGCATCGTAAATCCGATACAACAATTTGTCGTTGAACGAAGCAGCCATCCCAATCGGTTCAGGAAAAACAGTAACGCTATCGTTGTTGGCGAATCCATGAAGTGCTTCGCTCCACCAATTGAATTTTTTGATGCCCAAACGTGGTATAGCATCCGACTGATCGCACATCAACGTGGCTTTTTCTTCCAACGTTAATCTGGATATAAGATCTTTTGCCCGTTCATCCGAACTCAGATTCGGATTCTGATAGGGTAATTGACCCCATAATTGTGCCGAAATCAATAGACTTACGACAAATAATAACTTGATTTTCATATATTTTTATTTTAAAGTATTATAATAAAATGTTGATCTGGTTTAATTTGTGATGCAACTACCACTATTCATTTGCTTTAACCTGAATTTTCTTACCTTTATAAATAACTTTTGTTTTTAAGGTACTTGTTGCCATCCCCACTCCTTCTGATTCGTTTACAAACACGACATTAAAAATCCGTTTCTGTAAACTGCCGTCAAAATCTCCCTGCTTGCTGGCAATCGTGAGCGTATTTTTCTTATCAATCCATTTGAATGAAATAATTGAATATTTACCTTTCTCGTAATTGTAATTATCGCCCTCATCTTCATATAAATCGAATTCAGCATCAGCTCCTTTGTATATACGGATTTCGAGTGTATCTGATTTTTCAGCACTGTGCTGAATAATTTTCCCCATAGGGATGATGGATCCTGCTTTTACAAAAAGAGGAATTCTATCCAATGGAGCATCCGCTTTTATTGTCTGTCCGCCCGAATAATGCTTTCCTGTCCAGAAATCGAACCAACCCGAAGTTTTTGGCAAATACACATTCCACTGATTGACATTGGGTTCGGTTACCGGAGCTGCTAGAATTGATTTTCCAAACATATATTCGAATCTACTGCTGACAGCCACTTCATCGCAATTAAAATCCATCACCAAGGGGCGCATCATTGTTGAACCATTTTTGGTTACCTGCCAGGCTTCGGAATAAATATAAGGAAGCAACCGATAACGCAAATTCAGCATTTTACGCATATTGTCTTCCACTTTTTCACCATACTTCCAGGGTTCGGTTTCTGTTTGGTAACCATGCATACGAAAAATCGGATTAAACGCTCCCCATTGATACCAACGGGTGAGCAATTCGTGGTATTTTTCATCGGTATATTGGGAATGTCCCGGACGGAAAAAACCGCCGATATCAGTTGTCCAATAAGGAAATCCGGTAATCGTAAAATTCAGTCCCGCAACAATCTGATTTCTGAACACATCCCACGTATAGCCAATATCGCCCGACCAATTGATAACGCCATAACGTTGTTGTCCCGAAAAAGCCGAACGGGTAAGTATGCAAACACGTTTATCAGTCGACGTTTCGCGCTGTCCTTCGTAAACCGCCTGACTCACCATTAAAGGATAAGTCAAACGGAAAAAGTCGCCGGCGCCAATGTAGGTCTTTTCGCCTTTCAGTGCATCGTTCTCAGGTTCAACGGCATCCATCCACCATGAGTCAACACCATAATCGAACATATTCACTTTGAGCGTATTCCAGTATTCTTTCCGGGTTTCCGGATTGAAATAATCCAACCATTTGGTATTGGGAACAAAGCGATTTTTTGCTACATACTCCTTCCCTATTGTTGAATTTTTATCAGGATTTGACCAAATGGAGATATTAAAATGCGCATTTAAATCGTGTAATTCTTTTATAAAACCGGCAGGATTTGGGTAATTCTTTTCATCAAATTGCGGAACACCCCAACCACGGCTGCCCCAGTATTGCCAATCCTGCACTATAACATCCAGCGGAAGGTTTCTTTTGCGGAACTCTTTAACTGTTTCCACTAAATGTGTACCCGAAGTGTAACGTTCGCGGCATTGCCAGTATCCATAGGCCCATTTTGGAAACATAGGCGCATTGCAGGTTAGATTGCGGTAAGTGGCAATCACATTATCGGCTGATGGCCCGTAAAACACTACATAATCGAGCGCTTTTGCAACAGGCGAACGAAAAGTAGTTGTGTTGCTGCTCTGTCGCCACGACAATGCAGGCGTATTGTCCGATTTACAAAGCACCTGCACCTGATGCTCACCAGCTTTGAGGTATACCAATGTTCCTGAAGTTGGTGGAAGCCACATATTGGTCTGATCTATAACAGGTTTTCCGTCAACAACAACAAAATGACGATTCCCCATACTCCCTAAATCCAAAAATATTGAATACTCGCCGTCCTCAGGTACATTGAATTTCCCAAGGTACAAAGATTGGTTTTGAGATACTTTCTGAGTACCTGAAGTAGTTGTAACTTCTGCCATTTGGTTGTTTCCCGCGGAGGACTGATCTTGCTTTTCGAGCCCAATTAAGTGGTCAGTCGGATTAAAATCGGTAAGTCCGTACTGATGCCAAAGCAAACCATAACCTTTGCTTGAATAGATAAAAGGAATTGCAATCTGCGAGTTCACCTGTGTCAACCGACGGGTAATGTTCTTCAAATTAAATTGTCCATCCTGAAATTGCCCCAGCCCGAAAATAGATTCGTCGGTGGGCGACTCGAAACTCTGCTCAACAACAAAACAGGGTTCTCCCTGAATAGTATCGGGTACGAGCTTTCGGGCGCCTTCGTTTTCAGCCAGAAAAACCTTACCGGCATTGTCGGCATAAGTTAGTTTTCCAATGCTTTTGTCGATCAACACTGTGATTTTTGAGGTTTTTATTTCGAGTTTGGAAGAAGAATCAACCACCCGAAAACCGGGAGTTTTAGTTTCAGGAGTAAAGACAAACTCGGGTAAATTTCCTTCGGAAAACTTAAAAAACTTTATTCGAACAGCATTGTCAGCCAAAGGAATAACACTGAGTGTTCCATCCTGCAAAGTTACATTTACCTTA
Source organism: uncultured Paludibacter sp. (assembly GCA_963678465.1). Lineage (GTDB taxonomy): Bacteria > Bacteroidota > Bacteroidia > Bacteroidales > Paludibacteraceae > Paludibacter. The sequence continues at coordinate 1,560,019 of OY782858.1, forward strand.
CCGGACAGCTGCTGAAATCCTTTCACTACCTGCCCCTGACAAAATAAGGGGAAAAGAATGAACAGGAGTAAATAATTTTTTAACTTCATTGTAAATCTCTATTTAGTGTATTAATTACTGATTATTTAAAGCAGATGATTGAGCTATGGAATAAAAATATTATAATTTTACTTTACCGGACTTATTCTGTAAAGTCCCGCACCATGTTGTTTTAATTCCTGACCAAATGATCCGCTAAATACGCCCAAATCTTTGTGGCTCCACAAATCACGTACTTTGGCTTTTCCTTTGATGCCTATTGATTCAAAATCAACCGACACCTTACTTATTTCCGGCGTATCTTCTATTCCTTTGCTTACCATCACTCCAAATACCACCGAACCCGGATCTTTCGTTACAATTCCTTTAGCCGTAAATGTTTCATATCCTTCGGGTAAATCGTAAATGATTACCGATTTGGCATGAGCTCCAATTCCGGTAACAGGATGATTGTCGATGATGATCGGTTGATTGTCGCAAGTACGGTTGACATGCACATCGCCCCAACCGGAAGTGGCATTGATCCATTTCAATTGAGTAAGGCTCAAATCACCATTAGGTCCGTGCAATACAGGATCAGCCCAAATCACATGATCCCAATCGAATCCATTGCCTCCGTCCTGTACAAACAAGACGAGCTTTTTACCTCCTTTAACCGAAACACTTACTTCCTGCGAAGCTCCTTTTCCGGCAATTACCGGACTCGCATAATCGGCATTGGAGAAATCAATATTATCGCCTTTGCTTTGCGCGTTAAACAATGCTACATATTTGTCTTTGCTTCCGGGAACATCAGCCACCCAGGCTACCAGATTTTTGTCGCGATATACCTGACGGTTATTGGCACTTTGTTGGTTCACTTTCAGCATTTCAGGATTGGTCAGCATTTCTTTTGTAAAATCGTCCAATTTTGTCATGTCGCCCCCAAAAATAAGTGGCGAACGACCGATAGCCCAGAGACTCATCAACGTAAATTGTTCTTCTTTGGTAAAATTTGTGGGACGATTAAATTCCACCATTCCAATGGGTAACATATCGGCATCCGGAAAATGTCCTGCCCCACGGTAGGGAGTCCATGCATCCAAACGTTCGAACATGGCAAGCAGTAATCCCCAACGATCCCAAAAATCGTCGGTGATGCGCCACATATTGGCATGATTCATTACGTGTTCACCCATTTTGACCGGAGTAGCTCCCGGCGATAAACTTAAAATGATAGAGCGACCTGTCTTGTCTATAGCTTTGCGCAAGGCTTCTATCTCTGCCTGCTGAATTTTATCGTACGGACGTGAAATGTCATCACATTTTATAAAATCGACACCCCAATCGGCATACAGCTGAATGATAGAATTGTAATAAGCTTGTCCTTCAGGCTTTGTAGCATCCACGCCATACATATCAGGATTCCATGAACAAGTGGAACTTTTGATGGCAATGTCCTGCGCTTTTACATTGGTGCCCAACACCGGAAGATTTTGATCGACGGCTTGACGAGGAATTCCACGCATGATATGAATACCAAATTTTAATCCTTTGGAATGCACATAATCGGCCAGCGGTTTAAATCCTTTTCCATCGGCAGCAGAAGGGAATTTTTTCAATCCCGGTGTTAAACGTCCGTGTTCGTCCATTGTAAGAATAGCTCCGGGTTTGTACGAATGTGCTTTTGATTCGGGCTCGTACCACTGAATATCCACTGTCAGATATTTGTATCCGCTTGGTAAAAGGTATTTGGCCATGGCATCGGCTTGTTCTTTGATTTGTTGTTCGGTTACGGTTGTTCCGTAAATATCCCAACTATTCCAGCCAAGTGGCGGTGTCACCGCATATGTATGAAAGTTTTGCTGATTATTTTTTTGTGCTAAAGCACTAATAACAAAAGCCATAAGCAATACACTTACAATGTATTTTCTCATATAAAATATTATTTAGATTTTAAATTACAATTTAACCGAAACTTTTTTGCCTTTGTAAACTACCTCCTTTTCAGGTTTTTGCGAGTCGGAAACGATCACGACTTTAAACTTCCGTTCAGTAAGCATTCCCGGAAACAAACCTTTACGATCATTCACTGTCAACGTTTTTTTTGCATCGTTCCAGGTAAATTTAATTGTTGAAAATGCTCCTTTTTCGTAGTTATAATTATCATTTTCATCTTCGTAAAAAGTGAATTCAGCGTTAGCCCCGGGGTAAACTCGAATTTCGAGATGATCCCATTTTTTCTCGGTGGCAAACTGTACGTTTGGTCCAAAAGGCACTATACTACCGGCTTTAATAAACAATGGAATTTTATCTATTGTCGTTGTAAGCGTAACTTCCTGTCCACCATCATATTTTTGGTTGGTCCAGAAATCGAACCACGAAGTTCCGGCAGGAAGATATGCCTTTGACGATTTCTGTTGCGTAAAATCAACAGCTATTTCTTTTCCATCTTTTTTATCATCTTTGTTCCAACCCGAATTTTCATCTGTTTTAACAACAGTTTCAGGTGTGTACTGAGCATTTACAATTGGAGCAACCAATATAGATTTACCAAACATGTACTCATTGTTCATGTCTCTTACTTTTTTATCGTCAAAATCCATTACAAGGGCGCGCATCATAGTGGATTGTTTGTTAGTAATATCCCAGGCTGCCGAGTAGATATAAGGCAACAAACTGTAGCGTAAATTTATCATTTTCGCTATGGCATCGTAAATCGGCTCACCTTTTTTTCCGAAGTTATAAATTTCGCGAGGCACATCTGTTCCGTGCGAGCGCATCATTGGAGTAAATGCCCCAAACTGCAACCAGCGAACATACAACTCCTGAAATGCAGGATTTTTTGCTCCTGAACCATCATTCCAACCTTTGTTATATGCACCTGCAAAAAAGCCACCTATATCCGTGTTCCAGTAAGGAATAGCGCTCATCGAAAAGTTGAGACCCGCCGGAATTTGATTGCGAAGCGATTGCCACGAAGAATTTACATCGCCCGACCAGGTGTTGACTCCATAGCGCTGTTGCCCAGCAAAAGCGGAGCGGGTAAGAATAAATACGCGTTTATCGGAACTTGTTGCTCGCTGATTTTCGGCCACTCCACCCACTGCCATCAAAGGAAAGGCGTTGCGAACTTTACGAAATGAACCCATATAAGTTTTCAAATCAAAATCGGAAGGTTTAAAATCCAAATGGTCGGGTTCGGTCGAATCCATCCACCATCCATCAATTCCGAACGAAAAAAGTCCTTTGTTCAGATACTTCCAGTAAATTTCACGCGCTTCGGGGTTGTATGGATCATAAGGCTCTACACCAGATGGATAATCGCGATTGGGTGGCCACGCTTCCAGTCCCGATTGAGGCCATGTACCGAAGTTCAGCAACATGCCTTTCGGTTTCATCTCGCGGTATTGTTTGGTTTGCGGACCAAACGACGACCAAATAGAAATGATTAGGTGTGCGTTCATGTTGTGAATATCGTCGACCATTTTTTGAGGATTAGGGAATTCGGTATTGAGAAATTCCATGGCATTCCACAAATAATTGCTTCCCCAGTATTGCCAATCCTGAATAATTCCATCGAGAGGAACCCCGAGTTCACGATATTTTTGGACAACTCCAACAGTTTCATTTTGACTTTTGTAACGCTCCTTACTTTGCCAAAAACCAAAAGTCCACAAGGGAAACATGGGAGCTTGTCCGGTCAAATCGCGCATACCTGCAATGGATTTATCGATACTACCCCCTAAAATGAAATAATAATCGATACAATCGCCCACATCCGATTTGAAGGAAGCATATTCGGCTTTGTCCTCGAAAACAGTTGGAGAATAATTATCCCAAAATAAACCATAACCTTTTGTGGAAACAAGAAATGGAACGTAGTCGTCGGTGTTTCCCTGAACCATGTTTATTTTTGCATTTCGCAGCGACAATTTACCACGTTGCTGTTGACCTAAACCGTAAATATCCTCGTTTTTATCAAGCAGAAACAACTGATTCACTGTATAGGTTTTTGATCCCGCATCATTGAAATCGGTAAATGTAGTTCCCGATGCCTTCTCGCTCAGAAGCAGCGCTCCGGCAAGTGTACTATAGGATATTTTTCCCGATTTCAGGTCAACATCCACTTTGAGCTGATTACTTTTTAGCGACACAACATCTCCTTGTTGATGAATTGCCAGCTTTGTAGTTTCCGGCTTTTTAACTACCGACAAACTTTCCTTTGTGAAAATTTTCCCTACCGGTGATTTCAATACCCGTACTGTAGAAGGTCCGAAGAACTGAATCTCAACATCCGTTGCATTGATTTGGGCTTTGATCCCCAAATTGGTTTTCTGATACGATTGAGCAGAAGCTCCAAAGCTTAACAACAATAAGAATATTACTAAATTGATTTTTTTCATAAATCATTAATTTTAAAGTATTAACAAGAAAAGGTACGTTAGAAAAAAAATATTTCTTTTTTACAATAACTTGTAAACGCCAATTATTACATAAGGCTCTTCACCCGGTTTCAAAGCGGGCATATTTAATGTACCAATAAAAATAGCATGATTAAGCTCATCGTAAGGGCTGTCTTGAGGGGCTTCTAAATCAAGTACAGATTTGCAATAAAAAGCTTTGGTTTTGGCATCGGTATGAATCAATGCATTATTAATTACCTGAATAACATGACCATCGTCTGTTTTCAGCAGATAACGGGCATAAAGCTCGGTGTCACCATCGGGGCGAACCAGTTGCCAATCCTCACCGCCTGGTAAGACTTCACCTTTAATTTTCGGGCCGCTGAATGTTCCTCCCGTAATGGGAATAACCCTTCTGACGCCACGTTTGCTTTCGCCTACGTTGATCATACCGGCAATTTTCACTTTTGCATCCCACATGAATTCTGTTTTAAAATCTTTGTAAAGATTTCCATCATTCGCAGCGTTTACATTTTGAGCTCTCAAGCTGTTAGAAAAGAGCACAAACACCAAAAACATACAGGACATCAATGCTATGCCTGACACTCTTTTCTCTACATCTGTATATATTCTTCTTTTCTGTTGCATTTTAATGCGTATTTAAATTGTACTGAATACACTTATTTATGGCATATACCCGCTTCTTCGTTTAAGTCGAAAGCTGATCGCACGTTAGCTTGTAGCAACATGCGTACTTTATTCAATATCAGCTTTTTTTATATTTATTTCTTAAAGCTCCACCAATCGAAATTAAAGAGCTCACCTTCACCACCTTTGAATACAAAGTAAATATCGTGCAGGCCTTTCATTTTTTTAGTTTTGCATGCACTGACAGCCCAGGCAGTTGCGCCCCCTGTTGGTTTCACAAGGCAGGTACCAAGCAAAGTTCCGGTAACACTTCCTACGCGAATTTCAATTTTTCCGCCCTGCGTATTCGATGCCACACTTGCTTCAAATTTTTTGGCTCCCTCTCCAAAATCCACACTTCGAACTTTGATATAGTCGCCGTTATTTATTTTTGTAACATAAACTCCTGTTTTTGTATCTTTTGCCGTTTTTAAACCTTCGGACCAGGCAATTGTTTCAGCCTCTACTCTTGCAAATGGGTTAAGGTTCGATGCACTTTTGGTTAATCCTTCTTTTGTTGGATGTATCAATGGTATTGAACCATCGGCATTGAAATTAAAAGGTTCTACGCTAACTGAACGTTTGAATCCACCTCCACCGGGCAAGCCACCATCATGATAAAATAGGTAGGGTTGACCATTCAACTCGATAAAACCAGGATGATTTGTAAATGCGCCTTTATTTTTAATTACATGCATAATGGTATCGCCATAAGTCCAGGGGCCTGTAATGCTTTTGGATGTAGAATAAGCCAAATGCTCAGGAACACCTCCGGCGGGATAGAGCATATAATACAGGCTATTACGTTTAAACAACCAGGGACCTTCTTCGTAAGCAGCTGTGCGGTTGTCGATTTTTTTCGAACGATACCCGAAGTTTTCGTCCTTCAAATCTTCCTTAACAATTCCATAGCTTTTATCGTAGGAAATCATATCTTCATTCAGCTTTACATGCCAGAGATTTGGATTTCCCCAATAAAGATAAGCCTGTCCGTCGTCGTCGATATAAACCGTTGGGTCGATATAGCCATAGCCAACGAGTAAAGGTGCTCCAAGTGCATCTTTAAAAGGTCCGGTCGGGCTATTGGAAACAGCTACGCCAATGGCATTTCCACCATTTTTTTGATTCACAGGTAAATAATAATAAAATTTTCCGTTTCGGTAAATGCACTGTCCGGCCCAGGCATCACCACGCGACCACTCAAAATCCTTGTACGAAAGCACAACTCCGTGGTCGGTCCAGTTTACCATATCCTTCGACGAGTAACAGAGCCAATCGTTCATCGTAAAAAAGTTTTTTACGGTAACATCTTCATCGTGACTTGTATAAAGATAAACCGTACCATTGTGTACCATTGGAGCTGGATCGGCAGTATAGTTGGTTTGGACTATTGGGTTTTGTGCCAGGCTTACAAAAGGTAAAGCAACTGCGAGAGCTGCAACAGTCTTTAGTTTTGTCCAAAAATTGAATTCCATTTTTTTGTATTTATTTTTTTTGAAAATATTTATTTTACTGATGAAAATTTATAAAGTACCACACCATGAACAGGCACATTCATCTTCAAACCTTCAGTTTGGGTATCTATTTTAGCAACGTCTTTCTGGCGCCAAAGATCACGTACAATATTCTGTCCTTTGATTCCCAGTTTTGCAAAGTCATTATACGAAAGTTCAGCTATTTCGAGGCCAAAGTTACAAAAACCAACCGCTTTGCTGCCATCTTCGAGTTCTTTTACATAAATGCGCAATTCGCCAATGGTCTGAAGACAAGTAGCCTGCTTTCCGAGAGGATCCTGATTGATTTCGATCACTTCGTCGTTGGTCAACAAATTCAAGGTAAAATCATCCAGTTTTTCCATGTCGCAACCAATCAAAAGTGGTGCTGCAAAAAGGCTCCAGAGACTGATGTGCAGATATTGTTCATCGGGTTTTAGCTTGCTTGGGTGCGGATTTCCCCAACCTACATGACCAACCACAAGCATATCGGGGTCGTTCCAGTTACCGGGTTTGGCATAAGGAGCCGATTTATCCTGATCGAGTGCTATATTCTTCACACTTACCCATGTATCGGTAATGTCATTGGTAGTTCGCCAGCAATTGCCATTTACAGAGTCGCCCCATTTCCATACATCGGACATACCGTACTGGCAAACGCTAAACACAATGTCGCGGTTCTGTTCGCGCAGGAGATCACCCATCACTTTAAAAGGTTTCATTGCTGTATTTAATTCGCTTCCACCATTGTACGATAGCGATGACACTTTCATAGGATCGTTATCGGGTAAGCCATCGATAACATTTCCGTAGCTACACCAATCGTATTTCAGGTAATCGAATCCCCATTTGGCATAACTTTCGGCATCTTGTTTTTCGAAGCCATAACTACCGGCGCATCCACCGCAGGTCCATGGCCCGGGACTGGAGTAAAGCCCTATTTTCAAACCAAGATTATGCACGTAATCTGCCAGTCCTTTCATATCGGGAAAACGAGAGTTGGTAACAATGTTGCCGGCCTCATCACGAAATTCACCACGCAATGACTGATCTTTGGAATCGCGGTTATTTTCCCAGAAATCATCGATATTCACATAAGTCCAGCCATGGTTGATAAGTCCGCTACTTACCATTGCATCGGCTGCACGCTTCACTTTTTCGGCCGAAACTTCCTGAGCAAAACAGTTCCAGCTGTTCCATCCCATAGGTGGAGAAAGCGCAATGCGGTCGCCACACTCTATCCTGAACTTTCTTTCGGCTGTTCCTTTTGCATTTTTTGCTTTCAGCACAACATTATAAGTTCCGCGCTGTGTAAGTTTGCCTGTAATGATACCTGTTTTAGCATCGATTTTCAGTCCTTTTGGCAATTGAGTAGCCGAAAAAGTCATCGGTCGGTCTCCGGTAGCTGTAACAAGAAACTGAAAAGGCGAAGCCGGGCGTACTCCAAATACTTTTGCCCCCGTAATTTTTGGTGAGGCCGAAGGTTTTGGAGTCAGAATATAAACTTCGCTTGGTACAGGATTGTATGTTTTGAATGTAGTGGCGCCAGTAGTTTCGAACCTGGCATCCACCCAATTCACATGGTCGTAATAATTTCCGTTTCCACCATCGGTAACCAGGAGCTCCACTTTTTTCACACCATCCAGCTTTACCGAGCAAGGTATTGCGGCATCACCTAAACGCATAATTCCACTACTCCACAGTTTTTTACCATCGCCATTAACAATAAATTCAGCAGCTGGTTGTTGTCCTTTCACTTCATCGTCAATGCCAACAAAAGCCGTAAACAATTTGGCTTGCCCATCGAGTATGACGGTTAGTAAACTTTCGGAATGACTTCCGATCCCACGTTCGAAAGTTTTTCCGGCTATTGTCAGTGTATTGCCATCAATCGATTTATTGCTTTTCGGGGTTCCATATCCCTGAGTAATAGTGCTGAGATCTAACTGATCCAACCATACGGTTTGAGCATTCGCTACACTAACACTCATCGAACCGAACAAAACAACAAGTCCGGCGATTAATGATTTTATATTTCTTGTTTTTGTCATTGTATTATTATGGATGACTCCTGTTTTATCTGAAAAAAATTATTTTTTATTAAAAATCCAATGATCGAAATTAAACAATTCGCGACCTGCAGAGATGTTTTGTCCATTGAAATAAAAATAGATATCATGTTTCCCTGTTACTTCTTGCTTCAGCTCAGCAGTAAATGTTTTAAATTTTTCCCAACCACCTGTGCGGGGCAATTGAATAGATGAAATAACCGGTCCTTTAACGCTATCGAGGCGAACTTCAAGAATACCTCCATCAACGCCGGCAGCCAAGGATGCTGAAAATGATTTTGGAGATTGATTACCAAAGTTCACTTCACGTACTTTAATATGACCTTTCATGCGTGCACTCGAAACATATACGCCGGTTTTACTATTTTTAGCTATCGAACACTTTTCGGACCAGGCCATTGTTTCAGCTTCGACGCGATTGTAAGGATTAATTTCGCCTACCGGCTTAGGACCTTCTTTTGTGGCCGCAATAGCAGGAATGGTTCCATCGGCGTTATAAGTAAATTGTTCGATGGCAGCTGCACGTCCATAACTTCCACCTCCCGGTAGCAAACCGCTATGATAGAAAAGATATGAATTTCCCTTGTAATCAATAATTCCACCATGGTTGGTAAAGCTATTCAACTTTTGGTTTTCCATAATTTTGCCCTGATATTTCCATGGGCCAATGGGACTGTTGCTTGTAGAGTAAGAAAGCGTTTCGCCACCTTTTCCCATTCCTGCAAACATCATATAATACAGGTTATTGCGTTTGTAAAACCATGGTCCTTCCACAAACGAATCTTTGTTCGGATTTTCGGCGTTTTTGTTACCTCTGAAACCCCCAAAAGATTCAACTGAAAGTGGTACAGTCACTATTTCGCCCGAATATGAAATCATGTCCTTGTTCAACTTAACATAATAAAGACTTCCGTTTCCCCAATACAAATAAGCCTGTCCATCGTCGTCGATATATACAGTTGGATCAATATTTGACCAGCTTCCATTCATAATCAATGGTTTGCCTAACGCATCTTTAAAAGGACCGGTTGGAGAATCAGATACCGCTACACCAATTGCCATATCGTTGTTGGTGCTTTGCGCACAGATGTACCAATAAAACTTGCCGTTGCGCTCGATGCACTGAGCCGCCCATGCACGATCGCGCGCCCACTGAAAAGACTCAAGCGAAATAGGACTTCCATAATCCGTCCAATTGACCATATCAGTCGACGACATAACGCGCCATTTGGTCATATAATAAAAATCGAAGCCCGGAATATCATCGCCAATGTACATATAAACAGTGCCATTGTGCACCATAGGAGCAGGATCGGGACCATAATGTGTTTGTACTACCGGATTGTCAGCTAAACTTATACTTATCGAGGCAATTACTGCCAGAATGATAACAAAATGTTTTTTCATGATTTTTTTATATTATTTATTGATTAAATTTCCACCAATCGAAATAGAACAATTCTTTTTCACCTTTAAATACGAAATACAAGTCATGCACCCCTTTCACTTTCTTTACGGGCGTAGTGACTGTTCTCCAGAGATCACCTTCGCCGGATGTTTTAATGTCAATTATTGCCAGCAAGGGACCATCAAGTTTATCGGTGCGAATTTCAATTTTACCACCGTTCAACGAAGCCACATTAACATCAACCGATGAAGCTCCGTTTGAAAAATCCACACCTTGCACTTTAAGATAATCACCATTGTTGATAGAACTTAGATATAATCTATCAGCAATTTTCTTCCCTTTGTCCCATGATATGTTACGTTCCCATTCGGTAGTTGTTTCCGTTTTGAGACCTTCGCTGTAGGCAATTGTTTCAGCTTCGACGCGTCGATAAGGATTCAGTGTACCCAGTTGCGCTGCATTTTTCGACCAAAATGGATGCTGCTGAATCGTACCATCGGCATTGTATATTAAGTCCTCGAGACATATCGAACGTCTTTCGTAATGTTTGGACATGGTTTGCTTCAGAATAGCATAATTAAAACCAAACACATAGGAATTTCCTTTATATTCGATAATGCCCGGGTGATTACCACTGGAGCGCGGGTCGCCCTCCATTATCATCCCTTTGTATTCCCACGGTCCGGTAGGAGAATTACTCATGGCATAACCAATACCTTCCGGGCAACAAGTAGATGCATAGGACAGGTAATAATGTCCGTTACGTTTCCATACCCACGGTCCTTCCTGAAAATTGTCTGGCTTGGTAGCTTCTTTTATAACTTCACCTGAATAAGAAACCATATCCTCGTTTAACTTTACATAATAAAGATTGGGGTTACCCCAGTAAAGATAAGCCTGACCATCATCATCGATAAAAACAGTTGGATCGATATCGTGCGTACTGTTTTTAATGAGCGGTTTACCAATTGGATCTTTGAAAGGGCCATAGGGACTATCGGCCACCAACACTCCTATTCCCAGACCATTCGGCACAGGACAATACAAATAAAATTTATTGTTCCGCCTAATGCACTGAGCAGCCCAGGCGCCATTGTCAACATCCACCCATTTAAAATCTTTCAGTGTTGCCACCACCCCGCGGTCGGTCCAGTTGACCATATCCGTAGAAGTGTAAAGCAGCCAATCCTGCATTTTAAATCCAAAAGCATCATCTTCATCATGTCCGGTATAAAGAAACACTGTGTCGTTGTACACCATTGGAGCCGGATCGGCTGTAAATTTGGTTTGAATAATCGGGTTTTGCGCATTAGCGTAAAAAGACAGATTCATTAAAACCGTTAAAACAGAAACGATGGCAAATGCATATTTTTTCATAAAATATTGTTTACTGCAAGTTTATTGTATAGCTAAATGACGTAGCATCGGCAAAAACCTGAAATTTTTCAAGAGGACGCGGTCCGCAACTTGCAGAGCCAACCCCAAGTGTTTTTGTTGAAATACAGAACACAGTTGAAGTGCTGGCAGGCAAATCAATTTTATACTCTACAGGATGTATTTGCTCATCGGTATGAGGAAGCGCTGCTACCTGCATCAATTTTTCATCGGCTTTCACCAGCAACGAAGGCATATCATTACCACTTAATTTTGCCCAACGCACATCTTCGTGATTACCGCGTTCCATTGGTTTTTCATATTCATATTGTTCGTTTACACCCAGTTCGTAGATGCCAACTTCGGCAGCGCTTTTACGATCGGAATAATTTTCGAATGGACCACGCCCTAAAAACGTCATCCGATCGAGCTTTTTATCGAGTAACATACGCACTCCAATTCGGGCTAAATTAAGCCTCAAACCAACAAACTGCACCTGATTATCAACTTTTATTGAACCATCGCCTTTCACAAGATAAGTGGCGGTGTGGTAAACGCCAAACCCTTCTTTTCCATTGGCTTTTGTTGTTGAAGTCACCTTTACTGATGTTTTGTCAAGTACTTCCACTTTAAAGTAGACCAAAGAATACTGAAGTGCATTTACGCCGAATTTTTGCCATTGCTGATAAGCCCAGTCATCGTCGTTGCGATGCGAGGCACGCCACAAATGCAATTTGGGGGCGCCATCGGCAACCAACAGATTTACTCCGTTTCGGGTCAACTGACTCATAAAACCTGTAGTTTTATCAAAACTCACCGAAAATCCTTTTGCCGAAATAACAGCTGACTGTGGAGTTTGAACAAGTTTCACCGGCTGGGTTACTTCGGCTTCGGCTACTGGAAGTGTGTTGACAGGAAGTTTAAATTGCTCTGTCGCAACTTCAAAACCTTTATCGGCCCAAAGCGTTTTTTCTTTTTGTTTGTACGAAATGCGCAAAAAATATTCGGCTCCCGGTTTTGGATTTTCAATTTTATAAGGAACATTTGCTGAAAAAACATCTTTCGCCCACGTTGGACGCATTCTGATTTGTCCGCTATCAATAATACGCTCACCATTCTCGGATAAGGTCCAGGTAGCTTCAAAACCATTTAAAGTAATAAACTGGTATTTGTTTTTAATTTGAATTCCACCATTAATCGGGTCGGAAAGTTCAGTATCAATCCATTGAAATGCTTTTTTCATTTCCGGATAATGGGGTTTCATCTTATTTCCTTCGGTAGAACGATCGTAGGACACTACCCCTTTGTGGATAAAATAACGGTCGTTTGGATTCTCGCCAAAACCGCCTCCATAGGCCAAAATCGGATGTTTAGGGTCACGTTTGTTCCACAAAGCCTGATCCTGAAACTCCCAGATAGCACCACCTAAAATGCCGGGATGACTATCAAACAGTTTTGAATAATCGTCCAGAGAACCCATGGAGTTGAACATGGCATGTATAAACTCGCAGATATAAAATGGTTTAGTCATTCCCCAGTTTTTGGCCATATCGGCATAGTCGGCAGCAGTTCCGTACATGCGGCCTTCGAAATCGGACGGATTTCTGCTTCCGATACCAAATCGTTCGTAATGTACAAAACGGGTTGAATCAATTGTTTTTACCGCATGCATGGCAGCTTTCAGGTTGGTGCTTATTCCACCACCTTCGTTGCCAAGCGACCAAATAATTACAGAAGGATGATTTTTGAAATTTTCGGTATTTGCCACATTGCGGTCAACAATCGCAGCCTTTATAGTTGGCTCTTCATCAAAGCGATAGTCATACCCATGATATTCCATATTGGCTTCGGCCACCAACCAAATTCCCCATTCGTCGCACAACTCGTACCAACGGGGATCGTTGGAATAATGACTTGTACGCACGTGATTACAATTTCCCTGTTTGATCACCTCCAAGTCGCGGATCATTTGCGCCTCGGTAATGGCATGACCTACGTCCGACCAATGTTCGTGGCGGTTTACGCCTTTTAGTTTAATAGGTACACCGTTTACTTTAAAAACCCGTCCATCGATTTCCAGTTTACGGAAACCAACTTTCGAAGACAATATCTCGCCTTCTGAATTTGTAAGCACCACAGTATAAAGATGTGGCGTTTCAGCAGTCCATTTCAATGGATTCGTTACCGGAATTTTTACATTTAAGGCTTCTTCCTGATTTGATTTCAACAATTTACCGGTGGCACTTGCTTTGGCTATTTCTTTACCTTGCTGATCGTAAAGTGTAGCTGTAAATGTTTGGGCTTTGGCTGTTTTATCGCTATAATTTTTAATTTTTGCCGTTACATTCAGTGTGGCATCCTTGTAATCTTTATCCAAATCTGTTTTTACAAAAAAGTCGCGCATATGTACCTGTGGTGCACTCCAAAGCGTTACATTTCGGAAAATCCCGTGCAGTCGCCACATGTCCTGATCCTCGAGCCAGGTACCCGAACTGTATTGATACACCTCAACGGCAATCATATTTTTACCTGGTTTCAGGTAGTTGGTAAGGTCGAAATCAGCAGCATTACGGCTGTTTACACTGAAACCAACTTTCTGACCATTTACCCATAAAAAGAAAGCACAGTCTACTCCATCGAAGGTTATAAAGTTACGACGTTCCATCCATTCGGCGGGAAAATTAAACTCTCTGCGGTAACTTCCCACAGGATTTCGTTCAGTATAAGCAGTGTACCATTTTTCAGGCTCACTCATTACCCGCGGAAAATCTTTTTTGATTGTATAACCTAAGTTCCGGTAAAAAGGCGTTCCGTATCCGTGAACTTCCCAGTTGGAAGGTACCGGAATTTCTTTCCAGGCCGAAACATCGTAATCGGTTTTGTAAAAATCGACCGGACGTTGTTCGGGTGTTGGCACCCAGTTAAATTTCCATGCACCGTTGAGACTTTGACAAAGCGATGAAGCATGTCGTTTGGCAACCAAGGCTTCCTGCAGGTTGGCATAAGGCATCAAAGTGGCATGATAGGGTTCTTTGTTGATCCCAAGCATTTCAGGATTTTCTATTTCAGGAGGAACAGGAGCGCCCTTTAAAGACTGTGCGCTCACCTTGCCTATCGAGCAAAGAAAAAGCAGAATTAACGCTAAAAAAATGACTTTTTTCATTGATAATAAATTTTTTGGTTCTGAATATTTATTTGTAAGTGAAAATTTATTTTATCACTACTCTTTTTGTTTTCAAATCTTTATCATCGGAGCTATTTCCGTAGTACACATCGTATTCGCCGGGAGTTACAAGCATTTTACGTTGTGCCCAATCATAGAATTCGAAAGCCGAAGGCGTTAACTCGATGCTGGCCTGCACTGTTTTACCTGCAGCCAGTTCTACCCGCTGAAATCCACGTAAAGTTTTGATAGGTCCTTCAATATCATTCACCTTTTTCACATACACTTGTACCACTTCGGTGCCTGACATTTTTCCTGTATTTGAAACAGGAATTGTCATCTTCAACGACTCATTCGTTCTGATTTTTGTTTTATTCAACCTGGCATTGCCAATTACAAATGTTGTATAATTTAATCCGTAACCAAAATGGAACAACGGCGCATCGGTCATAAATCTGTAGGTACGGCCTTTCATATTGTAATCTTCGAAATCGGGCAATTGATTTACATTTTTGTAAAAAGTTACCGGAAGTTTACCTGAAGGATTGTAATCGCCGAACAATACGTTGGCAACGGCAGTTCCTCCTGCTTGTCCGGGATACCATGCCTGCAAAATAGCATCACACGATTCGAGCTCGGGAACCAAAGCCATTGCTGATCCTGAGAAATTGACGAAAACTATTTTTTTGCCTGCTTTTTTCAATGCCTGTAACATGCGACGTTGAATGGTTGGAAGTTCAATATCGGTACGGTCGCCACCTTTAAAACCCTGTATTTGAACCGGCATTTCTTCTCCTTCGAGCGATGGCGCTATACCACCGGCAAAAATCACTATATCGGCATCCTTTACTTTCGCGATTGACGAAGCAATATCAAACGGAACAATAGCTCCTAAATCGAAATTTAAAACAGCATCAGAGTCACCTTGCGAAAAGGCAATTTCAATTTCGTATGATTTTCCGGCTTCTGCTTTAAGCGTATATACATTGGTAGGGTTCGATGCAAACACATGGCGCACTACTAACTCGCCATTGATTTTCAGCGTAGCTCTTCCGTTTACCTGAAACTGAAAAGCAACATCACCCGTTACAGTTGGTTGAAAAACAGTTTTGTATTGTGCCGAAAAATTCCGGATATTCACTCCTGCCGCGAAAGCTGTTGCGCCCATAGTGGTCAGCTGCAACGGCGTATTAATTATTTGTGTTGCAACAGGTTCTCCTTCGGCAACACGTGTATTCCAATACTTTGCAACAAAACCTTTCTTACCATCGATGCTACATTCGTGGAAAAGACTGCTGATAGTGGTTTCGGCAGTTCGGTCGCATCCAAAATCATAGATAATGTCATTACCAAGTCGTTGGCGCAATGCGTCCAAAACCGTTATCGTGCGTCCGGGGAAACCATTATAATTACCCCATTGCATCACCGAATCGTTGGCATTGGGTCCCATGACGGCAATTTTCATTTGTTTATTCAATGGCAAAATATTGTTTTTATTCTGAAGCAATACCAGACTTTCCTCTGTCATGCGCAAGGCCAAAGCCTGATGTTGAGCACTGTTCACCACTGAATAAGGAATATCCCAAACAGGCTTTTCGTTCATCTCACCAAGTTCGAAACGCGCTTTTAAAAGTCGGTACAATGATATATCAACGCGTTTTTCGTCAATTAAGCCTTTGTTTACTGCATCAGGAATAGTGGCGAAGTCTGAACCACATTCCAGGTCGGTACCATTCTGTACTGCATTAGCCGAAGCATGAGCGGCATCGGGTTGTGTAGCATGTGCATTTTTGCGATAAAAATCGGAAATGGCCCAACAATCTGACACCACCAACCCTTTAAAATTCCATTCGTCGCGTAGTATTTGCGTCAGCAAGCGGTTACTTCCGCAACAAGGCTCTCCTTCATATCTGTTATAGGCACACATCACTTCTTTCACATCTGCTTTTTGCACCAAGTCCTTAAAAGCCGGCAAATACGTTTCCCACAAATCGCGTGGCGAAATATTTTCGGCATTGTACGAATGCCGGTTCCACTCCGGACCCGAATGTACAGCAAAATGTTTTGCACAGGCATGTAGTTTGTCGTATTCAGCATCGTCGGGTCCCTGCAAACCTTTCACAACAGCTACCCCCAACCGGCTTGTCAGATAAGGATCTTCTCCGTAAGTTTCCTGTCCCCTGCCCCAGCGTGGATCACGAAAAATATTCACATTGGGCGTCCAGTACGTCAGTCCCTGATAGCGTTTTAACCCACCTTGCTCACTGTATTTATTCGATTTTGCGCGAGCTTCGTCGGATACAGCTGTAAAGACATCAAACAACAAAGCATCGTTAAACGAAGCCGCCATACCAATAGCCTGAGGAAAAACAGTGGCTAAACCTGTGCGACCCACCCCATGCAATGCTTCGTTCCACCACTCGTAAGCCTTGATGCCCAAACGTGGTATGGCTGGTGAGTTATTTTGCATTAAAGCAGCCTTTTCGGCTAATGTTAGTCGGGGCAATAAATCCTTTGCTCTTTCTTCAGCAGTTAGTTTTGTGTTCTGATAAGGCAATTGTTGACTTTGACAGTTCAATGTCACTAAACTGAAAATAAAAATGTAAGTAATTCTAAAAAATTGGCGATGAGTGATGAAATTCATGTCTTTTTTTGGTTGCTGTTTATAAATTTATTGTAACGTGTTTCACAAATAGTAAAAACGATTATTTCTTATTTGAATAATTGTAAATCAATATATTTTCCCATTTTATCATAACCGGCTTCATTCGGATGCAGGAAATCACCTGTATGCACATCGGGCAAAATAGAAGCGACTTCATTGGGATTTCGCATTAATGCATCGAAATCGATAACTGCATCAAATTTTCCACTTGTGCGTATCCATTCGTTGATCTGATCTCTGGCTTCCAAACGAAAATCAGTATCGTAAAATGACTTAGCAAATGGTAAAACAGTAGCGCCATACACTTTAATACCCTTTGCATGCGCTTTTTCTATCATTGTAGTATAAGCATTCTTCAGAGCATCAACTATTTTAGGTGCATCCGCTGCATTGCGAATACCTCCGATATCGTTTACTCCTATCGAAATAATGAGCCACTTAACATTGCTCTGCGAAAGTATATCGGCATCGAAACGGTTCAGCGCAGTCGGGCCTAAGCCACCACGAAGCACACAATTTCCTCCAATACCTAAATTTAAAACGCCATAATTTGATGTTGCGGGATGGCTCAATAATTTCTGTGAAAAAATATCGGGCCAGCGGTTTTGTTTGTTTACACCCGATCCTCGGCCGTCGGCAATTGAATTGCCAAGAACGGCAACAGCGCCGGCAGCTGACGTAGTTTGCACATCCAGACTGCTTATTACATACCAATGATCGGTAGGTATGGCTCCTGCAAAATCAACCGACTGTACATTGTTGCCCGAAAGAATAAATGATGTGGTGCGCGAACCCGGATGCCCTGTGATATCATCGGGCACATCGCCAAAAGCAATCGTAATTGCCAATCGGGAATCAGGTTTTAATTTAAATTTCAATGCATCAGAAAAAATATCCTTTCCGGGCTGTATTGTTACCGATGGCTGACCAGAGAATTTCAGATTTTTTTGTGTCGGCGCTTCGATTTCGCTTCCATTCGTTGAAACGGCGATGGCTACATTTTTCAGCGTTATGGGCTGTTTGCTGAATGTGTTTGCAAAGCGCAACCGTACTACATTACCACCAATCGATACCCTTATCACCTGGCGTAGACTGTTATTTTCCAAACCCGGAGCGGGTGGCATATTATTAGGCTCTACCAACTGTGGAGCTGTAGCCCAGCTTCCGGTCCATACTTTCGAAGTATTATTTTTAGCATTTATATTTCCTGTAAAAAATATAAATAACAACATCATTACCGAAAGTAAAAATCCTGATTTCTTATTCATCATTGTGTTTTATAGTATTTATATAAACTACTCATTTTCAGTTTGGATTATATACTTTGAAGTTACCCGAAAGATGCAGATAGCTCATAAAATAAAGCAAACCATCGTAATACCTGTACTGACCCGAAGGGATGGGCGTATTGAAAAAATCATCTACAAAAAGCCAGGCCGTTTTATCTTTCGAAGCCAAAGCACCCACCGCATTGCAGGCCACCAAGCCTGCTGAATGTGGCGTATCCAACTTTGTTCCATCAATTTTGTACTGATTTCCGTAGCTATTTATTCCTTCGTTTATAAAAAATGTATGAATTTTCCTGATCTGCTTTGGTTCGGCACACGATTTTTTAAACCATGCATAATCCACGGCCATGTTCATAATACAACGCCAAGCATCGAAACGGAAATCGCCATGATCGCCCACGTGTTTGGGCGAACCATCATAATTAGCATAGTTTGGCATTAATCCTGTCACTTTATGAGCAAACTTAGGAAACATTTTCCGGCTTTCCGAAGCACATTGTTTCCAAAAAGTGTTGTTAGTGGTAGCCCACCTGCTCCACAATTCATAAAATGCCGGAAGGTGATAGGAAGGATCGGTGAATAATTTTCCTTCTTCGGAGGGTACAAAAGTAATTTGTCTTTTTTCGCTATCGAACAAATTCGTTATTGGCGTATTATTGCCCTTATGCTTCGTCATAGCAAGCTCAAGAATCTCGTTGGCTTCCTTCGAATAGTTGTAAATGCCTTCACCGTTGCCCCAGCGGTTGGCGGCCAAAAACAATGCAGTTACAATATATTCCTCGCCATCCGAAGCTGCTCCCGGATCTATAATCGTTCCATCTCCGTTCATCTGCCAGGCAAAATAGCCTTTACGAGGTCCGGATTGATGTTGCATATGCACTTTCGACCACTTCCACAACTTGTTGAATTCCTTTTGCTTATCCATTTGTACACATATCATCAAACCATAGGACATACCTTCGGAGCGTACATCTTTATTTCCGGTATCGAAAATATAAGCCTCATCGCTACCCAACTCATAATAAATGCGTTGTTGATTCGCATCGCCATAAAACAGTTGTTGCCAGATTGCCTCTAACTTACTATCAATTAATTTTCTATCGTAACCAGCTTCCGCAAACATATTACGATATTCGCCTGTATAAAATGCTCCTTTGGCCGGAATTTTAGGTTTCGTGGTTGGTATGGCACTTTTAGAACTCTGATCTACATTCTGAGCAAACAACTGACAGACGAACAGATGAATAACCAATAAAAGAAATGATTTTTTCATGTTTTTTTCAATTTTTGTGATAGAAAATATTTCCAAATGAACAGATCTAAAAATAAAACATTTACCAGCCTGCGAACATTAGAAACCTGAGTTTACAAAGATAATTTTTTGATTCAATCAATGCTTACAGTATTAGATATTTTATTTAAGAATTCAAACAATAATACAAACATAGAAAAAAGATTTTCAATGCTTTATCCTTTATTGTTATTTTAATGTGCCTTTTTTCAATGAAGCAACATTAGAACGCTATTTTGATAACAACTGATCATCTTTAGTAAAACCATTGCTATCAAAATAAAAACGAAAAGAAGCAATTCCAACCTAAATTGGGGCGTAAAAGCAGCCTTGATTATTTAAAAATTAATGATGCAAACTGATGTAAATCTCTTCTCCAGGTAAGCCATTCGTGCGCAGTACCTTTCGACTCGTAATAAGTGTATTTCACACCTTGTTTTTCGAGCATGTTGCGGAACGCTTTTACCGATCCGGGAAAAGGAGCAGGCTCCTCAGTTCCCAACCCAAGCCAGAACAACTTGATTTTTTTATTCAAGGCAGCACCATCCATAAACTTGCCGCCCATAAAAGTGGCAGGATCGATCACATCGGTACGCGGATAATTGGAAGTACCACTGAATCCGGCTATATAAGAAAACTTATCCGGATTATTCATGGTGATTGTAATGGTTTGATTAGCACCCATCGAAAGTCCCGCCATTGCTCTGTGATCGCGATCGGACAATGTGCGGAAAGAAGCATCAATCATGGGAATAATTTCGCCTATCAGCACATCTTCGAACGGGAAAGCACCTCTGCCTGGAGCAGCCTGAGAAGCTTTTACGGCATAGCCATTGTCCATGACAATTATCATTGGAACAGCTTTACCCGCAGCTATCAGATTATCAAGAATCAGATTAGCTTTACCCTGTGTCGGCCAACCGGTCTCATCTTCACCGCTACCATGTTGCAAATACAAAACCGGATAACGTTTGGTTGTATTTTTATCGTATTCGGCAGGAGTATAAACAAAACATCTGCGCCATGAATTGGTTACCTTTGAGAAATAAGTTTTTTGACTAACCAGTCCATGCGGCACATCTTTGATGGCATAAATATCCTGATCGGGAGCAGGAATTTCGATAGCACTGCCCCAGCGACTGGCTCCATAAAAATAGAGACTGCCCGGATCGGGAACTGAAGCTCCGTCGATATTCAACTGATAGTAATGAAAACCTTCTACCTGTGGGGCCGATTCGCCTGTCCACACGCCTTTTTCATCTTTACGCAAATCGTATTTTACGCCACCTATATCCAGTTGCACTTTGTGTGCTTCGGGAGCAGGAATACTGACACGTACCCGTCCTTCGGAATTCACCTGCGGATATTGTTTACCAGGCTGATTCACCGATGACGGCTTAAAATCTTCGACTACTGATTGCGCCCAGCCAAACTGAGCTAAAAAAGCAGCCATCAAAAGTATATATTTGTGATTCATATAAATAGCACTTTAAAATAAGAATTATTTAAACACCCGCTGCGCAAAATCATGCAGACTTTTGCGCCACACCTGCCATTCGTGGTCGCCGGAGAAAGAAGCAAATTCCACTTTCAGACCGCTCTCACGAAATTTTGTAACCGCGGATTTTGTAAATTCAAATCTTGGATCCTGTTCACCAACTGATATGTACAACAGTCTCAACTTCTGATTGAATGCTTTTGAATTGCTGAGCAATCCGGGAATTTCCTTATCGGCATCAAAAGCTTTTCCGTTTGGATTGGCTATTCCACCAAAAATGCCGGAACTAAAGATACCTACCGACGAAAACACATCCAAGCTTGCCAAACCCACATAAAAAGCCTGACCGCCACCCATCGATAAACCGCAAAGCGCACGGTTTTTCACATCGGCCAGTGTACGGTAATTTTTATCGATAAACGGAACAATATTTTGCGTCATTTCCTGTTTGAAAGCCGCCATAGCTTCGTTGCTGTATCCACCTCTGCCTGAACTGACATTACCATTAGCAATTACCACTATCATTGGCAGGGCTTTGCTTTGGGCAATCAGGTTATCCAGAATGATATCTGTTTTACCCTGAACCGACCACCCGCGTTCATCTTCGCCTCCACCGTGCTGAATATATACCACAGGATATTTAACCTTGGTATTCACATCATATCCGGGAGGAGTGTAAACGAAAAGTCGTCGCCAGCTATTGGTTACTTTCGAAAAATAATATTTCGAACTCAAGGCACCATGCGGCACGTCTTTCAGGTCGTAAAAATCGGCTCCTTTTTCAGGAATATCGATAGCACTCGACATACGTCCGGTGCCGTAAAACGATTCACTCGCGGGATCGGCTACTTTCACACCATCGATCACCAAAGAATAGTAATGAAAACCCGGAACCTGAGGATCGGTAGTCACCGTCCATACGCCCTGATCATCGCGCGTCATATCGTACATTTTGCCTAAATCAATCTGCATTTTTTGTGCATCGGGTGCTTTTATCCTAAACTCAACCCGCAAATCGGGCAAAACGAGCGGATACGCAACACCAGCAATATTTGTTATTGCTGGTGCAGGTTTATTGTTGTCCTGTCCGAAACAGACAAAGCTGAATTGGAACAGGACAACGAAAATAAGCAATACTTGCTTCATAATTTATTTTTCCTTAAAAAGTAAAGGAGCAAATTCATACAAACTACGTCTCCATGAATGCCATTCGTGAGCTGTTTCAGGCGAAACGTATGAAACCCCTTTGATGCCTATTTTATTCCATTCGGCAGCTGCATCGCCAATTCGTGCAGCACCTGCGCTTTCGCGACTACCAAAGCTCATAAACACAAGTTTACCTGCTTTTTTGAACGTTTCAAGGTCTTTAATTTCGGTTGGAACAAAAGTACCGCTACTGAACATGCCCACGTACGAGAATTTATCAGGATTAACCATAACAATTGAGCGTGTTTGCATACCTCCCATCGATAAACCGGCCATAGCGCGATGTTTTTGGTCGGCTATAACCCGGAAATTTGATTCAACATAAGGAATCAGATCGTCGATAAGGATACGTTCAAATTGTCCTGCAAAATTAAAGTTATTCATGCCTGCACCCGGACCACCGGCTGGTCTTGGTGCTCCGGCAGGTGCTCCCTGAGGTCTTGGAGGACGAGGCATTCCACTTAAATCTACTGCACTGTTTTCCATTACAATGATAAATGGAACTGCTTTACCTTCTGCAATCAGGTTATCCATAATCAGATTAGCATGACCCTGATTTCCCCAACCTGTTTCGTTTTCGCCCATACCGTGTTGAAGATACAAAACAGGATATTTCTGAGAGCCTGACTCATATCCCGGAGGAGTATAGATATAAACGCGACGTACTGTTTTGGATGTTTTAGAGTAATACTGATTTTCGCGTAACTGACCGTGAGGAACATTTTTCAGAGCGAAAATATCCTGATCTTTCGATGGAACTTCGACACCACTACCCCAACGGCTTGCACCATAAAAATACAAACTTCCCGGATCGGGCACTGATGCCCCATCAATATTCAACTGATAGTAATGGAAACCAACATCCTGAGGTGCCGATTCGCCTGTCCACACACCACTTGTATCCCGGCGAAGATCGTATTTTACAGCTCCAATATCGAGTTGTACACTTTTGGCTTCTTTTGCCAAAATACTCACTCTCACTCTTCCCTCTGAATTTACCTGAGGATATTGTTTTCCCTGCTGCGTGGTAGGCGTAACTTTAAAATCTTCAACTACCTGAGCCGAACAGATACCACTTGTTAATGCAGCTAATGCAAAAACCGCTAATGCTTTATAGTTCATTTTTAATAATTTATTAGTTGATTATTTGAAAAGAAGCGGAGCCAGTTCGCGCAGACTACGACGCCATGTTTGAAACTCGTGAGCTGTATTTTCCGATACATACGAAACAGCTTTAATGCCGGCAGCATTCAAATCAGCAGCTGCTTTTTTCACTGCATCCGGATTTTCGCGGCTTCCACAACTAATGAAAATAAGTTTTGGATTTGATTTTCCTTTAATTTCTTCCGGTTTATAAGTTCCACCGCTTAATAAAGCGTAATAAGAAAATACATCAGGACGATTTAAAGTAATTGTATGTGTTTCCATTCCTCCCATCGAAAGACCGGCCATAGCGCGGTTAGCCTGATTGGCAAGTGTACGGAAGTTAGCATCCACATAAGGAATCAACTCGTCGATAAGAACTGTCTGGAAAGGTTTAATATCGAAATTTCTCAGTCCTGAACCAAATTTAATCTCATTTGTCATACCGTAAGTCATAACAATGATAAAAGGTTTAATTTTACCTTCAGCAATCATATTGTCCATAATCAGATTAGCACGTCCCTGATTGCTCCATGCTGTTTCGTCTTCACCCCAACCATGTTGCAAATACAAAACCGGATATTTCTGAGTTCCTTTTTCATATCCCGGAGGAGTATAAATAAATGCACGACGTGAAGTGTTTGTACTTTTTGATGGGAACAAAACCTGCTGAACATGTCCGTGTGGAACAGCTTTCAAAGCATAAAAGTCCTGATCTTTAGCAGGAATTTCGATACCACTTTCCCAACGAACTGAACCATAATAGTTCAAAGCTCCGGGATCGTTGAACACACCACCATCGATGGTCAGGTGATAATAGTGAAAACCTTCATCCATTGGACCGGCTGTAGTGCCCATCCACGCACCATCTTCGGCTTTAGCAAGAGGAGTTCCTCCTTTAGCACCACCCAATCCAAGGCTTACTACTACACTCTGAGCCTGAGGGGCTACTATACGGAAACGGGCATAACCCTGTGAATTTACCTGCGGGTATTCCTGACCCGGCTGATTTAAAGTTGAAGGTTTGAAATCTTCAACAATTGCAGGCGGAGTAGTCTGTGCAAAACTCACGCTGCCGACCAATAAAGCCGAAAAACAAAACGCTAAAAATTTACGATTCATTTTTAAAATTTTAAGAAAGTGATTTATTAATAATTATTTAAGTGTTATGATTTTTTTAATTTACCTGGATCTTAACTTGTAATAGCTGATGACAGCCCACACGGCTGACAAAAAGTAAATATACAATCGTGTAACTACAAAAAAGTGATTCACACAAATTGAATAGAAATAAAAAATTAATATTCAACAGTTTGTTCAGTCCAACTTGGCCCTTTTATATAGAACATTCCATCTTTGTACGTCACAGGTTCAATCCCCATTTGCGGGGTCAACTCCCAGGATTCGAAAGTTTTACTGTAAGGATACGGGCGTTTTTCGAACATCATGTAATGGCACGAACTCCATAAATTGCCGTCGGGACCAATGAAAAGTGCATTATGTCCTGTTTCGGAATAAGGGTCTTGCGTATCGGTAAATTTCAGTTTGTCGTATCCTCCTTCTATAGCTAATTCTGGACGATAGCCCTTTTTGCGGATACCGAAATCGCACATTGATTAAGTTTTCTCATAAGGCGATAATAGCTGTTTACCTTTTGTTGGGCGATTCGTTACCAAATAAATACGAATTTTTATATCCTCCAAAATCAACTACAATTTTTTCGAATACAATACCCGGATCAAGTGGCGTGAGCGTAAGAACCTGCACTCCATCGGCAGTTACAGGCACATTCAGTTTCACTTTTTTCTCCACTACGCGCCGCGCAACAGTTGGATAAAACACAGTATAGATGTTTTCCTGTTTTTCGTTCAAATCTGAATTGAAATTGATAGTTTGCATTTCCTGCTCGTTGAATCCAACTTTATACCGGTGTCCATCAAGATTTTTAAATGCGAGCGTCGATTTCACAACTACATGTACGGTGACCGTTTTTACATCAGCCGGAAGTTTCATTTTGTACGAAAGGGAAGCGCCATCAACAGATTGTGAATAAGGCTGTAAGGATATGCCACTCAAAGTGCGACCCATATACGGAATCACCGTCCATTTAGCGTTCGCAGCATCTTTTAGTGTGTTATAATGTTCAGCTTCTATAGCTACATAGCCATTGCTCGGTGAAAATACATAGTTTCCAACGGCAGTTGCAGGATTCTCCATTCTGAAAATTTCGGGTAATTTATTGGCCGGAAAATTATCGTTCCAAATGGTATATCCAATTTTCTTTTGGGTCATCATACCCTTCCATTTTCCGTTCGCCATCACATTGTTGTAATCGTTTTCCAACTCAGCATCACGTTTGAAAGTACGCACCACATTGTCGGCCCATTCGTTGGCTTTGGGATTATTCCCGGCAAACAGTTTGTGGTTCATGGCTTGCGAGTAGTACATTTCGTAGATATTTGCCATGGCCTGAACCGGAAACAGAATTAGTTGTTTGTAAGCATCTTTATATTCTGGTTTTAAAGTCATATATTGACGCAAAGCCTCTGCTTCGAGTTTGAGATATTCGTCCGAAACCTGTTTCCATTCACCTGTTTCGAGGTTATAGGTATTTTTATCGAGCATTTCAGCAGTAACGCGTCCGTTGTATTTACTGTACAGGTTCAGTATACGCATGGCTTCGTCGGCTTGTTCGTCGCCAAACTGTTGTGCACAGAAGGCACGTGGATGTTCCATTAAATTAGCTGCTGTGTAGCGGGTCGGATCCCAGGCCATATCCATGAAAAGTGTAATGGGGTATTCCATCGGTTTGATGTCGCCCACATTGAGTACCCAAAGTTTATCCACTCCGTAATCGTAAGTGAGTTGCAGCTGTTCCCACATATTCTGAATAGGTGTAACATTCAGCCATTTTGAATTGCGAGGCGCTCCCACATAGTCCACATGATAATACATACCCCAACCACCGGGATGTTTGCGTTCCTTTTCGTTAGGCAATCGACGCACATTACCCCAGTTATCGTCGCACAGAAGCATAATTACATCTTCGGGCACACGCATTCCGGCATCGTAATAGTCGAGTACTTCTTTGTACAAAGCCCAAACCTGTGGAGTTTCTTTGGCAGGACGTTTGGTTGTTTTTTCAATTATCTTCCGTTGGTTTTTCACAACGCGTTCCAGCAATTGTACGTCGGTTTCCTTCGACATGGCTTCGTCGCCATCGCCACGCATACCAATTGTAACAATATCCTCGGTACCTTTCATTCTTTCAATTCCATCGGTGAAAAATTTATCAATCACCTTCTGATTTGTTGCATAATTCCAGGCCCCGTGTTCTTTTCTGTTTCGGGTCCATTCCTGATGGTTTCGGGCCATAGGTTCGTGGTGTGATGTTCCAATAATCACTCCCATTTCATCGGCCACCTTACTGTTCATCGGATCGTCGGCATAAAAAGCCCAACCCCACATAGCCGGCCACAAATAATTTCCTTTTAAACGAAGGATTAACTCAAATACCCTTGCATAAAACCGATGATCGCCATGGTCGGTGCCATATGTATTTTTAACCCAACTTGTAAGACAAGGCGCCTCGTCGTTGATAAAAAGACCCCGGAATTTTACTTTCGGCTCGCCGGATGCATACCTTCCCGGCAATACATACGCCGATTGACGCTGTTTAGCAGGCACATCGGCCCACCAGTACCAGGGCGAAACACCCAGTTGTTGCGACAATTCGTAAACACCAAAAATGGTTCCCCTTTTGTCGCTACCCACAATTACCAAACTCTTCTTTGTTCCGGGCTGTGGATTTTCGATTGTAGTAATTACAAAACTCTCCCATTTCCCCTTCAATTCACTCACATCAATCTTTTTGGCTTTTACAAGCTGATCGATCAATTTATTTTTCCCTAGCGTTCCAACAATAATTTCGTATTCGGTGGAAGCTTCGGTTGTAAGCAATCCGGGCATTACAGAAGTAACACTATTTATATCGTTCTTCAAATCGCCAACAGCCCTTATCACTCCTTTAAAATCGTTTACATCGTATCGCAATGAAGCTGCCACTTTAGCGGCATTAACAATAGGAAACTCATTGCCCGAGGCCGACTTTTCGAGGATAATATCGCTTATTAATCCTCTGTTTTGCTGTGCATGTGTTGTTGCTATAAACAGCAGGTTGACTGCTATAAAAACAACAAACAATCTTACATTTGATTTCACTTTTTGGTACATTTTAAAATTCTTAGTTTTGATTTTTTTGATAATACTGAAAATACACTTTTAAATTTGTGTATTAAAACTGATGATTAAAAAGAACTATTCTCAGGGAATTCTTTTTTTATCAACTTTCCATAAAGGGTTTTTCGACAAACCGGCCGGGTTGCCTGTAAACATCTTACCTGCTTCGGTATCGCCTTTCAGTTGCCATTTGAACCAGGCAGTAGCTACTTTGGCAAACTCGCCACCGTGAGGTTGTCCGTAAGTTCCACCGTGACCCACATCCATATTGGCCACAAAAACAGGCACATGGTTGATTTTACTAAAGTCGTCCATACCATTAGCATAAGCTATGTCCTTTTCGCCACCCAGTATATACAATGTTGGGGTGTGAATCTTCTGCAGGTCTTCTTTCTTAATGTTGGGCATTCCCGGCACACCGGTTCCCGGTTGAATAAAAGAGCCACTGTTGCAGATCACCGCCGTCGAAACGCGTGGATCAGGAGCAACTTCAAGCGTCTGCAAACCACCGCAGGACATACCGCTTACTGCTATTTTAGAAATATCGAGTTTCGCATAAAACGGACTGTTTTTGTCGCTGTTTTGAGCTATGGCCCAGTTAATGGCATCTGTCAATTGCGTAGAAGTTGATCTTCCCCCACCCTTTTCACCTTCCTGTGGCATTGGTCCTATGGCAATTACCAAAAAACCATAAGATGCCACTTCCGACAAAAAGTTGATATGCTCCCACGGAGAGTTGGCACAAGCGCCATTGCCCCATACAATAATGGGCAGTTTTTGCGATTTTCCGAACACACTAAGATCATTCGGACGAAAAACAGTGTGAGTGGTCAGGCTGTTATCGGTGTACATAATAGCCTTGTATGGGCCTGTTCCACCATCTTCCACTGTTCTGACAGTGGCTGGTTGCTGTGCTGATAAAGCACTGTTAAAAATAAATGCTGCCAGAACCAGCACAATAAAATAAGCTTTCTTCATAACTTTGTTTTTATTAATGAATTATTTCTCAAATTTTATCCAATCTATCTCCAGAGCATTATTGCCTGCATTGGTCAGCGTGAGATTCTTAACTCCGGATGTAATACCTGAGACTTTAACACGAGCCGTTGTCCATTGGGCAGATGCCGGCACTTTGATTGTTCCTGCGACTTTGCCATTCTGACTTACAGTTACTACAGCACCCTTAGGAGACTGGTATTTTATTTCTACCCATTTTTGTTTTCCACCACCAAAGTCAACACTATTGTATTGAATCCATGCATCTTTACTGCTCAGAATGGTTTTCCAACCATCAAAATAATTCAATGTGTCGTTGTAAACCACGCTGGCATCTTTATCGCTGATACGGCTGTAACGATCCAACTGAATTTTATCGGTAGCTTTTGTAAGTCCAACGCCACGGAAGGTTGGTTTCACTTTCTGAATAGTACCATCAGCGTTAAAAAACAAACTATCAATGCGCACCGAACGGTTTTTGTCGAATTTAGGCGACCAATCGTTTTGATGATAGAACAAATACCACTGATCTTTATAGTCGATAATAGAATGATGGTTGGTCCAGCAGCCGTTTGGAGCTTCGTCCATGATAACTCCGGCAAACCTGAAAGGACCCATCGGGTTATCGCCCATAGCGTACTCGAGGCGTTCGATTGTGTTTTCAACATGTGGATAGGTGATATAGTAAATCCCGTTGCGCTCGAACATAAACGGGCCTTCCACCAATCCTTTTTTTGGTAAATCTTTTATTTCCTGCGTTGCGGAAGCAAGTTCCATCATATTGTCCTTCAGCTTGGCAATAAAGATTTTTCCCATCGACCAAATCAGGTAAGCTTGTCCATCCTTATCGATAAATACATTGGGATCGATACCGGGAACACCTTTGATAGGAGTTTCCTGTGGAATATACGGACCTTCGGGTTTGTCGGCCACCGCCACACCTATACCAAAACCTTTACGGCCATTGGGACTTGCTATGTTTGTATTGGCCGGGAAATAAAAATAATATTTTCCATTGCGTTCCACACAGTCGGGCGCCCACATGCTGTACGAAGTAGAATCCACCCAGTTCACTTTGTTTTGGCTTACAATTACACCATGATCGGTCCAATCGGTAAGATTTTCAGAAGAAAACACATGATAGTCGGCCATGCAGAACCAATCTTTTCGGAGCTTTGCTCCTTCGGGAGCTTTAATGTCATGCGAAGGGAAAAGATAGACTTTACCGTTAAAAACCCGAGCCGTTGGGTCGGCTGTAAATTGGTTATGGATAATTGGATTTTGGGCAGTTGCACTTAAACCAATTACGGAAACAAGCGCACAAAGCCCTAATAATTTTTTGATTTTCATTCTATTATTTTTAAAGTAACAATTTATTTTTGCTAACAGAAACGCCGGGAGAACCCTTTGCCTGAAAAGCACGCTATGCTTTATTGTCGATAGCGCATTTGCCTCATTGGCCCACCTACAAAGAAAACAGACTTGTTGTTCTTCATCGCAATACGGTTAAGAATATTGCTCTCCAACAACTTTATCCTGATATCAGTTAAAAACGAAATGTTCTGATGATGGCTCCCTAGCACTTGAGAGAGGTTCGTGAATGTATTCAACTACAAAGTACGGCTTATTTTTTTATTTAAGCAAGAACTTTGTATCCGCAGCGATCAAAATTTCATTTGCGCATGATGCAAATACAAAACACGATACTTTTAACATCATCGCGATTTAAAAGTATCGTGCTTGTGAATATAAATAATTATTTACTTGCTTCGTCAATTACCAACTGAACAATCTTCTTTGGATTATATTGTCTATCGAAAAACAATGGATAGTCGGTGCGTCCACGAACCGGGAAATTATTTTTCCACGAGCCGGCATCACTCACTCCCCAAAGTGTTACGCGTGTAATTTTATCTTTGTGTTTCAGAAAAAGCTTGAAGAAATCAAGGTAACGATTTTCCCAGGCAGCTTCGGCTTCGGGAGTAATTCCGTTTTTAAATGGATTAATTTTTTCGTTGTAAGCGGTCATATCGGTGAGGTTTGCTCCTCTGTTTCCCTGTGGTGTTGGCAACGCACTTAAATCAAGTTCGGTAATCATTACTTTCATTCCCAAACCAGCAAAAGTAAGGATGCTCTTTTCGAAATCCTGAATAGATGGATAATCCATTCCTACGTGTCCCTGCATACCAATACCATCAATTTTCACACCCTGACGTTGTAATTCTTTCACCATATTCACTACCCCATTGCGTCTTCCTTCGAGGGCCATTGAGTAGTCGTTGTAATACAATTCGGCTTTAGGGTCGGCTTCGTGAGCAAACTGAAACGCAAGTTTCAC
The DNA here is from genome assembly GCA_963678465.1 of uncultured Paludibacter sp. Lineage (GTDB taxonomy): Bacteria > Bacteroidota > Bacteroidia > Bacteroidales > Paludibacteraceae > Paludibacter. The sequence goes on from OY782858.1 coordinate 1,591,302, forward strand.
GAAATCGGGGCCAATAATTTTGTAGAACTTACTTTTTCTCCATTCACCGTTATCTTCAATGGCTTCGTTTACAACATCCCAACCTTTAATTTTTCCTTTGTAACGACCTACCACCGTGTGAATATGTTTTCTCATTCGTTCGATCAATACTTCTTTCGAAACCTCTTTGCCTTCGCTGTCCACAAAAAACCATCTCGGAGCTTGCGAATGCCAAATAAGCGTATGACCAGTGATAAACATTTTATTTTTTTCGCCATAAGCAATGAATTTATCGGCATCGTCGAAGAAAAACTCACCTTCGCGGGGTTGCAGTTTTTCGCTCTTCATACAGTTTTCGGCAACAATAGCGCTAAATTGTTTCGGAACAAGCTCATAAGCTTTTGCATCCTGACCAAGATATTGCGATCTGTTCAGTGCAGTACCAATGTAAAAATCATTTTTTAAGGCTTTTTTAAGCGTTGTTGGTTTTGAGCCGGCCACCACCGTTGCCATGCTGATTACAGCTAATACTAAATAGCTAAAAATTCGTCTCATTTCTTGTGTTTTTTGGTTTATAATTTATTTTTTCTTTTATGAATATCCGTTTCATTACCTACTTCTTTTGTACAAACTCTCTTTAAGGATCGACCTCGTCCGGTGAGCCAAAAAATGGAGTGAAGTAGGCGTAGAAAACTTTTCTGTTTGAGTCCCGACGTATTTCGTCGGGGCGAGTTTAAAAGTTTTCAGCCTGCGAACGACTAATTTTTTGAGCGAAGCGGGCGCAGTCTTGACTTTTTTTGCTTACTTTTTTGTGTTAAGACAAAAAAGTAAGTGGGGTTTTAGGGGCAAAGCCCCTGTTGTATTGAAGTCTAAAGCTTTAGGCAATCTATCGGATAATCATTTTTTCTTTTATTCGAAAGAAATACCGGACTTCTCTTTATAAATTCGTTTTAGTCCCTGCGATTTTCAATATTAAAACTACAGTTCCGGCTTAACAATCCTCAATTCGGCAACGACAAATCATCAGGCTCACCTTAGCCCTTATTCTTACAAATACCTACCTGTAGAATAATATTTTTCGATGTTACAAATTTAAAAATTGAAAATCAATAACAATTGAAATTTTAGACATTATATTTCAAATTTTAAACATTAGTACTATAGCTTATAAATTAAAATAGGTACCATAGGCACTGTAACACCGGATAATATCTTTTAAGGGAAAAAACTACATGGTATCCGAACGAAACGCAGGTCGCAAATCAAACGTATAGGCAAGTACTGTTATTGACCTCACCAAACCAATTCAATTACAAGTGAATGGACCCCCGGGCTTTGCTTTATGACAAACACCTGGTAATCATTTAATTTAATAGCTCAACCGCTTCATTCAGCCCCGGGAAACAGTACATTTTTGTTCCGCCGGGTAAGCTTTATGGTCTGCCAAGCTAGCTTTATAATCCGCGGAGCTAGTTTAATAGTCTGCCAAGCTAGCTTAATGAACCGCGGAGCTAGCTTAATGAACCGCCAAGCTAGCTTAATGATCTGCCAAGCTAGCTTTATGTTCCACCAAATTGGTTTTATAGTCTGTAAAACCTGTTTTATATTCTACCAAACTGGTTTTATAGTCCAACAAACTGGTTTTATGTTCCGCAAAACTGATTTTATATGTACATTTCTAGTACACACTCGGGAATAAATAGTACGCACTCGGGACTGAATAGTACGCACTCGAGAGCTAATAGTACGCACTCGGGAATAAATAGTACGCACTCGGCAATGAATAGTACGCACTCGGCAATGAATAGTACGCACTCGGCAATGAATAGTACGTACCCGGCAACGAATAGTACGTACTAAGGAACAAATAGTACGTACCCGAGAATGAATAGTACGCACTCAGGAACAAATAGTACGCACTCGGGAACAAATAGTACACACTCGGGAATAAATAGTACGCACTCGGGACTGAATAGTACGCACTCGGCAATGAATAGTACGTACACGGCAACGAATAGTACGTACCCGGCAACGAATAGTACGTACCCGGCAATGAATAGTACGCACTCGAGAACGAATAGTACGTACCCGGGAACTAATAGTACGTACTGAGGAACAAATAGTACGCACCCGGGAATAAATAGTATGCACTCGGAAACAAATAGTACGCACCCGGCAATGAATAGTACGTACTGAGGCTAAAACGATTTCAATTAATCAGTTATTCAACAGTTCCACAAAGTCTGGCGACCGGGGACTGTTGACCGGAGACCTTTCAACGCTTTAATCCTTCAACGATTGACACAACTTGTCCAGAATTTATCGGGATTGGCATATTATCACATTGGCATATTGACACATTAGCTATGCCTTTCAACTTCTTAGCCTTTGCCTGAATTTACTCACTCTCCGCTCTTACATTTTCAAATTAGCACATTTTCAAATTAGCATATTGGCACATTAGCTATGCCTTTCAACCTCTACGCCTGTGCCTGTGCCTTTGCCTGAATTTCCTCACTCTCCGCTCTTACATTTTCTCATTGGCACATTGTCAAATTAGCACATTGTCACATTAGCTATAAGTCTCGCAACCGATGACTTTTGACTTTTGACCTTTGACTTTTGACTTTCTTCGCCTTAATAACGTCAAAATTCACCAAATGACTGAAAAACAGCTGTTGGCTGTAGAAAAATCAGAAATAGTACTTATCTTTGGAGCATCGGAATCCGCTTTGCCGGGAGATACCAAAAAAGTTACATCGGGTAGTAGTGGAGGAAGTGATTGTACTATGTATTAGTATTCATTTTAAAAAATGTAGAATATGCCTGATGGATCAAGAATCCCAAGAAGTATTGATAGGTTTCACCCTTACATTACCAATACTACTGCTTATCTGAAGACAGGAACTCCTACCAATGCCGAACGTTTGGGGATAAACACCGAAGAGATGGCGACGTGGGAAGGATTTCTTACTGAATGGAACCCTCTGTACGCACTGTACAGTGATAAGAAAAACGGACGGACTACCGCTGTTACCGATCGGTCGCACAACACTATTCAAAAATGTGTAATGTTTGATCAGACGCATCATATCCTGGACCGCATTGCAGCTTCGGCCAATGTAACGATAGTAGATATGGAGACATTTAACATTAAAAAGGGGATTTTACAAAAACCAACGCGTACTATCCCTGTAAGCGCCATCACCGAAAAGCTGACTGTAACTCTGCAAGCCATAGGTGGAGGTTCGGTAACGATTAAATGTTATGGTGTCAGCGCACAGCGGGCAGGTATTCGGGCGGGTGCCGACTCGGTGCAATATGCTTATATGGTGGGTACCACCCCTCCGACATCAATCAAAGCTCCCGGTCTTACGTTCGAACTAACGACAAGGGCGGTACTTACACTGGCATTGGGTGCCGAAAACACAGCCCAATACCTTTACATTTATTTTCGTTGGTACAGCACCAAGCGCCCGAAACTGAGCGGTCCCTGGAGCGAACTGAATACAACGCTGATACTTTAGTACCCCAAAGAGGCAAAGAAAACAAGAACTTCTGCCGGCATACTGTTTCCAACACTACGCTTCCATACGGGCTTTACCTTAGGTGAAGTCCGTATTTATTATAAATAATTACCATATAATGCATTCGCTTTAATATTCATTTAATAAATCGTTGTTAATTTAAAAAAAGTATTTACCTTTGGGGGGAAATATTAAGATATTGTTATGAAAGCTTCGAAAATCACACATCGCAGTGTAGCACGCATTCGTGTTGATTTTCCGTATAATCAGGAAATGGTTTCGCTGCTGCGACAAATAGCTGATGCCCGTTGGAGCAAAACATTGGGGGCATGGCATATTCCTTATACCAAAGAGGCGTTTGGGCAATTGAAAGCGTTATTTCCAGATTTAGAAATAGAGGCTGATGCAGATCGTATTCAGAAACATAGTATTACGGTAGCTTCGCCAGAAATTAAAGATTCAGCTATAGACGCTGATAAAAGCAAAAAAACTGTTTTGCAAAAAGCAGTGAAATTATCCGATAAATTAAATCCGGAGGTAGAGATTACTGTAACTCACCAGCATCTTTATGTGAAGTTGCCCCGAATAATTATCTGAATCAAAATTTACAGAATTAAAGGATAAATAGAATTATGGAAAAGGATATCTTAACTTATGATGTTATCGGTTGTGCTATGAACGTATTCAATACACTTGGCAATGGTTTTCAAGAGGTTATTTATCAACGTTGTTTGGCAATTGAATTGGAATTAAAAGGAATAAACTTTGAAAGAGAAGTTGAACAAACAGTCTATTATAAAGGAATTAAAGTTGGAACACGTCGTGCTGATTTTGTGATAGAAAGTAAATTCACTGTTGAGCTAAAAGCATTAATTAATCTGGAAGATGTACACCTTGCACAAGCAAAAAATTATGTAGTAGCATATAATTTTGATAAAGGGCTTCTTATCAATTTTGGAGCAAAAAGCTTGCAATATAAGCTGGTTTTCAACTCAAAATTAAATTCAGAAATTCAGTAAATTCTGATTCAGACAGTATTTGGTTACAGAGCGAAAGGTTACTACTTCGTACCAGAATCAGGCTATCAATGCCATTCACCCCGTTGGATTTTTAAAATAAGAGCTATGTACTATTATGTATATGTACTTTTAAGTGAGAAAGATGGTAATTTCTATACAGGTTATACATCTGACATCAAACGGAGATTGCAAGAACACAATGAAGGAAAGGTTTATTCAACGAAATTAAGATTACCAGTAAGACTAATTTATTATGAAGGCTGTTTAAACCAACAAGATGCAACAAGAAGAGAAAAATACCTCAAATCAGGAAGTGGTAAAATATATCTTCGAAACCGCCTTTCTAATTTCTTTAATCCTACGGGGTAAAGTTTTATTACGAACGGGTTTTGGGAGGCACACGAAAGATTTATTTGATTGAGCGACCACGAAAAGAAAATTATTTGCCTGAGGTATTGAGTGAAGAAGAAATTACCTCCATATTAAAAGCTATTTCGAATCTAAAGCATAAAGCAATAATAATGGTTATTTATTCGGGTGGACTGAGGATTAGTGAATTGATAAATCTGAAAGTGAAAGATATAGACAGCGACCGTATGCAAATACGAATATCGCAAGCCAAAGGAAAAAAAGATCGTTATACCTTGTTAAGCAACAAAACTTTATTAATTTTACGCAAATATTTCACAGAATATAAACCCAAAGAATGGTTGTTTGAAGGTGTAAGCGGCGGGCAGTATGCCGATAGTAGTATATACAGCATTTTTAAAAAAGCCATAGCTTCAGCAAATATCAAGAAAAAAGTTTCAATACACAGTTTGCGTCATAGTTTTGCTACTCACTTATTAGAAAATGGAACTGATTTGAGATACATTCAAAATTTACTTGGACATTCGAGCAGTAAAACAACGGAGATTTATACACACATAACGGTGAAAGGATTTGATCTGATAAAAAATCCGTTGGATAAGTTGGATATATAAATAAATTAACCAATTGGATATGTGCGACAATAAAGATTTACAACAAAAAATACATTTTACTGAAAATCAAATAATTAATAAAAAAGCAAACTAACATAAATGTGATATAAGTGCGACAGCGTCGCACATACACAGATGTTACCGCCAAGTGTGAGAAAAGTGTAATAGAACGTATACTATAATTATACTTTGAACATCAATAAAAAAGAAAAAATATGAGAACAAAAGTATGGACAATATCGATTAGAATTTTTCACTGGTTATTAGCCATTGGATTCACTGCCGCTTACATTTTGGGTGATTTTGATAGCTACGAAAATTTACATTATGCATTCGGACTTTTTGTTGGAGCTTTAGTATTGTTCCGTCTTTTCTATGGTCTTTTCGGCCCTAAATATGCTAACTTTAAGGATTTTCCTATACATATAAAAAATCAAATCAAGTTTGTGCAAAATTACTTCAATAAAGATAAAGCGTACATAGGACATAATCCGGCAGCCTCTATAGTTATGTTATTGATTTTTATCGTAGGCTTATTTTGCAGCATTTCTGGATACTTACTCTATTCAAATGAAAGTGCAGGTTTATTTGTTGTCGGTTTTAACAAAGAATTACTCGAAGAAACCCATGAGATTTTGGCAAATTTATTTTTATTTTTAGTTGTAATACATATAGTTGGATTAACAACTGATTTAATTTTTCATAACAAGTTAAAAGCAATCAATTCAATATTTACTGGATTTAAAAATGTTGAAGGTGAAAACTCAAAACCAAATAATTTCCAAAAGTTATACACTATATTTTGGTTAATAATTCCATTCTTCATGTTTTATTATGGTTATAAATTAGAGGGTCAAAATAAAAGCTCTAACGATAATAAAATTGAACATCATGAAGAAGAAAATGAAAAAGAATAATACAATGAATATCATAGGTAAAGCAACGATTAATCCATTATTGTTTTATACTGGAAAGATTTCTGGTTATCTCACATGGATATTTTTAGTACTTAGTTTTATCAATATAGAAACAGTTGAAGTAAATGACTTTTATTTTAATAGAGCATTTTCTGTAGTGTTAATAAATGCTGGATTAACGTTTACAGTAATTAGTTTGATAAATCTGGGAAATTCAACTCGCTTAGGATTACCAAATGAAACAACCCATTTCAAAACAAAAGGATTGTACAAATTTAGTCGAAATCCTATGTATGTCGGTTTCAATTTAATTACTCTTTCTTCGATTATTCATTTCTTAAGCCCATGGACTATTATATTAGGAATCTACAACATATTTGTTTATCATTTAATTATTCTTGGTGAAGAAAGGTTTTTAGAAAGTAGATTTGGAACTAACTACATTAGTTACAAAGAAAAAGTAAGAAGATATTTATAGAATATTGGTATGGTAAAGCGAAATATGGAGTCAGTTAATAAAAATCTGAAATTTAAAGTTCAACGAATTATTGCAATTTCATCAGTTCTAATTTTTATAGGAAAATTAATCGCCTACTTTTTGACCAATTCAGTAGGTATATTAACAGATGCTCTTGAAAGTACAGTAAATGTGACAACTGGATTTATTACTTTGTACGCTGTTTATGTTTCATTAAAACCTAAAGACGAAGACCATCCGTTCGGTCATGGGAAAGCCGAGTTTTTATCTGCATCAGTCGAGGGTTTTTTAATAATAATCGCAGGTTTAATTATCATTTTTGAAGCAATTAAACGACTTTTTGTTCCAGCTGAAATTTCGCAATTAGATATCGGAATTATTATTGTAGCTGTTGCAGGATTGTTGAATTATTTAATTGGTTGGTATAGCATAAAAGTTGGCAAAAAGAATAATTCAATTGCCTTAATATCAGGTGGTAAACACTTACACTCCGATACCTATTCATCAATTGGCTTAGTGATTGGTTTAGTTTTGTTGTACTACACAAAATTAGCATGGTTAGACAGTTTAATAGCCTTGATTTTCGGGACTATTATAGTAATAACTGGCTTGAAAATACTTAAAGAAACCTCTTCGCATCTAATGGACGAAGCAGATTTTAAATTGATTGAGCAATTCGGAATAATAATTGAAAACAATAAGCCTGACGAATGGATTGATATCCACAATTTTAAACTTATTAAATATGGTAATGCATATCATATAAATTGTGATTTGGTTTTACCTTGGAATTTGTATTTATCAGATGCTCATGAAGAAGGAGAAAAATTAAAAAACTTATTAGTTTCAAATTTCCAAGAAGATATTGTTTTTAATTTGCACACAGATGAATGTTTTAAGAAGTACTGTAAGTATTGTAAAAGAACAGATTGTAAGGAAAGAACCACTGACTTTATAACTCAATTAAGTTTTGATTTGAACAGATTTACAAAAGAAAAAATGGAAAATAGTTAAATTGGAAAAACACCAGGCGGTAACACGCGGTATAAAAAATTGCCGAGATAGTGGGTTTTTCAGGGGTTGTATCCCGCTTCAACCTTTGTGTATCTTGATAGGAAATCGCCCGCAATCGGCAACTTTTCATACCGCCACCGTTAGGTTTCATGCATAAAACATCCTGCAAATCATAGACATAATAGAATTTTAATGAAATATATTTTTTTGATAGCTGCATTCAATGCCTTATTTTTTTCATTTTTAATACTTCAGAAAAAAAAGGCAATACATGATAAGATACTTATCTGTTGGCTAATATATTTAGGTCTTTACACGGGTATATATGGTTTGTTTTACAGCAAACTCTTTACCGATTTTCATCTCCTTTCGGTAAGTTTTATCTCATTACTCTTACTTCACGGGCCATTCCTGTTTTTGTACATTTCAGCACTGATTGACCATAAAGCTCAATTCAGAAAAGAAAAACTGCTGCACTTTATTCCCTTTATCCTGTTCAACTTGTTTATTGTTATTGCTTCTTTTAACCCGGAAATTTCGGAACGAATAAGGTTAGACCATGTGGAAAGTGAACACAGAGCTCCGCTGTTGTTTAATGTTTTTCTGTTGCTCACAGTGATATCGGGGCCTCTTTATTTTATTTTATCAATCTTGCGTTTAAAAAAACTGGACATCAACATTTTTAATAATTTTTCTTCATACGAAAATGTCAACCTCGATTGGTTGCGAAAGCTTGTATATACTTTTGGTTTTATATGGACAGTTTTAATGATTTTCTCCTCTATACACCATGTTTTCCAGATGTTTTCATGGATTTTTTGTACCCACGGGTTAACGCTTTCCTTGTCAGCTTTTATAATCCTGATTGGTTATTATGGCCTGAAGCAAAAAGAAATCTTCATTCAATATCCCAATCAGAATGCTGAATATGCAACTGAGCCAAAGACGAAATATACCGGAACATTTCTGAAAAATGATGATATTGAGCAATATGTGAGTAAAATAAATCATTTTATGGCTACCGAAAAACCATATTTAAATGCCGACCTTTCGCTCCCCGACCTGGCCAACAGGCTGGATATTCCTTCACATCATCTTTCACGGGTAATCAATGAACAATTCGGAGTCAATTTCTTTGATTTCATCAATCAGTACAGAATTGAAGAGGTGAAAGCAAGGATTGAAAATCCTGAATATCAGAATTTATCACTTTTAGGAATTGCATTCGATAGTGGTTTCAATACAAAATCTGCTTTTAACAGAGTTTTTAAAAAAATGACCGGATTTACTCCCAGTGAATATCGAAAACAATTATAATACTTTGTATCAAATCAATGAGGACTCCCTAAAAGACAAACATTATAAAAAAGGACTTAATATTTCACGTAGGTACGTGCTACTTTACAAAGTAGGTCGCACAGGGATAATCCCTATTGTACTTTTGTTCCAAGATATTTCGATTAATAACAATTAAAACTTAAATTATCATGATAACAAAAGAAACAAATTTTGCATCAGTAAGTCCAGAGAGACTTCAAAACCGTAAAAGTTACAAATCAATCTTCTCGATTGTTTTATTATTCGCATTAATGATATTTGGTTCACTCCCTGCATCTGCGCATTGCGATTCATATGATGGTCCTACAATTAAAGATGCTGTAAAAGCTCTTGAAACAAACAACGTTAATTTAGTTTTGAAATGGATTACTCCGGAACAGGAACAAGTAATTATTCCTCTTTTTAATAAAACCTATTCTTTGAAGACTGGGGATAAAGAAGTATATGAGATTGTTGAAAAACATTTCTTTGAAACCCTTGTAAGGCTGCACCGCGAAACAGAAGGAGCGCCTTTTACCGGGTTAAAACCTGCCGGAACAACAAAAAAGATTGTTCAACTTAGCGACCAGGCATTGGAAAGTAAAAATGTTGATGACTTTCTTGTTAAATTAAATACCCACATTGGAAAGGTGATAAAGGAGAAATATGAAAAAGTTGTAGCACTTGGCAAAGTGAAAAACGATTCTCCTGCAAAAGGTCGTGAATATGTGGAGGCTTATGTTGATTACACCCATACGATAGAAGCTATTCATGATATAGTTGAACAAGGAGGTGGACACTCAGCTCACAAACATTGAAATGATATCATTAATAAATACAGAATAATTTAAGAATCTTCTCTGATGAATTTCGGGGAAGATTTCTAATTTTAGATTCAAATAAATGCACGAAAACCTAACATCGCATATAGCCAATGGCGGGTGAAGTGGTTGCTTCAAGCGTTCTACCCCGCATAAAGTTTTGCAACGGTGGATAGGAACGTAGCCCGCAAACCGCCACTGGTCATATGCGTAACCGTTATGCGTCACCCTAAGAAAGACGGCCGTGCCATATTGAACTGACAAAAATTACCATCCCAACCGCACATTTAGCACATTTGGTTTTGCCCGAAACACAAGCCAACGCTTCGCAAAACCAAAAGAGCTAAATCTCCCACCGCTAACAAAAATGACGACTTATTGAAAACTTTATTTAAGAATTTGCTTAAATAAGAAAACTGTTTGTATCTTTACTGCGTATAATACCTTAAAAACAGTAAAATATGGAAAACAATAAATCGTGTATCAGGGTGTTTGCTGACAAAGTTCAGATAGACAATTGTAGGGAAATACTTAAAGCCAATGATAAGGCATTTGGTCTGTTGAGTGGTTTGTTGGCACTTGCAGGAAATGAAGTTAGATTAAAAATTTTATTTCTATTGAAAAAAGAAAACGAACTCTGCCCTTGCGACTTATCAGACATTTTAGGAATGAGCATTCCAGCCGTTTCACAGCATCTGAGAAAACTCAAAGACGGAAACATCATTGAGACCAGACGCTCTGGACAAACCATTTTCTATTCAATAAAACCAGAACAACTGACATTGCTTCACCCATTATTTAAAATCATCAGTAGTAAAAATTCAAAAAAGGAAATAGTATGAATAAAGATTCAAAATCAGGAAAACTTGCAGGAGCAAGTATCCTTTCAGCCATTGCGGCATCACTTTGCTGCATTACACCAGTTTTAGCACTTATATCAGGAGCAGGAGGCATTGCATCATCATTTTCTTGGTTAGAACCTGCAAGACCGTATTTACTTGGCATTACAGTTTTAGTATTGGGCTTTGCTTGGTATCAAAAACTAAAACCCCGTACAGCCGAAGAAATACAATGTGCTTGTGAAGAAGATGAGAAACCGCCTTTTATGCAAACCAAAAAGTTTTTAGGAATTGTAACAGTATTTGCATTTCTGATGATGGCTTTTCCCTACTACGGACACATTTTTTACCCGAAAGCAGACAAAGAAATTGTTGTTTCATTTGATAATATTAAAGAAGTGACATTTAATGTAAGCGGAATGACTTGTGCAAGTTGCGAAGAACACGTAAAACACGCAGTTAATGAATTACCAGGAATTGTAAGCGTTTCGGCTAACAGCATTGATGGAACAGCAAATGTAAAATTTGACAAATCTAAAACTGATAAATCTACAATCACAAAAGCGATAAATGGAACAGGTTACACAGTTTCGGGAGAAGTAGTAAAATACAATCCTGCACATGGTGAAGCAGGTCACATTTGTGGACCAAATGGTTGTAAATAATTTTAGCATCGTATTAACAATAAATTTTTAAACAGAGTAGATATGAAATTTACAGAATTTAAAATAAAAGGCATGACTTGTGACCATTGTGCACAGACTATCGCTAAACAATTTGATAGGAAAGAAGGTATTAGCTCAAACAATATCAGCTATCCTGATGGGAATGGAAAATTTGAATATGACCCCGAAAAAATCAGCAAAGAGGAAATTGTCGAAATTATTAATAGCACAGGACATTACAAGGTGATTGGCGAAGTTGAGCAGCAAGGTAATGAAAGTTCAACTTTTGACCTGATAATAATTGGTGGCGGTTCGGCAGCATTTTCGGCAACTATAAAAGCTGAAAGTTTGGGCTTGACTACTCTAATGGTGAATGATGGTTTGGACTTTGGCGGTACTTGTGTGAATGTGGGTTGTGTGCCTTCCAAAAATTTAATCCGTGCAGGCGAAACAGTTTTTCACGCTACACATTCCAACTTTGTAGGCATCAAACCAAAAGGTGTTGATATTGATTTTGCACAGGTCATCAGAGACAAGAAAAAATTGGTTGCCACTCTTCAAGAAAAGAAATATATGGCTGTGGTGAGCGATTTTGAAAACCTGACTATGCTAAAAGGTTGGGCGACTTTCAAAGATGAAAGAACTATTGTGGTGAATGGGAAAGAGTACAAAGCCCTGAAATTTTTGATTGCAACAGGAGCCACTACAAATATTCCGAATATTGAAGGAGTGGACAAAATCGGCTTTCTGACCAATGTTTCACTTTTTGACTTAGAAGAAAAACCCGAAAGCCTCACAATTATGGGAGCAGGTTATATAGGTTTGGAAATTGCAATGGCATACAATCGTTTGGGAGTAAAAGTGCGTATCATTGAATTTACCGACCGTGTTTTAAGAACCCAAACACCAGACATCAGTGAAACATTGGAAACCCAGATGCGAAACGAAGGCATTGAAATCTTACCCAACTTTCGGGCAATAAAGTTTGAGAAGAACGGAGAAGACACTATTATTCATTGTAAATGTCCTGATGGTTCTTTTACGCAGCTTGTAGAAAAAGGTAAGGTTGTTATTGCAACTGGGACAAAGCCCAATACAAGCAAATTAGGGCTGAACAATATCGGGTTGGAATTAACTAAAAGCGGGCATATTGCTGTAAATGAGAAGATGGAAACCAATATATCTAACATTTACGCCGCAGGAGATGTAACTAACACTCCAGCATTTGTCTATACAGCCGCATTTGAAGGTAAAACTGCCGTTGAAAATGCCTTTACGGGAGCGGGAAACAATGCGGACTATTCTTCCTTGCCTTGGGTAGTTTTTACCGACCCACAAATAGCAGGTGCAGGAATGGACGAAGTATTGGCAAAAGCAAAAGGAGTTCCCTTTGAAGTTTCCAAATTAGAACTAAAAGATGTGCCGAGAGCCATAGCTGCAAACGACACAAGGGGATTTATCAAACTGCTTCGCAACGCCGAAACCGACAAATTGATAGGTGCAAGAGTAGTTGCTCCAGAAGGCGGAGAACTTATTCAACAATTAAGTATGGCTATCAAATATGGAGTAACAGTTAAAGACTTGGCGGACAGTTTCTACCCTTATCTGACTTTGGGAGAAGGCATCAAATTAGCAGCGATAACTTTCGGAAAAGACATATCGAAATTGAGTTGCTGTGCCAGTTAGCCCGCCCCAAAGGCACACACTCTTGCAAGTCGCACATGCCACTACTTGACCAAAACTTGCAAGAGAGAGTGTCTTTCCCTACACATAGAAAAAAGGATATATGGGAAGAAAAATAAAGGGCGAACGCATAACACGCGGTATAGTTAATTGCCGGTTCAGTGGGTATTCGAGTGGCACAGCCCGTATCAAAAGTAGTTGTAACTTGACAGGAAAGTGCTTCTAAATCGGCAACTAACCATACCGCCAACCGTTATGGCCTATAGTAAAAAAAGGAAAAAGACGGATTTATTGGCTGAAAAATCTTTGACGAACTGTCCGCTTTGTCTCGACTTTTTGACTTTTCTGTAACGACAGAATTTGCTAGATTTCGTAGTTTTGCTCGGCAGACAATTCCTCGCAGATTTTCTAAGGAAAGAATTGGACTTTTAGCTTTTACGACTATAAACCAGAACGACTGAAATCATAATGAACTGAAACAATTTTTATCGTCGAAAAAAATGAAGAACGAACTTTATACTTATATTTTGGAATTTAAAGGTGGTACTTATATTACTCAAGTATTATGCGAGTCATTGGATGATTCCCTTTCTGCTTGGTTAACCCAAATAGAAAAAGAAATAAAAGAAATTAAAAACATTGGCATTAAGACGATTAATCAAATTAGACAGCAATTAAAAAATAACGAAATTGATAAACCTAGTTTATTGACTGGACTCAAAAATGTTTGGTATGTTGGTATATCGACTAATATTGGATTTTTATTTATCAATATTGTAATGACTGTTCAGTGAGATGTAAACGAAAAAATAATAATAAAACTCGACAGCTTTTGTGTTTATCTGTTAGAAAGTGCGGTTTATCATGCGACTGAAATGTGAGTTGCGTGGATTTCCACATTTTATCGGCTGACATTTAAACGACTGAACGACACGAAACTACAGGCCATAATACTTATGCTTCCTGCGGTCGGGACGACCCAGCAAGGAAGCATCGGTTGAACCGTATTAGCTTCGCTGATTTTCAATTCCCTTTTGCAGGAAGCTTGATTTAACCAGCGTTAAGAAGAAAAAGTATTTATGGAGAAAGCGGCAGGTTTTAGTGTTCTGCTTGAGGGTGAGAAGAGAGCCAGTAAAAGGTATAAAAGCTATTTTCAGTTCTGATCAATTCAAGATATTCAAGAAAACAGCAACTTATAATTCAATAAAACAGTAAAAATAGCGGTTTTTACTAGAGTATAGACAAAGAAATGGCCGTCCCTGCATTATACAGGGCTTGAGAGGCAATAAATTACAGATTCAGGTTCGTTGTTTGTGGGTAAAACACATTATCGGGCGAACGGATACGTGGTAATATCTCGACAGGAATCATATTTCCTGTTTTGCACTTGGCACATTTACAGGGATCAAAGCCAGTCAAGCGAGCTATTCTTTGCAGTTTGGTTTCGGTAAGCTGAAGAATATCCGGTTTGCTTTTCAGGGATTTGACTTGCTCCCGGTAAGTACTTGTGAGAATCCCAAAGTAACGTATCTTTACAAAGCCACGAGGCAGGATATGCATACAAAAGCGGCGCAGGAACTCTACCCCCGAGAGGGTCATAAGTTTCACGTTGGCATTATCCGAGTAATCCTTGTAGGAAAAAGTAACACCATTGCTGTCAATGTTTTTGATACGCGTATTGTTGATAGCCACCCGATGAGTGTACTGCCCTAAGTAGTTTACTACCTGACGGGCATTGCCCAACGAAGGTTGTGAGTGAACAACCCACGGTTTGGTGTAACAGTGGTTGATGATGGGCTGAAACTCCGGCAAACGTTTTTTCATTTTCAGCTTGCGTTTGAGGGCTTCGAGCAATTTGCCACGAAAAGCCACACTAAGCTGCCGCACCGGATAAAGGTATTTGCCCTGGTTGCCAATTTCCTTTAGTTGTCCGCGTGGGGTAATACCCACGGCAGGAACAATGCAATGAACGTGGGGATGAAGACTCAGGTTTTGTCCCCAGGTATGGAGCACACAAATAGCTCCGGTTTCCACACCGTAATGTGAGTAACCGAAAGCGTACAGGGTTTCTTTTACGCAAGCGAAAAGACACTCGTAAAAGCACTCACTGTCGACCATACAAACCGGATTTAATTCCTCCGGCACGGTAAACACAACATGAAAATGTTTCACGCTCAGTGCATCGCGCATACGGTCTTCGGCCCAAAGCATCTGCCGGGCTATCTGACATTTGGGGCAATGACGATTGCCACAACTATTATAACTGTAATGTTCCGTACCACAGGAATCACACTTGTCCTTGTGTCCGCCCAGTTCAGCCGTACGGCATTGCTGCAAGGCATTAAGTACCGTCAGCTGATAATTGTTGGGAGAATACTGCATACGAAAGTCAGCTCCGTAACGTTCTATTACGGAAGCCATTTCAAAACGGGATCGTGCCATTACTTACCCTTACAAGCTTCGGGATAAAGCGTATCCAGCGGACTGTGCGCTTTTACCAACGGACATTGAGCAATGTGCAGGTAAATCATGGTGGTTTCAATCTTGGAATGCCCCAGCAGATCTTTGACCGTGACAATGTTCAACCCGTCTTCAATCAGATGGGTGGCATACGAATGGCGGAGTGTATGAACGGTGACATCTTTGGCAATACCGGCTGATTTTACAGCTTCACGCATTACCCACGAGATACCTTTGGCAGAATAAGGCGTCCCCAATGTTTTACCATTGAAAAGCCAGGTAAGCGGACGTTCAAGGGTGATGTACTTCTGAAGTCCTACGGCCATATACTCCGAGAGCGGAATCATGCGGTCTTTGTTGTACTTGGAGCGACGGATATGAATGGAGCAACGTTCGAAATCCACATCAGAGATTTTGAGGTTAATCACCTCAGAGGAACGAAGTCCGGCAGAATAAATAAGCATCAACAGCACACGGTGTTTGAGCAAAGCCGGAGCTTTAAAGAGGAGACGGAGTTCACTTTTATTAAAAATTGTTGGTAACTTAGCAGCCTTCTTGAGCGAAGGAAGTTGAATGGCACGATCGGGCAAACCTACATAGCGATAATAGTAGCGAAGTCCGTACACCGAATGTTTGAAAGCACTGCGAGAAGGAGAAACCGCCGAAACGGCTAACGAAGCCAGAAACTCATTGAGATCATCGGCAGAAATCTCTTCGGGCAAACGGTTGAAATGCAGAGAAACCTGCGCAATGCGATGAATGTAATTCTCGAAAGTACTTTTAGCCTGACCACGCAGTATAACCTGCTGTTCGAGGGTTCGGTACAAACGGTCGAAGCCGGCAACGGTGGCCATGGCACGACTAATAATTGAAAACTCTGATTTTTGTTTCATGATGCTGAAAAATTAAAATGAATAGATTGGGAGATTTAAAATTTTAAAGGAACTCGTAATTCCTCTTTCAGCATCTTGAAACGGAAATTTAAAATATAAAGTATTAATAAACAGTGCTAATTAAAGCCCTTCCCGAAGGGAATCGAAGATCAGCGAAGCTAATTTAGTTCAACACACGCCTATGTCCATTGGCTGGCTGACGTGCACTTAGCGGGTTTTGCGCCCGCATTCGCCTTGTCGCTGTGCGACAGCGAATACGCCCGCAAACCGCCCGTGCCCATAGCCTCGGTCGTTAGGGGTAAGCTTAAAAATCAAAAAAAAAGACATACTATTTAATGAAAAGACAATGAAAAAGACACTTTTAATTTTACTGACAACTCTTACAAGTCTTGCATATGGACAAGACAAATACAACTATGTCCATTACAATAAACTGACTGAAATTAAGGGAACTGAATTTGTCATTGCGACTATTGAAAATATGGGTAAAATGTTTACGACGAATAGTAAATACCTCTTATTCATAAACACGAGGAATGGAACAACAAAACAAGTTGACTTCCCGAAAGACGCTTACATTGAGAAAATGGAACAAATCAAAATTGACAGTTTAGGCATAAACAAAGTTCTTGTTGCAGCAAATATTGTAAACCTAGACAACAGTAAATCTATTGATTGGTCAGACCCAACGCAAATCATTATTCTTTCACCAAACGGACAAGAAAGGATTCAACTAACAGAAGACAAGTTTTTTGTCAGAACATGGACGACTAATTATCAAACTGGAACTATTGTAGTTACTGGACACTACGACTCGAATAATAATGGGAAATACGACAAAACGGACAAAAACGAGATACAGATTTACGACTTGAGAACATTGAAGCTAACTAACAGGATATAAAAGCCTAACGCCTAATACTTATGCTTCCTGCGGTCGGAACGACCCAGCAAGGAAGCGTCGGTTGAACCGTATTCCCTTTTGCAGGAAGCTTGATTTAACGAGCGTTAAGAAGAAAAATGTTTCCTATGGAGAAAGCGGCACTTTTTTACACTTTATAAGCAGAAGTGACATGAAAATGGTTGGTTTGTTGGCACAAATATAGATGAAATTTATAGAAGAAAAAAGATACTGTGCTAATTAAAGCCCTTCCCGAAGGGAATTTAGTTCAACACACGCCTATGTTCATTGGCTGGCTGACGTGCATTCTGGCAGTTTTGCGCCCGCATTCACTTTGTCGTTCCACGACAGCGAACGCTCCCGCAAACCGCCAAATGCCCATAGCCTCGGTCGTTAGCAGTAATTATAAAAAACAAAAAAATATGAGAAATTTAGTAACGTTATCTTTGATTTTATTATCACTTTATGTGTTCGGACAAGAACAACCTAAATTAGACCGAGTTGTTGTGAAAATGTGGGCTGTTGACTCTAAGAACAACACAGACAGTGTTATATTTGGTTATGACAAAAATGCGACAAATGGAGTTGACACTCAACTGGGAGAAAAAGACATTTTAGAGCAAGCATATAACACCACTTTAGAATTACGAGGATTTCAAAGAAAACCAGAAAACCAAATTTGTGGTGAAGGTGGATATGGTTTTTACTCAGATACAAACTTTGACACAAAAATTAATTTCAGAGACATATTGTATCCACCGAACTTCTTTGAATTTATAGTTAAAGGAAAAAACTATCCTATTCAAATCTATGCTGACTTCAAAGAAATGTTTGACAGTACTTATTATAATGGTTGGTCTCAAATTCTTCTTTACGATAGTCTTTGTCATACACCTAAGGTCGTTAGAGCGAATCCGACAGAGAAACTTATATTTACTGTTGAAAACGAAAAGCAATATCTAATAAAAGTATACTTAGATTATGTTTTCGATGGCTTATCTGAGATAAATTCAGAAAGAAGCGAATATAACATTTTTCCAACTTTTGTGACAGACAATTTGACTATCGAAAGCAAAATAAACAACAGAAATAATTTTGTTGAAGTTTATAACTCGTTAGGACAGAATATTCTAGAAAAGTGGTTTTCTTCAAGTTTAAAACTCGACTTAAAGACTCTAAAACAAGGTATTTATTTCGTACAGCTTAAATCAGAAAATCGGACGAAAACAGAAACATTCAAAATAACGAAAAAATAACTACTGCTAATACTTATGCTTCCTGCGGTCGGGACGACCCAGCAAGGAAGCGTCGGTTGAACCGTATTAGCTTCGCTGATTTTCAATTCCCGCTTGCAGGAAGCTTGATTTAACGAGCGTTAAGAAGAAAAAGTATTTATGGAGAAAGCGGCAGGTTTTAGTGTTCTGCTTGAGGGTGAGAAGAGAGACAGTAAAAGGTATAAAAGCTATTTTCAGTTCTGATCAATTCAGGATATTCAAAAAAACAGCAACTTATAATTCAATAAAACAGTAAAAACAGCGGTTTTTACTAGAGTATAGATAAAGAAATGGCCGTCCCTGCATTATACAGGGTTTGAGAGGCAATAAATTACAGATTTAGGTTCGTTGTTTTCGGGTAAAACACATTATCGGGCGACCGGATACGTGGTAATATCTCGACAGGAATCATATTTCCTGTTTTGCACTTGGCACATTTACAGGGATCAAAGCCAGTCAAGCGAGCTATTCTTTGCAGTTTGGTTTCGGTAAGCTGAAGAATATCCGGTTTGCTTTTCAGGGATTTGACTTGCTCCCGGTAAGTACTTGTGAGAATCCCAAAGTAACGTATCTTTACAAAGCCACGAGGCAGGATATGCATACAAAAGCGACGCAGGAACTCTACCCCCGAGAGGGTCATAAGTTTCACGTTGGCATTATCCGAGTAATCCTTGTAGGAAAAAGTAACGCCATTGCTGTCAATGTTTTTGATACGTGTATTGTTGATAGCCACCCGATGAGTGTACTGCCCTAAGTAATTTACCACCTGACGGGCATTGCCCAACGAAGGTTGTGAGTGAACAACCCACGGTTTGGTGTAACAGTGGTTGATGATGGGCTGAAACTCTGGCAAACGTTTTTTCATTTTCAGCTTGCGTTTGAGGGCTTCGAGCAATTTGCCACGAAAAGCCACACTAAGCTGCCGCACCGGATAAAGGTATTTGCCCTGGTTGCCAATTTCCTTTAGTTGTCCGCGTGGGGTAATACCCACGGCAGGAACAATGCAATGAACGTGGGGATGAAGACTCAGGTTTTGTCCCCAGGTATGGAGCACACAAATAGCTCCGGTTTCCACACCGTAATGTGAGTAACCGAAAGCGTACAGGGTTTCTTTTACGCAAGCGAAAAGACGCTCGTAAAAGAACTCACTGTCGGCCATACAAACCGGATTTAATTCCTCCGGCACGGTAAACACAACATGAAAATGTTTCACGCTCAGTGCATCGCGCATACGGTCTTCGGCCCAAAGCATCTGCCGGGCTATCTGACATTTGGGGCAATGACGATTGCCACAACTATTATAACTGTAATGTTCCGTACCACAGGAATCACACTTGTCCTTGTGTCCGCCCAGTTCAGCCGTACGGCATTGCTGCAAGGCATTAAGTACCGTCAGCTGATAATTGTTGGGAGAATACTGCATACGAAAGTCAGCTCCGTAACGTTCTATTACGGAAGCCATTTCAAAACGGGATCGTGCCATTACTTACCCTTACAAGCTTCGGGATAAAGCGTATCCAGCGGACTGTGCGCTTTTACCAACGGACATTGAGCAATGTGCAGGTAAATCATAGTGGTCTCGATTTTAGAATGCCCCAGCAGATCTTTGACCGTGACAATGTTCAACCCATCTTCAATCAGATGGGTGGCATAGGAATGACGAAGGGTGTGAACGGTAACATCTTTGGCAATGCCGGCAGCTTTTACAGCTTCTCGCATGACCCACGAGATACCTTTGGCAGAATAAGGCGTCCCCAATGTTTTACCATTGAAAAGCCAGGTAAGCGGACGTTCAAGGGTGATGTACTTCTGAAGTCCTACGGCCATATACTCCGAGAGCGGAATCATGCGGTCTTTGTTGTACTTGGAGCGACGGATATGAATGGAGCAACGTTCGAAATCCACATCAGAGATTTTGAGGTTAATCACCTCAGAGGAACGAAGTCCGGCAGAATAAATAAGCATCAACAGCACACGGTGTTTGAGCAAAGCCGGAGATTTAAAGAGGAGACGGAGTTCACTTTTATTAAAAATTGTTGGTAACTTAGCAGCCTTCTTGAGCGAAGGAAGTTGAATGGCACGATCGGGCAAACCTACATAGCGATAATAGTAGCGAAGTCCGTACACCGAATGTTTGAAAGCACTGCGAGAAGGAGAAACCGCCGAAACGGCTAACGAAGCCAGAAACTCATTGAGATCATCGGCAGAAATCTCTTCGGGCAAACGGTTGAAATGCAGAGAAACCTGCGCAATGCGATGAATGTCATTCTCGAAAGTACTCTTAGCCTGACCACGCAGTATAACCTGCTGTTCGAGGGTTCGGTACACACGGTCGAAGCCGGCAACGGTTGCCATGGCACGACTAATAATTGAAAACTCTGATTTTTGTTTCATGATGCTGAAAAATTAAAATGAATAGATTGGGAGATTTAAAATTTTAAAGGAACTCGTAATTCCTCTTTCAGCATCTTGAAACGGAAATTTAAAATATAAAGTATTAATAAACAGTGCTAATTAAAGCTCTTCCCGAAGGGAATCGAAGATCAGCGAAGCTAATTTAGTTCAACACACGCCTATGCGCTTTGGGCGGCTAATGTGCTTTTTGCAGTCTTTGCTCCCGCATTTCCTTTGTCGCTATTGCGACAGGAAATTCGCCCGCAGCCCGCCAAAGCCCATAGCCTCAGTCGTTAGCGGTCAGTGTAAAAAAAAGAAAGAAGAGCGACTCTTTCGTTGAAAAATCATAGATGAACTGTCCGCTGCATATCGACTTTTTGAATATTCTGCAACGACAGAATTAGCTTGATTTCGTAGCTTAGCTTGGCGGACAATTCCTCGCGAATTTTCAAAGGGAAAAAATTAATTTTCAGCTTTTCGACATTGACTGACAACGACTGAAATCTAAGAAATTGAGGTTTAACGATTGAAAACTAAAAAAAACAGAAAACAGTTTTTTAAGACTCTTTTCGTTTTCGAGCTGAAATCGAATTTCGAGAAGAATTTGGATATCTCAACTAATATAAAAAAAGACAAGGATAATGAAAAAAATACTTATTGCGTTTATTTTTAGTTTAACTTCATTTTGCATTTTTAGTCAAACAACAGTGATTTATAACGCAAAAGGGAAAGTTGTAGGTGGTTCTCATATAAAGACAACACCAGGAAAATCGATGGAACTTGTAGATTCATTGACTAAAAATTATTACGTTTTAGACTCAACTCATATTTATATTACAGCATTTGACAGAACTGGGAAAAAAATATGGAAAACTGATCCATACAAGGATAGTCATATGGAAGAGTATCGAACAAATAGACCAATAATTGTAAATTTTAAATTTGATTCAGATAATTGGTGTTCTGGCAAGACTAAAGTAATTTGGATTAATTATAACAATACACAAGCAGGGTATTTAGACCTCAAAACAGGGAAATTTTCTTTTTGCGGTCAAGATTAAACTGAAAACTTAAGACTAAACACCGAACCGCTAATACTTATGCTTCCTGCGGTCGGGACGACCCAGCAAGGAAGCATCGGTTGAACCGTATTAGCTTCGCTGATTTTCAATTCCCGCTTGCAGGAAGCTTGATTTAACGAGCGTTAAGAAGAAAAAGTATTTATGGAGAAAGCGGCAGGTTTTAGTGTTCTGCTTGAGGGTGAGAAGAGAGACAGTAAAAGGTATAAAAGCTATTTTCAGTTCTGATCAATTCAGGATATTCAAAAAAACAGCAACTTATAATTCAATAAAACAGTAAAAACAGCGGTTTTTACTAGAGTATAGATAAAGAAATGGCCGTCCCTGCATTATACAGGGTTTGAGAGGCAATAAATTACAGATTTAGGTTCGTTGTTTTCGGGTAAAACACATTATCGGGCGACCGGATACGTGGTAATATCTCGACAGGAATCATATTTCCTGTTTTGCACTTGGCACATTTACAGGGATCAAAGCCAGTCAAGCGAGCTATTCTTTGCAGTTTGGTTTCGGTAAGCTGAAGAATATCCGGTTTGCTTTTCAGGGATTTGACTTGCTCCCGGTAAGTACTTGTGAGAATCCCAAAGTAACGTATCTTTACAAAGCCACGAGGCAGGATATGCATACAAAAGCGACGCAGGAACTCTACCCCCGAGAGGGTCATAAGTTTCACGTTGGCATTATCCGAGTAATCCTTGTAGGAAAAAGTAACGCCATTGCTGTCAATGTTTTTGATACGTGTATTGTTGATAGCCACCCGATGAGTGTACTGCCCTAAGTAATTTACCACCTGACGGGCATTGCCCAACGAAGGTTGTGAGTGAACAACCCACGGTTTGGTGTAACAGTGGTTGATGATGGGCTGAAACTCTGGCAAACGTTTTTTCATTTTCAGCTTGCGTTTGAGGGCTTCGAGCAATTTGCCACGAAAAGCCACACTAAGCTGCCGCACCGGATAAAGGTATTTGCCCTGGTTGCCAATTTCCTTTAGTTGTCCGCGTGGGGTAATACCCACGGCAGGAACAATGCAATGAACGTGGGGATGAAGACTCAGGTTTTGTCCCCAGGTATGGAGCACACAAATAGCTCCGGTTTCCACACCGTAATGTGAGTAACCGAAAGCGTACAGGGTTTCTTTTACGCAAGCGAAAAGACGCTCGTAAAAGAACTCACTGTCGGCCATACAAACCGGATTTAATTCCTCCGGCACGGTAAACACAACATGAAAATGTTTCACGCTCAGTGCATCGCGCATACGGTCTTCGGCCCAAAGCATCTGCCGGGCTATCTGACATTTGGGGCAATGACGATTGCCACAACTATTATAACTGTAATGTTCCGTACCACAGGAATCACACTTGTCCTTGTGTCCGCCCAGTTCAGCCGTACGGCATTGCTGCAAGGCATTAAGTACCGTCAGCTGATAATTGTTGGGAGAATACTGCATACGAAAGTCAGCTCCGTAACGTTCTATTACGGAAGCCATTTCAAAACGGGATCGTGCCATTACTTACCCTTACAAGCTTCGGGATAAAGCGTATCCAGCGGACTGTGCGCTTTTACCAACGGACATTGAGCAATGTGCAGGTAAATCATAGTGGTCTCGATTTTAGAATGCCCCAGCAGATCTTTGACCGTGACAATGTTCAACCCATCTTCAATCAGATGGGTGGCATAGGAATGACGAAGGGTGTGAACGGTAACATCTTTGGCAATGCCGGCAGCTTTTACAGCTTCTCGCATGACCCACGAGATACCTTTGGCAGAATAAGGCGTCCCCAATGTTTTACCATTGAAAAGCCAGGTAAGCGGACGTTCAAGGGTGATGTACTTCTGAAGTCCTACGGCCATATACTCCGAGAGCGGAATCATGCGGTCTTTGTTGTACTTGGAGCGACGGATATGAATGGAGCAACGTTCGAAATCCACATCAGAGATTTTGAGGTTAATCACCTCAGAGGAACGAAGTCCGGCAGAATAAATAAGCATCAACAGCACACGGTGTTTGAGCAAAGCCGGAGATTTAAAGAGGAGACGGAGTTCACTTTTATTAAAAATTGTTGGTAACTTAGCAGCCTTCTTGAGCGAAGGAAGTTGAATGGCACGATCGGGCAAACCTACATAGCGATAATAGTAGCGAAGTCCGTACACCGAATGTTTGAAAGCACTGCGAGAAGGAGAAACCGCCGAAACGGCTAACGAAGCCAGAAACTCATTGAGATCATCGGCAGAAATCTCTTCGGGCAAACGGTTGAAATGCAGAGAAACCTGCGCAATGCGATGTATGTAATTCTCGAAAGTACTCTTAGCCTGACCACGCAGTAAAACCTGCTGTTCGAGGGTTCGGTACACACGGTCGAAGCCGGCAACGGTTGCCATGGCACGACTAATAATTGAAAACTCTGATTTTTGTTTCATGATGCTGAAAAATTAAAATGAATAGATTGGGAGATTTAAAATTTTAAAGGAACTCGTAATTCCTCTTTCAGCATCTTGAAACGGAAATTTAAAATATAAAGTATTAATAAACAGTGCTAATTAAAGCCCTTCCCGAAGGGAATCGAAGATCAGCGAAGCTAATTTAGTTCAACACACGCCTATGCTCACCTGCTGGCTGAATCGCACTTAGCAGTATTTGCTCCCGCATTCACTTTTTCGCTTTGCGAAAGTGAAGCTCCCGCAAACCGCAGGTGCGCATAGCCTCGGTCGTTAGCAGCAAGTCGAAAAAAATAAAATAAACAGCATATTTACAACTAAACAACAACAGAACAACAACATGAGAACGACATTTTTACTTTTAGTTTTAACTGTAACAACTTTTATTCACTCTCAAGTAACTAAGACAATTAATGTAGAAACTGCAGGTACTTTAAGTACTATTCTGTCAGAAGATGAAAAAAGTACAATAACAGATTTAACAGTAACAGGAACTATAGACGCGCGTGATTTTAAATGTATGCGAGATCAAATAGCTATTCTAAAAAATTTAGATTTGAGTAATGCAAATATTGTAGCTTTTAACGGCATTGGAACAGTTAATACAACCTATTCGTATCCAAGTAATGAATTGCCCAAATTTTCATTTTACAATGGAACCACATTAAAAGCAAAAAAAACTCTTAGTTCAATTGTTTTACCTGTTTCATTAACATCAATAGGTCAATGTGCCTTTTATTTATGCGAGAGTATTGTTTCTATTAATATTGGAAATTCAATCACTAATATTGGAGTTGAATCTTTTAAAGGTTGTTATGGATTGAGAAATATTTTATTTGGAAATTCTGTTAAAGTAATCCAGCAAAATGCATTTCAGTATTGTTCATCATTAAGAAATATAACATTAAGTCAAAGTATTACAACAATTGGAGATGATGCTTTTAGCGATTGTAGTATTGAAAAAGTAACATTCCCAAATTCGTTAACAACAATAAGCAATGCTTTTAGAAGTAATAGTTATTTAACTGAAGTTACAATTCCAGAAACAGTAACAAAAATTTCAAATTGGGCTTTTCAATACTGTAATTCTTTGAAAACCATATATAGTTTAAACACAATTCCCCCTGTTTGTGAAACTTATAGTTTTAGTGTAGTGCCAAATGTTACATCTGTTTACGTTCCTGCTTCATCAGTAAGTGCATATAAAAATGCACCAGTATGGGGTGATAGTTTTTATTCTCAAATAAAACCTACTCCAATATCTTCAGTAAAATACATAGAAAATGAATACGTAGAAATTTATTCTCTAAACTCAAATATTATTGTTGAAAACACATCAAAAGGTGATATAATAAGCGTTTTCACTTTAAATGGACAATTAGTTAACACATTAGTATCATTAGGTGAAAAGATAGTAATTCCAGCGTTGAATAACAATGCATACATTGTAAAAACAAATTCGAAAATTACCAAGATTCTTATCTGAAAGAAATATTAAATAAAAGTGTTTAAACGACCATGCTGCTAATACTTATGCTTCCTGCGGTCGGGACGACCCAGCAAGGAAGCGTCGGTTGAACCGTATTAGCTTCGCTGATTTTCAATTCCCGCTTGCAGGAAGCTTGATTTAACGAGCGTTAAGAAGAAAAAGTATTTATGGAGAAAGCGGCAGGTTTTAGTGTTCTGCTTGAGGGTAAGAAGAGAGTCAGTAAAAGGTATAAAAGCTATTTTCAGTTCTGATCAATTCGAGATATTCAAGAAAACAGCAACTTATAATTCAATAAAACAGTAAAAACAGCGGTTTTTACAAGAGTATAGATAAAGAAATGGCCGTCCCTGCATTATACAGGGTTTGAGAGGCAATAAATTACAGATTTAGGTTCGTTGTTTTCGGGTAAAACACATTATCTGGCGACCGGATACGTGGTAATATCTCGACAGGAATCATATTTCCTGTTTTGCACTTGGCACATTTACAGGGATCAAAGCCAGTCAAGCGAGCTATTCTTTGCAGTTTGGTTTCGGTAAGCTGAAGAATATCCGATTTGCTTTTCAGGGATTTGACTTGCTCCCGGTAAGTACTTGTGAGAATCCCAAAGTAACGTATCTTTACAAAGCCACGAGGCAGGATATGCATACAAAAGCGACGCAGGAACTCTACCCCCGAGAGGGTCATAAGTTTCACGTTGGCATTATCCGAGTAATCCTTGTAGGAGAAAGTAACACCATTGCTGTCAATGTTTTTGATACGCGCATTGTTGATAGCCACCCGATGAGTGTACTGCCCTAAGTAATTTACCACCTGTCGGGCATTGCCCAACGAAGGTTGTGAGTGAACAACCCACGGTTTGGTGTAACAGTGGTTGATGATGGGCTGAAACTCCGGCAAACGGTTTTTCTTTTTCAGCTTGCGTTTCAGGGCTTCGAGCAGTTTGCCACGAAAAGCCACACTGAGTTGACGCACCGGATAAAGGTATTTTCCCTGGTTGCCAATTTCCTTTAGTTGTCCGCGTGGCGTAATGCCCACGGCAGGAACAATGCAATGAACGTGTGGATGAAGACTCAGGTTTTGTCCCCAGGTATGGAGCACACAAATGGCACCGGTCTCGACACCGTAATGCGAGTAACCAAAGGCACACAGGGTTTCTTTTACGCAAGCGAAAAGATACTCGTAAAAGAACTCACTGTCGGCCATACAAACCGGATTTAATTCCTCCGGCACGGTAAACACAACATGAAAATGTTTCACGTTCAGTGCATCGCGCATACGGTCTTCAGCCCAAAGCATTTGCCGGGCTATCTGACATTTGGGGCAATGACGATTGCCACAACTATTATAACTGTAATGTTCCGTACCACAGGAATCACACTTGTCCTTGTGTCCGCCCAGTTCAGCCGTACGGCATTGCTGCAAGGCATTAAGTACCGTCAGCTGATAATTGTTGGGAGAATACTGCATACGAAAGTCAGCTCCGTAACGTTCTATTACGGAAGCCATTTCAAAACGGGTGCGTGCCATTACTTACCCTTACAAGCTTCGGGATAAAGCGTATCCAGCGGACTGTGCGCTTTTACCAACGGACATTGAGCAATGTGCAGGTAAATCATGGTGGTTTCAATCTTGGAATGCCCCAGCAGATCTTTGACCGTGACAATGTTCAACCCGTCTTCAATCAGATGGGTGGCATACGAATGGCGGAGTGTATGAACGGTGACATCTTTGGCAATACCGGCTGATTTTACAGCTTCACGCATTACCCACGAGATACCTTTGGCAGAATAAGGCGTCCCCAATGTTTTACCATTGAAAAGCCAGGTAAGCGGACGTTCAAGGGTGATGTACTTCTGAAGTCCTACGGCCATATACTCCGAGAGCGGAATCATGCGGTCTTTGTTGTACTTGGAGCGACGGATATGAATGGAGCAACGTTCGAAATCCACATCAGAGATTTTGAGGTTAATCACCTCAGAGGAACGAAGTCCGGCAGAATAAATAAGCATCAACAGCACACGGTGTTTGAGCAAAGCCGGAGCTTTAAAGAGGAGACGGAGTTCACTTTTATTAAAAATTGTTGGTAACTTAGCAGCCTTCTTGAGCGAAGGAAGTTGAATGGCACGATCGGGCAAACCTACATAGCGATAATAGTAGCGAAGTCCGTACACCGAATGTTTGAAAGCACTGCGAGAAGGAGAAACCGCCGAAACGGCTAACGAAGCCAGAAACTCATTGAGATCATCGGCAGAAATCTCTTCGGGCAAACGGTTGAAATGCAGAGAAACCTGCGCAATGCGATGTATGTAATTCTCGAAAGTACTCTTAGCCTGACCACGCAGTAAAACCTGCTGTTCGAGGGTTCGGTACACACGGTCGAAGCCGGCAACGGTTGCCATGGCACGACTAATAATTGAAAACTCTGATTTTTGTTTCATGATGCTGAAAAATTAAAATGAATAGATTGGGAGATTTAAAATTTTAAAGGAACTCGTAATTCCTCTTTCAGCATCTTGAAACGGAAATTTAAAATATAAAGTATTAATAAACAGTGCTAATTAAAGCCCTTCCCGAAGGGAATCGAAGATCAGCGAAGCTAATTTAGTTCAACACACGCCTATGTTCACAGGCTGGCTGACGTGCACTTAGCAGGTTTTGCTCCCGCATTCACTTTGTCGTTCCACGACAGCGAATGCTCCCGCAAACCGCCAAATGCCCATAGCCTTGGTCGTTAGCAGCAAGCCGTGGAAAAAAAAGAGAAAAGACGTGAAAATAGAATTAAACGACGTGAGAAATAGAATCTTTGAATTAATCTGGCTTGCGACAAACTTACTATTAATCGGCAAGTACTTTCTCGACAAGATTACAATTCGATGTGAACCTTGCATTGACTTAAACGACTGTCCTCCTTGCCAGACAGATTTTATGAAGAATTTTTGGCTATATCTGCTGATTTTAAATATCGTTTTCTGTATTGGATTTTTTGTGAAGAAAAAAAACAATATTAACCTTTAGCTAAAGTATTGAAAATGAAAAAAATTAAACTGAATATAATATTATTTGGCGTAATATTTACTCTTTTATTTATAACAATGAAGCTGACTGGCAGTATTGGAAGAACTTCTCCAGGACCAATTTCTCTTAAAGAAACTATTGAAAAAACACCTGAGATATTCGTTTTTTCCATTGTCTCATTGATTTTATTAAATTTAGTTGTAAGAAACACAAATAAATCAGAAGAAAAAGCTATTGAAGCTGCACGCAAACGCATAGAAGAAAGAGAGAAGAAAGAACAACTAGAAAAAAATGATTCAATTGAAAGAGAAAATAACGACCAAATAAAAGAGAGTTAGTTCCCAAAAACAAGAAATTGAATTGGTGGAAAAGCAAATAGACACCTAAGAAAAGGAAACAACGAACCAGTAAAACGACTAAACGGCCATGCTGCTAATACTTATGCTTCCTGCGGTCGGGACGACCCAGCAAGGAAGCGTCGGTTGAACCGTATTCCCGCTTGCAGGAAGCTTGATTTAACGAGCGTTAAGAAGAAAAATGTTTCCTATGGAGAAAGCGGCACTTTTTTACACTTTATAAGCAGAAGTGACGTGAGAATGGTTGGTTTGTTGGCACAAATATAGGATATATTTATGGAAATTCAAAAACAGTACAATCAAAGCCCTTCCCGAAGGGAATTTAGTTCAACACACGCCTATGTTCATTGGCTGGCTGACCCCGTTAAGACGGGGCAGGCAGTGCATTCCGGCAGTTTTGCTCCCGCATTCACTTTGTCGTTCCACGACAGGAAATACGCCCGCAGACCGCCAATGCCCATAGCCTCAGTCGTTATGGGGCAAGCCAAAAAAAAATAGAAAATCATTGAATTACTAGGCTAATAATCAAAAATAGAATATTGAAATTTAAAGACGAAAGCGACTACTAATCAAAATGTAAAAAAACACCTATTTAATCGAAATGTAAAAAACAATCGAATATGAAAAAGATCTTAATTATCATTCTCCTTACAACAATCTTCTCTGACATTAAATCACAAGAAAGAACTTTTGAAGCCCCTGATTACGAAAAAATCAGTTTAGAAATTCAAGATAGTTCGTCTATTTATTATTACCCCAAGTTAATGTCAAGATTAGTTGTATATGATACGACTTTGACAATCGTAGATTATAAACATTTGTATTATGGATATATTTTTCAAAAAGAATATCAGCCATATTGGAGATCTTCTGATGAAGAGAAATTAGTCAAGTTCTATAGAAGCAAAAAAATAAGTGAAAAAGACTATGATAAAATTATTGAGCTTGCAAGTCATTCTATAAACGAATTTCCATTCGACCTTAGACAAATGAATTTTATGGGATACATATATCATTTAAAAGGAAACGAGGAAATGTCATTAAAAATCAACCGAAGATTTCATGGCACATTTGCAGCAATTATGTCAACAGGAGATGGGAAGACATGCGAAACAGGTTATCACGTAATCTCAGTAAGTCACGAATATGTTTTTCTAAATCTCTTTGAATTCAGTATGACTTCACAAGCATTAACAGGTGATTGTGATTATTTATCAATCAAGAAAGACCAAAGAAATATTGACGGAGTGTATTTCAATATTAAAAAACTCATGGATAAAAATCTCGAGACTTTCAAAACAAAATAAAAGGCTACA
The DNA here is from genome assembly GCA_963678465.1 of uncultured Paludibacter sp. Lineage (GTDB taxonomy): Bacteria > Bacteroidota > Bacteroidia > Bacteroidales > Paludibacteraceae > Paludibacter. The sequence continues at coordinate 1,622,160 of OY782858.1, forward strand.
CATAATACTTATGCTTCCTGCGGTCGGAACGACCCAGCAAGGAAGCGTCAGTTGAACCTATTCTCTTTGTCGCTGTGCGGCAGCGAATGCTTCCGCAAACCGCCCGTGACCATAGCCTCGGTAGTTATGCGTAAGTGTAGAAAAAATACAGACAGAAATTATGAAAGTGAAACTGTTTCTTATTTGGACTTTTATTATTGTTTCAGCTAACTTGTTGGGACAGGTTGTTTATGACACGATTCAAAAAAAGAATTATGTTTTTGGAGGTGATATCTTTGAAAAACCAGTCGTTTTTAGGAACTTTTCAGGCCAATTTTGTGAGAACTTTATCAAAATTGACTTCAATAAATTGCCAGAAAAGACGGGGAGAGTGATTGTGTCGACTACTTTTACGAAAAATGGGTATATTGAGAACACAAGAATTGTGAAAAGTATTAATCCATATTTTGACTCAATTGCATTTTATTCAGTATCTAATCTGAAAAACTGGTTGCCGGGTATGCGTAGAGGTAAATTTGTTGACATAGACATGACATTTCCGATTAACTTTAGCAGTGATTTCTTGAAATTAAAGGAACTTGAAAAGGCTTTTGATGATTTATTTAAGACGACTGAGAGTGAATTTAAAAGTCGCCAAAATTACTTTGACTTTTGCAACTCAGATTCAGATAACCAAATGATAATCAATAATTTTGAATACTTCACGAACTTTATTGCCGACAACCTTTCTGATAGTTGTTTCACTTATGTTTTCAAATATAGCAGACAGGACGTTGACAGAAAATGCAGAACAAAAATCATATTGTCAAATTCAAATGACAGTAAATTAATTCTGATTAACCCGAATAAAAAGAATATAATTTACACGACACAAAATAAAAGTAAGTTATATCTGAATAAAAATATTGAATATGTATTAATAGCATTCAAGGATGTAGGAACAGACAATCCTAAACTTGCGATAAAACATATTGAAACTAGAAAGATTAATGTATTCTCATTAGAATTTAACAGTATGACTAAGAAAGATTTTATTAATGAATTGAGTAAATTCGTTTCTCTGTCGAAAGATTTGAAATGACAAAATAATACGAAAAAGCACCTAACGCATAATACTTAAGCTTCCTGCGGTCGGGACGACCCATCAAGGAAGCGTCTGTATTGAATAGACCCTTTGACAAGAAAAATAACTTACCTTTCAGACGCCTTACTTTGCCTTTCAGACACTCTACTTTGCCTTTCAGACACTCTACTTTGCCTTTCAGACGCTCTTGTTACCCTTTCAGACGCTCTTGTTACCATTTCAGACGCTCTTGTTACCCTTTCAGACGCTCCAGTTACCCTTTCAGACGCTCCAGTTACCCTTTCAGACGCTCCAGTTACCCTTTCAGACGCTCTTGTTACCATTTCAGACGCTCTTGTTACCATTTCAGACGCTCTTGTTACCCTTTCAGACTCAAAACTCGAAACTCGAAACCCGAAACTCGAAACAGTGAGGACACAAGGATAAACTGAGCAAGGACAAAAAAAACTCCCATACCAATGTAGGTATGGGAGTAATTAATTATAAAGCTATTTCAGTGAAAATATGTTTATTTTCCTGACAGCCCTTTTGCAAATCCTGCATATGCATGTTTACGTTTGAAGTCAAGACCCCAAAGTCCGATAGGTTCTCCGGCTCTCCACGATGATTCGTTAGGACTATCTGTTACGGCCCATTGAGTAATACCATATCTTTGCGCAGCCGGAATCAATTCAAAATAAGCCTTCACTATTTGTTGATAGAAATCGGCCATTTGTTGTAATTGCTCGTTGGTAACCTCACTTGTTTTCAGGCTTGCTGCACTTCCGGCGGGCTTAATTCCCATATCCAATTCAGATACTTTAATAAGCTTACCTGTAGCTGCCAGATTAGTGAACATTGCTCTGACACCGTCCATTGTTGTTTCGCCTAAAGTAACGTGCATCTGTGTTCCGATACCATCTACAGTCACACCTTTACTTTCGATATACTTAACGTACTCGATAAGGCCTAAACATTTTTTCTGATCAGCGTTTTCAAGTCCATAATCGTTCACAAACAATTTATCGGTAGCATTACCATACTTACGTGCAAGCTGAATAGCTCTTACAGCATAGTCTTTGCCTAGATAATCCTGCCAGTAGAACTCATCAGCGGCAAGTGTTTTACCCAAACCGGTTTTAAGTTTCGAAGGATCGGGCCAATCAGACATCGGTTCGTTGACTACATCCCATGCTTTTACATAATCTTTACTTGCACCAAGCATAGCTGCAATCCATGTATCGAGCGCCTTATCGATGATTACTCTCTTTTCCTCAGCTGTTTTTTCAACTGTACCACCGGATGGTTTTTCGTTGAAGAACTCTACTTTTACATTATCGAAATAATAACTTGTAGCATTCTTACCAAGGTTGAAAGCAATTGTATTACAACCTGCCTGATCGCCTGAAATAGTTATCTCTTTTGTATAAGTCACCCATGTTGGTGTAGAACTTAATGTACCAAAGAAATCCCAATGTTTATATGCACCTGGAGCTGTGTGAGCCTGGGTTGGATACGAAGCATTGGCATCCGATTTGATATCCATTTTAAATCTCCACTTCTGACCAACAACTGTTTTTATCGGGAAAGTAATAAATAACTGACAATCCCAATCATTCGTACGTATACTTGCATTCGTAATTTTCAACGCTCTGCCTACACCATCTTTTCCCTGTCCAACGGCAGTGAAAGATGTTTGTGCATTTGAGTTGTACGAATAGTTGGCTGCATTTGCTGATTCAAAACTCTGTTCTGTAACCACATCCCATCTTGGGTCTCCAGCTCCGGGCACAATTGTAGGAGCAATGATACTGTTGAGGTATTTTGCATTTTGATTAGTATGCCAGGTCAAAGTGTGTCCATATACCGATACACCTACACTTTTTGTATTCGCTAAAAATGTAGTTACATCCGATAAATTGATTTCCCCTTCATCGCTTACAACCGCACCGTGTTTCATTTCGTATCCGGCTGTTACTTCATCAAAATTCGTTCGAATTAATTTACTCATAACACCATTTGCATTAAAATCATTGATCGAAACACCAGCCCCTAATTTAAAATTAGGGTTGGCAGCTCTGTCGACATATGATTTTAAGGTTTCATATTCATTCAGATATTCCATTTGAGCAATGCTCTGTGGTTTTTCTACAGAATATTCGAGCTTGCTATCGTCCGCACAGGAAATAAAAAATACTGAAGCAGAAGCAAATAGTAAGAATTTATATCTATTTTTCATTTTCATCATAATTTTTTAAATTTATTGAATATACGAAGGTGAAAAAGTTTCCAACTTAACACCTCTATCGCGAACAACAAGTGTATCTACGGTATTAACAGTGAATTTTTGAATCACTGTGGGTTTATTCGACTTTGGAAAGCTTGATTCAACCTCATACGCTAGGTTATATCCCAAATGCAATACATCTCTATCTTTATTACCCCAACTCTTCTTTTCTCCTTTCTTTATAAATTCACCATTTCCACTTGCAAGAATATTGTAAACTCTTACAGAGTCATTAACCTGATATGCCGTAACAGGTGAAATTGTGCATTTTTGATCCTGAGAAAAATCCACATTTACTTTTAATCCTAAATCTAAGCCCACAAAGCTCTTATGTCCGGGAATCGGTAATGAAACTCTTGATAAAGAAAGTGATGTTAAAGTAATTAATTCATCCGATTCAACATATTGTTTATGCCGAATGTTCGTAGTTACTTTTGTACCTTCAGTAATTATCTCTTTACCACGACGTAAGTAGTTGGCATGCCATTGATTGATGTACTTTACACAATAAAGCACATAATCCTTAGGCAAAACATCCCAATAAGCAGAATTTGTTCTTTGAGCATTTGCAATTTTGGGAATACCCGAAAGAATTGAATCTGCATTTGTAACTTTAGTCATTCTTAAAGGAATTACATAAGTATTTGTCAACGCTTTAGGATCTGCAAAAAAAGCATCTGTAAGTTGTACATCTACAGCTCCCATCAAAGTTTTATTCAGTGTAATCTTGCTTCCTCCTAACGTATAATAGTTGGAAGGAAGAGCCACTACATTCGATCCGTTAGGGAAGAATAGATTTGTACAAAGCGAATTGTCAACAACAAAGTCGATGTCAATTACTTTTTTGTTTTCATATACCCCCCCCATAGCTGCATAAATTTTTAATTTATGTTGGTTATCAAGGCTTGTATCATATATATCCTCGCCCAGCACAATTGTACGTACCGGAGTTTGATAAGCAAAATATACTGCATTGTATTCATAATCAGGAAACTCAACGTCCTGGTTATGACATGAATTTAGTGTCAGCAGTGAAAATCCGGCACATAGTATAGATAGAAATTTTATCTGTTTCATGTTTAAAATATTATTTAATTATTAATTTGGTAAAAAATTACCAACCTGCATTTTGCTCAAGTAAATTCCATTTCCGGATTTCTCCATAAGGAATCGGACCATAATACATGTAATTTTTGTAATCACGCACTTCAACATCGATAGAAGTAAAGCTTAATGATCCATCGGAAAGCTTATCAATCTTCATACCTTTTGTGGTTGCATTCAAATTTGCCTTCCAGCGACGTAAATCCCAGAATCTCTTGTTTTCGAAACTCAATTCAATGCGACGCTCATTTCTGATCAATTCACGCATTTTATCTTTATCGTTTTTAATACTTTCGAGATAGGCATCTCCATCAGTGATTCCTGCTCTTACGCGTATTGCTTTGATTACATCATAAGCGCTGTAAGCATGGCTTCCTGTTCCTAACGGACCCCAGGCTTCGTTTGCTGCTTCGGCATAATTAAGGAAGATCTCGGTATAGCGAATGCGTGCAGTATAGTGTTTCTGCTCGGTGTTATACTGTGGATCAGGGTTACAATCCGGACGCATAAGTTTCAACAAATAATAACCTGTTCTTGTCGACAATCCGTTTTCTTTATTCAATCCGTCCTTGTTTGTGCTATAAGTAGCAGTCGTTATGACAGTATTGCTAGGTCCTTGTTTTCCACCATTAATTAAAATGTATTTATTTAAACGGGGATCACGGTTTGCATAAGGGTTAGTAGCGCTATATCCACTTGCAGGATGCGAAATCGGATAACCGTTAACAGTCGGAAAAGCATCTACTATATTTTGAGTCGGATTAACAAGTCCACTTCCATAAAGCGATGGAGGGAAATTACTCTTCTCCAATGAATTGCTCTGACCCACATCACCTCTCCAGATAATTTCTGCAGGATTTGCTCCTGATGCAAGATTTGCAATTTCAGTCGTATTTGCATACCATGTTCCACCACTTGCCGACAAACCACTAACGCCACCAATTCTGTCAAGTACAATTGCCGCTTGATCAGCTGCAGTAGCCCAGGTTACATTAGTGCCGGCGCTAAAAGCAGGGCTTGCTGCTAATAAAGCAACCTGCGCTTTAATGGCTTCAACGATACGGGCAGTAACACGTCCTCTCATTATATTTCCATTCACCCTGTTATAATCTCCTGCATTTGTAACGCCTAAAGTTTTATACTTTTCGGGGATATTGGCTTCAACAACGTCGCCATAATCCAACGGAAGTAATCCAAGCGCTGTGTTTGCATCATTCATAATCTGGTCAATACATTCCTGAAACGTATTTCTCGGTTGATTAAAATTAGAAGTTGCAGTTTCGGGCATGTTTACAATAGGTACACCTAATAAACGTCCATCAGCAGTCCAGCCACCATGAGCCATGATAAGATGATACATTTGAAGAGCCCGCAACGCAAAAGCTTCACCTTTTAATCTGTCGTTATACATTGTACGGATTTTTTCATCTTTTGCCCATACAACTTTATCAACATTCTCAATAAAAATATTCAGATACTGAATTGCATTTTTGCGAGCCTGCCATTGCGACATTGGATCGTTACTTGCAGTCCATGAACCGGTAGCCATTCGCAAATAGTTATTTGCATTGTCATTTGTTACTGCATCGTCTGTTGCCACATCCGTATCAGGATTTGATGAATATGGTAGAAGAATATATGCATTCGCTAATATCCCTTGCGCATAAGTTGGTTCTGCATACATTGCCTCAATCGAACGAATATTTTCTATCTCCGGAGTGAACATATCTTCGCACGAAGCCAAGAATGGTATAAGGATTAAAAATTTTATTATTTTTTTCATAACTTTCTACTATTTTATTAGAATACTACTTTTACACCCACATTATAGAATCTGGCCTGAGGTGCCGATGTTGTATTTAACTCCAACACTTCGCGTTCTTTCGAAATTGTTAACAAGTTTGATCCACTGATGTATGCCGAAACTTCTTTAAGGATTCCGTTTTCAAGCACCGACTTAGGAAGATCATAACTTATCTGCACTTTAGCCAGGTTAAAACGATCTGTTTTGTAAAGCCAGAAATCTGAATTTCTAAAGTTGTTAGCACCTGTAAGTGTAGTCAAACGAGGATATGTTGCTGTTTCTTTCGTAGCTTCAGTCCAACGTCCACGTACATTTTCAGAATACTTTCCGTTTCCGTATACCCAATAGTACGTACTGTTTTTCATAGCTACAGCTCCGTATCCACCAGTTCCTAATGCAAAGAAAGTAAAACTTTTGTACTTGGCAGTAAGGTTAACTCCTAAAGTTAGTGGAGCTCCATACCAACCTGCGCGTCCTAAATACACTTCATCTTTTTCATCAATCACGTTGTCGTTATTCTGATCAACATATTTCAAATCTCCGGGTTTAATAATTCCACCAAATTTTTGAGATGGAGAATTAGTTACATCCTGGGCATCTGCAAAGAAGCCAAGCGTCTGTAATCCCCATACACCATCAATTTGTTTACCTGTACGATTCTGATAATCATATTGATAATTTTCATCGCGTCTGGTTGCTTCACTGCTATAATAAGTAGCTGCTACACCTAAGTTGAAATCAACAGCCCCAATGCGTTTTTTAAAATTCACATTCACATCAAAACCTGTACGCTTATCATTATTAAAATTAGTATACGGTATAAAAGATGCTTCAGGGTAATAAGTTGAAAAATAACTTGGATAAATTGTAGCCGGTCTGATAACCAATCCTTCCATTGAGTTAATAAAGAAGGATGCATTCGCTGACACAGCGTTTTTGAACAATGATGTACTTGCATTTACCGAGAATTCTTTTCTTTTGATGAATGTAAGATCCTTGTTTGCTCCACGTACTGAATTAGTCGAACGCTCTGAAGCTCCATCATACCAGCCCCACCATGCACCACTTGCCTGATTGTAATTAGATTCGTACATATAATAGTTTGAAATATCCATATCAGTATTCAAAATACTTCCGGATGCGCTAAGTGTTAATTCATCTACAGCTGTTGCGTTGGCAAGGAAATTTTCATTTTTCAGTTTCCAACCCAAAGTAGCTGAAGGAGAAAAAGCATTGCGATTACCTTCGGCCAATCTGGCTGAATGAACTTCGGCAGCTCCTAAATCGGCAAAGTATTTATTAGCGTAATTATAGCTTACCAACAAGCCTAAATTTGCATTTGTTGTTCTATGGTATACTTCTGATTCTGTACGCTGATAACCTGCTCCAACCAATACAGCCGAGATGTTATGAACATCATTGATGGTAGTATTGTAATTAAACTGTCCCGAAAATGCTATCGTTTGGCGACTGTAACTATCGGAGATATCTTGGTTACCTGTTTTTTCATCAACACCAAATTTTCCAAGATCTGAAATCATATCAGCCCCATTGTAGTTTGACCATAAAGGAACAAATACACTGTAGGTATTATTAAATGATGTATTGTATGAAGTAGCGTAATCCACAGCAAACATTGTGTTAAAAGTAAGTCCCTGTAACACTTTTCTCAAATCGAAATCAATTTTAGTATCGAACTGAAACTGACGGCTCGTGTACTTGCTATATCCTCCAGCATAGTAATCAGCAAAGATATTTGTTAAATCCTGTTGAGTACCACCCAAAAAATACTTCCCATCTATAATATTAGTCGTATTATTGACCAACGCCATAGAATTTAAATCATTTGGGTCGATAAAACTAATAGGCACAAGCGGACTAAAACGATTCGGACGTAAGGTAGATGCAGCTTCCCAATAATCACCTTTAGCAGTACGAGCATTGTAGAAAGTAGCATTTGCATTTACACTGGCTTTGATAAAATCATTGACCTTAATGTCGATATTTCCACGCACATTCAGTCGGTCGAGACTATTATCTTTCGATTGTCCTAATTTAAAATAATCTTTCTGGTTATAGTAACTTACATTAGTATAAAACTGTGCTCTGTCGTTACCACCCGAAATCTCGGCAGTTACATCAGAACGATTGTAAGCTTTTTTCAAATAATCAGAAGAATAGAAATTCAAATCAGGATAACGATAAGGATTTAATCCTGTACTGTGGTTATAAATGTCCTCAGCCGAATAAGATGCACTGGATCCGGTAAGTCCGTCATTAGTAATCGCTTCGTTATAAAGTGTCATATATTCGGCCGAACCTAAATACTTAGGATAGCTTTTTGCAACATTATAACCGGTGTTTGCACGAACACTTACAACGCGGTCGCCAATACGGCCTCTTTTCGTAGTGATCGAAATCACACCTTTAGCCCCTCTGCTGCCGTATAAAACAACAGCTGATGCACTTTTGAGGAATGTAATTTTATCAATTTCAGTTGGCAAAACGTTATTGGCATCGCGTGGTACTCCATCTATCAAAACCAGATAGTCATCCATGCCCCATAACGAATTACCATTCCAACCGCCAACATATCCCTGCATATTGTCCAGACTATAGGTGTTGTAGTTCTTTTTAAGCAAGTCTTCTACATCTACTACTGAAACGCCCCCCATTATGTTACTTTTCAAAACATTTCGATATGCAACCTGTACCAATGGGTCTGTCTTTTTCAGAGAATCAGTTATACTATCTGATGATTTTTTCGCTCCAATTGTTTGCAACGAAGAGAAAGCAATCATCATACATAAAATGAATCTTATATTTGTTTTTTTCATTGTTTATTCATTTGTAATTAAACATTATTTCTCTATTTAAATTACCAACCAGGATTTTGACCAAACTCTGGATATATCGAAATATCTTTGACTTTTAGAGGAAACCAATAATGCTTTGTTCCGAACAAGCGGGTTACAATAACCTTTTCTCTTAAATTCGAAACGCGGGCATTACGTGGGTCATTAGTTTTGAAAAAGTTATCATTTTCAACTCTATCAAACTCATGAGATGTTTTTACATTGTATGGATATTCTGTCAACAACAACCATCTTTGCAAGTCGTTGAAACGGAAACCTTCGAATGACAATTCAACTGCACGCTCTCTTCTCACTTCATCAATAAATTTAGTTCTTTCTGCTGTATACTTTGCATTTACGTGACCTGCAGACACCCTGTCTCTTAAGGTATTGATTGCAGCTTCGGCTGTTTTGGCAAAATTAGTCGATTTAGCGCTTGCACCACCTACGGCAGCACATGCCTCGGCATACATTAAATAGATATCACCCAAACGCATATAGGGCAAATAGGTGTGTAAGTTACCACTCCAGTTGTACAATCCATCGTATTTGTTAGCTGTGTGAGGAACAAGTTTCTGAATAAAGTAACCTGTTTTACTTGCACTTGCTTCCGATCTCATGGCACCTCCTGTATAAAGACCACAATAACGAAGATACTCCATTTCAGCAGGCATAGTTGAATTTACATATTTGAATCCATCAAATACTATATCGTGATAAAAGCGTGGATCACGGTTTTTAAACGGATAGTTAGGATCAAAACCTGATTGAGGATCGTTCAATGGAAGACCATTGGCCATACCGTAGAAATTCACATAATTTGCAGTAGGTTGGTGAATGATATTATCGTGTTCAACAAGACCCTGCACCTTTGGACCAAAAGTTTTGGTGGTGTTCCAGTTACTTCCGTTATAGTCGGTAGATGGACCTCTGAAAATAGCTTCAACCGAGCCAGGCATCAACCAGTTTTGACCTGTTGTATAAAAAAGGTCAGCAAAACGGGTAGTAGCTCCATCGGCTTTAACATGGTTATAAATATCTTTGTATTTATATTCAGCCAAAGCATATTGTGTCTGACCACCTTCTACTAAGGTTAGCAATTCTCCAAAAGCTTCAGCGGCTTTAGCACAATATGTTGCATCGTAATCGTAAGTTTTTGCTCCACCAGTTTGAGCACCATTCTTCATCAAAGGACTACCAGCCCATAGATAATTCTTACCAAGATACCCTAACGCCATAATTTTGTTCAAACGCAATTGGTTTTTTCCTTTTGTGTTGGCTCCTACCTTTGTGTTATCCCAGTTGATAGGCAATAACTCGGCTGCCTTTTTAAAGTCAGCACCAGCCTTATCGGCACATTCGGCATACGACAAACGTGGCAATGTTAACTTTTCTGTTGCAGAAAAGACTCTATCAATATAAGGAAGTCCCCCAAAATACTGCATAAGTTCAAAATGCCACCAGGCTCTGAAAAAATACAATTGACCTGCAATGAGATCTTTTTCTTCCTGTGTTGCTACCGTTAGTTTATCAAGGTTTTCTAATCCCATATTTGCTTTTCGGATACAATACCATGCATGTGGCCACAATGCGTGATCAAACTTGTTATTTGATGTAGGATTAACGTTTGATTTATCAAGCCAGTTACCACCACCATTTTGCCAAGCCCAAAAGTTTCCGAGGTCCACCTGATTGGTCATGTGCCAGCTTCCTTCAAGATTAAAAACTTCATCGTCGCCCCAGTTCCATGAAGCTGTCCAATCGTTTTTTTCTTTATCAGGAATACAATTGTAGATTTCTTCAACAAAGCCCTGAAAATTGGTAAAATTTTTAAATGCCTCTACATCGGAAATAGTTGAGGCTGGCTCCTTATCCAAATACGATTCGCAGGAGACAAGACCAAAAATCATGAAGAGAATTCCTCCGCCCAATATTAGCTTCTTATATATTTTTTTCATTTCGTTCAAAAATTATAATGTTAATTTTAGACCTAAATTAAAACGTCTCATGGTTGGGTAAGCTCCCTGTCCACCTGAACCGGCAAAGTTAGACTCACGGTCATCGGGCATCACCGACCAAACCCATAAATTGTTACCATTTAGGAATATTCTGAGATTATTCAACCCAATACTTTTCACCCATCCACCATTGAAGGTATAGGCAACTTCAGCATTCTTGAGGCGAACATAGGAGCCATCGAACAGATACTGAGTACCATCATTATAAGTTGGAGTAGATGTCCATCTTGGAGTTGTAATTTCCGCATTGTTGTGATCATTGGCCCACCATGTACCAAGATCATAAACCGTATTCAGTTTACTACCAAAGCTTGTAAGGTTGACAACACGTGTTACATTATTAACACCGTAGAACTGCACAAACGCACTGAACCCTTTCCATTCTAAACCTAAAGTTGCATTATAGGTGTTTTCAGGACTACCTGAATAACCATAAGGTACATTATCCTTACTGTCGATAACACCATCGGCATTGAAGTCAATTGCGTTATAATCACCCGGGAGTTTATGATCATCTGTTTTATTATGAATTGTACTACCATAAATCTCATCGTAGTTGTTTACAAAACCTGATTCAACATAGGCTCTGTTCTGATCAATACTAAAGCCTGCTGCTTTTTGATAAGCTGCATACAAAGCAGGATCGTCTTTTTCAAGAATTGTATTTTTGGCATGAGTCATACTAAAATTCCCCCATAAACGCATTTTGTTGGCAAGCACTTTATTGACACGCAATTCCAGTTCATATCCTTCGGTCTTCACTTTACCTAAGTTAGCAGTTGCAGGTGTAGTCCCATAATACACTGGAACAGAGCGATTAGCGCCATACACAAGAATATCACGACGATTATCTTTAAATACCTCTACACTACCAGCAAAAAGACCACCTAAGAATGAATAATCAACACCTAAGTTTGATTTTTTTACAGTCTCCCAATGTACATCAGGGTTTCCTACTGCCGATTCGCGGTACCATGTATAAGGGCTTTGGCCGTTATTCACCTCAAGAGAAGAGGTTCCACCATACGCCCATTGTGTCATGTACATCCACCTTAAAGGCATATTGTTAACAACAATATTATCATCCCCAATTTCACCGTATGAAGCTCTTACTTTCAACATATCAATAAATCTAAGCGGCTTCATGAATTCTTCTTCGGTAATTAACCAGCCTAGTGCACCCGAATTAAAGAAGGCAAAACGGTTCTCGTTACTAAATCTTTCAGAACCATTGTATGCACCATTATATTCGAAGAAATACCTGTTTGCATATGCATAAGTAGTACGGAAAATCCAGTCTTCGCGATAATATGGAATCATACTACCTGTAGCTGTTTCCTGACGACTCATTACACCCATTGCCGAAACATTATGTTTTCCGAATTCACGACCCCAGTTCAATTGAAATTGATAATTAAGATTACGTAAAGTCGACCTATCCTGAACTTCACCACCTGAAGTGTTCCAAAGTACACTTTGCATAAAGTCGAACTTGTTGTTGTTCTCGTATTCCTTTTTATAGGTAGCAAGCCCTGTTTCAGGATCAATCCACTTCAACTGTGCATCATTATATAGGTCATTCACACCGCGGTTGTATTCAACAAAAGCATTATCCCATGAAATACTTCCTCTGAAATTCAACCCTTTAGTAATAAACTTTAAGTCCTGTTGAAGTACAAAATCGGTTGCAATACGTGTATTTGTAGTAGTCATTACACCTGCTAACGCAAGGTTTGCAGCTGAGTTCGATACATTTGAAATACTTGGATAAAATCCCCATGAACCATCGGCATACTGTGGTAAAAATACGTCAGGAGCAATATTATAAGCACCTGCCCACTGTTGAGCTACAGCCCAGTCTGACGAGTTAGTCTGGTTCCACGGACTTTTCTTAATGCCATTAGATCCTGAAATATTTACTTTGAATTGAGTAGTTTTTGAAATCTGGAAATCGAGGTTACTACGAACATTTAATCTGTTGTAACCATAGCCCGACTGATAACTACGTCCATTGTCCCAATCTTCCAACAAGTCACCTTCGTGAGCAAAATCGGCAGCAGTAAAGTATTTAACAAATGAATTACCACCACTCACATTCAGGTTGACATTATTAGATGTAGTATAATCTTTGAAAAGAACATCCTGCCAATCAACGTTTGGATATCTTTCGGCTTCTAAAGCATTGCTTGGATATCTGTATTTGTCGATTATCGATTGAGGTTTGATATACGACCACGATTCTGGCGTAAGCGCAAGTTCGTTTTCAATAGCCACATTTCGAGCCATAAGCGCATCGTACGAATCAAACTTATTTGGTAATTTTGATGGTACTTTAATTGTCATATTAGCCGAAACATCAATTTTTGCAGCACCTTCTTTACCACGTTTGGTAGTAATAAGGATAACACCGTTGGCACCCTTTACCCCGAACACAGCAGTAGCAGAAGCATCTTTCAATACCGAAATAGACTCTACTGAGCTGATATCAACGCCACTCATCGGACGTTCGATTCCATCAACCAAAACAAGTGGTTCGCTTCCGTTCCATGAACTACTTCCGCGGATTATGATTTTAGGATCTTCTTCACCAGGTAAACCGGAACTTTGCATTGTTACTACACCGGGTAAATTACCTGTTAATGCTGCACCCACATTCGAAACACCTCCTGCACGTTCGAGCACTTTTCCTGAAGTTTGAGTAATGGCACCAACAAGACTTTCTTTCTTTTGTTGACCATAACCTACTACTACAAGCTCGTCCAGATTCAGATTTGCATCTTTAAGTGTAACAATAATATTTGTTTTTCCCTTTAATTCAATTTCTTGAGTCTGCATTCCTAAATACGAGACTACAATTGTTACGTTTGAACTCGGTACAGATAACGAGAATTTCCCGTCTATATCCGTTATAGAGCCAACCGTCTTGTCGTTCTTTAACACTATGGCAGCACCAATAATTGGTTCTTGTTGTTCTGAAACTACTGTACCTCGTACAAACACTCTATTTTGTGCCTGAGAGACCATGAAACAGGATGATACCAACAAGAATAAAAATGCCAACGAAGATTTCCTTATAGTTGTCGAAAAGAAAACATTTGACATGATTTTTCTGAATTTATTTTTCATTATTTTCTCATTAAACTTAAAACTTTATAAACTTGAATAATAAAAAAAACTTTAATTCGGGCTTAACAATTGCCGGAATTATTTAATACCGCAAATTCTAAATTCACTAGTATTATCGATCTTAAGATTAGCTATCGTCTTTTAACATATTTATTTGTGGGAAATTTAAGGATTAACTTTACATTATTTTGATTTCAATTAATTTCAGGAAAATTGTTTTTAAGCCTAAATAAAAACAGATCATAATTGATTCAAATGGCGGGAGACTTTTTGTTTCGGTCATTTGATTTATTCACGTTCATCAGATCGCTTCTATAAGGTTTTATTGCTTGCAAATTTAGATTTATTAATAAATTTCGTATTATATTTATAGACACTTTATTTATAATTACAGATAATAATGAGAAACGAAAGGCAAATTACTAACAATTCGAAACTTACATCATATCATTAAAAATCAATAATATAGATCAAAACAAACAGCATTATATTCAATATTTTGATTCAAATTTTAAATAAAGCTTATATTTATAGATCCTGCCCGTTGCAGAATACTGCTTTCTTAAAGAATAAGAATTGTATTTATTCAAAAATCATTTAAAAATAAACAAAAAAACTACTGCGTTTTCATTGTTGGTTCAAGGAGGATAGTCTATCACTCAATTTAACTTTGTTTGCAATTGAATATTAAAATAAAGTATCAAATAACAAGCAATAAAAAAGGTTGATTTTGTATTCAGAAAAATTAACGTGGATAAAAACCGGACTACAAACTTTCGGCGTATTTTATTAAGTCCACAAATTGAGCTACATTATCGAAATCCAAATTTTTAGTTTCAATGTAGTTCGATATTTGCGTTCTGTTTTTGGGATATAGTTTTTGTAGATGTTTAAAATTTGTGATCAACTTACGCTTATTATTTTTTACGATCCAATAAATTTTATAAACCGATGAAACTTCGTAAGTTTTATTTTCCAATATCGATATTTGTCCACCCGCTTTAAACTCGGAGTAAGTTGTAACTGCAGCAACACCGTCCGAACCTCCATATCCTATTGTTTTTGCTTTTGTTTTTGTTTTTGCTTTCATCTGAACGTAAACAAGTGGATCTTCAGCCACCACTTCTTTCAGCCCATCGGCATCAATCAAGTACCTTCTATCATCCATACGTATTAAGGCTATGGATTCGGTACTACCTACCACCTTTATCTGATTGTCTTTTCTATCGACAAAATAAAGGCTTTGTTCAGCGAAATTATAATTAATTTTTTCCTGAGTACTCGTCCCATTTTTATAAACGATAGTAGCGTTCGAGTACTTTGGAAATTGGAAAGACAGGCTATCCTGCGCAAATAATTGACCTGAGAAAACGATCAATAGGAATATAAAAATCTGATTTTTTTTCATAATATGAATTTTTAATAGATAATATAATTACATGTAATTTTATTGCTTTTGTGCGTATACACCCTCAATAACATAACTACCAGTTTATAACAGCACTTAAAAAAACCCTTGATTGTTATTATCATTGTATTTGTTGTTTTTTACAATCTCAAAAATTTTCAGAAAAATTGAATTTGTAAATCATGCTAAAATCAACAATAAAAAAGACTTTATTAAGTGAGCTGTACAATTAAATTGTACAGCTTAACTTAATAAATATCAAGAGAATTCACAAAAAACCAACTAAAAAAACACAATCATTTTACACCTTAAATGTAAAATTCCTTTACATACCTATTAACCAAAACTATTATCAAAAAAACCAAAACTATTATAAAATCTAATATTCTTCTAACGTATTATTAAACAACATATTCGTAACAACAGAATCTACAAATACAAATCAATTTCTACCTTGCACTGCATTCATATTCCATCCAGCATCATATGCATTTAGCAAATGACCTGCTACGTTGGAGTGTACAAACCTATCGCCTGACAAGCTAAGCTTACCTGAAGATAAAAGTTCAGAAATTGTTTTGAGTGAAAAGCTTCGTATTCGTTTATGGATTGAATACTGTTGTTGAACAAAAAACAATTTGTTCAATTGTTTTTTAAATAACTGTGGGTAAGTAAATAATATGCAAATACAGCATGAACTTAACCCTGCCGAAGCAGTAGTTCCATATATGGAGATATGCATAATTAAAGACTTAAACATAGATACTAATTTGAGTTAACAACACAAAATTAGAAATATTAGTTATTGGCTTTATTTAATTTGAGATATTTAATGTTTGATATTCGATAAACAACAGCAAACATGTTGTAAAACTATTATTAAAAGCACTTTAGCTTTGTTTTTATTAACAAAAAATAATCTATCAACCGACCTAATGTAACTATAATTAAAAGTTATAATCAATTTTTAGTTTTTCAGGAAATTATTTCAGAAGGCGTTTTGTCAAAATGCTTTTTAAATACTGTACTAAAATAGCCCACACTCGAGAAACCACACCGTTCGCTCACCTCGGTAATTGAATACTTTCTGGATTGCAAAAGCTCCAAAGAATAATCAAGCCGAATTTTTTTTATAAAATCGATAGGCGACTGACCTGTTAATGCTTTGATTTTTTTATACAGCAGCGAAGGACTTGCATTCATGGCCGAAGCAAATTCATCTTTCCCGAACTCACTGTTTGCTATGTTCTCACGGACTACTTTCAGTGCTTTTTTTACAAACTGGTCATTTTGCTCATTCGATAAAATTGGTGTTTCCTGATCGGTCTGATTGAAAAGTTTCAACACTTTATCGCGCACAATATCTCTGTTTCTGATAATTGAGATAATCCGTTGTTTTAATATCGACACATCGAAGGGCTTGGTAATATAGTCATCGGCACCCAGCCCCAATCCTTCTAGCTGCTTGCTCCTCTCGTCGAGCGAAGTGAGTAGCACTACCGGAATATGAGAAGTTTCAAAAGTTGATTTTATCAATTTACACAAATCGAAACCATTCATATTAGGCATCATAATGTCTGAAATAATCAAATCAGGTGCTTTTTTCTGTATTTTTTCCCAAGCATCTTTTCCATCGTTAGCAGTTGAGACTTTGTAATGTTCCTCGAAACTAAATTTCAAAAATTCCTGTAAATCGCTATTATCCTCAACAATAAGTAAATGCATTTTTTTCTCTGACGAATTATCAGTTTTAACGCTTTCAACTTCGTCCGCATCAATAAGGTCATCATGTAGCTGTTGAACTTGTTGAACAGGCTTTTCCAACTCTTCAACAACCGCCTCGTCTACCTTCTTGTAAGGGATGGTGATTTTAAATTCGGTGCCTTCATTCTCCTTACTTTTTAAAACCACCTCTCCATCGTGCATGGACACGTAGTTTTTCACCAACAAAAGACCAATCCCTGAACCAACAATTTTGGAATTAATCACATTATCGCCACGATAAAACTCTTTAAATAGTTTTTTCTGGGCATTTTCCGAAATTCCAAGTCCAAAGTCCTTTACCTCGATTATCCAGTTTTCCACATCAGTTGTCAATATTATCTCTATTTTTCCATTCTGATGCGAATACTTAATGGCATTTGATATAAGATTATCAATCACTTTCTCAATCTTCAATTCGTCAACAGCCGTCAGATAAGAAGTTTGATTAGATTTAAACTCAAGCGTCAGGCCCATTTTACTTGCTGTAGTTTCGAACATAGAAATACGACGCTGTACAAGCTTCACAATATCGACCATCACTAAAAAAATCTGGCCTTTACCAATATCAACTTTCTGAAAATCGAGTAACTGTGTAGCCACAAACAACATACGGGCAGTTTGCTCTTTGGCCAGATTCAGGAAATAAGACCCTTTGGCCGAAAGCTGCCTTTCAGTGCTCAACTCTTCGATAGGTGCACTTATTAAAGTAAGCGAAGTGCGAATTTCGTGTGCCGTTGTAGCAAAAAAACGCATCTTATCTTCGTTGTGTTCCTGTTTTAATTTGTTGGCATAATACTTTAACGAGAAATAAACAATCGATACTGCTGCTATAAATAAAAACAACCTGAACCACCAGGCTTCCCAAAATGGTGGAATTATTCTGATATGAATAATACGCTCATCGATGACTGTGGTGAGCGAATTATCGTACATTCTTATTTCTAAATCGTAACTACCGCTTGGTAAGTTAGTGTATGTTATTATTTTATGATTCGATAATGAGTTCCATTCTTTATCGAGGCCTTTCATTTTCCATGAAAACTTATACTCTGCCGAATTTACGCCCAGTGGTAACAATTCCAATTCAAGCGTATTCTGATAGTACTTTAGCTTAATACTTTCTTGTTTATTCAGAGGCGATTTTAACTCGAAGTTCGAAATTTCACGGATCGATCGGCCCGACACTTTAATATCCTGTAAGAAGATATGCCCACCCAGCGACGCGTCGTTCAGCTTATCAGGATCAAATTTCACTGCTCCTCTTGATGAACCAAACATTAAATCTCCGTTCGCAAGTTTATATTTAGCACCTACATTGAAGGCAATGTTCGACAACGAATAAAAAGTAGATACTTTAATTTTATCGCCTTTATCTGAACTGAGCCTGCAAAGTCCGTTTTCGGTACCTAACCACAGAAAACCTTTACTACTAATAACACTGTTGATATAGTTCGATGGTAATCCGTCAGCAGTTGTTATCTTTACAATATCTTTATTATTAATGCTATACCGAAGCAATCCATCGCCAGAAGTAGCTACCCAAACATATCGGTTATCCACCAAAACATCGTGCAAAGTATAGCCCTGAAATAAAATCTCCATACTGTTTTTTGCTTTGTCGTAGAGCAACAAACCATATGTACAAGCCAAAAGCAATTTACCGGGCGACAACTCAACGATTGCTTTTACAGGCTGAGGTGTACATTTTCTAAATGTTTTTGTTTTACTATTGTAATAAAACAAATCTCCCTGAACACCGCCTATCCACATATCACCATCGCTATCTTTAAAAATATCAAAGATAAAGTTTCCCGAAAACCCATCTCCTGAGCCTCCTTGTCTATAGTGTTTTATTTCCTGGCCGGTTTCCGCATCAAGTACGTAAACACCTGACGAATAAGTACCTGCCCATATATTTCCTGAATTATCTTCGGCCAGAGCCAAAAAAACCTGCGCCTGATTCTGTTTGTTCTGGTAAAAAGTTTTCCAACTATTCTTCGACCTGTCCCAACGACTTATCCCGTTATCAGTTGCAAACCAAAGGTTTCCTTTCTTATCTTCTATTACTTTATTTACATTGTTGTTCGACAGCGAGTTCTGAACATTCATCTGATGAGATATTCTCTCAATTAAAGGCAATTTCTGATCGTAGTATGAAAGTCCGCCACTGTAAGTAGCCACCCAGACTCTTTTGTTTTTATCGCAATAAATATCGTATACACCATCGCCTTGAAGAGATTGAGGATTATCAACATCTTCTTTGTGTATTTTAAGCACTTTCGATCCATCTCTGCTTAATTCCCATACGCCCTGACCATCGATACCTACCAGGATTGATTCCCGGTTGTTAACTTTAATTGCCTGAATGGGTTGTTTGGGAAAATTTGGCAGCGGTATCCTGCTTAATACTTTTTTTCGTACATCGAAATAGTGAAGGCCTTCGGCCACAGTTCCTATCCAAAGCGTAGATTTTTCTTTGTCAAAAAATAGCTTCGAAAGATTTAGCGACCTTAATTTTGAGTCTTTGTAAAGTACATACGTTTTGTAAGTACTTGTGTTTATGACAACTATTTTATTTGAATAGATATAACACAATCTGTTCTTGTCGTATTCAACTAAGCTTTTACAATCTATACCTTCGGCACTTATTAATTTGCACTTGTCGTCTTTGTAATGATACAACCCCGATGAACTGGCAATCCAAAGAAATCCGTTTTTGTCGAATAAAATTTCATACAGCAGAAAGTAATTGTTATTCAGCAATTGTCTAAAATCGGCTTTCAGTATAAATTTATCGAGAATTTCATCGTACAAAAACAACTGCCCATTGTTCGAGTATGCATACAAGACATTATTTTGTATTACAAGTTTTACGTTTATAACATCTGCTGTTCTGTAAGGGAGTTGATAAATGCGTGCATTACCATCAGAAATTCGTAACACACCTGTTTTCGAAGAAGTCCAGATAAAGCCTAAGTTATCGCTACAAATGGAACTTGTTTCGCGCATCGAAATTCCATAGTTAGTATTTATACTATGAAATTTTTCGTTAGCTGAGTAAATGTTTAAGATGGACAGACACAGAAAGGAGAGTATTATTTTGGTTTTCATATTAGCATCTAAGATATAAAAAGGTTTAATTCCTCATCCCTGAGGAATTGTGATACAAATATAAAATTTAAAATGAGTTTATCCTAAACTATTTTATATTAAAAAGCATTCAGACTAAAAAAAAGATTATATGCTTTATAGGTAAAATTCTAATTATTCAATACTGTATTTTCGGCAAACTGCATAAAAAAACAGAACTACATTACTGATATCAATGTATTTATTACATATCTACTGTATTGTACGTTAGTTTACCAACTGTCAGTTCGGAAAGGTGAAACCATATTTCCTTCCGTATCAGTTAAGTTTGCCCCTTCAGGGTTATCAGCCCACGCATAACGTACTGCAACAGGTTTGAAAACTTCATCGCTCCAAACGATTACTTTTTCGCCTCTTATTTCAGCTTTTGCCCACACAAACTTTTTATCAGCTCCGGCAATGGCGAAGTGTTTTAGTTCATTCCCGTTTTTGACCTTAAGTCCCCTTCCGGTGTTTGAAAAACTGAGTTCTACTTTATTCCCTTTTACTTTCATCGATTTGTACAACGGAGCCAAATATACTACATTATGGTCGTTGTAAGCAACTTTTTGAGCAGCCAACGCCAATCGGTGCGACACATCTTTTTTGTTCATCGGATGAATATCGTTCCAGTCGCCCAAATCAATATTCACAGTCATAGCAGTTGCAGGAACCGACAATGTTTTAGTTTGCATTTCCCTGAACACAGCCCAATCGCTCTCTTTAGGCTCATCATTAGCTTCCATAAAGTTTGGCAACTGCGCATAAATAAAAGGTAACCCTTTCTGATCGAAATTCTTGCGCCAGCTCGAAATCATTGTTGGTAAAAGCCTGGCATATTCGTAGGGCTGACTTGTATTCGATTCGCCCTGATACCAAATCACTCCTTTTTTGTTATATTGAAATAATGGAGCAATCATACCGTTGTATAAACCCATTGGTTTCCAACGGAAAAAAGTAGTTCCGGGAGTTGGTGGCATCGAACAGCCTAATTTCATCTTCCATACTCCTTTTAAGTCAACTACTGTATTTGCTATTGTCAGTTCGTAAGGCTTATCGGGCACAAAACCACCTTTGCCTGAATTACTAACAATACGAACAGCGATTGTATTCTTACCTTCGACCAACAAATTTCCGGGCACATTGTACCAACGTGGTGGATATTGGTAAGTTACATTCCCCACGAACTTTCCATTAATAAAAACTGAATCAGCGTCCACAATACGTCCCAGGTTCAGAAAAGCAGCTTTCCCTGCATTTTCTTTTGCAATATCGAATTGGCGTCTAAACCAAACTACTCCATTTGAACCTCCGATGGATGTTTCACTCCAGAAACCAGGAACATTCATCGTCGACCACTCGGCATCATCAAAAACCGGAAGCTTCCAACCAGCGACCTGGCCTGCATCTTTCCTGTCGGCTTCGGCATACCAATCGTTCACTTTCTTATTTTCGGCCTCTTCAATATCCTTAATTAATTTATCGTCGCGATATTTTATAGCATCGTTCAGATAGTGAGGAAACGCAGCAAGCGCCTCCTCACTCATCCATGACTGTATAGGCGAACCACCTAAGCTGGCATTTATTAAACCAACAGGTACTTTGTATTTCTGATATAATTCCTTACCGAAAAAATAAGCTACTGCCGAAAAATTCAGAATAGTTGTGGTATTTACTTCCTGCCAACTACCTGATTCATAATTTTTTTCAGGATATTTTAAATTATATTTCTGAGGAACTGCAAAATAGCGAATATTTGAATTATTTGCATGTTCAATCTCACTTTCATAAAGTGGTTTTACCCTGCGCATAGGCAATTCCATATTAGACTGACCAGAACACAACCATACATCGCCAAAAAGAACATTATTTATTTTTATTGTATTATTTTGTCCTTCGATTTCGATACTGAAAGGGCCTCCTGCTTTTTGCGGACGAAGCTGAACCGACCACTCTCCAGCTTCATTAGCAACACATTTGTATTGCTTACCGGCGATGTTAACGGTTACCTTTTCGGCAGGCGATGCCCAACCCCATACTTTTACTTTTGCATCGCGCTGAAGCACCATGCCGTCCGAAATAAGTTTCGGCAGGCTAACAGTGGCAAAAGCAGGCAATGCAATTGAAAAAAGCAGGAATAACGTTATATCTCTAACAATTGACCTTTTCATTCTTTTCAGTTCAAAAAACTATTTATCTGGTTCTAATTCGGACATGACAACTCCTTTGACGAGAGCTTATTCGCCCCCGCCATCCAATGTTTTAATGGTACCATCCTCGTTGTATTCAATCTCAACGACTTTTATACTTCGCAACCAGGTTTTGCCACCCGATGGAACACTATCGTGGTGGAAAAGATACCATTTCCCCTTAAATTCGACGATTGAATGATGCGTTGTCCAACCCACCACAGGTGTCAGAAGTACGCCGGCATATGTAAACGGACCATAAGGATTGTCGCCTATTGCATAGCAAAGACGGTGTGTATTTCCGGTTGAATAGGAGAAATAGTATTTACCATTGTATTTATGCATCCATGGACCTTCGAAAAAACGACGGTTATGGTCACCTGCCTTCAGTGGTTCTCCGTTTTCGTCCAATATCAGTACATCGCGTGGTTCTTCGGCAAATTGCAGCATATCATCGCTTAGCTTAGCCACACGGCAACACAAAGCATCTGCATCATCAGCTGGCTCGTGTGGATTTTCGATGGCTTTGTTATTGCGATAACGTTGCAACTGTCCACCCCAGAGTCCGCCGAAATAAATGAAGTAATCACTATCATTGTCGTTCAGAACAGCAGGATCAATTGTAAAACTACCTTTAATAGGATCGCTCTCAGCCACAAACGGACCTTCAGGTTTGTCACTCACCGCTACGCCTATGCGAAAAATATCGTTTTTATCTTTTAAAGGGAAATATAAATAATACTTTCCATCTTTACAAGCCACATCGGGTGCCCATAACTGACGTCCTGACCATGGAATATCTTTCACATCAAGTGCTACGCCATGATCCGTTACTTCGCCATCGATACTTTCCATCGAAAAAACATGATAATCGCGCATATCAAAATGATCGCCATTGTCATTTTCGGGTATACCTGATTCAATATCGTGCGAGGGATAAATATATATTTTTCCGTTAAATACATGAGCCGAAGGATCGGCAGTATATAAATTGGGGACTAAATATTTAGGTGTTTTCATTCTTAATTTTTGTTTTACAATTGTTATTATACAGCTATATTTATTTAAAAATAAACAGTTTAATCACTATTCATTCTTTTCTCTTCTTACCTTCAATTCTGTTTCGATTTTTGTTTCCATTTTTTTATCGATCACATAAAAGAAAAGTAAACCTGCTCCAATCAGGAACGGTATGGAAGGAAAAATACTCACTAATAAACGTGATCCTTCGGCTACAGTATCTGGCTGAATAATAGCCTGACCGTCGATTCCACTTTCTTTCGGAATATAACCGTACAATCCTAAAATCCATGCTACCAAAGCACCACCTACCGATAAACCAGTTTTCAGACCTACCATCATTGCCGAGAAAATAATAGCCGTTGCCCTGCGATTGGTTCTCCACTCCGAATAATCGGCTACGTCGGCAATCATGGCCCAAAGTATCGGAATTGTTATCCCATAAGATAAGCCATGTAATATCTGAGATAAAAACATCAAGAAGATATTTTCAGGTTTGAAGAAATAAAATATCAATATAAATACCGTAGCAACAATCAAACCGTATTTATACACATCACGTTTACCAAATTTATCGGCTAATTTTTTCGAAAATGAAATACCCACAATCATGAAAATAATTCCACCGGCATTGAATAAGCCAAAACCAGCTGAAACGGGATCGGTACCGAAGAAGTTAATTCCCATGCTATTGAATGAATCAATCACCGGACTTATGAACTGTGCTAATGCAGGCTTATCAACGAAATTATTAAAATAATAAACATACGATCCACCCTTCATGGCCAATGTAATAAATACCAGCACAGTAAGTAGTAACATAATCAACCAGGGACGGTTTTTCGACAAATCGGTTAAATCTTCCTTGAGTGTAGATTTTTGCTCCGGACGTGGAACTATGCGTTCTTTGGTAGTAAAAAAAGTGATCAGCAACATTACAGAACCAATAATGGCCAACCATGACATTACAACCTCAATACCAACGGCTTTGTCGCCCTTACCTGCTGATTCAATGATAGGGAGCATAAAAACCTGAACGAAAAACTGCGCAAATGTAACCGCCACAAAACGATACGAAGAGATACTGTTTCGTTCGCCCATATCGCCGGTAATAACGCCGCTAAGTGCTGAATACGGAAGATTACTTGAAGCGTACAACAGCAAAAGAAAAGTATAAGTTACGGCTGCGTAAATTAATTTTCCTTTATATTCGAAATGAGGTGTAGAAAATGCCAGAAAAGCAACAACTCCTAATGGAATGGCCGTATACAAAATCCATGGGCGAAATTTACCCCATTTTGAATTAGTACGGTCGGCCAAAACACCAATAATGGGATTGAAAAGAAATGCGGCCGTCAAACCCACTGCAAGCATCACAATTGATGCATCATTGGTTTTTAGGCCATAGATATCTGTATAAAAATAAGCTAAATAGGTAATTAGCGTTTGAAATACTAAGTTTGCAGCTAAGTCACCCAGACTATAGCCTACCTTTTCAACAAATGACACTTTCTGTGAGTCTGATTTCATGTTTGTGTGAATTTTTAAATTAAATATAAGTTTACTTTATAATACAATCTATTTCTAAAATACATTTAAAAAACATTTTAATATGTTGATATTTATTCATTTATAATCATAAAGGCGAATACGTTGAATCTCCCATTCTCCGGAAGAAATACGCATGTGACGACCCTGATGAGTTTGATCCCCATTCAGCCTTTTGTACATCCAACCATTGCCGTCCTTTTTGCATGCATCTACCGACAAAAGCCCTGTAGTCAACGCCGGTTTTTTTATATTCCGAAATGTACAAACCACGCTTGTACCTCCTATCCAAAATTCACCGGGCTGAGTTTCGATAATTATACAACCGGCTTGTGTCCAGGTTTCGGCTTTTGCCCCATCACTCCATGGTAAAGTAAAAACGTGTGAAACAACAATTTGATAATCACCAATTTCAATCGTATCGGTTTTATGTTCTTTATCCAGATACACTCCGTTTGTCTTGGTGGGATCGGCCAATATCATCTCCGATAAATCATCGATAATTTGATAGCTTTTCTTCAAAGAATTATTGGCTCCATCCGGCGCCGACTCTATTGAAAACGGAGAAAAGCCTAATGATTTATGACGTCCGATAACATAAAAAACCTGTGATGCATTTTGCTCTTCCAATTTAATTTCAGGAATAAAAACAGGATTTCCAAGTACATCGTATAGCTGACACCAGTGTCTGAAATCGCCGTGGTAGATATCGGGCGATAGCATATCAATGTTTGGTGCAGCTGCTTGCCAGATATTTATCAAATGTGGTAACGGTCCTCCACTTGGGTATTTACCCGGATCAACATGAGGGCGGTTCAGCGCACAATTCACAAACATTGGCAAATTGTAGGCTGCTTTTCCGGCCTGAGCTACCTTATCAGCAAATACGGCATAATGCCAGGCTGTAAAAATTTCGTCTGTTGCCAGTCCTTTACCGAAAACTGCTTCCCAGTTTCCGTTTTCTCTGTATCCATTCTTAGCCCATACATCTTTTATATGTGGCAGAAGAACAGATTTATTCTTTTTTAAATAATCAATGAGTTGAGATGGAACATCCATCCGAAAAGCCTTGTTGGCAGCTGCAGAATAATCGCGTGCTTCGGGAAGTTGACCTATTTCATTCTCCACTTGCACCATTATCACTGTGCGATCTTCCGAATCGGTGGCATTGAGATAAGCCATAAGCGCTTTAAAGGCTTTCATATCGGCATTGAGCGTTTGGTTGCTAAATGCACTTAAAATTTCGGCAGGGTTGCCGTTTCTGTCTAACGTACGCGGGAATCGTTTGTCATCCCGTTTCACCCAGGCGGGTGCATAACACGACATGCTGTTTTTCCAGCTTCCAAACCACAACAAGACTAATTTAATGTCATGATTTCTTGCCTGCTTTAGCATATTATCGACGAGGCTAAAGTCGAATTTACCTTCGGTAGGTTCGGTAAGTTCCCAATAAACCGGAACAAGTACTGTGTTCAGGTTCATGTTTTTTATTTTTGGCCACCATATGTTCATCTCGTTTATATCCGAAGCAGCTGAATTCCCTGTTTCTCCGCCAAGGATTAAAAAAGGTTGATTGTCGACCAATAGTTGTGTTGAATTGTTTTTAACTACGAAACCCGGGATATTCTTATCAGCGCCATTTACCAATAAGGTAACAGCCATAAGAAGTATCAATGTGAGTAGTATTCGGAGTTTAAAAACCTTCATGTAAAATGTTGTATTTTGTATTTGTAAATATTTACTGAAAACACATCAGTAGATAAAAATGGCCGATTGGGAATGCGAACGACTGGTTCCATCCCAATCAGCCATAATTTAATTAATATAATCAATAACCAGGATTCTGATAAGCTGCTTTTTCTTCAGCAGTCATATCCAATCTATCAATTTGGCCCTGTGGTATAGGGCGTAAATAATGAATCGCTTTATT
Organism: uncultured Paludibacter sp.; assembly: GCA_963678465.1. Lineage (GTDB taxonomy): Bacteria > Bacteroidota > Bacteroidia > Bacteroidales > Paludibacteraceae > Paludibacter. The sequence goes on from OY782858.1 coordinate 1,649,405, forward strand.
AATAGTACGGGTATATGTTTTTGGTTCATGCTTAGCTGCATCAGCTATTTGATATGTTCCAGCAATTTCTTCCCATTTTTGAGTACGTACCAGGTCGAACCAACGATAACCTTCGCCGAAGAATTCGCGTGAGCGTTCAGCCAAAATGTAATTAATATCAATTGTGGCTGGAGTCGCTGCAATCATTTCGGCACTGCGGTCTTCAACTTTGACTTTATTTTCGGCATTGCTAAAGCTCCATTTACCGGCTCTTGCACGAAGTACATTCACTAATCCTCTTGCTGTTCCATCATTTGCATATGTTCCTGTTACAGCTTTAGTATTAGCTCCTTTTACAGCTGCTTCTGCAGCAACAAGGAAGAGTTCAGAGAATTTAGCAATAACGAATGGACGACAGGTACTACCGTTAGGACTTCCTAATCCGGTACCATTATCTGTACGATATGTTCCAATTTTCCAGAGTCCCGGGAAATACTGACGATTAATACCTGATGGAGGAATTACATAATCAGCTCTTCCGGCAATAACTCCTGCACCAATAGCACTTTTACCAGAGGTCCAGTCAATTGAACTTGTAAGTGATTCGTCAGGTAAAAATGAAAGGATAGCATCACCAGGAGCAACAGGCAGAAGGCTTCCATTATACAAAGTAGTTATGGATGACATACTTGAATTCTTTGTCCAGTTACCACGGTAAACACTTGTGAATGTACCATCAAAACGTGAGTCGTTGGTTTTATCGGCAAATGTTTTTGTAAATACTCCCTGTGGAGGAGCCATACGAGTCCAAGGACGACCACCCCATTGTGCTGCTTCACGTTGAACAGAACTTATAAGATCTGTTCCATCAGCTTTTTTAGCACTTCTCATATTTTCCATCTGAGGTGTCACCATCCATGCTGCAAAGTTATCAGGCGCTTCACCGTTACCATAACCGAAGCTAATTCCACCATTATACTGTTCGCTGGCATTAGTATGGTCGGCAAGTAACAAAATTTCGTTATTGCGATCGTTTTGAGCCAAATGAACTCTATAATAACTTGGTTGTAAGCCTGCGTATCCAGGATTAGCAATTGCTTCAGTAGCTACATCATATGCTTGTTGGAAATACCATGCAGCATCCTTTCCATCTTTATCTGTACGTGCAGTTTGAGGATAAGTTGGGATATTGTTTGGGTTTTGCAACCACCAGGCATAAGTAAGATAAGCCTTTGCCAAATACAGACGCGCAACAGTTTTTGTGGCTGCACCTACTATACGTGGAGTTTCAGGAAGATCGATAATAGCTTGTTTCAAATCAGGGAATATACCAATAGTGTACACTTCGGGTACAGTGTTACGTACTGAAGTTCTCACTGTTGATTTATTAAATTTAAGAACGCCTCCACCTAAATCAAGAGGTACACCACCAAAAGTCTGTACCAATTGGAAATAGTCGAATGCACGGAAAAAACGTGCTTCGGCAATCAAAGAAGGAGCCAAACCTACGGCTTCAGCATTTTCGATAACGCCACTGGCAGTATTGATATTTGGGAAAGCAGTATTCCAAAGCACATCGGCACGTGAAGTGGATGGTGTCATAGTACCACCACTGGTCATGTCGGCATCTTTAAAGTTTCCATCAGCACTATTAGCCCAGGTATATTCATCGGTACCGGTAAGTGTAATGTTATAATAATAGCCTTGCCCGTAAATGTAACGCAAGTGAGCGTACATAGAGGTCAATCCGCTCTGAACACCTTCCTTGGTTGTAAAAAAGCCGGGTTCGTAAGTAGCACGCGGTTGCTCTACCAAGATATCGTTACAGGCCGACAGGAACAACATCATCACTGCTCCCATCAAAACTTTTATATTTATCTTTTTCATTATTATATTTATTTAAAGTTATTAAAATGTTAAGCTAACACCAACCATATAATTACGTGTAGATGGTGAATTAGCACCAACGGTAAGAATACGTCTGTTTACTAAACCTGTTGTAGCCATATTTTCATCACCGTAGGAGTTTGTTTCAGGGTCCATACCAGTTTCATTGGTATAAGGCGCAAACAAAACGAATGGATTCTGAGCTGTAGCATATACTCTCAAACTTTGTACTCCAAGGTCTTTAATTGCTTTCATATTGAAATTATAACCAAGGGTAAGAGCACGAATTTTCAGATACGAAGCATCGAAAAGCGCTAAAGTATTACCATATTTAGGGTTATCACCACTCATAATACCGCCTGGTTTTGGATAGGTAGCACCTGTATTTTCGGGAGTCCAATAATCCACATCCACATTACCTCTACGTCCTGATAACATATTAAGATAACCACTGGCTGAATAAAGCGAACTTACAAGTATACCTCCGCTTTTGAAAGAGCCAATCATTGTTAAGTCAAACCCTTTGTATCCTACAGTTGTATTGAAACCTCCCTGTAAGTCTGGATCAACTTCAATCACTTGACGGTCTTTACCTCCACCATCTATAGCTCTTACCGGGTCTCCTACTTTTCTACCTGTTGGTATAACGTCACCTTCTTTGTAATACTCGCCAAGGTATTCAACCTTAATCATACCTACGTTTCCTCCTGGCTCAAGTATGTCCATATAAGGATCACCTTCTTGCCATAATCCGATTTTCTTAGCTGCGTAAATCACATTCATAGATTTTCCTACGAACCATGCATTACCCTCATCCCTATCGTTTCCTGAAGCAAGCGCTACAATTTTATTTTTGTTTGAATACAAGTTGATACCAGCTGTCCAGTTCCAACCATTCACGTTATCCAAAATAACTCCATTCAGCGAAAGTTCAAAACCTTTGTTTTGAGTTTCTCCTACGTTAGCCATAAAGCTGCCCACACCCGAAGTTTGAGGAAGGTTTACACTCAACAAAAGATCCTTTGTATTGGTTACATAATATTCAAATGTACCTGATAAACGGTTTTTCAGCAAACTGAAATCCAAACCATAGTTCCATGTAGTCGAAAATTCCCATCCTAATGTAGGATTTGGTAATGTACTTACATATGTACCTGTAAGGAAGTTAGCTGTAGCATCTCCAAAGTTATAGGGGCGAGTACTCAAACCACCTAATGTAGCATAAGGATTAACAGCCTGATTTGAAGTTTCACCATAACCTACTCTCATTTTAAAATTATCGAGCCAATTAACATCTTGCATGAAACTTTCTTTCTTCATATTCCATCCTATAGATACAGCTGGATAAGTATGCCATTGATGTCCGGGAGCTAATCTTGAAGAACCATCGGCACGTACAGTGGCCGAAATCATATAGCGACTGTCATACGAATACATTACACGGCCCATATAAGATAACAAGCCACTCTTTTCGTATTGTTGATCTCCGGGAAGAATAGATCTTTCACCATCGGTCATGCCCAGGTTGTACCATTGGAAATTTGCTGCAACACTTTTTGCAGTCATACGTGAACGGTTGTACATAGTTTCTTCAGCTGAATACATTGCTACTGCATTTACCTGATGTTTATCCGCAAAAGTACGATCAAAAGTAAGCAGGTTTTCAATTGCCCAGTTAGTTCTCAACGAATTGCTTACCGAAGCTGAAGATGGGTTGGTTTCAGAAGTAGCGTTTATTCCTTGTCCGGTATAAGCTCCTCCGTTCGACATGCGGAAGTTCAAACCTACATTAACACGATATTTTAATCCTTCTACTCCTGGAACTTTTACCTCACCATATACGGTATTGTATGAACCAAAACCTTTGGTTTGACTAAGCATAAGGTCTCTGTTAGCTTCTACTACATCCCTTGTATATACCCATACACCTTTATCAGCAGGCATATCCACTGTTCTTTTCCAGCTGCCATCAGCATTGTAAGGGTTAATCATTGGAGTATTCTGTAATACCTGATACAATCCTCCTGAACTTGCTCCTTCAGTAACATTATAGTTACTGTTGGTAGTAAAACCAATACGGAAGATTTTTCCAATTTCCTGATCAAGGCTACCACGCATTGTTAAACGACTGTAGCTTTCCAAAGGTACTATACCTTCGTTTTTGTAATAACCGATGCCAAATGTATATGCACCTCCTGTAGTACCACCCGAAACGCCTACATCGTGGCTTTGCATAGTACCGGTTTTATAAAACAAACCTTGCCAATCGGTATTTGTACCTTCGATTTCATCTGCAGAGTTAGTTTTGTAAGCTGTCATATTAGCAGCAGCTCTCATTGCAGCAAACTCTTCACCATTCATCATGTCGATTTTTGAGAAAATCTGACTTGTACCATAATAACCATTGTAAGTCAATTTTGCTTTTTGACCGCTTTGACCTCTGTTGGTTGTTACTAAAAGCACTCCATTAGCTCCACGTGAACCGTAGATAGCAGTTGCAGAAGCATCTTTCAAGATATCAATACTTTTAATTTCGTTAGGGTTGATGTCACTGATGTTCCCTGCAAACGGAATTCCGTCGAGAACTACCAATGGATCGTTGCTTGCTGTAAGCGAACGAGTACCGCGAATACGAATCTGCATTTCGGCTCCTGGCTTTGAAGAAGTCTGAGACATTTCAACACCGGCAACACGACCTTGTAAAGATTGTGAGATATTCTGAGCAGGAATTTCACGCATTGCATCTCCTTTTACAGACACAACAGAACCTGTTACAGCTTCTTTACGTTGGGTACCATATCCTACTACTACAAGTTCTTCCAATACTTTGTTGTCTTCAACGAGTACAACATTTATATTTGTTTTCCCACCAAGTTCTACTATTTTGGTTTCGTAACCCAAATAGGAGAATTGTAATTTCGACTGTGCTGGAACTTTAATTACATAGTTTCCATCAATATCCGTAATAGTACCATTGGTTGTTCCAACTTCTATTACATTCACACCAATTAATGTTCGACCCGCACCATCTCTTACAACTCCTTTTACAGAGTTCGTTTGAGCGTAGGCTCCGAGTGATAACATAGATAATAAAAATAATAGGCCTATAGACCTAAATAGTTTTGTGATCTTCATGATTTAGAATTCATTTTAATTTGATTAAGTTTTTAATAATAGCTTTTTTGTAAATAGGGATGTTTGGCTTTTTAAGTTTTCATAAACGTAGAATTAAATTGTTAAATGACTTTTGTATACTTCTTGATTTAGTTTTTACAAATCTACTAAAAACAATAGCTCATCAAGGCACAAACTTATATCAAATCATTTAAGGCCTATTACATCGTTTTTCTCTTGGTTACATTTCCATTCTTACCGGTTACCAAACCCCTGGAAAATGTAAAAGAAACAGAAAAGAAGAGTAAAGAAAAATAACAAAAAGGGTACAAACCGTTATTTAGTAAGGGCTATTTGTTATCTCCGTTTTATACAAGAAATGACATTAAAAAAACTATGGAAAGAACATTGTTTTGTCTAAAAAATCTTGACAAACATACATCTTTTAATTTATCCGAGTGACATAAATCCAATTTTCGAATAAGCTTATTGTTGGTTTCATTAAAGCTTATAAAGTAAAAACAGGAGCGATTTGAAGTGTTGAATCAAAAAAAAATCGAAACGATGTGAAGGTCAATTTTATTCAAAAAACGACATGGTAATTAGCTACAAAAAAAAACAGTTGAGTAAAAAAACTCAACTGCCTTATTCTTGATTTTAAAAATATCAAATATTCTGACGATATTTTTCGCTGTATTCTTTGGGCGACATACCATAGAACTCTTTGAATGTATTTGAAAAATGCGACAGGTTGCTAAATCCGAGCGCATATGCGACTTCCGAAATTGAGATTTTTTGTTTCACAAGTAACTCGGCTGCCTGCTTCAGTCTGATATTTTTAATATAATCACGTGCCGATTGATTGGTAAGCTCTTTAAGCTTTCGATGCATATGTACACGACTCATTCCGACACCATCAGCCAGCATTTCTACATTCAACTCAGTATTGTCAATGTTTTCATTGATAATATTGATTATTTTTTCCAACAACACCTGATCGGAGGATTTAAGTACAACCGGCTTTATCAATGCTTTATTTTCTTCGCTATCGGCCATTTTGTATTCAAGTCTTTCGCGGTTTTCGATAATGTTCGCAATGCGTTTTTTAAGCATATCTACATTGAACGGTTTGGATACGTAAGCATCGGCGCCAATTTCGAAACCTTCGGCTTTATCTTCATCACTCGATTTGGCTGTAAGCAATATGATAGGGATGTGATTAATATTTATGTTTGCTTTGAGCTTCTTACACAAGCTAATTCCATCCATTTCGGGCATCATTACATCGCTCACAACCATATCTGGCTTTTCTTTTAGTATTAAGTCGAGTGCTTCTTTTCCGTTTCGGCTTTCCAGAATACGATATGTGTCTGCCAACGATTGTTTCAGATAATGACGTATTTCATCTTCATCGTCCACAATCAAAATACGGTATTTTGTTTTTGGTTTAACTTTAACATCAGTCTCTACCAATGCGTCATCAATGTATTCTTCAGCACTATGATGCAGCATTGACATTGAAACAACATTATCGCTTATTTCCTTTTCGGCTTCAATTAAATGCTCGTGACCCATTGGCAGACGAATAATCAATTCACTTCCGGTAGCATCTTTGCGGTTAGCAGCATAAATAATTCCATGCTGCAATTCTACTAAATTGCGCGAAAGGTGCAAACCTATACCGGTTCCGAAATTCACATTCGTTTGGGAATGATCAATCTGATAAAAACGTTCAAAAATCTTTTCAATTTTATCTACTTCAATACCTATACCACTGTCCGAAACCACAATCTCGAAATAATGACGCAAAGGAGTGTTTACCGTTTCATCTTTACCCTCGCTCAATCGAATTGTGATCTCACCGTTTTCGGGCGTAAATTTGAAAGCGTTCGACAAAACATTCACCAGCACTTTGTCGAAATTATTCATATCGATCCAGGCCTTCAGTTCCGGCATTTCATGAATGAATTCAAATTTTATTTTTCGTTTCTCCGATTGATATTCAAATGTCTGCATAATATCATCAACAAAACTTACTATGTCTGTTTCGTTCATTTTCACAAACATAAGTCCCTTGTCAATTTTACGGATGTCAAGCAACTGATTGATAAGGCGCAAAATGCGCTGCGCATTCCGATACATTAAGTGATAAGCCTGATTACGTTCGGGATCGGAAGTGTCGGACATAAGTTTCTCCAACGGGCTAATAATAAGCGTCATCGGCGTCCTGATTTCGTGCGACACATTGATAAAAAACTGCAATTTACCTTCGTTCACCTGTTCCAAATGTTCACGTTTCAGCATTTCCTGTCGATGTTGTAATCTTTCGGTCAGGTATCTGAATATTCCATACACAAGAAGAAGCAGAAGTATGAAATAGATTAATTTAGCAAAGAAAGTGAGGTACCAGGGTGGATAGATACGAATTTGTATTACGATTTCCTCAGACACATTATCATTGGCACAAGCTATCACCCTGAGTTTGTATTTTCCGTAATTCAGGTTTGTAAAACTTATCCTATTGGTTCCCGGATCGGTATTGATCCATTGAGAATTGAGCCCTTCGAGCATATATCTATAATAGATGCGCTCAGAATTGCCGAAATTAAAGGTTGAAAACTCGAGCCCAAACATGTTATCGCTATAATTCAAGCGTATGGTCTTTGCGTCCGAAATAAAAGTATCAATAATTTCGTGACGCCCCGACTTTTGACCCTTCACCACCGGTTTATCCAACACATAGAGCCCGGTGAGATAGATATGAAGCGAATTGCGTTGATTTTGAATTTTTGAAGGATAAAATGAAGTTACTCCACCCACTCCACCAAAAATAAATTCACCTTTATTCGTTTTAAAGGCAGCCCCCAGGGTAAACTCATTTCCCTGCAAACCATCAAAAGCAAAATGATTTACAAATTTTTTCTGTTTGATCAGATATTTCGAAATACCTGTATGTGTACTCAGCCAAATATCTCCATTACCGTCTTCCAGGATACCTCTTATCACGTTACTTGGCAAGCCTTCGGTGGTAGTAAATATCTCCGAACGTTTTGTTTTCCTGTCAAATCGGGCTAAACCATCGGTGGTGCCAAACCAAAGGTTTGCATTCTGATCCATGGCTATAGAATACACTATATTTCCGGGTAAGGCTTTGTCGCTTTTTGTATAAGTGTTTATTTTTCCGTTTCGCAAGTCAATAGAATTCACCCCACCGTAGGTACCAACCCATATAATGCTGTCGCCATCGTTAAATAAGCAGTTGACCCAGTTATTCACAAGTCCATCCACAGCATTGGGCTCAGAAACATATTTAGAGGTAAAACGCGAAGTAGCAATATCGAAAATCTGAACCCCTGCTCCGTTCGTTCCAACCCAGAGTCGGTTTCGGCTATCTTTTACTATACTTATAATACGATTGCTCGAAGGATCATTTGTAAACAGAGATAAATTATTGCTGTAGCTTGTGTATTTTCCGCTTTTTTTATCAAGTTTTATTAATCCATCCAGAAACGACCCCATCCATAAGGTGTTGGCATCCTCTTCTACAATCGTCATAATAGTACTTGACATTCGGTTGGCATTGGTGTTCAACAAATAATGTCGCGAATTATTTGATTCATCAATTGCATAAATTCCATCATGATCGGTACCAACCCATAATACATTGTTCATGTCTTTGTATACCGACATTACACAATTATTACCAATTAAATTGTTATTGAAGGATTTACTCCCCCAATAATTGAATTTATTGGTATGATTGGGCGAAAGGAAAACACCTTTTTGAAACAAACCAATCCATAAATTACCGGCCTTATCAAGTAGCACTGAGTGAACTTTTGTACTCGAAAAATCGAAAATGGCCGATTGAACCTCAAAATCTTCAATTTTTTGGGTGGCCTTATTGTATACCTTAACTCCTCGCCCATCTGTGCCAATGAGCAACCTTTTATTTTTATCAATGTACAAGCATTTGATTGGCAAATAAACATCACCTTTGTTGTAAGGAACAGGATCAAATTTTTGAGTAGAAAAATTCAATTTAAACAACCCACCAGCCAATGTTCCTACAAAGACATTGCCGGCATCGTCTTCAATCATGCTCGAAATCTGATTATTACCTAAAGACTCGGGAGCTTTGTACAATTTGATTGCCCCTGTCTTCTGGTTATAATAATTTACCCCTTTATCGGCCGAAGCAATCCATAAATTCCGCTTACTATCTTCGAAAAGAGTTACAATATAGCGACTTCCCAACTTTCTTATTAGCTCATCATCAACTCTAAACAGATTTTTTTTTGCATCGAACCGAAGAATTGCATCGCTCGAAGTAGAAATGAGTATTTCACCGCTTTTGGTTTCGATAATGCTTGAAACATGCGGTTCAATTATTTTATTTCCGTAGTATAGCGGCACTTCTGTAAACGAATCGTTTACCCTATCGTACAGCATCAAACCATTGATACAACCCACCCAAAACCGACCTTTACTGTCTTCGAAAAGTGAACGTACATAGTTATTTTTCAATGAATGCGTATTCAGTTTATCATTTCTGTAAATGCTAAACTTCACACCATCATATTTATTTAAACCATCTTCGGTTGCAATCCATATATAATTGCGTGAATCCTGAAAAATAGTATTTATAAGGCTGTTTGACAACTCATTATCGGTAGAATAGAGCTTACCTGTCTGTGCGTGGAGGAATATAAATACACCGGAGAGAAAGAAAAAGGTGAATAGGAGTCTCTTCATTAAAGTAATTTAGATTTATCTCGGTTAAGAAAAACTATTGGATACAAAAATACAAAAATTAAATCATTTAGGTGAGGAATAAAAAAAAATAAGCTACAAATCGGGCAAGGCTTTATGTAATACGCGAGAAAACAAGACATTAACCAAGCTTCCTATCTATACTCCTTTTATAATCATAAATTTGGCATCAAAAAACATAATACAAAGAAAACTACAGAATAACCGCATATTGCCTTCATTAATTACAGCATCTCCCTCAAATGTTTTTTTTAGGAATAATTTATTCTACTTTTGCATTAAAAAATTATCATTTGAAAAGTGTTTATGATAGAGATACAAAAAGACCATAAATGGGTTCATTATTTTTTATTGTTTTTTGGTGTTTTATGTATTTCATGGTCGGCCATACTTGTAAAAACAGCCAATATTAGTGGTTTCGGATCAGGATTCTATCGCATGTTATTCGGCACCGTAGGCATTATACCCATTTGGCTGTACTTCCGCAAACCGATTACCGACTTTCATGGTGTAAAAATTGCAATCATTTGCGGTGTGTTTTTTGCCTGCGACATAGCATTGTGGAATACATCCATTATGCTTTCGAAAGCTTCAATATCAACTTTGCTTGCCAATCTGGCTCCTCTTTGGGTGGGAATAGGTGCTTTGCTCTTTATGAAAGAAAAACCTAACAAAATTTTTTGGATAGGAACCTTTATTTCCATTGTAGGCGTAGCTGTTATCATGGGTATGAAAGATATTTCGGGCAGTTCATTGACGCTGGGGAATTTGTTGGCAATTTTTGCAAGCATGTTCTATGGCGCCTATTTACTTACCGTGAAAAAAGGACGCAACACACTCGATACCTTCTCGTTCACCACCATCTCAATGATTACAAGCACAATAGTTTTAGGCGTTATTTGCTGGATAAGCAGTACTCCACTTTCAGGATTCAGCAGTACAACCTGGATTTCGTTAGGAATATTGGGAATTGTTCCGCAGGTTTTAGGTTGGTTGGCCATCAATCAGGCACTCGGACACATCAAAGCCACCGTGGTTTCGGTTAGTCTATTGAGTCAAAGCGTGTTTACTGCTCTTTTTTCAATTCCTGTACTCGGCGAATTGCTAACAGCCAGAGAAATTGGTGGCGCAGCAATTGTACTGGGCGGAATTTATTTGGTGAACAAGAAGTAAACCTGAATTGTTCGAGTTTCAGTTTTACCTGTCGCAGGACGGTTTCGAACGGCTGTCAGGTATTTCCAGTCTGGTGTTTAGAAAGAAATTGAATATTGAAAATTTTTGATTCAATAATTAATCCATTCTTCATTTTCAAATTATCACATTATTTCATTGGCATATTGGCACATTAAAGTATTGTCTTATTGTCATATTATTTAAAATTTAAGATGTTTATTATAGAGAACACAACCAATCGCTACCTGAATTACAATCAGGTACTAAAATTTAGTTTCGGCGAGCGGATACAGAAAATTTCAATCAATGCAGGCTTCACCTGCCCTAATCGCGATGGAAGCAAAGGTATTGGAGGTTGCACCTATTGCAACAATCAGACTTTCAGTCCGGAATACTGCACACCCACTAAAAGTATAACGCAACAAATAGAAGAAGGAATTTTGTTTTTCAAAAAATATGAAAGTCAGGTGTATTTAGCCTATTTTCAATCTTATACCAATACTTACGATGCCCTTGATAAGCTCACCGCCATTTACGAAGAGGCCCTGGCTCATCCTAAAGTAGTGGGCATTGTGGTGGGTACACGTCCCGATTGCGTCAACGATGAATTGCTCGATTACTTTGCTGCCCTTTCGAAACGTTGCTATGTGATGATTGAATATGGCATTGAATCCACCGAAGACAGTACGCTTGAGTTCATAAACCGTGGCCATGACTATGCCTGTGCCGTAAAAGCAATTGAAGCAACAGCAGCCCGCGGCATTTATACCGGAGCGCATCTTATTTTAGGTTTACCACACGAAAGTCGCGAAACGATACTGAACCACGCCCGTAAAATTTCAACACTTCCTCTTACAGCTATTAAACTACACCAGTTACAATTGGTAAAACACACAAAGATGTCACGTCAGTATGCCGAACATCCCGAATGGTTTAAACTCTACACAGCCGACGAATACATCGATCTTGTTATTGACTTTATCGAATTATTGAACCCCAAAATCGCCATCGAACGAATGATTTCTCAATCACCTCCGGGATTTGTTATTGCGCCCGAATGGGGACTGAAAAACTTCGAGTTTATTATGAAAGTCGACAAGCGTCTTGCTCAACGCAATACCTATCATGGAAGGTTGTACAACGAGAACTTCAAATCACAAGAGCTATAAAATGAACAGTCAGAGCATTAAAATGACCCTATCAATTTTTTTAGTTCACGTTTTGCTTCTACAATTTCAGATTTTACTTTTATAACAAACAAAAAAAACATTTACAGCATTTTGACTACAAATTCAGTAGAAAATAATTCGTATTATAAGCAGAAAACAGCATAAAATGGTACAGACTTAATATTATTCTCGAATCCAAAATTCTTTTTGGAAATCCGAATTGCATAAGGACAATTATATTTTTTCAGAAACATATTCATACTTACCGACTTTGTTCTACTTCCTTTCTTAACTTCAACAGGAACAACTTCACCATCTATTTGTAACACAAAATCAAGTTCTGCCGTATTATCATTTTTCCAATAAAATAAAGAGTGTCCGTTAGCTTTAAGTGCCTGGGCTACATAATTTTCGCTTAATGCGCCTAAAAATCCATTATCTTCTTCAACACTCGAAAGTATTGTTTGTTGCGCCATGCCCGATTTTGCTGTCAGCAAACCTACATCACTTATATACAGCTTAAAGTCAGACAAATCGGCATACACAGCTACTGGCATATAACCATGCTCCACCTTTTGGCATTTCAGTACCACCCCAGCAAAATTTAACCATTCAATCGACTCCCCAAAAATAGTTGCAGTTCCACCACGTTGCACAATTTTATACTGAAATTTCTTATTTTCTTTTGCTAATTGAACTGGAATAGAATTGTAGCACGCTCTGATTTTTACACTTGTAGTTGCCGAAGCATATTTTGCCATATCAGAAATATACTCATTCTGAATACGCCCCTGAATTTCGGCAGCTGTTAGTAAGCTTTGAGTTTGTACAAATTCGTTGACTACCGCCGGCATCCCTCCAATAATCAGGTATTGTTTGTAGTAATCTAACGCTTTATTGTGTAAAATCTCCGGCATTTTTAAATCAGATGCAAAATGAGCACGAATTTCACTCATTAATAAATCCTCATTCAAAGCATTCAAAAACTCTTCAAAATCCATTGGAAATAACTGAATTTCATTCACTTTACCAACCGGAAACGAATAATTATCACGATTAACAGCTACTCCAAGCAAACTACCCGCACATACAATATAGTATTGTGGGGCTTCTTCACAAAAGGTTTTTAGTGCCGTCAGTGCTCTGGGGCACGACTGAATTTCGTCCAACACAAGCAACGTTTCTTCAGGAATAATACGCTGAGCAGAAGCCGTTTCGAGATACTGTATAATGCGTAAAGGATGTATATCCGTTTCAAAATATGAATTTACAGCCAAATTTGTTTCCAAATTAAAGTAAACCGTATTTTTGAAATACATTTCGCCAAATTCCTTGATAAGATAAGTTTTACCCACCTGACGAGCACCATTTACGATAAGCGGCATTCTATCGCTTTTCATTTTCCAATCTTCCAATTGCTTTAAGGCTTTCCTTTTCATTGTGTCAAATTCTTAAATATGGCACAAATATAATTAAAGTGTGGGAAAAAATCAAATTATTTTGATTTTTTCCCACACTTTAGTCAATACACTTGATGATAGCACATAAAAAAAGCAGACTACAAATGTCTGCTTTTTTATTAGATTCTATTTCTTCAACGCCAAAATCCCATCTTTCAGCGAAGCAATTTTACTTTCGGCATCGGCTTTTTTCTTGCGCTCGGCTTCTACAATTTCAGGTTTGGCATTTGCCACAAAACGTTCGTTTCCGAGCTTTTTCATTACCGATTCGATAAAACCTTCGTAGTATGTGATTTCAGCTTCCATTTTTGCAATTTCCTCTTCTGCATTGATTAAACTTCCCATAGGAATAGCAAATTCGGTTGTGCCCACAAGGAATGAAACTGAACCGACAGCTTTTTCGGTTGTTTTTTCTATTGTTTCTAAATTTCCGAGTTTAGCAATCACGGCATTAAACTGAGTGAGGCTGCCACTTTGAGTGGCGGTCTCACTTGGAATCACTTGCAGACTCAAGACTTCTTTGTTTGGAATATTTTTCTGCAAACGAACGGTACGAATTCCGGCGATAATTTCTTTGGCATATTCGAAATTAGCAATTAATGTGTCATCCACTTCAGTAGCTTTAGGCTGAAGTACCACCATGATACTTTCACCTTCTTTGCGATCTTCAAGCGCTTGCCAGAGTTCCTCAGTGATAAATGGCATAAAAGGATGCAACACTTTCAGCAAAGATTCGAAGAAACCAAGCGTAGCCTCGTAAGTGGTACGATCGATAGGTTTTTGATAAGCAGGTTTGGCCATTTCAAGGTACCACGACGAAAATTCATCCCAAAACAGCTTATAAACGGCCATCAAGGCTTCCGACAAACGATATTTCGAGAACAAATCATCAATCTCGAAAAGGGTTTTGTTCAATTGCACATCGAACCATTTTACAGCCATACGAGCCGATTCGGGTTGTTCGATATCGGCTACCTCCCACCCTTTTACAAGGCGGAAAGCATTCCATATTTTGTTATTAAAGTTACGGCCTTGCTCGCAAAGGCTGTCGTCGTAAGGCAAATCGTTTCCGGCAGGCGAAGTAAGCAACATGCCCAAACGCACTGCATCGGCGCCATAATGCGCAATCAAATCGAGCGGATCGGGCGAGTTACCCAGCGATTTCGACATTTTACGTCCCAACTTATCACGTACAATACCAGTCAGATATACATTTTTAAATGGCATTTCGCCTTTATATTCGTATCCGGCAATAATCATACGAGCCACCCAGAAAAACAGAATTTCGGGAGCAGTTACCAAATCGTTGGTCGGATAATAATAGTTTATTTCTTCGTTTTCGGGATCATTGATGCCATCGAAAACCGAAATGGGCCACAACCACGACGAGAACCAGGTATCCAAACAATCTTCGTCCTGACGCAAATCATCAATTGACAATTCGTAATCGACAATTGACAACGCTTTCTGATAAGCTTCTTCTTTGCTCATAGCCACCACCAAGCCACCCTGTGGAAGGAAATAAGCAGGAATACGATGTCCCCACCACAACTGACGTGACACACACCAGTCTTTCACATTTTCCATCCAATGACGGTAAGTATTTTTGAACTTGGCAGGATAAAGCTGAATATCATCATTCATCACCGCATCCAAAGCTGGTTTAGCCAAATCTTCCATTTTAAGGAACCATTGCATCGAAAGCTTTGGTTCTATCACCACATCGGTACGCTCCGAGAAACCAACTTTATTGGTATATGGCTCTGTTTTTTCGAGCAAACCAGCTGCTTCAAGATCCTTTTCAATTTGCTTACGTACGTCAAAACGATCCATGCCTGCATATTGTGCGCCATGCTCATTCAGCGTTCCGTTATCATTAAAAATATCGATCGATGGCAAGTTGTATTTCTCACCCAGCATATAGTCGTTGACATCGTGAGCAGGCGTTACTTTCAGGCAACCAGTACCAAATTCCACATCTACATAATCATCCTCAATCACAGGAATCGAACGGTTGATTAATGGAACAACTACTTTTTTGCCTTTCAAATGTGCATTTTTCGGGTCGTTCGGATTGATACACATAGCGGTATCGCCCATGATAGTTTCCGGACGGGTAGTAGCCACAACTGCGTAACCATCTTCACCTTCAACTTTATAGCGGAGATAAAACAGTTTTCCGGTAATTTCTTTGTGAATCACTTCCTCGTCGCTCAAAGCTGTCAGCGCTTTCGGATCCCAGTTTACCATGCGAACGCCGCGATAAATAAGGCCTTTGTTGTACAAATCGACAAAAACTTTCAGCACACTTTCGGAACGTGGTTCGTCCATTGTAAAGGCGGTACGATCCCAGTCGCACGAGGCGCCGAGTTTTTTAAGCTGTTCAAGAATAATTCCACCATGTTTGTGCGTCCAATCCCAGGCATGACCCAAAAACTCATCGCGGGTTAAATCTGTTTTTTTGATGCCTTCGGCAGCCAGTTTCCCAACCACTTTGGCTTCGGTAGCAATGGAAGCATGGTCGGTTCCGGGCACCCAGCAGGCATTTTTGCCCTGCATACGCGCACGACGCACCAACACATCCTGAATAGTATTGTTGAGCATATGACCCATGTGAAGTACGCCCGTAACGTTTGGCGGCGGAATGACGATAGTATATGGTTCACGACCATCAGGTTTTGAACTAAAAAAACCATTGTCTAACCAATACTGATACCATTTCGACTCAATTTCCGTCGGATTGTACTTACTTGCAAGTTCCATTTTTTAATTTACGATTTAATTATTTACAATTTACGATTGAGAAACAATGTTTAATATACTGTTTATCAACGCAATAAAAAAGCACAAGAGATGCTTTTTTCAAGAATGCAAAGATAATGAAATTTGAGGGTTTATAAAACTGTATTTTGTGAAATAAAAAAATCCTCTTTGCTTCATCGAATATATCCATTCGACGGAAGAATCCGACTTTATAAAAATCAACTTTAATCCACATCTATTTTTTTGAATTTTACAGCAAAACTTCTCAATACATCGAAAGTTACGCTCACTCCTATTGTTTCCCAGCTTGCGCCATCTTTGTTGTGCGACTGTATAAGATGCAAATCAATATTAGAATTTTTAATTGTTATCTTCTTGTGCTCAATTGTTTTTCTGGTTTCATAAAGATCTGCCAACCACTGAGCCGGAATAGCATTAAAAAGCTCGTTGATACAAAAATATTTCAAAGACGAATGGGTAATCCAGTAAACGCTACGTGGAGTAAAATAAAGTATTGCGTTGGGCGAGCCTGTATGCATCCACCCTAAAGTATCGGGATATTTACTATAAATCTCTATGTATAAATCGCCATAATCCACATCTCTGAATTTTTCAGAAACCTTGAAAGTAGTACCGTTGACGGTAATCAACACATCTACATCCTGCCGCTGCATACACATATCTTCCTCTGAGTCTGTATTGAAACGCTTGATAAACGAAGCATGCAACACATCAATATAGAAGCGATCAGCCCTTAATGTCTGTTCGCGTTCATGCTGAAGACTTTTTCTGAAATTGTGTAACATTCTAAAAACAGAACTTTTAATCTACATGGTTTTAAAATCACTTTTAGTCAACAAATTATCTTATTTTCAAATCAAAGCAGCAATACAAACCACCTACACTTTGGTTAGCTTAAATATAAATCCGGTCCATGGAGGCAACTGCGTTTTAAACATTTCGTTAGGTTTCAATTCAATTGCATTATAGAAAACACTATCATCGAGTAAATTAACACAATTGTACTTTTCGTCGGCATTAATGTTCAGGTATTGAAAAGCTTCAAGAGGGATACGCACTTCGGTATCGAGATGCGTATCGTGAAAATTGAGGACGATGAGTAGCATTTCTTCTTCGTATTTCCGAAAAAAAGCAAATTGTTCGTGCGAATTAAATTTTGGATTTTTAAAATTTGCATATTCCAAATCGTACATTAAACCATCGGTTATTGCTTTCTCATTCAATGTTATATTCAATAACTTCTTATAAAAAGCTCTTAATTCCTTCTGTTCTTCGTTCAGATGTTTTCCATCAAATTTACCATTGTTGGCCCAGGCCTGTATCGTTTTCAAACCCCAATAATCAAAAATGGAAGTCCGCCCATCGATACCACTGAAACCTTCTGAATCCATTCCCAGTTCGCCAAGTTCTTGTCCAAAATAAATCATTACCGGTGCCTTTGTGAGCGTAGCAGCCACTATCATGGCCGGTTGAGCCGACATGCCATTACCCGAAAAAAATCCGGAAGCAATGCGTTGTTCATCATGATTTTCGAGAAAATTGAGCATTTTATCTTCAATTCCACCCAACGACTGCCAGCAGTAGGTTATATTCCGTGCCGGATAGTTCCTGCTTGTAACCTCTCGTAATTTATCGTAAAGGCCTACCTTATCGTAAAGATAATCAAACTTGCCATTGGCTAAGTAATTTCGATATTGCGATGGATTGTATATTTCGGCAATAAAAATAATTTCCGGGTTTTTTGATTTAAGCTGAGGAATGGTCCAGTGCCAAAACTCAACAGGCACCATTTCGGCCATATCGCATCGGAAACCATCAACACCTTTCGATGCCCAGAATAACAGGATATCTCTCATTTTAAACCATGTATCGGGTATAGGTGAGAATTGCAATTGATGTCCTTCTGTATAATTGACTCCATAATTCAGCTTTACAGTTTCGTACCAATCGTTGACGGTAGGCGACGAAGTAAACTGATCATTGCCAGTCGCTTTTGCAGGAAATTCGGCATAACCCTGTAGATCAAACTGAGGCTGAAAGGACTGACCCTGAATATAGTAAAAGTTATTTAACGGTGAAAAATGCCATTCGGAATGATCCGTTTCGCCCAAATCCTTCACTCCCTCAGGTTTAGCATCCGAGTAATATTCGCGCGCTACATGATTTGGAACAAAGTCTATGATCGCCTTCATCCCTGCCTTGTGCGTTCGTTGAACCAATTGCTGAAACTCATTCATTCTGTCGGCAACATTTTCGGCCAAATCGGGATCAACATCGTAATAATCCTTAATGGCATAGGGCGATCCGGCCTTCCCTTTTACAAGTGCAGCATGATCCTTTCGAATGCCAAATGCCGAATAATCAGTTTGCGTTACATGTTCGATAATGCCTGTGTACCAAACATGTGAGATTCCCAACGCTTTTATTTCGCGTAATGCTTTATCTGTAAAACTATTAAATTTACCACAACCGTTTTCTTCTAAAGTTCCGTTGTGACGAAGGTTGTTGTTGTAATTGCCAAAAAGCCTTGGCAACACCTGATATATAGTGAATTTAGCCATTTATTGTTATAATTTGATTACTATTTTTAATAGAAAAAGGGTTGATTGATTTTATTGGTTATAAACTTTATTTTCAGCACTTAATTGCACAACCGAAAAACTAATTTCGTTAGGCTCAACTGCTTTTATTTTCGATAACTGTGATGTTTTTATGGCAATTTTAAAATCGTCGAGCCATAAAACTGCATTTCCGGGCACCATAAAACCAAATTTATCGCCCTGACTTGTCACACTGGTTTCAGTGCAATAAACGTAAACATCGTTGATAAAATAATATTGCATACTTCCTTTTTTTACAATCTTTAGCTTGTTTTCGGCGTTTTCTCTTATTTCGTTTTTACTTAATTGAGTATAAAAGCTATAACAGTTTCGGTTTCCTGTGTACATTTTACGATCATTATTTATATTTAAATACTCTACATCAACCGATTCATCATTATTACTTCCAAAGACAATTCCAAATTGATCGGTCCTCGTCACTACCTGACATTTTATTTTAGCTTCGAAAGAAAAATCAGACAAGACATCCACATTGGCACCTGCAATCATGACGAAGGATGATGAAATTTTGGAACTGAATCTAAGTTTTTTATTTTCAAAACTTATAGCATAACCCTGATTATCTACCACATCCCAACCTCTGTCCGATTTTTTATCGGTATCGAAGTTCAACAACAGCTTTGTAGAAAAGCCGCTTGTATCAACGGGTAATTTTGAACTTGAAAAATCTGGCTCAGGACTGCTCTCGTTAAAAAGTTCGTCGACATAATAATCGCGTCTTACGCCTCTGTAATTTATATTCCAGGGCCGATTATCCACCCTGTCGCCACCACACATCATCGATTTCCAATCGCCGTTACTAAGCGTACTGTTTAAATGCTCGCGCCCTAAAACGCCATGCCCCAACTCATGAAACAATAAATTTTCCTTCATCAAATCAGCTCCCTGACTATTCGTAATCGCCGCCCAGTATTCACGGTCAATTTCAATTCGTATTGGCTTTTCGGCATAACACAACCCTGCCTGAGTATCTTTCAAATCGGCAAATTCAACAATTAAGCCCGTTTTTTCGAAGTTAATTTGCCTGCCATGTTTCTGTGCTTCACGTTCAAACCTATCAATATACAGCACAAATTCATCGTCTACCCGATATTCGTGAATATCGGAACAAGCATATTGAATAAGCACTATAATTAGCAGAATAAGGTATCGTAAGTATTGCACAGCTTTTTAAAAAATCGGATATTTACACTACAAAAATAAACAAAAAAGTAGGGAAAGCGTTATTAATTAAAAACAAAGTGATAACTAATTATTAAAAAAAATAGAACAAAAATGGCAACAGTAACATTTAAAGGATCTGAAGTAAAAACAAACGGAAGCTTACCCGCAGTAGGCACAACAGCACCTGATTTTAAATTAGTAGGCGCAGGTTTAAACGAAATAAGCATTGCTGATTTCAAAGGTAAACGTGTGGTTTTAAACATTTTTCCAAGTATCGACACCGGCGTTTGCGCTGCATCGGTTCGCAACTTTAACAAATTGGCTGCTGCCACCGATAATGTAGTTGTAATTTGCGTTTCAAAAGATTTACCTTTTGCTGCAAGTCGCTTTTGCGGTGCCGAAGGTCTCGACAAAGT
Organism: uncultured Paludibacter sp.; assembly: GCA_963678465.1. Lineage (GTDB taxonomy): Bacteria > Bacteroidota > Bacteroidia > Bacteroidales > Paludibacteraceae > Paludibacter. The sequence goes on from OY782858.1 coordinate 1,669,945, forward strand.
AATTACAGCATCTGATTTCCGCTACAATAATTTTGCAACTGACTATGGCGTATTGATGACCGATGGTCCTTTGGCCGGATTAATGGCTCGCTCGGTGGTTGCTTTTGACGAAAACGGAAAAGTAGTATACAACCAATTGGTACCCGAAATTACCGAAGAACCAAATTACGAGATTAAGTTTTAATATACTGTAATCTGTTTCAAGACCAGATTACTGTTTTGCGTGTGAAATATCCTCCTCTTACTATATAAGTAGCGGGAGGATATTGTATTTTTATTCAAAACGTTGCTGAAAAATTATATTTTTGAATAAAGATCTTATTTATATTCAATAATTTTTGGATAATATTCATCTATTTATAGAAAAATCTCATTAACTCATCAACAAATGTTTCATTTTGTAATTTTTTTGTTAGTTTTGCAGTCGAAAAACAATAAAACTAATAAAACGATTAAAAAAATGAAAGTTGAACAAGTAATCGGCGATCTCAAGAGGAGATTTCCGAACGAGCCTGAGTACCATCAAGCCGTTGAAGAAGTGTTAAGTTCTATCGAAGAAGTATACAACTCTTACCCTGAGTTTGAAAACCAAAACCTGATTGAACGCTTGTGTATTCCTGAACGTATTTTCTCTTTTCGTATCACCTGGGTCGACGACAGAGGCAAGGTACAAACCAATATGGCTTACCGCATACAACACAACAATGCCATTGGACCTTACAAAGGCGGTATGCGTTTCCACGCATCCGTTTGCCCTTCCATCCTTAAATTTTTGGCCTTCGAACAAACATTTAAAAATGCTTTAACCACACTGCCAATGGGTGGAGCAAAAGGTGGATCCGATTTCAACCCTAAAGGCAAATCAAACAACGAAATCATGCGCTTTTGCCAGGCATTTATGGTTGAATTGTGGAGACACATCGGCCCGGATACTGATATTCCGGCAGGCGACATAGGCGTTGGCGGACGTGAAGTAGCCTACATGTATGGTATGTACAAAAAGCTGGCTCGCGAAAACACAGGTACCTTTACAGGAAAAGGACTCGAATTCGGAGGTTCACTCATTCGTCCCGAAGCTACTGGCTATGGCAATATCTATTTTCTAATGAACATGCTGAAATCCAAAGGTATCAGCGATCTGAAAGGTCAGGTAGTAGCCATTTCGGGTTCGGGAAATGTGGCTACCTACACAGCTGAAAAAGTGATAGAACTGGGCGGAAAAGTAGTAACTTTGTCCGATAGTAACGGATACATATACGATCCGGAAGGAATTGATTCAGAAAAACTTAAATTTATTTTTGAACTCAAAAACATTTACCGTGGTCGCATTAAAGAATATGCCGATAAATACAATTGCAAATATGTAGAAGGCGGACGTCCATGGAACGAAGTGTGTACTATTGCACTACCTTCGGCAACACAGAATGAACTGAACGGCGACGATGCTGAAACGCTGATCAAAAACGGTTGTTTCGCAGTGTCTGAAGGTGCAAACATGCCTTCGACTCCTGAAGCTGTTGATGTGTTCATTAAAAATAAAATTCTTTATGGCCCGGGCAAAGCAGCTAATGCCGGTGGCGTTTCCGTATCAGGCTTGGAAATGACACAAAACTCAATTAAACTGAGCTGGACAAAAGAAGAAGTGGATGCAAAACTTAAACAAATTATGTTCGACATTCATGCATCATGTATTAAATACGGAACCGAAGCTGATGGTTTTGTTAACTACGTAAAAGGTGCAAATATTGCAGGATTTATGAAAGTGGCCAAGGCCATGATGGCTCAGGGAGTCATTTGAAAATAATTATCTTTTTGATATTTTGCAGGTTTCCGGAGTTAAAAAGGCTTTGGGAACCTGCATTTTTCTTATCTACAATAAACTTTGTAGCTTATTGATTCTTATTTTCCTTTTTGCCAGATCATCTTCGATAGAAACCACATTCAGCGCTTCGAATGCTTTTAAGGTAACTATGGCACATGCCATTGCATCGTCGCCGGCCCGGTGATGATTGAATCTTATATCATGATACTCGCAGAGGACACCCAGCGAATGCTTCGGTAGATTTTGCCATGCTTTTCGCGAAAGGCTTACACTGCAAAAATAACTGCAATGAGGCACTGCTAAATCGTAATGAGCAAGCGTTGCCGACAACACTCTCATATCGAAAGCGGCATTGTGTGCAACCACATACTGATCCTCGAGCCAGGGTTTTATCTCTACCCACAGCTCATCAAAAGTTTTAGCATTTACCAATGCTGCCGACGAAATTCCGTGCACTCTTTCGTTCCAGGGATTCATATACGGAAAACAGGCCGGTTTTATCAACCACGACTTTGTTTCTATAATTTTTCCGTTTTCGATGCGCGAAAGTCCAATTTCGCAAGGATAATTGGCATGTGCAGTTTCAAAATCTATCGCCGTAAAATTCATAATTATCAATAGTTTACAATCAAAAAAAGCTTTTTCGGTCAAAAACCGAAAAAGCTTTTTTTGAAAAATGACAAAGATATAAAAACTCTTTGTATTCCGAAAAAAATTATACGTCGATGGATTGAATCTCAACAAGCAGTTCGTCTTTCATAACCGACTGCCCTACCTGTACTTTTATCTTGCGAATAACACCGTTACAGTTAGCTGTAATTTCGTTCTGCATTTTCATGGCTTCCAATGTAAGAATAGGTTCACCGACATTCACCAAATCACCTTCATCGAGAAAGAAATCGACAATTTTTCCCGGCATTGGCGCTATGATATTATTTTCGTTTATTTTGTTGGCATCGCTATTGATCATACCACGCCGCACATAGGAAAATATTGATTCCAGACTGTATTTGTATTCTACACCATTTACATTAATGATGGCTTTGTTCTGGTCGCGCGAAACCAATTCGCAATGAAAACGCTTGTTGTTATAGTCGAAAGCATAGTGAAAATCCTCCTGCTCCACAAAATCAATGTCCATTTCCTGACCGTTGATGACCGGCTTTGATTCTTTCGGGATGTAAAGTTTGTATCGTTTCCCGTTTTCGCGCACTGCTATGAACAATCGCGAAGCATCTCGTTTATATATATATGAAGTTCCCATTAAAATAATTTACAATTTAATTATTTACAATTTACAATTGGATATCGTGTAAACTGTGACGTTAATAAACTTGGTTTTCTCAGTCGTCTTCCCCTGAAAAGGGAGAAGTAAGATTTAATAATTCAATCGTTTATTCAAAACCCAAACATTCAACCTATCATTTTTATAGGTGGGCAGGTCTGACGAAAGTTGCAAATATTCAGAAGCATAAAGAATTGTAGCTGCCAAAGCACCTATCATTTCATCTTCTTCGTTTTCGAGCATTTCGGGCACAAACACCGAATCGACCCAGCGGGTAGTGTATGTTGCATTTACAAAATCGGGGTGTTTCAGCACTGTGCGACAAAATGGAACTGTCGTCTTCAATCCAATAATATTAAATTCGTACAGCGCCTCCAGTGTTTTTTTTATCACATCTACCCTATCATTTCCGTGAACAATAATTTTAGCGATCATCGAATCAAAATAAGGAGTTACCACAGTCCCGTTCTGTACTCCGGTTTCGATACGAATGTACTCTTTTTCGGGAAAATGAATTCTATCAATCAATCCGGTTTGCGGACTGAAACGGTTCTGAGGATCTTCTGTATTTACACGACACTCGATGGCCCAACCATTGATCTTAATATTATCCTGTTTCAATGTAAGCTCTTCTCCCAAAGCTACACGAATTTGCCAATCCACAAGATCAACCCCCGTTACCATTTCTGTCACAGGATGTTCTACCTGAATACGGGTGTTCATTTCCATAAAATAGTATGAACCGTCTTCGTCCATAATAAACTCAATCGTTCCTGCCGAATAATAGCCAATGGCTTTGGCAAAGCGAACGGCCATATCGCCCATTTCTTTGCGCATAGCTGGCGTCACCGAAGCCGAAGGCGCTTCCTCTATTATTTTTTGGTGCTTGCGTTGTAAAGAACATTCGCGCTCACCCAAATGAACGACATTGCCATGTTTATCGCCCATGATCTGAAACTCGAGATGTTTAGGATTTTGCAGGTATTTTTCGATAAACATATCTCCGTTTCCAAAAGCAGTCCGTGCTTCATCCGAAGCCGATTTAAAATTCCGTTCAATTGTTTCGGGCTTTTCCACAATGCGCATACCGCGTCCACCACCACCGGCCGAGGCTTTGAGGATAACCGGATAACCAATGCGATCGGCAAAAGCTTTGGCAGAGGCAGCATCAGTCACAGGGCCATCGCTCCCCGGCACCAAAGGCAATCCTGCTTTTATAGCCATACTTTTGGCAACAGTTTTCAATCCCATATCGCGAATCAACTGAGGCGATGGACCAATGAAGTTGATACCATTATCAATGCAAAGTTGTGCAAAATCGGGATTTTCGGACAAAAAGCCATATCCGGGATGAATTAAATCAATATTATTTTCGAGCGCAAGTTCAATTATCCGATCCGGATCCAGGAAAATAGGTTTTTCGTTTCCTGCATCGAGTGCCGGAATTACTTCGTCGGCATATTTCAGATACAAAGCATCTGGTTCTCTGTCACTTTGAAATACAACTACAATCATACCCAATTTGTGGGCAGCATGAGTTATGCGTATTGCAATTTCATTTCGGTTGGTGATCAAAAGTCTTTTTTTCATTCTTAAAATTGTTATTAACCTTAAAATGGTTAGGTTTGTGTGATAAAAGCTCTGATTGGTATTGTTGCGTATCAACATTCAGCCGATCACAATTATAAATCCTAAAGGCTTGGTTTTATCACTATTGTCTTCAATAAAAAATAAAACAATAAATTACTTTTTTATACTCACTCCAATAAATCAGGAGCAAAACATCAGGGATTAAAGCGGAATGCTTCCGTGTTTCCTTGCCGGTTTTTGATATTGTTTGTTCGATAAAATTTCAAAAGCATTGATCAGAATATCTCTTGTTTTGGAAGGAACAATCACTTCGTCGATCAAAGCAAATTCTTCGGCTTTATAGGGATTTGCCACCTCATTTTTATATTTATCAATCAATTGTTTTTCAAATTCGGCTTTGTTTTCGGCCTTGGACAACTCATGTTTATTCACAATCTTTATAGCACCTGCAGGTCCCATCACTGCAATTTCGGCTGTTGGCCAGGCAAAATTAAAGTCACCGCCTGTATTCTTACTGCTCATCACAATATAGGCTCCGCCATAGGCTTTTCGGGTGATAATTGTTATTTTAGGGACTGTAGCTTCGCAAAATGCATAAAGCAATTTAGCTCCGTTTCGGATGATACCATTGTGTTCCTGCTCGATACCCGGCAAAAATCCCGGTACATCTTCGAGGATGAGTAAAGGGATATTAAAAGCATCGCAAAAACGCACAAAACGCGCACCTTTGACGCTGGCATTGATATCCAGTGTTCCGGCCATTACTTTGGGCTGATTGGCCACTATGCCAATTGATTTACCATTCAAACGGGCAAAACCCACAACTATGTTTTGTGCAAATTTCTCGTGCACTTCGAAAAACGAATCTTTATCAACAATAATACTGATGATTTCCTTGATATCATACGGACGATTCGGATCATCGGGAACAATTTTGTCGAGGTATTCCTGACGTGTCTGATAATAGCTGACAAGATTTGAAACCGGAAGTGGTTCGTAATTATTGGATGGAATATAAGATAACAACTTTCGAATCAGCATAATGGTATGTTCCTCATCGTCCGACAGAAAGTGAGCCACACCACTTTTTGATGCATGGACATTTCCGCCGCCAAGTCCCTCCATATCTATTTCCTCGTTTAGCACTTCACGCACCACATCAGGCCCTGTAACAAACATATAGGATGTTTGATTCGTCATAAAAATAAAATCGGTCAACGCAGGTGAGTAAACTGCCCCACCGGCTGCCGGCCCTAATATGGCTGATATCTGAGGGATAATTCCTGACGAATTTACATTGTTTTTGAAAATGGTGGCATAAGCCGAAAGACTTTTCACCCCTTCCTGAATACGTGCGCCTCCCGAATCCATGAGTCCAACTATCGGCGCTCCGAGTTTTAGTGCCATTTCCTGCACTTTGGCTATTTTCATTCCGTGTGAATATCCTAACGAGCCTCCCAAAACAGTAAAATCCTGAGCATAAGCAAAAACGCTTCTTCCCTGAACCAAACCTCGTCCAACCACAACGCCGTCGCCAAAATTAGACTGCTTACTGCTGTTTGGTGTTTGTGCCGGTGCTACAAATGCATCAAATTCAAAAAAAGTACCCTCATCAAAAAGGATATTTATACGTTCGCGTGCTGTAAGTTTTCCTTTTAAATGCTGACGATGAGCAGCATTATCTTCCATTTCCTGTAACGCTTTTATGCGCTGTTCAAATACTTTGTTTTTATTCATTACTTTTTTCAAGTTCTATTCAGTGTATTGTAACAAACTTAGCTTGCTTTCGTTCAAATCGTTTGAATTTATTAAAACTGCACAAATATAATATTTATGTGCAGTATTTTTGAGTCCTTTTTGATTTTTTTCTTGTTTCTTATCATTTAAGCTTTTACTATTTAACAATTTACCATTTACAATTTAAGAAAAAGAAGATAAACAGTACATTACTCGTTTATTCATTCGGCATTTTAATGATCTCACTACTTACTTCAAGGTTTTTAAACATCTTATCTGGAACTTGGAGGAGAGCTAAGACTAATTTTCGCAAAAAAAAGCTGCATTATGAAAATACAGCTTTTTTGTAGATATTGAACTTCTTCTGGTTTTAATGCTCCAGGCTCTTTTTATATTCGGTGGGCGTCATTCCGTACACTTTTTTGAAACATTTACTGAAATAGCGCGAATCGCTCATACCGACCATATACGTTATCTGTGAAATATTATATTCTCCTGATTTTAAGTATTGTGCCGCACGTTTAATGCGTAATTCACGAATAAACTCAATAGGTGCCAGACCTGTAAGCCCCTTTAGTTTATTGAAAAAAACAGTTCTACCGAATGCCATTTCCGAAACCATATCTTCAACGGTTAACTCACTGTTATCTATGTTGTTCTCCATAAAATTGAGCAACTTGGCGAGGAATATTTCGTCCTGTGAAGCCATTTCTACTTCGGCAGGCTCTAAATCGAGTAAATTCTTACGGTATCTTTTCTGCAGAAGTTTGCGTTGTTCAAGTATATTTTCGATGCGGGCTTCGAGCAAAACCGGGCTGAAAGGTTTTGTTATATAATCGTCGGCACCCGATTTCAGAGCCTGTAAGCGGCTTTCGACAGCCGATTTGGCAGTAAGCAGAATAACAGGGATATGACTGGTTGTTTCGTTTTGCTTTATCAAATCGGTCAACTGAAGTCCATCCATATTAGGCATCATTAAATCGGTAACCACCAAATCGGGTATTAATTTTTGAATTTTCTCCCAACCACTTTCACCATCTTCGGCCGTTTCCACCCTATAAGTCTTTCTTAGCACTTTTTGAAGGAAATTTCGCATGTCATCGTTATCTTCAATAACAATAAGTAACGGCGCTTCCTTTGTGGACACAAATGCATCAAAATGGTCAACGTTAGCTTTTCCTGACAAATCGATATTTTCGAGTTCGGCTTCAAATTCAGGTTCAATTTCATCTTCGACAACAAAATCCACGTCATTTCCGAAGTGCTCTTTCCCATTTCTGAAAATAACAGAGAAAGTAGTTCCTTTACCGGGTTCGCTTTCCACTTCCACAATTCCTTTATGCAGGTCGACCAGTTCTTTCACAAGGTTCAAACCGATCCCTGTTCCCCTCTTATTTCCAAGGCTTTGAATTTCGTTTTCCGAAGTAAATCTTTCAAACAAAAAAGAACGTTTCTCTCTCGGAATGCCTACACCCTGATCAATTACTTTCACACGTATATCACCTTTATTAGAAGCAGGTTCTATAAGCACTTCAATTTTTTTACCTGCCGGAGTGAATTTAAATGCGTTCGAGAGTAAATTATAAATAATCATGTCGGTTTTGTCTCTGTCGATCCACAAAATCACATCACCGGCATTATTATTTATTCTGAAATCAATATTTTTATCGATGGCCTCTTTGCTGAAGTTCGAACATATTTCCTTTACAAGTTTATCGAATCGGGTAGGTTGAATTTTCAACCGCATTTTTTTATTCTGAATCTTTCTGAAGTCGAGAATCTGATTGATCAACCGTAGCATCCTGTAGGCATTACTCTGAACAATATGCAATTGATCTTTAGCATTTTCACTTAGTTTCTCATTGTTCAACACATTTTCTATCGGACCTGATATTAGTGTCAACGGAGTTCTCAATTCGTGTGAAATATTGGTGAAAAATCTTAATTTTATATCGGTAACTTTTTGTTCTATAACTACTTCGTTTTTGAGCTTTGCAAACATTGTAGTGAGATAATACACCAGATACATTAACAACACAAAGCAAATAAAATACAGAATATACGCAAATGGAGTTTCCCAGAACGAAGGAAGAATTTTAATTTTAATCACTTTTACATTATGAGTCCAAACTCCTTCGCTGTTTGTGGAGCGGACTTTAAAGTAATATGTTCCTTTAGGCAAATTGGTATAGGTGGCTTTTCGCTGACTCTGAACATAGTTCCAGTCCGATTCGAAATTTTCGAGCATAAAAGCATAATGGATTTTTTCAGGATTCGAAAAATCGAGCGCCACATATTCGATACTAAAAACCGACTGTTTGTGGGTAAGTTCAATCACTTCGGACGACCCTATACTTTGTTTCAGCGGCGAGCCCTTAGCTCCGATTTCGACATTGTTATTGAACAATTGAAATTTGGTGAACTCAATGGCCGGAACTTCTTTGCTCTGCTTTATATTACTTGGTTTGAAATAGTAATAACCTTTGTTACTGCCAAATAACATTTCGCCCGACTTTGTGTAAAGACTGGCCGCTTCGGAAAAATGAGCATTTTCAATGCCATCGAACATATCATAGTTCTGAAAAAAATGTGATTTCCGGTCGAACCTCGAAATACTATTTTCCGAACTCAACCATAAATTTCCACTATTATCTTCCTGAATACTAAGCACAATATCGTTCGACATTCCGTTTCGGATAGAATAATTCTCGAAAGTAGCAGGCGTTGAAGCTGTGGATTTCGTCAATAGTTTATTCAATCCACCACCAAAAGTTCCTATCCATAGCTGATTTTCCTTGTCCAAATGAAAATAGTGTACATCGTTATTGCTCAGACTATTGCTTATATCTGGAAGTTTTTCGATATAATACTCCTTCATTTTAGGAGTTAAAAAGTTATCGATCTGAAGCATTCCATTGGTGGTTGCAATCCAAAGCGTATTTGTTTTATCCATCAATAAATGTCTTATCTTCATACATTTATTAATAGGGTAATTGGTGAGTTGATTTCGGTAATTGATAAAGCTTATTTTTCCATTCGTTTCCGAAACCACATTCAAACCGCCCCCAAAAGTTCCAATCAGTATTCGTTTTGATGCATCTTCAATTATACTGTACACATTATCATTGGACAGACTATTGTTATTTAATGGATCGTTCTGAAACCTTTGTAATTCATAATCAGGTTTTGAGGGATTATTGCTCCGTGGAATTAATTTAATGACTCCCATGCCTTTGGTGCCAATCCAGATATTTTTTTTGCTATCCTCGAGAAAACAATAGGCCAAATCGGTGAGTTTATCACCTGCACTTAGAGATCCATTGGTCGACAATCGCCCCAAATCATTGAATTTATAATCGAAAAAACGAATGCTTCCATCTTTTGTCGAGATAAGAATATTACCATTCGACAATTGAGAAAAAGCCCGTATTTCGTTAGAAGTAAGCGTATTTATGGTTGGATTTGGTTTTCCTAACCTAAACTGCGGCGAAAAGAAACTTATTTTTTCAAGACCTTTGTTGTAAGTACACATCCAAAGTGTCCCTTTTTTGTCGGTAAAAACAGAATGGATTACATTCGAAAAGCGGCATTGAGCTGATCCCGGTTCGTTGTAGAAGTATTCGAGTTCATCTCTGCTTCGGTTATATCGCGAAAATCCGCCACCCTGAGGATTGATCCAGAGCCGTTTGTTAACATCTTCAAAAACTATAAAATTGGGTAATACTGAAATACGACTAACAGCATCAGTTTTTAACTGGAAGTATTTGAGGGAATTGTCCCTCAATCTGAATCTAAACACACCGGTTTGCTCGGCCTCGAGCCACGCAATGCCATAGGAATCGACTTTGATCGAAATAAATTTATTTGTTTTTATTGATGATGTATTCGACTTGTCGAAATTCACCAGGGTTTTGTTTTTCAACGAGTAAACATAGAACCCTGAACTGTTTGTAGTAAAAATTAAATGATCTTTACCCACAGCATCAATATCTGTGACCTTGGTAGGCTGCTTGAGCTTAATGATCTCGAAATTATTTTTAAGTGTCGAGAAATGCCATACAAATCCATTTTTATCGCCAAACCAAATATCATTTTTCGAATTGTAAAAAGAAAAAAACGCGTTTGAATTGGCGTTTGAATTAGGCTGATAAGTTTTTATTTGATTCGAAACAGGATTAATGGCATATAAACCATCGTTCGTTCCTAACCAAATGTTTTTTTGTCCGTCCTCATGAATAAAATTAACACAATTATTGGCTATCTGAAATTCAGAGAAAGTAGAGTATTCGTACAACTTAACTTCTTCGTTTTCAGGATTTGTAACAATGCGTATTGCCCCTATATCGTTGGTGGCAATCCACAATTCGCCATTCGAAGTTTCGATAAAACGATTGCTACGCTCAACACTGTACACAAATCTGCTTGTAGAATAGGGCAAACTGTAAAATTGTTCAGTTTTAGGATTAAAACGGTGTATTTTACCATCGTAAGTCTGAAACCAAATGTATCCGAATTTATCCTCGTGAATATAGTCAATACGGTTGTTGGCAATGTTACTGTGGTCGCCCGGATGCGATTTGTACACGGTAAACTCGTATCCATCAAATTTATTCAGACCATCCCAGGTTCCAAACCACATAAAGCCTTTGCTATCCTGCATTATGGCCATCACCGTATTTTGCGATAGTCCGTTTTCAACCGAAAAATGCTGAAAAACAACATGTTCCTGCCCGAATAAAGCAAAGAAATTGAACGTTATTATAGTAAATAAAAGAAGTGTCTGTTTTTTCATTAGGTATCAAATTGCTTGATTAAAAATTTGGAGCACAAATATAACTAAATTCAGGTTTTAATTCGAAAAACACCAACTGCAGCTGTTTAATTATGAATTAAGGCTCTAATTACTCATTTTATCGGCAAATTTAAACTAAAAAAAGTTGATTATGAATATATAATCAACTTTTTATAAAATAAGCACAGATTTTTTTATTCGTTCAGCGCGATGATCGGCTTCACAATTCGTGCTTTAATTTCCTTTGTTTCGTCCACAAGTTCCATCAAAATTGTATCTCCGGCTTCAAGTTTTCCTTCCAATACAATATCGGCCAACTGATCCTCGAGATAACGTTGTATTGAGCGTTTCAGCGGACGGGCGCCAAACTGAACATCATAGCCTTTATCGGCGATAAAGTCCTTTGCTTCGGGCGAAAGTTCAAGTTTATAACCCATAGTCGTGACACGTCCAAATAAACCTTTCAGTTCGAGATCGATAATACTTTTGATCGAATCCTTGCTCAATTGGTCGAACATAATCACATCGTCCACCCTGTTCAGAAACTCAGGAGCAAAAGTACGGTTCAAAGCTTTTTGAATGACAGAACGTGAAAACTCGCTGTCCATAGCCGTATCGGCAGGAGAATTAAATCCAACTCCTTTACCAAAATCCTTCAACTGACGCGTTCCCACGTTCGAAGTCATTATGATAATTGTGTTTTTAAAGTCGATGCGACGGCCAAGGCTATCGGTCAAGCGCCCTTCGTCCATTACCTGCAAGAGCAGATTGAAAACATCGGGATGCGCTTTTTCAATTTCGTCCAACAAAATGATAGAATAGGGTTTACGGCGCACCTTTTCAGTCAACTGACCACCTTCTTCGTATCCAACGTATCCCGGAGGCGCTCCGATAAGTCGCGAAACACTGAATTTTTCCATATATTCGCTCATGTCAACACGAATAAGTGCATCGGCCGTATCGAACATAAACTCAGCTAATATTTTAGCCAAATGCGTTTTACCAACACCTGTAGGTCCAATAAATATAAACGAACCAATGGGTTTACTCGGATCTTTTAACCCGATTCTGTTGCGCTGAATGGCTTTCACAATTTTATTCACCGCCTCATCCTGACCAATGATTTTGCCCTGAAGCGTTTCCTTCATTTGACGCAATTTGAGTCCTTCGGCTTGTGCAATGCGCTGAACAGGAATTCCCGACATCATTGCAACAACTTCGGCTACCTGCTCTTCGTCAACGGTTTCAGGATGCTTTTGTGCATCTTCTTCCCAACGTTTTATAGCATCTTCGAGCATATACTGGGTTTGTTTTTCCTGATCGCGAATAGGACCTGCCAACTCGTATTTTTGTTCGCCAAGTACTCTTAGTTTTTCTTTCTTTAGCTCTTCAATTTTTTTCTCAAGTTCTTCTATCTCTACAGGCACTGAAACTGTTCCAATGTGTACCCGCGAACCGGCTTCGTCTAAAGCATCAATGGCTTTATCCGGGAAACAACGATCGGTTATGTAGCGCTCGGTAAGTCTTACACAAGCGTTGATGGCTTCGGGAGTGTACCTTACATTGTGATGAAACTCGTATCGTTCCTGAATATTTTCGAGAATTTGTAAAGTTTCTTCAGGCGTAGTTGGATCCACCATTACCTTTTGGAACCGACGTTCCAAAGCGCCATCTTTTTCAATGCTCTGGCGATATTCATCCAAAGTAGTGGCTCCTACACATTGTATTTCGCCACGCGCCAAAGCAGGTTTAAGCATGTTAGCAGCATCCAGCGAACCCGGAGCGCCGCCAGCGCCAACTATGGTGTGAATTTCGTCGATAAACAAAATTACATCCGGATTTTTCTGCAATTCGTTCAGAATGGCTTTGATACGTTCCTCAAACTGGCCACGGTATTTAGTACCAGCCACTATCGAAGCCATGTCGAGCGAAACCACACGTTTATCGAATAGCACGCGCGATACGCGTCGCTGAATAATTCGCAATGCGAGACCTTCGACTATCGCCGATTTACCTACTCCGGGATCGCCAATCAATACAGGATTGTTTTTCTTGCGCCGACTCAGGATTTGCGCCAGGCGTTCAATTTCTTTCTCACGCCCCACGATAGGATCAAGACGGTTTTCGAGCGCTGCTTTTGTTATATCCACACCAAATGAGTCGAGAGCAGGTGTTTCACTCTGCTTCGATGCCGCTTTCGACTGCGATTTTGGACGTCCTCTCATTTCATCTTCATCATCATCGTCGTCCTGAAAATCAGAACTCATCGAAGGTGGAGTTTTGGGATTTTCGACATAAGTTTTAGCCTTTTCGTAAGTCATGTGTTCGGAAGTTAAAGTATCCACCGCCAGATTGTTTTTTTCTTTCAGAATTGCCAGCAAAAGATGTTCTGTATCTGCTATTTCTACCGATAATGAGCGTGTTTCCAACTCCATTATCTTTTTAATGCGTTCAGTACTTTTCAGCATAAGAATAGCTTCCCCCGATGGTTCTTTATCAGTGCGAATCTGACTTTCGATGGTTTGTTTCACCTTGTTTATATCAACATTCGACTGAATTAATATATCAATTGCTTTTCCTTTACCATTGCGAAGCAAACCAAGCAAAAGATGCTCAGGTCCGACGTAGTTATTACCAAGTCTTTCAGCCTCCTGTGTACTATATAGCAATACGTTATGTAACTGTTCAGAATAATTTGTTGTCATATTTAAATTTTTTATGCCATTGATTTGACAAATTTAATCAAAAGTTTGAAGTATGATCTCAGATGGAGAAATTTCTTCCGGGAAATATTGTTTCAAAAATAATACCGATAAATAAAGGAAAGAAATATCGGTAATTATGTCAGACTGTAAAAATAAACGAGAATTTTTAATTAGATTTGCAGGCTTTTATTAAAAAAACATTAACGCTCATCTGTTTGTGTAGACTTGTATGGAATTGTTTCAATAAAATCCAACTTCCATAAGGTACTTATAAAACAGCTATTGCACTTAAAAGTTTGCATCGGAGGACTAAAAATAATTTACCTTAAAGAGTGAATTCTGAAAAGAGCTTATTCCGTTCAAAAGCAAATTTTAAAATTAAATCTACTGACCCGACAAGTTCAACACACAATGCTGTTAAAGTCAGTAAACACTAAGAATTCAATATCATTTTCACTCATTTTCCACTTTAGAAAATGGGGTATAAACAAACAATAATTATATGACTGAGAAAATTTCAACAACGCTGCGTGAATCACCCGTAGCCCGCTGGACAGCTTTGATTTTGCTCGCCAGCACCATGTTTTTTGCCTATATGTTTATCGATGTACTGGCACCGTTGAGCACTATGCTCGAACAAAGTCTGAAATGGACTCCCGATACTTTTGGATCGGTAGCCGGATCGGAATATTTTTTGAATGTATTTGCTTTCTTCCTGATTTTTGCGGGAATTATTCTCGACAAAATGGGCGTACGCTTTACTGCAGTGCTTTCGGCAGTGGTTATGGTAGTGGGAGCTTCCATTAAGTTATATGGTATCAGCGATGGATTTAATGCTGGTGGCTTTGGCTACGAATTCCTGAGTTCGTTCTGGCCTTCGTTCCCAGCATCGGCCAAAATGGCGTCTATTGGTTTTGCTATTTTTGGTTGTGGCGTCGAAATGGCAGGCGTTACCGTATCGAAAGGAATTGTAAAATGGTTCAAGGGCAAAGAAATGGCGTTGGCTATGGGTATCGAAATGGCCATTGCCCGTTTGGGTGTGTTTGCCGTATTCCGTTTATCGCCGGTATTGGCCGAGCAAGGTGGTATCAGCATGTCGGTAGGCATAGGTACATTGCTGTTGCTGATCGGATTATTGAGTTTTAGCGTATATTTCTTTATGGACCGTACACTCGAACGTCAGGATGCTTCGGCACGCGATGCAGCCGATCCTGAAGAAGAATTCAAAATCAGCGACCTGAAAGCAATTTTCACCTCCAAAACATTTATGATTGTGGCCGGACTGTGCGTACTGTTTTATTCAGCTATTTTCCCATTCCAGAAATTTGCTACCGGAATGCTCGAAAGCCGTCTGAGCATGACGACTTCCGAAGCCAGCGGACTTTTCTCCTATTTCCCCATTGGTGCTATGGTACTTACACCGCTGTTGGGTTGGTTTATCGATAATAAAGGTAAAGCCGGAACCATGCTTATGCTCGGTTCTTTATTGGTTGTTATTTGTCACCTTATCTTTGCACTTACGCCAGCCGATAATTTTACCTTCGCAGTGGCTTTAACTGCAATTATTCTGTTGGGGATTTCATTTTCGCTTGTACCTGCTGCCTTATGGCCTTCAGTACCGAAACTGGTCGACAACCGCGTATTGGGTTCAGCTTATTCAATTATTTTCTGGATACAAAATATCGGACTTATGCTAACACCTATGTTGATTGGCTGGGCCCTGAAAACAACGAATCCCGGTGTGGCCGATGGCATTGCTGCCGGCGAAGTGCTGAAATATAACTACACAGTGCCTATGCTTATTTTTGCAAGTCTGGGAGTAGTTGCGTTTTTCCTTGCATTGTGGCTCAAAGCCGAAGACAAGAAAAAAGGCTATGGTCTTGAAATGCCGAACGTAAAAAAATAGTTAAATATTACGCTATTATTAGTTCATTATGACCAATTTATAATCAAATGAAACGAACCATATGCATTTTGATTTTTTTGGCAGTATATTGCTGTTTAAATTCAGATTTATTGGCGCAAGAATGGAGTTCAGGAAAATTAATTACGACTGAAAATGACACCTTATCCGGATTAATTGCACTTGGAGAATACGAAAAATTACATTCTCTTTGTTATTTCAAATCATCCTCAGATGTCAATAAAAAGATCATTGATATTAGCAATATAAAACAGATAGCTTTTGATAAAGGTCAGGTATTTGAAAAGAAAAAGATTTACACAAACAAAAGAAACGAAACTTACCTTGTTGAAAAACTATTAACAGGAATAATCAATCTATACAATTTTACAACCATAGATTCAATAATTGGTGAAAAATCAGACTCTAAAGGGCTTAAGCTTGATAAAAGATATATCAACTCAGTAATTTATGTCGCCGAAATAACTTCTCAGGGAAACAGACTCGTAGAACTCATAAGTCCGAACGAAAGCATTCCAAATCGTATTCTAAAAAAAAGAAATACAAAAATATTAGAAGCTATTTTTGAACAACATCCTGAAATGATGAATCAAATCCCAAAAACAGCTTTCACTCGAAACAGTTTAATTCTTTTGTTTAAAAAATATCACGATCTTGTATGCAATGATTATGCTTGTATAACTTATATTCAAAAGAAGGAAACACAAAAGATAGTGATTACACCTTATTTATGTTTTGAGCAGAATGAACTTCAGAATTTGGTTTATGAACTAGTAAATATCGAGAATGAGAAATGGACAAAGTATTATGAATATCAGCCGGCTATACAGATAGTCAGCAGCTTTAATTTTATTCCATTTTCTAAAAAAATGCAAGTGAATATGGGGATTAAGGTCGCTAATGTTAAGTTCAACAAAGAACTATACATGAAAGAACTATTTAAAATGTATTTATACAAAAATAATTCAGTTCAAATAATGCCATCATTATCGTTATCAGGAACTTTATTTAATTTAAAAATAAAACCTGTATTTGAATTTGGAACGTACTTTTCATTTCTTGTTGGACAAAATAATGCTGAATATAAGCAGATGGATAACAATTACGTATTTGAGCAAAAATACAGCTTCAAAAGTCCACTTTGGGGTTTGTACGCAGGCGTGGGTAAAGACTTTCAAATCAATAAAAGTCATACAATTCCCGTCAGAATTCAATACAGCATAGCTCCATTTCATCTTCAACCTGAAATCGGACTGAAAACCTTTGCTCATTCATTTTTTAGTCTCAAAGTTGGCTATTCATTCACTTTATAAATCAATTTTCTTATTCGAAACAATTGTATTATTTTTATCGTTCAATACAGAAACCATTAAACAATTATTAATATGGAAAACAATGCCTTATTAAACGAAGTGATTGCAAAAGCAACTACATGGCTTAACGGCAATTACAATGAAGAAACTAAAGCCGAAGTTCGTCGTTTACTCGAATCGGAGGACAGAACCGAATTGATCGAATCGTTTTACCGCGACCTTGAATTCGGTACAGGTGGGTTACGCGGCATCATGGGTGCCGGTACCAACCGCATGAACATTTACACCGTAGGGGCAGCCACACAGGGATTAAGTAATTACCTGAAAGCGCAATTTCCCGATCTGCCTCAAATCAGCGTGGTGATAGGTCACGACTGCAGGAATAACAGCCGCCTTTTTGCCGAAATATCGGCAAATATATTTTCCGCCAATGGCATTAAGGTGTATCTTTTCGAAGACCTGCGCCCTACGCCAGAAGCATCGTTCGCTATCCGTCATTTAGGCTGTCAGAGTGGAATTATACTTACGGCTTCGCACAACCCGAAAGAATACAACGGTTACAAAGCTTACTGGAATGATGGTGCTCAAATGATTGCACCACACGACGAAAACGTGATTACTGAGGTTACCAAAACAAAGGTGGACGACATCAAATTTAAAGGTAACCCTGAACTGATTGAAATTATCGGCGAAAAAATTGACAACGCATTTATCGAAGCTATTAAAACACTTTCGTTGTCGCCAGAGGCTATCAAACGCAACAGCAATCTGAAAATTGTGTACACTCCGATTCATGGTACCGGTGTGAAACTTATTCCACGTGCGCTGAAAGAATATGGCTTTACAAACATTATCAATGTGCCCGAACAGGATGTGGTCAGTGGAAATTTTCCTACTGTTATTTCGCCAAATCCGGAAGAACCAGCGGCATTGGATATGGCTGTAAAAAAAGCAATTGCCACCGATGCTGATATTGTAATGGCTTCGGATCCTGATGCTGACCGTTTGGGTATTGCTATTAAAAATGACAAAGGCGAATGGATACTTGTGAATGGAAATCAGACCGCTCTGCTGTTTGTATATTATCTGATTACACGCTGGAAAGAAACCGGCCGACTGAAAGGCAACGAATACATAGTAAAAACAATTGTAACCACCGAAATTATCAAGGATATTGCCAATAAAAACGGTGTGGAAATGTTCGACTGTTTCACAGGATTCAAATGGATTGCAGCTGTCATTCGCGAAAACGAAGGCAAGAAAACATATATTGGCGGCGGCGAAGAAAGCTATGGTTTCCTTCCCGAAGATTTCTGTCGCGACAAAGACGCAGTGTCGTCGTGTACCTTGATGGCCGAAATTACAGCATGGGCCAAGGACAATGGCAAAACGCTTTTTGAATTATTGCAGGATATTTACATTGAATATGGCTACGGAAAAGAAAAAGGTATTTCGGTAGTACGCAAAGGTAAATCGGGCGCCGAAGAAATTGCCAAAATGATGAGCGACTTCCGTAATATGCCACCGAAAGAAATTGCCGGATCGAAAGTTGTGTTTATTAAAGATTACAAAACGCTGCAAATGAAAAATGTAAGCACTGGAGAAGTATCGGAATTGACGATGCCTGCCACTTCGGATGTATTGCAATATTTCACCGAAGATGGCACCAAAATTTCGGTTCGCCCTTCGGGAACAGAACCTAAAATTAAATTCTATATAGAAGTGCGTGGCAAAATGAAATCGCGTGCCGACTACAATGCTGCTGATGCTGCTGCCAACGTAAAAGTTGAAGCTGTGAGAGCTTCGTTAGGTGTATAATTTAACCATAAAATCAGAAAAAACGCAGTTGAATTCAATTTCAACTGCGTTTTTCTTATTTCACTACCTGCTCCAATTCATTCAAAAGATTTTTAATTGTCGTAAACCTTTTGTTGTTCACAAACCATGCATCATTCTCAATACGGATCACAACTTCAGCGTTTTCAACCACCCTGTACCCTGCCCTTGCCAGTGCCCTGAAAGTCCAGTATATACGGGTTTTGTCTCCTTCCACCCACACTTCTTTCGTCAGCGGATAATTCATCGAAAAATTACCATTGGATGGATTGAAATAATAAGCATCGCACTCAAAAGCCCGATTGAAACTTCCATTGAAAACCAAATCCTCGGGCACGCCACATTCCACTCCCATAGTCTCAGTAATTAACCATATACTATCCGCTGCCTGTAATGCCAAGTCCAATTCGTGGGTCGACAACAAAACAGCTTTTCCCGTTTCGTGTGCCAGTTTATGCAACAATAACATGATTTCGACCCGATTGGGCAAGTCGAGATGAGCCGTCGGTTCATCAAGCATTATAATGGGCGTATCCTGCGCCAACGATTTAGCGATCATTACGCGCTGCCGCTCGCCATCGGATAATTCGGAAAAATAATCATGTTTTTTATGCGTCAAATGTACCATATCGATGGCCTGACTCACCAGTTTCTCATCCTCAACCGACGAGTTTCCCCACCAGCTACGGTAGGGATGCCTGCCAAACGACACCATATCAAGCACCGTTGCATTATCAATGTCGACCCGATCGGTAAGCACAAGCGCAATCTGCATGGCCTTTTCGTGCTGACTCAGCTGCTCTATTTCCCTGCCATTTATTTTTATACCGCCGCTCAATGGCTTTTGGAGGGCAGCAAGCGTTCGGAGCAAAGTCGACTTTCCGGTGCCGTTAGGACCAATCAAACACACCAACTCTCCGGCCTGTAATTGAAGATTCAAATCAGACTGCACAATTGTTTTTTTTCCTTTTCGGGAATAACCAATCGAAAGTTTATGTGTCGATAACACTGACATTGCTCTAATGAGTTCTAAAGTTTTTATTTCCTTTTTAAAATAATCCACAAAATAACAGGTGCGCCAAACAACGAACTAATGGTATTGATTGGTAGCGTATAAGTGGGCATTTGCGAAATTATATCGCAAACCAGCAACAACGATGCACCACAAAGCAAACTTGCCGGAAGAAGAATTCCATGCTTCGACGTGCGGAAAACTCCTCGGGCAATGTGCGGAATGGCAACGCCCACAAAAGCCACTGGCCCCACAAATGCAGTAATACCTCCGGCCAGTAAACCAGTGGCCACAACGATCAGCAAACGCGTTTGAACGATGGAAATACCTAAACCACGGGCATAATTTTCGCCAAGCAATAAACCATCGAGTCGTTTATGGAGAAAAAATGCCATGGCAATTCCGATGAAGGCAATTGGCAACAACACCTGCATATACTGCCACGTCACGGCGCTTAAACTTCCAAACGTCCACATCACAAAAAGCTTTATCGCATCAGGATTGCTGAAATTTTGCAACACGCTGACAATAGAACCGGCTATGGTGCCAAACATAATGCCCACGATAAGCAGCGAAACCGCATTTTGAACTTTGAACGAAACACCTACTACCAGCAGAAGCACCAATGCAGCGCCCATCACGGCAGCTAATATCATTGCCCAACCACTGCCAGCCACTGCCATTGGCAAAGCCGCCGAAGCCATAGTGATTAAAGCCACGCCCAGACTTGCGCCCGAACTTACACCAAGGATATAAGGATCGGCCAACGGATTCCGAAAAAGCGTTTGCATCATCAATCCCGCTACCGACAAAGAAGCGCCTGCCAGTATTGCCGTAATGGCTTTGGGCAACCGAAAATTAAGTAGAATCTCCGAATTCATCACATCGGTGTTGTTCCCTGTAAAAACAGCAAAGATTTCGCTCATAGGAATGCGAATGCTGCCCCAGGCCAAATCGGCAAGGAAAAGCGCTACAGTAAGTACCGACAGCGTAAAAAACAATATGGTATTGCGTGCGTGCATTCGTATTTATCTAAAAATCTTATCTTTTCTGATTTGTTTCATTCATTATCATCAGCCGAACCTTCGGACGACTCCGCTGAGTGCTCAGAATTACTTTCCGAACCTTCGGACGTCATTTTAGAAGCATATGGAGTACAATTAAGACTATTTCAACTGTTCGGCATATACTAATTCATAACCCGGTAATAATTCGGGATGCAAAATTGCAATTACATCAGCAAGCAACAAGTCGGGACGTGCCACTGCGCTTTCCCAAAAATCGTTGGCCGTGGATGGCAACAGACGTTTGTTGAAGTTATACACCTGTTTCAGCGCCACGGGTCTGAACAGCGCATGTTTTGTATCAGCCTGAATAAGTTCATTCAACGAGTTGAAATTGCAGTTGAGCCAAACGTCGGCCTGCGAAAAGTTTTTCAGAACCGTTTCGATGTTCAACGGCAAGCTTCCGGCTGTGGTATCGTTGTCATAAAAATACTTTGAGCCTGCATCGGCAAACAGTCTTCCCATAAAGTTTCGCCCCGAAGGCATATACCAGGTGCCCCTGAAATTCGATCCCGACATAACGTGCGGTTGTTTGCTTACTCCCGCCGCCCTGACTTTAATGGCATTATAACGCTTGTCCACATCAGCAAACACACTGTCGGCCATTTGTTCCTTATCGTAAAATGCAGCAACAAATTTGATCCATTCGGCCCGTGCCAACAGCGACGTTTCCATCCACTCGTTATTGAAAATCACAGATATTTGGGCTTGCGACACGCGCTGTGCATAAGGATCGTTCTGATTGTAACCACTCATCATCACAGCATTGGGCTTGAGTTGCAGCGTTTTCTCCACGTTGATATTAAATGCATCGCCCAAGTCACTTATTCTTCCTTCAGCTATTCTTTTGTTAATTTCCTCATTATAAATAATTTTCGGAGAACAAACCGCATTGATGGTTTCAAGCTCCCCCAGAAGGCTCAAGAACTCGAAATGGGTCACCGAAGTTGCAGCCAGGGTTTTGAGCGGAATCAACACTTTGGTGCCATCAGTTGGTGTTGGGGTGGCTGCATCATTCACCAAATAATATCGGGCGTAAATGCTTCCCTTTTGCCAAGGACTGTACACAATTACTTCTTTGTAATTTTCGAAATAGCGCACAGCAAATCCTTCGGCATATTTCAGCTCAAGCGAATCTGCCAAAGATGTTGTTTGCGTATTCGCAGGTTTATTTCCACACGCAGCAAAAAAGCTGATGATGAGCAAAAAGAGAACGGATTTTTTAATCATATTTTTTAAAAAAGAATACAGCAGCTATGGAGTAAAAACACAAAGAATCGCAGAGCTTTATTCCGCGATTCTTTGTTTTTCTTATCGATAACCTGCGGTTCAACACCGCAAAGATAACAGTAAAAAGTAAGATAGTCAATTTATTTCTGAACTTTTACAATTGCTTTTTCTCACTCCAACTTATAAAATGTTATATCAGTATTTTAAATTTTTAAAAGACATCAGTTTATTTATCGTTCTTCACAAAAAGCCACAAAACGCCTGAAATAGCCAGTGTAACGGCACAGATCAGGAACACCACCGATTTATCCGAAGCAGCATTCACCACTTCGCCCATTTTGAAACTAGCCACCAATTGAGGCAACACTACCGAAAGATTAAAAATGCCCATATACAAACCCATTTTGGTCTGATCCACTTTTTCGCTCATAATGGCAAAAGGCAGGGAAACCACCGACGCCCAACCTATACCGGCAATGGCAATCATTATGTAGTACAAAATCACCGAAGTACCGAAAAACAAAACTCCGGCATACCCCAAAGCCATAATGAATACACAAATCAAATGCGTTTTCACCATTCCAATTTTCTTTGCAAATCCGTTCAGCACTAACACCGGTAATACAGCGCTCACCAAACTAAGAATGAAAAAGGCGATGGAATTGATTTTACCAGCTTGATCTCCAAGGCCCAGGTCCTCAGCCAGGTAAAAGAATGCATAGATAAACATGGTTTGCACACCAATCCATGTAAACGAATGAGCCAGTAATACTTTCTGAAACTCATTACTTTTTTCCTTGCTTTTGGTAAGATTAAAAAGCACAATAATTGTACTCACAATGATCAACAACACCGAAGCAAATTCAACAACTCCCAGTTCGTATCCAAACACAGGAAGCGTGGCTGTAACTTGCAATCCAAATAATTTTGAGAAAATAACGAAGATGCCATAAAGCAAAAATCCGGAAAGAGGCAACAAGGCTTCCACAATATCGTGAACCGACGTTTTTGATTGAGCCACTGCGTTATCGCCTTTTTCATCCTTCAGTTCGCGTGGCTCCTGAATCAGAAAAGCCGGAATAATAGATGCCAGCAAAGCTACGGCTACTCCAAAATAAATAAGAAAAATATTTCCCAGTGTGCCGCCGATAAAATAAGCCAACACCCCGAAAGTTCCCGAAACGGTCTGCATCCAGGTGTAACCTTTACTACGTTCGTTATGAGGCGTACAGTCGGCTACCAGCGACCGGGTAGGATTGAAACTTACATTGATGGAAAGATCGAAAGTCAGGGCTACAATGACAGCTATTGAAAGTAATCCGGCCTGAGGATCATCTCCTCCAACGAAAATTTTCTGAATAATTTCAAGATTCGGCAGCGCCAGCATCATCAAAGCAGCCAGGATACCACCAATCACTATCCACGGCCTGCGGCGTCCGCCCATGAACCACATATTGTCCGACAAAGCGCCTACAATGGGCTGAGCAATAATTCCGGCTATAGGCCCGGCTGCCCACACTATACCAATTTCGTGAATATCGAGTCCGTATTTTGTTGATAGAATCCAGCTTAAAGCGGAAATCTGCACCGAAAGTGCAAAACCCATGGCTGTGGCAGGCAAACTGAGTAAAGCAAAAAATGCATTACTCATTTTCTTCTGAATGTTTAACATGATGTATTGTATTAGAATGAATGATTTTTTACAACGAAATGCAATGTTATTCATTTTCTTTGTAAAACTGTTATTTTTCTATTTGAGAATGCAAAAATAAATATGCAAACGTTTGCTGAAAAAGAACAGTTCGATTTTACGGACTTAGAAACCAATCATATTTTCATCCAACACGGGAAATCCGGGTAATCTTTTTTTGGTTTCAGTATCGAAAAACCTGAGCGCAAGACTATCGGTAACAGGAAGAGGGAAGCTTTGTGGCGATTTAATAAAATCGATTGTAGGAATTAAATGATATTGATATTGTGTGTTTAAAACGCCACGGTATACATAAACAGGCAAATAGGATGTGCTTATTATTTTTTTTGAATGAACTCCGATTTTAACTTTTACCATAATTCCGCCATCGGTATGGGGCTTGCGTTGGTTCGAGATTGAATTTCCCAAAGAATAGAACACGGGCACCAACGAAGTTCCATTACTCAAAAATTCAGCATTCTGAACTACATGTGGATGACCACCAATCAGCAAATCCACTCCCTCGCGAACAAAAAGTCGTGCCAACATCTGTTGCTCAGTATCAGCTTGCAGTTCGTATTCGTTTCCCCAATGCAAAGTAATCACTGTGAGGTCGGGCTGTTTCATTTTTGCCCGGCGGATATCGTTTTTTATTACATTGGTATCTATCCTGTTTACAATATTGGGAGGCGTCAGTTTATTTCCGTTCATACCGTAAGTATAGTTCAGAAGGGCTATTTTCACTCCTTTCTTTTCGAGCATCAAAGGATAAATTGAATCTCGCTGGGCTTTGTTTACATAACTTCCGGCATGCTTGAGTTTGCGGTTTGCTATCATTTTCAGGCTACGCTCCAGCCCGTATTTTCCACGATCGAGCACATGATTATTGGCAGTCAGTATCACATCGTAACCTGCATTTTTGAGTGCATCGAGCAATGCATCGGGACTCGAAAAATAAGGATATCCGCTGTAAGGCTTCCCGGCGAGAGGCACTTCGAGGTTGGTCACCGCAATATCGGCATTGTCGATATAAGGTTTTACATTTCGAAAACAAATGTCGTAATTGTAGGTTCCGTCTTTTTTGTTGAAAGCGGCCTGAAACTGCGGCGAATGACCCATGATATCTCCCGAAAAAATGATAGAAACGCTCTCATCGTCCAACAAGGTGTCGGACAATACAAGTTCATTATCGTGCAAAAAGCTGCTGAAAACGAACAAAGCTGCAAACATTAAAATCGATTTTTTCATCTATCTGTTCAAAGCAGATTGGCTGACGATTTGTTTATCAGTAAAAAACAGGACTGCTCAACTCTCAGTAATTCCGGACGCCAAAGATAGAACTACCAACCCTTACCATCGTACTCCCCTCCTCTATTGCTATCTGATAATCGTCCGACATGCCCATCGAAATTTCTTTAAATGACGTATTGTCGGCAAAATATGTGTTTTTCAATTCGTCGAACAGCTCTTTAAGCGACTTAAATTCAGAACGTATCTGATTTTTATCGTCGGTAAATGTGGCCATTCCCATCAAGCCTGCTATGTTTATATGTTTAAGTTCAAGCCATTCGGCTGATGCGAGCAAGCTTCTCAACTCGTCGGGCGAAAAACCAAATTTAGTTGCTTCGCTGGCAATATAAACCTGCAACAGGCAGTTCACTTTTCTATTTTGTTTTTCTGCCTGTTTATTGATCTCAACAAGCAGTTTAAAAGTATCCACTCCATGTATCAGCTCTACAAAGGGAACAATGTATTTTATTTTATTGGTTTGCAAATGCCCTATAAAATGCCAGCGAATATCATTAGGAAGTCTTTCGTACTTTCCGCACATTTCCTGCACCTTGCTTTCGCCAAACACTCTTTCGCCGGCGTTGTAAGCTTCAAGAAGCACTTCGTCGGGATGAAATTTGGAAACACAAACCAGCTGAACATGTGCCGGAATGTTTTTGCGTATCGAAATTATGTTTTGCTGAACAGACATGGTTCCGTTTACTCTTTTCCGTATTTATAAACGTCCATAATCAGAGTTTCGCTGATATTTGCAATCTCGTAGTCGGCCATCGAACCTTTCATACCTTCAATGATGCCATTCAAGGCATCCTTCATGTCCGAAGCCTGTACCATCATTGTAACTCCTGTGCGTTTTTCGATTCCTTTTTCCTCGTCGATAGTTACAAAATTCACTTTCGAACGGTACCATTTATCGCCATTTTCGTTGAAAAACAACTCACTTATACGCATACGTTTGATGTTCGACACTTCAAACTCTCCGCTGATAAAAGGTTTCATTTCTTCAATTGTTCTTTCTTCGGCCTCGGTGAACGACATTGCATCAATGAGATAAGCCTCGGTTACTTTTACAATTTTACCTTCTTCTGCCGTTTTTTCATACTTCACTTTACATTCGAACCAACTATGCATATCTACTGTTTTTTATTGTTTATATATAATTATCAACTTATTATCAACTGAGTAATAATTATTTTATCTGTTTTATTTATCTCACAAAGATAATATCTTTTGATCAATCAGCATTAGCCCACGTGAAAAAAACTTTCACAAATAACGGTAGCAGTTGAGCAAACATACAGACACAAAAAACCGGCATTCCTGTGGCAGGAATACCGGTTTCTTTTTGATTTTGAACAGCAAACTTATTCAGCTACTACTTCGAAAGCAACTTCTACTGTTACTTCTTTGTGAAGTTTTAATGTAGCTTTGTATGAACCAACTTCTTTCACTGGTTCTTTAAGTACGATAACTTTACGGTCAACGGCAAATCCGGCTTTTTCGAAAGCATCAGCAATTTGAATAGGGCCAACAGCACCGAAAATTTTTCCGGTTGTGCTTGTCTTAGCGCCTACCGACAAAGTAAGATCTTTTACTTTTTCAGCTAATTCAATTGCTTCGTTTTTGATGCGTTCGAGCTTGTGAGCACGTTGTTTCAGGTCTTCAGCCAACATTTTTTTAGCTGATTCTGTTGCCAAAACGGCTTTTTTTGTAGGAATAAGGAAGTTACGTCCGTAACCATCTTTTACCTTAACAATATCTCCTTTGTAACCAAGATTGATTACATCTTCTTTCAATATAATTTCCATACTTTTTCCTCCTGTTTATTATTTCATCATATCGGTTACATAAGGAAGCAACGCTATGTGGCGCGCTCTTTTAACTGCTTGAGCTACTTTACGTTGAAATTTCAACGAAGTACCGGTAAGGCGACGAGGAAGAATTTTTCCCTGTTCGTTCAAGAATTTTTTCAAAAATTCAGGATCTTTGTAATCGATGTATTTAATACCGCTTTTTTTGAAACGACAGTATTTTTTCTTTTTTACATCTACTGAAGGTGGGGTAAGATATCTGATATCTCCGTTATTTGCTGCCATGGTTTAGTTCTCCTTTACTTCTTTTGATTTAACATTCTTTCTTTTTTCGGCATACTCGTAAGCATATTTATCCAAACGGAACGATAAGAAACGAAGCACGCGTTCATCGCGGCGGAATTGCAATTCCAGTTTTGCAACGACTGAAGGATCGGCATCAAACTGTAACAGGGAATAAAAACCTGTCGATTTCTTTTGAATTGGGTAAGCTAATTTGCGTAAGCCCCAGTTCTCTTCATTGGTGATAGTCGCACCATTTTCTGTCAAAATGGCTTTGAACTTTTCTACCGCTTCCTTCATCTGAACATCAGACAAAACGGGAGTTAAAATGAAAACGGTTTCATAATGATTTAACATACTGTTTACTAACTTTTTAAAATTTATAATATTGATTTTATTAAAGCGGGACAAAGATACAAATAATTATTTGACTGACAAAGACAACCGTATAATTTTTTGGGAGATTTTTGTTCGCTTTATTCATCATTGTGCTTTGCGAATCAGAATTTTTGGCGCCTGGTCGGCATGAGTATTCACTGTGGGACGCTGCCTGCGCACTTTATTTACATCGGGCTTCCCCTTGTCTTTGGCGCCTGATGGCGTTTTCGTTTTGGTTCTTGTTTTTACCACCTTCACCGCCTCTACATTTTCGGCCGGAAAGGGATGATCTTTTATCACCGGAATCTGAATTGAAATCAGCTTTTGTATATCACGGATATAATCGCGTTCCTCGATGTCGCAAAACGAAACCGCCTTACCATCAAGCCCTGCTCTTCCGGTTCGACCAATGCGGTGCACGTAAGTTTCGGCAATGTTCGGAATATCGTAGTTGATCACAAGATTCAAATCGTCGATATCAATTCCACGGGCTGCAATATCGGTAGCCACAAGCACACGCGTAGTTCTGTCCTTGAAGTTTTTCAACGCACTCTGACGGGCATTCTGCGATTTATTACCATGTATGGCTTCGGCTTTAATCTGTGCTTTCACCAGAATACGCATAATTTTATCGGCGCCATGTTTGGTGCGAGTAAAAACCAAAGCTGTTTTTATCGATTTATCTTTCAGTAAATGAATCAACAAATCTTTTTTACTGGCCGCATCCACATAATAAAGTTCCTGTTGAATAGTTTCGGCAGTCGACGACACGGGCGTTACTTCCACTTCCTGCGGTTTTGTAAGGATAGTACCGGCAAGCGAACGGATAGCATCGGGCATTGTAGCCGAGAAAAACAGCGACTGACGTTTAACAGGTATCAGTTTAATCAACTTTTTCACATCATGGATAAAACCCATAT
Source organism: uncultured Paludibacter sp. (assembly GCA_963678465.1). Classification (GTDB taxonomy): domain Bacteria; phylum Bacteroidota; class Bacteroidia; order Bacteroidales; family Paludibacteraceae; genus Paludibacter. Next base: position 1,698,626 of record OY782858.1, read on the forward strand.
CGAGCATGCGATCGGCTTCGTCGAGCACAAAAATACTTAAATCGTTGAGTTTTACAAATCCTTGCTTTTGCAAATCGAGCAAGCGACCAGGAGTGGCAATCAACACATCAACACCAGCCTTCAGTTGGCTTACCTGTGGATTTTGATTCACACCGCCAAAAATAACAGTATGTCGGATATCGAGGAAACGACCATAAGCGGCAAAACTTTCGTCAATCTGTATTGCCAATTCACGCGTAGGAGTTACAATAAGCGCTTTGATTTTACGATGATTCGATTTGGTGATACCCATTTTATACAACTGTTGCAACATGGGAATGGCAAAAGCCGCCGTTTTTCCGGTACCTGTTTGCGCACAGCCTAATAAATCTTGTCCTTTAAGTATAATTGGAATTGAAATTTCCTGAATAGGCGTTGGTTGGGAATAACCTTCATGTTTAAGAGCATTTAAGATCGGCTCTATCAGATCTAATTTTTCAAATGTCATAGAATAATTTACGCATCCATTCGTCTTTTTATAAGATCTAACATTTATCTGAACGGATTACGATTTTGCGCAAAGGTACGGAAAATAAACGAAGGCTGAAAATGACACCGAAAGTTCAGTCATTACGAAGTTCATCAACAGGCTCATCATCGCCGGAGTAATCCAGGTCAGATGTATCATCCTCATCGTCCCATATTTTTTCAGGCCTCTGCGGACCATCTTTCCTAAAAATGAACGAAAGCGCCAGACCTGTAATTCCACCTGACAAATGTCCTTCCCACGAAATGGGATCGTTTACCTGCCATGGAAAGATATGCCACACCATACTTCCGTACAAAAAAGTAATGACCAGCGAAATGGCGATCAGAGGGATATGTTTCCGTAACAATCCACTAAAAAACAAGAAGAAAGCTATTGAATAAATCAATCCACTTACGCCTATATGCCAACTGTCGCGCCCAATGATCCAAAGCATAATTCCACTTATAAGGTAAGACAAAAGCAATACTTTGGAAGATATTTGTTTGTAAAAATAATACAAACAGGAACTTAACAGCAGAAACGATACAGAATTATTCAGGAGATGCCCCCAGTCGGCATGGATAAACACATAAGTCAAAATCCCTGAAACATGCTCAATATCGCGCGGCAAAATTCCGGCCTTATGAAAATCCCAACCCATCCCTCTCTCGAATACAAAAACCAGTATAAAAAAAAGCGTGATGATGGCCGGAACAAATACAGCATGTAAAAATTGCCGTTGCGCAGGTGTACGTTTTTCGCTGAAAAGCATAGATGTTTGTCTTTTATTTCAGACAAAAATACAATATATTTTTCAGATGAACAGTAATTTTACAATCAACATCAGAACACCCTGATTTGTGTTTTTTCATAAATAACGATATTTCTGAGTTGATAATTTCAACCTGACAAATAATAAACTTAACAATCAGTCTATTAAATTAATTATCCCGACAGGTCATTTCTTATCGAAATAATTTAAACAATTTGTTTTGAAATTACAAATATTATGGATAAATTGCGAACTCTAAACGAAGTACATCAAATAAACTGGTATACAGTATTTTTTGCATTTGCAAATCAGCAACATATCAGTTAATTATTGTATCTATACCAATGTATTTAAATCAGACCACTATATGAGCTACCTTAATTTTGACAAGACGCTTTTGACAAATCTCGACAAATCTCTTTCGAAAGAGATGATACGAACCAATCGCGCAGGTACCTACAACAGCACAACGTTGATCGATTGCAACACCCGTAAATATCATGGGCAGTTGGTAGTTCCTTTGCCCGAAATCGATAATTCGAATCATGTATTGCTCTCCTCGCTGAACGAAACGGTAATTCAGCACGGAGCAGAGTTCAATCTTGGAATTCAAAAGTACGAAGGGAATAATTTCAGTCCGAATGGTCACAAATACATCCGTCAATTCGACTGCGAAGTGGTGTCGCGCACCATCTACAGGGTGGGTGGTGTGATACTATCGAAAGAGCGAATATTGGTTTCGTTCGAGCCCAGGGTACTCATCAAATACACACTACTCGAAGCGCACTCGCCTACCACGCTGAGATTCAAGCCTTTCTTAGCATTCAGAAGCGTCAATGAACTGACACACGAAAATAACAAAGCCAACACCGCATACAACGAAAGTATTCAGGGAATTAATATGTGTCTGTACGAGAACTACCCTTCTCTTCATATGCAGTTCTCGAAAAAAAATATTTATGTCCATCAGCCCGATTGGTACAAAAACATAGAATACTACAAAGAACAGGAACGTGGATACGAGTACAAAGAAGACCTTTTAGTACCCGGATATTTTGAAATGCCCATCAAAAAGGGGGAAGTAATTATTTTTTCGGCAGGCATAACCGAAACATCACCCCGAAAACTGCTTTCGATGTGGGACGACGAGTTAAAACGAAGACATCATCGTACCGACATGTTCAGTTGTTTAAAAAATTCGGCGCAGCAATTTTATAAACGCGAAGGCAGCCGGACTTACTTACTTGCCGGATACCCATGGTTTGGCGCCAGAGCCCGCGACCAGTTTATCGCGCTTCCGGGCTGCACACTTACAATTGATCGCATGGACTACTTCGACGACATCATGAAAACTTCGCTCGAAGAAGTGAGAATGTTTTTAAACGGAGATACAAAAAACATTAAACTACAGGGAATCGACGATCCGGATGTACTGCTTTGGCTCATCTGGACTTTTCAGCAATATGCTTTGTACACAAGCCTGAAAGAAGCGGCCGATCGATTCGAGAATATTGCTACTGAAATCGTAGCCTTCATTCGAAAACAAAATCACCCGAACTTATTCATGCACAACAATGGCTTGCTGTATGTAAACGGGAAAGAAAAACCTGTAACATGGATGAATGCTGTTGAAGATGGTCTGCCTATTACGCCACGCACCGGTTATGTTGTCGAAATTAATTCACTTTGGTACAACGCCCTGAAATTCACGTCGGCGCTTACCCGCGAAGCTGGCAAAGAACATGCAGCCGACCTACTCGATTATCAGGCCGAAATAGCCCGCGAGGCTTTTATAAATACTTTTTGGAACGGCACTTATCTTTATGATTATGTAGATGGTAATTATTCCGACCGCGAACTCCGACCTAATATGATCATGGCGGTAGCGTTGCAATACTCGCCGCTCGATAAACAACAACAAAAATCGGTGTTGGACATTACAACAAAAGAATTATTAACGCCTAAGGGATTACGAAGCCTAAGCCCTAAAAGTGGCTCGTATCGTCCCAATTATGTAGGTGGAATGCTGGAGCGAAACCGCAACTATCACAACGGGCCGGTTTGGCCATTTACTTTCGGAGCTTTTGTATCGGCCTATCTTAAAGTATACAAGCAAAGTGGAAAATCATTTATCGAAAGAATGCTGAATGGTTTTGAAGCCGAAATGACAGAACTTTGTATAGGTACTATCCCTGAATTGTTTGATGGAAATCCTCCCTACAAAGGCCATGGAGGAATGTCATTTGCCATGAGCGTGGCTGAAGTTTTGAGAGTGTTGGAATTTTTGAAGAAATACGAAAACAAATAACGAAGATGAAGGCATTGATGTTTGGATGGGAATTTCCTCCACATATTTTGGGCGGACTCGGCACAGCAAGTTACGGACTTACCAAAGGCATGGCTTTGCAACCCGACATGCAAATTACTTTTGTAATACCTAAACCTTACGGCGATGAGGATCAGAGCTTCCTGAAAATTATTGGAGCATGTAATGTGCCTGTGGTTTGGAAAGAAAACAATTGGGATTACGTAAATCACCGCATTGGCAACGTCATGCATCCTGACGAATACTTTTGGTTGCGAAACGGCATAAAATATAATTTCAACAGAATATATACAAACGATTTAGGATGTATCGATTTTTCGGGTCGATACCCCGACAACCTGATAGAAGAAATTTCGAATTACGAAGCTGTGGCAAGCGTATTGGCGCATCAGCTCGAATTTGACATCATCCATTCACACGACTGGCTCACCTACCCCGCCGGAGTCTTCGCCAAGCAAATAAGCGGAAAACCACTTGTGATTCACGTACATGCTACCGACTTCGACCGCAGCCGTGGTCAGGTAAACCCTACGGTTTATGCCATTGAGAAACGGGGAATGGATGCAGCCGACCATATAATGACAGTGAGCGAACTGACACGCAGAACCGTAATTGAAAAATACAATCAGGATCCGGCCAAAGTAACCACAGTACACAACGCTGTAGAACCCTTATCGGATGCTGAAACTTTCACAAAAACGCCCCGCAAAGACAAAGTGGTAACCTTCCTTGGACGTATCACCATGCAAAAAGGACCTGAGTATTTTGTGGAAGCAGCACATCTTGTACTTCAAAAAACAAAAGGAGTACGATTTGTAATGGCAGGAAGCGGCGATATGATGAACGCCATGATTGATTTGGCTGCAAAAAGAGGAATTTCAGACCGTTTTCACTTCACGGGCTTCCTGAAAGGTCGCCAGGTACACGAAATGCTGGCCGAAAGTGATGTATATATTATGCCTTCGGTATCCGAACCTTTTGGCATTTCGCCACTCGAAGCCATGCAGGTAGGTACCCCGAGCATTATTTCAAAACAATCCGGCTGCGCCGAAATTCTGACACACGCCATTAAAACCGATTACTGGGACATTGACGCCATGGCTGATGCCATTTACTCAATCGTAAAAAATCCTTCGATGTATAAAAGCCTCAGAGAACTGGGACGCGAAGAAGTAAATAACATTAAATGGTACGATGCAGGTCTGAAAGTAAGAGGCATTTACGATAGTGTAATACGATAATGCTTACAGATGACAATCAAAATTTAAAAAGTAAACCAATCAGCAATTTATAAAAGACATACAATATGCGAAACATTTGTTTTTATTTTCAGATACATCAACCTATGCGACTGAAACGCTACCGTTTCTTCGACATCGGACAAGATCATTATTATTACGATGATTTTCAAACTGAAGATCACATTCGCAAAGTAGCGGAACAATCTTATCTGACAGCTAACAAAACAATTGCTGAAATGATTCGTAGTTCGAACGGCAAATTCAAATGTTCTTTTTCCATTTCCGGCATTGCCCTTGAACAGCTCGAACAATATGCACCCGAAGTAATTGATAGCTTTAAAGAACTCTCGAAAACCGGCTCTGTAGAATTTTTGGCCGAACCCTATGCCCATTCGTTGGCTTCGGTGTTCGATGCCGATGAATTTAAACGCCAGGTAACTTTACATGCCAATAAAATTGAAGAACTATTTGGCAAACGCCCCGCTACATTTTTCAACTCCGAACTGATTTATTCAGATCAAATAGGTGAAACTGTGGCTGAAATGGGCTATAAAACAATGATGATTGATGAAGCCAAGCACGTAATGGGCTGGAAAAGCCCCAATTACATTTACAAACATGCGTACCTTCCCAAACTAAAGCTCCTCGTCCGAAACAACAAATTAAGTGATGACCTGGCTTTCAGGTTTACACACCAATCTTTAACCGCTGAAAAATTCATCGGATGGATTGCAGCGTTACCCGCCGAAGAAAAAACTATAAATCTGGGAATGGGTTACGAGGTTTTCGGAAATATAAACTCAATAAATACAGGCATTTTCGAATTTCTGAAAGCGCTTCCTTATTTCTCGATGGAGCAGGAAATGAATTTTGTACTTCCATCTGATTATGTAAAGAAAACAGATGCTGTAGACACACTAACAGTATCATTCCCCATGAGCTGGGTGGGCAACGACAAAGACCTGACACCCTGGACGGGAAATGACTTGCAACAGGAAGCACTGAACAAGCTTTATGCCGTCAGCGAACGGGTGAATCTCTGCAACGACAAACCTTTGCAACACGATTGGCTAATGCTTCAATCTTCAGATCATTTCAGATATATGAGTCACAAAGACCCTTATGGAACGAATTACGAGTCGGCTTACGATGCTTTTATGAACTATATGAATATTCTGGCCGATTTCCTCGAAAGAGTAGAAGCGCAATACCCTACTACTATTGATAACGAAGAATTGAACGAATTGCTCAAAACAATCAACAGTCAGGAACGTGAAATTGAAGAGTTGGAAAATGAAGTTGTAAAACTAAAAGCAAGAAAAAAGAAAAAAGAAGAAGAGGCATAACCTGGATATAAAATAAACCCGGCAACTATTTATATAAGTTGTCGGGTTTATTATGACCCTGTGATTCGGTTTTTTGTAATTTCAATTAATTGCCGTATTTTTGCAACTCATAAAGACACGGAAGAAAGAACTTTGATGCAACAATATTTACAGGACAAAATTTTTAAAATCATCTCGGAAGCCGCTGACGAACAAGCCAAAGAATGCTATGTTATTGGGGGGTATGTACGCGATATTTTCCTGAAAAGAGAGTCGAAAGACATTGATGTGGTGGTAGTAGGCAGTGGTATTGAGATAGCCGAAGCCGTGGCCAAAAAACTGGGAAAGAAAGCGCACTTAACGGTTTTCAAAAATTTTGGAACTGCTCAGGTAAAACTGAACGACCTGGAAGTTGAGTTTGTAGGCGCCCGTAAAGAATCGTACCAACGCGATTCGCGCAAACCGATTGTTGAGGACGGAACACTGGAGGACGACCAAAACCGACGCGATTTCACTATCAACGCCATGGCTTTGTGTCTGAACAAAAACCGTTTCGGAGAATTAGTGGATCCGTTCAACGGAATGAACGATTTACAAAACTTTGTGCTTCGCACACCACTCAACTCCGACATCACTTTTTCCGACGATCCCCTGCGCATGATGCGCGGCATTCGTTTTTCGGCGCAATTAGGCTTCTTTCTCGAGACAAACACCTTCGAAGCCATTGCCCGTAACAAAGAGCGCATCAGCATTATATCGAAAGAACGCATTGCCGACGAGCTAAACAAAATCATGATGTCGCGCAAACCATCCATAGGCTTTATTTTACTCGAAAAAACCGGTTTACTTGAACTTATTTTTCCCGAATTACTTGCATTAAAAGGTGCTGAAACTAAAGATGGCATCGGACACAAAGACAATTTTTATCATACATTGGCGGTGCTCGACGGACTTTGCGAAAACACCGATAACCTGTGGCTGCGTTGGGCGGCTTTGCTTCACGATATAGGCAAACCCCGCACCAAACGTTTTGATCAACGACAGGGCTGGACTTTTCATAATCATAATTTCATTGGCGAAAAAATGGTTCCTGAAATTTTCAGAAACATGAAACTCCCGACCAATGAAAAGATGAAATATGTCCAAAAAATGGTTTCGTTGCACATGCGTCCCATTGTGCTCAGCGAGGATGAAGTGACCGATTCTGCTGTTCGCAGGCTGCTTTTCGATGCAGGTGACGATATAGATGATCTGATGACGCTTTGCGAAGCCGACATAACATCAAAAAACCCGGAAAAAGTAAAACGGTTTCGTTCTAATTTTCAGTTGGTACGTCAGAAACTCAAAGAAATTGAGGAAAAAGACAAGGTGCGCAATTTTCAGCCGCCGGTAAGCGGACTCGAAATAATGGAAACTTTTAATTTACCTGCCTGTGCCGCTGTGGGCGATATTAAAATGAAGATTAAAGATGCTATACTCGATGGCATCATCCCCAACGAATATGAAGCTGCCCGCGAATATATGTTTCGGATAGCCGGCGACATGGGACTTCAAAAACATCTGTAGGTTGGTTGCTAAAAACCGCCGAAAATATAGTTATACTGTTTTGTCTTCCATCGGACGCTCGAAGTTGTACACTTCCTTGTACAACACTTCTTTGATCAGATGAAAATGCTTGTTCGTGAAATGATAATCGTTGGACATGATCAGCATTGGCAATAAAAACGACTCTCCATCGTAGGGTGGTTGCATGTAAAAATTCGACATTACATAAAAGCCAAGCCTTTCGTAAAAATGAATCCGCCTGCTGGCAGTGATTGTTTTAGGCATTTCCACCTCGAGTACAACCGGTAAATTCACAGTCGAGAGAAATAACTTGATAATTTCGCTACCGTAACTATGATTTCGGTGCTGAGAATGAATTGCAAAATGCTCGATGTAGTAAAAACGGCTGAATTTCCAATAGTTGAAAAAACCAACAAATCCATGTTCATTTTCTATCGCGTACACATTGAACTTGGGGTCAGTATTCAGTATCACTTCCAACGACTCCCAGGTTCGGCGTTCATTCGGTGGGAACGAACTTTTATACAAATTAAAAACAGCTTCGTAATTTGAATCATGTACACTATGTATTTTAATGAATTTCAGCATAAACATATTAGGGTAAGTTTACAAACAGCAATTAAAAATAACGATTAAACTACTTATGAGAGTGCAAAATGATGTCGTATAATAGCGCAACAAATGAGAACGAAAAAAGTTTACAATAACCTTCTATTTAACTGAACATTTTCATTGATAACAGGCAAAAAATGTGTACTTTTGCACCCGAAATTGAGAACCAAGATATCAAACTATTTTTTATACTAACTAAATAACAAAAGTATGATTTATTCGCACGAAGTAGAACACATGTGTGTTGTAAAAAAAGGTCCCGACCACGGTCCTGCTCCCATTCCCGAAGAAGGCAAATGGGTAAAATCTAAACAAATTACTGATATTTCAGGTTTGACCCACGGTGTGGGTTGGTGTGCTCCGCAACAAGGTGCCTGCAAACTGACTTTGAATGTAAAAGATGGTATCATCGAAGAAGCATTGGTTGAAACGATCGGTTGCTCGGGTATGACTCACTCAGCTGCAATGGCTGCTGAAATTCTGCCGGGAAAAACCATCCTTGAAGCATTAAATACTGACTTAGTGTGTGATGCAATCAACGTAGCAATGCGTGAATTATTCCTTCAAATCGTGTACGGACGTACACAATCTGCTTTCTCAGAAGGTGGTCTGCCCATCGGTGCAGGTTTGGAAGATTTGGGCAAAGGTTTGCGCTCGCAAGTAGGTACTACATTTGGTACAAAAGTAAAAGGTGTTCGTTACCTGGAGTTGGCTGAAGGTTATATCAGCCGTATGGCATTAGATGAAGACGGAGAAGCTTGCGGATACGAATTCGTACGTGTAGGTCCAATGTTGGACTTAATCAAAAAAGGAGTTGACGCAAACGAAGCATTGAAAAAATCGACCAGCAAATACGGTCGTTTTGATAACGCTGCGAAATATATCGATCCAAGACAAGACTAATTAAGAATTAAAAATTCATAATTCATAATTATGAAGGAAAATAACGTTATTGCTGATAAAAGTAAAGTCTTTGCCATTCGAATAATTCGTTTATATCAATTTCTTCAAAACGATAAAAAGGAATTTACTCTTTCAAAACAATTACTCCGAAGTGGAACAAGCATTGGAGCTAATACAAGAGAGGCTATTCGAGCTCAAAGCACAAAAGATTTTCAAGCAAAACTACATATTGCATTAAAAGAAGCTGAAGAATCTGCTTATTGGATTGAATTACTATTTGAAACTGAATTCATTAATAATAAACAATTTGAGAGCATTTATTTTGATTGCAATGAACTAATTAAACTTTTAGTTTCAATTATAAACAGTAGCAAAAGTAATAACTTACAGTCCCAATCATAAATATAAATTAAGCACTTATTAATTCTGAATTCTAAATTATTAATTCTAAATTTAAAATATTATGTTATTTGAAAGTTATGACCGTCGTATAGACAAAGTCAATGCGGCTCTTAATACATACGGTATCAAAGATATCGACGAAGCCAAAGCAATTTGTGCTGCTAAAAACATCGATCCTTATGCAATTTGCGAAGGCATCCAAAATATCGCGTTCGAAAACGCAAAATGGGCTTACGTGGTAGGTTCAGCTATCGCCATCAAAAAAGGATGTAAAACTGCTGCTGAAGCTGCCGAAGCTATCGGTATTGGTTTGCAGGCATTCTGTATCCCCGGTTCAGTAGCCGAAGACCGCAAAGTAGGTCTTGGTCACGGTAACCTGGCTGCTATGTTGCTTCGCAACGAAACTAAATGTTTCGCATTCCTTGCCGGACACGAATCATTTGCTGCTGCTGAAGGTGCTATCGGCATTGCTCAATCCGCTAACAAAGTACGTAAAGAACCATTGCGCGTGATCCTGAACGGATTGGGAAAAGACGCTGCTATGATTATTTCCCGTATCAACGGATTTACTTACGTTCAAACTGAATTTGATTATGCCACAGGCGATTTAGCAGTAGTTCGCACAAAAGCATATTCGGATGGCATCCGTGCTGCCGTAAAATGCTACGGTGCTGATGATGTTCGCGAAGGTGTGGCTATCATGCGCGCCGAAGGTGTTGATGTATCCATCACAGGTAACTCAACCAACCCAACCCGTTTCCAACACCCTGTTGCCGGTACATACAAAAAAGAATGTATCGAAAACGGTCGCAAATATTTCTCTGTTGCTTCAGGAGGTGGTACCGGACGTACTCTTCACCCTGACAATATGGGTGCAGGTCCTGCTTCTTACGGTATGACCGACACTATGGGACGTATGCACGGTGATGCTCAGTTCGCAGGTTCTTCTTCAGTTCCCGCTCACGTAGAAATGATGGGATTCCTGGGTATGGGTAACAACCCAATGGTTGGAGCTACTGTACAAGTGGCTGTGGCTATTGAAATGGCGAAATAATAACCCACGACCCCCTGCTCCCAAAGCAGGTGCGTTGCCATAAACATAAACTCCCCGATAGACTAGTGCTTATCGGGGAGTTGTGTTATTTAAAAAAGAAATTACAAAGCCTTCAAATCAAATGCATATTGATATGAAATGTAATTTCTGTTTTTCTCATTTTCGAACCACGCTGATTCTGCATGACTTATGTTTACAATATCTCTGGTTGCTGTATTTTTAAATCTGTTTGCAACTATTTCCATTGATTTTAATTCCTGTTCAGTGAACAATGATGCATCAAATTCTTTCATACTTATGAATCTTTCACCCGAAATCTCTTCCGTAAAAAACTCTTCTTTACGTTCTACTATATCCGACACATTCCCATACAGGCCATCGTATCGCTGGGGAACGGGCCCTTTAGGTATTGCCTGATACGCCATTCCACTAATGGCATAACCCGTACGTCGATAATTCAGGAAATCGGAATAAAAGAGCAATTTATTCATCTTTGTCATAAAGGGAGTGCATGTCTTTGCGAAATACACAACCATTTCACGCGCTTTTCCCAGATTCGGGTTTACAAAACCGGTCAGCACACCTCTATCAGTATTTCCTAACGCAGCATATTCTTCGAATTGATGTTGAATATTCTCGTACTTTCGCTCAACCGCCTTTTCTATTTTTCGTAGAATATGTTCTTTATCTTTGTCAGCAAATTGGTGAAGTTTACTAATATTTAAATAGTTTCTGAACACTTCAGGATCCTTACTAATCTTTATTAAATTCCCATTAGAAGAGTTGGGAATCTCTCCGGATTCATATTTTCCGTACATATTCACACCAAAGCCCAGCAATTGCGACATTTTAGTGGCAGGCAAATCGTATTGTTTACGATATGCAGCAATTTCATCGGTAAAAGGAATTCCTTCTTTTTCCCGATATTGATTATACACCTGATTCACGTTCAGTTCATCCAAGCGGGTATCGGTGAATTTTTCACCTGTGTCGACACACTGATAACTGTGATGAACGATGTGAAATTTTGAACCGCGAAACTCTACTTCTCTTGGCTCTTTTATCAGCAGAACTTCGCCTCCTGTAAATGGACTTGTCATTTTGTTGTTGTTTTGAAAGGAAATTTCATACTCTTTTCAGCAATATGAAAGGAAATACATATTGTTTTATTGTCAGGACGCCCCATCGAAATCTTAATATAAATCTCCTGTTTGTTTACTTTTTTACCAAACACCCACATATCTGAAATATGGTGCAATGTATCTGGTAAAGGACCTTCCGAGTAATCCCGGGCACATAATCCGGCAATAATTTGCTTACGCCGTAAAGAACTGATTTCTAATGTAAGTAATGATTTAAAGTTTTTATCCCTATTATCAAGAAACACAATATCGAAGATTTTGGTTTTCAAATGAAAATCATCTAAAAACCGCCGTACATCTTCAATATTTGTGACATTTTCGCTCATTATTGTAATTCATGCCACAAAGATATACGAATTCAATAAAACAACAAATTTTTCAACGATAAAGTTTAAAAAAATAACAAATAAATCTATTTATTATTCTTTATGATTTATATTAAATCACGTTTTCAGTTGGGACTTAAACTTACTCCATTGAAGATAATAAAACTAATATTCCCCGATAGGCTGATGCGTATCGGGGAGTTTTTTGTTGGTAAGAATAAATCCTCGTGCGCCTGATTCGGCAAATTTTCATTATTTTTGTAAAAAAAACAACAATGATCAGGGAGTATTTGAAACAACCGTATCCTTTGCATACCAATAAATGGAGATTAATAATTTCGATTAGTCTTTTTATCGGTCTTTTTATGCTTGTTTTTCAACCCTTTGGACTTTCGCAGGTTACAGGCGAATTCAAGTATTTGTTTTGCCTGGGATTTGGTGTTGTAACAATGATAGTGATGATTGTCGACATAGTTGTGGTTCAATATTTCTTCAAAAAGCAATTCGACTATAAACAATGGACAGTACAAAAACAACTCATTTGGCTTAGCTGGATTATTTTCAGCGTCGGACTTGGGAACTTTATCTATACTTCTGTTTTCAGTTTGCATTGGAGTTGGGAGGCATTCATTTATTTTCAACTGGTTACACTCGCCGTCGGGTTAATCCCCATAACAGCGCTTACAATTATTAATCAGAACAGATGGCTGACCGAAAATTTAAAACTGGCTCAGGAATTCAACAGTAGCCTGAAAATCGAGAATAAAGCAGCCGATGATGAGTTGGTAATCCTGATAGCCGATAACGAAAAAGACAGTTTTCAGCTCGAACTATCCAACCTGCTGTACATCGAATCCACCGGAAATTATATAGAAATATACTACCACAAAGATGGTGTGCTAAAAAACACGCTTTTGCGGTCGACCCTTAAACGCACCGAACTGCAACTCGAAAAACACAGTTCGATACTGAAATGCCACAGGGCTTTTTTGGTGAACGCGTCCCAAATTGCCGAAGTGAAAGGCAACTCTCAGGGACTCCGATTGGCATTGAAACATACCGATACTGAAATTCCTGTATCGCGCAATTTCTCAAAAAGCTTAAAGGAAAAACTAAATTCGCTCCGATAAGCACAACACTTTATCCCGCACCTACGCAGTTCGACACTGCACTTTACCGTTCGTCACAAATACCCACCGAATATCCCTAATGTTTTTTTATGTGTTTTGCCTGATCTAATTTTGTCTCAGTTTTAAAAACAAACAAATTAGTATCAACATTTTAAAAACATCAACAAAATGAAAAAACATTGGATTCTTTTAATAGCAGTAGCTCTTTTACTTATTGGAGCGTTAGTAGTGGCCACCCATGGAAACGAAATCAGTATCGGTAATTTCCATTTCGATTATTTTTCTTCGGGTCCTTATGCCATGGGCGTATTTGCAGCAGGTAATTTTTCAATTGGCATCTTTTCGGCCGGCATTTTCTCTGTAGGTATCTTTTCTATTGGCATTTTCAATGTAGGTTTGTATGCATTGGGTATTTTTGTTTTGGCATGGAAAAAGAAATTACCCTTCTTTTTCGATAAGGATAAAAAGCAATAAGCACTGACAAACAAATGAAGCAACTCCCCGATAGGCGAAAGCATATCGGGGAGTTGTTTGTTTAGTTAAACATTATTTCTATCTTTGTGAATTTAAAACACATAAAGATTGTTGATATGAATAATTTACTGATCATTGGTAACGGATTTGACTTGGCACATGGGTTAAAAACAAGTTATAATCATTTTATTGAGTATCTTATTGAGGAACAGTTTAAATCAAATAAATTTGAAAGTGCATTTATACTTGGAGTTGGTATTGAAAATATTCAAGAATTAAGAAATGAAATAATGTATGGAAACTATTTCATTAAAGAAAATTTTAAAAATATATTTATTCGTGATTTAATTTGGGAATTCTCTCTTAAATATTGGTGTGACATTGAAAATAAGTATTTTGAACTTTTAAATACAACAGATAATGGAACATATTTCTTCAAAGACCCAAAAACATTGAATTCTGAATTTGAAATTCTCAAAGATTATTTAGTTGAGTATTTAAAAGAACAAGAAAAAAATGTAAAAGCTTTAGAAAGTTATAAAAAAATGATTGCTCTTGTCGATTCCAAGGAAACTATAATTCTAAATTTCAATTATACAGATACTCTTAAAAAGCTATATTCGAATGAAATCAAAGAAAGTCAGGTAATCCATATTCATGGAGAATTATCCAACCCAAAGAATCCGATTATTTTTGGCTATGCAGCCAATGATGAAGAATCAAGAGAATTGATTGATAAAGGCAACAATGAATATATGCGCAATATAAAAAAACATTTATACAAACGAACTGAGAATGAAAAATTACTCACAAATTATTTGTACGGAACTGAAAGTATCAATGTTACTATCCTAGGTCATTCATGTGGTTTGTCAGACAAGCTTATTTTAAATCAAATTTTAAATCACAAAAACATAAAATCAATCAATGTATTTTATTTCGAAGAATACGAACACTACTTCCAAACACAAGTAAATATTGATAGAATAATGAATAGAGATGAGCATTTCACAAAACTTGTTGATTTCAACAGTTCACACAGAATGCCTCAATTTAATGACAAGAAGAAACAACAAAAGGCTTTTATTGATTATATTACACCAATTTTTGAAGAACGAAAAAGAAATAAAGAACGATATGATTCAAGATCTAAAAACATTATGTAGAATATATAGCTATCGATATTTATCAGAAAACTGAATTTTAACTCAATCACCCCCTCTCCTATCTTTTACACACCCTACACCCCCTAAAACATCCGGTACAGGCACTAAAAGATAGGATATACTCTGTAAAACATCCGGAATCGTATCTTTTAGATAGGTTGAAGGCTCTAAAACATGCGATAGACCGTGTAAAAGACAGGATAAGCCTTCTGAAACATGCGGCGGCGGATGTAAAAGACCCGTTGCCCTATGTTTTTGAGTGTGCATGCCATTATGAAGTTGCAAAACCCGAAATAAGAAACGCCACTACCGGGGAAATGGGAATGGCGTTTGGTTTTACCTGTGTACAGCTTTATGGGCCGGTTTATTTTGTTTCCGTTTTTTTAGCTTTCACGGCAAAGCGTTGTTGAAGGTCGTTGTAAACAGCTTCGGAACCAGGCACATTTACACGACTTGCTCCTTTTACAGAGCTGTAAAACACAAGCGCAGCATTGTATGCTTCGCTTCCAGCTACCATCACTGTATCTTCAATGGCTCTTTGCAGGGTAGATACTTGTTTCAGGATAGCATTCAGATCTTGTGAAAATAACAAATCTTTTTTGGCTTCGGCTATGTCGAGATAACCGGGTACCAAAGCGGGATTCTTTTCGGCATATTCAAGCGATTTTTGAACAAAGGCAATAGTTTTATCGCCCATTTTACTTAATTCCAATCTTTCGGTTGGGGTCAGATTGAACAACAGATAATCGGCCAACGCTGCATGCAATGCAGTCAGTTTGGCATTGATATCAGCAGAAACTTCGACTGGTATCATTGTAGACACTAAATTTTCTTGTGGCATAATGATAAATTTTTTAATATTAAAAAATTGAGTCTATATTTAATCAGCATTTAAGGCTGTACACTGGTCAAAAACAACAAGTTGTAAAAAAACGCCGTAAATATATAAAATATTTTTTCAACAACAATCTATTGACCCCAAATATTTTAAAATATTTTTTTCAATGGAGTTACACAAGCAATCAACGGGTGAACTTTTCGATACCAGTTTTTGTTTTTAAGAATATAATTTTTAAAAAATCAGGATATTATGAAAGCACTTAAATGGATTTTAATAGTGGTGGTATCAATTATCGGATTGATATTGCTGACAGCATTGTTTGTTAGAAAGGATTTTGCTGTAGAAAAACAAATTGAAATAAATAAGCCCAAGCAGGAGGTTTATAACTACGTGGTTTTATTAAAAAATCAGAACAACTTCAGTAAATGGGCCACTACCGACCCCGCCATGGAAAAGACTTTCAGCGGAGTGGATGGCACTGTAGGCTTTGTTTCGGCATGGAAAAGCGAAAACAAAAATGTAGGTTCGGGCGAACAGGAGATCACTAAAATTGATCCGGGCAAACGGATTGATTACGAATTACGCTTCAAAGAACCGATGGAAGACACCAATATGGCGCACATGACTTTGGACAGCATAGGCGAAAACAAAACGCTTGTAAAGTGGGGATTCGAAGGGGTAATGAAATATCCAACCAACATTACGCTGCTGTTTCTGGATTTTGATAAATTGATTGGAGGTGATTTCGAATTCGGATTGAACAAATTAAAGGGAATTTTAGAAAAATAATATACCCATACTTGTCAACGTACTTCTCCCCGATAGGCAATGAGCGTATCGGGGAGTTTTTTGTCCTGACCCCAAAGAACAACTCCACCTGCTCCACAAGATTGATATTCAACGCCGAAAAAAGCATCAACACCACCGGCACCATGGCGTTTATTTGCTATTTCTGCCATTGCTTCACAATGCATCACCAGCAGGAATCTTTTTTCAGTTACTTTCATCGATTTTACAACATTATTGTATTTATATACAAATATTACTTTTTTAAATTGTAACATATCAATAAGATAATACTTTTTTGTTGATTTTTGCCATCTCCACATTGCAAAACAAATTATTTATCGTAATTTTGTGGACAAAATAACAGTAAATGGAGGCGTTTTATAAAACACATAACTATTTGGTCGAACACGTGCAATCGCCGGTTCGTCGGCAGTTGATGGATGAAATAGACTGGAGCCACCGACTGATTGGTATCAAAGGAAGCCGGGGTGTAGGAAAAACAACATTTTTGCTTCAATATGCCAAAGAACATTTTGGAACCGATCGTTCATGCCTCTACATCAATTTCAACAATTTATATTTCACCCAACACACATTAGTAGAGTTTGCAGGAGACTTTTGCAAACAGGGGGGTAAAACACTGCTTATCGATCAGACTTTTAAATACGAAAACTGGTCGAGTGAATTGCGCGAGTGCTACGATACCTATCCCGAATTACATATTGTGTTTTCAGGATCGTCGGTAATGCGACTGATTGAGAACAACACCGACATACAGGACATAGTGGTATCTTATAATCTGAGAGGATTTTCGTTTCGCGAATACCTGAACTACAGCTCCGGATCTGCTTTCAGATCGTATTCGCTCGACGAAATTATGCAAAATCATGTGGCAATAGCCCGCGAAATTTGTGCAAAAGTAAAACCGCTCGATTTTTTTCAATCTTATCTTGTACATGGATTTTACCCTTTCTTTCTCGAGCAGCGTAACTTTTCGGAAAACCTGCTCAAAACCATGAACATGATGCTGGAGGTGGATATTTTGCTTATCAAACAAATTGACCTTAAATACCTGGCCAAGATAAGAAAACTGCTTTACATCCTGATGACAAGTGCACCCGCCGGGCCCAATATAAGTCAGTTAAGCGTAGAAATTGAAACCTCGCGCGCCACCATAATGAATTACATCAAGTACCTTAAGGATGCACGCTTGCTGAATTTGCTTTATTCCGAAGGAGAAGAATTTCCGAAAAAACCAAAGCAAATTTACGTCCAGAACACCAACCTGATGCATGTGGTAAGTCACGAAGGCATAGATAAAGAGGCCGAATGCCGTACATTTTTTTACAATGCGCTGCATGCCAAACACAAGGTGAACCTGAGCAGATATCAGCACGAATTCAGTATCGATCATCAATACCATTTCAGATGCGACCACAAACACCAGCACAATCATTCGTCGAAAGTATTTTACGTATTGAATGATGCAGAAGTAGGGAATAAAAACGAGATTCCGCTCTGGTTGTTCGGGTTTCTTTATTGAGAAAGAAGACAAAAGACAAAAGAACAAAGACAAAAGACAAGAATAGAAAATTTAAAACAATTATAATTACAAACAAAAATGGCTAAAACAAAAAAATTTTTAACCTGTGATGGTAACCAGGCTGCTGCACATATTGCATATATGTTCAGTGAAGTAGCTGCGATTTATCCCATCACTCCATCGTCGACAATGGCAGAATATGTTGACGAATGGGCAGCCGGTGGCCGCAAAAACATGTTTGGCGAAAAAGTACAGGTACAGGAAATGCAATCGGAAGGTGGAGCAGCAGCAGCTATGCACGGCTCGCTTCAGGCTGGTGCATTGACTACTACATTTACCGCTTCGCAAGGTTTATTGCTTATGGTGCCTAATATGTATAAAGTGGCCGGAGAATTACTTCCGGGCGTTTATCATGTTTCGGCACGTGCATTGGCTTCGCATGCGCTTTCCATCTTTGGCGATCATCAGGACGTTATGGCTGTTCGCCAGACCGGCTGTGCTATGTTTGCCACAGGTTCGGTACAAGAGGTAATGGACTTAGCAGCTATCGCTCACCTTGCCGCCATCAAAACACGTGTACCTTTCGTTCACTTCTTCGATGGTTTCCGTACTTCGCACGAAATTCAGAAAATTGAAGAAATAGATCAGGAAGCTGTAGTTGGCTTGCTCGATCAGGATGCATTGAAAGAATTCCGCGATCGTGCACTGAACCCCGAACACCCTGTTGTGCGTGGTACTGCCCAAAACCCCGACATTTATTTCCAGGCCCGCGAAGCTTCGAATCCATTCTACGATGCCATTCCGGCAGTTGTTGAAGAATATCTTGGCAAATTAGGCGAAATTACAGGACGTAACTACGGCTTGTTCGATTATTACGGAGCACCCGATGCCGACCGTGTAGTTGTAGCCATGGGATCGTCGACTGAAGCCATCCGCGAAGGTATTGATTACCTTACTGAAAAAGGCGAAAAAGTAGGTTTGATCTCTGTTCACCTGTATCGTCCGTTCTCGGCTAAACATTTCCTTTCAGTATTGCCTAAAACAGCAAAACGTGTTTGTGTACTCGACCGTACAAAAGAACCCGGAGCCGGTGGCGAACCATTGTACCTCGATGTAAAAGACGTGCTTTATGGCACCGAAAATCAACCGTTGGTAGTAGGCGGACGCTATGGACTTTCTTCTAAAGACTTTACTCCTGCTCAGGTATTGGCCGTTTACCAAAACTTAGGTTTACCATCGCCACGCAATGGTTTCACTGTAGGTATTGTTGATGATGTTACCTTCACTTCCCTCCCACTTGGCGAAGAAATTCCGCTGGGTGGCTCGGGCATTTACGAAGCTAAATTCTATGGTTTAGGTGCCGACGGTACTGTAGGAGCGAACAAAAACTCTATCAAGATTATTGGCGACAACACCGATAAATATTCTCAGGCTTATTTCTCGTACGACTCGAAGAAATCAGGTGGTTTCACTTGTTCGCATCTTCGTTTTGGTACTACACCTATCCGTTCGACCTATTTGGTAACCACCCCCGACTTTGTAGCTTGTCACGTTCAGGCTTACCTGCGTTTGTACGATGTAACCAAAGGCTTGAAGAAAAACGGAACTTTCCTTCTGAACACTGTTTGGAGCGAAGAAGAAGTTAAAACTCATCTTCCGGTGAAAGTAAAGAAATACCTTGCTGCCAACAATATCACATTGTACACCATCAATGCTACAAATATTGCGCAGGAAATAGGTTTGGGCAACCGCACCAACACCATTCTTCAATCGGCATTTTTCAAAATTACAAACGTAATTTCGTACGAACTTGCCGTTGAGAAAATGAAATACGCCATTGTGAAATCGTACGGTAAAAAAGGAGAAGATGTTATCAATAAAAACTATGCAGCTGTTGATCGAGGTGGTGAATACACCAAAATTGATGTTCCTGCTGAATGGGCTTTCCTTGCCGACGAAGATGAATTGATCAAAGCAGTTCCTGCCTTTATCAAAAACCTTGTAGAACCTATCAACGCACAAGCCGGCGACGACATTCCTGTTTCGGCATTCAAAGGACGTGAAGATGGCACCTGGATTCAGGGTACTTCTAAGTTTGAAAAACGCGGTGTAGCTGCATTTGTTCCTGTTTGGGACAAAGACAACTGTATCCAGTGTAACCAATGTGCTTACGTTTGTCCTCACGCTGCTATTCGTCCGTTCCTGTTGGATGCTGTTGAAGCCTCTAAAGCTCCGTTTGCTGCCGACACTTTGAAAGCCAACGGAAAACAGTTTGCCGATATGAGCTTCCGTATTCAGGTTGACGTGCTCGACTGTATGGGTTGCGACAACTGTGCTGAAGTTTGTCCGGGCAATAAAAACGGTAAAGCATTGAAAATGGTGCCTATCGAAACTCAATACGAAAATCAGGACAACTGGGATTTCTGCGTTGAAACAGTAAAAACAAAACAACATCTTGTCGATACAAAAGCCAACGTTAAGAACTCACAGCTTGCTACTCCATTGTTCGAATTCTCGGGTGCTTGTGCCGGTTGTGGTGAAACTCCTTATGTAAAATTAGTAACTCAGCTCTTCGGCGATCGTCAGATGGTTTCGAATGCAACAGGCTGTAGCTCTATTTATTCTGCTTCGGCGCCATCAACTCCATACACTACCAACGAAGACGGACGCGGACCAGCATGGGCCAACTCATTGTTCGAGGACAATGCTGAGTTTGGTTTGGGTATGGTATTCGCTTACGACAATATGCGCGACCGTTTGGTACGCCTGATGACAGAAGCGATAGCCGAAGATTGCTGCTCGGACGAATTGAAAGGTTTATTTACCGAATGGATTGAATTCCGCAACGATGCCGACAAATCGAAAGAACTGGCTGCCAAAATCACTCCACTCGTTAACGAAAAGAAATGTGATAAATGTGCTACCATTTCGGGTCTTACCCAATACCTTGTGAAACAATCGCAATGGATAGTAGGTGGCGACGGCTGGGCATACGATATCGGTTTCGGTGGATTGGATCACGTTATTGCTTCGGGTAAAAATGTAAACATTCTGGTACTCGATACCGAAGTTTATTCTAACACAGGAGGTCAGGCTTCGAAATCTACTCCGGTAGGCGCTGTTGCCAAATTTGCTGCTTCTGGCAAGAGAATTCGTAAGAAGGACCTTGGTATGATTGCTGCCACTTATGGTTATGTATATGTAGCTCAGGTAGCCATGGGCGCTAACCAGGCACAGACACTGAAAGCCATTCGCGAAGCCGAAGCTTATGATGGACCATCTATCGTTATTGCGTACTCACCATGTATCAGTCACGGACTGCGTGCAGGTATGGGCAAAGCCAACGAAGAACAGAAAAATGCTGTGGATTGCGGATACTGGCATTTGTACCGCTACAATCCTGCACTGGAAGCTGAAGGAAAGAACCCAATGCAACTCGATTCGAAAGAACCACAATGGGAAAAATTCCAGGACTTCCTCAAAGGAGAAGTACGTTACACATCGTTGATGAAACAATTCCCCGAAGAAGCAAAAGAACTGTTCGTTGCTGCCGAAGAAAATGCCAAATGGCGTTATACCGGCTACAAACGTATGGCCAATATAGAATTCTAAATTCAACACACTTTTTCCACGGAAGTTTTACTTCCGGGAGAAAAAGCTCAATATCGAAAAAAGACTGTTCCGAAACGAACAGTCTTTTTTTTTGAAAATTGAGAATTAAGAATGCAGTAGACAGAGGCGGATTCAACAGTTCAACAATTCAACGTTTCAACAACTGACAGCGTCTGAAATACAAGGTAAGGAAGGCTTGTGCAACAAGGTGTATATATAAATCAAAAAAGTATATATATAAGCCAACAAAATGCATATATAAATCAACAAAGTGAATATATAAAGCAACAAAGTGTATATATAAATCAAAAAAGTGAATATATAAAACAACAAAGTGAATATATAAACCAAAAAAACTGTTACGGAGAAAGTGCTGCTTTTAGTCAAAAACAACATAACAGATACAAAAACGGGAGAATAGGAGGTTTTTGCACAGACTCTCGTTAGTCGGCATGTAAAAAAAATAAAGAAAAAGATTGCAACATGTACCATTTTTCGTACTTTTGGGACGGATTAAATAAATGTGGGACAAATGACACCAGATTCTAAACTCGAAAAGTTACCACCTAAAACAGAAAAGGTCGAAACGATAAAAATTCTTCGACAGACAACCAAAGCAGCTACAGCATTGGCTGAATTAAAGGGGATTGCGAAAACAATTCCAAATCAACTGATGCTAGTGAATGCGATTGTGCTTCAAGAAGCGAAAGACAGCTCTGAAATTGAGAATATAATTACCACTCAAGATGAATTGTATAAGGCGATTGCAATTGAAAAGTCGAACATTTCTGCAGCGACAAAAGAAGTTGTCAATTATCGAAAAGCAATTTTTCTTGGCTTTGATTTGGTTGAGAAACAAGGATTTTTAAGTGTAAACGACATAAAAAGCATCCAGCAAGTATTAGTTGGGAACTCAGCAGGAATCAGAAATGTACCCGGAACTGTATTGAAAAACAGCAACACCGGAGAAGTAGTTTACACGCCTCCACAAGACGAAATTGAAATTATCAACCTTCTGACAAATTTCATAAATCACTTTAATGACACAGAACAAAGTTTATCACCGCTTATAAATTTAGCTGTATTTCATTATCAGTTTGAAAGTATTCACCCATTTTATGACGGAAACGGAAGAACCGGAAGAATTCTCAACATACTTTATTTAATCATGAATAAATTGATTGACATTCCGATTCTTTATTTAAGTTCGTATATCATTGAGAACAAAGCTGAATACTACAAATTGCTTCATCGAACAAATACAACTGACGAATGGGAATACTGGATACTTTTCATACTTAAAGCGATTGAAAAAACAGCGATTAAAACAATTGAGAAAATCAGTTCTATCAGAAAATCTTTGGATGCGACGATTGAAAAAGTACAACTGAATGCTCCTAAGATTTACAGAAAAGAATTGGTTGAATTGTTATTCGAGCAACCATACGCAAAAATTGACTTCGTGGTAAATCAACTTCAAGTAGAACGAAAAGCAGCGTCAAGATACCTGAAAGAACTTGAAAGGATTGGAATTCTAAAATCACAGAAAATTGGCCGTGAAACTTTATATATCAACATAGAACTAGTTGAAATTTTAAAACTCTAATGCACGACCGCCTAATACTTATGCTTCCTCCGGTCGGAACGACGCAGCAAGGAAGCGTCGGTAGAACCGTATCCCGCTTGCAAAGGGCTGATTCAACGAGCGTGAAGAAGAAAAGAGGTTATGGAGTAAGCGGCATGTCTTTATACATTCAACAGGGAAACAGGCCTTTAAAGAGATAGAAATAACAATGCAAGGATAAGAAATATAGTGATATAAAAAACAACCAAAGAGACATGCAATTTAAAGCCCTTCACGAAGGGAATTTAGTTCAACACACACTTAACGCTTAACACACTATGCGACTTTGACCGACCAGCTTAAACTAATAGTAAATCATATTATTAAACTTAAAACAGATGAAGATGAAAACTACAACTATTTTCAGAAAGGCCTTACACTTTTTTAGTTTAGAATCCGAACTCGAGAATCAGGATTCGGTTTATGAAGAAATTAAAAAAGGAATTGTTTTCAAAGGCACAAATCTTTGGATTTTGATTTTTGCAATTATTGTTGCTTCAGTGGGACTGAATATGAACTCAACAGCTGTAATAATCGGAGCAATGCTTATCTCGCCACTTATGGGACCGATCAACGGAATGGGCTATAGTATTGCAACATATGACTTTGATTTATTTAGAAAATCAGTAAAAAACTTTTCATTTGCAATATTAGCGAGTCTTGTTGCTTCGACGCTTTATTTTGTTTTGAGTCCTGTTTCCACTGCACATTCCGAGTTGTTAGCCCGAACAAGTCCTACAATTTACGATGTGCTGATTGCTCTTTTTGGTGGCTTAGCTGGTATAGTTGCGATTAGCAGCAAACAAAAGGGAAATGTGATACCCGGAGTCGCCATTGCAACCGCTTTAATGCCTCCTTTATGTACTGCCGGTTATGGATTGGCTACAAGACAATTTGATTTTTTCTTTGGCGCATTTTATCTTTTCACAATCAATACCATTTTCATAGCAATTGCATCGGTTTGGATTTCGCAGATTTTAAAATTCCCCATCCGAACCATAGTTGATGAAGGCAAAAAGAAAAGAATAGACAGAACCATTACATTGGTAATTACAATAGTTCTGTTACCAAGCATATTTTTTGGTTATGAACTTGTGAAGCAGGAAAGATTTTCACAAAATGCAAGTTCTTATGTATCAAATGTTTCAATATTTGAAGGGCAATACCTTTTAAAAAACAAAATTGATGCTAATGCAAATAAAATTACATTAATTTATGGAGGAACAGGACTTTCGGAACAACAAAAAAATGCCATCATTCAAAAATCAAAGGATTTTAATATCGAAGAAGCTGAGATAACAATAGAACAAGGACTTACATTCAACAATATGGATAATGCAAACATCGAATTATTCAGCCTCAAAGAACAAAATATCATTCTTAACAATTTATTAAGTAAGAAAAATTCTGAATTAGATAGTATCGTAAGCCATCAAAAATTCGGACAGTCGATATTTAACGAGATTAAGGCGATATATCCGCAAATAACTGGTTGTATATATGCTGAATCATCAAGTTTTAGCGATACGCTTCAATCTGCACTACCGATACCTGTTGTAATTTTGTCGTTCAAATCGTCGCTCCGCGATACTGATAAGCAGAAAATTAGAAGTTGGCTGATACAAAGGCTGAAAAACAACGCAGTAAAAGTTTATTACGAGTAAAACAATACAATCCCATTCATTTCAACGAATTACATAAAAGCCTTCTGATGAATAATTATTCCTCTGTATTTAAAAGCATCGCCGTTCGGAACGAAGCGTGTTATGCCGAACATATTACGGGCTGAACCGTTATTAAAAATAAGAATTTGATTGATCGGAATAAAAAAGAATTAACCATAACATTACTTTTATGAGCAAAAACGGATACAGCTTAACCAAATCATCTTCAAAAAATGGCTATGATTGGTGGTGGCACTCATTTGTAGCAACACATGCTGTAACAGGAGAACTGAAACCTTTTTTTATAGAATATTATGTACTGAATCCGGGCTTATGGAAAGGGCAGATCGTTTTCGGGCAACAAAAGGAAAATCAATTAAATCAGAAAAGACCCTGTTACGCTATGCTTAAAGTTGGGACATGGGGCGAGGATAAAGTACAATTGCATAATTTTTTCAGAATAACTGATTTTCATGCTTCGACCAAAGAGCTTGAATGCAGCATAGGCTCAAACAAACTCAGCGAAACAAGTCTGAGCGGAACTGTATCTGTTTCGGAAAAGGAAAGAGACGCATACCCAGAACGAATGAGTGATGCAGGTTCGATGCAATGGAATTTATCAATTGAAAAAACGGTGAAGTTTGATGTGGGATTTGGTAGTTCGAAATTAATGAATCTATTGGGTGCTTTTCATATGTATTGGCATGTTGAAGGTATGAAATGTAAGTTGAAAGGAGAAGTAATTCTCAACAACGAAAAATACCTTGTGTCTCCCGAAACATCCTATGGTTACCAGGATAAGAATTGGGGAAAAGACTATACAAATCCATGGATATGGCTCAACTGCAACAACTTTCGGTCAAAGAGAACCAACACCAATGTTGATGCAAGCTTAGATGTAGGCGGAGGTTGTCCGAAAGTATTTGGAGTTGCTTTACAACGTCGCATCCTAACTGCGTTCTATTACGAAGGTGAATTTATTGAATTTAACTTTTCTAAATTTTGGAAGAAATCACATCAGAATTTTAGCACGCATGAAGATGAAAAGTATTTTTATTGGGATATAATTTCAGATAATACAACGCACAAACTGGAAGTCCATTTCAAATGCGATAAATCAAAAATGCTATTGGTAAATTACGAATCGCCCAAAGGTGAAAAGAATCACAATAAATTATGGAATGGCGGTCATGCCGAAGGCACAATAAAACTCTTTAAGAAAAAAAATAATGAATTAATACTTGTGGATGAATTAGAAGGCAGTCTGGGCGGTTGCGAATACGGGGAATACTAAATACTGATAAACAACAAATTAGCATTCAAATCATTTTAAAATTGTTTTTATGGAGATCGTAATTATTTGTCTGGCAGCATTTTTAACGGCTATATTAACTTTCTTCTCGGGCTTTGGGTTGGGAACTATCCTTGCCCCTGTTTTTGCTATATTCTTTCCCATCGATATTGCTATTGCACTCACCGGCGTTGTACATTTTTCGAATAATCTTTTCAAAATTGCACTGATAGGCAGAAATACCGACAAAGCAGTTTTGCTGCGTTTTGGAATCCCGGCCATTTTAGCTTCGTTTGCCGGAGCATGGTTATTATTAAAAATCACTGTTCTGCCTACCATTGTAGAATACGAGTTATGGGGCAAAACATTCGAAATTACAGCCGTAAAACTGATCATTGCTTTGCTGTTAATCATTTTCTCCATCCTTGAAATTTCGCCCTCGTTCCAAAAAGTTCAATTCGGAAAAGACAAATTAGTGTGGGGGGGAATTCTGAGCGGATTCTTCGGTGGTTTATCAGGAATTCAGGGAGCCATTCGCAGTGCGTTTTTAATAAAAAGCGGACTTTCAAAAGAAGCTTATATTGCAACCGGCGTTGTAATTGCCTGTTTGGTAGATTTCACAAGGCTCTCGGTTTATGCCTCGCGCTTTACGACTGCAAATCTGCACGAAAACATGACACTTTTAATTTCGGCAACACTTGCTGCAATAGCAGGAGCATATTTTGGCAAGAAACTGCTAAAAAAAGTCACCTTACATAGTATACAACTCGTTGTAGCCGTAATGCTTATATTAATTTCAATTGCATTAGGTTTAGGCATTATTTAACCTTATCACCGACCAAAGAACATCAACTAAACCATTCAGCTATATCGAATTTGGAAGCTGCTTCGTGAACTTTGTTTCACACGAACTGATCCACTACATCTTAAATTTTATTTTAAATCACTACTAATCAAAAGTATATAAACAACAACGAGATGCACTCCAGTGTAGCTCTTACAAGCTTCCAATTTTAAAAAAACGGCCTCTACCTCAAGTAATTTACCATATATCCGCTTTAATTAAAAAAAAAATGTATATTTGCACAATATCAATATTTATAAATTGGATATTAATACTTTACGAACGTTTATGATATATTTGCCTTAATAAAATATCATTATCCCCAATACCTGAACTTTGTCAAACAGAAATTAAATCGTAAGGAAACTGCATTCGGTTGATAAAACAGCTTAGCAACAAGATAAAACGCAGTCATCAAAAGATTTGAAATACAAAAATCGAAAGTTAAGATTCGTAACGTAAATAAAGCCAATAGCATTGTATCTGAAATGAGACACAAATAAATTGCAGGTAACAGCCTGACTAAATATGAGCAATACTGATCACAGTTGATTTATAAGTTTTGCCCTGACTTTCATGATTATAGAAACTGTTGAATCACAAATAAATACTATACCTATGAAATCCCGCAAATTCAATATAACGGAAGTTTTTAGTTTTGAAATCAAAATAACACTTAACTATTTGATTTTTGGAATGTTATGGATTCTTTTTTCAGACAAACTGCTCGATTTATTGATGACAGATGCAGATCTGCTAACAAAATTTCAAACCTATAAAGGCGCTTTCTTCATTTTCGTCACCACTGCCTTTTTGTATTTCTTTGTCAAAACACACATGCGAAGTTTAAGATTGGCCGAAGCAAAACTTATAGAAAGCGAAAGTCATTACAAAACACTTTTCAACGACAATCATTCCATAATTTTACTTTTAAATTCTGACAATGCAAAAATTGAAGGTGCCAACCCGGCCGCTTGTAATTACTATGGGTGGACGCATTCCGAATTAAGCAGTAAAAGCATTTACGATTTCAGCACTATCGATAAAGACCAAATAGGCAACTGGTTACAAACCGTAAAAACTGAATTTCAAAATCATCTTTTCAGCCAGCATCGCTTAGCCAATGGCGAAATAAGAGAAGTGGAGATATACTCAAGCCCAATAAACATCTCCAATAAGATCATGATTTATTCGGTCATCCGCGATATTACCGAACAACGAAATGCTGAGCTTCAACTCCGAAAACTTTCAAAAGCGGTAGAACAAAGCCCTATTGGAATATGTATTACCGACCCGGATGGAATTATCGAATACATCAACCCCCAAATCACCAGGCTTACAGGATTTTCGGAAGATGAATTACTCAACAAAGATGCAATAATATTCGGCACGGGAGAAAAGTCGAACCTTGAACACATTAATCTCTGGCAAACAATAAGAACTGGAAATATATGGAGCGGAGAGTTCCACAATAAGAAAAAAAACGGAAAACGCTACTGGGAATCGGACACCATTTCGCCCATTCTTGATACTACAGGGCAGATAACACATTTTTTGTCGATAAAGGAAGATATAACCGACAGGAAACGAGCCGAAATTGCATTAAACAAATCAGAAAAACTATTGAGAAAATTTGCTTCACATCTTCAAAACGTAAGAGAAGAAGAAAAAGTGGCAATAGCCCGCGAAATACACGATGACCTTGGACAAACTTTAGTCGCTCTTAAAATAAACACAGGAATGTTAAAAAACAAAATCGTTAAGTGTGCCACCAACAACGCTTCGGAAGAAATTGTAGATGGATTCGATGGTATAGTAAACCTGATAGATGACACCATAAAATCTGCCCGGCGAATTATGAGCGGACTGCGGCCAGAGTTGCTCGATATGAATGGTTTTGCGAGTGCTGCAAGTTCTTATCTTCATGAGTTCGAGGAGAGATATCAAATTAAATGTGAATTCAACGCAGAGAGTTCAAACATTGAAATGAATTCTCAACAGTCTCTTTCATTTTTCCGAATTCTTCAGGAATCGCTCAACAACATAGCCAAACATTCGAAAGCCACACTCGTAAAAGTTCAGTTAAAAACAGAAGCCGGTAAACTAATACTAGAAGTTACCGATAATGGGATAGGTTTCGATATCAATAACAGTGGCAGACAGGACTCGTACGGAATGATAGGGATGAAAGAAAGAATGGTTTTATTGGGAGGTGAATTAACTATTAGAAGTAAAATCGGCAAGGGAACAAGCGTCAGGGTTGAAATTCCATGGGATGTAAAATAACAAACAGGTTTTTCATTTTCGAAACGTAAAAATTCAAATTAAATAACTTACGATCCAATATTTAAAGGCAATTAAACCGAAAATAACATGTTTACAGTAGATCAAATTGAACTGGCTCACAGTAAAATTAAAACAGGAGCCGAATTTCCAAAATATATTCAGGAAATAAAAGCATTAGGAGTGCTGGCGTTCGAAACCTGGGTGGTTGATAGCCATACCGAGTATTTCGGAACAAACGGTTTTCAAACAAAGTCGAAACCTCAATATGATGAATTGACCATAGCCAGTGGAAGTGATAAAACAAATTTTATCAGACTGCTGAAAAGCCATCAAAAAGGTGAAACAGATTATTTTACATTTTGTAAACATTGTGCCGAAACCGGAATTGAAAACTGGCTGATGGACCTGGATAAAATGACTTGTACGTACTACGACAAAGCCGGAAATGAAATATTAGTTGAAAACATTCCGGCTATTTAAAAGCAAAAAAATCACAGTTTCAAAACCATGAAGGCACTTATCAAACAAACAACAGAATATGAATACCAAAATTACATTAGAAGATGTTGGGTATAATGATAAATTCCGGCAATTGAGAATTGAAAATCATCTTTCGGATTTCGAAATTGGAAGAGTCATTGCTGAGCACAAAGAAAGATATATAGTAAGCACCGAAAACGGTGAATACGAAGCCGAAATAACCGGAAATTTACGCTTTTCGGCGAATAACCGTTTGGATTTTCCAGCGGTGGGCGATTGGGTGGCAATAACAACCTACAGTTCCGACTCATCATTTATTCACAAAGTTTTACCAAGATTTTCAGTGATAACAAGACAAACCGTTGGGCAATTTGGAGAAATACAAATAATAGGAGCAAATATTGATTATGCACTTTTAATTCAGGCTGTCGACAGAGATTTTAACATCAACAGACTTGAAAGGTACCTTACGATCTGTTATTCGTCGAAAGTAAAACCAATAATAGTACTGACAAAAACTGATTTAATTGACAAACAAAAACTAGCTGATATCAAAGAGAGTATCCACCAACGAATAAACGACATTTCGGTATTTGCAATCAGTAGCGAAACTCACGAAGGATACGAAGTATTAAAAACGACAATCGAAAAAGGAAAAACCTATTGTATGCTAGGTTCTTCGGGCGTTGGGAAATCAACTTTACTGAACAATCTTTCCGGGAAAACGATAATGAAGACTGATGCTATCAGCCAAAGCACAAACAAAGGAAGACACGTAACAAGTCACCGGGAATTAGTTGTTCTCGAGGATGGTGGCATTCTTATTGACAACCCGGGAATGAGAGAAGTAGGAATCACAGCAACTACACAGGGATTAGAAACAACTTTCGATAAGATTATAGATCTTTCGAAAAATTGCAAATTCAAAGATTGTACGCATATAAACGAAGTTGGCTGTTCGGTAATTGAAGCCGTTGAGAAAGGAGAAATTGACAAAAAATCATACGAAAACTACCTTAAGCTGGAACGAGAAAAAGCACATTTCGAATCGACAATTGTAGAAAAGCGAAAAAAAGACAAAGAATTTGGGAAAGTGATGAAAAACTACAAAAAGGATATGAAAAGAAATCCACATTAACAAGACAGTAAAACCCATGTATCCAAAACTAATTGTTTACTACTTTTCGGGAACCGGTAATTCGCAAAAAGTAGCGCTTTGGCTATCGCAAACTGCTAAAGAAATGAATATGGAGGCTGAATTGATTAACATTGCCAATGCCGCCACCCTACATCAATCAGCACCAATTCCCTATGCTTTAGTGGCATTTGTATCTCCAGTGCATGGTTTTAATTATCCACCTGTAATGCTGCATTTTATCCGTCATTTTCCAAAAGGAAAAAATGATATTCTTCTTATCAATACACGCGCGGGAATGTTGATCGGAAAATGGATTACGCCGGGGCTTTCGGGTATTACATTTTATTTTTCAGGACTTCGGCTTTTACGAAAAGGTTACCACATCAAAGCCATGTATCCGGTAGACTTACCGTCCAACTGGATTTCGGTTCATCCGGGACTAAACGAACAAACTGTGACTTATCTTCACGAACAAAACAAAAAAAGAGTTTCGTCCTTTGCCCATAAAGTACTTACGGGGCAACCCGAATTTAAAAAAGCTGCATCCGAATTAATTCAGGATGTTATTGTTGCGCCTGTTGCCCTGGGGTATTATTTTTTCGGAAGGTTTATGTTTGCCAAAACATATTTTGCTTCGGCCGACTGCGACAATTGCGATGCCTGTATTAAAAATTGCCCGGTGAAAGCCATCATAAAGGTGGATAACCGTCCGTTTTGGACTTTACGTTGCGAAAGTTGTATGCGCTGCATGAGCAATTGCCCCAAAAAAGCAATTGAAACAGCACATGGTTCTCTCGTGACATTTTCGGTCATTAACTCTTTGGTATTGACTGCTTTTTTCCAAAAACACTTCCAGATTTTATTTTTTCCTATTGAAAATGAATTTATTGAATGGATCATTGAATCCATTATTTTCATTGGCCTATTCACTGTTTGGTATAGAATTATTCACTATTTATTGCGGTTTAAATGGTTCGAACGCATTGTTGTGTTTACATCGCTCACCAGGTACAAATTTTGGGGTCGACGATACAAAGCGCCCAGGGACAAAGACAACTAAAGGATATACAATTTTCAAATCCGACCGAAACCCTTTCTGTACCAATTAAAATGCATTGCTATTTTTTTTGACGAAACCACTTATAAATACATAGCTGATTGCAACTTGTGTAAAAAATAGAATATTATATTCAATGGCCGATAGTTAAGCTGGAGTTTTTCTTCAAAAAAAGAGTTTTGAACATCAAAAAAAAAATTTATAATCACAGTAAACCAGCAGCAAAAAACAATATAAACAGCACAAAATAAACACATTAATCAACATGTTACAAAACTATTAATTTTGCATGAATTTATAAATATTCCGAATTGATTTTTGTAATTTTGCAGCGTTTTATTTCGGTCATTAAAGTATGTGTAAAAACGATAAAATTAAATTCAAAAAAACGTTATGAACAATTCATTTCTCAACAGTTTAACTCCCAAAGAACCCAAATTCTTCCCAATTTTGAAACAAATGGCTGATGTCATGTTTGTGGCTTCGAACTTAATGATCGAAAATGTTGAAAAAGGAGATCACGAATCGGCAATAGAGTACAACAAGAAGATCAAAGAACAGGAAAAAATTGGCGATCGTTTGTCGACCAAAGTTTTTGATGAGCTAAACACTACTTTTATTACTCCTTTCGACCGCGAAGACATCCATCATTTGGCCAACCGACTGGACGATGTAACCGACAGAATCAATAGCTGCTCAAAACGTATCGTGCTTTATAATCCAAAAAAGATGCCTCAAAGCGCAGTTGAATTGGCAAAAGTACTTCGCGATTGTACAGTTTGTATCGGTAAAGCAGTGGATGAATTGGATGTTCTTAAAAAAAGTTCGAAAAAAATTAAAGAGTACTGTATAGAGTTACATGACCTGGAAAATAAGGCCGACGATGTGTACGAACAATTCCTGATAGATTTGTTCGAAAATGAAAAAGACGCCATCGAAGTAATTAAATTGAAGGAAATTATGTCCGAACTCGAAAAAGCAACAGACATTGCCGAGCAGGTCGGAAAAATCATTCAAACAATCATCGTAAAATACGCATAATTTATTCAATACGATAAAAGATGACTCTATTAATTACGATTATCGCATTAGCGTTATTGTTCGACTTCATCAATGGTTTTCACGATGCTGCCAATTCGATCGCAACTATTGTTTCTACCAAAGTATTAACTCCTTTCAGAGCTGTACTTTGGGCTGCTTTTTTCAACTTTGTTGCCTTTTTTATTGCTAAATATATTATTGGCGAATTCGGAATTGCAAATACAGTATCGAAAACTGTTATTGAAGAATTTATCACTCTACCGGTTATATTCTCGGGCATTGTAGCAGCCATAATGTGGAATCTGGCTACCTGGTGGCTGGGAATTCCTTCATCGTCTTCGCACACACTTATCGGCGGTTTCGCCGGGGCTGCCATCATGAGTACCATTATCAACAGCGGTTACACATCCTTTGGTTTCGAATCGGTAAAAGCAGATGTAATTATCAAAATCGCTTCATTTATAATTCTGGCTCCGGCAATAGGTATGGTCGTTTCGTCCCTTTTGACAATTTTAATTTTATATCTGTTTAAAAGGTCGAATCCTCATAAAGCAAACCTCTGGTTTAAGCGATTGCAATTGGTTTCCTCGGCCCTATTCAGTATCGGACACGGATTGAACGACTCGCAAAAAGTGATGGGAATTATTGCCGCTGCTTTATTTGCTGCTTATACACAAAACGGTATAGATATGGGCATAAGAAGTATCGGCGAAATGCCCGACTGGGTTGCCTTTTCCTGTTTCACTGTAATTTCGCTCGGCACCATGTCCGGTGGTTGGAAAATTGTAAAAACAATGGGATCGCGCATAACTAAAGTAACGCCACTCGAAGGGGTAGCTGCTGAAACTGCCGGCGCTTTGACATTGTATCTGACCGAAATTCTGAGAATACCTGTAAGTACCACACACACAATCACCGGAGCTATCATTGGTGTTGGCGCAGTAAAGCGCCTGTCTGCCGTTCGTTGGGGAGTAACCAAGAGTTTGTTGGTTGCATGGATACTTACAATCCCCGTAAGCGCTGCTTTAGCTGCACTGATTTATTTCCTTTTTGGGACTATGTTGTATTAAGCTTATAAAACTGTACTTTGAAGCCGTCGTTCACTTTATTGTGAACGACGGCTTCTTTTATATAGAATTCAGAATGCACCTCACCTACTGTCAATACCTTAACATAATAAACACTGCCGATATTTATTTTTCAGTAAAATAAGCTCATTCTACACCGTTCAAACACTCCTCAATAAAACTTTTCAATGCATCGGTTGTTTCATTGCAACAAGTCGTGATACTTGAAGTACAAATAAAACTATTAAAATGAAAACAACAGAAAATAAAATGAAAGTAGAAATCTGGAGCGATATCATGTGTCCGTTTTGCTATATAGGAAAACGTAAATTTGAAACTGCCTTATCGCAATTCAGTCATGCTTCAGATGTGGAAATCGTTTGGAAAAGCTTTCTGCTTTCGCCCGACATGAAAACCGCACCCGACAAAAACATTCATCAGTTCCTGGCCGAACACAAAGACATAAGCATAGAACAAGCGCGGAATCTCAACAACCAGGTTGCTCTCTCGGCCCGGCAAAACGGATTGGTTTACAACCTGGACAAAACCATTCCGGCCAATTCATTCAATGCTCACCGTCTTTCACATTTGGCAAAACAACATGGATTACAAGACAAAGCAGAAGAAATTTTATTTAAAGCTTATTTCACTGATGGAAAAAACATTGACGACATTCCCACATTGGTTCAGTTAGGAATCGAAATTGGGCTCGATGTCGACCAAGTAAAAACTGCTTTGGAAAACAACAGTTATGCCGACGAGGTGCGACAAGATATTTACCAGGCAAGGCAAATTGGAGTAAGAGGCGTGCCTTTCTTTTTATTCAACAATAAACTGGCGGTAACCGGAGCACAGGACAGTTCTGTTTTTCTCAATACGCTTGAGAAAGCGCTTAGTGAGTGGAAAAAAGAAAATCCCCAACGAATAATCGAAACAGTTGAAGGACAATTTTGCGACACTGAAGGTGAATGCAAATAAAAATATTATGTAACACAATCAATCTTTTTTAAATAAAAAGCTAACTTTGCAGACGATTTTTATTAACGTAATCGCCATAGAAAAACAAAAGATACGGATTGAATTATTTAGCACATATATTTTTATCGGGAGGTCATCCCCGGGTTCAGATCGGAAATTTTATTGGCGACTTTGTAAAAGGAAGCCGATTCAACGCTTACCCGCCAAAAATCCGCCATGGAATAGTACTTCACCGTAAAATAGATGAATATACCGACACGCATCCGGTGGTGATGAAAGTAAAATTATTCCTGAAACCAACTTTCGGACGATATTCGGGGATCATAACAGATATGTACTTCGATTATTTTTTGGCCATCCGTTTCAGTTATTATTCGTCCAAATCACTAAAAACTTTTGCCTTTCAGTTCTACTTTTTTGCTTTGCTCCATTACAGACATTTACCGGTAAAAGTAAAACGTTTTATATTCCACTTTACAGGCACAAACCGCTTGAGGAAATACGGCAACCTGGAAGGCTTAAAAGAATCGCTGGAAATTATGTCGAACAACAGAATTCCGGCTATCGATCCCGAAAAAACAATTGCATTTCTACAACAACATCACGCAATACTTGAAACTGAATTTGCCTTATTTTTCCCCGATTTAATTGCATTCTGCGAAAAAGAAAATGAATTAACAAGAAGAAAATGATGCAAGAGAAGAAGCACATCTCTTCGATGAGAATTAAACAAAAAAACTCCTCTACCCATTTAAAAGTAGAGGAGTTCTTTGTTATTTCACATTCAATTATTCAAACATATTTCTGAAACGCGAAAAGAAATCGCGTGACGCATTGGCATTGGGCTTTACGTTCGAAGAATTTGCAAGTTTTTCCATAAGTGCTTTTTCATCCTTGCTAAGATTTTCGGGAATATAAACCCCCACATTCACTAATAAATCGCCTGTACCGTAACGATTTACACTTGGTAAACCTTTTCCACGCAAGCGCAACACTTTTCCTGGTTGTGTTCCCGGAGCAATGGTTACCTTTACTTTACCTTCTACCGTTGGTACTTCAACAGATCCTCCCAAAGTTGCCATTGGAACTGTGAGTAACAGATTATAAATCAAATCATTTTCGTCGCGTATCAACTCAGGATGTGGTTCTTCTTCGACCAACACCAACAAATCGCCATTTACACCACCACGACGTGCAGCATTTCCTTTGCCACTCATCGAAAGTTGCATGCCTTCCATTACACCTGCCGGGATATTGATAGTGATCACTTCGTCTTCGCGAACGATACCTTCGCCCGCACAGTGCGAACATTTATCTTTTATTATTTTTCCGTCACCATTACAAGTCGGACATTCGGAAGCTGTCTGCATTTGCCCCAGAATAGTTTGCTGAACACGCGTTACACGGCCCGATCCATTACAGGTGGTACAAGTTACCGGCTGCGAACCCTGAGCTGAACCCGCACCATTACAATGCGAACAGAGAACGTATTTTTTTACTTTTATTTTCTTCTCAACGCCGGTTGCAACTTCTGCAAGGGTAAGTTTTACTTTCACGCGTAAATCCGAACCACGACGAACACGCTGTCCGCCCCCGCGCTGACTTCCGCCAAAGCCTCCAAAGCCTCCAAAATGTCCTCCAAAAATATCACCAAAATGCGAGAATATGTCTTCCATATTCATGCTACCGCCGCCAAATCCTCCGCCGGCTGCACCACCAACTCCGGCGTGACCGTACTGGTCGTAACGCTGACGTTTCTGGTCGTCGCTCAAGACTTCGTAAGCTTCGGCAGCCTCTTTAAACTTCTCTTCCGAAACTTTATCTCCGGGGTTTTTGTCAGGGTGAAATTCAATGGCTTTCTTGCGATAGGCTTTTTTTATTTCTTCAGCCGATGCCGTTTTTGAAACACCCAGTATTTCGTAAAAATCTCTTTTGGACATAATTTTTATAATCTAATAAGATAATATGCTAATAAGCCAATGCGCCGGTCGATACCCGGCAACATTGACTTTTAAAGTTTTCAATATTAATTATTTAATAATTCTTATTCGCCTACAACAACTTTAGAAAAGCGGATTACTTTTTCGTTCAACGTATAACCTTTCGAAACACAATCGACAATTTTACCTTTCAAATCCTCGCTTGGCGCCGGGAAAGTAGTAATTGCTTCATGCAAATCAGTATCAAAAATTTCGTTTTCAGTAGGAATCGCTTTCACTCCATTCTGCAAAAGATAAGCAATAAATTTATTGTAAATCAAATTGATACCTTCTTTTACGGCCACCACATCGTCCGAAGTTTCCATGGCTTTTTGGGCGCGTTCGAAATCATCTACCAACGGAAGCATGTTGACAAGAATACTTTCTCCGGCAGTTTTAATCAACTCAGAGCGTTCTTTCAATGTACGTTTACGGTAGTTATCAAATTCAGCCATTAAGCGTAAATTCTTATCATTCAGCTCTGCACATTTTTGCGTCAACACTTCTAAATCGTCAACAATCTGATCGGCAACTTGTTCCGAAGTTGCTTCTGGCTGTGGAGTTTCAGGAGTTTCAAGCTCTTGTTTCACTTCATTTACTTCGGGAGTTTCTTCGGTATGTTTTTGTTTCTTCATAACTGAAAAATATATATTTCTATTGTTTTAATGTTCATTTTTGTCAGCCTGCATTCATCAATTATTTTGCCAAAACAGAATTTGACTTCTGGTGACAGAAAAAGGTGGCAGAATGGCAGTTTTCGGACAAAACAAAGCATTCAATCTGACAAAAACAATTACCGGGGTAATACTTCAATTTTTAGTTTATTGTAAGCCCTGTTTACTTTTTCGCGTGCAGCTTCAACAGTATCGGCCATTGCCAGAATTACAGCCATACGTCTGTGTCCAACTACTTCAGGTTTTCCAAAAATTCTTATTTGCACATCGGGCTCAGCAAGCACTTCGTCAAGCTTATCAAAAATAACCTTATCGCTATCGCCTTCCACCACTACAGCTTTCGAAGCCGATGGTCCATAAAAACGAACAGCTGGGATGGGCAATCCAAGTATGGCGCGGGCATGCAAAGCAAACTCCGACATATCCTGCGAAATCATTGTCACCATGCCTGTATCGTGCGGACGAGGCGATACTTCGCTAAACAAAACTTCATTTCCACAAACGAACAATTCGACACCGAAAATACCGTAACCTCCAAGTGCATTCGTTACCTTGCCTGCTATTTCACGGGATTTTTCCAAAACATCGGAGAACATTGGTTGAGGTTGCCATGATTCACGATAATCACCACTTTCCTGATAATGGCCAATAGGTTCAAGAAAAGTAGTTCCTGCAGAGTGACGTACGGTGAGCAATGTAATTTCGTAATCGAATTTCACAAAAGCCTCTACAATTACACGTCCGGCTCCTGCCCTGCCACCTTCCTGCGCTATTTTCCATGCATTCTCGATATCAGCAGCAGTTTTCACAACGCTCTGACCGTGACCAGACGAACTCATAATTGGCTTCACAACACAAGGAATTCCAATCTCTGCGATCGCATTTTCAAATTCTTCTTTAGTAGATGCAAAACGATATGGTGAACAAGGTATATTTAAGTCTTCAGCAGCCAACCTGCGAATTCCTTCGCGATTCATGGTTAGAAATGTTGCATTGGCTGTTGGAATCACATTAAATCCCTCTTTCTCAAGCTCCACTAATGTCGACGTGGCTATAGCTTCAATCTCAGGAATAATAAAATCAGGTTGCTCGGCTTCAATCACTTCACGCAATTTTTCGCCATCCAACATTGAAAACACGTATGACTTGTGAGCCACCTGCATTGCTGGCGCATTAGGATACTTATCCAGTGCCACCACTTCGATACCATAGCGTTGTAATTCAATCGCTACCTCTTTGCCTAATTCACCCGATCCGCACAGCAATGCTTTTTTGCCTACAGCCGAAAGAGTTGTTCCAATTTTAATCATATATTTTTGTATTATGTTTTTTCAAAAAAAATAATGTTTCCGAAGTCAAAGCTCCCGGAAACATTTCAAATTTCAATCGCAAAGCGCATACAAATCGCCGCGTGGATTCACCAACAAAACAGGTTTTACCGACTTTTTCACCATATGCCGCTCCTTTGGCCCAAAAATAATATCGTCCAGGCCATATTCGCGCGAAGCCGATGCAATTAGCAATCCATAATTTTCTCTTTCAGCCAGTTGAACAGATTCCATATCAACTTTAAAACTATCCTTTTGCGCTTTCCGAATACTGAAAGTGAAGCTAAACTTTGTGAACAATTCCTTCATTCGTTCCACATTGCGGGCTGCTTTCGATCCATAATCATTGGCTTGCAATAGTATCACTTCCGAGCCACAAAAGCGTCCGAAAGCGCTCGCAAACTGAGCTTTTTCTACTTCCTCCTCCAAAAAGCTCACCGGCATTATGATTCTTTTCAGATCGAATAATTCAAATTTATCTTTGTGCAACAGGTACGGGATACGCAACTCACGGCAGGCATTCAACAACATCTGAATTGATTTTGAGCGCCTATCGGCAAGTTGCAGAAACAGAAAAGAAACCTCTTTTGCTTCACAAATATCAGTTATATCTTTCAAATCACCATTTTGAATCATTGAAAAATCAGGAGCGATTGATAATCTATCAGTCAATTCTTTGATTTCGGCTTCACGTCCGGCGATCTCGGCGTTTGAATTTACAAAACTCAGCACACCGAAAGTTTTGCCCAACTGCGCGGCAAGTTCCGCAGCATTTCGCAACAGATGATTTGAAGAAGGTATATTTTGGATGAATGCTAAAACCATCGTTTATTCCTGAAAATAAACACGTTTCACCCTGCGCGAGATACTTGTAAGCACTTCATACGAAATTGTTTTCAACCAACCGGCCACTTCCGAGATCGTCAGATTTTCTCCAAAAAGTTCTACAACATCACCTTCTTCGGCTTCAATGTTAGTAATATCAACAGTAACTAAATCCATCGACACATTGCCAATAACTTTGGCGCGCTTACCGTTGATCAACACCTCTCCAACTCCGTTACTTAGCTTGCGGTCGAAACCATCAGCATAACCAATCGGAAGTATGGCAATTCGTTTATCTGACTCTACAATTCCTTTCCGGCTGTAGCCTACAGTTTCGCCTGCTTTAATTGTTTTAGTCTGAAGAATAATTGTTTTCAGCGCACAAACAGGTTTTAAATGCACATCTGGAACAGAACTTATTCCGTAATGACCGATGCCCAAACGTACCATATCGAACTGATATTGAGGCAGACGCTCAGTTCCCGCAGAATTCAGGATATGACGCATGATATGATGCGAAAAAGCTGACGTTATTTGATCAGCACAGGCCGTAAAACGTTCGATCTGCTCTTTTGTAAAGCTATCAAATTTTGGCTCATCTGCACCCGCTAAATGCGAAAATACCGAACGTACTTTTACCTGTTGCTGATTTTTGAGACGGGCAATTAGTTTTTCCATGTCCTGAAATTCAAAGCCAAGACGGTGCATTCCGCTATCTATTTTTATATGAATCGGATAATCCGTGATTCCTAAACGTTCGGCAGCTGCAATAAAAGCATCCAGCAGTTTAAAACTGTAAATTTCTGGTTCAAGGTTATTGTCGAACATAATGCCGAAACCGCCTTTCTCGGGGTTCATAACTACAATTGGAATGCGAATCCCTTCGCGACGAAGCTCCGCGCCTTCATCGGCCACAGCCACAGCCAGATAATCGCAACGATGATGCTGCAGGGTACGAGCCACTTCCACCGAGCCACTTCCGTACGCAAAAGCTTTCACCATACACATCACCTTCGTTTCAGGGCGAAGTTTGGAGCGGAAATAATTCAGGTTATCGACCAACGCATTCAGGTTGACTTCCAGCGTTGTTTCATGGGCAATAAGTTCAAGTTTAGCCGAAATATCTTCGAAATGAAATTTACGCGAACCTTTGAGCAATATAATTTCGTCGTGAAATTCGTGAATCAATGGAGATTTCAAAAAACTTTCGGTATCGTCGAAAAATGAAGTATTAATTGCCGAAAAATTGTCCGATTGGCGCGAGATTTCGGTGCCGATACCTATAATGCGTTGAATATTTTTATTGGCAACAAGGTCGGAAACAGTTTTATAAAGTTCATCAGCACTTTGTCCGCTCTGCAAAATGTCCGAAAGAATCAAGGTGCGTGAAAGATTTTTGGCTGTTACCTGCTGATTCAGAAAATCGAGTGCAATGCCCAGCGAGTTTAAATCAGAATTATAACTATCGTTGATAATTAAACAATTGCGTGTTCCATCTTTCACTTCAAGGCGCATAGCCACTGCTTCGAGCAACAGTACGCGCCGGGCAATTTCCTTTTTATCATAACCTAAATGCAGTAAAACGGCAACACATTGCAATGCGTTTTCAATCGATGCATCATCAGTAAAAGGAATTTCCAACGCAAACTCAACTGATTTATAACGCATCGAAACCAGTGTTTTATGTGTAGATTTTTTAAGATCAAGCACTTTAAGTACGGCTCTATCGCCTTTGCCCCACGAGAAAAGTTGACCTTTGAAACCCGATTGCGCTATTGAAATATCTACAACCTTGTTATCGGAATTATAGATTAATACTTCGGCTTGTTTAAAGAGTTTGAGTTTCTCTTCACACTTCTGCTTCAGGCTATGAAAGTTCTCCTGATGAGCATCACCCAAATTTGTAAATATGCCGATAGTTGGTTGGATAATCGGTTGCAGTTTTTTCATTTCGTAAGGTTCCGAAATGCCTGCTTCAAAAATACCAAGTTGCGTATTTTCATTCAGCGCCCACACCGAAAGCGGAACGCCAATCTGTGAATTATAGCTACGAGGAGAACGAACAATAGAAAAATCGGCATGGAGCAGCTGATATAACCATTCTTTTACAACTGTTTTCCCGTTGCTTCCGGTGATTCCAATCACAGGAATATCGAACGATTGACGATGAACAGACACAAGATGCTGCAATGCAGCCAAAGTATCGTCGACCTTAAGAAAAACAGCATTTTCGAGCGCACTAAACTCAGGTCTGATCTCACTTACTACAAAATATCGTAAATTCTGCTGATAAAGTTCTACAATATAATTGTGTCCATCGTTGCGCTTGGTTTGAATGGCGAAAAAAAGACTTTCGGCCGGGAAAGAAAGCGTACGGCTATCAGTGAGTAACCAATTAATTTCTGCATCGGCAACATTGGTGTCGACTGCACATATAACCTGAGCAATCTTATTAAGTTTCATTATTTTAGTATTTTATTCTCGCCACCACACCTTCAGTAGTTGTAAGTACACATTCATTTTTCGATAAAGCTGTGATCGTATTGATTATTGAATTTC
Source organism: uncultured Paludibacter sp. (assembly GCA_963678465.1). Lineage (GTDB taxonomy): Bacteria > Bacteroidota > Bacteroidia > Bacteroidales > Paludibacteraceae > Paludibacter. The sequence continues at coordinate 1,741,193 of OY782858.1, forward strand.
CAATTTTATAATGCCACAATACATTTCCTTTTTTAGCATCAATACCAAGCAATAAACCGTTCTTTGTCCCGAACACAACAGTTCCGCCTCGTTCAATCAGCATGCTTGAATTGTGATCGTACCCAAAAGCTGCATTTGTTTTCCAAAGCAGTTGAGGCGTATCAGCCAAAGCATCAACAGCCATCACACTGTCATTCATGCAACGGCTAAAAACAACTTTGCCATCTTCGGACAAACCTACCGTTTCGCGGACTTCATGTTGCTTAGTTCTCCAAACAACTTTGCCTGTTCGAACATCTAAAGCCGTCCAGAAACGATCAGGCGCAGTAATAAACACTTTATTGCCCGACACTACCGGAAGCACTGCTGCCGGAGAATAATGCATGCCTGTTTGTCCATTGTTCCATTTCCAGGCCAAAGTTCCATCTTTTACATTCAGAGCATAGAAATATGAATCCCAAACGCCAAACATCACTTTTCCATCTGCAACAACAGCGCGCGTTTCGACATAGTTTTTGAGCTGATCGAAAGTCCAAATAAGCTTACCATCCGACAAGTGAATTGCTCTGAAACAACCATCGCTTCCTCCGATGTACACTGTATCGTTTTGAATAAGCGGACAGCCCATAACCGCCTTATTGGTAGTAAATTTCCAGATAAGTTCTCCGGTGTTGGCATTCAGACAATAGATATTGCCATCGGTAGAACCAAACACTACTTTATGTTCACTTACAGCCGGTGATGAGATAATGCGACTTCCGGTTTTGAAACTCCAAACCGATTTTCCGTTACTGAGTTTTACACAATGAAATGTACCTAAATCGTCGCCATAATATACAAGTTTATTTTGCACTGCCGGACTTGTATAAATACCCACTCTGGCATCCAGACGCCATGTTTCTTTTACATTTTTGAAACTTTGATTGATGGCATACGAGGGGCGCAAAGCCAAATCGGGTGCTCCATATTGTTTTGGCTCCACAGCAATTGCCATCCATTTACGCTCAGCCTGATCTGTTTTCTTTTCGGCAACATGAATGGAATCGGAAATCGTATAAAGCGAATAGCCTCCAGTGGCTTCCTTGGCTTTAAGCGTCGAACGGTTAATTATTCCGGGTATTCCGTCGTAGCTAAAAATTACATTTCGGTGATAATGGCCACCCAAAACAGCTTGTACATTATATTTTCGCAGCACATCAGTCATGTCGTACCAGTTGTCCACATCTCCGCCCAGCAAAGGATAATGCGTTACGGCTATCACTGGTATATTCTTACCGTTTTTACTAAGTTCATCGCTCACCCAATCGATATCTTGTGGAGCAATATGTCCATCACCCATTTTAATAACAGGTCCGGTGGCAAATCCTATAAATCTAAAACCTTTGTGCATAAAACTGAACTTATCGGCGCCGAAAACTTTTACAAAATCTGTTGCTCCTGACTCGCTCCATTTTAATTCGTGGTTACCAACGGTTATATAGTAAGGAATACGCAATCCATCCAGTATAGATTTTGCTTTTTGTAACGATGCCCAATCGCCCGATTCGGTCACATCGCCCGATACGATCACAAAATCAATGTCCTGTAAGGTATTCACATCGTTCACAGCATTTTGCAAATCGATGGCAGGCTGGGGATTTATCATTTGTACATGAAGGTCGGTAAACAGAGCAAAACGAAAGGTTCCGGCTACAGAAACTACTGAAATACAGAAAACTAAAACTATTAAAGCGAATGTCTTTCTCATTATTTTTTTTGATAATTAAATGAACAACAAAGATACAATATTCAATTTTAAAAAAAGATTGCAAACTGTGAAATTAGTTTTCATATTGTTATATTTCCATTATAAAGCTTCGATAGAGCTTCGGATACATCTCTTGAGGGAAACCATTTGACCCTGCCTGCTCACAAAGAAAAAGAATGCTTGGCACACGGAGCTATACTTAAAAACAATAGGATGACCCTGAGGATCATCCTATTGTTGATGGAGTTACAATGAACTGCTTTACAAGTCTTGTATTTATTTATCAGATAAATTTTAACGGAACAGTGAAACCAAGCAATAAGCCTACAGATTTTGAAATGTTATAGCCCGCACCTACCGCTCTGTACAATTTATCTGTTGGCGCTGTTGTTCCAATAAAATCGATAGGTTTTTTGGTAGTCAGGTTATAACCAGCATCAAAAAAAGCTAATCGCAACGATGTGTACGACAATAAATACCAAAACCATTTTTCCTTTTCGTATTTTACAACAAAAGGTGAAGCTACCAAAAAGCCAATAGAAGCAGCATTGAAGAGATGTCCCATAGTTTTTCTGTTAGTATTGTTCATTCCATCGCCAATGCTATTGCAAATAATTGATGCCGAATACAGTCCAATTATTTTCATTCTATCCCATTTATCCATATTCGAACTGCGTTTGGTTGCTTTATTCCAAAACGATAGTTCGTTTTTGGTCGGGTTGTATAAATTGCTATTAAGTTTGTTTATATTCAAATCCAGTTCAAATGGTTCAGAGATAGTCAATCCCTGATTCACAATAGGCAACAATTCTAAGCTCTTATCAATTTTTTTTGATCTTGGAGGATTATATTTCAGTGCATTGAATTTCAGATTCAACAAATCGTCATCGCCCATATATTTGGTACGGGTAGTTCGGGCACTATCTTTAACCGCATTTATACTATATGCATCTATATTGTTAGCAGCAATATAATTAACATCAACATCATTTGCTGTAATTTCGCTGACTGCAATTTCGGGATCGCTTATTTCAGCATCAACTAAATCGATGCTATATGCATTGATAATGAATGTTGCCAGCAGGATAGTTATTAATTTAATTCGTTTCATAATGTCATATTTTTAGAAGTTGTAATTCTTATATTTTTTTGTAAGATTTCAGCTAAAACTGTCGTAATTTTTATTATTTAGCCAATGATTACATATACAAGTTACCTAAAAATCACAAAATAGATCCATCAAAATCAAAAAAAAATCATTTTTTTTCGATTTTTCGGCATTTGTAATAACTAATTGACAACTAAATCTATAATTCAAAAATAATTACTACAAGACTCCAAAAAAGTGCAGGTTTTAACTGTAGTATTAAAGGTTGGCGAGTCATAAAATTGATTTTATTCACAATAATTTTACTGACTACAGTGCGAAGAACTATCCCCATTTCGAGCGAAAGCTAAGCCTCTAAAAAATGGAATAAAAATCAACAATCGGCGAGTTATTTCACAATTACATAGTGGATTCGTTTAACTTTGTTGTTTTTCGGAAAGTAATTTTTATATTTGCAATGAATTGAGTATTTCATCCCTATTTATCCTCAAAAGATAATCTCAGTTAAGCTTTCAGAAAAAAGCAAGCTGACAATTATATTTAATGATACAAATGAAAAAGAAGGTTTTTGTGAGTGGTTGCTATGACATGTTACACAGCGGACATGTGGCTTTTTTCGAAGAAGCAGCTCAGTATGGCGACTTGTATGTGGGCATAGGTTCCGATAAAACTATTTTTGAACTGAAAGCACGCAAAACGATCAATACGGATGCCGAACGACTTTACATGGTTAAAGCATTGAAAGTTGTAAAAGATGCATGGGTAAACAAAGGGAGCGGTTTGCTCGATTTTAAGGAAGAAATTGCATCCTTGCAACCAGATATCTTTTTTGTAAACGCCGATGGACACACACTTGCAAAAGAAAATCTCTGCAAAGAACTTGGTATTGAATATATTGTAAGCAAACGCATTCCCCACGATAATTTACCTCCACGCTCGACCACTTCGCTGCGCAAAGAGTGTAACATCCCCTATCGTATCGATTTGGCAGGCGGTTGGCTCGATCAGCCATTTGTAAGCCAATATGCAAGCGGCTCGGCACTCACCATCTGCATCGAACCCGATTACGAGTTTAACGACCGGAGCGGCATGTCGACAAGCAGCCGAAAGAAAGCCATTGACCTTTGGCAGTTCGATATTCCATCTGGCGACAAAGAAAAGCTTGCCCGCATGTTATTTTGTTTCGAAAATCCTCCGGGAACAGCCTATGTAAGCGGTTCGCAAGATGCTTTGGGAATTACAATGCCCGGATTGAATAACTATTTTTACAATGGCGAGTTTTGGCCGGCTGAAATTAAAAGTGTGTTGGACGATCAGCTCCTCGACTGGATTGAACAGCGCATATGGATGATTCCGTTATATCCGCGCGCTCAAAGTTATGATGTATTGGCCAATACCAGCATCGATGCTTCGGGTGCCCGGAAGTTGAGCGATGCAGCCGGCGCTTGCTGGGATGCTTTGCTCCGACAGGATGCTCCGGCTGTAGGTAAAGCAATGACCGATAGCTTCGAAGCCCAGATTGCCATGTTCCCCAATATGATTTCAGCAGATATCCTGGAGCAAATCGATTCATATAAAACTAAAGTTTTAGGTTGGAAAATAAGCGGAGCCGGCGGTGGTGGCTATATGATTTTCTTTAGCGAAAACGAATTGGAAAATGCAATCCAAATCAGAATAAGGAGATAACGAAAATACAACTGCGAGAAAACAAGGCGGGAATTGCTTGTTTATTATCAACGACTGCTTATACTAATACGTTAGGCTCAATTATAAAAAAAAGATTATGACTATCGACAAACCGTTTTATAAGATTTCTAGACCATTTTCGAATGGCAACTTTTTGTCAAATATTGACAATACATATTTACTAGATAAAAGGTATGCCAATGATAGAGTATCACTTATTAGAGCATTTCATATACTATCGTCAGATTTAATGGAGTTATTCGATTTTATTGAACCCTGCGACAACAACAAAATTACATATTCGCATAGAATTTATGAATTGTACCTGAGGGCTGCAACCGAATTTGAATCAAATTGTAAATCAATTCTAAAGCACAACGATTACACAACAGAAAGAAATTTAAATATTAGAGACTACTTCAAGATTAACAAAGCGACTCGGTTTGATGAATATAATGTTGTTTTAAATATCTGGAGTCCAGAACCATTAGAATTAAAACCATTTGGCGAATGGAATGCAGATGAATTTCATTCGTTAGCATGGTATCAAAACTATAATTTAGTGAAGCATGACAGGAACATAAATTTTAGTCAAGCCAACATTGAAAATCTTACAAATACTGTTGCAGCAGTATTTATAGTTTTGTTTTCTCAATTTAATGTGTTTGCATTCGATCCAAACCAATTAGTTAACTCCCATATGATTGACGATGATGGTTTTTTTTCCACAGAATCAAGTATCTTTAAAATCAAGCCTCCTACATCTTGGAATAAAAATGAAAAATACGACTTCGACTGGAACTCAATTAAAATAAGCTCTAACTCAATAAACAAATATGTATTTTAACCTTCCGTGAAAGTGACAATTGATAATTGAAATAAAACGAAAAAAAATAACTGGGCATACACACACTTTTTGTTCACAGGCTGCTAAAATGCACTTTTCGGGTTTTTCTCCCGCTTTCACTTTTATCGCTGTGCTACAGACCGCATTTCGCCAAATGCCCATATCCTCTCGGCCATTTATAAACATCTCCTAATAAAGTTGAAAAATTCATCGGTATCGTTCGGACAAATCATCTCCGATGGTTTTTGAAACGATCGGAGATGATTTTTGAAAAGATCTCCTATCTTTTTCAAAACCTTCGGAGATCTTTTTCAAAACGATAGAGAATGTCTCTTTTTTCCAATTTTTGCGCCTTTCCCATCTCTACCTTTGCATCGTCAAAACAATAAAAAACATCAATAGCAATGAAAAGAATTTTTTACTGGGTGGAGATTCCTACAGTGGATTTCGACCGTGCCGTAGACTTCTACAGCAAATTACTCAACGTAAAACTTGAAAAGTTGGATTTTGAAACAGAAAAAATGGCTTGCCTTCCACACGATGCAGGAGCTATTATCTGGGCTCCCGATTTCAAACCATCGAAAGACGGAGTACTCGTGAGTTTGAATTGCGGAACCGATATCGATGAATGGTTGAAACACATCGTTGATTACGGCGGAAAAATCACTCGTCCGAAAACAAAAATTGAAGCTGAAGGTCGTGGCTGGTTTGCTTTGTTCACCGACACCGAAGGCAATCAACTTGGGCTCTACGGAGAATAAGTCGTTCAACAGCCAACCCGGTCATATCAACATGATCGGGTTGGTGTTTAGTGTTTTTTTGTATCTTTGCCAATCAGCTGTTCTATTTAAATTGTCTTTTTCATGAACTTCCACCTCATACAACCCACCGCCTCTTTATCGATGTACATCAAGCATTATTGGTTTCTCGAAATGGAAGCCTTCGAAGCGGTGGGCGAACGGGTGGTTCCTACAGGTTGCCCTGAATTGACTTTTCATTTTGCCAATCATTTGCTGAAAAGAAAGCACAGCGATGAATTGCAGCCGGGCATCATTCTCTGTGGACAGAAAACAGATTTTTTTGACGTGGTACCAACCGGCAAAACATCGATGCTTTCCATTCAGTTTTATCCTCACAGTGTGGCCTTATTTTTCGATTTACCCATCAATGAGCTTACCAACGAAACACTTGATATGGGTACTGTAATAGGAGCTCAGGCACACGAACTCGAAGAACAACTCTACGACCTACCCTCGCTCGATGACAAAGTGAAACATATCGAGAATTTTCTTCTACGCAGGTTGACCCTGAAACAGGAATACACATGGAACAGGATATATCAGAATATTAGACTTATCAATCAGTGCAACGGCATGGTAACTCCCGATCAGTTGGCGTCGGAGGCATGCCTGAGCCGGAAACAACACGAGCGGATTTTCAGACAAATGGTGGGTTTATCGCCAAAACAGTTTCTGAAAGTTATCCGTTTTCAATACGCTATTTACGCGCATCAGCAATATCCGTTCGAAAGCCTTACCGAGCTGGCCTACCGCTGCGGATATTATGATCAGTCGCACATGATCAACGATTTTCACGAGCTGGCGGGCATCACACCCCGACAGTATTTTAGCAACTGCGAAACGCCTGATTCCGATTATTTTTAGCAATCCATTGTTCTGTTCAACAAAAGTATCAGTTTCTAAAGCAAACAAAAAAAGGTCATTCCCGTTCAGGAATGACCTTTTATATAGTAAGGAAATCTGACTTTCAAAAGAAAGCCAAATTTCAATTTTCAATTTATGCTTCAGGAGTTTCTTCTACCGGAGCTTCTGCTTTAGCAACTTCTTCTTTAGCAGGAGCAGCTTCAGCTACAGGAACTTCTACTACAGGAGCTTCAGCTTTTGCTTTTTTAGCAGCCTTGGCAGCCGATTTTGCAGCAGCTTCAACCATTTGATCTTTCAGATCGGCCAAAGACTGGATATCGCCTAAAGTTGTTTTTTCCATTGTGCTTACCGGAGCAGCTACTTCTTCTTTTTTCACCTTTTTAGGAGCTGATTTTTTTACTGCAGTTCCTTCGCCGGCAACAGCTGTTTCAGATTTTTCGGCACGTTTTACATCTTCGTGGATACGGCTATGTGAAACAATGATACGTTTTGCATCTTTATTGAATTCAATTACTTTGAACTGTAATTTGTCATCAATTTGAGCTTGCGAACCATCTTCTTTTACCAAATGTTTTGGAGTTGCAAAACCTTCAACACCATAAGGCAATGAAATTACTGCACCTTTGTCCATCATTTCAATAATTACACCTTCGTGTACGCTATCGATAGTGAACATTGTTTCCAATACATCCCAAGGATTTTCTTCCAATTGTTTGTGGCCTAAGCTCAAACGACGGTTTGCTTTGTCGATTTCCAATACCTGAACATCGATTTCGGCACCAATCTGAGTAAATTCTGATGGGTGTTTTACTTTCTTAGTCCACGAAAGGTCAGAAATGTGAATCAAACCATCAACTCCTTCTTCGATTTCAACAAATACACCGAAGTTAGTGAAGTTACGCACTTTAGCAACATGTTTGCTGCCTACTGCATAACGAGCTTCGATATTTTCCCATGGATCAGATTTCAATTGTTTGATACCCAATGACATTTTGCGTTCGTCGCGATCCAAAGTAAGGATTACTGTTTCAACATCGTCGCCTACTTTCAGGAAGTCCTGAGCAGAACGTAAGTGTTGTGACCAGCTCATTTCTGAAACGTGGATCAAACCTTCAACACCAGCAGCGATTTCAACAAATGCACCGTAATCAGCCATAACCACTACTTTACCGGTTACTTTGTCGCCAACTTTAAGTTCAGCACTTAAAGCATCCCATGGGTGAGCGTTCAATTGTTTCAAACCAAGAGCGATACGTTTTTTCTCATCATCAAAGTCAAGAATAACAACGTTGAGTTTCTGATCCAAAGCAACGATTTCTTCAGGATGCGAAACGCGTCCCCATGAAAGGTCGGTAATGTGAATCAAACCATCTACGCCGCCAAGGTCGATAAATACACCATAAGTAGTAATGTTTTTAACGGTACCTTCGAGTACCTGACCTTTTTGCAATTTGCTAATGATATCTTTTTTCTGGTTTTCGAGTTCAGCTTCGATAAGCGCTTTGTGCGAAACAACAACGTTTTTGAATTCGTGGTTAATTTTGATAACCTTGAATTCCATTGTTTTGTTTACGAATACATCGTAATCGCGGATTGGTTTCACGTCGATCTGTGAACCTGGCAAGAATGCTTCGATTCCGAATACATCTACGATCATACCACCTTTGGTGCGGCATTTTACGAAACCTTTTACAATTTCCTGTGATTCAAGAGCTGCATTTACGCGATCCCATGAGCGGGTAGCGCGAGCTTGTTTGTGCGAAAGGAGCAATTGTCCTTTTTTATCTTCCTGGCTTTCGATGTAAACTTCTACTTTATCACCAACTTTCAATTCCGGATTGTAACGGAATTCGCTCATCGGAACAATACCGTCCGATTTGTATCCTACGTTTACAACAACTTCGCGTTTATTGATCGAAATAACGGTTCCTTCAACAACCTCTTTGTCTTTAATAGCGTTCAGAGTATTGTCGTATATTTTTTCTAAATCTTCCTTTGCCGAAGCAGAAAGGGTGATTCCTTTTTCGTAAGCATCCCAATCGAAATCGGCAGCAGGAGCTGCCACTACGGGTGCTACAACTTTTTTAGAAGCAGGAGCTTCTTCAATAACTTCTTCAATTGCAGGAGCAGTTTCAACTACAGGAGCTTGTTCAACAACTTCTTCAATTGCAGGAGCAGCTTCAACTACAGGAGCTTCGGCTACCACTTGTGTTTCTTCAGTTACTGTTTCTTCTACGGTTGGAATTACTTCCTCCGAGATGTTTTTGTTTTCTTCCATTACAGAAAATTTGTTTTTTTAATTACTAATAAATAGTAGGTTAGACATTATGTTGACTTTACAAAATACAGGGCGCAAAGATACAAAAAGTTAGTGATATACAAAACACTAACTTCTATTTTCTTTTGAGAAAACACATTGAGAATAAAAATGAAGAACAAAACCCGGCTCACTCTATTCCGGTTTCAGTTCATTCTGTTTAAATTTCCGGTAGAAAATAAGGAAAGTGATAACAGCAACCAAGGACGCCAAACCATCCGAAAATGGCATTACACCCCAGGCGCCATCCAAGCCCCAAAATACAGGAAGAATAAAAAGACCGGGGATAAAAAATATAAACTGACGCGTCAGACTCAGAAAAATGGCTATTTTGGCTTTGCCTATCGATTGGAAAAAGTTTGAAAGTACTATTAAAAAACCAACAACCGGAAACATAATAACCGATATGCTCAATGCCCGCGCCGATATATTTTGCAAATCAACATCGCTGGTGAAAAGCCTGACTATTTGGTGAGGGAAGAAAGTTCCGATTATAAAACCCAAAAGCGTAAAAACGCAGGCTAACATAACGCCCATTCTCAGCGTTTTGAACATACGCTCAAAGTTTCCGGCACCAAAATTAAATCCAATAATCGGTTGCGTTCCCTGATTGAGCCCAATTATAAACATAACCACCAACATATTTACACTATTGATAATGCCATAAGCGCCTATCGCCAGGTCGCCACCGTATTTCAGCAAAGTGCTGTTGATAAGTATCACCACCAGACTTGTACCAATCTGCATACTGAAAGGAGACAGACCTATGCTCAAAATAGAATGAACTATGTCTTTCCGCAGCCTGAAGTTGTGTGCATGAAACCGCAGCTGAGAGTTTTTGAACAAAAAATGTGAAACAACATTTAATGTGCCTATAAAGTAAGAAATTACAGTAGCAATAGCTGCACCCTTGATTCCCCAATCAAAAACAAAAATAAAAATGGGATCAAGAATTATATTGATAACGGCTCCCAATAAAATATTAAACATTGCCGAACGCGGATGTCCCGAAGCCCGAAGGATATTGTTCAACCCAAAATAAAGCGCTGTAAATATACCTCCTGGAATTATAATTATCATATAATCATAAGCATACTGCACCGTATTTTGTGTGCCTCCAAACAAAAATAGTAAATCGCGCATGAAAATGAGCGACAATATTATGGCCGAACCCGAAATCAGAAAAGTAAGCACAACAGAATTTCCAAGAATTGTCTCCGCCTTATCTTTATCGTTTTGTCCCAAAGTAATGGATATCCTGGAGGCCGAACCACCGCCAATAAGCATCCCAAAGGCCATCATGATATTCATAAAAGGAAAAGTAAGCGCAAGACCCGAAATGGCGAGCGGCCCTACTCCCTGGCCTATAAAAATCCGGTCGACAATGTTGTAGAGCGACATAACCACGGTACCTATAATCGCGGGCAATGAATACTTCCACAAGAGCTTTCCGATGTTTTCGGTGGCCAGCTGATTGGTGGGAACAGTGTTATTCGACATATAATAATTTAATTTTCACTGACAGAAAAAACAGTTGATCTGATGTTTTGTTCTTTCATTTTGTCTTTTATTTTTTTACTGCTTATTCTTTCTGTTTTTTCTTGAAAAACAGAAGTGGCAAAAATAGGAAAATTATTGCCCGAAATTGTATGCAAGGATACATTAGTTATAAACATCAGTATAACTAACTGGATTTAAACAATCTAAAAAGAAAATATCCAACATAAACCTTTATATACTGAGATATACCAAAAGGAACTCATTGTCGGTAAATACTGTTTAATATCCTTATTGTAAAAGAATACCAAGACCATATTCATAAATAATATCAATAATTAACAAATTCTATTTAAGTCGATGCAATATCCACCGAAGAGAATTGATTATATTTGCACCGAATTACATCAACTCCATAAAAAAGAATAAATTGAATAAAAATGAGAAATAAATTAGTTTCTGTCTTTGTTTTCGTTTTGAGTGTATTTAGCTTTTTCAGCTGTAGCGATAATATTGTGCCTGATTTTTCATTCACACCAGAGGTTGCTAAAGCAGGCCAAACGGTTAGTTTTACAAATCTGACCACAGGAGATGAGGATTGGAAAGCCGAGCATTGGAACTGGAATTTTGGGGACAACTTAAAATCGACTGAAAAAAATCCAAAACATATTTATAAAAATGCCGGCAAGTATTCAATCACATTAATGGTCGATTCAAATAAGAATTTAATTAAAACACTCTCCATTACTGTCTATGATAGCATTCCTACCATTTATATAAACACTGACTCTGTTTATTATTATAAGAAATCAACCTTTAGCGTTTTAGTTTACAACCCAAGTAATCTTGACATTACTTATAAATGGACTTTTTCATCAAACGCAAAAGGCAACTTAACCAATGGAGAATCGAGCAAAAGCGAAGTCGAAGTATTTTTCAATAAACCTAATACAGAAGAGACCGTATCGCTCCACATTGTCATGGGCAATGAACTGGACACAACAATTACTAAGAAATTTCATGTACATGACATGAAGACCAAAAGCCTGCTTATGGCACAACGCAACGGCAACATTCTTCGTCAACGCATTTACGATAACGGATTCGAAGCTTATACAAGTACCGGAATTTCAGCCGGACGTCATCCATTTAATATCTCTGCTCTTTCAAATCAGCTTTACATATTCGATGCAGGCACTGATGTAGCTTACAAAAACGACTGGCTGACCAACACTTCGGGAAATGGAAATATTCGTGTGTACAATATGAACACCAAAACCACAAGTGAAATTATAAATAACAATGGTAAAAGCTCGCATTTTGGTTTTTACAATGGATATGTGGACAACAACTTCGTTTACTGGACCGATTACAGTGAATTTATATACAAAACACCTGTAAATTCAACTTTAGGATCGTTCGAATGGAAAGGCAGTGCCGACAATCAGACATCCGTGCCTTATTATCTGGCCAAGGCCGATAGATTAGGTTATTATGGAAACGGACTGGCCTCTAATCAGTTCAGTGGAGGTATAGCTTATTACGATCAGGCCTACTTTTGGGCAAAAGGTGGAAGTGGCAAAGGAATTTACAGATTTCTACCCACAGATATTCTGACAGCAAATGCAACCGGTAGCACTCCTGTGCCAAGCTTAGGAGCAATTCTGACCGACTTTTCAATCAGAGCATTTAAGATTGACGAAATCAATCAGAAAATTTATTTCTCAGTGACTGCTCCTGCCGATAAAGTAGGATTTTGGGTAGCTAGTATGAGGGGAAGCAATGCCGAACGAATAGACGATGCTCCTATGGATGACAAGTCATTGTACATTACCGGAATAGCAATCGACAATGTATCAAACAAGGTGTTTTGGGCCTACCGCAGCCCACAAACCATTGGAGCTTCATCTCCATCCGACAGCTGGGAGAACTACTATAAGGCTCACCCCACCCATCGTACAGGCGTAAAAATGGCAACCTTGGCAACACAATATAAACCAGCCGGCGACATTGAATATTTCTCGGAAGGTGCTGATGTATATGGTATAGCACTCGATGAAGTTAAGAAATAACTAAGTGCAGAATTCAAAATATTAAGCATAAAAAAATCCTCCTGAAATGATTCAGGAGGATTTTTTATGCAGTTTTGCGTTATTGTTTTTTCTTGGTTTTGGTGTACAGAAATCGCTTGATTTTCTGCGATGCTGTTTTCTCAAAAGGCTCATCCATAATATCGATTCTATTAATCTGAGAAGTACGATTCAATTTTGAGTTAAGCTCTTTTGTAAAATGAGCTTTCCACTCCTGGTATTGCTCTTTCTTTTCATCGATTGCAGTTCTCAGGTGCGCAATATTTTTCTCAATCTGTTCAAGGTCAAGAATTATCTTAGCTACCAGGTAACCATCTTCTTCGAGCACCAGCGATTCGACAACAAATTGATTACTATTGATAATTGTCTCAATATCTTCGGGATAAATATTTTCTCCACTTGCACCGACTATTGTATTTTTCATACGACCTTTTATGTAAAGCCTGTTATTTGAGTCAAATTTACCAAGGTCGCCGGTACGAAACCAACCATCGGGAGTTAAAACTTCACTTGTAGCTTCAGGATTTTTGTAATATCCTTTCATTACATTTGGTCCTTTTGCCCATATTTCGCCAACACCTTTTTTGTTTGGCTCATAAATTTTCAGTTCTACTCCCTGAACAGCAAAACCTGTAGACTGGAGCTTTGTTTGGTGAGTGCCTGCACCTGCGAGCAAAGGCGCTGTTTCGGTAAGTCCGTAACCGATAGCATAAGGAAATTTTGCTTCTTTCAAGAAACGTTCAACGCGCGAATCGAGTTTAGCGCCTCCAATACCAAAAAACTTAAGTCGGCCACCAAAGGTTTCATAAAGTTTTTTGCCGGCGACACGGTGAATTAATTTTCTGAATAACAAATCTTTATAAATTACACGTGTAAATCTTGTTCTTGTGAACTTCGCCTGAATCTGACTCTTGTACAATTTTTCCATAATCAATGGAACCGACAACATCATTGTGGGTCTGATTTTCTTCATGGCAGGAATCAGAGAGGATGCAGTAGGTGGCTTTTCGAGATAATAAATTGAAGCCCCATACATAACCGGATAAAGCATTCCGATTGTATTTTCGTAGGTATGCGACAAAGGTAAAAACGAAAGAAAAATATCTTCGTGGCTGATGGCACAAAATGTGTACGACTGCATGGCCGTAAAAGCTATACTTTTATGCGACAAAACCACACCTTTGGAGCGCCCTGTGGTACCAGAAGTATAAATTATTGCAGCAGTATCTTCTTCCTCAACCGGATTATCAATAGGGTGAGTGTTCGCTTCTTCGGCTGACACATTGCCCACAAGCACTTTAAATTCCTCGACTGAGATTTTTCCAATTAAATTGGGTAAATCAAGTCCATCAACACGTGACTGCAAACGCTCGCTTACAAACAGTACTTTTGCTTCGGAATGTATCAGCACATTTTCAACCTCTTGTCGGGTAAAGTCGGGCAAAACCGGAACAATAATCATTCCTTTTGATACTACCGAAAAATAAGCAATCACCCAATTGGGCATATTATGCGAAAACAAAGCCACCTTATCGCCCTTTTGCAAACCAAATGAAAACAGCAATGATGCTACTTCCTCAATTTTCTGACCTAATTGTTTGTAAGTTATAGGCGTTCCTTCAACAAAGGAAACAGATGGGCAATCGGCAAACTGCCGAACAGAATAATCTATTAAGGATTTTAGCGTAAGAGGTTTGTGTTCTATTTTTTTATACATACTATAGTTTTCGTGTGCTTGTTTTAATTATTAACGCACAAATATAATGAAAAAACAACACAACTGCACAAAAAAAAATGTTTTGTGCAGTAATTACTTATAGAGAATAAAGATACAAGGACGTTTATTTAAGTCGGGCAATTGTTTTTTCCAATCTTTTAATGATTTGGTTTGTATAAATTCGCTGTCGAGCGTTATATCAACGGCTATGCACAACTTTGTATTTGGCTGACAAGTAGCTATAATTTCATCAAGCATTTTCATGTTTCGGTAAGGAGTTTCGATAAATAGCTGCGACTGACTTTCGGTATAAACCCTGGATTCGAGTCTCTTTAATGCCTTAGCACGGTCGGCGGGCTGAATGGGCAGATATCCTACAAAAGCAAAGCTTTGGCCGTTGAAGCCTGAAGCCATAAGAGCAAGTAAAATAGAAGATGGACCCACCAAAGGCACAACTTTAAACCCGCACCTTTGTGCAATAGCCACTACATCTGCTCCGGGATCGGCAATTGCCGGACAGCCAGCTTCGGAAATTACTCCAACATCGTATCCATCATGTAAAGGTTTCAGAAAATCGCTTATTGCTTCGGGAGAGGTATGTTGATTAAGCGTATAAAACGTGAGTTCGTCGATATTAATTGCCGGATTTGTTTTTTTTAGAAACCGACGTGCAGTTCTTACATCTTCAACAATAAAATGCTTTATAGCCGAAACAACAACCGTATTATGCGCCGGAAGTATTTTATCGAAAGCAGTATCGCCCAGCGAAGTGGGAATTAAATAAAGTGTTGCCATTTTGTCTCCTTTTTTCCTATTTTACCTCAGCCTTCAGTTTTTCAACCTCCTCCGATAAAATTTCCCATTCGTACATTTTATGTTCGAGTTCGCGTTGTTTTTTTTGATACAACATTATAAAATCGCTATCAGATGCATATTCAGGCAATTCTAGCTGTTTATTCATTGTTTCCAGATCCGATTCGTAGGTGGCAATCTGTTTCTCCACATCTTCCACTTCTTTCTCGGCTTTTCTGATTTTGCGGTTTTGCTCTTTACGGGCTTCGTAACTCAATTTATTTTCGGATGCCGCTTTTTCAACAGTTTCTGTTGCTGCTTTGAGCGAGTTTGAAATTTCAAGTTCGCGAAGGCTATCCATTTTTTTGTATTGTAAAAAGTCGTAAATACCACCCAAATGTTCGCGTACTTTCTTATTTCCAAATTCGTACACCTTAGTCACCAATCCATCCAGAAATTCACGATCGTGTGATACAACAATAACAGTTCCATCGAAAGCTTTAATAGCCTCTTTCAGCACATCTTTCGAACGCATATCGAGGTGATTGGTAGGCTCATCGAGTATCAGTAAGTTTACAGGTTCGAGCAGCAAACGAATCATAGCCAGGCGGCTACGCTCACCTCCCGACAGCACCTGCACTTTCTTATCCGATGCTTCGCCACCAAACATAAATGCGCCCAGGATATCGCGAATCTTTGTACGAATATCGCCTACGGCCACATAATCAATTGTTTCGAACACCGTTTTGCTTTCGTCGAGCAACGAAGCCTGATTTTGCGCAAAATATCCGATTTTCACATTATGCCCAAGTTTCATTTTTCCGGCATACTCAATCTCACCCATAATGCACTTCACAAGTGTAGATTTCCCCTCACCGTTTTTACCTACAAACGCCACTTTCTCGCCCCGATTAATAATCATGCCTATATTATCGAGTACCAGGTGCGATCCGTACGCTTTGGAGAGATGTTCCACTTCTACCGGGATAATACCCGAATGAACTGCCGGAGGAAATTTCAGACTCAACCTTGAATTATCCTCTAAATCTACTTCAAGTCTTTCGAGTTTATTCAACTGTTTTATACGCGATTGAACCTGAATGGCTTTGGTTGCCTTTGATCTGAACCGGTCAATAAAATCTTCAGTTTCCTGAATCATTTTTTGCTGATTTTCGTAAGCGCGTACCTGCTGATCGTGACGCTCGATACGCAGCTGAACGTATTTCGAGTAATTTACATTGTAATCGTATATTTTCCCCAACGAAATTTCGATGGTTCGGGTAGTCACCGCATCGATAAAAGCACGGTCGTGCGAAACAAGCACAATGGCACTTCCGCAGGTGATAAGAAAATTCTCAAGCCATTGTATCGATTCGATATCCAGGTGGTTTGTAGGTTCATCAAGTAGCAACACATCGGGGCGAAGCAATAATATCTTAGCTAATTCGATGCGCATACGCCAACCGCCGCTAAATTCGGAACATTGGCGGTCGAAATCGGTTCGCAAAAAACCAAGTCCCAATAAAGTTTTTTCAATTTCAGCATAAAAATTGCCCGAACCTACAATTTGCAAAAGCTCATTGTCGTGCGTCAACTTATCAATCAAACGGTGATAATCATCACTTTCATAGTCTGTTCTTTCGGATAATTCCTGACTTATACGCTCAATTTCGGTTTGCAAATCTGTTATGTGTTCAAAAGCTTTTTCAGCTTCCTGCATTACAGTCGTACCTTCGTTATGGATCATGTGTTGAGGGAGATAGCCGATAGACAGATCTTTCGGAATCGTAACACGTCCTTTGGTAGGTGCTTGTTTTCCTGAGAAAATCTTTAACAGTGTGGTTTTACCGGCTCCGTTTTTCCCTACAAGCGCTATTCTATCTTTGGGGTTCACCAGGAAACTAATTTCATCAAAAAGAGGCGATCCTCCAAATTCAACCGTAAGTTGCTCTACAGAAATCATATCAAAAATTCAGGATTTTTATTGTCGTTGAAATACTATTATTGAAAAAGAAAAAAAACTGACTACAAGCGAAATTTATATCTTTATACGCTACTTTCCCGTTAAAGCTCACAACAAGAAATTTTCTCATGGTTTTTCTATTATCCTATGAGTGAAAATATATATTTTAGAATTTATTTTTCTACCGAAACAAGCTATCAGAAAAACTATTTTTCTTATCAATAATCTATTTGTAAATTTAGCTTGCAAAGATAACTTTTATTACCGAAATAATAGTTTAAAAACACAAATACTCCTGATTTATATACATACAATAACATCCTAATGGCTTATATCAAATCAGATTTGTTCTGTTTTTTGTATCTGTTTTTTTTACAATAACCATTCCTTAAAAAACACCATGAAAAGAACTTAGAAAACAAACACAGTGTATGATAAAATTAAAACCCTAATTTTGTTGTATTTATTGGTTTAAAAATTAGTGATATCTATTTTTATTCCTACCTCTATATAAATCGCAAATTTTTGTATAAGTTTGCAGACTCAAAAAAAACTAAGAAAACATGTCAGTACATAACGATAATATCCGTAGAGTTACTACTCAGAGGATTTTGGAAATGAAAAAACGAGGTGAAAAAATAAGCATGCTTACAGCTTACGATTTCACTATGGGAACAATAGTTGATAATGCCGGAGTCGATATTATTCTGGTTGGAGATTCTGCATCAAACGTAATGTGTGGGAACATAACCACATTGCCCATAACACTCGACCAAATGATTTTTATGGCAAAATCGGTGGTAAGAGGTGTAAATAGAGCGTTGGTAGTTGTCGATATGCCTTTTGGATCCTATCAGGGAAATTCAAAAGAAGCACTTGCCTCAGCCATTCGCATCATGAAAGAAACCCATGGCGACTGCCTGAAACTTGAAGGCGGCGAAGAAATTCTCGAATCAGTAAAAAGAATTTTAAGCGCCGGCATCCCTATAATGGGGCATTTGGGTCTAATGCCACAATCCATCAACAAATACGGTTCGTACACCGTAAGAGCACAGGAAGAGGCTGAAGCCGAAAAACTGATCCGCGATGCACATTTGCTCGAGGAAGCCGGTTGTTTTGCCTTAGTACTCGAAAAAATACCAGCTAAACTGGCCGAGCGTGTAGCCAAAGAACTTACAATCCCGGTAATTGGTATTGGAGCTGGTGGCGGCGTGGATGGCCAGGTACTTGTACTGCATGATATGGTTGGCTTGACACAGGACTTCTCTCCTCGATTTCTGCGTCGGTACGCAGACGTTCAAGGGATCATGAACGAAGCTATCGGTCAATATGTAACCGATGTAAAATCAGGCGACTTCCCTAACGAGTCGGAGCAATACTAACTTCACATATAACAATAATAAAAAAACGGACTTACGCTCATTGAGCATAAGTCCGTTTTTCATCTAAAATAAATGTGACCCAGGAGGGGCTCGAACCCTCGACCCACAGATTAAGAGTCTGTTGCTCTACCAGCTGAGCTACTAAGTCATCGTTTATGCTAAACCACAAACAATAGTTGTTCCCGGTTTTGCGAGTGCAAAGGTAATTAAAAAAATAGATTTGCTTCTCTTTTTTTCAAAAAAACAAAACAGTTTTTTCAATCCTCAACTTCAGATTCTTTAGGTTTGCAAGCCACTACCGTGATATGGAAACAAGATTGTTTTCGTTCGCGAACGGCAAGAATTTTACATTCTTCACGCATTTCGATAAGCGTTTTGGTAAGTTCCTGAATCAACTCCCAACTCGGTACCACCGAATCATTGTCGAGGTTGTAAAAATGTTTATACGATATGTCAATGGTTGTTCCGTAGTAATGCGCTGTAGTATCGGTAGCATTTCCGTTTCGATGACTTAGTTGCTTTTGAGTTTCCACAGTTCGTAAAAGCGACGTCAGGAAAAAACAATAATTTCCAAGTTCTTTCTCTTTTAATTTTTTTTGGAATCTGAAAGCTATCTCGTCCACCATATTAACAGCATCGGGAACGAGGTATGGATGAGAATGTTTGAGCGATTTAAGATGATAGAGCGGACCATCTTTCACTTCGATGAGCTCATTGTTCAAAACCATCATTGTAATCAGGCTGTCGAATTCGGCATTCGTAACAAAAGGACTTTTTACACCATTGGCTTTGGCATGAAGCAGCTGAATATCGTTTTTATCGCTCAAAACACTGCTTGGCGAAATGGGTGCGCTCGCATTCAGCAACTGATTACATTCGGTGTAATTATCCGGAATTTTCTTGGTATCAGGAACAATAATTTTTACAAATAAAGCAATTAAACTACAAAAAGCTACGGCTATAAAAAGATATGTGAGCGTTGTCTTATTAAATTTCAGGGAAGTATTGATCATATTATTTTCGGGTTTTCGACACAAAGATAAAAATTAAACCAAGGCCATGCAAGCAGATTTACTGATTTGTTAATGATAAAAACAATTTTTCAGCCGCAAAACCAGACATTCGAAACACAAACCAAAATGCTGTTCCAATTAATTTATTATTTGAAAACATTTGAGTATTTTTGCCACTCAAAACTAAATATACTTATATGAAACCAACTTTATTTGTATTAGCAGCCGGAATGGGGAGTCGATACGGAGGACTTAAACAATTGGATGGATTAGGCCCCAATGGAGAAACAATAATGGATTATTCGATTTACGATGCAATAAAAGCCGGTTTTGGCAAAGTTGTATTCGTCATCCGCCAGAGCTTCGAAGCTGATTTCAGATCAGTTGTTGTTGATAAATTTAATGATCTGATTGATGTCGAAATCGTTTTTCAGGAAATAAATAAAGTACCTGAAGGTTGTACCTACATTGCCGAACGTGAAAAACCATGGGGTACTAATCATGCTGTATTGATGGGCAAAGACGTTATTCATGAACCATTTGCCGTGATCAATGCTGATGATTTTTACGGACAGGAATCGTTTGCCATTTTAGCCGATTTTTTGCGTAGCGTAGAGGGCAAACAAAATCAGTATTGTATGGTTGGCTATCATGTAGGCAACACATTGTCCGAAAGTGGATCGGTAAGTCGTGGCGTTTGCGTGGTTGATGAAAATAACGAACTTAAAAATGTAGTTGAGCGCACACACATTGAGGAAAAAGGCGGAACGATTGTGTACCTCGACGAAAAAGGAGAAGAAGTAGCTATTCCGGCCAGCACACCGGTATCGATGAATATGTGGGGCTTTACGCCTGATTATTTCGATTATTCAGTTGATTATTTCAGGGAATTCCTTGCCGAAAACGGACAAAAACTAAAATCGGAATTTTACATACCACTGGCAGTAAACAATTTGATAGTACAAAACCGTGTTACCTGTAAAGTATTGGACACACCGTCGAAGTGGTTTGGCGTTACCTATGCCGAGGATCGTCAACAGGTGGTATTAAAGATAAACGAACTAATTCGTAAAGGATTTTATCCTCAGCAATTATTCAAAAAATAATTTTATGGCTAAAGTATTGGTTACCGGGGGCACCGGATATATTGGATCGCACACTGTGGTAGAGCTACAGAAAGAAGGTTTCGAAGTTATAATCGTCGATAATCTTTCGAACTCGAACATAGATGTACTGAACGGAATTGAAAAAATTACAGGTATCCGTCCGGCTTTCGAGAATATCGATTGTGTCGACTATGTAAGTATGGACCGTATGTTCGAGAAATACAACAACATTGAGGCCATCATCCATTTTGCAGCCAGTAAAGCGGTGGGCGAATCGGTCGAAAAACCTTTGATGTATTACCGCAACAACCTGGTATCGCTGATCAATTTGCTGCAATTGATGCCTATACACAAGATTAAGAATTTTGTTTTTTCATCCTCGTGTACCGTGTACGGGCAGCCTGACATTCTGCCGGTAACCGAAGAAGCACCCATAAAACCGGCGCTCTCGCCCTACGGAAATACTAAGCAAATAGGCGAAGAGATTATTCGCGATACAATTCATGCAAACCCTTGCTATCAAAGCATTATTCTGCGCTATTTTAATCCAATCGGTTCGCACGCATCGGGCGAAATAGGTGAACTGCCCAATGGAGTTCCCAATAATTTACTGCCTTTCGTTACACAAACAGCCATTGGGCTGCGCAAACAGTTGCAGGTATTCGGCGATGATTACAATACGCCCGATGGATCTTGTATACGCGACTACATTCACGTGGTGGATCTGGCAAAAGCACATGTAATTGCCGTTAAGCGCTTATTGGCCGACTTGCCCGGGACTCAGGTGGAAACCTATAATCTTGGAACAGGACGCGGTTTATCGGTACTCGAAATTATTGATACTTTTGAGAAAGTGACAGGCGTAGATGTACCTTACCGCATTGTGGGACGACGCGAAGGCGATATTGAAAAAGTATGGGCCGATCCATCCTACGCCAACAATGTATTGGGATGGAAAGCATCGGAAACCGTAGAGGAAACACTCAGAAGCGCATGGGTATGGGAACAAAACCTTGCCAAACGAACTAAAGCGGAATAATCAACAAAATATCATTAACACAAAAAAGAACAATTAATAATACTGACTTCAGTTGAATAATTGTTCTTTTTTTATCTTTGTTTCTCTAAATAAAAAAAGATCGATATGCTATATCCATTAAAATTTGAACCCATACTGAAAGATAAAATCTGGGGTGGAACAAAACTTAAAAATATTTTCAATAAACCTGCCACATCCGACAAACTTGGAGAAAGCTGGGAACTATCAGGATACGAAAATGACGAATCGGTGGTCAGCAATGGTTTTCTGGCTGGCAACAACCTTGCTGAATTGATTGAAATTTACATGGGTGAACTCATTGGCGACAAAGTATATGACCAATACGGACTTACTTTTCCGCTACTATTTAAGCTGATCGATGCCAACGATTATCTTTCCATTCAGGTGCATCCGGGCGATGAAGTGGCTGCCGAACGCCACAACTCGTTTGGGAAAACCGAAATGTGGTACGTTGTAGATGCTGACGAGAATGCTGAATTAATCATTGGATTCAGTAAAGATTGTTCGCGCGATGAATATCTCGATGCATTGGATGACAACAAAGTGGAAGAGCTGCTACAACATGTTCCCGTAAAAAAAGGGGATGTATTTTTTATTCCTGCCGGCTTGGTTCATGCCATTGGCAAAGGTGTGGTGGTGGCCGAGATTCAACAAAGCAGCGATATCACTTATCGTATTTACGATTATAAACGGGTGGACGACAACGGAAACGAACGCGAACTACATACCGAGCAGGCTTTGGACGTAATTAATTTTGATGCATCCGAAAACCCCAAAACAGCCTATCAGGTGATTCCGAACGACATCACTCCTTTGGTGAGCTGCGATTATTTCACGACCAACCTCATTCAGTTCGATACTGCCCTGATACGTAATTATGGGCATCTGGATTCGTTTATCGCCTATATGTGTCTCGAAGGCAGTTTTATTATTGAAGCGAATGATGAAAAAACTGTTGTCAACAAAGGAGATACCGTATTAATTCCAGCCTCTATCGACGAAATAGGGTTAACACCTCACGATAAGGTTACCCTGCTCGAAGTGCACGTCTGAAAACACTCAATTGAACTCCTTTTGATTTGAAAAGAGCTTACTTTTTTAAGTCGTACAAACCAGGCTTTGGATCAAAAAAACCAAAGTCTGGTTTTTTAGCAACTACGAATTGTAATCAGACCGACTTTTTTTTTAAGATTCAGTTTTATTTAATTACTTTTGTCGGACAATTTGAAATAAAACAATAGTTTTAGCAGCAAAACAAAACCAGTTGCTACTACTTGATATTCACAACCGATTATGCCACACACATCGCAGCGGGGTCAGGCAATGCCCGAATCACCCATTCGAAAATTAGTTCCTCTTTCCGATAAGGCCAAAGCCCGCGGAATAAAAGTTTATCATCTCAACATTGGTCAGCCCGATTTGAAAACTCCTCAGGTGGCGTTGGATGCGATTCGAAACATCGACCGCACGGTATTGGAATACAGCCCCAGCGATGGTATTAAAAGTTTGAAAACAAAATTGGCTGCTTATTATCATACTTTTAATATTGATGTCACCGAAGAAGATATAATCATTACCACCGGAGGTTCCGAAGCGGTTAATTTCGCTTTTATGAGCTGCCTCGATCCGGGTGACGAAATCATCGTTCCTGAACCGGCTTATGCCAACTACACTGCTTTTGCCATTGCTGCCGGCGCCGTGGTGCGACCTGTTGTTTCGTCGATAGAAGAAGGATTTTCTTTGCCACATATCGAAAAGTTCGAAGAGCTTATTACGCCAAAGACAAAAGGAATTCTGATTTGCAATCCCAACAATCCTACCGGGTATCTTTACACCCGTTCGGAAATGAATAAAATTCGTGATTTGGTAAAAAAATATGATTTATACCTTTTTTCGGATGAGGTTTATCGTGAGTTCTGTTACACCGGAGCTCCTTATATTTCGGCCTTTCATTTGGATGGCATTGAAGAAAATGTGGTATTAATTGATTCCGTTTCGAAACGCTACAGCATGACCGGCGTCAGGATCGGTGCTTTGGTGACCAAGAACAAAGAAGTGCGCAAAAATGTAATTAAATTCTGTCAGGCTCGCTTGAGTCCACCTCTTTTGGGTCAGATTGCATCCGAAGCAGCTATGAATACTTCGACGGAATACATGCTCGAAATGTACAATGAATATGTGGAACGACGCAAATTCCTGATCGATGGGCTTAACCGGATTCCGGGCGTTTATTCTCCTATTCCCATGGGCGCTTTTTATACCGTAGCCCGCTTACCGATTGACGATGCCGATAAATTCTGCGCATGGTTGCTTTCCGACTTCGAACACGAAGGACAGACAGTAATGATGGCTCCTGCATCGGGCTTCTACACCATTGATGGATATGGAAAAGACGAAGTGCGCATTGCTTATGTGCTCGACAAAGAAGATCTGAAAAAATCGCTGATTGTGCTGCAAAAAGCTTTGGAAGTATATCCCGGAAAAACCTTGTAGCCATACGAATGCTGCCGGCAATTGCAATTTGAAAACAAAATATAACTGATTTACAAAATTGAATATAGAATATTTCATAGCAAAACGTATACATTTCAGGCAGGGCAGAAAAAATGTTTCGCGCCCTGCTGTTCGTATTGCTACTATCGCCATTGCACTCGGACTGGCAGTGATGATTATTGCTGTGGCAGTTGTAATTGGATTCAAGAAGGAAATCAGGAATAAAACGATTGGCTTTGGTGGACATGTGCAGATTACAAATTACGATAGCAACAACACTTACGAAACAAATCCTATCAAGGCAGATCAATCTTTATTCGATAAACTGGCTGCCATTGATGGTGTAAAACACGTTCAGGCATTTGCTACCAAACCGGGAATTATTAAAACAAAAACTGAATTTCAGGGAATTGTTTTAAAGGGAATAGACAAGAATTTCGACTGGGATTTTTTCAAATCAAACCTTGTTGAAGGCGATATCCTTCACCTGAAGGCCGATTCGCTCGAAAACAATGTAATCATCTCAAAACATCTGGCCGGATTACTGAACCTGAAACTTGGCGATAGTTTTTTCACTTATTTCCTTCAGGAGCAGGTAAAAGCGCGTAAATTCAAGATCACGGGCATCTATTCCACCAATTTTGTGGAATACGACAAATTATTTATCCTCACCGATATACGCCATGTAGAAAAATTAAATGACTGGGATGAGCAGCAATACAGCGGCCTCGAAATTCTGATTGACGACTTCGACAAGCTGGACGAAACAGGAGATGCAGTTCATTCGGTTGCCGGAAATCATATCAATTCGGATGGAAGCGCTTATTTCACGCAAACCATAAAACAAATGAACCCTCAGATTTTTGGCTGGCTCGATTTGCTGGATATGAATGTATGGGTCATCCTTTTTCTGATGCTTGCAGTGGCGGGCTTCAACATGATTTCAGGATTGCTGATACTCATTCTCGAACGAACGAATATGATTGGTATTCTTAAATCGGTGGGTGCAACCAATTGGTCGGTTCGGAAAATTTTTCTCTACCATTCGTTTTTCCTTGTGGGGAAAGGAATGTTGTGGGGCAATGTTATCGGGCTTACCTTTTGTGCGGTTCAGTATTTTACAGGCATCGTACCACTCGATCCCGAAGCTTATTATGTAGCCACAGTACCTGTTACATTTAACTGGCTCTATATTTTACTGTTGAATGTTGGAACTTTTGCGGCCTCCATATTTATGATGCTTGGCCCCTCCTACCTGATTACCAAAATAGACCCAGCCAAAATTATCCGATACGAATAACACTAAACCCTGGCTTCAGGGAACAAACGCAGGTACGGTAAGTCCGGTTATCTGAAATTAATTTTGGAGAAGCTTGCGTTAATAGCGCAAACGAGAAATAATTTTAAAACAAGCTTGCGGCCCGGCCGATTACGAGAAATGAATTCAAAGCAGGCTTGCGGCCGGGGCGATTACGAGAAATGAATTCAAAACATGTAATCGGCCGGGCCGCAAGCTCCCCCGGAAATGAATTCATGCAATCGGCCGGGGCGATTGCATGAAATGAAATCAAAGCATGCAATCGGCCGGGACGGAAACGAGAAATAAATTCAAAGTAAGCTTCCGGCCGGGGCGGAAGCAAAAGCAGATTGATCACCTAACGATAAACAGATCAAAAACACAATACCTTTTCTATTGTTATTTAAGCTGACGCCGCTGTTTGGTAATGCACTAATTCGTTATTCCGATCTCACGTTTACCTATAAAAAAAAACAGGTTGCCTTCTAAAAAGACAACCTGTTTTTCTTATCAATCTGGAAAAATTATTTAGCGTACAATTACTTTTGAAGTATTATTGCCTTCGTCCGAAACAGCTTTTACTATCCAGAGTCCTTTGTGCATTTCGAAAACAGTGTCGGCATTCACCATTTTGCTCATCACCAAAGCACCATCCAAACCATAGATATTAACTGAAGTATTGGATTGAATATTTGAAACAAAAATTCTGTTATCAGCTCCACTGATCCGAACCGAACCAACTGCAGGCGGCGTAACGCCATCGATAATATCACCATCAGCAGCTATCAATTGAGCAATAGGGTCCCAATCATCAGTGCCTTTGGTAAAGTTAAAACATGAAATTGCAGTACCATCAGGCAAAGATGTAGTTGCCAATACCTGCGACCACGAAATTCTGTTGGCAGCATTGTTTTCTCCCGATTCTTCGATGGTTCCATATTCGAAACATCTGTTGGAAGCGCCACCAAGATCGGGCGACCAACCCTGAGGTTGAATCATCGATTTATCTATCGAACCTGTAAAATTAGTTTTGGCAATTGTAGTATTGTAAAACACAACTTCGCTGGTAGTACCCTGCCATGGACGGCCAAACAAACCCGGTTTCGACAACAGGGCCGAAGCAGTTTCGCTATTTGGCATAGCCGATGTAATGTGGCATTCGTACATCAAATATCCACGAACCGAATTTGAAGTTTGTTGGGCAGCAGTAATGTACGACACATCGGTACTGGCTTCGCTTGTATTCATAGCCAAATCGGTTTTATAAGCCACTAAAGTCATTCCACCGAAAATAAAATCAGTTCCGCCCATAAGCGCCCCTTTATAAGCCACAACTCTTGCACCCTCGGCGCCATAGAATGAATCCTGACGGCCAATAACCCGGCATTTATCGAGAACGGTTTTATCAGCGCTCTTGGTAATGGCTATGGCAGCAGCTCTTTCCACAAAACTCTTTGCCTGAACAGCGGTGCTACCAATAGTTACAGGACGGGTACCTTTGCCGCCGGTGGCCCATTCTTTCACTACATCTTCCGATTCTTTTTTGGAAATGTATTGATTAAACGAATTTTCAAAAATAATACCTTTGGCAGTGAAACCCGGATTCATAACCACAACAGTAGCATTCCAATAAGAACCACTTGTTGTGCTTCCACCGGTATTTACATAGTTGGTCGATCCGTTTTCTTTGTTTACTCTCAATATATCGGCATTCCATTTTTGGTTCGTTCCCATACTGTAATAATTGTAGCCGTGTCCGTAGTACGAAGTGATACGAACTGCATTAGGATCAATATCCACACCCTTGTTCGACAAAGCAATACTTGGTGTTGCCGAAGCATTGACCAAAGAAACGCTATCTACGTCGACCACCAACATTTCTTCGTAGTTACCCGGATCAATCATGATTTTAACCCGTTCATTATTCGGACGAATCATAGCACGCACTGCATCCAATGCTCCATTTACTGTTTGATAGGTTTTATCTGTTCCAACAGTAAGTGTTGCAGCATAAGGCATAGTAGCCATTACCGAAAGGTCGGTAATATAAGTTGTTCCGGCACCGGTAGCAATAGTTACATAAGCAGGCTCAGTTCCCTGATACAAATAGCTGACAGTTTCGTATTTACTGGTACTGCTGCTGGTTGTAATTACTGTGTCGCCACCTGCAATAGAGAATTTGGCGGCATAATAATAAGTAACCGTCAGTTTTTCGCCCGGCTGCATTGGCACCTGAAGACTTGCTTTGTTTTTCAGCACCAAATGACTCTTTGCAATTTCATTGGTGACATTGCCTGTGAAAAGCAAACCCTTATAAGCAGTGGTGGCAGTTGTAATATTCACATCGTCGAAAGGCCATACTTTTACAGGTTTGAATGCTAAATCTTTTGCCGCAGCAGCTCCATTCACCGTTAAATTCGAAGTGAGTGCAAGTTCAATAGCTTCAGTGTCGAGACCGGCGATTGAAACCGCATAAACTCCATCCCTAAGATTAATAGCATTTAAATCGGAAAAACTATAAACATAGCCCGACTCGTTTTTATTGCTAAAAACCACATTGAGTTTAGCTTTCTGCGTGTCGGTCAGTCCTGTTGTTGTTACACTTACAGGATAAACAGGTTTAGCTACGAAATTAATATCCGCAGATGAGGCTTCTGTAATTGTAATTGTATTGACTGGAATCACACAATCATTTACTCCGGTAGCCGAAATTGTATATTCGCAATTAGGTTCCAGTTTCACTGTGTATGTAGCGCTTGCAGCTGTCACCACAGATTCGGGAACATAAATTTTATTGGCTGATGCTGCAGGGGTATACACAAGCTTCACTTTCGACAGCTGCGCAGCAGTCAACCCGGTGATGGCACCGCTCACAGTATACATTTCCACTTTTTGAATGGCAATCGCATAAGTGATGTCACTCACTACATTAATAGCAGCTCCATTGCTCACAAGATAACCGTTGGCATTCACCAAACTTAAATTGTATTCAAATCCTGCCGGAACTTTGGCGGTATAAACGCCTCCCGAAACAGGAGCAATCCACGATTTACCTGCTTTATTGGTGAATTTAATGCTGTAACCAGCGGGAATATCAGCAGCCTGAGTGATATCTACAGTACCCGTTACTTTTACGATGGTAGCATCTTTTCTGAGAATACGATAATAAAATGGCTTTTGAGCCGAATCGTAGATTTTGTATATCCCTGTATTCTTGGCAACAAATCGGATAAGACCTGCTGATGAGACACTTTCGATGTCGGCTTGTAAACCTACATGTGTGCTATCCACAAAATTGATAATACTTCCACCACTCGATTTTATATACAGATACAATTCATCGTCTTCGCTCAGGGCAATGCTGAAAAATCTTGTTACAGCAGCTGTTCCGTTCACATAGAGTGATCCGGTCAAAGTCGTATCGGCGATTGTATTAGGTGCGCTATTGGCATCAAATCGTGTTAGATTTGTATTCGAAGTTCTTAAACGGTCGTTTAAGCCTCCTTTCCATTTCAGAATTCCAGATGTAAATGTTGCAGGTAAAACCTTACCAGAAGTACCCGGATTTACATCCGGATACCAGCTGTTGATAATGGATTCATTCAACATATTGTTATATTTCTCAGGATCCAGCTGTTCAGCTCCAAAATCCCAAACATCTATCATTGGCGTTTTGGCTTTTTCGTTCACGGCGGACACATAATCAAGGTAAACAGCGCCTGTAGCTTCCAATGTGGCAGTGATAACGGTAGGATCGCCTTTGTAAACAAAACTTGTAGTTTTACAAGCCTTGGCAGCATCATTTCCCGTAGCAGCTACCGCACCCAACGCTGCGCCATTGGCATCGGTCAGGTTAAATACTGCTCCGGCTACACTGTACTGACAAACACCAAAATTAAGTGTCGTGTTGCCCGGAACTACTATTTTGAAACTGGTACCTGAATACATAACAATTCCATGCGATGTATCGTGCCACCAAAACTGATTAGCAGCTATATCTGTATTGCTGTTGATGGTCAGAATGCCATCAGGAGTTACAAACAAAGGATATTTTGTTGTTGTCACTTGTGGAAGCAAACTTCCATTAGCTAAATTATAGGTGTAAGTTGTGCCGAATTCGGGCGTTACTGCTCCCGGTATAATATCAATTTTCGGAACATAGGTTTTCCCTACTCCGAAAGCAATTTTCAGCGTTGTTTTCGCTCCCGTATAAACAAAATCAATAGGCGCATCGCAAACTGCTGTTTTCGACAATTTAGTTTCGGTATAATCACCGTTTTTATCCGATACAGTGATTGTAGAAGTAGCTCCCGAATACTGACAGCCATAAATTCTGACAGTCACATCTCTTGCTACATCTATTTCGATGTAATTATTGACCTTAAACTCAACGCCATGTTGAGCGCCATTATACTGGTAAGGAGAACCTGTTCCTATATAAGACCTGAAAATTCCGTAATCCACATCTACCTGTGGGACGGTTTTGTCAGTTGGGATAACACTCCCGTCGCACAAATTAAAACTGTAGTTGATACCCGCCCATGGAGTAAGCACTTTTTCGGCATACATCCAACCCAAACTGAGAAGTATCGCAAAAATTGAGAAGTAAAATCTTTTTTTCATAAAATATGCATTAATGTTAACAAATTGAGATATTATATCGCTGCAAATTTATGCGAAATGAACAAGTGGCTTGTGTATTTATTGTTATTTATAGGTACTTAAATTGACAAAAAATTGATATAAAAAAGGTTTATTGATATTGATTGAAAGCAATTGGAGCTTTTAATTTAAATTATTCAATTCCAGCACTTGAAAAAAACTATAAATTCCGTCCGGTAATGATCCTAATTTCAGGCAAACCACCACCCTAAAAATATCATTTTATAAACAAAGCACCCACTTCAACTGAAATTAAAAACAAAAAGTATCAATTTACCTTCTATTTATTATTTTAGCTTTGGTTTATTGTTTTTATAAATCAGATATAAATTCAAATGAAGTTATATGTATATTTTTGCATTCCCAATGCAACATAAAAAAAACACGGAGTATGAAATTTACAAAAATGCACGGTACCGGAAATGACTATATATATGTCAACGGTTTAGTCGAGACTATTGAAAACCCTGCCGAGTTTGCCATTCAATACAGCGATCGGCACAAAGGAATAGGATCAGACGGATTGGTAATGATATTAGCATCGGAGAACTGCGATTTCCGTATGCGTATGTTCAATGCCGATGGTTCGGAATCGGAAATGTGTGGCAACGCTTCGCGCTGCATAGGTAAATACGTCTACGACAAAGGATTGACAAACAAAACAACACTTACACTCGAAACGCTAGCCGGCGTTAAAGTACTTCAGCTGTTTATAGGCGCTGATCAAAAAGTCGAAAAAGTAACGGTTGATATGGGCGAACCTATCCTGGATGCAGCACTGATTCCTGTTACATCCGACAAAAACAGAGTGATCAATGAGCCGGTAGCTTTCAATTCCGAAATCCGGTACAATATCACCACTGTATCAATGGGCAATCCACATGCTGTAATTTTCACAACAGACATCCTTCAACTCGATTTGCCAAAGATTGGCCCTGTAATTGAAAATGCAACCATCTTTCCACGCCGTACGAACACTGAATTTATTGAAGTTTTAACCAACAACCATGTAAAAATGCGCGTTTGGGAACGAGGTTCGGGCGAGACAATGGCTTGCGGAACAGGAGCATGTGCCTCTGTTGTAGCCGGAGTTCTGAACGGATTGATTTCGCGCCGCACCACTGTGGAGCTACTTGGAGGCGAACTTACTATAGAATGGAAGGAAGAAGATAATCATGTTTACCTCACCGGAGGCGCAACCACTGTATTTGAAGGAGAAATTTGAACCCGCTCTATTGAGCCGGAGCGATTCAAAACAAAAAAACAACACAGACACACATTGCGTACAAACACTTTGACAACACATTACAGAAAAAAAATACATAATAAAAAACATATAAAATGGCACTTATCAACGATAATTTTATAAAAATACCTGCAACTTATCTTTTCTCGGAAATAGCCAAAAGAGTAGCCGACCATAAAGCTGCGCACCCCGAAGCTAACATTATAAGAATGGGAATTGGTGACGTGAGCCTTCCCCTACCCGATGCCGCCGTGGATGCAATGATAAAAGCAGCCGAAGAACAGCGTCATGCTGAAACTTTTCGTGGCTACGGCCCCGAACAAGGTTATGCTTTTTTGCGCGACACCATAGTGCTGAACGATTTCAGTTATAAAGGGATCAATATCGAAGCTGATGAAATTTTCGTAAGCGATGGCGCCAAAAGCGATACAGGTAATATTGGTGATATTTTCAGTGTGAATAACCGCGTAGCCATTACCGACCCGAGCTATCCGGTATATGTGGACACTAATGCCATGGGTGGACGCGCCGGGGAACCAAACGAACAAAATGTATGGTCGAATCTTGTATATTTACCTTGCAACGCAGCTAACAACTTTGTTCCGGAATTACCTGCCGAAAAAGTCGATATCATTTATTTATGTTATCCGAACAATCCAACAGGCACCACACTTACTAAAGAACAGCTTGCCGTTTGGGTAAAATATGCCAAAGAAAATAATGCAGTTATTTTGTTCGATGCTGCTTATGAAGCATTTATCACCGAAGAAAACGTTCCTCACAGTATTTACGAAATAGAAGGAGCTCAGGAAGTTGCTATCGAATTCCGCAGTTTTTCGAAAACTGCCGGATTTACAGGCACACGTTGTGGATACACGGTTGTACCAAAAGCACTGACTGCCTATTCCGAAACCGGCGAGAAAGTAATGTTGAATAAACTGTGGAACCGCCGACATTCTACAAAGTTCAACGGTACTTCTTATGTGGTTCAGCGGGCTGCCGAAGCTACTTACAGCGTCGAAGGAAAAGAACAGGTAAAAGCACTGATTGCTTTTTATACAGAAAATGCGCGCATCATCCGCGAGGGGCTTTTGAAAGCCAACTACACTATATTTGGTGGCGTTAACGCACCTTATGTATGGGCAAAAGCTCCCGAAGGCATGGGCAGCTGGGAATATTTCGACTATTTATTAAAGGAAAAAAACATAGTAACAACACCCGGAGCCGGATTCGGCCTCAGCGGCGAAGGATTTGTTAGATTCTCGGCATTTGGTAGCCGCGAAGCAACAATAGAAGCCATGGAACGAATTGCCAATCAGAAATAATATTGAATGTAGTAAAATTGCATTCACAAACATCCTTATTTATTATCTAAAGAACAGGATCCGAAGTAAACGGATCCTGTTCTTTTTTATAAACAACAACAGACCATTCCAACTGCTGCATTTTAAAACGCTAACTTTAGTGTTCAAAAACATAAATTCCCCAAAGAAACGCTTTACCGCCCCTTTATACCTCTCGCAAGCCACCACAACAAAACAGAATTTGCGTTAAAACAGTGTTATAAAACATATTTTTAATTGACAAAATCCTCATTAATCTCTATTCAGATTTTCATTTTGAAAGCACACACGCAATTATACATCATAAATGATAGCAAAAACGCAACTATTCTTACATATTCACATAACAATAATTATATTTATATTATTTTGATAGCTTTATTCTTATTTTATTATCGTTTTGCTTATTTTTGCAATGTTCAATAAACATAAAGAAACAAACAATCAATTTTATGTGTCATTATGAAATTGACAAGCACAAAACAATCATTAATCATTTAAAAAGAAAAATGTATGAAAAAGAGAAAAATTTTCACGATTGCGGTAATCGCTCTCCTCGCTACAACAAGTATTAAAGCACAGGAATTTTCGGTAAACACCGACATTGTTAGTTCGTATGTTTGGCGCGGCACCCAATATTCTGGCGTATCCATCCAACCTACATTGCAATTCAGCACGGGTGGTTTTTCAATCGGATCATGGGGTTCGGCCGGATTCGATGGTTTTTTGGAAATGGACTTGTACGCTAAATATGCATTCGACTTTGGATTATCTTTAGGGCTCACCGACTACTACTACCCCGGAAGTGATTATTTTGATTTAAGCAAAGAATCAGGCGCTCACGGATTAGAACTGAATTTAGGATATGCCGTAGGCGGCTTGTCAATTGGAGCAAACTACATATTTAACGAAGCAGGTGATGCCGGCACCGCAGGAGGCGATAAATATTTTGAACTGGGTTATGCATTCAAAAAATTCAGCATTTTTGCAGGCGCAGGCGATGGATGGCATTCGACAACAGGCGATTTTAAACTGGTCAACATCGGCATTAGCTCTACAAAGGAAATCAAAATCACCGACACCTTCTCCATTCCTTTAAAAGCCACAGCCATCTTAAATCCCGCAACAGAACAATTCATGCTAGTAGCAGGAATTACACTATAAACATATAATTAAGACAGCACTATAAAACATCACTCAATAAAAATAAAAAGTATATGAAAAAAATTGAAGCAATTGTCAGGAAATCAAAATTCGAAGACGTAAAACAGGCGCTGTACGATGCAGGCATCGATTGGTTTTCTTATTGGGACATCACAGGACTCGGAAAAAGCACTGAAGATCAGATTGTTCGCGGACAGGTATTTAAATCGGGATTTATACAAAGAAGACTTATTTCTATTGTAGTTCGCGACGTAAATTTAGAAAAAACAGTGACAGCCATTTTAGAATCGGCACGCACCGGCGAAACCGGCGATGGAAAAGTTTTTGTCTATAACATAGAAGAAACCTACCGCATCAGGACCGGAGAATCAGGACCTGAAGCCTTATATAACAAAGAGCAATAAATCCAACAATTAAACAATAATGAAGATGAAAAAATATATTATACTCGCCAGCTTATTGGCACTGTTCAGCATATCAGCTTTTGCTCAGGACATAGCACCAACCCTCGATTCAGGAAACACAGCATGGATGATAGTGGCAACTGCATTTGTACTAATGATGACCATTCCCGGATTGGCACTTTTTTATGGTGGTCTCGTTCGCCGGAAAAACGTACTAAGCGTATTTATGCAATGCTTTATATTAGTGGCTGTTATGAGTCTCGAATGGGTAATTATCGGGTACAGTATGGCTTTTAGCAGCTCAGAAGGATTTCTAAAACCTTTTGTTGGAGGTTTCGATCACCTTATGCTGAGAGGCATTGGTATCGACAGCATCGAAAGCACAGGCATCCCAACACTGATTTTCGTTCTTTTCCAGGGAATGTTTGCTGTAATCACACCCGCACTTATCATTGGTGCTTTTGCTGAAAGAATAAAATTTTCTGGCTTCCTAGTTTTTAGCGTTCTTTGGGGAATTCTCATCTACAATCCGCTTGCACACTGGGTATGGTCGGCCGATGGCTGGTTATTCAACATGGGTGCTTTAGATTTTGCAGGCGGCACAGTCGTACACATCAACGCTGGTATAGCAGCTCTGGTAATGGCAATTGCCCTGGGCAAACGTCGCGGATATAAAGGACACGCTATGCCTCCACACAACATACCATTTGTAGCCATGGGAGCAGCACTACTATGGATAGGCTGGTTCGGGTTCAATGCCGGTAGCGGATTAGCTGCAAACGGACTAGCCGCTAACGCATTCCTTGTAACTCACATTGCTACCGCCACTTCAGCATTTGTTTGGGCCGTTCTTGAGTGGTTCATTGGCAAGAAACCAACCGTCGTCGGAATTTCGACAGGTGCGGTAGCAGGCCTCGTAGCCATCACTCCCGCAGCAGGAGCTGTAGATCTGACAGGCGCACTATTCATCGGCACAGTAGTTGCGCTAATTTGCTTCTTTATGGTTGCAGTGGTAAAAGTCAAACTTGGCTACGACGATTCACTTGACGCATTTGGAGTGCATGGCATTGGCGGTATCATTGGTGCTATCCTTACCGGTGTTTTTGCAACAAGTGCGGTAACCGGCGGAGCCGAAGGAGGCTGGGAACAGCTGGGAATACAGGCAATATCGGTCATTGCTACCATTGCCTACTCAGGAATCGGAACCCTAATATTATTCTATATCGTAAACAAAATTATAGGATTAAGAGCAAGCGACAAAGATGAAGCAATTGGTTTGGACGAAACTGAATACGGCGAAACAGCTTATACAAATTTTGATTAAGCTACAAACTCATTAAAACTTGAATCATTTCAAATGTTTGCAATTTGAATGCCTTTGTAAATAAAGACATTCAAATCTGCAAAAAAGCAACAATATCAAAAAAAAATATCATTTTAAATCAATGTATAAATAACTATTTTTTTGCTTTGCCAAAACTCAATTAATAAGTTATACAATGTATTGAAATATGATTTAACAATATCGTGTGTTTTTTTAGTTTTATTGTTACAGGCAATCTACTTCGTGAGAAATGGGTTGCCTTTTTACTATATATAACAAGATTAATGCGCAATATAGTTACCATTTGCAATAATAAACAAACATTTTGTTGCTATAAATGTATTTTTATTTGCAATTCGATTTGAATAATAAAAAATTATTGTATTTTTGCACAACAAACAATTACAATCTATTTACGACAGAACAAGTCTGGCTCTTTAAGCTGTAACACACAGCAATTGTAATTGAAGCGACAATACGACACAACACAGTTGTCATAAACTTTCTTGATTAGGAATTCTCTATAATATCCTCTACACGGCGAATGAGAAAGTTATTCATCGTGTGTTTTTTAGTTTTATTGTTTCGGACAGACTACTTCGTGACGAAATGGTCTGTTCATTTTTTCACTCTCGCCAACACCTTTATTTAATCCATGACAATATCCGGACAACATTTTATACATTCAT
The DNA here is from genome assembly GCA_963678465.1 of uncultured Paludibacter sp. GTDB lineage: Bacteria > Bacteroidota > Bacteroidia > Bacteroidales > Paludibacteraceae > Paludibacter. The sequence continues at coordinate 1,777,804 of OY782858.1, forward strand.
TTTCGATAAAATGCGCTACATTTGCAAATTAGTTAACAAACACAACAACAAGAGCCATTTTCAAGACTCAAATTTCAATTTGACACAATATGCCATATTTAGATTTCACATTAAAGTATATTTAAGCCATTTAATTTCAAATTAAAACACAAGATAAAATATATTATAAAAAGGCTACAAAAAATTGAATTTAACTGTCATTTTATTTAATTTTGCAGTAAAATACAAACATAAAGAAAGTATATTGCAAGTAAGTGCAAAAACAATCAAAGAAATAATCAAATAACACAACAATTATGTCAGCATTAAGATTTAAAGCAGTAGAAGAAGCTTTCAAGAAAAAAGCTTTATGTGTTACGCCCCCAGCAAAATTTACCACCGACTATTATGGTAAATATGTATTTACAAAATCTGTCATGGCCAAGTACCTGTCAAAAGACATTATGAAGTCATTGAACAATGCCATCGAACAAGGTGTAACCCTTGATGGCAATATAGCCGATGATGTAGCTACCGGAATGAAAATGTGGGCAATGGAACTTGGTGCTACACACTATACTCACTGGTTTCAGCCACTCACCGATGGAACTGCCGAAAAGCATGATTCATTCATCGATTACGCCGCAGGTCCCGGAGAGGCTATTATTGAAGACTTCTCGGGTAAATTGCTGGCTCAACAAGAACCGGATGCATCTTCGTTCCCCAACGGAGGTATTCGCAGCACTTTTGAAGCCCGTGGATATACAGCATGGGATCCTTCGTCTCCCGCTTTTGTTGTCGATGACACATTATGTATTCCCACAATCTTCATTTCGTACACCGGAGAGTCGCTTGACCTTAAAGCACCGCTTTTGAAATCAATTTCGGCGGTAGACAAAGCAGCAACAGCAGTTTGCCGGATTTTTGACCCAAATGTAAAGAAAGTGGTTTCTTATTTGGGCTGGGAACAGGAATATTTTTTGATTGACGAAGGTTTGTATGCTACACGCCCCGACCTAATGCTTACAGGCCGCACCCTGATAGGTCATGAATCGGCCAAAAACCAACAAATGGAAGATCATTATTTTGGAGCAGTTCCCACACGTGTAGCCGCTTACATGAAAGATCTTGAATTTGAAGCCTATAAATTCGGCATCCCATTAAAAACAAGACATAACGAGGTAGCACCTAACCAGTTCGAATTGGCACCAATTTTTGGAGAATGCAATTTAGCTGTGGATCAGAACCTTTTGGTTATGTCGATAATGAAAAGAGTAGCCCGTCGTCACAGCTTCCGTGTGTTGCTTCACGAAAAACCATTTGCAGGTATCAACGGATCAGGAAAACACAACAACTGGTCGCTGGGTACCGACACTGGCGTTGGACTATTGACACCCGGAAAAACACCTGAGGAAAATCTCCAGTTTATCACATTCTTAGTCAACATTCTGATGGCTGTTTATAAAAACAACGCCATTTTAAAAGCATCGATCATGACGGCTCAGAATGCACACCGCCTTGGTGCCAACGAAGCACCTCCGGCCATTGTTTCGGCTTTCCTTGGAACTCAGATTTCAACAGTACTTGACAAACTTGAAAACAGCACCAGCGATGAAGCCATCGTAATGGATGCAAAAAAACGTTTAAGTCTCGGCATTGCTCACATTCCGGAAGTATTGCTCGACAACACCGACCGCAACCGTACTTCTCCGTTTGCATTTACCGGCAACCGCTTCGAATTCCGCGCTGTAGGCTCGTCGGCCAACTGCTCGTCGGCAATGGCAACTTTAAATACAGCCGTAGCAGCTCAATTAATTGAATTCAAAACCACAATAGATGCTAAAATAGCAGCAGGAGCTACTGAACAAAGTGCCATATTCGAAGTTATTAAGTCATACATTAAGGAATCGAAAGCCATTCGTTTTGATGGAAACGGCTACAGCGATGCATGGAAAGTGGAAGCAGCAAAACGCGGATTGGATTGCGAAACCAGCGTTCCTGAGATTTACAAAGCATACACTACTCCCGAAACCGTGAAGTTATTCGAATCGATGGGTGTGCTTACCGAAAAAGAACTACATGCCCGTACCGAAGTAAAATGGGAAACTTATACTAAATGGATTCAAATTGAAGCACGCGTTTTAGGTGATTTATCAATGAATCATATTATTCCTCTGGCAACGCGCTATCAAAGCTTCCTGCTCGACAATGTAAGCAAGATCAAAACAGTATTTACAGGTGAAAAGGCAGATAAATTGAGCACATTGGATACTGCATTGATCGTTGAAATTGGCGAACGCATAGCAACAATAAAAAATGCTGTGGACGACATGGTAGATACGCGCCGTCAGGTCAATAAACTGGAACATGAATACGAAAAAGCAGTAGCCTATCACGACAAAGTATTACCATATTTTGACATCATTCGATACAATACAGACAAACTGGAAATGATTATTGACGACGAAATGTGGACATTGCCTAAATATCGCGAATTATTATTTATACGATAAGCCTTTTATTATCATATAAATAACTGCAACAAGATAGTGGGAGGCTTTATTCAGAGTACTCCCACTATTTGTAAAAAACAAACAATAAAACACAGTGATTACGCTGAGTTTAATGAAGTATTAAACTCATTAAAAATACTTATTTATGATTTCGAATCAGGTAAACAAAGATGACTATGAGCAGCGTTCGCTGTATTCATTTCAAAACGAACACGATGCTTGCGGAGTAGGCCTTGTACTAAACCTTTTTGGCGAAAAATCGCACGAGATAGTTGAAAAAGGGCTACAGGTATTAGAGAACATGGTGCATAGAGGTGCTGAAAGCGCCGACAATAAAACCGGTGATGGCGCCGGCATGATGGTTCAAATCCCTCACGAGTTTATTTTGCTGCAAGGCATTCCCGTGCCTGCAAAAGGAAAATACGGAACCGGAATTGTTTTTCTACCCAAAGAAACATCAAAAGCCGAACTTTGCCTGAATGTAATCAAGGAAACAGTTGAAAAAGAAGGATTAACGCTTTTTTCTACCCGTGATGTCCCCGTAAATAGTGATATTTTAGGCGAAATTTCGGCTTCAAACGAACCTGCCATTAAACAAATATTTGTTACTGGTGCCAACAGCCAGGACGAACTCGAACACAAACTCTATGTGGTTCGCAAAAAAATTGAGAAATCAATTCTCAAGTCAAATATTGCCAAAGAACGTAGTTTTTATATCGTAAGCCTATCCACCAAACAAATGGTTTACAAAGGTATGCTTACCTCTTTACAACTTCGCGAATATTATCCCGACCTTACAAACGTAAATTTTACAAGTGGAATTGCATTGATTCACTCTCGTTTCAGTACCAACACCTTCCCTACATGGGATTTGGCACAACCTTTTCGTTTGTTAGGACATAACGGCGAAATCAACACCATACGCGGTAACCGTCAATGGATGGAGTCGCGCGAAAGCGTTCTGAAATCGGATCAACTGGGCAATTTACAGGAATTATTTCCTATCGTTCAACCCGGCATGAGCGATAGCGCAACGCTAGACAATGTACTCGAATTTCTTGTAATGTCAGGAAAAAGCCTGCCACATGCCATGGCCATGCTTGTACCCGAAAGCTGGAACCAGAAAAATCCTATTTCCGATAATTTACGTGCTTTTTACGAATATCACAGCACATTTATGGAACCATGGGATGGTCCTGCCACTCTGCTATTCAGCGATGGACGGTATGCTGGCGGTATGCTCGATCGTAACGGTTTACGTCCGGCGCGCTACCTTGTTACGCACGACAACCTGATGATCATTGCTTCAGAAACAGGAACAATTGAATTTGAACCTTCGCGCATCAAAGAAAAAGGAAGACTGAAACCGGGAAAAATGCTGATGGTGGACACCGAATTAGGTCAGATCTATTATGACAACGAACTGAAAGAAGGATTGGCCAAAGCTTTCCCTTACCGCGAGTGGTTGAACCGCAACTGTATCAACCTCGAAAACATTTCTTCAGGTCGAAGTGTAAAAAACGAAATCAGCAACTACGCAACCCTCATGCACGCTTTTGGTTATTCGAAAGAAGATGTGGAACGGCTTATACTTCCCATGTCGAACGATGGGTATGAACCCACATCGTCGATGGGGAATGATGTAGTGTTGTCATTATTTTCGGACAAGCCACAACGATTGTTTAATTATTTCCGACAGCAGTTTGCTCAGGTTACCAATCCTCCCATCGATCCGATTCGTGAAGAATTAGTAATGTCATTAACTGGTTATATCGGTTCGGTACACCAAAACCTGCTCGAAGCTGCACCCGAAATTTGTAAAATGGTAAAACTGAAAAGTCCGGTACTGACGAACTCTCAGTTTGACATTCTGAGCAACCTACAATACAAAGGGTTCTCTACCATTTCGTTACCAATGCTTTTCGACCCTAGAAAGGGAACTAAAGGACTCGAATTGTCCATTCAGGAACTTTGCCTTTCGGTGGAAAAAGCAGTTGACGATGGTAAAAACTACATAGTACTCAGCGACCGTGGCGTTGATGCCACACACGCTCCTATTCCTTCGCTGCTGGCAGTTTCGGCTGTTCATCTCTATCTTGTTCAGAAAAGAAAAAGAATGCAGATTGATATTGTAGTTGAATCGGCTGAACCGCGTGAAGTTATGCATTTTGCCCTTTTATTTGGATTTGGAGCCAATGCCGTAAATCCCTATATGATTTTTGCCATTATCAACGAAAAAATCAAATCAGGTGATATCAACATGGATTTGGATACAGCCAAAAAACATTATATCAAAGCCATTAACAAAGGATTGCTTAAAGTGCTCTCTAAAATGGGTAATTCAACGCTTCGCAGTTATCGAGGCGCTCATATCTTCGAAGCTATTGGTATTTCGTCCCCGTTTTTGGATAAATACTTCAAAGGCATTTCGTCGGCTATTGGTGGCATCGACATTGAAGACGTTGCCAACGAAGTGATCAGGCCTCATAAAGAAGCATTTTCCCCTGAAGAAGGAACCGATCCATCTCAATTGTATAACCTGGGCGTTTACAATTACCGTGTTGATGGAGTGGAACATGCATGGAATCCTGAAACAATTGCACGTTTGCAAATTGCAACAAAAACAAACGATTACCAAAAATACAAGGATTACGTAAAAGCTGTCGACGAAAAAGCGACGCCGATTTTTATTCGCGATTTCATTGAATACAAACGTAATCCAATCAATATTGACGAGGTAGAACCGGTTGAAAACATAATGAAACGTTTTGTTACAGGCGCCATGTCATATGGTTCTATCAGCCGCGAAGCACACGAAGCCATGGCCATGGCTATGAACATAATCGGCGGTCGCAGTAATACCGGTGAAGGTGGTGAAGATCCGGAACGTTACAAAAAAAGAGAGGATGGATTAAGCACTCGAAGTGCCATTAAACAGGTAGCTTCAGGCCGCTTCGGTGTGACAGCCGAATACCTGATCAATGCCGACGAAATTCAGATTAAAATTGCGCAGGGAGCAAAACCAGGCGAAGGAGGACAGCTTCCGGGACATAAAGTTGATAAAATCATTGCGAAAACCCGTCACTCTATCCCGGGCATTTCGTTGATTTCGCCTCCACCTCACCACGATATTTATTCTATTGAGGACTTAGCTCAGTTGATTTTCGATCTTAAAAACATCAATCCAACTGCGGTGATCAGTGTGAAATTGGTTTCAGAAACAGGTGTGGGAACTATTGCAGCGGGTGTGGCCAAAGCCAAAGCGGATTTAATACTCATTAGCGGTGCCGAAGGTGGAACGGGAGCAAGCCCTTCCAGCTCAATCAAGCATGCCGGACTTCCACTGGAAATTGGACTTGCCGAAACACAACAAACACTTGTTCTGAATAACTTGCGTGGGCAAATAAAGTTACAAGCCGATGGTCAGCTTAAAACCGGCCGCGACATTGTAATCTCGGCCATGCTTGGCGCCGAGGAATATGGATTTGCAACCAGCGCTTTATTAATACTTGGTTGCGTAATGATGCGTAAATGCCATCTGAATACCTGCCCTGTGGGTGTAGCTACTCAGGATGAAGTATTGCGCAAGCATTTTACAGGGAAACATGAATACCTTGTGAATTTCTTCCATTTCATTGCTCAGGATGTACGCGAGCATCTTGCACAACTCGGTTATCGTCAGCTCGATGACATCATCGGACATACAGAACTACTTGAACGAAAAGTGATTGAAGGTAATCCTAAGTTTAAAAAAGTTGATTTATCCAGAATTCTTTTCGTTCCGGCTCAAAATGCAAATGTTGCTTTGCGTCATGTAAAGAATCAGGATCATAAAATTGAGAAAGTGCTTGATCGCGAACTGATTAAAAAATCATTACCTGCGCTTGATTTGTGTATGCCGGTGGAAATGAAATACAATATCAAAAACACGAACCGTACTGTCGGCGCTATGCTTTCGGGCGAGATTGCCAAACGTTATGGCCAGGCTGGTTTGCCGGTTGATACTATCAAAGTCTACTTCAATGGCTCAGCTGGTCAGAGTTTTGGTGCTTTCCTCAGCAAAGGTATATTTTTCGAATTAACGGGTGAAGCCAACGATTATGTAGGCAAAGGACTTTCAGGAGGTAAAATCATTGTGAAAGCTCCAAAAGAAAGCACTTTTAAACCCGAGAAAAATATAATTGCTGGAAATACAATTCTTTACGGAGCTACTTCGGGAGAAATGTATATCAACGGTGTAGTTGGCGAACGTTTCTGTGTTCGTAATTCCGGAGCTACAGCTGTAGTAGAAGGCGCCGGCGATCATTGCTGCGAATACATGACCGGAGGACGTACAGTGGTGCTCGGAAAAACAGGACGTAACTTCGCTGCCGGAATGAGTGGTGGCGTGGCCTATGTATTGGACGAATCGGGTGATTTTGATTTCTTCTGTAACATGGAAATGGTAGAATTATCGTTAATTGAAGATAGTCACGACAGCAAAGAGCTGAAAGGATTGATCGAAAATCACTACAAGTACACCAATAGCGAACGGGCAAAACATATTCTTGACAACTGGAAAATTTATGTTGACAAATTTATAAAAGTCGTTCCTATTGAATACAAAAAAGTATTGCAGGAAGAAAAGATGGAAGCGATCAACAAAAAAATAGCACAAGTAGAACGTGATTATTAACAATCACCCGACAGTTAAAAACAAGCATCGTTGATTGATTTATACATCAATTCATCCAGCAAATAAAACAATAAAATTAGTATAAAAAATACAAACAATTAATAGGCTAACCAAAGAGCTTCACCTTTCAGGGGCACTCAGAGGGGCTTCAATAATATGGGAAATCCTAAAGCATTTATAACAATAGCCCGTAAAGAAGCAGGATACCGACCTGTAAGCGAACGCATTTACGATTTTGGCGAAGTAGAACAGACATTAAATCGCGAAGACCGCAAGTTACAAGCATCGCGCTGTATGGATTGTGGCATACCATTTTGCCATTGGGCATGTCCGTTGGGCAATAAAATGCCCGAATGGCAAGATTTGATTTACAAAGGGAAATGGAAAGAAGGTGTTGAATCTCTCCACGAAACAAATAACTTTCCGGATTTTACGGGACGTATATGCCCGGCTCCCTGCGAAAAGTCATGCGTACTGGCTTTGCACGAGGCGCCTGTCACCATTCGCGAAAACGAAGCGGCAGTCACCGAAGTTGCTTTTACCGAAGGTATGATTGTGGCACATCCGCCCAAAACCCGTACCGGCAAAAAAGTAGCCGTCGTTGGCTCGGGACCAGCCGGACTGGCAGCAGCTCAACAGCTCAACCGCAAAGGACATAACGTAACCATTTTCGAAAAAGACAACAGCCTTGGCGGTTTAATGCGTTATGGAATTCCTAATTTCAAACTCAATAAAAACGTGATCGATCGCCGTTTAAATCAATTACTCGAAGAAGGAATTGAATTTAAACCCAATTGCGAAGTAGGCAAAGATATTTCGGGAGAAGAAGTCATGAAAAGCTTCGATGCTGTTTGTATTGCCATTGGTGCAGGCCATCCGCGCGATATTCAGCCCGAAGGACGTGACCTGAAAGGGATTCACTTTGCAATGGAATTTTTAAGTCAGCAAAATCAGTTGATTATGGGCGAAAACGTTCCGGCCGATAAAATAATAAATGCAAAAAACAAACATGTACTGGTGATTGGTGGTGGCGACACAGGGTCCGATTGTGTTGGAACATCCATTCGTCAGGGAGCAGTGAAAGTAACTCAGATTGAGATACTCCCCCAACCTCCGGTAGGCAAAAATCCCGACACGCCGTGGCCTTATTATCCTACAATTCTGAAAACGTCGAGTTCGCACATGGAAGGTTGTACCCGTAAATGGAGTCTGAACACCAAACAATTTAATGGTAAAAACGGAAAAGTCACCGAAGTACTTGTGGAAGAAGTAGAATGGAAAAAAGACGAAACCGGACGCTTCAACATGCAACCTACCGGAAAAACAGAAACCATCAAAGCCGATTTGGTATTTCTAGCCCTGGGATTTGTTCATCCAGTACAGGAAGGACTACTTACCGAACTGGGTGTTAAATTCGACGGACGTGGCAATGTAGCTATCGATGGACAAAGCAAAAGTTCGGTAGCCAAAGTGTTTGCTACCGGTGATGCCGCTATCGGCGCAAGTCTTGTGGTTCGTGCCATCGCATTGGGGCGCAAAGTTGCCGAAGATATTCATAAATCTTTATAAAAAAGACCTTAAAAATTAAATATTATGTGTGGAATAGTATGTTCATTTAATATAAAACAACCTGTTCAGGAATTGCGTCCTCAGGTACTTAAAATGTCAAAAAAAATTCGTCATCGTGGGCCGGATTGGTCCGGGATTTTCTCGAACGACAAAGCCATTCTTGCTCACGAGCGGTTGTCAATTGTCGATCCTGAATCGGGCAAACAACCTTTGTTCAGCAAGGACGGAAAACTCGTGCTGGCTGTCAATGGCGAAATTTACAATCATCAGGAAATTCGAAAAGAATTCGAAGGTAAATATGAATTTCTTACAAAATCCGATTGTGAAGTCATCCTCGCTCTGTATCGCGAAAAAGGACCTGACTTTCTCGAAGATCTGAACGGTATTTTTGCATTTGCTCTGTACGATATCGAGAATGATGTTTTCATGATTGGTCGCGATCATATCGGTATCATTCCGCTCTATCAGGGTTGGGACAAGCAAGGCACTTATTATGTGGCTTCAGAGCTGAAAGCACTCGAAGGTTATTGTACCGAAATAGAGGAGTTTTTACCGGGTCAGTTTTACTATAGCCCCGACGGCAAACCAACACAATGGTATTTGCGGGAGTGGATGAGTTACGAAACTGTTAAAAACAACACATCGGATATTGACGAACTTCGTGCTGCCCTCGAAGCAGCTGTGGAGCGCCAGTTGATGACCGACGTGCCTTATGGCGTTTTACTTTCGGGTGGACTCGATTCCTCTATTATTTCGGCAATTGCCAAGAAGTATGCATCAAAACGTATTGAATCGGGCAACGTTCAGGATGCCTGGTGGCCTCAACTTCACTCTTTTGCGGTAGGACTTGTGGGTTCACCCGATCTTGCTGCCGCACGCAAGGTGGCCGATCATATCGGAACCATACATCACGAAATTAATTTCACGGTACAGGAAGGTCTCGATGCAATACGCGATGTAATTTACCATGTCGAAACTTACGATGTTACCACTATCCGTGCCAGTACGCCCATGTATTTGCTGGCACGCGTTATCAAATCGATGGGTGTGAAAATGGTATTATCCGGCGAAGGCGCAGACGAAATATTTGGAGGATACCTTTATTTTCACAAAGCGCCTAATGCTGAAGAATTCCACAAAGAAACTGTCAGAAAGCTTGATAAACTCCATCTTTACGATTGCCTGCGAGCCAACAAATCATTAGCATCGTGGGGCGTAGAAGGACGTGTTCCGTTCCTCGACAAAGAATTTATGGATGTGGCCATGCGTTTGAATCCGAAAGATAAAATGGCCGGAAACGGAAAAATGGAAAAATGGATACTCCGCAAAGCTTTCGAAGATTATCTTCCCGAAAGCGTCACCTGGCGACAAAAAGAACAATTCTCGGACGGTGTAGGTTACAATTGGATTGACACTCTGCGCGAAATGACAAGTCAACTGGTGACTGACGAACAAATGGAAAAAGTAAATGATACTTTCCCTGTCAATCCTCCGATGAACAAAGAAGAGTATTACTATCGTACCATTTTTACCGATTTCTTCCCGTCAGAAGCTGCCTCTAAATGTGTGCCTTCAGTACCTTCGGTGGCTTGCAGCACTCCTATTGCATTGGAGTGGGATGCGGCATTCAAAAATCTGAACGATCCTTCGGGACGTTCGGTATCCAGCGTGCACGAACAAGGATATAAATAAAAAATCTGTTTATTTTTTGCAAGCCGACCAGTCGAACTGACAAATCGGTTTGCATTTTTTATTATAATCTTCGTCTAATTGACTTCAATTGGATAAAGCATAAAAAAACCGGAAACTGAGTTTCCGGTTTTTTTATATTCATTATAATTGGTTTTAAATCCAGCGTACAAAGCAAAAATCCATACGGTGTGGCAAATCTTCGTTTTTAGGAAACATGCGGAATGCATATTTAAACGAACCTGCCCTATTCATTTGATAATCGATGTTGAAATAAAGTTTTGTCCCTTCTGATTTCACAAGCTGCAATTCCTCTACATCATACAATACATCTTTGTTGTTTTCACCCGAGCGTGTCACTACCATCTCTACTCCTACTCCTTTAAATTTCAAATCCTGAACATCGAGTACTACATCTAGTTGATAGTCTTCGCCCACTTGCGGATTATGAATCAGCTTTTCGGGGAAATTAGCACTTATCACTTCAATAGCATCCCAGCCTTGCGCCATTGTTTCTTTCCATGCTGCAATTTCTTTTGCCTTTTCAAAGTTATTTTCTTTTAAAACAGCCGAACGAGAAGCCAGTTTAGTGTAGAATTTTTCGATATAATCGTCGATCATACGTTTGGTAGTGTAACGTGGCGTAATCTGAGCGATAGAATTTTTGATAAACTGAATCCATTCAGGAGAATAACCCTGTTCACCTTTTTTGAAGTACAACGGAATAATTTCATTTTCGAGTATACTGTAAATCGTAGCCGCATCCAGCTGGTCCTGATGTTCCTGATTTTCGTAGGTACGTTTTTCGGTCAATGCCCATCCGGCGCCTTTCACATAGCCTTCGAGCCACCATCCATCGAGTACCGAGAAATTCAGCACTCCGTTCATCTGTGCTTTTTCGCCCGAAGTTCCTGAAGCTTCCAACGGACGGGTTGGCGTATTCAGCCATATATCTACACCAGAAATCAGGCGTTTAGCAAGACGCATATCGTAATTTTCAAGGAAAATTACTTTTCCGAGGAACTGCGGCATGCGCGAAATTTCGATGATACGTTTGATCAGTCCCTGACCTCCACCATCGGCAGGATGCGCTTTTCCGGTATACAGAAATTGTACAGGACGAACAGGATCATTCACAATGCGTTCCAAACGTTCAAGATCGGTAAACAAGAGGTGAGCACGTTTATAGGTTGCAAAACGGCGACCGAACCCGATGATCAAAGCATTGGGATTAATGGATTCGATAATAGACACAATGCGAGATGGATCACCCTGATTTTTCAACCAGTTTTCGCTAAACTGGGCACGAATAAAGTTCACAAGGCGTTTTTTCATATGCATACGTGTATCCCATATTTCCTGGTCAGGGATATCATACACTTTTTGCCATATTTTCAGGTTCGACTGATCGTTGTAAAAATCTTTTGTAAAATACTTTTCGTACACTGCTTTCCATTCCGAAGCAGTCCATGTAGGCAGGTGAACACCGTTGGTCACATAATTAACATGCAATTCTTCAGCAAAATATCCTTTCCAGATAGGATTAAACATTTCCTGCGAAACCTTACCATGCAACCAGCTCACCCCATTTACTTCCTGGCAAGTATTACAAGCAAAAACGCTCATGCTGAATTTTTCGTTATGATCGCCGGGATGCTCGCGTCCCATGTCGATAAATTCATCCCAGGTCAACTGTAGTTTCGAAGGATATTCGCTCATGTATTTACCAAAAAGTTCTTCGGTAAAGCTATCGTGACCGGCAGGCACAGGAGTGTGTACCGTATAAAGTGATGTGGAACGCACTATTTCCAACGCCTGAGCGTAAGTAAGACCTTTTGCTACCAAATCCACCAATCGCTGCACATTGATAAGCGCTGCATGTCCTTCGTTGCAATGATATACCTGTTTTTCGATACCTAATTTTTTGAGGGCATGAATACCTCCGATGCCTAACATAATTTCCTGTTTCATACGATTTTCCCAATCGCCACCATATAATTGGTGTGTAATAGGGCGATCGAATTCGCTGTTCATTTCATTATCGGTATCGAGCAGATAAAGGGCAATGCGACCTACCGATACTTTCCAGAGATATGCATATACAATACGATCAGGATAAGGAACTTCGACCACTAAAGGCTGATCGTTGGCATCTTTTACCTGCTCGATGGGTAAATTATTGAAATTCTGAGCTTCGTATACCGGAATTTGTTGTCCGTCCACCGAAAGCGTCTGCGTAAAATAACCATAACGATACAAGAAACCGATCGCCGTCATATCGATGGCACAATCGCTGGCTTCCTTCAAATAGTCGCCGGCCAGCACGCCCAAACCACCCGAATAAATCTTCAACACTTCAGTAAGTCCGTATTCCATACTGAAATAAGCTACCGATGGTTTATCTTTTCGGAGTGGAGTATTGATATACGCCTCGAAATCAGCATAAATTTTATTTAGTTTTGCTATAAATTCAGCATCATTTCCGAGCGAAACCAGTTTTTCGTAACTTAATATATTGAGCAATTGAACCGGATTAGAATTGGCTTCAATCCATGCCTGTGCATCAATGGTACGAAACATATTTTTTGCTTCACTGTTCCAAACCCACCATAGGTTTTGAGCAATTTCATCTAATTTCTTTAAACTTCCGGGTAAGTTCGACTTTACGTTCATTACCTTCCAGTTTGGTTCGTTTACATTGTTAACCTTAATTTTCATAAACTTATACTTTAATTGAATACTAATACTTTAAACATTATTTTATTAGATATTGTAGCACAAAAATACTATAAAACTTCAAAAAAGCAGGATAAAGCACTGCCTATCATGAGTTTTAAAATTTCAAACGTTTGCACTTAACCTGCCGAAACGAATTTAGGCATATGGTTACAACTGAATATCAGATATTAAGGTAATCTTTTAGCTTTATTTGTCAGAGCAATGTCGTAAGCCCTATCGTAATACTGAATGAAATGCTTCCACAAAGCCTTTTCGGCAATTATAGCAGCTTTATTTCGAATGGTTGTTATTTCGTTTTCGTCATAGCTCGAAAACGCATAGATCATTTGCGCAATATGAATAGCCACCTCGTAGCCATTATAGTCCGAGCGTTGAATCACTCCCACACCGGTTTCGATGCCCTGCGGTCCCACCGATGCCCACTGACCGAAACCCGAAAGATTGGTAGTGATGGTAGGTACAGAAAATGCAACACTTTCGAGCGGTGTGTATCCCCACGGTTCGTAATAAGATGGAAATACGGTTAAATCCATGCCTATCAGCAAATCGTAATAGCTTTTATTAAAAATTCCATCGGCGCCATTCAGGTACGAAGGAACAAATATCACTTTCACTCTTTCCTCCGGTTGATTATGAAAATGAAACCAGTTCAGAGCGCTCATTACATTGTCATTATAAAAGTCGTGCAGTTCGTGAGTACTGATTCGGTTGTACGAATAAAGTTTCGATTCAGGATGTTTAAGGCTATAAGCCAAATCGGTACGGGCACTTTTCACCCAGACAGGCACCATTATAAAAGCAACGACCTGACGCTTCATATCACCGAAATCGTACAGATGTTTGAGCGATTCAATAAATGTATCGATGCCTTTGTTTTTATATTCGTAGCGACCGGCAGTACTTACAAAAAGTGCATCATTGTCAAGACTGTAGCCCAGCAAAGTTTCGGCCACCTTCCGAAGCGATTGACGCGCTTCCATACGTTTTGTCGCAAAAACCTGTCCTGCAGGTACAAAATCATCCTCAAATCCATTAGGCGTCACCACATCGGGTTTCCGATTGAGCAATTGTTCACATTCTATGGCGGTTATATCGCTCACCGTAGTAAAACAATCGACCACGTGCGCTGCAATTTTCTCGGTGGAGTGTTTGGACACCATATTGAGTTCATACGCCATCTGATCGCCATCATATTCCTGCATATAATCGTACAAAGGTTTATGATTTCCGGCAATAGAACGACCTATGGATGTGGCATGTGTTGTAAAAACTGTAGCAACGGCGGGAAGATGTTCCTTTACATAAAAAGCGCCGAAAGTAGTCATCCATTCATTAAAATGAGCAATTACATTTTGCGTAGGCTGTAGATCGAAGAACCGATAATAACTTTCGATGATCATACCGGTAGCGTAACCGAACATCGACGATTCATCGTAGTCGCCATAAGCAGGCATCGAATTGACGCCTACCTGACTCCATACATGACCATAAATCTCATTCTTTTTTAGCATCAAAGGACTAAAATCAACGAGTATGGCGATAGGATTTCCGGGCACAGCCCAGCGGCCTACGCGAATATCGAGCTGATACTCGCGAGCTGTAAACTGTTTCCAGTCGGTGTAAAGTGTTTTATCTTCTACGAAATACGGATTCGGTTGATCGTTCCACACATCGGGTCCGATAAAAATGAGTTTGTCCTTGAGTTGTTGTTGCAGGGTTGCAGCACGGGTAGAAAGCACCGTGTAGATACCGCCCACCATATTACAAACTTCCCAACTTGTTTCAAAAATATATTCAGGGGCTTTAATATCTGCCATTCATTACAATTTTAAAAGAGCTGCAAAGTTAATCAAAAAATGCTGAAAATCACATTTTTTATCTTCAAAAAACCTTCGCTACACTTATGGCAAAGATCACCACCGCCCTCACCCATAGAAGAAGCTGAACGAAGCAAAAACGCAAAATAAATAGTTCCAACTTTTTTAATAAAAATATAAACTAAGCCTGTGCTGAGTTGTTATAACTCATGAATAATAAAAAAACTATATGTTAAAAACCGCAATAAATTAGTTTCGTATTGATTTTGTAATAAATATACATTATCTTTGTTTCACAAACAAACTATTATAGAGTACTCACATTTAAAAAATTATTGAGCATGAAAAAAATTACCCTTTTATTATCTTTTATCGTTTGTGTGGTGTTCGCACAAGCACAAACAAATCTTGTAGTTAATCCAAGCTTTGAGACATGGACTGATGGTTCAGCTTCCCCATGGTATGTGGTTGGAACACCTTCTGGCTACACAATGACAAGTGAAAATACAATTGTCCTCGATGGAACTCAATCTTGCAAAATGAATGTACCTTCAACTGCAAGTGGAACAATAAGTGTCTCTCAAGGTATTTCAATAGTCGCTGGAAAAACCTATACATTAAACATGTCGTATTATATTGCTTCTGGAGACAACACAGACGCACGTATTTGGTGTAATTTTAAAACCGGAACAGCTTTTTTTTCTGAAGGAGACCTAGTAGCTACTGGCCTTTATTCAAAATTACGGGGACCTGGTAATGAAAATTCATCAGGTTCGTCATATTTTCCAGATGAGAAGGGAGTATGGAAAACATATACAGTTGAATTCACCGCTCCTTCGACTGCTGATGGTTTTGACTTTCAATTCCGCATTTACAGAGGAGCAGTAGTATACTGGGACAAAATGTCTTTGGTGCAAAAAAACACCACCGGCACTTCAAACCCAACAGAAGATGCTCTTCAAGCTTTTGTTTCAGGCAAAAACCTGATGATTAAAAATGCAGTTGCAGGCTCGACAGTTGAAATTTACTCAGCATTGGGCAGCAAAGTACTGACTTCGACACTCGAAGATGGTAAAGTAAGCCTCGACAACTTATCGAAAGGACTTTACGTTGTACGCATTGGCAAAAAAGCTCAGAAATTTATGTTGTAATCTACTCGCTTTACAACACTCACATAAAACTCCGGAAGTCGGCCTGACTTTCGGAGTTTTTTTTGTTTTCCCTCCTCTTGTTTTGCATACCTGCTGAGATTAAAAAAACATTAATTTTTCGGAACAATCACAGGATCAATTGATTTATTTTTGTACATTCGCCAATACGCCTGAAAAGCCAAATGCTTAAAGGCAATGAACAGACCCTATGTAAGGCAACACCGATTCACTTTCCGACTTAGAAACTGTTTAAAAATAAACGTTAATCCTGAATTTTATCTGGCTTACAGTAGTATATAAAATTCTAAGTTTTGTGAAACTATCTTATTGTTTTTCATTCTTTTCTGTCTATTTGCGCCTTTATTTTTCTCAAATAGCCCGCTATTTTTCGAAAAACAAAGCCACAACTAGCCTAAAAAACAATTGAAAAACAATTGAAGATTTATTTTTAAACAGTTTCTTACTTTCAATAGTTTGAAAAGCCGAAAGAAAATCCTTTTCAGGGTTGCCTCATCCTTAAAAACTAAGTACAGCGCTTATTGGCTCTTACTTTTATCAGTCCAATGCCGGGATAAATGGCTCATTTCCTTTTACACTCCGGCATTCAGCAACAAAGAAATGCACCTTGCAGTTTCGTCGGGTGCACACTTATTTACTCATATTAAAAGAAAGACTACACATGAAAATCGGACTTATTGGCTTCGGCAGAACAGGCAAGGCAGTGGCAGCAGCCATTCTCGAAAACAAGGAATTTTCGCTCGAATGGGTTTACCGCCGAAAAACACTGCTCGAAAACAGATCGATTGCCGAATTTTTAGGCATCGAATCGGACGAAAACGGCAGGATATTTTCGTCGGAACACATTACTATCGACGAACTACTTGATAGGCACGCTGTAGATTTTATAATCGACTTTTCAGCATCGACGGGAATTTACAGTTACGGCAAAGCGGCAGCGGAAAGAGGCGTGAAGATTATTTCCGCCATTTCGCACTATCAAAAGGAAGATATAGCATTTTTGAAGAAATTGGCCAAAGAAACCACCGTTTTCTGGTCGCCCAACATCACTTTAGGCGTTAACTTTTTATTATTAGCCTCGAAATCACTCAAAAAGATAGCTCCTTATGTGGATATCGAAGTGATAGAGGAACACTTCAAACAAAAGCAGGGCGTTTCGGGCACAGCGGTGAAAATAGCAGAAGCGCTCGATTTGAAATCGTCAAAAATAAACTCCATTAGGGCCGGTGGAATAGTGGGCAAGCACGAAATTATTTTCGGTTTTCCCTACCAAACCGTCCGATTGGTACACGAATCCATTTCGAGGGAAGCTTTCGGTACGGGCGTGCTTTTTGCGGCGTACAATCTTATCAACAAAGGAAAAGGCTACTACAACTATGAAGACATTCTTTCGCCTTATTTCAATTCGACAGGGGAAATGTAATATACAGACAACGGTCGCCAGTCACCAGTCCCCGGTCTTTTGACTGGAGACCGAAAACTGTACTTTCTCCCTCAACGGCATTTACTTCTCAAATCCTTCATTTATTTTTCCCCTTGCGTTATTAACGCAACCCTCCCCGAAAACAGATTCGGCCTTGCGCAATTAACGCAAGCCTGAAAACAAATAAAAACAGCCTATCGTCGGTAACGCAAGGTCGCCGAAAAATAAATTCCCGTATGCGTTATCCACGCAAGCTCCCCCTGAACTGATTTTGCCCTTGCGTTAATAACGCAGGCTCGCCGAAAATGAAATTGGTGGTTGCGTTAATAACGCAAGCTCCTTGTTTATCCGGTTTGCTTCAATGTTTATCTTTTTTTCCTCAAAACAAGTGAATATCAGCTACAAAATATTTTTATTTTCAGATAATTATTTAAATTATTGTTTATAAATTTGCATTAATCATTTCCCAATATCAACATTTTAAATTTAAATTTTATGAAAGTCACCATTTTCCGTTTACAATTAAATCATCTGTGGAACAGCGAGTATTGCCTATTCGTAAATCAATTGATAACTATTTTTTCAAAGTACCAACCAGAAACATTGCATCTGAAAAAAGCATTTGAGCGGCTCACCGCTTTTATGCCCGAAATTGCTAAAATTAAAGCTCAGGAATCAGGCAGCGTTATCTCCAATCAGCTATCCGATTTGAACAACGAACGCAGGACATTGATCAAATCTACCATCAACCAGGTAAAAACGTTTGGGAAACTGAGCATACCTGGGTTGGCCCAGCATGTAGCCGTATTGAATCGTTTTTTGGATAAACACGGCCGCGATCTTGGCAAATCGAATTACAACTCAAATTCCGAACGATTCGATGATTTGCTGGCCGACTATGACGCGAATGCTGAAGTTCGGGCTGCCGCTACGGCGTTGAATCTGGTTATTTTGTTTGATCAGTTACGCACTGTAAATACACAATTTAAAAGCTTATTTTTGCAGCGAACTGGGGAAAATGCAGCCATTAAAGTGGTAGATACCCGCGGAATACGTACCGAAACCGACAAAGCCCTGATTGCATTTTTCAATGCTTTCGAATTTTGCAGCACAGAATACGACGAACCTGATTACCAAACTCCGGCCAACGAAATGAACGAACTGATTTCGTATTATAAAACTCAGCTGAAAGCCCGCCAAACACGCAGGCATGAAGGGAAGGATGTTCAGACCGAAGATCCGATAACAACACCTTCATAAACAACAATCTCCGGTCTACACTCAAAACGACTGTAGACCGGAGACTGGTGACTGTAGACAGTTATTATACCATCAGTTTTTTATAGCGTATGCGTTTTGGTCCTTCGTCGCCAAGGCGTATTTTTTTGTTTTCTTCGTATTCGGAGTACGAACCTTCGAACACAAATACTTCGGAGTTGCCTTCGAAAGCAATGATGTGCGTACAAATACGGTCGAGGAACCAGCGGTCGTGACTAATGACAACGGCGCATCCGGCAAATCCTTCGAGTCCTTCTTCCAAAGCGCGCAAAGTATTTACGTCGATATCGTTGGTAGGCTCATCGAGCAAAAGCACGTTGGCTTCGGACTTAAGGGTAAGCGCCAAATGTAAGCGGTTACGTTCACCCCCCGAAAGCACACCGCAAAGCTTTTCCTGATCGCCACCGGCAAAGTTGAAGCGCGAAAGATAAGCGCGGGCATTGATTTCCCTCCCTCCTACGCGGATAAACTCAGTGCCGCCCGAAATAACCTGATAAACGGTTTTGGCCGGGTCGATATCGGCATGACTTTGATCCACATAACCAATCTTTACGGTTTCGCCCACATCGAAAGTACCTTTATCGGCCGTTTCCATGCCCATCATCATGCGGAAAAGGGTGGTTTTACCGGCGCCATTCGGCCCGATTATCCCCACAATACCGTTGGGTGGCAGCATAAAGTTCAGGTTATCAAAAAGCAGTTTATCGCCGTAAGCTTTCGAAACTCCTACGGCTTCCACCACTTTATTGCCAAGGCGAGGACCATTGGGGATGAAAAGTTCGAGCTTTTCTTCTTTCTCGCGTTCATCTTCGTTGATCAGCTTGTCATAAGCATCGAGACGCGCTTTCCCTTTGGCATGACGGGCTTTGGGAGCCATGCGTACCCATTCCAACTCACGTTCAAGCGTTTTACGGCGTTTACTGGCTGTCTTTTCTTCCAACGACATGCGGGCCGTTTTTTGTTCCAGCCACGAAGTGTAATTTCCTTTCCATGGAATACCTTCGCCACGGTCGAGTTCAAGAATCCAACCCGACACATTGTCCAAAAAGTAACGGTCGTGCGTAATGGCAATTACAGTTCCTGCATATTGCTGCAAGTGATGTTCCAACCATTCCACCGATTCGGCATCGAGGTGATTGGTAGGTTCGTCGAGCAATAAAATATCAGGATTGCGCAACAACAGGCGACACAAAGCGACGCGGCGCTTTTCACCTCCCGAAAGATTTTCGCACAACCAATCTTCGGGCGGACAACGCAGCGCATCCATGGCTCGTTCCAGTTTATTGTCGAGGTTCCAGGCATCGGCATGGTCCAGCAATTCCTGCAATTCGCCCTGACGGGCAATGAGTTTATCAAAATCGGCATCCGGCTCGGCAAATTGCTCGTTGATCCGATCATATTCGGCTATCATATCCACAATTTCCTGCACGCCTTCCTGCACTATTTCTTTTACTGTTTTCGCGGGGTCGAGTTTCGGATCCTGTTCCAGATATCCCACCGAATATCCCGGCGAAAAAACAACTTCACCATCGAAGCTCTTTTCCACTCCGGCAATGATTTTCAGCAAAGTAGATTTACCTGAGCCATTCAAACCAATGATACCGATTTTGGCACCATAAAAGAACGAAAGGTAAATGTTGTTCAATACTTTTTTTTGAGGAGGAAAAGTTTTACTCACTCCCACCATCGAAAAAATAACTTTCTTATCGTCGGCCATTGTATTTTCTTATTAATTATGTTGATTTATCTTTATGTGAATTGAAAGTATATTCGAATAAAAAACGTGATTGTCAAACGTTTAAAACGCATCTGATTTTATTGGCAAAGATATATATTTTTGAGGAACTCTACAAACCAAATACCAACCGACTAAGATGAATAAACGCCAATACCAAACCTTTTTAGGGCCTGGTATTGGCGGTAATTCTGTGTGGCAATCAGTACTTGTTTGCTTCTGAAAATACAAATTTCACAAGCAAGGATGCGCTGATTTTTATTCGGCAAACTTAATAAAGATTCTGAAAACTTTGGCGGGATCTTTTGCCCAGAACTCCAGTGCTTGCTGTGCTTCTTCGGGAGTGTAAATGGCGCTGATAAACTCTTCCACCGGGCAAGTACCACGTTTCATATATTCCATTACGGCACGAAAATCTTCGGGCATGGCATTGCGGGAGCCACGTATGTCGAGTTCCTTTTGCACAAAGTATTTGGTTTCGAAAGCAATCTCTGTTTTGGCATAGCCTATACAAACCACTCTCCCTGTAAACGCTACTTCGTTGATGGCGGTAATGTAGGTTTGTGGTGCTCCCACCGCTTCGATAACTACATCAGGACCATATCCGTTGGTATATTCTTTTAGTTTATCATTTAAGTTCTCTGTTTTGGAATTGATTGTATATGCTGCTCCAAGACGTTTGGCCAAAGCTAGTTTGGTATCGTCCATATCTACCGCTATCACTTTTGCGCCACGCAATGCAGCACGCACAATAGCCCCCACTCCAATCATTCCACAACCAATCACCATTACGATGTCCAGGTCGGTTACCTGTCCACGCGAAACGGCATGGAAACCTACGCTCATAGGTTCCACCATCGCAAAGTCGCGGGGAGTAATGGCGGTATCGGCTAACACTTTTGCCCAGGGCACAGCCACGTATTCGCTCATAGCACCGTGGCGTTGCACCCCAAAGGTTTGGTTGAACTGACAGGCGTTAGGGCGACCGTTTCGGCACGATGGGCATTTGCCACAAGCAGTATAAGGATTAATTGTACATGCCATCCCCGGTTGAAGGTGCTCAGGCACATTCCCGCCAACGGCTTCGATAGAAGCACCAATCTCGTGCCCCGGAATAACGGGTAGTTTTACCATGGGGTTTTTACCCAAAAAGGTATTTAAATCGGAACCGCAGTATCCTACATAATGTATTTTTACCAATACTTCGTCGGCACTAATGCCCGGTTTTTCGAGTTGAACCAACGACACTTTGCCGGGTTCGGTTATTTGTACAGCTTTCATATATAATAATGTGCTAATTTAAAAATATGCCAAAATGCTAATTATTAGTTTGCAAAAGGGGCGCAATTGTAATCTTTTTATTGTCCGTAGGACATTCACATTTTTCTTTATTTATCCCCTACGGGGAATAACTATTTTATTCCATACGCTTTTGCAGCATTCCCGCCCAATATCAGGGCTTGTTCTTTTTCCGTAAAGGTGGAAATATAGTCGATAACTACCTGCATTACCTCACTATATTTTCCGGCTACCAAACATACCGGCCAGTCGGAACCAATCAATATTCGTTCGGGACCAAAAGCTTCGAAAACAACGTCCAGATAAGGCCGTATGTTTTCGGGAGTCCATGTATTCCAGTCGGCTTCGGTCACCATGCCCGATACTTTGCAATACACATTAGGGAACTGAGCCAGCGCTGCTATATCTTCTTTCCAGGGTGAAACAATATCGTCTTTGATCAAAGGCTTAGCTATGTGATCAACCACAAAAGTCTGTTGCTCCGAAAATTGTTTCACAAACCCGATGGTGTTGGTCAAATGCTTTGGAAAAATCAAAATATCATAAGCCAAATTGTATTTCTCGAGCAGTTGCACTCCACGAATAAACGCAGGGCGAAGCATAAAATCAATATCTTCTTCGTCGTGAATAACATGACGCACGCCTACAGCTTTGGGGTGTTGGGCAAAAGCAGCAATTTGCTCTTCGGCTTGTTCCGATTGCAAATCGACCCAGCCCACCACGCCTTTAATGTGCGGATGCTCGTCGGCGAGTTGTAGCAACCAGTTGGTTTCTTCGAGCGACTGACGGGCTTGCACTGCTACCGAACCATCAAAGTCGATGCTTTTAAGTTCAGGAAGCAGGTCGGCAGGTAAAAAGTCGCGTTTGATCACCGACATGTTATCACCCATCCAACCATAGTCTGCCGTATTGAAGTGCCAGTAGTGCTGATGACTGTCTATCTTCATTTCTAATCAAGTTTGTATATTCGTTCCATCAATTGCCACTTCTCGTCGGCAGTGGCATTTTCCGAAGTATGCTGAAAGCGTGCCATATGTTTTTCCCACTCACTTTGGCGGGGTTTGGTGGCAAGTACTTTCATGGCCTCGTCGTGATTAAAATCAGGCACGGTATCCATAATCATAAACAGTTTTGTGCCGTAGATGTATATTTCCATATCCAGAATGCCAACTTCCTGCATTCCCCGGTTAATCTCCGGCCAGGTGTTTCCCTTGGCATGTGCCAGTTTATAGGCAGCAATTAAGTCGGCGTCATCGCGCAGATCCATCGTTTTGCAATAGCGTTTGAATGAGGTATAATTTGTTGCTTCGCTGTATTCCATATGCGTAATATTAAGCTTGAACTTTATGTCCTTTGAGGGCATAAAACAAAATAAAGGCAAACAAAGGTATTGGCACAAGGAATCCAACGGACATGGAAGAGATATCGGCCACCCAACCCATTAGCATAGGAAAAATAGCTCCACCTACAATCGACATAATTAAGAAAGAAGAACCTTTTTTGGTTTGTGGTCCAAGGTCTTTGATGGCCAATGCAAATATTGTAGGGAACATAATAGACATAAAGAAAAATATCAGACACAATGCCATTACCGAAACCATTCCGAATCCACCACTCACAACAGGAAGCAACAACACGCACATCAATGAATAAATAGCCAATAGTTTAGCAGGTGAATAATAGCTCATCAACCAACTGCCCGACAAACGTCCGACAAAGAACAAAGACATACCCCCTAAACCTAACAGATAACCCGCAGTAGTTTTGGTAATGCCCAGACCTAATTCATCGGCAGTAAGGAAATTCACAAAAAAACTAAACACACCTGTTTGTGCTGCTACATAACAAAACTGAGCAATAACACCCAAAACCAAATGTTTTGTTTTAAACAATGATTTTGCAGGAGCCAGTTGATTTGAACCACTTACTCCGTGGGCTGTTTCCACATCTTCCTCGGTAATTTCAGGCAATTCTACAAACATGTAGATAATAGCAATGATCAACACAATAATACCAATACCGGCATAAGGTGCAATCATGGAATCCAAACCTTCTGAGGCATTTCCCCCTTCGCCTCCAAGGATAAAGAAGGTTGCGAAAATTGGACCGAAAATCCAGGCCAAACCGTTGAACGACTGCGAAAAATTAATACGTCGTGCGGCCGATTCCTTATCACCAAGTTTAGTAGTATAAGGATTGGCTGCTGTTTCGAGTGTTGCCAAACCACAACCAAGAATAAACAAGCCAATCAGGAATAAAGCGTATGATGCATTGATAGAAGCTGGAACAATCAGAAAAGCACCTGCTGAGAAAAGCAGCAAGCCCATAATGATTCCTCTTTTGTAGCCAAAACGACGCATAAAATATCCGGCAGGCAGTGCCATTGTAAAATAAGCCATATACACTGAAAATTGTATCAATCCCGATTCGGCTTTCGAAATTTTTAAAACAGTTTGGAAATGGGCATTCAGCACATCGAGCATGCCATGCGCACATCCCCACAGAAAAAATAAAGATGAAATAAGAATAAAAGGAACTAAATATTCCTTCGTGGTTAGTTTGTGTTTCATAAGTATAGTAGATTTTTTTAGTTACAAAAAAGGATAATCGTTTGCTATCAGTCCATTTGCTTTCATTTCAGCCCAAAACGCTGCCGGCACTTTAGTCGCCACCGATGCCACATTGCTTTTGATATGCGAAGGTTTCGATGTATTCAAAGCAATGCTTACAACCCCCGGCGCCGTAGTGGCAAAACTCACACAAGCCACTGCAGGCGAAATGCAATGTTTTGCACACAAAGCAAAAAAGTCCTCGCGCCACTTGAAAATGGCTTTATTTTCGGCAGTATCAGGCCGTATAAGCCGATAATCGAAAAAGTGACCGCCAATCAGGAAGCCTGCATGGAAAACGGCTGAGTTTACAATACTTATATTTTTGCCGTGAAGCGATTGCATAAAGTCAAGCAAGTCCTTAGGGTGATGCATAATCGTCATGCTATTGGCAAACATTACCCAGTCCAGCTCCACTTCCCGGGATATTTCCTGTATTATTTTCCAGTTTTTAGCGCCCACACCAATGGCTTTTACCTTGCCCGATGCTTTCAAAAATGCTAAAGCTTTATAAGCCTCAACGATATTGGCAAAACGACGGTCTCTGTCTTCCCACGATGTGGCTGCATTTAAATACTCATCCGGATCGTGAACAGATGCTAATTGAGGGAAATATTTTCCTCCGAGCAGTCCATTTCCTTGTTCATAACAGTTTAAAATCCCTTCGTAGCTGATCTCCTGAACGGCATCGTTTTTCAAATCCATCCACACACCTTGTTCGAAAGTAGGTTCAGGAGTAAGCAATGGAGTGCGTTTCCAGCCCAATTTATTACTGATAATCACATTCTCGGGCGCGATATTCAGTTTCTCAAGACATTCTCCCAGTTTCTCTAGTGCCAGTCCGGCACCGTATTTCCCGGCACTATCAAAAACTACAGGAGCAGGTACATGCTTAAAAGCTTGTTGAACAATTTCAAGTTTTGCCTTATCTTCAAGTGCTGTGTATAAGTTTCCAAGCGCACTTGTTCCAAAAATAATGGGCGGAATTTTTATGCCTGTCTTACCAATTTCGGTTAATTTCATTTGTAATGTTGTGATCTTTAAATAGGACTGTAGGGATTTGAAACGAAAAAATAATATATCTTTGTATTAAATTACACATTGACAACTGCAAAGATATTTATAAAACTGATATTCAGTTTGTACTCTAAAATCATATTTATGTATAAAATAAACATTCTGTATTTATTTTTATATTGAAACATCCCTAAGGGAAATTGAATTTCAAACAAACTTCACTTATTATCAATCATTTATTATGACGGGCAAGATTTCAGAAAAACTAAAATATGACCCCTGGGAGGCACAGCAGGAGATTACAGATTTAAAGATTGTAGTACATTGCTGTAGGTATTGGATGCTATCGGAGTGGGAATGCGAGAATATGTCATTCCCCTTTTGGCGAATTTATCACAGCCGCACCGGAGGCTCGTATGT
Organism: uncultured Paludibacter sp.; assembly: GCA_963678465.1. Classification (GTDB taxonomy): domain Bacteria; phylum Bacteroidota; class Bacteroidia; order Bacteroidales; family Paludibacteraceae; genus Paludibacter. The sequence goes on from OY782858.1 coordinate 1,803,735, forward strand.
GAGCTTCGATGGACGCGAGGTGGAACTTTCGCCCTCAAAACTGATACTGATACCACCTTATACCTCCTTCTCTACACGCATCAAAGGTGGACTCTTGTATCAGAACGAAAGCATAAAAGGTGTGAAAATAAGCGATGTACAGGAAATTGATATCCATAAGAAATCAGGCCTGTGCGACCAGTTTTTTGTGCACTTCAACCTTGATTATTTATTCGACAAAATAAAATGCGATATCTACGAAATAGAACTAACCGATTATTGGCTGAACGAAATAAAAATAATCGAACAAGACAGGCTAGCTAACCCGAATTCAATCAATTTTCAGTCCAACATTAAAATCGCCGGATGCATACTATACGCTTTACAAAGGTTGGATACATCGGTTTGGGCAGTAAATACAATTGATAACAGGATTTTGAAAGCTATAAAATATATCGAGACGAATTTATCCACCGAACTTAGCAACAAACACATCAGCTCAATTGCCAACCTGGCTACAAATTCATTTGCACGATTGTTTCGGGAATCGCTTCAGTGCTCGGTACAGCAATATATACAAAAAAAACGCATCGACGCAGCCATTATCCTGCTGCATTATTCTGATATAGAGATTGATAATATCGCTTCAAAATGCGGTTACTGCGACAGGTCTCATTTCTCAAAAGCTTTTAAGAAAACAACAGGTGCTGCCCCTGCAAGTTACAGGAAGAAAGTGAGAGCTTTTTGAAATTTGTGTAAATCAAAAAAGCAGCTCATTTCTGAACTGCTTTTGCGGTACGGACGGGACTCGAACCCGCGACCTCCGCCGTGACAGGGCGGCATTCTAACCAACTGAACTACCGAACCAGAGTAGTGCGCTATTTTTCTAACGCGGTGCAAAGATACGGCAATTTTTCATTTCTACAATAGCTACACCAAAAAAAATCACTTTTTTTTGAAAGTTTTTTTCTGCCTTCTCCCTTCCTCCGCCCCCGTAAAATGGGGCTGTCTTTACAAATATCCCACAAAAATAATCAACCTGAAAACAAAAATACAGGTCTCAGATTAAAATGTTATCTTTGCAGTTCAAATTTTGAAAAATTGAAATTTCATGAAAGAAAATGACAACACAGCCGTACTATTAATTCACTGCCCCGACAAACCGGGAATACTTGCTGCAGTAACCGAATTTATCAATCAGCACAAAGGGAACATACTCTACCTCGATCAATATGTAAACCGCGAAGAAAAAGTTTTTTTCATGAGAGTAGAATGGGACCTCACCACCTTTCAGATTCCAAAAGATAAAATTGAAGAATATTTTCAGACATTATTAGCCGTTCGCTTCGAAATGAACTTCAGGCTTTACTTTACAGATGTAAAACCGCGCATGGCTATTTTTGTTTCAAAAATGTCGCATTGCCTTTACGACTTACTGGCCCGTTACGCCGCCGGCGAATGGCGTGTCGAAATCCCACTGATCATAAGCAATCATCCCGATATGGAAGCCGTGGCCCAACGTTTCGATATAGAATTTCATTATATCCCTGTAAACAAAGAAAATAAGCAAGAGCAAGAAAAACTGCAACTCGAACTACTCAGGAAACACAGGATTACTTTCTGCGTACTTGCCAGGTACATGCAAATTCTTTCGCCCGACTTTATCAATCATTATCCCGATAAAATCATCAACATACATCACTCTTTTCTCCCTGCATTTGCCGGCGCCAGACCTTATCATGCGGCCCACGAAAGAGGGGTAAAAATTATTGGTGCCACAAGTCATTACGTCACCACCGAGCTTGACGCAGGACCAATCATCGAACAGGACGTTACACATATCTCGCACAAAGATACTGTAGACGAACTCGTTAAAAAGGGGCGCGACCTCGAAAAGATTGTTCTTTCGCATGCAGTGGAAAAGCACATCGACCGCAAAATACTGGCCTATAAAAACAGGACAATTGTTTTCCAATAATATTATTTATATTTGTAGCCCGTATTTAATATAATAAAAACAATATAATAATGGAAGTTACACGCATTTTCGATTTGTTGGATAATTACCTCGAAAAGTACCCAACACAGGAAGTTGCTCTGGCTGCAAAACGCAACGGACAGTGGCGAAAGTTCAGTATTCAGGAATATGTTGAACAAACAAAAAACATAAGTTATGGAATGCTGAAAGCCGGGATACAACCCGGAGACAAAGTGGGGATTGTAAGCGGAAACAGGCCGGAATGGAACATGATCGACTTTGCCATCATGCAAATTGGTGCTATATCAATTCCTATTTATCCCACTATCAGTCAGGAAGATTACAAATACATCCTGAATCATGCCGAAATGAAGATGATTTTCATCGAAGGCAAAGAACTGCGGAACAAGCTAAAGCCCATATTACCCGAGTTGCAATCAATGAAAGAAATCTACACTTTCGACGATCTGGGTTCCGAATACAAGTACCTTGATCAGCTGATTGAATCTGGAAAACAAAACCCTGCCCCCGAACAGCTCACAGCCATCAAGGAAAAAATAAAACCCGAAGACATGGCGACCATTATTTATACTTCGGGAACTACCGGAGTTCAAAAAGGAGTTATGCTTTCGCACAACAATATTGTAAATCAGCTTAAAAGCCTTGAAATGACCCCTGCAAAATGGAGCAACAAGGCACTGAGTTTTCTACCACTTTGCCACGCCTACGAACGCGTATTGGTGTACCTTTACCAATACCTGGGCATGTCGGTATATTACGCCGAAAGCCTCGGCACAATTGCCGAAAACATCAAGGAAATAAATCCCACAATGATGACCTGCGTACCTCGCCTGCTCGAAAAAATTTACGATAAACTATATCTTTCGGGCAAAAAACTACCTTTCGCTAAACGTACTCTTTACTATTGGGCTTTCAATCTTGCCACCAAATACCAACTCGAAGGACTCAGCAGCTGGTACAAAACCAAATACAAATTAGCCGATAAACTTATTTACTCCAAATGGCGTGAGGCCATCGGAGGCAACTTCGACATTGTTGTTTCGGGCGGATCGGCTATACAACCTCATATCGCTTCGTTTTTCTCGGCCATTGGCATGCCGGTTTTCGAAGGCTACGGACTCAGCGAAACATCGCCCGTGTTGGCCGTTAGCCAACGTGGCAAAAATGGTCGTAAATTCGGAACTGTAGGTCCTGCCCTTCCCGGCATTGAAATAAAACTGGGCGAAAACAACGAAATAATGTGTCGGGGGCACAATGTAATGATGGGATATTACAAAGACCCCGAACTTACAAAGCAGGTGATCGATGCCGACGGTTGGTTACACACCGGCGACACCGGGAAATTCACCCCCGAGAAACAACTCATTATTACCGGAAGGTTAAAGAATATTTTCAAAACTTCGTTTGGTAAATACGTGAATCCACAGGCCATAGAGTCGAAGTTCACCGAATCGCCCCTGATCGAAAACATGATTGTATTGGGCGAAAACAAACAATTTGCAGCCGCCCTTATCTCTCCCGACTTTGTTTATTTAAAGTCGTGGTGTGCCATCCATAAGGTGCCTCATGCTTCAAACGCCGAAATGATTGAAAATCCGGTGGTCATAAAACGCTTTCAGGAAGAAGTAAAAAAATACAATCAGTTCTTTGGCGACTTTGAGCAGGTAAAACGCTATCAGATTGTTCCCGAAGAGTGGACTCAGCCCGCAGGCTTCCTCTCTCCTACCCTCAAAATCAAACGTAAAGTACTCGAAGCACATTACGCCGATAGAATTGAAAAACTATTTTCATAAAATCATTCTCCGCAACACAAAAAGGCTGTCTCAACACAAAATGAGTCAGCCTTTTTTACATCAAATAAAAAATTCAGCATAATCGGAGTCGCACCCAACGAAGTCGGAGTGCGATTTTCAGTCGCGCCCCGACTGACACGTCAATTTCCAACTCAAAAAGGAATCTACATTTCACATTCTACTTTCTCTTCGTTGTGATTTGCTTTGACCACGTCGATTTTCAATTCAAAAAATTGTATCTTTGACATCACAAACAGCTTTCATCGCAGAATAAACCCGTAAACAATGTCCCGAAATATTCAACATATACTTGCCTTACTGGTATTTTTAATTAGCCCGATTGGATATGCTGCTGCATTGCCGATAACCGATGTGAGATATCTGACTCATTCCGATGGGCTGAGCAATCATAGGGTATTTACTATTATTGAAGATCAGTACGGTGCTGTATGGATAAGCACAAAAGCCGGCGTTGATCGTTACAATGGCCATACGATAAAGAACTATACACTTACCGGAGATTTCTATTTCGGAGATATGGCCGGAAGAACAATCCGGTTGTTTCAGGACAAGCACGGAGATATTTGGGCCTACGACAATATCGGACGAATTTATAAATACTCGCCTGTCTATGACCGCTTCGATCAGGAACTGAAGCTTGGAGACTTCATTCACGAGAGCATAATGCTCAACAAATATGTCAGAAGCAGCGATGGAAAAGAGCTATTCGGACTTACAAAGGGATTGTATATCAAAGATAAGTCCGGAAGTGTAAAGCCGGCTATGACAGGTGTTGTGGTAAATGATATGGTCGAAGCAGGCAATACATGGTTTATAGGTACAAGCTCAGGTCTTGGTGTGTTGAAAAATGGGCGGAAGATATCTATGCACCCCTCATTTAAAAACACGAATATTCAGACTTTATTCTACGACAAAGAAACGGCAAAACTGCTGATCGGGACATTCAATGACGGGCTGCGTCTAATGGATATGTCCACGCAAAAGGTATCGCACATCCATTCCGAGATTGATATTTTTACGAACCCGATACGGTCTATATTAAAACTAAATGCCAATACGATGGCAATAGGCATAGATGGTAGTGGAATTTACACGGTAGATCTTCGTAACAATAAAGTAGAACTGCTTATTAATTCCGAAGACAATAATAGCTTTAGTCTCCATGGTAACGGAATATACGCCATGCTTAAAGACCAACAAGGCAACCTGTGGGCCGGTAGCTACACAGGTGGAGTATCGCTCATTGGACTTACAGATTCTCCCTCACGTCTTATAACTCATGAGAGGGGCAACCTTAATTCATTGGCGAATGATAATGTAAACGCCATAGCCGAAAACATAAATGGCGACATTTGGTACGCTACCGATCGGGGTGTAAGCATATTTCTGAAGTCGGGACGATGGATTCACACCCTGAACAAGTATGTGGGTGTAACCTTGTGCTCTTCCGAAAACGGTAATATGTTGCTGGGTACTTATGGCGAGGGTATTTTTATGCTGGACAAAAACGGGAAAGTGCTGAAACTGCTGAACAAACAGTCGGGCAACCTGACGTCCAATTATATCTTTTCCATAAAAAAAGATCACTCCGGCGATTATTGGGTGGGTGCATTGGACGGGGAACTAATGCATCTTGATGGAAATGGAAAACTGAAGCAGCGATATCCCGTCAATCAGGTGCTTTCAATTACTGTGATTGACGACTACCGGATTGCGGCGGCTACGGTGGACGGGTTTTATATTATTGACAAGAACAAACACACAGCAGAGCGGTATGCCTCTTCGCAGGAACAGATACACAATAATATAAGCGCCTACATTATACCAATGTTATTCAATGCCAACGGGACTGTGTGGTTAGGCACAGAAGGAGGTGGGCTGAATCTTTATAACCTCAAAACACGGAAGATATTGCGCAGCTACAAATCGTCCGACGGATTGCCTTCGAATGACATATACGGCATCCTGTCCGACTCGAAGGGACGCTTGTGGGTAAGCACCGGTAACGGAGTTGCTGTTATCAACGATTCTGTGGTGTTATCATTAAACTATCTCAAAGGCGTAGAAAAAGAATATAACAAGTCAGCAGCCATCCGCTTGAAATCCGGCGATTTTATATTTGGTGGTATTTCAGGAGCCGTAAGGTTTTCGCCCTCCGAGATCAATTTGATAGATTACTCTGCCCCTTTACGGATTACCGGATTTACAATCGACGGAATAAGTGAATCGCAAAAAGATAAATTAATGCTTTCGATTCATGAGGGATTGGAAGACGGACACATTACTCTTGCCTATAAGCAAAATACTTTTACCGTTAATTTTGAATCCATTAATCTGCGTTATCAGGAAGATATAGCTTATCGGTATATATTGGAAGGCTATGACAAAGGCTGGAGCGAGGTATCAGTAGCCGGTACTGCCACCTATAAAAATGTAACTCCCGGCAAATACCTGCTGCGAATATGTAGTGTGCGCAAATGCGACGGCAAACTAATCAACGAGAAGAAAGTAGAAATAGTCGTTTCACATCCCTGGTGGAGTTCATGGTGGGCATGGATTGTTTATGTTTTGCTTGTCGGTATGGCGGGTTACTTTATTTTTCGCTATAAATGGTATCAGCTCCAAAAACTACACAACGAGGACAAAATACGATTCTTTGTCAATACAGCCCACGACATTCGTACTCCTGTCACGCTGGTAATGGCACCCCTTGATGATATCCGCAAAGATGAACAGCTTTCTTCAAATGCTGCTTATCTGCTCGATGTAGCCCGACAAAACATCCGCAAGCTGAATACTATCACTACGCAGCTGCTGGAATTTGAAAAAATAGACTCAGGTAATCATTCATTAAAACTTAATACTGTTGATTTAAGGGATATATTGCAAGAAGAAATCAGCAGTTTCCAGAATGCGTGCGACAAAAAGAACATACAATTATCACTGACCTTGCCCGACTCTCCGGCAAATATGCTCGGCGACAATCATCTGCTTGAGATGATATTTGATAATCTGATCTCAAACGCATGTAAGTACACCAATGCCGGTGGATACATCAATGTAGTACTTAGTGCAACCAAAAATAAGGTCACCGCAGAAATAATTGACAGCGGCATAGGAATTCCTCAGAGCGACCATAAACATACTTTTTCTAAAGTGTTCAGGGCACAAAACGCAGTGGATACACAAGAAATTGGTACCGGATTTGGTTTGATACAGGTAAAACGCATTGTAAAAATGCTTCAAGGCACTATAGAATTCAAGTCGGTAGAAGGAGAAGGTACCACTTTTACTGTCAGCTTTAAACGGGTTTACGACGAAGCAATAAATTCGTCAAGACAAACTCCCGTCAACAGTTTGTCTGATGATGGTGATTACCCATTAGCAGGCAAGGTCATCGAGTCGGATCACAATAAAGATGTAACTGTGCTTATTGTGGAAGATAATGACGATTTGCGTCAATATCTCGGAAAAACATTTTCGCCGGAGTATAATGTCATTTTAATGCCTACGGCGGATGATGCGTTATCCTACTTGTCGGAGGAATATCCGGATTTGATTATCTCCGATGTGATGATGCCCGGAACGCAGGGTGACGATTTTTGCAGGGCGGTAAAAAATAATCCTGAGACAGCCGGTATTCCTGTGATACTTCTGACTGCCAAAACCGGTCATGACTCCATCGTGACCGGACTTCAAAAGGGTGCTGACGATTATATTGCCAAACCGTTCAGCACAGAGATTCTGAAACTAAAAGTACGGGGAGCCATTGAAAACCGGAATCGCTTGCGCAGTTATTTACTCAAGCAAGCCGTAGTACAGGTTACTTCTGATAAGACGACTAATGTGATAGACCATGCGGATGGAAAAAGAATAGAGCCTGAATTATCGGCCAGCGACCGCGAATTTATGGAAAGAATCACAGAAATTGTAGTGAGTAATATGAGCAACACAGACTTTAGCATTGACATACTCTGCCGCGAAATGGCAATGAGCCGAACTCTGTTATATGGCCGGCTGAAGTCACTTACTGGAAAAGCTCCCCAGGAATTTATCAGGATACTTTGTCTTGAGCGGGCAGCCGACTTGTTGCGGCAAGGAATGTCTGTTACAGATGTAGCCGAAGCAACCGGTTTTATCAACGCTAAATATTTTAGCACCATTTTCAAAAAACATTTTGGGGTACAGCCCAGCAAATTTATCGAAAAAGGATAGTTCACCCAATAAAAAACTCTTCGAACCTACAGGTTTTTTCATAAATCTAAAAGAAACCTCCACTCTACAGCCTTTGACATTCAGTTATTTGCTAAATATGTCAGCAATCAAACTCTAAATGTCGGCAATCAAACCCGATAAGAAGTGTGAGCTTACTATTTTTGCGCCAACTCTGCCGGATTTGCTTTGGCAGAAGCTTTACAACTGTGTTTAACTTTAAAGCTATTTTGGTAAGCAAATGAACAAATTCACAACACTCCTTATCACCCTCGCGTGGGGAACGTGTACAGCCTGTTCGTCGAATAGAGATGAACCCGATGTATCTCCACCCCTGCCAACATCGAATGAAGTCGTCATATTTCAAGATGAGTTCAAAACTTTCAATACCTCATTTTGGAATAAAGAAACCCATGCTGCCGGATGGACTAATCAGGAGTTGCAATCCTACGATCCTTCTCATGTAACTGTTGGGAAAGACGGCGACAAAACAGTACTGATACTAACAGCCGAACGTAAAAATGGCCTAATTATGTCGGGCAGAGTAAATACAAAAGCGAAGAAAAGTTTCAAATATGGAAAACTTGAAGCGAGCATCAAACTGCCTAGAACAGCCAACGGACTTTGGCCTGCATTGTGGTTGATGGGCGACAATAACAAAGAATGGCCTGCCTGCGGCGAAATAGACATTATGGAAATGGGAGATGCGGAAGGAATAAAATCGGGCAATACAACGAAACGTGTCAATACAGCTCTTCATTTCGGCCCTGATGTCAAAAATCACGAACAGCAATATTTTAGCTCTAATGCTACTGCGAATCTGCAGGACGGCAATTACCATCTATACACAATGGTTTGGGACGAAAATAAAATTGCAGTGTCTATTGACAACATTCCCTTTAATACATTTGATATAAAAAACAATCCCTATTTTCATGGCAATTTCTTCGTTTTACTGAATCTGGCAGTTGGTGGCGCATACACCGGTATAACCAATATTTCGGGAATAACTGCGTTGAAGGAGGGCGAAAAAGCAGCTATGTATATTGACTGGATAAAAATTATTGAGACTAAATAATCTATAATACACATGAAAGAAAAAGTAATTTCAAGAACAGTGTTGTGTGGAGCATTGCTTTTAGGTATCGCAACAATGGCTACGCCAGTTGTAGCGTTTGCCCAACAGGCTACTACACAGAACGGTGTCTCGCTAAAAAAAGTGGCGGGAACTGTAAAGGACGAAGGAGGCCCGGTAATAGGCGCTTCTGTTATGGAAAAAGGGACCACCAATGGCACCACTACGGATGTCGAGGGCAGGTTTACACTGAATGTAAAAGCCGGTGGAACCTTAGTGATTAAATACTTAGGTTACAAGAGTGCCGAGGTAAATGTGTTGTCCGAATCGATTTCAGTGAAATTGGAACAGGATAACAAAGTTCTGAATGAGGTTGTAGTTACTGCATTAGGCATTAAACGCGACCGTAAAGCTTTAGGCTATGGTTTAGAGGAAGTGAAAGGCGGAGTATTCGAAAAGGCGAAAGAAACAAATGTAATCAATTCGCTTGCAGGTCGGGTAGCCGGTCTTGTGGTGAGTCAAACAGCAGGTGGTGCTTCCGGATCAACCCGCGTAATTCTTCGTGGAGCAACAGAAATGACAGGTAACAACCAACCGCTTTATGTAATAGACGGAGTACCGTTGGATAACTCAAATTTTGGTTCGGCAGGAACTAGCGGAGGTTACGATCTGGGCGATGGTATCTCATCGATCAACCCTGATGACATTGAAAGCATGTCGGTGCTAAAAGGTCCCGCCGCTTCAGCGCTCTACGGTAGCCGCGCAAGTCATGGTGTAATTCTTATTACTACCAAAAAAGCCCGGAACGAACGTTATTCGGTGGAATATAACGGAACGCTTACTGTTGATAACCAATTGTCTAAATGGAATAACATTCAGCAGACTTATGGAATGGGAAGCAATGGTAGTTACAGCATTGATGCCGTGTCAAATACGAACAAGAGCTGGGGTCCAAAAGCGGATGGTGGCAATATGTTACGATATTTTGACGGTACCGAGCATCCGTATCTCATAATACCGGACAATACTTCGGGATTCTTCCAAACCGGTCTGACTGCCAACAACAGCGTTACAGTATCGTCCAGTAACGGAAATACCGGGCTGCGTTTTACGCTTACTGACTTAAGGAATAAAGATATAGTTCCAAAAACAAACATGGGTCGTAACATCTTTAATCTTAGAGCAAACACTACATTAAAGAAGGTGGATCTTGACTTCTCGGCCAACTACACGCATGAAAATGTACAAAACCGTCCGGCATTGGGCGACAGTAAGTCAAACATTGGTAAGAATCTTATGACGCTTGCTAACACTTACGATCAGGCCTGGTTGCGCACCTATCAGGATGAAAACGGAGAATATTCCAATTGGAATGGTATGGATCCATACAATGTGAATCCTTACTGGGATGTGTACAAAAACTCAAACGAATCGAAGAAAGACCTGTTCCGCCTCCATGGTTCGGCCGTATGGAACATCGGGTCGCATCTCAAAATAAAAGGTACCGGTGGTGCCGAACTCAACTGGTTCAACTTCCAGGATTTCAAAGCACCAACTACGCCCGGGTACGAAGCCGGTTATCTTCAGAACAACCAGTTCCAAAACAAAATGTACAATTTTGAATTGATTGCTACCTATAATAACCGATGGAAAGATTTTGATTTTACAGGTACTGTAGGAGCTAACTTGTACAAGATTGATAAACAAACGTCCATAATCACTGCACAGGATATGCAGATACGCGATGTGGTAGCTCTTATGAGTTTTAACGAAACCAGTCTTCAGGAGAATAGCTACCGTAAGCAAATTAACTCTGTATTCGGAGCTGTGAATTTAGGGTGGCGTAACCTTGTTTACCTGGATGCTACAATTCGTGGAGATAAATCATCAACACTTCCTGTAAACAACAATACTTATGTTTATCCTTCGGTATCGGGTAGTTTTGTATTTTCCGAACTACTTAAGCGCAACGATATACTACCTTACGGAAAAATGAGAATGTCGTGGGCACAGGTTGGATCAGATACAGACCCTTACAAACTGGGACTTGTATATTCCAAGTCGAAGTTCACTTATCCTGGTTATACTATTGGTTACATCGACAATGAGGTGATACCTAACAAAGACCTTAAACCAACGAGAACCAATTCGTTTGAAGTAGGTTTTGAAACAAAATTCCTGAACCAACGTTTAGGCTTGGACTTTACTTATTACAACCAGATTTCACAAAATCAGATTATCGGTATGGCTTCGAGCTGGACAACAGGTTACCCTTACCGTTTGATTAATGCTGGTGAAATCCAGAATCAGGGTATTGAGGTAGCACTTAACACACGTCCGGTGCAGGCTGGTGATTTTTCGTGGGATTTGAATCTGAATTTTTCGAAAAACAACAATAAAGTAAGGGAGCTTACCGATAACATGGATATGTTTGAGCTTGAAAAAGCATCGTGGCTTGATGTGCAGGTAGCTGCAAAAGTAGGTGAGAATTTTGGTTCAATCGTTGGTCCTGATTTCAAACGCAATGATGATGGGCAAGTTCTTATCGATCCTGCTACCGGTCTGCCTGTGTACGACAAAAGCAACCATGTGCTGGGTAATGCCTCATGGGATTGGACAGGAGGTCTCAATACAACATTTAAATATAAAAATATTGGTTTGACAGCTTTGTTCGATGTAAAAGTTGGAGCTGATCTTTATTCTATGTCGCAACGTGCGGCTTATGAATCCGGAAAAAGCTTGGCTACATTAGACGGTCGTGAGGCATGGTACAAATCGGAAGAAGAACGTCAGGCAGCCGGAATTGCTAAAGGTTCAGCTTCGTGGAATCCAACCGGAGGTTTCGTTTCTCCGGGTGTAATCGATAATGGAGATGGAACCTATCGCCCAAATGACATCAAAATCAATCCTGAAACTTATTGGATGAGTGTGAGCCGCAATGCTCCGGCAATGTTCATTTATGACAACTCTTACGTGAAATGCCGTGAAATCACCCTTAGTTACCAGTTCCCTAAAAAATGGTTAGGCAAGGTTATTCAGGATATGTCACTCTCTTTTGTAGCACGCAATCCGTTCATTGTATGGAAAAATATTCCTAATATCGATCCTGATTCCAACTACAATAACACGACCGGTATGGGACTTGAATATGGTTCACTACCGTCGCGCAAAAGCTATGGTATTAACCTTTATGTAAAATTTTAATCATCTGAAAAAATAATGAAAACGAATATACGAACATATATATTGTTATTGCTGACAATATTCGCTGTTACGGTCAGTTCCTGTAGCGACAGCTATATGGAAAACTTAAATACCGACCCGTCAAAGGCAAACAGCATCGATCCTAATGCACAGCTGACAACAGCCGAATTGCAGACCTACGGTGATCTTGGAATGGTGGAAATGTACCGAAATTACCATTATGCTTTCGCACAACAATTGATGGGTTGTTGGAACACCACAAATTATGGAGGTCGCCACACTATCGACAACAATGAGATGGGCCGTATGTGGATATCTTTTTATCCAAAAGCGATTAAAAACCTGACAGATGGTATAGCCCGTAGCAATGAAAATGCATCATTGACAAATGTCAATGCAGCATTACGCATATACCGGGTTTACATGATGTCATTAATGACGGATGTTTATGGTGACGCTCCTTGTAGCGAAGCCGGGTTGGGTTATCTGGATGGAAAATTCAATCCGCGTTATGATACGCAGGAAGAAATTTACACTTGGTTTTTCAAAGAGTTGAAAGAAGCCGGTACAGCCCTTCTTCAGTCCGGAGATAAAATTTCGGGCGATGTGATCTACAAAGGAGATGTTATCAAGTGGAAAAAATTTGCGAACTCGCTTCGTCTTCGCTATGCTATGCGTATTTCTGATGTAGCACCGGAAAAAGCGAAACAGGAATTTGAAGATGCACTATCAGATGCCGGAGGAATACTGGCCAGCGCTTCGGATGATGCGCTGATTAAATACATTGAAGTGCCATTCAGTTTCGGACAGGAATCTTATACTGATTATCGTGGCAATGCATTGTCAAAGTTGCTTTTCGGAAACGACCCGGCTAACAACCCCAGTTATCTGTGTTCTACATTCTTCAACCAAATGAAGAATTCGGGCGACCCGCGCACCTACCGTATCGCACGTTTCTATTATGACGGACTGATGAGTTCTACAAGTACAAACAATCGTATCGATCTTACGGAAGAAGTACTGGCGAAAGGTGTCACTATGAATCCACGTGATCCGGGAGCATTTTCATGGGAACCATGGCCTACCGGTTACGATAGTGATATAATGAAAGAAATAGCTTTGACCAATCCGTCGGTGGCTACAAGTATGGCCAGGGAAACAGAACCTAAGTTGGCAAATAACTTTTTAAAAAGTGACAATCCGGGTGTTATTATTACTTCTGCCGAAATAAATTTCCTTATGGCCGAAGCAGCTTTGAAAGGATGGAATGTAACCGGAACGGTTGCCGATCTTTACGCTAAAGGTGTGCGGGAATCAATGGATTTTCTGTCCAACCACTACGATTGCGATAAAATTACGGATGCAGAATTCAGCACATTTATTGCCAATAATGGTATCGGTTATACGGATGAGCAGAAGAAAGCTGCCATTAACACCCAGGCATGGATACTTCACCTCACCAATCCGGCCGAAAGTTGGGCTAACGTACGTCGTTCGGGTTATCCACGCCTGAAATCTCCGGCCGAATATGATTTCGCACAGTTCCTTACAGGCGGTGCAGATATTCCGGTTCGCCTTTCTTATCCGGTTCTCGAATCTTCTTACAACAAACAAAGTTACGAAGAAGCCCTGAACCGTATGGGAGGAGAGAATAGTTGGAACACACCTCTTTGGTGGGATGTGAATTAATAGTCATCAATTAAAGCATATTATATGAAACTTATATATCGAACATTAATAGCGTTGTTTTCCATGAGTGTCATGCTCAGCTCTTGCAACGACGAACAGCCGTTTTCGGTAGCGGGTCAGGACGACGAACCACATATTCTTGCACCGACCTTTCCCGACCGTGTTAACGGAGAGTTGCCTACAGTGGCAACTATCAACAGGGATGCCAATTTCACAATGGAATTAACCGTCACACCTTCCGATTTTGTTGAGGTGGATTGGTATCTTGATGGAAACAAAGTGGCAGCGGGTAAAAAAATAGACATGCCTTTGCTTGCCGGGGTATATGATATGAAAGTAGTGGTAACCACTACTGGCGGAAAAACCACATCTCGCGAAGGGATTGTCCGTGTCAATCCTTTGGACGCTGATCCATCGACTACAAAAGTCAGTTTTGAGGGATTCGTAGCTCCGGGTGCTCAAGCTGTTCTGTATGGCAAAAATCTTGATCTTGTAAAAGGCCTCAAAATAGGTAACATCGCTGTCACCACCATGACTGTTGTGCCGGATAATGGAGGTGCATATATTTCATACACTGTTCCTGCGGAAGTTCCCGAAGGCAAACAAAGAGTTGTACTGATTGGTACTGACAATGTGGAATATGGAGGCGATATGGTTACCGTAAGTTCAGCGGCATTGGTTACAACCGGAGCCGATAGGGCTACTGCTAATGCCACCTGCGTTATGACAGGTATTAACCTCGACAAAGTGGCATCGCTGGATTTTGGAGGTACAGCCGTAACTAATTTTGCTGTGAAAACTGCCGGTCGATTAGAGTTCACCTGCCCTTCACTCAATGACGGAGAATATACTCTGACAGGAAAAATGACCGACGGAAAGGATGTGACTTTCTTTGCAAACAAAGTGGTTGGAAGCAGCACTAAGATAGTAATATCATCAGAGCAAACACTCTGGAGCGGACATCATTACGTATCATGGGACTTGCCGGATGGTAATCCGAACAAAACTTTCAACCTCATTGGTTCGAGTGTTTTTGCATCAATTAAGCCAGGTGCGGTAATGTCTATTCACTATTCGATTGAACCTTCGGCTGAATACCATCAGATACGCACTACTTCTGGATGGTGGAATGATTTACCCGGAACAGGAGTAGTTGATGTATCAGCCGCTGGTGTGTTGAACGTTACCCTTACACAAGCAGTTCTCGATGCGATTAAAGATCAAAGCGGATTTCTTTGTGTAGGTCATGGTTACTTCGTTGATCTTATAACTGTAAAATAATAACTGATAATGCGTTTGAATAAAACATTTATTGTAGGAATTACTGTAAGCATCGCCTGTCTTGGACAGGTGATGTTTGCAGCTGTGCCTAAGAACTTAAAAATTGAGGCAGCTGTTGAAAAGAAACTAAGCAGCATGACTTTAGATGAAAAAATAGGTCAGATGACCGAGCTTTCTATCGATGTATTGGGAGAGATGAAAAATGGTGAGTTTGTTCTTGACAAGGAGAAACTTCATAACGCCATTGCCAAGTACAAGGTCGGATCGATACTGAATGCACCCGGCCCTGTTGCACAAACGCGTGCGAAATGGCAGGAACTGATTGGTATGATACAGGATATGTCTATGAAGGAAATAGGGATACCATGTATCTATGGGCTTGACCAAAACCACGGTACAACCTACACGCTCGAAGGCACTCTGTTTCCACAGAATATAAATCTGGGAGCCTCGTTCAATCCGCAGCTTATCTACGATGCTGCGAAAGTGACTGCTTATGAAACTCGTGCTGCCAACTGCCCCTGGACCTATTCACCAACTGTCGATATGGCACGTGACCCACGCTGGTCCCGCGTTTGGGAAAGCTATGGTGAAGATTGCCTTGTCAATGCTGTCATGGGGAGTTATGCAGTACGCGGATTTCAGGGAGATGATCCCAACAATATTCCGGCTGACAGAATAGCAACATCGGTAAAACATTATATGGGCTACAGCATGTCGCGTACCGGTAAAGACAGAACTCCTGCTTATATTCCTGTGTCGGAACTCAGGGAAAAGTGCTTTGCACCTTTTAAGGCATGTGTAGAGGCTGGTGCGCTTACCGTAATGGTAAATAGTGGAAGCATCAACGGAATTCCCGTACACTCCAGCTACGAATTGCTTACACAATGGTTGAAAAAAGATCTGGCGTGGGATGGCATGTTGATCACCGACTGGGCCGACATTAATAATTTATATACGCGTGAGCATGTGGCATCCAGCAAAAAAGAAGCCATAAAAATTGCTATCAACGCCGGAATTGACATGGCTATGGAGCCGTACGATCTGAATTTTTGTACACTGCTCAAAGAACTTGTTGTGGAAGGTGAAGTGCCGATGAGTCGCATTGACGATGCTGCGAGCCGTGTTCTCCGACTGAAATATCGCCTCGGACTTTTTGATAAACCAAATACTTCTTTATCCGATTATCCTGAATTTGCAAGTAAGAAATCGGCTGAATTGGCTGTGAGGGCTGCTGAAGAATCGGAAGTGTTGCTGAAAAACAAAGACGGGCTTCTTCCTTTGCAAAAGGGAATGAAGATGCTGGTTACCGGGCCTAATTCCAACTCCATGCGTTGTTTGAACGGAGGTTGGAGCTATACCTGGCAGGGACATCTTGCCGACCGGTTTGCCGGAGCCTATAATACTATTTTTGAAGCCGTACGCAATAAATTCGGCAAGGAGAATGTAGTGCTTGAGCAAGGAGTAACGTATGTGGCAGAGGGCAATTATTTCGAAGAAAATACTCCGGAAATAGAGAAAGCTGTAAATGCGGCCAAAAATGTAGATGTGATCATAGCTTGTATTGGCGAGAATTCCTATTGCGAAACACCTGGTAACTTGTCGGATTTGGCCATATCTGCCAATCAGAGCAATCTTGTAAAAGCACTTGCTGCAACCGGAAAGCCGGTTGTTCTTATCCTGAATGGAGGTCGTCCGCGTATTATCAACGACATTGAACCTTTGGCCAATGCAATAATCAACATTCTGCTTCCGGGTAATTATGGTGCCGATGCTCTTGCCAATATTCTTGCCGGCGACGCGAATCCTTCGGCTAAAATGCCCTATACTTATCCCCGCCATCAGGCCGAACTGACCACTTACGATTATCGTGTAAGTGAGGAAACGGATAAGATGGAAGGAGCCTACGATTATGATGCGGTTATTTCTGTTCAATGGCCTTTCGGGTACGGACAAAGTTATACCACATTCAAATACGATAAGTTCAAATGTTCAAAGCTGAACTTCATTGCAGGCGATGAACTTACCTTTAGCATTGATGTAACCAATACAGGTAAAATGACAGGCAAAGAAGTGGTCATGCTGTTCAGTCGTGATATAGTGGCATCGCTGACTCCCGAAAACCGCCGTCTCAGAGCATTTAAGAAGATTGAACTTCGCCCCGGAGAAACGCAAACGGTGGCATTGACCATCAAAGCAAGTGATTTGGCTTTTGTTGGAGCAGATGGAAAATGGATACTGGAACAAGGCGACTTCAGAATGCAGGCAGGCAACCAGACACTGAACATAAGCTGTGACAAAACAAATAAATGGATGACTCCAAATAAATGAGAGTAGATTAAAAAAAGGTGATAATAAAGATTGTGTAACTGTTTGAAAAAAGTGAGTTGGTCTAACAAGTGGTTGTTCGGAAATTCCGAACAACCACTCAACACAGTACTATGGCAGGAAAAACGCAGCAATCAGAAGTAAAAAGCTACAATCCGGATGTTATCATTTCATCTTACTTAGTGCCTGAGAAAATACTCCTCCGGGATAAAATACACTTTACAGTTTAAGCGGCCTTGTAGCAAAGTCAGAGTGTGATTTAAAGTCGCGCCCCGATTGGTTCGCACTGGATAGAATTTTAAATCGCGCCCCGACTCGTTCGCATAAGCCACCTGTTCAGTTGGTTCAATTTTAGATAATTGCTTTTAATGGAAGTATTCTATTGAGGGTGTCAATCTGAGTGACGCCCTCAATTAAAACAGACTAAGTCGGAGTGCGACTTAAAGTCGCGCCCCGACTGGTTCGCATAAGTCATCCGTTCAATTGCTTTACATTTCAGGGTGCTCTTCGGCTTCCCCATCTTTTTTCTGGAAGTATTCCGAAGGGGTTGAGCCTGTGAACTGCCGGAAATTGCGAAGGGCAGTGCTGCGCGAACGGAAGCCGACATAGAAGAAGGTTTCCTGGAAGTTCAACATCTGTCCGGATTCAATCTGCTGCAAAAAGTCTTCGATGCGCAAGCGGTTGATGTAGTTGCTGTAGTTTTCGTAGTCACTCTCGCGCATGGCCTGAGCAAGGCTGGTGCGGTTGGTGAAAAGCTCGGAAGCCAGTGTGTTGAGCGATAAATCGGGATTCCGCCAGGCTTTGTGTATTTTCATATAGTTATCCAATCGCTGTATCAGAACGGAGTCTTTCTTATCGTTGCTACACTTTTCAGAACACAAAGAGCTGTCATCGGTTTCATCTGTCGTTTCCCTTATTATTTCCTCTTTTTCTTCTGCTACAACAGCTGGTAGCGTTTTTACGATCAGCCTGTCGAACAACTCCATATACACAATATAAAGACTACAGCCTACACTCACATAATAATAAAGGATATTGAATTCTGGGTGATTAAACATTAGCACCAGCATATAGGCAAGCATATTTACCGAAAGTGTAATGACATACTTTCTTACCCATATATGGTCGGAATTGCGATAAAGTCGGGTTCGGTGAATAAAAAAGACAATCAGCGCCGGCGCAAAAATTAAAACCGAAAGCAAAAGCCGAAACCAGACTTCGAAACTGCCTGAATGCGCCAACATCCCGAGCAGTGAACCATAAGGCGTGTATTCCACTCCTAGCTGTAAAGAAATTAAGTAGACAACAACAGCCAGTAGCCAGTAGCTGTATAATTTTAAAATCCTTCGGAAACTAAGCCAACCGGGAGCAATTACTTCGATGGGATACAAGATATAACCAAGCACCATAAAGTTGGCCTGCAACAACAATTTTGCCGAAACAACTAATTCGGGAGTTTCGCCATTGCACAGTGCAATAAACCGCGTAATATAGTTAAATACCGAAAAAGATACAATCACAGCAAGAATGACCCGCGAGCGTTTCGCCTCTTTACGGCGGACAAATAGTAAGATCGAAGCGAGTAAACACACAAGTGCACCGGCAAAGACCGTGGCTAAATATAAGTATTGCATGCTGCAAAGCAGTTATTTTATTTTAAATCAGGGAGAAATTATTTGCCATAAGAAATGGACCAATGGCCTTGAGGGACACCTCACACTAAAGAAAATTTAGTTCACAAATATACAAATTCTAAAGGATTAAATTTGGTTTCAGTAACTGAAATTTTCAAAATTTTTCGGTGCCTGTGCGGACGCTTTCCCCGACAAATCAATAAAACCTGTAAATATGCAACATTGGTTTTGTAAAAATGCAACATTTCGGAGCCATATTTTAAATACATTTGCACATTATTCCAGCAACTTGTTTGTTGGTAGTGTACTTGTGAAAAAGACCATTTTTCCTGACCTTTAGCTATGATGAAACGAGCAAAACAAAAAAACTAATCTGCTTTCATTTTTAAAAGC
Organism: uncultured Paludibacter sp.; assembly: GCA_963678465.1. GTDB lineage: Bacteria > Bacteroidota > Bacteroidia > Bacteroidales > Paludibacteraceae > Paludibacter. The sequence goes on from OY782858.1 coordinate 1,823,343, forward strand.
ACAGATAATTTTTGTTTTGCGAGTTTCGTTTTTTGAAAACCCCAACCATCAACACAAAGAAGACAAGCAATAAGCAGCTAATAAAAAAGGAGTACATGACAAAAAACACAAACACACAATATTTAAACCACATTAGATACATTAGGGCTTTGTCTGTGAACTCTGTCTGCTGTGCGCTTCATTAAACGCAAGCCTTTAATTAATAGCTATCGGGGTGACCATTTACCATTTTAAAAAAGAAAATAAACAGTATATTAGTGGTTTTTTTATACAACATTGAAGTATTTTCTATTTTGTAATTGACAATTTAGCATTTAAAAGAAAATAAGCAGTATATTAGTGGCTTATTTATACGGCATTGTATTGTTATTATTTTTAAAAAACACATAAACAATAAATCACATGAAAAAAAACTATTTTCTGCTTTTATTGGTTACATTAGCCTTTCTCTTAGGATCGTGCACCACGTATGAAGAAACAGTTTCTGACAATCCTTTCGATACAATTAGTGTAAACGCCAACAATGTTCGCGACAAGATAGTTGTTATCAGCGATTTGCACCTTGGCAACGATTTGGCTTATTCTGAGAATGTAAAGCATCTGAAACGTCTGGAGGAATTCCTCAAAGAAGTACGTTCGTCGGCAACAGTGAAGGAACTTGTTATTGGCGGCGACATGTTCGACGAATGGTATGTGCCAACACGGGTAGACACCTACGGTGGAGGAACACAAGCCGATTTTGTAAGGAAAACAGTGGCAGCCAATCAGCACATTTTTGATGTACTGAACGGCATTATCAAGGACGAAAAAGTAAAGCTCACCTACATTCCGGGCAACCACGACATGGGATTTACGGCTGAAAACGTAAACATAGCAATGCCCGGAGTGAACCAGGCCCGCGATGCCGGCAATAAGTATGGCGTGGGCACCTATCATCCGGATGGATACGCCGAAATTGCCATCGAACACGGACATCGTTACGATTTTTTCTGTGCACTGACTCCGAATGCCAACGAAGCCGATGCTCCGGGTTCGCTCCTGCCTCCGGGTTATTTCTTTTCGCGCATAGCAGCCAACTCGTTCACCGACCCTACTACACACGAAGCGGCTACCAAAGTGCCCGAAGTGAAACTGAACGATGCGACTAACCCCGAACAATATACAAAATACATTTATTATAGCCTGTGGAAAAAAGTGATTCAGGATGTGATTTACGTGAAAGATAATTTCGGCGATCCTATTATAACCACTAAGGTAGGAAATTACACAAAAACTTATGCGATCAACGACATTCTTCCACAAAATAGTACGACAGATGGTAGCATTCAGATGAATTTGTACAACGGATTATTTACGCAAAGCAACTGGGAATCGCGCCTGAAGTTCAACAACGTAGAGGTTATGACAAAAATCAACGAAGCCCTGAAAGGCAGTCTAGAAACCGAATTTCTGGACGAACAAGCCAGCGTTCAGTATTTCAAAAACCCTTTGTCGAATGTGCGGCTTGTGGTGTTTGGCCATACTCACAAGCCTATGATAAAAACATATAGCAACCTCAACGACAAAGCCTGTATATATGTGAACTCAGGCACCTGGGAAGACCAAAAAACACGCGATAAAAATGCGGCAATAGAACAGGACGGCCTGAAAATGCACTTTGTTGTAATTGACCCTTTAAAGGCAGATAAGAAAAAACTAAGCATAAGCTTGTACCAGTACCGATTCGGCAAACACGAGCTTTTGGATAATAAAGAGCTGGAATTGTAAAAGCCGAACAGCTTGAAACTCCCCTTAAACCCGGAACGAATAATGCCTGTACAGGTTTCGTTCCGGGCTTTTTATGCGTACAACTCCTTTTCGGGGAATTAGACTTAACACCGAAACAATAAAGTTTTAATGTTGCATCCTCTACTCCTTGCCTGACGAAATATTAAAAGACATTTCAACATCGTTGCATCTATCAATTAACTGCCGATCAACCGCATCCGTTTTAAACCCCGAAAAAATCATTTCAACCCTCATTAATTCCATTTCGACAAGAATTCATCTTCAAGGACATGTTTTTAAACATAATTTTGTACCGTAAAAACTATACGAATACAAAACATGAAAGGAAAGATTATTTTAATAGCGGTGATGCTGTTGGTAGGCCAAATGACATTTGCACAGGAAAGCAAAATCACTGAACTGACCTTGCAGCAATGCGTACAGATGGCAGTGGATAAAAACATAAATGTGAAGACATCCCGCATCGACAAAGAAAAAAGCAATTACAAAAAGGAAGAATCGCGTGCGGCATTGCTCCCGAAAGTAAATATCAGCGCTGGTTTTACCGATAATTTAGCGCTGCCAACAACTGTGCTTCCGGGCGAGTTCCTGGGAAAACCGGGCACCACTATACCCGTACAAATGGGAAGTCAGTTCAACACAAACGCCACACTGAGCATCAGTCAGATATTGTACAACCAAACGGCATTTACAGCTTTGAAACTCACCAACAAATCGGCCGAACTAAGCAATTTGAGCGTTGAAAAAGCAAGCGAAGAAATTGCATTCGAAGTGGCTAAGCTCTATGCATTGGGGCAAACCACTGCCGAACAATCTAAATTGATCGGTGAAAACATAAAACGCACCGAACGCCTGAGAGATATTACTAAAATAATAGTTGAAAACGGGGTTGGCAAACAAGTTGACCTGGACAGGGTAAATGTGAATCTCGAAAACCTGTACACGCAACAAAGCAATACGCAGTTGGCACAGGAACAGCAACTGAACATGATCAAATATATGCTCGATGTACCGCTCGAACAAACGATTGTACTGACCGATACAGCAGCCATGCCGCTATTGGCGAACGAACCCATACTTCAGTCGGACTTTTCGGATCATGTAAATATACGCCTGCTCGAATTGCAAAAGGAGCTGAATGTTTTAAATAAAAAGCTGATTAACAACGGTTATTTACCTACACTTTCGTTGTCGGGACAAGCAGCTTATCAGGGACTTCGCAAGGATTTCAGCACTTATTTCGAAAGTGGCGAAGCAAACAAATGGTATCCAATGGCCAGTGTATCAGTCAACCTTTCGATACCGGTATTCGACGGATTCGAAAAGCGATCGAAAGCGCGTCAGGCCACAATGGACCTGAAGAAAACGGAGGCTACGCTCGAAAGCACCAAAGAAAACTTCAGCATGAATTATAAAAATGCGCTGAACAATTATATGAATAACAAAGATATCGTTCGTCGACAAAAGTTAAATCTTGCTTTGGCCGAAAAGGTGTACAAAGAAACTGCGCTGAAATACCGCGAAGGACTTGCCGGCATGAGCAGCTTGTTGCAGGACGAAATGAGCCTGAGCAGTGCGCAGGGCGGCTACCTCACAGCTTTGTACAATTTCAAGGAAGCCGAACTTAAAATCATGTCGCTCAACGGAGGCATCAAACAACTGTTCGACTGATAAAGGCGAAGGCGCAGGCAAGCGGGGAACGCTGAACTATTCTAAAAAACTTCAATACAAAACAACAATAATACGGTATAAAAATGAAAAAGAAATCGATAATAGCAAGTATAACCACCGTTGGACTACTTGGAATTATGACATGGACACTGGCTTCGAACAAAAAAGCAATCGATAGCAGTAAAGAAGTAAAAACAACACAGAGCGATGTTACTGTCACAGTAGCTTCGGCTGAAATGACCGAAACAAACGGAAGCCTGGAACTTGTAGGTACTACCCAAGCCTACAAAGAAGTGAATATTGCTTCGGAAAGTGCAGGTAAGATTGTTCAGGTAAATTTTAAAATGGGCGATTTTGTAGCCAAAGGAAAAGTGTTGGCCAAAATAGATGATACTTACAAACGGTTGGCGTATGACAATGCAAAGCTGAGCTACGAAAAATGCAAAGACGATTACAACCGTAACATATCTTTGCATCAGGGCGAAGCTATTTCGGACACACAACTTCGCGACATTAAAATGGCTTTCGAGAATGCCTCTATACAACTTGAGAATGCAAAAAAACAATGGGACGATACCAAAATCACCGCTCCTTTCAGCGGCTATATCACAGCTCAGAATACCGAACTCGGCGCTTATGTCAATCCGGGAACTGTAATTGCCGGCATCGCCGATATTTTTGAATTGAAAGTAATTTTAGATGTGTCCGAATCAAATGCCTACGAACTGCGTGAAGGACAACAGGTGAACATAATTGCCGATGTAAATACCGAAGCCAACTTCTCAGGCAAAATATCGAACATTAGCCCCAAAGCAAGCACCTCGCACACTTATCCTGTCGAAATTATTATTACCAACAACGGGAAAGACAAACTAAAAGCCGGAACTTACGTAAACGTGAGCGTGAACATGGGCAAAAGCGGAAAAGCATTGATGATACCACGCGATGCCATTGTAAGCAGTGTAAAAGATCCTTCGGTGTATGTAGTGAACAACAACGAAGCCAAATTAGTAAAAATCACCACAGGTCGTAACTTTAACTCCAAGCTCGAAGTAGCTGCAGGTCTGAAGGAAGGCGATAAAGTGGTAACGAACGGCCAAATCAACTTAACTGATGGCGCCAAAGTAGCCATTTTGAACTAATGCTAATGTGCTAATGTGCCAATGAATCTATAGACTTTAGACAAAAGAACAAAGAACAAAGAGCAAAGACAGTGAGAATGTGCCAATGAGGAAATTCAGGCAAAGGCACAGGCACAGGCACAGGCGAAGCAGTCAAAAGTCAAAGGTCTAAAGCCGTTGATCTCAAAACTCTTCATTATTAATTATTAATTTTTAATTGTCCCCGGTCTCCAGACTTTAGACATTAGACATTAGACTTTAGACATTAGACTTTAAACCCGAAACGCAAAACAACAACAACAACAACAACCCAATGAATATAGTAGAAACCTCTATAAAAAAACCTTTGATCATCGGCGTAATATTTACCCTGTTGGCCATTGGAGGAATCATATCCTACACAAACCTCAATTTGAACTTAATGCCTAAGTTTGAGTTGCCTATGCTGACGGTGCAAACGATTTATCCCGGCGCCGGAGCATCCGAAGTTGAAACTTCGGTGACCAAAAAGATTGAAGACGCTCTCTCCACACTTGAGAACCTGAAAAAGATCAGCTCCACCTCTATGGAAGGCGTGTCGGTGATCGCCATCGAGCTGAATGCCGGTGCCGATGCCAACCTTGCCGTTCAGGAAGCTCAACGTAAAATATCGGCCATCAAGTCCAACCTGCCTACCGATGTGAAAGAACCTTCCATCAGTAAAATTGCACCGGATGAGAAATCAATCATGAGTGTGGCAGCATCTTCATCCATGCCTTCCACCCAATTTTACAAATTAGTGGAGGACCGTATTCAACCACGTTTGGCAAAACTTCCCGGTGTCGGCGCTGTAAAACTCAGTGGTGGTATGGAACGCCAGATCAGAGTGAACATGGATGCCGAGAAACTGAAAGCGTACAAACTTTCGCCTTTACAAGTGCTATCGGCCGTTCAGACCGCCAATATGGAAATTCCGGCAGGGAATGTAGAAAACCCTGAACAGGTGTATTCAGTACGTATGGCTGCCAAATACTCAAGCCTGAACGAATTGCGCAACACAGTGATTGCCACTACTCCCAACGGAGGTAAAATAAAAATAATGGACGTGGCCGAAGTGGAAGATGGAGTGGCCGAACAAAAACTTATCAATCGTATCGATGGTAAGGATGCCATAGGTATTTCCATTCAGAAACAAAATGATGCCAATGCAGTGTTGGTGGCCGATATGGCAAAACAAGAACTGAAAGCCGTAGAAAAAGAATATGCGGCCAATGATGTAAAATTTGACATTGCCACCGACGATTCGGTGTACACAAACGCTTCGGCACATTCGGTGGTCATCGACCTTGTACTTGCCATTCTTATTGTGGCATTTGTCTGCTTTATTTTTCTCCACAATGTGCGAAGTGCATTGATAGTAATGGTAGCTGTGCCGCTCTCCATCATACCGGCGTTTATCGGTATGTATCTGCTGGGCTATTCGCTGAACATGATGTCGCTGATGGCATTGTCGCTCGTAGTAGGTATTTTGGTCGACGACTCCATTGTGGTGATTGAAAACATGTTTACCCATATGGAAAAAGGGAAAACCAAATGGCAGGCCGCCATCGATGGTTGTAAACAGATCATGTTCACCGCTATGGCTATTACCATAGTTATTGTGGTTGTATTTTTACCATTGGCCTTAAGCGGCGGTATGATTGGTAACGTACTGAAAGAGTTTGCTACGCCTATTATTATTGCTACGCTGTGTAGTTTATTGGTTTCATTTACAGTAACACCGCTGCTGATGTCCCGTTTCGGTAATATCCCCGACGACACCCGCCCTACCCTTTCGGGACGTTTCTCACGCTTTATCGAAAATGCATTCGATGCGCTGAAAGAATGGTATGCAGGTATTCTGGTTTGGAGTCTGAAACACAAAGCAACCGTATTGCTGGCCACAGTTACAATTTTCATTGCTTCGTTCACACTGTTCCCTTCGGGACTTATCGGATTCTCTTTTGTTCCTACCACCGACCAGGGCGAATATACAGTAACACTGGATATGAATCCGCAGGTAACTGTTTATCAGAACAACCAGATAACTATGGAAGCCGAGAAAATAATCAATAGCATTCCCGAAGTGCAGCGAGTTTATACCAATGTAGGGATGGATGCCAAAACAACGAAAAACAACATTACCACCATCACTGTAAAGATGGTGGACAAGGACAAACGAAACATGAGCGTACAGGATTGTGCCAATCTAACAAAAGAAAAAATAATGACGCAGATTCCGGGCGTTCGTGTACGTGCTTCGGTAGCCAGTTTAGGAGGTGGTGGTCAGGAACCTGTACAACTCATCGTTCAGGGAACCGATTACGACAAGGTACTTGAAACAGCTGCTATGGTAATGGATGTGGTACGTCACACCGCCGGAACTTCGGACATAAAATACTCTATCGACGATCCCCGTCAGGAAGTACAGGTAAAACTCGATCGTGAAAAAATGTCGGCCTTAGGCTTGTCGGTAAGCGAAGTAGGAATGACCCTTCGTACGGCGCTGAATGGTAACGACGACAGCAAATACACCGAAAACAATACAGAATACAAAATCCGTATCGGGGTGGATAACTTCGACCGTACCAAATCGGATGATGTTGCCAAACTCACTTTTATCAACAAAAGAGGAGAACTGATTGAATTGAAACAATTTGCAAAAATTGGTTATGGATTAGGTCCATCGGCGCTTGAACGTACCGACCGTATCTCGTCCATTACTGTAAAATCGATGGTCGTTGGTCGTCCTTCGGGAACAGTAGGCGCCGAAATTGAAAAAGCATTGGTAGGTAAAATTCCGGAGGGAATAAGTGTTAAGAAGAGTGGAATAATGGAACAGCAGTCGACCGCTTTCGGTAGTCTTGGGTTTGCTTTTATTGCAGCTATTGTGTTGATTTATCTTATTATGGTAATCCTCTACAACTCGCTCACCGATCCGTTGATTGTATTGTTCTCCATTCCGCTGGCCATGATTGGCGCCTTTCTGGCATTAGCACTGACAAGGCATAACCTGGATATTTTCAGTATCATTGGGTTGATTGTGCTTATCGGGTTGGTGGCAAAAAATGCGATTCTGCTTGTCGACTTCACCAATAAAATCCGTAAGGAAGATGGGCTGAGCACTTTCAATGCTTTGATTGAAGCTGGTAAAGACCGTATGCGTCCTATTTTGATGACAACCTTCGCCATGATTTTCGGTATGTTACCTATTGCCCTCGGTTCGGGCGACGGCGCTGAAATGAAAAACGGTATGGGCTGGGTAATTATCGGCGGTTTGGCCAGTTCAATGCTCCTTACATTGGTAGTGGTTCCTGTGGTTTATTATATCTTCGACCGCTTTGCGTTCAAAAAACGGTTGCGTCGAAGAAAGAAACTTGTGGAGAAATTAAAAGCCAGACAATTACAAGTAAGTTTAAGCTAATATTTGGTCGCACAAAAAAATAATTATTTGTTTTTTGTTATTGAAGAAAACAACGACTTAACTTCTGTAGAATAGTCGTTGTTTTTTTATTACTTTTAGCATCTCAATTTATTTACACATGAAACACAGAGCTTTTCGTCCGTTTTCGAAAACAACGGCTATAAAACTATCCCTGTTTGTCAGCCTTATTCTTAATGCAATACTGCTTTTAGGATCTACCTACAATAATGATTTGAAAACAGAACAAGTATTCAGGCTGACTTACATGTTCATAACAAACACTGTTCTGCTTTTTTTGTTGTATACCTTCAACTTCAATACCATACAACTCAATATAAACAGATTCTTAAGGTTTGGAGCATCAATCCTGGGATCGTTTGCCATCACTGTTGCATTAAGCATTTTGTTTTCGAAAATTGAACAGCTGTTACTTCCAGCACTTCCTTTTCCGATGCATTTGCATATTATCATGAACCTTACAAAAGATATTATCATGCTGATTATTGTTTTGCTGTCCACTTCGCAGCTCAACTCTATTAACCAGCGCCAACTCACCTTGTTCGAAAACGAAAGGTTGATGGCCGACAATATCCGTATCCGATACGAAGTGCTTAAAAACCAGGTAAACCCTCACTTCCTTTTCAACACGCTGAACACATTGGATGGATTGATTGGAATTGACAACGAGAAAGCCCACGAATATGTGCAGAATTTGTCGCAGGTATTCCGCTATACAATTGGCAACAAAGAAATCATGCATCTCGATGAGGAACTTGACTTTACCGAATCCTACGCCTTACTGATGAAAATTCGTTATGGCGACAATTTACAGATTCAATACAATATCGACGATAAATACCGGAACTATTATATTATTCCCGTAAGTCTGCAATTATTAGTCGAAAATGCCATCAAACACAATGTGGTCAGTAGTAAACATCCGCTGCTGATAACAATTGAAACTACTCCTAACGACAGTATCAGGGTGACAAATACGATTCAGCCCAAAAGCGGCGTGGAACATGGCGAAGGCATTGGCCTTGCCAACCTGACCGAAAGGTACGAGCTGCTGTTTCAGAAAGAGGTCATCATAACGAAGACTGACATTTTTAGTGTAGAAATTCCATTGAATAAACAACAACTAGATCATCCGATTAAAAATACAAAGTAAAAATGAAAGCAGTTATAGTAGAAGATGAATTTATAGCCGCTCAAAACCTGCAACGACTCATCAGTCAGGTTGCCGGCGACATTGAAGTGATTGCCATACTGCAAAGTGTGGAAGAAAGTGTGGAGTGGTTTGCCAACCATCCTGTCCCCGACCTTGTGTTTATGGACATTCACTTAGCCGATGGATCGTCGTTCTCCATTTTCGAGAAAGTGAATATCAGCTGTCCGATCATTTTTACAACTGCCTACGACGAATATGCCCTGAAAGCCTTCGAAGTGAACAGCATCGACTACCTGCTTAAACCCATCAATACAAAAAGTTTTGAACGCGCCATCGCTAAATTCAGGCAACTGGCATCGACCAACGACAATACCGCCGCATCGATTGCCAAGCTACTCGACACTTTCAAAAGAACAAAAGATGCCTATAAATCGCATTTCCTTATTCCCTACAAAGACAAATTAGTCCCTCTGCCTGTGGAAAGGATAGCCTGCTTTTATGTCGAAAATAAAATGGCAAAGATCATCACCACCGACAATGAAAGCTTTTTTATGGATAGTTCGCTCGAAGATTTATATCTTCAGCTTGAGCCAACAGAATTTTTCAGGGCCAACCGCCAATACATAGTGGCGCACAAAGCCATCAAAGATATTTCCATTTGGTTTGGCAGCAAATTGTCCATCAACCTGCTGATACCTGTGCCCGAGAAAATAATTGTGAGCAAAGCCCGCGTTGCCGAATTCAAAACGTGGTACACGAAAATGTAGGCGAAGGCAAAGGCGGAGGCTAAGAATTAGAGAAAGGCAAAGGCTAAGGCAAAGGTGAGGAATTAGGATTAGTTTTTCCCTTCTCTGCCTGAGCCTGCGCCTATGCCTGCACCTGTGCCTACGCTTCCAGCAACCTCATCATTAACTCAATATCCTTCACTCCTTCAGCAAAAGTGCTTTGAGGAGCTGTTCCCGAAACGATACAGTTGTAGAAATCGTTGAACTGACAGAGATAACTATCGGATAAATCGGTAGTCGCCAGCAACTCAACCTTATTTTTTGCATAAAGTTTCAGTTCATCGTTTTCAAAGCAAATGCTGCCGTTTTTTCCAAGCACCAGCAATCTGTTTTGCTCAAAGCCATTGGTACTATAACAGAGATTCAGATTCCCTGTCACTCCGTTTTCGAAAACAAGTGTCGATATCAAAGTATCAATTGTTCCAATTTCGGGATTCACCGATTTTGTTGCCGACACTTCGGTTTGCACATCACCAAAAATCATTCGCAAAGCGGCCACATTGTGAATTCCGCCATCGAAAATGAATCCTCCCGGGTATTGATTGTTCTTTCGCCACGCAGTTGCATATTTATTATCAATATGCAGACTTTTGTAATCGTTCCAGCAAAATGAAATCACTTCGCCTATCGCATTGTCGGCCATCAACTCTTTTATTTTCGTAAAGGCTTTGTGATACCTGAAATTTTCGGCCAACAAAAGCACCTGACGATTTTGCGGAACCAAGTCGCGCAGTATTTTTGCTTCGTCGAGACTTGCAGCCAGTGGTTTTTCGAGCAATACATGCTTACCGCTTGCGATGGCAAGCCGCGCCATCCCGTAGTTCAGTTCAATGGGCACTGCCACCACCACTGCATCCACATTTTTATCGGCCAATAACTCATCGGCAGTATCGTAAACCACCGTGGCATTACATTTCAGCGCAAAAGCTTCGGCTTTGCTCCTGCTACGGTTACACACTGCAGCAACATTAAACTTGTTGCCGAGCTGTTCTATGGCCGGCCAGTGCAAATCGTTGGCAGCTATTCCGGTGCCAATAAATCCGAGCGAGATTGTTTTCTTTTCCATTTGTATATCCTTGTGTTATCCGATTATTGGAGCAAAGATAGCAAGTTACTTTATTAGTTCAAAGCATTCTCCGAAAAACATCAACGAGTATGATTACCTGCCGGATGCTCAGGTACAGCTTCAATTCAGCGCAAAAAAAAAGAGAGTATAAAAACTCTCTCTTTTTTGTATGCTTTATAAAACTTAAAAAACTTTTATTTCAAAGCCAGTTTTTTCTTCACCTGAGCAGTGATATCGTTCGATTTAGGCGATTGGTAAATAATGCTTTGAGCGCTTAAGTCGAAAATATAAGTGTAATTGTTTTCGGCAGCAACATCGTTGATCGCTTTACGTACTTTGTCGATGACAGGAGTTACCATTTCTTGTTGTTTTTTCTGTAAATCGCTGTAAGCAGTCTGCTGGAAAGTAGTGATTTTTTGTTCAATCTCCTGGATCTCACTCATTCTCATCTGTTTGATACCATCAGGCATACTGTCTTGTTTCTGTTGAAATTCTTTAATTTTATTGTCGTATTCCTGACGCATTTTCACTATTTCACCTTCCCATTGTTTACCTAAAGCATCGACTTTCTTTTCGATTTCAGGAATTTCAGGCATGATTGAAATAATTTCTTTTGAATTGATATGGCCCAGTTTTTCCTGAGCAAAGAGTCCTAAAGGTAATGCGCAAAGCATTATGAGAGTTAATTTCTTGAACATGATTGTTGATTTATTTTATTATTTATTATTTCGTTTTTTTATAAGGGCTACAAATTTAAAAAATTATTTTGAATAGCCCAACTTTGTTAAAATCAAATCGCTGATATCTAATTTTGGCGAAGTAAAAATAACATTCATTGATGAACTTTTGTCGAAAACAAGGCTCAGGTCTTTTTCTTTACTTACATCCTGAATAGCTGCATACACTTCGTCCTGAATAGGTTTCATCAAACTCTGTCTTTTTTTAAAGAGTTCGCCTTCGGTACCAAAATAAGTACGTTTAAGTTCCTGAGCAGCTTTTTCCTTGCTCACTATTTCCTCTTCACGTTTCACTTTCATGTCCTCCGAAAGAAATACAAGCTCGGTCTGATAGTTTTTGTACATACTTTGCACTTCCTGCATTTTTGTTTCCACTTCCGATTGCCATTTTTTCGAAATCTGATTCAATTGTTCGTTTGCAGTTTCGAAAGCCGGAATATTCTTCATAATATATTCCATATCAACCATTGCAAATTTCTGAGCGTTTCCTGCGAAACTTATTCCTGCCAATAAGCAGAGCGTGAAAATTACTTTTTTCATATTGTTTTAATGTTGAATTTAAATAATAAATCCGGATTGATGAATATAATACAAATATTCTGCCAAATTAAACCGACAAATTAAACAAGACATAAATCACAACAAGTCAGCAGATTGAAAAATAAGATTTATAATTCCTGACCGAGTACAAAGTGGAACTGACTTCCGCCCTTGTTGCCATCCACACCTTTGTCGAATCCATACGCCCAGTCGATACCCATCATACCGAACATAGGTAAGAAAATACGAACTCCGACACCAGCCGAACGTTTCAGGTCGAAAGGATTGTATCCTTTTATCGAACTAAAGGCATTACCGGCTTCGAGGAACGTGAGTGCATAAATGGTGGCCGATTGCTCGAGCGACAAAGGATAACGAAGCTCCATTGTAAACTTATTGTACAAATAACCGGCGTACGAACCTGTAGTATTACTGTACGGAGTCAACGATCCACTTTCGTAACCACGCATGGCAACATAATCGGTTCCGTAACTTGTGTACGACGACATTCCATCACCTCCCATATAGAATGTTTCGAATGGCGATTTCACATTTTTGTTGTAATGACCAAGGTAAGAGAACATCACACGGCTCATCAGTACCAGCGATTTATCATTGGTGGTGAGAGGTGTAAACATTTTACCCGAGAAAGTCCATTTGTGATATTCGATCCATTTATACCGTTCCTGATCTGACAAATCGGAATTATAGACTTTATTGTTAAAACTTGAATAAGGAGGAGTAATCTTCAGCCCCAGCGAGAAAGAAGATCCCCGACGGGTATAAATTGGGTTATCAATTGAATTACGGCTTAATACAAGATTCAGACTAAGGTTATTAAAATGTCCCTCTGTCATTGGGAACATCGATTTGTACCAATCGTTCAGCATAAACAGCTGATACGACATTTCGCCATAGAAAGTAAAAAAGTCATCAGGCCAGCTCAAACGTTTACCGTACCCAATAGTCGCTCCGATCGTACGCATGTATTTGTCGGGGTCGGTTTCACTTTCGTACATCGACGAGTTCCCATAACTATTTCCGTAACTACTGCCGTAACCACCGTAACTGCCGTAACCGTAACCACCATAGCCCGAATAAGAACTCATACTACTCAAATACCTATCGCTGATGGTGGACTGACTTGAATAATAGATGGACGACGACAATGAATTAGGTCTTTTACCTCCCAACCATGGTTCGAGAAACGAAAGACTTACAGATGAATAGGAAGATCCGTTTGTACGTGCATTGAGCGAGAAAGTTTGTCCTTCGCCCTGAGGTACGATACGGTAAGTTTCGGGACGGAATAAATTCTGAATAGCAAAGTTACTGAATTTAAGTCCGATACTTCCCACAATACCTGTAGAACCCCAACCTGCCGAGAATTCAACCTGGTCGCTCCCCTTTGTTTCGAGTTCGTAAGTAACGTCTACTGTACCATTTTCGGGATTGGGTTGAATGTCCGGTTTTAGTTTTTCCTGATCGAAATGTCCCATTTGAGCTAACTCACGCAACGAACGCATAATATCGGATTGACTGTAAAGCTGACCCGGTTTTGTACGTAACTCGCGGCGCACCACATGTTCGTAAACACGCGTGTTCCCTTTGATGCCTATTTCGTTGATTGTAGCTGGCTTGCCTTCGTAAATACGCATTTCGAAGTCGATAGAATCATTGTCAATTTGTACTTCTACAGGCTCGATATTCGAAAACAAATAACCGCGGTCCTGATAAAGCTTACTCACCGCTTCGTTTTCGTCGGTTTGTATGCGTTCCATTAAATGCTTGTGATTATATACGTCTCCTTTTTTAATACCCAGCACAGCATCGAGATAATCGTAAGGATAGATTGTATTACCAATCCATTTGATGTTGCGGAAATAATATTTCTTGCCTTCGTTTACAGTAATATAAACGCTCACTGTTTTATCGTCGAATCGCACAACGCTATCGGCCACAATGTAAGCATCACGGTATCCGATTTCGTTATATTTATCAATAAGTGCAATCTTATCTTTTTCGTATTCCTCATTGACAAACTTTTTGGTACGGAAGAAGTTTCTCCAGTTCTTATCGTTTGTCTTCTTCATTGTTTTATTGATCTGATTGAATGACAAAACATTATTTCCGGTGATAACAATCTGGTGAACTTTTGTTTTTAGTTTTTTATCAACGTCCACATCCACTATCACATGTCCGGCCTTGTTCGGGTCGTTGCGCTGAAAAACTTTAGCATCTACATTGAAGAAACCTTTTTCTTCCATGTATCGCTCAATCACCTTTTTGGCACGGTCGGAGATATTGGGAGTAATCTGATTGCCTTTCACAATACCGAGTTTTACCTCAAGGTCTTCTATTTCTCCTTTTTTCAAACCTTTAAAATTGATTTCTGAAACTCTCGGGCGTTCCTTTAAGCTGATATTCAACCATACTTTGCCATCTGCAATTTTAGTCGCATATATTTTCACGTCCGAAAACAGACCCTGCCTCATAAAAAGTTTTACTGCTTTGGAAATGGCTTCGCCGGGAACACTTACGATATCTCCTATCGAAAGACCCGAAAAACCAACAAGAAGAAAATCCTCATAATTATCGGCTCCTGTAATTGTAATCTCGGCAATTTCATATTTCGGATTGGCATTTGAATAAACAATTTCCGGTAGTTTTGTAGTATCATTTTCATTCACTGTCTGACCAACAACAATTTGTCCAAAAGCCATGAAAAATGTAAAAAGAAAAAGAATTTTGTATTGCATAAAGGAGGTTATGATAATTCGAAGTGCATGTTATGATTTAATATTTTATTTTCCGAACCTACGTTCGCGTTGTTGGAAATCGCAAATTGCTTCGTAAAAGTTTTCTTTTCTGAAGTCTGGCCAATGAGTCTGCGTGAAATACATTTCGGTATAAGCAATTTGCCAAAGCAAAAAATTACTGATTCTGAATTCGCCACTTGTACGGATCAGCAAATCGGGATCAGGAATCGACTTTGTAGTGAGATACGAAGAAACAATTTCTTCATTTATTTCGTCGACCTGCAGCGTGCCTTTACAGACATCAAGGTTTATTTTCCTTATCGCATCCATAATTTCCCATCGGGCCGAATAACTCAACGCCAACACCAAACTCAAGCCATTGTTTTTGGCCGTATCGTCGATGCAACGTTGTAATTTATCGCAACAAGATTGGGGCAAGCGGCTTAAATCGCCAATGGCAAGCAGACTTACGTTGTTTTTGTTCAACGTTGGGGTTTCCTTCTCGATTGTATCGATGAGTAACTCCATCAACGCATCCACCTCCTGCTGAGGTCGTCCCCAGTTTTCAGTCGAAAACGCATAAAGTGTCAGGTACTTAATGCCAATTTCGGCTGCAGCTTCCGTCACTTCACGCACAGAAGTTACACCATTCTGATGTCCGAAAATCCGATCATAACCACGCTCTTTGGCCCAACGACCATTCCCATCCATTATAATGGCAACGTGCTGTGGCAGACGGTCAGCATCAATTTTTTCCTTAAAAGTTGGCATATCTATTTTATGTTCTTTTTTTTATCGAAATTAAAAAATCAGAATGACTGACTTGAGCAGTCACACTTCTTTTTCCATATGTTCAATGTTATCCCTACACTCAGTGTCGACAACATATCGTTATTAAAAATATTTGTTCCGTTCAGTCCCGCAGGATTATTAAAATCATCGCCACCCTCCAGGTCATCTGAAAACATCAATCGATTGCTCCATATTATATTCAGGTTCAACCGATCACCAATCATCATTTTAAAGCCCAGACCAAATGGTAAACTCATTGTAGCCACCGAATTGCCTAACACTCCACCTACTCCTGCAAAAACAAAAGGTGTAAACGTTTTACTAAAAGGCAGGTATTCTTTTCGTTCGTAACTGAAAAAATTAAATTCACCGGCCAAATCAAGCGTATTTACCCTATTGTTGTATGGAAAAAAAGTTCCATTTGTAATTAATCCATCTCCGGCAACCGTTGTAGAATTCAAATTCAAATGAGCCGCTAAACGCGGATGAAACTTTTGACGGTAAATTAATCCATAACTTAACTGAGCGTTTTTAAACAAAACGTTATTTGCATCGCCCAAATAATACGAAGATCCACCATGCACGCCAATTTCGGCGAAGTAAGTATCTTCCTGAGCATTCACCAGCCCTGCTAACAGTAATAGAAATCCTGTTATTGCGTACCTAATTATTTTAAAATTCATTTTTTGTGTTGTATGAGTTTAAGTAATCAGATAAACAACGATTTTATTTCATATAAATTTTATTCATCGGCCGAAAAACCTGCAACAAAAGTAATGATTATCTTTTAATATTGACTAAAAGCACTCATACTGATTGTACTATTTAACAAAATATTGCAAAAATAGTGAGATTGTTGCATTAAGCGCTTCTATATTTAAAATTGCTGTATTTTAATGCATCTGCTTTAATTGTTCTAAGGCCTTATTTTCCTTATCGGTCATGTCAATCCTGAGTTCCGGCGATTTATCATCGTTGCCACATAAATGCAGGATACCGTGAATTAAAATCCTGTGTAATTCTGTTTCAAAATCTGCTACATATTCATCGGCATTGGACTTCACTGTGTCAAGGCTTATAAAAATATCGCCCGAAATTGTATTTCCTGTAGTATAATCAAAAGTAATTATATCAGTGTAATAGTCGTGTTCGAGGTATTGATTATTGATCTCGAGTATCTTTTGGTCATCGCAAAACACATAGGCAATGTCGCCCGTTTTTTTTCCATAACCGGCAGCTATCTCTTTGATCCAACGGTTGATCCTTTGCTTTTCGAGCTTCGGCATTTTTACATTTTCGGCTATATACTGAATCATTGAGCATTTACGATTTATCCCGATAGCTATCGGGGATATTGTTTAATAAAAACAAACAACACATTACCGGTTGGGGTCTATACTTTTATCGGTACTTTGTTATTTTATAATTTTAATTCGCTGACCGATATTTATTTTCGAACCCCTAATGTTATTCCATCTTTTTAGTTTAGCAAGCGAAACTCCGTGTTTATTGGCAATGTAGCCTAAAGTCTGACCTTTCTTCACTTTATGATAAATAACCCTGCCTGAGCCACCTCCGGGCGACACAGATGTGTTCAATGGCTGAATTTCTATTTCGCTTCGGCGGTTATGAATCAACGAATCGGCCTTATACGAAACTACATTGGCGTAATTTTCGATAAAGGAATTTGCATAATTTAAAGGAAGACAGACTGAATAAGGTTTTATGTTTCCGGGCACTATATCTTTTCGGTATTGAGGATTCATCAATCGAACCTGTTGAATAGGAATATTCAATACATCCGAAATTTGCTGCAAATGAACACGTTCGTTCACCATTACAGTATCAGTAATGACAGGCATTTGCACTTTGGCTTTACACAAATTATGATGAGTTGCGTAATGCATAGCATAATTGGCTGCAATAAAAATGGGCACATAACCACGCGTTTCACGTGGTAAATAAGGATATATGGCCCAATAATCGCGTTTTCCTCCCGCGCGACGTATGGCTTTATTCACATTACCCGGTCCGCAGTTATAAGCTGCAATTACAAGGTTCCAGTCGCCATAAATTGAATAAAGATCTTTCAGAAAACGAGCAGCAGCATAAGTTGCCTTCACAGGATCGAGACGTTCGTCCACAAGGCTGTTGATTTCGAGACCATACATTCGGCCGGTACCAATCATAAATTGCCATAATCCAGCAGCCCCCATGTGCGAAACGATTGTTGTATTCAGCGCCGATTCGATAATGGGCAGATATTTAAGCTCGAGCGGCAGATTGTTTGCGCCGAGGATCTGCTCGAAGATAGGGAAATAATAATCGCTCATTCCCATCATGTATTCCACCTGACGGCGTTTGCGCACCGTATAGAGTTCAATAAAGGAGCGAACTGAGTTATTAAAAGGCATTTCCATCAGACAGGGCATTTTGGAAAGTCTTAGTTTGTAAATTGAATCGGAAACATTCAGCATCACTTCCTCCGAACTACAGTCAGAAGAGTCGGAACGTTCAATGAGCCAGGTATGCAGGAGATTATCGAGGGTATTATCGAATTCCATTGGTATTAATATCGTAGAATCGGGATCCTCGGTATCAGGTACTTCGTTTGGCAACACTTTCGACTGCTGTGCCGAAAGAGACCATGTACTCAACATCAAAAATCCGGTAAATAAAAAAGCCCTAAAATTCATCCTGCAAAAATATTATATTAAAAAAATTATTTCAAATTCAAACTCAACTGAAACCCTGCCGATTTCGACGCTCCATATCTGTTATCAATCAACGACGGACGTATATGCAATGATAAATCGGAACTAATATCGAAATCGAAAAGCTGTGCATCAACATAGGCTTCGAGCAAAGTCAGGCCATAATATACCACAGATAAAATAACACTTAAATCGCGGTATCGGCGAGTTTGCTGGTAATACGTAGTCAGATTTGATTTCAGCCCGTTTATTCCGTTCGGATAATTTTCCACCGTCACCCCCGGAGGTAAAATATCGAGAAAACTATTCGTACTTTCGAGATCATCATTGATATCAATATAGGCCGACCTGTAGCTCTCGTAACGCGATGATGTGAAACGTATTGCATAGGCACAGCCCAAAAAACCTGCATAAACAATGGGCAACTTCCAGTAACTGCGATTGGCAATTTGTCCGTAACCCGGTATAATGGCGCCCATCCAAATCGATCTTACAGGATCGGGTTTGAACTTTTTCACATCCGATGAATCATTTGAACGCTTTTCAATTTTAATCATTTTACTGTCATCGGAAAACTGCACATCACTGTTTGGTATTGTGTACAAACTATCCGTTTTGTTTTCCTGCGCCGAAGCGAAGGCACAAAACAAAAAGCAGAAAAAGAAGATTTCAGTCAGCCGTTTTATCACAAATTTCTGATTTTTATATTTTGTCCAACAACTCCATGATATTTGTGAGTTCCTCATCGCTGGCGAAAGGAATTGATATTTTACCTTTACCATCGGGATGGCAGTTCAGCTGAACTTTTGCTCCAAAAAGCTCACTCAAACGCGTTTTAAGCTCGTCGTACTCTCTTAGTTTCACCACCGGATTCGTTTTTGGCTTCAGTTCAAAACCTCCGTTTTCGACATACTTACGCACAATCTCTTCCACTTTTCGAACCGAATAATTGTGTTTAAGTATTGCCTCGTACAAATGCAGCTGAGCAGCAGGGTCGTTCAGCCCTAAAATGGCACGGGCATGCCCCATGTCAATTTTCTTGTCCTTCACCCCCATTTGTATTTCGGCAGGTAAACGCAACAGCCGGAGATAATTGGCTATTGTAGTTCGTTTTTTTCCAACCCGATCGCTAAGTTTTTCCTGTGTAAGTTTATATTCTTCCATCAACCGATAGAAAGTGAGCGCAATTTCGATGGCATTCAAATCCTCGCGTTGAATATTCTCGATCAGGGCCATTTCCATTACCTGTTCGTCGGCAGCAGTTTTCACATAAGCGGGTATGGTTTTAAGCCCTATCAGCTTCGAAGCTCTGAAACGTCGTTCGCCGGCAATGATAAGGTAAGTACCATTGTCATTTTTACGCAAGGTAATCGGAGAAATAACGCCAAGTTCGCGAATAGAAACCGCCAACTCGGTAAGCGCCTCTTCGTCGAAATGCGAACGCGGCTGGTTGGGATTGGCAAAAATCAAATCCATCTCTACTTCACTAATCGAAGATGACCCGTTCGTGCTTATATTTTCGGTATCAATTAAAGCGCCTAAACCGCGCCCTAAACCAGTTTTATTTTTCACAATGCTTCTGTTTATATCGTAAATTTATCGGAGGAACATCAATAGCCCTTCGATTATTTTGTTTCTTTTGCTATAATTTCTTTTGCTAAATCCATGTAATTGCCCGATCCCTTTGATTCCGGATCGTAAAGCAGCACGGGTTTGCCATGACTTGGAGCTTCGCTCAGACGTACATTTCGCGTAATCACAGTTTCGAAAACCATGGTTTGAAAATGTTTTTTTACTTCGCCATACACCTGATTGGCCAACCGTAAACGATTGTCGAACATTGTAAGTAAAAATCCTTCAATTTCGAGACTCGGATTGAGTTTACTCTTAATTATCTTAATCGTATTCAGCAATTTGCTGATTCCTTCGAGCGCAAAATACTCACATTGCACAGGGATAATCACCGAATCGGAAGCAGTGAGTGCATTCACAGTAATCAGACCTAATGATGGAGAGCAGTCGATCAAAATATAATCGAACTCAGACTTGAGCGGCTCAAGTAGATTTTTCATCACATGTTCACGATTTTCCATGTTCAGAATTTCAATTTCGGCCCCTACCAAATCGATATGCGATGGAAGTATGTAAAGATTTTCGACCTCGGTAGGATGAATGGCCTGCAGCGATGGAACTCCATCAATAAGGCATTCGTAGATTGTAAATTCAAGCGTACGGATGTCAATTCCCAAACCAGAAGAAGCATTCGCCTGTGGATCTGCATCCACCAATAAAATCTTTTTTCCCATTGTAGCCAACGATGCTGCTAAATTAATTGCAGTTGTCGTTTTTCCTACTCCACCCTTCTGATTGGCTAACGAAATTATTTTTCCCATAAATGCGAAAATAACGGTTAATTTTAATACTGGAAAATTATTTTCAACGGTAAATAAATCACTTTTTTAAGTCAAATCCCTGTTCCTTAAACACAACTTCAACTTAAAACAATCATAATAAAGTTTTTAGTATGTTTATTTTCTTTACTCAGGCAAGGACAATGAATACATTTATCAACTCTCTGAACATCATTTATATTAACAAACAAAATGCATCATATTTTACCGAATGGCAAAGATAATAAAATAAATTGACCGATTCAACTCAACACTACGACCAAAGTCAGATATAAGGTTTTTTAAGGCATAGAATAAAAATAAGCTGTTTTGAGTATTTTCGAAGGATAAAAGCAAGCGATCACACTCAATTCGGGCTTTAAAACAAGATATGTTATAGCGTGTTGAAGCTGAATATACTGAACAAATACCGGGAAGAATGGGATTAAAATGCTTATCTTTGTTTTTTTTATATTGGACCGATAGCACCGAAACTTCAATAGAAAGATGACAACTAAAAAATCTATGTGTTTTATAAGTAACAAAAAAAGACATTTTTCCTTTGCAAATGAATAAATTCAGTCAACAGTCCGTATCAACTATTTATCAAAAAAGAAACAAGCCAATGAACCAAATAAAACGCATCACATTTATAATTGGTTTGATTTTAATTTCAGGCCACTTAGCTGCGCAGGATTCTTTATTTGTTTCTGAATCAGGGAAAATACTCTACAAACAATCGATAGAAAACATCGACAGCATAAGGATCAGCGGCACTGCTAATTACTCACTCGACGTCTACAAATCAGGCTTGGTTGTTTACAAAAGACCTGTGAACGATATCGACAGCATTACTTTCACACGACCCACAGAAAGTCCGCTCTCTTATGTGTTCGACATTGCTGCTCTTCCGGTACTTACCATCGACATTTCGACTGTGGAATGGAACAAACTACTCACTTACTACGACATCAACAGCGATAACGAAGAGTACGTCAGATGCGATTTTGGATTCGATAAAAACAACAACATAGCCACCGCAGCCAATACAGGACTTCGCATCAGAGGCAACACCAGCCGACGTCGTCCCGAAGGCATCAGAAACGAACCGCACAATGCCAACAATCCCAACTGGCATCATGCCAGCTTTGCTGTGAAGTTCAACAAATTCACTAAAGGACAAAAGATGGAGGAAGTTGAAAAAATAAACCTGAAGTGGTTCAAAGACGATGCCATGTATGTGCGCGAAGTGTATTGCTACGATCTGTTCGAACGATTCGGAGTATGGACCGCTCCACAATCGAGCTATTGCCGACTGAATATAAAAATAAAAGAAGATGCTAAAACTGCTTATTTCGGTGTTTATCAGATGGTAGAACCTGTTGATGAAGATTACCTTAAAAACCGGAAAAGTAAATTGCGGAATGCAAATGGTTTTTTGTGGAAAGCTGCCTGGGGAGCCGACTTTGTGAATGCCGATAAAAACAGAATGGGCATCGAAAACATTACTTTGACAAGCAACTACACGCCTGTTTATGATTTGAAAACAAACACAGCCAAACTCGACAGCGCTAAAACGCAATTAGTTGATTTTATGACAAAGCTCAACAATAAAACAGGCAACGACTTCAAAACCTGGGTAGATGCTACAATGGACGTTAAACTTTTTCTGAAAACCTATGCCGTGAGCGTAATGTGCGGTATGTGGGACGATTACTGGGTGAACAAAAACAATTTCTACTTTTATTTCGACACTGCCGGAAAATTTTATTTCATCCCTTACGATTACGACAACACCCTTGGCACTTCGCTGCTTATGAACAACTCAGGCACACAGGACCTATTAAACTGGGGAAACAATTCCAATCCATTGGTAAAGAAAATCATCAGCATTCCGGAATATGAAAGCCTGTATAAATCCTATATTAACGAACTGGCAAACAGCAACAACGACTATTTCAACGCAAGCAAAAGTGCTGCCCGTATTATCAACTGGCAACAAATGATCAGAGATTACATCCCGAACGACACAGGCGAAGATATGCAAATTACAGACAAACCAGCCTCGTGGGGAAATTGTGGTTTTTACCGTTTACTTGGCAATAGTAATAATTTCTTTGAAGTAAGAGCAGCCAATATTCCAAAATAAAAAATTACTTTCGCAAACTATTTCGTTTTACACTATGAATTTCCAGAAAAAAATAAATATTTACATCTTCCTGGCTATTGCCGGCCTTGCTTTACTGTCAGTTTTCTTTTTCTTCCGCATCGATCTTACTTCGGAAAAGCGCTATAGCATTTCGCAGCCAACAAAAACACTTTTGAAAAAGGCAAACGCCCCTCTTGAAGTCAGCATTTATCTCGATGGCGATTTAAACCCCGGCTTCACCCGTTTAAAAAACAGTACAAAAAACCTGCTCGACGAAATGTCAGTCTATGCCGGAGAAGGAATTGATATGGAGTTTATTAATCCATCAACTGCCGCCACACAAGCCGAGCGCGAGCAAAAGTACCTCGAACTCGAAGCGGAAGGTATGACCCCAACCGCCATTTACGAACGCGACAAAGAAGGAAAATCAATCCAAAAGATAGTATTTCCATGGTTAAAAATAACTTACGGCAACAAAACAGTTGTTGTGAATCTTCTTAAAAACATAAGAGGACTTCAGGGGGAAGAAAACCTTAATATTTCCATCGAAAATCTCGAATTTGAAATTACCGACGGCATCCGCCGATTGATCAATTCGCAGGTATCGAAAATTGCTTTTATCGAAGGGCATGGCGAGTTGAATGAAGCCGAAACCTACGACATAAGCAAAGTACTAAGCCGCTATTTCCAAATCGACCGCGGCACGTTAGCTACCGATGCTACTATCCTGGCCGAATACAAAGCAATCATTATTGCAAAACCCACCCAACCATTCAGCGAATCGGACAAATACATTATAGACCAATATATTATGAATGGAGGAAAGGTGCTTTGGCTGATGGATGGCGTACGTGTTTCGATGGAAAACCTATCTGCAACAGGCATTTCGCCGGCCATAGCATTGGACCTGAACCTTGACGATTTGCTTTTTAAATATGGCATACGCATTCAGCCTGTACTATTGCAGGATGTGCAATGTGCTTCAGTCCCTGTAAATATTGCCCCGGAAGGTGCTCAACCTCAGTTTGAACCCACTCCCTGGTTTTTTGCACCACTGTTACTTACGTCATCCCAACACCCGATAAGTAAAAACATTACCGAAGTACGCAGTGAATTTGTTTCGACAATAGAAGTAGTCGGAGAGAATAATAATACAAAAGCGTCGTTACTGTTGGCCACATCCGACAACACGCATGTATTCAGCACACCCGCCAGCATTGATCTGAGCGAAACACACGATACAAAAGACAAGAATTACTTCAACATGAGTTATATGCCGGTTTCGGTGCTTATGGAAGGTGAATTCGAATCGAACTTTGCGAACCGTATGCGCCCGAAAGATATCACAAACGCCTTTCCACTGCTAAAGAAAAGCCTGAAAACCCGCCAGATTTTTGTGGCCGATGGCGATATTATCAGAAACGAAACCAACGGAATAGCAAGCGACAGCACCACTCTCCCACTCGGCTTCGACAGGTACATGAATCAGCAATTCGGCAATCGTGATTTTATAGCAAATGCCGTTCTTTACCTTACCGACGACGAAGGATGGATTGACTTGCGTTCCCGTTCGCTCAAACTACGCTTACTGAACAAGCAACTTGTAAACAACGAACGTCTGACAATTCAACTCGTCAGCATACTTACACCTTTGCTTCTGCTCGCCATTTTTGCTGTGCTGTATAACATTTTACGAAAAAGAAAATACACAAAATAATGTGCCAATCGTAGCGAAGCAAAGATGCCGCTTGCGGTATAAGATAATGTGCCAATAAGCCAATGAATCTACAGACTTTAGACAAAAGAGCAAAGGCAGTGATAATGTGCCAATGAGGAAATTCAGGCACAGGCACAGGCGAAGCAGTCAAAAGTCAAAGGTCTAAAGTCGTTGATCTCAAAACTCTTCTCTTCATTATTAATTTTTAATTGTCTCCAGACTTTTGACTTTAGACTTTAGACTTTAGACTTTAGACATTAAACACTAATCACTCTCAGAACTCGAAACCCGAAACCCGAAACTCAGAACTGGAAACCTGTTTAATATGATTGACAGTGTTTTTGCAGAGGCGTCGGAAATGTATAGGGTGATAAAAAAGCAGAGCCGCACCATGGGTGCGGCTTTGCGATGAATTAAGATTTTTTATTATCAGAAACCATCTTCAACATTCCATACGAAAGCACGTATGCCCATAAGTTCTGAAGTGGCATCGAGGGCTTTGAGCTCGTCGAGCAAAGGTTTTACTTTTGCATCGTCTACAATTGTTATGATGGCGTCGTTGAGCGATGGCCATGCGTGGTTTCCGTAATGTGGTTCGCCGGTTTTGCTTCCGCGTCCCTGCACATTGTTCCAACGGGTAAATCCACGAACATGATTGTAGTTGAGTATCAACAAAATTTGTTCGTAATAGGCCTGATCGAAAACTATAAATATTGATTTCATGTGTAAATAATTGTTTTTTAAAGGTCACATGGAACTCGCATGTCGGATTTTCATCTTCTTTGGTGATTATCGCTCATCATGCTGGTTTCATATTATTTATTTATGTTTTTGTTTTTGCAAAAACGCATGTCTGAGTTTTTTTCTTGTGCGTTTCACACCTGAGCCACCGAACAGCGTATAGATAGTTGGTACCAACACCAATGTAAGTATTGTGGATATTGTAAGTCCGCCAATAACGGTGATGGCCATCGATTTCCACATTTCGGATCCCTGCGAGTTACTCAATGCCAAAGGCAACATACCCAGAATGGTGGTGAGCGTTGTCATCAACACGGGACGCAGACGGGATTTACCTCCCGTTACTACCGCATGGATAATACCCATTCCACGTTCGCGGTTCAGGTTGATATAATCCACCAACACGATACCGTTTTTCACTACAATCCCCACAAGCATAATAAGCCCCACGAAGGACATCATGTTCAGTGTGTTGCCTGTGGCCGCGAGTGCAATGATAACCCCCGAAACAGCGAACGGTACCGAGAACATGATAATGAACGGATAGGTAAGCGATTCGAACTGCGATGCCATTACGATAAACACAAGCAATATAATAATTACCAATAAACTACCCAGGTCGGCAAATGATTCCTGCTGGTCTTTGTACGATCCGCCAATTTCGAAAAATACATCCGCTGGTACTTCCAGTTTGTCTATTTCGGCCTGAATGGCTGCACCGGCAACGTCCATCGTAGTTCCCGACACCGTAGAGGCTACAGTCACGAGTCGTTGACGGTTTTTACGTTCGATACTTGGAGGCGTAAAACGTTCGACTACTTTTCCCAGGTCTTTTAACCGGACGCCTTGTCCCAGGCTATTGTAAATAAGTATGTTTTCGATAGCTTCCACCGACTGACGGTATTCGGGGCCATACACCACTCTGATTGTGTATTCCTCACCATCCTCGCGGAACAAGGAAGCGGTGAGCCCGTTGATGCGATTGCGTAAATAGTTCGAAGCAGTACCTACATTCAGTCCGTTGAGCGCTAACTTTTCGCGGTCGAACTCAATCTGATATTCGGGCGTATATTCTTCTCTACTTACTTTTACATCCACCAATCCGTCGATTTTCGAAATTTTATCTTTCAGTGTCTGGGCTATTTTATCGGTCTCGTTAAAGTCGTAACCGTAAATTTCAACATCGAGGGTCGATTGTCCGCCCATACCCATACCGCCTCCGGCTAATACATTCGATTTAAGTATTTCCGGCATATTGTTCAGGTCGGCACGTATGCTGTCCGAAATCTGGAACATCGAGCGTTCTCTTTCTTCCAAAGGTAACATACGTATATTGAACGATATAATATTTGACGATGTGGTTTGCAACGATCCCCAAACATTCGAACTCGACGCCTGACCTACCGAATAGTTGATCATATCCAGTTCGGGATATTTTTTGTTCCATTTTTTCACTAAATCAGCAGCCACTTGTTTTGTTATTTCCATGCGCGTTCCCACAGGGAGGTTTACGGTAGCCGAAATACGTCCGCTGTCCTGCGCCGGAATATAGTCGGTGCCAATAAAGCCGGCAGGCAGTAAACTGACAAGGAAAAATACAGAAGCTATTATCACCATTGTCCAGCGATGACGAACCGCCCAGTTGACAAACTGAGCGTACTTAACGTCGAGTTTGTCGAGCACACGCTGTATAGGCAGATAAACAACATCGAACATCTTCGAACGTTTAGGATTCAGTCTTAACAGCTGCGAACTCATCATTGGCGTCAGCGTTAAAGCAGTAAACATGGACACTGTCATAATGATTGTTACCATCCAGCCTAACTGTTGGAACATAACGCCTGCCATCCCTGTAATCATTGTGAGCGGGAAGAATACGGCAAGTAACGTAAGCGTAGACGCAATAACAGATACAGCTACCTCGTTGGTTCCATGAATGGCCGCACTTCGGGGGCGACTACCACGTTCGATGTGCGTTGTCACATTTTCGAGTACCACAATGGCATCATCCACCACCATACCAATGGCCACGGATAAAGCACTCAACGAAATGATGTTCAAACTTCCACCCGTTCCACCTAAATAAATAAAGGCAGCAATCAACGAAATAGGAATGGTAACGATAATGATAATTGTAGCGCGCCAGCGTCCGAGGAAAGCCAACACCACCAGAATAACGAAGAGAAATGCATACACTACCGTTTCGGTAAGTCCACTGATGGTGAGCTTAATGTTTTCGGATGTATCCATAATCACATTCAGTTTCACATCCGACGGTAAATTTTTCTGAATTTCGGGCAACGCTTTGAGTATCTCATCGGCAATTTCAACTGTGTTCGATCCCGATTGTTTTTGCACTATAATAGAAGCGCCCTGGATACCGTTGGTATAGGTTTCCTGCACACGTTCCTGCAAGTCATCATTTATGGTGGCCACATCGCTGAGGTAAATTGTCTTTCCTCCGGTAGTGCCTACTACAAGTTTTTTCAACTCGTTGGCATCTTTAAATTCGCCGTTCACACGTAATGAATAGCTTTCGCTACCAATATCTATCACCCCGGCAGGCGTATTTACGTTGTCGAGTCGAATGTTTTGTGCAATTCCTTCGATAGTTAAGTTATAAGCTTCTAACTTTTGCGGATCGATATAGATCTGCACTTCGCGTTCGGGAGCTCCACTGATGGACACCGAACCTACACCGTTGATACGTGCCAATGGATTGGCCACATTATCGTCCAGAATTTTGTACAAAGCGGGTAAACTCTGATTGGCCGTGGCCGAAATCATTACTACCGGAATCATATCGGTACTGAACTTGAAAATAACCGGTTCGCTTATTCCGTCGGGGAGATAAGACTTAACCAGACTTAACTTGTCGCGCACATCGTTGGTGAGGGCTTCAATGTCTTCGCCGTATTCAAACTCAAGCGTGATGATCGAAGTGTTTTCGCGGGAAGTTGAAGTTATATTTTTCAGATTCGAAACGGTGTTCAACGAACTCTCGAGGGGACGCGTTACATTGGTTTCGATATCAGCTGCACTTGCTCCCTGGTAGGAGGTCAGCACCAGGATGGTGTTGGTCTCTATGTTCGGAAGCAAATCAATGGGCAATTTGCTTAATGAAAAAAGACCCATAATGACAATGCCCACAAAAACTAAGGAGGTCATTACCGGCTTTTTTACTGCACTTTCGTATAAACTCATTTTATTTAATTTACTTTTTTAAATCATTTTGTTATTTGCGTTTTTTCGAAGACCGAAAAGTAACGAACCGTGTGATATGAAATCACACAAAGCACGTTATTTTACAATTTCTACTTCTACTCCATCGGCTAATCTCGATTGTCCTGATACAACTACCTGATCGCCGCTGGCTACGCCCGAGATCAGTTCGTATTCGTTACCCAGTCGTTGACCTAATTCAACTTCGGTGTAACTTACTTTTCCATTCTTGTAAATATAAACAAAGCGCGATCCTGATCCTGATTGTTTGATAATTGCCTGATCGGGCACTACCACACGGGTCATATTGCCAAAGTTTATGCCCACACGTGCAAACATTCCGGGACGCACTTTTCCGTTGTTGTTTACCAGTTTCACTTCCACGGGGAATGTACGGCTTCTATCGTCGATGGTCGGGTAAATTAAACTTACACGACCTGTGAAAGCCTGATCCTTGAAAACATCTACGGTAACATCAACAGGCATACCCACTTTTACAAGAGAGTAAAACGACTCCGAAATGTTGATTTTAAGTTTCACGGGGTTGATCTGCATTACTGTAAGAATAGGCATCTGACCCGAGTACATGTCGCCGCTATCGTAATTACGCGCTGTAACCACACCGCTGATCGGACTGATCAGGAAAGTGTTTTCGCTCAGGTTTTTCAGATTGGTTTCGGCCACATTCAGTTGCAGTTTAGCATTGTCGAGCTCCTGTTGCGAAGCACCACCTACAGCAAACAGTTCGGAAACACGTTTGTAGGTAAGTCGGAGGTTGGCAATCTGCGTTTCGGAGTTCGAAAGATTGGCCGCATCCATTTGCGCCAGTTTTTGTCCTTTCGAAACATTGGCGCCTACTTCTACAAAAATCTGACGGATACGTCCCGGCACTGAAGGAACAATATTATTTTTCACCTCAGGTTCTACATTGGCTGTGAAACTTTGAGTTTGTGCTACTTCGCGTTCGGATACCAATGCCACCTTTACCTTTGCTTTTTCAGCAGCCTTGGTCGAACTGTCGGTTTTAGCATCTTTTGAGCATGAACCAACGCTTAATGCTAAAACAATTAAGAATATTCCTGTAAGTTTAATCTTTTTCATCTTTATTATTTTCTATTTTTTGTTATCCTATTCATTCGTTTTAAAATTCTTTACCCAATAATTTTTCCAAATCGGCTTTCGACGATAAGAAATCATAGATCGACTGGTTGTAGGCCAGTCCGGCATTTCTGTAATTTAAGTCGGCATTGTTCAGATCGAGAAAAGTGGCCATACCTACTTCATACATTTTTTGCGAAATAGACAATCCTTTTTCAGCCTGACGTAAACTTTCTTTGTTCGATTCAATTTTCTTCAACGCATTCTTTATGTTGTTCATCTGCGAAATGGTTTGGAGCTGAAGGCTGCGTTTTAAGTTCTCCTGCTGCAGGTCTAATTCCTCACGCTGTATCTTCAACTGTTTGCTTTTGTAGTGTTTTGCTCCACCCTGAAACAATGGAATGGTGAGCTGAAGCCCGAGTGTTGAGGTCGGAAACCAGTATTGATCAGCATTAAATGTGTTCGAATCGTTGGCGTATGACATGTACTGATAGTTCAGACTCGCTCCCAAAGTGGGAAGCAGTGATGATTTATGAATCTTCTCGTTTTGTGCCAGCTGCTTCATCTGAATCTCAAATTGCTTGAGGTCGGAATTTTTATCAAGCTTGGAAGCATCGATATTGAGCACTTCGCTATACATTACCGATTCGAAATCGGCCAGTTTTCCTTCCACTTTTATTTCGGTATTCATGTCGATACCCATCAGCATCATCAGTTGTAGTTTCGACAGATTTACAGCATTTTCGGCCGATACCACACTTGTGAGGATATTACGTGCCTGTACGTCGGCTCTTATCCATTCAAATTCCGATACTGTACCTTGCTTGAACTTATTGTAAATGATACGTGCATTCTCGTTGCTGTTTTCGTAGCTGCGTTTAATTACGTTGTACGAGTCCTGCGTGAGGAGTATGCCATAATAGGCTTTCGTCACTTGGTTGTACAATGAGATTTTAGACGAACGGGCTGATTCCTCCGCCAGCTCCAGTTCCAGTTCGCTCATGTTGATGGTAGCCCAAAGCGTAGGCGAGATGATCGGCAACGAAGCCGAAATTCCACCTGTAAAAGTGTTGTCCTGTCCTACTTCGATACCATCAGGATTGGCGGGCATGCCCGGAAATGAGAAGAACATCTTCTGCTTTTTGATAGCACGCTGATAAGCACCCGACAACGAAACCGAAGGAAATAAGCCTCCCTTTCGTTCTTTCTTCGAATAATTCACACGTTGGATTTCCTTGTTTGCAACTTTTATTGTAGGGCTTTCGCTCAAAGCTATTTCAAGTGCTTTTGGTAATGACACCGTGATAGTGTCCTGTGCGAATGCTCCTGTTGCAGGTAATAAGCCGATAAGAGCTATTACCAGGATTTTCTTAAATTTTAGTCGTTTCACAATCATTTTCTTATAAATTAAATTCTATACTATATGTTTTTTATACGCTTGCCTGAATCGGGTACGAAAGTAATACAATTATCGATTTGCAATAAATTAAAATCGATAAACATAGGTTTAAACCCGATTAACTCTTCTTTTTTTGTTTGTAATTTCGATATTAGGTGTGTTCGAAAGCAATTTGGTTTAAATAAATTATTTCTATTTTTCTTTTTTTTCTTCATTCAGGTAATGTTCTTCCAAATACTTCAATCCTTTTTCGTTGGCGATAAGATGAATGATCAGATCAATGAAAAAGTCTAAAACACGTTTTTTTGAAAATTTCTTCTGCGTTCGCTCCATCTGTTCAAAAGTAGTTTTTAAATGGATGGAGTGAAATATCGAAACCATCTCAACATCGATATCATTGCGATAATATCCTTCGATAATGCCTTGCCGCAGATTGTGCTCGAATCCTACTTTAATGGATTGTTTTTTTTCCTCATCAAACTTTTCGAATACTTTAGGATAATACTTTTTGACGTCGTACCACAAGGCGTGGGGTTGACAGTCATTTTGCTTTTTTATTTCGCGTACTATGTAGATTAATGCATCAATTGCATTTTTGTTCTTCAGGTTTTTGGCGAATCTCTCATTCGTATTCTCATTCTCGTAAGTAATTATTGCTTCCACCAGATCTTCCTTTTGAGGGAAGTGTGCGTAAAAAGTTTTTTTCGAAATCCGTAATTCAGCACATATTTCATCTATGGATACATTTCTGATTCCAAGTTGATAAAACATTTTACCTGCTGTTTGAATAATTGATTCTTGTTGTGAGTCCATCCTTTTGTTTTAAGAGCGTGCAAAATTAAATAAAAAGTTGCTGATGTAAACTATTATTAGTGATGTTATTTTGTTAATCTCTGTAAATATATTTGTATAACTTTGAATGTTAGATGTATGAGTTTTGATCCGTGGAAACTTTAATAATTTAAAAGTTTCCGCGTGCTGGTTATTTCAAACAAAAAAGCCTCCGAAAAAGTTTTCGGAGGCTTACATTTTTATATAAAGAGAGCTTAGATACTCATCAACCAACTGTTTATTTGTTGTAAGATGCTTTTGTTTTAGTCGCGTAATAGCCATAACCAGCCATCTCTTCCACGCCGTTCAGCACCAGTCCCATGTTATTCAGTTTATTGTTGTTATGTATATCGTTGATTATTTCGGTCATCTCCCTCGGTGTGTAGTTCTGACGCGAAACGTAGATCGACAAATCAATAACCCTGTTGATCAGGAAAGTATCCGAGACTATGCCCACAGGAGCCGAGTCGATAATTATATAATCGTATTCTTTTTTAAGTTCAGCAATTAATTCTTCCAGTCGATCACTCATGATCAATTCTGCCGGATTAGGAGGTATAGGGCCGGCCGGAATTACTTTAAGTAAACTGTGAATGCCCGATGGAATTATAATATCGCTCAACTTATAATCAGGATTCGAAAGGTAAAGACTTACGCCTTTGTTTTTCTCGATGTGCATATAGTCGCCCAACATTGGTTTACGTATGTCGAGTCCGATTAAAACTACTTTTTTGTTGAGCAAAGCAAACGATGAAGCCAGGTTGATGGCTGTAAATGATTTGCCCTCGCCACCAACACTCGATGTCACAAGTATTACCGGCGATTTGGTACCACCAATCATAAATTGAAGGTTGGTTCTTATCATTCGGAACATTTCGACAATAGGAGTGGTTTTTCCTTCGCGCACCACCACTCTGTCCTGGCTTTTGCTGATTCCTATCGAGCCCAGATAAGGAACTTTTACAAGTCGTAGCAATTCCTTTTTGTTCGTTATCTTGTTGTTCATCAATTCCAGTACATAAATTATTCCGACAGGAATGAACAATCCCAATAAAAGAGTGACTGCAAAAACAATCATCATTTTTGGCGCCACCGGAATAACGGATGAATAGGCTGCATCCAGTGTTTTTGCAGTTGGAATAGCACTGGCAAGCGTTAGTGCATTTTCTTCGCGTTTTTGCAGTAAAAACAAATACAGGTTTTGTTTTATTTCCTGCTGGCGTTTTATTTCGATGTACTGACGTTCCTGTGTAGGTACTTTTTTGATTTTTGAGTTAAACTGGTTTTCCTTGCCAAGAATATCCATTTTAGCTATTTTAAGTCCATCCTTCACACTGGCAATACTGGCGATGATGCTCGAACGTACGATTTTTATCTGTTGCTCCATTTGGGTGATGACAGGGTTCTCGTCGTTGGTAGTTCGCATCAGTCTTAAGCGCTCAAGCAGCACATTGTTGTAATTACTTATTAAACTAAGTAAAGAATTGTCCTGAATACCGAGATTGGCGGGTATGAGGCTGTAAATGTTTTTACTGTCTTTAACGTGAGATTCGATGTAGCTTACAAGATTAAGTTGAGTTTCCACTTCAGCCAGTTTCTTGTTGTATTCGCTCGAACTTTGTAAAAATAAGCTTGCCTCTGAAGATATGTTGGTGAGCTGATTGTCTTTTTTGTAGTTCTCAACGTTTTGTTCTACGCTTTGTAATTCGTTTTCAATCAAAACAAGTCTTTCGTCGACGAATTTTTTTGTATTGCTTGCTATCATGTTTTTGTCCACAACAGCGTCCAGGTTATACAATTCGACAAGTTTGTTGATAACATCCCTGGCTTTTGTTACGTTGCCGGCCACCGTTGATATACTGATGGCATTCGATTTTTTTGAAACAGCAGCTATTTTTATATCTTTCGAATAGCTTTCGGTAATAGATCTGATAGGAAATGTTTTAATCGTATATTCGTCTTCCTTGTCGAAATCTTTACCTGCTTTTAGTTTCAGAGCGCCAAACGGAGTGTTTATCGTTTCGTTTATGTCCTTTAAAATATATTTACTTTTGATTTTGCCTGCTTCAAAGTTGATTTTGTAACCGGCTGAAACTGCTTTGATTTCTAATACAACTGTATTGGTAAGCGTATCGTTAAAACCAACAGGAGTTATTAGTTCAAGTGGTATTTCGGGATAAGTGTCGATTTGTCTTAAACCTTTTTTCTGCAGATATTCAGTTTGGATGCCCAAATGCTGAATCACATTCATCATTATTGTTTTTGATTTCAACACCTGAATTTCGTCTTCCACTTCTTTTGAAGTGCCTCCCATTCCCATACTTTCGAGTATGGCCATTTCAGAGAAACCCATACTGCTTTCATCCTGACGCAATAAAATGGTACTCTGAACCTGATAGGTAGGAATAGTGATTTTTATATACAAGAAAGCAATTAAGAAACACACAAAAACCGATATGACAAACCAATACCATTTTCGCAGGTATTTTATTATTATTTCGCGCAGGTTTATTAACTCGTTGTATGTTGTTGTTTTGTTGTTCGTCGAATTGTTTATGTTGTTTTCCATTTCCTTTAGCTTGATGTTGAAATTCTAAATTTGCTGTGTTGTTTATCTCCGAATTATTTGTAAAGGTATAATATCGTGGTGGTCACAGCCGATAATGTTGATAGACTCGATAAATATAAAGGAATGTTTTGCGATGAGGTAACTTTAACCTTGTTTGGCTCGACATAAACGATGTCGTTTTGTTGCAGATAAAAATATGGAGATTTGAATACATCGCTCGAGTTCAGATCTATACGTTCAAATTCAACTTTGCCATTGTTTTCACGGTAAATAAGTACGTTTTTCCGAATGCCATATATAGTTAAGTCGCCGGCTAAGCCCAACGCCTCAAGTATATTTATTTTTTCGTTCGAAACTGAATACTTTCCGGGACGGTTAACTTCGCCGAGAACAGTTATCTCGTAGTTCATGAAATTAATGTTGACAATTGGATTTTTAAGGTAAGGCAGTAACTTTTCGTTCAACATTGTTATGGCTTCGCTTTTTGATAAACCACTTACTTTGAGCGTGCCCAATACCGGGAAATTAATTTTACCTTCTGTGTCCACAACGTAAGTTTGCAATGTTGGCGAAGTATATAATTTGTCGCTTCCGGGAGAATTGTACATTACCAAAGGCAAATTGAAGGGTGCGACAGCTGTAGGATCCAGTGCCGAGACAGTAATTAATAATACGTCGCCATTGCCGATTGTGGTTTCCGGTTTTGTTCGGAATTGTTGGTTAATCACCGCCGCCGAATCTGAATTAACTCCTTTGAAATAAGAGATCTCTTTTTGTGAGATGCAGCTTGAAAGTACGAATGAAGAAATCGATAAAATAATAAGTAATGTTTTTTTCATCAATATTATATGTGTTAATTTGCAGAAAGATTTTTGTGTGTTATCTTCGCCACGTGTTTTTTAGTGAGGCGCAAAAATACTCAAATCAAACTCAAATAGCAAACCGTATTCAATATTTGTTTGTTAATGTAAGTGGAATGCTTATAATTGTTTCTGCGTTTCAGAGTAAAAAATTGAACTATTGCTTTGTATCGTTGTCTGTTTAGTTCAGAAGCCAATGCTACTCAAATAACCAGAACGATTATTACAACGAGACTAAAGGAAATTTAGTATCTAAATTGCATAAAAAATTAAAAAAATATAAGCACTCAAATTTTTTGACTGCTGATACGTTGAATAACTAAATTAAAAAATTATTTATATGGAAATTAAAAATTACATTGAATTAAATAAATCTCGTTTTGTCGAAGAGCTTTTTAGTCTGATTCGCATTCCGAGTGTGAGCGCTCACGCACATCGTCAGCCCGAAATTAAACAGTGTGCCGAAAGGTGGAAGCAACTTTTGATTGAGGCCGGAGTAGATGAAGTTCAGATTTTGCCTACCAATGGTAATCCCGTGGTTTTTGCTAAAAAAACTTTAGATAGCCAATTGCCAACAGTTTTGGTGTACGGACATTACGATGTTATGCCGGCCGAGCCTTTGGATTTATGGGTTTCCCCACCTTTCGAGCCCGAAATAAGAGATGGGAAATTTTTTGCGCGAGGCGCCGACGATGATAAAGGCCAATCGTTTATGCATGCCAAAGCTTTCGAATATCTGGTTAAAACAAATGCATTGAATTGTAATGTAAAATTTCTGTTGGAGGGTGAAGAAGAAATCGGATCGCCAAGTCTCGAAGCGTTTTGTCTTCAAAACAAAGAGCTGTTGAAATGCGATACTATTTTGGTGTCCGATACCAGTATGCTTGGCATCGATAAACCCAGCATTACCACCGGTTTACGCGGTTTGGCCTATTGGCAAATAGAAGTAACGGCTGCCAATCGCGATTTACATTCCGGAATTTTTGGAGGCGCCGTAGCCAATCCAATTACCGAACTTGCTAAAATATTGGCGACACTTATTGATGCCGACGGTCGGATTACTATTCCTCATTTCTACGATAAGGTGCAGGAAGTATCGGCAGTAGAGCGTGAACTGATTGCTCAAATTCCTTTTGATGAAGAAGAATATAAATCGAATTTGAATATCAAACATCTGCGGGGCGAGAAAGGATACAGCACCATCGAACGAACAGGTATCAGACCTGCTATGGATATTTGCGGTATCTGGGGCGGTTATACTGGTGAAGGATCCAAAACCGTGTTGCCATCAAAGGCATTTGCTAAGCTGTCGGCACGTCTTGTTCCCGACCAGAAATATGATGAGATTGCCGAACTTGTTGCTGAGTATCTTAAAAAAACAGCTCCCGAATATATCGATATCGATGTGGTTAAATTACACGGCGCCGAAAGTTATGTTTGTCCCATCGATTCGGTAGCTTACAAGGCGGCCGAAAAAGCATACACAAAAACATTTGGCATCCGTCCTTTGCCGGTTCGCCGGGGTGGAAGTATCGGAGTTGTTCCGGTGTTCGAAAAAGTACTCGATGTGAAGCCAATTTTGATGGGATTCGGACTCGAATCGGATGCCATTCATTCACCCAACGAAAATTTCCCTGTCGAATTGTTTTTCAGAGGGATAGAAACAATCGTTGAATTTTACAAAGAGTATGCAGTTTTAAATGAAACCGGGAAAATATAAGTGCAAACCAGATGATGCGTTCTGATCGGGTGAAAATCATAAAAGATTGTTTTTCAAAATAATATATTTTTGTGCATTTCAAAAATAAAATTTTATATTAAATATTTGTGAAATAATTTTGTCAATTCAATTGAATACACTAAGTTTATAGCACCTAATAAATCATATTATTACTCACAATTCTAATACTTACAGTCATGACGAAAACGATAACATTTAACGAATTACGAAAAGTAAAGGATTCGCTTCCAAGTGGGAGTATGACCAAGATTGCCGAAGAACTTGGTCTGGAAAAAGAAACGGTACGTAATTATTTCGGAGGACATAACTACAAAGATGGAAAAAGCTGTGGAGTGCATATTGAACCGGGGCCTGATGGTGGTTTGGTAATGCTGGATGATACACAGATTCTGGACATTGCACTCAGAATTTTAGATGAAAGTAAATCCTGATTTGAAAACTGGAAAAAAAATTTAAAAGCAGTGAAGTATTTTTATTTACACTGCTTTTTTTATGGAATAAATAATCAAAAAACAACAGAACAAAATGCAAAATACAAACGATTGCCTGTATTGCCAGCGGAATGAACTACAAAAAGAATTGATGATACACATTGGCGATTTAAGCGTGTCATCAGTTTTTTTGTTTAAAGAACAAAGTTACCCTGGTCGTTGTGTGGTGGCGTATAAAGATCATGTGAACGAATTATTCGAGCTTTCGGAACAAGACCGGAATGCTTTTATGGCCGATGTGTGCAAAGTGGCTGAAGCCATTCATAAAGCATTTTCGCCGGTGAAAATAAATTATGGCGCCTATTCCGATAAACTTCCGCATTTACATTTCCATATCGTTCCAAAGTACAAGGA
This sequence comes from uncultured Paludibacter sp., assembly GCA_963678465.1. Classification (GTDB taxonomy): domain Bacteria; phylum Bacteroidota; class Bacteroidia; order Bacteroidales; family Paludibacteraceae; genus Paludibacter. The sequence goes on from OY782858.1 coordinate 1,861,491, forward strand.
TGGGCTTAGTTTTGGCAGTGTGTTCGAAATGAATCCTCAAAAAACGTATTTAAGCGAGGCTGAATACAAGAAGACAATTGATAAATTACTAAAAGAATTGTAAATGAACAGTTCACGTTTATTTCATGTTGTAAATTTTTGAATTATTAGCCTTTTGCTTGTTATTTTCAATTGTTTTAAGATCGCAAACGAATGAAAAATTATACTTTTGTATTTTATACTTAACAATTGCTGAATGAATCTTCCGCCGATTTTTATTGAACGTACTAAAGCTATTTTAAAAGAGGAATATCCTGCATTCGAAAATGCACTACAGCAGTTAGCACCCACGAGCATCAGGGTAAACGATAAGATGGATTACACGCCGTCGTTTGTCGAAAAAGTGGCATGGTGCGATAAAGGATATTATTTGAACGAAAGACCATTGTTTACGGCTGATCCTTTGTTTCATGCCGGTGTGTATTATGTGCAAGAAGCCAGTTCGATGTTTTTGTCGCAGGTGGTGGAACAGCATTTTTCGGATGCCGACACTGTGTTGGATTTATGTGCTGCTCCCGGTGGAAAATCGACCTTACTTTCGCAGTATCTGCATCGCAATTGTATGCTGGTAAGTAACGAGATAGTGAGAAATCGCGCTTATATTTTAGCCGAGAATCTTGCAAAATGGGGAAACCAGAATACTTTGGTTACAAATAATGATCCGGCTGATTTTTCGCAATTGAATAATTTTTTCGATGCGATTGTTGTAGATGCTCCCTGTTCGGGCGAAGGAATGTTCAGAAAAGATCCGGGCGCCATCGACGAATGGTCGTTAAGCAATGTTGAATTGTGCTCGTCCCGACAAAGAAAAATTCTGACCGATGTGTGGGATGCGCTGAAACCTGAAGGTATTCTTGTCTATAGCACTTGTACTTACAATCGGGAGGAAAACGAAGATAATGTGGCGTGGATGTGTCGCGAACTGGACGCCGAACTTCTTAAAGTTGATTTGCTCGGAAACGAAAATATAGTGGATAGTGATTTTGGTTACCGCTTTTTTCCACATCGAACAAAAGGGGAAGGTTTTTTTATTGCCGTAGTTCGGAAAAATGGTTCTACAGTCCGATCGAAACAAATTAAAGCAGAATTAAAGAAAGGCATAAAATTTGTTAAGCAAAATGAAATGCAATTTCAACTGACCAGTTCGGAGAATTATACGTATATTAACGATAATAATTACATAAGGGCTTATCAAACCGACAGGTTAAATGAGTTTATGTTTCTGAATAACAGGCTGAAATGTGTTGAAAGTGGATTGCTAATGGCCGAGCTAAAAGGAAAAGATTTTATTCCGGCTGCTCAACTGGCACTTTCGAAAGCGCTGGAAACCGAAAACGTAGCAAGTGCTGAGCTTGATTATGGAGACGCTATTTCGTTTTTGAAAAAAGAATCGATATTATTGCCGGATTCGAAAACAGGTTACGTGCTTGTTTTGTTTCAAAATCAGGCATTAGGTTGGGTGAAAAACTTGGGCAATAGAACGAATAATTTATATCCGGCCAATTGGAGAATAAGAATGAATCTGTAGAGAATAACAATAATTTTAGATGAAAATTGTTTTTTTAGGAACAGGAACATCAACTGGAGTTCCATTGATAGGGTGTGAATGTGCCGTTTGCAGGTCGGAGAATGAGAAAGATAAACGTCTGCGAGCTTCAATTGTGGTTACAAATGAAAATACCCGGCTTCTTGTCGATTGTGGACCCGATTTGCGTCAGCAGTTGCTGAGAACCGGAATTAAAGAGCTCGATGGAATTTTGATAACGCACGAACATTACGATCATATTGGTGGCTTGGATGATGTGCGACCTCTCGGCGAATGCAATGTGTATGGTGAAAAACGTGTACTTGGGGTGATCAGGAGTAATATGCACTATGCGTTTTCCGATCATCCTTATCCGGGAGTTCCAACGATTCATTTACACGAGATAAATGAAAAGGATGATTTTAAAGTGCGCGATACGATAGTGAAACCATTGCGGGTAATGCATGCCAAGTTACCTGTTTTAGGTTTCAGAATCGGTAAAATGGCCTATCTTACGGATGTGAAAACGATTTCGGACGAAACCATAGAGCAACTAAAAGGCTTGGATGTACTTGTTCTGAATGCGCTCAGAATCAATGAGCATATTTCACATATTTCGTTGAGCGAAGCCATTGTCATTGCAACTCAAATTGGAGCAACGAAAACTTATTTTACTCATTTTAGTCACGATTTGGGTATGCACAACGAAGTTCAAAAAACATTGCCCGAGAACATGTTTCTCTCTTATGATAATCTTGAACTAACATTATAGACGAATTTTACAATTTTTATATATCAAAGATGAAAACACAAAATTCAGCAAAAATAATTCTGTTTCTTTCGATAACTTTATTGAGTTCGTGTACGACTATGCTCTATACAAGCCTCGATGTGCTTCGACCGGCTAAGATTACTTTTGATGCTTCGGCCAATCAGCTGTTGATAGTGAATAATACTGTCACTCAACCTGCCGATTATGGACATAAAACTGAGTTTTATAACGATAAATCCCGAAATGTAGTTCAGCAAACAGACAGTATGCCAACCTATTGTTTGAGTGTTATTTACGAAGAATTAGCCAACTCTGAGTTTTTCAACGATGTTCAGCTTCATTTGAATTCGGTCAATAAAAGTACTGATTTCTTTAATGTAAAACCAGTTTCGCCCGATACAATTGATGCTTTGTGCAAGAAGTATAACAGTAATGTTGTGTTGTCGCTCGATAGGATGAAGGTGAATGATAAGATTGCAGAGTTGCACGATGGTACCAATTATTCTTATTACACAGCTTTGGTGGCAAGGTACGAAACTCAGTGGAGCGTACATTATCCGGGAAATGATAAATATGGAACTGTTACTTTTAGGGATACTGTTTTTTGGGATGCTGAATCGTTTCAGAGAAAGAATGCCTGGGATGCCTTGCCCGAAAGGGCTGACGCTATTATCGATGGAGCATTGTATGTGGGTCAGAACTCGGTAAAGCGTTTCATGCCCTACTGGGAAAAGGCTGATCGATATTTCTTTAGCACAAATAACAAAAAATTGAAACAGGGAATTGATTCCATCTATGTGAAAAACTGGAAAGCTGCTATAGATATCTGGGAAAGTGCAATGAATAAAGGTGGTGCGGGTTTGAAGGCTAAATTAGCGAACAACATTGCCGTTGCTTACGAATTATCGGGCGATATTAATAAGGCGAAAGAATATTCGGAAAAAGCATTGGAATATATTCAACAAAATTCAGTCGTTGAAGCAAAGAGTTTTGTAACAATTAATAACTATGCCACTGAATTGAGAAAAAGGAATAAGGAGATAGAACTAATTGATAAACAACTAGGAAACTAAATGTTTGTAGTTGATTTATTGTAAATCAGTTTACTTATTTCTTTGTAAAGTTGCTGCAATTCAGGCCGGTTCTCAAGCATTTTCAGATGTTTTTCAATAATAACTGTATCGTATCGAACAGCCGGTCCGGTTTGTGCTTTAGCAGGCGATAAATATTTTATTTTTTCAGCTGTTTCGGCAATTAAAGGTTGCAGTATATCGAACGGAGCATTTGTTTCACCTAACAGCTCTTCTGCAATCGTGTACATGTAATTTGTAAAATTACAGGCAAATACAGCCGAAAGATGAATTTTTTTACGTTGTTCTGAGTCTGTTTTGTAGCATCTGTTTGATAATTGCTGAGCAATACCGAACAGCGTATCAGTGGTTTCCTCAGTATTAGCTTCCACCATCAGAGCTACGTTTTCGAAATTAACCTCCTTCGATTTCGAAAATGTCTGCATAGGGTAAATTACTCCAAAGTGCCTGGCTCTACCTTCGAAAACATCAATATTAACGCTTCCGGCTGTATGAAGGTGAATGGCATCAGGTATGTTGATTTTGTGTATTATTTCTTCTAATGCGTTGTCTTTTAGTGCGTAAATATAAATGTCGGCTGCGGGGTTTACATCGTTTATTTCGGTGGTATAAGGTGCACTTAACAGTTCGGCCAAGGCTTTGGCCGAAGCAGTTGTTTTACTGTAAACCTGCGTAATGTTGTATCCTTTTTGCTGAAGCGCTTTCGAAAAGTGTGTAGCAACATTGCCGGCACCGAGCATAACTATATTCATTTCCAATACTTTATTTTTTCCTTTTTTTATTGCCGAAAATCAGAACAAGTCCGGCAACAATCAGAAGCAAAGGCCAAATGAAATCGGAAAGATGTTGTGTCCAGCGAATTATATCGGCAAGGCGAAACAAAACACCAACAACAATCAGAACGAGCCCGATGTTTTTGTTTTTGTGTGTAAGCAGAAAAATCAGACCAATAATAAGTGGATAGTTTTTAAAATCAAAAATAATATCGGAAACAAAAGGGGGCAGAAATTCCAACTGACGAAAAAGGAAAATGAAGCCAAAAACGAGTAAAGAAATCCCCCAGGCTAAACGGTTGTCTTTTTGCAGGTTCATAATTTTTTTTGAATTAAAATTGTCAATATCTTGTACTGTGAAGTGGATTTCGATAATTGTTTCAGGCTTTTAATCTTTTTCTTTTAAAGAACAGATTTATCTTACTAAGTCATTTTCTATCAGATAACTAATTACGCTGTTTGGTTTCAAAATTTCAACCAGTCGATAAAATGGCAAAACAACTTCGGTTTGTCCCATATAGTAAGGTGCAATTTCGTAAGGATTGTATACATAGTTGATGCTTTCGTCGGTGATGTAAAAATTTCCGTTTGGCTTTATAGCATCTACCCAAAAGTCAGTGTCATTCAGACTCAGAATCGGTTCATTGCTTTTATCTTCGAAACTTTGCTCTACAATGCGTACTTTTATCAACTCTGATAATTTTGTTATATAATTGTTGGAAAAGAGATCGCTTTCAGTTATTTTTTTTCCGTTTTCTACGTTGAAGTTTAAATAATTGGAAGTACTTAATCCATGAGCTCCTCCCATGAATACATATCGGTTGATACCATACGAATATATGCTCCCATCATTAAGCAAAGAAAAACCCTCCAGCACATGCTCGTTGTTAAACGAATAAAAGCTTGTGCTGTCCAATTCATTTATCAACTGTTCGTTAGAAAGTTTATACTCAGTAACAAGGTCGGCTGCAAATTTATTCACAACTGAATCGTGGGAGATCGTCAGGTATCCATCGCCAAATAAGTTTCTGATTATTTCGGATCTGATCGAGTCCAGTACTCTTTCGTTATCCAAGCAAACCGGCATTTCCACTGTAATATCAATTTTTATGGAGCCTTTAGTAGTGTCATTTGATAAAAACCCGGTCAGTTGCGCTGTTTTATCTATCGTTTTAATCGTTTTTTGTTTACACGAATTAAATAAAGATAGTGTTATAAGGCTTAAAATAATATATATATATATTTTTTTCATGTTTAAGTTATTTGAATTATTTCAGACTACAAAAATAGGACATTTAAGCATATAATTTATAAAATATCTGAAAAACAACATAAAAATTTCACAATAATATAAATTGTAGCTTTCTTTGCAATCAGTAAACATGAAAAGGCCGATCAAATACATATTCTCGCTTTTCTTCGGACTGTATTTTTTATTCGCTGGAACAGGATTCAACATTATAAATTATTGTTGTCATCATTGTGAAGTTGTAGGAATAGAAAATATAGCGCTCATGTCATGTCATGAAAAAGAGCATTCTCATTCCAACGATTGTTCACACGAAAGCTCGGATGATTTTACCTGTTCGGATATAAATCATCATCCCAACGGTTGTCATGTATTGCGTTTAAAAGTTGAAATCCCATCAGTTGTAGCTACTAATATCTCATTCGACTCAGTGTCTGAAATACAACTGTTTTATTTTACAAATGATCTATTCTCTGCTTTCGAGCAGCCTGAGGCATTTTTTGCCTTTCGACATTCTCCACCCAATTACATTCCAAATTCAGGAAGAGATATTCTGAATCTCAACGCTGTTCTGCTGATTTAATTTTAGTTGACATTGCCGGTTTTAGCATGCAATCTGTTGATTGTTTGCGCTTTTGTGTATTTATCAATTACAATTATATCTTTGAAAATGAAATTTAAATTAATATTATTTAGTTTGGTTTTTCTCCATGTATGTGCTTTTGCCTCAGTGAAAGGGAGAGTTACCGATAAAAAAGGAGAACCAATTCCGGGTGTTAATATATACTGGTTGAACAGTACAGTGGGAACCGTTTCCGATAATTCGGGCGAATTTACAGTTCCTTTGCAAAGTGGAAATAACTTACTCGTTCTTAGTAATGTAGCATTTACTCCTGATACATTGCATGTAAGCGATGTTAACGAGTTTTTAAAAGTAGAACTGAGTGAGCAAATTCAACTGTCGGAAGTATCGGTTGTTAGTAAAAATTTGGGAACTATAAAACCCCGTACGGCGGTATTTCAGACCGAAAAAATTACAGCTACCGAATTGTGCAAAGCGGCTTGTTGCAATTTGTCCGAAAGTTTTGAAACCAATCCATCGGTCGATGTTTCGTACAGCGATGCAGCAACCGGAGCCAAGCAGATTAAACTGCTTGGATTATCAGGAACTTATGTTCAAATGCTCACCTAGAATATTCCTAATTTGAGAGGAATTGCTTCGGCTTACGGATTAGGCTATATACCGGGACCGTGGATGGAAAGTATTCAGGTGTCGAAAGGTACAGCTTCGGTAATTAATGGTTACGAGGCGGTAACGGGTCAAATTAACGTTGAGTATAAAAAGCCTCAAACCAGCGAGATTGTTGCCGCTAATCTTTTTGCAAGTGATGCCGGAAGGGTGGAAGCAAATGTAAATGCGTCGGCCAAACTTTCGGAACATCTTTCTACGGGAATTTTAGTACATGCTTCTGATGAATTAATGTCCATCGACGAAAACAATGATAATTTCATGGATATGCCTATGGTAAAGCAGTATAACTTTATAAACCGTTGGTATTATACGCATGGCAATTACGTTTCGCAGGCATTTGTGCGTGCCCTCTCCGAAAAAAGAATGGGCGGGCAGGTTACAGGTGATTACCATATTGGTATCGATACCGAAAGGTATGAATTTTTCCTGAAAAATGGTTATGTGTTTGATCATACTACCGAAAAAAGTGTTGGATTTATTGTGAGTGGTTCCTTGCATCAGCAAGATGCTCATTATGGTCATAAACAATATGTTGGAAAGCAGGGAAATTTGTATGCAAATTTAATTTTTCAGACTAACCTTGGTGAAAAGAGCAAGCTTTCGACCGGAGCAAGTTTTAATTACGATAATTATAACGAAACACTTACAGTATTGCAGTCCTCTGTTTTTCCGCGTAAAGAGTTTGTTCCCGGAGTTTTTGCCGAATATACATTGAATTTAAATGATAAATTGATTGCTTTGGCTGGTGTTCGTGCCGATTATAATACTGAATACGGAGCTTTTGTAACGCCCCGCTTGCACCTGAAATACAATGCAAATGACCATTTGCATTTCAGAGCCAGTGCTGGTAAGGGATATCGATCGCCAAACATTCTTGCCGAGAATAATTTTCTGCTTGCGAGCAACAGGTCAATTTCAATTGCTTCGGATATAAAAATGGAAGAGGCCTGGAATTATGGTTTGAGCGCACAAAGTTTTATTCCGCTTTTTGGCCGTGAGCTGAGCCTTACCGCCGAATGGTATTATACTAATTTTATCGATCAGGTGGTGGTGGATATGGATTCGAACCCGCATATGGTTAGTTTTTCTAATTTAAGTGGTAAATCGTATTCGAGTAGTGCGCAGCTGGAAGCCAATATGGAGGTGCTTAAAGGCCTCACCATGACATTGGCGCATCGTATTACTGATGCCGAAACAACTATTGGCGGACTGTTGCGCGAAAAACCACTGACGAGTCGTTCGAAGAGCTTAATAACTGCGTCTTATCAGACACCGTTAAAAAAGTGGCAGTTCGATTTTACTGCACAGTTCAACGGTGGCGGACGCTTGCCCGATCCCGATCATAATCAGCCATTATGGGCAAAGGAGTTTGGAGCTTACACAATTATGAATGCGCAAATAACAAAATACTTCAGAACATGGTCCATGTACCTTGGCTCGGAGAACCTCACCAACTTTGTGCAGGAAAATCCGATTATCGATGTGCAGCATCCTTTCAGCAATGATTTTGATGCATCGGTGGTTTGGGGTCCTATGCATGGACGAAAGATTTATCTTGGTTTTCGTTGGGCTATCAATCGTGACTAAAAAACGTTAAATAAAATAGATATCATTATGAAAAAACTAAAAATCAAATCAATCCTTTTCATTGCATTTATGCTTTCTCAATTTAGTTTGTATGCTGCCGGTAAAAATCCAAACGATACCACTGTTGTGTATCAGGTGTCGATGGATTGTCAGAAATGCAAACAAAAAATAGAGAAAAATATTGCTTTCGAAAAAGGAGTTAAAGCACTATCGGTGGACCTGGATGCCAAAACAGTAAAGGTTATTTATACAAAAGCAAAAAATGATGTGGCGAAACTACAAAAGGCCATCGAAAAACTTGGTTACGAAGTTGCAGTAAAAAACGAAGCGTCCAACTGATCAATAAAGAGTTTTTTGCCGGCTTATTGAATACAATTTCCTAAATAAGCTAAAAAAAAATCCGAAGTGTGAATAAATTACAGAGAAATCATTATTTTTATCGCCATAAAATAGATGTTTTTCTGTTTTATTTATCTTTTTAATTAAAAAAACTTTCTATTCAAGAGTTTTGTTTATAATTTTAATTGAATACCAAGTGCGGCAATTGGATCTTTGCCGAAGGAAAACATTAATTTAAAAAATTGTTAAATGAAAAAGAACTTAATTCTTCTCGCGTTAGTGGCTATTTTTGTGTCGGTAAATGTAACAGCACAAACAGCAACCAAAACTAAAGTGCAAACTAAAACTGAAGTAAAAGCAACTGATAAAGCATGTTGCAAAGACAAAGCAGCTACAGCCGAAACTAAAGCATGTTGCAAAGATAAAGCAGCTACTGCCGAAACTAAAGCATGTTGCAAAGACAAAGCAGCTACAGCCGAAACTAAAGCATGTTGCAAAGATAAAGCAGCTACTGCCGAAACTAAAGCATGTTGCAAAGACAAAGCAGCTACTGCTGAAAAAAAAGCTGAATGTAAAGATAAAGCTGCTGCTACAGCTGAGAAAAAAGCTTGTTGCAAGGAAAAAGCTGCTGCTACTGCAAAGCTATAAATCATATTTTTCTTGATTATTAAAAGCTCCGGATTTTTTCGGAGCTTTTTTTGTATTCAAACATTTTAGGTACTTTTGTTTTAATGATACAGTACAATATCTCAAAGTTAAATTAATAAGTATGTTCAGAACTACCATCGATATTAAACCTTATTCGTTTCGGTTGGACTACCAAAGTAACATTCTCACTTTAGGTTCGTGTTTTTCCGAAAATATGGGTTTGAAAATGAAAAATGTTTTTTTCAAAACAGAAATCAACCCTTTCGGTGTGTTGTACAATCCGGTCTCCATCCTGAATAGTATAAATTTGTTGTTGGAGAATAAGAGATTTACTACATCCGATATTTTTGAATATAAGTCCTTGTGGCATAGCTTTGCGCACAGCAGTTTGTTTTCGGATGTAAGTAGTGAAGCGTGTCTTTCGAAAATGAACGAACGTATTGAGTCTGCTTCAGTGTTTATAAAAAACACGGATGTGCTTTTAATAACTTTTGGAACTGCATGGGTTTTTACTGATAAAGAGAGTGGAAGAGTGGTTTCCAATTGCCATAAGCTTCCGTCCGATAAATTTAACCGTCGGAGACTGACTGTTGACGAAATTACAGAAGGTTATTCGGATTTGCTGACGAAACTAAAAGCGTTATATCCAAATTTAAATGTCGTATTCAGCGTAAGTCCTATTCGCCACTGGAAAGATGGAGCTCACGAAAATACAATAAGCAAAAGTACTTTGTTGCTTGCTGTGGATGCGCTTCAAAACCAATTTGATAATGTACATTATTTCCCTGCGTATGAACTTTTGATCGACGAATTGCGTGATTATCGTTTTTATGCTTCGGATATGCTTCACCCTTCGGATGTTGCAGTGGAGTATATCTGGACTAAATTCTCCGCATCGGTTTTTAGCGAAGAAACGCTTCAACTCATGAAAAAGCTTGAACAACTGGCTGCCGATAGTGCACACCGGCCACTGCATCCGTCATCGCCCGAATATGTGCTTTTCAGGGAAAATACCGAAAAAAGAAAGAGCGAAATACTTCAGAAATATCCTTTCTTGGCCGATAGGATAAAATAAAAAACGAGACTGTCGCAGATATGACAGTCTCGTTTTTATTTGTAAATAAACCTGTAATTATTAGTATCTCGAAGAAACAACATTCCAGTCTACCAAATCCCAGAGTGCAGCTACATAATCGGCGCGGCGGTTTTGATAGTCAATGTAATAGGCATGTTCCCAAACATCGAATGTAAGAAGTGGAGTAAGTCCGCGGGTCATAGGATTTCCGGCGTTACTTTCTTTTACGATTGAAAGTTTTCCTTCAGCATCTTTTACCAACCAGGCCCATCCTGAACCAAATACGGTAATGGCAGCTTTTCCAAATTCATCTTTGAAAGCATCGAACGAACCAAATGCAGCATCGATTGCAGTTGCAATTTCGGCGCTTGGTTTGCTTCCTTTGTTGGGAGTTAATGAGAAGAAATAAAAATTATGATTCCAAATTTGAGCTGCATTATTGAATATCGGACCTTCTGATTTTTTTACAATGGTATCTAAGTCAGCATTTTCAAATTCAGTTCCAACAACCAGGCCATTGAGGTTGTTTACATAAGTCAAATGGTGTTTTCCGTAGTGGAAAGCAATTGTTTTTTCTGAAATAATTGGTTCCAATGCATTGTGTGCATAGGGTAATTCTGGCAAAGTAAATTTCATAATGTTCTTTTTATTTTAATGAATTATTGTTTGTTTAATTATACTCGTTTAACAAGCCAAACGGCTCTTTTGTTTAGCTGTATTCGTTGTTTTTTATTAAAACATTTGTAATTTGTTGGTTGGCAAATTTTTTTTAGGCATATTTGCAACATAAATAACAAGCAACGTAAATAATAAAAATTATGAACAAAACAATCAGGTTTTTTCTTGCATTAGCCATTGTAGCAATGACAGGAACTGCATGTAAATCAAAACAAAAAGTAGCTGAAATAAAAGGCGCTGATATTCCGGCAACCACTACTACAACTACTCCTACTGTTACAACTCCTGTTGTAAATACTACACCGGAAGTTGTTTCGTCAGAAGCAGAGGTGACACGCAATGAAACTTTTTCTCTTTCGGACGGTGATGCTGCTGCATTAAAATTCAGATACCATGTTGTGGTGGGAAGTTTTAAAAGCCAAACAAACGCTAAAGGCTTACAATCTACTTTGCTCAGCGAAGGAAACCAAGCCATTATTGTTATCAATGAACAGGGTTGGTACCGCGTATTAATTGCTTCATTCAATGAATACTCGCAGGCTCGTTCTAAAATTAATCAAATAAAAACCCGTTTTGCCGATGCCTGGGTGTTGGTTCAGAAATAAAAAAGTTTTTTATCCATTTAAAATCTCTGGATTCTTTCACGATAGAGTGAAGTGAATTCAGAGATTTTTTTTAGTGGCTGTTGTGTAGAATTCTTTCAGGTAAAATGGTTCGAAATATGCCACATCTTCAAAACGGCTCGCAACATAGGCCTGTTCGGCTATAGGAATCATGTTTTCGGCCATTGGAACGATATTGTCAAGGAAATGTGCGTTGGGATGAACGATTACAGGTTTGCATTTTTCGGCGCCATTGCCAAAGAAATATACATTTTGGCTGGCAAGCGTTTCTCTGTATGAGTTTTCGTCTATTATGTCGGCACTTATTTCTCTTGTTATTTGTAATTGCGCGTCGTAAAAGGCAGTATAAACTTCCATGCGCCTGGCATCTATCATTGGGGCGAAAAGAAAATTATCAGAAGTTCCGACGCTTGATAGTACCGACTGTGTCATGACTTCAAGTGTGCTCACAGCAATTAACGGAATATCAAGACCATAGCACAACCCTTTGGCAGTAGAAACACCTATGCGTAATCCGGTGTACGATCCGGGTCCGCTACTCACAGCTACGGCATCTAATTTTTTGTTTTCGGTTTTCAGTGAACTCAACGCTTCTTCGATAAACAAGCTAAGCAACGCTGCATGATTCATACCATCGGAATTTGATTTTCTGAAAATACATTTTGATGCTTCGCTCAGCGCAACCGAACAAACATTAGTGGAAGTTTCTATATGCAGGATAACCATTCTTGGCCTTTTGAAATTTAAATTATTGATATGCAAAAGTACTGATTTAAGTTGAAAAATGAAAGGCTGACCATGAGATTGATACCATGAGTGAAAAAAAATTCCCTGCTTCAAAAAAATGAAACAGGGAATCAACGAGCTAATTTGTAAAATTTATTTTAGCGATACTTTCAATGGATTCCTTACATTTTCGGTGAATGTTTCCATGGCTTTAAACCATTCATTGTCATTTGTATATCCCCATTTGCTCCAGCCTCCACCAAAGTAATAAGTGAATTCGTCGCCTACAGTATAGTCGGCACTCAATAAAATATGCGAACTGTCTTTCGTACTTTCAGTTTTTTTGTCGGGGATAAAAACACCAATGTAATTCCGTCCCGAAGGTAATCCTGCATCCGAAACTGCATTTTCGGCATAAGCCACAAAGCCTTTTTCAGGTGTAACTTTTAATGAACCTTTCCCGTCGTGAAGAAAAATTCCACCGGCAAGTTTCATTGTTTGTTTGGCTCCTTCGTAGCGAACAACAGCTTTGTTGAGCATTGTTCCTGCATTTGTACTGATTCGGATGATTTGTTTGTATGTGTTTTTGCCAACAATTACTGAGTCGTATGTCAATTCGAAAGTAGAACGGAGCGGGCCGTTTTCGAATACTTTATAACTATCGTAGTGATTACCAATCCACAATTTATCATCAACATAAGGAGCTATACCTCCGGCTCCGAGAGTATGGCCTACTTTGTAGCAGTCCAGTCCATCGCCGTGGTCGACGTGATAGGTGATGCCATTCTGAAGTTCATCGCGATATCGTTTGTCCACTACAAGTTGGCTGGTTCTCTTGAGCCAAATGTCGACACCGTTGCTCGGGTTTTCGTTGGCAAGCGCCGGACCATACATGCGGTAGGCTGCCAAATCATTTTCCCATGCAAAATCGTCTTTGCGTTCGGGTACAAACCGGGCTGACGTTTTAGGCTCAATAGCCGATGGTTTGCCTTCGGACAAAGTGAATGTGCTGGCACTGTTAGCATTTACACTGGCCTGAAAAATAAGGGTTTGAGCCTTTTTGTTTTCGCCGTAAATCAACTGATATGGAATTTCCTTTTGATCAGCATTTTTCAGAACATATGTTTTTTTCTCAAAGCCGGCTTTTAAAGCCGAAACTTTTACCTCCACCATTTCGGCTATTCTATTTTTGGCAGTAGTGTTTTCAACAATTATACTGCGTGGACCTGATGCACAGGAGCAGAGAAAAAGACTTGCAAATAGTATATATCCGTTTATTTTCATTTCGATAACTTTGATTGAAAATGAATAAATCCTGCGTTATTTTGGTTGTTTACCAATGTATGCCAAAATTCCACCATCAACATAAAGCACGTGACCATTAACAAAATCTGAAGCAGGTGAAGCCAGAAATACTGCAGGTCCTACCAGATCTTCGGTTTTTCCCCAACGTGCAGCAGGCGTTTTGGCAATAATAAATTCGTTGAATGGATGTCCGGCAACGCGTATTGGCGCTGTTTGAGGAGTTTCGATATAGCCCGGCCCGAGTCCGTTACATTGAATATTGAATTCGCCATATTCGGAGGCTATATTTCTTGTCAGCATTTTCAAACCGCCTTTAGCAGCTGCATAAGCCGAAACCGTTTCACGACCTAACTCGCTCATCATAGAGCAGATGTTGATTATTTTTCCTGCCCCTTTTTTAATCATACTTGGAAGTACAGCTTTCGATACGATAAATGGGCCGTTCAGGTCGATGTCAATAACCTGGCGAAACTCAGCAGCGGTCATTTCAATCATAGGAATACGTTTGATAATGCCTGCATTGTTTACCAGAATGTCAATAACTCCAACTTCTTTTTCAATTTGAGCTACCATGTTGTTAATCTGTTCTTCGTTGGTAACGTCGGCAATATATCCGTGTGCTTCAATGCCATCGGTTTTGTAAGCTTCGATACCTTTGCTTACAAGATCCTGATTGATATCGTTAAAAACAATAATTGCACCTGCTTTGGCCAAACCGCAGGCAATAGCGTAACCGATACCATAAGATGCTCCTGTTATAAGGGCTACTTTTCCTGTTAAATCAAATTGGTTCATATTTTTTTGTAAGTTTTTAAATTTCTGATTAATAATGATAATTAATGAGCTGTTTACTGAAATTCAGCTAAACAATCTTTTTTGTTACTCGTAACTGTTTCCTTGTAACTACTTATCTAAGCTCTGTATTTTTCTTGAAATCCTGATCGCTGTAATCGAGGTTTTCACCAGCCATTCCCCATATAAAGGTATAATTGCTTGTTGCGGCAGCTGAGTGAATGGACCATTCGGGCGATATAACGGCCTGATCGCCCTGCATCCAGATGTGGCGGGTTTCGTCGGGTTGGCCCATGAAATGGCACACTGCATTTGTTTCGGGAACTTCAAAATAGAAGTAGGCTTCCATTCTGCGACTGTGTGTATGTGCCGGCATGGTGTTCCATACACTTCCGGGAGCCAGTTCGGTCATTCCCATTTGAAGCTGACAGGTCTCAAGCACCTGACAAACCAGCATCTTGTTGATGTTTCGGTGATTTGATGTTTCAAGGGAGCCAAGTTCCATTACAATGGCATCGGCTTTTGTTATTTTTCTGTCGGGGAATGTTTTATGAGCCGGCGCTGAATTGAAGTAAAATTTAGCCGGATTTTTGGCATCGATACTTTCGAATGTTACTTCGCGATTACCGGCGCCAAGGTACAAAGCTTCTTTATATCCCAACTCAAATGTAGTTCCATCGACAGTGATTTTACCTGCGCCACCTACGTTGAAAGTGCCAAATTCACGTCGGGAAAGAAAATAATCTGATTTGAGCGGATCGATTGATTCCAGTGTAAGTGTTTCGTTTACTGGCATTGCTCCACCTACTATCAAGCGGTCGTACAGCGAGTATACCATATTCACTTCGTTTTCCGAAAAGATTTTTTCAATCAGATATTCTTTCCTCAAACGAGAAGTGTCGTACTCTTTTGCATCTTCGGGATGTGATGCATAACGTAATTCATAATTGGTTTTCATGCTTTATATCTTTTATGTCTTTTTATAAATTCGATTTTATGTTGAAAATACTTCGTTCTATAATTGGTCGACCAAAAATACGAATAATTTATGGGATGCAAAAATAAACGCGATTAATTAACATGAATTAATCGATTACTAAAAAATAAGTTTTACAAAGATATTGTGTTGTTGCGAGAAATAGGGGGTACAAAAAGACGGAAAAGGTGGTCGATTTGTACAAATGAAAGTGTTTACGTGTTTTCTGAAGCGAATTTATTTTATTTGGAAGAGCCAGGTGAAATTTACGGAAGCATTGAGATTGTTTGAATAATTAAAATAGTCTTTTTTCACATCCGAAAAAACATTGCTTACGCTGTAGTTTCCTCTGGCTTCGATTTGCAATACTTGCTTTTTAATTTTAATTAATGCGCCTGTTCCCAGTGAAAATCCATAATCAAGCGGGTTTTCTACCGCTTTTATATGTTGTTCGGCAGTAGAATTTTGAGTGTTGTCGATAAGAATATTCTCAGAAAGAAGATAACTGATTTTTGGGCCAATATTAAAGAAATAACGGAATTTATCTCCAAAATTGAAATGCGTCATAAACGGCAGTTCGATATAATTCAGCTGGCGTGCATAGAGCCCATCGCTCTCTTTCCAGCCTCGTTGCGAATAGTTAAGTTCGGCTTGTACGCCCAGGCTTTTCTTTCCAATGTAGCGGAAAGTAAGTCCACCATTGTAGCCTGTGAGGTACGATTGTTTTACCTGCGGATTGAAATAGAGCATCGAGGCAGTCATACCACCATTGAGTCCCAAGTAAACTTCAGGTTCAAATATTGTTTTTTGGGCGTGAATTGTTGGGATGGCTAAGATTGTAAGCGTTAATAGGATGAACTTGATTTTTGATTTCATATTGAAAGAAGATGGGATGTCTGTTTTGCGGTTTGCTCTTATTTGTTTTTTTGCAGAAAATAGTACAATTGTTTGTTTACGTATCCGGTTTTATCTGTTACGCGTTCAAATTTTAATTGAGATTGTATGCCCGACGAAACGAGTAATTTGTTTTTTTTGCTTGAGAAATTATTGCCATAGTTATACATCAGTGCCACAAAGTAGTTGGTCAGGTCGTAACCCAAGATGTCGTAACGTGGTGTGTTTGAGGTAGGTTTCCAATTGAATAATTTCGAAAACTGTTTGTTGTAGAGATTTAGTTCGGAGCCTGAAAAATCTGATTTAAACGGAGCTATGCTAAAGCTTGCCAATTGTGCGTTTTTAATCTCAGGCCAACTGTATTGGGTAAATAAAACGATTTCCTTGTTTTTGTCGGACGTTGCCAACGAGTCGATGTAGTTTGTAACCGATGAATATTTATTGGTGTTGAAGAATACCACATTCTTCTGATCATTTTCGAGCAACTTCAGCAGCGATGCGGCGTTATCGTCGATCAATTCTGTTTTGCTAAATTCTCTTTTGAGTCTTCGAAGTTCATTTTGAAGTTCAAATGCAAATTCATATCCATCGTCCAGAATGCTAACGGAAGGAACATCACAAAAAACAATGTTATCGTTTCGGTATTCATTGTTCAGCATTTCGGCAATGAACTTCACTTCTACAGCTATTCCCGGGTTAAACTGTAAGAGATACGGATTTACATTTACATCGTAAACTTTCGATGAAAATGGAATCAAAGTGTTGATTTTATTTTCTTTAGAGAAGTCACTTACAAAGGGAATCTGATTGGTATAGGCCGGACCAATGATTAAATCCATATTTTTTAATTCAGGGTTTTGGAGCACTTCCTGAATTTTTTCTTCACTTTTTTCGGTGTCGAATGTCGAAATCTCGAACGAAATTCCATGTTCTTTTGCTTCCTGAATGGCAATTAATGCACCCGAATAAAATTCGATAAACTTATCAATACTCGCATCCGCTTTGCTATTGCCGACCATGAACGGGAGTAAAAAGGCAATTTTGTAAGGTGTTTTGTTGGGTTGCACCGATTCGAAAATCCGTGTATTGAACTTCACATTATCTACTTCGGCTTTCGCACTTACAATTGGTTTTTCGTTTTCTGTTGTTTTGGAAGCCGGGGTTTTCAGAATTTTTAATTTTGAACCTATTTTGAGCTTTTCGTCCGATTTCGGATTTAGATCAATAATGCTTTGTATTTCAGTGTTGTATAGTTTGCTTATTGAATATAATGTTTCTTTTTCTTTAACGATATGTTCGATATAAACAATAGTATCTTTTGTTTTTCGGTTATAGTATTGTTTGATTTCTTTATCGTTAGTTGTGGATTGTTTGTTGATTTTTTCGGTTTCAGCTTTTGTAGCATCGTCAATCGGAATGTTCAATATCATTCCTACTTTAAGTCCGTTCTCTACCTCCGGATTGTGTTTCTTTATGTCGTCGATAGAGATGTTGTATATTCTGCTGATAGCGAAAAGTGTTTGCTTTTTCAGTACAACGTGCTTTACGATTTCCGTCTCTTTTTTGGATACAGTTTTTTCTTTGTCGGATTTTTGTGTTGGCGATGCGGTAGTTGTATTTCTTATGTTTTTCTCATTGATAGGAATCACAATTTCTTGTCCGGCCTTTAAGCCCTCGTGGATTTGGGGATTAAGGTTATTTATTTCGGCTTGCGATACATTAAAACGTTTACTTATAGAGTACAAACCTTCGCCTTGTTGTACGGTGTACAGGTAATAATCAGTTCCGTTTATTTTCTTTACAGGAAAATTATCTTGCTGCCCCCATGCTTGAAAGGAGATGAACAGCAAGAATATCGGGAGGGTTTTGATCAAAAAACTTTTCATGATATATATGAATGTAATGATTAATTAAATGCAACTTGCCCGTTAAATATAAATAGCACATATTGAATGTGATATGTAAAATATCAAACTAACAATCGGGTGTCTTAACGTTGCAAATGTACAAAAAATATGCTTTGAACTGTGTAGAACGGCAATAAATGAAGGTTTTTTTTGTTTTTGAAGAGAAAGATGTACATTTGCAGTAGTTACAATGGTTAATAGATTTTTATATCCATGAAGAAAATATTTCTGATTTACATATCGCTCATTTCCACCGTTCTGATATTCGGACAGGTAACGGCTACCGGTACTTTTAAATCCTACCACAAGCAATACAATAACATAGATTATTTGTTTGTTTTCAATGGCTTAACATCGTCTTCCTCGTTGAAATATACCGGAAACTACACAACAATCAATTGGTATAAGTTTTCGGAGCCTGCGAAATCAATCAGTAATCAGGCCGAGAACTTTAACGTAGAAAATGCCAGCGGTTATATTTTGGATGTCGACGGTGTTAAAACTACGATTTGGGTGATCGACTATCTGGAGTATTTACCACAATTTGTATCATTGAGTGCTAATGAACCATCTAAAAATCAGTGCGATGAATTGAAGTTGAATTTAAGTGCGAATATACCGCTGATGCAGTACAAGTCTGTAAATGGCGCTACTTATACAATCGACAGGGAATTCGCCTTAAGTTACAATACGAAAGAATGGGCGTCGGATAAAAAATGGAACGATAAAGTGATTACCGACAATCTAAAATTACCTAAGTCTGAAATATATCTCACAGATGTTCCGTTGTGCGATACAAAATTCAGGATCGAGGGCGATCAGTTTGCCAAAGATCTGTTCATCTCGCCTCTCCCTTCTGTTGAATCTCAACTCTATTCGGCGGTAAGGGTCGAAACTCATATTACAACGACTACTGCTGTGCGCGGGGAGTTGCAGGAAGATGAGCGACCGGGAAATGCTTCGGCGTTGTCGGGCTCGGCGCCTCTTGATATTATGTTCTTGAGCAATGCCAATACGCCGGTAGCAAAGTATTATAACTGGCAAATTAAAAAGGACAACAGTTTGTTGTTTAACCGTGCCGATCAGGATCAACGCTATACCTTTACCGAATCAGGAACTTATGTTGTGAAACTTACTGCAAGTAATGAATTTTGCAGCAATACCGACTCGGTCACGGTGAAAATTACAACTTCCGATATTCAGGTGCCTCCGGTTTTCACGCCTGATAATGGCGACGAATTGAACGATGAATTCAGGGTGGCTTATAAATCTATCCTGTCTTTCAAGTGCTGGATTTTTAATCGTTGGGGACGCCAGCTTTATTTCTGGACCGATCCACAAAAGGGGTGGGATGGAACTATCAATGGAAAAAAAGCCAAAGAAGGTGCTTATTTATATGTGATTGAAGCTGTAGGCGCCGATGGAGAAAAGCATTCCCGAAAAGGCGTTGTCCATCTTTTAAGAGGGAAACAGGAATAACTGACTTTTAGCAAAATAAAAAAGGATGAATTGTAAAAATTCATCCTTTTTTTGTTACTTCATTACTATATCGATGATGGCTGACCGGAGATGTAGCAAATGCTTGTAGTCTTTTTCTTTTTTTGTTTTTACAATCGAATGGTTGATTTCTCCCTTTGTTTTTTTGTAATGTTTATAAAGACTGAAAGCCCACTTGCCCGAAAGATATTCCAGTGGAATAAATAACAAAATCAACCACCAGCTAAGGCCGGAAATGCTGAAAAACAGAATGGCTTGTAAAAGATAAAAAATGGGGAAACCAAGTATCCCAACAACATAATGTATGGAGGTGTAGAAGCCTTCGAACTTTACTTTCAACTTTTTGCGAACAACAACCGGAGTGAAAAACGGTAGAAAATTAAGTGCAAGACCGATCAGAAAAACAGGCGATAAAAGTAATAATCTTAATGCTTTAAGCGCCGTTGAGGCAGAATGAACTGATCGTTGTTCAAAATTATTGATATGTAAATTCAGCTTTTTTCTTATATCTTCAAAATTAGCACATAAAGTATTTAGTTCTTCGGCAAGTTCCGTGTTACTCTGTTCTAAGCTAACTAATTTACGTCCAATCTCCTGTCTGGCATAAAACAGGTTGACGGTGTTTTCTTTAAGTTGCATGCTTTCGAGCATAGCTGTGTTGCTTAGCTGCGTTGCTACTTCGAAAGCCGGGTAATACTTGTCGGTATCTAAATTTACAACTAAATTTCCAAGAGCAGTCGACAGGTCGTTGCGAATTTCGTTGGTGGTAGCCGGTTGATTTTCGGCATATTTTGTCATGTATTCCGAAACGACAATGGGTTTGCCAATGTTGATAATGATATGTTTACCAAACTTATACAAATCGCCCATGTCAATGCCTATCGGAATGATTTTCACACTTCCCGAAGTTCCGATTTTTTGTTGAGCCGAAAAAGCAACTCTAAAAATTCCTTTCACCAATGGTCGGATTTTCCGTTCGAGTTCCTGATTGCCTTCGGGCATAATGCCCATAGCGTTTTTGCTTTCGAGCACTTCTACGCATTGGTCGAAAACTTCATTGTTTTTGCCAAGGTTTTCAATGCCATCCCGAATCCTGAAAGCCGGCATTATTTTACATGCTCTTAAAATCCGGGCTAATGGTTTTTTCCTAAACATATCGGCACGGGCCAGAAAGACTGTCGCATAATTGTCGGGAGAAACTGAATGTACGGCCAATGCATCCATCAACGCATTGAGATGGTTGGGGGCAAAAATTACCTGGCCTTCGGTGGGTATGTTTTCTTTGCCAAGTACTATATATTCACTGTAAAACCGTTTGAAAGTGACCCGGATGTATTTTTTTACGAGCCTGAATGAAAGCGGTAATTCGTATATTTTCGACATAGAAATAGAGTGTTATTTAGGCTCGATTTTGTTCCAGTAAAGCGAAAGGCTAAGGCCAGAAATAATGTGCCAGATGCCCCACCAAGCTGTTATGAAAAGCATTCCGCCCAGAGCTAACTCCGGAGGGAAAATTTTGGGATTGAAAAGCAATACCAATCCAAGGCCGGAATTCTGAATGCCCGTTTCGATTGTCAGCGTACGCCGGTCGGCATTTGGTAACTTGAAAATGGAAGCGATAGAGAAACCTGTTGCCAGCGCCAAAAGATTATGAACCAATACGATAATGAAAATGTAGAAAATATATTTTAAGAACAGATCGAAATTGTTAGCAAAAGCCATGACTACCATTGCAATAAAGAATACAATGGAAAGTATTTGTATTGGTTTTTTGAGCTTTTCGGTGATTTTAGGGAAATAATGCGAAAAGAAAATACCTATTACCAAAGGAATACCGAGCAAAATAAACACAGTTTCGAACATTTGCCCATTGTCGATTTCGAGCGGTTGCAGCATGTGTTTAGCGTGCTTGCTTATAAAATTGACGTATAAACCACCCCAAAAAGCAAAATTGAAAGGTGTTGTGATTGTAGCTAACAGCGTGGTGGTAGCTGTCAATCCTACCGAAAGTTCTGTATTTGCTTTCGATAGGGATGACATAAAGTTCGAAATGTTTCCACCCGGACACGACGCTACCAAAATCATACCCATTGCCACTGTTGGTGTTATGTAATTGTTTAAAGCGATAATCACTATAAATGTAATCAATGGAAGTGCGATGACTTGAGAAATAAGTCCAAGGATTAAAGACTTTGGTTGTTTGATCAGGGTTTTGAATTCTGCTGGTTTAATGCCCAGCGCCACACCAAACATTATGAAACTCAGAATAATATTAATTGCATGCATGCCCGATGCTGAGAAGTTTATCTTTATCGGGTCTAACTGGAGTAGTGCTTCGTACATAAATTAACTGTAATGATTTAAGCACAAAAGTATAATTTTTTTTTGTTTTAATCCATTTTCTTTAAGTTTCTTGTTTTTTTGCTTATAAAACCGGAAAAACATATGCCGGGCCTTCGTTTTTTCAGTCCTTCATCGATGAATCCTTAAGGCTGTGTAGAGGTTCAAAAAATAATGATTATTTTTGCGATTATTCTGTTCACACTTTTAATGTAGATTTTATGAAGAAAGCCATCCTTTTTTTATTGTTGAATGTAATGATTGCGGGTTCGTGTTCTCAGAAAAACGATAACGAGCCTGTGATTAAGTTTAAAACAACCGAAGGGACTATTGTTGTGAAGCTATATCCTGAAACTCCTAAGCATCGCGACAATTTCGTGAAACTTGTTGAAGCGGGTTTCTACGAAGGGGTGTTGTTTCATCGGGTGATAGCTGATTTTATGATACAGGCTGGTGATCCGGATTCGAAAAATGCAGGGAAAAAGGCGATGCTCGGATCGGGAGATGTGAAATACACAGTGCCTGCCGAAATTGTATATCCAAAGTATTATCACAAAAAAGGAGCTTTGGCTGCTGCCCGTCAGGGAGATGACACCAACCCGGAAAGAGCTTCGTCGGGAGCACAGTTTTACCTTGTGAAAGGGCATGTTTTTACCGATCGGCAGTTGGATTCGATAGAAAATTCGAAAAATAAAAAGCTGGAAGAAAAGCTAATCCTGCAATTTGCAAACCAGCAAAGGGCTGAAATTGATAAGTATAAAAAAGAAGGAAATCAGAAGAAACTAGCTGAAATACAATCGGATGTTTTGGCGAAGGTAAAAGCTGAGATGCTCAAAAATAAAGCATTTAAATTTACCGAACAACAGCGTAAGGATTATAAAACGATAGGTGGAACACCACATTTGGATGGTGAATATACTGTTTTTGGCGAGGTGATCGAAGGTATTGAGATTGTTAGTAATATCTCGAAAGTAAAGACCGGAAAGCTTGACCGACCGATTGAAAATGTGCGGATTTTAAGTGCCAAGCGGGTGAAGTAAAGCGCCTGCCAACAATAATTACAAAACAAGCAGCTAAAGAGAATATCTTTAGCTGCTTGTTTTGTTAGTTATGTAAATCAGGAGTTGAAAATAGTTTCAGTCGAACGCTCACGCCGAAGCCTACGGGAAATAATTTGTTGTAAGCAAAATAGAATTATTTTCAACCCCTGATTCGCATTAGTTATTTTGTTTCAGAATGAATCCTTCCAGACTTTTCACTTTCAGGTTTTTGCCTTTTATGCTTTTGCCTGTGATTAAATCCACATAATTCCCGTCTGCAAGTTGTACTGTTTGAGTTTTGGCTTCCAAATTAAATACAACGATAATTTCGGACGCATCAGTATACCTTTTATAAACAAGCTTTTTGCCTTCGGTCAACAAAAAATCAGTTTCTCCATCCACCAGCACAGGGTTTTCTTTTCGGATCTGAATCAGTTTTTTGTAGAAATTAAATGTAGCCTGATCGAAACGTACTTTGTCGTAAACAGGTTTTTGTTTCGAAATATTGTTTCGGTTTTCGAGTTCGAATTTCATTTCTTTCCACATCAGTGGTTTGCGTCCGTAAGGATCGTCGGCACCCCACATTCCCATTTCTTCGCCGTTCCATATTTGTGGTGCACCCACTGTTGTGAACAAGTGGATAAGGTACAACCGAAGCCTTGCATAACTTTCTTTATCCGGTTTTCCGGTTTTGTAAGCGGGATTTTCGTTCGGATTGGCGTGATATTTATAATTGTTCGGATTGTAAAAGTCGGTCAGCAAACGTGGAGCATCGTGCGACGACGAAACATTCATCATTGCTTTCAGGTTCCGTTTGTCGAGCTTGTTCCAGTGATATTGCAAACTGTCCTTCAACTGACGGGCATCTATGCTGTGATGGGTGTTGGCAAAAAAGTAGCGTGCCGGACGGTACACCTGATAAAACATCACAGCATCAAACATATTGCCATGCATGTATGGAGTTGGATCCATTAGCACATTCGGCCATTTCTCCCACCAGATTTCACCTATCAGATAGGCATCCTCTTTCACTGAGCGAACAAACTTCCGGTAATCGCGCCAGAATGCAAGCCCGATTTGGTCGGCCACATCGAGCCTGTATCCATCAATTCCTTTTGATAAGTCGCCATTGGGAGCCAGCCAGCGGCGTGTGACATCAAAAATATGTTGTTTGGCGCCATTGTCGATATTTCCTTCGTAAGGTTTTCCTCCAATCCGCTCACCTTTGATTTCCGTTTTTCGGAACTCAGGCATATAAGCGTTTCCGTACCAGCCATCATATTTGAATTCGTTTTCGGGCGTTGCAGGGTCATCAAAAGAGGAGATATTGTACCAATCTTTGTATGCAGATGCCGATTGATTTTTAAGAATATCGAGCCACGCCCAGAAAATAGTTCCTGTGTGATTCCATGAGTAGTCCATGATTACTTTGATATCCCGTTGATGACATTCGTTCACCAATTTCAGAAATAATTTATCGGCAGCAGTCCATTGCCATGTGGAAGGATCGGCCGGATTTTCCTGTGCCATTATTTTCAAATCGCCTTCGGGGTCGGGGCCGAAGTTTATGTCAATATGATGATAGTTACGGGCATCGTATTTGTGAAGCGATGGGGCATCGTTGATCGGATTAATGTAAATAGCATTAATGCCTAATTCCTGTAAATAGTCGAGTTTGTCGAGTACGCCTTGCAGGTCGCCACCGTAACGCCGGTATTGCAGCAAATCACTGAACGATTTGTCAGAGCCTTTCATCCATTCATCTTTTCCGAACCAATCGCCTGTCCATTCGCTTGTTTTCCATCCTTTCGGAGGAATTATATTCATGTTTTCAACAATAGTATTCTCAATTTTCTGGTCATTAGTTTTGTCGCCATTGTTGAATCTTTCCACAAAAATCTGATACCAAATGGCTTGTTTGGCCCAGGCGGGTGGTTGATCGAAGGGTGTTGTTGCATTTGCATAAGAGCATGATAGAAGAAAAAGGCTAAGCGTGACGCCAAATATTAATTTGCTTTTCATACCGTTGTTATTTAGTTTCGAATTGATAATAAGAGTGTTTTTACATTTGTTTTCAAAGGTAAAGCTAAAAAGTTTAAATACAGTTGTTTATTTGTTGTAAAATAATTAATCAATATTGCAAACGTTTGCATTAAAAACTAATCTTTTATTTAGTATGTTAGATAAATGGCAAAGATATAAATCTTTATATTTGCGGAGTTTCAATTCATCCAATTGTCAATTAAATCTTTAAATGAATAATAAAATATGAAAAAATCTACACTTACAATGCTTGTTCTGTTGGTGTCCACCTTCGTTTGGGGGCAAATTGTCACTACCACTCCGACGATTATTACCGACGATTATACAGGTACGATTGAAGTTGTTTTTGATGCCACCAAAGGTACTGCCGGTCTGAAAGATTTTACAGGAAACGTGTATGCACATACAGGAGTATTTACCGAAACAAGTCCTTCCACATGGGCTCATGCACCGGTGTGGGGAGATAACGCAGCTAAATATAAGTTAACTTCGTTAGGTGCTAATAAATGGAAGCTGCTCATCACTCCCAATATGGCGGATTACTACGGGCTGAACGCCGGAGAAAAAGTGACAAAATTATGTTTTGTTTTCCGAAGCGAAGATAAAACGAAGGAAGGAAAAGATACCGGCGGTGCCGATATTTTTGTTCCTGTGTACAAAGCCGGACTCAATGTTACCTTCACAAATCCAACTGCCAATCAAACAGTAGCGGTTGGGTCTGTTGTCGATTTCAGTGTAGCATCCAGTGTGGCAGCCAACCTAAACCTGCTGATAAACAACACAAGTGTGAAAACTGCAAGCTCAGCAACAACACTCAGCTACAGTCACACATTTTCGACTGCCAATGACTATACGGTAGTAGCATCGGCAACGGTGGGAGCATTGACAGTGTACGACACCGTGAAAATCAGTGTTCCACTGCCGGTTACCGTCGAACCACGACCAGCAGGTGTTAAAAACGGAATCAATTACATTGATAATTCTACAGTGACATTGGTGCTTTATGCTCCCGGCAAATCGAATGTTTTTGTGATCGGAGAATTCAATGAATGGGCACAGCTCAACGAATATCAGATGAAAAAAGATGGCGATTACTGGTGGATCACCCTTAGCGGACTGACTCCGGGTAAAATGTATGCTTATCAGTATTTTGTAGATGGAAGTATAAAAATAAGTGATCCTTATACCGAATTGGTGCTCGATCCGTGGAATGACAAATGGATCAATGAGCATTACACTATTTATCCCGGTTTAAAAGCTTATCCCGAAGGCAAAACAGAAGGACTTGTGGCAACATTCCAAACGGCAAAACCGGCTTATAACTGGGAAGTTCCCAACTTTAGCACGCCAAAGCGCGAAAATATGGTCATTTATGAATTGTTGTTGCGCGATTTTACTGTAGAACGTTCGCTCGAAGCTGCCATTGCGAAACTTGATTATTTAAAAACACTTGGAATTACCGCCGTTGAGCTTATGCCTATCCAGGAATTTGATGGAAACAACAGTTGGGGCTACAACCCGAACCATTATTTTGCACCCGATAAGGCTTATGGAAGTCCCGAGATGTATAAAAAATTCATTGATGAATGTCACAAACGGGGCATGGCGGTGATTTTGGATATTGTTTTGAATCATGCTACAGGCATTCATCCTTATGCTAAATTGTGGTGGAACAGTTCGACAAGCAAAACATCGACACAGAATCCGTATTTCAATGTAGATGCGCCACATCCTTACAGCGTATTTCACGACTTTAATCATACTTATGCCGGTACCAAAGATATGTTTAAGCGCATGGTGCAGTATTGGATTACCGAATATAAAGTGGATGGTTACCGTCTGGACCTGACCAAAGGATTTACTCAAACATCCAGTTCAGAAGCTACTGCTTCCAACTACGACCAATCGCGAATTGATAATATAGCAGAATACTACAATGCAGCCAAAGCTGTGAAGTCCGACGTAATGTTTATTTTGGAACATTTTTGTGCTGATAATGAAGAAATGCAGTTGGCTTACAAAGGCATGTATTTGTGGCGCAATGTAAACAATGCCTATTCGCAAGCGGCCATGGGCTATCAGAGCAGTAGCGATTTTAGTCGTATGAATGCAGGCCCGCGCAATTGGGTGGGATATGCCGAAAGTCACGATGAAGAACGTAATTTTTACAAGGCCAAAGCATTCGGATTAGGTAATTTGATGACCGATTCACTTGCCCGCGTTGCCCGTGTTCCTCTGAACATTGCTTTCACCACATTGATTCCGGGTCCTAAAATGATTTGGCAGTTTGGCGAAATGGGTTATGATTATTCAATAGATTCGAATGGGGGAAGGGTAGATGCTAAACCATCTGCCTGGAGTTATTTGAATCTTGCACATCGCAAGGCAGCCTACGATGCATCTTCAAAAGTAATATCGTTGCGTCGTTTGTATCCCGATGCGTTTACAACAGGTTCGTTTTCGTTGCAGGTTGCCGAAGCCGACTGGAACGCAGGACGACGAATTGCACTTACGCATGCCGATTTGAACATGGTAGCCCTGGGTAATTTCCGTACCGATGCAGGTATCTCGGCCAATCCAAGTTTTCAGAAAACAGGAACCTGGTACGAATTATTGTCGGGCGAAACGCTTAATGTGACGAATACATCCATGGCTATTGATATTCCGGCTGGTGGATTGAAGATTTATACCGACAGAAAAATCATTTTCAATACAGCAGTTGATGAATTGGAAATCAATGCTGATTGCGAGGTATATCCTACGACCACCGAAGGCCGACTATTTATTGCAACTGACAGTGAACTGAAAGCTGTAAAAATTTACGATCTGCAGGGCGCTTTACAAATGCAGCTGTCGAATAAAAAGGAGATTGATATCGATCAACTGAACAATGGCTTGTACTTAATGGAAGTGACTACCAATAAAGCGAAAAGTGTTCATAAGATTATAAAAAAGTGATGCTAACACGAATTTAAACTACGAATTGTACGAATTTAAGCGAATTAAGCGAATGGAGGTTTCGGGTTCCGGGTTTCGGGTTCTGAGTTCAGGAGACGCTTCAACAATTCAACGATTCAACAAGCAACCCGAAACACAGAACCTTCAACTCCAATAATCAGGCTTGTGCCTATCCACCGTGAATGATCGGATGACTCAAAGTCATCCGATCATTTAACGTTATGGGTAGTGAGTTATGAGTTTCGAGTTCTGAGTTCAGGAGACGATTCAACGATTCAACAAGCAACCCGAAACACAGAACCTTCAACTCCAATGATCAGGCTTGTGCCTATGCATTAATTTGAGAATTTGAAGATTTGAGAATTTGAGTTCTGAGTTCAGGAGGCGATTCAAAAATTCAACGATTCAACAATTGATAGCGTCTGAAGGGTAAAAAGAGCGTCTGAAATGGTAACAAGAGCGTCTGAAATGATAAGTAGAGTATGCTGGTGTCCGATATTTGTAGATGCTGAATGTGGAAGCGGTAAACAGTTTTCATAGCGTGAAATCTGAGAAATAAGTTCATTCTCTATTGTAATTCAAACAGAGGCAAAGATACAAACAGGTTTGATAATGAGAGTATTTGGAATTATGTTTTACAACATATTTGTAAAAAAACTGACGACGGCATACCATAAACAGGGTATAAAAATACCACATCAGTGCGATTGTGAAAGGAATGGTTGAGCTCTATCTTTGCAATGTAGATGATAGTATCATTTTTACGAATTGAAAAGAAGTCAACTAAAGAAAAAATATAAACTAACTCGGGGCAATTTCCGGATCGCCTCACACAAACAAATAAATTTATGGCAAAAATAGCTAAAAATCTGAACGAACTGATTGGTAACACGCCGTTGTTGCAACTTTCGAATTTTGCATCGAATAAAAATCTCGAAGCAAATGTAATTGTAAAGCTCGAATCGTTTAACCCTGCCGGCTGCGTAAAAGAACGTATTGCGCTGGCCATGGTAGAAGCTGCCGAAGCAGCAGGTATTCTGAAACCGGGCGTTGAAATTATTGAACCTACCAGTGGAAACACTGGTATCGGACTTGCAATGGTATCGGCAGTAAAGGGTTATAAACTGACGCTGACTATGCCCGAAACCATGAGCATCGAACGTCGCAACCTGCTGAAAGCTTTCGGAGCTAACCTGGTGCTGACACCCGGCGCTAACGGCATGAAAGGCGCTATTGCCCGTGCCATTGAACTGCACGAAGAAAATCCGGCTTCGTTTATTCCGCAACAATTCGAAAATGCGGCCAACCCTGAAGTACACTATCGCACCACAGGAGCCGAAATATGGAACGACACCGATGGCAAAGTCGATATTTTTGTAGCGGGTGTGGGTACCGGCGGTACCATTGCCGGAGTAGGTAAATACCTGAAAGAAAAGAATCCCAATGTAAAAATAGTAGCTGTGGAACCAGCCGATTCGCCCGTACTTTCGGGTGGCGCTCCCGGTCCGCACAAAATTCAGGGCATAGGCGCAGGCTTTATTCCTAAAAACTACGACAGTAGCGTGGTAGACGAAGTGCTTCAGGTAAGCAACGACAACGCTATCCTTACTTCGCGCCAGTTGGCACAACAGGAAGGTTTGCTCGTTGGTATTTCGTCAGGCGCAGCAGCATATGCAGCCACAGTCCTGTCCCAACGCCCCGAAAACAAAGGCAAAAACATTGTGGCACTATTGCCCGACACCGGCGAACGCTATCTGTCGACCTTGCTTTATGCATTTGAGGAATACCCACTTTGATTTACGATTTAGATATTTACAATTTACGATTGAAATGCTTCGGCTCCTGAGCAAAGAACAAAGAGCAAAGAACAAAGAGTAAAGATAAAAGACAAAAGGACAAAGAGTGGCTAAGATAATGCGGAACTCGGAACTCGAAACTCGAAACTCGAAATCTTCAAATTCTCAAATCTTCAAATCTTCAAATCTTCAAATTCTCAAATTCTCAAATCTTCAAATAAAAAAATATTCATGGCTTCAAAAGATTTAAACTTCAGCGTCAACGGTAAAAGGGTTGGTGCAACAAAATATCATGGCCTTGCCCGCAGTTTTGAACTTGTAGTAGACGAGCCCGAAATGTTGGGTGGCGAAGACTCAGCTGCCAATCCGGTGGAATATCTGCTGGCTGGCTATGCCGGATGCCTGAATGTGGTTTTTGGTATTGTGGCCAAAGAATTGAAGGTGGAAATAAAAAGTCTCGATATCAACATCGATGGAGATATTAATCCTGAGAAATTTCTGGGTATTTCGGACAACGAACGCACAGGTTTCAAATCAATCAATGTAAATATTGAACTCAGAACCAATGCCGACAAAGCTACCGAAGCATTGCTGATAGAAAAGGTAAAAAGCCGCTGTCCCGTCAACGACAACCTGGCCAACCCCACTCCTATTCAGTACACATTCAATTAATATAATCAATTTAAAATAATCAAGGTATAAAAACAGGGTATATTCGCATTCCGATACTTACTCCTTACTTTCTTACCTCTTACCCCTAAAAAGTATGTCACACAAATTCGAAACTTTACAGGTTCACGCCGGACAGGTGGTGGACGGAACTACAAAATCGCGGGCAGTGCCCATTTATCAGACCAGTTCATACGTGTTCGACGATGCAGCCGATGGCGCCGATCTTTTTGCCCTGCGCAAATTCGGTAACATTTACACCCGACTGATGAACCCCACCACCGACGTGTTCGAAAAACGCATTGCAGCCCTCGAAGGCGGTGTGTCGGCATTGGCAACTTCATCGGGACAGTCGGCTCAATTTCTGGCATTGAACAATATTCTGCAGGCAGGCGACAATTTCGTATCTACCTCGCATCTTTACGGTGGCACTTACAATCAGTTTAAAAACCAGTTCAAACGCCTTGGTGTGGAAGTAAAATTCACGCCCGACGACCAGCCTGCTACTTTCGAAGCGCTGATCAACGAAAGCACCAAAGCGCTGTATCTTGAAACCATTGGTAACCCCGACCTGAACATTCCCGATTTCGAAGCCATAGCAGCTGTAGCCGACAAACACGGCATTCCGCTCATTGTGGACAATACTTTCGGAGCAGGCGGCGCCATTTTCCGTCCTATCGAACACGGTGCCACCATTGTGGTTGAATCGGCTACCAAATGGATTGGCGGTCATGGCACTTCGCTCGGAGGCGTAATTGTGGACAGCGGAAAATTCAACTGGGGCAATGGGAAATTCCCGGCCTTCACCGAACCTTCCGACAGTTATCACGGACTTGTGTTCTGGGATGTATTCGGATTCGACGGACCCTTTGGCAATATCGCCTTTAATATCCGCGCCCGTGTGGAAGGGCTCCGCGACTGGGGAAATGCCATCAGTCCGTTCAACTCCTTCCTGTTGATTCAGGGACTCGAAACGCTTTCGTTGCGTGTGGAACGTCACAACCAGAATGCGCTGGCCATTGCACAGTGGCTCGAAGCCAATCCGGCGGTGGAATACGTAAACTATCCGGGACTGAAAAGCAGCAAATATCACGCACTGGCTCAGAAATACCTGACCCGCGGATTTGGCGGTGTGCTCTCGTTTAAACTGAAAGGAAGCGCCGAAAAAGCCGACAAGTTTATCGACAGTCTGAAACTTATCAGTCACCTGGCCAATGTGGGTGATGCCAAAACGCTGATTATTCACCCGGCCACTACCACGCACGAACAGCTTTCGCCCGAGGACAAAATCACTGCGGGAGTTTTCCCCGGCCTGTTGCGTATTTCGGTAGGTATCGAGCATATCGACGACATCAAAGCCGATCTCGAAAAAGCTTTCGAAGCGATAAAATAAATCCAATTTTCTGTTCAGAAAAAGCATTCTCTCAAAAGGAGGATGCTTTTTTGTTTTCTCATCTCTCTCCTTCCCTACCTTGTTTATGGTAGAAGATTTGCCCTATACAGGGTATTTCAGGGATATACCGCACAGCTTACTTTTGCAAAAGAGAATTTTGAACACGAAACCCGGAACACGAAACTCGAAACCCGAAACAAACCAATGTCAAACAATAATTCAAATATAATGTGTATGTGCTGCTGTAAAACTTATGGTCGGCTCATTTCCCGTGTATAATAAAGCAATAAAAAATACAACAACGAAAAGGCTGATCAACGAAAGTTTATCGGTCTTTATTTTTAGAAAAGAAACAGTATTTATCAATTAATAAAACAAGCAAATGAAAAGATTAAGGTTAGAAAAGATTACATTCGTTTTGTTGCTGAGCCTGCTGATTACCGGAGTTTCGGCTCAGACCAAAGCCCTGCTCAGCGTAACCGGAAAAGTGACCGATACCTCGGGCGCCGAACTGGCAGGAGTTACCGTATTGCACAAAGATGCAAAATCAGCCGGAACCATTACAGATGCTCAGGGAAAATACAGCATCAGCATTCCCGGTGGCGAGTATCTTGTTTTCTCGTACATTGGGTTCGAAACACAGACTGTTCAGGTAAACACCGACCGACAGCTCAATATACAACTAAAAGAAAGCTCCACTTATCTGAACGAGGTGGTGATTACTTCGCTCAATATTCCACGTGAGAAAAAAGCGCTGGGCTATTCGGTGCAGGGCGTTAGTGATGAAGCCTTTCAGACTCGTCCCACCAACGCACTGAGTGCGCTGACAGGCAAAATTGCAGGCTTACAGGTGATCAGCAGCGGAGGAAACTTGGGAGGTTCGTCGCGCATCACCCTGCGTGGTATCAACTCCATTACCGGAAATAACCAGCCTCTTTACGTCATTGATGGTGTGCCGCTGGACAATACCGACCTGAATACTTCGTCGACAATCAACGGTAGCGCCGGGAAAGATGTGGGAAGCACCATTCAGGATATTAACCCCGACGACATTGCCGACGTGAGCGTACTCAAAGGCCCTTCTGCAGCTGCACTCTACGGCTCGCGGGCAGCCAACGGTGTGATTCTGATCACCACCAAAAAAGGTTCGGGCAAATCGGGCAAGCTAAGTGTGGAACTCAACACAGGTATTGAATTCGAAAACGTGGTACGCCTTCCCGAACGTCAGAAACTTTATGGTGGTGGATACAACACGACCTTTTCAACAGCAAATATCAACGGAACTACTTATAAAATTGTGGATTATGCTTCGGACGAAAGCTGGGGACCCAAACTCGACGGAACACCTGTGCTTCACTGGTACAATCTCGATCCTGAATATCCGGCCGACTATCTGAATCCCGAACCCTGGTTGTATCCTGAAAATGACGTTAATTATTTCTTCAACACAGGAGTATCGAACACCAACAATATTTCGCTGTCGCAAACAACCGATAAAGCATCGTTCCGCGTATCATTGACCAACAAAAACGTAACAGGCACTGTACCCAACTCCTCGCTGAGCCGTAACACCGTAAACATATCGGGTAGCACCAACGGAAAATTTATTTCATTCTTTGGAAATGCCAACTATCTGAAAAATAAATCGCTGGGACGTCCATGGACAGGAGCTTCGAACCGGAACATTATCCTCGAAGCCTTTCAGTGGGGAGCTGTGCAGGTGGATTACAAAAAACTGGAGGAATATAAACGTCCCGACGGCACACCCCGGGCATGGAACCGCACAGGATATACAAATACTGTTGGCGATGAAAAAACAAAATACATCGACAATCCTTACTGGTCGGCTTACGAGAGCTATCTGGAAGAAGACCGCGACCGTCTTTACGGAAATGTGGGAGTAAAAATTACGCCAGCAAGCTGGTTAACAGTCACCGGGCGCATCAACGGAGATATTTATCAGTACAATGCGCAGGACAGAATTGCAGTTTACTCACGTTCGCAGTCGCAGTACTCCGAATACCTTCAGAAGTACAATGAGTTTAACTACGAACTGATCGCCACTGCCAACAAAAGCTGGGGCGTACACTCGCTCGTAGCTAACGTGGGTACCAATTACCTGCAACGTTCGCGCCGTGTGAGCGACATCACTACCTCGGGCGGATTAATTATTCCGGGATTTTACAGCCTGAGCAATGCCACTTCTACAATCATTGGTTCGTCTACAGGCATTTACAACAAAGCATTGGCTTCGGTATTCGGTAGTTTCTCCTACGGTTGGAACAGCACATTCTACCTCGACGGAACACTTCGCAACGACTGGTCGTCAACATTGCCCGAAGCGAACAATTCCTATCTGTATCCTTCGCTTACCTCATCGGTTATTCTGAGCGAATTGCCCGGGCTGAAAAATCAGCAATGGCTTTCATTCGCCAAATTCCGGCTGGGTTGGGCGCAGGTGGGTAACGACACCGATCCTTATCAGCTTTACAAGGTGTACGAATCGGTTACCGCTATCAACGGCAACATCGCCTACTCCCTGCCAGGACAACTCAACAACCTGAACCTGAAACCCGAAATCACATCTTCCATCGAAACAGGTATTCAGTTGCAATTATTTAAAAATCTGATTGGTCTGGATGTGACTTATTACAACAACAATAGCCGGAATCAAATTATTTCGCTCCCTACTTCGGATGCCTTTGGTTACATCTCGAAACTGATTAATGCAGGCGAAATAAACAACCGTGGGATTGAAGTTACTTTGACAGCAAATCCGGTTAAAACTCGTGATTTCGACTGGAACTCAAGTATCAATTTTTCGAAAAACACAAATAAAATTGTGAAACTTTCGGATGCCGTTTCGAAACTCGACCTTAGCACCACACTCGTAAGCCTTGTGGCTCAGGAAGGCGAAAGTTACGGACAATTGCAGGGTTACGACTTTGTATATGCTCCTGATGGACAAAAAGTGATCGGCGCCGATGGACTTTATATGCGTACGCAGCAACTTAAATCGCTCGGCAGCGTGTTGCCCGATTTCCTTTGGAGTTTTCAGAATCAGTTCCGCTACAAGGATTTCACTTTCGGCTTCCTGATTGACTCCCGCATAGGCGGAAAATTCTTCTCGCAAACCTATAAAGTGGCCATGTACTCAGGTATTTTGCCCGAAACGGCAGCCAATGGCATCCGCGAAACAGGTGTGGTGATTGATGGTGTGACAGGCGATGTAACTTTCAATTCCGATGGTTCGTACACAGTGACCAACACTGCGCCAAATACCAAAAACGTAAGCGCACAGGCCTGGGCACGTAATCATTATAACGGGCCAACCACTTTCGATATTTTCGATGCCAGTTTCATCAAATTGCGCGAAGTGACCCTGGGTTACGACCTTAAACTGTCCAAAGGAAGCGCCATCGAAAGCATCAACACTTCAGTGTATGCACGAAATCTGTTTTATCTCTTCCGCGAAAGTAAAACAATCGACCCCGAATTGACCAACAGCGGTGGAAACGTACAGGGAATTGAAGGTGGGAACATACCGAATCCGCTTACTTACGGTCTGAACGTCAGCTTTAAATTTTAATTTCAAACCCGATAAAAAATAAAAGTTATGAAACTCAAAACAATATATATACTTATTATTTCGTTGGCTGTGGCAGGTTTTAGCTCCTGCATCGACGAGGACCTGAACATCGATCCTAACCGTCCATCGGCTGTGCCAACCACTTCGCTGATTGTAACTGCCGAAAAACGCCTTGTCGACAATCTCCGGAGCGAGAATATTTCTCTGCGTGGCTCAGCGCTCTTCGTACAGCAACTGGCGCAGAACACTTACACAAGTCAGTCGCGCTACGACATTCCGTTCAGCTATTCAGCCGATTACTGGAGTGGACTTTACAAGGTTTTGAACAACCTTCAGGAAATCATCAATCTGAACACAAATCCGGCCACTAAAGATATAGTCACAGCCAACGGTGCGGGACGCAATGCCAATCAGATAGCCATCAGCCGCATTCTGAAATCCTATGCTTTTTATGCCCTTACAGATGTGTTTGGCAATGTTCCCTACCATTCGTACGGTAGCAACGATCCCGATTTTCAGGCTTTGCAACAAAACCCCGACAACATCACACCGAAATATGCATCGCAAGAAAAAATATATGCCGACATTCTGAAAGAGCTGAAAGAAGCCGGAGATACGCTGTTGAAATATTCAACTGAAAAAACATTTGGTAACTCGGATATAATTTATGCCGGCGACAATGCCAAATGGGCTAAATTTGCCAACTCGCTACGCCTGCGCTTTGCCACCCGTGTGAAAGCTAAAAACCCGACTTTGTATCAGAGTCATTTTGCCGATGCGCTTGCCAAAGGCGTATTTACAAGCAATGCCGACAATGCTGTGTACAAATATGCCAGTTCGTCGCCCAACGAAGCGCCACTCTACCGCGCCACTGTAACTGCCAATCGTAAAGACTTTGCCATTTCGCACGTATTTATTGGATTGTTGAAAGGCGAAAATCCACAACTTCCCGTAGCCGATCCACGACTGGCAATTTATGCACTGAAAAACAGTGCCGGCAACTATGTAGGATTGCCTTACGGACTTACCGAAGGGCAGGCTGGTAAGTTTTCGGCCACAGGAGTAAGTCTGCCGGGTGCTGTGTACAATGCTGCGAATTTTGGCGAAGTGCTGCAGGAGTACAGCGAAGTGGCATTTCTGATTTCGGAACACAACAACTGGAGTCAGGCCGATTACGAAAAAGCAGTCAAAGCATCACTCGAGAAATGGGGCGTATCAGCAGCCGACCAGAACAATTACATTGCTGCTTTGCCGGCGGCCAGCGAGCAAAACGTGTTGAACCAAAAATACATTGCACTGTTTACGCAGTTTCTCGAAGGCTGGAGCGAATATCGCCGCACAGGCTATCCGAATTTTCTGATCAAAAAAGACGATGTGGTATTCAGCGGAACCATCGAAGGAGCAACCGCCACTTACACTTTTAATCCTTTGTTTGGGAATGGAGGAGTGCCTGCCCGACTTTATTATCCTACCAAGGAACAAACGGTAAACAAAACAAGTTACCAGGCCGCCATAGCCGCACAGGGAAACGATGTGATAGAAACCGATTTGTGGATATTTGAATAATTCTTATTTTTGTCGAACCAATATGCAAAGCCTGCGAAACAGTTTTTCGCCCGGCTTTGCATATTGCCAAACAGTAAATCGTAAATTATTAAAATGAATATCCGTTTCATTACCTACTTCTGCTATACAAACCCTCTTTAAGGATGACCTCGTCCGGTGAGCCGAAAAATGGAGTGAAGTAGGCGTAGAAAACTTTTCTGTTTGAGTCCCGACGTATTTCGTCGGGGCGAGTTTAAAAGTTTTCAGCCTGCAAACGACTAATTTTTCGAGCGAGGCGGGCGCAGTCTTGACTTTTTTTGCTTACTTTTTTGTGTTAAGACAAAAAAGTAAGTGGGGTTTTAGGGGCAAAGCCCCTGTTGTATTGAATTTTAAAGATTTAGATAATCTATCGGATAAGCGTAATTGTTAAATAGTAAATTTCTGTTATGATAAAGAAATTCAGTTTTTTGTTGCTGATCACTTCAGTATTTTTTATTTCGTGCGGACATCAGCATTCGCTGGATGGCATTTGGCGTGGCGAATTGCAGGTGCAGGATCAACAGGCGCCCTTTCTGTTCGAACTGAAAGGCATACAGGGAGATTCTGCGTCAGTCACACTCATCAACGGCGAAGAAAAAGTAGAGCTCACCGGTATTTCGCTTCGCGGCGATACTCTTTTTATTCCAATCGATGCCTACGATGCGTACATTACCACCATTGTGTCGAACGATAAAATGGAAGGCCGTTTTATCAAAAATTATATCGAAAATGATTCGGGAGTGCCCTTCAGAGCCGACTTTCACATAAAAAGTCGCTTCGAAGCAATTGAAAAACAGCCTGCAAACAATATTGAAGGCAAATGGGACATTCTGTTTGTTTCGGATACCGGCGACACAACCAAAAACGTAGGAATCTTTAAATCGGCCAATAGCATTGTCACAGGTTCGGTGCTGACACGCTCGGGCGACCTGCGTTTTCTCGAAGGCGCTTATACAAACAAAGGTGTGGAACTTTCTGCTTTCAGCGGATTAAGTCCTTATTATTTGCAGTTTACATTCAGTGGCGCGAACAATTTCGAAGGATATTTCTATACAACAAGAAACAAAACCCGACTAATAGCCACCCGAAACGACAAGGCCGGACTCTCCGATCCTTATAATATTGCAAAAATGAAACAGGGCGTTGCATCGCTCGGATTCAGTCTTCCAAATCTCGAAGGTCGCCGGATTTCACTTCAGGACGAACGTTACAAAGGCAAGGTGGTCATTGTGTCCATTCTTGGCAGCTGGTGTCCGAACTGTCTCGACGAAGCTGAGTTTCTGGCACCGTGGTACAAAGCCAACAAAGAACGCGGCGTGGAAATTATCGGACTGGGTTTCGAACGTAAGGACGATTTTGAATACTCCAAAACAACTCTTAACCGCCTGAAAGCGAAATACGGAATTGAGTACGAAATACTCTTTGCAGGCAAGGCCGACGCCGAAGGCGTTGCAAAAGTGCTGCCCGAAATTGAGAATTTCTCAGGCTATCCCACCACCCTGTTTATCGACAAAAAAGGCAATGTGCGCAAGATTCACACAGGCTTCACCGGACCTGCCACAGGGCTGTTTTATGAAGATTTCAAAAAGGAATTTAATGTCCTGATTGATTCGCTGCTGGCTGAATAAAACGAAAAAACATTGAAGCTGGATAAATTAAATGCCCTTTCCGAATTGATCAGAAAGGGCATTTAGTATAAATTACAACCGGATTTTCAGGCAGAATGTACATCAATAGCAACAAGTTCGTACAACAGAGCCAAACCTTCCGTCCATTCATAATGTCCCGAAGCAGCATTAATATGTCCTGCATTCCCCACATTAACAAACCTGCTACCCCAGATATGGGCATATTGTTCAGACCTTTCAATAGCAGACCACTCATCAGAACTGCTCGCCACAACCAACGAGTGAAAAGTCAGTTTCAATAAAGGATTTTGCTGAAAAAGAGTGCGATTTACTCTTCGTTGCACGGTTTCAATATCGGGCGGAGCCACCAGGAAAGCCGCTTTCACACTTTTATTGTACCTCCGGAACCACTCCGACACAGTGAGACAACCCAAACTATGAGCAACCAGCACCACATTGTCAGCACCGGATTTCTCCACATAATCATTCAGCGTTTCCACCCATTTGTCAATATCCGGCTCGTCCCAGTTTTCTTGCTCCACTCTTACAAAGTCAGACTGCGTTTTTTCGAGCCAGCTTTGCCAGTGCAGTTCACCGGAGCCTCCAAGTCCGGGTATTATCAGATAATGCGTTGTATCCATTCTACGAAAAGGTTTTGTATATTTTAAGATACAAAAATCGGCTTTTTATCAATTGAATACAATCACATTATAAAGGTAAATTTATACCCTTATTGCGGTATGCACCATATCATTATCCGCTAAAAAGGAATAACAATATGCATTAAAGAGGATACTTTTTACGCCTTTTTGTTCATCATCCATGCAGAGAAAACCTGGATATAATCCCAGAAAGACGTAATTAAATGTTCGGGGAGTTTGGTCTCAAGCAAAGCAATACGATAACATTCGAGCCACACAATCCGACCTTCGGGAGTAATTTCAAAAGGATTATGACGGTTGATCAGCATAGGGCGGCCGCGGTTTTGATTAAAATAATCGGGACCGCCACAGATCTGAATCATAAAGTCAGCCGAACGTATTTTGGCCTTTTCGAACTCCTCATCATCTTCCGGAAACAAATGTTTTATATCACTTTCGCGCATAAGGTCATAGTGTCTGTTCACCATTTTCCGGATACCTTCTTCACCCAATTCATTCAAAAAATCAGGGTGTGGCTTGCTAACATCGGGGCGCGCCCCCACCGGATAGCTATTTATCTTCAATTCCATTTTAGTTTTTTCTTTCTCAAACCAATTGGAAGCTGTTTTTGTTTATCGGATTAAGATTTATGAATTCTTTATAACTAAAAAGCGACCCTGCCACAAATAGTGACAGGGTCGCAGAATAATCGATTTTTAAGATTTGCAGCCTACTTAATTTCGCCACTACCGATACAAATTTTCGAAGTAGCATCGTAAACCACGCCAAACTGACCGGGAGCTATGCCCTGCAATTTCTCAGTTGAAATCATACGATAACCGTCGGGGGTATAAAGAATTTTACCTTTAGTAAAATCCGGTGTATGACGTATTTTAAAAGTTACATCTTTTTCAATGGCATCACCGCCCCAGGGATTTTCGGTAATAAAATGGAAATCGCGCATAGTGAATTCATTTCCATATTGCGCATCAGCGTCGAAACCTTTCGAAGCCCAAACGATGTTGGCATCCACATCCTTTTTAATCACATACCAGGGACCACCCGAAAGTCCGAGTCCTTTGCGTTGTCCCACCGTATGAAACCAGTATCCTTTGTGTTTACCCAGTATTTTTCCTGTTTCAAGTTCCACTATCGGACCTTCTTTTTCGCCCAGATAACGGCGGATAAAGTCATTGTAATTTACCTTCCCAAGAAAACATATTCCCTGGCTATCGGGGCGCTTTGAACTTGGCAAATTGGCTTTTACGGCAATATCGCGCACTTCGCTTTTCATCATATTTCCAAGTGGGAACATGAGTTTCGAAACTTGCAGATAATTAATCTGCGCCAGAAAATCGGTTTGATCTTTTACCGGATCTTTGGCGGTTGTCAGGTATGTTTTTCCATCGATCTCAGCCGTTCCGGCATAATGCCCTGTTGCTGTTTTGTCAAAATCCTTCCCTACTCTTTGCTCAAACACCCCGAATTTGATAAGCTTATTACACATCACATCGGGATTGGGGGTGAGGCCGAGTTTCACTTTTTTAATCGTGTAATCCACCACATTATCCCAATAATCCTGATGCAAATCCACAACTTCGAGCTTACAGCCATATTTATGCGCAATAAGCGAAGCCATTTCTATATCCTCTTCGGAACTGCAATGAAGCAATTCATCATCGTCCATACCAATTTTGATATAAAACAATGTTGGCTTGTAACCGGCTTCGTTCAACAAATGAACGACAACAGAACTATCAACACCACCCGATAACAAAGCAGCAATATTCATCTTTTACTCAAACTTTCTTTTTTTACTTCTACGGAAATTTCTACCCGCATTTATTTTGCTTTAATGGCTGCCACTATTTTGGTTTCGAGTTCGGCTGCTAATTCAGGATTGTCCTTGATAATTCCTTTTGAAGCATCACGACCCTGAGCCAGTTTGGTATCGCCATAGCTAAACCACGAACCGCTTTTTTTGATAATACCATATTCAACGCCAAGATCCAGAATTTCGCCTGTTTTGGAAATACCTTCGCCGAACATAATATCAAATTCGGCTTTACGAAATGGAGGTGCCACTTTGTTTTTCACCACTTTTACACGTGTTTGATTACCAATCGCTTCATCGCCATCTTTCAACTGGCCAATTTTACGGATATCCAAACGAATGGAAGCATAAAATTTCAGCGCATTACCACCGGTCGTTGTTTCAGGATTTCCGAACATAACGCCGATCTTTTCGCGCAACTGATTGATAAAAATACAGGTTGTATTTGTTTTGTTGATGTTGGCTGTGAGTTTACGCAATGCCTGCGACATCAAGCGGGCCTGAAGACCCATTTTCGAATCGCCCATATCGCCTTCGAGTTCAGCTTTAGGCGTCAAAGCAGCTACCGAGTCGATCACCACTATATCAACGGCAGAAGAACGGATCAGCTGATCGGCAATCTCGAGCGCCTGCTCACCATTATCGGGTTGCGAAATCAATAATTCATCGGTGATTACTCCCAGTTTTTCGGCATAAGCGCGGTCGAAAGCATGTTCGGCATCAATAATGGCAGCAATACCTCCGGCTTTCTGAGCTTCGGCAATGGCATGAATGGCCAGGGTAGTTTTACCAGACGATTCAGGTCCGTAAATTTCGATTACGCGGCCGCGTGGATAACCGCCAACGCCCAAAGCAATATCCAATCCTAAAGACCCTGAAGAAATGACAGGCATATCTTCAATTTTGCTGTCGCCCATCTTCATGATAGTACCTTTACCATGATCTTTTTCAATTTTATCCATTGCCAATTGCAATGCTTTTAGTTTTTCTAACGAAGGTTTAACTACTCCGTCGGCTGGTTTTTCTGCCATAATATTTGTTATTTTTATATTGTTTTTTTAATTCGATTTTCTACTCTATGTAGCTCTATGATAATCACATTTAATCGCTTTACAAAGATAAAATTAATTCTTTCAATTCTATCTTTGTTGTGTATAATATTTTGATACAAAGATAATCATTTATTCCAGCACTTCGAGTTTCGCAAATTTAAGCAACAGCGACTTCACTCCTTTCTCTCCAAAATCGATTTCTGCTTTTTCGTTACCATTTACAATTGTTGTTTCCAACACTTTACCTATACCAAAAATAGAATGCTTCACAAAAGCTCCGGTTGGGATTCCAGCGTTCACAGTCACCACTTTATCCGTGGATTGATTTTCAATCTTCACCAGGCGTTTCAGCGTTGGCGGCATCGAAGGCGTTACCGGTTTTGGTGTCGGGTAGGATGCGTTTCCAAACCGATTCCTTTCTATCTCCACATCATCGTCCCAACTGCCCGAGTTGCTTTGTTTAGGGCTCCATTCTTTTTCTTTAGGTTGATCGAGATACTGAGCATCGATATCCTTTATAAACCTGCTGGGGTTCGAAAAGTTCGTTTTTCCGTTCCGAAAACGCGATTTTGAATAACTGATAAAACATAATTCTTCGGCCCTCGTAATGGCCACATAAAACAGGCGTCGTTCTTCTTCTAATTCGCGTTCACTTGCTACCGTATAAGCCGATGGAAATAAATCCTCTTCCATACCCACTATAAAAACGGCTCTGAACTCCAACCCTTTGGCAGCATGTACCGTCATCAGTGTGATTTTATCATTGTCCGATTCTTTGTCGGTATCCTGATCGGTCAACAAAGAAACTTCAGAAAGGAAATCGGGTAAAAATGAAGGCTCACCGTTGGCATTTTTTGTTTCGCAAAATTCATGTATCGCTTTGAGCAACTCCTGTACGTTTTCCTGTTTGCTCAGATTTTCGGGCGAACGATCCACAAATGTATCGCTGATCACACCGGTGGTTTTAACCACACTGTTCACCAACTCATAAGCTCCCTGCGTAGTTACCTGACTTGCAAAAACATTGATCATTTCGCAAAACTGAGCCAGCTTATTGGCAGTTCCGGCATTCACGGGCAGATTGTAACGCAACATATCGGCAAGCACTTCCCACGCACTTACGGCATGAAGTTGCGAACACTCCATCAATTTATTGACTGTCGTGTCGCCAATGCCCCTTGCCGGATAGTTGATAATTCGTTTCAGGGCTTCTTCATCGTTCGGATTACAAATCAAACGACAATAGGCGATTACATCTTTAATTTCCTTGCGCTGATAAAACGACAATCCACCATAAATCCTGTAAGGAATTCCTTCTTTGCGCAGGGCTTCTTCGAGCACACGGGATTGCGAGTTCGTGCGATAAAGAATAGCTATTTGCTGAAAATCAAATTTATCCTTGTAGTGCAAGGCCGAAATATGCTGAGCCACTACAGCGCCCTCTTCAAGGTCGGTAAAAACATTCAGTAATTTAATCGGTTTCCCGGTTTCTTTTTCCGAAAAAATTGTTTTCCGGATTTGTTGTGAGTTTTTATCAATTAAACTATTGGCTGCATTCACTATGGTTTGCGTCGACCGATAGTTTTGCTCGAGCTTAAAAACCTGTGCATTGTTGTAAGCATTCTTAAATTGCAGGATATTATCGATGTTTGCCCCCCGAAAGGAATATATACTTTGGGCATCATCGCCTACCACACAAATACGCTCATGCAGTTCGGCCAACTTTTTCACAATCAGATATTGAGCAAAATTTGTATCCTGGTATTCATCCACAAGAATATAAGCGAAAGCTTGCTGATATTTATGCAAAACATCAGGAAAATTCCTGAACAAAACATTGGTTTGCAGCAATAAATCATCAAAGTCCATGGCATCAGCCTGCTTACAACGATGACAATACAATCTGTAAATATCCGAAAGCATCGGCACACGGGCATTCATGTCCGCTTTCATCAAATCAGGATTACCCAGATAAGCATCAGGAGTAATAAGGTTGTTTTT
Source organism: uncultured Paludibacter sp. (assembly GCA_963678465.1). Classification (GTDB taxonomy): domain Bacteria; phylum Bacteroidota; class Bacteroidia; order Bacteroidales; family Paludibacteraceae; genus Paludibacter. Next base: position 1,905,807 of record OY782858.1, read on the forward strand.
TGCAAAGGAGATACGCGAATGTACCAATCCGTGTTTGTATTGTTTGTCGTCGAGTTTGAGTTCTTTTACAATGGTCTTAATCAAACTGTTCGAATCCGAAGAATCATAAATTGTAAAATTCTTTGTATAACCTATTTTGTCGGCTTCGTTCCTGAGTATGCGCGAAAAAACAGAGTGAAAAGTTCCCATCCAAAGATAACGAGCTGTCCGCTCACCCACCATGGTGGCAATTCGCGCTTTCATTTCGCGTGCTGCTTTATTTGTGAAAGTAAGCGCAAGAATACTCGAAGGCGCTAAACCTTTTTTGAGCAGATAAGCTATCTTGTAAGTCAGTACACGTGTTTTGCCCGAGCCTGCCCCTGCAATTACCAACGATGCTCCGTCGGTATATTCCACCGCACGGCGCTGATTTTCATTTAATTCGTTTAAAAAATCCATTGTCTATATTGGTCTCCTCAAATTCCGTCAGAATACTTTTGAGTGTTTATTAATGAAAGAAAAATACTTAAAAAAACTATCTTTTTAATAAGGTTTTTCCAAAATACAAAGTTAGTAAATTGCATCATACTACACTAAATTAGTTTTCAACAATCGGATGATGAATAAAAAAAGAAGTATCTTTGTCGACAAAACAAACAGATCATAGAAGAATTAAAGGGGTAAACAATAGCCTGTTAATAAAAAAGGTGTTGGAATCCCGAAAAACAATAAAACACAACAATGCAAAAATTAAGCAAGCTGATATTAAGAATGGCAGGGTGGAAAGCATATGCTACCGTCGCCGAACCTCAAAAAAGTGTTATCTGTGTAGCTCCACACACCAGCAACTGGGATTTTCCTATCGGCAAGCTTGCTTATGTATCGTTGGGACGCAAGGCTTCCTTTCTGATAAAAGATAGCTGGTTTTTCTTCCCAATGGGATATTTATTTACGGCCCTGGGCGGTGTTCCGGTGGACAGAACAAAGAAAAATTCGGTCACTTTGCAAATGGCTGACGAATTTTCAAAAAGAGAATCATTCCATTTGGCTGTAACTCCCGAAGGAACACGCAGCCTGGCTCCTAAGTGGAAAATGGGCTTTTATCATATCGCCGTCACAGCCAATGTACCTATTCAGTTGGCTTATATCGATTACAAAAAAAAGGAAGTCGCCATTAAAGCAATTTTTCAGCCTACCGGAGACGAAATCGCTGATCTTGAAAAAATTCAGAATTATTATAAAAACATAAATGCCCGTTATCCCGAAAAGTTCAATTTGAGCAATATAAATAACTAAGCAAATTGCTGCAACAAGAAAAATTTGCTATAATTATTTGTACTTTAAAGAATTATTTGTACTTTTGCATACGAAAATGAATATGATGGAGGGGACTGAAGTCCCCTTCTTTGTTAAATTCCAATCAGCCATGATACAGAAAGACATTATAAATCAATCAATTGAAACTTTTTTAAGCAACACAGACTACTATTTGGTAGACACTATCATCAGTGCCGACAACCGGATAATGATTGAAATAGATGCTTTCGATGGCGTTGAAATTGACTTTTGTGCCGAATTAAGCCGATACGTGGAATCGACACTCGACAGAGAAGTGGAGGACTTTGAATTACAAGTGGGATCGGCCGGACTGACCGAACCTTTCAAAGTGCTGAAACAATACGAAAAAAACCTCGGCAACGAAGTAGAAGTATTGACAAAAGCAGGCAAAAAACTATCGGGAATACTCACCGAAGCCAATGAGGAAAACTTTATAATTCAAATAGAAAAAACAGAAAAACCTGAAGGTTCAAAACGTAAAGTGACAATTCAGGAAGATATAACTTTTAATTATTCAGATATAAAATACACCAAATATCTTATCAGATTCAAATAAGCCATGAGCAAAAAAGAAACCATAAACTTAATCGATACTTTTTCGGAATTCAAGGAACTGAAAAGTATAGACAGAAGCACTTTAATCAGTGTTATGGAAGAATCATTCCGTAATGTGATTACCAAAATGTTCGGAACAGATGAAAACTATGATGTGATTATCAACCCCGACAAAGGTGACTTCGAAATTTATCGTAACCGTACAGTAGTAGAGGACGATGAACTTGAAGATCCTAACATGGAAATCTCGCTTTCGGATGCAAAAAAGATTGACGAAGAATACGAAGTTGGTGAAGAAGTTACTGATACTGTTGATTTCATAGGTTTCGGACGTCGTGCTATTTTGACGCTTCGTCAAACACTCTCTTCTAAAATCATGGAATTGCAAAAAGACAACGTTTTCAGCAAATACAGCGAAAAAGTGGGTCAGATTGTGAGCGCCGAACTTTATCAGATTTGGAAAAAAGAGATGTTGCTTATCGACGATGAAGGAAATGAATTATATCTACCTAAGTCTGAACAGATTCCTACCGATTTCTACCGCAAGGGAGATACAGTACGCGCAGTGGTGGCCATGGTCGAAAACAAAAACAACAACCCTAAGATTATCCTTTCACGTATTTCACCCGTATTTCTCGAAAGGCTTTTCGAACTTGAAGTACCCGAAATCAACGAAGGATTGATCTTAGTAAAAAAAATAGCCCGTATGCCCGGCGAAAGAGCCAAAGTAGCTGTAGAATCGTACGATGACCGCATTGATCCTGTAGGTGCTTGCGTTGGTGTAAAAGGCTCACGTATTCACGGAATTGTTCGCGAGTTACGGAATGAAAATATCGATGTAATCAATTACACAAATAACATCAGCCTGTTTATTTCGCGTGCGTTAAGTCCGGCTAAAATATCATCTATCCGGTTGAACGAAGTTGATAAGAAAGCTGAAATTTACCTGAAACCTGAGGAAGTGTCTCAAGCCATTGGTAAAGGAGGTTTAAATATCAAACTTGCAAGTATGCTCACCGGCTACACATTGGATGTGTTCCGCGACATTGACGAAACCGAAGAAACCGAAGACATCTACATCGATGAATTCAGCGATGAAATTGATCAATGGGTAATTGATGCTTTAAAAGCAATTGGCTGCGATACTGCTAAAAGTGTACTGGCTATCTCACGTCAGGATCTGATCAGACGCACCGACCTCGAAGAAGAAACAATTGACGATTTACTTGCAATTTTAAAAGCTGAATTCGAAGAAGAAATCGAAGAAGAAAGTAAAGAAGTTTCAGAAAAGACTGAAGAAAAAGCTGAAGAAAAAACTGAAGAAGCCGAAGATGAGAAATAAAACAATTGGTTACATGCTAGATCTATAACCAACTATCAAATCACGTTCCGGTTTAATTGAGTGGTAATGAAATATTACCCACAAATTATCAAAAATTTTTATATAAATATATGTCCATAAGATTAAGCAAAGCCTGCAAAGATTTAAATGTCGGAATGACTACCGCCATTGAGTTTTTGGCAAAAAAAGGTCATAAACTTTCCGTCGACCCTAATTTAAAGTTGTCGGACGATTTACATCTTTTACTTGCAAAAGAATTTAACAAAGATATGGCTCTGAAAATGGAATCAGAGCGATTGAGTCAGGAACGTCATTTGAAAGAAAAGGCAGAAACTGTGGCTTTAGAAGGTTACATCAACACTAAACCTGTAGAAAAACCCGTAGAGAAACCGGTTATCAAACCAGTTGAAGTACTGCATACAACACTATCGAAAGATCAAATTCCTCACATCAAGTCTGTTGGTCATATCGATTTGGATGCGCTGAACAAACCAGCCGAACCAAAAATAGTTCAACCAAAAGAAGAACCTAAAAAAGAAGAAGCAGTAAAACCTGAGCCCAAAATTGAAAAAACTATTGAAGTTAAAATTGAGGCCAAAATTGAAACTACTGCTCCTATCCTCAAAGAGGAGATGAAGGAAGTGAAGGAAGTGAAGGAAGTCAATGAAGTTATCGAAGTTAAGGAAGTTAAGGAGGTTATTGAAGTTGATAAAACTCCGGTAGAACCAACAGTGGATAAGAAAGAAAGCATCCAAACCGAGCAAATACAAATAGAAAAACCTCGCTTGGTGCTTACAAAAAATGACACCGTTAAGCCAACTCAGGAACAAAAACCTGTTGAGAATAAAACAGTTGAAACAAAAACAGAAGAGACAAAACCAGAAGAAGCTGTAACTGCAACAACTGATGACAATGCTGAAGAAGAAATCTTTAAAATAGGATTTGCTTCTATCGACAAAGCCCCTGTTGTAATTGGCACAATCGACCTGGAGCTGCTCAATCAAAGCACTCGCCCAAAACCGAAAACAAAAGAACAGAAACGGAAGGAAAGGGAAGAGAAAAACCGACCAGTCGGTGAGACAAAAAAGCTGGTAATGCCCGGAGACAAAAAAGTAATACCAGCCGGAAGCCCCGAAAGCATTGCTGCTAAAAAGAAAAAAAGAGAAAGATTCACGAATCAAAAAGTTGATATTAACCGTGTAGAACAACCAACTACAGGTACCAGCGGATTGGCTCACCCTAAAAAGGTGAACAATACAAACAACAACGCTTCCAACGCAGCACGTCCCAATAAAGACAGGCTCAAGAAACCGTTGAAAACTGTTGTCAACGAAGAAGAAGTACAAAAACAGATCAAAGAAACATTAGCCCGTTTGGCCAGTGGAAACAAAAAAGGGAAAGGTGCAAAATACCGCCGTGATAAACGCGACACCGTAAGTGCACGTCAGCACGAACAGGCTCAGCGCGAACGCGACGAAGAAAGCGTACTGAAGCTTACCGAGTTTGTTACTGCAAGCGAGTTGGCAGTAATGATGGACGTTACAGTGAATCAGGTTATTGCAACCTGTATGAGTATTGGTATAATGGTATCTATCAACCAACGACTCGATGCAGAAACCATCAACATTGTAGCTGAAGAATTTGGTTTTTCTACCGAATTTGTAAGTGCCGATGTTATCGAAGCTATTGGTGAAGAAGAACCGGATGCAGAAGAAGATTTGGCACCAAGAGCTCCTATCGTAACCGTTATGGGTCACGTCGATCATGGTAAAACATCTTTGCTCGATTATATTCGTAAAACCAATGTAATTGCCGGCGAAGCTGGTGGTATTACACAGCACATTGGTGCTTATAACGTTAAACTGGAAAACGGACAACGTATCACATTCCTTGACACTCCTGGACACGAAGCGTTTACCGCTATGCGTGCTCGTGGAGCAAAAGTAACTGATATTGCTATTATTATAGTAGCTGCCGACGATAACGTGATGCCTCAAACTACTGAAGCTATCAATCATGCTTCGGCCGCTAACGTATCCATGATATTTGCAATCAACAAAGTAGATAAACCAGGTGCTAATCCTGAAAAGATTAAGGAAACACTTGCACAGATGAACTACCTGGTGGAAGATTGGGGTGGAAAATACCAATCGCAGGATGTATCCGCAAAACAAGGTTTAGGCATTAGCGAACTGCTCGAAAAAGTACTACTCGAAGCCGAAATGCTCGACTTAAAAGCAAATCCTAACAAACGTGCCGTGGGTTCGGTTATCGAATCTTCACTCGACAAGGGAAGAGGTTATGTTTCTACTATTTTGGTACAAAACGGAACATTAAAAGTAGGCGATGTTGTATTAGCAGGAATTAGCTTCGGTAAAATTAAAGCCATGTTCAACGAACGTAATCAACGTATTACTGAAGTAAAACCCGGCGAGCCTGCGTTAATTCTTGGATTAAACGGAGCTCCTCAGGCTGGCGATAACTTCAATGTAATGACCAGCGAACATGAAGCACGCGAAATTGCCAACAAGCGCGAACAATTACAACGCGAACAAAGTATACGTACAAAGAAACACTTTACACTCGATGAATTGGGTCGCCGTATTGCTTTGGGTGACTTTAAAGAACTCAACATCATTGTGAAAGGTGATGTGGATGGATCTGTTGAAGCGCTGTCGGATTCGTTATTGAAGCTCTCTACCGAGAATATCCAGGTAAATGTAATCCACAAAGCGGTGGGTGCTATTTCCGATTCGGATATTCTGCTGGCAGCTGCGTCGAATGCAATTATCTGCGGATTCCAGGTACGCCCTACAACTTCGGCACGCAAAATGGCCGACAAGGAAGAAATTGATGTTCGTCTTTACTCCATCATTTACGATGCAATTGAAGAAATCAAATCGGCCATGGAAGGTATGCTTTCTCCTGAAATCAAAGAAGAAATTACTGCAACTGTAGAAATACGTGAAGTATTTAAAATCACAAAAGTGGGTACGGTTGCCGGCTGTTTGGTTCGCGAAGGAAAGATTAAAAGAAACAACAAAATCCGTATCATACGCGATGGAATTGTGGTGTACACCGGAGAACTGGACTCGCTGAAACGCTTCAAGGATGACGTAAAAGAAGTAGGAACGAACTACGAATGTGGTTTAAATATCAAAGGCTACAACGATATACGCGTAGGCGATATGATTGAAAGTTTTGAAGAAACCGAAGTAAAAAAGACCTTGTAATAAGTCAATTAAAATAACCATTAAGAATGCCGGATTCATAAACTGAATCCGGCATTCTTTGTTTTATACGCTAAAGATATTTTCAGCTATGTATCAAATTCCCGATACAAAAAACCACTCAATCCCAAAGGAATGAGTGGTTTTTCTATCAATTGTATGTTTTTTATTGTTTCAATCCGGAAAAAATCCGATCGAATCTTTAAGCATTTTTTGCTTTAAGTACTATGGCTTTGAAAGCTTCAGGGTGATTCATTGCTAAATCGGCCAACACTTTACGGTTCATTTCGATACCGGCTTTGTGTAAAGCTCCCATTAACTTAGAATATGACATTCCTTCCAAACGTGCAGCAGCATTGATACGCTGAATCCACAAAGCGCGGAAGCTACGTTTTTTGTTCTTACGGTCGCGATAAGCATATTGCAACCCTTTTTCCCAAGTATTCTTGGCTACTGTCCAAACATTACGACGACCGCCATAATAACCTCTGGTAAGGCTTAAAATTCTTTTTCTTCTTTTACGTGAAGCAACGTGGTTTACTGATCTTGGCATAATTAAAATGATTTGTGAATGTTAGCGTCGTACTTTCGTGCGAACTTGAAGCTAAAGCACTCTGATTTTTGACTAAGAAAAATGTGATTAAATGTATAACTTCAACTACTATTTCAAACAAAGCATTTCTTTAACGTTAGTCAAATCTGTCTTGCATACAAGTGCAGAATGAGTTAAGTTACGTTTTTGCTTTGTTGTTTTTTTAGTCAAAATGTGACTTTTAAAAGCATGTTTTCTTTTGATCTTTCCTGATCCGGTAAGGGTGAACCTTTTTTTGGCACCGGAGTTAGTTTTCATTTTTGGCATTGTTACTATATTTAATTTATATAAAAAATCCTTTGTTATTTCGTTTTTTTAGGAGAGAACATAATTATCATTCTCTTACCTTCGAGTTGTGGTAGCTGATCTACTTTTGCATAATCCTCCAAATCGTTGGCAAAACGTGCTAAAAGCACTTCACCCTGATCTTTAAACAGGATTGAACGTCCTTTAAAGAATACGTAAGCCTTCACTTTACAACCTTCTTTTAAGAACTCCTGCGCATGTTTCAACTTAAAGTTGTAATCATGTTCATCGGTTTGAGGTCCGAACCTGATTTCTTTCAGAATTACTTTGGTCGATTTTGCTTTTGCCTCTTTTTCGCGTTTCTTTTGATTATACAAAAATTTCTGATAATCAACAATTTTACAAACAGGTGGCACCGCATTTGGCGAAATTTCTACCAAATCCAATTCTAATTGATCAGCAATTCGCATAGCTTCATCGAATGTGAAAATGCCCTGTTCAACGTTGTCTCCTACCAAACGTACTTCTTTAAGCCCCTTGATTTTTTCGTTTATTCTGTTGGGTTGTTCTTTTTCTCTACCCCTTTGAGGCCTGATGGTTAATTGCTTAGCTATTGTTTGTTTCCTCCCTAAATTAAATTGTGAATTAAAAGCTGTTTTGCATTTTTGAGCGCGCAAATATAATACATTTTTTCGGATTACACACTCTGTCACTCAAATTATTATAAAAATTGGAGCAAAATATTTTTAATCCCCGAAAACTCTTGTGTTTGTGCAAAAAAAAGAGTACTTTTGCTGCACTTTTTTGAAAAAGAAAGTGTGATGGGAAATTAAGCGACTGATCACTTAATAACAAACGCTTAAATTTTGAGTAACACAAATTATTTTAAACGAATGAAAACATTTGAATTAAAAGGTAAAGTGAGAACTGACCTTGGAAAAAAAGCTTCGAAAGCTGAACGCGTATCAGAAAATGTACCATGTGTACTTTACGGTGGTGCCGAAAACGTTCACTTCACTGCAACTGCAAGTGATTTACGTAAATTGATCTATTCTCCTGATGTATTTGTTGTACAGTTGGACATAGATGGAAAGAAATGCAATTCTATTATGAAAGCACTTCAGTTCCACCCTGTAACCGACAGAGCATTACATATCGACTTCTTACAAGTTACGGAAGACAAACCAGTTGTTGTTGAAATTCCGGTTAAGCTCGAAGGATTGGCTGAAGGTGTGAAAGCCGGGGGTAAATTAGCACTCGAAATGCGCAAACTGAAAGTTAAAGGTCTTTACAATAAAATCCCTGAAAACATTGTTATCGATGTAACCAGCTTAGGTTTAGGAAAATCGATTCAGGTAGGTAATGTAACTGCTGAAAATCTTGAAATTTTGAATGCTAAAAACGCCGTTGTTGCACAAGTTAAATTAACAAGAGCTGCCCGTGGTGCTGCTGCTACTGCCGCTGCAAGCAAAAAATAATTTTTCGAATGAAATACTTAATTGTAGGATTGGGTAATATCGGTAACGAATACCATAACACCCGCCACAACGTAGGATTTACAATATTGGACGCTTTTGCTAAGGCGTCCAATGTTTTTTTTAGCGAAAACCGTTACGGAGCTACCTGTGAAGTAAAATTGAAAGGTCGTACGCTTATTTTGCTAAAACCGTCGACATTTATGAACCTGAGCGGGAACGCGCTTCGCTACTGGATGCAAAAGGAAAAAATCGAAATCGAAAACGTTTTAGTGGTGGTGGACGATATAGCCCTGCCTTTCGGAACTTTGCGACTGAAACCGCAAGGATCGGATGCCGGTCATAACGGACTGAAAAATATTCAGGAAATACTTGGACATAACAATTATGCCCGATTGCGATTTGGCATTGGCAATGATTTCGCCAAAGGCCGGCAAGTAGAATATGTACTTGGCAAATGGACCGAGGAGCAAACTGCTGCCCTATCTGAACGTGCCGACCGCTGCATCGAGATAATTCAGAGCTTTTGCCTGGCTGGTATGCAGCTCACAATGACTCAATTCAACGGCAAGTAGAGACAATTGATAATTGACAGTTGATAATTGATAGTTGACAGTTGATAATTGACAATTAATAGTTTAAAATCAGCAATATATTTTTACTATCACCTTGGCTTATTGGCAAATTGACTTATTGGCACATTAGCATATTAGCATATTAAATTTATGAAAACAGAAGTACGCATAGATAAATGGTTGTGGGCAGTTCGTTTGTTTAAAACGCGCACCCTGGCTGCCGAAGCCTGTAAAAAGGGAAAAGTAATCATACAAAACGTTCAGGTAAAACCTTCGCGCAATGTGAAGGTTGGCGACGTGGTATGCATCAAGCGAAACCCTATTCTCTTTTCGTTTAAAGTAATTGCGTTGGCCGAAAACAGGATGAATGCCAAGCTGGTTGCAGGATTTATGGAAAACGTAACCACAGCCGATCAGCTTGAACTTATAGAACTGGCTAAACTTGCCGGACAATCAGGGCGTGACCGTGGCACTGGCCGACCGACTAAAAAAGAACGGCGCGACATTGAGGAATTCACTGAACCGATATTTATGGACGATGATGGTGATTGGGATTTTGAGACGACTACCCCATAAAAACAGACAGCCATATAGCTCAGTTTATTCATTCTTTTTTTGCTTATCCAAACTACAAAACTGACTTAGTTCTATTTCAGGAGCTAAGCGTAAAATTTAAACTTATGTTTATTGCCCACAAACTTAAAAAAGAAAATATCTGCGAATACCTTTTGTACATGTGGCAGATAGAAGATTTAATCCGCGCATTCGATTTAAATATCGACACTATCAACGATCGGATTATTTCAACTTATCCGGTGAAAGATGAAGCTGAACGAAAATCGCTTTACGAATGGTACGAAAGCCTCGTTGAAATGATGCGACTTGAAAACATTCAGGAAAAAGGTCATTTGCAACTCAATAAAAATATAATTATTGATCTGAACGATTTTCATCATCTTGTCATAAAATCAGGTCAGGTTCCGGCCTATAACGCCAAATTCTTTCATGTGCTTCCTTTTATCAGTCAACTTCGCACGAAAGGCGAAGTCGGATTGAGCGACATTGAACTTTGCTTTAATTTTATGTATGGCATCATGGTACTTCGCATGAAAAAAGCAGAAATTTCTCCCGAAACACTTCAAACGCAAACCGAGATAAGTAAATTTCTGGTGCTGCTTGCCCGTAATTTTCAGTTATACAAAAACGGTGAGCTTGATCTTGAATCGTAGATTTCAAAAGACTGAAGTTTTTATATTTTTAAGTTTCAGAAAAAAAGCGTATTTTTGAAGCGTTGTTTTACATGAAACATTCATCCTAAAAACTATATAAAAATGAAAGGTATTGTTCTCGCCGGGGGATCCGGTACTCGTTTATATCCTGTCACTAAAAGTATCTCAAAACAAATCATTCCGGTTTACGATAAACCGATGATATATTACCCTTTATCCGTTTTAATGCTTGCCGGCATTAAAGAAATCCTGATCATTTCTACGCCACAGGACATACATTTGTATGAAAATCTGCTTGGAAATGGCGATGATTTAGGCATCAAGCTCGTTTACGCCATACAACCCTCGCCCGATGGACTGGCTCAGGCCTTTATCATTGGTGAAGAATTTATTGGCGACGATAGCGTTTGTATGGTACTTGGCGACAATATTTTCTACGGATTTGATTTTACACGTACTCTCCGCGAAGCAGCCCAACTCAAAGATGGCGCAACTGTTTTCGGGTATTATGTAAACGATCCCGAACGTTACGGCGTTGCCGAATTTGATGCGAACGGCAAAGTACTCAGCCTCGAAGAAAAGCCACTTCAACCAAAATCTAATTATGCTGTAACAGGTTTGTATTTTTACAGCAACGATGTGATAAAAAAATCGAAAGGCCTGAAGCCATCGAAACGTGGTGAGCTTGAAATCACAGACCTTAACCGTTTGTACCTTGAAGAAGAACGCTTAAGTCTGAAAATGATGGGACGCGGCATGGCATGGCTCGATACTGGCACGCACGACAGTTTGCTTGAAGCTTCAAACTTTATTGCGACCATCGAAAACCGCCAGGGATTGAAAATTGCCTGCCTGGAAGAAATTGCTTTCCGCAACGGATATATCAATAAAGAACAACTGCTGAAATTAGCCGAACCACTGAAAAAGAATCATTACGGCGAATACCTTATAAAAATTGCCAACGAAGTAAATTAGTATTGAATGGAAATTATAAAAACTCCGATTGAGGATTTAATCATTATAAAACCCCGCGTATTCGAGGATGCGCGTGGTTTCTTTTTTGAATCGTACAGCGAATTAAAATTCAACGAAGCCGGCATCAACATTAAATTCTGCCAGGACAATCAATCAAAATCAGCTTACGGTGTGATACGTGGCCTGCATTATCAACTCCAACCACACAGCCAATCGAAGCTTGTGTCGGTCATCAAAGGAGCTGTTTGGGATGTGGCCGTAGACCTGAGAGCCTCCTCTCCCACTTTCGGACAATGGTACGGAGTTGAACTCACCGAAGAAAATCACTTGCAGTTTCTTGTTCCGCAAGGATTTGCACACGGGTTTTCTGTTCTGAGCGAAACAGCCATTTTCTCGTACAAATGTGATGATTTTTACAATCCTGCTTTAGAAAGAGGTATTATGTACAATGATCCCGCTTTGAATATCGATTGGAAAATTCCGGCTGACAAAGCCCTTATTTCGGAGAAAGATACTAAACATCCCTTATTTATTCATGCCGAAAAAAACTTCTGAACAAATGAATATTCTAATCACAGGAAGCAAAGGACAACTCGGAAACGAAATGCAGTTGGCGGCTGTTCGTTATCCACAGTTTAATTACATTTTTACTGATATCGACGAACTTGATATTTGCGACAAAGCCGCACTTGGAGCTTTTGTAAAAGCAAATGCTGTGGATGTAATTGTGAACTGCGCGGCGTATACGGCTGTAGATAAAGCAGAGGATGATGTGGATTTGTGCTACAAAATCAACCGTGATGCTGTGGAAAACATAGCGCTCGTTGCTTCAGCCAATGGATTGAAAGTGATCCATATATCGACTGATTATGTTTTTGATGGTACCAACTACATGCCATACACCGAAGACCAGGCTGTTTGCCCTACCAGTGTTTATGGAAAATCGAAATTAGCCGGCGAAGAAGTGCTGACTGCCAACCTCAAAAACGCTGTTATTATCCGTACCTCATGGCTTTATTCATCGTTTGGAAATAACTTTGTAAAAACGATGATCAAACTCGGAACAGAGCGCGATGCATTGAACGTAATTTTCGATCAGGTAGGAACGCCCACTTATGCAGCAGACTTAGCAGAGGCTATACTTCAAATAGTAAGCGCCGAATCGTTTGTGCCGGGCATTTATCACTTCTCCGACGAAGGCGTGTGCAGTTGGTACGACTTTACAAAAACAATTCACCGCCTCAGCGGTATCACTTGCAACGTGCAACCCATCGAGAGCAAAGATTATCCTACACGTACTCCACGCCCCCATTACAGCGTACTGAACAAGTCAAAAATAAAATCGACCTACAACATTCTGATTCCACACTGGGAGGAAAGTTTGATAAAATGTATTGAAGTACTTAGTGCTAAGTAAACACAAAAGCGCGAACCGGGGAATCAATCCGATTCGCGCTTTATATTGCTAATTTATTTGTCTGAATTAAACTCCCAATACAATACTAGAATCAATATTCAGTTTTTTATTTATTTCGCTTCATCACTTTCTGTACTTTCAGCTTCTATAGGTTTGTACCAGCTTATTTTGCGCGATACAAACATTATGATTCCCAAAATAACGAACAAACCTATACTTCCGGCCAACAATGCAATATCCTCGAGTTGCAACACCACATAAAGGAAAACATACAATGCTGCAAGGATAGTTGCAAGAATAGCTGTCTGCGTTTTGTTTTTGAAAATACTGTTGGCATAAACGGCAATTAAGGTTATAGTGGCAAAACTTGCTATCAGATAAGCAATTGCAAAGTTCAGTTGCTCCGAAATTGACAAAAGTAAACTGTAAAAAAGCACCAACGCTAAACCCACCAATAGGTATTGAACTGGATGAATCTTTTTGCGCGTAATAACTTCGACAAAGAAAAACACAACAAAAGTAAGTGCAATAAACATGATAGAATATTTCGCCGAACGCATATTTTGCTGATAATGATCCACCGGATCGACAAGATTTACGCCAAACGATGTATCAGCAAACGATTTTGCTTCATTGTCGCTCCAACATTCAGGAATGTTCCGATTGAAATGCAACACATTCCATTTAGCATTAAAACCACTGTCGTTCAACGTATATTCCGGCGAAAAGCTGCCAATAAAACCGGGCGATTTCCACGATCCGTATACCTGCACCTGTGTGGTTTTTCCCGAAGGCACAAAATTGATATCGCCCGATCCGTTCAGTTTCAAGCTGCAACTAAATGCGACTCCTTTATCGCTCCATAAAGTTTCTGTATTTTTAAGCAATATAATCAGCCCTTGTCCTATAGCATCGTCAACGCCACCTGCTTCGGCCACAAAAGCTGTATTATTCATCCTGAATTTCAAATCATTAGAAATACCCCGCAAATCACTAATTCCTATGCGCACATGGGCCTCATTCCACATTGCTTCAGCATTTGCAGGCAAAAATGCTTGCGGATTTTTGAAATTGCCATTCATTTCAATGTCGCTCTTGTACAAAATCGATTTATAAATACCGTAATGTCTTTCCTCGGGCGTGAGTTTTGTGTTGATCTTCAATTGTTCGGACGCGAGGAATAATTGATGCTTTTCAATGATCAGGTTTTTATCCTTATCAACACTTTTTATCTGATAAGGAATCACCAGGAATGGCCCGTTTACAGTTTGTGCATTGCTCCATTTGTCGTTGATCTTGGCAACTGTTGCTATGCTTCGCTGCTGACGCTCAAAAATAAGACTTTCGATCATAGCGCCGGGAATCAATAGTAAAATTGTAAGAATTCCGATAACTACAGCTTTCCATGTGGCTGACTGGCTGAATCTCTCAACCTTTTGAATGCTTTTTTCCATAATTCTGAATTGTTTTTTTGAATAAATAAAATATATAATTAAAAGTACTTTGAATTTCAAAGCATATAAATAAAAAAAATTAACGTATCAATTGTTCCAATGCATTCAGGTGATCCTGAAAAGCTGTGCGACCTTCATCAGTAATTGAGTATTGTGTATTTGGTTTTCGCCCGATAAATTGCTTGCTCGACTGAATATAATTCAGCCCCTCCAGCGCTTTGACATGACTGGCTAAATTACCATCGGTCAGTTCAAGCAATTCCTTCATTGTGTTAAAGTCCACCCCATCGTTCACCATAAGCACCGACATGATGCCCAAACGAATGCGACTTTCGAATGCCTTATTGAGATTTGAGATAATATTTTGCATCGTGTTATTTCAAATCGTATTTTTTATACATGATCAATCCATACACAATGTGGCAAAGGCCGAAGCCCAAGGTCCAAAAAATAATTCCATGACTAAGAAATATTGCAGCGCCAATCCCAAGCAGCACTTCGGTAATACCAAGGTAATGAATTTCTTCAAAAGTATATTTCGATGCATTGATCAATCCAAGGCCATAAAATATAAGCGTGGTAGAAGCCACAATTTCCACATCTCCTCTCAACAAGCAAATAACAGAGAAAACGCCGCCCACAAACAATGGGATAGCCAGGTTATAAAGCGTCATTAAACTGGCTTTGTTCATCAGCTTCAGGTTTTTCTTTTTGGCTTTTTTCTTCGAAAAATAGACTGCAAAACCTATCGAAACAATAAGTACAATCATTGCATCGGCCAAAATGATCAATAATTCCTGATAACGGTTAAAATCGGTTGATGCCGGTTGGCGCAACAGATAGAAATAAGCAAAAGCTGCTCCAATAATGGCTGTTATACCGGCCAACACTCCCGATAAACCGCTTAACGACAAAAATTTTGATGACTTTTCCATCATCTCCCGAATGGCTCTGATATCTTCTATTTGCTTTTCCATATTACATAAAAGTACTTTGAAATGCAAAGTAAATGGAATTTATTGAAATGACAAAACATTTCGAAGTTTTTTTTCTAAAAAAGCTACGAAACTAATCTAAAACAGAAACCCCGCTCAGTTCTTCACTCAGCGGGGTTTAGTTATTTATTCTCACATTAATAAAGTTTTGAGGTATCTTCTCCCGGCAAAACTTCTTTCCGTAAAACATAATGAGCCTCGGAACTTGTAGGTGAACCCTGAATGGTGTAAACCTGAAAATACTCCCAGCCCATCTTGCTCATGTAATTTAGTGCATCCACAACGGAATTAAACTTGAGGTCCACGCCTTCCTTGTCAGTAAGTCTACGTTTACCGAGCACTTTCAGCGGCTGACCATAATCAACAGCAACATAACCATTGTGAACAAAACCGTCCTGAATAATAATTTCACAAAAACGATAAGTCGTTTTTGTAGAATTATTATCCAGTTGCTGAGCACTTAATATAAAACACGAGAACAATACAAAAATAACTATAAAACTAATTTTCTGTTTCATCTATGTAGTATTAAATGTTAAATGCAAATTTCATCAAAAAGAATTAATTTACAGCAATAGAGAATTTAACTTTATTGTTTTTTAACGCTATAAAATTTCGACATTTGCATCTGCAACGATTTAGATTTATATCGTACCAATCAAAACAAAAAAACCCTGCTCAGGATAATCCTGAGCAGGGTTTTATATTCAAGTCCCCTTTAGGGGATTTAGGGGGCTTCTAGTATTTATTCACCAAAGCATCCACTTCATCAGTCACAAGTTTAGCAAACTCAGCCACTTTCATAGTGCCTTTGTCACCTTCGCCCTGACGACGTACCGATACTTCGCCGTTTTCAGCTTCTTTCTCGCCTACGATAAGCATAAAAGGAATGCGTTTTAATTCGTTATCACGTATTTTACGACCAATCTTTTCATTACGATCATCTACCTGTACACGAACATCTTGAGAGTTCAGTTCTTTCGCAATTTCGAAAGCATAATCGTTAAATTTTTCGCTAATTGGCAATACTACCACCTGATCGGGCGTTAACCACAGCGGGAATTTACCGGCTGTGTGCTCAATGAGTACTGCAACGAAACGTTCCATAGAACCAAACGGTGCACGGTGAATCATTACCGGACGATGTTTGGCATTATCGTCGCCTGTATATTCCAGTTCGAAACGCTCAGGCAAGTTATAATCCACCTGAATAGTTCCCAACTGCCATTTACGACCGATAGCATCGCGCACCATAAAGTCGAGTTTAGGGCCGTAGAATGCTGCTTCGCCGGTTTCCACTTTTGCTTTCAAACCTTTCTCGGCACAAGCTTCGATGATAGATTGTTCTGCTTTTTCCCAATTTTCGTCCGAACCAATGTATTTCTCACGGTTGTTAGGGTCGCGCAACGAAATCTGTGCTTCGAAGTTTTCGAATTCCAACGCATTGAAAATAATAAAGATAATATCCATTACTTTCAAAAACTCGTCTTTCACCTGATCGGGGCGACAGAAAATATGCGCATCGTCCTGCGTAAAGCTACGTACACGGGTCAAACCATGAAGCTCACCACTTTGCTCGTAACGATACACGGTACCAAACTCAGCCAGACGAACCGGCAGATCTTTGTACGAACGAGGTTTGAACTTATAAATTTCGCAGTGGTGCGGACAGTTCATTGGTTTCAACAAGTATTCTTCGCCTTCTTCGGGTGTATGAATAGGCTGAAACGAGTCTTTTCCGTATTTGGCGTAGTGACCGGAAGTCACATACAATTGTTTATTTCCAATGTGCGGAGTCATTACCTGTTGGTAATCGAATCGGCGTTGAATTTTCTTCAAAAAATCTTCCAATCTCAAACGTAAAGCTGTTCCGCGCGGCAACCACATCGGAAGTCCTTTTCCCACCATTTCGGAGAACATAAACAATTCCAGTTCACGTCCGATTTTACGGTGATCACGTTTCTTAGCTTCTTCCAATAAAACCAGGTATTCATCCAACATTTTCTTTTTAGGGAAAGTGATACCATAAATACGGGTCAACATTTTACGTTTTTCGTCACCACGCCAATATGCTCCGGCTACGCTGAGCAGTTTGATAGCTTTGATTTCGCCGGTATTTGGCAAGTGTGGTCCACGGCAAAGATCAGTAAAGTTACCCTGCGAATACAAGGTAATAGTTCCATCTTCTAAAGCACTGATTAACTCTACTTTGTATTCGTCACCTTTATCTTCAAATTTTTTGAGCGCTTCGGCTTTGCTGATATCCGTACGAACAATTGCTTCTTTGCGTGCAGCCAGTTCTACCATTTTAGCTTCGATGGTGGGCAGGTCGCCTTCTTTAATTACTGCGGAACCCGGATCCACATCGTAGTAGAAACCGTTTTCGATAGCCGGCCCGATACCGAATTTAATGCCCGGATACAATTCCTGAAGGGCTTCGGCCATAAGGTGAGCTGATGAATGCCAATACGCATGCTTGGCTTCTTCATCGTCCCATTTGTGCAACTTAATGGCTGCATCGGTTTCGATAGGACGACTAAGGTCCCAGATTTGTTCGTTTACTGTGATGGCAAGCACCTCTTGTGCAAGTCGTGAGCTGATACTTTCAGCCAGTTGAAGTCCGGTAATGCCTTTGGCAAATTCGCGCACCGAACCGTCGGGGAATGTTACTTTAATCATGTTTTTTGAACCTTACAAATGGTTTTTTAATTTTTGAGTTGCAAAGATAAGATTTTTTAGCTGTTCTTGTGTGATGTTGGAATCACAAACATTTACTTAAAATTACATATTACAAAAAATAGAGATATTGTCAGCTTATTTTATCGTCACCATGGTTGCTCCAAATCCGTATTCACGAAACGAAGCGTCCTGAAAATAATAAGTTTTATAGCGTGTTTTCAATAATTTTTCTAATTCTTTGCGCAGCACACCTTCGCCTTTGCCGTGAATAAAAACAATCTTTTGTCCTTTCCTGTTTTTATTCTCCTCAATAACTGCATGAAATTTATCCAGTTGCACCTGTAGCATATCGGCATTACTCAAACCGGTGGTGCTATCGAGCAATTCATTGATATGCAAATCCACTTCAATCACATCGGGTGTCTGCGGACGTTTTATGATGCGTGGCCGTGCTGCAGTTTCCTCTTTCTGAAACATCGCCTTTTTGATTTCGTCGGGCGAAATATCCGACAATTTTTGATTGTCTTTTTCAGAAATAATATTCACCATCAGCGCCAAATCGTCGAAATAATCGTTGGCAACAAAACTATGAAGTTTATAGAAACGGACTACATTTATTTTTATTTTTGCATCAATTACTTCCTGAGGCACATAATTCTTAGCTATTTTCAACGGGATCAACTGCACACGAATTTGCTCCCAGGCGTTGAGTTGCTCCTTGGTGACCGAAGTTAATTCCTCCTGCGTATTGGGTTCTATCATTCCGTTGGCGACAGATTCCCACTGACCATTTTCGCCATTTACAATATTATAGTACAGAAAATAGTTGCTATCGTTTATCAAATAACAATCATAAGCAGTAGTTTGCAATTGTTTGATATCAACAGGGAAAAAAGCAAGAAAAGCTTTGAGCGTTTCACCTTCGGGAGTCTCTATAATAGGTTGCGACCTCACCTCCAATACCTCTCCTTGAGGAGCTGGGAGCTGGGGCTCAGGCAATTTCGACGAGAAATCTTTTTTTATAAAATTAGTTTCTTTGTTGATTTCGCCAACAGCTACACATTCGCGTTCGAGTACCGGAATTTCAAATCCATCTTCGTCCTCTACATATATCAGTCGCTTCGCTTCATCGATACGGACCACTACTCCGCCACCTACAGCATTCAGAAAACGTACTGTATCACCTTTTTTTATCATCGTATATTTATTTTTTTAAAACTAACTGTTTAATAATTAAACAACAAAGCTTACCAATTGGCACTTTGGAGCTTTTTGGTTACTTTTGCACAAAAATACAACAAATTTTCGGTAAGCCACGTGAACCCAACAAAAGACAGTACCCCGATTTATATCGACGAATATAATTATCCTCTTCCTGATGAGCGCATTGCTAAATATCCTCTGGCAAAACGGGATGCATCTAAATTATTGGTTTACAAAAATGGCGAAATCACCGAAAGTGTGTTTTCTTCCATTTCTGAATTTTTGCCCCACAATGCGCTCCTGGTTTACAACAACACAAGGGTGATACAAGCCCGCCTTCTTTTTAAAAAAGATACAGGTGCCAATATAGAGGTTTTTTGCCTGGAACCGTTTCAACCCGCCGATTATGCACAATCGCTGGGCGCAACTACCGAATGCGTTTGGAAATGTATGATAGGCAACCTAAAAAAATGGAAAGAAGGCAAGCTGAGCAAACAAATAGAATTGGCGGGTGAGAAATGTACATTTACTGCCGAACGACTGCAAACCGAAGGCAATATCCACAGCGTAAAGTTCAGTTGGGACAATGCCGCAATTCATTTTGCCGATATACTCGAAAATGCAGGCGAATTGCCTATTCCGCCTTATTTGCATCGCAAAACCGAGGAAAGCGATCTGACCACCTACCAAACCGTTTATTCAAAAATCAAAGGTTCGGTGGCAGCTCCCACCGCCGGATTGCACTTTACCGAAGATGTTTTTGAGAGCCTGAAACCCAAACACATTAATATAGATGAAGTAACGCTCCATGTAGGCGCCGGCACTTTTCAGCCAGTAAAAACACGCGACATTGCCGAACACCACATGCATACCGAAGTGATCTCGGTTCAACGCAGCACGATAGAAAACTTACTGAAGAAACTGGGGAATATTATCGCCGTGGGAACAACCTCGGTAAGGACGTTGGAGAGTTTGTATTATATAGGCAGGCAGGTGAAAAAAGGCGAAGGCAAAGGCAGAGGCGAAGGAAAAGAGAATATGGAGCTTAGTGTTTCGCAATGGGAACCGTATGAAAACAATGAAGAAGTTTCCACTTCGGATGCTTTGCAAAGTTTATTGGATTATATGTACGAGAATAACCTGACTACGCTCCATGCCGAAACGCAGATAATGATAAAACCAGGCTATAAGTTCCGTGTGGTGAATGGTATGATTACAAACTTTCATCAACCCAAAAGCACCTTGCTCCTGCTCGTCTCGGCTTTTGTAGATGGCAACTGGAAACAGATTTACGACTATGCACTTGAAAACGACTTTCGCTTTTTGAGTTATGGCGATAGTTCGTTGCTCATGAAATAATCATGCAAGCGCCACCACAATCCTTACAATTGTTCCCTCTCCGGGCTCTGATGTAATAAACATTTTTCCATCGAGCAAGGATGTTCGTTCGCGCATCAGCATCAAGCCATGCGAAGTGTGTTCCATTAGCTCATTGTACAAAAAGCCTACGCCATTGTCAGCAATCTCAAGTCCAAGCTCGTTGCCGCCAATCATACGAAGCGAGATACGGACCTCGGTTGCTTTAGAGTGCATAATTACATTGGACATGGCACTTTCGAAAATACGATAAAGTGTTGTGGATTGTTTCTGATCAGGTTGTGCGGTAAGCACACCAATATTGGTATGACATTTAATTGCAGGATGATTTTTACAAAAATCGCTTACATACAATTTCAGTGCATCCACAAAGCCCATCATATAGAGCACCTCATTGCGAAGGTTGCTCATTAATTTAAGCGAAAAGCCCAGCGAATTACCCACCACCTTATACACATCGTCAAGTTTCAGCAACAGCTCTTCGGTAATTGAATTGGCTTCGACATTTTTAAGCTTTTGTTTCAGATTACCAATGTCCATTTTCAGCGCCACCAAGGTTTGATTTAACTCGTTGTCGATCTGCGTAGCGAGCATTATTTTTTCTTCTTCGCCCACAGTTTGCAAATGCGAAGCAAAGCGGCGTAACATTTGTTGCGATTTATGCAATTCATATTCGGCTTTCTTCTTTTCGGTAATATCATTCAGTGCCGAAAGCACACATTTTTCATTGTTGATATAAATAATTTCGCTCGAAAATTCACCCGTCATTAGTTCTCCGTTGGCTTTACGAATTTGTATTATCCTGTTTAGCACTCTTCCGTTTTTGCTTAATTCCTCCACAAAGGCATCACGATCGGCATCATTCAGCCATATTTTTTTCTGCTTAGAGGTGCGCCCCAGCACATCCGCCGCCTTATATCCTGTCATTCGTTCATATCCATCATTTATTTCAATAATACGCCCTTCATTCAGGCTTGAAATTATAATTCCGTAAGGCGAATGCTTGAATGCTTTCGAAAATTTCTCTTCCTGCGCACCTATTTCGTCGAGTAAACGCCTGTTGATCATCAGCACCAGGAAAAATATCAATAAAAAATAAGCAATCTGAAACATCAACGCTACATATACTTCAAATTGTCCGGAATGGAAATATTCTGATTCCGAGAAACCGGCAAAAAAGAATTTTGTCAATCTAAAAAGCCCGACGAATACCAGGAAAACAAAAACATAGCCCATGGGTGCAGTCGTTTTCCGCATCGATTCCGGCACTCTGGAAAGCAATAAATACGCATTCTGAAACGAAATAATCAGTATCGCCAAAGCCACATTTATATTTCGCAATTCCTGCGAAGGCAAAAAATAAGTAAAAACGAGATGCAGCAACAGGAAAACCGTAAACAACAAATAATGCTTTATATATGAGCTCCTCATACCGGTAAACTTTTCGAGCCCCACAAATGCCAGCATCGCTCCTCCTACAACAAGCGCATTTGCTATGATAATGGATACAAAATCAGGGATAAGCCCTCTAAGAGCAATGAGCGTAATGCCCGCCAGCTGAACAAACAAGTAGACAACCAGTAAGTTGAGCCCTTCGAAACGTTTTCGGGTTTGGAACCAAATCAATGCCACAACGGCCAACAACACCACAAGCATTACCACAAAACCGGTATACAGCGTACGCAGATCTATTTCAAACATAATGTCTTTGTTTAAAGGTTACAAATGTGCAAATATATAAAAACGAATGCTTCACTGTATCAATCCATTGAAAATAATCAGAAAAAACA
The DNA here is from genome assembly GCA_963678465.1 of uncultured Paludibacter sp. Taxonomy (GTDB): domain Bacteria; phylum Bacteroidota; class Bacteroidia; order Bacteroidales; family Paludibacteraceae; genus Paludibacter. Next base: position 1,928,258 of record OY782858.1, read on the forward strand.
TAAATAATAGCACAATGTGGGCCTGCTAAACAAAATTATCATTTGCAGTTGCACTCACTTTTTGCTACTTTTGCACAAAATTTCAATCAATCAACATTCCCAATGGAAAAAATTATCATCCTCGATTTCGGTTCGCAAACCACACAACTTATAGGTCGCCGTTTGCGCGATTTGAATGAATACTGCGAAATTTTGCCCTACAACAAGTTTCCCGAACAAACCGACGAAATCAAAGGTGTGATTCTTTCGGGCAGCCCCTTTTCGGTGTACGATCCCACAGCTTTCAAAGCCGATTTAAGCGCTATCCGGGCTAAATTTCCGGTGCTCGGCATCTGTTACGGCGCGCAATTTATGGCTTACACGTCGGGAGGAAATGTTGAAGCTGCCGGCTCACGCGAGTATGGTCGCGCCAATCTGTCGTATATCGATTCAGAAGATCCGCTTTTCAAAGATATCCCTGTCGGATCGCAAATCTGGATGTCGCACGGCGATTCGATAACAAAAATCCCTGATCATTTCAAAAAAATAGCCAGCACCAACGACGTTGAGCTGGCTGCTTATAAAATAGAAGGCGAACCTACCTGGGCTGTTCAGTTTCACCCCGAAGTTTACCATACCCTGGATGGAATTGCCCTGCTCGAAAACTTTCTTAAAATTTGCGGATGTAAACGCGACTGGTCACCAGCATCGTTTGTAGAATCGACCGTTGCTGAGCTGAAAAAGCAATTAGGCAACGACAAAGTAGTATTAGGCCTCTCGGGAGGCGTCGACTCTTCGGTTGCAGCCGTGTTGCTCCACAAAGCCATTGGCAAAAACCTGACTTGTATATTTGTAGATCATGGTTTATTGCGAAAAAACGAGTTCGAAAATGTAATTAAAGATTACGAACACCTCGGACTGAATGTGATAGGCGTAAATGCCAAAGAATATTTTTATAAAATGCTCGACGGCGTTTCCGACCCTGAGAAGAAACGAAAAATCATTGGCGCAGGCTTTATCGATGTTTTCGACCAGGAAGCACATAAAATTGAAGATGTGAAGTGGTTGGCGCAGGGCACTATTTATCCTGATATTATCGAATCGCTTTCTATCACCGGCACTGTGATTAAGTCGCACCACAATGTAGGCGGCCTTCCCGACAAAATGAAACTGAAACTTTGCGAACCGCTTCGTCTCTTGTTCAAGGATGAAGTGCGGAAAGTGGGAACCGAGTTAGGCATGATGCATCATCTGATCAAACGTCAGCCGTTTCCCGGTCCGGGATTGGCGGTACGCATCCTTGGCGACATTACTGTCGAAAAAGTGCGCATTCTACAGGAAGCCGATGACATTTTTATCAACGGACTCCGCGAATGGAACCTGTACGACAAAGTTTGGCAGGCAGGCGTTATTTTACTGCCAGTGCAGTCGGTGGGCGTTATGGGCGACGAACGCACCTACGAAAATGCCGTTGCCTTACGTGCAGTTACTTCCACCGATGCCATGACAGCCGATTGGGCGCAACTGCCTTATGAATTTTTGGCAAAAATGTCCAACGAAATCATCAACAAGGTAAAAGGCGTCAACCGCGTGGTGTACGACATCAGCTCGAAACCACCGGCAACTATTGAGTGGGAATAAACCGGTTGACTGTTGAACTGTTGAATTGTTGAATCGTTGAATCGTTGAACTGGGAAAATGTGGAATTGTAAATTAGTGGAAGTTTATTGTCATGTCTATATTTCAGTTGATCTTTTATATATCACAGCACAACAGTTTGATGATTTAAAATCATCCATAGACAAAATAGCAAACAAACTGAACGCGTTGAATCGCAGCATTGCTCATCGCTCAGTCAACTATTCTACAACAATAAAAACAAATAACGATTCAACAAATAACGATTCAACAAATAAGCAGTTAAACGATTCAACAATTAAATATGAGCTACAAATATAGTTTTGAAAAGTTAGATGTTTGGCAGGACGCAAGGTTATTCGTTAAAGAGATTTATACTATCACCAAGTTGTTTCCGAGCGAAGAGCGTTATAATTTGTGTTCGCAAATTCAGAGGGCATCTATTTCAATTGTTTCAAACATAGCCGAAGGTTTGTCCCGGAATTCAGATAAGGAAAAAATTCGTTTCATTGAAATAGCTTATGGTTCTTTAATGGAAGTTTATTGCCAAGTCTATATTTCAGTTGATCTTTTATATATCACAGCACAACAGTTTGATGAATTAAAATCATCCATAGACAAAATAGCAAACAAACTGAATGCGTTGAATCGCAGCATTGCTCATCGCTCAACCAACGATTAAACAGTTCAACAATTAAACAATTGATCGACACCCATTCACATATATATTCTGAGGAATTCGATTCGGATCGTAATGAAGTCATTCTTCGTGCTCAAAAGGCAGGTGTAACAAAAATCATTCTGCCGAATGTCGACAGTGAATCACTTCCCCGCATGTTGCAGCTCGAGTCGGAATATCCGGGCTACTGTTTTGCTGCCATAGGACTGCATCCCACAAGCGTGAAAGAGAATTACGCCGAAGAGTTAGCAATTGTAAAAAAGGAATTAGAACGAAGAGAATATATTGCCATTGGCGAAATAGGCATCGATTTGTATTGGGACAAAAGTTTTTTGAAAAAACAAATTCAGGTTTTCGTCCAACAAATTGAATGGGCGCTCGAATACAACTTACCAGTCATTATTCATGTGCGCGACTCGTTCAGAGAGACTATGGATGTTTTGGAAGAATTTAGGGGCAAAGGGCTCAAAGGCGTTTTTCACAGTTTCACAGGCACCATCGACCAGGCAAGAGAGATTATTGAATTTGGTGGATTTTATATCGGCATCAATGGAATTGTTACCTTTAAAAACTCAGGACTCGATGCCGTGGTGGAGCAAATCGATACTCAATATTTATTGCTCGAGACCGATGCGCCTTACCTGACGCCCACACCTTTTCGGGGAAAACGCAACGAAAGCGAACATTTAACTTTAATAGCCGCAAAGCTTGCCACAATATTCAATATCAATTTTAACCAAATAACAGAAATTACAACTAAGAATGCATACAAATTGTTTAAAAAACTGATTTAATCGATTAAATTATCGCATTTTTCGGTCAAAATAAATATTTCTTGCACACAAAATTGAATAATTATATTGTAATTCATAATTTTTTCTTAACTTCGCCCCGATTTGGAGAGGTGCTCGAGTGGTTGAAGAGGTACGCCTGGAAAGCGTATATACGGTGTGGAATCGTATCGAGAGTTCGAATCTCTTCCTCTCCGCAATTTTCTAACAATGAGAGAATTAAAAACAAATAAAATAAAAACAAAAATTAAAAATCTTTAAAAAAAAGTAAAATGAAAAAGGTATTTGCAATCTTATCAATCGTAGCAATTTTCAATTTTGGAAGCACATTGAATGTAGTAGCGCAAGATTCTACTGCAACTGAGCAGGTAGCAGCAACTGATTCGGCTGTGGCTGTAACTGACACAACTCAGGTTACCGAGGAAGCGGCAGCTCCAGTAGCAGAAGAAGGTGGTATGCACAAAGCGTTGAAACAAAAATTTATTGAAGGGGGCGCCGGCTGGATGGCTCCGATCGCATTCTGTCTTATCGTAGGTTTGGCTCTTTGTATCGAACGTATTCTTTATTTGAGTCTTTCTTCTACAAACACAAAAAAATTATTAAACAACATCGAAGAAGCTTGGAACAAAGGTGGTGTTAACGCAGCTCTTGAAGTTTGTCGCAACACTCGTGGACCAGTTGCATCTATCTTCTATCAGGGACTTTCTCGTTACGATGAAGGTATCGAAGTAGTTGAAAAAACTGTTGCTTCTTATGGTAGCGTTCAACTTGGTATGTTAGAAAAAAATCTTACATGGGTATCTCTATTCATTACACTTTCTCCAAGTTTAGGGTTCTTGGGAACAGTAGTAGGTATGATTCAGGCATTCGATAAAATCCAACAAGTAGGTGATATCTCTGCAACAGTAGTAGCAGGTGGTATGAAAGTGGCCCTTTTGACTACAGTATTTGGTCTTATCGTTGCAATGATTCTTCAGGTATTCTTTAACTACATCCTTACTTTGATTGAAAGCATGACCAATGACATGGAAGATTCTTCTATCTCATTACTTGATATCATTGTTAAACACGAAAAAAAATAATCTTCAAAAGTTTTTGATATGTCAAAATTAATTGGAAATATATCTAAATTCACAATATTAGTTCTGGGAATAATCTCTGTCATTTTAGTGGCATTGATTTATTTCGGAGGTAATGCAGAATCATTGATTGTCGGAGAGGACAGTTTAACGGTTCCTAAATTCACAGACACCTTAATTTACTGGTGTTATATTTTAATTGCACTTACAATTTGTATAACCTTAGGATTTTCACTGTTCGGTTTCGTAAAGAAACTCATTGAAAGCCCAAAAGATGGAGTAAAATCCCTTGCTGTTATAGCTGTATTTGTTGTATTGTTCATAGTTGCATGGATGATTGGAAGTCCTGAAAAAATTTCAATTATTGGATACGAAGGTACCGATAACTTTGGATTTTGGGCTCAATTTACCGATATGATTATCTATGCAACTTATGCATTATTTATTGCTATTATCGGTACAATTGCCGGAGCAGGTATTTATACAAAACTCAAATAAGAAGAGTAAAACTTTAAGTAAGAATAATTAAAATCATGGGAAAGAAAAGAAAAACCAGCGAGATTAACTCAAGTTCGATGGCCGATATTGCGTTTTTGCTCTTGATTTTCTTCCTTGTAACCACCTCAATGAGTACAACTACAGGTCTATCGAGAAGGCTTCCGCCTCCTCTTCCACCTGATCAGGTTATACCTCCTGTCGACGTTAACAAACGAAATATCTTCGTTGTTAAGGTAAACAGTCAGAATCAGTTGATGGTACAGGGAGAACTAATGGAATTGCAAGATTTACGTCAGAAGACAAAAGAATTCATTAAAAACGAAAATGATGATCCTCATTTGCCTGCAAAAACTGAAGAAAACATACCTTTACTTGGCACAATGTCCATTACTAAAGATCATGTTATTTCGCTTCAGAACGACGTAGATACACAATATCAAGCATATATTAACGTTCAGAACGAGTTGGTAGCTGCCTACAATGAATTGCGTAACGAATTAGCCAAAGAAAAATTTGGTGCTGGTTACGACGAACTTAATGAAGATCAACAAAAAGCAGTTCAGTCTGTATATCCTCAAAAGATATCAGAAGCAGAACCAAAAAACTATGGAGGGGTTAAATAAATGGCACAAATCAGAAAAGACAAAGAAAGAGAAACGCCCGCATTAGCAACTTCGTCGTTACCCGATATTATTTTTATGTTCTTGTTCTTCTTCATGGCTGTTACTACAATGAAAGAGGTTACTTTTAAAGTAAGAGTATCGCCTCCTATGGCTACAGAAGTACAAAAACTGGAAAATAAATCACTTACTAGATACGTGTACGTAGGGAAACCAATGGCTCAGTATACCAAAGCTTTTGGTTCTGAAACCCGTATTCAGTTAGGTGACGCTTTTGCCGATATTAATGAATTGCAGGACTTCATTGTAAGCGAACGCAGTGCAATGAACGAAAACGATCAAAATTTATTGACTGTATCGATCAAAGCTGATAAAGACACCAAAATGGGTGTTATTAACGACATTAAACAAACTTTGCGTAAAGCTTACGCTTTGAAAATTGTTTATTCGGCTAATAAACGTAACACTCCGTAAGTGTAAGATATCAAAATCATAAAAAAACCGTGAAAATAATTTTTCACGGTTTTTTTATGTTTATAAAACGAATTAAAAATAGAATTTGTAAATAATTACCCACAATCTCCTATCATAAATCGAGTAGTCCTTCGGGTAATTTTACGGAAATAGTCTTTTTCTTATGATCAACAGCCTGAATATAATCAAAACCGAATGGAATAAGCAGTTCGTCCTCATCCTTACGATCGATCACAAGTAAAGTATTTTCGGTAGTTTGATCTACTTCGGTAATCAATCCAATTTCGCCACTTACTTCGTCAATCAGCAAAAAACCAACAAAGTAATCGAGCTCTATTTCTTCTGCTTCTACCTTATCGAGGTATTTCTTCTGCACATACAAAGTTAAGCCCGAAAAAGCCCTGGCTTGTTCATCAGACTGAATACCCTCAAACTTAATCATACCGGTGCTACCTGACTTAAAACGGTATTCGTCGATATAAAAAGGAACAAATATACCTTGAATCTCGATGATCATAAAATCGATATCTTCGGTATCAAATATGTCGGTAGTAAAGCTGAAAGTCATCTCACCGCTCACACCATGCGGTTTTACAATCTCGCCTATCGGAAAAACATCTTCTTTTAATATCATAAATACAATAATTCTTATTTAAACAATAAACATCAAGCGGCAAAAGTACTTAAAAAAAACAATCTGCAATAAAGAAAAATGCTTTCTTATCGATTTGTCAATTAATATGTTCATTTATGTCAAAAAATACACACAGCATTTTTTATATTGATTTATCTTTGAGCCTGTTATAAAAAGCCAATAGTAAACACTGTATTGCATTAAAACAGAACAAATTAATACAACGAACGCAAAACAATGAATTCGTCAGGCCTAATTAAGCCACAACATTAGGCAGTACAAAGCGTTAAATAAAAAAGAATTGAAAACAAAATAATATGACACAACAATTAAGGAAAAAAATCTTTCCTCTACTGGTTTCACTGTTAATATCAAGCATTGCATTTGCAGGCAATTACAACACCATTTCCAAAAAAGAGATTCAATCGTATTATAAAAATCTCCCCTTCGAAATGGAAATTATCAAAGTGCCTGTTTTTAAAAAGAACGAGGTTCGTATTACTGAATTCGGAGCTGTAGGCGATGGAGTCACACTTAACACACTTGCCTTCGAAAAAGCAATCAAGCACATCACATCAAAAGGCGGTGGTACCATCATCATCCCCGAAGGCATCTGGCTTACCGGCCCCATTACTTTAGTGAGCAATATCCATTTGTTTACAGAGCAAAACTCATTTATTATTTTCACCCCTGACTTTAATCAGTACCCAATAGTTGATGCTATATTCGAAGGATTAAACACAAAACGTTGCCAGTCGCCCATTTCGGCGAAGAATGCAACCAACATTGCCATTACAGGATATGGAATCTTTGATGGCTCAGGTGATGCCTGGAGACCGGTAAAAAAAGACAAGATGACCGATCGACAATTTAAAAACCTTATTAAAAGCGGAGGAGTACTAAGTCCGGATAAAAAAACATGGTTCCCATCCGAAGCTTCGCGTCGGGCACAGGAAATGTGTGTAGACCAAAATGTACCTGTTGGTCCAACCACCGATGTAGAATGGAACGAAATAAGAGATTTCCTTCGACCTGTAATGCTTAATTTTGTACATTGTAAAAATATTTTGCTCGACGGAGTAACCTTTCAAAACTCACCTGCATGGAACATCCATCCTTTGATGTCGGAAAACATTATTCTTAACAAAGTAACAGTGCGTAATCCATGGTATTCGCAAAATGGAGATGGCATCGATCTGGAGTCCTGCAAAAATACATTGATTGTCAACTCAAGTTTCGACGTAGGCGATGATGCTATTTGTATGAAATCGGGGAAAAATGAAGATGGCAGAGCCCGAAATATCCCGACAGAAAATGTAATTGTTGAAAATTGTGTTGTTTATCACGGACATGGTGGATTTGTTGTAGGCAGCGAAATGTCGGGCGACGTACGCAACATCAAAGTAAGTAAATGCAGGTTTCTGGGCACCGATGTTGGCTTGCGTTTTAAAAGCACACGTGGGCGTGGTGGTGTTGTTGAAAACATTCACATACAGGACATTTTAATGACCGACATCCCTACAGATCCTCTGCTTTTCGACTTGTATTACGGAGGCAAAGGTACCACCGACGACGACTACACCGAAATGCAGGATACCGAAACAGTAATTCCAGAAGTAACGGTTGAAACTCCGGCATTCAAAAATATTTTTATAAAAAACATAGTTTCTACGAATTCGAACAGAGCCATGTTTTTCAATGGCTTACCTGAAATGCGCGTTGAGAATGTAGTTATCGAAAACTCTTCATTCACGTCTACTATAGGAGCCGTTATTAATCAAGCTTCGGGTGTAACCATGAAAAACATCAAAATTGATCACAAAAAAGGGAATATACTACAAATAAAGAATGTAAACAACGGACTTTTCGAAAATATCACTAACTTTAAAGGAGAGAAATTACCAATTTTAAAAGAAGGAGTTAATAAAGATATTGTTGTAAAATAACATCCGTTTTCTCAAATCAGACCGAAACGCAAAGATTACTTTTGGTATCTTTGCGTTTTTCAGTAACAGACTACAAAAGAACAAATTCCATGAAAACAAGAATTCTTATTGCTTTACTTCTGAGCATGACCGTTGTGGCACAAAGTACCAACCTGAACCTCAACGCTAAAAACCCTAATAACACTGATATTAAAGATGCAGCAGTAGTAGTGCGTTTCGATGATCTGAAAAAAATATCGCCAACCAATCGAGAGAAAACAGCTGTTTATATAGATGGCAAGCAAATTAGTAGTCAACTCGATGACCTGAATAAAGATGGCATCATAGATGAGCTGATATTTCTACTTGATTTCAAAGCCAACGAGAGCAGAAAAGTGACGATAAAAACAATATCACAAAAAAAACGACTGAAGTTTCCAACCGAAGTATATGCCGACCTGATTGTAAAGGAGAAAGATGGGTCGCATAAATTTGTCAACGAAGTTTCGTCCACCCAAAATAATATGTACAATGCCCTGCATCATCACGGCGTTGCTTTCGAATCGTCGCTTATCGGGTATCGGATTTACTTCGACAACAAAAGCACAATTGACGTTTATGGAAAGAAAAAACAGCAACTTGAGCTCGCTGCTACGGGCTGGTATCCTACCGAAGAACAAGCAGCCGCAGGTTTCGGCGACGATGTTCTCCGTGTGTTCGGATCGGTTGGCGTGGGTACTGTAAAGGGCTGGAATGGTAAAAAAGCAACTCACATCGATAAATTCGACAAACGAACCCAAAGAATTATAGCTACCGGAAAACTACGCACCATTGTAGAAAGCGAAGTGGAAGGTTGGGTATACGAAAGCAAGAAAATAAACTTGAAAGTTAGCTACACGCTTTATGCCCGCCACCGCGATGCTATATGCGAAGTAATCGCTTCGGAAGATATCAGCAATCTGGCTACCGGAGTGCAAACAATAGCCGGAGGACCAACATTTACAGACTCGAAGGGCTTAACAGGCTCGTGGGGTACCGATTTTCCGGTAACCGATACTTTGAAATACGGAAAACAAAGCTGTGGACTCGGCGTTTATGTTCCCGTACCATTTGTTGGTACGCAAGTAAACGAAGGGCTCAACAACTTAGTGCTAATGCCCTACAAAAAAGGAGAAATGCTTCGATTTTACCTTACGGCGGCTGCCCAGAAAGAAGAATACACAGCTTTTGATTCGGCCGAACAATTTTTCAGCTATCTCGAACAATGGAAAAAAGGATTAAAGCCCATTGAAGTGAATTACTAAATTTACTCTTTCAGGCGTTTCAATAATAATTCCACTCCTTTTTCAACATCGTTGGTTTCCTGTAAGGCTTTGATAAATGCGCTTCCAATAATGGCTCCCGACGAGTAGCGATTTACCATATCGCGTGTCGATTTATTGGAAATACCGAAACCTATCAACCGTGGATTCTTAAGATTCATTGCATTAATACGATTAAAGTACTCCACTTTGCTGTCGAAGGACTGCTGTGTACCGGTAACCGCTGCCGACGACACCATATAAATGAAACCATTTGTATTGCTGTCGATTTGGCGGATGCGCTCGTCGGAAGTTTCGGGGGTAATAAGGAAAACAAACTCAAGACCGTAACGTTCGGTTACGTCCTTGTATTCAGCCAAATAATCACTCATTGGTAAATCAGGAACAATCATTCCATCCACTCCTACCCTGCTGCACTCAAGGCAAAATTCTTCAAATCCGAATTGAATAATCGGATTAAGGTAGCCCATCATCACCAACGGAATATGGATATGTTCGCGCACTTCGGTAAGCTGATCGAAAAGTTTACGGATACTCATTCCGTTTTTCAATGCCTGCTGACCACTATTTTGAATCACAATTCCATCCGCCATAGGATCGGAGAAAGGAATTCCAATCTCTACCAGATCGACGCCATTGGCTTGCAAAGATTTCAAAACAGGCAAAGTATCATCAAGTTTTGGAAAACCTGCGGTAAAATATACTGAGAGGATATTTCCATTTCTCAGTTCAAATAATTGATTTATTCTGTTCATAATGTTTATATCTAAAGTTGATATCAATAAAGTGTATCAACTGTCATTTTCGTTTTTGTTTTGTTGGTAAACAATTATCTCAATTTCTTTAAAAAAGCACTTAATAGCTCCACTGACTTCTCTCCCGGGCGGATTTCAAATTTACTATTCAAATCGACGCCTGTAAATTTCGGATGATTGATCTTCAAAATTGCTTCAACATCATCGGCTGCAATACCACCACTCAGAAAGTAAGGTGTTTCGCCTCTGTATTCTTCCAGCATTTCCCAGTTAAATTTCAGTCCCGAACCACCATACGCATCAGTTTTTGTATCGAACAAAAAATAATCGCAGACACCTTCGTATCGTTTTGCAGGAATGAAATTGATTGCTTCCGCTATCGGGAAAGCCTTTATTACAATCAGTCCTGCCTCTTTTAGTTGAGCACACATGCTTACCATTTCGGAGCCATGCAGCTGTACGCCATTCAATTTGTATTTATAAACTACTGTAAGAATATTTTCAAGATCTTCATTCACAAAAACCCCGATTTTTTTGATCGACGCCGGAATGGCAGCCAATGTTTCCAGGCTTAACGGTTCGGCAAACCGTGGAGATTTAGTATAAAAAATAAATCCCATAAAATCGGGATGCAGAGCCGCTACAGCCTGTATATTTCCGGGATATTTCATCCCACAAACTTTGACATGCCGCTCTTTACTTTCCATAAAAGAACGAGTTGAAATGGTATCTGACTCTGAATTTTTCATCACATTACAAGTTTAAAGTCACCTTAAGCCGGATTTAATGAACTGATAAAATTTACCAGTGCCGATGCCGGATTTTCTTCTTTCATGAAATTTTCGCCCATAAGGAAGCCCTTATAACCTGCAGCACGCAGTTCTCTGACAGTTTCAATTTTCGAAATTCCACTTTCGCTCACTTTTACAAACTGATCGGGAATAAGCGCTGCCAAATCAAACGAAGTCTGAATATTTTGTTCAAAAGTTTTAAGATTTCGGTTGTTTACGCCCAGCATATCTACAAAATCGTTGGCATGGCCCAGCTCTTGTTCATTGTGCACTTCAAGCAATACTTCGAGTCCAAGTTCATGCGCTTTACTTGCCAACTCTAAGGATTGTTTCACTGTGAGCGCTGCTGCAATCAGCAAAACAACATCGGCACCCATAGCTTTCGCTTCGTAAAGCTGATATTCATCAATCATAAAATCTTTCCGCAACACCGGACAAGCGACAAACTGACGCGTAGCCATAATATCGAGTGGCGAGCCGCCAAAAAACTCCGAATCGGTAAGGATAGAAATGCCCGAAGCACCTGCAGCGCTATATCCGGCCGCTACCTCAACAACATCAGCCTCCTCGTTGATCCAACCCAACGAAGGTGATTTACGTTTAAACTCTGAAATAATGCCCGATTCCGAATTCAGCAAACTTTCTTTCATCGATAAACATTTTCGCCCATACAAAGGTGCATTGACGAGTGCCGATAAAGGAGCCGATATCTTGCGTGAAACTACTTCAGCTCGCTTACTTTCAATTATTTTGTCTAAAATTGTCATTCTTATTTTTGATAAATGTGTGCTTTTTTAATAAGCTAACATATAACTATGTTTCCGGGTTCCAATATTATTTATAAATCTCGATAAATTTTTCAAATGCTCTTTTGGCCGAACCATTGACCAATGCATCTGCAGCCTCGGCCTTGCACTGTTCCAGTGTTTTCATCGGACAACGGGTTTGGATAGCAAAAGCAGCATTAACAACCACTGCGTTTCGTTGCGCTTCAGTAGCCTTATTATCAAGCACATTGATAAATATCTTTGCTGCCTCGTCCACGGTATTGCCACCCCACAATTCCTCTTGTCGAATTGTTTTAAAACCAAGTTGCTCGGGCGTAAAAACAAACTCACCACCATTGTTTGTGATTTTACAAACGTCTGTAAGCGAGATTTCATCATAACCATCGAGCGAATGTACAATACTGTAATTTACGCCCAGATTTTGATAAATATAGGTATAAAGTCGCATCATTTTCAGGTTGTACACACCAAGACATTGATAATGTGGTCGAACCGGACTAATCAGTGGTCCAAGTACATTAAAAAAAGTACGGACACCCAGGTTTTTGCGCACAGGAGCCACATTTTTCATGGCCGGATTGCAAAAAGGAGCATGCAAATAAGCAAAACCGGCTTCGTCGAGCGAACGTTTCACAACATTAATATCGGTAGTGAATTTAGCTCCGAAGTACTCCAGCACATTTGACGACCCACTCACCGATGTGGCTCCGTAATTTCCATGTTTTGCAACAGTATAACCCGCACCGGCCACCGTAAAGCAACTGCAAGTGGAAATATTGAAAGTATTTTTACCATCACCACCCGTTCCTACTATGTCAAGCGGGTCAAATTCAGACAAATTCATCGGTATTGCCATCTCCAGCAATGCATCACGAAAGCCAATCACCTCATTTAACTCGATGCTTCGCATAAGAAAGACCGAAATAAAAGCAGCTATTTCAGATTCGTTGTATTTTCCGGCAGCTATATTGGTCATCACCGCAGCTGCCTCATTACGCGTAAGCGACTGGTGATTAAAAAGTTGATTTAGTATCTGTTTCATAAATCGGCCCCCTAACCCCCTAAAGGGGGAATATCTTGTTAGACTTTTTTTCTATTAATTAATCTTTCAGTGAATACAGCAACCTAAGCTTCCACTTTAATGAGTTTGGGAGCTTCCAACCAGTTTTTCAGCATCTGCTCACCGTCCGGCGTCAATACTGATTCGGGGTGGAACTGAACGCCACGTACATCGTATTCTTTGTGCGCCAAAGCCATAATCATTCCTTCTTCATCCACGGCTGTAATTGTAAGGCATTCGGGCAAAGTTGCTTTTTCGGCTGCCCACGAATGGTAACGCCCCACTTCGAGTCGCTTTGGCAAACCATCGAACAACACATCTTTTTCTAACACATCCACCATTGAACTGATACCGTGGTGTACTTCCGAAAGATTGATAAGTGTTCCGCCAAAGGCTTCGGCTATAGCCTGCTCGCCCAAACACACGCCAAGTATACTCTTCGAAGGCGCATAAGTTCGGATAACGTCGAGCAGAATACCTGATTCCGAAGGAATTCCTGGTCCTGGCGAAAGAATTATTTTATCAAAACGGGCAATGTCCCCGAGTGTAATTTTATCGTTGCGATGTACTTCCACATCGTTATATCCCAACTTTTTGACAGCATGTACCAAATTATAGGTAAATGAGTCATAGTTATCAAAAACAAGTATTTTCATGAGTAGTATGTCTAATTTCTGAGGTCAAAAGTCAAAAGAACCTTTGCATCAAATTAATTATTTTAAAATTGTAAATTATCCACCTTTTATTTCCCGGAAGCCACTTCCACAGCACGTTTCAAGGCAGCCAGTTTATTATTTACTTCCTGCAATTCACTTTCTTCGTCCGATTTGGCAACGACGCCGGCGCCGGCCTGATAATAAAGCGTATTGTTTTTACTTACAAACGAACGAATCGTAATGGCTTGGTTGAAACTTCCATCGAAACCGATATATCCTAAACAACCACCATAAGGTCCACGATCATGAGGTTCAATCTGATCAATCAGCTGCATGGCTTTTATCTTTGGAGCTCCCGAAAGCGTTCCGGCAGGGAAAGTATCAGCAAAAAGTTTTATAATCTTTGTCTCAGGCTTCATTTTTCCGCTTACACTCGACACCAAATGTAACACATGCGAATAGTACTGTACTTCGCGAAACACTTCCACTTCCACTTGATCGGTATTGCGACTTAAATCGTTGCGGGCCAAATCTACGAGCATCACATGTTCAGCATTTTCCTTTTTATCGTTCCGCAGTTTTTCGGCCAGTTGAAAATCTTTTTCGTCGTCACCAGTACGTCTGAAAGTTCCGGCTATAGGTTTAATATAGGCTTTCTGCTTTTTTACATCGACTACTAAATGCGCTTCGGGAGAAGAACCAAAAATTCGGAAATCGCCAAAATTGAAGTAAAAAAGATAAGGCGAAGGATTTACCGAACGTAAAGTACGATACAGCATAAAATCATCTCCTTTGAATTGCTGATAGAAACGGCGCGAAAGCACAATCTGAAAAACATTTCCTTTCTGACACTCTTGCTTTCCACGTGTCACCATGCGTTTAAAGTCTTCGTCAGAAATATCGCATTTTTCATCGCCTATTGCTTCGAATTGGTAAGTTGCCATATTGTTGTTCTCCAGAATACGTTCGATGCTCTGAATAGCCGAACTTTCACCTTCAAGAAGATTTTCAATGATTGTCAGTTCGTTATTGAAATGATTAATGGCAATGATGTATTTAAAAAAAACATAATGTAATCCCGGCATATCACCTGGCACAGTGTTGCGTGCCGAAAGCTTCACATCTTCGAAATATTGCACCGATTCATAAGAAGTATAACCGAAAAGACCGTTGATATTCAGTTTGCTTTCGTTTTCGGCTATTTCGAATTCTTTCAGAAACACATCGAAGCGATCGGCCACAGTTAGCGGATCAACCACCTGTGTTTCTACCTGAACGCCATTGGGATATTCCTCGACAATCAGAAAATTATTCACAGAAATGCCTCCAATAGGGCTGAAACCAATATAGGAATAGCTATTTTCGAGTCCATGATAGTCCGAACTTTCGAGCAGCACCGAATTGGTGTACAAGTCGCGCACTTTCAGATAAATACCTACCGGAGTTTGTAAATCGGCAAGCATTGTTTTTGATTTAACAAAAAGTCGGCCCCCTAACCCCCTAAAGGGGGAATTAAGGTTAGCATCGTCTGATATTTTCTTTTCTTTATTCATAATGCTGTAAATATCTTGTTTTAATAATCAATAGTAATACTTCATTCTCCTTCTGGAGATTATGGGGCAGTTTTAAAATGTTTTACATAGGTGTCCATATCTTTATCTCCTCTGCCCGAAACCGTAACTACAACAATATCATCCGGTTTGAAGTTCTGTTTTTCTTTTTTCAAAATGGCCAATGCATGTGCCGATTCGATAGCAGGAATAATACCCTCGAGTTTCGTTAGTTCAAAAGCGGCTTCGAGCGCCTCATCATCGTTCACAGGATATACCTTTGTACGACCGGCTCGTGCCAGAAAAGCGTGAGCTGGTCCAATACCGGGATAATCCAACCCAGCAGAAATGGAATAGGGTTCGGTAATCTGTCCATCTGCATCCTGCATCAACAAAGTTTTTGCTCCGTGAATAATTCCCACACTTCCGAGCGTAATTGTTGCAGCTGTTTCGGTAGTTTCAACGCCCATCCCGCCAGCTTCGGCCGAAATTATGTTCACTCGCTCATCATTAAGATAATGATAATAAGTTCCCATAGCATTGCTACCACCGCCCACACAGGCAATCAAATGATCGGGATAATCGCGCCCTGTTTGTTCATTGAGTTGCTCTTTTATCTCTTCGCTGATCACCGACTGAAAAAATCCCACCATATCGGGATATGGATGTGGTCCAACGGTAGAACCAATGATGTAAAATG
Organism: uncultured Paludibacter sp.; assembly: GCA_963678465.1. Taxonomy (GTDB): domain Bacteria; phylum Bacteroidota; class Bacteroidia; order Bacteroidales; family Paludibacteraceae; genus Paludibacter. The sequence continues at coordinate 1,944,197 of OY782858.1, forward strand.
AATCGGGATTAGAGCACCAATACCGAATGGCTTCGTTGGTGGCATCCTTCAATGTCATATTTCCGCTCGTTACCGGCTCCACTACAGCTCCAAGCATTCGCATTTTCTGAACGTTCAGGAACTGACGTTCCACATCCGTTTTGCCCATGAACACAATACACTCAAGTCCCATCAAGGCACAAGCTGTGGCTGTGGCTACGCCATGTTGTCCGGCGCCTGTTTCGGCTATGATACGCGTTTTTCCCATGCGTCTAGCCAATAGAATTTGCCCCAGAGCATTGTTTATTTTATGTGCGCCTGTATGATTCAGGTCCTCGCGCTTGAGGTAAATGTTAGTTTCATAAATTGCCGACAAACGCCTGGCAAAATACAATGGCGATGGCCGGCCTACATAGTTTTTGAGCAAGTCGTAGTATTCTGCTCTGAACAAAGCATCGTCCTTGATCGCAAAATAGGCTTCTTTCAGTCGCTCCACTGTTCCGTGCAAAATTTCGGGAATATAAGCTCCGCCAAACTCGCCGTAATAACCGTTGTTATCTATTGAATAATCCATTATTGATTAAATAATAATTGTAAATGACTAAATTGTAAATAAAAAAAGGCTTATCGTGAGTAACGACAAGCCTTTTTATAGATCATTATATTTCTTCTGACATACATATAGGAAGTTCCGCTCACGATTGGGTTATTCGTAAGTGCCACCACCAAAATTTATTAATTGTCAGAGCTGTTTTCATTTCTGTTTGTTTTACGGGGACAAAGATGACAAATTATTTTTATTTATGCAAGAAAAATATCAAATTTTTTATTTTCTAATTTTCAAGCTGCTGGTACAGATGGGAAAAAATGTAAGTGAATACTCGCCTGTGCTATTGTTATTCGCACAATTTATCAGTAAAAAGTACGCCCTGTAAATGATCAAATTCGTGCTGAAAAATAACAGCTACAAAATTATCCTGACGCGAATAACCCACCAGTTTCTCTCTTAGCTTTTCACCATTTTCGTTCAGATACTCCACTTCTACCCAGGGATAACGAATTGAATTACCTGACACATTCGGAATAGACAAACAACCATCACGTTCGAAACAAATGGTTTCGTCGGCACGATTTACGATTTTGGGGTTGATGGCCACTTCCACAGGCGCATTTGGTTGATCCACCCTCACAAAAAGAAAAATATTCCGCGAAATTCCGATTTGAGGCGCTGCTATACCAACGCCTGATTCAGCAAACATAGTTGCTTTCATTCTTGAAATAAGTTTTTCGACATTTTCTCTGTCTTTGCCGAAATTTATATCCTTACAATGCCTGCGCAATATCTTCAAATCCTGCTCATTGGAGGCAAGTAATACTCTGAATGGCGTTAAAGCATTGGCGCTCTCTATGTGTTTTATTTCTGAATTCGTCATTTTTTGTAATGTATTGCAGGAGTACAGCAAGAAAAGCGTACAAAGCAGTAATAAGTATTTTTGCATATAAGATATTTTAAGAAAGCAATTCTGAATCAGAATATTGTCTTTCAGATCAAAGCCTCGAAGTAATAATAAATCAGGAATCCGGCAACGATAAGTTTAGAAATAGTGCCCAATAAAAATCCAACAAACGCTCCAAAGGCAGCACGTAAAGCTTCTTTGTTGCTTTTGTTGGCGGACAATTCTCCGAGCAAAGCTCCCACAAAAGGACCAAGTATTATTCCCCAGGGCCCGGCAAACAATCCTGCTATCAAGCCGAGCGAACTTCCCCAAACGCCACGCTTGGATCCGCCAAACTTCTTAGTTCCCCAAATGGGAACAAAATAATCAAACAATTGCACCGCCACAACCACGACGGCCCAAAACACAAGAAATTGCGATGAGAACTGAACTCTTTCGGTAAGGTGGAGCAGAAAAATGCCGACATAACTTAGTGGTGTTCCCGGCAAAATGGGCAACACCGACCCCAACAGTCCGACCAACAAAAACAAACCGGCAAGTAGTATAAGAAAAATGTCCATTCTGAATTGTAGTTTTCTTACTTTACAATAAATATTTTACAAATATAACCAAAAGTAAAAAGACAAGTTCATTCGGCAAATAAAAAACAATGAAATCAGCACAAAATTTTAGATCAGGAATTCAATTACTTGAGAAATTCCGCAGCTTTTGAAAACACCTGTTCAAATGATGCATCAACTTTTTTTCTGTCGATTCGTCCGTTGACTGGAAATGGATTTTCGTGCGTATAATCGAAATCAAAATCCAGAAGGTCAATGCATTTATGTGCCAGCTCCATCCCCAGCGCCTTTTCGACACCCTGATAGGGAATCACCACATCGCGTTGTAACGAAATACCCGACAATCTCTTTTTCAATGCATTAAAAAAAAGAACCCGCTCTGTTGCATTTCTTTCAGGAGCAATCATACTGTAAAACGAATGAAACGCTTTGTCACACCCATCCTGTTCATTTTGAGCAGGAAAATCATTCAGGTAATAACTGAACAAACGATCAAAAGCTTGCTTGTCCATTATGGTACGCGACTGTCCAAACATATCGCTGAAAATGCTGCCGCCACAAAACATAAAAAGCTTAGCATCCGAAAATAAATTTTCGGGATTTGTCATAAAAATAATTTGCGATAAAAATGCTCCGATGGAGTAAGCAAACACATCCACCTTCGTATTTTCGCAGAACAACTGATGTTTTCCGCTTTTAATATCGGTGACAAGCTGAGTAATATCGTCCACACTTTGGCGCCCCGAACTATAGAAACGATAAGGAGCTTGTGTAATACGCTCACTTAAAGCCACATTTGCCAGACTCAACGATCTGTCGTTGGCATTTCGTCTTTTCCGTAAATCGTAAATAGCATGCAGATAGCGCGGATCGGACCACGAAGCAGGCGAGCGGTTGATGTGAAAAGCAATCGGGAAAAGCACCACTGTTTTACCGGTTGAGTTGCATAAAAACTCAGCCCAGGTAAGGTATTTATTCCAGTTGCGTTCGTTGAGTCCGTGCATCAACAAAATGGCATCATCCGACTTCTCAACTCCCGCCGGAACAAAAACAGGATAAGTAAAACTTTTGTTTTCGGTTACATTATCGCTGAATAAATTTTCAGCTCCAGAAGCATTAAAATACGATTTCGGTTGACTCCGAAAATTATAAAACCTAATTGTCGATGTGCTTGCCGGCAATGCGGTGGGAACACCCCAATCAAAAAAAGTATTCAACAACCCAAAACGTTCAGTATAATTCATCATTAAAGCATTTAAAAACAATGACAAAGAAACACCACAGTCACAGCAAAACCAACTTAGCGGGAAGTAAATTATATAAAGGGGACAAAGTGGAGGGATATGGGGTGAATAATGCAATAGAGGGGCGAAAAATAAAATTTCAGGGATCAATGAAGTTGGCAGTTTGACAGGAATAATATACTTTTGCATGATGTATTTATTAAAAAAAGCACATGAACTCAAAGATTCCCGCATACCTCTACGAAAAAGGCAATATTACCCGCTTGATATTGTTTACGGCTATCTTCGCCCTGTTGTTTATAAATATTTTCCAACCATTTAATTCGCGGGGTTGGTATCCTAACATTACCGATTTCAAATACTTCTTTTTTTCGAGCCTGATTATACTTACCGGCATGTTAGTAGTCGTTATAAGCAGGCTCATCATGTTGGCTTACACCAGGAAACACGAGTTATTTTACTGGCAATACTCCATTTACATCATAGCCGAGATTACAGCCATGTCGCTGTTTTTCACACTTTTTGCCAAATTTTTCCCACGAACAGAAATTGAGCCGCGCGATATACTTGACATATTCGAACAATCGGCAAAAAACACAGCCTGGGTACTATTGCTACCCTACTCAATATCATGGCTATACTTTTCGTGGCGCGAAAAAAACCGTTTGCTAGAAAATATAAGCAAGGCCGAACCTGAAACCGAAGTGCAGAAAAGAAATGTAATAGCTTTCACCGACGAGAAAGGAGACCTTAAACTTTCTATTGCGCTCGAAAACCTGCTCTATATAGATTCGGCCGACAATTATGCAACCATTCATTATATGAATAAGTCCAAACTATCGCATTATCTGATACGGAACACATTGAAATGGATGGAGGAAAACCTGACGAATGATCGTTCATTGGTACGCTGTCACCGTTCGTACATTGTGAATCTGGACAAGGTAAAAGTATTGCGAAAAACAAAAGAAGGAATTTTTCTTGAAATGGATGCCTTAAATACGCCCGACATCCCTGTTTCAAAGACTTATTACGAAAAAGTGATGCAGAAATTTTCGAAATATTCTGTCTGATTTTTGCCGAAATCCCTTTGATTCAGTTATATTATTTTGTTACACAGTATTTATAAATTAATTGCACGTTAACATTATGGAAATCGCTAAAGTATTCAGATCAAAACCTTACAAAACAGGCATTGCACTCAGTGGAGGAGGAATTAAAGGCTTGTGCCATGCCGGTGTATTAAAAGCGCTCGAAGAAGTAGGCATAAAACCTGATATCATTTCAGGCGTTAGCGCCGGCGCTATTGTTGGCGCCCTGTATGCCGATGGATACACCCCCGATGAAATAGCAACACTTTTCGAGGACATCAGTTTCAGGCAAATGACAAAATTCCGCATCCCTGATGGCGGGCTTTTCAGAATAGACGCTTTCGAGGAATTTATGCTGAAAAACCTGAGAGCAAAAACATTCGAAGCGCTTAAAATCCCATTACGTATTGTAGCCACCAACCTTGACAAAGGCACAAGCGTCGTATTCGACAAGGGCAACCTCATCAATCCCATTATTGGCTCTTGTAGTGTTCCTGTACTTTTTACTCCAAAAAAAATTGATGGTGTAAATTATGTAGATGGAGGCGTACTTAAAAACTTTCCGGTATCCACCATTCACAACGATTGCGATAAGGTCATAGGCATCAATGCAAGTCCGCTCGTTGCCGACGACTACAAACTATCGCTTATGAATGTAGCTTCGCGCACCTATCACTTTATGTTCAAGGCCAATATACTTCACGACAAAGAACTGTGCGACCTGCTTATCGAACCGGTAGATATGGGCAACTACGATACTTTTGATGTAGATAAGGGCAGAGAGATTTTTGAACTTGGCTACAAAACTACAATGCAACTTTTAGAAACTAAACTAAAATAAATCAATTCATTGACTAAGATATTTCAACGTTAATAAATTCCGATCGAGAACTTCCGGTCTAAGTCAAGAGCTTCAACTAAAGAACTTTTTCTTATTTGTAATGTTTTATCCTAAAAATCACAAATCTTTACAAATTCACCACAATTCAAACCATTTTCCTTTCAATCTGATACGAATTAATTTTTTTTGATTACTTTTGCAACGAAATAACTAAAAAACACAGTCAAAAATTATGTATCCAGTATCAGAACGTTTGGCTGCGCTTTCCCCTTCGGAAACGCTGGCCATGTCGCAAAAAAGTAATGAGCTAAAAGCTCAGGGTATCGATGTGATTAATCTTAGTGTTGGAGAACCAGACTTCTACACCCCCGACCACATTAAAGAAGCGGCCAAACAGGCGGTGGATAATAACTTTTCGTTTTATTCTCCTGTTCCCGGCTATCCTGCTTTACGCAATGCTATTTGCTCAAAACTTAAAACAGAAAACAACTTAGTATACAAACCTGAACAAATTGTTTGTTCCAATGGTGCCAAACAATCGGTTTGTAATGTTATACTTGCCATTATAGGTAAGGGCGACGAAGTAATTATCCCTGCTCCTTATTGGGTAAGTTATCCCGAAATGGTAACATTGGCCAATGGAAAATCGGTAAGTGTTTATGCCGGTATCGAACAGGATTTTAAAATAACAGCAGCTCAACTCGAGGAGGCAATAACACCAAAAACCAAAGCATTGATCCTGTGCTCGCCTTCGAACCCCACAGGAAGTGTTTACAGCAAAGACGAACTCAAAGCATTGGCCGACGTGTTGGCTAAATATCCAAATATCATTGTAATTTCGGATGAAATTTACGAACACATCAACTACTTGGGGTCGCACGAAAGCATTGCTCAATTCGAAAACATACGCGAACGCGTGGTGATTGTGAACGGAGTTTCGAAGGGATATGCTATGACAGGCTGGCGTTTGGGCTGGATTGCTGCTCCACAATGGATAGCATCTGCCTGCAACACGCTACAGGGACAATACACCTCAGGACCTTGCTCGGTGACTCAAAAAGCAGCCGAAACTGCTTACACCGGCGACCAAAGCTGTATCGAAACCATGCGTACAGCATTCGAACGTCGTAAAAATTTAGTAGTAAGCTTGGCCCGCGAAATTCCGGGATTGAAAGTCAACGATCCGCAGGGTGCTTTTTATATTTTCCCCGATTGCAGCTCTTTCTACGGGAAATCGTACAACGGAAAAAAAATTGAAAATTCAGGCGACCTGGCCATGTACCTGCTCGAAGAAGGACATGTAGCTTGTGTAGGCGGTGGTGCTTTCGGCGCTCCTGATTGCATTCGTATGTCCTACGCCACTTCCGATGAAAACCTTGTGAAAGCTTTTGGTTGGATCAAAGAAGCATTGGCTAAATTAGCTTAAGATCGAAAAAAACGATTTTTTATTACTGATTTCATAATCAGTCGAAAAAAAAAAAAAAACAGGACTTTCTTTTCAGAAAGCCCTGTTTTTTTATACAATTTGATAGTCAATTGTTATTGTTTAAAAAACCAGTAACCACCATCAATATCGTTGAACAATACAGTGTAAGTTCCTGCTTTTACGCCAATGTTCTTACCACCTTTTTTTCCAATTCCGGTAAACATATACAATGGATCTCCATCTGAAGTTTCACTTGGTGTACCCCAGTCCATATCCCAGCCACCGTTGGCGCGAAATTTACCCTGATCATCGCCGGTGAAAGTAACAGTTGCGTACCAGTTGTGATTGTTCGAAGCTTCGCAAGGACTCATTACAATGTCTCCACCCCAACCATTGAAACCACCGATCAAACCAATTTGTGTATAGCTTGCAGGAGTTACTGTGGCCGGAACCATTGTCAACGTATTTTCTACGGAATTCAGGGTGATTGTGTAATAACCATCGGCTGCTACCTTGATGTCGCTTGATCCCGGATCGTTATGAACAATAGCCGAACCCGATTTACCCCATTGTTCGTCCCAGTTACCAAGGTCGCGAATAAGCTTGAACCCGCGTGAAGCCCAGAAATAACCGGTATAAGTGAACATACCATCACCGGCAGCATTAAAGTATTCTCCGGGTACAACTGTCATCGGATAAATTGAAACACCCAAGCCAGCCGCTGAATTATCCCAGGCGCCGTTGGCCATACCTATTATAAAGTAAGGACGAGGCGTAAATTCAGTATACGATTTTAACGGATTTTTGTACGGCGTTGCTTTGAACGACAATACCGAAGAAGTTACAGCAGTTTGTAATCCGCTACTATTAATAACAGCCATAACGCGGGCATAAAGTGTTTGCTCAGCTACAGCATTATTGTAGGCCAACAACTTATCATTCAGTTCCTGATACCCGATTTTAATGTCTTCGTTTACTTTACCTGAGTAAGTCGACGTCATATTAACATAGGTTGAGAAATCAGCTTTGTTTGATATTTGAAGTTTATACGATAAAACAGCTGCCGTATCGATAAGCGTAGGCAATGAAGTACAAGTTAATAGCGCAAAACTATTTGGCAATTGCGTCACCTGAATTGCTATTGGGCTTACACCGGTTTTAAGAGCTACCACAAAATTTGCATCCTGTTTTGCACCTTGCTCATAGCCACCAGGTTCGGCAACGAGTTGATTGGCGTAAGGATCTTCGCAAGCTGTGAAAGCCAATCCAATAACAAGCGAAAATATGAATAATATTGTTTTTTTCATTTTCAATAAAATTTAATTTGTTTAATACATTTTCTTTTGGATAGAACTACCGCTTTTATGCGGCAGTTCTATTTTTAAAGTATTATTGGATAAAATAATAGCTGGCATCAATATCATTAAAGATAACAGTATATTTTCCGGCTTTGTAAAGTATATTTTTTCCACCCAGTGTTGCGATACCTACAGGGAAAGCAGCTGCACCCCAGTTCACATCCCAATTACCGTTTGCTCTGAATTTACATCCACCATCCGAAGCTGCATTTGCAGCAAAGGTGTATGTAACATACCAAACGTGATTGTTAGTAGTTTCTGCCGGACTCATTACCACATCGGCAGCCCATCCATTAAATTCACCAATCAGACCCACACTTGCCATCTTAGGAGGAGTTATTGCAGCCGCTTCAACTTTCAGTGTATTATTAATTGAATTCAACGTAATGGTGTAATAACCATCAGCAGGTACCTTTATGTTCGAAGGTTCTTCACCGGCAATAGCTTTACTTATCAGGTTATTGATACCATCACCACCTTTATTTCCCCATTGTTCCGACCAGCCACCGATATCACGTATCAGTTTAAATGATCTCGATGCCTGGAAATAGCCTGTAAATACATATTCACCAGCACCCTGAGCATTGTATTTATTTCCTGGCACAACATTGAGTGGTATCAACGATTTACCTAAACCTTCGTTGCTGTTATTCCATGCTCCATCTCCTAAACCAACGATATAGTAAGGAACGGGAGTCACTTCGGTATATGCCATCAGAGGTTCGATATAAGGCTGAACTTTAATCATAATTACATTAGAGTAAAGGGGCTTCACTGTTGTTACCGAATCGTTAAGCGGGCTGTTTGTAGCTTCGCTCACTACAGCTTTCAAACGTACATAAACATCTTTTGTTACAACAGGATCGGGCAAGATTCCACCATGGAGTGCTATCATTGCTTTGTTCATCTCTTTGGTGTTAATATTCACCTTCTCGCCATTTATTGCTGTTGGCAAACTCTGATAAGTGCCTTCGGCAAAAGTATTGGCAAAACTTACCTGAGTAGTATAAGTTACTGCTGCCGTAAAGCCATAATCAGGCTGTACACAGGTCAGCGCGTCCATTTCTTTTGAAGCATTAGCATCCGAAAGAACGTAGGTCCAGTTGCTGTATTGCGATTCGTTCAGAACAAAAGTCAGGGAGCCATCGAGAGCAGCTGAATTTATAATCGGGCTGGCAGCCTCATCTTCACACGAAGTGAACATTACAAGGCTTAATAAAATCCCGAATACTATCTTAATATTTATATTCTTCATATTCATATTATTTTAAAATTTTATTAGAATTAATTAATAACCTGTATTTTGTTCCAAATTTGGATTAGCTGTCAAATCGGTAGTTGGAATAGGGAACAAGTTGTAGTTAGCACTGAATTTTGTTCCGGCCATTGATCCACCTTTCCATTCCCAGTTATAATCGCTTCCACCATAGAATCCAAAACGGATCAAATCGGTACGACGGCGACCTTCAAAGAAAAACTCTCTCGACCATTCATCACACAAAGTTTCGAGCGATAAGGCATTTAATTTTGAAGCATGAGCACGTGTGCGTAAATCATTCACAACATCAAGTGCAGCTTTTCCATTCAAAACACTTGCACCTCTTGTTACAGCTTCGGCATACGACAAATAAGCTTCAGCAATACGCATTAAAGCATAATCAGTATCAACAAACTGAACATGATTAGAAGCAGCTTTATCAGCACGTACATTTGTATATTTAGCTACTGACAAGCCTTGTTTGAAAATTGCAGGGCTCACCACTTTCATAACATCTGTCGATTTACTGTCAGCAATATCCCAACCAAAGAACATAGCTCTGTCGTCGCCGGCTAAAGTTTTAAGTTTACTCAGGTCAGAACCTGTAGGAATTCCACCCGGGAAGAATTTTTTACCCAAAGAATAACGGGCACGATTTCCTCCCCATCCTTCGGTAGTTCCCCAAGCCGGCATACCGGTAGTTCTTGTAGAAGCAATCAGGAATAAAGAATTACCATAGCTACTTGTTTTAATACCGTCAGCAGCAATCGGAAGAATTATTTCCTGTGGAGCTGTATTTACGCTTGAATTGTCAAAAGCTCCTGCGTTGTCACCCATAAAGAGTTGTTCGTAACTTGGATTTAATTTATAAGCCGAAGTCATCACTTTCATTGAGTATTCAGCAGCTTTATTCCATTGAGCTGTTCCGGTATAAACCTCTGCATTCAGATACATGCGAGTCTGCAACATCCAGTTGGCAGCCTGATCGGCACGATAATACGAACCTGTGCGAGGAGCATACATATCCGCTTCTATTTCTGTCAGTTCATTAAGAATCCATGTATACAACTCTGCTCTCTTTATTTGTTTAGGAAGTTCTGTAGTTACTTTAGTTGCAAAAGGAACATTTCCAAACATATCGAGCAAATAGTAATAATTCAAAGCACGCATGTAACGAGCTTCGGCACGTTGTTTCACACTTTTATCATCTGTTTGTCCCTCAGTTTCTTCAAGAAACAAATTACACAAAGAGATACCAAAATAAAAGCGGGCATACAGTCCTTTCAATTGATCGTGCGATGAAGTCCATGTATTGAAATTCATTTCAGGAATTCCGGGGTCACCCCATGAACAGATGGCTTCATCTGTCGTTAACTCATTCAGGTTCCATACCAGACGAATAAACGAAGAGGTACCTTCATCTACACCATCAAGGTCACCGCTTCCGGCAGCACCTTGTTGTCCGGTGAGGGCAAGCGAAGCATAAATTTTTGCAAAAACACCATCCTGATCGAAGGTTTGCGTTACGCTTGGATCTATTGGTGTAACATTCAAATCGTCTACGCACGAAGTCAGGCTAAAAGATAGCACAACTGACAAAATCGCGATAACTAATTTATTATTTCTATATTTCATAATATTGTTATTTTTACAGGGTTATTAAAAGTTAAGGGTTAACCCAATCACAGTCATGACAGGACGTGGATAAACATTATTGTCAATTCCGCCAAAAATTTCAGGATCTAAACCTTTATATTTGGTTATAACAAAAGGATTCTGTACTGTTGCAGAAAGACGTCCACTCTGAATTACATTGAGCACCTTTTTGAATGAATATCCCAAAGTGATATTGTCGCAGCGTAAGAATGATGCATTCTGAACATAATAATCAGAAAAATACCAGTTCGTACGACCCACAAAATTGGTTTCGAATGCCGATTGTGGTTTGTTTACAAGGAATCCGGAAGTAGACCAAACTCCACTTTGACCAACATTGGCACGGTTAGCAGCCACATCGTTGTACACAAAGTTGCCTACACTTGCACGTAATGTAAATCCAAAATCGAAATCTTTATAAATGAGTTTTGAAGAAAAGCCCATTGTGAAATCAGCATTAGGATTATGGAAGAAGTATCTGTCGTCGTCATTAATTACGTTATCGCCGTTTCTATCAACATAAAGTCCTTCAATTGGTTTACCGCCATTGTCATACACTTGTTCGTAAACGTAGAAAGAACTTGCAGGATAACCTACTGAATGAGCCTGAACATTATTACCTGTTCCTGACGAAATTCCTCCGGTGGCTACATAATATCCTTCCTGAGAACCAGTTGTTAACTTGGTGATTTTATTGCTATTATAGGTAAAATTATAGTTTACATCCCATTGCAGATCTTTGGTTACCACAGGCTTGCCTGTGATAGAAACTTCTACCCCTTTGTTTTCGAGCGAACCGATATTGCTGATGACACGGTTTTTGAAGTTCGTTCCTGCAGGAATATCTACTATATTTATCAAATCGTCGGTAACGCGTTGATAATAATCTATTGTACCTGTCAGTCTGTTATTCAACACTCCCCAATCAATTCCGGCATTATAAGTAGTTGTTTCTTCCCACTTAAGATTTTTATTAAATGCACCCGGTCTGTAAGTGGTCACATATGCTCCATCCATTGGATAATAAGCACCCTCCTGGTTTTGGGTGTAAGTAGGAATATAAGGATAATCACCATTATTGATATTTTGCTGTCCTGTTACTCCATAGCCTAAACGAAGCTTCAGATCCGAAAAAGTTGTATTTCCTTTCATGAAATCTTCTTCCATAATTTTCCAAGCAAAAGCAAACGAAGGGAAAATACCCCAACGTGTTTCAGGCGCAAAACGTGAAGAGCCATCGTTACGAACAGTAGCTGTAAGCAGATACTTATTTGCAAAAGTATAGTTTAATCTACCAAAGAAAGAAACAAGGTAGTTTTCAGTTTTCCAAACCTGAGCCGAAGGATTTGTTACCAAATCTAATGCTGTATAATTCCATTCGCCACTGCGATAATAATGTTGCCATTCGTATCCGGCCATCGCATTAACGCTGTGCAAACCTGCTTCTTTGGCATAATCTACAAAGAAAGTAAGGATTTGATTGTTTTTCAACTGATCAGAAAAACCTGTACGTCCCATCTGGTTGTCGCTCGGACTTGTAAGCGGAGTATACAAATCTTGTTTTCCGTATGATCTGTCGATACCCAAATTCAAGTGAGCACGCATATCGGGGAAAAAGTGAAGTTTATAATCAGCTTCGAAATTACCAATAAAATTATATGCATTTGCTTTGTCTTCTTTCAGGTTCAAGGTAGCCAAAGGATTTTGAACTGCCAAAGAATTAAATGTTGTACCCGAAGTAATCCACTGCCAATATCCACCAAATGTAGTTTTATATGGTTCTTCGTTCGACATAACAGGTTTGGTTGGATCCATCGAAGCAGCAGCTCCAATTACACCCTGATCAGCAAACCGGTTATTTACAATCATACCTTTAGCATTGATATTCAATTTTAAATGATCTTCGAAAAATGAAGGATTAATACTGAATGCACCCGTAAATCTTTCGAAATTAGATGTTTTGATAATACCATTCTGATTGGTATAACCTACCGAAGCACGATAAGGCATACTTTTAAGTCCACCGGTAATACTCACACTGTGGTCGTGGCCAATGGCTGTACGATAAATTTGACTTTGCCAATCGGCATTAGCAGTTCCTAAAGCATTGTAAGCATCACTATTAGTACCGTAAAGTTTGGTAACATAGTCGCGATATTCATCTCCTGATAATACATCGAGTGTTTCACCAACTACCCCAACTGACATATTGCCGTCGTAAGTAATACGTGGTTTCGATCCTTTTTCACCTCTTTTAGTAGTGATAATGATAACACCATTTGATGCACGCGAACCATAAATGGCTGTAGCCGAAGCATCTTTAAGCACTGTAAATGATTCAATATCGTTTGGATTGATTGTACTTAACGGATTCGATACACCTTTGATTCCTTCGTTATCGATTGTCAGACCGTCGATAACAATGAGTGGATCGTTACTTGCCGAAAGCGATGAACCTCCACGAATACGAATAGTAGCGCCGGCACCCGGAGCTCCTCCGTTCGAGGTTACATTTACACCCGCAATTTTACCGGTTATCATGTCCTGCGCATTGGTGGTTAACCCTTTGTTTAATTTATCAGGTTTAATAGCAGTAATGGAACCAGTGGCATCATTTTTTTTCACAGTGGCGTAACCAATGGCTACTACTTCCCCAAGCACAACAGCGTCTTCCTGTAATTTAATAATTAGATTTTTTTGACCTGCTACCTGAATTTCCTGTGGTTGATAACCAACATATTTAACTACCAATGTAGCATTGGGGGAAAGAGTAAGACTAAATTCACCATCAAGATTGGTAATTGTACCATTGGTGGTTCCTTTTTCAAGAATGTTAGCTCCGAGGATAGGCTCCCCACTTACAGCGTCTCTGACAACACCGGTCAATGATAGCTTTTGTGCATTGACTGAAACGCAAAAAAACAACATCACAAAAACGGCTAAAAACGCACGTAATTTAAGCTTAAAGTTTGTGTACTTCATGCATTGATTTTTTTTAAGGTTGAAACTTCATTTATTTATTTCGTTACAAAATATACTCAACTTAATTGTCTGGTTTTTATATTACTAATAACACCAAACTTTCGACCGAAGCAATTTTATACGCACAAAAATAGAGGAATAAAACATAATAGCCATCTTTGTTTGTGCTAATACGATTAATTTTTTACGCAATCGTTTGCGGATTAATTTGTGTTTTTTTTCAAAAAAAATTTTTTATTTAAACAAAGTATTATACTTTTGTAAACAGATAATTGGATAGTTAGCAATCAGCATTTTAAAAGCATATTTTTTATTTGTCACAATTTGCTCACATTCTGATATTTACATTTTTTAAGCTTTTTAATTTGATTTTTACAGCCTTTTTTTAATACAAAACCCAACATGATAAAGAAGCCGCAAATTACGATTAAAGATATAGCCCGTGCACTCAACATTTCTCCTTCCACGGTTTCGCGTGCGCTGAAAAATCACCCCGACATTAGTCAGGATACCAAAGACCTTGTAAATAAATATGCCAAAGACTTTAATTATAAGCCCAACACGCTGGCATTAAGCCTGCGTATGAGTAAAAACAATACCATTGGAGTGATTATCCCCGAAATTGTTCATTACTTTTTCTCATCCATTCTCTCCGGCATCGAACAAGTAGCCAATGCAGAAGGCTATAACGTTATTATTTGTCAGTCGGACGAAAACTACGAAAAAGAAGTACGCAACACCAAAGCCCTGGTTGCCACCAGAGTTTCAGGAGTGTTGGCATCGCTGGCAAAACATACCACCAACTACGACCATTTTCAGGATATCATCGACAGCGACATCCCGCTCGTTTTCTTCGACCGTATTTGTATAGGACTCAACACCGACCGAGTGGTAGTGGACGATTACGCCGGCGCTTTTGCTGCTGTGGAATATCTTATCCAGACCGGTTGCAAACGAATTGCATTTTACAGCTCCCCTTTTCACCTCGAAATATCGAAAAACCGTAAAAACGGCTATATGGATGCGCTCAGAAAGTACAATCTGCCTGTTGATGAGACTTTGATTCGTGTTTGCGATACCCGCGAAGAAGCTATAATTATTACACCCGAAATACTCGACCGACCCAATCGGCCTGATGGATTTTTTGCCATCAACGACCATTGTGCTGCCGGAATTCTGTATGCCACCAAACTCGCTAAACTAAAAGTACCAAAAGATGTAGCCATTATGGGATTCTCCGACGGCGAACTGGCAAAAGCCTGTGACCCTATGCTCAGCACTGTAGAACAACACGGATTCGAAATAGGCAAACATGCAGCCAAACTATTGATCGACAAAATAAACGGCGAAACACAAGGACAATACAGTAACAAAATTGTAAAAACAAACCTGATCATCAGAGGAACGACGAAATAAAAGCGTTTCGGGTTCCGGGTTTCGGGTTTCGAGTTCCGGGTTTCGGGACAGCAGGCTCAGGGCAATAATTGTAAACAGACATATATTTGAAAATTTTAATCATAATAATTTTCGCTATGGCTACCATTCAACGATTTGAGGATTTAGATGTTTGGAAACAATCCAGAGAAATATGCAAATTTGTTTATTCCATTACAAATAAAGAGCACTTTTCGAAAGACTATTCTTTAAAAGATCAAATAAGACGTTCAAGCGGATCTGCGATGGATAATATTGCAGAAGGATTTGAGAGAGAAGGAAATAAAGAATTTATCAATTTCCTTACAATTTCAAAAGGCTCAATTGGTGAAGTTCGCTCACAAACTTACCGGGCTTTTGATTATGGATATATCATTGAGGAGGAGTTTGAGTTTTTAACCAAAGAAACAAATTTATTGTCAGCAAAATTAGGTAAACTCATTAGCTATCTGAGAAATTCTGAATACAAAGGAGTGAAATACAAAAACAACATCGAGCATAAAAACACAGAACAACATAATGGAGAATAAACCCAAAACTCGAAACCCGAAACCCGAAACCCGGAACTCGGAACCCGGAACTCGGAACCCGAAGCCTCGCCTCTCTTTTTGGCAAATATGGAACATGAGTTTCGGATTTCTCGGAATTCAGTTTGGCTTTGCACTGCAAAACGGAAGCGCATCGCGCATTCTTATGACTTTTGGCGCCGATGTGCACCATCTGAGCTGGTTTTGGCTGGTGGCACCACTTACAGGCATGATTATTCAGCCTATTATTGGTTACATGAGCGACCGCACCTGGACGAAATTAGGCCGCCGGCGTCCGTATTTCCTTGTTGGCGCCATTCTTACAAGCATTGCCCTTGTATTAATGCCTAATGCGCCCCATCTGTCCGGTTATATTGCACCTATGTTTGTGGGCGGTGGCTTGCTGATGATCATGGATGCGTCCATCAATATCTCCATGGAACCTTTCAGAGCTTTGGTGGCCGACAAACTACCTGAGGAGCAACATACACTTGGTTTTTCAATTCAGACATTATTAATAGGCTTAGGTGCCGTAATTGGTTCGTGGCTGCCCTATGTACTGGGAAACTGGTTTGGAGTAGCCAAAGAAGCCGACACCGACGGTTTGATCCCCGACAATGTGACTTATTCTTTTTACATTGGAGCCGCCGTACTTATTTTCACTATTTTGTGGACAATTTTTAGTACTTCGGAATATTCACCCGAAAAACTTACCGAACAGACCACCGGAGAACAGAAGCAGAAATTTTTTATTCCACCGGTAATGATTCAACTTCTGTTGGTACAGTTTTTTTCGTGGTTTGCTTTGTTTTCGATGTGGGTTTACACCACACCGGCGGTAGCATTAAAATATTTTGGTACCGCCGACCCTAACTCGGCAGCATTTCAGGAAGCAGGCAATTGGGTGGGAATATTATTCGGCATATACAACGGCATTTCAGCCGTATTAGCATTGTCGTTGCCTGTTTTAGCCAAACGACTTACAAAAAAACGAACGCATGCCATTGCATTAATGATCGGTGGAATATCATTGCTTTCGTTTCTTGTTTTCAACGATTCCGATTACCTGATCATTCCAATGATAGGCATCGGCATAGCCTGGGCAAGTATTTTATCAATGCCCTACGCCATGCTTGCCAACTCGCTACCACCCCGCCAAATGGGAATGTACATGGGGCTGTTCAATATGTCCATCACCATTCCGCAAATTGTAAGCGGAATTACTTCCGGACTTATTTTAAAATACTGGTTCAATGACAACCCTGTTTTATGCATTGTCATGGCAGGAATTTCATTTATACTGGCAAGTGGTTTATCGCTGTTGATTAAAGAACAGAACGAAGCGTATGGAATAAAGAACAAAGAATAAAGAATAAAGACAAGACGGTCAATAGTCTCCGGACAACTGTTGAATCGTTGAACTGTTAAATCATTGAATTGTCAACTATCATAACCCTGAACACGAAACACGGAACTCGAAACACGAAACACGAAACAAATAACATAATATTATGAACAAATACCTTCAAACCGACCCCTGGTGCATTATTGAAGAGGGTTTTCATCAAAACAAACAACTTGCTTCCGAGAGTATTTTCAGTCTTGGAAACGGTCAGATTGGTCAGCGTGCCAATTTCGAAGAACATTATTCAGGCGAAACCATGCTGGGTTCGTACATTGCCGGTATTTACTATCCCGAGCGTGCCGAACATGGCAACTGGAAAAACGGCTATTCCGACACCAACGACAAAATTGTAAATGCCCCGAACTGGACAGTGATAAGTGTGCGTCTTAACGACAACCGACTCGACCTTGCCGACTGGGACATCAAGGATTTCCGACGCACACTGAATATGCGCGAAGGTTTTCTCGAACGTTCATTCGAAGCTACCAATTTCAAAGGGCACCGCATACAGGTAAGTGTACGCCGGTTTCTGAGCATGGCCGAAACGGAGATCGGAGCCATCAGCTACACTGTTAAGTCATTGAATTTCGAAGGTCGTATTTCTTTTTTACCATTAATCGATGGCGATGTCAGGAACAGTTTCACAAACTACGACGAACCCTTCTGGAATGTTCTACAAACTAAAACCGAACAGGATGTTTCACATCTCTGGGCGCAGACCCGCCGCATGGATTTTCATGTTTGCGCCGGACTTACCTATTCGTTTTATAAAAACAACGAGCTGCTCAACGTCAATCCAACAAAAATAGAAAAAGAAAAAGTGGCGGGCTTCAGCGTAGGTACCGACATTCGGATTGGCGACACAGTGTGTCTCAATAAATATGTAGCAGTAATAAGCTCGCTCAATCATCCACGCGAAGAACTCACCCTACGAGCCTGTACAATGGCCCGTACCGCAAAAAAGAAAGGTTGGAATCAGCTTTTCGAAGAACATGTAAAAGTTTGGGAAGAAAAATGGTTGCAGTCCGACGTTATTATCGACAGCGACATTGCGGCTCAGCAAGCCATTCGTTATAGTATTTTCCAGTTGAATCAGACTTACAATGGCAACGATGCACGCCTGAACATCAGCCCCAAAGGTTTTACAGGCGAAAAATATTCAGGAGCAACCCGCTGGGACACCGAAGCCATTTGCATTCCTTTTTATCTTTGCACATCGCCTCAGAATGTTTCAAAAAACCTGTTGCTTTACCGCTTCAGGCATCTTCCGAAAGCCATTCTGAATGCCGAAAAACTGGGCTTCACAAATGGAGCTGCCCTTTTCCCCGTAGCTACCTTCAACGGCATCGAAAGTTACAACGAATGGGAAATGACTTTCGAAGAAATTCATCGCAACGGAATAATAGCCTATGCTATATACAATTACATTCGATACACAGGCGACGAAAACTACCTTGCCGATTACGGATTGCGCGTGCTGATTGCCATTTGTCGCTTCTGGAGTCAGCGGGTAAGCGTTTCTACCGAAAAGAAAAAATACGTCATCCTCGGAGTGACAGGGCCAAACATGTACGAAAACAATGTAAATAACAACTGGTTTACAAATTACGTTGCCATTTGGTGTCTGAAGTATACAATCGAAAGCATCGAAAAGGTGAAGAAAAGCAATTTTCATGCTTTTGAAGACCTCACACAGGAAATAACATTTTCAAGTGATGAGATTTTCCGTTGGAAAGACATTATCGAAAACATGTATTTCCCCGAAAACAAAGAACTTGGTATATTTCTTCAGCAGGATGGATTTCTTGACAAATCGCTCACTCCGGCCAACGACATTCCCGAAAGTCAACGTCCGGTAATGCAGCACTGGAGCTGGGACCGTATCCTCCGCTCTTCGCTCATCAAGCAAGCCGATGTGGTACAGGGTCTTTACTTTTTCGAAGATCATTTCAACAAAGAAATCATCAAGAGAAATTTCGATTTCTACGAACCCCTTACCGTTCACGAATCGTCTTTGTCGCCCTGTACGCATTCAATTGTAGCCAGTGCCGTAGGCGACAAACAAAAAGCTTACGACCTGTACCTGCGTACTGCCCGGCTGGATTTGGATGATTACAACAACGAAGTAGCCGACGGACTGCACATCACAAGTATGGCCGGCACCTGGCTCGCTATTGTTCAGGGATTTGGTGGCATGCGTGTGAAGGACAATAAACTTCATTTCAACCCTCAGATTCCTGAAAAATGGAATGCTTTTGCATTTAATATTTTATTCCGGTCCAATCAGCTGAATATAAAGGTTGAAAAACACCGAACAATAATTTCTAATATTAAAGGTCCGGCAATAGAGTTGTATTTAAGGAAAAAACTCATACGGATTGAAAGCGAAAGTCAGGAAGAAATTGAGCGTTGAACGCTTGGTTTTTAAATGTAATGCTCTGAGCTTATTTCAAAGAATGATAGTATGACTTTCGGTCGTACTATCATTTCATATATATCTTACTTCTAATCACACATCACAATGACAAACAAAATCAGAATTTTCAGTTGGCTGTTACTCGCTTTTACAGGAGTTGCAGGCCTTTCGGCTCAGTCGCTCACGCTGAACGAAGAAGGATATTTCGAAAAACGGGGTCTCAATGTTATGGTTTTTCTGGATATTTATCCCGAAGGACATCAGGGAGGCGTAGGTATTATTCAGAACGGCGTACGTGTAGCCACCAATGGCGATTTACGCCTGGAGCCCACCCCGGGACAATGGCAACCTATCCCCAAAGTAGGAAAACGTAACATAGATAAAGCAGCAAATGCTATTGCTGTGAGTTGTATGTATCCCGATTCCAATCTGCACCGTAAGGGATTCAATCCTATTGTTTATCCCGATTTGAATTTCACTTATCAGGTACGGGTCATCGCCGAAGGCAATCAGTTCCGTATTTTGGTGGATTTGGACAAAGAACTGCCCGCCGGTTGGGAAAAGAAAGTAGGATTCAACTTTGAACTCTTCCCCGCCATCCTTTTTGGCAAAAGCTGGTATCTCGACAAACAGTCGGGCATCTTCCCTACCCAAGCCAATGGACCGATGGAAACAGATACAGATGGACTTTGGCAGGCCTTCCCATTGGCTAAAGGTAAAAAACTGACGGTAGCACCCGAAGTTTCAGCCCAAACTATGACAATAGAAAGTAAAGGCGAGGCGCTGCAATTACTGGATGGACGATTTTATCATAACAATGGATGGTTTGTGGTACGCTCACTCGTAACACCCGGAAAAACAAAAGGTGCTGTGGAATGGGTGGTGAATTGCAATGTGCTTCCCAACTTCCTGTCGAAACCGGTAGTGCATGTGAGCCAGATAGGTTATCATCCTACCCAGCAAAAAATTGCAGAAATAGAAGTGGACAAAAATACCACAACGGTAGATAAAGTAAGTCTCTATCGTATATCTGAAAATGGAGGTCTGAAACAGATTCGTACAGCCACTCCTCAGAAATGGGGCAAATTCCTTCGGTTCAATTATTATCATTTCGATTTTTCCGACATCACTACTCCGGGCGTTTACCAGATAAAGTATGCAGGCAACACTACCGAGCCTTTCCGCATCGGCGCTGACATTTACGATCGTCATGTATGGCAACCTACTGTGGAGTATTTCCTTCCGGTACAAATGTGCCACATGCGCATCAACGAAGGGTATCGTGTATGGCACGGACTCTGCCATATGGACGATGCCTTGATGGCTCCGGTGGATACGATACATTTCGACGGTTATGCGCAAGGACCTTCTACCCTTACCAAATATAAACCGCTCGAACAGGTTCCGGGATTAAATATCGGAGGCTGGCACGATGCAGGCGATTATGATTTAAGAGTAGAATCGCAGGCAGAAACGGTAGGTATTCTTTCGCAGGCATACGAATTGTTTCGTCCGCAATGGGATCAAACTTCCATCGACCAACATTCGCGGGTAGTGGAAATTCATCGTCCGGACGGTAAAAACGATATTCTGCAACAGATTGAACACGGCGCATTGTCCATCGTGGCCGGATACCAAAATCTTGGACGTTTGTACCGTGGTATTATTGAAAATAATTTGCGTCAGTATGTACATTTGGGCGATGCTGCTACTATGTCCGATGGACGCAAGTATAATCCTGCGCTTAAAAACGGTGCACTCAACGCAACAGAATCAGGCGTACTGGACGACAGATTGGTATTCACCGAAAATAATCCTATGCGTGAACTCACTACTGCCCGTTGTCTGGCTGCTTCATCGCGGGCATTGAAAGGCTTTAATGATACTTTGTCGGTGCAGTGTCTGAACATTGCCAGGGCTTTGTACAACAGTGTGGATAACAATGCTTCGCCATGGATTGGCACTATGAAACTGGGAACAGCCGTAGAACTATTTCTGACTACCGGAGAACAATCGTATCGACAGGATATTCTGCAATATACAACTCCCGAAATATTGAAACGAAAAGAAGCAATCGCCAGTATTGGCCAGGCTTTAAACAAAATAAACGATAATAAACTGACCGAAATGGTGACTACTGCTGCCAGAGTGTATAAGACTGAACTGGATAAGCTGCAAGCCGAAAACCCTTTTGGCGTACCTTATCATCCTTATATCTGGGGCGATGGATGGAACATTCAGAGTTTTGCCGTAAATCAGTATTTTCTGATAAAAGCGTTTCCTGAAATTTTCGATGCTAAATGTATGCTCAATGCACTTAACTTTGTTTTGGGTAATCATCCGGGCGAAAACACTTCGTCTTTCGTATCGGGTGTAGGATCACGCTCGGTCTTGCAGGCTTATGGAGTTAACCGTGCCGACCGTTCATTTATTCCGGGTGGTTCGGTTTCAGGCACAGGTATTATTCGCCCCGACTTCCCTGAGTTGAAAGAATGGCCTTACTTCTGGCAACAAACCGAATATGTATTGGGAGGTGGCACAGCCGATTTTATATTTATGGTGCTGGCTGCGCAACAAGTGTTGAATAATTGATAAGAAATCAGCGGTAAGTTCCGACGAGGCAATGGAAGAATAGTAAATCATTCATAGCTCATTTTCGGCACTTACCGCTGTATTTTTCAATTTGCAATACAAAATACGAAAAAAGAAAAAGACATCAGCCAACTATTTCGAAACATAAAACAAGATTAGGCAGAAAGAAAAAGTAAAAAAAAGTTGTAAATTTGCCTGTCCTGAATTTTATTGAAGTAAAGAAAAAGTCTAATCCATCAGTCTGAAAGCATGAAACAAGCAATAAACCAACTTCGTACCCTGAAAAACAATAGCGGCAACACTATCCTTTCGCAAACCCTTCGCCTGTGCCTGTGCCTCAGCCTTTGCCTGAGCCTCTCCTCCTTCGCCAAATCCCCGGCATTGGTGCAGCGGCTCGAACCAACTTCGTGGTGGGTAGGGATGCAACAAACCGAATTGCAATTAATGCTGTATGGAACAGGAATAGCTACTGCCGATATTACGATACAATATCCGGGAGTAACCCTATTGCGCAAGCAACTCACCGACAATCCGAATTATGCTTTTTTGTACCTGAATATAGCCGCAGACACACAACCGGGAAAATTCAGTATTATCATTAAAAAAGGAAAGAAAAAACAAACAATTGTTTACGAACTAAAAGCTCGGCGCTCAGGTTCGGCAGCCAGAGAAAGCTTTACCGAAGCCGATGCCGTGTACCTGTTGATGCCCGACCGCTTCACCAATGGCAATACGGCCAACGACTCTGTGAAAGGTTACTTTCAGGGTGTGAACAGGCTCGACCCCGGCAAGCGGCACGGTGGCGACATAGAAGGGATAATTTCTAAAGTGCCTTATATGGCCGATCTGGGTATGACTGCGCTCTGGACTACACCGCTTTTCGACAACAACGATACAAATTACTCCTACCACCATTACGGTTGCAGCGATTATTACAAAATTGATCCTCGCCTGGGACAGAACGAGGACTACCTGCGTTTGTCCGACGCTTGCCATGCCAACGGACTCAAACTGATTATCGATGTGGTGCCCAATCATTGCAGTTCGGCACATTGGTGGCTGAAAGATCTACCGGGTAAAGATTGGTTCAATGTATGGCCGACTTATACATCTTCCAATTACCGCATGACAGCCTGGACCGATCCGCACGCTGCCAAAGCCGATCTGCACAGGCTTACCAACGGTTGGTTTGCGCCCAATATGCCCGACTTCAACCTTAAGAATAACCTTGTTTACGATTATTTGCGCCAGGTATATGTGTATTGGATAGAATACGCCAATATCGACGGGATGCGCGTGGATACTTATCCTTACAACGACATTCGCGTGGCGGCCAACTTTATACAATCTATCCGCAACGAATATCCCCGCATGAATGTAGTGGGTGAATGTTGGGTAAAAACGCCCGCCGAAGTAGCTTATTTTCAATCGGGGAACAACAACAAAGATGGTTTCGATTCGAGGCTCACAAGTGTAATGGATTTTTGCCTGAAAGATGTGTTGGCCAACTCGTTCAACGAAACGGATAGCTGGGATGGAGGACTTTCCCGCTTTTATGCCCATTATGCACAGGACTTTGTGTACCCCAACACCCATCTGATTATGAATTTTCTCGACAATCACGATATCGACCGCTACTCCACAGCCGTGAAGCGAGATAGAGCTAAGTATAAAATGGGATTGGCCATGTTAATCACCGCGCGTGGATATCCGCAAATCTATTATGGCACCGAAATAATGTTGGATGGCATTCAGGGATCGTACGAAGGGCACAGGTTCGATTTCCCCGGAGGATGGCCATCCGACAGTCGCAATGCTTTTACAGCCGGAGGTCGTAGTGCTGAGGAAAACGAGATTTTCAATTATCTGAAACTCCTCCTCAACTACCGTAAAAACAATCCCGTTTTGCAAAGCGGTAAAATGAAACAATTTATCCCTGAGGATGGTATTTACGTCACCTTCCGCTACAATGCTGACAAAACAATTATGGTGATTGCCAACAACAACGCCACAGGCAAGGAGTTGGACCTGAAAAGATTCGACGAAATGCTAACAGGCAAAACACAGGGAACCGATATTGTAACGCAAAAAACTTACCGGCTCGACCAACCCATCAACGTGGCCGGGAAGTCGGTGCTGATCGTTGAAGTTTAAGGGTTTCGCGTTCCGGGTTCCGGGTTCCGGGTTCAGATATTAATTTGAGGATTTGAGGATTTGAAAATTTGAAAATTTGTCCCGAAAGCTTTCGGGATTGAAGAGTTTCGGGTTCTGAGTTTTGATAGGCTTAGGCGAAAGCACGTTCCACAATTCAACGATTCAACAGTTCAACAGTTTTGCGTTTCTGCGTTTCGGGTTACTGAATGCTGGAATTTTCAATTGTCAATTATCAATTATCAATTCTCAATTATCAATTCTCAATTCTCAATTGTCAATTATCAATTATCAATTTTTTATGCAGGATAAAATTTCCGCTTCGTTTGCAGACAGTAAACCTCACTATGCTCTTTTGGATGGATTGCGCGGCGTCGCAGCTTTATTGGTAGTGTGGTATCATGTTTTTGAAGGTTATGCTTTTGCAGGTGGCACAATTATTACAACAGTCAATCATGGTTACCTGGCTGTGGATTTTTTCTTTTTGTTGTCGGGTTTTGTGGTGAGCTATGCTTACGACGACCGTTTAGGTAAAACGCTGACAATGAAAAATTTCTTTAAGCGTCGTCTTATCCGTTTACATCCGATGGTTGTAATGGGTGCAATAATCGGACTTATCACATATTGTATTCAGGGTTGTGTACAGTGGAATGGCACTCAGGTGTCAGTTGGCAATATATTGATTTCGCTGCTGCTGGGTATGCTTTTAATTCCTGTTGTTCCGGGCGCAGCGCAAGATGTGCGTGGAAACGGTGAAATGTTTCCTCTCAATGGTCCCGGTTGGTCGTTGTTTTTCGAATATATCGGAAATATCCTGTATGCATTGTTTATTCGTCGTTTTTCGAATAAGGTATTAATGGTATGGACATTATTCACAGGTGTTGGATTAGGTATATTTTCTATGTTCGATGTGGCCGGTTATGGAAACATTGGCGTTGGCTGGACTTTGGATCCGCTAAACTTTTCAGGAGGTTTTTTCCGTATGATATTTCCATTTTCAATGGGAATGTTGCTGGCACGTAATTTTCGCCCTTTAAAAATAAAAGGAGCTTTCTGGATTTGTTCGTTGATACTGGCAGTACTGTTTCATGTGCCATTTATCGAGGATACAGCTACTTTCCATTACAATGGTTTGTTTGAATTTATTTGTATTGCAGTCGTATTTCCGGTTGTTCTGCTCATAGGTGCATCGGGAGTTACCACTTCTAAAACAACCACAAAAGTCAGCAAGTTTTTGGGCGATATTTCATTCCCGCTTTATATGGTGCATTATCCGTTAATGTATTTGTTCTATGCCTGGCTTATCGATCGGAAGCTTTATACTTTGGGCGAAACATGGCAGGTGGCGCTGTTAGTGATGGCGGGAAGTGTGTTGCTGGCTTATCTGTGTCTGAAACTT
This sequence comes from uncultured Paludibacter sp., assembly GCA_963678465.1. Taxonomy (GTDB): domain Bacteria; phylum Bacteroidota; class Bacteroidia; order Bacteroidales; family Paludibacteraceae; genus Paludibacter. Next base: position 1,969,973 of record OY782858.1, read on the forward strand.
TACGATGAACCCCTCAGAAAGTGGTTGGGGAAAAGGGTTTAGGGTTCTGAGTTTCGGGTTTCGCGTTCCGCGTTCCAATATTAATTTGAAAATTTGAAGAGTTTCGGGTTTCGTGTTCCGTGTTCTGAGTTTTGAGAGGCATAGGCGCAGGCGCAGCCAAGTTCCACAATTCAACAGTTCAACGCTTCAACAGTTTTGCATTGGCACAATTGATAATGAATAATTAATAATGAAGAGCAGATCAGCTCATGCTTCACCATTCTTACATTGGCACATTGGCATATTAGAATATTGGCACATTCTCACTGTCTTTGTTCTTTGCTCTTTTGTCTTTTGTCTTTTGTCTTTTGACCTTAGACTTTTGACTTTCGTCCCCTTCGTCTTTGTTCTTTGTTTTTATCCCCTACGGGGAATCTTCTACACCTCTTTTTTCCCGGAGGCTTCGGCGTGAGCGTTCGACTGAGCTCACGCCGAAGTCTCAGTCGAACGGGGATTTACATATTTATTCTATTGGTTTATAAATGTATTTCACTCCTCCTCGTTTGCAAACAAGGGGGAGTGGGATAAAAATCTGGCTGTTGCAATGTCAGCCCGTATTTTAGTTTTTTTTCTACCGAAAAATTATTCGTTCTCTATGTCTCCATATCCCATATGAACAATGTTGTACTGTGAGTCTTGTATAACATAATAAATTCGATAAATACCTTTGTCTAACTTATTTAGATTTAATGAAAAATAATGAGAATCTCTTACTCTAAAACTATATAATTTGGTATATTTAATGTCGACAACTATTAAGTTTAGAATATGTTTGTTATGATAATAAAAAAGTCCTCCCTGTAAACGAAAAGGATTTGGGTAGAATAATATTGCAGGGGCTTTGTAGGACGTGCTCTCTGAAATAGGCATAGGTTGAGCTATTGCTGTTTTAGAGAAATTAAGTGTGTCAAAAAGTAGCTTCTCTTTTTCTGTAAATTTACCATTTAATCTCCAGTCATTTTCATCTATTGAAATCGAGTATCCTAATTCGTCTACAGATGTAATTCCTTTTATCAAAAGGACAGATTCATTTTTAACTTCGTCTTTATTGCAGGACGTGCAAAGTGATAAAATGAATAGTGAAAGTAAAAAATAATTCTTCATTCTTTATAATTAATTGTATGTTTGTTGTTGTCTTAATAAATCCCCCATCCTACCGGATATCTTTATTTAATGTAAAAGCCTCGCGAACGTCTAAAGCGAACCACATTCATCTACATATCCGAAAGGACTGGCAAGTTGTGTTTGAAAGTTTCCCTTCACTCGGCTCTTTATGTTATAAATTAACCCGACATCTCCTTGCTGCGTCGTTCCGACCGCAGGAAGCATAAGTATTAGGCGTAGTTTTTATATCTCTTGATATTCTTTAAAAAATACCAGAGCCTTAATTAAATCTTCTTTAGTTTTTTCATCTTCTTTCTTTTCAATCCAATTTTCAATCGCTCTAAAATTTTCTCCAAAACCAATTGTGTAATAAACTTTATTCCAATCATCAAGTAGCTCTTTGTAGTCTTTACCTTCTGTTATATTTTTATATGTCGAAAGCATTTGATATATTGAGAACACAGCTTCTTGATCTTTAAATTTTGAAACAAATGATTCTTCAATTTTTTCATTGAATGGTACATCATTTACTAAGCAATGTTCAAACAGATTAGTATAATAATAACCGCAATTTGGATTTAGCTTTATTGCTTTGATAAAACATTCTATGGCCTTTTCGGAATTGTCTGTAGAATCCCCATATAAAATCCCTAAATTATTATATGCTTTGTCACTGTTCGGATTTATTTCTTCAATAATCTTATTATTTGTTTTTATCGCATTTTTAAAATCTCCGTCTTCATCATATGCATTTGCGAGATTCTTATAAGCCACTTCAAATTTTTCATCGAGTTCTATTGCCTTTAAATATGAACGAATTGATTTTTTATAGTCTCTACTTTTATAACTTGATAATCCAATAAAGAACCAATCATATTCAGTCATTTCTTTTGCCTGTTTAGATTCAGAACTTTTTGCAATTGCATTTATAATACTCCAATCGTCAGGATTATAGTCAAATAGCCCTTTATTACCTAAAATAAATAGTAACTTCTGATGTTGATGTTGTGTATCTATTCTTTCCATTAGTTTTTTTGCATCTTTTTCTCTAGCTATTAAATTTTTCCAAATATCATCTGGTTTCTTAAAAATCCAAATAAATGCAGTGAAAATTCCACTGAGAATAATGAACACTATACTTACAATCCAAATTATTGTTTGTTGAGTGGACTTATAAAATTCAACTTGTTCATCATGAGATTTTTTTAAATTCGTTAATTCTAAATTTAGATTATTTATTTCCAAATTCAAAGCATTGATTTCGTTATTTAATTCTATAGTTTTTTTTTGCAAACTAATTACTTCTGTTTTATAGTCATAAGCATTAGTTTGATTAGTCTGTCCAAATACAAAAGATGTTATTAAAGCTAATAATAGAATTAATTTAGTTTTCATTATATTACCTATTTAAAAATTTATACTATGATGTTAATTATTTGAATTATAGCAATATATTAAGCATGTAAAATTAATATTCCATCGATTCTAGTCTATAGAATAATATCTACCTTGTTAAAACAACTTATTAAGAGACGATTTTGACTTTCTTCTTGCTACGAACTTTTTGTTTTTTATTCTGACTAACGACCACGTAAGTTTTTGATTTTCAATTATCACTTTTTTTGTCGTTAGCTTCGTAACTCAAGGAGTTTTTAATTTCCTGGATTGCACCTAACGACCGAGGCGTCGAGTAGGCCATGGGAGTTTGGCTACGCCGATTTTCAATTCACCCTAAGCCTCTCACGGAACCCCCGAAATCATTCGGGGCAAGCTGTGCTTGAAAGTCTCCCTTCACACGGCTCTTTATGTTATAAATTAACCCAACATCTCCTTGCTGCGTCGTGCCGACTGCAGGAAGCATAAGTGTTAGGCGTAGTTTTTACATTGGTCTTTTCCAATATGAACTAGCTTTGATATATTTCGGATCTTCTGTTTTTATATCATAAAATGTTGCTTCTTTATCATATACAACATTAGCAAGTAATATGTCTTTGTATCGACCTATATTGCCAAACTCCATTAAATCTTCAATGACATTTCTGAAAGCAGCATTAAATCCTTTTCTTGGTAGTATATGTTTCATAAATTCTAACTCTTTTATTCTGTAATCTAATATCTTGGGAATTTCAAAATTTTTAATGAGAGGAATAGAGCTATAAAGAAATTTAAGTTGACTTGAGGCGAATCCTTGATTATCACCCAAACCATATTTACTCTCAATACTTTTGAAATTTTTATTTATATCTGCAGTCAAAAGATTTATTTCTCGTACAAATTTCCCTCTTTCATTATTTTCAAGTAGTACATTTAGTTCTCGTAATTTGGATCTAGCATCAAAAAAACACTTATTATCTCTTTCATTTAGAGCTGCATCAATAATATACTTTGAATTTTTAGTCTTCATTGCAAAGTAAGCAGTAAAAAGAGGAATATCTACAGAAACACTGAAATTTTGTGAGTTAGCTAGAATCTTCTTTACTGTATCTTCTGATTGGTTATTAATTGAATTTCGAAAATCTCCAAAAACGCCTAAATTGTATCCAGGATAAGTTCGTCTAATTATATTTTGAAGAAATGATTGTCTTATTGGTTGTATGAAGAGATCAGCTTGTAGATAGTCTGCCGCCAAAACATAAAATGCCGTTCTTTGAGAAATCCAATTGAGACTAGCTGCTAGAGCTTGAAACTGAGGAGAAAGACCATCACCACCTGAAGAACTTATTACTTTCCCATTTTCGGAATTTATGGAAATCTCTTTACCTTTACTATCAAATAATTTCGGAGTTTTGTTGATTAATTTCGCATCAACTTCATATTGTTCATTATTTTCTTTGAACAATACTGAATGTAACTTGCTAAATTGTTCATGACCTAAAATAGAATTTCCAAGTAACATTTTCTGAGTAAGAAAGAATTTACTAGAGGACATATCCCAGGTAAACTGAAATGTCATATGAAGTCTTTCTAAATAATCTTCATAATCTTTATCTGCTATACGTCCCCCTTTAATTTGTAAAGTGATATCCTTAGTTACTTTATTGGATATATCAAGTAAGTTTTCATAGTCAAAATATTTCTTCGAGATAAAACGTATATTGGGGAAAAATTTAATTCGATTATCACGATATTTTTCTTTGTAATCGTCAATACAAATTACATCGTCATAGAATAATATTGCTTGAATATAATTCTCGAAAGAAATAATGTCATTATCAATAATGGCTGTATTCTTAACAGGAATTTCACCCAAAAGTCTTTGGATACCAGTTAAAGTAGAATTGTCTATAAGTGCGTATCTCATAAGTTTATAAAAAGTTTATTTTTCCCATTATTTTTTGCGATCAATAGAGATAATTGCAAATCTCTATGTAGTTCTTGAAAGTTATCTGTAGTCTGAAGTGATTCTATGGCACCAATTGAAACTGTAATATGTAATTCATTTTCAATTTTTTGCATTAATGAAAATATATATGTTTTATTTCTTTTAAATTCGCCATAACATGAAAAAAGAAATTCATCACCATCGATTTTTTTGTAATTCTTAAGATATGATAAGCTCTTAATCAGAGTCTCTATTTTATTCAGAATTTCGTTACCTTTCTCAAAACTGTACGTTAAATTATATTTTGTAAAATCATCTATGTCCAAAAGGAAAAAAGATACTTTTGACACTAATTTACTGTTATATTCATTGTTATTATTCTTACTCACGTAGCTTTCTTTCTTTTTTTTACGCTTGCCCCTAATCGAGTCACGCCATGGAGTTTGGCTACGCCGATTTTCAATTCACCCTAAGCCTCTCACATAACCCCCGAAATCATTCGGGGCAAGCTGTGCTTGAAAGTCTTCCTTCACACGGCTCTTTATGTTATAAATTATTCCCACGCTTCCTTGCTGGGTCGTTCCGACCGCAGGAAGCTTAAGTATTAGCGGCTGCCTTTTGTTATAATTTTCCAGTAACTTTCAATATGATAAAAACGTAAATCAAAATCGTAATAATTGTTGAAATAATAAATATTAAAGGTTTCTCACTTATCTGTCGAAAAAGAAGTGGATAAATCCCAGGTACACGAGAATGTCTGTCATCCATTATTTTTTCCTTTAATTCTTGTATTTGTTTTGCTATACTTTGTTTGTCTCCAGTTTCTAATTTGTTTTCTAATTCTTCAAAAATTCGAGTGAATGACTTTGGGATCTGCCTTTCTTCTTTCATAGGCTTTTCTTCAAGACTCTTCTTAATTTCTTCAATTTGATTCGAGTAATCATCTTTTTGGGTTGGAGATAAGTGTTTGCTTGTTGCAAAACGTAGAAATAAATCTTCAAGTAAATATTGAAGATCGGTGTCAACTTCCAAGTTTACAGAATGTTGTCGGCTGACTGCGTGAAATAAGGTTGAAAGTTTTTCTTTAGTCACTGTTTCTTTGTTAACCAACATATTTTCGAATAAATCAAGAAATGAATCTTTTGCCCGATTCAGTTTTTCTTTTCTTATTTTCTTGTTTGATAATCCAATAACAACTGGTCCAAGTACAAAAAACACAAGACCAGCTATGAAATTCGTTATTAAACTAGTTTTATTCTCAATCAAGAATTTTAATAATTCGTCCCACATATTAAGAATTTATATTTTTAAATGTTTTATTTTATTTTTTAAGGTTGCCCATAACAATTTATATCGGCACCTAGGTGACCTTATATAAACTTTAGTCTTTGGCCTTTTATATTGTTTTTCTTTCTACCCTCCAAAGATATGAACTATTTTTTAAATTAACAACTATCTATTAAATGATTATAAAATAGGCCGTATTATATTGTAATTTTTAATAATAAATACGGGCTTTACCTAAGGTAAAGTCCGTATAGAAGCGTAGTGTTGGAAACAGTCTGTCGGCAGATGTTTTTGTTTTCTTTGCACTTTTGGGGTACTATAGTATCAGCGTTGTATTCATACTACTCCATGGTCCGGCCAGAGCAGGGTGTTTTGTATTGTACCAGCGCAGATAGACATAGAGGTATTTGCCCGACGAGGCGGAACCTGCATCGAGATTGAACGAAGCCCTCGTAGAAATTTCTGCTTTCAGGCCTTCGGCCTCCGCCGAAGCGGGCGGAGTGGTACCTACAGCATACATATATTGCACACTATCGGCTCCGGCGCATATGCCCGCACGTTGACTGGTAATCATTTAATTTCACATCACTACCATCACTTAGCCGAAAAGAACAGTGGTTATAGTTAGCTTTACAGTCTTCGGAGTTGGCTTTACAGTTCGTCAAGCTATCTTTACAGTATAATTTCTACATTGATTAACTTAAACTATAGTTCCTACGGTGCATACCCGGAGAGTTACGGTGCGTACGCGGAGAGTTACCGTACGTACGCGGGAAGCTCGGGTACGTATGCGGAGAGCTTGGGTACGTACGCGGAGTGTTCGGGTACGTATGCAGGAAGCTCGGGTAAACGCGCGGAGAGCTCGGGTAAACGCGCGGGGAGTCCGGGTAAACGCGTGGGGAGCTCGGGTAAGCGCGCGGGGAGTTCGGGTAAGCGCGCGGAGAGCTCGGGTACGTACGGTAGTAGCCCGGGTACGCACCGTACGAAGGTCAATGTGCCTCTCAGGAGCTGTAGTAAGGATTGTCGCAATTCAAAATTGTACGTCGCCCATAAAAGTAAGAAATTCAAAATAAAGTTATTTATGTATATTTACTAAAAGTTATAAATGTAAAGAATTGAGAATAAGTCTACGGACGTGGAAGCGTGGAACTGTGGAATTGTGGAAGCGTTGAATTGTTGAAGCGTTGAATAGTTGATTAACTGAATAATTGATTAATTGAAGCTACGAAACCCGGAACTCAGAACTCAGAACCCGGAACCTCTTACGCAAAAAGTCAGAATTGTGTCAGAATTGAAAGGTATATTAACTATATTATATGGGAAAAATTGAATAGTTTTGTTGCCAATGATAGTATTATATCTTTTGTATTCAGTTTCATTGTCTTTTTCCGACGGTAGAAAAGTCTATACAACGTGACAGTAAAAATACTCCTGTCTTTTCAGCAAGCTATAAGTGATTGTATTGTGCAAAGCCATACCTTCACTTTGAAAAAACAGTATTCACTCCTCCTCGTTTGCAAACCGAGGAGTTTCTGCTTAGGCCGCAAACGATTTTATATTCAGCCTGATCCATTCTTCCAGGTCATCTTCAACATCAATATTTAAACGCTTTTTTATTTTTTTCCTTCGTGAATACATAGTGTTTTTAGTCATGTTCAGTACCTGACAAGTATCTGAAATATCGACTCCTAAACATATCATTGAAATAACAATCATATCGGGTGGCGTTAATTCAGTATGACTATTTCGTATTTCAATGAGTTTATTGTTAAACAGACTATTGGTTTCATCAATATAATACTGCCATTCTTTTTCAGACAATATAATCTCATTTGCAATTATATCAAAGTAGTTAATCTGTTTAACAGGATCAAATTGTCCTTGCCGTACTCTGTTGAAATTGATTGTCATATCTATTTTTTGTCGTAACTTTGATAGTAACAAATCATGCTTTTTCCGATTCTCCGATTCTTTCTTGTTCAATTCTAATTCCAGTTTTTGTTGTTCCAATGCTTGTTGCAATTGTTTTTTCTTGAATTGACTATTTATCATTAATAAAATATTTATAATTATCAGTACAATAATCACGAGTACTGCAATCCAAATTATTTTAGATCTGTTGGCAATTTTAAGTTCTGCATTCTCCTTTTCTTTTTCTACCAAGTCAAACTGCTTATCAATACTATATATTTGATCTCTTAGTTTCGCTACAAAAATTGAATCTTGAAAAATATAAGCATCACTCAGAGCTTCGAATGCTTGTTTATAATTGGCGTCATTTCTATACAGATAAGCAGTCACTATTTTTTTCAACTCTTCATTTGACGAATTGCTCCTTTTCTCGTTTGATATTTTTAAATAATATAACGCTGAATCGTTCATATTTAGAGTAGTATAAACAAGCGCTAAAAAAGCGGCATATCTTATTCGCCCTGAAGGACAGTACTTATATCCAATAGTCAGTTGATTGATAGCCTTTCTATAGTCTGTATTGCACAATAGCTCACCTTCGTAAGCTATAAGTTCATATTTCAGAGCAGTATCATTCAGTTTTTCACGTAAATATTTAGCCTTGTTCAAATAAAGCATTGTGCTGTCAGATGGTTGATCTAGTAGGTAATACATTTGCGACATTTGGTAATAACAATACATCTTATACCTATCGTTCGAAGTGCGTTCGAAAATTTTCAAAGCTTTTTTAAAATACTCATTGGCATGATAATAATTCTTTTCCTTTACATAAACATAACCCATATTTAAAGTTGCTAAACCCAAAATATCAGACGTCTCTATGTTATCTAAATCTGATATCGCTTTTTTGTATGCTAATAATGCTTCTTTATTTCGCTTTAACAATTCAGAAATGCATCCAGATAAATAATAGGCAGTACCGCGATATTTTTCTAGTTTACTGTTTTCGTAATACCTAACAGCCACATTAATAATACTATCCGATTCTATATTCATAAAAAGTTTATACTGTGCATGAGTAAAATGCAGACACCATGCTGCATAATCCGCTCTCGAAAGTTTTTCCGGATTAGAAATTGATTTCAAAATCGTATAAGCACTATCTGGATATTCATATAACACACTTTCTGCTTTTAATATTTGTACGTTATTCGTATAGTCCGCTTCACAAGCATACATGAAAACTATCACTAAAACTCCAAAAATGATTTTAAAACTTCTCATACTTTATTTACAATACAGGTGTTAAAAAACAGCTATTTTAAAGTCTGAGTCATCCCCATACCCTAAAAAGTTTTTTTTATTTTTTTATCTATATAAATATCAACTTATTACCACAATCAAAAACTGAGGGCCGTACCGTATTTATTTTTGACGATTTGGCGCTTCCTTAGTAACTTTGAATGCAAAATTAATAAAAAAACACTCATTTAAAACAGACAATTATTATAATGAAAAAAATTGAATTCTTAACTCTGCTTATTCTGTTATCAGTTTTTACATCTATTAGCGCCAAAGAAGTCGTTATAGAGAAACAAAAAACTGATAATATCGATCCCGGTCGTCCCCGTGTCCCCGTACTTATTCCACTAACGGCAGACATATCCCCTACGGAGTTATACCTTCATTTTACTACGGCGGTGGGAGTAGCGGACATAACAGTAACCAACGGCGATGGAGTTATTCTTCACTCCGCCTTGTTCGACACTGAAGCCAACAGCGAATTATATATACCAGTAGAGATGTGGAACTCCGGTGACTATACTGTTACAATCAGCTATGGAAGTATAATACTCGAAGGCAAGTTTGATATTTTGTGAAAGATATGTGATAGTATCTGCTTTTTTACCTTGACTAAGATATCCGTCCGGCAGAATTTAACCCTGCCGGGCGGATTGAAAAATTTATTGTTTACACCCTTTTTTAGAACTATAACAGGGAAAAAGGTTTTCCTTTAAAGAGAAAACCTGTTTTAATTGAAAAACAAGATGCAGACCTGCTCAATTCGGCCCGTTTTTCGCACCTTTTTGATAGATAAAAATAGTTTGTCCTACTTTTTTTCTTTTGTCAGACGTTAAACTACAGATAATCAGCTATGTTTAAAAGTGCTTTGTCCTACTTTTTTTTACTTAATATTTTGGTACTTGATTGTTAAGTTGATAAATTTACCTTTGAGAAAAACTATTTTCTGAGAAATAGGTAGTTAGACAAATTACCAGGCAATAACGCTGTAATATGAAAATAATTTGAAGCTATTACTAAGGCAGGGCAAGACACCCTGCAAATAAAATAAAAAAAGCGGAGCCGGTCATTCTATTGTTTCACGCAACTTAACCGACTTCCGCCTATCACTCACTTAAAAAAGAAAGGGACTTTGCAAATTTACAGAACATTATTTACAGGAAGCAACAAAATAACTTTAATTATAAATTCTTGACTGGCTTTCGGTCTTTAGCAGAAGAGTTTTATATTTTTTCTTATAACCAAACAAATTTAATCAGAATGTTCAGGGCCTATCAAAAACAAAAAAAAACGCCTAAGCATTCATAAAATTACATTAAAATGAAGAAAATATTATATGTTTTTGTTGTTGCCCTTATGACAATGTTTGTATCATGCGATAAAAATGAAAACGTTGTAGATGATCAATCTACTCCCACGAATCCAGAAGAGCTATATGCTAAAACTGAATACAATCTCGATATGCGAGATTTTGCTATGGCAGTAAACGAAGCAATAAATGCGAATAAATCGTTTCGCAAACTGATAAAAGAAGAAGCAATGAAAAAGTTTGATGGTGATTACGATGTTCTGTTAACTAACATTGTGGATAAGCCTGTTGCACACAATGACGTGGATAACGGGATTAATACACCGAACAAGGCAAAAACCAATTTTACTGTATGCGACTTGCTAGAAGATGCATTTTTTGCACTTGCCGAGAAAGATAAAATTAGAGGAATAAGCACAAAATCAAGATTAAAGCTTTCTGACTCACGGCAAAAATCAATTGCGAATAATCAATCTATTATCAGCGAGTTAACTGAAAAATATCCTGACTTACAAATTTCTGTGCCTATTCACTTAGAAGATTTGGAAGATGAAAGCTATATAGCCCCAGTAGTTTTTATACCTTATGAAGTAGACGAAGAAACAACAAAGTATCTTCCCGCTTTTATCGAGAATGAGATTACATTTTTAGATGCAAACAATGAGCCTGATGATGCTGTTATTGTGATTGGAATGAACGAAAGAATTAAACTTCCTGTGATAGATGCAGAATTAGCCCCTATACCTACTAACTTAGCCGCGCAACCTACAAATGCAGGAATTTTATTAACTTGGAAAAAATCAATCGACGCAACACCAATAAATACAGTCGGTTATAACATTTACCGGAAATATAATAATGATGGAGGATATTATAAAATAGGCAATACAGTTGGGTTAAACAATGTTAGCTTTACTGATTTTAATATTTCCTATGGATCTACTTATTCTTATTCTATCTCTGCCTATAACTCTAACGGCGAATCTGATCGGACACAGGAAGTTTCAGAAACAACATCTGCACTAGAGAGCCCAGAAAAAATAATAGTAAATACTGCAAGTGCTGCAAAAACTTTGGACATAGAATGGGATGCTACGAAAATAGGCGAATCTTACGAGATTTACAGAAGAAAAACTGGAGAAATAAATTTCACCAAATTAACAGAAAACATAGGCTTATATAACAATTTCTTTACAGACACCAACTTAGAAGGTGGCGCTGTATATAGCTACAAGGTAAGGGCTAAAAATTCAGCAAATGCTTACTCGACTTGGAGTAAGACAACATCTCTTCACGCTTCCGATAGACAATTAGATAGTGAATTAAAGGTTGCAAGTATATACTTCCCGGATAAAGGTTCAGTCGAACCATGGTGGAGAGGAGATCCAGAGTTGCTTCTTGTAGTAACTGGGAGTATCGGAGATAATAATGCCTCTATTATATTAAACTCCGGAATGATTCAGACAAGTGGTGTTTCAAATAATGAATGGTACACGCTAAACTTACAAGTTTCTCCACATTGGAATCCCAATTCAACAGGTTCTGTTTATGTTTTCGAATGGAGTGAAATGGATGGTGGTGGTACAAAAACATATACGATATCTTCAAGTTACGAAGAAAAACGGGATAATACTGCTACTGTAAAATCAGGGGCAAGCCTTACATATGAATCAAACAAAGGGAATGATCGTATTGGGATTGTGACGGTTGCCTGGTGGGAAGCTATATCTACTGAATATAAATGTTCAAACATGTATTGGAAATTGAATTAAATGAATGTAATAAATGAATTAAGAATATTAAATATATGAAAACTCTAATTCTCTTTTTCATCGTTTTTCCATCTTCTATTTTTGCTCAAATAAATTATGGAGTAGTTGTAGCAGCAGGTACATCAAAAATGGTAACAGCTAATTTTCAGGATAATTGGGGAGAGTTTTATTCAGGAGGCTTATCATTAAGTTACACCGATAAAAATAATTTTATATACGAGACAGGTTTGTATTTTGATTATAGAGATTTGAAAATAGACCATTATTCTTCCGAATTATCTCCAAATGTTGATGGTATATTATATCATATAAAGGATCTTAAGATACCCTTCATCTTTGGAACTAAAATTGACAATGGACTTTTTTCGAAGTTTAATTTAATTATTCAAGGGGGTATGTTTTTCTCTTATGGACTAAATGGTAAAGGAAAGATATATTATTATAGTGATTTACATGGTGATTGGTACAATGTAAACAACGTTTTCAAAACAAACAATACCATAATAAACTCTACATCGTATGAATATTCTCCTTTAAAGAGATTTGACACAGGAATACTGCTAAAAGCAGGACTAAAATATCAACAATTTTATTTTAGTTTAAATTCTGAAACCGGATTAGTCAACTTGAATTCTTATTATGATAGTAAGATAAGAAGTTCCAGCTTGTATCTGTCAATTGCATATAATTTTGCAAAATAGACTTATCTATAACTCATTCAATGTGTTAAGTCTGTAATTACGATATTTTTTACAAAAACAAAGTGAAGCCGTCACTACCAATAGTTCAAAACTACAAAAACCTGACGGCTTCACTAATATAGTGGAGGGTTGATTAAATTTGGCGTTTCACTTAAATAGAGCAAAAAAAAACAAAAAACCAACAAACAAAATTAATTAATATCTACAATTATGAAACGTAAACTGAACATTTTTAAAGCATTGACTTTATCTCTATTTCTGTTAACCATTGTAGCTTGCGACAGTACAAATGACCTAAAAGTGGAAACTGCAGCATTCTCTGTCAACAACGACTCGGTGTATCTTACAAAATCAATAACTTTTACCGCCAGCGACTCTTTAGGTGGAAACGACTATTCCTGGGATTTTGGAGACGGAAATAAGCTAATGGGAAAATACAATGTAACTCATACTTATGAAAAGGGTGGACAATTTACAGCCACACTGACAATAAATGGGTTTAAAAGTTCAAAAACAATCACCGTATACAAAGGCACTGTTAGTTTCCGGATTATAAATCAAAGCAACGAATATATCAACTTCCTTACCTATATCGATAATTATCTGACAGGTAATGTAAATCGATTTAATGTACAACCAAAATCAAATTCAAACACTATATATTGTATAAATAGTTCTACAACACAAAAACATATATTGGGGATTTCATTATTTATAAATAATTCAGAATATATGTTGGAAGATATCCTATGGATCTCGGATTTTGAACACCATGACATTATAGTGACAGACGAAACAAAGGTACATGCCCGAAGTTACTCAGGCAATCCAAATATTGTAATGATTAAAGATTTATAGGCTGAATTGCATTTCGACAAAAAAGAGCGCTGCCAACTACCAAAAATAAGAAATATCCAACTTTACATTCTTTTAAAACTTCTGACCAAAAGCATAATAAATGTTTTTAAACCAAATGTTTAATTATATTATTTTGGTGGGGAATACTATAATTTTTACATTTGCAATGTAAAAAAAGAATATCAACAGATAGAGCTATTAAGGATCTACTGAAGAACTATTAGAATGAAAATCCTGAAAGGATTGCCTTTGCATAACCCCCGGATTTATCCGGGGGATAAAGATATAAAGCAAGCAAGAACCCCGTAGCGGGTTCTCCAACAAATACATATATCAGGTCAACCACCTACGGGGTTGTATTATTGGAGTTATTCTCATCCCCCGGTTGCACTTCGCTTACCGGGGGTTACTCACAGTCAACTCCTGACGGAGTTTTTCGGTAAGTGCTATTTAAAAGTAAATACAAACCTATATAAAACAAAATTCAAATGAAAAAAATGCTGACGTTTCTCTTCATTGTGCTAATGGCTCCCATTTGTAATGCGCAGGAAGAAATCATTTTCAACAAACAGGACATTGATAAAAAGGACATAAAAGTATCCAAAACACTACAGGGACTGGAATTTGGTATTGATTTTATCCGTGTTTTGCCCAGCTTGGGCAAAGGAGGATATGAGTTCGGATCAATGGAAACCCATCTAAACTATTTTCACGAAAGCCGGATAGCGAGTACATGGACTTTGAATAAATCGGTGGGGATAGCCAATGCATTTTACCGTACACTCACTAATGAAAATATATTACCTGGTGGATATGGTAGCAGTACTCAGGTTGAGAAATATTTTTATAACCTGACATTACAGTTGAAAGTTGAACCGCGCTGGTATTTCGACCAACGGCAGCGATACCGCGAAAATAAAAGCACCCGCAACAACACAGGCTGGTTTCTTTCTCTCCCGCTTATGCTTTCTACAAATCTGATTCAACAACCTGTAGCCGGTAGTCCAGCTGGTTGGTTTCCCGAAAAATTCGGATTAGAAATTATGGCGCCTCCCACCATTGGGTATCGTAATTCTTTTGCCGAAAACTTATTTATTGAAGTTAGCGCCGGATATATTCCAGTGCGTTCAAGCTTTTATAATGGTGCTTTTTATATGAGGTCGGCCAAAAAAGTTGGTGCCTTCTCGGCCGACAGTTTTAACTCCGAACTAAAAGTAGCTTATACATTTTAATGAATTTTCCTAAGCACATGATAAAAAAAACAGAACGCGGATAAGGCGGATAAGGCGGATAATGATAATGACGGATTTAGTCCTGATTTTATTTACTTCGTAAATGACGGATGATAAGTCAGGATTGAAAATCAGCTGACTTCACTTGTGAAGTCTAAATCTGTTATTAAATCCATTCCCGATAGATATTGGAATTCAACCGTAAAAATCTGCTTCATCCGCCTTATCCGCGTTCCTATTTCTACTAATTATTATTGAAATACAATTTTCGTCATGTACTAAATAAACGTTCTACAAATAACATCGACCTGTGAAATTAAAATATGTTTTTATAATAGCGATGGCTGTATCGGTTTTCGCTTCGTGTGGAAAAATAACCGAAGAAGAGGGGGTATTGCAGCTACAATCTCTTCCTGTTGTGTTTTCGGTGATATCGCCTCTCAACCCGGTGCAGGTAAGTTTATCCAAAACCATTGTCCCGAACGGGAGCAACGATACTATTTATTATCCGTCGGCAAGGGTATATGTTTGTGGCGACGATAAAGAGTGGACAGAGCTTAGCCGTGAATCATTAGAAGTGGCAGTTTACAAAGATGTAAACAATAAAATTAAAGTAACTGAAGGCAAGACTTATTTTCTACGTGTCGACATTGCCGGTACTACTGTGTCAGCACAAACCACAGTGCCCATACAAAAAGGAAAAATAGTAGCAGCGGAATTTATTGCCGATAGCGAACAATCACCCGACTTTGATCGATATCTTGGAACACTGACTGTAAAGCTTGAGCTAAACAAAACCGATCCTTACGTACTCACAGCCTACGCTGATTACATTGGCAGTGATTACAGTACTTTTCTGCAACAAAGCAGCATTACCGATCGTATAAGTATTCCGGACAGTGTAAGTGCTTTCAATCTTCATCTGATCACTTTCGACCCCTATCTTGCAAAGTATTGGGCAGCAAAAGCAATAGCATCCCAACAAAGTTTTTCGGAAGGTGATCTCTCCGTTTTTATTGGTACATTTAATGGACTGTTGCCACCCTACTCCAATATAGTGAATGGGGTAGGATTGTTTGGCAGCTATGCGGCAGATACAAAAAACGTAAAAGTCGCTCAACCCTAATGCCAGCACAACAAATAAACCCAATGGACATCGGCAAAACACACAAAGACATGATTAGCATTGTCTTTGATCTTTGATCTTTGATCTTTGCTCTTTATTCTTTGTTCTTTGTTCTTTATTCTTTATTCTTTATTCTTTGCTCTAAAAAAATAACCAGATGAAAAATAAACTCATTCTGCTCACGATAACGCTTTTTACTTTTCTGACAGCTTTCCCGCAAACCGATGCAGTTCGCAGCAGGATAAAAGGAAAAATAATAGACGAAAAGACGAAGAAGGCGCTTGATAACTTCCCCATTAAGGTAAAGGAGTTTAACCGAACTGTGTATACCGACGCAAACGGTGAGTTTTTGTTCAATATGCCTCCGGGGACTTATGCTTTTGTGTTCGACGATTACCCCTATATTAAGAAAGAGCTAACCCTGGAATTGCTGCGCGATACCGTTGTGGAAATAGCGATAAAACCTTCGTTTTTTGAACATCATCTGCGTGAAGTGCAGGTATTGGCTTCGCGAAAGCTGAGCGAAAAGTCGGCGGGAATAACTAAAATCAGCAATGCCGATATGGCAATGTTACCCGCCATGGTAGGCGAAAGAGATGTACTGAAGGCGCTATCGCTGAATGCCGGAGTTACTTCGAGTGGCGAAGGAGCTGCCGATATTCAGGTGCGGGGAGGAATGCACGGACACAACCTGTTCCTGTTGGACAAAGTACCACTTTACTCTACCCAGCATATGTTCGGTATGGTTTCGGTGTACAATCCGGCCATTATCCGAAGCGCCGAACTTCACAAAGCGGGATTCCCTGCCGAGTATGGAGGACGAATAGCTTCGGTGCTGGATGTGAGAACAAAAGACCCTGATTTATCCCGGATGAGTGGCGAAGCTGAAATAAGTTTACTGGCTACTAAAGCGGCGCTGAATGTACCGATTGTAAAAAATAAATTAGGCATTACGGCTGCCGGACGTATTTCAAATTATAGTTTAATCAACCTGATATCGCTTACCGAATTGATGAAGGGAACAAAAATAGGATTGCACTTTGCCGATCTGAACACATCCCTTCTGTATCAACCCACCGGGCGCGACGAAATAAAACTTTCGTATTTTCGCAATAGCGATGGCTTGAATATAAAACAACAAGAAGGAACCACTATTGACGAAGCAAGCCAAAGCAACCTGCAACAGAACATTGTGCTGAACTGGAAACGAAAACTAACAGATAAAAGCCTTAATACACTGCAATTGTTCATGGACGAATACAAGTTTAATTTTGGCAACTCCACAATTTATCAACGGTCGGGGGAAAATGAATTCTACAAGATAAGCAGCAGCATTGCGTCCGCCGGCATCGAAAACAAGATCGACATCAAGTGGTCCGATCAACTGTCAGCCAATGGAGGTATTGCCCTGAAAACCTATTCGTTTTCACCATTTCATATCGCCCTTATCGATACGTCTTTTCTTTTGCCAAAGCCCGCGGTGCGTCAATTCGAAAGCGCCGTGTTTGCTCAGGCCAATTACCTGATAAAGCCCGGACAAACCCTTGATGCAGGATTGCGCTTTTCAGGTTTCGGGAATTCAGAAGCATCGTTTTTCTCGCTCGAACCCCGTTTTTCATATCACGGTGTGTTTAGCAACGATTTTTCGATAAGTGCATCGGCAAGCAGAATGACGCAGAACATCCATCGCGTTGCCAATCCGGGAATGGGAATTCCCCTTGAATTATTTCAACCTTCCGACAGTTTTCTTCAGCCCGAAAAATCGTGGGTGTTTTCGCTGGGAGCAGCCAAGGATTTTACAATGGAAAAAAGGCAAATGTCGGTAAAAGCAGATGTCTGGTACAAGAGAATGTGGAACCTTGTGGATTTTAAAGATGGATTCGATGCCGTTACAATACTTACTTCCAGCAACTTTTCTTCCGATAACAATGCCTTGTATCTTACGCAGGGAAATGGCAAAGCTTACGGAATTGATATTTCGGGGATTTATACTTACAACAACCTAAAACTTTCGGCCGATTATACGCTTATGCAGGCGCGCAACCGTTTTGATGAACTGAACAACGGTCAATGGTTTGCCGCCTCTACCGATATAACACATTCGGTAAGTTTAACTTCGGAAGTAAAGCTCAAAAAGAACTGGATATTTACAGCCACCTGGCAATTGCGTTCGGGTAGACCGGTGACATTGCCTACGGCCATTTATGCTGTCTCCGACATTGATCTCGGCTCAGGACTTGTAACATTTTTAAAGAATGATGCCGACATTTACAATGAGAATTTTCAATTCGTAGAAACCGCGCGCAACAATGCACGCATGCGCCCTTTCCATAAATTGGACATTGCCCTTAACCATACCTATCTGTTCAAAAAGAAATATACAGCCCAACTATCTCTGGGCTTGTACAATGTATATAACAGAGCTAACCCCGCTTATTATTTTATAAGCAAGGAAAAAACAAAAGATGGACAATACTATCCGGTGCTGAAATCAATTTCGATGTTCCCGATACTGCCATCCTTTTCGTGGAGCGTGAAGTTTTGAAAGTTTCGGGAGGCAAAGGTGCAGGCAAAGGTTTCTTGTCTAAAGTCTAAAGTCAAAGGTCTAAAGCATTTAGACCGGGGACTGTAGACTATAGACTATAGACAGTTCAACGATTCAACGATTCAACAATTCAACGCTTCAAATAGTCTTTGTTCTTTGTTCTTTATTCTTTGTTCTTTGTTCTTTGCTCTTTGCTCTTTGTTCTGAGTTCCGGGAGGCAAAGGCGCAGGCAAAGGGTTCTTGTCTGAAGTCAAAAGTCTAAAGTATGCAAACCGGGGACTGTAGACTATAGACAGTTCAACGATTCAACGATTCAACGATTCAACGCTTCAAATAGTCTTTGTTCTTTGCTCTTTGTTGCAAAAGAGACCATCCCCTTCAGGAAAGTCCCGCCTTTTTACAGACCTGCATTTTATTGAAAAACAAGATGAAGGTCTGCTCAATTCTGCCTGTTTTTCGCAGCTTTTTGACGGATAAAAATAGTTTGTCCTACTTTTTTTCTTTTATCAGGCGTTAAACTACAGATAATCAGCTATGTTTAAAAGTGCTTTGTCCTACTTTTTTTTACTTAATATTTTGGCAGTTGATTGTTAAGTATATAAATTTACATTTGAGAAAAACTATTTTCTGAAAAATAATTAGTTAGACAAATAAGCTGGCAATAATGCTGTAATATGAAAATAATTTGAAGCTATTACTATGGCAGGGCAAAACACCCTGTAAATAAAATAAAAAAAGCGGAGCCGGTCATTCTATTGTTTCACGCAACTTAACCGACTTCCGCCTATCACTCACTTAAAAAAGAAAGGGACTTTGCAAAGGTAAAGAATATACCAACATATACACAACTTATGCGGGAAAAAAGAGAAAAAGCATAAACTCTCGTTAGCCTTGAATTTGTTAGGCAAAATAGTATGCATTAATTTGGTATTTATAACTTAAAACAGTCTCAAAAATTAAACGAGGCTGTCCACAAATAAATAATATATGAAAAAATATTTATTCTTTTTTGCAATTTTTACAATTGTATTTACTTCGTGTAATAAAAACGAAGAACTTCTTCCGATAATATCGGAAGAAGCAATTAGTATGCCTGATTACAAAGTGAGGGATGGATTTTTGGTGTTTGCAAACAGAGAATCTTTTGTAGAAACCATTAAATTTATTGGGAACCTATCTATTTCTGAAAGAGAGCAATGGGAATCTAAAATAGGATTTCAGTCACAACACAGCATGTTTATGAAACTTATAAACGAAGAGCTAATCAAAGACAGTCTGAACAGAATTAAGTATGCAGGCAAAGACTTGTCAAAAGTAGATAAACGTGAATATCATTCAGAATACTACTACGAAATGCTGGCAAAAGGCATAATTAAATTACTTGCTGAAGATACACCAGATGAATATTGGGATTATTCGGTTTACGACCGCAGTTCTACGCCATTTATCAACGAAAATGGTTTGTTTGCTATTGGCGATACCCTGTATCAAATTACAAACCACAAAATTAAAAGTATGTTATTGACTAAAGACACAAATAAACAAGATTTATTAAGGAGTCTTTCAGCAAACAACTCAGGAATTCAAAAAACATCTGCTGAATATTATTATGATCTATTAAACTGTCCGGGCCAAATATGGGCATCGTGGACTACAAAAGGAAAATGGCCTTCAGTGAAGAGAAGAATCAGAGTAGGCACAGAATTAAGTTTTGTTGAATTTTTAATTTCTTATCAGAGAATGGAATTTAAACATAATTTCTATGTACAATGCCAAAAAACAAATCTCTTTAATAATTGGATTTATGAGTTTAGAAACATTAAAGTGGATGGAAAGTGGAAAATATATGCTTATAGATATCCACAGTACTACGAAAGTTCGATCACTTATTCAAGTTATGCCAGTGACTTAAAAGGCAGTGTTAATCCTGAAGACGGTAGCCCTGCTCCTTTTGGAAGTACTTTTCTCATATATCCAAATTCATCAAATCAAAACCCATATCCTCCTGGTGACGATGACAGTAGCTATGGTATATATTGGCAATATAATTCTTTCCGTTGTCGTCCTCAGTATTCTTATTATCATTGGGAAGTAGTCGACACAGACCAATCAATGACATCTATGATTAGTTACGATTATTAAAAATTTCTTTAATTGTCAGTTGCAAAGTATAAACTTTGTAACTGACAATTAGTTGAATCAGATAATAAGCCACCATTCTTCACGTTTTTTATAACATAAAATAATTGACTATTTATGAAAGTAAAATATCTGTTTTGCATTGTGCTTGTATGCTTGATTTCCTGCACCAAAGAGATAGAGATTGACACAATAGAATTTGAACGAAAAATAGTAGTTAACTCACTTTTTACACCCGGCAAACCTTTTGAGTTCCGCTTTTCATATACAATACAGCCTAACCAATTATTGCCGACATTTACCGACAGCATTCATCTTTGGCTTTATGAAAACGATAGTCAAGTATTGGACACATTGTTTTTATCTGATACCTTTGTTAGTTCGTATTACCCAAGAAATGGTTGCGCTTATAGCTTAAAAGTTTTTGTTCAAGGTTATGATACTATCTTTGCTTACGATACTGTACCTTCCCAAGTACACATAAAAGATGGTTCAATACAATTGATTTCAATTGACAAATACCAGACACATACTTGTAGTACTGCGATTAGCTTTTCTGACCCTGCTCATGTAACAAATTATTACGAAATGTTTTTTGATGGCGCACAATACGACTATGAAAATAAAATTACCGACCCTGTATTACTTAACGAAGGCGATGTGTCATATTATCCTGAAACATATTTCTTTTCTGATAAATTGTTTGATGGACAAAACTATACATTACAGATAAAGCAAAATTTATTTTTTAATACGCCTGCAAAAGTAATCTTGCGTAATATCAGTTACGAATATTATATGTACCGCAAATATTGGACGCGCCATTCATACAATCAAGTAGCGGTCGACAAGGGAATTGGAGCTCTTATTTACACAGGCGAACCACAGCCAATGTACAACAATATTGTAAATGGTTATGGTGTGTTTGCTTCCTATATCGAAAATGCGCCATTTACTTTGCGGAAAATTGAAAACTAAACTTTACCCCCAACCCCTCTCCCAAGAGCGATGGAAGGAAAACTAACGACAAAATGAGATACTGCATATTATTTTCTTTCTTTTTTGTATTGAATTTTGCTTTTTCGCAAAATCCGGTATTCAGTGGTTATGTAACTGATAGCAAAACCGGAGAGGCAATCATCGGCGTAAATATTATGGATTTGGAATCGAGAGTTGGTACTAGTTCAAACAAATTCGGGTTTTTTACATTGAACCTGAAGAAAGATGAAATACATCGTGTTCAGTTTTCGTTTGTGGGTTACGATACAAAAATAATTGATCTTCAAATAAACAAAGATAAATTATTGATGGTGTCGCTTGATTTTTCGGAGCATAGTTTAAGCGAAATAGTGGTTGTATCGAGAAAAAAATTAGAAGAACGTGCCGAAACAGGCAAAATGAATATTCCAATTTCTACGATTCGCACGTTGCCCTCGCTCTCGGGTGAAGCCGATATAATGAAAGCCTTTCAACTGATGCCGGGCGTACAAATGGGTGCTGAAAATACCAACGGTTTGTTTGTGCGCGGCGGCTCGGCAGATCAAAATTTGTTTTTGTTGGATGATGTACCGCTATACAATGTCAATCATTTGGGTGGTTTTTTTTCGGTGTTCGATCCTTCGATGCTCAAAAGCGTAGACTTGTACAAAGGCGGATTCCCGGCGCGTTATGGCGGGCGCATTTCGTCGGTAATGGACATTCGAACCAAAGATGGCAATCTGTACAACCACAAAGGTGAATTTTCGTTGGGTATACTTTCCAGTAAACTTTTTCTCGAAGGTCCTGTCAAAAGCGGTAAATCGTCTTATGCGCTTTCGGTTCGGTATTGCAATTTCGGTATTTATACATGGTTGTTTAGTAAATTGCAAAACGATGCAGGCACATCGGGTTATGATTTTTATGATATCAACCTTAAAACCAATTTCATATTGTCTCCACATAACCGTTTGTTCCTGAATTTCTATTCGGGCGACGATGATATCTCTTACAAAGAAACAAATGTAAAAGTAGAAAACTCCAACTATATTTATTCCGGCAATAGCGATATAAAGTGGGGCAATACCAGCAGTAGTGTGCGCTGGATGCATTCCGCCGACAACGGTATTTTCAACAATACTACGCTTTCGTTTAGCGGCTATCGGTTTTTCAACGCCATAAAAAGCAGCACAAAAGATACAGATACCAACGAAAAAACGAGCGATTCGTTTCAAACACGTTCGGCAATCAAAGATTTGACACTGAAAAATGATGCCGAAATTTCGCTTAACGAACATACTTTTCGTTTTGGATTAGCAGCTGTAAATCACTTTTTTACGCCAGGAACGGTAGTACAATCACATTCGGGGTCAGATTTGGACAGTACGATTACCAACCCAGTGAAAATTATTTATGCGTTCGACTTTTACGGTTACGGTGAATGGGAATATACGTTTTTCAAAAAACTGTCGGTAAATGCCGGCTTCCGAACTGGCTTGTATGCAGCCACCGGCAAAACTTATCCTGCTTTTGAGCCGAGAGTTGTGTTTAATTATTTGTTTTTGCCCTCGTTTTCGGTCAAAACATCTTATACCAAAATGCATCAAAATATGCATTTACTTACCAATTCGGATGGAGGTTTGCCAACAGATATCTGGGTGCCTTCCACCAACGTCATAAAGCCCGAAAGCGCAGACCAATTCTCGCTTGGCTTTGCACATACCGCTAAAAACGATTACGAATTGAGCATTGAGCTTTATACTAAAAAAATGAAAAATTTAATTGACTATAAAGAAGGAATCTTGGTTTATGACGGTCATCAAGGTTGGGAAAATAAAGTTGAAACTGGTGGCGTGGGCAATGTAAAAGGAATAGAATTTTTACTTCAAAAGAAAAGCGGAAATTTGACAGGCTGGGTGGCCTACACTTTGTCATCGAACAAACGGAAATTTGAACATCTGAACAATGGTAAAGAGTTTCCATACATTTACGACCAAACACATAATTTGTCGCTTACCGGTAATTATAAAATTTCAAAAAGTATGATTTTTTCCGCTGTTTGGATCTACCATTCGGGCAATCATATTACGCTACCTTCGGCAAAATACCAAATTGCAAACTACGATGATAAGGGCAATTTATCTTATTCTGAAGTAGAAATTTATTCCCAAAAAAATGGCTATCGCCTGCCCGATTATCATCGTTTGGACATAGGGTTAAACCATACCAAACAATTGAAAAAAGGTATACGTAACTGGTCGATAAACATTTTTAATGCCTACAATCGCCAAAATGCTTATTATGTTTATTATAAGAAAAAGGAAGATGGAACTATCAAATTGTTTCAAAGGAGTTTTTTTCCAGTACTATTAAACTTAAGTTATTCCTATAAATGGTAACCAGACTTCCCCTCGTTTGCAACGAAGGGGAAATGGTTGAGCGTTTTCAACGCAAAAAAGATAGTTTTGTAAATAAAAACCGGAATGTATCATCGAAGGATTACATATCTCTTTGTTATAAACAAATAACAAGAAATTCCTTGTTGCAAAGGAGGGAGAGTTTGATTTCACAATTTTTTTGTTGACTAAAAAACAATAATTACAGTAGGATATTAATAAAAGAATTCTGTTATATTTGTAAAAAAAACAATTAAATTATCGGCCTATGAAATCTCTGAATTTAACGAAAGTATATTTTTTCGCAGCGCTTATTCTGATGTTGATCATCGGTTCCAACTTTTCGGTTTACGGTCAAATAAGGACAAGCGGTTTCACTTCCGAGCAAATAGCGTTGCTTCAACCGGAAATGACAAAATCAGAAGTAAAAAGGATATTAAGAGAACCCTACAAAATGTCTTTTAACACGAATGAGAAACAGGAACTTGTTGAAGATTGGTACTACAAAACATCAGTATATATCGAAAAATGGTATGTAATCACCTATCAATGCGTCTTTGTGAATGGAAAACTAAAATCGCTGATTCAGAAAGAATCGCCTTTTGATATTAAAAGTGTTGAGCTTGTGGATTAGCTGCATCCTCTCGAATGTTCGGTTGTATGGCAGGATGATAACCCTACGGGGAACTGGGTTTCGGGAGGGAAAGGCGCAGGCAAAGGCAAAGGTTTCCTGTCTGAAGTCAAAAGTCTAAGGTATAAAGTATAGAAACAATCCACAATTCACTGCTTCAAATAGTCTTTTGTCTTTGTTCTTTGTTTCCAACTCTTGATTCGCTTTATAGACAAGCAACAATAAACCCCTCGAAAAGTAAAAAAAATTGATAAGCGTCATCGCGTGTACACTACAAATCTGATTTTTTTTATTATGTTTGTACGTTGATTCTCAATTCGTGCCATCTTATCTTTTGTCTTTATTCTTTTGTCTTTGTTCTTTTGTCTTTATTCTTTGTTCTAAAAATTCAAACAGATGAAAAAAATATCAATCAAAGATTGGGGCAAACGCATCAGCATTATGCTTTCGCGTTTCAGTTTTCCTGTCATTTTCGTTCTTGGTTTATCGCTTTTGTTTTTTACCGAAATCAATCGCGAGGATGCCGATATCTCCGATCGTCTATGGATTTTTTTCAGTCTCGGCATTCCACTTAGCCTTTGTGTTTCATTGTTCTCCGAAGGACTTCAGCGCAAATGGTTAGGCATTCTCTTCAATATTATCGCTGCCGCCCTGCTCGGCTTTTATGCCTGTTTATTGCCCGAAAAACCTCTCTTGTTTCATCTTTATCAGATATTCAGTCTGGGGATAGTGTTTGTATTGAGTGCTTTCACGGTTTCTTTCTTTCATAAAAACAACGAAATATCGTTTTGGGAATTTTCAAAAACAAGTGTTCTACAACTCATCATCACCGGAATTTTTTCATTGGTTTTAATGCTTGGCCTCAGCCTTGCCATTTTATCATTGCAGCAATTGTTCAAAATCAATATTCACGATGATGTGTACGAAAACCTGGCAACCATTTGCTTTGCCATTTTTGCTCCTTTGTATTTTCTGTCCAATGTGCCTACCGAGGCCGAAAAACGCAGGCAGGAATATAAATTCGATAAATTTCTGAAGATACTTGGCTTGTATATTTTACTCCCTATCCTGGCAGTTTACACTGTTATTCTTTATGTATATCTTATTCAGATTGTTGTAAAATGGGAATTACCAATAGGCTGGGTCACATGGCTGGTTTCGGTGCTTGCTTTGGGCGGATTCATTACCATGCTGATACAATATCCCTTGCGTTTGGAGGCAAATAAAACGGCTGTCATTTTCGCCAGGTTCTTTCCGGTGGTTTTGTTCCCGCTGTTGATTTTAATGACAGTCGGTATCTCCCGGCGTTTCGACGATTACGGTCTCACCATCAACCGCGGATATGTATTTCTGTTGAATTTCTGGCTCTACGGCATAAGTATCTATTTGTTCGTCACGCAATCCAACCGTTTAAAATGGATCATTGTTTCCTTTGCGGTCGTTGCTTTACTATCGGCCATTGGTCCATGGAGCATAATGAATGTTACCCGAAGAAATATGCTGAACGAGATTGAATATCTGCTAACCACCAATCATTACCTGAAAGATGGCAAGGTTATCGGCAAAACAGAAGCTTCGAAAATAAAACCCGATAAAAAAGCGGGGGAAAGGCTGACTGCTAAAATAGATTATCTTGTGAGTCACTACGGGATAGCCTCCATGCAGGGGTTTTTCACCGAAGAGCTGGAAGGAAGAAGCTATGCTGTTTTCAACCGACTGGGGATAGAATACGACGAAAATATTTTTAAAAGAAACAATTATATCTATGCCGGACGGCAACAAAAAAGTGAGAGCATAAACATTGCATCATACAAAGTGATGCTAAAGATAAATAAGCAATACAATTCGGATGTGTTTTTCGACG
This sequence comes from uncultured Paludibacter sp., assembly GCA_963678465.1. Classification (GTDB taxonomy): domain Bacteria; phylum Bacteroidota; class Bacteroidia; order Bacteroidales; family Paludibacteraceae; genus Paludibacter. The sequence continues at coordinate 1,996,486 of OY782858.1, forward strand.
ACAGCACCTACCATGTTGAATACGACGAGAATAAACTAAAAGTTTTTCGTAAGACTGAAAAGAAAGCTTACCTGGAGATTCCATTGAAACAGAAATTAGAATATTTTGCTGCCAACGAAGACACTCAGGAATATCCTACAAAAGATATGATCATAGCAGGTGAAAACTATAAACTGATGATTGATTTTCTGGGCGGACAGTTCAACTCATCTACCGGCGAAATATCCTTCAATCAACTGGAAGCATCCCTTTTTCTGAAATAACATTTTTTTCTAAGCACATGACAAAAAAAACAGGAACGCGGATAAAGCGGATGAAGCTGATAGTAGCTGATTTATTGTAATCTATTCAACGGATTTAGTTCTGATTTTATTTACTTCGTAAATGATGGATGATAGGTCAGAATTGAAAATCAGCTGACTTCACTTGTGAAGTCTAAATCTATTATTAAATCCATTCCCGATAGATATTGGGATTCAACCGTAAAAATCAGCTTCATCCGCCTTATCCGCGTTCCTATTTCTACTAATCATTATTGAAATATAATTTTCGTCATGTACTAAACATTTTTTTATCATCAATTGAAGTATTTATATAGCATAACAAATTGCGCAACTTGTAATTTTACGTTACTGTAATCGTTTGCATAAAAATTTAAACAGAAAAACAGAGGAGTTATTTGTAGTCCGTGTTTTTTATGCGTTCTTTGTCCATCAATCAATTATCTCAATGCCATGAAACTAAAAAAACTTTTTTTCCCTGCCTTGCTACTGTTGGTGGCTTGTCAGCCCAGGCTAAATGTTCCGGCCATAAGCGACGATAACAAAAACCTCAATTCGCTGAGCACGCTCGAAATAGGTGAAAACAAACTTTACATGCAGGATTATATAATGACGCCTGCCGATATTGACTCGGTAACTTCAGGTTCCAACGCATTATCTATTACGCTCTCCACGGACAAAAAGATAGCAACACTTACCGTTAATCCTGAATTAGAGCAATTTGTAGACCTGAAAATCTGGAAAGCCGGCATAGCCTATTCGCTGCCTTGCCGCAAAACCGATAAAATTGATTACACTTTCAGCTTCGACCCACAGGGGAAAAGCTATAAAAAAGTGCAGATAGCCGGACAAATGAACGACTGGACTCCGGCACGCACACCCGATTTACAACTCAATGAAAACGGACGGTTCGAAGTAACTTTGAATCTCAGTCCCGGCACTTATTTGTACCAAATGCTGATAGATGGCGAGCAAAACCACGATGCATCCAATCCCGATAAAGTGGACAATGGTTTTGGAAAATACAATTCTATTTTACAAATCCCCGGCAAAAACAAGGATTTCCCTGTGCTGCTTACCGACGATTTTTCGAAACACGATATCACGCTGACAACACAGAATAAGGTTACAGATGTATTTGTTTACTGGCAAAACCATCTGCTGCCCGCCAGCTTCGTTCAGGTAGAAGAAGGGAAAATAGTGCTTGAAATTCCGGATGAAGCAAAAAAACTATCCCGTTCGTTTATAAGAGTATGGGCAAGCAACGAATATGGAGTAAGCAACGATATTCTTATTCCGCTCCAAAAAGGCGAGGTACTTACAAAAGCCGAAGAAATTACGCGCACCGACAAACATGCTCAGATCATGTATTTTATGTTGGTGGATAGATTTATGAACGGCGACAAAACAAACGATAAACCGCTTAACCGACCGGATGTAAACCCAAAAGTGGACTATTGGGGCGGCGACCTTGCCGGATTGCAACAAAAAATAAACGATGGCTACTTCGAAACTTTAGGTTTCAATACTTTATGGATTTCGCCCCTCAACCAAAACCCTACCGAGCCTTATGGTTGGTACGAACCGATGAAAACAAAATTCTCGGGCTACCACGGCTATTGGCCCATATCTTCTTCGAAAGTAGATTTTCGTTTCGGTACAAACGATGAATTCAAAAAACTCGTGGCCGATGCACATACAAAGGACATGAACGTATTGCTCGATTATGTGGCACATCATGTACACAACGAACATCCATTTTACAAACAGCATCCCGAGTGGGCAACTTCGCTTTATTTGCCCGATGGCAGTTTAAATACCGAACGTTGGGACGACCAGCGCCTTACCACCTGGTTCGACACTTTTATGCCCACACTCGATTTATCGAATCCAAAAGTGGTGGACATGATGTCCGACTCTGCACTGTTCTGGTTGCGCGAATTCGATCTTGACGGTTTCCGCCACGACGCCTGCAAACACATTACCGAAGAATTCTGGCGCGAACTTACCTATAAAATGAAGAAAAACTTCAGGGAAAAAGACCTTTACCAGATAGGTGAGACTTACGGAAGTCCTAAACTGATTGCAAGTTATCTGACTACCGGCATGCTCAACGGTCAGTTCGACTTTAATCTATACGATATTGCCAATACTACCTTTGCCGGAGTGGGCGGCGGCGATTTGCAACGCGTACAGAGTGTATTAAATTCGAGCTTTTACAGCTATGGTTATCACAACCTGATGGGATATATTTCGGGCAATCACGACAAACCCCGGTTTATGGCTTATGCTTCGGGCGATTTAAAATTCGGCGAGGATGCCAAAGCAGCAGGATGGCAACGCGAAATAGGCATTACCGATTCTACAGCTTACGATAAGTTTGCCTTGTTTCATACCTTCAACCTCACTATTCCGGGAATTCCGGTGCTGTATTATGGCGACGAAATAGGCCTGACAGGTGGAAATGATCCCGACTGCCGCCGCATGATGAAGTTCGACGGGCTGAATAAGCGCGAAAGCAAATTAAGAGATCAGGTATCTACGCTGGCTCATCTGCGCAAAAACAATCCGGTATTTATGTATGGCGATTTTATAAATATTAAAACTACTGCCGACACCTGGGTATATGCCCGAAAATATTTTTGCAAAGAAGCCATAGTGTTTATTAATAATTCAGCCGAAAGCCGTACCTTTGAAGTGGAATTGCCCGAAGCACTGAAAGCAAAACGACTGAAAGCTACTTTTGATCATAAATTTGTAAAAGTAGATCAAAAAATGAAGATCACTTTGCCGGCTTACAGCGCTGAAGTTTTGATGTAGTACAGGAAATTTCTAAACAAAAAACAACAAAGAATGATTCAAATAAAAGACAGCGACTTAGCTCAGGCAGCCGAACAAGGCATGGACGAATTTTTGCAGGTATTTATCGATGCCTATCTGGAGGCAATTGATGGAAAACTAAGTGCAGAAAACATGTCGAAACTGAACGGTTCGCAACACAGCTTACTGGCCTGGCACTTTTTCAGCACCGAAATGCGCGAAGGAGGTTTTGTGCAGTTGATACAGAATGGTTATGGCGCTTATATTTTCGACAATCCTTTTGCCAAAGTCATGAAGCAGTTTGGAGCCGTGGAGCTGGGTAAACTCATTTACAAAGCCAAAGATATTTACGACCCGAACAAAAAAGAGCTGGAACGCGAAACTACTGAGGAAGAATTCAACGCCATGTATGTAGATTTTGAAGTGTTTGATGAGTTGGAGGAAATGTATTTCGACATGGAAGAACAACAAACATCGCTCATTGCAGCCTATGTGGACGAACATATTGAAGACTTTGCGGAAATAGTAAAATAAGAACTAGTATAATATTGAAAAGGGTTTTGTGAATCAATCACAAAACCCTTTTTTCTTTCAAAACATTCCTTTTATCTTTTCCAAATCCTCAGGAGTATCAATCCCCACTGTTTCCACATCCGTAAAACCTGCTTTTATCTTCAATCCGTTTTCCAACCAACGCAGCTGTTCGAGCGATTCGGCCAATTCGAGTTTGGAAGGCGGCATTTGAACAATCTGACTCAACACTTCCGAACGATAAGCATAAACGCCCACATGTTTGTAATAATCATGTTCTGCTATCCAGTTTTTCTCGTCCGAACCGCGTTTGTAAGGTATGGGTGAGCGACTGAAATAAAGCGCATTGTTCTGCTTATCTATAACAACTTTCGGACTGTTAGGGTTAAACAAAACCTCCACTCCATCTCTTTCGGTAATTTTCTTTACTAAAGTTGCAATCTGAGTCTCTTCATCTGCAAAACAGTTTTTCAGCGCTTCAATTTGTTCGGGTTGAATAAAAGGTTCGTCGCCCTGCACATTGATGACCACATCAAACCAGTCATCGAGTTTTGTAAATGCTTCGTAACAACGATCGGTTCCGCTTCTGTGAGCATCCGACGTCATAATTACCTTTCCGCCAAATGAACGCACTTTATCAAAAATACGCTCATCGTCGGTGGCTACGTACACATCATCAAGCACTTTCGACACCTGATCGTAAACGCGCTGTATCATTGTTTTTCCACCAATATCCACCAATGGCTTGCCGGGAAAGCGTGTAGAAGCATACCGCGCAGGGATAATTGCAACAAATCGAAGAGCGCTCATCTTGTTCCTTTTTTATGTTTTTCCATTCGCAAATATTTCGATTTCCGTTCAAATTTATGCTTTGTGCGTACAAACCAACGTGCATATCTGAAAATCAACAGCGCCAAAACCGGATAAAGAGCTACATTGAACGACTGCACCGACAAAGCCAGTGCAACCAATGCAAGCCCAAGCAATGCTAAATTAAATATTTGGTACACAAACATAAATTTACGCATTTTCTTCATCCATATCAATACGGCGGCTATTAAGTTCAGTGGATTTGCCCAAAGTAAATTCAGGTTGTTTTTTACCAACGGATGTGTCGACACAAACATGAGATAAAAAATAATCACTCCTATAAGTCCTGTTGCCAGGAGGAGTGCACTGTCCACCACCGGTTTGTAATGAGCTCTTTTATATTCGAAAAATAAACTTACTATCCCGATAGAAAACAACAGACCAAAAACAAACAATGGACTATAATACCATCTGTCGGGCTGCTCTTCCTCATTTTGCGCACTTACAAGTACATTTTTCTGAGCTACCAAAGCCCTGGTTTCGTTCTTAAGCGGCACTGTCACCTTGCCCGACTGAAACTCATTCATCAATATTTCGGGCAGAAACATACTTTCGAGCTGCGTTGCTTCCACATCAGCATCCATACCAAACACCATATCAATACCAAATTTTACCCAGGTATCCTCACCCACATAATCTCCAACCCACTGACGAAAAGTCTTCTGACTCACAGTTTCGTTAAAACTAACAAAACCATCGATGGAATTGATGATTTTTACGCGGGGACGTGTAGCACAATTATCGAAAATAAAATTGTATCGGTACTTCCGGTTTTCAGGTTGATAATTCTCGAGCAAAGCATTGATTAAGTTGCGTTTTTCGGACAGCGTTAAGTTAATAACCTGCTCCCAAACCATCGAATTACGCCTTTTATATTCCGAAAGAAAAAGACTTGTGGTAGATACTCCAAGGTAATAATCAGTTTCGCCCTTTATAAATTTATAATAAAAATTTTCAGTTTCGAAACTGAAAATTCCATAGTTAAAAATCACATCGAGTGACGTTTGCGGGTCCACAATCCTGATGCCCGTATGTCCGAATTTCGCATACACTTCTTCGCCGGGAGAACACGTTATCAGACTTATGACCGACGAATCGCTAAACGAAAGTTGCTGAGCAAACACACTGTTGAAAACAACAACAAACAGACTTACAAGAAATGATTTTTTCATCTGCTACAATTTGATTTATTTGTTTAAAAAAATGAATTGACAAATAGCGTTGTGCTGTTGCTTCAATTCCGTGACTTAATTAAGATAGTGATTAGAATTTTCTCCACAAATATAATAACATTTCTTCAACATTCGAATCATCGACAGCGATTTATTCACAAACTGGATAAAAAGCAGATTGCTAATTACAAAAGTATTGCTCACAATAAAATGAATCTCTGTTCAAAAAATTTGGTAATAAGCCATTTAATTTGTAGGTTTGCAAAACACAAAAGCTTATTGGAAACCGATTCAAAATAACGAATCTATTTAAAAACAAAGACATTATGAGCTTAAAAACATCCATATCCATTTGCTTATTCATAGCAACTCTTGCTTCCCCAATAGTTACTAAAATAAATGCAGTAAACAAAAAGGAGCAACCAACCACCACTTTGAATGTCGCCACTTATAATATTCGCCTCCAAACCGAAGCGGACAAAGAGGAACGCGACTGGAAAAAACGCAAAAACCAGGTAAGCAAACTCATTTCTACCTATAAGTTCGATATTTTCGGCGTTCAGGAAATCGCAGACAAAACACAGGAAAGACAACTTAAAAGACTTCTTCCCGCATTCGATAGCTATTCAGCAGGTCGAGGCGACATTGAAGGAAAAACAGGAGAACGATTAGCCATTTACTATAATAAAAAACGTTTTGACTTAAGCGAAAAAGGGTTCTTTTTCCTCGCCGAAACTCCGTCAGAAGCCGTAAAAGGCTGGGATGCAGCTTACGAACGCATATGTATCTGGGCTAAATTCACTGACCGCAACACAAACAAAACATTCTATTTTTTTAATCTTCATCTCGACCATATCGGAGTGCTTGCGCGTGCCGAAAGTGCTAAATTGGTCACCGAAAGAATAAAAAAAATGGCAGGCAATGCTCCCGTTTTCTGCGTTGGCGATTTCAATGCTCCTCCCTACGAAACAGCCGTTTACAACACGATGACCGCCACCCTGGCAGACAGCAGAGTGAGTACCGAAACTAAACCAGAAGGAAGTATTGGAACATTTAACGGTTGGGACACCCTTTCTACCGAATTTCCGATCGATGTATTGATTGATTATATTTTTACTCAAAATGTAAAAGTAATGACTTACACTGTGCTTGATGACAAAATAAAACCGGCATCAGTGCCCTCGGATCATTTTCCGGTACTTATCAAATGTGAAATACGATAAGTTCATTTTCCAAACGCAGCTTGAAGGCTGACAATCAATTTATCGAACAACAAAAGATATAAATTCTAAAAAATAAGAGCAATAAACTCAACAGCACAAAAAGATTACATTCCGACAAAAAACACTCTTCGAGGCCATCAAAAGCCTCTCTGAGTTTCAATATATTTAAGTAGTTCCTCATGTCTCACTTTTAATATATTAATTATGAAACACATACTTATCATCAACGGGCATCCCGAAATCAAAAGCCTGTGCACCGAACTGGCAATGGCCTACCAAAAAGGAGCTACAGCTGCCGGAGCTAAATGTAAACTTGTGAATTTATGTACTTTAAAATTCGATCCTCTGCTGCACCTGCATCAAGCCCCGTTTTTCAAAATGGAAGAAGATCTGATTGAAGTTCAGAAAGATATAAAAGAAGCCGACCACCTGGTTTTTGTATATCCCAACTGGTGGGGCACCTACCCTGCCCTTCTGAAAGGCTTTATCGACAGAGTATTTACACCCGGCTTTGCTTATAAAACCAGCAAAGATTCACTCATATTCGAAAAACTGCTCAAAGGAAAATCGGCGCACATTTTCGTGACAATGAACAACACAAAGTTCACTTTCTATTTCCGTTACGGACAAACAGGACATATTTCGATGAAAAGAAATATACTCGGAGCCTGCGGTGTGAAACCTGTAAGAATAACATCCATTGGGCCTGTAAAAACAGCTCAGGAATATAAAATAAAGAGCTGGCTAAGAGAGGTGGAAAGACTTGGAAAAAAGATGAAATAGTGTAATTATTTCGCAACAAATCCGGATTGTGCATATCTGCATAAAGGCATTCAGCGCAATTACAAATAAAAATTAAATCAGTGGAGAAACTTGCCTGTTAAATTTAAAAGTTCTATATTTGCACATTAAGAAAGTAAATGTGCAACAATAAAATTAAATTCTCTTCATGAACAAGATTATAATTAATAATTTTGATGAGTTCAGTCAGTACGTAGGAAAAGAACTGGGCACATCCGATTATATTAAAATAACCCAGGATCAGATCGATAGGTTTGCAGATGCCACTCACGATCATCAATGGATACACACCGACCCCGAACGTGCCAAAACCGAAAGTCCGTTTAAGGCCACTATCGCCCACGGCTATCTCAATCTGTCGTTACTACCCCATTTGTGGAGTCAGATTATCGATGTAAGAAATTCGAGACTCACTGTGAACTACGGAATTGATAAATTAAAATTCATGCAGGCAGTTACAGTCAATAGCGAAGTGCGCTGTCGGGCTTCCCTCAAGTCGCTTGTTAATCTGAGAGGAACAACAAAAGCTGAAATTTTTGCCACGCTCGAAATAAAGGATAGTAAAAAACCAGCACTCGAAGCCGGAATTATTTTTCTGTACCACTTCGAATAAGGGAGGAAAAATTCCATAAAAAAAGGTTGTCTTTATTGAAGACAACCTTTTTTTGTATCAAGTGGAGATTACCGGACTCGAACCGGTCACCTCGACACTGCCAGTGTCGCGCTCTAGCCAGATGAGCTAAACCCCCGAAACTTGATTTTGAATTTGCGGTGCAAAGATAAGGAAGTTTTGGAAAATATATGTACATTTGCTTAGAATTTTCAAAAATAATTATTTAACCAATTTGCTTTGTAAATCAGAATGATCAAAAGAAATAAATTTTGAAACAACAACAATATTTATTCAATAAAACAACGCTAAAAACACATTCAAAATGCTAATTTTCAACACAACATATAAAGTATCGACGAAAGAAAACGAGAACTGGATCATTTGGATCAAAGAGCAACATATCCCGTTTATGCTTACATCCGGAAATTTTGGCAAACCTCAAATTACAAAGATAGTTGGCAGCGAAGATGATGAAGGCACATCTTATTCGGTACAATTCCATATCGCCGACATGCAAACGCTACTGAACTGGCACAAGGAAAATGCTTCGTCGTTTCAGAACAGCTGCTCGGCTGCATTTGGAAGCGAAGTAAGTTTTTTCTCAACAGTTCTTGAGCTGATCGACTAAATGGAAAAAGAAACTATCATACTGGGGATCGACCCGGGAACCACCATCATGGGGTATGGAATTATTAAAGTGACGGGGAATAAAGTTGAAATGTTGGTCATGGGGATTCTTGATTTAAAGAAATACAGCAACCATTATCTCAAGCTTCAAAAAATTTTTTCGCGTACCTTGTCATTGATTGATGAGTTTCATCCTGACTGCATGGCCATTGAAGCGCCATTTTTCGGAAAAAACGTTCAGTCAATGCTGAAACTCGGACGCGCACAAGGCGTTGCAATGTCTGCCGCATTATACCGCGATTTACCAATTACCGAATATGCGCCACTCAAAATTAAAATGGCCATCACCGGAAATGGTCGGGCATCAAAAGAACAGGTAGCTGACATGCTGAGACGATACCTCAACATTTCACCGGAGGATATGCTCCCTCAGCTCGATGCTACCGATGGACTTGCTGCTGCTTATTGCCATTTTCTGCAAGCCGGCCGGCCTACAGGCGAGAATGAATATTCGGGTTGGAAGGATTTTATCGCTAAAAATCCGGGCCGAACCAAACAATAAAAAAAAGGAAAACATCTGATAGATTTCACAATACCTTAAATTCGAACACAATGTACAAAATACTATCCATCAATCCGGGCTCCACGTCGACTAAAATAGCTGTTTACGATGATGAAAACTTACTGAGCCTCCACACCATTCGTCACTCCAACGACGACCTTTCAGAATTTAAAAATGTTTTCGACCAGTACGACTTTAGAAAAAACATCATTTTAAAACGCCTTGCCGACGATGATTTTGACCTCAACGATTTATCGGCTGTGGTAGGAAGAGGCGGCTTGATGCGCCCTATAGAATCAGGCGTTTATGAAGTTACGGAGCAAATGATAGAAGACCTGAAAATGGCCGGACAACATGCCAGTAACCTTGGGGCGCCGCTCGCTTTCGAAATTGCCGGTCAAGTGCCCAATTGCAGGGCTTTCGTTACCGATCCGGTCACTGTGGACGAGTTAAGCGATATTGCACGCATAAGCGGACATCCTCAATTTCCCCGCCGCTCCACCTTTCACGCTCTCAACCACAAAGCAATAGGCCGAAAATATGCCATTTCGGTGGGTACTACTTACGACAAGCTGAACCTTGTAATTGCTCATTTAGGTGGAGGTGTTTCGGTGGCTGCACACAAATACGGCAAAGTCGTCGACACCAATCAGGCATTGGATGGATTTGGACCTTTCTCGCCCGAACGTTCAGGAACTTTAGATGCAGGAGAATTGATAAGAGTCTGTTTCGATGGAAAATACAGCAAAAGCCAGCTACAGAAAATGTTGGTCGGTCAGGGAGGTTTAATTGCTCATTTAGGCACAAGCGACGTAAAAATAATCACTCAGCGCATTGCCGAAGGAGATGAAAAAGCCCGGTTGGCACTCGAAGCCATGGCCTACAATGTAGGGAAAGAAATTGGAGCAATGCTTGCCGTACTCGAAGGAAAAGCAGATGCCGTTATTCTTACCGGCGGCATTGCCAATAGTCAATTTGTGGTGAATACAATAAAAAAAATGGTTTCGCCTCTGGCACATTTGGTGGTTTATCCCGGCGAAGACGAAATGGAAGCTCTGGCAACTGCCGGATTAAGAGTTTTGAGAGGAGAACAAACAAAAATCTATTGAAAAAATCACCCGAAAACAATCATGTTTCAATTCTTCTGGTTGTTTTTGGGTTGAACCGTTTTTTTCGAAACAACTTCTTCCCAAAAAATCCACATACCAAAAATAATTACATAAAACAGATATTTAAATACATGTTCGTGTAAAATATAAAACCATTCAGGGTTTTCTTTTATAAGGGCAGTAATCGCAACAATTCTGAAAATATTAAACAAATACACCACCAGCAGACCCAGCGGAATAAACCAAAGTTTATTTTTTAAAGTTCCACGATAAAAAGCTATAATACAAACAAATATATAAGCTTGTTTCAAACCTGTGCACGCCCAAACCACATGTACTGCCACATTATTATCATGTCGTACCACATTATCGGCACTCAGACTGATACTATAGCCCATTATTTCGAGCATACGGGTAGTAACTTTGGCCACATGATCGGCCATAAAATTAAACGGAGCAGAAATATTCATTCCGAAGAAAGTAACAATAGTCTCTGTTTCATCACCAAGGACAGTAAATTTCCAGAAGAAATGAGACAACATAAGCAAAACAACGAAATAGATAATTCCGCTGTAAGGCTCAATACTTTCGGGGATATTAAATCTGCTTTTCATTTTTTGTAAACACTTACAATAAGTTTGTTACACGTGCAAACGGGACTTTATCCAAGGAACAAAAATCGTTGTTCAGGTATTTAAAATAAGCTGTAATTGCTATCATCGCTGCATTATCAGTTGTAAATTCAAAAGGAGGAATATAAATCTCCCAACCATATTTGGCGGCATGAAGCTGAAAAGCCTCGCGCAAGGCCGAATTGGCCGACACGCCACCAGCCAAAGCCACATGCTTAATATTCAAATCCTTTGCAGCCTTTCGAAGTTTGTTCATAAGCACTTCCACCACTGTGTATTGCAACGATGCCGACAAGTCGTTAATATTCTCCGACACAAAAGCCGCATTTTCTTTTTCTTTATCGCGCAGCAAATACAAGAAAGACGTTTTCAACCCACTGAAACTGTAATTATAATCCGGAATCTGTGGTTTATTGAATACAAAAGCATCCTTATTGCCGGTTTTGGCAAGTCGATCGATAAATGGTCCTCCCGGATAAGGCAATCCCATTACCTTTGCACACTTATCAAAAGCTTCGCCCGCAGCATCATCAATGGTCTGACCAATCACTTCCATTTTATCATACGCTTCCACCTTTATGATTTGAGAATTTCCACCCGAAACCAAAAGGCAAAGGAATGGAAAAGCGGGAAATTTTTCACCAGCCTTTCCCTGGCTGATAAAATGAGCCATCACATGTGCCTGTAAATGATTCACATCAATCAACGGTACATCGAGCGCCTGCGCAAATCCTTTTGCAAAAGAGGTGCCCACAAGCAACGAACCCAACAAGCCCGGTCCACGAGTGAAAGCAATGGCCGCAAGATCGCTTTTGTTGATGCCGGCATCACTAAGCGCCTGATGAACAACAGGAATAATATTTTGTTGATGCGCTCGCGATGCCAACTCAGGCACCACCCCACCATATGCAGCATGTACTGATTGGCTGGCCGTTACATTAGATAGCAACACACCATCCTTTAAGACCGCAGCCGATGTATCGTCGCACGATGACTCTATACCCAAAATAATAATAGAACTCATTAAAAAAACGGAATGATAATTGATACAAAGAAAAACCGAATAGTTTTTAACAAGCTTTTTTCTAAAAAAGGCTTTCTAAACCATCTTCGATAATTAAAATCGCAAATTATTTTTTACTTTTGTAAAATAATGGTCAAAGGTATAAAAAAAACGGCTAAAATACTCAAAATCTTTGTTGCTTGTATTCTATTGATTCTTGCCACAATTCCTATACTACTGAGCAATAACAGGGTACAGAATTTTATTGTTCAGTCTGTTACACACGAACTCTCCACAAGATTAAAATCGAAAGTCACTGTGGGTAAAATAGAGTACAAACTATTTAATTCGGTAAAATTAAATGATTTGTATGTTCAGGACCTGGAGCGTGACACTTTGATATATGTAGATGAAACGAAAGCCAATTTCAATCTCAGGGCAATATTCAGCGGCAAAATAATATTTACAGGTCTCGAATTCAAAAATTTATACGGTAATCTGAAAGTAGATACTACAGGGCATACAAATCTTGATTTCGTAATCAAAGCGTTTAAAACCTCGAAAAAAGAGAGTTCATCTGTAATTACATATAAAATTGATCATCTGAAAATAAAAAATTCACGTTTTAGCTACTCGAAACAAAACGGGAAACCCACCAGGAATGCAGCAATCATCAACCCGGACAGTCTCCGACTTTCGAACATCAATGCAGACATCATCCTGCATTTGATGCGCAAGGACACTTTAAGCGCCGAGATAAAATCGCTGAGCATGCGTGAGAAATCGGGATTTACACTCAAAAAACTATCCACACAGATGCAGGCTTCTACAAAAGGAGCCAAAATTCAGTTTATCGAACTACTGCTCCCTGCTTCGCATCTTAATCTTACAGATATCGAGTTGAAATACGATAGTTTAGCCGATTTTAAACACTTTGTTGAAAAAGTAAAATGGAACGCACCGATCAACAACTCGTCCATTTCATTTGGTGATTTTTCAGCATTTATTCCCGAATTTAAAGGTATCAATAAAAGTGTAACCCTGAAAGGACAAGTGTCGGGGCGCATTTCGAGTTTGCGATTCAATAAAATGGAACTCAAATATGGCAAATCGCTTTCGTTGAATGCCGATCTTGATTTGAGTGGGCTTCCTTACATCAACGAGACATTTATTTATGGGCAGATCAACGAATTAAAAGCCGACAAGAGAGATATTCAGGACATTGTTTCCGGATTGACTAAAAAACCATTCGTACTGCCAAAAGAACTCAACCAATTGGGAACAGTAATTTACAAAGGAAATATTTCGGGTTTTCTTAGCAATCTGGTGGCCTATGGAAATCTGAAAACAAATATGGGAAGTATTTCCACAGATATACTCGTAAAACTCGAAAATAAATTTAAAGACCTGAATTACAACGGGACAGTAAAATCAAATAACTTCGAGCTAGGAAAGCTATTATCAAACAAAAACTTAGGAAAAGCATCCTTCAGTTTCAATACAAATGGAATAAAGAAAGCTGGTGAAGCCATACGCGGAAACGTAAAAGCCACAGTGAACGAAATTGAGTTCAACCAATACGTTTACCGTGACATAGCGATGGACGGAAAATATGATGGAACCGGATTTGATGGAGCCATAAAACTATCCGACGAGAATATCAATGCTGATTTCAAGGGAGTTATAGACCTCACAAAAAAATTACCAGTATTCGATTTCGAACTGGACGTAAAGGATGTAAACCCACATGCGCTACATCTCATAAAAACATATCCCGGAGTTCTGCTCTCATTTTCGGGAAGAACGAACATGATTGGTAACTCTCCGGACAATATAAACGGAATCATTCTTTTCGATAGTATAAAGCTCACAAACATAGATAAAACATTGAATATAAATGAAATAAAATTCATAAGCAATATTGACGGCAACAACACCAATTTCCTTATCAATTCTGATTATGTAAACGGATCGTTCAAAGGTGATTTCAAATACAGCAATGTTAGCAGCACGATTAATAAGATTATACAATACTATTTACCGGCATTATCTGTTTCGACCCCAAAATATTCAAAAACTCAAAATCACATTGATATTGATTTAACGATTGAAAATACCGACGAAATTTCGGAGGTACTGAACCTCCCCTATCAGTTGAAAGGAACAAGTACGATCAAAGGGTCGATAGACGAAAGACAGAACAAAATAAATATAACCGGCAATTTTGCCGAATTCAGGGCAAAAAAACAATCGTTCGAGAACATTACATTAAGTATCGAAAACCAACAGCAACAACTAAAACTGACCACCCGTGCTCAGATGCCCGACAAAAAAGGATCCACAAGACTCTATTTATTCGCCGCGGCAGCTAAGGACTCTGTCACAACTCAGTTAGGATGGCAAAATTCAAGCAAAATAACAAATGCCGGCGAATTTCAAACAATAACAAAATTCAGAAATATTGACAATAAGCTAGCCGTTAAAATGAATATTTTACCGACTCAGGTAATTATTTCGGATTCGATTTGGGATATACGTGCTTCGAAAATTGAGCTAAACCCTGATAAAACAATAGCCATTGATAATTTCAAGTTCGAAAACAAAGAACAATTTATTCATATCGACGGAAAAGTTTCACAAAACCTGACCGATGGCGTTACTGTTTCGATGAAAGATGTAGATGTGGATTATGTAATGCAGGTGCTGAAACTGAAAGGAATTAGTTTCGGAGGCCATGTTACAGGCAAAGCAGAATTGATAAGCTTGCTCAAACAGCCTGTTTTGTTGGCTGAACTGGATGTAAAGAAATTATTGATCAATAACAAACTGATTGGCGACACAAAAGTGAATTCTGCCTGGGACAATGAAAATAAACAGATCTTATTAGGCGCCGAAATGTATGATGAAAACAAAAAAGAAATTGCCATTGCCAAAGGTGTATATGTACCAAAAAACGATTCTCTTGATGTAACTTTCGACACAAAAGGTATAGCTATTGATTTTTTAAATACTTATTTCGAAAGTGTTGCGCAAAATGTAAAGGGATTGGGACATGGTAAGTTCCGGATGTATGGTCGAACCAAAAATCTTGGCTTTGAAGGAAATATCTTTGTAGACAAGGGACAAGCAACAATTAAAATGCTTAACACCACATATTTCTTTAACGATACGGTGAGACTGACCAGGAAGACGATTGCCATCAAAAACATGAAAATCTACGATGAGGAAAAAAATCAGGGCAATATGACCGGATTAATTACCCACAGCGGAATGTTTCAGAACATGAAATACAATGTGGATGTGTATGGTAAAAAAATACTGGCGATGAATACCCGTTCGAGCGACAATGATTATTTTTTCGGCCGGGCTTACGCCACCGGAACAGTAAACATACAGGGAGACACAAAAGAAGCTGTTATTTCGATCAATGCCGTATCGCAGCCAAAAACAAAATGTTACATTCAAATGGGAGGCGCTTCTTCGGCTTCCGACAATAGCTTTATCAACTTTATCAACACAAGATCCAGAACTGAGAAGGAAATTGATATAAAAAAAACTGGCAGTAATTTCAATGTCGTTGTCGATATGAAAATTGATGTTACTCCCGATGCCGAATTGGAACTTATCATCGATCCGAAAGGTGGCGATGCTATTAAAGGCAAAGGCAGTGGTAACCTGCGCGTTCAGTTCGATAGTTTTTCGGACATGAAGCTTTATGGAACTTACGCCATTGATGCAGGCTCCTATTTGTTCACGTTACAAACTGTGATCCGAAAAGAATTTAAAATTGACAAAGGAAGCACCATTCAATGGACAGGCAATCCATTTGATGCTCAGGTAGATATAAGAGCCATTTATCCATTGACAGCTTCACTGAGCGATTTACTCGAAGATGTAAGCTCATCCACCAATCGCGGAAGCGTTCCGGTGAACTGTGTGCTTAATCTTTCCGAAAACCTAATGAAACCAACCATTAAGTTTGAAATTGACTTGCCCCTGAGCGACGAAAGCATGAAACAACGCGTACGAAGCATTATAAATACCGAAGAAATGATGAATCGGCAAATAGCTTATCTGTTGGTTCTTAGTAAGTTTTATACTCCCGACAACAAAGGAAATGCAGGGCTGAATAATACGATTTCATTCGCGGTATCCACCTTTAGTGCGCACCTCAACAATCTGATTCAGAAATCGCTAAACACAAACAATCTTTCATTGGGTGTGGATTGGCAAAAATCAGAATTACAAACAGACGAAGTAAAAGCTCAATTAAATTATCAGAACAAACGAATTATTTTAAATGGAGAATTTGGTTACAGAAACGAAAATGTAAACACGTCCACCAACGCAAGTAAATTTATTGGTGACTTTGACCTGGAATACCTGTTGATAGAATCAGGAAAATTACGCGCCAAAGCCTACAGCCACACCATTGATAGAGCGCAACTAAAAGAAGCTAAATCAACGCAGGGTTTTGGTTTGATTTATAAAGAAGATTTTGAAAGCGTAGGCGACATGCTGAATTATTACTGGAAAATAATTACCGGAATCACAAAAAAGAAAAAAAATGAATAACAACATAATCCTTACAAAAACACTTCTCTTTGCCTTTCTCTGCACAATTTCATTTTCGGCAAATGCTCAAAAAGTTGGAGATTTATTCCTGTCGATGCCCGACAAAATAGTTCCCACGCTATCGAAGCAACAGCGTTTTGAAATGCTGGAATACAGCAAACTAAACCGCCGCGACAGTATAAAAAACAAATTCAATGAATACGTTTCCATACAACACTACGATTCAATCAACCAACTCATTACGTTTAACACAACAAAAAATAACCTTACAGAAATCAAAGTTTTTGAAATGGAAGACGCTACAACTGTTGTAGCCATTATCAACACAGTTCTTCAGCCTGTACGCTTATCTACAATTCAATTCTATCATCTAAATTGGCAACCGCTGACACTTTTCTCAGATATTCCTACTGCCAAACAATGGCTCATTTCTGAAAATACTGAAAATGCAGACATTGATCTCGACTGGCTCAACAAACATCTGGGAAACAGTTATTTGTCATTCACGTTTTCAAAAGAAAAACCTGCAATCGAAGTTGAAAATCATTTAGTTGACTTTTTAAGTATCGAAGACAAGAAAATAATTGCCAATTTATTAAGCAATAAACCACTCATTTACAAACTCTCTCACAAGCAATTTGTAATTTCAGAATAACTGTATTTTTTTAAAACTAAAAAAAAAACGATTCATATCTATGAGTCGTTTGCTTTTGTTATACTCAAAAAAGCAGAAGCAATTCCATGAATTAATCATTTACAGGAAAATAAAAGCACTTACTGTGTTAAACTCGAAAAATTAAAGAAATATTTCTTTAATCAATGGAAATTATTTTGCATCTTTACAGCATAAATCAGATATATTATTTCCAATCGGTTTAAATGTATCATAATCAGTCGGATGATTTAATAACTTAATAACATCGACTTTATGAAAAAACTCACATCAGTTGCTGATCTAAAGAAGCTTAAGCAACAATCTTCACTGGCATCAAATCCAAAAGATGCACCCTCATCGCAACAACCAATTGTGATCAAGGTGGCTATGGCCACTTGTGGTATAGCCTCAGGCGCCAAAGCAACCTACGATTACTTTGTACAGGAACTTGAGCGGCAAAAAATAAAAGCAACTGTGTGCCAAACAGGCTGCATGAGTTACTGCTATGCTGAACCTACAGTCGAAATTACTTTAGCTGGCGAAGAGCCGGTAGTTTTCGGCTTTGTAAACAGCGCTAAAGCACAGGAAATCATCGACAAATATATAATTCAGCATCAACTGATTGACGGCATTATACCTGCCAGTTACAAAACGGTTTGATGCGGATATAGATTTCAAATTACAACAAAAGTCTGAAATTTAACTTTTTAAACTCCTGAAGATATGACTCATCATCATATATTTGTATGCGGAGGGATAGGTTGCCGTTCAATGGAATCGGAGCAACTACGAAAAAATCTACAGCGCGAAATCATTGTTCGTGGTCTGTCCGACGAAGTTCAGGTAGTATCAACCGGCTGCTTTGGATTTTGCGAAAAAGGTCCTTTAGTAAAAATATCACCTGACAACACTTTTTACGTCCAGGTTTCGCCCAACGATGCTGCTGAAATTATTCAGGAACATATCATTAACAAGCAGAAGGTAGAAAGATTACTCTATTTCCATCCTGAAACAAAAAAAAGAGTAACCGAAGCCAAAGATATGGACTTCTATAAACGTCAGTATCGCATTGCATTACGAAATTGTGGCAATATCGACCCCAACAATATTGAAGAATACATTGCTCGCGATGGATATACTGCTTTGGCCAAATGCCTTACCGAACTAAGCCCCGTTGAAGTGATCGGGACAATAAAAAAATCGGGCTTAAGAGGCAGAGGAGGTGGAGGCTTCCCTACCGGACTGAAATGGGAAATTACAAAATCAACTAACAGCATACAAAAATATGTAGTATGCAATGCCGACGAAGGAGATCCGGGTGCTTTTATGGATCGTTCCATCCTCGAAGGCGATCCGCATTCTGTGATCGAAGCCATGGCCATTTGCGGTTATTGCATTGGTGCCGACAAAGGGCTTATTTATATTCGTGCCGAATACCCATTAGCCATCAAACGTTTAAAAAGAGCACTACAACAAGCTGACGACACTGGCTTGCTTGGGAAGAATATCTTAGGTACAGATTTTAATTTCGAAATTGAACTCCGCTATGGTGCCGGAGCTTTCGTTTGCGGCGAAGAAACCGCGCTCATTCACTCGATGGAAGGCTGCAGAGGCGAGCCCACTTTCAAACCACCATTTCCATCTACCGAAGGCTATCTGGGGCAGCCTACCAACGTAAACAATGTAGAAACTTTTGCAAATATCCCTGTCATTATCAACAAAGGAGCGGAATGGTTCAGTGCTATTGGCACCGAGAAATCGAAAGGAACAAAAGTATTTGCACTGGCAGGAAAAATCAACAATGTTGGTCTGATTGAAGTTCCAATGGGCACAACCCTGCGCGAAATTATTTATGATATCGGAGGAGGCATAAAAGATGGCAAGAAATTTAAAGCAGTGCAAACCGGAGGTCCATCCGGAGGCTGCCTGAGCGAAAAATTTCTGGATACTCCTATCGATTACGACAATCTGATTGCTGCAGGTTCCATGATGGGATCGGGCGGAATGATAGTGCTGGACGAAGACGACTGCATGGTTTCTATTGCAAAATTCTACCTCACCTTCACATTAGAGGAATCGTGTGGCAAATGTGCACCTTGCAGGATAGGCAATAAACGATTGCACGAGATATTGGATAGAATAACACAAGGTCTGGGAACAGAGGAGGATTTAATTCGTTTAAAATCATTGTCGAATGTAATAAAAGACACTTCACTTTGCGGACTCGGACAAACCTCTCCCAACCCTATCCTTTCCACTATGGCCAATTTTTACAGCGAATACGAAGCACATGTAAAACAGAGAAAATGCCCATCGAAACAATGTAAAGATCTGATTTCATTCTCAATACTTACCGATAATTGTACCGGGTGTACGCTTTGCTTTCGCAATTGTCCGGTGGAAGCCATCAGTGGAGAAAAAGGGAAAGTTCACAATATTGACCAGGATAAATGTATAAAATGTGGCATTTGTTTCTCAAAATGTAAATATGAAGCCATACTTGTAGAATAAATAGGAGTAAAACCAAAACAATAATTTCATCCATTGCTAAAGTGTTTTTCATCCAATTTTTATCAAAAAAACTTATCATGATAAAACTTACGATAGACCAAAAGCCAGTATCAGTTACCGAAGGGACAACAATACTTGAAGCCGCCGAAAAAGTAGGTATCGACATACCCACTCTATGTCACATGAAATTACACGACATGAACATCGAAAATAAACCCGGTGGTTGCCGAATATGTGTTGTAGAAATAAGCGGACAACGCAACCTGGCTCCTGCCTGTTGCACCAAAGTGAGCGAAGGCAGCATCATTCAAACCCATTCGATGCGGGTCATCAATGCGCGACGAACGGTAATGGAACTTATCCTCTCCGATCATCCGGCTGAATGTTTGACCTGTGCAAAATCGGGCGATTGCGAACTACAGCGCATGGCTCACCGCCTTGGCATTCGCGAAATTCATTGCCAGGGAGAACAATCTACTTATAAAATGGATAACTCTCCTTCCATCATACGCGATCCGAACAAGTGCATCATGTGCCGGCGCTGCGAAATGATGTGCAACGAGGTGCAAACAGTAGGCGTTTTGAGCGCTGTGCAACGCGGCTTTCATTCGGTAGTTGCTCCTGCTTTTCAAAACGATTTAATGCATTCCGAATGCACCTTTTGTGGTCAGTGTCTTGCAGTTTGTCCTACAGGCGCACTAACTGAGGTGGATGAAACCGCAGCTGTTATTCGGGCTCTCGCGGATTCGGAAAAAACAGTCGTTGTGCAGACAGCTCCTGCAGTGAGGGCCGCTTTAGGAGAAGAATTCGGATATGCACCGGGATCGCTGGTGACTGGAGAAATGGTTGCTGCACTACGTCGTTTGGGATTTAATTATGTTTTCGATACCGATTTTGCAGCCGACCTTACAATTATGGAGGAAGGAACCGAACTTCTACGCCGACTGAACGCATACCTCAAAGGAGACACATCGGTGAAACTTCCTATTCTTACTTCCTGTTGCCCCGCGTGGGTGAAATTCTTCGAACATCAATTCCCCGAATTAATTGACATTCCATCCACAGCCCGTTCGCCTCAGCAAATGTTTGGATCCATAGCCAAATCTTATTTTGCCGAAAAACTTGGCATCGATCGAAAAAACATGGTAGTCGTTTCCATTATGCCCTGTGTTGCAAAAAAATACGAACGCGGCAGAGATGAATTTTTCGTAGATGGGAATCCGGATGTAGACATTGTGCTCACCACCAGGGAACTATCGCGACTTATCAAGTTATGCAATATTGATTTACAATCGCTGCCCGGAGAAGAATTTGATGCACCTTTAGGAGCATCAACGGGAGCTGGTGTTTTGTTTGGCACCACCGGTGGCGTTATTGAAGCTGCCGTACGAACGGCTTACGAAATTCAGACCGGTAAAACATTAGAACGTATTAAATTTTCCGAATTGCGTGGCATGGAAGGCCTGCGGGAAGCAGTGATTGATTTTGATGGCGTAGATGTACGTATTGGCATAGCACATGGTTTAGGCAATGCCCGTAAATTGTTGAATGAAATTGAATCGGGAAAAAGTCATTACCACGCTATCGAAATCATGTCGTGCCCCGGTGGCTGTATTGGTGGAGGCGGTCAACCATATCATCATGGCCATTCGGAAGTATTGCTTCAACGTCAACAAGCGCTGTATCGTGAGGATGAGCAGAAAGAAATACGAAAATCGCACGAAAACCCATATATTATTCAGCTCTATAATGAATTTCTTGGAAAACCTATGAGTAAAAAAGCACACAAGCTGTTGCATACAGTTTATTTTGACAGAAAGAACGGAAAGAAATAAAATGAACACCTTCATTTTCAAATTGGTATAAAAAATTCGAAGAAAAACACAGCAATTATGGCAACAATACAATTAACTGAACCCGCTGAAGTACTTATTAAAAGCGTTTGTAAACGTTTCAGAAACGATGCGCATGAACTGATCAATGTATTACATGAGTTGCAGCATGAATTAGGTTATTTACCACCCGAAGTGCAATCGGCCATAGCAAAAGAATTACAAATTCCGGTGTCGAAAGTGTATGGAGTGGTTACTTTTTACTCCTTTTTCAGCATGCTTCCCAAGGGAAAATACCAAATCTCAGTATGCCTTGGTACAGCTTGTTACGTACGGGGCGGAGAACTTGTTTTGGAGGAATTTAAACGCAGATTAAATATTAAAGTAGGCGAAACAACAAAAGATGGAGTTTTCAGTCTCAGTTGTATCCGTTGCGTAGGTGCTTGTGGTTTATCGCCTGTGGTAACAATTGGCGAAAAAGTGTACGGACGCGTCACTCCGCAACAGGTAAGACGAATTATTGACGAATACATGATACTCGAGGAAGATTGAGGCCTTTAGTATTCAACAACCATAAAAAATAAAAAGCGACAGCACCCATCCTGATGCTATCGCTTTTATTATAATCAAATTGTAAGTTTGTCCAATTAAACCGCTTTAAAGCTCATATCAAGGCTTTTAACCGAATGCGTTAAAGCACCTACCGAAATATAATCTACGCCGCATTCTGCATATTGTCGCAAAGTTTCGAAAGTGATTCCTCCTGATGATTCGGTTTCATACTTTCCGTTAATTATTTCAACCGCTTTACGCGTATTTTCAACCGAAAAATTATCGAGCATAATGCGATCGACTCCTCCAATGGACATTACCTGCGAAAGTTCATCA
Source organism: uncultured Paludibacter sp. (assembly GCA_963678465.1). Lineage (GTDB taxonomy): Bacteria > Bacteroidota > Bacteroidia > Bacteroidales > Paludibacteraceae > Paludibacter. The sequence continues at coordinate 2,019,191 of OY782858.1, forward strand.
AAATTACGAACCTCGATTTCAATTTTAAGATCTTTCCCTTTGCTCAGCAAATAAGCTTTAGCACGCTGAATGGCCTTATCAATACCACCTGCAAAATCCACGTGATTGTCTTTCAGAAGGATCATGTCGTATAAGCCAATGCGATGATTAACTCCACCACCAATTTTCACAGCTTCCTTTTCGAGCAAACGAAGTCCCGGTGTTGTTTTGCGGGTATCGAGCACATTTGTTTTAGTACCTTCGAGCAGTTTCACATACTCGCGGGTACGCGTAGCAACACCGCTCATACGTTGCATTATGTTCAGCATCAGTCGTTCTGTTTGCAATAGGGATTGTATCTTCCCTTCCACTACAAAAGCCACATCGCCTACTTTCACTTCTGTTCCATCCTCTATAAAAACTGTCATTTTAAGTTCAGGATCGAAAGCTTTAAAAATTTCTCGTGCAATGGAAATGCCTGCAAGCACTCCGTTTTCTTTGATAATTAACTGCGATTTTCCCATCGCATCCGAAGGAATACACGAAAGTGTTGTGTGATCGCCGTCGCCAATGTCCTCGGCAAACCAAAGTGGAATAAGTTGTTCTAAGTTATCAGTCATTTGAAAGTTCTATTCTGAGTTGTTGAATTACAGTTTGATTTCCCGATTTACGGGTGAGCACATATACACGGTAGTTGCCTGTGTTTGTTTTAATTTCGCCTATAGCAAAACTTGTTGCTTCTTTGTTTCCCTTATGAAGTAACTGAAAAGAGCTCACTTTGTTTGTTCTGAAAAAATCGGTAATAATTCCGGAGGCTTGCTGTTTGCTGAAAACATCATTTTTGTTTCCGACCACAAGTTCGACGTTGGCGTTCAGATAAGCTGAAAGCTTTCCGGCATCTCCTTTGTCCAGAGCCGAAATGATTTCGGACGAAACTTCGGACGACTGGGCAGCTACATGAGGCAACGCACACAGTATTAGAAAGCTTAACAAAACTAATTTTATTGATTTCATATTGTTTATTGCTTTAAAAAGACTTCCTGAAAAATTAATTACAAAACACTTAAAAAAGGTATTTCATAAAAACATATTGAGATCCGAAAGTCTTAAATAAATTTTATTTTACCATTAATCTTAATATTAGCTCAACCAGAAAGAACATAAAATTCTTTATTTTTGAAATAATAGTTGCAAAATGCGGATTTCAGTCTGATTTCTCGTTAAAAAACACCATATTTGCATTGATTTATATCATTGCGCTGCAAAAATACATTATTAAATTGGTTGCAGCCAAATGTTTTTTTTATTTTTATAGATAACAAATAGTGAACCAAACAGCTACAATATTTTAGATTTTAATGAAAATAGCATTTTTAGTCGTCGGCAAAACCAATCATTCAAGTCTTATTCAGTTGCAGGAAGAGTACCGGAACAGATTAAAGCACTACATCAGTTTTGAGACCATTACAATTCCGGAGTTGAAAAACACTAAAAACATTTCGGAAAGCGAGCAAAAAGAGAAAGAAGCCGACCTTATACTCAAACAACTTGAAACAGCTGATGAAGTTATACTGCTGGATGAAAAAGGGAAACAATTAACATCTGTGGCATTTTCCGAATTTTTATCAAAAAAAATGCTGGCTTCGCACAAACGCATGGTTTTTGTAGTGGGTGGTTCGTATGGATTTTCGGAACGGATTTACAACCGCGCCAATGGGTTGATTTCGCTTTCGGCAATGACATTTTCGCATCAGATGATACGGGTTATTTTTGTTGAACAACTTTACAGAGCATTCACAATTTTAAAAGGCGAACCTTATCATCATGAATGATGACGTACATTACAACATCGAATAATTAACAGTTTCAGAACGAATGAAAATTTCAAAAACATATCAGTATTTAACTTATGCTTTTATTGCAAGTCTGTTACTGGGATTGTTATGCAATTTTTTTTACGATCGTTCGCCAAAACAAAGTTTAAACATTAGCTCATTCACCGCCGAACTTGCAAAAAAAGAAAACGCAGCAGACCAGACGCTTAACCACCTTACCCGGATCATTAATTACAACTCTGTTGATTCGCTAAGCAATTATAATTTTGCAAAAAACGACATCTATTATTTTGTCTTCGAAAAAGATGAACTTATATTCTGGTCCGATAATCACATTGAGCCCACCGAAATTACTACTTCCGACAGCATTAGATGGCACTACAATAAACTGAGCAATGCACATTGCATAGTAAAATCGGAAACAACAGACTCAAAAGTTTTAATGGCTGTTATCCTGTTGAAATACAATTATCCATATGAGAACAAGGACCTGATTAACAGTTACTGCAAAGGATTTCATCTGGACAAAAGAGTAGAAATTGTAGAAGGAAACAAAAATGATAAATATGCAGTTTCGGACGCACAAAACAACTATTTATTCACACTTTCGAATGCCGACACACAAATATACAGTGAGTTTTGGGGCTTTACCGGTTTCATTTTCATCACTATAGCTGTACTCTTATTCCTGTTTCTTTATGCCAACTGCACTGTTTTTTGGGGTGTCAACACCCTGAGTTTAAAAAAATTCAGTATAGCAACCCTTCTTGCCGGCACTGCAGTCGGACTTAGCCTCTCGCTAAGTTTTCCGGGCTTACTCTATTGGAATAAGTTCTTCTCTTCCTTCGAATATTCATCCAATCCGATGTTGGCTACCATCGGCCATCTGATTTTTACCACTCTTTTTTTGCTGGCAGCCAACTATTTGTTTTTTTTCCGTACAAACATTGGTAGTAGTCGTCAGCTTACGAAAGCCATTCTGCTTCAAACGCTCTTCGTTGTTTACTTTCTTATCGTTTTTTACTTTCTAAGCAGTCTTGTGTACCATTCGAGCATACAACTATCTATACTTCAGTTCAATCATCTGTCGATTTTGTCTATTGTACTTCATTTGCTTATTTTCATTTGGGGTATCGGTTTAGCCTTGCTTTTTTACAAATCGCACAATTGGCTAAAAACACAACATCTTTTAAATAAGGCTATTATCGTTGATATACTGCTTGTGATCTTCACCGGAATTACACTCTTTATTTTCGGAGTAACAACTGCATTTCAAATAATAATTTCTATTGTCATTATTTTTGTAGTGTTTTATATAGCCTACATTCTCAAAAGACGGATAAGTATTTATGCTTTTTCTTTTCTCTGGATTTTTGTGTATGTTTCTTTTTTTATCATCAACGCATACCTTATTGGCGAGGAAAAAGACAAAGACAAATACCGTATTCTGGCCGAAAATATTTACATTAACGGCAGTTCGGAAAATGATCGCATGGCCGACATTCTGCTCGAAGAACTTGACGGCCAGATTTCGAGCGACAGATTACTCAAAAACCTGTCCACAAGCTCTGATTCTGCACTTAAAATCAATAAATACATCAACGAAAACTACCTGAGAGGTTTTTGGAATAAATATGAAATGCGCCTTTCGGTGGCATACCGCAACTCATCCTTATCCGGCCAATACACTGATTTCATCGAGCGTGAAGCGACGAAAATAAAAAACACTCATTTTTACTCGGTACCTTCGTCGTTGAATCTGATGTCGTATTTAGGAGTTTTCCCTACAGTAAGCATCGAAAAAGATTCGCTATACCTTTACATGGAGTTTTATCCGCGAAAAAACTTCAAAAGTTACAGTTTCCCCAATCTGCTTATTTCATCTGCTCCCGATATTCAGTCTCTGCTTAAAATAGCTGTAGCAAAATACAACAATCAGCAACTCGTTTACTCCTCCGAAAAAGATATTTTTCCTAATCATTCAGCCTGGATACCTGCCAGGAATAGCAACTATTATAGCACTAACTATCAAAACCGGGTGTATTATGTGTACCAGCCTGACAAATCCAATTACATAGTAATTAGCAAAATAAGCTCATATACATTCACCAGCTATCTACTGTATTTTGGTTATTCATTTCTTATTTTCTATTGTCTCACGATAGCCATCATATGGCTTTATAATCAGCGTCGGTTGAAATCAAAGTTCCATATCGGGCTGACAACAAAATTTCAATACGCGTTCATCATTTTACTAATAATAAGCTTTTTAGGCATTTTTTATGTATCTGTCAACTTTATACAGAAAAAATACGAAGATGAACAGATATCAAACATCGAGAACAAAAAAAACTACATACAGAAAGCCTTACAGGATATGTATTACTGGAGTCAGGATTTATCTACTGTAAGTCCGCAAGGTCTTAACTTCGATCTTCAGGAGCTTTCCTATATGTACCAAACCGACATTCATGTATACGATAACAATGGTAAACTTATTGGAAGTTCGCAGCCACTCATTTTCAACAAGAACCTGATAAGCAGACAAATATCGCCAACTCCATTTTTTAGTGGCAATACCAACATTAATCAGGACGAACACATTGGAGAGTTAAAATACCTGAGTGGTTATACCGATTTTTATAATGGTGATTACTTACAGTTGGGATATATTGCAGTTCCTCAGTTCCTTAGCCAGGAAGAAACACGCAAGGAAATAGAAGAATTTTTATCTGTCATCATTCACATTTATCTTATTATTATCGTTTTTGCCATTTTTCTGAGCATCTTTATCGGGAGGCAGCTGTCGGCGCCATTGAAAATGATAGAAAACAAACTGAAAAAAATGCGATTCGGGCATCGCAACGAAAAAATTGATTATCAACTGAATGATGAAATAGGACAACTCGTGGCACAATACAACCGCACGATAGACGAACTGGAGAAAAGTGCAAAATTACTCGCTCAGTCCGAAAGGGAAAAGGCATGGAAAACCATGGCGCGCCAAATAGCACATGAAATCAACAACCCACTCACGCCAATGAAGCTCACCATTCAACAATTGCAACGAACAAAAAAAATTGGCAGTGAAGGATTTGATGAGTATTTTGAAAAATCGACGGTTACTCTGATTGAACAAATTGACAATTTATCGCGAATTGCAGGAACATTCTCAAATTTTGCCCGTATCCCGGAAGCGCATTTTACGAATGTGGATGTAGCTGCAAAGCTCTATTCGGTAGTTCAGCTTTTCAAACACAATAACGAACAAGTTCAAATCATTTTCGAAGGTGAAGCCAAAGGCATTATTGTATTAGCCGATCCCGAACAACTTACTCAGGTTTTCAATAACCTGCTTAAAAATGCAATTCAGTCAATAACCTCGGATAAAGCAGGATTGATAAAGGTAAGAATTCATAAAGTCGAAAAAGAAGTTGTTATTGAAATAGAAGACAACGGAATTGGGATTGCCGATGAGTTTATAGACAAACTTTTCACACCAAACTTCACTACTAAAAGCACAGGCATGGGCTTAGGGCTAACTATTTCGAAAAACATAATAGAAATTACAGGCGGCAAAATTAATTTCACTACCCGCAAAAATGAGGGTACTACATTTATTATCAGCTTACCATCCGACAATTAGTTTTTTTTCAAACGCATCATTTCAGGATTCTCAACTATATATTTTGTTGTTGCACTATAGCCGTATTGATAAATTTCCTGATAAGCTTCGAAGCTGAACTCGTGGTATTTCTCTATGGCGCGGGGTTCAATCAGAAAACGACAAAGCTCACGACCTTCGCGTGAATTCTGATGCTGCATAGCCCTCACCGATGAAGCAAGTGTATCAATGGGTTTATTGAGTTCAACCGGCGGAATGTGTGGAATAACATCTACGCCTATTATTGTCTGACAAAACTCTTCAAGTCCCTGAGCTGGAACATTGTTCAGTAAGCCACCATCCACATAGTAAGTATCGTTGTGTTTGATCGATTCAAAAACGCCCGGAATACTTGCCGAAGCTGCCACCCACTTGTCAAGCTCATCTCCGCGGCTGATAATTTCCCATTCAGCCGTCGACAAATTAACAACCGCAATATGCATCCCTTTCTTGAGTTGATCAAAACTGTTGTGTGGAATAAGTTCTTTTATCAACGAACGCAATATAGAGTGATTTGACAACCCAGACTTCAGAAATGCAGGCCTGAATGTCATTAACTTAGTCACCTTATAAAGCTTGTCATCTTTTATCATTTGCAACATTTCAGCAGGAGAATATCCGGCAGAATAAAGCACACCTACAATTGCTCCCATGCTGGAGCCTACAAGCTGATCGGGGTAAATGCCATGATCTTCGAGCGACTGTAACACGCCTATATGAGCAAATCCCAAAGCACCACCGCCACTCAGGCACAAACCTAAATCCTCGTTGCGAGGAGATGCAAAAAAGAAATCTTTAATTAGTCCCATATCACTATAAATTTATCGTTAATAATTTAAGCATCAAAGAATAATGTTAATGGAATAAAAACTTTCGACCGTTCGACAAACAAAAAGAATAAATTGAACTATTTTTGTATAGATAAAAGGCAAAATATAACGCTATAGGTAAAAATAAACTTTGTATTTTGCTGTTATTACTTGTAACAAATTTAATAAACACTTTTTATAATGAAACGTTTCATATTCATTTTTGTTTTAACACTGCTTGCACAATTTTCGTTTGCTCATCTACTTTATGATATTACGGATGGAATATTCAAATCAGCCCGATCAGAAAAAGCTATTTCAATGGCCGATGGGGAGCACTTTACAACAAAAGTAAACGATAATTCGATCGTAAAATACAACTACAAAACAGGAAATACTGTTGATACACTGTTTAGTATATATCAGATCAAAAATTGTCCGATAAAGAATATCTCCGGATATATTTTCAGTCCCAATGAATTAAAAATTCTTGTTTATACGAATGTAAATTTCAGGTACCGACGCACGTTTACCGCCGATTATTATGTGTACGACATAAAACGCAAAGAACTACAGCCCCTTTCGGAAAACGGGGCTCAGGAAGTTCCGCTGTTTTCGCCGGACAGTCGCTACATTGCTTTTGCCCGCAACAATAACCTTTACATGAAAAAACTCGATTTCAACACCGAAATAGCAATTACAAAAGATGGTGAAACGGGTAAAATAATCAACGGCACACCCGACTGGGTTTACGAAGAAGAGTTTCAGGCCACCCGTCATTTTGCATGGAGCCCCGACAGTAAATTACTTGCTTTTCTCAAGTTCAACGAAACTGAAATACCCGAATTCTCGTTTCAGTTATTTAAAAACGAATCGCAAATCGATGAAACACTCAATTTATATCCTTCATTTTTAAAATTCAAGTATCCTAAAGCTGGCGAAAACAATGCCAAAGTAAGCGTTTGTGTTTACGATGACTTTAACAAAACAACTAAGTTCATGCAGTTGCCCGAAAACGATCAGGACTTTTACATCCCACGCATTCGGTGGACAAATGCGGCTGATCAACTTGCAATCTTCAAACTTAACCGCAACCAGAACCGTTTGGACATGCTTATGGCAAATCCGAAATCGACCCTTACGAAACTTGTTTTGAGACAAGATGACAAATATTATATTGACTATCAAAATATTGACTACATACAATTCACTCCCGACAATCAGTTTTTCTTCGGTGTAAGCGAACAGGATGGCTTCCGTCATATTTATCAATACAGAATTAACGGAAGCGTCTACAAACAAATCACCAAAGGCGCTTGGGACGTTACTGATTTTTACGGCTACGATCACACAAAGCAAATACTTTACTATCAATCAGCCGAAGTGTCGCCCATGCAAAGAGATATTTATGCCATCGATGCCAAAGCTAAAAAAACAAGACTAACAAATGGCAAAGGTACGCACAATGCCAGCTTTAACTCAACCTATAGCTATTATATAGATGTTTTTTCGAGCATCGTTGTTCCTGACCAAACAGTGCTTTACAACCCAAAAGGAGCACAAATACGGGTTATCGAAAGCAATTCGAAGCTACAAAAAGATTTTGTGGCGCTTCAACTGCCAAAGAAAGAATTTTTCAGTTTCACCACTTCCGACAATATTAAACTAAACGGTTGGATATTAAAACCCAAAGATTTTTCTGCAGACAAAAAATATCCTGTTTTACAGGTACAATATGGAGGACCTGACTCTCAAGAGGCACTTGATAAATGGGACATTGGCTGGGAGTATTATCTGAGTACGCAAGACTACATAGTGGTGTGCGTCGATGGAAGAGGAACCGGTGCCCGCGGTGCTGAATTCCGCAAATGTACCTATAAACAGCTTGGAATACTCGAAGCCAAAGACCAGATTGAAACAGCAAAATATCTTGGAAAACAAAGCTATATCGACAAGGACAGAATAGGAATTTGGGGGTGGAGTTTTGGGGGCTCGCTTACATTATGGTCGATGAGTTCAGGCGAAAGTATTTTCAAAGCAGGAATTGCTGTGGCTCCGGTTACCGATTGGCGACTATATAACACAGCTTATACCGAACGATTTATGCGTCGGCCACAAGAAAACTTTGATGGATACGATAAAACATCAGCCCTGGGAATGGCAGAAAAACTGAACGGCAAGCTTTTAATTGTTCACGGATCGGCCGACGATAATGTGCATGTTCAAAACACAATGCTTTACATCGACAAACTTGTAGAAGCCGATAAACAATTTGAAATGCAAATTTACACAGACAAAAATCACAGTATTCTTGGCAAACAAACACGGAGGCATTTATATACCCGAATGCTTAGTTTTTTGCAAAAAAATCTTTAAAATAAAAATAAAATTGTACTTTTATCGTCAAATTGACACGAACAAAAACTAATAATCATAATACTAACACTTTAATCTTTTTAATTTCATGAATACACAAAAAAAGAATGGAAACATCGTTGCAATTATCACAATGATTTTTCTTTTTGCAATGATTTCGTTTGTGACTAATCTTGCAGCGCCAATCGGAGTTATCTGGAAAAATCAACCCACCTTTGAAGGGTCCAATTTCTTAGGCATGTTGGGAAACATGATGAACTTTCTTGCTTATTTATTTATGGGAATTCCGGCCGGAAAGCTCCTAAGTAAAATTGGATACAAAAAAACAGCTCTTTTGGCAATTGCAATTGGCTTTTTGGGGATTTTCATACAATTTCTCTCCGGACGTATTGGAGTAAACTCTGAATTATTCTCTCTTCCGGCCAACTTTTTTGTTTATTTAGCTGGTGCGTTTGTTGCCGGCTTCTCAGTTTGTATGTTGAACACAGTTGTAAATCCAATGTTGAATCTGCTTGGCGGAGGAGGTAACAAAGGAAACATGTTACTTCAAATCGGAGGTTCATTCAACTCTTTGGCTGGCACGCTGACTCCTATGTTTGTTGGTGCTTTAATTGGCGACATTACAAAAGAACGCATTGTTTCGGGCGAAATTACAATTACAAATATCAATCCCGTGCTTTTCATTGCCCTGGGTGTTTTTGCAGCTGCATTTCTTATTCTAACTTTCATTCCGATTTCCGATCCCGAAAGTGCTAAAAAAGGTGGAGATGCTGCCTCTTTCAAGCATTCGCCATGGAATTTCCGTCACTTTATTTTAGGAGCCATTGGTATTTTTATTTATGTGGGCGTCGAAATCGGAATTCCCGGCACTTTAAATTTCTATTTGGCCGACATTAGCGATAAAGGAGCTGGTTTAAATCCGGATGTTGCAGCTGGAATTGCAGGCTTTGTGGCTGGTACATATTGGTTCTTGATGTTAATTGGCCGGTTTATAGGTGGAATTATAGGTGGAAAAGTGTCAAGTAAAGCCATGTTAACTTCTGTTTCGGCTAGCGGTATATTATTGGTGACAATTGCCATTCTGTTGCCTCGCGAAATTACCACATCGATGCCTGTATTTACAGGATCATCATTTAGCCTGGTACAGGTACCTTTAACAGCACTTCTCCTTGTATTATGCGGTTTATGCACATCTATCATGTGGGGAGGAATCTTCAATCTGGCTGTTGAAGGCTTAGGTAAATATACTGCTGCTGCTTCGGGCATTTTTATGATGATGGTAGTTGGAGGTGGTATTCTGCCATTGGTTCAAAACTGGATTGCCGACATTTCAACTTATCAGGCCAGTTATCTTGTAATAATTGCAGGCTTAGCTTACATGCTGTGGTACGCTTTGATTGGCTGCAAAAATGTAAACAAGGATATCCCTGTAGAATAATAATTTAACATACATACAATCGGGGATTTGATGCATAGTCAAATCCCTGTTTTTCAATAATACCAAACTTAAAAAAATATTTTATGGAAAAACCTTATGTTATTGGGATGGATATGGGCGGTACCAACACTGTTTTCGGAGTTGTTGATGCACGCGGAAATGTCATCTCGAAAAGCGCTATTAAAACCGGCACACATACAGATGTAAATCTTTATATTCAGGATTTATATGATGAAATGATCAAACTGATTGAAGCCGCCGGAGGAGCAGATAAATTCAAAGGAATAGGGATTGGAGCACCGAATGGAAACTATTACACCGGAAACATAGAGTTTGCACCCAATTTGCCATGGAAAGGAGTTATTCCTTTTGCTCAATTAATGGCTGATAAATTCGGCATCCCGGCAGCACTTACCAACGACGCCAACGCTGCTGCTTTTGGCGAAATGACTTACGGTGCTGCACACGGTATGAAAAACTTCATCATGATTACACTGGGAACAGGAGTTGGAAGTGGCATTGTTATCGATGGGAAAGTTCTTTACGGCCACGATGGCTTTGCCGGCGAACTTGGACACACTACCGCCATTCGCGAAGACGGCAGGTTATGTGGTTGCGGTAAATATGGCTGTTTGGAAACTTATTGTTCGGCTACAGGCGTAGCACGTTCGGCCCGCGAGATTTTGGCATCAACTACCAAGGACAGTTTATTGCGTAACATTCCGGTGGATAGCATTACCTCAAAAGATGTATTCGATGCCGCTAAGCAAGACGATGAAATTGCAAAAGAAATTTTCGCATTCACAGGAAAAATACTTGGTCAGAGTCTCGCCGATTTTGTGGCCTTCAGCGCTCCTGAAGCTATTGTCCTTTTTGGCGGACTGTCAAAAGCTGGCGATTTAATCATGGATCCGATACGCGAAAGTATGGAAGCTAACTTACTTCCTTTGTGGAAGGGAAAAATAAAATTATTGTTTTCGGATTTGAAAGAAGCTGATGCAGCTGTACTGGGTGCAAGCGCTCTGGCCTGGGAACTATAAGTAGTTTACTTAATTATCAAGAAAAGCGAACTTCAGATTTGAGGTTCGCTTTTCTTTTTTATTGCAAAAACAAGACGAATTATTCTTCGTCTTTAAATTCGAGTATGTCAGCCGGCTGACAATCAAGAACTTTACAAATGGCTTCAAGCGTACTGAAACGAATGGCTTTGGCCTTTCCGGTTTTCAGAATCGAAAGATTTGCCGGCGTAATATCCACCTTCTCAGACAGCTCGTTCAGAGATATCTTCCGACGAGCCATCATTACATCCAAATTAACTATTATCGGCATACTATTTCTATTGATGTTTTACAAACCATTTTAAATGGTCAGATCCTGTTCTTCTTTTATTACAATCGCTATTCTCAGTACTTCGTTCATTATAAGAATAACAACACCCATTATCAAAGCATTGAAATCGAATATCTTTGCATACGAAAAGCTATAATGAGTGAGGTCAACCATATATTGCGCCGAAACGACATTAATGAACTGAATAATAGAACCTATTATGCCCATCGCCACCAAAATCAGACCAATTCTATTGATTCTGTGCATATTGATTCTATCAAAAACTTCTGAATGCTGTAAAGATCGTAGAATTTTTACAACCAAAAACGGAATCCAAACACCCAGCACCAGCGAACCTACAATCAGTATTCCATAAATTACCTGAAGTATCGTCCACCAAATTGGCTTTTCGGGCAGCGAATGAACTAAAACAGAAATGTTATTCGGACGAATTAAAACAGGAGTATCTGTTTTTTCATTCAGTTCAGTCGACTCCATATAATTTGCATCTTTGGCTACCACATCCATCAACAGAAAATCGTCAGTCGACTTCTTTGAGTTTGTTTCGTATTGGGCGATTGCAAATCCATATTTAACACCATCAATAAAAGGCAGCACAGCTCCCTGGTACAAACTGCCAAAAAATATTATCAATAAAAATACACACAGTAACTTTATTCGCTTCATTGAACAAAAAAATATTGATTTGTATGAAAATACTATTTATAGACAAAGAAAGTAGTTTTTTTTTGAATATCAAAATTAATTTGTTGATATTCGATAATTTTATACTATTCTTATTCAGATTTCGTAAAACAACTGAAATTCATCAAATACCCGGACAGCATTTTATAGATATTGCTGTCCGGGTAAATTTTTGTTATCCAAAAAATCTTTTTACTTGATTGTCAGTTCATCGATAAGCCGTTTAGCTCCACCCACTTTATCCATTACAAACAACATATATCTGACATCCACATTGATGGTACGTTGCAAATCAGGTTCAAAAACAATATCGCCACTCATGGCCTCCCAGTTTCCATCGAATGCCAAACCGATCAACTCACCTTTGGCATTGAAAATCGGACTGCCTGAATTTCCACCGGTAATATCATTGTTGCTCAGAAAAGCCACATGCATTTCTCCGGTTTGTTTGTCTACATACGCTCCATAATTTTTTTCAACAATTGCATCTTTCAATTTCGCCGGCACATCAAATTCATAATCTCCGGGAATTTCTTTTTGCAACACGCCCTTCGTTGTTGTGTAATAACTATATTCAACAGCATCGGCCGGTTTGTAACCTCCGATTTTTCCATAAGTCATTCGCATTGTAAAATTAGCATCAGGGTAAAGCGATTCACCTTTTTCGGCAGCCATCTCCTTAATTCCGGCTACATACAAGCGCTCTGCATCGGCAATAGAATCTGTTGCATTGTTCAATTCGGTTGAATTAATCTCTTTCATTGTTTTGTCTATGTCGCGCCAGAACTTCAGCGCAGGGTCATTTTTGAAATCTATTTTCCCGCGACGATAATCATTTTTGAATTTATCAAAATCGCTAAAACTGGATGCCGAAAATAGGTATTCAGCATATTTAGCATAATTATTTTTGAATTTTTTCCGAATAGTTGTATATATTTCGGGCAATGCATCTTTATCCACAGCCTTTTCATATTCAGCCAGCATCACTTCAATGGTAGCCTTATCCACAGCCGCATAGAAATTTTTATAAATATCGGCAGCTTCGGTAATCACAGAATCGGCTGCAATATTCTTTTCGGACAGGCGTTGAATTTGCGAAGCAATACGGGGCATTTCCACGCCACCAAGAAGCGACTCGCGCAGGTAGGCAGCAGCTCTACTGTAAGGATATGCTTTCGTATAAGCTTCTTCGAGTTTCGAAAGCACATTTCCGTACTTATGCTTACGGGCATCGGATTGTTGTACCCAGTTCAGAAATTCTTTTTCTTCGACTTTTTTACGTTCGATGATACCCAGTTTAGTAATTGCATTATTCATTCCTATGCTATTTTTCCAGTAGTTGGAACTACCTGCAAATTTGCTCGAATATGCGATATTAATCGCTTCGTCAGCCTTCATAAACGACATCCATACCTGTTGCTTAGCGCCACGCACATCAATGCGCGACTGATTACCAGCTTTCATCCGGGAATCGATACCCCACGAAGACAAATAACGGTTCGTCGTTCCCGGGTTTCCCATGATCATACTAAAATCTCCGGGCATATATCCTTTGTTGGAGATTGCAGCAAAACGCTTGGCAGTATACGGTATGTTATCTTTTGAATAAGCAGCCGGTTTTCCATCTTTTGCGCTGTACACACGGAAAACTGAAAAATCGCCGGTATGTCGAGGCCACATCCAGTTATCGGTATCTGCACCGAATTTCCCAATTGATTTTGGAGGAGCATATGCAAAACGAACATCTGTAAATTCTTCAAATACAAACACATAAAATTCATTACCCGAATAAAAAGATTTCGTTTGTACAATGTAATGATTATCTTTTTGTGCTTCTGCCTTGATGACTCTCAAAATTGAATCCTGTTTTTCAGTACGTTTTACACCAAGCAAATCTTCGGGCAATTGCGAAATTACACGTTCGGTGACATTGGTAATACTTTTTAGAAATTTCACGGTCAGACCCGGAGTGGGAATCTCGTCTTCAAGTTTTTCGGCTGTGAAACCATCTTTCAAATAATTGTGTTCTACAGTACTGTGTTGCTGAATAGCACCATAACCACAGTGATGATTCGTAAAAACCATTCCCTGATCCGACACCACCACACCTGTACATCCATTTCCGAAAACTACTACAGCATCCTTCAAACTCACACTTTTATCGCTGTATATTTCTTCGGCAGTCAGCGTGCAGCCCATGCCATTCATTTGCTGGATGTTTAATTTCTCAATCAAAGGCAACATCCACATTCCTTCGTCGGCTCTTACTCCTGCAATTAAAAAAAATGAGAGTAAAAATACACTTAGTTTTTTCATCAATTATTTATTATTTTATTATTATACAGCATATTACAATACAAATGCATATATTTTCATACAAAAATAATAAAAAAATTCCTGTTACCAATCGATTCAACAAAAAACAGCTTTTAAAGCGATTAAGAAAATGCACATCTTATTGAAAAATAATCTTCTTCGCTCCAAAACAGACTCACTCAGTTACTTATCTACATGTATATAATTTCTATCTGTTCGAAATAAAATTGGCACTGATTTTGCATATTGAATCATACAAAGTTTTAGTTTATAGATAATTTGCATTTAGGTTTTTTAAGGGAAATTTAAAAAGGAAGAGAAAGTCGGTTTTTTGCCGGCTTTTTCTGTTTACAAAACAGTAAAGCACTTAGCTTAACAACAAGTAAAAGAGCGCATCTCGACAAACAGAGAGTACTTTTATGTATTTTTACTACTACTATAATGAAAAAATGCCTAACTTTGTGTTTGATTTGAAATTTAAAACTAAAAAACATGAGAGTAATTATTCAGCCTGATTATCAGAATGTATCACTGTGGGCAGCTTACTACATAGCAGCCAAAATCAACAAAGCGCAGCCTTCGGCTGAAAAGCCCTATATTTTAGGTTTACCCACAGGATCTTCTCCATTAGGCGTTTACCGTCATCTTATCGAATTGAATAAAAAAGGGTTAGTATCATTCAAGCATGTAATCACATTTAACATGGATGAATATGTGGGACTACCCGAAAACCACAGCGAAAGTTATTATTCATTTATGTGGAATAATTTTTTCAGTCATATTGATATCCTACCCGAAAACACAAACCTTCTCAATGGTAATGCTCAGGATATCAATGCGGAATGCGAAGCATACGAAGCAAAAATGAAAGCAGTAGGAGGCATTGATTTATTTCTCGGAGGTATTGGACCCGATGGCCACATTGCATTTAACGAGCCGGCATCGTCGCTTAGTTCGCGTACCCGCCAAAAAACGCTTACAACCGACACTATCATTGCGAATTCACGTTTCTTCGACAACGATGTAAATAAAGTTCCGAAAACGGCACTCACAGTAGGCGTAGGCACCGTATTGGATGCAAAAGAAGTACTGATTATTGTAAACGGACACAACAAATCGCGCGCTTTGCGTCACGCAATCGAAGAACCTATTAACCACATGTGGACAATCAGCGCATTGCAAATGCACCCTAAAGGAATAGTAGTTTGCGATTACGATGCTTGTGCCGAACTTAAAGTTGGAACCTACAAGTACTTTTTGGACATCGAAAAGGACATGCTTGATCCAAAATCATTGCTATAAATCAGCAAAATACTCAATACCAAAGCGGCTGTTCCAAATAAATTTGGAACAGCCGCTTTGGCGTTTTATCGGGATTAATAGAGCTAAAAATACTTGCACCAAGACCACATCCGGCGAATTTTCAGATAATCGGGATTAAAATCATTATCAAATGCCTCTCTTTCGAAAGAAATATTTTTGTAAGCTTTGTAACGGTCGTTATATTTTATACAGCCCACCAAAAATTCGGTAAAATAAATAAGATAGAACAACACGACAAACATCTCCAACTCCTGACGGAGATGAATTTTTTCGTGTTGAACAATTTGATTATTTTGTTTTATTTCAGTTGAAGCCAGAAAAATGAAGGGAAAGAGTGTGATTCCGCTGATCTTGAATTTTCGAATAAAAGGAAAAACAATTAGCATAATTCAGCAGATTGTAAACTTGTTATTTTTTATTATCAAAAAGTTATTAAAAAAAACAATGGGTAACTTCACAGCCACCCATTGCACATTTTAACCTAAACCTTAACTATGAAAAATTTATCTGTTTGTTTACTCTGCAAAGATTCAAAGAATATTTTAATCCACCAAACATTATTTCAACTTTATTTCAAAAAAAAAGTTAAATATTCCACTTTCCTGTTTTTGAATCGAAAATAAGGCTTCGAGACATGAATATTATGCTGTTTCTGACCCAGGAACCTTACTTTTCTAGCAAAGTTTTATTTTTTACTCTGAGTTCGACAAATCAGGACATTTTATATACCACCTGTTTAACCCACTCCGCCCATTCAGCCTGTGTTTTTGTTTTATCAAAAGTTTCCCACGGTATCGGCTTTCCTATTTTCAGTGTAAAATGTTTTCCCCGCTGCTTGAACATTTCATCGGGCAGGTACATCATTTCAATATTAAATTTAATTTTCAGAAACTTTCGGACATTGGCAAGCGCATAGAAAAAATTCGAGTTACGTCCTTCGAAATATACAGGCACTACATCGCGCTTGTATTGTACAGCCTTGGTAATAAAGTTCTTTTTCCACTCAAGATCCACAATTTTCCCTCTTACTTTACGCGAACACATGCCCGCCGGAAATGTAACCAAATGATTTTCGGATTCGTACAATTGCTGCATTAATTCAGCATGGCCTTTGGCCTGAGTTCCGAACTTGTTCACCGGGACAAACATTTCTTTCATCGGTTTAAGAAACATCAACAAGTCATTCGAGAAAAATCGTACTTTACCATCATATTCTTTACCAATAATATATCCCGCCGCAATACCGTCGAGTCCACCCAGAGGATGATTGCAGGCAAAAATATAGCTGCCATCTTTTGGTGGAAGGTTCTCTTTACCTTCAATACTTACCGACATACCCAGATATTTGAAGGCAGCTTCAATAAATTCAAGATTCTTTAAACCCGGGTTTTCGCTAAAAAACTGATTAAACTCATCCTCATGAACAATGCGCCGAAGATAATTTACAACAAATCGGGGCACCTTTGTTTTAGGCGCTCTTGTTTTGAGCACATGCGCCACATCTATTTTTATCTGATTCTCCATACTTATATCCTTCGCCCGGGTTTTATCAGGCGGCTGCAAATGTACAAAAAATGCTTCGATTCAAAAAAATTGCCAGTAAGACCAGAAAATAAAAACAAAGAGACGGCAGAAAAACCAAAAAAGATGGATTTTCTTGCATAATAAATCTATTTAACAAAATAAAATTATTTTATCAACATATACAATATCTCCCCCACAACACTCAATTCGGAACAAGAATCACCAACACAAAATATAATTCATTCATTTACTTACATTTACATATGCAGATTTGCACCAAACTACCTGTTGAAAAGCTGTTGAAAAGCTATTGATAAAACAAAAAATAGTTGTTCAGAAACTGTTCATAAATTTTTTGTGGGGAATAGTGGGGAATATCAAAATCTTTTAATACTTTTACACTTACAAAATTATAAACTGTTCAAATGTCAACTTTTATAGGAAAATACGAAGCAAAGGCCGATGTAAAGGGAAGAATCTTCATCCCTTCGGCTTATCGCAAGCTGCTTCCGGATGGAGAAAGAGAGAAGGTTGTGATGAGAAGAGATGCCGAAAACGAATGTATGATTCTATATCCCGAGCATGTTTGGAATGCAAAAGTGGAACAACTAAAAGCAACACTCGACGAATGGAACCCTGCAGATCAAATGCTACTGATGCAATTTGTAGCCGATGCCGAATGGCTCGACATCGATTCGCAGGGTCGGGTATTGATTGCCAAAAGACATTTACAATCTATTTCGGTTGAAAATTCGGAATTATTGTTTGTGGGCATGATAGACAGATTTGCTGTTTGGGGCAAAAACAGATACGAACAATCGAAAATGTCGCAAACTGACTTTGCTAAAACACTGAAAGAAAGAACAATGAAACAGAGTGAAACAATTGCTCAATTTCAAAAGCAGAATTAAATAACAGAACAATACAGTTTTATCGGTTAAAAAAAAAATGAAAAAGAAAACAAGTACTGAGAGCAGGTTGACCTCCAATCCGGAAGTACAACATGAGTTGGGAGTCGTTTATCACACGCCAGCCCTACTCAACGAAACCGTCGATGGACTTAATATTCAGCCCGATGGAATCTATGTAGATGTTACCTTTGGTGGCGGTGGTCATTCAAAAGAAATTTTAAAACGTTTAGGTACCAAAGGCAAACTGATTGGATTTGATCAGGATTTGGATGCAATAAAAAACAGTATTGACGACGAACGTTTTATTTTCGTAAGAAGTAATTTTAAATACCTGAAAAACTTTCTCCGATTTCACAACATTGAAAAAGTGGATGGAATTTTGGCCGATCTTGGTGTTTCGTCTCATCATTTCGATGAAGCAGAGCGCGGCTTCTCGTTCCGTTTCGATGGAAAACTTGACATGCGCATGAACACGGAGTCGAAACTTACAGCCGCCACCGTTCTGAACAGTTATACCGAAGAACAACTTGCCGATGTATTCTATCTGTATGGCGAACTACACAATTCGCGCCGCATAGCCCGAACCATCGTTCAGGAAAGAGAAAAAAATAAAATTGAAAGTATTTTTCAGTTTATCGACATTTTAAAACCCTATTTTGGAAGAGAAAAAGAAAAAAAAGACATGGCAAGAGTTTTTCAGGCTTTACGCATAGAAGTAAACAAGGAAATGGAAGTGCTTGAGGCATTGCTCCGTCAAAGTCTTGAAGTGTTGAACCCGGGAGGAAGACTGGTTATACTGACCTATCATTCGCTCGAAGACAGATTGGTGAAAAACTATTTCAGGACCGGAAATTTTGAAGGGAAACTTGAAAAAGATTTTTATGGCAACATTATTTCACCGTTGAGAGCAGTGAATAACAAGGTAATTATTGCCAACGCCGATGAAATTAACAGCAACCCGAGAGCAAGAAGCGCCAAACTGAGAATAGCCGAAATAAAGAACTGATATTAGTCCGACTGAAAAGACGGATCTGCAAATCATCAAATTGAACAGAAACAGAATGAGCTGGTACAAAAAAATAACTGAAGCAATCAAGGGAAACGAAGACTTTTCGGACATCAAATCCAGTACGATACGGGATGTGATCAACGGAAATATCCTCAGCAAAAAGTTTATTCAAAAACAATACGGACTGCTGATAATGATTGCCATACTCGCATTTATGTACGTCGATAACAGATTTTATTGCGAAACACAACTTGCCAAAACAATTGAGCTGAAAGACAAAATCAAAGATGTAAAATACGAGTCGCTCACTATTTCGGCTCAATTAATGAGAATAAGCCGACAATCGAATATCCTTCAAATGATAGAAGAAAGAGGCATCGACCTCGACGAATCAAACACACCGCCGGTAGTGATAGAAACACTTAAGGAAGAAAAAGAAAAGTAACGTCAAAAGATATTGAAAAATTATGGCTGATAAACGTAAAAGTATAGTGCTGCGCTTTGGAATAGTATATTTTTTTATACTGTTCCTCTTTGCATTGGTAGTATATCGGATCGTTGTTCTTCAGTTTGTTGAAAAAGACAAATGGTTGGAAGTAGCCGAAAAAAACAAGAAAACCGATATCAGGGTAAAGCCCAACAGAGGAAATATTTTTGCCAGCGATGGGCGACTAATGGCCAGCACCATCCCCACCTACTACATTTATATGGACACGCGCGTTCCGGCATTACACAAAGACGATGGAAAACTTTTCAAAGAAAACATCGACTCGTTGGCCCTGAGTTTGTCGAAGTACTTCGGCGACCGTTCAAAAGATCAATATAAACTGATGCTAAAAAAAGCTTATCGCGAAGGAAGAGGAGAAGTCCCACTATACCCTAAACGCATTAGTTATGCTCAACTGAAAGATGTACGTAAAATGCCGCTTTTCCGCCTAGGACGCAACAAGAGCGGATTGATATACAAAGAATTATTCCGAAGAGAAAAGCCATTTGGATCATTGGCCTCGCGCACCATTGGAGATATTTATGCCGATGAAGCCAAAGGAGGAAAAAACGGACTTGAAAAATATTTCAACACCGAATTGCTTGGCATTCCGGGCGTTTCGGTACGACAAAAAGTGGCCAATCGTTGGGCAGAAACCGTGCAGGTGGAACCAACTGATGGACTAGACATTCTGACAACAATCGACATTGATTTGCAGGACATAGCCGAAAAAGCATTGGTCGATAGCCTGAAATCATTCGATGCCGAAACAGGATATGCCGTGCTAATGGAAGTGCAATCCGGCGAAGTAAAAGCAATTGTAAATATGCAAAAAAATGCCGATGGAACTTATTCTGAAAATAAAAACGGAGTAGTTTCGGATCAGGTAGAACCCGGATCGACATTCAAAACATTTTCGTTGATTGCATTGCTCGACGATGGCAAAGCTAAAATTACCGACACTATTCATACAGGAAATGGTGTTTACAACTTTTACGGATCGAACATGACCGACCACAATGCCAACAAAGGCGGATATCACGACATTACCCTGGCCGAAGCCATCCACGCCTCGTCAAATATTGGTATTTCGCGTGCTGTGGTAAAAGCATTTGGCAATAACCCATCAGCTTATGTAGAAAAACTGTATGCTATGGGTTTCAACGAAAAAATGAATATTGAAATCCCCGGAAACGATGGACCAAAAATCCGCCATCCGAAAGACAAAGCAAGGTATTGGTCGAAAACTACTTTGCCGTGGATGTCGATTGGATATGAATCGCAAATACCACCTATCTATACGCTTGCATTTTACAATGCCATTGCCAACAACGGCAAACTAATTCGGCCGTTCTTCGTAAAAGCGCTAATGCAAAACGGACAAACCGTAAAAACTTTTAGCACTGAAACGATAAGAGAAAGCATTTGTAAACCCACAACGCTACAGATTGTGCGCGAAACTCTACTCGGGGTGCTTGAAGGAGAAAAAGGAACAGCTAAAAATGTAAGGTCGAAATATGTTCGCATCGCCGGTAAAACAGGTACTGCACAGATATCGAAAGGAGCGCTTGGATATAAAGCAGGCGGGAAAAGTCATCAGGTTTCGTTTTGCGGTTATTTTCCTGCCGACAACCCACGGTACACCTGCATAGTAGTAATACGCGAACCACACAACGGCTACCCTTCTGGTGGAAAGATGGCCGGTTCGGTTTTTAAATCCATCGCTGAGCAAACAATGGCTTTGAATTCAAGTCTCAAGCCCGAAACCATTGCCAACGACACTTCAATTGTTTCTGCATTTTTCCCTGAAGTAAAACCCGGAAATTACAAATCAGTTGAAACTTTGATGAGCTTGTTAAATCTTTCGATGACCGGAAATCCGACCGATTGGGTGAGTACCTATTCGAAGGAAAAAGCATTAGAAGTAAGACCTTTGGCCGTACATAAAAATATGATTCCCGAATTAAAAGGAATGGGTGCCAAGGATGCTATGTTCCTATTGGGACAAATGGGATTAAGAGTGCGAATCACTGGTATGGGCAAAGTAGTTTCTCAAACCCTGTTGCCCGGAACAATTGCTCATAAAGGGCAAACTATCTTGTTAAATCTCGAATAATATACGATAATTTTAAAAAAAACGATATGATTTTAAGTGATTTACTACAAAATATCTCATTAAAAAGCACTTTCGGAAATTCTGAAATAGAAGTCACCTGCATTCAGTTCGATTCGCGCAAAGTAGTGAACGGATCAGTTTTTGTGGCTACACGCGGAACAGCCACCGATGGACATGACTTTATTGGTGCAGCCATTGAGAAAGGCGCAAAAGCAATTATTTGTGAAATTCAGCCATCCGATAAACAAGATGGAGTTACCTACATTCAAGTGGAAAACAGCTCGGATGCACTGGGTAGAATGGCTTCGGCATGGTACGATTTCCCGTCATCGAAACTCAAGCTCGTAGGAGTAACAGGTACAAATGGGAAAACGACGATTGCTACCCTCCTCTATCAGCTGTTCCGTGAACTAGGCTATAAAACAGGGTTATTGTCAACGGTCTGCAACTATGTAGACGAACAGGCGATAGAAGCAACACATACAACTCCCGATTCGTTGGCACTAAACGAATTGCTTGCACAAATGGCAGATGCTCAATGCGAGTACGCTTTTATGGAAGTGAGCTCCCACTCGGTAGATCAGCGTCGAATTGCCGGATTGGAATTTGATGGAGGTATTTTCACAAATATCACCCGCGACCACATTGATTATCACCTTACTTTCGAGAATTATCTGAAAGCCAAGAAACAATTTTTCGATGAATTATCGTCCGAAGCCTTTGCCCTCACCAATGCCGACGATAAAAACGGACTTGTTATGCTTCAGAACACAAGAGCAAGCAAATATACCTACTCTCTGCGTGGTATGGCCGATTTTAAAACCAAAATTTTAGAACACGGATTTGATGGAATGTTGCTGGAGATGAACGAGACAGAAATAAATGTTTCATTTATCGGAAAATTCAATGCGAGCAATCTATCGGCAGTATTCGGAGCAGCCATTCTGCTCGGGCAAGACAAACTTGAAGTATTACGAATTATGAGTGCACTACACTCAGTATCAGGTCGATTTGAAACCCTGCGTGCTCCTGCCGGCTATACCGCAATTGTGGATTATGCACACACTCCAGATGCTTTAAACAATGTTATCAGCACCATCAACCAAATACTTCAGGGAAATGGAAGACTGATTACAGTAGTAGGTTGTGGTGGAAACCGCGACAAAGGTAAACGCCCGATGATGGCTCGCGAAGCAGTGGATGGAAGCTGGAAAGCCATCCTGACTTCGGACAATCCGAGGTTCGAAGAACCACAGGACATTTTAAATGACATGATTGCCGGGCTCGATTTGATGCAAAAAACAAAAAGCCTTACCATAGTAGATCGAAGAGAAGCCATAAAAACAGCCTGTGCGCTGGCACAAACCGGCGATGTGGTACTGGTGGCCGGAAAAGGTCACGAAGATTATCAAATTATTCAGGGAGTGAAACACCATTTCGACGATAGAGAAGAAGTACGAAAATGTTTCTCTCCAATTGTTTAACCAAGTATTAGAAGACTATATAATAAACTGTAAATGATTAAATTGTAAATTATGCTATACCATTTATTTACTTACTTAGATAAAGTGTTCGATTTTCCGGGAGCAGGGATGTTTTATTTCATATCTTTCCGTTCGGGACTTGCGTTCATTTTTGCACTTTTACTATCAACAATGTTTGGTCGTAAAATAATCAATCTGCTTCAGAAGAAACAAATTGGCGAAACCATTCGCGATCTTGGACTCGAAGGCCAGATGAGTAAAAAAGGCACACCTACAATGGGTGGAGTAATTATTATCATTGCCATTTTGGTGCCAACACTTTTGTTGGCTGCGCTCAACAATGTTTATATCATTCTAATGCTGATTACCACCTTATGGCTCGGAATCATCGGATTTTTAGATGATTACATTAAAGTTTTTCGCAAAAACAAAGAAGGCTTAAAAGGAAGATTTAAAATTGTGGGGCAAATAGGTTTAGGTTTAATAGTGGGACTTACCATGTATTTAAGCCCGGACATTGTAATTCGCGAAAACATAGAAATAAAAGGCGAAACTACACGAGTTGAAGAAGTTATGTATTCGAAACATGATGTCAAATCAACCAAAACCACTATTCCATTTTTAAAAAATAATAATCTTGATTACGCTGACGCCTTCAAATGGGCTGGCGAGAAAGCACAGGAATATGGCTGGATCCTTTTTGTTTTAATTGTTATTTTTATTGTAACTGCTGTTTCGAATGGCGCCAACATGACTGATGGACTCGACGGATTGGCTACCGGCAGTTCTGCCATTATGGGCGTCACACTTGGGATTCTAGCCTATGTTTCGGGAAACGTGAACTATGCCGGCTATCTGAATATAATGTACCTTCCGGGTACAGGTGAGTTACTAATTTTTGCCAGTGCATTTATCGGTGCTACCATTGGATTTCTTTGGTACAATGCGTTTCCTGCTCAGGTTTTTATGGGCGACACCGGCAGTTTGACCTTAGGTGGAATTATAGCCGTATTTTCAATTGCCATCCATAAAGAACTATTGATTCCAATACTTTGTGGAGTATTTCTTGTTGAAAACCTTTCGGTTATGACTCAGGTAGGATATTTTAAATACACAAAGAAACGATATGGCGAAGGTAAACGCATATTTAAAATGGCGCCTTTGCATCATCATTATCAAAAGCAGGGTAACGCTGGAATTCAGGCGTTTTTCCAAAGACCAATACAAGCAATGCCCGAGTCCAGAATTGTAATCCGTTTTTGGATTGTAGGTATAATTCTGGCCGCCATAACAATTATTACATTAAAAATAAGATAGTTATATATCAAAAACACAGTTATATAATTCAACTAAATCCCTTTTGGGAAATAAGCAAGCAATGGAACGAATCGTAATTTTAGGAGGTGGCGAAAGTGGTGCAGGAGCAGCAGTGTTGGCCAAAAAGAAAGGATTTGACGTTTTTCTTTCCGATTTATCGGAAATTAAACCCCAATACAAAGCCCTGCTCAACGAATACGCCATTGAATGGGAAGAAAAACAACATACCGAAGATAAAATACTGAATGCTAAAGAAGTAATAAAAAGCCCCGGCATTCCGGATAAAGCACCGTTGATAAAAAAACTACATTCATTATCCATTCCTGTTATCTCCGAAATTGAATTTGCTGGTCGATATACAACTGCAAAAATGATTTGCATCACAGGTAGTAATGGCAAAACTACCACCACAATGCTTGTATATCATATCCTTAAAAAAGCAGGTTTTAATGTAGGTTTGGCCGGTAATGTAGGGAACAGCCTGGCGTTGCAGGTAGCCAATGACAATTACGAATATTATGTGGTGGAATTAAGTAGTTTTCAGCTCGATGGAATGACAGAATTCAAAGCCGATATTGCAATTTTGCTGAACATTACTCCCGACCATTTAGATCGGTACAATTATAATTTCCAGAACTATGTAGATTCGAAATTCCGGATTACACAAAATCAAACCGAGAAAGATGCTTTCATCTTTTGGGAAAACGATCCGGTGATCAAAGTCGAACTCGAAAAACGAAATATCCAATCGGCACTTTATCCTTTTTCGACCGAACGAAACGAGAAAACGAAAGCATTTATTGAAAAAGACGAACTCGTAATTAAAACTCTTCAATCATTATTCACTATGCCTGCAACAAGTTTAGCGCTTAAAGGCTTACATAACACATACAATTCAATGGCCGCCGGACTCACAGCTTCTATCGTAAATGTAAAAAAAGATACAATACGTCAATCGCTACAGGATTTTCAGGGCGTTGAACATCGCCTCGAATATGTGGCTACAGTTCGCAATGTCCGATTTATAAACGACTCGAAAGCAACAAATGTAAATTCTTGCTGGTATGCGCTTCAAAGTATGAAAACGCCTACTGTCTTGATATTAGGGGGAACCGACAAAGGAAATGATTATTCTGAAATTGAAGATCTTGTAAAGGAAAAAGTTTCAGGATTGGTTTTTATGGGAATCGACAACACAGCCTTGCACCAGTTTTTTGATGGCAAAGTTGATAAAATTGTCGATGCCAGATCGATGGAAGAAGCTGTAAAAGCATCTTTCAGCATGGCTAAAGAAGGTGAAACTGTACTGTTATCGCCTTGCTGTGCCAGTTTCGACTTATTTAAAAATTATGAGGATAGAGGTAGCCAGTTTAAAACCTGTGTACGAAATCTTTGATCTTTCTTGTATATATTTCAGGTTGTGAGTTTAAATTTCAGGCAGATCAGCGATAAACAGCAAATGATTAAATCGTAAATTACATCAATGGATTCATTATTAAAAAAATACCTTCGGGGCGACGCCACACTTTGGATCGTATTCATTATGCTTTGTATTGTTTCGATTATCGAAATGTACAGCGCATCGAGTACACTGGCCTACAAAGCAGCCAACCACACCGCTCCAATGTTGCGCCACGTAGGCTTTTTGGCCGGCGGTGCACTCATTGCAGTTTTGGTACATTTAATTCCATTCCGATACATTCGACTCATCTCCTATTTCGTATTGGTACTTTCTGTATTTATGCTTATTCTTGTGCTCTTCAAAGGTAAAAGCGAGAACGATGCCTCCCGTTGGTTGGTGATTGGAGGTTTTAATTTTCAACCCTCCGAACTTGCCAAATTATCGGTTATTATTGTAGCGGCCGATTTCATTTCAAGAATAAAAGATCCCAAGACAGACGAGAAAAAGTATTTCTGGAGCACCATCATTATGCTGGGAATTATATGTCCGCTTATTCTGCTCGAAAACTTTTCTACAGCTATCATTCTTTTCGGTGTTGTATTTATAATGATGTTCATAGGTCGGGTATCCATAAAAAGACTTGGCATACTTGCCGGAGGCATTGTATTAGCAGTTGTTTTAGGCTTTGGCGCGATAAAAGCCATTCCTCAGGAAAAAATGCCTAAAGCTTTCGACAGGGCTTACACCTGGACAGCCCGCATCGACAGATTTACCGAAAACACCGACGACGACAAATCAAAATATGAAATAACGGATGAAAATCGCCAGGTTCAACATGGCCGCATCGCCATTGCCCGAGGAGGAATATTTGGCGTATTGCCCGGCAATAGTATTGAACGTGATTATTTGCCTCAGGCATATTCCGATTTTATTTATGCTATTATTATTGAAGAAATGGGACTTGTAGGAGGAATTTTTGTAATTTTGCTCTACCTTATTTTACTGTTTAGGGCTGGACGAATTGCTACTGAAAGTCCAACAGTGTTCCCCGCTGTTCTTGTTATCGGGTTGTCACTTATGATTGTCATCCAATCGTTTGTAAGCATGTCGGTAGCCACCAGCCTCGGACCTGTTACCGGTCAGCCACTGCCTTTGATAAGCAGAGGAGGAACTTCAATTCTCATCACCTGTATCTATTTCGGAATTATATTCGGTATTACACGTCAATTAAAAGAGGAAGGTCAACCTGTAGACGAAACTATGGACGAAAAAGAAGAAGATAAAATTCCGGTGGTGACGCTTGAAGAACTTTAATGCTATTAAAAAAAAGAAAATACGTTATCAGACAATGAACTGCATGTCTGCTGACGATAAAAAAAAACTATCGTTATTCAATGATATAAAAATATGAAACACAAATTTATAGTAAGCGGAGGAGGAACAGGCGGTCATATTTTTCCTGCAATAAGCATTGCCAATGCTCTTAAACATAAATTTCCTGACGCCGACATTCTGTTTGTTGGTGCCGAAGGACGTATGGAAATGGAAAGAGTTCCATCTGCGGGCTATCGTATCGAAGGCTTACCTGTAAGTGGATTCGACCGTAAAAACCTGTTGCGAAATGTAAAAGTCCTCTTCAACTTAATGAAAAGCATAATGAAGGCCCGCAGCATTATCAAAAAATTTCGTCCCGAAGTAGTGATTGGCGTTGGTGGATATGCAAGTGCCCCTACCCTTCGGGCGGCTTCGGCTTACGGCATACCTACATTGATACAGGAACAAAACTCCTATGCCGGAGTAACCAATAAATTGCTTTCGAAAAAAGCTTCGAAAATATGTGTGGCATACGACAATATGGAGAAATTTTTTCCTGCTTCAAAAATAATCAAAACAGGTAATCCCGTACGTCAGGATTTACTGAAAACACAAAACAAAGCCAAAGAAGCCTATCAGTTTTTTGGTTTCGACCCTACTAAAAAAACACTTTTAATCGTAGGTGGAAGTCTGGGGGCCCGAACAATTAACCAAAGTGTGACCGCCCAACTCAAACAACTGACCGAAGCAAACATTCAGGTGATTTGGCAAACCGGCAAATATTACTTCGAAAGCGCCCTTCAATCGGCCGACAGTTTTAAATCGCCATCGTTGCTGGTGACCGATTTTGTTTCGAGAATGGATTATGCGTATGCGATTGCCGATCTGGTAATTTCGCGAGCAGGGGCAAGTTCAATTTCCGAACTTTGCTTGTTGTCGAAACCAACCATTTTAGTACCTTCGCCCAATGTAGCCGAGGACCATCAAACACAGAATGCACTGGCGCTAGTACGAAAGGAAGCCGCCCTAATGATAAAAGACAGCGAAGCGATAGAGTTACTTATCCCTGAAGCGATTAAACTGATTAACAATGATGTGGAACTTTTAAAATTGGCCGAAAACATATTTAAAATGGCTGAAAAAGATTCGGCCGAAAGAATTGCCGACGAAGTAATTAAATTAGTCAAAAACAAATAATTAGTATATCGCATCCTTTTTTAGAAGAATAACTATCAAAAAAAATCTGTATTTTGTTTTCATACGTTCGGAAAACGCCTAAAAACAAAAATGATGTAGAAATAAACATGAATAAATTTAATAAATATTACTTTTTGGGAATTGGTGGAATAGGTATGAGTGCATTAGCACGCTATTTCAAAACAAAAGGATTTGCTGTGGGTGGATACGACAGAAGCAAAACAAAACTTACCTCCGACCTGGAGGCAGAAGGAATCAGCATTTGCTACAACGAAAGTGTAAATCATATTCCTGCTGAATTCGTAAAACCGGAAAGCACACTTATTGTGCTCACGCCTGCCGTTCCCGAAAGTCATCCTCAACTTCAATACTTCCGCGAGCAGAATTACACAATTCTTAAGCGGGCTCAGGTATTGGGCGACATAACCCGCCAAAGCAAAGGCATTTGTATAGCCGGAACACATGGTAAAACAACTACTTCTACTATAACTGCTCACTTGCTCTATCAGTCGCAGGTAACATGCAGTGCATTTCTGGGTGGAATATCGAATAATTACAACACGAACCTTTTGCTATCGAAAAACAGCAATCTGGTAGTTATCGAAGCCGATGAATACGATCGTTCTTTTCATCAACTTTCGCCTTATATGGCAGTTATCACCTCTGTAGATGCCGATCATTTAGACATTTATGATACACCCGAAGCTTTCCATCAGAGCTTCGAACATTTCGCATCACTTGTTACTCCCGGAGGTGTAATTATCATTAAAAAAGGCATCGAATTAGAACTGAAACTTCAGAAAGGAGTGAAACTCTACACCTACTCCATGGACGAAGGCGGTGATTTTCATGCAGAAAAAATAAAAATTTCGCAGGGTGAAATTCATTTTGATTTTGTAACACCCACCGAAAGAATAGTAGATGTAAGACTGGGTGTGCCTGTACGCATTAACGTAGAAAACAGTGTGGCTGCTATGGCACTAGCCTGGCTCAACGGCGTTACTGCCGACGAATTAAGAGTTGGGATATCTTCTTTTTCAGGAATTTACCGCCGATTCAATACTGTTTACAAAACGGATAAACTGGTGTACATGGACGATTACGCCCATCATCCCAGTGAATTGAGAGCCAGCATTTCATCCATTCGTGCGTTGTATCCCGGACGAAAAATCACAGGTATTTTCCAACCGCACCTGTATACACGAACCCGCGATTTTGCCAGCGACTTTGCCGATGCGCTTTCGTTGCTTGATGAACTTATTCTGCTCGATATCTATCCGGCCCGCGAACAACCGATTGAAGGTGTTACTTCCAACATTATTTTAAGTAAAGTCAAACTGAGTAACAAAACTTTGTGCTCAAAAGAAAATCTATTACCTTTGCTGAAAGAAAAAGAAATTGATGTGTTGGTTACTTTTGGAGCCGGCGATATTGATACAATGGTTCCGCTTATTAAAAATCAGCTAAAACAAATTTAACAACATACACATTAGAAAAAAGATTGTCGATTTCATTGAAATGAAAATATCAAAGCTTGCATATGTATTCATTATCACCTGTATATCTATTATATTGGGATATTTAGGTTTCGTTATATTCAGTTTTACGAATAACGACAACCAAATTACATGTGTGCAGCTCGATATAAATTTTGAGAACAACCAAGAAATTCAGCTTATCACCGACAACGAAATAGCTAAAACACTTGAAAGAAACGATTTAAATCCTATTGGCAAATCTTACAAACATATTCATACCGAATCGATTGAGAAAACATTGTTGAAAAACCCTATGATAAAAAGCGCCGAATGTTATAAAACACCTGCAGGCACTGTTTGTATAAAAGTGAGTCAACGCATACCAAAATTCATGATTGCAGGACAGGAAAACTATTATATCGACACCGACCGTCAGATGTTTCCTGTATCGTTAAATCAGGCAGCTTATGTACCTGTAGTTTCAGGAAGGATTACGAGGTCCTTTGCCACCGGTAAACTTTTCGATTTTGTAAGCTTCATTACAGAAGATCCATTCTGGAATGCGCAGATCGAACAAATTTACATTCGCGAAGATCTTAAAATTGTGCTTGTTCCAAGAGTTGGCGATGCTACTATCGTACTTGGTAAGTTGGATAATTATGAGTTAAAACTCGAAAAGCTTTACAGGCTTTACAAAGGAGGCTTTAACACAATGGGTTGGAATCATTACGAAAAAATTGATTTACAATATGACAATCAGATTGTTTGTACAAAAAAAGGGTTACAAACTACGAAACCAAAAATCGAAATTGTTCAGAATAATGACAGTAGTACTGTAAAGAAGATATGATGTTAAATAAATATGTTGCAATAGATTTGGGTAGCTCTAAAATCACGGCATTGGCAGCCGAGGTTCAAGCCGACAACACCCTGAAAATTTTAGCTGTCGAATCCAAACCAGCCGAAGATGTTAAACATGGTATTATCGAACAGTTATCGGGTGCCGCTTACAAAATCAGCGAACTCACACGGCTGATTCAGAACAGTGCAAGAATCCACGATATTGATCAGGTATCGGTAAGCGTTGGAGCAAAAAGCATGAAAAGCACGTCTGTTACAATTAGCAGGTTTGTAGGTGCATCAAAAACTGTAAGCGATCAGTTAATCTACGAGATGAATGAAGAATGCATCAAAAAAGTACAGAAAGACAATATCGCAGTTTTCGATGTTATCCCACTTTATTATGAACTGGATGGACACCGTACCGATGACCCAACCAACAAAAGAGCAACACAAATAACTGCTAAATACACCGTTATCTACGGAAATAAAGCTATAAAGGATGCCATTGATAGATGCTTCGAAAGAACCGGACTCATAGCAGAATGCATTCCTGTAACTGCTGAATGTCTGTCCACAGCAGTACTGGATGAAAACGATCGCGAAAATGGTTGTGCTTTAATTAACTTCGGAGCTTCCACAACTACACTGGCCATTTACAAAAACGACACGCTACAACAAATGCTCATCGTTCCACTCGGCGGAAAAAACATAACAAAAGATATTCAGGAACTCGGCATCAGCGAATCCCATGCCGAAAGACTCAAATGCATCAAAGGTTTTGCAATGGAACGCCTTGTTGAAGAGCCTATTTTCGTTCAGATACCTTCGGTGGAGGATGAAAAACCACCGGTTAAGATTTCGACAAAATTTTTGGCCACTATCATCGAAGCGCGTATCGAGGAAATACTTCAACCTATTATTGAGAAAATAAATGCATTCCCCGACACTTTGGAAGCAGGAATAATTATTACCGGTGGCGCCTCTCAACTCAAAAATCTTATTGACTTTGTAAGTGAAAAAACAGGAATGGAAACCCGTTTGGGTAGTCATGCCGAATGGCTTAGCGATAAATCAGCCGAAAAATATCTTAGCACCGATCTGTCGCAGTTGGTTGGTACCATTTTACTTCAACACGAATACCGCCAGGAACATCCTGTAGAAGAAATAAAAGTAGTAAAAAAAGAGCCCAAACTCCCCAAAAAAGGACTCAAGGATAGAATAGCCAATGGACTGATCAATTTTTTCGGCGACGAAAACAGCATGAACGAAGACAAAGAAGATGATCAGGCACAGGCAACGAATAAAAAACGATCTTAAGATATTATTTAAAAGCTATAAACAGAGAATAAATACATTATATGGGCTATTTAGAAGACAGTTTACCCTTAGAATTACCATTGATCGATTCCTCTATTATTAAAGTGATAGGTGTCGGTGGTGGTGGTGGCAACGCCGTGAACCACATGTACCGTCAGGGGATAACGGACGTTTCGTTCGTAGTGTGCAACACCGACAATCAGGCGCTTATCAAATCGCCGGTTCCAACAAAAATTCAGTTGGGAGTTGATACCACTTCCGGATTAGGGGCGGGTGGCAACCCCGTTGTTGCCAAAAAAGCAGCCGAAGAATCGATTGCAAAGATTCAAAACATATTGAACGATAACACCAAAATGGTTTTCATTACTGCCGGAATGGGTGGAGGAACCGGAACAGGTGCATCGCCTGTAGTGGCTAAAGCTGCTCACGACCTTGGTATTCTTACTGTTGGAATCGTAACTATTCCTTTTGCTTTCGAAGGTAACCTTAAGATAAAACAAGCCCTCGAAGGTGTGGCTGCATTGAGCGAACATGTAGATGCCATTCTTGTGATCAACAATGAAAAACTAAAGGAAATATATCCCGACCTGGAACTGTCCAACGCCTTTGCCAAAGCCGACGATGTTTTGACAAATGCAGCCAAAGGCATTGCCGAAATTATTACTGTGCCCGGCTATATCAATACCGACTTTGCCGATGTGTACAGCATTATGAAAGACGGTAATGTGGCCATCATGAACACGGGTTTTGCTTCAGGCGAAAACCGTATCAGCAAAGCCATTGAAGATGCATTGAACTCGCCTTTACTAAACACCAACGATGTGAGTGGGGCCAGCAAGGTATTGTTGAGTTTATATTGCTCCACCACCAACCAGATCAAAATGGAAGAAGTGCAGCAAATCCACGATTTCATGAACAAAGTAGGTGACAATGTTCAGGTAATTTGGGGTGCGACTTTCGATGACAGTTTGGGCGATAATGTAAAAATAACAATTATTGCAACAGGATACGATGTGAGCGATATTCCCGGAATGCCTACTAAATTAGCAAAAGAAGTACAGAAAACTCCGGCCCACAACTCAGGTTCGGTGATTCAGAATGTTGTGACAGCCATTCATACTTCTTTGAATGCCGATAAACCCGAAAGAGAAGAGCGGGAAATAAGTGAAGAAGAAATGCGCAAAGCAATGGATCAGTATTATGGCAAACAAACAGCTGCGAAACCTGAACCAATTCCAGAACCTCTTCCTGAGCCTGAACCAGAAATGGAAATACAAACTTTCACACTGGAAGAGCTGGAAGACGAAAGTACCCTTAAAAGTGTTGAAAACATTCCGGCATGGAAACGAAGATTATTGCGCTAATGCAATCATCCTTTTGCTGATAATCTCTTTTTAAATAACTAAAAACAGAAAAGAAAATGAACGAACTATTCGATAAAGTAAGCGGAGATATAAAAACCGCTATGTTAGCCCGCGATAAAGTAGCCCTCGAAGCCTTACGTGGCATTAAAAAAGAATTTCTCGAAGCCAAAACCGCCAAAGGTGGTGATGGAAATCTGGCCGACGATGCTGCTGTAAAAATTTTGCAGAAAATGGTAAAACAGCGCAAAGAATCGGCTCAGATTTATAGCGAACAAAATCGCCCCGAACTGGCCGAAAACGAATTGGCCGAAGCCGTGGTAATAGAAAAATACCTTCCGACACAAATGACCGATAGCGAGCTGGAAGCAGCAGTAGCAGCCGTTATTGCACAAGTTGGAGCCACAGGCCCACAAGACATGGGCAAAGTAATGGGTGTTGCCAGCAAACAATTGGCAGGCAAAACCGAAGGTCGGTTGATTTCCGAAAAAGTAAAAGCTTTACTGGCTAAATAATCGTTCTGGTTACTTTCAACGACTCTATATTTAAGTCCCGGGAGCAGCATAAAAACAACAACTGCCGAAACTGAATCAGATCAGTTTCGGCAGTTGTTGTTTTTAGCAATTAATTATTTCAGCAACCGGGTATTGTTTTCAATAACCTGACTTCGTAAATGCCACCTGCAACAGAACCTTTCTCGGCAACGAATTTTACGGTCATTACCCCATTGCTTTGTTTCACAAGCGCTTCGGGAATTGCGTAGTCTACAGAGTAAAAGCCATTTCCCGCGGCTTCGTTCAAAACCACATCGGCAATTGTTTGATTGTCGACAAGAATTTTAAATTTACGTCCGTTGTCCTTGCTGAAATAAGTAATCCGCAGTGCTTTCGCCTCTTTTCCGGCATCCTTCATTTTATAACTGAACCAGCCGTGAGCATCGCGCCAGTGTTTATCCATATTCACGCCGGTGTTCGATCTTTCGCTTTTGATAAAATGATCCGATTCGGGCTGTTGCTCTCCGGGTGTCACCATATCGAGCGTTACGGTTGCAAGCAGCTGCCGTTTTTCTTCATCTGCAGCTGTTTTCTTTTGCATTTCCTTGATGCTTTCCATCGATTCGATAGGCCAGTAAATAATGTAGCGCGCATCGTGCAGTCGGAAAAACGGAATGAGCTCAAGTTTTTTGTATTTTTCCTGATAAATAACATCGCCGGCCGTAAAAGTAAGCGCCTTGCCCGGTACCGGGTGAATACTTGCTGCTATATCCTTTTTATCGGACACAAACATTGGCATTTCGGCAATAGGAAACTGCCGACCCGATGCCACATGACCACCACGGCTATCATCGGCAAACAATCCCTTCATTTCGGCAGTATCTGTTTTTGCAGCCAATACAACAGGACCATGGAGAACAGCTACATAATTCGATTTATCGGGAAACTCTTCCACCGTCGTGCGCATGGGTAATTGCAGCAACACTTTGTCACCATCTTTCCATTTTCGGTTGATGCCAAGGTATGAACCCGGAAGCGCAGTAACAGCCACAGGTTTTCCGTTGATAGTTACTTTCAATGCATGGGCAGCAACCCAGGCCGGATAACGCAGATGAAGTGTGAATTTCGAAGCTTTGGCAGTGTTTATACTGAATGCTACCGTTTCTTCGTCGGGGAAGCGGGTATTTTGCGTAAGCACAACATTTTGCGACTTCCAGTTCAAGCGCGATGGAATAAAAAGGTTGACATATAAGTTATTTTTGTTACTTGTATAAATCAATTCATTGTATTTTCCATGATTTTCCATGCCCGAGCCCACACAACACCAGAAACTGGTTTGAGGTTGAGAGTAAACGCGGTAATGTCCCGGGCGCATGGGCGTGAAATACACAAAACCGCCTTTATCGGGATGCTGAGTGGACAAAATATGGTTGTACAAGGCGCGCTCGTAGTACTCGATGTACTTTTCGCTGCCATCATAGCTGAAAAGCATTTTCGACAGTTTCAGCATATTGTAGGTATTGCAGGTTTCAGGGCCCTGCTCGCTGGATATCATCGACGAAAAATCGGTAATCGGGTGAAAATGTTCGCGAACACTGTTTCCACCTATGGCCGAACTTCTGTGATTCACTACATTGTCCCAGAAAAACCGTGCAGCCCGTCCGTAGGCGCTGTCATTGTTCAGTTCTGCAATTCGTTCGAACCCGATGACCTTTGGAATCTGCGTATTGGCATGCAAACCGTTTAATTTATCCTGCTGTTGTTCCAATGGTTGGAGAATAAACTGGTGCGAAAAGCGATAAGCAAGTTGCATATATTTTTTATCGCCTGTAATGGCAGCCACATCGGCAAATATCTCGTTAAGGCCGCCATGTTCCGAACGCAACATATCCTGTATCTGTTTATCATCCAAATTTTTGGTCAGGTTCAGCATCCAATCCGAGAATTTGACAAGCATATTTTTCGCTTTTTCGCTTTTGGCATAAACAAAGGCATCGTTCAAGCCCGCGTAAGTCTTGTGAATATTATAAAGCGGCACCCAACCGTTGTTCAGATTAAAACCTCCGGCATTAATCTTCCCCGCAGCCACGTCGGCCCATAGTTTTTTGCTACCGGGAACTCCACCTATGTAGCCATCGCCATTGGCCAGCTGACATTGCTCCCATGTATCGAGCATGTAGTTGAGTTTTTCCAATATTTTTTTGTCGCCGGTAGAAGCATACATCAATGCCAGGGCCGAAACATAATGTCCGCCGATATGTCCATCCAGTCCGGTATTTTCCCAGTTGGTATAGCTCTCGGCTTTAGGCTTTAATCCCACTTCGCGCAAGAAAGGAGCCAGCAAGCGATCAGGATTCAACTCCAGTATGTAATTCATATCAACAGTTTGTGCATCCTGAAACACGCCGGGAAGCAACTGAACATCCTGCGATTGAAAAGTTGTATGACGTGCATTTTGTTGCGCCTGAAGGCAAAAAAGCATAAAGAAGAATGGAAGAAGGATCAGTTTTTTCATGTCGTACTGTTTGTTTAATATAAGGAAACCTAAGTTTTCGGGACAATGCAATTTCCCAAAGTTCAAAGATATTCATTTTTATGCAGAACGGATGTGAAGAAATGAATCAAATATATGTAAAATTAGACAAAACAAGAGGATGATTTTCAAAACAGCTTTGGGTTGCTAGCATTTACACGCTATAAAACAGCTTTGTACTTGTAAATCGTCCATGAAAAACAAGGTTCAATTTCGTTTCCGGTGGAAATGGACCCAAACCAGAGGGATATGGACTGTTTTCAGCGGAAATGACCCCAAACCCGACCGATATG
Source organism: uncultured Paludibacter sp. (assembly GCA_963678465.1). Taxonomy (GTDB): domain Bacteria; phylum Bacteroidota; class Bacteroidia; order Bacteroidales; family Paludibacteraceae; genus Paludibacter. The sequence continues at coordinate 2,056,045 of OY782858.1, forward strand.
CAGTTTGCGGTGGCTGAAATTGACTATTACGAAAGAAATTTGAATGGATCATTTTCGTATCTTTGTAAACAACTACAGCTAAATAATTTGGATATTGACAATTGGCTTACAAAAGCAGGGAATTGAAATAGTCCACCCAAAAAAAACATTTATCCTCTAACTGAATAAGTTTTTTTAATTATTTTCGTAGCTAACTTTTAGTCTATTAAAATGAAAAAAATATTTTTTCTTCCCCTTCTTATACTGCTCAGTATTCTTCCTGCCCGGAGTTTGCCCTATAAAATCAATTATATTACCGCCGATGATGGTTTATCGCGCAATTTGGTGACAGAATTGTTTCGGGATTCGCATGGATTTATGTGGATTGCAACAAGTAATGGTCTGGACAGATACGATGGATACGATTTCATACATTTCAACAGCCGCAATTCTGGAAATGCTTTACAAAGCGACAATGTGAATTGCGTAGAGGAAGATATCAACGGAAATTTGTGGATCGGGACCGAAAGCGGGCTTAATTTCTTCAATTATCAAACAGGCAAAATAGTGCGTGCCGATGTAATGCTCGATTCAAAACTAAATTTAAACTCGAGCACCATCAACATTATCAAAAAAGACGAAGCGGGCGACATATGGATTGTATACGACAAAGGCCTTGTAAAACTGCATTACGATGACGACAACAACATTCAAACTGAAATCGTTTTTCGCAGCAATGCGCCTATCACTGCCTTTCTACGACTGAACGGAAGCGTTTACCTCGGAATTGAGAATGAAGTGTGCCGGTTGATAAAGGGAAGTGACGGAGCTTACAAGAAAGTGAGCGCCGGCGACAAATTAAAGAAACTCTCAGGCATTGTAAATGTCATTTATTTCGATAATGGCATATTATGGGTCGGAACATCGTTGGGGCTTTGCAGATACGACCTGAACTCCGAAGCATTAACCATTTATACAAACAATCCCCTGAATGCTTCGAGCATTTCGTCGAGCTTTGTTACAGACATCAACAAAGACAGGAACGGACAGCTACTGATTGCCACCCTTATTGGCTTAAATATTTACGATTATCGCACCGATAGGTTCGAACACATCACTTCCGAAAGCAATTTCAGCGGAATCACCCTGAACAATAATTTTACAAGCTGCTTGTTTGTGGACGATAACTCGATATGGATAGGAACAGAAAAAGGCGGTATAAATCTCCTCACTCCGGATGTAAACATGTTCAACAACGTGGTTCATTCGCCCGACAACAAGAAAAGCATTTCAAAAAACCCTGTCAATTCAATCTACGAAGACAAATCGGGTGATTTATGGGTGGGAACAGTTGAAGGCGGCCTGAACTTAAGGAAAAAAGGATCGAACGACTTCTCGCACTACTACACACAACTCGGAAATCCGACTTCGCTGAGCCACAATTCGGTTTGCTACATTTGTCAGGATTATAGTGGCGATTATTGGTTTGCTACCTGGGGAAAAGGCATCAACCGAATGAAATACAAGGACAGAGACAATCCCAAATTTGAGCAATTCTACAACGACCCGACATCAAGCAATTCAATACTGAACGACTTTGTGGCAGCCATGGCTTCCGACGAAAAAAACCGTGCCTTATGGATTGGAACCCGTTCAGGATTGGATTATCTCGACCTGGAAACGGGCAAATTTACCCATGTTTTAAACTACCTGTCGGTAGAGAAAATGTTTAAGTTCATCACCGGAATGTATATCGACAGACATAGGCGACTTTGGGTGGGTACTGCCAATGGCCTGTTCTGTATCTATCTGGACAAAACAAACATCAAACAAAACAAAATCCGTTACAAGCATTTCAGGTACGAATTGACAAATCCTTCGTCGCGCCGCATTGTAAAAATCAATTGCATACTCGAAACCAAAAAGGGACAACTCTGGTTTGGCAGCAATGGCAATGGAATTTATAGCCTGAACGAAAACAAGAATGAAATGACGTTCCAGAATTTCAATGAGACTACCGGCTTGCTCGATAATGTTATTTATGGGATACTGGAAGATGACGCCGGCAGAATATGGTTTAGTACCGATAAAGGCCTGTGCGCATACGATCCGGTAAAAAACAGTAGTCGCAGTTTTACAAAAGTAGATGGTTTAAAATCAAATCAATTCTACTGGGATTCGTTCTTCAAAGGTGCCGATGGCAAGATGTACTTTGGGAACATGGCCGGATTCACAAGTTTCGATCCATTAAAATCGAGCCCTGTACTGGCGAAGAACAAAGCGTTTATTACCCGTATAAAAGTGCTGAACGAAGATGTATTTCCGCCAAATGCGAAAGATGCCGACCGCCATTTGAAATTTGAAGGGAAAAAACTCAATCAGATCAAGCTAAAAGAATCGGACAAGGCATTCAGCGTCGAGTTTTCGGCTTTGTGCTTCAACATGGCCGACAAAATCAAGTACGCTTACCGCCTGAAAGGGTTCGACAATAACTGGACTGAAGTAGGTTCCGATCGCAGGTTTGCCAATTTCACAAACATCAAGTACGGCGACTACGACCTGGAGATTAAATGTACGAATACCGACGGAATATGGTCCGACGAAACGACGACTCTGCACATAAAAGTAATACCTCCATTCTACAAAACATGGTGGTTTATTCTGCTTTTCCTGAGTACAATCGTTTACAGCGTATATCAGTACTCCATGCATCGCATCAATTTATTAAAGAAACAAAAGATACAACTTAAGTTACTTGTCGACGAGCGTACCCGCGAAATTGAAGCCCAAAAGGAAATGCTCGAGGAGCAGGCCCATCAATTGAAGCTGAATATGGAAGAGCTTATGGAGCATCAGGAGGAGGTGTCGCGACAAAACCAAATGCTTGTTGCACAAAACCAGAAAATCACCCATCAAAAGGAACAGTTGATCACGCTTTCGAAGAAAGTGCAGGAAGCCAATATCGATAAAATTTCGTTTTTCACTAATATCACCCACGAATTCCGAACACCCATCACGCTTATTCTCGGACCGGTGGAGCGCGCGCTGAAATTAAGCACCAACCCCAAGGTACTGGAACAACTGAACATAGTAAAACGTAATTCGCGTTTGCTATTGGCGCTTATCAACCAACTTATGGACTTCCGTAAGGTTGATTTAGGCAAAATGGAACTTGCAAAAACCCAACAAAATTTTGTTGAATACATTGATGATCTGATTTTGCCTTTCGAAGATTTGGTAAAGGAACGCGGCATTACTTTCGTAAAACAATACCGCATACAACCGCCCGAATTTCTTTTCGACCGCGACAATATGCAAAAAGTAATAGGTAATTTACTCTCTAACGCGATCAAATTTACGCCAGACAGAGGTCAGATCACCGTTATTGCAAGTACTTATACCGATCGGACTGATCAAAAAGAACGACTTTATGTTGCCATAAAAGATACTGGCAATGGAATTCCCGAAGAAGACCTGGAGAAAATCTTCGACCGCTTCTATCAGTCCAAACAGAACCAAAGTTACTCCGGTTACGGGCAAAGTGGAACAGGTATCGGTCTTTATCTTTGCAAACGCATCATTCAATTGCACAAAGGGCAGATCGAGGCACGCAATCAGCCCACCGGTGGCTCCAGTTTCAGGTTTATTATTCCTATCGAGCGCCAGTCGGCATCCGACATTGCCACCGAAAGCAACATAAATGAGATGTACACAGCTGATCAAACAGCTTTTCAGGAAGAGCAGTTTGATGAAAATGCCAAAAACAAGCCTATCCTGCTGATAGTGGAGGACAACAGCGATATGCGACAATACATTCGCTCCATTTTGATTACGGAATTCAATATTCTGGAAGCTCCAAACGGCTTACTGGGACTCGAAATCACCAACCGGCATCAACCGGATTTGATAATAAGCGACATTATGATGCCCGAAATGGATGGACTTGAATTTTGTAAACGGGTAAAGACTAATTTTGCCACTTCGCACATTCCGGTGATACTACTCACGGCAAAATCGGCTACCGACACGCAGATCGAGAGCTTTAGTATCGGAGCTGATGCCTTTCTTGTAAAACCTTTTGACGAAGATCTGCTGAAAGCCATCATTCAGAACCTGAGTGAGAAACAAAGCCGCAAGCAGCTGGACTTTACCGAGAGTATGAATACAGATGCGTTGAACTTCAAGAGCGAATCGCCCGATAAGAAATTCATCGACAAAGCATTGAAAGTGATCAAGGAAAATTATACAAATCCCGACTTTGATGTGACCGAGTTTATCGACATGATGGGCATCAGCCGAAGTTTACTTCATAAAAAGCTGAAGAATTTGGCCGGACAATCAGCCAGTAGGTTCATTCGCGTTTACAGGTTGAACATTGCCCGGGAGCTCATCATTAAAAACAGGGTAAATCATTCACTGAATATTTCGGAAATAGCCTACGAAGTCGGCTTCAACGATCCAAAATATTTCACACGCTGCTTTACGAAGTATTTCGGAACACAGCCAAGTACTTTTTTGGAAGAAGGTGATACAAAATAAACACAAAGTAAGGGTATCGGGCAAAGTATGAGTCAATTCATGGATTTTTGTCTGTTTATACTCCTAAAAGTAATTTTTGTCCACCTATCATTCATTTGTTTTCAATTTCTTTGCAATAGTAAAACACAACAAATTCATTACTTATGAAAAAAACTAGATCGATAGCTGTAGTTGCCCTTTCGTTGCTAATGGGAACTCAACTGATTTCTGCCCAAACACACAACATTGCTGTGGATGTAAAAAAACCGGGGGCACCTATCCAGAAGACTATGTACGGCATTTTCTTCGAAGATATCAACTATGGTGCTGATGGTGGTTTATACGCCGAAATGGTAAAAAACCGCTCGTTCGAATTCCCTCAAAACCTCCTGGGATGGACTACTTTTGGGAAGGTAGAAGTGAAAAACGATGGACTTTTCAGCAACAATCCCCATTATGTACGTCTTTCCTACCCGGGTCACGATGAAAAACGCACAGGTATGGACAACGAAGGATTCTTTGGTTTCGGTTTGAAAAAGGATGCTGACTATCGTTTCTCGGTATGGGCCCGTACCGCCGCCGAAAATGCTACCGAAAGCATTCGCATTGAGTTTATCGATCCTTCGAGTGCTATTCTTTCGTCGCAAAATATCACTATCGATTCAAAAGAATGGAAAAAATACCAGGTAATTATAAAATCTGCAACTGTCGAACCCAAAGGCCGCCTGCGCATTTTCATGAGTTCGAAAGGAAGTCTTGATCTGGAACATGTTTCTGTTTTTCCTGTCGATACCTGGAAAGGACACGAGAATGGATTGCGCAAAGACCTTGCACAAGCACTCTACGACCTGAAACCCGGAGTATTTCGCTTTCCGGGTGGATGCATTGTGGAAGGAACCGATCTGGAAACCCGCTATCAGTGGAAAAACTCAGTAGGTCCGGTCGAAAACCGTAAGCTCAACGAAAACCGTTGGGAATATACTTTCCCTCACCGCTTTTTCCCCGACTATTTCCAATCCTATGGCATGGGTTTTTATGAGTTTTTCCTCCTTTCCGAAGAGATAGGGGCCGAACCGCTACCTGTTATCAGTTGCGGACTGGCTTGTCAGTTCCAAAACAAAGACCATAAGGCGCATGTTGAAGTGTGCGACTTGGAAACTTATGTGCAGGACGCCCTTGATTTGATTGAATTTGCCAATGGCGATGTGACAACCAAGTGGGGAAAGCTCCGTGCCGACATGGGTCATCCCGCTTCGTTCCATTTAAAGCTTATTGCCGTTGGAAACGAGCAGTGGGGCAGCCTCTATCCCGAACGTTTGGAGCCTTTCCTGAAAGCTATTCGTGCGAAACATCCCGAAATTAAAGTAATCGGCTCGTCGGGTCCAAGTCCCGATGGCAAAGACTTTGAATATGGATGGAGTGAAATGAAACGCCTCAAAGCCGACCTCGTCGACGAACATTATTACAAAGATCCTGCATGGTTCCTCTCCAATGCAAAACGATATGACAACTACGACCGCAAAGGGCCGAAGGTATTTGCCGGAGAGTACGCCTGTCATCCCGTTAACCGCAAAAACAATTTCGAATCGGCCCTGAGCGAAGCCGCTTTCATGACAGGTTTCGAACGTAACGCCGATATCGTGCAGATGTGTACTTACGCTCCGCTGTTTGCACATGTGGATGGTTGGCAATGGAGACCCGACCTCATTTGGTTCGACAATATGAGGAGTGTTCGGTCCGCTAACTACTATGTTCAGCAACTTTACGGACATAATGTGGGCACAAATGTGTTGACAACAGTCGAAAACAAAGCGCCTCTTGCCGGACAAGATGGACTTTATGCCTCCTCGGCGCTGGATAAAACCAAAAACGAAATTATTCTGAAAATTGCTAACACATCCGATGTAGCACAGAAGGTAAATTATTCGTTCAAAGGACTGAAAGCAGCCGAACGCAAGGGCACCCATACCGTGCTCACAGCAGAAGATCAGGATTTGGAAAATACACTCGACCGCCCGGACGCTATCCTGCCCGTTACGCAGCCAATCAACGTAACAGGCAGCAGCCTGGAAGTGGAACTTGCTCCTAAGTCGTTCAATCTTTATGTGATTAAGTTATAACAGTCACAATAAGGTGTAACATCTCATTATATAAAGGACATTTTTCAATAAAAAAAGAACAAAGTGTTGAATAGAACAAACAAAATAATCAATAAACGCAGCGCTTCAGGCCCGAAGCAGAAGTGGAACTGCCGGTTCCTGCTTCTGTTTGGCCTGTTGCTGCCCCGGCTGGCCTTTGCGCAGGACATGCCTTCGGTACACGACCCCGTAATGATAGTGCAGAACAACACTTACTACCTGTTTTGCACAGGCTACGGCATCAGCGTCTTGTCTTCCACCGATATGAAGACATGGAAGCGGGAAGCGCCTGTTTTTGCAAAGCCACCGCAATGGGCTGTGGATATTATTCCCGGTTTCAGGGGACATATTTGGGCACCCGACATTGCACGATTCAATGGCGCCTATTATTTGTACTATTCCGTTTCGGCTTTTGGCAAAAATACTTCGGCAATAGGGCTCGCCATCAACAAAACCCTCGATCCCAACGATCCTGCGTTCGAATGGGTGGATCAGGGACTTGTGATACAGTCGGTACCGGGTGTAACCAACTGGAATGCGATTGATCCCAACCTGATAGTGGACGAAAAAGAAACGCCTTATCTCGCTTTTGGCTCGTTTTGGGACGGAATTAAGCTGATTCAGCTCTCGCCCGACGCAAAGAGCACAGATCAGGATATCCGGCTTATACCCACCATTGCTTCGCGCAAAACCGACCCGAACATGGCCAATCCACCCGCTATCGAAGGCAATCCCGTGGAGGCAGGTGGCAATTCTATCGAAGCTCCGTTTATTTTTAAACGAAAAAAATACTATTATCTCTTTGCCTCTATCGATTATTGCTGCAAAGGGGTGAATAGCACTTATAAAATGATCGTTGGCCGATCGAAAACACTTACCGGCCCCTATGTCGATCAAGCAGGAGTACCAATGTACAAAGGAGGCGGCACTATTTTGCTCGAAGGCGACAAGGATTGGCATGGAGTTGGCCACAATGCAGTGGTTCGCTTCAAAAGACAAGAATATTTAGTTTTTCATGGATATGATGCACACGACGACGGTAAACCAAAGCTGAGAATCAACAGTCTCAGGTGGACAAAGACCGGTTGGCCTGTTGTTATCAGATAATAAGTTAAATATAATAGATTATTGTTGAAGTGAAAGCGGGATGTGAATCCGGCTTTCATTGTTTATAGGCATTTAAATAGTCCATATCGCCCTGCCCGTAGGACTAAAAAGAAAAGTCAGTACCAAAACCCGACCGATAACGATCGTTTTCGGCGAAAAACAACAGAAACCAAACCAATAACGGTTACTTTCAGCGAAAAACAACAGAAACCCGACTGATATGGACTGTTTTTCGCGAAAATGAACCCAAACCTGATTGATTTGGACTGTTTCTCGCCAAAATGGATCCAAACCTGATCGATTTGGACTGTTTTTCGCCAAAATGAACCCAAACCTGATTGATTCGGACTGTTTCTCGCCAAAATGAACCCAAACCTGACTGATATGGACTGTTTTTCGCCAAAATGAACCCAAACCTGATCGATTTGGACTGTTTTTCGCGAAAATGGATCCAAACCCGACTAATTCGGACTGTTTCTCGCGAAAATGAACCCAAACTTGTTTGAAATGGACTGTTTTCGGTCAGATTATGTCCCTTCCCCTATAAATACGGTAGCTAACACAAACTATAATACGCCAAAACAGCCGCATTGAATTCAAATCAATGCGGCTGTTTCGGATATTTATAAGGATGGGTGCGCTTTGCTTATTTGTACAGGCGCTCACGTACGGCTTTCACTTCGTCCGAAGTTACATAGTCGTCGTAATCCATTTGTTTGTCTATAATTCCATTCGGAGTGAGTTCGATGATGCGGTTACACACGGTCTGTATAAACTCACGGTCGTGCGACGACATTAAAACGTTCCCTTTGAAGTTCACAAGCGTGTTGTTGAACGCCTGAATGGATTCAAGATCGAGGTGATTGGCCGGCGAATCGAGTATCATCACATTGGCATTCTTAAGCATCATGCGCGAAATCATACAACGCATCTTCTCTCCTCCCGAAAGCACGCTTGCCTTTTTGTAAATCTCTTCACCTGCAAACAACATCTTGCCCAAATAGCCACGAATGAACGATTCGAGCGTGTCATCAGAGTATTGTCCCAGCCAGTCCACAAGGTTCAGGTCGGTATTGAAAAACTCCGAATTGTCCAGCGGCAGATAAGCGTAGGTAATGGTGATACCCCAGTTGTAAGTACCTTCATGATCCTTATCGTGACCATTGATAATTTCAAAAAAGGCAGTCATCGCACGTGGATCGCGCGAAAGGAAAATGATTTTATCGTTTTTCTCCACATTAAAGTTCACATCTTTGAACAATACGGTACCATCTTCGAGGGTTTTACCCAATCCTGCCACTTCGAGCACCATATTTCCCGGTTCGCGTTCGGGGGTAAATATAATGCCGGGATATTTACGCGTCGAAGGTTGAATTTCTTCCACATTCAGTTTCTCCAGCATCTTTTTACGACTGGTTGCCTGTTTCGATTTAGCCACATTGGCGCTAAAACGGCGAATAAATTCTTCCAACTCCTTGCGTTTTTCGTCGGCTTTCTTGTTCTGATTCTGTTGCTGACGCAATGCTAACTGACTCGATTCGTACCAGAACGAATAGTTACCGGCAAAGAGCTGCACTTTTCCAAAATCGATATCCACGGTGTGCGTACTTACTGCATCGAGGAAGTGACGGTCGTGCGACACAACGAGTACAGTGTTTTCATAATTAGCCAGATAGTTTTCGAGCCACATCACTGTGTCCACGTCTAAGTCGTTGGTAGGCTCATCCAGCAACAGGTTGTCCGGCTTCCCGAAAAGCGCACGGGCCAACAGCACACGTACTTTTTCCATACCGCTCAGCTCTTTCATCAACTGGTAATGCAGATCTTCTTTTATACCCAGGCCGCTAAGCAGCGATGCCGCGTCGCTTTCGGCATTCCAGCCATTGAGTTGAGCAAATTTATCTTCCAGTTCCGATGCACGTAATCCATCCGCATCCGAAAAATCTTCTTTCAGATAGATATTATCCTTTTCTTCTTTTATTTCCCAAAGCACAGTATGACCCATCATTACTGTATCAAGCACTGTATATTCGTCGAATTCGAAGTGATCCTGTTTTAATACCGAAAGGCGCTCGCCCGGACCAAATTGAATGGTACCGCGGGTAGGATCCAGATCGCCACTGAGCATACGGATTAATGTTGACTTACCGGCTCCGTTGGCACCAATCACACCGTAACAATTGCCCGAAGTAAATTTGAGATTTACGTCCGAAAATAATACGCGTTTGCCAAACTGAATAGCAAGATTTGATACTGTAATCATTTTTTTATGTTGTAGTTTGTTTAATGAAAAGTTCGGGGTTTAGAGTAGCTCTGTTGCAGGCAACAGCATTTAAAATATTTCAGAAACCGATTTGAATGCATCGATGCATTGATCAGTCATATCATCAATATACAAACAAAGAATAGAACCAATCTGTTTTCAAGATTTGTTCTATTCCGTTTATTTATTCTGATGTTGGTACTATGGAATTATTTCCAACATACGTGCAGCCTTCGAAATCTTTTCGATAGACTCATCGATTTGATCAAAAGTATGTGTAGCCATCAACGAGTAGCGAATAAGCGAATCTTCCGATCGTACTGCCGGAGAAACTACCGGATTTACAAAAACGCCGTCGTCCATCAGCATACGGGTAAGCTTGAATGTTTTAGTGTTATCGCGCACATACAATGGGATAATAGGAGTTTCGGTAGGCCCGATTTCGAATCCCGCCTGAAGAAAACCTGCTTTCGCCCTGTGTGTATTGGCCCAAAGTGCATCTTTACGCCATGTTTCCTCTTCCATTACATCCAACGCTGCCAACACACAACCCGTAGAGGCCGGAGTGATTGAAGCACTGAAAATCAACGTACGCGAATTGTGTTTCAGGTAATTGATAATCTTTTCGTCCGATGCCACAAATCCACCAATCGTACCCAGCGATTTGCTGAATGTACCCATGATCAGATCCACATCGTTCGATGCTCCGAAATGTTCGCAAACTCCGGCGCCGGTCTTCCCGAATACGCCAAGTGAGTGTGCTTCGTCCACCATAATGGAAGCATTGTATTTTTTCGACAGTTCCACCATTCTCGGCAGTTTGGCTACATCGCCTTCCATGCTAAAAACACCGTCTGTAACGATTACTTTAAGTTTGTCGGGATCGCATTTCTTCAGAAGTTTTTCCAATGCGTCCATATCATTGTGCCTGTACTTCAAAGTTTTCGAAAAAGAAAGTCTTTTTCCTTCAACAATGGAGGCATGATCGAATTCATCAAATATCAAATAGTCTTCGCGACCGGTAATACATGGAACAACGCCGGAATTAACTGTAAAACCAGTGGCATACACCAATGCTGCTTCTTTATGTACAAGTTTGGCAAGCCTTTCTTCCAGTTCAATGTGAATATCCAAAGTCCCGTTTAAAAAACGAGAGCCGGCACAACCGGTTCCGTATTTTTCGATGGCTTTAATAGCACCTTCTTTTAATTTTGGATGGTTTGTCAATCCTAAATAACTATTCGATCCAAACATTAATACAGGCTTTCCATCGATTTGAACAACCGTATCCTGGTCCGATTCGATAGGGCGAAAATATGGATACACGCCCATGTCCTTTGCTTTTTGGGGCGCATCATATTGTCCCAGTACATTACTTAATAGACTCATTTTTTTATTAAATTAATAAGTAAAACGGGTGCAAAGATAAGTTTTTTTTACGGAAGTCGAAACTGTTTTGCCATTAAACTCATTTTAGCTACTTTTGCGGTTCGGTAAAATAAACTGTTTGAAGCATGTATAACAAATTTGATTTCCCGCTTTTGGCTTATTCCGCCCGGAAAAGCGAACCGGAGTGGATAAAATTCTTCAATAAGAACAAAAAGAAAATTGAAAGTCTTGATTTAAAAATACATGACTTACACGATAAAGCCACAGCCAAAACAAATTGTCTGGAATGTGGCAACTGTTGCCGTACGCTTGGCCCACGCATTACCGACAAAGATGTGGAACGCATGGCCAAAGCGTTGCGCATGAAAGCCGCAGATGTGATGGCACGCTACCTGCGCACCGACGAAGATGGAGATATTGTTTTTCAGTCGATGCCCTGTCCGTTTCTGGGCGACGACAATTATTGCTCTATCTACGAGTCGCGCCCCAAAGCCTGTCGCGAATATCCACACACCGACCGCAAGAAGTTTTATCAGATTTATAAACTATCGGTAAAAAATGCCTACACCTGCCCTATCGTATTCGAAGTGCTCGAAGGCATCAATAAACTTGAGCTGAAATAACCGACCGGGGAGAGCGTTGCTCAGCCCCCGATGCATTATTCGGCATAAATCAGGTATTTTTTTCTGATTGATTTGTATTTATTCAGGTCGTTCTGCCAGCTTTGTCTGATTTGTTTCTCGTCGAGTCCGGCTATAATTTGCTTCCGCAACACATCTGTTCCAGCCAGCTTATCAAAGAAAGCAGGTCGGGAAATAAAGGCTGCATCTGCTTTTGATTTTTTATAAAAATCGAGAAAATAAGCAAGGGAAAAACCTTTAGGATCTTTCGCTTTTCGCAAGTCAATTCCATAACAAAGCTGATCCTTCTGAAGTGGTTTATTATCAAAACCCTTTATGGCCACAGGAGTAAATGTAAACGAACCGAAATCGGGATTCGGGAAACCAATGACCTGAAAAGGCATATAAGTGCCACGCCCGACGCTCACTTCGGTGGCTTCGAAAAGGCAAAGCGATGCGTAAAGCGCAATGGCCTGGTCATTCGGCAAATTGGGCGATGGTTTGATGGGCAAAGAATAAGGCTGGCGATGTTTCCAACCTTTGAGCGGGATAACTTTAAGATCGCATTTCACACCTTTGCTCAACCAGCCTTCGCCGTTGATCATTTGCGCAAGTTCGCCCACCGTACAGCCATGCAGCAGCGGGATGGCATGCATACTTACGAAGGACATAAATTTAGCATCGGTCAACACCGGACCATCCACATAATCGCAGGGATTAGGACGGTCGAGCACAATCATTTGTTTTCCATTTTCGGCAGCTGCTTCCATTGCATAATGCATAGTGCTGATATAAGTGTAAAATCGAGCCCCAACATCCTGTATATCGAACAAAACAATATCAACATCCCCCATTTGTTCGGCAGTGGGTTTCCGGTTGCTGCCATACAACGATACAATAGGCAACCCTGTACGCTGATCGGTGGTACTGTTTACATGTTCGCCAGCCGCCGCTTCACCTCTGAATCCATGCTCGGGCGCAAATATCTTCACTATTTTCACTCCGCTCTTTTGAAGTGTATCTACCAAATGTGTAGAACCAACAACTGAGGTGTGATTCACAACCAAAGCCACACTTTTTCCTTTGAGCAAAGGAAGATAAGCCTCAGTGCGTTCAGCACCTGTACGCACTTGCGCCGAAAGGGTTGTTATACAAAAAAATAAAAAAATGATTGCTGCCAATTGTTGCTGATACCGGAATTGCATAAGTTGTATTGATTTGATTGTTGAAATAAAATTGCCGACAGGCCCAACGACCTGCCGGCATTTTTTGTGAATATTGAATTATTTGATTTCTAAAATGAAAATGAGGCGCCTACCAACACATTCATTCCCTGTACTTCGTAGCCATAAAATTCCTGATACCTGTTGTTTGTCAGGTTATTTACCTTACCAAACAGCGTAAACCAGTTGAGATAAGAATAGGATGCACCCAAATTGATATCTACCTTCGGACGCATGCGCATGGATTGCTCACCAAGTTTTGCAAATCTTTCGCTTTCGAAGAAAACATTCGATGTCACATTCAGGTTTCGGGTCACACGCCAGTCGGCTGTCATGTCGGCTTCGAATTTAGGTTTGTTCCAGGCCATGGCTATATCTTCCACATCCCAGCCATTGTAAGCGCCTTTCAGTTGAATGTTCACAAGGTTCCGCAGATTGTAATTGGCACGCAATCCTACTTTTACAAGTGTAGCAGCACTGTAAACCACATTAAATTTGTTCGTATAAATGATCGAATCGTTGGGTGAGCCTAAAACCGCTGACGAAAGCAATGAATATGCGTAATCTTTGTTTATAAAAAAGTACTGATTGTCGATCCGTTGATAATTTACATAAGCATCGAACAATAAGTTATAAACAGGTTTGATTTTCACTCCGAAAAAAGCACTTACAGGCGTATAGGTATCTTGTACACGAAGGTCGGAAAACAAGAACCGGTTTTCGGTGAACATTCCATCAAGTGTATTCACTTTGTAACTTCCCCCGGCTCCGGCATAAAATGCCAACCATTCAGGTACAGCTTTCCATTCGAACGAAACATCGGGCGATGGATTGAACGGGCGGCCATGAACAAACGAAAAACTTGATTTCACTCCTAAACGTATATCCCAGCGCTCGCTTTCTATGCTGTAGTATAGATTCATTGAGAAAACAGTATACGCATCCCACACATTCATAACAGCATTGGCAATATCGGTTTTATACATCATATTCTGCATCTCAACATCGATACCCGATCTGTTTCTGCCATTAGGTGTATTGAAATTGGCTTTACTGTGAATAATATTCTCAGTCAGTCCGTTGCGCGAATCGAAAAGGCGGTACTGAACTTCGGCTTTATAACGTATACTTTCAGTCGCGGGCAACGAACGCATGCCTGCAAAAGCATTGAAACGCCAAAAAACATCGTTATCGGCACCATTGACGATATTGTCAAGCGAAAAAAGTTGGGCTGTACGATTGACTCTTACAAAATTTAATTCTTCGTATATCCCGGTCCTCAGTGAAGTGAGGTCTTTCGGAGTACCAGTCATGTCGAACTGCTCGCCATAATATTTAAAATATTCGTGTCCCAATCCTACACCGGCATAAAACTCTGAATTTCTATAGTTGTTATTGAATTCCAAAGCAGCGCGTGTGGTTGAATGTGCTTCCTTGCTGAAAGTAGCTAAATGATTCAGCTTAAAATCCAAACGCATGTCTGTTTTTTTCAGTAGCGGCAAAGCAAAATCGAGCAGATTATTGAGGTTGTTTCCAAGCCCTATACGCACAAATGCATCGTTCGGGTTTTTACGTCGTTGATGTTCAAGTTCGGCCGCACTCAACGTTTGAATGTTCTGCCCCACCGGCAAGGGGAAATTAAACTCGGTATATTTAGCTGCTGTTTTTTCTACATTGGGTTCGATAACTTCGGGAACAGAAATTATTTTCCCTGCATCCTGAATGATGGGTTTATATTCCCGCTCCACAGTGACGTTTTGGTCAACTGTTTGTGCGTTTACCCCTACCGACATAGCTAACAAAACGGATAATATATATTTTGATGTTTTCATCATGCTTTCTTTTTAAAATATTTCAATTCCTTTTATTCGATATCGTTGGTTAGTTGGTAATTCTTTGATTCTCGCGCAGCGTAATCGCATTCAGCCGTTCAGTGATCAGGGTCTGAATTTCATCAGCTGTCGTATAATTTTTCTGCAAACTCAACAGATATTGTTTGGCCTGGAAATCGTTGCCTTGCTGAATATACACATCGGCCAACAGCACAAAGCTGCGGGCGAGCCAGAATTGATGCGGAGTATTCTTTTTAGCAAAATCGTTTACTTCATTCTCAGCATCGGTCAGCTTACCTTGCTCAAAATACAGATTTGCCAACAGATATTTAGCTTCGGCACCGTTAGATGTGCGGGTATCTGTCGCTAAAGTTTTCAAATCGGTCACTGCTTGAGCTGTCTGACGAAGTGCGATATAGGCTTTGGCTCTGTTGTAACGTGCTTCGGAAATAACGTCGGCACCGGATTTCGTGTCTGCTATTATTTCATTGGCGATCGTGACAGTGTTTTGATGATCATTTAAATAATAACTACAACGAAGAATACCTAAACGGGCAATGTTCCGGTCTTCGGTGGACTGCGCCATCATTTGTAACTGTTTGAAGTATTGCATGGATGAGCTAAAATCCTTTTTATCGTAGGTAATTTCGGCACATCGGGTAGTTGCCTCTTGGCTATATTGGCTTCCGGCAAGCAACAGCAGTGCCTGATAAGCAGCCAATGCATTGTCCTTGTCGTTGGAACGATAATAGCTATCGGCAAGATAGAACTGAGCATTTGTACAATACCTTCCTCCGGCGCAATAATTGTTCAGATACGAACGCAAACCTTTAATTGCCTGCGCGTAATTGGCATTCATGTATTGTTTTTCGGCAGCAATGTACGAGATAGAATCTTCGCGACTGGCGACGTTAGAACCAATTTTCATATTCAGCGTCTTGGCATAAGCCAAATACGAAGCCACATCATTTTTCTCTATATAAACCGACTCCAGACTTTCGAGCGCGGTATAGGATTCTTCGGTGCCGGGATAAGCCGAAATCACTTTTTTATAGGCTGTTATAGCCTGATCGTAATTATTCTGATTAAAATAAATCATACCTGTTTCGAGGGCTGCCTTAGGTGCCAGCTTGCTGTTAGGCTGAACGCTCAACAGTTTCTGATAGGTAGAAATGGCTTTTGCATCGCTTTCGAGCATAACGTACGACCGACCTATTTCATACAAAGCATCATCAATGTATTCCGATTTTGGATATTTTGAAATAAGATTTTCGAGTCGATTGATTTTAGTACTGTAGTTTTTCTGAAGACCTGCCACATAAGCACTTTGAAAAGCCGCATAATCGCCTGTGTTCGGACTCAATGACGATGCCCGCGAATAATAAGTTTCGGCTTTTGTAAAATTACGTGCATTAAAATAACAATCGCCAATACGGTTGTATGCATCAGCATAGGTGGTTGCTCCGGAATTGTTTTCTACATCGACATACTTGAGAAACCAGTTAAGCGCCTCGTTATAATTTTTTTGAGAGAAATAAGCGTATGCTAATGCGTAATTCGCAGTCTTGTAATTTACACTCGATCGTGCATACGAATTTGAGAAAAATGATTTCAAATCGGCAATGCTTTTATCGGACTGACTACTGCGGTAGTAACTTTCGGAACGCCAATAGTAACTTTCGGCTGAATATTTGCCTGTGGACGAACTTTGAAGCGAAAGGCTGAAGTATTCGATGGCTTTGTTCAGGTTATTTTGAGCGAATGCCTCCGTTCCAAGTTGGTAAAGAAGATATTGTTTTGTTTCTACAAGTTTCGGATTGGGATTTTTAATTTTGAGTATGGACTGATAAGCCGAAGCATAGTTTTTGGAAGTCATATATACTGCTGCCAGATAATCATATGCTTTATCAACATATTTTGAACCCGGAAACTCAGCGAGAAATTGCTCAAAAGCCTTGATGGACTCTCCGAAAGCTGTCGTTGTTTCGTAGGTCGTCAGCGCATAATTATAAAGTGCTTCTTCGCGTATCGTTTTGTTAAATTTCGATCTCAACGCCGCTTCGTACGAAAGTCGTGCATTTGTTTTATTATTTAATTTAATGTACGCATTCCCCAAGTGCAGATAGGCATTTTCAGTGATTTCGTCTTTTTCGGTGGTTGCTTTCGACAATGCCAACACAGCATTCGAAAAATCATCGGTATTGTAATACGACAAACCCATCAAATACATATCGTTACGCAAAACCTGAGGCGTAAGTTTTTCGTAATTATTAAAATAGCCAATGGCTTTGGCATATTCTTTTTGACTGTAGGCTATTTCGCCCATAATGCGGTATATCTCGGCATTGTTTTTATTGTCGGGATTATTTGCAAGCAATTTATCGGCACGTTCATAAAGTTTATCGTACTCTTTTTGAGCATAATAAATTTGAATGATATAATAAGGCACTAAGTTTTTATAAGCCGGGTGTTCTTCTATCTTCAGAAAATCGGGCAAAGCGGCAGCATAATTTCCAAGTGTATATTCGGAATAGGCATAATAGTAAGTAGCCGAAAGGTTATAGCGGGAGTTCATATTTTTCAAAGCTTTGAAAATGGCAAGCGCCTGCACATAATTCTTCGTTTCGAGCGAAGCATATCCTTTACAGAACATAAAATCAACGCGTTCGCGCTGACCCAACCTATCCTCATTCACCTGACCAAAGTAAGTAAGCGCACTGGCATACTTTTTATTTTCATATTCGAGCATGCCAAGCATCACATTTGTTTTGTCGAAAAAAGGAGTGTATGGATGTTTGAACAAATAATTATTAAGCTTTTCCTCAGCATTAGTTTGCCGAAGTTCGAAAGCATTGGCAGCAATATAGTATTCGGCTTCCTGAATTTGACCGGCTTTTGTCAATTCGGCCGACTTCAGAAATTCCTCGAAACTACGATAGGATGCAGCAAATTTACGCTGATTGAAAAGTTCTCTCCCTTGATTGAAAAGTACGTCCTGATGGGTGTAGATAAGGGTTTGTTGACCCGAAACAAGCCCGACAAACAGACTCATCAGCAAACTTAATACAATTGTTTTTTTCATCATAAAATGCTTTATTTTGAACCGATAACAGTTGGTTTTTTAAACGTAAAATGTTTATTTATATTATATTTCCCGTTCTTTCAGGAAAATTGAAATCCCTTTTCGGATGGAATCTAATCCAAACTCGCTTGCCTTCAGCTGATTTAGGGGAACGAAATGAAATGACGCCACATCGTCTGCTGCTTTTATGGCTTTAAAATCCTTTATTTTGCACAAGAAAAACAAATCAAGTGTCGGAATCGTCCAGCTGCTGTATTCGTATTTATTGGGCAACGAAAACAAATATTCTGAAGCTACAACAGATATATTCAGCTCTTCGTTCACTTCGCGCACTACGGCCTGTTCGGCTGTTTCGTTGTCGTCAACAAATCCTCCCGGCAAATCAAGCGTACCTTTGGCCGGCTCCTTAGCTCTGCGACAAACCAGAAGCTCGTTCTGCTCGTTTACGATAAAGACTGCCACTGCCGCCGATGCATTTACATACATCACAAAATCACAGCTCTGACAATGCTTCGATTTTTCGTTGTTTTGTACAAACAACTGCGAACCACATTTCGGACAATATTGAAAAAGTTTTGAAAAGTGCATACTTATGATCTGTTTTTTATTAATTTTAATTTCTGGGCTTGTGCAAAGATACAATTTTTTGCAAAAAAAGCTGATGTCCGAAAAGCTAAAACCTTTCAAAAACTGTTCCGAAATCAACGTTTTCCATCCTTCTATTTAGCTTTTTACAATAGGGTCGGGCTTCATGTTGAAAACTTTTAGGTTAAACAGTTTATTTTATTGCATTTAAAGCACTACTTTTGTAAAAAAAAAGAATACATGACTCGTAAATTATCTATACCTCTCGATGATGAGCCGAATGAATTGGTGAAAAGGTATGAGCAGTTTCTCGAAGGACGAGGTCCGGGCTATTTCGATGTAGAGGAGCTGGAGACAATTGTTGACTTTTATCTGCATAAAGGAAAAACAAAAGAAAGTTCGACGGCACTTGAACTGGGTTTCAGGCTGCATCCCGGAAATAATTCACTTCAGATAAAACGTGCTAAAATATATCTTATCGCCGATGAGGTGCAGAAAGCAACGCGCCTGCTCGAATCGGTAAATGACGCTGGTAATTACGAACTCATACTACTCAAAGTAGAAGCTTTCTTAAAATCGGGAAGAAACAATGAAGCTTTGTCGCTAAGCCGCAACTTATTTGAAAATGAGGTGGATGACATTGACAACATCGCGCTGGATCTGGCTTACATTTTTATTACACAACTCAATTTTGAAATAGCATTGAATTTTCTGAAAAAAGGAGATGCATTCAACAATAAAAATATCGATCTGCTTTTCGAACTTGCTTTTTGTTACGAGCAAATGATTGAATTTACAAAAGCAATTGAAACTTATAACCGGATTATAAACATTGATGCATATGCTTCCGAAGCATGGTTCAACCTCGGACAAATCTATTTTTCGATGCAGGATTTTCAAAATGCCATCGATGCTTATGATTTTGTTTTAACAATAAACCCTGACGACGTACTCACTAGCCTGCAAAAGGCACATGCTCATTTCCAACTGAGCCAGTATGATGAAGCGCTCGAAGCCTATAACGAATACGACAAAGTTGCATTTGACCCATTTCAGTCCAATTTGTTTATTGGCGAATGTTATGAAAAAATGGAACGTTTCGATGATGCAATTCTGTATTACGAAAAATCATTGAAATTGAAACCAGACAACTACGATGCTTTAACCGGTATCGGAATTTGCTTGCTGGAGAAGGAAATGTATGTCGAAAGTTTGAACTATATCCGACAGGCCTTGTTGCTGCAAGCCGATGCTCCGGATGCATGGGTGTATCTGGCCGAGGGACTTACAGGTCTCGACGATCTGGAAAACGCCTTAAGCGCTTACCTGAAATCCATATCACTGGAACCCGACCAACCCGATACGCTTATGGCAATAGCCAATATTTATATGGACAAAAATGAACATAAAACAGCTTTAGAGTATTATAGCAGTGCGTATTCGCTCGATAATACCCTCGAGTATATTGATTTTCTGATGGCAGTTGCTTTTTTTAAATTGGGTAACATAGCCTCTACCAAATTTCATATTAACAAAGCGTTTGCCTTGAGCAACGACGCAAAATCATTATTTTTAGAAGTTTGCCCCGATGCAGACATGTCGGCATTGATCGACTAAATTAAATTAAACATATTATGACAAAAAAGTTTTTGACTATCCTGCTGGTTATGTTGCCATTCATGTTTTTAATTGCTCAAAATGACTCTATACCTGCGAAAGCCGAAGATTTATCGTTGGTGCAGAAGGTAGAAAAATGGTACGAGGGCAATATGAATTATACAAGTATTACTATTCTGATGGCGGTTGAAAGTTCTTTTATACCATTCCCTTCCGAAGTGGTAATTCCTCCGGCTGCTTATATTGCCAGCAAACCCGACAGTCATTTGAATATATTTCTTGTGGTATTGTTCGGCACATTAGGCGCTTTGATAGGTGCTTTTATTAATTACTTCCTTGCTTTATGGCTGGGACGGCCCATAATGTATCGGTTGGCCGATAGTAAAGTGGGTAAATTATTACTATTGAGCAGTGATAAAATTAAAAAAGCAGAGGAATATTTTAATAATCACGGTAAAATATCAACTTTTATAGGCCGACTCATTCCCGGTATACGTCAACTGATCTCTTTGCCTGCCGGGCTGGCTCGAATGAATCTTTTCAGCTTTACACTTTATACGGCGCTGGGAGCAATTGTATGGAATGTCATTTTAGCACTTGTAGGTTACATTGCTCATGGACAGGCCGATTTAATCAATGAATACAGCCACGAACTGAGTGTGATTATACTTATTTTGCTGGCTTTGGTTGTATTGTTTTACCTCGTGAAATTTCTGAGAAAACGTTCGAAAAAATGAATAAATATGGTTTAATTGGTTTTCCGTTAGGGCATTCTTTTTCAAAAAAATACTTTTCCGAAAAATTTGAAACCGGGAAAATTGATGCCATTTACAACTTATACGAACTTACCGATATTTCGCAATTTACTGCACTGAAAGAAGACAGCGGGCTGTGTGGACTGAATGTAACAATTCCTTATAAAGAAAAAATAATTCCTTTTCTAGATGAAGTGGATGCTACAGCTGCCAGGATTGGAGCGGTAAATGTGATTAAATTTATCAGATCGGGGAATAAATTATTGTTGAGAGGTTATAACTCGGATGCAGTAGGTTTCGAAGCATCTATTAAACCTTTGTTGAAACCACATCACACTAAAGCACTCATTCTCGGTACCGGCGGTGCATCTAAAGCCATTGAGTTTGTATTGAACAAGTTGAACATTCAAACAGTTTTCGTTTCGCGCAACCCAACATCAGGCATGATAAGTTACGCAGAACTTGACGCCGAAACCACAAAGGATTACACTGTCATTATAAATGCAACACCTGTGGGTACTTTTCCGCACATTGATGCGTGTCCCGACATTCCATATCAATTCCTTTCATCCGAGCATTTGGTTTTTGATGTGGTATACAATCCGGCAAAAACTTTATTTCTGAAAAAAGCCGAGCAGCGTGGCGCTACCATTTTAAATGGCGAAAAAATGCTTGAATTACAGGCAGAAGCCGCCTGGGAAATCTGGAACGCTTAGTTTATTGTGGCTTAGATGCTATAATCTCGTCTAAAAGTCCTTTGCAGGCATCTTCAAGAATATCAATCACATGTTCAAATCCCTGATCGCCGCCGTAATACGGGTCAGGCACATGGTCAGCCTGTACGTTGCGGCAAAAGTCTGTCATCCTGAAAATTTGTTTCTCCTCCTCTTTTGTCATTGCATGAGCTTTCAGTCCATCAATATTCTGGTCGTCCATGCCAATAATCATATCAAATCGTTCGAAATCCAATCGCGTAAACGGCCTTGAACGATGATCAAGATGATAGCCTCTTTTTTCGGCAAAATATCTCATCCTACTGTCGGGAATTTCGCCCTGATGATAAGCAATGAGACCGGCAGAATCAATTTCAAAATCATTTAGAATGCCATTTTGTTTTAATACTTGTCGAAAAATTCCCTCCGCCATAGGCGATCGGCATATATTACCAAGACAAACAAAAAGTATAGATGTTGTATGCATAGAAAAAGTGCTTATTAACAGAATCCCCTTCCGATAAGTTGATCGAAAGGGGATTTGTAAAATTATTTATAATTAAATTGACAAAATCTGAATTACACCTAATAGTTGTTCGTTTACAGGTTTGTCGTCTTTAATAGCCTTGGTGAACGGAACATGAACTATTTCATTGTTAACAATTCCAATCATAATGCTACGTTGCTCATCCATTAGGGCATCGATAGCAGCCACACCCATTCGGCTTGCAATGATACGATCGTAGGCCGTTGGTGATCCTCCACGCTGAATATGCCCAAGAATTGTAACACGTACATCGTACTCGGGATGTTCTTTGTGCATTCTTTCGGCAAGTCCATTGGCTCCACCAGTCACATCACTTTCGGCAACAATCACAATACTACTATTTTTCGATTTACGGAATCCGTTTTTAATAAGTTCCTCCAGCTGGTCCACTTTTGTTTCGCGCTCCGGAATAATAGCTGCTTCGGCTCCCGAAGCCAACGCGCTGTTCAGTGCGAGGAATCCGGCGTCACGCCCCATTACTTCGATAAAGAAAAGTCGTTCGTGCGAAGTGGCCGTATCACGAATTTTATCCACAGCATCGATAATTGTGTTCAATGCAGTATCGTAGCCAATGGTCGAATCGGTTCCATAAAGGTCGTTATCGATGGTGCCGGGCAAACCTACAATCGGGACATTAAACTCCTGAGCAAAAATTCTTGCTCCGGTAAAAGTTCCATCTCCACCAATCACGACAAGCGCATCAATTTCTTCATTTTGCATATTCTCATAGGCCAACTGGCGACCTTCGGGAGTACGAAACTCAGCACATCGTGCACTTTTAAGAATTGTACCTCCCTGCTGAATAATATTACTTACATTCTGGGTCTGAAACTCTTTTATTTCACCGGTTATCAACCCTTTGTAACCTCTGTAAATTGCTTTCACACGTATGCCGTTGAAAATAGCAGCACGCGTAACCGACCTGATAGCGGCGTTCATGCCGGGAGAGTCACCTCCCGAAGTTAATAAACCAATACATTTAATACCGTATTCCATTTTTTACTATTTATGATACTGTCATTTCTGATCTGAAGCTCGTTCGCTCAGTTCGTTCAGCCTTTTCTGCACCTCCTCCATTTGCCACAAAGGAGTTGAAGTGGCACCACAAATCCCAATTTTCTTTGTTAAATCGATGTTCAATGCATCTATTTCACTGGCATCCGACACTAAATAAGAATTTGGATTGATTGATTTGGAGTGTTCAAATAAGACTTTACCGTTCGAACTTTTCTTTCCGCTTACAAAAATAATAATATCGTTTTGTTGTGCAAAGTTAGTAATATTTGGAATTCTATTAGCAACCTGTCGGCAAATAGTGTCAGAATATTCGAAGTTTGTTTTGTCTTTGGTGATTTCAGAAACAGTATTCACCAAACTATTAAATCCATCAAGCGACTTGGTAGTTTGCGAGAAGAGCCGGATATTTTTCGAAAAGTCAACACGGTTTAGCTCACTCTCATCCTCTATTACAATGGCTTTCCCTTCGGTTTGACCCACAAGTCCGTTAATCTCGGCATGTCCGTGATGTCCGTAAATAACAATTTGCGTGTCATTGTCTATCGATGCATCGTAAGCATTTTTGATGCGCGATTGAAGTTTTAACACAACAGGACATGAAGCATCTATCAATGTAAGGTTATTTTCTTTTGCAATCTGATAAGTGCTCGGAGGTTCGCCATGTGCACGCAGTAGCACTTTAGCATTGTGTAGCTCTGCCAATTGTTTGTGGTCAATTGTAATCATGCCCATTTTTGTGAGCCGTTCTACTTCTTGTCCGTTATGTACTATGTCGCCCAGGCAATAAAGCGTTTCGTTTTTTGCAAGTTCTTCTTCGGCCTTCGAAATGGCTTTCACCACTCCGAAACAAAATCCAGATTTCTTATCTATTTCAATATTCAGCATATGTTGATTATTGTTGTTAATTGTATTCAACGTTTGAAAATTCTTCTGTAGAATCAAACAAACGAATAAAATAATAGTTTACAAATCAGGTTGTCAAAGAATGTAAACATCACATCATTAATGTTTTCTGTTTAAACAATTGTCGGAGTATTTCTTGCTGCTCATTTGGCTGAAGCGTAGTATTGTCTATTTCAATAGCATCTTCGGCTTTTCGCAAAGGGCTCTCCTCCCTGTTCTGATCGCGAAAATCGCGCTCAATAACGTTGGCCAGCACCTCTTCATAACCAACATTTTCACCTTTAGCCCTCATTTCGTCCCATCTTCTTTGGGCGCGAACTTCGGCAGAAGCGGTAAGAAAAATTTTCAGCTCTGCTTTGGGAAAAACAACTGTACCAATGTCTCTTCCATCCATTACTATGCCCTTCTTTTCGCCCATTTTTTGTTGTTGCCTCACCAATTCACGGCGTACAGCTCCGAGCGTACTCACTCGACTTGCCCCGTTGGCTACATCTAATGTACGAATTTCATTTTCAACGTTTTCGCCGTTCATATACATTTCGGCCTTGCCATTCTCATTGGCTCTGAATTCTAATTGAATTTCAGTAATATGTTTTTCGATGGCGACTACATCCATTTCAGCGGCTGTCATCCAGCCATTTCGGATACAAAATAATGAAACGGCACGATACATAGCTCCGGTGTCCACATAGATATATCCTGTTTCGTGAGCTAGTATTTTTGCCATTGTACTTTTTCCGCACGATGAAAAACCATCGATAGCAACAATAATTTTTTTCATTCTAAGTTTATTTTGTCAATTGTGGCCTGTAATGCTAAAGTCTGAATTCGTTGAGTGAAGTACTGATAGAGAACTGATAAGAATAGTTTCCCACCTGGAACTGAGTCATTCCAAAACCTACCTGAAATTTATAAAGCTTTATACCTCCACCAAACGAAAATCCGGCCATACTTTTAAATCCATTCATCGAAAGCTCCTGGTGTCGTCTGTGATTATACGATGCCGCAAGATAAAAATTCTTACCAGGAACAAACTCAACACCTATAATTGAATGTCGGAATGCCATATCCGTAAAGCTAATTTCTCCATTTTCTTTTGTTTCGTCAAATGTAGTAGTTTTCTGATTTAACGATGCATAATTTAAGTTCCAATGCTGAAGGTTATGTAATGTTACCGAAAAACGGAGCGGAGCATGTGTTAATTTTTTCGTAATTCCAAGTTCAATATTCAATGGAAGCGCTTCTAAATGCTGACCATCTTCATTTTCATAATAGCCTTTTATTTGCGTACCAAAATTACGAACTACAAGTCCTGCCGAAAATAAAGATGCATCGTCATTGTAACTTAAGCCAGCATCCAAAGCAATTCCGTAACTGGTATAAACTTCGTAGACCGACGCAATTGGCTTTAGTGTTCCGCCTACAGTAATTTTTGAAGTTAATGGGCGAGCATATATAATGCTGATTGACATATCTTTGGCCGTAAAAAAACCTATAGGTTCATTTAATTCGTCTCTGCCATCAAATGTTCCATAATCGACATATTGTACTCCAAGTGCAAAAAAATTATTTTTTCCGAAATTTTTTCCGTACATTGCTGAGCCAAACCGAATATCGGCCAAATAATTAGCCATATTTAATCCTAAAGAATTGTCAGTTTCAGATGTTAGCAGAGCCGGATTTCTGAATGCGAAATTCATATCATTATCTCTGAGCGATATATTTGAACCGCCTAAAGCCGCTTGTCGTGACGAAACAGGCAACTCGAGGAATGAGTATATGGCATTTCCCGCTTGCGAAAACGCATGCCAGCTAACGAGCGAGAATATTAACAATAGATAAAGTTTTTTGTTCATCTGACAAGTCTGTATTGTGAAGCTGTAAACCCGAAAATTGTTCATTTTTTTAGAAAACGTAACCAAAGGTACGGTATTTTTCAGCATCAAAAAAATTGAAAACAGTGATTATAGCATTATCAAAAACGCAGGAACTAAAAAAAATTATATTTTGAACTAAAAAAAAACAAAGAAATCAGCACTTTAAAGTAATTGTCAAATAAAAATGATTTTTTTTGCTCAAGACAAATAAACTTTGAAAAAATAATATTACATTTGCCCTTCAGAAAAATATAATAAAACAATCATAAATTATGGACGTAAAAAAATCACCTAAAGCAAGCCTGGAAGACAAAAAGATGCTATTTGTCATGATGGGACTTGTTATGGTTTTATCATTGCTTTACATCGGATTTGAATGGACTGACAGAGAAGTAACAGTCTATGCTGCAACGGATACAAGTTTGCTTGCAGAAGAAGAAATTGAAGTGGTTCAAACAGCTCAGGAATTGCCACCTCCTCCTCCTCCTCCTGCTCCGGAGATTGTGGAAATTTTAAATGTTGTAGAAGACAACGTTGAAGTTGCAAGTGTAGAAATCAACACTGAAGATGACAAAAACAAGGTAGTTGTTGTTAGCGCACCAGTTACAAGTGCTCCTATAGAAGAAGAAGAAGACAATGTCGTTTTTCAGGTGGTTGAAAAAATGCCTTCTTTCCCTGGTGGTGATGCCGCTCTGTTTAAATTTCTTGGAGATAATGTAAAATATCCGGTTATAGCACAAGAAAACGGTGTTCAGGGACGTGTTATTTGTCAATTCGTTGTAAATCGCGACGGTACCATAGTAGACGTAGAAGTAGTTCGTAGCGTAGATGCAAGTTTGGACAAAGAAGCTATTCGTGTTATCAAATCGATGCCCAAATGGAGTCCCGGACAACAACGTGGAAAACCGGTACGTGTTAAATACACATTACCTGTTAACTTCAAATTACAATAGTATTAAAAGTTTGATGTCGGTTGTACCAACGGTCAATCGAATACACATTAAAATAAAAAACTTTAAAAACCGTTTGGTATGTTCCAAACGGTTTTTTTAATAAATTCAAATGCAGACAGAAATATATCAGGAAAGGGCTGTTTTGGTAGGGTTAATTACTCAAAATCAGAAAGAAGATAAAGCAAAGGAATATCTTGAGGAATTGGCTTTTTTGGCTGATACTGCCGGTGCTACGCCCGAAAAAATGTTTTTCCAGCGAATTGACTACCCAAACCCTAAGACTTTTGTTGGTCCTGGAAAGTTGCAGGAAATCAAGCAATATGTCGACGAGAATGAGATCGGTCTTGTGATTTTCGATGATGAACTAAGCCCAAAGCAATTGCGAAACATTGAAGCAGAATTAAAGGTGCTGATTCTCGATCGGACTAACCTGATTCTCGATATTTTTGCTAAACGAGCCCAAACAGCCAATGCTAAAACACAGGTTGAACTAGCTCAGTTGCAGTACATGCTCCCCCGCCTTACACGTTTGTGGACTCACCTCGAACGCCAACAGGGTGGTATCGGTATGCGTGGACCGGGCGAAACGCAGATAGAAACCGACCGAAGAATTATTCTTACCAAAATAGCATTGCTCAAACAAAACCTGAAAGATATCGACAAACAAATGTCGACACAACGAAAAAACCGCGGAAAAATGGTTCGGGTTGCGCTGGTTGGTTATACAAACGTTGGTAAATCAACACTTATGAACCTGTTAAGCAAATCGGAAATCTTTGCTGAAAACAAACTTTTTGCTACGCTCGACACTACCGTTCGGAAAGTAATTATTGACAACCTTCCGTTTTTATTGTCGGACACTGTTGGTTTTATTCGTAAACTACCTCATCATTTGGTTCAGTCGTTCAAATCAACCCTCGATGAAGTGCGTGAAGCTGATTTACTGATTCATGTTGTCGACATCTCGCATCCTAACTTTGAAGAACAACTCGAAGTAGTACAGCAAACGCTGAAAGAAATCGACACCGTGGAGAAACCAACTATACTTGTTTTTAATAAAATCGATGCATTTAGTTATGTTCCAAAAGATGAAGATGATTTATCGCCTGTGAAGCGTGAAAACATCAGTCTTGAGGAGCTGGAAAGAACATGGATGTCGAAACTAAATGACAATTGTATATTTATTTCGGCACGCGATAAAATGAATATGGATGACTTAAAGGCAATTATGTATGCTAAAATCAAAGCAATTCATGTAGAACGATATCCATATAACGATTTTTTGTTTCAAAAATACGAAGAATAAGTAGCTATATATCAACCAAAAACATCTATACCGATATACATTTTCGATTTTTCATACGCTCAGGCAAATTACATAAAATTTTAAAAATCAAAAACTAATTATGTCAGCTTATCGTCAACTTACAGAAAAAGAAATTGCCACACTAACCGTTTATGGTTGCACAGCCGAATCATGGCAAAACGTGAGGGTAGCCGAAGAGTTTTCGCCGGCATTCGTAACCAATGTACATTTTTCGGGCGAAATTGAATTAGGAACTTTCAACAAAGTATTTGAACTTGCCGGAGGCCTGAAGAAACATTCGGGGCTAAACAACTGCTGCTTACACAACTGTACAGTGGGTAACGATGTTTTTATTGACAAAATTGACAATTATATTGCTAATTATAAAATTGACGATAATTCCTACATCGAAAATGTCAATCTTATTTTGGTTGATGGAATTACTGCATTCGGCAATGGAGTAAAAGTACCGGTAATGAACGAAGGTGGTGGACGCGAAATTCCAATTTTTGATTGGCTTTCGGCACCATTGGCCTACATACTCACCCTCTATCGTCACCGTCCACAACTCATCCAAAATCTTCAACATTTAATTGATGAATATGCTAATTCTCAAAAATCGAACAAAGGCTACATTGCAAAAAATGTTCGGATTGTGAATTGTGGTACAATTAAAAATGTAAGAATTGGTGATTATGCCCTTATCGAAGGAGCTTCGTTGCTCGAAAATGGCACGGTGAACAGCAACCAAAGTGCTCCTGTTATCATCGGTTCCGGTGTTAAATGTAACGATTTTATTTTAAGTTCAGGAGTATCGGTTACCGATTCTACATTGATCTCGCGTTGTTTTATTGGCCAGGGCTGTATTATGGGGAAACACTATTCGGCGCTTGATTCTCTGTTCTTCTCAAACTGTCAGGGTATGCATGGAGAGGCAACAGCAATTTTTGCCGGACCTTATACTGTATCACATCATAAATCCACCTTACTGATAGCGGGTATGTTCTCGTTTCTTAACGCAGGCAGCGGATCCAACCAAAGCAATCACATGTACAAGTTAGGACCTATACATCAGGGAATTTGTGAACGCGGATCGAAAACCACAAGCGATTCTTATCTGCTTTGGCCAGCTAAAATAGGCGCATTTACGCTCGTCATGGGACGCCATTACAAACATTCCGACACTTCCGATTTACCATTCTCGTACCTCATCGAAAATGCTACTGACAGTTACCTTGTTCCGGGCGTTAACCTACGGAGCGTTGGAACCATCCGCGATGCGCAAAAATGGCCCAAACGCGACAACAGAAAAGATAGCCGAAAACTAGATCCTATCAACTTCAATTTACTGAGTCCATACACCATTCAGAAAATGATAAAAGGGACTGAAATACTCAGAAACATACAGCAAACATCTGGCGAAACCACAAGCATTTATACCTATCAAAACTGCAATATTAAAAATTCATCTTTAAGCAAGGGAATAGAATTTTACAATATCGCAATCAACAAATTTCTCGGCAATTCACTCATAAGCAGGCTTAAAGACAACACCTATTTGAGTATTGAGGAAATAAGAGCAAAACTTCAGCCCGACACCGATAAAGGTTTTGGCGAGTGGATAGATTTATCGGGTTTAATTGCTCCGAAAAACATAATCGACACATTGCTTTGTGAAATTGAAGCAAACAAACATAATCTAGATCAAATTCAGCAGGGATTTGAGAATATGCACAAAAACTACTACAAGTACGAATGGACTTGGGCATTAAGTAAATTACTGAAATACTGGGACAAGAAACTCACAGAAGTTACTTATGATGATGTTTTTTCGATGATTGAATTGTGGAAAGAGTCTGTTGTAAAACTTGACAAATTAATTTACAGCGATGCAAAAAAAGAATTTGATCTGAACTCTAAAACCGGTTTCGGTGTTGATGGAAATGAAGAACAGAAACATCAGGATTTTGAATCGGTACGAGGAAACTTTGAAAGCAATCCTTTTGTGCTCGAAGTGCTGAATCATATTAAATTAAAAACGAAACTGGGCGACGATTTGATTGAAAAACTGAAACTTCAATAAAATATTTTCGTCACAAACCAATGGTGAATTATAGTTGTTGCCTGCAAAAACTAAATTGATAACATAATCAGAGCATAATTCATCAAATAAAATAAAACAAAATAAAGTTATGAATAATTTTAATTTTTATAGTCCCACTTTTTTTGTATTTGGGAAAGAAAGAGAAAACGAAGCAGGTAAATATGTAAAACGTTTTGGAGGCACAAATGTATTGATTCATTACGGCAGTGGCTCTGTGTTGAAAAGCGGATTGCTCGACAGAGTTAAAAAATCGCTCGAAGCATCAGCAATAAAATTTACCGAATTGGGAGGCGTAGTCCCAAATCCGCGCAGCGGACTGGTTTACAAAGGTATCGACATTTGCAAAAAAGAAAAAATAGATTTCATTCTGGCTGTTGGCGGCGGAAGTGTGATCGATTCGGCTAAAGCCATTGCATTGGGAGCTGTTTCTGATGGCGATTTCTGGGAGTTTTATCTTGGAAAAAAAGTAGAAAAAGCATTGCCGGTTGCCACTATCCTTACGCTCACTGCTGCCGGAAGTGAAGGCTCGACAGGATCAGTAATTACTCACGAAAATGGCATGTTGAAACGCGCTGCTAACAGCGATTTGTTACGACCGGTTTTCTCCATCCTGAATCCAGAATTAACCTGTTCGTTGCCCGCTTATCAAACTGCTTGTGGCGCTACCGACATGATGGCACACGTAATGGAACGTTATTTTACAAACACTAAAAATGTAGAAATCACCGACCGTTTATGCGAAGCCGTTTTGCTGACTGTAATAAACGAAACTCCAAAAGCACTCTCAAATCCGAATGATTACGAAGCCCGTGCCAATCTGATGTGGGCTGGTATGGTTGCACACAACGACATTTGTGGTGTTGGGCGCGAGCAGGACTGGTCATCGCATGGCATGGAGCACGAATTATCGGGGTTGTATGATGTTGCCCATGGTGCTGGTCTGGCTGTTATGTTTCCAGCCTGGATGAAGTATGTGATGCAGAATGACATTATGCGCTTTGCACAATTTGCTGTACGTGTTTGGGGGTGCGAAATGGATTTTAGCAATCCTGAAAATACCGCACGTAAAGGAATTGAAAAATACGAGCAGTTTATGACTTCAATAGGAATGCCTATCCGTTTTTCACAACTCGGCGCTAAGGCTGAAGACATCCCAACTTTAGTAAGCTCTATTGGATTAGGCGAACATACAATGGGAAGTTTTGTAAAACTGAAACAGGAAGATATTAAAAAAATATACGAGCTTGCCGTATAACCTTTCCTTTTAAAAGCCTAAAACGCGCTCGGCAAAAGTACTATTTACTTTTCAGAGCGCGTTTTTCATTTATCGAGCCCGCTACTGCATTTGCAACCGATGTTCTGAGTTTGGCAACACTTCCCCTGTCAGTCGGGTGTACACGGTTAGTGAGTAAAATAACCGCTATATCATTTTCAGGATCAATTACAATCGATGTACCTGTGTAGCCGGTATGACAATAGGTACTTGAGCTAAACAAATCGCCTTTACAACCTGAATATGCCGATGACATATCCCAACCAGGCGTACGTCCGAATTTTTTCAATGACTCCGGCAAAGTAGTCATAAGGTTCACACTCAAAGGACTCAAAATTCGTTTGCCATTTATCTCTCCTCCATTCATCAACGCAGCTACCAATATACCAAGATCATTTACATTCGAAAACAATCCTGCATTACCCGATATTCCTTCATTCATGACACGAGCCAATGGGTCATGTACAACACCTTTTAATACTGATCCATTTTTTTGCTTTTCGGTTGGCGCACATTCAATTTTCATTTCATCCGATGGATTAAAGTCTGTCTGTGCCATATTCAGCACATCAAATATATTTTCTTTACAAAAATCTCTCAGATTTTTTCCACTTACAGTTTCAACAATATGCTGTAAGGTGATATAATTCAAGCAACTGTACTTCATATTACTTCCCGGTTCAAATTCACGCCTGCATGAATCAATATACAGCGTCAACACCTGCGGAAGTGGTAATCCAGTGCGCTTTTCTAAAGCCGACACTGGTGCATAAGCGGGCAAACCTGATGTATGCGTCAGTAAATGAATAATTTTTATTTGTTTTTCATCTTTTCCCTCAGTAAAATTTGAAAAACCTGGCAGGTACGATGCTACATTGTCATTCAACCCAATCATACCTTTTTCAATAAGAATCATAACAGAAGTGGCAGTCGCTAAAGGCTTTGTACACGATGCAAGATCAAAAACAGTGTTAACACTCATTGGTTGTACATCAGGATAAGTCTGTTTATTCCCGTAAGCTTTCAAATAAACTATTTTCCCCTTACTAACAACTCCAAGCACGGCTCCCGGTATTTCTTTTCTGTAAATTGACAATTGAATGGCGTTGTCAGCATTCGTTAACTTGCTCTCGTTTAATCCCGTTGCTGCTGGTGTGAGTTGTGTTAGTCCCTGAGCAATTGAGCTTTGATAGCTTGAAATCAGGAAGATGAATAAAAGAATTTTCGTTTTCATATTTAAAAATTTCGAATATAGGACAAAGGTATGTTTTTTTTAGTTTGTTATTTAAGGTGTAGTCTTTTTTTTGATGTAATTAACTGTAGAAAAATATGTATTTTTGCAGTGATATAATCTGAAAATGTTTTTTTTGCTATAAAGGTACTCGTTACAAAAAAAATAGGATGTACGCATCAGAAATTACTTATTAGATTAAAATAGCGTAATAATAATTGACTTTTCTCTTCTTCGTTTAAATATGACAGTAAAACATTTGGACTTACTCACAATGCCCGATGAGTTAAGCATCAAACTTCCAGCATCAAAGAGCATTAGTAACAGAGTATTGATTTTAAATGCTTTAGCATACAGTCCGTACGATGTTCAAAACCTTGCTGATTGCGATGACACGAATGTATTAGTGAAAGTTTTAAACTCAAATGATAGCGTTTTTGATATTGGTGCTGCAGGCACATCCATGCGATTTCTGACAGCTTTTCTCTCGAAAACAATGGGCGAATGGACCATAACCGGCAGCGAACGTATGAAAAATCGCCCGATTGCTTTACTGGTAGATGCTCTGAATAGTTTAGGTGCACGTATTGAATATGTGGAGAAAGAAGGTTATCCACCCTTGAGAATTTTCGGCAGCGCCTTAATGGGTGGTGAAATCAGTATGAACGGAGGAGTAAGTAGCCAGTACATATCAGCATTGATGATGATTGCTCCGTACATGCAGAAAGGCTTAAAAATAACACTAACCGGGAATATCGTTTCAATACCGTACATTCGCATGACAATGAGTTTGATGAAGGAATACGGTGTCCACGTTGATCTTAATGAAAATGTGATTGAAATAGCAGCACAAACTTATACCCCTGTACTGTTTAAGGTCGAATCCGATTGGTCGGCTGCTTCTTATTGGTATGCAATGGTGTCGGTATCCGGCAAAGGTAAGGTTTATTTAGAAGGATTGAAAAACAATAGCTCTCAAGGTGACAGTAAGGTGGCTGAACTCTTCGAAGCATTGGGAGTGAGTACTCAATATAAATCGGAAGGAGTTGTGCTTACTCCCAACGGTAATAATTTATCTGAATTTATATTTGATTTTGTAGATCAGCCCGATTTAGCTCAGACATTTGCTGTTACATGCTGCCTGAAAAACATACAATTCCATTTCAAAGGAGTACAAAGCCTGAAAATCAAGGAAACTGAC
This sequence comes from uncultured Paludibacter sp., assembly GCA_963678465.1. GTDB lineage: Bacteria > Bacteroidota > Bacteroidia > Bacteroidales > Paludibacteraceae > Paludibacter. The sequence continues at coordinate 2,090,278 of OY782858.1, forward strand.
CGGGTTGCTGCTTTGATTCATGAATTAGCCAAAATGGGTTATGTTTTATACGAACCTACCGAAGGTGAATTGGCCTGGAATGGTCAAAAATGTGATGTTAACGAACAAATCAATATTGCAACTTACGAAGACCATCGCATGGCGATGGCTTTTGCTCCTATTGCATTTTTCAAACCAATAAACATTGAAAATCCTCATGTAGTCAGCAAATCGTACCCGGGATTTTGGAATGACATTGAATTGATATCACAAAAAAATAGTTAGTCTCTGAATCAACTAAAAATAGAATTATTATGAGCGACGAATCAAAAAAAGATTGTAGTAAGAAAAATTACAATCATCAGGCATCTGCATCGTCGGGTGCTGTTTATGGACTTGGGATGATAGGCGCAGCAATCTATTTCATCTCGCAAGCCACAACATTCTGGCTTGGCGTGCTTGGCTTCTTAAAAGCATTGGTGTGGCCTGCTATTCTTGTTTTTGAGGCATTGAGAGCACTTGGTGCTTAACACAAAAAAAAACGCTGCTACAAAATGTAACAGCGTTTTCTTTTCGATCTATAATCTTAGAATCTAAAGCGGGCAGCCAAACAAATTCCATCGTACGACGAATTAAATCCGTTACCTACAAAAACTCCGGGTCGATAATCCAGGGAAAGTTGCAATGGGATATTGAAATTGTATTCAATCCCTACCTGACCAAGAACACCAAAGTTGAAATTCTTGCTTGTGTTAGCATAATCGTAAGCACCAACTCCAACACCTGCACCTGCATACCAGTTAAATCCATCAGCAAGCGCCGACAAATCCCAAACCCACTGGTAAATACCATTCAAACCAAAACCATAACTGTTTAGGCCAAGGTCTAATTCTAAACGATTAGCATTTCCCATTGGATGTTGATACGAAATTTCACCACCAAGTCCAAAGCGAATTCCTATCGCCTTACCATCTACCTGCGCACTAAGTGCAGAGAAAAAACATAGCACAAGTGCAAATGTCAAAATAATTTTCTTCATAAATAAATAATTAATTAAGTACTAGTTATTCTTAAACGTACGATTTCTGTTTTTCGCACTTTACAAATATAATATTTTTCACATAAAAATAAAAAAAACATTTTGTTAAATATATTTAAGTATTGTAATGACAAAACAAACACATAATCAAACAACCTGCCTTTCAACATAAAAACCTTAACTAATAAAAGTATAAAGCAATAAAGACATCTCTGAATATAGAAATTATTTTGTACTTTTGCATTCAAATTCGTACTATATATTACAACCAGCCAATTTAGATTACCAAATAAAAGTTCATCTGAACAATTTAGTTATACAACATAAATCCAATTCGTTTATTCCATATGAAAAATAAATACAAAGATCTTATTGAGCAGACATTTGAATTTCCAAACGAAGAGTTCAGCGTTGTGGAAAATGACTTAGAATGGTGCGGTGTTCCGTTGATGGACATAATAAAACAATATGGCACTCCATTACGCATTGCATATTTGCCAAAGATTGCTCAGAATATTCAGAAAGCAAGAAGAATGTTTAATGTAGCCATGGCAAAAGTGGATTATAATGCCGACTATAATTATTGTTACTGTACCAAGAGTTCTCACTTTTCGTTTGTTATGGAAGAAGTTCTGAAACAAGGCGTTAATCTCGAAACATCTTCGGCTTTCGACATAAATATTATGGAGTCTTTACACGAACAGGGATTCCTGAAGCCAGATACCTATGTGATTTGTAATGGATTTAAGCGTCCTCAATATGTTGAAAACATCCAAAATCTAATGCGTATCGGGTTTACAAATGTAATCCCCATTCTTGACAACAAGTTCGAATTAGATCTATTGCTTAAGGATTTCGATTTGAAGTTTAAAGTAGGAATAAGAATTGCTGCCGAAGAAGAACCAAAGTTCGACTTTTACACATCGAGGCTAGGCATTCGCTACAAAGATATTATTCCTTATTACACTAAAAATATCGCACAGAACACTCAGGTTGAACTGAAAATGCTTCATTTCTTCATCAACACCGGAGTTAAAGACACTGCATATTATTGGAATGAATTAAACAAAGCAGTTAATTTGTATTGCGAACTTAAAAAGAAATGCCCCGAACTTGATAGCTTAAACATTGGTGGAGGATTCCCGATTCAGACTCATTTGGACATGAGTTATGACTATGAATATATAGCCGAAGAGATCGTAGCTCAGATAAAAACCATTTGCGGACAGCACGGAGTGCCCGAACCTCACATATTTACTGAATTCGGATCGTACACAGTGGGCGAAAGTGGTGCCATGCTCTACTCTATAGTGAACCAAAAGAAACAAAACGATCGCGAGTTGTGGAACATGATAGACAGTTCTTTTATGACTACTTTACCCGACACTTGGGCAATTAATCAACGTTATGTATTTTTAGCCATCAACAACTGGGATTCAGAATACGAGCGCGTCAATTTAGGAGGCCTTACCTGCGACAGCGAAGACTTTTACAATGCCGAAGTACATTCAAATGCAATATTCCTTCCTAAAATGCAGGAAGACCGTGAGCAGTACATAGGCTTCTTCCACACCGGAGCGTATCAGGAATCATTAAGTGGATTCGGTGGCATTCAACACTGCCTGATACCGGCACCTAAACTAGTAATTATAGATAAAGATGAAGATGGTGAGTATTTTACAAAACTTTTTGCGAAAGAACAAAGTTATAAGTCTATGCTTAAAATACTTGGTTATTAATCATTAATCACATTAACAACGGAAAACGCCCCTTTAATTATATAAAGAGGCGTTTTCTGTTATTTACTGAACAAAGAAACTAAAATTAACATTCCCATAGTTCCGATGAGATTCGAAATTTGGATGTGCACTGAAATCATCTTTGGCCGAATGCTCAAGAACAAGTATTCCTTCCGGCAGTAATAATCCTTTCTTAAAAATTAAATCAGGAATATCGCTTAGCTGCTTCAGCTCGTAGGGTGGATCGGCAAATATAAGGTCAAACTTTATGTTACATGAATTAATAAAACGAAAAACATCCGACCTTGCCAGCGACAAATTACTTATATTTAATTCGTTACACACTTTGCGAATAAATGCACAATGCCGGTCACTTTGCTCTACGCTTATAACGCTACTACAACCCCTCGAAACAAACTCTATACTTATACCACCGGTACCTGAAAACAAGTCCAGCACTTCAATGCCTTCAAAATCGATCTTATTATTGAGCAAATTAAATAAACCTTCCTTCGCAAAATCGGTGGTTGGGCGAGCAGTTATATTAGTTGGAGCACTGATTCTTCTCCCCTTAAACGTTCCACTTATGATCCTCATACTTCTCTAATCAATAAAATTACAATGCGATATATACTTCGATGCCAATTCGATAAGATCATTCTTTTTTGAAGCGTTGTGAATCGATAGCTTGCATTGCTCCCGATCCAACGAAAGTTTATCGTATATATTTAATACAAAATAAACAAAATCTTCGTTTGTTTTGTATTTAAAGCTATTGACTAATTGCAGATTTCCTTTTTTAATTACAACAACGTCCAAACAATTTGGCCTCAACCAAATGTGCATATTGCTGTCGTTTACGAGAGCTACAAAATCGCTTACGAACGTATAAATATGATGCTCAATTTTCACTTCAGGTAAAACATCCGAAAAAACACTTTGAATAACAGCTGGAACGCTAAAAAGCAATACAGCATCCCATGCCAGCAGTTCATTTTTCAAAATACACTCCGTAGGCTTAATACTGTTATGATGTAAGCTAAAAAGCGCCAATTCATCCTGCTCGCTATATACGGCTAAAGGAATCACCGAATACAATTCCGACTCAAAGATCAGGCGAACAGAACTAAAGTTTAAACTCAACTCATCAACGCCCGAAAGAATATCAATAAACGCATCCTTGGTTTCGGGAATCGATTCCAAGGTAACATTTCTCTCAGAAAGCTGATTCTGATTTTCGTCGAATATATATAAAGAAAATCCATCCGATGAAAATCGAATGGATAAACTATATGGATTTTTGTTGAGATCTTTAACGATTGAAGTCATATGTACAGGCAAACGAATAAATATAGAAAAAAACTAAAAACTGTCGGTTGCCAAAGAAAAGTTAAGACATATATTATTCCCAGTTTCCTGCGTTGTTGTTTGGTTCAATAACAGAACCCACTTGTAAACCAGGATATTTTTCAAGCTTTTTCTGAAGATCAATAACGTTCAACATTTCCTGACGATTCAGATCATACAAGTAAGTGGTGTAAGCAGCCGTTGCTTCGAACAATGGAATTTTAATGTTGGTTGCATTGTAATACTCATTATTTACCTTCAAAGTGAACTTTTCGTTGTTCGAGAAAGGTATCTCAGCCAATTGCTCAATCGTTTCAAGTGTATATTTTTCAGGAAAGATGGATTCAATCATGTTAAGATATGCTGTATCACGACGGAAATTTTCAAGTCCGTTAGCAATAATTTCCGCTTTATTACCTTTGCGAACAATTCTCGCAGCAGCAGCCTCTGTAAGTCCAGCTTCTAGTTGTTTATCCGACAACGAACCTTCTTTCAACACTGTTTTTTTCTTTGCAGTTTTCAGAAAGTTGAACAATTCAGGAAAACTGTCAGTATATACACCTTTTTGGTTTTTAAATTCCACTTCAGCGGTACGAATGTCGATTAATCTTTGAATAATTACTTTTTCCCTTGCAGTTTTTGTTTCATCAAACTTTATGGGCGTCACAATACTCATAACGCACATATACGAAAGTAAACCAATTGAAGCTACAAGTAAAATTTTGATTATTGTTTTCATGCTAAAATTATTGTTTTTTATTTAACTGCTGTTTTTATTTTCGACTAAGTATTTTTTGAAGTCAATATCCTGTGTTTTTTCAGACTGCAAATTTAGAAAAGAAAATCCAATTCACCATATTAAAAGTCCTTTTTTTTTCATTGTTTTTTTCTCTTTCTTATTAATTTATGCGTTTTTTGTATTTTTTTCATTTACAATTCATCTTCTTGATTTTTGTGTCGTATATTTGCATTATTAATTTTCCCCGTTTTAATTCTATCCATAATTTATGACAAAAGTAAATTCTATAGTTAGTGTCAGCGCATATTACCGAAGGTTATTGCATGCACACACTCAACTTTTGACATATGAAGAAAGAAAAGAGCTTCATTTACTTCTCAAGAAGTTCTATAGTGCCAACACACAAGCAAGCCTTCAGTTCGGTCACACTTTGTACGATAAATTGTGCATTGCCGACACGCTGCTGAATGAAATAGGACTTGGAAAAGCAGCAGTTTTGAGTGTTCTTTTACAGGACCTTGTCGAGAACAAAGCAATTGAAATTGAAACAATTGAAACGACATTCCAAACCAATGTAAGTGGAATAATTCTTGGATTAACGCGCGTAAGGGAGTTGTACGAAAAAAACACATCCATCGAAACTGAAAATTTCAGAAAGCTCTTTCTTACTTTTGCCGAAGACATCAGAGTGATTTTGATTATTATTGCCGAACATTTGCAAATAATGCGAACGCTCGACAACTACGATTCAGAGAACAGAGTAAATGTAGCTCGCGAGAGTTCGTTCTTGTATGCGCCTTTGGCTCACAGAATGGGTTTATATGCCATCAAAACAGAGTTGGAAGATTTATCCTTAAAACACACCAACCGTGAGATATTTAAAGAAATTGCACACAAACTGAATGAAACAAAACGGTCGCGCGACAAGTACATCCACGAATTTATTACTCCGCTCAAAGAAAAATTAGACGAGCTTGGCTATCATTTCGACATCAAAGGACGCACAAAATCGATTCATTCGATCTATAACAAGATAAAAAAGCAAAATACACCATTCGAAAACATATACGATCTTTTTGCAATCCGTATTATATTTGATGTTCCCTACGAAAAAGAAAAAGCGGCTTGTTGGCAAGCTTATTCTATTGTTGCCGATATGTATCAGCCCAACCCTAAACGCTTGCGTGACTGGCTTTCGATACCAAAATCGAATGGTTACGAGAGTTTGCACACTACCGTTCTAGGGCCGGAAGGAAAGTGGGTGGAAGTGCAGATTCGAACCGTAAGAATGGATGAAGTTGCCGAAAAAGGTTTGGCTGCTCACTGGAAATACAAAGGTATTAAAAGTGAGTCAGGAATGGACGAATGGCTCAAGAGCATTCGCGAAATTCTCGAAAATCCCGAATTGAATGCAGTCGACTTTATGGATGAATTCAAATTGAATTTATATGATAAAGAAGTTTTTGTTTTTACTCCGAATGGCGATTTACACAAGTTACCCAAAGGCGCTACCGCACTCGATTTTGCGTTTTCAATTCACTCCGGCTTAGGCTCGAAATGCGTGGGCGCCAAAGTGAATGGTAAAAACATGACCATTAAGTATGGGTTAAACAATGGTGATCAGGTAGAAGTCCTCACTTCGCCAACGCAAAAGCCAAATGTATCGTGGTTAAATGTAGTAACAACATCGAAGGCAAAAAACAAAATTCGTCAGGCGCTGAAGGAAGTTGAATACAAAGATGCCGAAATGGGTCGCGAGACACTGATTCGACGCTTTAAAAACTGGAAAATAGACCTTGATGATGGCAAGCTATCCCGTTTAGCAAAGAAAAAAGGTTTCAAAACAGTTAGTGACTTTTACCAGGAAATCGCTCACGAGAAACTGGACATTCTTGATGTACGCGAAGCTTATCTTGAACTTGAAAGAAAAGAAACATCAACCGAACCACCGGAAATACGAAGTGCTGAATCATTCACAGCCGACGTACAGTCCAACGAAACCACCGGCAAGGATGATGTATTGGTAATAGGTGAGGATTTAAAAAATGTAGATTTCAAATTATCAAAATGCTGTCATCCTATTTATGGCGATGATGTTTTCGGATTTGTTTCTGTGACGGGTGGGATAAAAATTCATCGAACCGACTGTCCCAATGCGCCCCAGATGATTGCCCGCTTCGGCTACCGCATCGTAAAGGCACGTTGGTCAGGCAAGTCAGTAGGATCGCAATATCCAATTACACTTCGCATTGTTGGTCACGACGACATTGGCATCGTCACCAACATAACCTCGCTCATATCGAAAGAAAAGAACATTTCCCTTAGGTCGATATCTGTCGATTCGAACGCAGGACTGTTCCAGGGAAATCTCACAATTATGGTGAGCGATATTAAGGAGCTGGAAGGAATTGTAAAAAAAATACAATTGGTAAAAGGTGTAAAAAACATTTCAAGATCGTAAAACCCGATATTTAAACTTACATCACAAAATTGATTTGATCTCGTTCAGCGAGTTAATCATATAGGTACATTTCGGACGCTGCTGTTCGGCAACAGGGTGCAAGGGGAAATATACCTGATCAATCATTGCATTCTGAGCTCCTTTTATATCTGCCTCATAACTATCGCCTATCATTATAGCCTCCGACGGAAGAGCGTTATTAAGTTTGAGCGCATATTCAAAAATCTGCTTATCGGGCTTGAGTGCTTTTGCCGATTCGGAAAGTACAATGTGCGAGAAATAATGTTCGATATCACTGCTTCTCAGTTTTTTGTACTGCACCTCAGTAAAACCGTTCGAAATAATTGTGAGCGGATATTTCGCGTACAGATAGTCAAGTATCTCCTTTGCATAAGGCATTAAAGCTGTTTTCGTAGGCAAAATATCAAGGTATTGAATCCCGATTTCTTCGGCCAATTCCAGATCGTCGACCCCCATTTTTGCCAATGGATATCTGAAACGTTCGGACATAAGAAATTCTTTGGTGATTTCGCCCTTGCCATACGCTTCCCACAATTCAATATTACGTTTGGCATAAATGCTAAAGAATTCTTCGAAATTTTCGAAATAGAGACCCAGCTCGCGGTCGATAAACATATCGTGTAACGACAGTTTAGCGTTGGCATGAAAATCCCAAATCGTATCGTCTAAATCTATAAAAACATATTTGTACATCCTGATATTTGCTTTTGGTTTGGCTGTAAATAATAATGCGTTTCCTTTTTCGGAGGGGAAACGCATTATCATTTATATTGTTTTGTTTTGTATCAATCTACTTCTATCACCAAATATTTACTTATGCTCCAGAACTCTTTTGTATCGGTAATGAGCAGCACAAAATTATCATTTTCCTTCTCAAGCGTATAGGATGATTTTGGGTGCGAAGTAAGTATTTTGGCCCTGGTGGAATACAGAGGAATCGATTTCGTTTTGCGGGCATCAATGCGCACGAAATAATTTTTATTAAAATCGCTCTGCAATACTCTTTTGGTGCTAAAGAGCCCATCCGAAGTTATTATATTCTGTTCTTTAAGTTCCTTTCTTGTTCCGAAAACATACCACGCTGTATGAATCGTTTCATCCTGTTCGGATATTTTAGCTTCTTTCTGATTTAAATCCGAACTTAATGACTCAATGTTTTTTCCTAAATTTTCTACAGTCGATCCCAGCTCGTTAATCAATGAGTCCTTGGCTGCCAACTCAGTTTGAAGAAGAGCTACTTTCACGCTTTGCTCCTCGAGCGCCTTTGTAATCCGTGCAAGATTACGCTCAAGTTCGGCCGATTTGAAAGAACTGCGTTTTATTTTTGATTTCAAAGTGGCCAATTCATCTTTGTTGGCCTGCAGCAACTCATTCAGATAAACCAAATCGTCATTGATTTTCATACGGGCATCCGAGTCCAGCTCCTCGCCTACCGGTTGATTTGAAAGAATTCCCTGCGTTTCTTTAATTTTTTCAATGTTCTGCTCAATCTGATTCATGGCCGAAAAATAACCATCAACTTCTTCCTGCATCTCATGTTTGGCCCGCATAAGCGAGTCGTTCTGAGCCTGTAAAGCCTTATAGTCGGAGGATTTATATCCGCATGAAGAAAGCAAAAGTATTGAAAAAACGAGAACAGAAAAACTAAATTTCATACCGAACTTTATGTTTATTATTTGAATAACTTTATACCGAAAAGCAGGGCTTTATTTTCTATATTTTCCACCCTGATTTTCGCTGCAAAGTTAGTGTTATTATTCTAATCCTGCAACAATTATGACAATTTCTCCTTTGGGTGGATGTTCATTAAACCAAACTGATAATTCAGCTAAAGTTCCACGTTTGGTTTCTTCGAATAATTTAGAAATTTCGCGCGAAACGGACGCTTTTCTATCCGGCCCGAAGGCTTCGGCCAGTTGCGAAATAGTTTTCACAAGCCGAAACGGTGATTCGTAGAAAATCATGGTGCGTGTTTCAGTCTTCAGGTTGTTGATTTTTGTTTGCCTGCCTTTTTTTTGCGGCAAAAACCCTTCGAAACAAAACCTGTCGTTAGGTAAACCCGATGCTACCAGGGCAGGTACAAAAGCTGTAGCGCCCGGCAAACATTCCACATCAATATCGTTTTCAACACATTGCCTTACAATCAGGAAACCGGGATCGGAAATAGCTGGTGTACCTGCATCCGATATCAGCGCTACTACCTGTCCGCTTTTTATCCTTTGTACCACCGAATCCACAGTTTTGTGTTCGTTGAACTTGTGATGCGAATGCATAGGCGTTTCAATACCAAAATGTTTCATCAAAAACCCACTTGTCCGTGTATCTTCGGCCAATATTAAATCAGCTTCTTTCAAAACCCTGATAGCTCTGAATGTCATATCTTCAAGATTTCCAACGGGAGTGGGTACTACAAATAACTTCATTCGTTATATATTAAGTTTGTCTTTCATTTTTTATTCAGCCTGGAACCGAAACAAAAGCAATGCTATAGTTTTACGATCCAACCTAAAAAAGCATAGAAAGCACATTACAATTCTACAAAAATTTTCTCTTTAATATTTGATAAAAATCATCAGCAGTTTCATTATCAGCTGCCCATCCGTATTTCGATTTCAAAAAAGAAGTAGCTTCATCCATGGTGGCCAACTGATTGATGTAATTCAGCGTTTTATTCATTTCTTCGCCATTTCCTTTGAACAATTCGCGCTGAAACCTGAAACGATCGCCTATGCTGATGGCTTGCTTAATGTCGGCTATTTTTTTGTTGGCAATCGAGGCACTCAGGGAATTATCGGTTTTGAAAAGTGTTTCATTGCGCGACACCGTAGGGTTGATGATTTTATCCGCAATTGTTGTCTTTTTGGTCTCTTCTGTAGTAATTCTTATTTCATGATCAAAACTAAGCTCTGTAAGTTGTTTCGACTCATTGGTTTCTATAACAAGTTCTGTGTCGTTTTCTGTTACCGAAACTGTCACTTCTTCCGTTGTCGACACAATTTGTTCTTCAGTTTCAACGCATGTTGTTTCTTCCTGCATTGTAAGCTCTGTTATTTCTTCGACTACATAATTCGATGCAGGTAGATCAATTTCTGTTTCAACACCAGCATTTTCATGATGATCAGCTTTCGTACCGATTTCATTATCATAAAGCTGAACAGCATCTTCCTCATGCTGAGATTCATCCTTGATTGCAGCCAACTGGTCTATTATCAGCTGAATATCCTCAGTTTTACGTTTCGCCAGATAAATAATTGCTGCCGGATAATTGTTCATTTCCATGAAACCATCCGTTATTACATTTAATTCTTCAATATTTTTGCTCAGGAGTGTGACTAATAATTTTCTGTTCATATCTTTTTTTCATGAAAACAACATTGAAAGTTGTATTTTTATTTAACTTTGCCCTATGAATTTGTAATTTTGGCTGTAAAGTTACAATTTTAGACACATTAAATATAGAAAAAATAGACTAAATTTCAATAAAGTACCATGATTTATTCAGAACAAAACCATCCGATTCAACAAAAACGTGGAAGCATAGAAGTGATTTGTGGCTCCATGTTTTCAGGCAAAACCGAAGAACTCATCCGCAGACTGAAGCGTGCCAAATTTGCAAAACAAAGGGTGGAGATATTTAAACCAAAAATTGACACCCGTTATTCCGAAGATGAAGTGGTGTCGCACGACCGCACTTCTATTCGTTCCACACCTGTTGAGTCATCGGGCAGTATTTTGTTGATGTCGGGAGATGTGGATGTGATCGGGATAGACGAGGCTCAGTTTTTCGACGAAGGTTTGGTGGATGTTTGCAGCCAGTTGGCCAATCAGGGCATAAGAATTATCGTAGCCGGACTCGATATGGATTTCCGAGGAGTTCCTTTCGGTCCAATGCCGGCATTGTGTGCCGTGGCCGAGGATGTGTATAAAGTGCATGCCATTTGCGTGCGTTGTGGTGCGTTGGCTTATGTTTCGCATCGCCTCGTGGAAAGTGACAAAAGGGTTTTGCTGGGCGAAATGACAGAATATGAACCTATTTGCCGCGACTGCTATAATAAAACGAAAGGCTAAATAAAGCGAAATTCTATATTTGATGATTTGAAAGATTCGATGAAAAGAAATTCGTTTATTACAGGATAAAGAGCCCATAAGAATTCAAAATCTCAAACAAAAAATATATTTATGGAAACAACAAGACCTTATACTTTCGATCGGGTAGTGCGTATCCTCATCGGCTCGGCTGTACTGATCATCCTCTTTTTGTTGGTAAAAAGATTAAGCAGCGTTTTGCTTCCATTTTTTATAGCGTGGCTGATGGCTTATTTGCTACATCCTTTTGTTCGGTTTTTCCAATATAAACTGAAACTTAAAAACAGAATTCTATCCATTGTTTGTACACTGGTATTGTTTCTGAGTGTCATTACAGGCATTCTTATGGTTTTAGTTCCAATGATAAGCAACGAAGTACAAAAGCTTATCGACATCATTGGTTTATATACTCAGGGAATCACTGTGGATACAATTATTCCGATCGCATGGCAAAACGAAATTCGTGTGTATCTATCGCAGCTCGACCTGCAATCGGTTTTGAAGGACGAAAACCTAATGGCTGTCATTAAAAAAGTGGCTCCTCAGCTATGGAATATATTAAACGGCTCTATCAGTGTAATCATTGGCACAATGGCCATGGTAATTGTTTTTCTGTATCTAATTTTTATACTGATTGATTACGAAAAGGTAACAAAAGGAATGTTTGATATAATTCCCGGAAAATACCGTGACCTCATTACTGAAATCATTCAGGACATGGAGCAAGGAATGAATCGTTACTTCCGCGGACAGGCACTAGTAGCCATCATAGTTTCTGTCCTGTTTTGTATCGGTTTCAGCATTGTGGGTTTGCCACTTGCCATAGTAATGGGACTTTTTCTTGGGGTTCTGAACCTGGTACCTTACCTAAAAACAATAGCCATTATTCCGGGTACTTTTCTGGCCTTTCTACAATCAGTTGAAACCGGACAAAGCTTTCTCTCTGTTATGTTTTGGCTTGTGGCCATATTTCTGCTTATTCAAGTGATCGAAGATATGTTCTTGGTACCAAAAATTATGGGCAAAGTAACCGGACTCAATCCAGCTGTAATTCTGCTTTCCCTATCCGTTTGGGGTTCGTTGATGGGCATGATCGGACTGATCATAGCGCTACCTTTGACCACACTGATTATATCGTATTACAAACGGTTTGTGCTGAACGAGAAGAAGGCAGAGGGTGAGGAGTTGATTGAGAATAACAATGCGGAACCCGACAACATTCATTTACAAGAATAAAAAACAAAAGTCCCGAATTCAGTTTGAATTCGGGACTTTTGTTTTTTATTCCACTTTACTTTTTTGCTTTTCCATTGTCGACAACATGCCACAGGCGGCAAAAATATCTTCGCCGCGCGATTTGCGTATGGTAGTGGTGATACCGTTGTTGGTAAGGTAGTCGCGGAAGAAAATCATTTTTTCTTCGTTCGAAGTCTTGAGGTCCGCGCCGGGGATGGCATGGAAGCGGATCAGGTTCACCCGACAGTCAATACCTTTCAGTATGCGCACCATTTCCACTGCATGTCGTAAGCTATCGTTCAAGCCATCGAACATTATGTACTCAAACGAAACTCTACGCTGATGACTGAAATCATGTTTGCGCAGTTCTTTCAGTATTTCTTCGGCCGGATAAGCTTTCTGAATCGGCATTAGTTTCAGCCTTTCTTCGGCAAACGGAGAGTGCAGGCTTACCGCCAAATGACAATTGGTGGTTTCGAGGAAAATTTTCATTTTCGGAATCACGCCAATAGTAGATACTGTGATACGACGCGGACTCCAGCCATAACCGTAGTCTGCCGTTAGTATTTCGAGCGCACGGAGCAGGTTGGGCAAATTGTCCAACGGCTCGCCCATGCCCATAAATACGAGGTTGGTCAACTTTTCAGCTTCGGGAATGGAGAGTATCTGGTTGAGTATTTCGGCAGCGGTGAGATGCGCTCCAAATCCTTGTTTCCCTGTCATGCAAAACAGACAATTCATTTTGCAACCCACCTGTGACGAAACGCATAGAGTATTTCTGTCGTCTTCGGGAATGTAAACGCTTTCGATAAAATTGTTGTCGACTGTTTTGAAAAGGTATTTCTTGGTACCATCCACCGATTCGGCAGTGTGCGAAGGCAACGCTCGTCCTACCTCGTACAATTCATTCAGTTTTTGGCGATTGCCTGCAGAGATATTGCTCATCTCGTCGATGCTGAATATACGTTTTTTGTAAAGCCAGTCGGCAATTTGCTTACCAGTGAACGATGGCATGTTCAGTTCAGTTGCCACTGCTTTTAATTCATCGACAGTTTTGCCGATTAATGCTATTTTTGTCATTTTTACTTTGTCTGTTCTTTTTATCGATGCTGATTTTTTTCTACGCTCCTACTCATTTTCTTTTTTAACAAGTAAATTATTCAGCAAAGATGTATTCTCTATCTATAAAAAGAAAACGGAATGAAAATGTTCATTCCGTTTTCTTTTAATAGAAGAATTTAATTTTTAATAGAAATTCAAACGATTGTCAACCATGTTTGATTTTTCGCGCAAGTTCTGTGCAACCATATAAGGCAACGAATAACTTGAACGTGCATTGAGCTGCATAATTTGCATTTTAACATCGAAAGGAGCCGGATTTACCTGAGCATTGGTAGGCAATACTACGTAAACACCTGCATTTCCTTTGATAGGCGCCGAAATTTTATTTACAGGCAATACCGATACTTTTCCAACTACAGCAGGTTCGTTGCCGGCTACTCCAAACTGATAAGCATCGAAGTTGACAGCAGGAGCCGATTTAACATCGGAACCAATGGCAGCAGCAAGACTTTCGATCGTTGGGTATTTGGCTGCCTGAGCAGTAAGATTTTTAATCATTAGCTCAGCTTTTTTGTCGCGCAAAAGTTCGAATTTGATTTGCTCCGACACTTTAGCCAACGGACGATAGCCTTTTTCATTGTTTTCAATAACAGTTGCTACCACAAACTGATTGCCGCAATCGTAAACATCCGAAACATCGCCTTTTTCATTTTCGAAAGCCCATCGAACAATTTGACGGGAGTTTGAAATATCCGCAATCTTTTCGGTTGTTTTAAGTACATCGGCAGCGGTACGCACTTCGTATTTTTTATCCTTGGCTCTTTTGTTGAATTCTTTAGCGCTTAGTTCGGCTGCAAACTGTTTGGCTTCATTGTAGATTTTACTTACCGATTCGTTGCTTGTCGATACTTTGATTTCGAGAATAGCCAATTTCACTTTCCGGCGGGCTGGTGTTTTTTCCATTACCTGCATAATTTGAGTACCCTGAGCATCTTTCAAAGTGAAAACTTCGTTGGTACTACTTCCAAAAGCTTTTGAAATCATTTCTTTATCCAATCCCTGCATGCCGTCTACAATCCAACCTATTTCGCCGCCATTGGCTGCTGTTTGTTGTACGGCTGAGTATTTTTGTGCTAATGCAGCAAAGTTAGCTCCACTTTTAATTGCGCCAATAATACTGTCGGCTTTTGTTTCGTCTTTTGTTGTAAGGTAAATATGACGCAGACGTACCGAGTCGGAAGCCATAATGCCTGATTCAACAACTTTGGCCATTGTGTAGGCATCGTTCTCGAACACCGGGCCAGTAATAGCTCCGGCAGCATTTCCAAACGCAAAATCTTTCAGATTGGCAGGAACGCTTCTTTCAGAATAAGGCATTCCATCGTAACGAACTTCTGAATTTTGATTGATAAAGCCTGCAATATCTGTAGTTGTTTTGAATTCTTCGCTCAGTTTATTCATTGTAACTTCAGCCTTCTTGAAATCTTCTGCCGAAGGTTTAACGTTGAACACTACATAATCCAATGTACAGTTCGCTTCTTGTTTATATAGTTCTTTTTGTTTGTTGTAACGTTCTTTTATTTCGCTGTCCGATACTTTCACGGCCGAATCAGGAATAAGGAAATAGGGTTGAACTACGTAGTTCACGTCAACACTTGTTTTAGCTGCTTCGTACAGAGTTTTAGCATCAAGTTTGTTGGCGGTAACGGCTTTCGAAAGTAAAGCGTTATATTTTTCCTGAAGAATAGCGTTTTTGACAGTTTTTTCCCAAAACAACCAATATGATTTGGCTTTGTCAAGCTGTTGTTTCATTTCTTCATTTTCGGGAGTTTGCTCCAGACTATTAAGAAACTGCACTAACATTGGACGGCTGAATTGACCATTTTCACCTGCAAAGGCACGACGTTGAGCTATTAAAGGGTGAACATTTTTACCGATCAGGCGATCAGAAAGTTCTTCGGCGCTTACGGCCAACCCCATTTTTTCGGCTTCTTCGCTGAGTAATTTCTCATTCACAAGGTTTTCCCACACCGAAGCGCGAAGTTGGCTGGTGATTTCCTCGCTCAGATCAGTCTGCCCTGTTTCTATTTTGTAAACTTCAACCATTTGGTCGATCATTGCAGCATAGTCGTTGATGTTGATTTTTTCACCTGCAATTTCTGCAACTGTTTCTTTAGATTTGTTGAAAAAGGTTGAACCCTGAGTAAGCGCATCGCCAATGATAAAGGCAAATAATGCAAATCCCACTACGAGCATTAAAAAAACCCCCTTGCTTCTGATTTTTCCTAAAATAGCCATGTCTTTAAATTAAGATGTATTTTTTTGTTGTTTATTACTAATTGGATTAGAGGGCGCGAATATACAAAAAAAACCTGTTAGTTTTGCATATTTTTCGTTATTTATAAACTCAAATTATCGTTCTCCCTGAAATTCAACATTTTGCAATTATGATTTAATTTAACTGTTTTTTATTAATTTCCTACCGTCAGTTTCACCTGTTCTATTCGGTTATTGGTTACTTTTACACATTTACAGGTAAATCCTTCTATTCTTACAAGCTCATTCAGCTTCGGGAAATGTTGGTGATGATACAGGATAAACCCGGCAATTGTCTCATATTCTTCCGATTCCGGAATATTTAAATCTAATTTCAAATTTGCATTTTTCACCTCGAGTCTGCCACTAAGCAGATATTCGTTTTCTCCTGTTTTTTCGGCAATGTAATCACGGTTATCGTGCTCATCTTCTATTTCTCCAAAAATTTCCTCAATAATGTCTTCGAGCGTAACAATACCCGCTGTTCCTCCAAATTCATCCACTACCACAGCAATACTTTTCTTTTGCTGCATAAAAAGCTTCATCAGTTTCTGAGCAGCCATATTTTCGGGCACAATAGGAATTGGATTGATGTGTTTTTTCCACTCTTTCTGATGTTCGAACATTTCGGAGGAATGAATGTAACCAATAATATTGTCGATATCGGTTTTATAGATTGGAATCTTCGACAGACCTGTTTCGATAAACGTTTGTTTCAACGCCTCGAGCGTGCTGTTGTACTCAAGTGCAATAATTTCCGTTCTCGGCACCGAACAATCGCGCAGTCGAACTTTCGAAAAATCAAGTGCATTCTGAAATATCTTCACTTCGTTTTCAAATTCTTTCTCGGTTTTATCGTTATCAAAGCTTTCCTGTATCAGGTAATTGAGGTCGATACGAGAAAAAAGACTCTCCTGTACGCCTGAGTTAATGCCAACGCCAAACAGTTTCAAAACACGTATGGAGAACCATGAACTAAATGTAGAAACAGGATATAGCAATACGTAAAAAGCAAGCAGCAGCCATGAAAAAATACGCAACCAAAGGTTTGGATTTATTCTAAAAATCGTTTTTGGCAAAAATTCGCCGGTAAAAAGAACAATTACTGTGGCTATTATTGCTTGGGAAATTATCATCAGGAAATCATTTCCCAACACAGACAGAGCCGGCTCGAGCATTTTTGCCATTAAAATACCGTAGATAACCAAACAGATGTTATTGCCTACCAGCATTGTAGAAATATATCGCTGCGGGTTTCGATAAAAAATGGATAGAATCCCAGAGGCCAGATTCTTTTGCTTCTTGTCCAATGCGAACCTTAATTTGTTCGACGACACGAAGGCAACCTCCATCCCCGAAAAGAATGCAGAAAAAACCAGCGCCCAAATGATATAAATTGTATTTTCCAATTTCAACTGAAGGATTTAGAATTTATTGACTGCAAATATACAATAACAAATTGATAATTTTAATTTTCTTCATTTCCAATATTTAGTCATTCTACAACATTTACACATCAACGCATCGTCGTACAGCGGCAAAATTGTACATTTAGTGATTCCATCAAGCTCTTTTGCTTGTGTCTTATCTGATTTTTATATGTAAAAAAGGCACATAGTGCTTATTTTGTTCAATAATTCAAACACTTTTTAGCCCCCGGAGTAACATAAATTCAAAAGTTATTTTAAGAACAATATACACATAATCAAACAGATAACAAAACAAAAAACAAATAAAACAATAATAATGGGCGCATTGATTTGTAGTTTTAAAAAAAAGCCCTATCTTTGCAACCGCTTTTAAAAAATCAGATCTAGTAGCTCAGCAGGTAGAGCACATCCCTTTTAAGGATGGGGTCCTGGGTTCGAGCCCCAGCTGGATCACTACATTTTAAAAGCAGCTAACAAAGTTGATGATCTAGTAGCTCAGCAGGTAGAGCACATCCCTTTTAAGGATGGGGTCCTGGGTTCGAGCCCCAGCTGGATCACTTAAAAACCTCTTTAATCGAATTAGATTGAAGAGGTTTTTTTATTTTACTTTATTCCCGAACAGCAACTATAATTTTTACAACGCAAAAAAACTCTAAACACTCAACACAAATTACATTATGCTAAATGTTTAAAGTTTTCCTTATAACACGACTATTAAAGTCTTCTCTGTACGACTCTACCGCCTATTAACTAATAATCATCTTGTGTCCCTTGCCATGAAGGTTGACGATGTTTATTTTTTCGTCTTTGCTCAACAACTTGCGTAATTTACAGATATAGACATCCATACTTCTTGAAGTACGGAAATTGTCTTCTCTCCAAATAGTAGTTAAAATGTATTTGCGTTCCAAAAATGTATTGGCATTAGCTGCAAGCAATACAAGCAAATAAGATTCCTTTCCGGTAAGCTTTACCGATTCATTTTTTGAAATTAGTAATCGTTTTTCAACATCGAATGTAAATGATCCGATTTTGTAGGATGGAACACTCATTAGAGCTTTCAATGTTTCATCCAATCCAAGAAGAACGAGTTTTTCAGTTTCGATTTTCATATTCCTGTTTGTTTTTAGTGAGTTGTGATAGATAGTTTATTATTGCTTTTTATTTTTTCTCTTGCTATAAAAAAAAAGATACGATACATTGTCAACAAAAGCTACGCGATTTACGCATCGAAACATTTGATGCTTAATGAACTGTATAACATAAAACAGTTTGTTAAAAAGAAAGTTCAGATAAACTTTGACATTTTGTTCTTTTTTTTTAAAATTTAGTGTAAAACAAATATAAACTTTTCAATAATTAAGTTGTAACATCAGAAATCCATTAAAAATCAGCACTTCATATTATATTAACTTTTTTCTTATA
This sequence comes from uncultured Paludibacter sp., assembly GCA_963678465.1. Lineage (GTDB taxonomy): Bacteria > Bacteroidota > Bacteroidia > Bacteroidales > Paludibacteraceae > Paludibacter. The sequence continues at coordinate 2,109,158 of OY782858.1, forward strand.
ACAATACAAATGACCATTTTGTTTTTTTTGCTAATAAAAAACAAAAAATTATAAATTAATCGTGCGCAGAAACTGTACTACTACAGAATTACACGAAACAAAAATCTCATAACTAGCTGATTATATTAAACGCAAACAAATTTATTTTCATATCGGTTTCAGAACATAGGTCGTATTCTTGGTGGTTTCAAATTCTATTAAATAAAAATCGTTTGGTACGCTGACCGATTTAAGCCCTCTTCCCTCCAGCTCCATAGCTTGTTTTGTAACAATACGGCAATACTTTCCGCTATTCGACCTGATTGTGGCACTTTTAAGCACCTGTCCGGCCCAATGCATCGAAATATCAAAATTACCCCGCGCCTTAAGTCCCGCAACGCTACCTTCGCTCCATACAGAAGGCAATGCAGGAAGAAGCCGTATCTCTGTTTCGTCGGACTGCAACAACATTTCGGCAACCGCAGCCGTTCCGCCAAAATTACCATCAATCTGGAAAGGCGGATGCGCATCGAACAAATTTGGATAAGTGCCACCTCCGGTTCTTTTGTTGGCTCCTTTATACTCATCCGGATCAACATACCTCAACAGTTCACGAAACATTTTATACGCCCTGTCACCATCACATAACCGAGCCCAGAGGTTAATGCGCCAACCTTTGGACCAACCCGTTGTCTCGTCACCCTTTATCTCTAAAGTCACGCGTGATGCGTGCGCCAATTCAGGCGATTTCACAGGAGAGATGTGATTGCCCGGATGCAGTCCGAATAAATGGGACTGATGCCTGTGCTTAGGATCTTCATCTTTCCAATCGTGATACCATTCCTGCAAGCTTCCGTCGCTTCCGATCTGATATGGATATAAACGCGACAATGCACTGCCTACAGAATCGGAAAAAGCATTGTCGACTTTGAGAATTTTGGCAGCCATTAAAACCTGCGAAAATAAAGTTCTTATCATTGCCAAATCGGCTGTTACGCCATACAAAGTCGAGCCTTTGAATCCATCGGGGGCAATGTACTTGTTTTCGGGCGAAGTAGAAGGCGAAGTAACAAGGTTTCCTTTACCATCGTCTACCAACCAATTTAAACAAAACTCGGCTGCACCTTTCATCAACGGATAGGCTTTCCGACGAAGAAACTCCTCGTCCATAGTAAACTGATAATGCTCCCACAGATGTGTACTTATCCAGGTTCCGCCCATATTCCAACAAGCCCAGGAAGGATCGCCTTCACCAAAATTCCCTACCGGATTGCTCATTGCCCAAATATCGGAGTTATGCGCCAGACACCAACCTTTGCAGCCGTAGAAATTGCGGGCCGTAATAGCTCCTGTTTTCGACACATTTTCAATAAACCCAAGCAACGGACGATGCATTTCGGATAAATTGCAAACCTCAGCCGGCCAATAATTTTCTTCTACATTGATATTTGTAGTATAATTACTGCTCCATGGCGGACGCATGTACGGATTCCAGATACCCTGCAAATTAGCAGGCACACCGGGAGTACGCGAACTCGAAATCAGCAAGTATCTTCCAAAATTAAAATAAAGCACTTCAAGCTGCTTATCCTCCTTACCTGTTGCATACCGTTTCAAGCGTTCGTCGAGTGGCAATTCCGGAGCTGTAGAATTACCAAGCCAAAGAGACACTCTATTGAAATAGGTCTGGTAATCGGCCACATGATGCTCACGCAATTTATTCAATTGTTTTTTAAATGCACTTCTCATATTTACTGTAGCCTCCGCTACATCGTCGAGCCCCTCGGTAGCCGGATTTTTATCAAACCCATTAAAGCTAGTGGCAATACTTACATAAACAACAGCTTCAGTTGCATTCCTTACACCAATCGTTGTGTCAGTTTGAACAACCGACCCACCCTTATTTTTTATCTTATAAATAGTGGTAAATCGGGTACCCCGTTGCTGATCGAAAACCACTGCATCTTTCTCCTTGGCCACATAACTTGGCTCAGCATGAACGGGCGCATTTCCACGAGCTGTTAAAGTTTTGTTTTTTACACTAAGGTTATAATTCAACTGACTATTGAACCGCACATCGAAATTCAATGCTTTCTTTTTATCGGATCTAATTTTGACAATAAGCACTTTATCGGGATACGAAACAAAATACTCACGTTCGAAGTTTACTCCATCAACCTTGTAATTCACTTTTGAAATTGCATTTCGCAAATCAAGTTCACGTCGGTACTCAGTATAATCACCCACATGATTAAAATTGATTAAAAGCATCCCGAGCGGCGCATAGGACTGCGAAAAAGACCCCTGCAATTTTTTATTTAGTTGCTCTGCAAGTGCATAATTTTCATTTCGAAGCGCTTCGCGAATGGCCGGTATATTTTTCCGAGCCTCAGGCTGCATATCAGCATTCACCGGCTCTCCTGTCCAAAGTGTAGCATCATTCAGATAAATCTTTTCAACTCCGGGCGAACCGAACACAGTAGCTCCCAACTTGCCATTTCCGAGCACAATTGCTTCTTCAAAAAACTGAGCAGGCTTATTGAACAATAGTTGGTCTGCGCTTGCGGAGTACAAAGAATGAATGGATGCCACCACAAACACAGCAATTGTAATTAGATTTACCTTTCTCATATTATCCATTTGCCTTTCAAGAATTGAATTTAAAACAAAAAGAAAGCAACACTGTATTTTTTTACAAATATACAAAACTTTAAAGTATTAACAAAACTTTATTGTACAAACTAACATCTCATATGTATGAATTAAACAATGAGCTACAAGAAAAATTCAACTCTGCTTTTTAATTCAATGTCGAGCATTCAAACAAACAAAGTAAAAACCGTTTTACCCCAAATATGGTTGAGGTAAAACGGTTATAAAACTTATTTTTAGATTTACTAACCTTTTATCAAAAGGAAAATCTAATCCTTGAATTTAGCGGCTAAAAATTCGCGATTCAAACGTGCAATGTGCGAAATAGAAATTGCCTTCGGACATTCAGCTTCACAAGCTCCTGTGTTCGTGCAGTTTCCAAAACCCAACTCATCCATTTTAGCAACCATTACTTTGGCACGATGTGAAGCCTCGACTCTACCTTGCGGTAACAATGCCAACTGGCTTACTTTGGCTGCAACGAAAAGCATGGCAGAACCATTTTTACAGGCAGCAGCACAAGCACCACAACCGATACATGAAGCAGCATCCATAGCTTCGTCGGCATACACTTTCGAAATTGGAATTGCGTTACCATCAGGGACACCACCAGTGTTAACTGACACATAGCCACCTGCCTGAATAATTTTATCGTAAGCTCCACGATCTACCATCAAATCTTTGATAATAGGGAAAGCTGCCGAACGCCAGGGCTCAACTGTAATGGTTTCACCGTCCTTGAAACGGCGCATATGTAACTGACAAGTAGTGGTTTCACCATCCAAACCATGTGGATGACCGTTGATATACAAACTACACATTCCGCAAATTCCTTCGCGACAATCATGATCGAATGCAATAGGTTCTTTACGTTCTTTTACTAATTTTTCGTTCAATACGTCCAACATTTCAAGAAATGAACTGTCGGTAGACACATTGTCCATTTTATAGGTCACAAATTCGCCTTTGGCTTTCGGACCGGCCTGACGCCATATTTTAAGCGTTACATTTATACTTTTTTCCATGATTCTTTAAATAGTTTGAAGTTACGCTTTATAATTACGTTGTTGACGGTGAATAAATTCATAATCCAACGCTTCTTTAAGCAATGTTGGCTCTTCTCCTTCGCCATTGAATTTCCAGCACGAAGCGAATGAGAACTCTTCGTCGTTACGAAGCGCTTCTCCTTCGGGAGTCTGGTATTCTTCACGGAAGTGACCTCCACATGACTCTTCGCGCATCAATGCATCACGAGCCATCAATTCTCCAATTTCAATAAAATCGGCAACACGTAGTGCTTTTTCAAGCTCAACATTCAAGTCGCTGCTTACTCCGGGCACATAAACTCTTGTCCAGAATTCGTTACGAATGGCTTTAATTTTTTCTAAAGCTATCTGTAAACCTTCTTTGTTGCGTCCCATTCCTACAAAATCCCACATAACCAATCCTAATTCGCGGTGGATAGAATCTACTGATTTATCTCCCTGAATTTTCATGATTTTTTCTATTTTTTCCTGAACAGCTTTTTCTGCTTCTGTAAACTCGGGTAGATCAGTGCTCATGCGAGGTACCTGAATTTGATCGGCCAGGTAATTCTGAATAGTATATGGTAATACAAAATATCCATCAGCCAATCCCTGCATCAATGCAGAAGCTCCCAAACGGTTAGCACCGTGGTCGGAGAAATTTGCTTCACCAATACAGAACAATCCTTTTACCGAAGTCTGTAGTTCGTAATCAACCCAAACTCCACCCATAGTGTAGTGAATAGCTGGATAAATCATCATCGGTGTTTTATATGGATTTTCGTCAACTATTTTTTCGTACATCTGGAAAAGGTTTCCGTAACGAGCACGAATAGTGTCTTCACCTAAACGTTCGATGGACGAAGAGAAATCAAGATAAACAGCCAAACCGGTGTTACCAACACCAAAACCGGCATCGCAACGTTCTTTAGCTGCACGGGAAGCTACGTCACGGGGAACAAGGTTACCGAAAGCAGGGTAACGACGTTCCAGATAATAATCGCGTTCATCTTCTTTCAAGTCGGTTGCTTTTTTCTTTCCTGCACGGATAGCTTCAGCATCTTCTTTTTTCTTTGGCACCCATATACGTCCGTCGTTACGAAGCGATTCCGACATCAAAGTCAGTTTCGATTGGAAATCACCATGAACCGGAATACAAGTCGGGTGAATCTGTGCATAAGCCGGATTTGCAAAATACGCTCCTTTTTTATACATCTGAACAGCTGCCGAAGCATTCGAAGTCATAGCATTTGTCGAAAGGAAGAATGTATTACCATATCCACCTGTACCAACAACTACTGCATGAGCGAAGAAACGTTCTGTTTTTCCGGTTACAAGGTTACGGGCAATAATACCACGTGCACGACCATCAACAACAACAACGTCCAACATTTCGTAACGTGAGTATAATTTCACAGCACCTTTACCAATCTGACGACTCAATGCTGAATAAGCTCCTAACAATAACTGTTGTCCGGTTTGTCCTTTTGCGTAGAATGTACGCGACACCTGAGCACCTCCAAACGAACGGTTATCTAACAAACCTCCGTATTCGCGGGCAAAAGGAACGCCCTGAGCTACGCATTGGTCAATAATATTGTTTGATACTTCAGCCAAACGATAAACATTGGCCTCGCGGGCACGGTAGTCACCACCTTTTATTGTATCGTAAAAAAGACGGTAAACAGAGTCACCATCGTTTTGATAGTTCTTAGCTGCATTGATACCTCCCTGTGCTGCAATGGAGTGAGCACGACGGGGTGAATCCTGAATACAGAAATTCAATACATTAAACCCAAGCTCAGCAAGCGATGCAGCTGCCGAAGCTCCGGCTAGTCCGGTACCAACAACAATAATATCGAGACGACGTTTATTGGCGGGGTTTACTAATTTTTGGTGAGCTTTATAATTGCTCCACTTCTCGGCTAATGGTCCCGCAGGAATTTTAGCATCTATTTTTGTCGCGTCTACCACAGTAGATTCTTCATTCTTTGCCATAATATACTTCTGTTTTTTCAATTTTGTGGTTAGATAATCCAGTTAGTTCCCCCACCCAACAAAAAGTAAACGGGAATAGAGATAAACATTAAAATAATAAGAGTAGCAATTACATTAGAAACAACTTTTACTCGTGGCAACCAGGTTCCGTTATTTAAGCCAAGCGATTGCAAAGCACTCCATACACCGTGAGTAAGGTGTAACCACAAAGCACAAAGCCATACAATGTAAACGATTGAATAAACAGGCTGACTGAAATAATACTGTATCCAATAAGCACCGTTAGCGGCATTGGCAAGTAATTCTTCTTCAACATGTCCTCCCAGTTTGTGGGTAATTTCAACAAGCTGCATTTTAGCCCAGAACTGATAAAGGTGCAGAACCATAAAACCAAGAACGATAGCACCCAAAACAAGCATGTTTTGAGAAGCAAAACTTACACCTTCCTGCTTTTTAGTCACAGCATAGCGTACGTTTCCACGTGCCTTCCGATTCTGAAAAGTCAGATACAAGGCATAAAGGATATGCACTACAAAACCAATTGCCAACACTTTGGTTCCGACCAGAGCATACCAGTTAGCACCCAAAAACTCGCAAATCATGTTATACGCCTCCTGCGAAAACAACACAACGAAGTTCATAGTGCCATGAAACAGTAAAAACAATACGAGGAAAACCCCCGTAATACTCATAATGAGCTTTCGCCCAATCGATGAATCAATTAACCACATAGAATTTTGTTTTAGTTAGTATTTTTGTTGTATTAATTCTTTTTTTAAATTATTGAAAAACAAGACATTAATCAAAGTACTCAGTTTTCTCAAAAGTCACACAAAATTACTAAATACTTTCAATATAACAAATAATTACTGAAATTTTTCCGTAATCAGAACAAAGCAAATCAATGAAAATAATTTATATTTTTTTGCACTTTGAATATCATTAGTTTATAGATATTTATTGAAATAAATCCAAAATAAATATAAATTCAAAATCGCAGTAAATATACATAATTTTTGAATACAAACAGAGCTTTGCATAATATCAGGCCTCAAAAAAACAAAGCAAATAAGCAAAAAGAACAGAACTACAAATCTCAGGGACGCTCTTGTACAAAAAAAAACAGCTTAATATTATTAAGCCGTTTTAAAAATCGTACAATTTAGTAAAGCAAAAATAAATCACTCCACAACCTCACCAATGAGTGTAGCCGAAGTCGAAGTCATAATTTTTACTTTTATAAATTCACCAATATGTCGTCCTTCGCGGGGAAAAACAACCATCTTGTTTTGCGAAGTTCGTCCGGACATTTGTTCTTTTGAGCGTTTCGAAAAACCTTCCACCAACACTTCGTACACTTTGCCAATATCGTTGTGATTACTTTCCTTTGCAATTTCGTTTTGCAACGCAATAATTTCGCTCAGTCGACGTATTTTCACTTCCTCAGGCACATCGTCGGTCAGACGCTTAGCTGCCACAGTGCCGGGTCGCTCAGAATATTTAAACATAAAAGCCAGATCGAAACGCGCTTCACGCATCAGGTCGAGCGACTGCTGATGATCCTCTTCTGTTTCGCCCGAAAAGCCGCTGAATATATCGGTACCAATGGCCACGTCGGGAATCAGGCGGCGCATGGTCTGCACACGATCCAGAAACCATTCACGGGTATATTTGCGGTTCATGGCTTTAAGTACATTGTTGCTACCCGACTGCACAGGTAAATGTATAAACCTGCAAATGTTCGGATATTTAGCCATTACCTCTATGGTTTCGTCGGTCATATCTTTAGGGTGCGGCGACGTAAAGCGGATACGCATATCGGGCACCATTTCGGCAATCATACTCAACAGTTTCGGAAAATCAAACACAGTCCCATCTTCGGCTGTATATTTATATGAATTTACCGTCTGACCAAGCAGCGTCACTTCTTTATAATTTTTAGCTTCCAAATCGCGAATTTCATTCAGAATACTCTCCACTTCGCGGCTTCTTTCGCGGCCACGGGTATATGGCACAATACAATAAGTACAAAACTTATCGCAACCACGCATAATGGAAACAAAACCAGAAATAGACTTACCGATACGCGTGGGAAGCACATCCTTGTAAGTTTCGGTTTTCGAAAGTTCCACATTAATGGCCTTTTCACCCTGTTCCACACTATTAATCAGGTTAGGTATGTCCAGATAGGCATCGGGCCCCACCACAATATCTACTTTATGGTCGGTAATCAGCTCGTCTTTTACACGTTCGGCCATACAACCAATTACCCCCACAATCATACCTTTGTTCTTTTTCTTCATCGCATTGAGCTGTTGCAGGCGATGAATCACTTTCTGCTCGGCATTGTCGCGCACCGAACAGGTATTTACAAACACAGCATTGGCTTCACCTATATTTTCAGTAAGTTCGAAACCATCCATTTCCATGATCGAGGCCACTACCTCGCTATCGGCCACATTCATTTGGCAGCCATAAGTTTCAATAAAGAGTTTTTTGTCGTTCAGCGCGGATTTAGAGTCCGGAGAAGCAACAGATTTTTCGTTCATATTCTTTTCTTTTATGCATTAAATAACATACAAAGGTACATTTTCTATTTAAATCACAAAAACTCATTCACTTAACAAAATTTAACTATCAAATTGTTTTAAGCACACTTATTTAATTATGAACCATTTAGATAATACATAGAAAAGCATTGATGTTTAAAACAATAAAAAGAAAATATTTATTTATAAAAAACATTTGCACAGAATAAAAAAAGTATGCAAATTTGCAGAGTAAACAAACAGATAAATTTTTCATAGTTAAGGTTTAGGTTAAAATGTGCAATGGGTGGCTGTGAAGTTACCCATTGTTTTTTTATGTATTTAAAACCCGAATAATTTTCTATTCCAAAAGCTTTGCTTATATTTGCCAAACACTAACAAAGAATCAATGGACAGTTTAGGCGACTACATATACATTGTTATAATTGCAATAGCTGCTCTCAGCAGTGTTTTCAAAAAGAAAAAGGAAAAACCCGTCACTCCGGCAGGTTCAGATGCTCCATCGGACGACTTTGAAGACCTGCTCAGGGAACTGCTTCCGCAAAAAAACACGCCTCCTGTAGTGCAACCCGAACCGATGATTGAAAAAAAAGCAAAAGCAAGCAACACCATCATTTCATACGAAAACACAACTGATTTCAGTCAATTAAAAGCAAAAAAACACGTCAACAGACAACCGACTGAAAATCAAATACGTGAAACAGAAAAACTAACACTCGAAAGAGAAAGAAATTCCGAAAACAGGGTAGAGATGCAAACACCAGAAGATGCCAGAAAAGCATTTATTTACGCTGAAATCTTCAATAGAAAATACTGATTCCGAAATAAATACGCAAAAGCTGCTTTTAAACACAAACATTTTTTTTGTTTCTCAGAAAATAGCTTGTATATTTGCATAAAATAAAACTATATAACCAAGAGTTCCGGCATGCTGTCGGAATTCTTTTTTGTTTACACATTATAAAAAAAAACTTAAATTATGGCAGTAACTTACATGACCGCCGACGGTTACAAAAAATTAGTAGAAGATTTATATGAGCTGGAAAGTATACAACGTCCTGCCATTTCAAAACAAATAGCTGAAGCTCGTGATAAAGGCGATCTATCGGAAAATGCAGAATACGATGCAGCGAAAGAAGCGCAGGGTATGCTAGAAATGAAAATATCCTTATTAAAGGAAACAATCGCTTCGGCCCGCATGATCGACGAATCGAAAATTAATACAAACGAAGTGCAAATAATGACCCGTGCAAAAATCAAAAATACTAAAACGGGACAGATTATGAGCTATATGATTGTTTCGGAAAGTGAAGCCAACCTGAAAGAAGGAAAATTATCGGTAACAACACCCATCGCCAAAGGCTTGCTTGGCAAAAAAATTGGAGAAAAAGCATCGATAACTGTTCCGTCTGGTATTATGGAATTCGAGGTCATTGAGATATCAATATAAAAAACCGAACTACAAAACAAATTAACGCTAAAGCAACAATGACAATATTCAGCAGAATAATAGCCGGCGAAATTCCATGCTATAAAATTGCGGAAGATGAAAATTATTTCGCGTTTCTCGACATTCGCCCTTTAACAAAAGGGCACACACTGGTCATCCCTAAACAGGAAGAAGATTACATTTTCGGACTCGACGATGCTACTTTAAGTGGCTTAATGTTATTTGCAAAAAAGGTAGCCAAGGCCATCGAAAACGCAGTGCCCTGCGCCAGAGTTGGTGTAGCTGTCATCGGACTTGAAGTACCGCATGCTCACATTCACCTGATTCCGATCAACGAAGAATCGGACATGAATTTCAGAAACCCGAAACTCAACCTGAGCGCAGACGAAATGATGATGATTGCCGAGAGCATCAGAAAAAGTTTCTGACACATTTTTCCTTAAATGAAAAGCCGTATTTCAAATTTGAAATACGGCTTTTCATTTTAATATAGCATAATGTTATCCTGAATTTCTTTTTCGGAAAACATTTTGAAAAGAAATTACAAAAAGTTACCCCAACATCAACTTGCGAATAGATTTCCCTCACCAGGCAATGTTCAGTATTCCTTAATCACAAACATCTGGCTTTCTTCTGTTTAAAATTCAACAATCTTCAAAGGATGAAGTCACAAAACATTTGAATTAAAAAAGACAAATAAAAATATTTTATAAACATCAGTCTGAAACATTATAAATATAATTCTGTCGGTTATGAAAAACCTTATTGAATTTTAGCTCGACTTTCTGTCATCAAAAACAAACTAAATATTGCCTGTGGTTTATTTTTCAGTAGTTTTGCCAATCAACTGTTCGGCTCTCGTTAGCGCTTCGTTTATATTACTGCAAATATTCTCAGCTCCCAGCAAATCCTCTATTCCTACCTTCACCAAAACCGAACGCACATTTTCTGTCACCCCCGACAGTAAAATTTGTGTTTTGTCTTTAGCCGACATACGAATAAAATTTTCGAGGTTATGTGAGCCCGTAGAATCGATAAAAGGCACTTTACGCATTCGGATGATACGCACCTTGGGCTTATCGCCTATTTGTTTCATTGTTTCCTCAAATTTACTTGCCACACCGAAGAAAAACGGACCTTCAATTTCGTACACTTCCACTCCTTTAGGCAATACAAGTCTTTCAGCATCCTGATTATTTTCAACATAATCACCCTCGTCTACCTCATCTTTGAAAACAGAGATAGTGGTAGTTTCCGAAATTCGACGCAGGAACAAAATCACTGCAAGCAACAAACCAATTTCGATGGCGATTGTAAGATCGAAAATAACTGTAAGCAGAAAGGTGGCCAGCAAAACAGCTACATCCGATTTTGGATTCTTCATCAATGCTTTAAATGTACGCCATTCGCTCATATTGTAAGCAACAATCACCAATACACCCGCCAAACAAGCCATAGGGATATGCTTGGTAAGGTCGCCCAAAAACAGCATAATAAGCAAAAGCACTACTGCATGAATAATCCCGGCAACGGGCGTACGCCCACCGTTATTAATATTTGTCATGGTGCGGGCAATCGCACCTGTTGCAGGAATACCACCAAAAATTGGCGCTACCACATTGGCAACTCCCTGAGCAATCAATTCGGTGTTTGAATTATGCTTATCTCCAATCACACCATCGGCCACAGTGGCCGAAAGCAGGGATTCTATCGCCCCAAGCATGGCTATTGTAAATGCAGTAGGCAATAATTTTTCAATCACCGCAAAACTAATCTCAGGAGTATTGGCCGCTGGCAACGAAGAATTAATTGTGAAACGGTCACCAATGGTTTCGATGCCCTGAATACCAAATTTATGCTTGAGAAAATAGACGATAACGGTTACAAGAACAATAGCAATCAACGACCCGGGAATCTTTTTTGAAAACTTTGGCGTAAAAGCAATGATCGCTACCGACAATACACCAACACCCACCGACCAGGGATTGATTGTATGAATAAACTGGCCATAAGCAATCCACTTATGAATAAAATCGCCGGGCAGTTCACCCGTTTGCATGCCAAACAAATCTTTGACCTGAGTTGTGAAAATGGTAAGTGCGATACCGCTTGTAAAACCTACAACCACCGGAAAAGGTATAAATTTAATAACACTTCCAAGCTTAAGCAAGCCCATAGCAATCAGCATTACGCCGGCTATCATAGTTGCAATGGCCAGGCCGGTAACACCAAATTCCTGAACGATACCATACACTATTACAATAAAAGCCCCGGTAGGGCCTCCAATCTGAACTTTACTTCCTCCGAGAAAAGAAATAATAAAACCGGCAATAACAGCCGTAAACAAACCTTTTTCGGGAGATACTCCCGAAGCAATACCAAAAGCAATGGCTAAAGGTAAAGCCACAATACCAACAATAATACCCGCCATTAAATCGGCATAAAACTGCTCTTTCGAGTAATTTTTAAGCGTACTGAATAATTTCGGTTGAAAACGCATAACTTATTTTTTTGAAATTTTCTGCAAAGGTAGTGCTTTTTAAGTAAAATTGTCCAACAAAATATTGTTCGGACAGCTATATGGAACAATGCTAAAGAAATCTACACATCCATTTTTGCAACAAAAAAAGGTTGCTCTTACCGAACAACCTTTTTAAATATCTGGCATAAAAAGTGATTTACAACATCACTTTCTGAATTTGGGTGCCTACTTTTACAAGCACAACCCCTTTGTTACCAATGGTAATCGTATTAAGTCCATCTATTGTTGTTGCAGATTTAATTCTTTGTCCTACAGCATTGTAAACTTCTACCATCTGATTGGCTACTGCATCGAACACAATATTTCCATCTACAACACGAAGATTCAGTCCTGCATTCAATTCAGGCACAGATGTACCCAAAGTAGCCACCGACATTTCATCGGACAATTCCGAAACGACATTTGCATTCTTGGCTTTAACTGTATAGTAATAAGTTGTCGAAGTTACCAAACCTGTCAAATCCTTGCTGTTTGTTGCCACTGTAAATGGCGACCCCGGAATAGGAGTTGAAGTTGAACCTCCTGTTGGAGCGAAGGTATGAGTACCTAGGTTAGCAATGTAATCTTTACTCATAACATCCCAATCAGCAGCATCATAAATCGCTTTAGGTACATTAGCTGAGCTTTTACGAATCAGCGTCAAATCAGTCCCCCAACTTGGAGTTTCCTGATTAAAAATTCCCACTTCATCAATTTGAACTCCGTTTTTAAACAAACCTACGGCGTCATTCCCATTGAAGTTGATAGCAGAACTCGCCGACTGCAAATCAGTTACAGCTAAAATTCCCGTACTTGCTGCATTCGAACCACTTACGTAAGAAATAACAAAAACATCATTATTTAAAAGAGTGCCTGACAAAGCTAATTCATTTCCATAAGCACCTGCACCATTTACCTGTTTAAATAATGAATAATTGCTCAAATCTACGGCAGTACCGGTTCCATTATAAATTTCAATAACTTTATTGAAACTGCTTCCTTCAATATATTCAGAAATAAATAAATCAGGAGCTAATGAACCTGAACCTGAAGTTTTTGTAAATACGTTCACCTCATATTCGGTAGCGCCACTTACAGCATCCCAATTCAAAGTCAGTGCATTGGCGCTTACTGAAGTTGCTCCTGTCAGCATCGGTTTTGTCAATGCTTTCCATGTTGCCGAGCCATTCAGGGTACGTGTAACCGTAGTTGCGCCAGCACTCAACACCGAAAGAACAGCAGTATGTGCACCGGCAGTTGTTGGCTGATAAATAACAGTAACTACTGTATTGGCAGCAGTTCCACCTACTTGTGCTACAGTGTTTGTGGAGAGCGCAAACTGATCAGCATTGTCGCCGGAAATTTCCAACCTTATGTTTTCAGTCAAATTTATTCCACTGATATTAATAGTTTCAGTATCCGTTTCGCCGGCATAAGCCACCATATCGGGAACAGTAACTTCTGTCACAGTAATGGTGGGAGCAGCCGAAATAACATTGACTACGTAAGTAGCTGTTGCAGCACAATAGTCTACTGAATTGTGGCTACCTGCTGCCTGAGAAGCAGTAATAGTACTTGAACCTGTACCAACAATCGTAACCTCGCCTGTTGATGCATTTACATTGACCACCCCTGTGTTCGAACTTTCGTAAGTAATAGCAGTAGTTGCATTTAATGAGCTTGCAGTTTGCGTGAAGGCAGCATCGGCAACTAATTTATTTACAACAGGCTCAGCAAAAGCAAGATTTGAAGCAGTACAAGCCTGAACTGGCTCATATTCAATCGTTAATGAAACCAACTGTAAGTTTTTTGATGATACAGATAAATTAAAAAAACCAGCACCAACACCACCTGTGAAATCGTAAGTAGTTCCTCCTGTAGATGTACTAACAGTGGTACCTCCTGAAGACATATAACTTGTCATAGCAGTGTTACCCACATTGAAACGCTGAACAGCAGCGGACGACCCACCCGAATTATAACTCAGGGTTATCTTGGTAATGCTTCCCAGTGAAGTTGTATTGTAAATATATCCGGTTCCACTTGTGAGCCATATTTTAGTTGTAGTATATTGCTTCATAAAGCCATTAAAGCTGATACCGTTTTTAGTAATGTTTTGCGCACCATCTGTAGCAGACATATCAGCCCCTGTAAGCGTTATTGTAGCTGCATTGGACATACTTGTTCCGCACAACAGCACAACAACAAACATTAAAAGTTTTAATAAAGTAGTTTTTCTCATGTAAATATAAATTAGAATGATTAGAAATTTTTTGAATAAAATGACGCAAAACAGTTGATAATTCTACGTCTTTTCTCTCCCGACAGTCAATGATCTCCTGTAAAAAAATCAGGAAAGGAAACAAAGATAAAAATCATTTCCATACAATACAAATATTTATTCAAAAACAGACCAAACTATAACAAAAAACAAACATATATTAAAAACAAAAGAACAATATGCTTTCCGATACAGGAAAACATATTGTTCTTTTATTGCTTTTGCTTTTTTATCAGCAGTTTTTCTTCACCCATTCATCCATGGCAGCAGCTGCTTTACGTCCATCACCCATGGCTAAAATCACAGTAGCTCCACCGCGCACAATATCACCTCCGGCAAAAATCATCGGAATATCCGTTTGCATGGTTTCGTTATTCACCACTATCGTTCCCCATTTGGTAACTTCGAGGCCAGTCACCGACTGTGGAATAAGCGGATTGGGGGAAACACCCACACTTACCACCACTTCGTCCACTTCGAGCATTTCGGTGCAACCCGGTATTTCTACAGGAGAACGACGGCCTGAAGCATCGGGCTCACCCAACTCCATCACCTGTAACTCCATATGTGTAACGCGGCCTTGCTCGTTGCCGATATACCTTATCGGATTTCGCAAGGTCATAAATTCTATGCCTTCTTCTTTGGCATGTTTCACTTCTTCAAGTCGGGCCGGCATTTCCTCTTCGGAACGACGATACACAATCATGGCGCGACTGGCACCCAACCGACGAGCCGTACGCACCGAATCCATGGCCGTATTACCGCCTCCAATCACTGCTACATGCTTCCCTATTAGCACAGGCGTATCCGAATCGGGATTGGCTGCATCCATAAGGTTGACACGGGTCAGGTATTCGTTTGAAGACATCACACCTACCATATTTTCGCCTTTGATATTCATAAACCGGGGCAATCCGGCGCCACTGGCTACAAAAACGCCTTTGTATCCTTCTTCCTTCAAATCGTCAATGCTTATCGTTTTTCCAATAATACAATTAGTCATGAATTTCACACCCATCGACCGAAGATTTTCGATTTCGACATCCACAATGGCATTGGGCAAACGAAACTCAGGAATACCATATTTCAACACGCCGCCAATTTCGTGCAACGCTTCGTACACAGTGACATCATAACCCAACTTTGCCATATCGCCGGCAAACGCAAGCCCTGCTGGACCTGAACCAACAACGGCAATCTTTAATCCATTGGGTGCAGCCACTTCAGGTACCGAAATGTTTCCGCTTTCGCGTTCGTAATCGGCAGCAAAACGTTCGAGATGACCAATGGCCACCGCTTCTTTTTTCATTTTGGTATGAATGCACTGCGCTTCGCACTGTTTTTCCTGCGGACAAACCCGACCACAAACGGCCGGCAAAGCCGATGTTTCTTTCAATGTACGGGCAGCGCCCAGAAAATCACCGATTTCGATTTGTTTCACAAACTTGGGAATATAAATACTCACCGGACAACCCTCCATACAGGTCGGGTTGGCACAGTCGAGACAACGCTGTGCTTCCTTCATAGCCATTTCGGGCGTCAGTCCCAGGTTCACTTCTTCCACACGGGTTCGGCTGCGATAGTCGGCATCGAGTTCAGGCATGTGTACACGAGGCTGTGCTGTACGGTCTTTGGCTTTGATAGCACTGCGCAAATCGGCTCTCCATGATTGAGCTCTTTCTTCGGTAAGATTCATTTTTAACTTATTTTCTGTTGGATTATTTTCAATTTACAATTTCCTGTTCTCTTTCTTCAATCCCGAAAGCTTTCGGGACAAATCCTCAAATCTTCGAATTCTCAAATCTTCGAATCCTCAAATTCTCAAATCTTCGAATCCTCAAATTCTCAAATTGGCACATTTTCAAATTGCCACATTGCATTAATTCTTTCCCGCTCCACTGGCACACTGCATTTTTTCCATTTCCTCACGTTCGATATCTTTGTATCCGCCAAGGCGCATCAACATTTCATCGAAATCCACCAAATGCGCATCAAATTCAGGACCATCCACGCAAACGAATTTTGTTTTACCGCCCACACTTACGCGACAAGCACCACACATTCCGGTACCATCCACCATAATCGTATTCAAAGAAGCAACTGTAGGCACTTCGTATTTTTCAGTCAGTTTACTCACAAATTTCATCATCACAGCAGGCCCGATTGTAACACAGAGATCCACCTTTTCGCGATTGATCACCGCTTCCACCCCATTTGTAACAAGGCCTTTTGTTCCATAACTGCCATCGTCGGTCATCACAATCACTTCATCCGAATTTACTTTCATTTGTTCCTCCAGGATAATCAGCTCTTTCGTTCGCGCAGCAATAATCGTAATAACACGGTTTCCTGCTGCCTTCAATGCCGCTACAATTGGCAACATAGGCGCAGTTCCCACACCTCCACAGGCGCAAACCACCGTTCCGAAATTTTCGATATGGGTAGCTTTTCCCAGCGGACCCACCATATCAGTAATAAAATCACCTTCGTTCAGCGCACAAAGTTTTGTCGACGAAACGCCCATTTTCTGCACTACAAGTGTAATGGTTCCTTTTTGCACATCGGCATCAGCTATGGTAAGTGGAATACGCTCCCCTTTTTCGCCTACTTTTACCATTACAAAATGTCCTGCCTTACGCGACTTTGCAATCAAAGGGGCTTCTACTTCAAATTTCACTACATTGGCCGAAAAATACGCTTTGCTTATAATTTTATTCATTGGAGGATAATTATATTTATTGACCTGCAAAATTAAAAAAAAAACGCTTGCCACCTGCACATTGTAACTTTAAAAGTCTTATTTATTAATAAAACAAAGAAGAGATTGTGTTTTTGTAAAAAAACGGTTATCCAATTTTTGTGAATGTTAATGATTTATTTCGTATATTTGCGTCTTTCTAATCCATTTACGCTCATTACTTTTTATAGCTTATTCAGAACATGAAACGTAGTTTTTATTTAATGTTGACATTGCTTTTTTGTACTTACTTTCTGGCTTATAGCCTTTTTATGCTAATGTTTCAGGCATTTCAGGATGCTCCTATCGATTATACAGGCATTCTTATCAACGGAGGAGGAGCTTCATTCATCTTTGTACTTTTATTCGGACTGTTGATGTATTTCGAAATGAAACCGAAAATTAATTTTCTATATTCCGACACTCTAATTGTACCTCAGTTCGGCAGTAAAGCACAGGTCGATTTTCAAATTCCGAATCTACAATCTTCTTTTCAGGAAGTAGTCGAACTTATAAAGTCAGGACATAAAATTGATTTCCTGGACGAAAATAAAAGAATAATTAAGTTTCATTCTCCTTTTTCGCTTCAACAGTGGCAAATGGGTAGCGTTATTTATGCTGATGCCAAAAATGAGCGATTGGTACTTGTTACTTTCCCTTTCACGGGCGGTTTTTCGGCAAAAGCCAGTCGTAAATCGGCACTGGTCTGCGACCAACTGAAATCTGAGATAATGAGTCATTGGGGCAATAAAATTGCAAAATGAAATATTTTTGAACATTTTTATTTAAATTTCGTTTGATATTTACAGAAAAGCATTACTTTTGCATCGCAACAAAAAAAAAGCAAAACATATGAACCGATTTTTTACATACTTTTATTTTTACTTTTACTTTAGCAGGTGAGAGCAGGATAAACTTATGTAAACATGAAATGAATTAATTCAATACAACATATAAAAAATCCTGCTCGATTATTCGGGTAGGATTTTTTTTTGAAGAATAAAAATACGAAACGTACAATACGAAATACAGAACATTATGAAAAGAGTAGCCATACAAGGAGGATTGGGAGCCTATCACGGCATAGCCGCCGAAAATTATTTTGCCGGCGAAGAAGTTGAAATCATTCCTTGTGTCACCTTCAGAGATGTATTTAAAGCCATTGAGAAAGAGCCGAATGCCATTGGGATTATGGCCATAGAAAATACGATTGCCGGCAGTTTGCTACAGAACTACGAACTGCTAAAGGAATACAAAATGCCTATCGCCGGAGAGTTCAAACTGCGCATCTCGCACTGCCTGGCTGCCCTTCCCGGTCAAAACATTCACGATATCAAAGAAATACAATCGCACCCTATAGCATTGATGCAATGTGCTAATTTTCTGAACACCCTGCCCGGTGTCAAAATTGTGGAACACGAAGATACTGCGTTGGCTGCTCACGACATTGCAGCAAAACAATTGGTGGGATATGCAGCCATTTGCAGCGCAAGAGCCGCCGAAATTTACGGACTCGAAGTTTTGGCCACAGCCATCGAAACCAACAAACATAACTTCACCCGCTTTCTTGTGTTTGGCAACAAATGGAGCGTGGATGAGATACAAAAGGATGATGTCATCAACAAGGCTTCGGTGGTATTTACCCTGCCCCACGCCGAAGGAAGTTTGTCGAAGGTACTTTCTGTCTTCTCGTTTTACGGCATCAATCTTACTAAAATTCAGTCCCTGCCTATCATTGGCCGTGAGTGGGAATATCAGTTTTATGTCGACTTTCAGTTTGTCGATCTCGAACGCTACAAACAATGTGTAATGGCTATTAAACCCCTGATAAAAGAATTCAGAACGCTTGGAGAATATGCCGAAGGAATAACACCGGAAATTTGAATTATTTACAATTTACTCATTTACAATTTACAATTGCAATATGATATGCCGAAGGAATAACATCTGAAATCATAGCCACCGAAGAGGTGATGTTAAACATATATAACATTAAGAATAAATATAATGGACAAAAGCATAACAGATAAAACCAACTCAAACTCCCCTTTAGGGGTTGGGGGCCGAAAAATACAACCTGCAGATCGTTTAAACTCGGTTTCGGAATATTATTTTTCGACAAAACTAAAAGAAGTAGCCGAAATGAATGCCAAAGGGCTGAATGTGATCAGCCTCGGCATAGGAAGTCCGGACATGCCGCCTTCGGCTGCCACCGTGGAAGCGCTTAGCACATCGGCAGCCGATCCTGCCGTGCATGGCTACCAGCCTTATGTAGGCATCCTTGAACTGCGCAAAGCCTTTGCCGACTGGTATGCCAAATGGTTCAAAGTGGAACTGAATGCCGCCAACGAAATTCAACCGCTCATCGGCTCCAAGGAAGGCATTCTCCATATCTCCATGGCTTTTCTGAACCCCGGCGATGGCGTTTTGATTCCCAATCCGGGCTATCCCACTTACTCGTCGGTAAGCAAGCTGGTGCAGGCCAATGTAATCGCCTACGATCTGGACGAAAACAAGAACTGGCAACCCGATTTCGAAGCGCTCGAACAACTCGACCTGAGCAACGTTAAACTAATGTGGGTGAACTACCCCAATATGCCTACAGGCGCCAGCGCCACACCCGAATTGTTCGAAAAACTGGTGGCTTTTGGAAAAAAACACGGTATCGTTATTTGCAATGACAATCCCTACAGTTTTATTCTGAACAACAACCGCCTGAGCATATTGCAGGTAGAAGGTGCAAAAGAGATTTGTATAGAGCTGAATTCGATGAGCAAATCGCACAATATGCCCGGTTGGCGTATGGGCATGCTGGCTTCGAATGCGCAATTTGTGGAATGGATACTGAAGGTAAAAAGCAATATCGACAGCGGGCAATTTAAACCAATGCAAATGGCAGCTATTGCTGCGCTAAGCAATTCTGAGGAATGGCACAATGAAATGAATATCAACCTTTACAAAAATCGCCGCCATTTGGCCGAAGAAATAATGAAATCGCTCGGATGCAGTTTCGACCCCCAGCAGGTGGGCATGTTTTTGTGGGGAAAAATTCCTGCTCACTACAATGACAGCGCCGAGCTGGCCGACAAAGTGCTTTACGATGCCAGGGTATTTATAACACCGGGCTTTATTTTCGGCGACAAAGGTCAACGATATGTACGCCTTTCGCTTTGTGCCAACGAAAAAATGCTGGGCGAAGCGTTGGAAAGAATTAACGCAATGTGACAATGTGACAATATGCTAATGTGCCAATTTGAGAATTTGAAGATTTGAAGATTTGAGAATTTGTCCCGAAAGCTTTCGGGATTGAGAATTGAAGAATGAAGAACAAGAAATTGTAAATTGTAAATAAATAAATCGTAAATAATAAAGATATGGAACTCGAATCAATTTTACTTCCCGGAGTGGATGCCAAACGCCCACTCATTATAGCCGGTCCCTGTAGTGCAGAAACGGAAGAACAGGTAATGGAAACGGCGCGTGCGCTTGCTGCCCGCGGTATTAAAATTTTCCGCGCAGGCATTTGGAAACCCCGCACAAAACCGGGTGGTTTCGAAGGTAATGGCGTAAAAGCTTTGCCCTGGTTAAAGCGTGTAAAAACAGAACTCGGCATGTACACCGCCGTGGAAGTGGCCACTGCTGCCCATGTGCGCGAAGCGCTGGCTTACGATGTGGATATGCTCTGGATAGGCGCCCGTACTTCGGCCAATCCCTTTGCTGTGCAGGAAGTGGCCGATGCTCTCGAAGGCATGGACATTCCCGTACTGATTAAAAACCCTGTCAACCCCGATCTGGACTTGTGGATAGGCGCTATCGAACGCATTCACAATGCCGGCATTCGCCGCATTGGCGCTATACACCGCGGCTTCAGCTCGTTCGACAAAAAGATTTACCGCAACCTGCCGCAATGGCACATTCCTATCGAACTGCACCGCCAGCTGCCGAATTTACCTATCATTTGCGACCCCAGCCATATCGGCGGACGACGCGAACTGATAGCGCCACTTTGCCAACAAGCCATGGACTTGAACTTCGACGGTTTAATTGTGGAATCGCATTGCAACCCGGAAAAAGCATGGAGCGATGCTTCGCAACAGGTAACCCCCGATGTGCTCGATTTTATACTCAACACCTTAGTGATCCGCGACACTACCCAAACCACCGAAAATCTTTCGGCGTTGCGTCGTCAGATCGATGATTTGGACAACAGTTTACTGGAGCTACTGGCACGCCGCATGCGGGTTTCCGAAGAAATTGGTCAGTACAAAAAAGAACACAATATGCCCATTCTGCAATCGCAACGCTACGATGAGATTCTTCAGAACCGCATTTCACAAGCCGAGCGCATGGACATGGACGGCGAATTTATGAAAACCGTCCTTGTGGCCATCCACGAAGAATCGGTACGCCATCAGCAGGAAATTATGAAACAATAGATTCATAACAAACTATATAGAAAAGCGCCTGTCGGAAGAAATTCTTCTGACAGGCGCTTTTTTGTGTGTAATTCAGTCGATGCGAAGGCTCAGGCTTATGAGTTAGCACAAAGAGCATGTTTAACAGCCTTTATTTAACACTAACGGACACTTTACTTTTTATGTTGGCCGATGAAGCTGCATTGCAGAGGACAAACTCGCCTGATTCAACGTCCCAGGTTTGGGTTTTATCGTTGTAAAAAGCAAAATCTTTCACCTTAAGTTCCAGTTCCACAGTTTGTGTTTCGCCGGCTTTCAGATGCACTTTTTTGAAGGCCTTTAATTCCTTTACCGGACGAACAACCGAAGCTTTTGGTTGCGACATGTATACCTGGGCTATTTCAGCGCCATCGATTTTACCTGTATTTTTGACAGTGAACACTACTTTTACAATATCGGTTTTGGCGTACTCTTTTTTATCGGCCGACATTTTACCATATTCGAAAGTGCTGTAACTTAAGCCATAGCCAAACGGAAACTGAGGTACAATCTTTTTTGTATCGAACCAACGATAACCTACGAGAATATCTTCCTTGTATTCCTGTTTCTTTCCATCGCCCGGATATGACATTTGTCCGAAAGAATGTGCGGCATTGTCTTCCAGCTTTTTAGGAAAAGAGAAAGGCAACTTGCCCGAAGGATTTACTTTGCCGGAAATAATATTGGCAATGGCATTACCCGCCTCAGAACCCAGGTACCATGCCTGTACCAAAGCCGGAACTTGCGATAGCCAGGGCATTTCCACTGCATTACCGCTGCAAAGTATTACAGTCAGGTTTTTATTCGTTGCCATCAATGCATTGATGACTTTATCCTGATTGTATGGAAGTGCCATTGACTGACGGTCGTCGCCTTCGCTGTCCTGAAACCAGTTTTTATTTAAGCCGCCCACAAAAATTACCACATCGGCATTTCGGGCAGTTGCTACGGCAGCTGCGAGCAATGAATCGGCAACGGTTTTGCTTTCAGGCTTTCTGTCGTCCAAATCGGCACTGTAACCTTTGGAAAAAGCAATGGTTTCGGCTCCGTATTTGGCTTTCAGCCCTTCGAGTGGCGAAACTTCGTAAGCCACCTTGAGTGACGATGAACCGCCACCAACCACAAGACTACGGACAGCATTGTCACCAATCACGGCAATGCGACGGTATTTACCTACAGGAATAGGCAGCGTTTGTTTATCGTTTTTGAGCAACACAATTCCCTGTTCGGCAATTTTGCGCGCTGCTTCGGAATGCTCAGGACTTACATATTTACCAAAAGGACGATTGGCTGCCATTGTAGTGCGGAAAATAAGTCGCAACAGGCGGGTTACCTTTTCGTTGAGCTCTTTTTCGCTGTATTTACCCGATTTTAATCCCTGTAAATACGGATTGGCGAGGTAGTACTCCGAATAAGGTGAAGTTCCATCGGTGGTTAAGCCATTGGTTGAAGTTCCCATTTCCAGGTCAAGTCCGTTGTAGACTGATTGTTCGGTATTGTGCACTCCACCCCAATCGCTGATCACTGCACCATCGAATTGCCAGTCGGTTTTCAGTATTTTATTCAACAATAAATCGTTGTGACAACAGTGCTGACCTCTGAACTGGTTGTATGCCCCCATGATCGACCATGCTTTTCCTTCCTGAACGGCAGATTTAAAAGCAGGCAGATAAATTTCGTAGAGGGCGCGGTCGCTCACTTCAACATTGATCCCCATGCGGTCTTTTTCCTGATTATTGAGTGCAAAATGCTTTACGCAAGCTGCCACTCCGTTTTGCTGAACCGCCTGCACATAGGGCACAACCATGCGTGAAGACAAGTACGGGTCTTCTCCCATATACTCAAAGTTGCGTCCGTTGAGCGGAGTGCGGTAGATATTGACACCGGGGCCAAGCAGTACGCCTTTGTTACGATAACGGGCTTCCTCGCCAATAGACTTGCCATATAACGAAGAAATTTCGGGATTAAAAGAAGCTGCCAGACAGGTTAAAGCCGGAAAAGCCGTACATGAATCGTTGGTCCATTTAGCCCCATCCCACTGATCCCAAAAAACTTCCTCGCGTATGCCGTGCGGTCCATCGGTCATCCATATTTCAGGAATTCCTAAACGGGGCACACCCCGTGAGCTGAATTTAGACTGTGCATGACACATGGCGACCTTTTCTTCGAGGGTCATTAACGATAGTGCACTTTCGATGCGCTTTTCGATAGGTTGATTTACATCCTGATAAACGGGCTTTTGGGCATTTACCATGTTTAATAATGTCATGTGAAAAATAACTACAATGCTTACAATTTTTGCTTTCATCATTTTGTTGTTGCTGGAATTTGTCGAAGTGTACGAATAGACTTTATAAATAAAAACTAATAACTATTTTTTCTATAAAACAAGGAATATTTAAATTGATCAGGAAAAAACAAAGGGTTGTGCCATAAAACTCACAACCCTTTGTATGAAAGGATATTATTTCACCGACACTTTGGCTGAGTAACCATCAACACGGAGAATGTATAAACCTGCGCTCAATGGTTTCGAACTGAATTTACCGGTAACCATAGTCGACTGAATGCTACGACCTGCAATATCGAACAGCTCTACATTGCGTTGAACTCCGTCGATATTGATGATATGGTTTGATGTAGTAATTGTATATTTACTATAATCAATTTTGTCCAAAGCATTTGGTAAAACAGTTATTAAATCGGTTGAAGTCAATACATCGCTCGAACCGCTATTACTTGCAGTCAGTTTTACGGTAAATGTTCCACCTGTGGTGTAGGTATGTACAGGATCCTGGTCAGTACTTGTTGCACCATCACCAAAATCCCAAGCCCATGAAGTAGCATTGGTTGATAAGTCGTAGAACTGAACTGTCAGCGGAGCAACTCCCGAAACTGTTTCGGCATAGAAATCAGCTTTTACAGGTAATGTTTCTTTCAGAGTAAGTTCGTCGAGCAAAATTTCGCGGGCAGCTGAAGCATTTGAGCCCATTTTAATAACAAAATAGTAAACACCATCTACTGTTGGTTTAAAAGGAGCAACTGTTGTCTTTGTGCTGATTTTCACATCTGTCAGGGACTGAAGTCCGTTCCATGTATCCATTCCGAAAATTTTGGTACCCTGAGTTGGCGTATAGTCCACTCCTTCGGCAGGCATCACTGTACCTACAAAACCTTCGCACCAAAAATCAGAAAGACCTTTTATATCTTTGAAAAATCCATCGAACAAATAAGTATAGCCTGCTTTCAAAGTTACCTCCTGATAGATTGCAGTATTGAAACCTGTTCCGGTGGTTTGAATGCGCAAATTACCACCTGCAGCTCCTGTAGGCGCATTGCCGGTATAATTCCATTCAAAAGTGGATACATCGGCAGGGTTACATTTGTTGGTCGACCAGAAATTACCATTCTCCATATTTCCACCATAGAGCATTTCGCCGGCAGGAAGTGTGGGTTTGGAATTCACTTTCACAAAATCTGTTTTGATTAAGGCAGAATCACCTTTTTCGTTGGTAGCAGTCAGTTTTACAGTATAAGTTCCAACAACAGTGTAGGTGTGTTCAGGATTTTCTTCTGTGCTGACAGCAGAACCATCGCCAAAATCCCATTTGTAAGAGTTAGCAAACTTAGTAGTATTTGTAAAAACTGTTTTCAATGCAGGGAAGCCCACAGCATTTGTAGCCGTAAAGCTAACAGCCGGTTTTGTGCGAACAGGTGTCAACGAGAGTTCATCAACAGCAATTTTAAATCCCGGTCCATCCCATGTACCTATTTTGAGTACAAAATAGTAATCGCCTGTAGTTTCGGGAGTGAAAGTAGTATATGTACCTGCATGAATTTTAAATGTACCATTCAAACCTGCCACAGCACTACCTGCATTCCACGCATCAAATTTAGCAATCATCTTACCTTCGGTGGCACCATAGTCGGCACCATTACCGGCAGGTTGAGCGCCGATATACACTTCTGTCCAGAAGTTCTTCAGGTTAGGGCTTAAATCACGGAAAGCACCATCGAACACGTATACCGAGTCGCGACTTAAATGTACTTTTTGATAAATAGCATATTGCACGCCGGCACCTGCAGCCGGACCTTCGACCAATAAATATCCGTCCTTACCTGCATTTGGTTTGCTATCGGTGGCATTCCATGTAGCCACAGGATTGTTACCAGCTCCTGTATTCAGAAAATCTTCAGTCCAGTCGCCTTTGGTTTCCATGTTTCCGTTTTTCAATAATCCGCCACCAGTTAATATAGCCAATGGAGTTACGTTGATATATTCGGTTTCTATTTTCTCATTTGTTCCAATTTCATTGGTAGCAGTCAGTTTTACAGTATATTTTCCAACAGCAGCAAATACATGCGTCGGGTTCTTTTCGGTACTGGTACCACCATCGCCAAAATCCCATGCCCATGAGTTAGCCATTTTAGAATCGTCGCTGAATTTCACGGTAAGCGGCGCAAAACCTGAACGCACATCGGCTTTCATAGCAGCCACAGGCGCTAATCTATCGCTGGTAAGTTTCAATTCATCCACTACAATATCACAAGTTGGCACTTCGGCATCCCAGGTGGTGGCGCCCATTTTCATTACAAAATAATACACACCGGTGGTGGGAGGCAGAAAATACTTGCAGGCAGCAGCATTTAGTTTAAATGTTCCATCAGCCACAGCAGCAGGGTTGTCCCATGCACCATAATTGGCAATTTTAGTTCCCAACGCATCGCCGTAGTCCTGACCTTCAACCGGCATTTGACCAATAAAGACTTCGCACCATGAGCGTTCCAGTTTAATGTTTTTGAACGCAGCATCGAAATTGTAGATAGAATCGGCCGACAAAGTAAGCGCTTGATAAATACAATACTGAGAATTACCTCCATTGGTAGTAGCTACCACATGTAATCCTCCGGCAATTCCTGCCGTAGGCGTTGCAGCGGTATACCCCCAGGTCACAGCCGGAAGTTTATCCGCAGCAGTATTCAGGTAACTTACCTGCCAGGCGCCCTGGCTTTCCATGTTGCTATTGACAAGTTTATTGCCACCAGCAGCTACTGCCGAGATAATACTCAGACAGCTTACGAGCAAAAGAAGAAGTTGTTTTTTCATACGATTATTTTTAATGGATATTTATATTTAAGGAATTATTATTCGCCGTTTGGAAAAATTGAAATTGTGGCAGGAACCGAGTAATTGTCGAATTTATCAACTGTATAAACCGACACCATATATCCTTTAATTTCTAAATTTGTGAGCTTGTATGTTTCTGTCAAACCATCCAACACGATGGTTGAATCCTGCAATCTGATAGCGTTTTTCACTGCAATTTTACCCTGAGGATTTTTCCACGACAAGGTCACTTCTTTTAAACCCGACACTACAGTCAGGTCGGTAACCCTTGGAGAATAAACCGTTACGTCAGTGAGGTAATCTTTGTAATTCTCATCCATTCCCTCACAACTACCGAAGAACAGGACTGCCAATAAAAAGCCGATTATTTTAATTGTTTTCATTTTCTTCAAAAAATTATTGTTGATTATCTAATCCGTAAAGTGTTATTTCAGAGCCATACACATTGGTTTCGCTTCCATAGTTCGACAGCACACTGAATTTCATATACCTGAAAGGTTGCGAAACCGATTCGAGATTAAACTCATGTCCATCGATAGCCTCTTTGTATTTGGCCGGTGAAATAACTCCTGCGGCATCGCGCGGATCACCAATATCGAAACTACCCAGCGAAGTCCACGTCAGCTTATCGGTACTTACTGAAACCGAGAATGATTTCATGTTTTCTTCTTTGTAATAATAGTAGTCGGTGCTTACTCCGTTTTGCTCTGCATTTACATAGGCAAAAGCACGTTGCCACACCACAAAGCGGTTTACGACAACCGTTTTATTCAAATCCACCACTATGTCGAGCGGCCACTTCAGCATACCGCCATTTTCGTCGCGGCTGATAATGAAGTAACTATTGTCAGCAGCCGATTCTTTGGTATCGACCACATCGTCCCAAAAGCTGGCGAGGGTTCCCTCCCATTTATCGCCATCCACCGAGAGGTTCTGAAGAACTTTCCATGTCGATTTATCAATTTTCTGTTCTAAAAGAGGCCTATAAGTTCCCACATCCATTTTATCAGTCTTGTTACCGTTAAAATCTTCTACAGTAACCGAAAAACTATATTCTTCAGGATCGAGTCCTCTTATCATCAAAACAGGATCGCTTAAAGCCGAGGAAAGAATACGCTCGTAGGTTTTCCCGGCCTTACTGAAGTTGACGTAAACAAAAACCGTTTTCTGATCAGGATTTTCCCAGGTAATCCGCACACCACCCAATTGCTCCTTCATCTGAATACTTTCCTGAACGAGGTAAATGAACGATTTCATGGGCGTCACTTCTATTTCGGCAGCCTCAGAATTATTGTTGCTCCGATCGACAGCATAAAGTTTAACCTTTTGAGGTGTTGCTTCTTTGAAACCATCAATTTCGATTGAATCGCCATAATGACTTGTCACTTTGAACACTTCTTTGCCCAGCGAGTTGGTGTACACGGCTTTAACATAGAGTAAATCGTCGTCATCGGGAGCAGTAAATGTCAGGACAGCACCTCCGTTTGTAGGTTTGTAACTAATATTTGTTACTTTACCGGGGGCGGTTGTATCCAAAACTTCCTCGTTGCATGCCGTAAAGGCAAATGCAGCCAGAAGGAGTATGTATATATATTTGTTTTTCATATTTATCTGAACTTTTATTTGTTATATCTAATTTTTTCAAATAGTCTATTGTCTGAAGTCTTTGTCTTTATTCTTTGCTCTTTGTTCTTTGTTCTATCTCTTACCACCCCGGACTTTGTACCAGATTTGAATTTACAATCATTTCGCTGTATTTAATCGGATGCAAATAGTCGCGCGGAGTGATAAACGATCGCTGTCCAACCGTTTTTACAATATAAAAGGTGTTGGTAGTCGATCCGTCAACGCTCCATCCGGTTACAGGAATATTGAAATACTTATCAGCTTCTTTCCAGCGACGAACATCGAAATTGCGATGTCCCTCGAATGCCAACTCAATGCGGCGCTCCTGTTTAATAATTTCACGCAATCCTTCCTGCGTTTTGTGCTTGTTCGGCGTTTTGGCTAAAGCAGCATTTTCCCAGGCTTCCTCCACAGTCGGCACACCCGAGCGAACACGCACCTTATTCAGTGCATCGTACACTTTTTGGTCGGGTCCGTAGTATTCGTTAAAAGCTTCAGCATAATTCAGATACAATTCAGCCAACCGGATAAGAGGCCACGGATAGGCCACCAATTTAGAATATGTAGTGCCTTCTGAATTGGGATGACATACTTTCTTCAACGCATATCCGGTGATCACGTAATCGTTGGTATTACCTCTTCGCCCGTGAGATTCACCTTTTTTCATCAATAAATTCCATTTTTGTCCCCAGGTACGGTATATTCCTTTGTCGAAACCAATGGAAGCATAAAAGCGGGGCTCGCGGCCTAAATGCAGGTTCGGAATCATAACGGTGCTTCCGGTCATGGCGTGATACTTATCAGCATCGGTGACGCGGGCTAAACTGTAACGGTTGGCATATTTAAAAGTCAAATCTTCATCTATCGGCAAACCGTTTTTGGTATAATAAGCTTCGGCAGCCTGAATAGTAGGCGATGTCCATTGCCACGCTCCTTCATTGGCTGATGCCTCCGGATTTATCATCATCGATGCTGCTTGCAACGACCACCATTGACCATTATTTACAGGGTTTGAATTTCCCCAAATGAGTTCCGAATTCCAACGTTCGGTAAACATATAACGGTAATTGTAAAGCGCTTTCACTTCGGGTTGCTTGATGTCAAGTGTATCGAAAACAGGCACAATCCCATTGAACTCATACAGTTTTACATTATTGGCATCAGCCAGTTGCAATGCTACTTCAGCAGCTTCGAGGGCTTTTTTCCATTTTTCTTTGTCGTAAGTGGTATTGAATAATTTCACCCCCTCTTTATCCTTAAATGTATCATAAAAAGTGGCATTACCATTATACAAAGGACTTGCTGCATACAACAACACCCGCGATTTGATGGAATAGGCTATCAGCTTATCAATTCTTCCAAAGTCGTTGGAGGATGTAATGCGCGTGGGCAAATGCTCTACCGACTTATCGATTGTTGAAACTATGTATTCCACCACTTCATCCACAGGTTTGCGTTTCACCCGAACTTCCTCCACACCCGCAGTGATGGGTAAATTCACATCCACAATAGGAATTGGTCCATACTGACGGAAAAGCAGGAAATGATAATATGCCTTGAGGAATATGACTTCCGATTTCCATGTCTGTTTTTCCTCCGTTTTCATGTCCTTTACCAAATCAATGTTTTCGATGAAAATATTACAGGCCCGAATAGCTTTCCATAGCGATTCCTGCGAACGTCCATAAGGGTAAGTATCATCCCATAATCCCATAATGGGCTTATCGACCGATTGTTTGCCGCGCATAAGCTCCACACCCGGAGTTTCCTTGGCAATAGGCGTTGTCAACTCATCCGATGCAAAAGCACTTGTAGAATAAACCCCATCTTCCTGAGGTAAATAATGATAACAGGTGGCCAATGCACGATAGGCCGCTTCTTTTCGTTCGAACATCAGTTCTATTTCCTGCGTTTTGTCAGGCACAATGTCCAGGTAATTGTCGCAACTGTTCAATCCTAAAGTTGAAATGATAGCGAAGCATATATATAGTTTTTTCATTTTGAGCATTTTCATTTTTTTTGAATTAGAAATTAAAGTTCAATCCGATGTTTATAATCCTTTGAGGTGGGTATCCTAATCCTCTGCCACCCATTTCAGGATCCCAAAGCTTGAATTTGCTAAATACCAGCAGATTGGTTCCCGAAGCATAAAACCTTGCCTTTTCTATATTCATCTTTCCCAGTAGTTTTTCAGGTAAAGAATAGCCAAGTTCCACACTTTTCAGACGAAGGAAACTTCCATCGCGCAACCACCAGGTAGAAGCTTTTTCGTTATTCGCAACAGCATTTACCGACATACGTGGCCAAAAAGCATTTGGATCAGGATTTTCGTCGGACCAATGGTTATCTGCGATGATTTGAAGGGCATTACGTTCTTTTACAAAAGGTGAAATGGTGGTTGGATCGATAAAAAAGGATGAACGACCGGAACCCTGAAAGAAAAATGAAAAATCAACATTTTTATAACCTAAAGAAGCTCCAAAACCATATACTATTTCAGGAACTGTAGGGAAACCAATGGGTACCATGTCTGAATCATCTATTTTTCCATCTTCATTCACATCCACATATTTGATATCACCAGCCATGTAACTTCCCATCTGATTGTATTGTACAGGAGAGTTGAGTACGTCCTGCTCATCGATAAAAAGACGTTCGGCAACCAAACCGCGTGGTTGATTCATAGGTTGACCGATACTACTCATGTAGGGATAAGGATACTGAGGTTCACCATTTTCGATAATTTGATTAGTTGCGTAGGTGAAATTTACGCGTGAAGTTATCCACAGGTCTTTGTTTACGCTTACTTTATAATCTACAGAGCCATCTATACCATGTGATTCTGCCTTACCTATATTACTTGCAATAGGAGCAGTGAGTCCCATGGAAGCGGGAATATAGTCGCGCTGCATATAGATATTTGTTCTGTTTTCAGTAAAATAATCAACCTGTATATTGACATTGTTGAACAACCCGAGCTCCAAACCGAAATTTGCTTTTTCGGCCACTTCCCAGCTTACAGCAGGATTTGCATAGCTGTTGATGTTATAACCGTTATAACTGTTTCCAAAATCCTCGCCCCACACATGACCTTTACCGCCATCGTTCAGATTGACAGACGACAAGTAGTAGAAACGATTGCTTGAAATGGCATCGTTACCAACCAAACCATATGTAGCTTTTAATTTGAGGTTTGAAACTGCTTTCTTCATTGTTTCGGTGAAGAATTTCTCATTCGAGACAACCCATCCCAAACCTGCCGAAGGAAAGAAGCCATAACGATTTTGTTTCGAAAACTTCTCTGATCCATTGTATCCAAAGTTCAACTCAACAAAATACCTTTCATCGTAGGCATAAGTTGTACGTCCCGAAATACCCATATTCCGGAATGGCAATGAAGAATATACATCGCTGCTTGCATCGGTCAACAGCTCGCGGGCATAACCCACCAACAAGCCGCCAATATCATGTTTGTCGCCAAACACACGGTTGTACTGCGCTACTCCTTCGAAATAAAAACTGTTATTGGCAGTTTTGTAGCTTGTTCCGGTGGTCAGGTATTCGGTTCCTTCGCTTATTTGCTCAACGCTGTGAATTACACCCGATTCGCCATCCACCTCTTTCAAACCATAATAAAACGGAGTAAATCCACGGGCTACTTCACTCAAACTGTAAGAATTGAGCGAAGCCATACCGCGTAATTTTAAACCTTTGGTAATCATGCTCAGATCCTGCTCCAACTGAAATTGTGCTGTGGTAGTGGACGAAAAACGATCCTTGTATCCGCGCACCATTTCAGCATAAGGATTTGGATATCCGCCATTTCCCTTGTTTCCAAACAGCACATGATTTACAAATTGTGTGCTTTCATCCTTATCGTAATATTTGGGGAAATTTACGGGGTTAGCCTGCATCACCATCGAGAATATGCTTCCGGCATCGTTTTGAGGACCGTTGTACCTGTCGATAAGTGAGTAAAACTTAACCATTGCTTTGGTTGATTTTGTAAGGTTTACATCAATATTAGCCCTGAGATTGTAGCGTTTAATATCAATGTTATTGTTGAAATTATTCATTTTATCCACATTCAACAGTCCTTTTTCGTCAGTATACGAAACCGAGAGGTAGTATTGAGCCACTTCACCGCCCCCACTTACACTCATATTTGCTTTCTGGTTTTGAACAGTGGATTTAAAGAGTTCGCTGTACCAGTCAACATTGGGATAAATCTGCGGATTCAGGCCATTGCGGGTACCTTCAATTTTATCCTTCGAATAATAAAGCAGCGCTTCCGGGTCACGTGTACGCATAGCTTTGTTATAAAGTTCCATATAATCCACACCATTTAAAAACTGATTAGTTATGGTAGGTGAGGTGATTGAATTTTCAATACGAACAGAAATATTGGCTTTGCCCTTTTTACCTGTTTTGGTAGTTACAAGGATCACACCATTGGCACCACGAGCCCCATAAAGCGCTGTGGCAGTGGCATCTTTCATAATGGAAAAACTGGCAATATTATCGGGCTCCATGCGGGCCAGATCGGTGGTAGTAACTTCCAAACCATCAATTAAAATCAACGGGCTGTTGGCGTAACCAAACGAAGTTACACCACGAATAAAGAATTCTGCATTGTCCTGCCCCGGTTCACCTGAGCGTTGATACGAGATGACTCCCGCTATTTTTCCCGCCAAAGCATTGGTCAGGTTGGTAGGTGCAATTTTTAATTCGGTAGGATTTACAGTATTGATCGATCCGATCACACTATTTTTCTTTTGTGTTTGGAATGCCACCACCTGTACTTCTTCCAGGGCACTGGCCGATTCGAGCAAAACGACATTTATAATTGTTTGTTTCCCTACTTTAATAACCTGATTGTTGAACCCGACATACGAAAAACGTAGTGAGTCGTTTTCGTTTAAATTTGAAATGGCATATTTCCCATCTATCGATGTGATGGTTCCATTTGTCGAACTCAATTGGAACACAGATACGCCCGGAAGCGGATTGCCTTCTTTATCTACCACCTGCCCTTTTACTAAACTTGCCTGCGCAAATGTGAGCTGAGACAGTAGTAGTGTGGCAAATAGAAAAATTAATTTTGTAAGTGTTTTTTTCATTCTGTTTATCGTAAATTTAATTTTAACTTCTATTTCAATTATAAAGCCTATGACACCTGTTTTACGATCAGATAATTTGCAGCTTTTTTGTCAGCACTCCACGCGCATCGGAAATTTTCACAACATACATTCCGGGTTGAATACCGGGAATATCAATTTTTTCAAGACTTAACTGAGTGGAATGCCGACTTACCACCCTGCCCTGCAAATCCAGCAAGGCTATGTGGCGTGGTTTTTCTTCGTTAAACTGTAAAAAAAAAGAACCCCGAGCCGGATTCGGATATAAAGCAATTTGCTGCGATTCAGGCGATTCAACAGCAGTAAGCTGCGAAAACTGAATCCAGTTGAGGTTATACCCATCGCTACGCGACAACAGGCGAATAATATTTTTGCCGGCCGTGAGCGACACAGTGGCCGATTGCGTTTGCCAGTTTTGCCAGCCTCCCGTGTTACCAAACGAAACGGATTTCAACGGCACCATGGAGCCGTTCTGATCTTTTAAAACTGCAATCTGGGCTGAGGCTGCATTTACCGAAATGCGAAAATCCATTTTATAACTTCCGCTGTTTTCGACCCATGCGTAATAATCAAGATATTTATCCACAGCAGCATACGAAGTATTTGTTCCAGCACCTGCATCGGTACAGGTTTCGAAACTGAATCCATTGTTTACCGTAAAATCTTCGGCTTCAATCTTTCCGGGAATCGTTTTGTGCGGAAAAATAAGGTTGACTACATCAGCATGCTGAAAAGGGCTGAGCGATTGCGTTCCACTCTTGCAATCAGCAGTGACATTGCTTATTTTCAGAATAGTTGCTGATAGTAAAGGTTCTGCTATTTTTATATCAATTTTGGTGTTATCTACCGCATTCACTGTGCTGGAAACAACCGTAGCAGCACTGCCATTTATCGTAATCGCAAACGGATTTCCGGTAAGCGAATCAACTGCCTTATTGAGTTTAAGCGTTACGATATCCGACCATTGAGCTGTTTCGGCAGTGAGCATTTCAAAGGCCGTATTGTCAATTGTTTTTGGATTTTTAAATTGAAAATAATTAAAATTAGCTCCTCCTGTTTCGAACACAATTTTCACTTTCACCGTCCCGGCGGGAATGATCACATTGGGTATAGCTGCTGTTTTCCAGGTTGTCCAACCGTCTGATGGCGATAACGAAACAGTTTTCGAAGCACGTTTTCCGTTTATTTCGATATACACCCTGGCAGTTGCACTTTGGCTGGCATAGCGCAACAACACATTGTAGGTCATGGCCTCAGCCGACTGAATACTGTACTGCATCCATTCGCCATCTTCCACCCAACCTACATGAAAACCATTGGTTACTGCATCGGTACAATTTTCAATATCCACTCCATCATTGCGATAAGCGTAGCCTGTATTCCATGCGGTGTAATTATTATTCGTTAAATGATAGTTAGCATCTACTTTGTCCGAATAAGCCACTCCAGCCCGACCAAAATCGTAATCCACCGCATAAACAGTACTTGCAGTTGTGTTTGCCTTAAATGGTTTCGTTTCGGTAGTTTGCGGCTGGCGAATCATGGCATCAATCACGTCGTATTGAATCACACAATTCTCCAGTTTATGGTTATTGGCAAAAGTCATTACAGCCTGATATGCCTTATCGACAGTTGGTTTAGCGGCGGTTCCTTTCCAGTAATTTATCAAATTTGTGTAGTCGATGTTGGTGTTGACTTTGAGGATATTGTTGATGCCTGATTTTTTCACAGGCCAAAACGACCAGCCAATGTTGTTTTTCTCCATCAGTTCAATGCAATCGGTAAACCAGCGATTCGAGTTTTCTCCTGATTCACCTAACCAAATGGGGCAATTGGTATTATTGCGCAGGTCGAGTACCCACTGTATGGAAGCGGTATTGTTTACAGTCCAGTATTTATGAAAACTGTAACACATGTTATTGTCCCAGGCAGGTGTAAGTCCCGAAAAATCGTTGGCAAACCAGTTGCCTTCTATCACAAGCATATGGTTTTTATCCACTTCGCGAATGGCAGTGGTGAGCCTGCCATACAGCGAACGCAATTGTGAGTTATTGCCTTCGGGGAACGTCCAGTTGGTTTCGTTGATTAAATCGTAACCTGCTATCCATGGATGATTGGCGTAGCGTTCAGCAATTTTTCGCCAAAGTGCTACCAATTTGGCTTTGTTGGCTTCGCTTTCCCAGAGTGAAGGTTTTGTAGCGTCGTAATCGGAAATAGCAGCATCTTTACCCTGTCCGCCCGGTGCCCCGTGCATGTCGAGTATCACATACATTTTATTAGCAGCACACCACGCCATCAAACTATCGAGACGGGCAAATCCACTCTCCAACCATGTATTCACGCCCTGTACAGGCTCATCTTCAATAGCAAGTGTAAACAGATTATAATGCAGAGCGGGACGAACACAATTAAAACCCCAGCGGGCCATAGAGTCCACATCGATTTTACGAAAATGAGCATCGAGCCACGATGTGTAGAATTGATTTGTTTTTTCTATACCTATTAAGTCGGTGAGTTTCTTTTTGAATTCGTGTTGAGTGCCGGCCACATCCGATGTTTGCATCATGTAGCCTTCCTGAAGCATCCAGTTGCCTGTGCCAATGCTTCGGAGAATAAGGTTGGCACCGTTTTTATCAACAATTTGCTTTCCTGAAGCACGAACATAGGCGGTTTGTGCCTCTATTATGAGTGGACATAATAATAGTAGTGAGAATAAAAGTATTTTTTTCATTTGTAGTGTTAGTGTGATTCTGACACAACAAAAGTAAAGAATAGAAGAACACTTTATTTGGAGGCGAGTTGAGAAAGTATGTAAATTGAGATTTTAATCTAAGTTATTATTCTGACTTTATGCCACATACAAACGATGCGCCACCTTTAAAAAGTAGTACATCAGGTATCAGAGAATAATAATTTAGAGGGGTTGATATCGGGTTGATGGCAGTAATACCACAACCCGCCTATTTTACTTAATCTGAAGAATCCTTCTGTCGAATTCTTCTTTTTGAAGAAAAGTTCTGTTTTTAGTTTTAGTGCGGTAATTATACACTGTTGATAAAGAATAACGTAAGAATTGAGAAATTTTGCTTCCATCGTCAATTCCTAAACGCATAAGTGCCATGATACGCAACTCAGGATTCAGCGATTCTCCATTCTTAATAATGAACCTATCATCTTCATTCAGCAATTCATTCACTTTTTCAACAAAATCGGGGAATAATTGCAAAAAGGCATTGTCAAAGTTTGTATACAATTCTTCAAATTCCTCATCCATTATATCCTGTGATTGTGTAATTAATTTAGCCTCATTGATTTTTCCATCTTTTATTTTAGTATGCACCTTCTTCCGGAAATTATCAATTTTATTGATATAGATAGAACAAAGTTCAATGAACCGACCAATATACACTTCCTTGATCTTATTTGATTCTGACAGTTCATTGTTTGTTAGATGTAAAACATGATTAACCGTCACCAATTCATCATTCAGTTTACTAAGTGCTGCATTTAAATAATTTAGTTCATCGTTGGCAAATTGAAGGTTTTTCTTAGCTAAGGACAGCCTTTTTATTTGCCTGTAAATAACAAAAAGAGCAATAATAAGCAAAACCAACAATGAAGTTGTTAGTACTAAATAAAGCTGCAATTTAGTTTTCTGATTTTCTATTTTTGCCTGATATGTTTTATCTATCAATGATAAAATGGTGGAACTTTGTAAGCTTCTAAGCTTTGCATTGAAAAACATTGTGGAGCTCCACGAAAAACGGATGTACTTATATGCCCTGTCAATATCACCTTCTTCATACAGTATCTGAGCAAGCATCATCAACGATGCCTGGTCTTTTATAGCCGACTGAATATCTGATATGGCTGAAAGCGCCAAATAATACTTCTGGTTTTCCTTATCTCCGCTCCATTGATATATCAACGAACGACGGAAAGTTACCAAAGCGTAATCGGGAGTTCCAACAATCGACTTTTTGAGTCCGAGATCGTTAAGCTTTAAGGCGTCGCTGTATAAGTGTGCATTACGGGCGCTATCTTCTTTTAGTTGCAGGTACAAATAACTCTCCGGAGCTAACTTTTTCTTTAACAGCAATAGATGCTTATCAAAAACTTTCCAATAATCCTGCGATTTTCTTTTATCCTGTGTGTAAAATGCAAGCTCTCCATACACTTTAAGATGCGCATTGTAATAATCAACAAGTAAAAAATCGGGCAGCTTTGCAGCATCAATGCTTGTCAGCAAGTCTGTAGCCTCTTTATAAAGTCCGATCGAACCCATTAAATAAGCAAGTTCCAGCTTACTTTCATATTCCCTTTCATCATCCTTTAGCAAAATAGCTATTTCGATATTTCTATTCTGATAATGAATGGCCGAATCGCAAATGTACGATTTGTATTCTTTATACAACAGTGAGTTTATTTGATATTCGGCTATCGAAAGCGGCTTTACCTTTCGTAATTCCATTTTATGATTGGAAATGCGCATTTCTCTCACCTTTGTGTATGAGTCAGAATTTTCAATGGTACTGTCCAGCTTTAGCAAGACTGTCGAAATATTTTCCTGTGAAAATAGCAGCGTTGAGAATGACAAATATATAATGAGGATATATTTGAATTTTGCCGTTTTAACATTAGATATTCCTGATCCCATATAAAAAATAGATTTAGCAAATTTGGGAGGTTTACAAACACAGTTTTCTTTATTGCTGAAGAAAATGAAACAAACCTCATCCCTGCAAAAAACAAAAAGAAATTGTAACCAACTGCACGCAAAACTACACAAAGTAAGTCAAATTACAAAACGATGAACAAACAGGCAATTCTATTATCCTGTCCATATTTATCAACCCACTTTCAGCACTTTTCCGCAGCCTGCATATTTTACTTCCTGTGGCTGCCCGGTGAAACCTACTTTGCCGAATTCAATCGCCACCGACAGCACAAGACTGACATCCTCAGTACAAATAGATTTAAATTCGTCTCCCAGTTCCACATCGAGCTCCTGCTCTTGCAAAAGGTTTTCCGAAGGCACCCAGTCACCTGTAACGGCCACGCTTACTCCATGCATTTCGTGCACAACAGGCTCGTAACTATTGCCGTCCACATTATATTGCATATCCGAAACAGCGCCCAGCGCCACGATCAACCTGAAATAGGGCAGGCGCTGAATGTTTAACAAATCTGTTTCGGTGTTTATACGCGGCATCAGCACCTTTGCTGTCAGCGACTGCCTGTCGATCTGCCCCGTTACCCCTACTCTCAGCACGGTATTCAACGGATAGTTGCGGTTGAAGTTGAAATTCTCCAGCTTGTAGCGGTATTTCGAAAAGGCTATCGAACGTTTACCTATCTCCCCTTCCCCATCTGTTTTCTGAATATTTTTTGCAAGACCATTCAGCACAGGCGTCAGGTTATAATCTGCCAACCGGTACAACCCGCCAAAGCTGTAACGCAACGATGACGCAAAAGCCGTGCAGCCTTTCCACTCATTTTGTTGCAGGCGGAAACCTTCAAAATTAGCCGAAGTCTTTATCTTTTCCTTTGTAGCTCCGCCCTTGCTGCGTGCTATCACTTTGTCGCTACCGCGGCGGGTATAAAAACTGACGTTGCTGATACTCCCCGAAAACTGAATGGGTCCTTTTACTATGGCCATAATACTATTGTGTTCATGTGTGAATATGCTGATGTACTCCTATCTGTTTATTGTACAGAAACAGATCATTCATGCTGCAAATATATGTAATTTTTATATAAAACAACTATAATCTATATATAAACCAGTCTTTTATAAGTAAAGTTTATCTATGGTTTAAATATGTGATAAATAAAGATTGTATAAGGTTTATATAATAAAAATGTATTACGTAGATATTGTAGAAGCAGCAGGAATTGACACACCTGAAATATCAGGATGAGAAGTCCTCCCTGATGAATTTCTTCCTGAATTACGAGGAATGAAACAGCATTTGCGAACAATATTAAAAGCAAAAACTTTTATCTCAGCTTTGACAAAGCGGGACGCCATGCCAGGCATCAGATGCAGGTTGATTTGCAGGCTTCGGAGAACGGGGCATGAATAATCGCAAAGAATTATCCAAATTCAAACATCCTACCCCAATAATTATCTAAATTTAAACACCTCACCGACAGATCAATAATGACAAGTTAATAAAAATAGCGTATATTTGAGCGTATTTCTTGTGGGGGAAAACCATCTTGTTTTCAATGAAGAAATGAGAAAACAGGAACCTTAAAAATGAATCATTAATTACCCGGAATAATACTATAATAAAATATGAAACTAAAATTACTCTTACTTGCTTTAGCCGCGTGCGGCACCCTGTCGATTGGTGCGCAAAACTACACAACCGGTCATCCGGCAGATGAAACAAATTACGGATACCTGAAGAATTATTTGCCACTAAAGCAATATATTAATTACCAACAGTATCCTAACTTCAAACTGGGAATTGCCATCGGTGCCAATGATTACCTGAACAACAGCACGGTTAAGGCGGTTGTCAATGATTATTTCACAGAGACTGTTGCCGGTAATGAAATGAAAATGTCGAGCTGTGTGAGCAGCAACGGGACCATGAATTTCGGCACCGTTACTAATTTTGTAAATACGGCAGTCGGAGCCGGTGTAAATGTTTACGGACATACGCTGGCATGGCATTCGCAACAGGCTGTAGGCTATCTGAACGGTTTGATCAAAGACCTGCCCGCACAGCCCATCGAAGGCAGCGACACGATTGTTTGGTCGTTGCTGAAAGCAAAGGACTTCACACAGGAAAAAAGCATAGGTTGGTCATCGGACAAAACAACCTATGGCTATACCACCTCTTTTGTGAGTGACGGGCTTCAGGTGCATACCACCAAGAAAGTCAACTCATGGGAGGTTCAGTATATTGTTATGGACAATATCCCAACAGTTCAGGGCGTGACTTACAAAATGACAGTCACCGTAAAAGGATCGGCTGCCGGCAATATCCACAGCAAACTTGGAGGCTGGAGCGGCGGAGCAAGCGCAGAAATACCCTTCACAACGGAATGGAGAGATGTGGTTATCAACTATACCAGCACACTCGATAACAGTTTTCTGCTTTTCCAGAACGGCGACTTCGTAGGTGATATCTGGATCAAGAACATCAGGTTCGAAAAGTCGGTGCAAGGCAAGAAAGCTACCCGAAACTGTATCGTGATGAATGCGACGGCTAAGAATGCGAATACATGGGATAACCAGTTCTGGATTAAGTTGGGAAGTTTCAATCAGGGTGACACCTATGAGTTCTCGGCCCAGGTGCGTGCAGACAACGAAGCGAAGGTTTCCACTCAATTACACAACGCTCCGGGCAGTTACGTAAACTATCAGGCCCTTGGTGATGTCAACTTCACAACAGAATGGAAGACTGTGACCAAAACCGGATCATTCTCTAATCCTGCACAGTCCATCGCTTTCAACCTCAACGAATATGCGGGTGCCAACGCTTACTATTTCGACAATATCAGTTTAAAAATAAACGGAGTGGAACGTGTGATAAACGGCTCTTTGGATGGAACCGATGTATCATCGTTTGCATGGAGGCACTACGGCGATAACGCTGTGACAAACGCCACCATCAAGAAGGACTACCTGTATGTTCAGCTACCTCAGAGCGTTCCGTTGTCCGATAAAGCCAGGCATGACACGCTGGTTTATGCCATGGACCGTTGGATGGACGGTATGATGACTGCCTGCGGCGGTAACGTAAAAGCATGGGATGTAGTGAACGAAGCCATCTCTGGAGGCGACTCGAACGGTGATGGTGTGTATGACCTTCAGCATGACAATGGCGATGACAGCAATTTCTTCTGGCAGGATTATATGGGTGACCTGGAATATACACGTCAAGCCGTACGTTTGGCCCGTCTGCATTATGCCAATTCAATGGCTTCGAAAGGTGGTGACGATGGAAAACTGAAACTATTTGTGAATGACTACAACCTGGAAAGTGACTGGGACGGCAACGGCAAACTGAAATCGCTTATTAAGTGGATAGAACGTTGGGAAGCCGACGGAGTAACAAAAATAGATGGTATCGGCTCTCAGATGCACATATCGTGCTATATGAATGAGTCCACCCAAACCAGCAAAAAGAATGCTATTGAGAACAGTTTCAGGCTAATGGCGGCTACCGGAAAACTGGTTCGTATCAGTGAACTGGATATGGGCATGGTAGATGCCAATGGTAATGACGTGCCCACAGCCAATGTGACAGAAGAAATGCATCAGCGCATGGCAGGGCTTTACGAATGGATTGTGAAGAAATACCTCGAGATTATTCCAGCCAATCAACAGTGGGCTATCTGCCAGTGGTGTGCCACCGATGCTCCATCGAACAGCGGATGGCGAGCAAACACACCTGTAGGACTGTGGACACTGGACTGGTACCGCAAGCATACTTATGCCGGATTTGCACGCGGTCTGGGAGCACCACAAAACCCAACAGGTATTGACGTGATCGGTGACGATTCGAACAAGCCGGATGCATCCCCCATTCACGATATTTATGGACGCTACGTAGGCAAAGATTTCGAGGCACTTCCTGCAGGCCTTTATATCCAAAGCGGCAAAAAGTACCTGAAACGCTGATCGTCTAATGAAAATCATATATTTAGTTATACAAATCATCAAAAAATGAAAAACAATTTTATTTCGAAAAAAACATTAGTCATGCTATTATTTGCAGCTATGTTGTTGCCTGCCGGTACTCCGGCGAAAGCACAAACCGGCAAGAAAGCATCGAACTCAACACAGTTTGTTCATCGTGTTGGTGGAAACCCTTACCTGCCGTTGTGGGAACATTTGCCCGATGGCGAGCCCCGTGTTTTTGAAGATCCTGACAATCCGGGAAAATACCGCGTTTATATTATCGGATCGCACGATGTTCGTTTTGGAAGTTATTGCGGACCGGACATACGCGCATGGTCGGCACCACAGGAAGATCTTACCAACTGGCGTGATGAAGGTCCTATCTTTACTTATCCTATCGAAGGACAATGGGATGTAATGTATGCTCCCGATTTGGTGGAAATCAAACGTAAAGACGGTAAAAAAGAATATTATCTCTATCCACACAGCCGCGGACGCAACAGAGAAGCCATGGTATGTAAAGGCGATCGTCCTACGGGTCCATTCAAACCCATCAATATGAATGAAGATGGGACGAAAACCGTACCGGGAAGTGTTTTCGGATTCGATCCTTCTGTTTATGTGGAAAATATCACCAATCCAAACGATCCTGATTATAAAATTGGTTTCAGAGCTTATGGTTTCTGGGGATTCCAGCGTTCATCAGCTGCCCAACTCGACCAAAGCACCATGTATTCGGTTCGTCCGGGTACTGAAATCATTCCTTATTTCATTCCTGCCAGTTTAAGATACGGAGTGGTAAGAGACCCTAAGGGAACTGAATATCCGGCTTTATTCAAGGGCGAAGATTTAGGTTCGTACAACTTTTTCGAAGCTGCTTCTATCCGTCAGGTAGGAAATAAATTCGTATGGGTTTACAGTGGATACTCAGGACCGGAATACGGATTGAGCAGCACCAACTCAGCTTTGCGTTATGCTTACGGCGACACTCCGCTGGGTCCATGGAAAAGCGGTGGCGTATTGGTTGACTCGCGTGCGGTAGTACCTAACGAGGATGGAAGTGCTCTCCAGACTACTTATTCGGGACACAACACACATGGTAGTATCCAACAAATCAACGACCAGTGGTATGTATTCTATCACCGTGCTCCAAGAGGTTTCGGATTTGCACGCCAGCCAATGGTAGCTCCTATCACTGTTCAGTGGGACGAGAAATCGGTAGCCGATGGTGGTAAAGTAGTTATCAGAGGATACGATCCTTATGCAGCCGACAAAATCTGGACAGCAAAGGACAGTCAGGGAAAAGAATATAAAGGAGCTGAAGTAGCTTCGGAAGGTTTCCATATCTTCGGACTCGATCCTTATCAATATTATTCAGCAGGATATGCCTGTTATTTATCTAA
The DNA here is from genome assembly GCA_963678465.1 of uncultured Paludibacter sp. GTDB lineage: Bacteria > Bacteroidota > Bacteroidia > Bacteroidales > Paludibacteraceae > Paludibacter. The sequence continues at coordinate 2,152,740 of OY782858.1, forward strand.
TCTTGGCAGTCAGCAGGACTCATGGGATATCTGGGGGAACCACATGGCCATTACTTCTGTAAAAAGCAAAGACGTTATCGGCTTCAAATACTTTGGTTTTGGCGGACTTGCTAAAGACACCAAAGGACTGAAAGCTTTCGAAGGAACAAAACCGGGTAACAAAACCGTGTTTAACCTGTTTATCACTCCTAAAACCAAAAACGCGTTTAAAGTAAATGTGTGGTTGGACGGCCCGTGGGATAACGCCACATGGAAAGGTAAAAAACTCGGTGTGATTACCATACCTGCCAATGCAGCGCAAAAAGCCACTAAATTCACTTTGGATGTATCGGCTATAGTGGACAAACTGGATAAGAAACATGCTATCTATCTGGTAGCCGAAGGCGACGAAGCAGAAGGTTTGTTTGATCTGGCCGGAATTGGTTTCAGTTCTGCAAAAAAGAAAATCGAAATGCCGGTTGTACCTACAGTAAGCATCAAGGTGAATGGTCAGGACATAACAGTACCCGCTATACCTGTACGCTCTACCAACGCTAACGGTATTTTAGGTTATGATATTTATGAAACTACCTACAAAGTACCTGCAAGTGCCACCGCTGCTCCTGCTGTAACAGCTTCGGCAAGCAGCCCTGCAGTGAAGATTTCTATCACTCAAGCTGCTTCTAAAACAGGAACAGCCGTAGTGAAATGCGATTACAAAGGCGTAGTAAAAACATACAAAGTAGTACTGGCTGCCGAATAAGCACCGGAATTCACTTAAAGAATCAGTGCAGAACACAAGCGTTGGCTTGTTGTTCTGCACTTTTTTTATAATCATACTGCGTGAACCATTAGCCTGTTTATAAAGCTCTGGAACTTTAATTTTATCTGAATAACCGTGTTTCAGATGCTTTCGTTTCCTTTTGTCCATAAAAATACCCCAAAAGTTTTTTGTCTAACTTTTAGGGTACAGTTCAAAATTACATTTTCAAAGCACCATCCCAATGTTCGATGGCTTTGCCATCTACAAATCGCCACTGGTCGAACCAGGTGGTGGTGTATTTTTCTCCTGTTCGTGCATGTTTCTCTTCCTTGACGAAAGCCACAGTTACCAAATCGCCTTCGGCAACAACGGAGACCACTTTTGTTTTCATTTTTTCGGGAATGGGCGTTGGCTTTACTTTAATAATATCCACAAAGAACTTTACCACCGCATCGAGTCCATCGGCAGCATTGGGGTTGTGTTGAATATAGCCCTTGTCGATGTATTTGTGTGCCTGATCCCAGTGATTGCACTCCAGCAGGTCTTTTACAATGTGATAAGCAGCTTGTTTGTTGCGGTGAAGTTTTTCGTCGCTACTTGTAAATAAAGCATCCGGATCGGGTGCAGCCACTACAGGACTTTGTGCAAAGGTCGCCAAACCGTTGAGAAGCAGTACCGCGATGATTACAAAACTTTTTGATTTCATGTGTAAATGATTGTTTTTAGTTGTCACATGGAACTCGCATACCAAGCTTTCATGGTCTTTGGTGAACGTTTGCGTTCATGCTCGTTTCATATTTATTCGAATTAAACAGTTATAAAAAATGAATGGCAATCTTTGCCCTGCTTTACTTAACAAGCTGACTAAGCAAATTGTTGAGTAACTTCATGGTTAATCCAAACTGTGATTTGTATATTACCTATCATTTTTTGTAGTTTCGATTGAAGTAACTGAAAAAATCAGTGACAAATTGTCAGTACTTTTTGGTTGTTTACAATAGCATTTCCAATTTTGCATATTCAATCAGATCAGGCTATTCGCAATTTTTAAATAGCAGGTATAGCTAATAAAAAAATATAAGACGAACACTCAAATACTCTTTTCATTTATTGACAATTTTCATTGTTGGTTATCCCGATAGCATCCGGGACAAGTGATGTTGAAATTATTTGAGATGTGACATTTTCTTAGCACAAGGCACTGCCTTTTGTATCCTTTTATAGTTTATGTTTTAACAGGGCAAAGCACAATTTTGATCTCAGTAAGAATGCTCCGAAAAAGAATATTTTTTTTATATTTTAATATAGTAAAGCAGGAACAATTGTAAACACAAAAGCAATCTCCTAAGGTTTTTTACGAATGCCTAAAGAGAATAAAAAGCAACAGAATAACACCCAATAAAAAAAACTGATGTATTATTCAGAACACTTATTAATTTGAACGTACATAAAACCTTGAAAAACAATGATATATATTTTTAACTTTTGCTGACTAAAATTTGTCCTTTAAAAATGCGCACTAAAAATGTATGTTTGGAGCAAAAAGGACGGTGTAAAATTCAATTCACAGAATGACAAACACAAGCCCGAAAGAACAAATATCAGGACAAGAAATCAGGTTTTATCATTTAGGGCAAAAAAAGTTAGAATATATCACTAAGATTGCAGCACAATAAATAAAAACAGCTTTATCAGTAACAATGGGTAAAACCAGGAACATATCGCTTAAAGATCCTTATGATAGAAATCTGCTGGAAACAGTTATTGCCAACCAACAGATGCTATTAGCAGGACAACAACGAATTGAGCAACTAATAGATCAACGGCTCAACGCGATGGAAGCACAGCTATGTTCAGCGCTGAAAAAACCGGAAAAAGATGTACCTGAATTATTTACTGAGAAGCAACTAATTAAAATGACTCAATATACACGCCAAACACTATACAAATATCGGGAAATTGGATGGCTGACCTATACAAAAATAGGCAGAAGTATCCGTTACTCCCAAGCAGATATAGATCATTTAATAGAAAGTGTAGCCATGCATTCAAGTACTTTATAAAAAAACTTGTTAATTAAAAGGAAATGTGTAGATTTGTAGGGTTGAAAAAAAACTAATTATAAGGAAAAATCATGCATATCAGCGAATCAGATACCAGAGCCAAATACATTGACCCCAAGCTAAAGGAAAGTGGCTGGGAACAATTTGTTACGCGAGAATATTATTTTACGGATGGACGTAAAATTTTGGGTGGAAAAAGAGGGAAGCGTCTGTTTGCTGATTATCTGTTGCGGTATAAAAACACCAATCTCGCAATTATCGAAGCTAAGAAATTAGGCAAACACCCAACAGAAGGCCTTCAACAAGCTATCGGATATGGAGAAAAACTAAAGGTGAAGTATGTTTTTGCAACAAATGGAGATAAAATTTATCAGTTTGATGTAGAAAAAGGGAAAGGAGATTACATTGATGATTTTCCAACACCCGAAAGTCTTTTTCTGCAATCGATCCAAAATCTATCCGATTTAAAGGAGCGTTTACTCAGTGTGCCTATGTACCTGACAGGTGATAAACAACCTCGTTATTATCAGGAAATTGCAGTAAATAAGGCTGTGGAAGCAATTGCAGAAGAAAAACCACGCATATTATTAACTTTAGCTACAGGAACAGGAAAAACATTTATTGCTTTCCAAATTGTACATAAGCTGCTTACAGTAAAATGGAACAAAGATAAAGCCGACCGTAGTCCTCGTATTCTTTTTTTAGCAGATAGAAATGTTTTAGCTGATCAGGCCATTAACACCTTTAATGATCCTTACGAACACGATTTGATAAAGATTGATGGTTCGGAAGTGAAAGCACGTAACGGAATTGTACCAACCAATGCTTATATTTTCTTTGCTATATATCAGGCCATTGCTGAAAAAGAAAATATCGAAGGCTATTATAAATCCTATCCTGCCGATTTTTTCGATTTAATTATCATCGACGAATGTCACCGTGGAAGTGCCAATGAAGAAGGTTCCTGGCGCGACATACTGGATTATTTCAAATCGGCTGTTCATTTGGGGCTTACTGCCACCCCAAAGCGGGATAGCAATGTAGACACCTATGCCTATTTCAAAAAGCCAATTTATGAGTATTCATTGAAAGATGGTATTAATGATGGTTTTTTGAGTCCGTATAAAATCAAGAAAATCCGTACAAATATCGATAGTTATATTTATACAGATGCCGATGTAGTTATGGAAGGTGAAGTTGAATACAAGAAAGTCTATAAAAAGCGGGAGTTCAATAAAAAAATTATTATTCCTGCTCAGATAGATTTAGTTGCAAAGGCGATTCTTCAAAATATCAATAGAATGGATAAAACTATTGTGTTTTGTGTGGATCAAACTCATGCCCTGAATATGCGTGATGCTATCAATAAATTTAAACAGGTATCCGACCCAAACTACTGCGTCCGAATTACAAGCGATGAGGGCAAGGAAGGACGTGTGTTGTTAGAAAAATTTCAGGATAATGACAAGGATATTCCCGTCATTCTTACCTCTTCACAAATGTTAACCACAGGAGTTGATGCGCGTAATGTGCGAAATATAATTTTGGTGCGTGAAGTTGATTCCATTGTTGAATTCAAGCAAATAGTAGGAAGGGGAACCCGTCTTTTTGAAGGAAAGGATTTCTTTACGATTATTGATTTTTCGGACGAAGCAACAGACCGTTTTTTTGATGAAGAATGGGATGGGTTGCCCGAAGGTACTGAAACCGGAACTTCAGAAGGAAGTACTGTAGACGGAAATAATAGGACAATTGCAGCTCGACCCATGCCGGGTGATGATGGTGGAGAGCGACCAACACCACCTCCAAGACCTGCAAAAGTGGTTATACAGTTATCATCAGGACGTAAGTTAAGAGTGATAGATGTTGAAACCCGATACATTGACCCGGAAACGAGCAGACCGCTAACGACCAAACAGTTTTTGGAAAAACTGATAGGTTTTATTCCCGATTTGTACGAAAGCGAGGAACAATTGCGTAAAATTTGGTCGAAGCCGGAGACAAGGGAAAAACTATTGGAGCAATTGAGCGAATCGGGTATTGATGATGAGCAGTTGAGTTTCCTGAAAACGCTGTTTGAAGCTGATAACTGCGATATATTTGATGTATTGATGCATATCTCTTATGAAAATGATTTGATGACACGCTCACAGCGTGCGAACCAGGTGAAGGCTGATACTGCATTTTTTGAAGTATATCAAAACCTGAAAGCCCGTGATTTCCTGAAATTCGTTTTGGAGCGTTACGAGCAGGACGACATTAAAGAATTAAAACGCGAGCATTTGGCTGCTTTGGTTGAACTCAATAAGTTGGGCACAACCAAAGATGCTGCTAAAGTATTTAATGGTGCACAAAATCTGATTGATGCATTTTATAAATTACAGGAACATTTATACGCTGTTTAAATTATGGAAATACATTTAGGTGCAAACAAGCTATATAGTGAACAGCAAACGATAGATTTACAAGAAAATATTCTAACACTTATTGGGGAAAATGGTTGTGGAAAATCAACATTGTTGAGGTCTATATTTACTAAGTTTATCGATGACAGAGAGATCAACATTATAAGTTTTTCATCGGGACAAAATGAATTATTTACGTCATTGTTTAATGAATATAAAAGAAGAAACAAGCGTTTCACGCAAAAAGAAGAAAATGAAATTATCAATTCATTTTATTTCAACTATGATTGGGTAAGAACACTTATATTTTTTGCATCAATATTTAAACCAGAAGGTAACGTTAGAAACTTTCTAGTCAATAATGGTTATGTGAAAGTAAACAATTTGAATGATGATATTAGTTCTGTTTTTAACTTTACTTTTCGTATTCGAAAAGATTATAAGATGAGAATTAGTAGAGATTATGATTTGGAAGCTAGTGATCGTTATGTTTTTGGTGAAACAAAGTTAGTTAGAAAAACATACTATCATGAGACTATTGAACGAATAATTAGTGTCTTTGGATTTGACTTCTATTTTGATGACGGCAACTATAATTCGATGAGAAAGAGAAATCTGTCTTTGAACTTTGACAAGTCGAAAAGAATATTTCGAACAAATAATATGTTTCAGTTATTTACATTTTGGGCTTTAGCTACAACAGGTTGGGGGTCATTTTTTGAAATTTCTGAAACAAGACTACGCTTTGAAAATGAAATGGAATTTAGAAATCTAAGTGATGGTGAATATCAGTTACTTTCTGTATACGCTTTAATTGATTTATTCGACACCCCAAATACAATTTTTCTTCTTGATGAGATTGATTCTCATTTATATTACAAAAATCTGGAGAAACTTTGGAGAATTCTTAAGAATTCAACAAAAGGAAAAATAATTACAACCACACATATTTCTGATTCAATTTTAAGCAATGATTACAACAATATAAGGCTTATAGAACATGGTAAAATTGAAAGTGACTTAACTCTAAAAGCTTTAGCAACTAGGCTGTCTGCTGTCATCGGAAAGGATAAATACGAATTTGAGTTAGCAGGAAGAGTCCAAAATATTGTATTAGTTGATGATGAAGTTGACTGGTTGATTTTTACAAAGCTAGTAAGAAAAAAAATCAGTGAAGAGGCATTTGATAAACTCAAAAAGATGATACCTTTTAAGAGGAAATCAAATTATGATAATGCCAATGTTCATTTAGGGAAATCTAAACTATTATTTGCTCAAGATTTCATTGAAAAATATGAAGGAAAAGAGTTTCAAACTAAAAATTTGTTCCTAATTTGCGATAGAGATAAGTTTTCACTTGAGTTAATACTACCAAACTTGGATGTTAATATTTCAGATGAATTTAAACATGTGAAGAATAATCGAAAACTAAAAACACATTTGAAATGTTGGCGTCGCAATGAAATTGAGAATTATCTGCTAAGTTATACTATGCTCGAAGAATACGGTAAATTAAATGAACTAAAAAATAGAATTGGTGGTATACAACTAAGTGCGGGGAGTAATTCTGACATGATATCAGAAATTTGCCGAATGGAGGCGAAGGACTTACTTCACCCTCTGTATAAGCCTGAACCTTCTGGATTTAATGAGACATTACTGGACAAAATAATAGAGAAAATCCCAGCAAACGAAATTTCAAATGATATTACAACAATGTACAACTATATTATTCAATATATCTAAATGGAACTACAACAAAAAATAAACCGTATTACCGATATATTACGGAGAGATGATGGAATTAGCGGGGCGATGCACTACACGGAGCAAATATCGTGGATATTGTTTCTGAAGTTTTTGAACGATTTTGAGGAAGAAAAAGAGGGCGAAGCCCTGCTGAATAATACCAATTACGACCGTATCATTACCAACGGTTTTAGTTGGAATACATGGGCTTGCCCCAAAACGGAAGATGGTAGCCTTGATGTAAAAGCGGCCAAGTCGGGCTCTGACCTGACCGGGTTTGTGAATACGCAATTATTCCCGTACCTGAAATCATTTAAAAGCGCTGTCAGCGATTTTAAATCGGTAAAATATAAGATTGGGAATGTGTTTGAGTTTTTGGATAACCGCATTGCCAGCGGACATACGCTGCGCGAAGTGTTGGATATTGTAGATACACTGAATTTCCAGTCGCAGGACGAACTGTTTGAGCTTTCGCATGTGTACGAAGACCTGTTGCAGGGCATGGGCAGCGATGGTGGCAACTCGGGTGAGTTTTACACGCCGCGCTCTGTGGTGCGTGCCATTATCGAAGCGGTACAACCGAAGCCCGGACAAACCGTGTACGACGGTGCAGCCGGAAGCTGTGGTTTCCTGATTGAAGCCTTTGAATATGTAAAGCAAAAATACCAAGGGAAACTATCCACCCAACAATGGAAGTTTCTGCACGAAGATACTTTCTTTGGCAACGAAAAAACGCCATTGGCCTACATTATGGGCATGATGAATATGATTCTTCACGGCATAGAAAGTCCTAACCTATACAAGCAAAATACGCTGACAGCTAATATCCGCGATATTCAGGAAAAAGACCGCTACGATGTAATTATTGCCAATCCACCTTTTGGAGGAAAGGAAAAGCCACAGATACAGCAAAACTTCCCGATACAAGCCAATGCCACCGAGTTGCTGTTTTTGCAGCACTTTATGAAAAGCCTGAAAAAGGACGGACGGGCTGCCATTGTGGTGCCCGAAGGTGTATTGTTTCAAACTGGTAATGCCTTTAAGAGCGTAAAAGAAACCCTGCTTGCCGAGTTTAATGTGCATACCATACTCAGCCTACCAGCTGGTGTATTTTTGCCCTATAGCGGTGTGAAAACCAATGTGCTGTTTTTCGACCGTACGGGTGCGACCACCGATATTTGGTATTACGAATGCGTGCCCGAACAAAAACTCACCAAAAACAAACCCATACAAGCCGAACACCTGCAGGAGTTTGTGGACTTATTCCCTACACGCGGATTGTCTGCCAATTCGTGGATAGTAAAGGTATCAGATATAGTGGATACAGACCTTTCGGCTAAAAACCCCAATACAGTAACGGATATCGACCACTTGCCACCGCACGAAATACTGGCACATATCCGTAAAAACGACAGCAGCATTACCCAACTAATGGACGAAGTAGAACAAATTTTAAAGGAGGGCTACAATGGATAAGTTGCCGAAAGAATGGGAAATTAAATATTTGCCAGATATTGTTCTTTCAAAAAAAACTGCAATCAAACGCGGTCCATTTGGTAGTGCATTAAAAAAAGAGTTTTTTGTAAATGAAGGTTATAAAGTTTATGAACAAAAAAATGCAATAAAGAATGATTTTAATCTTGGAGACTACTATGTAAATGAAACAAAATTTCAAGAGTTAAAGGCCTTTGAAGTTAAACCAGGTGATATAATTATTAGTTGTTCAGGAACAATTGGAAAGGTGGCTATTATGCCCGAAAATGCTCAAAAAGGAATTATTAACCAAGCATTATTGAAAATTTCAATTGACGAAAGGAAGATAAATAAATCATTCTTTGTTAAATGGTTTGAAAATTTTGTTTTACAAGAAAGCTTCCAAGAAAGTGTAAAAGGTGCAGCTATAAAAAATATCGCATCAGTCAGTGACTTAAAAACAATTCCAATTCCAACTCCAAAAAATCTTCCTGAGCAAACCCGCATAGTAAAAAAGCTGGATAGCTTGTTTGAGCGGATTGATAAAAGCATTGCCTTGCTCCAAGAAAATATAAGACATACGGAGGCATTGATGGCGAGTGTGTTGGATGAGGTGTTTGAACAAGCAGAAAATAATAAAAAGTTTGAAATAAAACTTTTGAAAGATGCCGTACGTGTAATTAATGGTCGCGCATACAAACAGCAAGAACTTTTAAATGAAGGTAAATACCCTGTTATTAGGGTTGGAAATTTCTTTTCAAATAGGTCTTGGTATTATTCAGATTTAGAATTAGATGAAGATAAGTATTGCGATAACGGTGATTTATTATATGCTTGGTCTGCTTCTTTTGGTCCAAAAATTTGGGATGGCGATCGTTCGATATTTCATTACCATATTTGGAAAATGGAAATAATTTCACCCAACCTCTTAAAAGACTATTTGTATTATATGCTTTTGAGAGATACAGAAAAAATTAAATCCGAAGGTGGTCGTGGTGTTGGTATGATTCATATTACAAAAGGAGATATTGAAGTCCGCAAAATCACATTACCTCCATTAGTTAATCAAAATCAAATAGTTGACAAGATAAAAGTATTGAATCAGAATCTTGAGAAACTACTTACCGAACAACAATCCAAGCTCAATTATTTAAAAGCGTTGAAAGCAAGTTTGTTAGATAAGGCATTTAAGGGGGAGTTGTAAAATAAAAAGAAAATGCAAACATTAAAAAGCATACAAACAGCAGACAGAATGTACAATACCGGCGACCGCCCGGTATTGGTAATGTGTAGCGATATGCAGGATTATGTGTGCAAATATGCTTTGGGAGGCAATGCCACTAATTTGTTTTGCGAATATGTGGCTGCATCGTTTTTGAGGGTGTGGCAATTGCCGGTTCCCGATTTTGCTTTCGTAAATGTGGATTACGAGCATGTAAAACATTTTGGGTTGCCAAAACATTATTTCGATAAAACTTGTTTTGGTTCTAAATACAGCAGAAGTTTTCAGGAGTTAACTCATTTTACTGATAATCCTGATTTAAAAAAGCAAAAGGGTTATCTTCAGAATAGAGATACCTTATTAAAAGTCGCTCTTTTTGACCTTTGGATGGCCAACGAGGATAGAAATTACAATAACTTAAATCTATTAATAGATGTTGAGCACAATTATAATTTCCGGCCCATAGATCATGGAGCCATATTCAATACCCGGTCGATGGACTGTGGAATGTCGCTTTTAACAGAAAATGAATGCCTTACAGATGTACCATTAATGAAACTTTTGTTTAAGAATACTGATTTTAATAAAGAGTATATACAGAATTTGAAAGAATATTTCTATCTTTGCACCCTCGAATGTAAAAATAATTTCGATGAATTACTTAATTTAGTCCCCGAAAACTGGAACTTCGACCTGAAAGTCGCTACAAATAAAATCAATAACGAGCTTTTCGAAAAGAATTGGGAGGCTAAAGTTATGAATACTTTTCTTGAGTACATTAACTCACCCTTTTTATAATAAAAAACATGAAATCGCATTATTCCATATTATCAGCCGTTGTTCGTCCTGAAATTCAGGAGAAAATCAGCATTGGATTGTTGTTGGTAACTACCAACGATGTGTACTTTCAGTTTTCGAAAACAAAACTTTTAGCTGTCAGAACATTGTTGGATAGTTCTTTATATAAATACCTGAATGAAACTATACGGCAAATTGATGCTGCTGTTGCCAAAGAAAACGATGTCAAAAAAACGCTGTTTGCCGATTCGGATAAAAACATGCAATTTAGTCAAAGTTATTTAGCATATATGAGTAATTACAGCAATAATCTGATCCACTTTTCTGCGCCAGTAGAAATTGAACTTTCGGGTAATAGCGAATTATTTAACGCCCTGTTTACTAAATATGTAGATTCGTCCGTATCGGTTCAAAAGAGAACTAAATCGGTAGAAAGAATAAAAGAAGAGTTTTATCCACAAGTTAAAGACTACTATTTTACTGACAAAGAAGTTACTACAAAGGATATTCCAACGCTTCCCATGTCGGTAAATGTGGATATTATAGGAAAAAACGAATTGCCTGTTTTTGGTCAAATTATTGATTTCGAACGCCCTATTTATAATATCCGGCAGGATGTAGCTGTTATTGATTTCTTAATGGATGCATTTCAGGAAGGCTGTTCCAAAAACTTTATGGTTGGTAATGAGCCAGATAAAACGACTTACCCCAAAAGCCACGAAGCGTGGAACGATTTGAGGAAATGGAACAAATTCAATTACCTTCCGCTAGATGAAATTGAGCAAATTAAAGAATACGCTGTAGAACATGGCGTAGTCCCGGCCTTTTAAATGCTCTGATATATGTTTTGCTTTAAATGCAAATAAAAGAGTCAGTAAAATTCTTTTAAATTTTCATGCGTTCATATTTATTTTTTAGATAGTTGTCGCATGGAACCTGTCTGTCGAACAGGCAGGCTCGCAATGAACATTGTCTTTGGTTTTAACGTCTGTTTAAATGCTCGTTTTATACGCATTAAACAACTAAAAATATTACTTTAGCTACAAAAGAGGTTTTTGCATTCAGCAAAAAGCCTCTTTTTTTGTACTGTAACGTTAAAGTTGCAGGTCCGATTGTATAAACTTTTATAAAAACAAAATACTATTCTTGTAAACCTTTGTAAAAATTGGTAAAGCCACGTATAAAACATATAAATATCAATCACTTATGCATTTTAACGCTATTGTTTTGTTTAAAAAGCCATTCTATCTTTGCTTCGTCATGAATGAAAAACAATGTCGTTTTTCTATAAAATGACATCTTATATAACATGAGCAAAGCTCAAAATCCCCTGACAGGACAGATGTCCGGATCGATGGGTAACTTTGTTACCACCAGGTTAGGGAATGTAAACATCGTCCGGGCAAAAGCGTTCGAACCACGGGACGCCAAAACCGAAGCGCAGGTAAAACAGCGTGATGGTTTTAAACTTATCGTGGACTTGTTCCCTGCGTTGGGCAGTATTCCTGCAGAAGGATTTGTTCAACGATCAGCTAACGCTTCGGTGTACACTGCTTTTATAGCGGCCAATATACCGGAAGCTATTGACAAAACGGGTGAAACCGTAGTGATTGATTACAGTAAACTTGTCGTTTCGGATGGCAGTTTATCGAAAGTTATCGTTAAGGAAACCACGCTCGATGAAACGGGAATTATCGTGAAGTATCTGCCTTCGCTGAAAAACGAACTCAACAAAGCTACCGACGAGATAGTGGCACTTGCCCTGCTTGCTTCGGGTGAATTGTGGGTGGAACGTCAGCCGCGGGGCAGTGAGTTGACCAACTCGCTACTGATACCGGTACCCTCTGTAAACACAGCCGACATCCTTGGCATTTACGTTTTTGCCAAACGGGCTGACGGAAGCAAATCATCGAAGACCGTGTATATTCATCCGTAACCCTCTAAAAGAGGACATTAAAAAAGATTCCCTGTAAGCCAATGTGCTTACAGGGAATCCTTTTGTTGCTGTTTTTGCCTATAATTTTGTTATTTTACCCTACGCCAGCACCTCCAAAACGGTTTGTTTGTCGCGGTTCAGCTGCTCGATCAAAGCTTCAATGCCATCGAATTTTTGTTCGTCGCGTATTTTCTGAATAAAGCTTACTTCGAGATGCTCATTGTAAATGTCTTTATCGAAATCAAATATATTTATCTCGAAACTTACACTCTTTCCGTTATCCAGGGTCGGGCGAAGTCCGATGTTCATCATCCCTTTCAGCAGGTCGGCTTTCCATTTGATTGTAACAGCGTAAACGCCTGTGCCCGGAATCAGTTTTTCGGTATTGAAAGGCTTCAGGTTGGCTGTGGGAAATCCAATTTTTCGTCCTACTTTAAAGCCACCAATCACCTCTCCCTCGAAAGAATAAGTATAAGTCAATAGTTTGTTGGCTTTCAGCACATCCCCCTGCAGTAAAGCCTGTCGGATTTCGGAGGAACTGATGTGTGTGAATTCAGAGGTACTGTAGCGCTGTGCCTGAACAACTTCGAGTCCCATTTCCTGTCCGTATTTTTTATAATCGGCAAATCCTTCGGCTCTGTTATGCCCAAAGCGATGATCGTGCCCCACCAACAGCGTACGAACGCTATATTGTCTAAAAAGAACGGTATGGAGAAACTGATTAGCCGACAACTTCGACATTTCCTCAGTAAAATCGAGTACAACACAAGCATCGACGCCTGTAGTACCGAGTTGAAAAAGTTTCTCTTCGAGTGTTGTAATCAGCGCCGGTTGAAAATCGGAATGCAAGACCTTACGCGGATGTTCGGAGAAAGTAAAGACAACGCTTTTCCTTCCCTGCTCCGCGGCAATGTTTTTCAATTCTTCAATCAGAAAGCGATGGCCGGCATGCACACCATCGAAAAAACCGACAGTAGCCACATATTCATTCGCCCTAAAGGCAGCATCCGAAGCATAAACTATTTCCATTGATCAATCAATATTCAGTAAAAAATTAAGATTTTCGTTGGGTTTCACCCAATAAGTCTGAATGCCGAGCGCCGCAGCAGTATCGATATTCTTTTTCCCATCGTCCAGAAAGAGACATTCCTCCGCTTTCAACTGCGCATCGGTCAATAAGGCTTCGAAAATTTCCACATCGGGTTTCACCATTCCCATTTCGTACGAGAGATAACATTTGTCGAAAAAATCCTGCATTGTTTTGCCGGTTTTGCTAAACTCAGCAGCCACTGCCGTTTCAATGTGTAGTGGATTTGTATTGCTAAGCAACAATAAGCGGTATTTCTTTTTCAGCTCCGATAAAAGATGCAGCTTTTCGACAGGAATCTGAGTGAGGAAAGAACACCAGGCTTTATCAATCTGTGCGTCGGAGAGTTCTGTCCCGGCAAGTTTTCGTATTTCATTTCTGAAGGCCGGAATCCCTATTTGTCCTTTTTCGAATTGCATAAAAAAATCTTTCTGACCAAAATTACTCAGGTATTGTTCGATATTTTCAAGACCTAAATCTTTGAAGTTCTGTATACATTTAGCCAGATCGAGATCAACGATTACACCGCCAAGGTCGAAGATAAGAGTTGAAATATTGTTGTATTGTTTCATTTAGAATAAAAAAATTGTTGCAGAATTTTTGCAGAATGGCAAAATTTATTACTTTTGCATTCGCTTTGCAAAGATACAAAATATTTAGCAAATGCCGGGCCTATAGCTCAGTTGGTTAGTAGCACCTGACTCATAATCAGGGGGTCACTGGTTCAAGCCCAGTTGGGCCCACAATGGGAATCAAACACTTACACATGCATTTGTGTAAGTGTTTTTTCTTTTAGAAACTCCCAAAAACGCAGAAAAGACACCAGACATCTAAAAAACAGTCAGAAATGATCCTAAAACTGACATGCACCTGACTCTCCCGATAGCTATCGGGACAGGGGGTCACTGGTTCAAGCCCAGTTGGGCCCACAATGGGAATCAAACACTTACACATGCATTTGTGTAGGTGTTTTTTCTTTTAGAAACTCCCAAAAACGTAGAAAAGACATCAGAGATCTAAAAAATATCCAGAGATGATCCTAAAACTGACATGCACCTGACTCTCCCGATAGCTATCGGGACAGGGGGTCACTGGTTCAAGCCCAGTTGGGCCCACAATGGGAATCAAACACTTACACATGCATTTGTGTAAGTGTTTTTTCTTTTAGAAACTCCCAAAAACGTAGAAAAGACATCAGAGATCTAAAAAAATATCCAGAGATGATCCTAAAACTGACATGCACCTGACTCTCCCGATAGCCATCGAGACAGGGGGCACTGGCTCAAGCTCAGTTGGGCCCCTTCTTGTAATTATGGTTCTCACAGAAATGTAGAACCTTTTTTTTATCTTTGTCCGAAACTAAGATCCACAAGAACAGACAAGAATTTTCCCATCACACACAACCTATATGGCAGCTTGTTATATCTTATATAGTCACAAAATCGAGAAGTTCTACATTGGTGCTACACACGAAGATGTAGACGCAAGAATTGAGAAGCACAATAAAAACACGTATGGCAATCATAGATTTACCGCGACGGCCAATGACTGGGAATTATTTCTATTGATCCCAACCTATAATTATCAAATGGCAATTCGTATCGAAAGAAAAATAAAATCTATGAAATCGGCAAAGTATATCAGAAATCTCAAAGAACATCCAGAGATGATCCTAAAACTGACATGCACCTGACTCTCCCGATTATCGGGACAGGGGGTCACTGGTTCAAGCCCAGTTGGGCCCACAATGGGAATCAAACACTTACACATGCATTTGTGTAGGTGTTTTTTCTTTTAGAAACTCCCAAAAACGTAGAAAAGACCTTTACAGAACGGGCGGCGATAGTCTTACGGAGCTGCCGGTAATAAACTTCAATGCGAAGCCTAACTGCCTTTCTTATTTTAGTCTGTCAAATCTTTCGTTTATGAGTTGAATGTACTTTTCTTTAAAATCAGAGCTTAAAAAGCTTATTTGAATAAAATCAATCCATTTGTTTCTGACTTTTTCCATTTTAGCAAAAATATTTGCTTGTTGTTTGGCATCTAGTTTCATGGTGTTAAATGCAGACTCAACATCTTTACGGTTTATTTTTTTCTTTTTCCCATTCAGCGTTAGTGCTAAATCTTCATCATCTTTAGGGTTTACCAACACAGTAGATAATAAATCATAAGCAGGCGACAAGACAGGTCCGTTGGTCGGATCATAAATCAATGAAAAGTTTTTGAGGTGCATGTCGGCATTACCGGTAAGAAAAGAGAACAATATCAACTCTGCAAAATTGACGAAATCCAGTCCCGGATTCGTTGAGTATTTTGAGATAGCTTTTGCTACTTGTTCGTATGAAGCAAGGTATTTATGTTCTGTTTGCTTCTCGGTAAGTTGGCACATGTCTTCCATGTGTAATTTGTGCTTATCAATTCGATCGATTCGTTTTGTAATATAAGCTAATTGACCTGATTTTAGGCGAATAAGAGAATGAGGAACTACATTTATTTTTACGATTTCAGCCAGGTGCATTGTCAAATCTTCTACTTCTGGCATTTGAGGATAATTTTCCGCCGGTGGCTTCAATATATAGTTTCCCCACATCCCCACAATGGTAAAACGTTTGGGCTTCTTTTTATTCTCTCCACCTGCCAGGTTGAGTGAAAGTTTTGGTTGCACTCCGGTAACTGTCATTTGACTTTGTATGACCTGGAGTGCCAAATCTTTCATTTGACTTTCATCATAAGGTAATTCCGGAGATGTAGAAGAACCAAAAAATTTCTTGCTGCATGAAGCATGAAAATCAACTTCTTTTTCGGACAATGGTCGATAGCAATATAAACAACGCATGGTAAAATTATAATTTATAATTCGTTATTCTCAACAGGAAATACACCGACTGCTCCAATACAATCTTTACAACAAGCCAATAATAATCCCATTCTATCGCGCGGGTTAAGTTTCCAATTTGTTTCAGCGATATCCAAGAGCCAACCTTCAGGTATTAACCCATCAAAAAAAGGAAACAGAACCGGACTATCAAATGCTTTTTCCTGTAAAGGTAGCGTTAGACTAACCGGAATAGGCTTGTCGTTTTGAAGATAGGCTTTATCGTAGATAAAATGAAAGCCATTTTCATCTTGTGAAAGAAAACCTGCTGTATGTTTGTTGAATTTTATTTCAGCCTTTCTCATATTCCTTTTGTTTTGGTGTTTAATCGTTTGGATTTATTTTTATCGGACCCAGTTGATGACCAAACAACTGTAATACCTGATTTACTTTGTCCAACCGCAGAGTTGGCTTACCTTGCTCCAAATCACGAAGAAACCGAAGACCAACACCTGCCTTTTCGGCCAACTCAGGTTGTGTCAGTTTTGCACTGTTTCTTTTTGATTTTACAAATTCGTTTAATGTCATATATTGTGGAAAATTATATAATAGACTATTGCATTTATACCCTATCGGGTGCAAATATACTAATTATTTTAAAAATTATACCATTTCGGGTATAATTTATTGATTTATTTCATTTTTATACCTTATGGGGTATAAATTAAAGTGAAAGCTTGTGGATTATATCATTTCGGGTAGAATGATTTGAAAGCTCATTTCAAGCAACACAGTCCTACAAAACAGAGCCAAATAGCAGGGGAAATTCAGCATAGAACAAGAGAAGAAGGGCAGCCAGGCGTTATACTACGGCGCTGACTTCTTAAACTCTCAGCCTTTTGATTTGATGCTTTATTTCTTATCCAATTGCCCGAAAACCCGTTTCAGAATTGCATTTACACGCGCCACAGGGTCTTGGCGAATCAATTTTTCTTCAGCTGCCACGCGTACAAAGAGCGCATCGAGGGCTTTTTCGGTTACATAATTTTCAAGATCAACATTTACAGTTTTCAAACCCGCAATCGACCCTACCGTACTGCCGGCCACTTTGTTATAACCTGAACTGAGGGTATTCCATGTTTTCAGCGTCGACACATTGGCTACCAAAGGCTTTTCGAGCGACATTTTCACTTTAGGAGTAAAAGCATTTTTCAGTTCCACGTAAGTAGTGCGGCGCAAATATTCAGTAGCAGCATTCTCAGCCCCAAACAAAATTCCGGCAGCATCAGCAATTGTCATTTTCTGTATGGCCATTTTAAAAATCGGTGTTGCCTCCTTCACAGCATCTTCTGCCGAACGATTGATCGACAAAATAGCTTTATCGACCAATTCCTGTCCGCCAGGAATCAATTTTATATTCTCCACGATAGGCTGAGCTTCAGCTGGCAACAACAATTTGAATGCAGCATCGCCTAAAAAACCATTTTCAACCCCCAACTGCCCTACAGCTTTTTCGATACCCACATCGAGCGATGATTTAAGACCGGATACATTTTCGGCATTTGTTACCGGCACCGAAGTCAAACCCTGCAAATCTACCTGTTTAGCAATGTTTAAAAGTTCGGCACAAGATGAAAAAAGCAACAAAAGTGTAACGAAAAGAATATTTTTTTTCATGGTTTATTTGTATTTTTGAAGTGAATGATTCAGCCACAAATATAAGTAAATTTTAATAGATAAATTCGAACATTTTAGTACATTAAGCGTTTATATTCGTACTAACGGTTAAAACTCTGAGAGAATAATTTATATAATTTCAAAATAAAAAAAAATGAGTAAAATTGAGAAAATTGTAGCCCGCGAGATCCTTGATTCGCGTGGAAATCCTACAGTAGAAGTAGATGTATTTTTAGAATCAGGCGTTGTAGGTCGTGCCTCTGTTCCATCAGGAGCATCGACAGGCGAAAACGAAGCCATTGAATTGCGCGATGGTGACAAAGGTCGCTATTTGGGTAAAGGCGTTCAGAAAGCAGTAGCGAATGTAAACAACATTATCGCCCCTGCCCTTGTTGGCGTTAGCACATTGGAGCAACGATTGATCGACAAAAAGATGATTGCACTCGATGGTACAAAAACAAAATCGAACTTAGGTGCTAACGCCATTCTTGGTGTTTCGCTTGCCGTAGCCAAAGCTGCTGCCGAATATCTTGGTTTGCCTTTGTATCGTTACATTGGTGGTACAAACGCTTTCACTCTTCCTGTGCCTATGATGAACATCATCAACGGTGGTTCGCACTCTGATGCGCCTATTGCTTTCCAGGAATTTATGATTCGTCCGGTAGGTGCTGCTTCGTTCCGCGAAGGTCTCCGCATGGGTGCCGAAGTTTTCCACTCATTGAAAAAAGTATTGCACGATCGTAACCTCAGCACTGCTGTGGGCGACGAAGGTGGTTTTGCTCCAAACCTTGCAGGTGGTACCGAAGATGCTTTGGAATCCATCCTGAAAGCTGTGGAATTGGCAGGTTACAAACCAGGTGTGGATGTAATGATTGGTCTTGACTGTGCTGCTTCTGAGTTCTATAAAAACGGAATTTACGACTATTCGAAATTCGAAGGTCCTAATGGGAAAAAACGTACTTCTGCTGAGCAGGTTGAGTATCTTGCTGAACTGATCGCTAAATATCCTATCGACTCCATCGAAGACGGTATGGGCGAAGGCGACTGGGATGGTTGGAAACTGTTGACCGAAAAAATCGGCGACAAATGTCAGCTTGTAGGCGACGACTTGTTCGTAACCAACGTTGAATATCTGAAAAAAGGTATCGAACTCGGCTGTGCAAACTCTATCCTTATCAAAGTAAACCAGATTGGTTCGTTGACTGAAACGCTCGACGCTATCGAAATGGCTCACCGTGCAGGATATACTTCAGTAACTTCACACCGTTCGGGCGAAACTGAAGATGCTACTATCGCCGATATCGCTGTAGCTACTAACTCAGGTCAGATCAAAACCGGTTCGTTGAGCCGCTCCGACCGTATGGCTAAATACAACCAGCTACTCCGCATTGAAGAAGAATTGGGTGAATTGGCTGTATATGGCTACAAAAAATAAGAAATTCTGACAGTTTTAAACTGACAAAATTTATTTGCTTTAAAGAGCTGTCTGACATTCAGGCGGCTCTTTTTGTTTATAAATTCAGCTTTTTTCAAAGTTATAACAACCCTTCGTTAATACGCGTTAAGCACAAATTGCAGCTTGTTAATTTTAGACAAATAACTACTGACTACATCTTTACAGGAACATATTTTGTATATTTTCGCGCAGTACAAATAAAATAAACAGTTCAACCATAAACAACAAATTAACGCATTATGAATGTTTCAAGAAAAACAAAACTGCTCGGCTTTTTTGCCGCTGTAGTTGCCGTAAGTGTAGCCACCAATTTAGCTACCAACTATATTTCGAGTAAATCGAACAACGATTATGCTTTCCAGAACAATAAAATTCCGGCAAGCTATGCCAATTTTGCAAGTGCAGCAAGTGCCATGGAAACAGACTTCACTGTTGCTGCAGAACTATCCATACATGCAGTAGTTCACGTAAAAACAAAAACGCCTATCAAACAGCGATTCGGTGGATTTGGAGGGCTCAGTGACCCATTTCTTGAATTCTTTTTCGGACCACAACAACAACCTCAGCGAGAGCAACCTCAACAGCAACAGGACATTCCTATGCAGGAAGGATCAGGATCAGGTGTTATCATCTCGAACGACGGCTACATTGTGACTAACAATCACGTGATTGACAAATCGAAAGAAATTGAAGTAACTTTAAACGACAAACGTACATTTAAGGCCAAACTAGTAGGTGCCGACCCAAGTACTGATATCGCTTTATTAAAAATTGAAGCCGAAGATCTTCCGGTGATCATTTTCGGAAATTCCGATTCGTTGAAAGTGGGCGAATGGGTGCTGGCCGTTGGTAATCCGTTTAACCTTACCTCTACAGTTACAGCAGGTATCGTCAGCGCTAAAGCACGCAACATCAATATCATCAATTCGCAAATGAGGATAGAATCGTTTATCCAGACCGATGCAGCCGTTAACCCCGGAAACAGCGGTGGCGCTCTGGTGAACACACGCGGCGAACTGATTGGTATCAATACCGCCATTGCATCACAAACTGGCTCCTACGCAGGTTATGCATTTGCTGTGCCTACAAGCATAGTGCAAAAAGTAGTAACCGACCTTCGTCAATTCGGTGTGGTACAACGTGCAGTACTCGGTGTGACCATGGGCGACATTACCGATCAACTAGCAAAAGAAAAGAACCTGAAGACAATGGAAGGTGCTTTTGTGGGCGAAGTTATAGAGAACAGCGCTGCCGAAAAAGCAGGTATCAAGAAAGAAGATATTATTATCCAAATCAATGGTGTTGATGTAAAATCGGCAGCACAATTACAGGAACAGGTAGGCCGCTACAGCCCGGGCGACAAAATAACTGTAACCGTACTCCGCGACAACAAAAAAATAACTTTGAATGCTGAACTAAAGAACCGTCAGGGCAACACAGGAGTAGTATCGTCGAACACTAACATTGATGTTTTGGGAGCTACTTTCAAAGAACCAGACTCAAAAACCAAAGCTCAGTTCCAGTTAAGTTACGGAATGGAAGTAAAATCAGTGAGCAAAGGAAAATTCCAGGAGGCCGGCATCAAACTCGGATTTGTAATTGTAAAAATAAACAACCAGGCCATACGCAGTACCGATGATATTGAGTCGGTCTTCGATGCAGCCATCAATACCTCGGATCAATTCAAAGTTTTAAATATTGCCGGCATTTATCCGAACGGTAAAGTCACCTATTATGCCATCAATCTGGCCGACTGATAATTTAAGCATTCGATCAGTAACCCAAAAAGATTTACCCCCGACACAGGTCGCGGGGTATTCTTTTTAAATACATTTAAACTTTGATTTATCAACAAAGTAAAACATTTCGGAGCTTTCAACGTTTCAATTACAATATAAAAACCCATATTTTTTTCCTGAAGTATTGATTTTTCAAAAAAACAAGAACAGATAGGTACCAAAATCTGCATTTTATGTACCGTTTTTTACCATCTATGTTCAGTATTTTTATTCAGATTTCAATAAAACAACCATTGAAATTAATTCTTTTGTTTTGAAAAACCATTTTGTCAGGTCAAAAAAAATGAGTACTTTTGCAAGCTAATTTTCTATATAGAAATGAGACAATTAAAAATTACCAAATCGATCACGAATCGAGAAAGTGCATCTCTGGATAAATACCTACAAGAGATTGGACGAGAAGACCTTATAACGGTCGAAGAAGAAGTTGAATTGGCGCAACGCATCCGCAATGGTGATCGTATCGCGCTTGAAAAGTTGACCAGAGCCAATCTACGTTTTGTTGTTTCAGTTGCCAAACAATACCAAAATCAAGGACTTAGCTTGCCCGACCTTATCAATGAGGGAAATTTGGGATTGATTAAAGCTGCTGAAAAGTTTGACGAAACACGTGGATTTAAATTTATTTCGTATGCAGTGTGGTGGATACGTCAATCTATTTTGCAAGCCTTGGCCGAACAATCGCGTATTGTACGTTTGCCACTGAATCAGGTAGGCTCATTAAACAAAATCAACAAGGCTTTTTCAAAATTCGAACAAGAAAACGAACGTCGCCCATCGCCAGAGGAGTTGGCCGAACAGTTGGATATCCCTGTAGATAAAATTGCTGACACCATGAAGGTTTCCGGCCGCCACATATCGGTGGACGCTCCTTTTGTTGAAGGCGAGGACAATAGCTTGCTTGACGTAATGATCAACGATGATTCTCCCAATGCCGACCGTGCGCTTATCAACGAATCACTTTCGAAAGAAATTGAACGCGTCTTAGCCCACACACTTGCCGACAGAGAACGTGACATTGTAAAAAAATTCTTTGGAATTGGTGTACCTGAAATGACGCTCGAAGAAATTGGAGATGAATTCGGATTAACCCGCGAACGTGTTCGCCAGATCAAGGAAAAAGCAATACGCAAACTTAGACCAAATTCAAAAAGCAAATTATTGAAAAGCTTCCTTGGTTAACCAAAAGCACAATAAATATTTTTAAAGCGAAGCAGCAATGTTTCGCTTTTTTATTTTGCAGTCCTGACTGTTTTTTATTATGTTTACAGCCGAAACATAAATACTGCCCGACATGAAACAAAAGCCCTCACTTATTGCTTGCATTTTACTGGATGCGACAGGCTACCTTTCCTACATGCTTCCACTGCTGGGCGAATGGACTGACACTGTCTGGGCACCCCTTTCGGCTTATCTCTTTTATCGCATGTTTGGCGGAAGAACAGGCAAGATAGGTGGACTTTTTAACATGGCAGAAGAACTACTTCCGTTTACCGACTTTATTCCCACTTTTACAATCGGATACTTCTACACCAGCTTTTTAGAACGAAAAGAGACAGACTCTTTTAAGCCATCCTGAAAAAATAATTCACAATCGATAGCGCATTTAAATCTGAGTTCCATGAAAAAATCAATTTTAATTTTTACAGCTATTATCATGACAGTTACTTCATGCCAACAACCCAAGACAAGCGATTCGGCATATCAACCGAAACCATATGTACAACTTCAGCATCCCGACTGGAGCAAAAACAGCACTATTTACGAAGTAAACATCCGCCAGTACACGCCCGAGGGCACTTTCAAAGCTTTTGAATCGCACTTACCACGTCTCAAAGCAATGGGCGTTGACATTATTTGGTTAATGCCTATCCACCCCATAGGCGTAAAAAACAGAAAAGGTACGCTAGGGAGCTATTATTCAGTAAAGGATTATATGGCAGTAAATCCTGAATTTGGCACAATTGACGATTTTAAATCGCTTATAAAAAAGATACACGCTTCGGGAATGCACGTTATCATCGACTGGGTAGCCAATCACTCGGCCTGGGACAACAAACTGGTAACCGAACATCCCGAATGGTATTCGAAAAACAATGAAGGTAATTTTCAGCCAACACCCTGGTACGACTGGGATGATATTATCGATTTCGACTACGAACAACCCGAGCTGAGAAAATACATGACTGAAGCTTTAAAGTTCTGGGTCAACGAGACCGATATCGATGGTTACCGTTGCGATGTTGCGGGCTTTATTCCTGTTGATTTTTGGGACAATGTGCGCGTGGAGCTCGAAGCTATAAAACCTGTATTTATGCTGGCAGAATGGGAAGACCGCGACATGCTTAAAAACGCTTTCGATATGACTTATGCGTGGACTTTATGGAATAAATTAAGGGAAATAACCAAAGAAGGTAAACCCGTAGGCGGATTGATTGAATATATGGCACACGATGTCAGCACCTTTCCGCGCGATGGCTACAAAATGACATTCACCGACAACCACGATAAAAACTCATGGGAAGGAAATCAGTATTCCAATTTTGGGCCTGCACTGGAAACCTGCATGGTGTTTGCAGCCACTGTAAATGGTATGCCATTGGTGTACAGCGGACAGGAAGCCGGACTCGATCGGTCGCTGAGATTTTTCGACAAAGACACGATTATTTGGAAAAATCACCGGAACGAGCAGCTATACACACAGCTATTTGATTTGAAACATAAAAACCAGGCACTTTGGAACGGAAAGCACGGAGGACAAATGGTTCGGGTCTATAACGACAGTCAGGACAAAATTATTTCTTTTTATCGCGAGATGAATGGAAATAAAGTGCTACCCATCTTTAATTTCAGTAACGAAACTGTAAATGTCACGCTCAACACAAAATTTGCAGCCGACACTTACACCGAGCTTTTCAGCAAAAAAACTTACAAGTTACAAGGCAATGACCCAATAGAGCTTCCGGCCTGGGGATATATTGTACTTTACAAATAAAACAACAACGACCAATGGAACAACTTACGATTCACGTACTCCAACATGTAGCCTACGAAGGATTGGGCTGCATCGAAAACTGGATACACAGACACAATCACCAACTGAGTTATACTAAATTCTACGAATCGTTTTCAATTCCCGATATTGACACTTTCGATGGACTGATTGTAATGGGTGGACCAATGAGTGTGTACGAAGAAGATTTGTTTCCATGGTTGAATGAAGAAAAACAATTCATAAAAGCAGCCATAGAAAAAGGAAAAACAGTGTTGGGAATTTGCCTTGGCTCTCAACTCATAACAGAAGTACTTGGAGCCAGGGTATATCCGAACAAGCTAAAGGAAATTGGATGGTTTCCGGTAAAGAAAACCGAAGGAGGCCAACAACATTACATACTGAAAGGCATCGAACCTAATGAGTTCACCGTCTTTCATTGGCACGGCGACACTTACGACCTCCCGCCCGCCTCAGAACATCTGTTTTTTACCGACATTTGTCAACATCAGGCATTTATTTTCGACAACAAAGTACTTGGGATACAGTTTCACTTTGAAGTAACAGAGAAAACCCTGAACGAAATGGTCCAAAACGGGAAACAGGAATTAGAAGAAGCTGCCAACATACAGACTGAAACTGTAATTTTGCAGAAGAGCTCAATGATAGCAGAGAACAATCAAAGAATGTACACATTGCTCGACAACTTGTACAGAAAAAATCAGTAGGCCATTCACAAACAAAGAGCCACTTAAATAGCATTAAGTGGCTCTTTGTTTATTTTTCATTAAAATGGAAGATCATCCTCAGCAGGTGGAGGAACTTGCATATCAGCCGGTGGGGCTGCAGCAGTTGAAGCATTAACTTCTCCGCTTGCTTCAGGTTTTTTCCCTAATAATTGAATAGTCTCAGCATTAATTTCAGTTGTGTAACGTTTAATTCCATCCTTTTCATACGAGCGGGTTTGGATTTTTCCTTCTACATAAATCTGTGCACCTTTGCGGATATACTTTTCGGCCAATGTTGCCAATCCGCGCCAAGCCACAATATTATGCCATTCAGTACGCTCTGGCACCTGAGTACCGTTAGCCAGCGTAATTGCCCTTTCGGTTGTTGCCATGGTAAAATGTGCAACAGCCACATCTTTCTCAAAATAGCGAACTTCGGGATCTTTCCCTACGTTGCCTACCAAAATAGCTTTGTTTACAGACATTAATTCAAGATTTTAAGATTAATAATTGAAAACATTTGGCTGTAAAAATAGAGTTATTTTTAGAAAACAACAAATTTTTTTCGATTTTTTTAATGCATCGACGAAATTTTATTTCTAAAAGCTCAAATCACTAATGTTCAGAGCCGTACTTCCCTTTACATTTGCCGAAATTCTCACCGCGCCAGGCACCAGCGAAAGACCGGTTACAGTTACAGAATTGAGTGCTCCCTGTAACGTCACGCCGTCATAAACAGCATAGTTAGTTAACATTTTATTGGCTTCCGCTTTCATTTTATCCAAATCCTCTTTCACCGAATAAGTAAGATAGGGCGTTAATTTATTGAGGATTACACCATGCAGCAACCAATTGGCCGATTTCAACAAGGCATTCTTTGTTTTCAGGTCGAACTCAGGTTGTTGAATTTCCACTGCAGTTTTGTCAGGATTATACACCATATTTCCTGTAAAATAAATCCGTCCTTTGACCGACCCTTTTACATCAGCCATAAAAACAGCCCTGCCCTCGCTTCCGAAAATTGATAAATCGGTAATTGTGATTGATTTTTTTCCTTCAGTGAAAGTTTTATTCAGCAACTGCGCTTTTGCCATTTCTGAAATTTTTTCAAAGGTAGCATCAGCGGCAATGTTCACATTAAACTGCTGAGGAGGACGCTGTACATATTTAAAAGCGGGCATAGCTGTAGTTGGATTTGTAGCCGGTTTTACGCCCATGAACGATTCGATTTGAGCATAAAGCGATACCACCATATTCAGATTTGTGCCAACAGTTGAAAATGGAGACACATACACATCTTTAGGTGTAATGCGCACCCAAAGATTATTCTCTTCGTTCACCTGAACCGGTTTCTGCACTTCAGTCCATGCCATGGCAAGATATTTTTTCATATCCACCATCTGACTTAATGCCAAATCTATCTGATCAGTAATTATTTTTTCGCTTTTTGAAAGCGCTATATTGGCAATCGGAGTCACTGGTACCGTAATTCCAATGAGGTTGATTCTTGGAGTTTCGATCCATTGAAAACCGGACGATGCAGTTTTAGCTGTTAATTTCCAGTTTTTATCAATGCCAATGGTGGTTTTGTAGCTAAGCGCTATACTTCCATTTGCTTCGTAATGATCGCTTACCGTAAAGCCAAATTTTTCGACTTTCCACGCAAAGCGCGACCAAACCTTGAGCGGCACCTTGTACTCAATAACATTATTATTAACGGTAAACGAAAAGTTTTGAGCCTTCCATATCTTCACGCTTAAATCCTGATTATTAAGGTTATTCCCTTCGAAAATCAGACCATTCATTTTTTTGTTGACTGCCGCCTCTAACTTTTTTATGTCGATAGAAATCTGCAATGGAAACTCCGACATTGCGGGAGTAAGCGTAGAAGGGAGATACGATTCCTTTGGTTTTTCGATCTGTGTTGATGTTTTACAAGAGCTAATCAACAAGACTATAGCCGAAAGTAAAAGAAGAATTTTAGTAGTTCTCATATTAAATAGTTACGAGTAAATAGTTACGAGTTACAAAGACTGTTTATCTGAATTTTACTTTCAGAAAGCAGGTCATTAAGTATAATTACCTACCTATATGTTTTTGGGATTTAAAATATTCTGCAAAATTAACAACAATTTTCGGTAACAAAGCCGATACAAACAAAAAAGGTGAATTAATTCACCTTTTTTATTCTCAACTTACCTTCTCGTTAAGCAATGCAAAATCTATCACCTCCATTATGTCCGAAACATAATGAAATTTAAGGCCTTTCAGATAGACCGGCTTGATTTCGTCGATATCCTTCTGATTATCGGCACAAAGTATTATATCGGTAATTCCGGCTCTTTTGGCAGCAAGAATTTTTTCTTTAATACCCCCTACCGGAAGCACTTTTCCACGAAGTGTAATCTCACCTGTCATGGCCAGGTTTTTACGTACTTTTCTTTTTGTAAATGCAGATGCCAGCGCTGTCACCATAGTAATCCCGGCCGATGGACCATCTTTTGGAATTGCTCCTTCCGGCACGTGAACATGTACATTCCATTCGTCGAAAAGCAATGGATCAATCTCCAGCTTATCAGCATGCGATTTGATATATTCCAATGCCAACATGGCAGATTCTTTCATTACATCTCCCAAATTTCCGGTCAGCGTCAGACGTGGTGACTTGCTTTTACTCAAACTCGATTCGACGAATAGAATTTCGCCACCCACCTGTGTCCAGGCAAGTCCGGTAACTACCCCGGCATACTCATTGCCCTGATATTTATCACGGCTGTATCGCGCTGACCCCAGGTATTTCTTTACATCTTCTACCTTTAGTTCTACATCATACTTCTCATCTGTCGCCACCAGTTTTGCAATTTTCCGCATCAAAGCAGCTACCTGACGGTTGAGCTCACGCACACCCGACTCGCGGGTATAGGATTCAATCAAATACTGCAACACCACTTTCGATAACTGCACCTGATCGGTCTTTAAACCATGATTTTCAATTTCTTTTGGCACTAAATGCTTGCGGGCTATTTCCACCTTTTCTTCCTGAGTGTAACCACTTACCTCTATCAATTCCATACGATCAAGCAAAGGACGGGGAATTGTGTTCAGATTATTTGCCGTTGCAATGAACATTACTTTCGACAAATCGAAATCAACATCAAGGTAATTATCGTGGAATGCTGTATTCTGTTCAGGATCGAGCACTTCTAGCAATGCCGATGAAGGATCGCCTTTATAATCGGCATTTACCTTATCTATTTCGTCGAGTACAAAAACAGGATTTGCCGATTCAGCTTTCTGAATATTTTGCATTATTCTTCCGGGCATAGCACCTATATAGGTACGACGGTGTCCGCGAATTTCGGCTTCGTCGTGCAAACCGCCCAGCGAAACACGTATGTATTTACGATTCAAGGCGCGTGCCACCGACTTACCAAGCGATGTTTTACCAACTCCCGGAGGGCCATACAAACATATAATTGGCGATTTCATATCACCTTTCAATTTCAGAACAGCCAGATGCTCAATAATACGGTCCTTCACACTTTCGAGCCCGAAATGATCAGTATCCAACACTTTTTTAGCATTTTTCAGATTGAAATTATCTTCGGTGAATTCATTCCACGGCAAATCAAGCATAGTTTCAATATAGTTCAATTGCGTAGAATAATCAGGCGAATGCTGGCTTGTACGTTCAAGCTTTTTAAGCTCTTTATCAAATATCTTTGCGGCAGCTTCGTTCCATTTTTTTGTACTTGCTCGCTGTCTGAAATCAGCCACATCCTGCTCAGGCGAACTTCCACCCAATTCATTCTGAATGGTTTTCATTTGTTGCTGAAGGAAGTACTCGCGCTGCTGCTGATCTATGCCTTCTTTTGCTTTGTTTTGAATGGACATTTTAAGCTCCAGAAGTTGCGATTCTTTATTTAACAGTTCGAGCAACTGATATCCACGCTCCATGATTTCGTCGGTCTCAAGCAAACGAATTTTCTCCTTTACATTCAGTCCGAAATTGGCACAAACATAGTTGATAAGAAAAAAAGGATTTTCGATATTCTTGATGGCAAACGAAGTTTCGATCGGCATAATACCTGAGTTATTAACTATATTCGTGGCTAAATCTTTAATTGACGAAACCAAAGCTTGGAAAATGCCATCGCTACTCTCTTCGGGCGTTGATTCGTCCAAAAGATAAACTTTCGCCTTCATGTAGGGTTTTGCAGCTGTTTGTTCGCCAAGGCGCAATCTTTTTTTCCCTTCAAGAATTACTGTTGTAGAATTATCGGGCATTTCGAGTACACGAACCACCTTAGCAACAGTTCCCATCTGATAAAGCTGATCGATGGTTGGATCTTCATCTTTTTTATCCATCTGAGTACAAACAGCAATCAATGTGTCATTTTCGTGTGCCTGACGCACCAACTTCAGGGATTTAGGACGAGCCACCGAAACAGGCAACAACACACCGGGGAAAATCACCATATTTCGCAACGGAAGTACAGGTAATATATCTCCCGATTGAATGCTTACTTCAGACGAGCTTTCATCGAGCGAAATGATTGGAAAAATATCTGATGAACCCATCATATCTTCCGAAAAAAAATTATCAAAACGATTGTTCATTGTAGCAAAGGGTATTTAATATGCCATTATGGCACAAATATACAAAAAGAAAATTACACTCAAATCAACAAAAACATATATTATATTGATTTTTAATGTTTTGCGAAAATATCTTTAAAAAGTCCGCTTCTATTTTCAATTGCCATGCCAAAAAAACCACAACTAAATGATGAGCACCTGAGAAATGAATCACTTCAAACAAAAAGACGGGCGCAAAGAATTACCGGAATTTACTCCAAAAATTCCCCGGAACATATAAACGAACTGCTAAATAACTATTTTTTTAAAGGAACACATCCGCATCGATAGAACTGTTACTTTCTATGCGGTTGCCCGAACGATTTGGCTGTCATTTCTGTCACTCTGACCTTCCACACTTTCACATTTTTAAGAGCTGGCTGCGAATATGTAAAATGCCTGTCGGTATATTTTTGCATAAACCGATTCAGTAAAGCCTCTTTTTCTGTCAAATCGTCGATGAAACTAACTTCGCCATTACAAATAACGCTTTTGGCATCCATTCTGTAACTACAAGCCACATCAACGTGCTGATAAACAAGCTTTCCTTCCGAGCAGAAAGTAACACATACGCGATTGTTTTTTGCAATCAAATCCAAATGCTTTCCGAATGGCCCCGAATGCAGAATAATTTCATCATCGATGTAACCAAAATTCATAGGAATCACATAAGGCTGCTGTTCGCCATCGGCAATTCCAACAAAGCAGATACTGCAATCGTTAATAACACTTTCCATCTCCTCTTTATCGGAAATAACATAGGTTTTCATATTTATACTAATTGGAATTAAATAAATTAACTGACTCAGAGAGTCATAACATAAAAGGTAGTTTTTTTACCTTACAAAAATAAACAAAAACACCGTAGAAGTTGCTAAAAAAATCAGTTTAGCTTCCATTCAACACACATTACGATAGAAGAATAAAAAATACTGCACAGTTATGCATTAGTTGTGCAATTTATTTCTATCTTTGTCACAAAAATTTATAAACATCATCAATATGAAAAAAACTCTCATGTCTTTATTGCTTTTGATTGCATTTTCGGTATCAGGTTTTTCACAAATCGATAAAATTGTTGGGAAATGGAAAACGATTGATGACGAAGATGGAACAGCAAAATCTATTGTTCTCATTTTCAAAGCCACTAACGGCAAGTATTATGGCAAAATCGAGAAGCTTTTCAAGAATTCTGATGCATTGTGTACCGAGTGCGAAGGCACGAACAAGAACAAACCAAAACTGGGCTTAATGGTGGTAAATGCAATGGAAGAGAGCAAAGGTACACTTACCGGAGGTACAATACTTGACCCCAACAATGGAAAAATTTACAAATGCAATATCAGCTATAATGCCAAAAACGGAACGCTCGATGTAAGAGGATCGCTCGACAAGAGAGGCTGGGTAGGCCGATCGCAAACATGGGTAAAGGAATAAGAACTAAAAATGAACAGATTACAAAACCCTTAGTTTTTTTAGTCAAACATAAAAGTTAATTATCCTTAATTCAATGAAAATACATTGCAAATATGTTGTACAACATAAAAATTGCCTTTATCTTTGCACTGTGTTTTTCATGGTATTAGATTTAAGGTTAACTAAAAGATTGGGTTGTCGTGAGACAACCTTTCTTGTTTTATCCAACTCCATCAAATGAACAGCATACACACCCGCATATACAGCAGCACAAAAAGCGCATTACCAAAGGCCGGAAAAACAATCTGGTGGCTACTCAAAATCATTCTTCCTATAAGTCTGGCAGTAAGCCTGCTACAATACTGGGGAATCATTGCCTACATGGCCAGCTTTCTATCACCTGCATTTTCGCTTATTGGCCTGCCCGGCGAATCGGCCATAGTGTTTATTTCCAGCCTGTTTCTTACACTCTACGCACCGATAGCCATTATTGCAACGCTGGCGCTTGACATGCGCGAGATTACGATCCTTGCATTGATGTGTCTGATATCTCACAATCTTTTTGTTGAGTCGGCCATTCAAAAAAAGACAGGCTCGTCTGCTGTTGTAATGTTCGTAATGAGATTTATAACATCATTTGTAGCCGCCTATTTTCTGAACCTGTTCCTGCCCCAGCAACTTGGCGAAAACAAACTAACAGAAACAGCCATTGTTTTTTCGAATTTTTCGGAGATGCTTATTTTCTGGATCAAAGGAGCTGGCGTACTCATCCTTAAGATTGTCCTTATCGTAACGGGATTAATGGTTTTACAAAACATATTGACTGAATTTAAAATTACCGATCTGATTTCAAAAGCATTCGCTCCATTTATGAAAATCATGGGTCTATCGCCCGACAGTTCGTTTTTGTGGGTGATCAGTCAAATTGTAGGACTTACCTACGGCTCGGCCATAATGATAGAAGCAGTTGATAAAAAGCAAATTACAGCTCAAAATGCAAACCTGCTCAACTATCATATCGCCATCAACCACTCATTGCTCGAAGACACCTTGCTATTTGTTGCCATTGGAGTTCCGGCAGCATGGATGATAGGCCCACGATTTATAATTGCCATCATAGTGGTATGGAGCATCAGAATTTTTTCTAAAAAGATGATTCATTAACATAAATAAGGATTGTAAATCTCCTAACATTTGCATATCTTTGCATAAACATGAATTTTAATTGAACTATGTCGAAAAAAATGTCCAACACAAAAAAAATGCTCATCGAGGTAGCACGCGAACTATTTGCCAAAAATGGCAAAAAGGATGTTACAATGAACGATATTGCAGAAGCCTCGAAAAAAGGAAGAAGGACATTGTACACCTATTTCAACAACAAAGAGGAGATATACAAAGCGGTTATCGACAAAGAACTTGATCAGGTGATCGAAAGATTATACCTTGTAACTGCCGAAACCACAGAGCCGGATTTAAAGCTCACCAACCATATCATCACACATCTGGATGCTATAAAATACATCGTCACCCGCAACGGATCGCTTCGGGCCGATTTCTTTCACGACATTTACGAGGTGGAACGCACCCGCCGCAAAGTAGATGTAAAAGAGATTGCGCTCATCAAAAATATTCTAATCGAAGGAGTTGAGAAAAGAGTATTCAAAAATATGGATACAGATTTATCGGCTATGATTATTTTTTATGCCATCAAAGGCCTCGAAGTTCCTTATATTCGACAAAATATCAGCGATGAATTTGAGAAAAACAAAAAAAGCATTGTTGAATTTGTTTTACAAGGAATTAAAAGAACAAGAATCTAAAAAAATGTTATCATTTTTTGCTTTCAATTTGATATTTTTTAAAGCCATATCTATTTGACTATTTAACAGCCAATTATAAGGCGATACGCAACACGAAAAATCAATCTATTCTGCCACAACGGCGGGATTCAATTACGGAATTTTTTCTTTAATGAAAAAGTTGTATTAACTTTGCACACCCAAACATAAAGACTATAAAACTATGGCATTTGTTAACAACACCATGATTGTTCGACGCGAACTCATGTCCAAACTCATTTCATTACACAAAGAGGAAAAGTTAATTGAAGAAATTGACCGTATCCCCCTTCGCATGTCGCCCAAAAATGCACAAGCCCGTGGGCGTTGCTGCATCCACAAAGAAAGAGCAGTACTCAAATATAAAATGCTCCCTATTTTAGGCTATAGCATCGACGAAGAGGAAGATGAGCTTACACCGCTGTCGGACTATGCAAAGCGCGCCCTCCAACGCACCAAAACAAACAGCTCGATACTTACAGTGGTAGACGAAGCCTGTACAGCTTGTGTGAAAACAAATTATGTAGTAACCAACCTTTGTAAAGGATGTGTTGCACGATCCTGTTCGATGAACTGCCCCAAAGACGCCATTACTTTTGCTGAAAATGGGCAGGCACATATCAACCATTCAAAATGTGTAAACTGTGGCATATGTAAAGAAGCATGTATGTATCATTCCATTGTATACATACCCGTTCCATGCGAAGAAGCATGTCCTGTAAAAGCCATCACAAAAGATGAAAATGGCATAGAGCACATCGACGAATCGAAATGTATTTACTGCGGCAAATGTATCAATGCCTGTCCTTTTGGTTCCATCTACGAAGTTTCGCAGGTTTTTGACATTCTTGCAGCCATCAAGCGCAACGAAAAAATTGTAGCGATCATGGCTCCTTCGATCGTATCCCAATTCAACAACACAGTTGACGAGATTTCCACAGCTGTCGAAAAAATTGGATTTATCGAAGCAATGGAAGTAGCGCATGGAGCTATGGAAACCACCCGACTCGAAGGCATCGAACTTCAGGAAAAACTGGAGAGTGGACAGCAGTTCATGACTACCTCTTGTTGCCCATCCTACATTGAGCTTGTAACGAAACATATACCGGAAATGAAACCTTTTGTTTCTCATACAAAATCGCCAATGTATTACACAATAGAAATGGCAAAAGAGAAATATCCGGATGCCAAAATTGTTTTCGTAGGCCCCTGCGTAGGCAAGCGTAAAGAAGTAATGGACCATCCCGGCATAGACTACATTCTTACTTTCGAAGAAATTGATACCTTATTCACAGGACTATCCATAGAACTTGAAAAAACAGAAAGAGAGAGAGAAACTGCACCACTCACCGGTCGCGGATTCGCCAGGGCCGGAGGTGTGATTAAAGCGGTGCAAACCATGTATCCGGGGCTTGGAATTCAACCTATTTCGGTAGCCAATCTCAACAAAAAAAACATCGCATTGCTGCGTGCCTACACAAAGGGCAAAGCCCCGGGGAATTTTATTGAAGTAATGGCCTGCGAAGGAGGTTGTATATCGGGTCCTTGCGGCAAAATTGATTATTCGCAAGCGCAAAAGATATTCCGCAAATCGATGGGAGAAATATAACAACAACTGATGATCGGCCTGAAAATTCAGAGCTGATCATCATTTTATAAACCATAAGTTCATTGAAGAAGCTTATTGCATTTTTTGGTCTTGTCAGTCTTGGATTAGGTATTTTAGGTGCTTTTTTACCCCTCTTGCCTACAACGCCGTTTATTTTGCTGTCGGCAGCACTCTTTGCCAGAAGTTCGGACAGGCTACATAGTTATCTGCTTCAGCACAAAGTATTCGGACAAATCATACGCGACTACCACGAAAACAAATCCATATCGTTACATGCTAAAATCATTTCACTGAGCACTATGTGGGCATCGATACTGTATGCTGTGATATTTGTGGCTTCAGGGAAAATATGGCTTCAGGTACTACTGTTGTGCATTGCTGTGGGTGTGAGCATCCATATCCTGCGTTTCAAAACCAGAAGGAAATCAGTAAAAGGAGATAAAAACCAGGAATAATTACCCTAAAAAGAACCGTTCAGTACTGCTTCTTTGAGTCGGCAATCGCACTCACATTTACCTGACTCGAGCAAGCCACTGCGTTTTACGAGTTCAAATTCGCTTAAGAAATTATCAGTAAATATATCTGTTGTGAGATTGTCTTCAATCTGCTGAACAGTCCACCATTTGGCATGATCAATATACTCCTTGTTGTGTTCAAGATCGGGCAATTTGCAAGCCACAAAGAGGAATGCATAATGATATTCAACATCTGTTTCGTGCATATAATTCGACAAGAATATCGGCTTTAATTCCTTGATGCCATATCTTTCGTTGGCAGTGCGCGAAATACACTGCTCGACGGTTTCGTTTACCTTCACGTGATTGGAAAGAGCCGTATCCCAGTATCCGGGATAAACCAAATCCTGCTGAGAACGCTTCTGAAGGAAGATACGATTATTTTCAATCAACATTACCCGGATAATAGGATGAATGTACTTTGTAGGATCCGACAAGCTGGTTTTATTATGAATGGAGCCTATCATTTTACCTTTCTCATTCAAAATAGGCCACCATTCTTCCCTAAATAATTTAACGCGTATCAGTGTTACGCGAATTAATTCGTAGAAAACGACAAAGAGAAATAAAACAAGGTAAGCATCGTGAATAAACTTTAAAGTATAATCGAGATTCGAAACCTGTAATGAAGCTGCAATTAAGTAAGCATGAATGTAAATAAAAATTACTGCCCCAAGCATCCACAACATTCTGAACATCTCGTTCAGATTATTAACCATAGGTGGTAATTTTGACTTTCGTCTGTTGAGCATGGCTTCTATGTAGCTCCTGAAAATCAGCGAAAGAATGAAAAATATCAATACCGCTGACTCCAACGCCACATCTCCGATGCGGGAAGGTAGTTTCTCTACCGGGAAAAAGCTTATAACCGACCCGACAACAAAGACAACAAAAACAGAAAAGACAAACCACTGAACTATTTTCCGATAGAAAAAAAAGATGTATAAAAACAACACAAATATGACCGGTAAAGTAGCCACCCATGCCGTTTTCAAATCCCAAAAGTCATTCACCACCATAAATACGATTAATGGCAGAAAATGAATTACAGGATTAAAAAATGTTTCGTTTATTTGCTTTCTAAGTCTCTTCATAAAAAAATTTCACATTGTCTTGAGTGTAACAACATAAAATGCTTTTATGTTTTGGGAAAAAACTAAAAAAGGCCGAACCAACTAAAATGACATCATTCTGCTGACATATTTTCCGATAATATCGAACTCAATATTTACGACAGACCCTACCTGAATCTGGTGAAAATTAGTATGTTCGTAGGTATAAGGAATGATGGCCACCTGAAAACTATTGTCGGTAGGATTACAAACCGTCAGGCTTACTCCGTTTACAGTAACTGAGCCTTTATCCACCGTCATATAGCCACGTTTGGCCATTTCCTTGTCAAAATCATAAGCGAAAGTAAAATACCAGCTACCATCAGCCTCTTTCACTTGGGTACAAACAGCAGTTTGATCCACATGCCCTTGTACAATATGCCCATCCAAGCGGCCATTCATCATCATACTGCGTTCCAGATTCACTTTGCTACCTACCATAAGTTTTCCAAGATTTGTGCGGTCAAGCGTTTCCTTAATGGCTGTAACTGTGTAAGTTTTATCGGTAAGTTCCACCACTGTAAGACACACTCCATTGTGGGCTACGCTTTGGTCGATTTTTAACTCGTCGACAAAAGAACATGCCATTGTTAAATGCAGGTTTTCCTGCTCTTTGCGCAATGCAACTACAACTGCGGCTTCTTCAATAATTCCTGAAAACATCTTAGATTATTTACAATTTATTAATTTACAACTTACGATTTAGAGAGCAGGAAAGCTTTGAAGTCGGCAAAATTTTTAGTCATAGGCTCACTCTTCTTTTCACCTTTCATAAATTTCTGCAATTTTTCAGGGATTTCAACTTTCTCGCCCAAAATATTCTGCACTGTATCGAGGAATTTAGCCGGATGAGCCGTTTCGAGGAACACGCCTACCTCGCCTTCTTTCAACCCATCCTTCAGCGCCTGATAAGCACATGCGCCATGCGGGTCGAGCAGATAGTTTGTTTCCTTTTTACAAGCTTTCATTGTCGCTGCAATTTGTTCATCGGTATAACTTACACCACTTATTTCGGCGGAAATAGCTTCGTGAGAATTGGAGTACAAATCCAATACACGCGCAAAGTTACTCGGATCGCCCACGTCCATTGCATTGGCAATGGTAGCTACCGAAGGACGCGGTTTATATTCGCCCGTTTTCAGGTATTCAAGGAAAATATCGTTGCGATTATTGGCAGCGATAAAGCGTTGAACAGGCAATCCCATGCGCTTTGCAAAAAGACCAGCCGTGATATTGCCGAAGTTACCACTGGGCACACTCACCACCATATTGGCAGCAGCTGTTTCCGATATTTTTTTCAATTGCGCATAAGCATAGAAATAATAAAAAGCCTGTGGCAGAAAACGAGCCACATTGATTGAATTGGCCGAAGTAAGTTTCATGTGAGCATTCAACGCTTCGTCCATGAAAGCAGATTTCACCAGGGCCTGACAATCGTCGAAAGTACCATCTACCTCCAGCGCCGTGATATTCTGACCCAGGGTAGTGAACTGACACTCCTGAATAGGACTCACCAAACCTTTGGGATAGAGCACATACACATGAATGCCTTCGACTCCAAGAAAGCCATTGGCAACAGCGCTTCCTGTATCGCCGGATGTAGCCACGAGCACATTCACCAATTTATGATTATCCTCCTGTCGTTGGATAAAATAAGACAGCATGCGCGACATAAAACGTCCACCCACATCTTTAAACGCCAAAGTAGGACCGTGGAAAAGCTCGAGGCTGTATATATTTTCCTCCACCTTCACCAAGGGGACGTCGAAATTCAGCGTATCGAACACAATGGTTCGCAGCATATTGGCATGTACATCTTCGCCAAAAAGCATATAAGCAGCCGTATAAGCCATGTCCTGAAACGAAAGCCGATCAATAGAGTCGTAGAACACAGCCGGAATTTCCATGATATGATCCGGCATAAACAAGCCTTTGTCTTCGGCTAAACCTTTGATAACGGCGTCGCTCAAACTTACGCCGCTCACTTTTTTGTTGGTACTGTAGTATTTCATCTGCCCCTAACCCCTAAAGGGGAATTTAGTTAGTATTGAATAATATAAACTTTTACAATTTCAAAAAAATAGACGAAACTTAGCTCTTTCCCCTTTAGACTTCGGCGTGAGCTCAGTCGAACGCTCAGTCGAACGGGGTTAAGGTTTAGTTTTTAATCAGTGTTTGCATAAACTCCATTCCCCTGAGCAAACCATAACTTCCTTTTTCGCAAGCAAATTCATCGTATTGCTGCACATCATCACCGGTTTCGTTGGTACGGTAAATAATGAAAGGAACGGGCTTGTTAGTATGCGTTTTAATGGCGCATGGCGTTGGGTGATCGGGCAAAACAGCAATTGTTACCGGTTCGTCCCAGCCTGAAACTTCCTCTAAAATTGGCTGCACCACACGATAATCGAGGTATTCAATTGTTTTCACTTTCAAATCCACATCGCCTTCGTGACCGGCTTCGTCGCTGGCTTCGATGTGAAGATACACAAAATCGTCGGTACGCAAAGCGTCAATCGCTGCCTGTGCTTTACCTTCGTAGTTGGTATTGTAGAGTCCGGTGATTCCTTCCACTTCTATTACTTTCAGGCCGGCATAAACACCGATACCACGAATTAAATCCACTGCCGAAATCACAGCGCCACTTTTGAGATTATACAACTCAAGCAAGGTTTTCATTTCGGGCTTATAACCCGGCGACCAGGGCCAAATGCTGTTGGCTTTGTCTTTTCCGGCAGCAGCACGTTTCAGATTGACAGGATGATTCTCCAACAATTTCTGCGAACGAAGGATCAAATCATTCAGTAAATCTGCACTTGCCTTAGCCTCTTCCGTTTCCGCCTGTATCATTACTTCAGCAAAAGGAGTTCCTGTGACATCGTGGGGAGGTGTACATTTCAATTGTTTTATTCCTCCTTTAATTTTCAATAAATGACGATACGAAACACCGGGGAAGAAATGAACCTGCTCATTGCCTAACTCCTTCTGCAAAAAAAGAATCAGCTCTTCGGCCTCTTCATTGCTGATGTGTCCGGCGGAGTGATTCTTAATTTTACCATCAGCGATGCAAATCAGGTTGCATCGCATGGCCATCTCACCCTCATCAATCGCCACACCCATACTGGCCGCTTCCAACGATCCGCGCCCCTCGAATACCTTTGGAACATCGTAGCCCAATACGCTCAGGTTAGCTATCTCGCTTCCCGGAGCAAAACCTTCGGGAATTGTATCGAGCATTCCGCAACGACCCATGGCCGCCACCTTATCAATGCTCGGTTTATTGGCTGCCTGCAGGCAGGTTTTATTGTGGAGCGACGCGATAGGCTCATCAGCCATTCCGTCGCCAAGAATTATTATATA
Source organism: uncultured Paludibacter sp. (assembly GCA_963678465.1). Classification (GTDB taxonomy): domain Bacteria; phylum Bacteroidota; class Bacteroidia; order Bacteroidales; family Paludibacteraceae; genus Paludibacter. Next base: position 2,192,173 of record OY782858.1, read on the forward strand.
TTTCATATGACCCCAAACCCCTAAAGGGGCTTCAAAACACCCCGGTTTTAAATTATTGCCGGGCTAAATTAATATTTTTTAAACAAGAAAAGATACTATATCTCCACTTTACTATTCATCTTATTCAAAATAAAATAGTCAGAAGAATCCCTATATATACTTTCATCCCCTAAAAGGTAATTTCTTTTCCCCCTTTAGGGGTTTTTCACAAAAAGTCCTTATAATCAGCCAAAGCTTCTTCGAATTTTTTTACCGTTTCGTGCAGCGTTTGGTAACTTTCGCCACCCGCGGCATTCAGATGCCCACCACCGTTAAACAAATCGGAGGACACTTTGTTGGCCGGAAAAGTTCCTTGCGAACGCAGGGATATTTTAATTTTGTCGGTATCCTCGCGCATAAAAACCGAGAAGACAATGCCATCAATCGAAAGAGGCATGTTCACCAATCCTTCGGCATCGCCATTCTGAAAATTAAACTCCTGAAGTTCTTTTGCCGACAGCGTAATCAGCGCAGCCTTATACTCGGGATATACTTTCATTTTTTTATACAAAGCGTAGCCCATCAAGCGCATACGATCGGCCGAATAGGTATTGAATACCCTCCGATAAATTTCATCTTTATCGACGCCTAATTTTATAAGCTCGTTGATGATGATATAAATTTCGGGTTTATTTGAGTTGTAAGTAAAACCGCCGGTATCTGTCATCATGCCCGTGTAAATACATTCGGCACAAGCCAGATTTATTTTCGAGAAATCGCCCATACGGCAAATCAGTCTGAAAATCAATTCGCTTGTCGATGCTATTTCGGGATAAGAGATGGTGACTTTAGCATAATCGCCCGGATGTAAATGATGATCTACCAAAATTTTGGGCGCTGTTGCAGTCATGATGGCTTCTTCCATTTTTGCCAAACGGTTGGGCACATTAAAGTCGAGGGTGAAAATCAATTCAGCTGCTGCAATCAATTCATCGCTTTCTTCCTTTTGTGTTTCGTACACCAGCACCCTGTCCGCGCCCGGCATCCACTTCAGAAAGTTTGGAAATGCGGTAGGAACTATTACAACCGGTTCTTTTTCAATTGTCATCAGGTAGTGCCACAAAGCAAGCGATGAGCCCATGGCATCACCATCGGGACCAACATGCACTACAATTACAATTTTGTCAGCTTTGCCAATCTCCTTTTGTGCCCTGTGAATCAGGTCTTCGGCTATTACTTTTGAAATCATCAAACTATAGTTTTAATTTGTATGCAAAAATAGAAAAAAAATATGATTTTGAAGCTATCCGGGCAGGCAGGATGCTAAGGTGTAAAATTCAGCACATAAGCACCTTTTTCGGCAACGGCATAAAACGCAATATTGTTTTCGGCACAAGCTCTGCGCACATGTTCGGCATACCAGTCCGTAATCGTATTGTCAACTATCACTTTAGCCGGATGCACATTCTCGAGCAGCTGGCTCATTTTAGGTTTCATCTTATTGCCAATAATTAAATAATCTACTTCAATGGGCGAAGTAAGCGTTTTGTTTTTTACAAAATCGTTATTGAGTACAAGTATTCTTTTCCCGGCAAAGAAAGCAAAACCATCGGCATACCAACTGTTTTCTTTCACAAAAGCGGGCTTTTCGATATTCTTCATTTTCCAAAACCCACCGGCAATTCTGAACAGTTCGGCGCTATCGCCCGAAATTGCATAATTGACGCCACAGTCGATAAAATTAATGTGCGAGCTTTTCTGTCCCGAATACACAATCATTTTTACATCGTGCAGGGTATTGTATTTTGTTTGCAGCGACAAGAGCGAAACCACCAGTAACATACACAAACCGGCAAATAGCGGAATAAACTTTTTGGTATAAAAATAAACAGAAATAAGCGCTATGGTTCCAAACAACAAGGTCATTTGCCTGAAATCGAATGTAAACTCGCTGATGGAATAAGGCAAATGCTCAATCCCAACGATCAGAAAATTGAGTAACCAAAGCGACCATTTCAATAAAAAGGCAACCGCAACGGCAAAAAACGGAATAAAAGCGACCACCAACAATACTATGGCCAAATAAATCACCAGAGTCGACAAAGGAATGGCCACCACATTTGTGAGCAAAAAATAATTCGGGAACTGATGGAAATAATAAAGCGTAAAAGGCAAAGTACCCAACTGCGCAGCTACCGACACGGCCAACAAATCGCGTAACCAGCGAAGCGCCTTGTGACGTACCGGAAGTAATTGCGTGAAAGGCCGCTGGAAAAACACGATACTTAATACCGCAGCATAACTCAACTGGAAACCGACATCGTACAAGAAATCAGGATTAAGAATGAGCATCAGAAAAGCCGACATAAAAACAGTATTGTATATCTGCGAACGCCTGTTGAGCGCAGTGCCAATGGCGACTAACGAAAACATAAGCGATGCTCTTTCCACCGAAGGCGAAAGTCCCGTAATAAAGGCATAGACCCATAAAAACAGCACCACCAGCACCGTTTTAAACACCTTTGTCTTCGCCGATTTATCCATAAAGGCAAGCAGAAAAGCAATGACAACATACACAATACCCACATGCAAGCCACTCACCGACAGTATGTGCATAGCTCCCGATGCGCTGTAACTGGCACGAAGATCGGGCTGCAAGGCATCGGTATAGCCAAGCGTAAGGGCAGCAAGCACAGCATATTCGTCGCCAGCAATGCCGAAAGATTTGTAGATATTGAGCAATCGCGCCCTGAATGACGACGCCAATCGCCGAACAGAAAAGGACGCTTCACTTCCGGCTTTTTGCCAGGCGTCGGAGGGCAGATAAGCGTTGGCAGCTATGCCCTGACGAGCGAGATAAGCCGCATAATCGAAACCACCGGGATTTACAGGGCCTGTTGGTGACTGAAACTCCGCCTGCACCATCAATATATCGCCATAGAGCAAAGCCTCCGACAAACTATCCTTTTGCAAATACACAATGGCTTTTCCGTGTGAAGGTTTCCATGTTTGTCCATCGAAAATTTGCAGCAACTTCACTTTGCATTGATAGGATTTGGCCTTCTCGGCAGGCGAAGAAAGCATTGCGATGCGGAAAATACCCTTGCGGTTCAGATCGGTAAAAACAGCTTCTTTCTGCTTTTGCACGCTGAGCCAATAGCCCAGCACAAAAAGGAACAGGCCGATGCCCACACCAAACAACCACCGGAAATGGTATTGTTGATCGACAGAACGAATAAAATAAGCATTGAGAACAAAAGCAAGGGAGAGAAAAACCAACAGCACAAGCAACCATGGTTCCAGGTGGAAGTACCTGAAAACAACTATGCCTGTGACCAATGGCAACAGCAAACGGAAAAAAGGTGTCCGTTGCAGAAAATTCATAACAACAGAAAATTAAAGTCAGTATATCGGTTAACTCATCAGTCTAGCACACGAAACCTATCTTCTCAGGCGAAGGCACAGGCGAAGGCGAAGGCGAAGAAAGTCAAAAGTCAAAGGTCAAAAGTCTTCGTACCCAAGTCTCCTGTCAGTTATCAACTCACCAAATCCTCAATCCCGAAAGCTTTCGGGACAAATCTTCAAATTCTCAAATTTTCAAACTCTTCAAACCCTAAACGCGAAACACGGAACCCGGAACCCGGAACTCGAAACTCAGAACCCGAACCCCTTATTCTCCCAGCAGCTCCACTATCATCTTTTCGGGATCGGGAGCATTGAACACCGTGCTACCCGCCACCAACACATTCGCCCCGTGCCGGAACAGTTTGGGAGCATTTTCGGGGTTCACACCGCCATCAATTTCTATCAGGCAATCAGGATTTTTACTATCGATCAACGCCTTCAGTTCATCAATTCGTGCATAAGTTTCTTCAATAAATTTCTGACCACCATAGCCGGCAAACACCGACATCAACAGCACCATGTCCACTTTATCGATATAAGGCGCCAACACGCTTACCGGCACATCCGGATTCACGGTAATGCCCACTTTAATGCCTTCAGCACGGATCAGATCTATTATTTGCTGAGGGTTTTCGGCCGCCTCATAATGGAAAGTAAGCATTTCGGCCCCTGCCTGCGCAAAACGCTTTACGTATTTTTCGGGCTGCACAATCATAATATGCACATCGATCAACTTACGACAATGCCTTTTCACCGCTTCCAATACCGGAAAACCAAACGAGATATTGGGCACAAATACGCCATCCATCACATCGATATGTACCCACTCGGCACGGCTGCGGTTGATCATTTCGCACATCGCCTGTAAGTTACCGAAATCGGCGGCAAGTATGGAGGGGGAAATTATTTTAGTCATTTTCTCAGTTTTATTTTACTGCAAAAATAATAAAAAAACATGAGGGAGTGAATAAAGTTGAGGTTTAAGTATTTACTATTTGACAATTTACAATTTACAACTTATGCGAACCAGCAGTTCAAAACAGCCTGTATAACCTCAATATCAATAGAATAAAGATATACAACATCCCTATTGTCGTTTACACCGGTACATCAATCGGTTCTACCAATATATACATTTTTCAGTCCGACATAATAATCCTTGTCGGTGTTGGAGTCGTGGACCTGCGAAATCACATCCACATATACCTTTGGCCCCCATTTGGGTCCCTCGCGTGAAACTTTCTTTATTTTATATTCCGGTTCGGCATCTAAGGTTTCGTTACTGTAATCGCTGACCCAGACTACATCGCCATAAATAACAAATTGCTTCACAAGATGAATATTAGCAGGTATTTTTACTGAATCGGTGCAAACAAGCCAGTTGATGGAAATCAATGGTTTGCCATTTTCCGGACTGATGGGTTGAAAATCGCGCCACATATAGGCCTCCAACACATAGCTTTTGGAATCGATAAATAAAGTCTCGGTCACCATAGATCTTAGTTCGGAAATTAATTCCTTGTCGGACAGATTATTGTCAATGCCATTTTTCGGCTCACAGCCAACCAGCAGCAGGGCTGAAATTAGGAATGCTAAGATGAATTTGATTGTTTTCATAAGTGATGAAGTAAGTAATATTATTTAATGGTTTGTTTTGTAACTCTAAAATACCCCGATTGATCGGGTGACTTCGAGTCACCCGGTCAATCATTGGTACTGAGCTGCAATTTAAAAAAAACCTGTAAAAAGGAAGAACTAAATTCGTTACAACAATACTGATGCTTATCTTTCGAAAACGTTGCACAAAGGAGGGAAAAATGATAAAAAAAAGACTTCCTGCATGGAAGTCCTTTTTGTAAGTTAGTTTAAAATCATTTCGACGAACTGATTTGAATTGATAGCCTGCACCCTGTAAGCAGCGGCAAACCGACGTATGTTTTGCAATACTTTTTCCGAAGGTTGAATTTCGTTTTGCCCGGCAGGTTTTTGTTTTTTAATTTTCAAATCAGTGTTTTTTGATAAAGTAGTAGTTTTTTGCATAGGCACATTACGTTTTTTTTATGAGTACACAATAAAAACGCAGGCGATTACAAAAAAGTATATTTCATCAATAAAATATTATTTCATCTCCAGGCACACATCATTCTCCTGTGCTATACGCCTCATATTAAGCAATGCGTAGCGCATACGACCCAAAGCGGTATTGATGCTTACATCTGTTTTTTCGGCAATTTCCTTAAAGCTCAGGTCCTCGAAAAAGCGCATACGCACCACCGATTGTTGCGATGCCGGCAAAAAATCGATCAGCCGAACTACATCGGTAAGGATCTGCTCATTTGTCATCACGTCTTCCACACTTTTTTCGGATAATTTGGTGTTGTTATTTACAACATCATAATCCACACTGTCGGCCGAGAATGTATTTTCATTTTTCTCCCGTCGGAAATGGTCTATAATCAGGTTATGGGCAATACGATTGATCCATCCGAGAAACTTACCGGATGCTACATAACGCCCCTGTTGAATGGTGGCAATGGCTTTAATAAAAGTGTCCTGAAAAATGTCTTCGGCAAGCTCTTTATTGCGTACAATCAAATATATATAGGAATAAACTTTTGATTTGTAGCGTAAAAGCAAAACTTCGAACGCCTCATTATTGCCATCTTCATACAACTTCACCAATGTATCATCAGCTAATTGATTCAGTATAATCATTACTTATAAATTTTGGGATTTAAGAGTAATATTGTGGCAATAGGCAATAAGAGTTTAGAATGGTTAGTAAATAATGTTCAGATTGCAAATATAGCGATACTAATCATTAAAACAAACTTTTTCTAAAGAAAAATCAAATAATTTTCACTTTTGCATAGTTTTCTTACTTTGCTGAAAAGTTGAATGAGGTGACAAGCGTTTAGCAGTTCACTTATTCACAACCATATAAGAAGCAACAAAAAACAAGCAACTCCACTACTCCACCCACAGCACCAGGCCTTTGAGGTATTCGCCTTCGGGGTGATAGATATTGATAGGGTGATCGGCAGGCTGTGTGAGTTGATGCAGGATACGCACATTGCGTTTGCTTTCGGCAGCAGCGCTGAACACAGCTAACCGGAACTGATCTTTGGTTACCACCTGCGAACAGGAGAACGTAAACAGTATTCCACCCGGTTTAATTTGTTCGAAAGCTTTTGCATTCAGACGCTTGTAACCCTTCAAGGCATTTCGCAGGGCTTCGCGGTGTTTGGCAAAAGCCGGAGGGTCGAGCACAATCAGATCGTATTGCTGATCGAGGGTGTGCAGGTTGTTCAGGTATTTAAAAGCATCCTCGGCAAAAGCGCTGTGGCGTGTATCACCGGGAAAATTAAGTTCAATGTTTTTATCGGTCAACTCAATGGCTTTGGCCGAACTGTCGACCGAATGCACCAACTGAGCGCCGCCACGCATGGCATACACCGAAAAACCGCCGGTATAACAGAACATATTCAGCACCGATTTTCCGGCAGAATAACGTTCGAGCAACGAACGGTTTTCGCGCTGATCGACAAAAAAACCTGTTTTCTGTCCCTTCAGCCAGTCCATCTGAAAGCTCAGGCCGTTTTCGATGCCAATGTATTTTTTCGAATCACTTCCTATCAGGTAACCATCTTCAGGTGTGATGTCCGCTTTAAAAGGCAGGGTTGTTTCCGATTTATAATATACATTTTTCACTTCCGGCACATTTTCCACAATGGCTTTCGCCAGCGCTTCACGCGTTTCGTGCATTCCCACCGAATGGGCCTGCATCACCGCCGTATCGTCATACACATCCACAATAAGGCCCGGCAACGAATCACCTTCGCCATGCACCAACCTGTAGGTATTGTTGCTCGCCGGAACGACAAGCCCCAGCGATACCCGCATGGCATAAGCCAGTTGTATTTTCCGGCACCAGAAATTGTCATCTATCTGCTCTTTGTCGAAACTTATCACACGCACCGCAATACTTCCGATCTGGTAATGACCAATGGCCAAAAAGTTACGTTTATTATCCAGCACCTCTACCAGATCACCTTCGGCAGGTTTTCCTTCGATATGTTGAATGGCGCCGGAAAATACCCAGGGGTGAAAACGTTGAAGACTTTCTTCTTTTTTTGGTTTCAGAATTACTGTGATCATTATGTTGATTGGAGTTGGGGGGAGGAATATGAATAGAATGTAAATTAGCGAGACTATATAATTCAGATAGCACTTTTGTTCTCGTGGGCCAATGCCTGTTCGGCAGCCACTTCGGCCATAAGCGCATCCATTTGTTTTTTTGTAAGTTTCTTTTCTTTCATCAACTGCAGATAAATGAGCAAACTTGCCCAGGCATCGGTAGCGGCATATACTTGCTGTTGGTCGGTGAGCACATCGTTCTCCCAGTTGGTGAGTCGTTGTGCTTTCGATATTTTACGTCCAAAAACGATAGCAAATATCTTTTGAAGTCCAAGTTCCAGAATGCCGTAGTTTTTTACAATAGACTGCAAGTCGACAAAATTATCGGGTTTGAACGAACGTTGCCGGATCAGTCCGTTGAAATCGTCGCGCAAGGCCAGCCCGATTTTCTTAATCTTATCATCGGCAAGGAAGTCGGCCAGCTCTTTGGGAAACGAAATTTTATTCAGTCGGAAGAGAAAACAATGGGTTGTTGTAGAAATCTGTACCAGCGAAACTTTATGATGCGTTCCACGGGTAAAAGAAGGTTTCGTTTCAGTATCCACTCCTACCACATCGGCAAGGCGAAGTTCATCAATAGCTGCCTGTAATTTCGACACATCGTCCACCAGCGTGATGGTGCCATCAAAGCCAACCACCGGCATTTGATTTACTTCTTCTTTTGTAATTTTTGATTTGAACATAAACTGAAAATCCTGTTATCGAAAAAAAGCCGACGGCAGAAATTATTGTTGTATTAATTAATTTTCAGAGAAATTTATCATTTAATTCATCATCTTCATCATCATGTAAAAATCCGAGGAATGAATTCCTGTCAATTTTACGCTCCGATACCTTTTCAGCATTTTCGTCGGGCAAAAAGCTATCGCTAAAGCGAACAGCATGCAACGCCCGTAGAGCATTCAGCAGTTTTTGCCCCCAATGGTCGGCGAATCCCTGCAAACAAGCCACCAAAGCATCATTCATAATATCCGTATCGACGGTTTGATAATTGGCAGCAAAATCTTTCAGTTCCTGATAAATATCGGCCACGTTTTCCGACACGAAAGCCGCAATTGGTGTATCGCTCAACGCCATATCGGGATGAAAAACCTCAAGGTATGAATCGTCGGCACCCAGCATTTGTTCCACCTGCTCCTTTACATACAGGTAATCTTCCTCCGTCACAAAGCGCTCGGGCTGATCGTCGAACACAGGTTCAGGAATTTCGATCAACGAAGCTTTGAGGTAGAGCAAGGGAAGAATTTTGACTGATTTGATTATAAAATCCTCACGCGTTTGCTCGGTTGCATTCTCCAGAAACAAGCATGTTTCGGCTGCAACAGTAACAAAATCAATTACAGCAGGGCTGTAAACTATGTGGTCAGGTAATCCTTCGGTTATCATTTTTCTGTCATTTTTTAGCAAATGCAAAAGTACAAAAAAAATATCAAGATTATTTATTCAGTTACTCAATTATTCAGTTACTCAATTACGATTTAACAATGTTCGACGAAACAAATTCAAAAGTGAAAGCGTTTTATCAGTACAAGAATTAAGTATTTAAAAACAAGCACTAAAATCAAAGTAGTATGGACGACAAATTAAAATCCCTCAAAAATTACGAATCGATGGTTGAAGCCCTGTTCGACCAGGAATTGCTTCGCAACAACGGCATCGACAGTACCATCAACAACGAGGATGCAGTAGAGCTGTTACCAATGTTCGGGGAACTGAACGAAGGATTAAGGATTCTTGTGTTCGAAAAAGATTTCGATAAAGCAACTAAAGTAATTGAAGAGTACAAAAAATCGTTAGAAGAATAGAAAAGAATGTACAATTAATTCAATGTACAATTTAAATATGTACAATTTACAATTTAAAGATGTACAATTTAAAGATTTACGATTTACAATTTAAAGATTATAATCCCGGAATTTAATTCCTGTGGCTGGATGGATCAGATCCGACGCCAACTCCAGCAAAGGAATCAGCACAAAATCCCGCCCCGTCATTTTCGGATGCGGGATTTTTAGTGTCAGTTGGTCAATAAGTTCATTGTCGTACAACAAAATATCGATATCGATGATTCTGTCGGCATACCCGGTCACCGATTTGGCTGTCCTGCCCAGCGAACGTTCTATTTCCTGTGTTTTTTCGAGCAACTGAAAAGGCGAAAGTGTGGTTTCGAACAACACCACAGCATTCAAAAACTTGTTTTCGGACGCAAACCCCAGCGGTTCGGAATGGACAAAAGAAGAAACAGCAAGCACATTCCCCGCCCCTATCGACAAAGCGATGATTGCATCGTTCAGGTTTTTCTGTTTGTTCCCCAGGTTAGTACCCAGTCCGAGATAGGTTAGTGCCATGCGATTATTTTTTTCCCAAAAGTAAGAAAATATTTCGAAGAGTTGAGGGATTGAAGAATTGATTTGAGGATTTGAGGATTCGAAGATTTGAGAATTTGAAGATTTGATTTGAGGATTCGAAGATTTGAGGGTTTGTCCCGAAGGGTTTCGGGTTTCAGAGCTTCCCAACCTCACCCCAGCCCTCTCTTTGAGGAGAGGGAGTAAGAAAAGAGGGAGATCATTGTCCGCGACAATCTGCACACTTAATATATTTAATTGAAGCCTGCAACCTTACTGAATAATATTATTTCTGATAAATATCGAACTGCGTAGATGTCCCCTTTGAAAAAGGGGACGAGCGAAGCGGAGGGGTTTCTGAAAATTAATCTAAGTGTGTCTAGTCCTGAAATAGATTTACAAAAAAGTAAACAAAAAACAGGATTATGCAGTGTTTAAAGAGTATTTTATCGGCTTTTAAATAATTCAAACTTTAACCCTTCCCCCTGCGGGTACTTCCCTTTCAAAAAGGGAAGATCATCGCGGAATGGAGCGGTTTCGGGTTTCGGGTTTCGAGTCTCTTTGCCTTCGCCTGTGCCTGTGCCTCACTTCGACTTCGCTCAGTGAACGCGCTGCAATTTTCAATTTTCAATTCCAATACTCAACTCCTCAAATTTTCAAATCTTCAAATCTTCAAATTATGAGTTATGAATTCTCAACGTTTCTGCCAATTTCCGCCTTTTTGTCAGTTAATTTCTTTTCATCGCTTTTGTAAAACTGACTTTTACTGTCAAATTTCAGAATTAATTTCAAAAAATCCGCTTGGCATATGCTTTGTAAATTGGCAAGCGTATTCATAAAACGAAAATATAAAAAACTAACATATTAAAACGATTTACAATCATGGGAAAAATTATTGGAATTGACTTAGGAACCACAAACTCTTGTGTTTCTGTAATGGAAGGTAACGAACCTATCGTTATCGCCAACAGCGAAGGAAAACGTACCACACCTTCGGTGATTGGTTTTGTGGATGGTGGCGAACGCAAAGTAGGTGATCCTGCAAAACGTCAGGCCATTACCAACCCAACTAAAACCGTATTCTCTATCAAACGTTTCATGGGCGAAAGCTACGACCGTTTGGCTAAAGAAATCGGACGTGTACCTTATAAAGTAGTAAAAGGCGACAACAACACACCACGTGTCGACATCGACGGACGCTTGTACACTCCACAAGAAATTTCGGCGATCATCCTTCAGAAAATGAAGAAAACTGCCGAAGAATACCTGGGACAAGAAGTAACTGATGCTGTTATTACTGTTCCTGCTTACTTCAACGACGCTCAACGTCAGGCCACTAAAGAAGCCGGCGAAATTGCAGGTTTGAACGTAAAACGTATTGTAAACGAACCTACTGCTGCTGCATTGGCTTATGGTTTGGACAAAACCAACAGGGATATGAAAATCGTTGTGTTCGACTGCGGTGGTGGTACGCATGACGTATCTGTTCTTGAACTGGGCGATGGTGTATTCGAAGTAAAATCGACCGACGGTGATACTCACCTTGGTGGTGATGACTTCGACCACCGTATTATCGACTGGTTGGTAGCTGAATTCAAAAGCGAAAACAGCGGCATGGACCTGAGCAAAGACCCAATGGCATTGCAACGTTTGAAAGAAGCTGCCGAAAAAGCCAAGATCGAACTTTCGAACACTACTTCTTCGGAAATCAACTTGCCTTATATCATGCCTGTTGATGGTGTGCCACGTCACCTGGTTCGCACCTTGACCCGTGCAAAATTTGAACAATTGATCGACGATTTGGTACAGAAAACGATCGAACCTTGTCGTACTGCTTTGAAAAATGCAGGTTTGACAATCGGTGATATCGACGAAATTATTCTCGTAGGTGGTTCAACCCGTATCCCTGCTATTCAGACTGCTGTTGAGAAATTCTTCGGAAAAGCCCCTTCGAAAGGTGTAAACCCCGACGAAGTGGTAGCTGTAGGAGCTGCTATTCAGGGTGGTGTATTGACCGGTGAAGTGAAAGATGTATTGTTGCTTGATGTTACTCCGCTTTCGTTGGGTATCGAAACAATGGGTGGTGTAATGACCAAACTGATTGAAGCCAACACGACTATTCCTTCGAAAAAATCGGAAACATTTACAACCGCTGCCGACAATCAGCCTTCAGTAGAAATTCATGTATTGCAGGGCGAACGTCCAACAGCGATCCATAACAAATCACTCGGTCGTTTCCACCTGGATGGTATTATGCCGGCCCGTAGAGGTGAGCCACAGGTAGAGGTAACTTTCGATATCGATGCCAACGGTATTCTTCACGTATCGGCCAAAGATAAAGCAACAGGTAAGGTACAAAGTATCCGTATCGAAGCTTCATCTGGTTTGAGCGATGCTGAAATCAAACGTATGAAAGACGAAGCTGCTGCAAATGCTGAAGCCGATGCCAAAGAAAAAGAAAAGATCGACAAACTGAACCATGCCGACTCATTGATTTTCCAGACCGAAAAACAGCTTTCGGAATTTGGCGATAAACTGCCAGCCGACAAAAAAGGCCCTATCGAAGCTGCTTTGGCAAAACTGAAAGAAGCGCACAAGGCTCAGGACATTGCGGGTATCGATGCTGCTACCAACGAATTGAACACTGTGTTCCAGGCTGCAAGTCAGGAAATGTACAATGCTCAGAACGCACAGGGCGGACAGCAAGCCGGTCCTCAGGATTTCGACGGTCAGCAACAACAAAGTCAGAGCGGAAACCAGCAAGGTGATGTAACTGATGTTGATTTTGAAGAAGTGAAATAACCTCACCCCCAACCCCTCTCCTTGAGGAGAGGGGAGCAAGATAAAAATGCCCCCATCTGATTGATTTCGGATGGGGGCGTTTTGATTTTTACATGACCTCAGTTCTCGCTCTTCTCCATGAGGAGATAAGAGAAAGAAGCTCTCCTCCCCCCCGCAGTCGAAACCATACAATAAACAACGTTTCAACAAATTAATTTATTGAATTTTCATGACCAATCAAGTTTAAAATTTCAGTAGTTTAAGAACCTTTTTAGCTAAGATTTTTCTGGTATTGTGCTGGTGTAACTCCAAACAGTTTATGGAACTTTTTGATATAATAGCTTGTTGAACCAAAGCCAACCTGAACGGCTATATCGGCAATGGAAAGTTCCGGACTATTCACCAACAAGTAAATACTTTTTTTTAGCCGAATATTGACTATAAAATCGTTGGGTGTTTGTCCTGTTACACCTTTCAGTTTATTGAATAAGTTGGTGCGGCTCAAACACATTTCCGATGCAAACACATTGACATCAAATTCTACATTATCGATATTCTTTTCTACTATAGAGGTTGCCTTTTCGAGCAACTGCTGATCGATTGAGTTGGTCGCAACCAAATGTAGATCGACATCAGGTTGGCGTGCAAACTTCTGCTGCAAAAGCTTTCGCGAATTTACAAGATTATTACATCGTGTAACCAATACTTTCGTGTTGAACGGCTTAACAATGTAGTCGTCGGCACCTGTTAGTAAGCCTTGCACCACATAGTCGGCAGCAGTTTGCGCTGTGAGCAAGACAATGGGTATGTGCGAAGTTTCGAAATTTGCTTTTAGTTTTGAACACATTTCCACTCCCGACATACGCGGCATCATAACATCGCTCAGAATAATATCTGGCTGAATTTCAGTTGCTTTTTCAAAACCTTCGAGCCCGTTGGCGGCTGTTGTAACGTTATAAATAGATTCGAAAATATTTGCAAGTAGTTGCAAGAGTTCCTCATTGTCTTCGATAATCAAAATACTTGAATTTTGAGCATCTACCTTTTCTTGTGAACGCTTTATATCTTCAATAAATTCTTTGTCCGGAGTTGTTGTTTCTGATAAAAAATGGCTTTCACTTTCTTTAAAATGTATTTTTTGGTCTTCTTCGAATGACTATCGCCCATCAAAAGCTTTACAGTAAACACACTTCCTTTTTCAGGTTCACTTATAACATCCATTTTACCCTGATGTAAACCCACAATACCATTTGCCAATGCTAATCCAATTCCGGAGCCTTGCTGGGTAGATGTATTCATTGAACTGTTTTCGGCCTGGTAAAAGCGATCGAAAATCAGATAAAGCGATTTTTTATCTATCCCCACCCCAGTATCTGAGACAGAAACAAAAACCTCATAATCAATAACTTCAACTCTTAGTGTAATTTTACCATTGGGTGGTGTATATTTAAATGCATTGGCAAGCAAGTTGTAAAAAACCTTATCCATTTGGTTTTCGTCGAACCACAATTTTATATCAGATTGCTTGTATTCGAAAGTATAGTTGATTTCTTTTGATTGTGCTAACTCTTTGAACGACAAGAATATTTCGTTCAGAAACGGAATAAAATCGTTCTCTGATACTTTCAGTTTCATAAATCCCTGTTCATATTTCCGGAAATCGACCAACTCTGTAATCAGTTTTTTCATGTGATTGGCGTTACGCATCACGTTAAGCAGACGATTGTAAATGCTTTGCGGCACATGTCCCATTTGCAACATCATTTCTATCTGATTGATAATAAGAGTAAGTGGCGTCCGAAATTCATGTGAGATATTGGTAAAGAACCTGAGTTTCGATTGGTTATGTTCTTCAATCTGAATTTTCTCGCGTTTCTCGTATTCGAGCGATGTGCTCAGTTTTATTTTTGAAGTATAAAACCGGATAAGTATTACCGAAACAGTGATAATCAGAATAACGTACAAAATATACGCAAAAGTGGTTTTATAAAAAGGAGGAAGTACTGTAATTGTTATTTCTTTTTCAGGAAAAATGCCGGTATTTGTTTGATTTTTACCTCTGATTTTCAAGGTGTACCTTCCTGGATTTAAGTTTGTGTAAGTAATACTTTGCTGATAATTAGCATCAATCCATTCTGTATCAAACCCTGCCAATTGGTATTGCACATCGGTTTTGAGCACATTGATGTAGTTTGTAGTCGAAAACAAAATTGTAATAACCGAATGTTCGGGTTTCAGTACAATTTCGTCGAGATAAGGCAACGATTGTTTGATAATGGAGGTTTCGCCCGGGCTGATATCTTTATTATTCACCCTTATTCCCGTAATATTTACACCGTAATTTACGCGTGGAATATTTAAATCCTTTTCCTGAAACGAAACCATGCCATTTATCCCACCTACAAATATTTCATTTTTGTCAGAGATATGAATGCTGTTTTCGTTTAGGGCTTCCAACGGGAAGCCAATTATATTGTTAAGCAGCTGTCCTTGTTGCAGTTCTTCATCTACAATCAGTAATCCACCGTTCGTCGAAATGTAAAAATAACCACCTTTAGACTCCCTTATATCGATAATATATTTCGATGGTAAAAACTTGTCAAATTCGACATTAGGTACAAACTGTTGCGTTTTTTCGTTGAATAAATAGATACCATCGCCATCGGTTCCAGCCCAAAGTCGGTTTTTCCTATCCTCGAAAAACAACAAGACATTGTTGTTATAGTTATATTCCTTTACCTGTCCGGTTTTCAATTGATATGCATACACATTGTTGGAATATGAAAACCAAAGTCGGTTTTTTGAATCGAGAAATAAATCAGGTAGTTCTCGCCTCGAAAGATCAACTTCCTTAAATCGGAGTGTTGAACAGGTTTCGGTTCTCAAATCGAAAACGCCAATCGAGTTTTGAGTAGCCAGAAAAAGTGTATCGTTATGCTGCACTATTTCGCGTACATTGTTGTTAGGAATACTCTTGGGGTTGTTGGCATCGTATTTGAAAGTAGTAAACTGCATTGTATTCAGGTTCAGTTTATTCAGACCACCAAGGTGCGTTCCTATCCACAAATTATTACGTTTTTCATCGATCCGCAGCGATTTTATGTAATTCGACGATAAGCCCCGTTTTGCTCCATTCGCCTTTATCGATTGTATAGTTTGTGTTTTTCGGTTGTAAAAATTCAGACCACCGCCATCGGTTCCAATCCACAAATTTTCGTTTTTATCTCCGATAATACGTCCCACAACCGGACTGCTGAGCGAATTGGGGGTATTGCTGTATGAGCCGTAATAATTGAAAATCGAATACTTGGGATTGTATAGATCGATACCGCCAAAGTAAGTACCTATCCACAATGTACCCTGTATATCGTTTATTATTGCCCAAACCGAAGCATTACTCAGTCCGTGGGAAATCTGACGTTCGTACTTAAATACCGTAAATTTATCTTTTTCGGAACTGAGTTTGCATAAACCACTTAAAAGTCCAATCCAGTAGTTACCAAAATCATCTTCGCAAATGGTTCGAACAAAATTATCGGGCAAACTTTCGGGGTTAGCTGGGTTATTTTGATAAGATGTGATATTTCCGCTAAAGTCAATTTTATACAATCCTGTAAAACGTGTACATACCCACACTGTTTTTTTACTGTCCTCGTAAAAGCTTATCACGTCATTGATATTCCAGCGTTTTACAATTTTACGATTTCGGTCGTAAACCAGCACGCCATTGTTGTTGGTAGCTACATAAAGAAGGCGATCGCTGGTCTCGAGCAGAGCCGATGCCCGTGTAGATTTGCCAGAAAGCAGTTTGTAAAACTGAAGTGGTTGTTTTGCCAACGGCTGGTAAGTAAACAAAGAATCGGAGGAACAGAACCACAGGTTTTCTTTGCCATAAGCAATGACAGAGACATCCTGCCTGCGTATGGTTTTAAATTTCTCAGTTTTCAGGTCGAAAGCAAGCACCCCCGATTTACATTGCATAAACAGATTTCCGTTTTTATCTCCACATAGCGAGCGAATATTATTGCCGAAAAGTGCTGTTGAATCGCCTGTTACTTGTTTATAAACGGTTATCTTATTCCCATCATAACGATTCAAACCATCGCGTGTACCTATCCAGATTAACCCGTGCTCGTCCTGACAAAGAGAATTAACAGAATAATGCGAAAGTCCGTTCCCAATTTTAAGATGCTCAAAATAAACACTTTGCACTGCATATATTACATCATACGGAAATAGGATAACGAGAATTATAAAAAGGAGGAGTTTTTTCATTTTCTATGTGTTAACTAAAATAGCATACAATAATACAAAAAAAATCAGACAAACCGCTTTCGGACTAGCACTTCTGAACAAATGCTATATTTTGAGTTCATGTTTTGTACAATTTTACCATATAATTGAATTCTATTTGTAATTTTCTCAATCGGAATACGCTAAGTTTGCATTTTTCCAATATAGTAAATCAAGATTTTTTTGTTGACTATGATATTTTTGTCGGGTAAAGGAGGCTGATATACTGCTCGGCAATTTTAAAATATGGGGTTAAAAGCAGCACTGATCTTATTTTTGGCGCGTCGACGGTTGCTTCAAACCTAAAGGCATAGGCAAATCCAACCAGATAATAAAAAAAAACAAAGTTGCTCTCAGCTTCTAAAGAAGAAGTAAATTAGTTCCGAATGGTTTCTTTTCATGAAGTACCTTTAGGTGTTTGGAAGCCTTTTCTCTTAAATTAATTGGAGACAAAACATATTACAACCCGCATTGAGAGGATTTCTCCGGTTAACGAAGTATCACTCTCAACGGAATCGAATCCGCCTATAGGATCAGGCGAAACACTAAACAGTGTTCAAAGTCCGTTTAAAGATAATACAGGCTTAGTTTAATAAAATTGTTTTTTAAGGTTAGAGTCGACATCCCACAACATGGCAAGTCAAAATTGCTTGATTGTGGGGTGTTTTTTAATCTAAAATTCCTTCTGTACGAATTTACCACTTAATTGAATTCGATTATTATTAGTCGCAATGATTATGTTGTAAGTTTGTACCGCTATTAAATGCGTAAATTATAAATAATATACTAATTCCGAAAAAATTATGCAGGTTTTTAAAGAAACAAATTTTACAAAAACACCCCGATCGCTTTTGCGATTTGTGGTTGTTGGTATTTTTAGTTTTTGTATTTTAAATGTTACAATTGCCCAAAAGCAAACAGTAAAAGGTGTGGTGAGCGACACAAGCGGCGAGTCGATGATTGGCGTAAGCGTGCTTATCAAAGGCACAACCATTGGTACAATTACAAATTTCAACGGTGAGTATTCGCTCAATATCAATTCAGCAAAAGATGTGCTGATATTTTCGTACGTGGGATACAACAATTTCGAAACTGTAGTTGGAAACCGCTCAACCATTGATGTGCGAATGAAAGAAAACACCAAAACTCTCGACGAAATTGTGGTAGTTGGTTATGGTACGCAAAAGAAAAGCGACCTTACCGGTTCGGTGGTTTCGGTGAAAGCCGACGACATGAACAGCATTCCTACTTCGAGTGTAGCTGAAATGCTTCGTGGACAGGCTGCTGGCGTGGTAGTTACTCAAAATTCCTCACGTCCGGGTGGTGGCTCCGATATTGTAATACGTGGTAAAAAATCGCTTACAGGCGGGAACTCACCACTTTATATTGTGGATGGTGTACCAGTTTCGGGTATCGACGACTACAACTCGCAGGATATACTTTCGGTAGAAGTGCTCAAGGATGCTTCCACACAAGCCATTTACGGAGCACGTGCTTCGAACGGTGTTATTCTTATTACAACAAAAAAAGGACAGCAGAACAAAACTTCGGTCGATTTTTCGACTTATGTAGGTTCGCAAATAGTGAAACGTAATTTCGACTTTTTCAGCCCCGAAGAATGGATACAACTCAAGCGCGAAGCTAACCGCGTGTATACAATTCAGCCCGATGGAACTTATTCTACTACCTATCTGGGGGGCGATCCTCTGAATGGTGTCTATCCAGGCGATGCGTCACTTTTTGGTAATATGTATCAAAATGTGCTGGATAAAAAATATACCGATTGGGAAAGTTTGGCCATTAAACCCGCTTTACAACAAAAATACGATTTGAGTGTGCGTTCGGGTGGCCCGAATACAAAGTTTTCAGCTTCACTGGGTTACTTCGACCAAAAGGGAATGATTGCTCCTGCTGCCTATCAACGAGCTAATTTCAGGTTTAATATAGAACAGAAACTATCGAATAAACTAACCATTGGTATCAACTCCAACTATACATATTCGCACCGAAATGCCGAAGACGAAACGTTCAGCAAATTTATAACTCAATCGCCATTATTTAATCCTTTCGATGCATCCGGAAGTCTTGTGCCGGTGCTCGAAGATTCAAAATACAATCCGCTTTGGAATAATAAGAACCAATTAAACAACACAACTACCAAAAACTTTTTGTTGAATACAACACTCGATTGGGAAATTTTGAAAGGATTGAAATACAGACTAAATGCAAGTTTAAACAATCGAAATTCAGATCATGGAACTTATTTGAACACGAAGCACGAAAAGGGAATGGCCGTGCTTGGTTTGGCAACAATAAGCACTACCGATTTTACTGATTATTTATTAGAAAACATCGTAACTTACGACACTAAAATAAACGATGACAATAAGCTGGATATCACATTGGTGCAAAGCACCAACCTGCAACTTACTGAAAATAACCAAATGACAGGTTCGGGTTTTGTGTCCGACGATTTGGGCTACGATTTCATTAGCTCGGCAGCAAAATTATATCCACCCCAGCATACTATCGAACCTCGTAATTTGCTTTCATATATGGGTCGTTTGCGTTACAATATAATGGAAAAATACCTGTTTTCAGCATCAGCACGTATTGATGGTTCATCTGTTTTTGGTGTGAACAACAAATGGGGCTTGTTCCCTGCCGGATCGTTTGCATGGCGAGCTTCGGAGGAGGATTTTTTGAAAGAACAGGCATGGCTTACAAATTTAAAAGTACGTCTGAGTTATGGCTCTGTGGGTAATCAGGGTGTTGACCCATATCAATCGCAAGTGCTTGCCGGTTCGTATAATTTCCAGTTTGGTACAGGCGATCCGTTTGTGGGATATTTGCCCGGCTCGCAATTGCCTAACCCCGATTTGAAATGGGAAACAACGACATCGTTCAACAGCGGTATCGATTTTAGCGTACTGAAAGATAGAATTGGTGGAACGATAGAGTATTATCACTCTATTACAAGCGACCTGTTAATGGAGCGATCTATCAATCAAACATCTGGTTACAACTCGCAATTGGTAAATATCGGCAAAGTGCAAAATCATGGAGTTGAAGTTACATTCAATTTTTTACCTGTAAAAACAAAAGATTTTTCATGGAATGTAGATGTGAATTTTTCGGCAAATAAAAATAAAATTTTGGAACTAAACGGCGCAGTGGATGCTGATGGAAAACCTGTGAACGACCTTGCAAATGGCTGGTATATAGGACATAATATTGATGCATACAACTATCAACAATTTGATGGTATCTGGCAGGTCGGTGATGTAATTCCCGAATACAAAGGAACGTACAAACCAAAAGCAGGAGATGTACGCGTAAAGGATATTAACAATGATACAATTATCAACGATTTGGATAGGGTAATTATGGACAGAGCTCCGAAATGGACCGGTGCCCTTTCGTCAACCTTAAAGTGGAAAGGCATTGAATTCTCGTTCGACATATACACAGTACAGGGTGCGTTGAGATTAAATCCGTTCTTGTACGATGCTAATTCGGGCGGCAACTTAACAGCAGCATTAAACGGTATAAAAGTAGATTACTGGACTTTGGAAAACCCATCGAACACAGCTCCTCGCCCACGTCAGGGAACAAACGATTATATTCAGAGTCTTGCTTACCAGGATGCGTCATATATCAGGCTTCGCAATCTTTCTTTAGGATACAGCTTCCCCAAAAAGCTAATTAGCGATTTAAAAATGAACAATTTACGTATATATGCTACAGCAACCAACTTGTGGACTCAGACTAATTTTTTATCGTACAGTCCCGAAGCAAGTGCATCTGCTTATCCCGAGCCTAAAACCTTTGTGGCTGGATTAAATGTTTCTTTTTAAATGAATAACAATACGACATTTTTCTAAAATAATTTATATTTATGAAACTCAAATTATCAATAATATCCATTGCTGTAGGACTTCTTTTTTCATCGTGCAGTGATTTGTTAGACGAAAAAACGTACACTCAGGTAACTACCGAATACATCGTTTCGTCGCCTACCGGCATGGCAAGTGCTGTGTTGGCTATGTACTACAAAGACCGCGAAATTTTTCGTACCAACTCTGATACCGAAACAACCCTTTGGACAAGCATGCTTATTGGCGATGATATTTCGGCAGTACGTTCAGGCACAGGTATTCCTCAGTTTGGGCGTTATGCCAACTTAATGCCCACAACCGGAAATGTGGGAGCTTTGTGGAGACAGCAGTATGCTATGATTGGTTTTGCAAATTTAGTAATTGCCACATCTGAAAAAGTAGATATGACTGACCCGGTAGCCATTCAGGCATTGGCCGAGGCGAAGGTTTTCAGAGCACATGCCTATTTTTGGTTATTGCGTAAATACGACAGAGTATTTCTCACCACAAGAGTGACAACGGCACAAAACGTAAACGATTCAATAAAATATGCACCTGCACCGGCCGATTCGGTGTTTAATTTAATAAATGAAGACTTAAATTATGCCATTGCAAATTTATCTTGGAATACAACACAACCGGGCCGGTTTACGCAGGGTGTTGCCCGACACATCAAAGCTAAAGTAGCAGCTTGGCAACAAGACTGGCATGAAGTTGCTAATCAAGTAAATGCTATTGAAAAAAGTGGAAAATATACATTAATGCCTAATGTGGCTGATGTATTTAATAGCCCTGATTTGAATGCGCCTACCAACACGGAATCTATTTTGGTGTCGCAATGGAGCAAAGGCAATGGTGGTTGGTATGTCAGCCCGTCTACCGGCTCTACATCGGGACATCGCA
Source organism: uncultured Paludibacter sp. (assembly GCA_963678465.1). GTDB lineage: Bacteria > Bacteroidota > Bacteroidia > Bacteroidales > Paludibacteraceae > Paludibacter. The sequence continues at coordinate 2,213,954 of OY782858.1, forward strand.
TGTCTCTGTATTTTATTCCTTTGTACAATCAGGAACAAGGCATGACTATCGATTTTGCATCGGGTGGCTATCCATGGGGACGAATTTTCCCGAATGCATATTTACTGGGACTTTACGATAAAACCAAAGATGCCCGTTACAAAGCGTACTACAAACATGCCTGGACGTATAACAATGCCGCCGGACTACCACGCGGTAAGAAGTTAGGCGATACTATTGCAGTGGCTAATGGCGCACAATATCTGAACCTGCATCCGGCTTGTACCAAATACAACGATTCGTGGACACGTATTTCTGCTTCGGAAACGCAGTCATTTAAAGATATTATCATTTACCGATTACCCGAAACATATTTAATGGGTGCCGAGGCTTATCTAAAACTTGGCAAGCCCGACAGCACAGCTTATTACTTTAACAAGACATGGGTACGTGCAGGTAATGCAGCTATACCAGTTGGAAGCGTGACATTGGATATGATCATTGATGAGCATGCGCGCGAATTGGCTTTCGAAGGCGACCGTTGGTTTTTGCTGAAACGCAACGGATTGCTGGTTGACAGGGTTAGAAAATATGGAGGTGAATATATCAAAAAAGGTACAATTGTGTTAATGAATGACACTGTTATTCGCACCAACATACAACCTTATCATGTTCGCTGGCCTATTCCGCAAGGTCAGATTGATATCATGGGAAACACGAATTTTCCACAGAATGAAGGGTATAATTGAGAAGAAAGAATGCTGCCCCAAACCCCTAAAGGGGCTTAAAGAGTGGTTTTCGAAGTGATTTTCAATTTATTAATATGATTGGTATTTAAGAGACAAAGCTAACTTCAATTCCCCCTTTAGGTGGTTAGGGGGCAAATATATAAAAGATGAAATATTTACGTATATTTATTTTTACTTTTTCCGTATTCGTTAGCACATTCATTTTTGCTAAAGAAAAGCCGGATACGCTACAGTATAAACTGGAAAAGGAAATTCCGTATCGGGATGCAAAGCTCGAAAAGCTGGACGAATATGCTATTCAGAATTGCCAATTGGATATTTATTATCCTGTAAATAAAAAAGAATTTGCAACAGTGGTTTGGTTTCATGGTGGCAGTTTGACTGGTGGAAAGAAAGAGCTTCCCGAGAAGCTTACAAAACAGGGATTTGCTGTTGTAAGTGTCGAATACAGGCGAAATCCGGTGGTGAAATGTCCGGTTTATATCGAAGATGCAGCAGCATCTGTGGCCTGGGTTTTCAGGAATATTGAAAAATACGGCGGCGACGATGACCTGATTTTCCTTTCGGGGCATTCGGCCGGAGGATATCTGGATTTGATGGTGGGAATGGACAAACGATGGTTGCAAAAACACAATATCGATGCCAACCGGATTGCGGGATTATTGCCATTGAGTCCGCAAACAATTACGCATTTCAAAATACGCAACGAACGTGGCATTGACAGCAAGCAACCGATAATCGACGAATTTGCACCTTTGTTTCATGTGCGAAGCGATTTGCCTCCGTTGGTATTAATTACCGGCGACCGCGAACTCGAAATGCTGGGACGTTATGAAGAAAACGCCTATCTTATGCGCATGATGAAGGTGGTAGGACATACGAAAACAAGCATTTACGAACTGGCCGGTTTTAGTCACGGCTCCATGATGCAACCCGGATTGTATCTTTTGGTAAATCAGGTAAAAAAATTGATTGAAAAGAAATAAATCACATGAATAGGTTTAATTTTAAAATATGTTTTTTGGTACTGCTGTTGCCGTCATTATCGTTTGTGGCGCAGACAAAACCCTTCGCACCCATACAGGTAGAATCCAAAAAATGGGTAAAAGGCGATAATAACCAACCCTGGGCATTTTACAAAACCCGTATTGTGGACAACCTTACCGGTTACAAACAAAAAACCGATGCTGAAAACAGCTACGGAAGTTTGTTGACAAAAAAAACAGAAGCAAGCGGATTTTTCAGGGTCGAAAAGTCAGGAGATCGCTGGTGGGTAATCGACCCTGAAGGGTATTACAACATTCAGCGTGTTATCAATGGTTATAGAAAAGGTACATCCGAACAAAACGAGAAATCATTTATGTCGCAATTCGGTACCAACGAAAATTGGGCAAATACATCAGCGAAATTCTTTTCCGACATTCGAATCAACGGAACGGGTTCGTGGTCCACTGACTCCATTGTAAGGACTTATAACTCAAAATCCACATCGCAAAAATTATCGTATTCGGTAAATTTACGAATGATGGCTGCTTATGGTAAAAAACGGGGAGGAACTTATCAGCTTCCGGGCAATACTGGCTTCCCCAATCAAACCATATTTGTTTTCGACCCTGAGTTTGCAGTATTTTGCGATTCGCTGGCAAAGGCAGAAATTAGTGCCAATGTCAACGACCCTAATTTGTTTGGCTACTTTTCGGACAATGAATTGCCTTTCGGACTAAAAAACCTGGATGGCTACTTAACGATTAAAAACGAAAAAGATCCCGGACGAATATTTGCAGAAAACTGGTTGAAAAACAAAGGGATAAGCGCCTCAAAAATTTCAGATAAAGAACGGGCTGAATTTGCCGGTTTGGTTGCCGACAAATACTACGAAACTGTATCCAAAGCTATCCGTAAAGCCGATCGTAATCATTTATACCTTGGCAGTCGCTTGCATGGAGCCGCTAAGTTTGTCCCTGAAATTCTGACGGCTGCGGGTAAATACTGCGATGTGGTATCGTTGAATTATTATGGGGTCTGGACTCCTTCGACCGATCATTTAACGCTGTGGGATAAGTGGTTGAATAAACCATTTTTAATTACCGAATTTTACACCAAAGCCATGGATTCCGGTCTGGCAAATACCACAGGAGCCGGTTATACCGTGCATACACAAAAGGACAGAGGTTATGCTTATCAGGATTTTTGTCTTGCGTTGCTCGAATCGAAAAATTGTGTGGGTTGGCATTATTTCAAATATCAGGACAACGACCCCACAGCCAAAGGCGTAGATCCTTCGAATGTGGATTCGAACAAAGGTATTGTAGATAATTATTACAAACCATATAAGCATTTAACAATCCGCATGAAACAATTAAATGAACAAGTATATTCATTAATTAACTATTTCGACAAATAAATTTATTAACATTAAAAAATAAGATCATGAAAAAAACTACATTCTTTGCACTCTTTTTGAGTGTTCTTTTAAGCACAGTTAGCTCAAATGCACAGTTGTTACTCGAGGAAAATTTTGATTACGAAGCCGGCAGACCATTGATTTTGGATCCTATAAACAGCTCGGATAACTACGATGGAGTAACCGGATGGTCCACTCAAAGTAATTCAACATCAGCTACTAACTGCTTTGATATTACAAGTGCACCGCTTAATTATGCGGGATATATAAATACAGGTATTGGTAATGCACTCAAATACAACGGACAGGCGGGTCAGGGTGTTTTTAAATTGTTCTCTAAAAATGTGCGTAATGACTCTACCGTTTACATTTCGTTTTTGATAAACTTTCCTGCCGAGGCCGTGTCTGGCGGCGATTATTTTTTAGGTATCAAAATGGAACCATCAGCTACCAGTACTAACTGGGGTGGTCGATTGTATGCTTCGGTAAATCCTGACTATCCAAACGAAGAAGTTACCTTGGGTATCAATAAAATGAGTGGTGGTACTACAACATGGGCTAACGCTAGCACAGGTCCGTTTTTCCAGGCTAATAAAACACATTTAATGGTAATTAAATACCACGTTGGTGTACTTAATGGCGAATCGTCTACTGATGAAGTAGGTAAATTTGATGATGTTATGGAGCTTTTCGTAAACCCTTCTACCACCGGCGTTGAACCTGCCACAGCAACATTACGACATACCAACCCTGCTCAAAACGATTTGTATCGTTACACATCGAGTGGTTTGATTTTTGGTGGTGCTCGCGGACTTTATTTACGCACGCCTGCATTGGGCAATGCTCCGGCTTATACAATCGATGGTATTCGGGTTGGACTTACCTGGGCTGAAGTAATGCCCGTACCCAGCGCGCTGAAAAATGCAACAGCCGACAATTTCTCATTCAAAGTAGATGCTAATAAGCAAATTACCGTTTTTGCATCAGACAAAACATACAATGAGTTTAATCTTATCAACTTATCCGGTCAGCGTGTGCTTTCGGGCAATTTAAACAACAAGATTATTAATGCAGCAACGCTAAAATCAGGTGTTTATGTTCTGAATTTGTCCGGTTCTCAAAATGCATCTGCCAAAATTATTATACCGTAATTTCAGCTTTAATCTTAAAAAAGAGATGAAAAAATCAATTGCGATTCTCCTTCTGATTGCATCTGCCTGTCTAACAAACAGGCTTGATGCGCAGGGAGTTGTGCATAAACAAACACCGGTAGACGATACATATACCTATAGCGACAATACGATTCGCGGAATGGAATATACGCTAAACACCTATCACTCAACTGCTGGTAGTCAGTTTCGACGTATTTCTTTTTTGAAATTCGATATTTCGGAACTTTCACCACATATTCAATCAGTAAAACTTCGTTTGTTCTGTAATGGTTTTCCCGCAGGAGGGGATAATGCCCATCAGTTCGATTTATATCCGGTATTACTAAATACCTGGGCTGAAGACGACGTTACGTTTAATACCGCTGTTGCAAAATTAGGAGTTGATGTTAATTCGCCTCTACTGGCTTCGTACACAGTGACTGCAGGTTTAGCGCTTACACCTCAGTACATTGAACTTAGCGGAACGGCACTCACACAGATAATTACTGACTCTGTAAATGCCGGAAAGCAATTCATTTCATTCCGTCTGCGCGAGAAAAATGTGGTAAAAAATGGGTCGGGTGCAGTTATCGTTGAGTTTCACTCCAAGGAAAACCCAAGTGGAAATGCACCAGAACTGGCAGTTACCGAAAAAGATATTGAACTGCTAAAAGCCGCCGATATCAAAGTAAACAATACTTCTATTGCAGGTTTTCTCGAAAACAGCTACAAGTATGTGTGTAAATTGGCCTGGAATGAAACGGTGATTCCTGCTGTTAGCGCTGTGGCCAAATACACCGACGGCACCACTGTGAGCATTGCGCAAGCCACTTCACTTTCGGGAACTGTAGCTCAACGTACAGCTAAGGTAAACTTACAACGAGGCGCCGACATGCTAAGCTATTCGGTTGTTTTTGAATTGCTACCACCACCAACCGATGTGCGTTTATCGGGAATAACAGTCGATGGAAAGCTGCTTGAGTTTTTCGATAAAGACAAGGAAAACTATACGGTTTATTTACCTTATACTCAAAATGCAGTTCCTGTTGTTGCTGCACAAACCAACGACCCGAATGCCGCTGTACAGATAACAAATGCCAACTCAACAATTGCGATTGATACAGAATTAAATCGTACAACATCATTGAATGTAACTTCGGCAAATGGACTTATAACAAAAACATATCGCGTTGTTTTTCATAAATTGCCTGAGTTGGATATTGTGTTGGCTATCGGACAATCGAATATGGCTGGTCGCGGTTCGTTTTCGGATGAAATAGCCCCGATGAATAATGTGTTTTTGTTGACACCTGAAGGAGAGATGGAAATATCGGCAAATCCAATGAATAAGTACTCGAATATCCGAAAGGATTTAAGTTTACAAAAACTTGGTCCATCGTACACTTGCGCATTAGCATTACAAAGTCATTTACAAAAACCAGTTGGATTTGTTGTGAATGCACAAGGTGGTTCATCGATTACAACATGGTACCAAGCGGGTAAATCGAATTACGATGCAACTATTGTTCGTGCAAAAGAAGCACAACGATTTGGACGGATTCGTGCAATCATTTGGCATCAAGGCGAAAGCGATGGTTCAATTGTCGATTCTTATATGAATAGACTGTCGACCATGATTCAGCATCTGAGAACAGAGTTGAATGAACCTGATTTGTTTTTAGTGGCTGGCGAGTTAGCATATTGGCGAGGTGGTGGAACCGGTTCAACTGCTTTTAATACAATGATAAGAACTATTTCATCCACTATTCCTAATAGCAATTGGGTTTCAGCCGAAGGATTAACCCCTTTGATTGATGCAACAGATCCTCATTTTGATGGTGCGAGTCAGAAGGTTTTAGGGAATCGCTATGCTGAGAAAATAATACAATATGTTTACAACACAACTTCAAAGCCAACGATAAAAAAAAACGACTTCCCAATACTGAAAAGTCTAGATGAAGGTGTGAATATTGAAAATGGAAATGCTTATACTCTCTATCGGATAAATGATTTGTCGGGACGAATGCTCAACGCAGGAAGCATACAACCAAATCAATCTGTCAGTATCCCGATTAAGAAAGGAATTTATATTATCTCATATGTACAAGACAATGAAACTAAAACAACCAAATTAATTGTCAATTAACTCTTAAAATAATATTATTATGAAAATAAATTACACAACAGCTAAATTATTCCGAACTGTACTTTTTGCAATAATTGCATTGTTCTCAACTTCAACTATTTTTGCACAAACAGCCGAAACAACAGTTTTTGCAGATGATTTTGGAGGCGACAACTTATCGGGTGGAGCGCCAACTACGACCTATACAATTTTTAAAACTGTAGGTGCAGGTGATGACCCAGCAGATCCTAACACAACAACAACAGCAGGTTTATTGAGAATTGGGAATCGTAAAGGAACAGGATTTTTTGGTCGTAATGGCGTTACAGGAGTTCTATCAACTTATATAGCACCCTTCACAAGTAAAATAAGCGAAATAGTTGCTGATTCTCTTGTGTGGACATTTAATATGCGTCAGAATTATAATTCTACTTTAAGTGGATTTGGAGATTCTCAAAATGGTGTTGCAGCCATTCTTGTTGCAGACAATGCCAATGTTTCTTTAGCAAATGGATATGCCATTTTATATGGTGGAGATGGTGTAAAACGTTATAGATTGGTTAAATTCGTCAATGGATTATACTCTAACGATAATATTACTAATTTGGTTATTGGTCAAACATCACCAACCGATGGTCGTGATTATATGAGTTTCAGAGTGGTTTATGTTCCTGCAACAAATTTATGGCGTTTCTACGATAGATTTGATGGACCAAATACAGGTGGAGCATTTGCTAATCCTGCCGAAGGAACAATGACCTTAAGTGGAACTACAGTAAACTCCGACATTACAAATACATTAATGACTAATTTTGGCTTTTTCCAAAGTTATTATGGTAATATTGACAAGGTTATGTGGGTTGACAATTACACTGTAAAAGCCTATAAAACAGACGTCAGTACAAGCATTGGAACTAATGTAGATCAGAACTTTTACAAAGCCACAATCGTTGATGGCGGAATTAAAATTGATGCTAAAAATGCCAAAGCCACACTTTACGATTCAAAGGGAGCTCTCATAAAATCAATCCGGGTAACAGGTTCAGGAAATATTAATGTAATTAAACGCGGCTTGTTCATTTTAAAAATGCAGTCTGAAAATGGCGAAACCAAAACAGAAAGACTAATTCTTTAAAGTTCACCCGTAGGGTTTAATAATTTATCCTAAGAAGATGGCTTGTTAAACCCCAATTTATCCTTTTCAAAGTACAAACAAATCTCATTATTATGAAATCTTACAAAAAGTTATATCGCTTGATAATTCTTTCGATGCTGTTTTGCATATCATCCCTTTCCGCTCAAAAAACATTGAAACCGGTTGTATTTTATTTACAGAACCTTCCACAGGAACGAATAGGATCATTGACAGATGCAGTAATTATTGATAGCCTGCAACGTCAGAATTTCCTTGTTATACCAGTGGATTGCAGTAGTTTCCCTAGAACTTCGCCTGGATTAGAAGATCGTTTGATCACATTCCACAAGGCTAGTCCTACCTTGCTGGCAACCTATGCTACAGCTACCGTAGAAGCCGATTTAGACAATATTTACTATGTTCCTGAAGGTCATATCCTTCATTACAAAATTCCGATTTGGAACATCCTTGATCATGGATCAGAAGGTATAACTAACCGCATCATGGACACATGGAATAAGGAAATTGTACAAACATTTGGAGTCTCACCGGTTACAAGTCCTGAACAAATGTATGACAAATTCGGAAATCCGATTGATTACAATATGTACATGGATTTGATTTATCCAAGTGGTACAGCGACAAAAGAAGTGCCACTTGTCATCAATTTTTCTTCAAATTCACCTCGGCAGAAACCTTTCAATCCTACTGGTACAAACGAAGTAGTTTACCGTAGCATATTTCCGTTTGGCTTCCTGACTACAGGTTACGCTTGGGCGAATGCCGACCATTGCTATAATCCATTGGCAAGAGCAGAAGTGTGGGAATATTTTGATCGGTATACTCTGGAAGACTGGAATGGATTAGCCTTAAATACTGCATATATAAGATACATCAATACACATCTGAATGATTATAACTTGAATGGTAAAATGGGAGTAATGGGGATTTCGAAAGCATCTTATGCTCCAGTCAGAATTGCCAACACCAAAAATTCGGAAGGCCGTGAATATTTTTTATATGGCGGTGTGGAGAATACCAAACCACAACCCTGGCCGGGGGCGTCAAGTAATGTTGACGTGGCTTATGCCGCTGCGGGAAATGGCACCCGTCGTGTGAATACCTATGTGGATGAATTTACCGTTCCCATGATTACTTCAGCTGGATCAAAAGATCAATACGGTCAGTGGGATGTCTATCCGGAAGTCGTTAAAAGGTTTAAAGATATAGATAATAATCACCTTGCTTTATGGATGGAAGAACTCGGTCATACTTATCCGGGGCTTGGAACCGATCTTGCTACAGGTGAAAATAGGTATATACTTTTCAAAGCCTTTTTCGATAAATATTTGAAAGCAACTACCAGCGACCCTTTAAAAGTGTTTTATGTATATCCTAAAGAAAATGCCCATGAAGTTGATACAAACGGCAATTGCCGTATTTTGACGCACGATGGCATTTTACCAACGGCAATGCTGGGCTTGAAACCTTATGCTCCTATAACAGTGAGGTTTTTATCGGAAATTGAGCCGGAACATTTTAAACAACACGTAAATGTTTATCACATAAATTCAAATGCAATAATTGATGGAGTATGGACTGCAAAAACTGGTAATACTACTTTTGAATTTCAGCCAAACCTAAATTTGATAAAAGGTGATAGGTATAAGATTGTTATTTCAGCTGATATTGAAAATGTGTTGGGACAAAAAATGACCTCTGAGTTTGTACGTGAGTTTCTTGTTTCGAAAGCTGGAGAAGAAGTTGTGGAAACAGCAAACATTTCAATTACTCCTACCGACGACAGTTATACGCAGGTTTCGTTAAACGCCACTTCAAAGGGAGCTGAAAACAAATTACGCATTCGCTACAGCTCGATGGGTGACTGGCGGTTTGATGGCTATCTCAAATTTAATCTTTCGCAATTGAGCCAAAGTAATATTAAATCAGCAAAAGTAAAACTGTCTTCTTCCACTACTTTACAGGGCGATCCTATCACATTGTCTATTTATAAAACCGGAACCGGGTGGCTTGAGTCAACACTGGTTTCGGCCAATAAACCCGCTATTTCAGGAAATGCACTTGACCAGGTTGTTTTTACAGGCCAGGATATGTGGAGCGTCTTCGATGTAACAAATACAATTAAATCCGAATTGCAAAACAACCAAAATGCTGTTAGTTTTGTTATTCGCGCATCCTCCTCAGGCAACACCGAGAATGTATATTATAACTCAAAGGAATTCGAAAATGAGACCTTACATCCCATCTTGGTTATAGAGGAAATTGTAGAAACCACAAACTTACAAAAACAACCTATCGAAGATATTAGCGTAAGCATTATCAATAGAAAACTGTATTATGATGGCAACAAAAATGCACAGATCAATATTTTTGATATCTCCGGTAAGCTAATTGTTGCTAAGCAGATACAACAAAAATCAGATTTTATCGATTTATCAGGAGTGGCTTTGGGAGTTTATATAGTTCAATTAAGAACTGAAACGAACAAAAATACATTCAAAATTAGTCTTTAAGGCTTCAGATAGTAGAGCCAACATGTTTCTTTAATAATATGATATTATGGTTTATATAAAAAAATGTCTTGCTATTGTTGTACTGGTACTGACTGTTTCCCAGGCATTCTCTCAAATCGACTATGAAACCATACAGGTGAAAAGTAGTTACGGTGCCGGTTGGGGTACGCAACGTGCCCAATTGGTGAGTTTGATACCCGGGTACAATAGTGTTACCGATGGGAGTGATGATTTTACACGCTACGGAACATACAAATATCTGCGAACTGATTCGACAGGATTTTTCTATGCAAAGAAAATTGATGGACGATGGTGGATGATTGATCCGGACGGATATGCCGGTATCAATATGGCTGTAACCAGCTTTGGCTCATCAAGCATACAAAATGATTACGATATTGTTCGCCGAAACGGATACAACGGTACAGGAAATTTTTTGGCAAGCGAAAGCCAAACCAAATCGGGCTATAATCTTCAGAACTATGCTAACTTCTCGTTTACCCGCCGACTCAATTTCTTTTTAAATTACAAAAACGTCCGTAAAAACTATTATACAACACCTGCTGCAGTTCAGGGAAGTCTTGATCATATTTTCGTTCTCGATCCCCAGTTTGCTATCTATTGCGACAATTTAGCACAAACCAATGTGACTCCGTTTGTTAACGAACGTAATTTGTTGGGTTGGTTTACCGATAATGAAATCAATTTCAATCAGGATCAGTTGCGAAATTTGGTAAAGGACTTACCGGCAGGTGACCCAAGTCGAGATGCTGCATTGGCTTTTGCCGCATCGAAAGGCTTAACCGAAAGTGATTGTATAAATTACACATCAAAAGTCACCGAAGCCATTAAACAGGAGTTTGCTGTATTGCTTGCCGAACATTATTTTAAAACAGTTTCGGAAGCCATTCGAAAATACGACACCAATCACATGATTCTCGGAAGTCGTTTTCATGGTCGCCCACGAGCTATTCAGGGTGTAGTGGATGCTTCGCATCGGTATATGGATGTTACTTCGGTAAATTTTTACGACCGTTGGGGGCCATCCGAGCAAATTGCAAAAGACGCGTGGACAGATGACAAACCTTGCATTGTCGGCGAATTTTATATCAAGGATATTAATCAGAAGACGGCCTCACAATCGGGTGCAGGTTGGTACGTCAACTCACAGGCACACAGAGGATATTTTTACCAAAATGCGTGTATAGAACTTCTGAAGAATAAAAATTACATTGGCTGGCACTATTTCCGCTTCAAAGACGATGATGATGGTTCCAACAAGGGAATGGTAAGCAATTCACTTGCTGAATATACTGATATGACCCGCTATATGGAGGAACTGAACAAACAAGTGTATCGGTTGTGTGATTTTTACGATGGGAAAGATCGTCGTCCTCAACTCTCAACAAAAACAGAGACTTTTACAGCAGTGGAAGATACGTATGTAATTCCGGGTGCTACCAATACAAATAATTTTGGTACAAGCACTGAATTAGAAGTGCGACATAATACAACTGAAGCTAATCGCCGGGAAGCTTATCTTAAATTTGATGTGAGTTCAGTGAAATCACTTTTGCCATATCTGAAAAACGCTGAGTTGGAAGTAACCTGCACGCAAACCGATGCAACAACGCGTTATGTTTTTGCTTCGGGTTTGAGCGATACAAGCTGGCAGGAAACCACGCTGAATGGCGAATTGCGCAACCCGAATGCCGATTGGAAAAACGGATATAATCGATTATCGTTTCAAAAAGGAAGTCTGGCGTCCGGTAAATTAAGTTTTGATGTTACAACCTGGATTACCGATCAGCCGGACAAGGCTGTGGTGTCGTTTAAAATCCACGATCTGAACTCAACGACCACTTCGATCAAAATTGCTTCGAAAGAAAATACCAATACGGATGCACGTCCCAGACTTAAATTAACTTTTTGGGACAATCCTACGAATGTAACAACTCCATCTGAGAATGCAGGGAAGCAATACGAACCATATCCCAATCCGGTAAAAGGAAGTTTTTACGTAAAAGGGAATGATATAGCCCAACTGGAAATCATAACTCTCAATGGGCAAAAATTGCTTTCGACAATCAAAAACAGTGTTGATGTATCAGAATTTAAAAACGGAACATACATTCTGAAAACTACAAATACTGCCGGAGACTTTTATTTTTCAAAAATAATAATCTCGAATTAAATAAGTTTATTGCAGAAACGACTTCCTGATTCGGGAAGTCGTTTCTGCAAAACAGCATTTAAATTTTTTATTCAAAAAAACAATGACTATTATCCACAGACTAATTGCAACTTGTTTTTTCATGCTGACATTTGCTTGTTTAGTTGCACAAGTAACTCCCGACACAATAAAAATCAAACGTTCATTTACTTCTGAATGGATAAATATGCCAATTGAAGTTATTGGAGATGCAGAAGGCTCAACTGACGGTAAGGGTGATTTTACCCGTTACGGATCAAACAAACATTTGCGATTAGATGCTACAGGCTTTTTTTACGTAAAAAAAATAGATGACCGTTGGTGGTTAATCGATCCCGACGGCTACGCCGGCATCAACATGGCGGTAACAAGCGTTGGAAAAAATGATGTCCTGAACGATTATAGCATTATTGTAAAAAACGGATTTAATGGTATAGGGAATTTTATTTTAGACGAAAATCAGACTGACTCGGTTTATAACAAACAAAACGAAATACAATTGTCGTACACCCGACGTTTGAATTTCTTTTTGAGTTATCAGAAAATCAGAAAAGATTATTACAAGACACCCACAGAAATTCAGAAAAGTCTGAACCACATTTATGTTTTAGATCCGGAGTTTGAAAGATATTGTTATGAATTGGCACGAAACAAAGTGCTTCCGTATGCTTCTGAGCGTAATTTGCTCGGCTGGTTTACCGATAACGAGATCAATTTCAATCAGGATCAACTTGTAAATTTAATAAAAGACCTTCCTGAAGGTGACCCCAGTCGTAATGCTGCATTAGATTTTGCAAAAACGAAAGGACTAACTGAATCTGATTGTGTGAACAACACAGCCAGGGTAACAGAAAAAATAAAGGAAGAATTTGCTACATTTCTTGCTGAACATTATTTCAGAATTGTTTCGTCTGCAATACGGAAATACGACAAAAATCATTTAACGCTCGGAAGCCGTCTGAATGGTCGTCCACGCGCTATCCAGTCGGTAGTAAATGCATCACACAAATACATGGATGTAACTTCAGTTAATTTTTACGACAAGCTTTCGCCAGACGAAGAAATTGCACTTCAAAGCTGGACAAATGATCATCCATGTCTTGTAGGTGAGCTTTACACAAAAGATATCAATGCCTTTGATGTTCCACAATCAGGAACGGGCTTTTATGTAAATTCGCAAGCAGACAGAGGAAAATTTTACCAAAACACTTGCATACAGCTTCTCCGCAATAAGTGTTTTATAGGTTGGCATTATTTCCGTTTTATTGACAATACCGATTCGAATAAAGGGATTGTGAATACTCAGAAACAGGAATATACAGATATGACAAAATACATGCGGGAATTGAACTACAATGTGTACAGGATTTGCAAATGATTATTTTTATCACCATCTATATATACAAAAAAGAGGAACCCTGAGGCTCCTCTTTTTGTATGTATAAACTCTATTTTGGTGGTTACCCATTTCTGTTGAAATGCCATTACGGATGACTAATTGCATCTCACCCGCACATTACCGAATCAGTATTTTCTTATTCTCAATCATCTTTCCAACAGTCGTTTTCACTAAATAAATTCCTGATGCTAATGTTTTAGTTTGTTCTTCTGAGTTGCTCCGGATTTTGCCACGATAAAGCATTTGTCCCATATTATTGAGTATCTCATAATTTAGTTGCTTCTCTTGCTCGTTTCTGATAATAAGGTTACCATTCTTTTGAAGAATGCTAACCTTATTATTTTGAGAATTCACAGAAAGAGACGTTAGTAAATTTAAACTAATTTCATACACTTGTTTTGATCCATTTTCGGCAGTTACCGTAAGCATTACTTTTTGCTGTGAACCCGTTCCGTTGACGGTTGTGGCTATTTTTGCAAACGGATGATTTGTAAACCCTTTAATGTCGGGAATATTCTGAAAAGTTTCCTGCAACAGATATGTCAAAACCGTGGGCTGAAATCCGGGAAGTGGAATGCCGTTAATTTTAATTCCTATTAAGTTGTTGTCATCGCTTGTGGCACATGTTGATTGAAAAGTTTGGTAGGCAAAACCCGAAGCCCATGTGTCGGTACGAAAAGGAGATGCTGGTAAATTATCGGAATTGTATAAGTTGCAAACCGGATCTTTCGACCAGGCATAGCGTACTGCAACAGGTAAGCCAACCAGACTACTTTTTAAAACGATGGTGCTGTCGTTTAGTATTTCGGCAACTGCAGATTTGAATACTTTATCCACACCGGCTAACACAAATCCTTTTAATTCTGTATCTCCCGATTTAATTTTCAGACCATCACCACAATTTCTAAAAACCAGAAATGCAGTATCATTACTGAATTTGTAATGCGACAATATCGGACTTTCACCCACAATGTCCATCTGATACGTATTTTTTAATGCAATTTTAGCCAAACGTTCCCCAACCGGAAGTTTATTTTGGGGATGAATACGGATATTATCATCCGCATTATTCGGGTCTTCGTTAGTGTCGATAGACACAGCCATTCCGATGTTAGGAATCCTCTCAACAGTGAGTAATTGTTCTTGCTGCTCGCGCAAATCCTGCCAGTTACCTTCTTCGTAAAGCCGATTTCCGGAGATTCCCATATTAAACATTTGTACATAATAAAAAGGCAGGTTTCCCATTCCCCATAAATTACGCCAGTCTTCTATAAGCTTTTTCATCATTAACCGGTATTCCAGGGCCCGTTTCGTGTTGCTTTCGCCCTGATAGAAAATAAAGCCTTTGATTGGAATTCCTGTTAAAGGGTGGATTTGTCCGTTATAATTGGTGGATGGATAATTATTTGCATTTGTAGGATCCTGTCCTGCTATTCTGCCGGCAAGCTTGCAAAGTTCAGGGTCGGAACTAATTTTAGTACCACTCAGCCATGTCTCCAATTCGGTTCCGCCTCTGTACGATTGTACTATACCAATAGGTATGTTTTGCGATTTATAAATTTCGCGTGCAAAAACATAGGCAACAGCCGAGACTTTATCGCCCACCTCGGCACTGCTGCACACAAACCACGGAGCTGAACTTGCGTTTACTCTTTCTTGTGGTTGATTTGCCGGATTGTAACTTGCTCTGAACGAACGGATGAGTGGATAGGAGTCGGCTTCGGCAATCACTTGCGTTGCTTCCAACAAGTGGCTCACCTTCTTTTCCATATTCGATTGTCCGCCGGCAAACCAAACATCGCCAATCAGAATATTGTCGAAAATTTGTATTGTGTTCGGATTGTTTTTTATTTCAAACTTCAACTCACATGGCTCTGTTGATGTTTGTTGAGCTGGCAGTTCTATTTTCCAGTTTCCATTCGCATCAATAATTGTCGAATCAGAGAAAAGGTTTTTCTGACGTGTGAAAGTAACTTTCACAGTGTCTCCTTCACTTCCCCAACCATTGAACTTAAGAGCTACTTCGCGTTGCAAAACCATATTCGAACTAATGAATTTAGGCACTTCAACAAACTGATTTTTTACAGTTTCGCCTTTAATTGATGCCCAATCGGGAGCAACACGAATTCCATCCAATGTAAAACTACCACTGTTTGCACGTCCCTGAATAGCAAAAACATTTGCCGCAACATCATTTCCTGCATCAGTTAAGGGTCCGATTGCCGGAGTTCCCGGATCGCTGGCAGTTAAATCGGGATTTACAAATAAACTTACCTTGTCGTCGGTATTCGAACCTCCAAGAAACTCATATTTTACAACAATAAGGTAAGTAGTACCATAAATGAATGGTGTTCCTGATGTATAAACGACAGGCCCTGTAGTTGTTTTGGTTAAACCAAATTGAAATCCTGCGCCATCGCTTTTTAAATAGGTTCGCCCCCGAAAAGCGGCATTACTAAAGAAACCTATAAAGAAATCACCCGACCCTGCCGAACTTACATTGATTAAAAAAGAATAATAGTAAACTCCACTTAATGTTCCTGTAAATATTTTTTGAACACGGTCGGTAGTGGGTATAAAGCCGGCTGCCAGGCCCGATTGGTTTGGATAACCCGGATACGTCAAACCGGCATTAGAGATTAAAGCTCTGTTTGTTGCACTTGTACCTAATGTCCAATCATTTTGTCCGGCTAAGTTGCTTCCAGCAGTTAAATTAAAGTTCTCTTCAAGTTGAATGGTTTGTGCATTTAGCAAAATGCCACCTATCAAAAAACAGAGAAGGAAAAGAATTTTAGATGAAAGAGTTTGTGAGTTTATCATGATTTTCGATTTAAATATTTTAGTTTAAAAAAAAAATTCGCTGCAATAATATATTCCTTAGTATGATTCGGGGGCGTGATAACTCATTTCCCGACGAGCTGCCTTTTGTTGTATTACTTTTTCAACGCTTTGTCAATTCTTATTTTTTTGCCCTTCCATGCGTTTTTATTTGTCCAGTCTGCCTTTTTTCCAAGCCAAAACTCATCGTTTGCCGGTAAGCCCAAAGGTAAAAACACAGTTGAACACAAATACAAACTTCCTGTAGAAATATACGATTCGGCCAAATCGAGTTGATGACCACATAAGCCGAGTGTCAGCCATCCGTTTTTATCAAAAGTGCCTTTCTGATTCATTTGTTTTTTTATAACTGCTGATAGCGCGCAACGAACCTGAGCCGGTGAAATGTGCTCAGGTAGCTTCTTTAACAACGCTGCTTGCGAGAGCGCATGAAAACTACCGAAACGATAAACCAACGACCGTCCTACGGCAGGATAAGTTCCTTCGGGCGAAATCAGTCGTTCTAATTGTTCGGCATGCCGTTCCAGTCTTAAGCTTTGTGTTGCAAACAGTGTAGCATATCGTGGGGAAACAGGCCGAACATTTGCAAGTACATCGTACATCATAGGATGAATAACCAAACTATTGTAATAATCAAAATGAAACGAAGCACCATCGCCATACCAACCATCTCCCTTGTACCATATTTCAAATTTATCAAGCGCATAATCAATTGTTTCGAAATTGCATTCGCCTGTGAAACGATACAGAAAGGTTTCAATCATAGCTGAAAATAACAACCAATTACTTTCGAGCGGCTTAATTTGCCGGGTTGCTTTGAACGCCCGAATGAAAGCGCCTTGTGTTTCTTCATTCAGATTTTCCCACAATTGGTTCGGAGCTCTCAAAAATCCCTGGGCTAAAAATGCGGCATCGACAAGAACCTGCCTGTCGACAGTGAAACTCATGAAATCAGGCGATCCTGAGTCAACTACATTTTTTAATCCATCAAGTGTCATTTGAATATACCTTTCTCTCAGTTTTCCTTCTTTCGTGTCATCAATCCCCAACTCGAGCCAGGGGGCAATTCCGCAAATTGTTCGACCGACAGCCTCGAGATGCGAAACTTTTTCGCGACCACGCGTACTTCCTTCGATTGTGGTTTCCACCGGCATATTTTTTTTAAGCGTGTTGTTGCTTAAATTCGAAAGAACCGGATCGGCAATTTTCACCAAAGAGTTCAGCCATATTTCCCTATCGTTTTTTGAGAAAGACGAACTTGAAAACATGCAAAATACAACTGATAAAATGAATATCTTTCTTCCTGTTGTCATTGTGTTTATTGAAGGGATTATTTGTTTTTGCAAAGTTTTCTATAGCGCATCATTGCTTCCATAAAGTAATAATCGGCATAGCTAAGCGGGGCATCCACTTCGCTGTTTTTGGCCATAAAACCCACACTGTGTTTGAGGATAAAGTTTCCGTTTTCTCCCGGTTCGGCACGATAGGCCGGTGATGCCAACGAACGAATCATTTGCTCTGCCAACGAAATGTATTTTTTCGATAGTTTTCTGTCGGTAAATGTACTTAACTCAAGCAATGCCGAAGCTATTACAGCACCTGCCGAAGCATCGCGCAACTCATTTGGAATATTGGGCGCATTAAAATCCCAATATGGTATTTTATCTTTTGGCAGATGAGGATGGTTGGCTATAAAACCCGCGATTTTAATTGCATGATTGAGATATTCGGGCTTCTTTGTTTCTCTGTACATCATTGTGTAGCCATAAAGTCCCCATGCTTGCCCGCGGGCCCAGGAAGATGCATCAGCAAATCCCTGATGGGTGACACGTTCTTTAAATCCGGCTTTCGTAGTATTGTAATTTACCACATGGTACGAACTGCCATCGGGACGAAAATGATATTTCATAGTAGTATCGGCATGCGAAACTGCAATCTTATAAAAACTGCTGTCGCCCGTTAATTTAGTGGCTTGCGTCAGCAGTTCAAGATTCATCATATTGTCAATAATTACGGGATATTGCCACTTCTGGTTATCCCATGATTTTATTGTGCCGTTAACCGGACTAAAACGAGTAGATAGCGATTTGGCTGCAGTTACAATTATTTGTTTGTATGTTTTGTCGTTCGTCAGTCGGAATCCGTTGCCAAAACTGCAAAAGATCATAAAACCCACATCGTGATTGTCGGTTGTATATTGTTGGTTTTCCACTCTGCGGGTCATTTGCTGAGCAGCCTGTTTCAAACGCTCTGATTTTGTGAATTCGTACAAATACCAAAGTGTTCCGGGGTAAAAACCGCTTGTCCACCAGTTGTCTTTTGCCGTTACCAATTCGCCGTTTTTATTCACCGTGCGTGGTAATCTATCCGGAATTTCAAGCATTATAGCATACAAACTCATCGATTGATTCACAGAGAATTTCATTGTTTCATCTATTACCTTACAAGTGTTTTTTTGTTTGGCAAACATCAAACTGTCAGCTGAAATTCCCATAAACAGCATTAAAAGAACTGAACTCAAAAGCCTTAATTTCATTATATGTTTTTTTTGATTTTCTATGCAAAGATGTAAAAATATATCACTATTGTCGTACAACTATCGTTCAGATAATTATAAACTTCGTTCATATTTTACCTTTCAGAATATTAATTCTTACAACAAAGTGATATGAATAATTTTCGCTTTTTATTGGACTATCGTTTTATTGACGCATTCAGATTATAGGTAATTTTGAACTTCCCAAATCAATATTTATTTTTTACATTTTTACAATGAAGAATTTAGTTTCAATTCTTATTTTATCGTTTTTTGCACTAGGAGTGTATGCAACCGTTAGTCCCCGTACAAAACACTCCATCAACGAAAACTGGCGTTTTGTACGTTCGGACGTCGAAAATGCCATGCAGGTTCAGTTCAATGATGCTGACTGGTCGTTGGTAAGTTTTCCACACACCTGGAATGCTAGTGATGCAGCCGACGAAACGCCAGGTTTTTATCGTGGGATAGGCTGGTACCGGAGGTCGATACAAATTTCCGCCGACAAGCAGGACAAGCAAATCTCTATCTTTTTCGAAGGAGCAAATCAGGAGCTGGAGCTATTTGTGAATGGCAAAAGCGCCGGAAAGCATTTGGGTGGTTACACCCGTTTTAGTTTCGATATTACAAAGCTTGTTCGCTTTGGTGAGCAAAATATCTTTGCCATAAAAGTAAATAACCGGCACAATGAAAATATTCCGCCGCTGTCGGCCGACTTCACATTTTTTGGAGGTGTTTACCGCGATGTTTTTCTTTTATTTACAAATAAAATCAATGTTTCAACATCGCATTATGCATCAGCGGGAGTCTATTTTCAAACTCCCAGAGTAAATCATCAGGAAGCTCTGCTCGAAATAAAAACCCTGCTTACAAATGGCAACCCAACCAATACCAAATTACGGGTGGAGCACAGCATTGTAAACTCACAAAACAAAACAGTTCTTGTGAATTCAAAGCAGATACAATTAGCTAAAAACACATCCGAAATTCCGTTTTTACAAACGCTTATAATAAAAAATCCCGATTTGTGGAGTCCCGATTCACCTTCGCTCTACAAAGTGATCACCCGAATTTACAATAATAAAACAAATGAATTGCTCGATGAGGTTTTACAACCGCTTGGGTTACGTTGGTATGAATTCACTACCGAAAATGGCTTTGTGCTCAACGGCAAGCCGCTCAAACTGATAGGCACTAACCGGCATCAGTGTTTCGATCAGCTGGGAAATGCGCTGCCCGATGAGATTCATGTGCGCGATGTTAAACTATTGAAAGACATGGGCGGTAATTTCCTGCGCATTTCGCACTATCCGCAGGATCCGGTGGTGATGGAAATGTGCGACAAGTTGGGTATTATCACTTCGGTGGAAATTCCGATTGTAAATGCAATTACAGAGAACGAAGCTTTTTCGAAAAACAGCATTGAAATGGCCCGCGAAATGGTTTTTCAGGACTACAATCGTCCTTCGGTACTTATATGGACGTATATGAACGAGGTCCTGCTCCGTTTGCCTTACAAAGGCGATTCTATTCGAAACAAACAATATTTTCAATCGGTCAATGCGTTGGCACAGAAAATTGAGCATCAGATTCGGCTTGATGATCCGCAGCGTTATACCTTACTCCCAATGCATGGAAATTTCAACGATTATCACGAAGCTGGTTTAACTCAAATTCCGAAAATTGTGGGCTGGAATCTTTATCAGGGCTGGTATGGCGGACGGTTCGATCAATTTGATACTTTTCTGGACAACGCGCAGGAGAAACTAAAAGGGAAACCCTTTATTATTACCGAATATGGCGCCGATGTCGACCCACGCCTGCATTCGTTAGAGCCTCAGCGCTTTGATTACACGCAGGAATATGCCAACTTATATCATGAGCATTATATAAAAGCCATAATGGAACGGAAATATGTGGTGGGAGCCAATATATGGAACCTGAACGATTTTTATTCCGAAGAACGCGAGAATGCAGTTCCACATGTCAATAATAAAGGAATCACCACTTTGTCGCGCGAGCCAAAAGATACTTATTTGCAGTATCAGGCAATGTTTTCAAGCCAACGGGTTGTCAATATTGGCGGTCAGCTTTGGAAAATAAGAACCGGAATTGCCGATGCTAACAATAGCTGTAAGCAGCCGATAAAAGTATATTCGAATGCAGAGCGTGTTGAATTATTCTTAAATGGTCGGCTCATTGGAAATCAGAAAGTAATAAACAATATCGCTCAGTTTGAAGTGCCTTTTGTAAACGGGGCAAATACATTGGAGGCAGTTGGTTTATTTCAGTCGGAGAAAGTCCGCGACGATCTCAAAATTGATTTTCGGATGATTCCTTCAGACCTGAAAAACAGCATGGGCACTTTCAACGAAATAAATATAATGCTGGGATCAAAACGCTATTTCGAGAACAAATCAAAAGCAACTATCTGGCTACCCGAAAAGGAATATCAACCCGGCAGTTGGGGCTATGTGGGTGGAAAAGCTTATACAAAACCCACGCGTCATGGACAACAACCGGCCTCCGATTCGGATATACTGGGAACCACCGAAGACCCGATATTTCAAACCAAACGTGTAGGAATAGAGGCTTTCAAATTAGATGTACCCGATGGCGAATATACTGTAAGTTTGTTCTTTGCCGAATTGCAAGCGTCGACAAGCTCTAAGATGTTGGTATATAACCTGGGCAACGAAGCAATTGACAACACTGTAAATGAACGTATTTTTGATGTATCGATCAACAAAACCAACGTTCTTCCCAAACTCAATATTGCTTCTGAGTTTGGCGGGAATACTGCCGTCGTTAAAAAGTTTAGCGTTTTGGTTCAAAACGGACAAGGCATCTCTATCGATTTTGATCCGGTTATAGGCGAGCCATTTTTAAATGCTATCAGGGTTTACAGAAACTATTAATTTTTTACCTCACCCCCAACCCCTCTCCTTGAGGAGAGGGGAGCAAGATAAGAACAGCCCCATCTGATATCATTCAGGTGGGGCTGTTTGTGTATAAGTTATTCCGCATTCATAGGCTGTACTTCGTAATGACTACTCATCCCTGGTCGAATCACTAAAAACCCTAAATGAACCTTAACAAAAAGACTATTTTAGCGTACTATTTTTGTGGAGCTTTTATGGCAAATAAAAAAGCCCCGCGAACAGGTAGACGGAGCTTTAGTTATTGAAAATCAATAATTAAACAGATACAGTATCCGCAAAACTTCTGTATCTGTTTTTTTGTGTCATCACCCAATGGGAGATAAACTCTGAAACCAGAGACTCAGGATACACGTGATTATATGAGGAACACTACCGAAATGCACAATCTTCAAATCTTCAATTCCGAAAACTTTCGGAAAAATTCTTCAAATTCTGGCTTTCTCCCCATCTTTGCCGTATCTGATAATAATATAAAACGTATATATAATAGATATTAATCATATATAAAAACATATATAAAACACACTTTATATCTATTTTATATATTATTTATTTCTTATTTAAAAATAATTATACTATATTTGAAATTGCTTACTACTACGGTACAACATACAAGGAAATAACTATAAACACATATACATTATGGCACGGCTAAAAAGTCTCGATCAGATTACAGGGAGTCTTAAGAACCTGTCGTTTTATACACGAAAGGGTTCCGATGGTATTATTGTGCGCACCAAAGGTGGGGCTACAAAGGAAAAAATCAAACGCGACCCGGCTTTTGAGGGTTTACGTAGGGCCAATAAGGAGTTCGGGGGCTGCTCCAAAATGAGCAAACAAATACGCATGACCTTCTACGGACTGGAGCATGTGGCCGACTATAATTTGTCGGCAGTGCTGAACAGGCTGGCAAAGGACATACAGAAAACAGATACCCTGCACCCTGTGGGCGAGCGAGATATAAAGTTGTCGGCCTACCGCTATTTACTCAAAGGCTTCGACTTTAACCGGACAACGCGCTTTAGTTCGCTGCTCAGGGTGCCGCTTGCTTATACACTTGTGCGACAGAAGCTGGAGGCTGTGTTGCACATACCTGCTTTTGCCTGTAGCTTCGGGCTGAATATACCCGACATGGCCAAAGGCTACAGCTATTTCCGTATCACGGCTGCATTGGGCATAGTGACCGATATGACCCTCAACCCGCTAAACAAGGGCTACGAACCAGTGCACGACAAACTCGGACAGGGTTATCTGACACGCAGTACGGAGTGGTACATCACACAGGGCTCTGTGCCTGAGCAGGAGCTGAAACTGTCGCTAATGGCAAACGCTCAAGATGTAGCAAGTGGGGGCGCCACTCAAAACGAAACAAGTGAGGGCGTCACTTTGAGTGACACCCTCACAATCGCTCACAAAACAAGTGGGGGCGCCACTTTGAGTGGCACTCCCACTATACAGGAGCATCCTTACCCTATTTTCGATGAAACCGACAGCCTGGTGCTTACTGTGGTGCTTGAGTTTGGTGCGCCCGATGCCTTTGGCCTTATTATGCCTGTGCGTGGTGCGGGTGGTGGCATGGTGCTGGGTGTGGAGTAGGATGAGTGCTGCTTCGAAACCGTTTGAACTCAAATTATGCCCTTTGCTGCCGCCGGATGGCATCCAGTAGCAAACAAGTCTATTCAACCTTCAAATCTCTTATCTTCTTATTATCAACCGAAAAAATCGCAAGGGAGCAGGGGTGCTATATACTAAAATCATTAACGATCGGCCAAAGATAAAAGCCAAATTTATAGGGTGGAGTGAAAACTATTCTACCGTACAATATTTTAACGACTTCGTAGGTTATGTGAAAAGAAATGCATAAATTTGGAGGATTTTATTTGCAGTAACACAAAACAGCTCAATTGAATTTTGTATGATTGAGAATAGAGAATCAATTAGTCTTAGCACAAAACAATATGGAGAATTATTGGAGACAAATCCAACGTAATAATTTTAATGAAAATAAAACACAATCTTAATTATGCTTGGATACTATTACAGTGATACTATTGATTTGTTTGAAAAAAAATCAACAAATGAGATAATAGGACAAATAACAAACGAAAATCAATTTGACTCAAATAGAAATACAAATCAATCTTGGAGAAGTCAGATTGAAATACTTAAAGAAACTTTGATTGATTTACAGGGCGAGTTATTTTTCGAATTCTCAATACCACGCATGGGTAAACGTGTTGACTGTTTGCTTATCATACAAAATATTGTTTTTGTAATTGAATTTAAAGTAGGTGAAAAAGAATATCTAAGTTCAAATTTAGATCAGGTTTGGGATTATGCGCTCGATTTAAAAAACTTCCACAAACCAAGTCATTCTGCATTACTAATTCCAATTCTGGTAGCAACCGAAGCAAAAAACGAAAACTTTCAATTTCTCCAAACTACGCATGAGGATGGACTTTATAAACCCCTTAAAGCAAATAAAAAAAATCTACGTGAAATACTTTTAAATGGAATTGAGTTTTGTAAAAGCAGTACAACTTTAATTGATCAAGATTACGTAAAAGGAAGTTATTCGCCAACTCCAACTATCATTGAGGCAGCAGTTACAATGTATAAAAATCACTCTGTAGCTGATATTACAAGAAGTGATGCTGATGCCAAAAATCTTACAACAACCACAAAATCGGTATCAGGTATTATCGAGTACGCTCAAAATGAAAAGAAAAAAGTAATTTGTTTTGTAACTGGTGTACCTGGAGCAGGTAAAACATTAGTTGGTTTAGATATTGCCACAAAGCACTTAGATAAAGAACAAAATACACACAGCATATTTTTGTCTGGGAATGGGCCATTAGTAGCAATACTTCAGGAGGCATTGGCGCGTGACACCGTTCAAAGAACAAAAGAAATTGGTGAAAAAATTACAAAAGCAAAAGCTCGCGAAGGAGTAAAGGCATTTATCCAAATTATCCATCATTATCGTGATGCTTATTTAGTTGATCCTACTGCACCTTTTGACCATGTAGCAATTTTTGATGAAGCTCAACGAGCTTGGAATAAAGAACAGACAGTCAACTTCATGCGTCGCAAAAAGAATCAGCCTGATTTTGCATATTCTGAACCTGAATATCTTATTTCGTGCTTAGACAGACATCAAGATTGGGCAGTTATAGTTTGCTTAGTTGGTGGAGGACAAGAAATTAATACAGGAGAAGCAGGTATCTCAGAATGGTTATACGCTATTAAAAACTCATTTCCACATTGGGAAGTTCAAATCTCGCCAAATTTAACTGATAGTGAATACAATGCTTATGATGTAATCGCTGAGATTGAGAAAGATTGTAAAACTGTTTATGATGCAAATCTGCATTTATCAGTTTCAATGCGTTCGTACAGAGCCGAAAATGTTGCATTGTTCATAAAACAACTTTTGGATTTAGAGCTACAAAATGCAAGTGATACTTTAAAGCTCATTTCTGATAAATATCCAATAGTAATTACGCGAAATATTGAATCAGCAAAAAAATGGTTGAAAGAAAAAGCACGCGGAAGTGAAAGATATGGTATTGTTGTGTCCTCTCAAGCTTATCGACTCAAGCCATTGGCAATTGATGTGCGTGTAGAAACAGATCCAGTTCATTGGTTCTTAGGTGAAAAAGACGATGTTCGTTCCTCGTATTTTTTAGAAGATGTGGCAACTGAATTTCAGGTTCAAGGTCTTGAGCTGGATTGGGCTTGTGTAACTTGGGATGGCGATTTTAGATATTCAGAGGATGAATGGAAAACATTTTCTTTTGTTGGTAATAAATGGCAAAATATAAAGAAAGCGGAGAGAAAATTGTATTTAAAGAACGCATACAGAGTTTTGCTTACTCGTGCACGACAGGGAATGGTGATTGTTGTTCCTGAAGGAAATATAGAAGATCACACTCGCCAACCAGAGTTTTATAACAGTACTTATGAGTATTTCAAAAGAATTGGACTAAAAGAAATTTGAAAATAACTAAATTGAAAATTCAATCTTATCAGTGGGATATAACCGGCTTGCAGGGATATTCGAAAAACAGAGGTTCGTAAAGATAAAACCTAACAGGTGGGGTGTAAAAAATTTCAGTTTTTAAAATAATAACTTCACCCCGTCTTTTTATATAACGTATTTCTTTTCTGGTATAATGTTATTCCAATATTTTTATCTTTCCACTCCTTAATTTCAGATATCTTTATTTTTGTCATTGTTTGTTTTGTTTGCTCAAAATCAGATTCACCTATCAAACAAGAGATACATAAACAAAGGTCTGTAATACCAACAGTTTTATTTTCTTTGACTATACTTTTATATTTTCCAAAGCAGGATTCAATAATGTCTGAACTACAAAGAATCGTTGCTTCTTGTTCCATTTTTTGAATTGTTTCGTGAAAGTATTGGCAAACTTTTTCTCTAATTTTTACACTTCTTTCATCGTTGTGGTTCTCTAATAACTTAAGGGACTGATTCATAGTTTGTTTGTTGAATCCTTTGTTTTTAAGTAATTGTTGTATCTTATTTAGAGTTCCAAGTATTGAAGTTGTTTGTTGAATTAACTCGCTATAATTATTTACAAATGCAACCTTTTCACGTTCATCGTCGCTTAATTGATTGTTTTCAAGCAGATTAATCATTTTACTTCCCCAGTTAAACAACGGTGTTAGATTCATAAATCGGCTTACAATACGTTGATTTGGTGGTATAATATGTGCAAATTTGCTCATAGACAATCTGCCTCTCATTCCGGAAAGCTGCTTAGTGTAGGACTCAAAATCGTCTTGTTTTTCTAAGGTCTCTTTGATTATCCATGAAAATTTATGACCAACATCCTCTATATGTTTTAATCCCAATTGACTGTATGTGCTTTTTAGGTTGTTCCCATTATCAGATAAAACATAAAGTATCTGGTCTATATCAATACAACTTTTTATTTCCGATTCAATATCATTTGCTTTCCAGGATTCCGAACTCTTTAGAACAACCGGAACTAAATCTTTATACGTCAGCGCTCTACCCAGATTCTGTTTGCTTGCCGGCACTGCCATTATTGCCAATAACTTCTTATTGCCAAACTGAATGCTTTCATCTATAATTAAAATCCATTTTTCATTAGTATAAAAGTCTTTATCTCTAAAATTGGCAATACCCTGCTTCTTAACCCAATTCAGAACTGTAACATGTGATGGTACTCTCAAATTTAAATTAAAACTAATATTCATGATAAAAAATATCTTACTCACCGATCGGAAACTAACTCCACTACAATTAATTAGCATTATTGCCATTTGAATAATAGTAGTAGAATAAGTGTGATGTTTAGGACGTTCTTTTATGGATATTATTGACTTATTATTCCGTTCAATTTGTCTTTCACTTTTTTTAAATCAGATTCTAATTTATCTGCTCTTAATTTATGGGAAATTGATTTCACTTTCCATTCATCTCTGCTAATAATCAATTCCTTTATTTTCTTTTTCAGCTGTTTGTTATCCTTTGACCGTTGAATTGATTTTGCTTTCCAATCAGTTGTTTCCATAAGTATATTTTTTCTGCAAATATAAATAAAAGGAACGAATATATTATTACATTAATGTATATTTTTTACACCCCACCTGTTAGGTCTGAAAAGAAGAAAGTTAATGTCATTATCGTTGTTCGGGGTTGCCATTTGCAGTAAGTATGGTGGAGTTGTTGGGGGTAAAAGTTTGATTTTTATAGTTACCGGAGGGTTAATTGTCGGTGAATTAAATTTATTGATTATTTTTGTGGACAGTGTTGACTGTTTCGATCGGTGTGCTGATTTCATACAGGTCGAAACGGTCAACGACTTCAACCACCTTAAAAAAGACAGTTATGGAAAATCAGTTCAGAGAAGATGGATTTATCCCAAAACATGGGGGTTATGAAAATCTGATTACCTTCCAGAAAGCCGATATCATATTTCACGGCACTAAGTTTTTTTGCAACAAATATATCAGTAAATTTGACCGTACTTTCGACCAAATGGTGCAGGCTGCCCGTTCGGGCAAAATGAATATCCTTGAAGCAAGTGAAGCTTCGGCCACTTCCAAAGAAACGGAAATAAAGCTAACCAATGTAGCCAGAGCATCCTTAAAAGAGCTCAGAGAAGATTATAAGGATTTTATAATCTCCAACAAACTTACTTTTTGGGATAAAACACACCCTTACTACAATGCTCTTACACAAAAGCATCTTGTGTTGAACCCTACGTATGAACTGTACAAAAAAGGAATTGAAAGTGATAGTCCTGAAGTTGCCGCTAATGTGCTGTATAGTCTGACCAATATCACTCATTATATGCTCACTCAACAAATAAAAAGGCTCGAGTCAGATTTTCTGAAAGAAGGCGGTTTGCGCGAACGTATGACCAAAGCAAGAATTGATTACCGGAATAAGAACAGATAAAAGAGTGTTCGTTATTTTTCAGTTGATTTTTTTTAATCTATGAGATTTAAGATATGGAGATCACCTGTGTTTAATAAAGTTTTTATGGTTGGGCGCTTCTGTGCTGTTTTTATCGCTTTCGATTGGTTGGTTACTGCTTAGACCTAAGAGGTTTTGGAAAGCTCTTAGACCAGTTAAAAAAAATAATAAATTATACATTAAATTACTTCATTCATTACTATTATGATCACAAAAAGGATGCAAATCACTATTTTGAGTGTTTTATTTATCTGTTTGGGCGCAACAGCTCAGAGTACAAAACAAACTGTGGAAGCTTTGTTGGAAAAGTCGGGTTCGATGACAATGTTTAAAGATATGGACAGCATGATAGAAGCGCAAATTGCCGGGAGGAAAGCCACATTTGAAAAGGAGGCAGACTTCGAAATGTTCAGCAACACGATGAGGTCGGGTTTTAATGGCACAAAGGCAGAGGGATATTTTATTGAATATTTTACGAAATACGCAAACGAAGATAGTCTGAAAAGCATTATCAGACTATATGAGCTGCCTTTGATGCAAGAGATGACAGCATTGGAGAAAGAAGTAGGTGCGCCATCGAAACAACAGGAAATGCAAAGCTTTATGGCCGGATTGAGCAGCAATCCACCTTCGGCCGAGAGGAGCGAATTGATGAAGCGAATCGATAAAGCGACAGGTGCCAGCGATATGTTTGTGCAACTGATTAAAAACATGGCATTTTCGATGGCAAGGGGAGCAAATCAGGCGCTGCCTGTTGAAAAACAGCAAGATACCACCGAACTCAACAATATGCTTAAAAATGCTTTTCCTGAAAGTGCAAAAGAGCAGATGGCCAATCAGCTTATGTCGATGTGGTTGTTTAGCTATAAAGATGTGGACAACGACAAACTGAATAAATATATTCAAATCTGGGAATCGGCCGAAGGAAAATACAACTCAAAATTAATAGTTTCAGCGTTGGATTATACGTTTTCGAAGATAGGTGAAGATTTTGGAAAAGTGCTCGGGACTTTTGCAAAATAATGATATATTTGCGCTTAGCCCTAACAGGTGGGGTGTAAAAAATTTCAGTTTTTAAAATAATAACTTCACCCCGTCTTTTTATATAACGTATTTCTTTTCTGGTATAATGTTATTCCAATATTTTTATCTTTCCACTCCTTAATTTCAGATATCTTTATTTTTGTCATTGTTTGTTTTGTTTGCTCAAAATCAGATTCACCTATCAAACAAGAGATACATAAACAAAGGTCTGTAATACCAACAGTTTTATTTTCTTTGACTATACTTTTATATTTTCCAAAGCAGGATTCAATAATGTCTGAACTACAAAGAATCGTTGCTTCTTGTTCCATTTTTTGAATTGTTTCGTGAAAGTATTGGCAAACTTTTTCTCTAATTTTTACACTTCTTTCATCGTTGTGGTTCTCTAATAACTTAAGGGACTGATTCATAGTTTGTTTGTTGAATCCTTTGTTTTTAAGTAATTGTTGTATCTTATTTAGAGTTCCAAGTATTGAAGTTGTTTGTTGAATTAACTCGCTATAATTATTTACAAATGCAACCTTTTCACGTTCATCGTCGCTTAATTGATTGTTTTCAAGCAGATTAATCATTTTACTTCCCCAGTTAAACAACGGTGTTAGATTCATAAATCGGCTTACAATACGTTGATTTGGTGGTATAATATGTGCAAATTTGCTCATAGACAATCTGCCTCTCATTCCGGAAAGCTGCTTAGTGTAGGACTCAAAATCGTCTTGTTTTTCTAAGGTCTCTTTGATTATCCATGAAAATTTATGACCAACATCCTCTATATGTTTTAATCCCAATTGACTGTATGTGCTT
Organism: uncultured Paludibacter sp.; assembly: GCA_963678465.1. Taxonomy (GTDB): domain Bacteria; phylum Bacteroidota; class Bacteroidia; order Bacteroidales; family Paludibacteraceae; genus Paludibacter. Next base: position 2,244,278 of record OY782858.1, read on the forward strand.
TTTAGGTTGTTCCCATTATCAGATAAAACATAAAGTATCTGGTCTATATCAATACAACTTTTTATTTCCGATTCAATATCATTTGCTTTCCAGGATTCCGAACTCTTTAGAACAACCGGAACTAAATCTTTATACGTCAGCGCTCTACCCAGATTCTGTTTGCTTGCCGGCACTGCCATTATTGCCAATAACTTCTTATTGCCAAACTGAATGCTTTCATCTATAATTAAAATCCATTTTTCATTAGTATAAAAGTCTTTATCTCTAAAATTGGCAATACCCTGCTTCTTAACCCAATTCAGAACTGTAACATGTGATGGTACTCTCAAATTTAAATTAAAACTAATATTCATGATAAAAAATATCTTACTCACCGATCGGAAACTAACTCCACTACAATTAATTAGCATTATTGCCATTTGAATAATAGTAGTAGAATAAGTGTGATGTTTAGGACGTTCTTTTATGGATATTATTGACTTATTATTCCGTTCAATTTGTCTTTCACTTTTTTTAAATCAGATTCTAATTTATCTGCTCTTAATTTATGGGAAATTGATTTCACTTTCCATTCATCTCTGCTAATAATCAATTCCTTTATTTTCTTTTTCAGCTGTTTGTTATCCTTTGACCGTTGAATTGATTTTGCTTTCCAATCAGTTGTTTCCATAAGTATATTTTTTCTGCAAATATAAATAAAAGGAACGAATATATTATTACATTAATGTATATTTTTTACACCCCACCTAACAGGTTTTAAAAACCTGTTAGGTCTGAATAACAGCGATATGATTAAAATTGAAAAGATAACCGAAAACAAGAAGCAGTTCTTTGCGCTTTTGTTGCTGGCCGACGAGCAGGAGGATATGATTGACCGGTATTTGCAGTCCGGCGATATGTTTGCTTTGTACAACGACTGCCGGTTGAAAAGTGTATGCGTTGTATTGCCGATAGACGGCGACAGCTGTGAGTTGAAAAATATAGCAACTTATCCTGAACATCAGGGCAAAGGTTATGGCCGGGCATTGATACAGTTTATTTCCGACTATTATAAAACCGACTATAAAACAATGCTTGTAGGCACAGGCGAAACGCCCGCCATCCTGTCGTTTTACGAAAGTTGCGGATTCAGCATATCCCACAGGCTCAGGAATTTCTTTACGACAATTACGATCATCCTATGTTCGAAGGCGATATACAGCTTGTGGATATGATTTATCTGAAAAAGGAATTAGTATGATCAGTGAATAGACAAACCTTTAAAAACACTCTCATAGAAATTATCACAGAAAAAGCTTAAAGCCACACATTTTTTGTTATTGCATTTGGCTAAAGCCAATATTTTTGTTGAATTCAGTTGTCCCTCGGGCATTCGACCGGGACAACTCATATCCCCTACAAAAAAATTGAAGCAATTCAATGACCAAGGATAATGCAGAACATGCTTCCCACTTTGCTCCGGAATAAAAAGACGGTGATCTTGATTTAAAAGCACCCTTTTTTACTTACAATACCCCGTGTACTCATCATTTTTCACAAGAAAAATATAAATGTGATGAATATCACATAACAAACAACTACCTATTAATCAACATACAAACATCTGAATTAAGCACAAAGTAGCATAAAAACAACTTTGGATGAACAAAAAAACAACACTAAGTGTTATTTTTACAATATGTTTGTGTATCTTTGACACCAACTAAAAATAAAACCAAATTAATCACTTAAAAAAATTACAATCATGAAAAAATCAATTACCCTTTTAATTTTATTTGCTACCACATTTCTGTTTGCGCAACAGGCAATGGCGCTTACTTACAACGTAACAGTTCCTGCAGGTACAGATGCCTGTTGGATTGTAGGCGAAATGACCGGCTGGAGCTTTAAAAACCGAATGACTAAAGTGGATGCAACACATTTTACAATTGACCTACCGAATGCAAAGGAGACTGATGGCTATAAGTATTGGGCCGGACCAGACTGGAAATACGAAGAAGCCGATGCTAATGGCGTAAAACTTCCGGACAACCGCACATGGGCTCAAAATGATGTCGTTGCATCGTGGTTAGTACCATTCACTTTGCATGAAGGAGATTTAAAAATTGCTGTTTTAACTCCACCATCAACTGTTGAATGTTATATCACCGGTTCGTACAACTATTGGGCAGAACCATCAGCAGCATCAAAAATGACAAAAGTGCAAACAATTCCTGAAGGAGTAGTATTTGAAATAACAATTCACACAGTAGATTCTACTGCCGAAGAGTTTCAGTTTGCATCTGGTCCGGGCTGGAGCTACAAACAAAAGACACCGGCAGGCAATTTTAAATTTTCGGTAGAAGAGCCATTCTATGCAGTAGAAGAATTTGAGGTTTTATACGATCCTGCAAAAATTGGAACCATTCAAATAACAGCAACTGTTCCGGCTGGTACTGAACGGGTATGGATTGTAGGCGCATTAGGATGGGATATGGAAAAAGGCATTGAAGGCGTTAAGAATTCAGATGGAACTTTCACTATGTCGGTACCAAATTCAATGGTGGTAAACTACAGATGCTACAATCAACTCGATTGGGGAAACTACGAAACAGATGAAGCAGGTGGCGAACGCGTAGCAAGAGTTGCCTCGTTCGAAACCAATCCAAACATAATTGAAGTGCTGGGCTGGAAAAAAGTAGTAAGCGGAATCAACAACCTGCAAATGGACAACAATGTTTATTCAAGCAATGGAATCCTTACTATTGAAGGTGTAAATGCTCAGGTAGAAGTATTTGATATTAGCGGACGATTGCTGCAACAAGCCAAAACAACAGGAACTTTCAATTCCGAAAAACTAAATCGCGGACTTTATATATTACGCGTAGATGGGAAAACAGCCAAAACAATGGTTCAATAAAGGTATAAAAGATTGATTAGGAAGTGAGCGACCTGTTTGCTCACTTCCTTTTTTTTATCCTCGATTTACAATTTTATAATCTCCACCCTTCGGTTTCTTGCTTTATTCACAGGAATATCGTTGGCAGCTATCGGATTTGTTTCTCCTGCTCCCTCAGTCGTCAATCTTGAGCTATCAATGCCAAAGTTTTTGACAAGTTCATTTTTGACTGATTCGGCTCTACGTTTCGATAAATCCAAGTTCTTTGCATCGTCGCCATCCCCATCTGTATGCCCAATAATTTTTACATTTACATCCGGATTTTCAGCCAGCACCCCGGCAATACCCTTCAGCGTTCCGAACGATTCGGACTTTATATCTGCCTTGTTTACATCGAAAGTAATTCCGTAGGTAACCAGTTTTCCTTCGGTGATAAGTTTACTGCGGGTATCGGGAGATGCTGTTGTAACTTTGATATTAGTAACATAAGGAGTACTGTTTCTATCCCAACCCGAAAAGAGCAATTTATTCAGCTTTGTCTCTGCATAGATATTGGTAGGTACATCGAGAACTTTTTGTCCCTGATGATAGATTCTCACTCTTCGTTTTTGAATCCATACAATAACATGATTCAGCTCTTCTGCAATAAGAGGATTTTTCGCTCCCGTGCCGATGAGCCAGTCTTTATCTGAATCATAACCTTTTGTTTCCCATCCTTCATAGTTTGGAGAAATATGCAACCCTCTCAGCCCCGGATAAAGATCATCATTTACTTCTTTGCTACGTTCAGGATTATCCTGATATAAGGTCAGGCATGTTCCAAACTGAAAGTCTTTATCGGGAATAATGTCGAACTCCACAATAAAATTTTCAGGAAAATTTATCTCTTTAGTATAACAATACACGGCATCCTTTCCGTTCATGTGAAGCCATTTCCCGGGAGCTATGCTTACAGTTTTCACCTCTCCGCTGCCATTAGTTGTCCACAATGCCGGAAAATCACCAATGGCATCCTGACTGAAATCTTCGAAGAAAAGTATTTTATCACCGGGAACAAAATCGTATTGAGTTATAGACGTAAGCTTCTGTTTCGGATGTTCTTGTTTCTCAATGATTTGTTCATCTATATCTCCCGTTGTTTTGTCTGTTTGCTTTTTATTCGATTTTGTCACTGCATCTTCGGCTTTGTCAAGTACTTTATCTGTCACTTGTTCCGCTTTTTCTTCCACTCTTTTCTCCATAGTACGCTTTGCTGCATCTTTAGCCGCAGCCCCTACTTTATTTAGCCAACCCTGCGCGTTAGCTGCAAACGATAGTATGAAAGTCATACTTAAAAATAACATTGTTTTTTTCATATGCTTATAATTTTAGTATTGATATTGAGGCTGAAATAAGAAAGTAATACATCGAGTATACCACTTCAAAAAGAGATTCCTGAGAAAATGGGAATGCAACATGGCATTCCCAACAAGCCCCTATTCATCATTTTTTAAACATCTCACAGAAAGAGCAGTATATTTATCATCTGTATAAAGAGACGTATTACCTCCATAGTAGCCTAACTGAAAACCAGAACCTAAATCATTTCCCGAGCTCACACTTCTACTCCACCAGTACCCTCCATAACGCAAATGCATGAAATAGGCACTCATTCCATCTCTTCGTCCACCCGGCAAAGCTGTAAATCCATAGTCTAAGGCATTTCCATTAGGAGATGCCCAATGCAAAGTTCCCGTTTCTTTCAGTTTTCCACCGGCACCATTATCAGAAAATCCACCCAGGTAGTTAATAAGTATTTTCCAATCATCCTCTGTTGGAACGCGCCAACCCTCAGGAGCCAGTTTACCGGTGTCCACTGCATACCAATTATAAAGCAAACCGTAAGTGGTTCTGTTCGTCGAATTATTACCATAAGTACTATAGCCCGGAGTTTTATAAGCATATCCCCAAATGACCGGGAGAGCTGTTCCATCGTTTAACCGGGTTGTTTTTAAGTTTTCTACCATCCATGTTTGTGTACCAATCTTTATAGTATGATACTCATTCCCGTCAACATCCTTCACTGTTGTTGCACTTTGTGTATTGAAAGTAATTACTTCGCCATAACTTATACCTGTGCTGTTTTCAGCAAAAGCACGTACGGAATAGGTTGATGTGGCTGCAAGTTCTGCCAACTCCTGCCAGGCAGCACCATAGCCCGGAGTGAGCTCAATTACAGCAGAATTGTCAATCGTTGGCACAGAAGCACCTGAACTCCAACAAATTCCTTTGCGCAGAATGGTACCACCACCCGAAAAGACATCTGCACCCAGACTCACTGTAGTTTGGGTAACATTTTTAATAAATGTAGTTACCACAGCCGGATAATCTTTCAGGCAACGAACTGCTAACCCGCAATTCATCGAATCCGCAGAAGCCCACGCTCCGTTTGACAAGTACAAACTCCTGTAATAGGAAGGCATACCGGGATAATCATCCGTTGTCCACCATCTGCCTTCAGATCCTCTTCCGGCAAAGACTCCTGAAGTATTTCTGTAACCTCCCGGCAAAGCCGTAAACCCACTGAAATTGGTTCCATTGGCAAGTCCCTCCATCCAATGTGCAGCTCCCGCTTCCTTTAATTTTAATGAAAAAAAGTCTTCTTCATCAGGATCAGATGTAAGACCTTCTCGCATTACATCGAATTCTGTTTTAGTAGGAATGTGCCAACCGATTGGAGCTAATTTATTGGTCTGTATGGCGTATTGATTATATAAATAGCCATAACTATCTTCGGGTTCAACATTATTATACATAGAATAAGCAGATGTGGTATTCGTACTCCAGTTGGCAGCATCGACCATTAAAGGAATGGCTGTGCCATCATTGAATTTTGATGTGCGCAAATCTTCGGCCAGCCAAAACTGATCTCCAATTTTTACGATATTGTAAGTATTCCCTTCCACATCAGTAATTGTACCCAAATCCAGAGTTTTGATAGTTTTCACTTCGCCGTAGCCGGTTCCGATACTATTGGTTGCATAAGCACGTACGTAATAGGTTGTATTTGCAGTTAAGTCAGATACAGAACAGGAAAACAAACCTGTAAACACATCTGCATTGGAAACATGAATATCGTTAACAGTAGGTTCAGTATTTGTGCTACTCAGACAAATTCCTCTTGCTGTTAATGTCTCACCACCGTTATCAGTGACATAACCTTCGCAACCAACCGCTGTCGACCGGGTATTTGACATCATTCGGGTTTCTACCTTCGGTGGACTGTTTTTAACACACCGAATAGATAAGCCTGTATTGGGATTTACTGAAAAAATATCAGCCCTAAGAGGATCAAAAGATGCTGCGATTGCATAAAAATCTGCTGTTGGCGACTTTTGAACTCCCTCATTCATGTCTTTTTTTCTTATACTTGCCATCGGAGCCTTTGAGCTGGTCCAAAATTGAGTATAATTATTTATTTCAGAAAACGATCCCCAACTTCTTTGACCTGCACCTACAGCAGAAAAACCTGTCGAATCGTAACGTGCAACAGCTAGTGACTCCCAATAAGCGGGTGAACCTGAAATGAATATCCTGGAATCGTAGGTATGGCTGCCTATCAACTCAATATAATCGTCTTCACTTGGCAAATGCCAACCTTTGGGCACAATTTTTTCGGAGATTGCAGCGTTCCAGTTGTACAGCGCTCCATAAGGATATTTGTGCTGAATATCATTATTGTACCAACAGTACGCAGCAATAACAGTGTCTTGATTGAACCAGGTTTCAGTATCTTCGACAAGGTCGATTGATGTTCCATCGTTATAGTTGGTAGTTCGCAGGTTTTCGGCCATCCAAATCTGATTTCCAATTTTTACGGTAGGATAATGATTACCATCGCCATCGGTACAATCATAAAACACAAAGCTAACTACATCATTCTTAGTTGGTGTAAACACAAACACATCAGCGTAATTTTCTGATTTTCCCTTTAGCTGAATATAGTCTCCGGCCCGATAATCCATCGTAATTTCCTGCTGATAAGCAGCAACAACTTTTGCTGGAACATCAACATTAAAGCTGCTAACTGATATTGAATGATCAACAATCTCAACATTTGCCGAAGTTGCTTCAAAACTGATTGTTTTGCCCGAAAACAATTTATCATTTGTAGCAATGTTCACAAAGCAAATGCCTTTCGGTACATTTTTGAGCTCAACAGCATTGCTTCCTTCGACCAATGCAACCGACTTTCGGTACAAAACTCTGCCCGAGACATCGACAATTTCGCACATTGCGTTTTGTGCGTAAGCCACCTTTAGTAACGCACTGCAATTTCCATTTAAAGCCGGATTCGGAAAAACGAACAGACTTTCTTTTGTGTCTTCCGACACTGAGGTAGTACCTGTAGTTATTTGTATTAATTTCAAAACGTCAGTACCTGCGAGTCGGGCAGATGTTCCCTGCGTCAAATTTTTTACAAAGACCGAATCGACGGTACTGCTCATTCCGTTTGCGGCGAACTGAATGCTGAAATTCTGCGCTTTCGAAGCGGAAACAGACAAAAGCAAGAATGCTCCAAACAGACGAATAGCATTTTTAATAAAGCGTACATGTGTTTTCATAAATCAATTTATCAAAATAAGTAATTGAAAATCATTTTTTCACGTCACAAAATAAATGATTGAAAATAAATAAGAATACCCCCAAAAAGGGGTTTTTCAATTTATAGTTGCAAATTATATTTGCATCGAAAAAAATTCACTATTTTTGAACTGTAAAAAACAGAATACTATGCAAGCAAAAGATTGTTTTTTGTCAGGGATTAGGTTTTATATACTACTACCTGTATTGGTATTATTCGGATGTAATTCAAGAGAAACAAATGAGGCACCTGTTATTCCTCCTTCTCAAAACCCTGATACGCTGTTGACGCACTCAAAGAATCTGCTTTACACCTACCCCGACAGCGCCTACCAACTAGCCGCGAAAGCCGAAGCGTTAGCAAAAGCTCAGGACAATCCACTGGCTCAGGCAAATGCTTTCAAAATGCAGGCAAGCTATTATTCCGACATTAAAACTGATTATTTGCAAGCCACAAGATATTGCAAACTTGCAGATAGTATTTACCGAAAATACAATGGCAAAGATTTTTTACTTGGAAGAGGCGCCGTATATCACAATTTAGGCACTATAGAATTGCGACAGGGAAATTACCTGCCTGCTATAGAACTCTATACAAAAGCGCTACACCAACTTGACACTTTAAAAGATGAAAAAACACTTCCCCGCACACTGAATAACCTGTCCACCCTGTTTTCGTTTTTGAAAGATGATGCAAAATCGGAACAATATGCCCGTGAATGTTATAAAATTTCAAAAAAGAACAAAGACGATTATCTGGTATCGGTAAGCAGTGTCACACTGGCATCGGCATTGATCAATCAGGAGAAATATAATGAAGTACCCCAACTACTCGATAACGCAAAAGCAATAGCCCTGTCAAGAAAGGACTATTATATACTTGACCTGGTATACCTGAATTATGGTGGATATTATCATTTTCACAAGAAAGATTACAAGCAAGCCATCGAGAATTTTCAGCAGGCATTGCTTTATGCCGATAGTCTGCAAATAGGTTTTGAACAAATGCGCGCATTGATCAACTTGTCGATGTCATATTTTACCGACAATCAGTTTGAGAGAGCAGAAACAAGCGCACAAAAAACAATTGAACTGGCAAGAAACTTACAATCGATGGACGTGGAACAACGTGCATTGAATATTTTAGCCAAGGTTGAAGCCCGAAAAAATAATTTCGATAAAGCATACAAATATCAGGATCTTTCGTACAGGCTGCGTGACACCATCATGAATGAGAATAACAAACAACATATTAATTACCTGGAAGCCGAATTTCAAAACGAAAAAAAAGAGTTAAAAATAGACTCATTAGAAAGGCAGAAGAACCTTTACCGCATCATTAATATAGCTGTAGCTTTTATCCTTGTTTTATTCATTCTGATCTTGTATTTACGACAAAATGCCATTCGGCGTAAAAAACAGCTGGCCGAACAAAAAATTATTCAACTCGAACAGGAAAAGCAACTCGTAGCCACACAAGCCGTCCTCGATGGCGAAACCGCCGAGCGGACACGACTTGCACGTGACCTGCATGACGGACTGGGTGGAATGCTTTCGGCTGTTAAACTCAACTTATTCGATATGAAACAAGGAGCAATTATTGAGACCGAAGATGTATCGCGTTTCGGGAAAGTGATAGAAATGCTTGACAATGCCATGCAGGAACTTCGGCGCGTGGCGCACAACATGATGCCCGAAGCCCTGTCCCGTTATGGATTAAAAGTGGCGCTTGAGGATTTCTGCAGTAGTTTTTCGAACGTTTATTTTCATTTTTACGGAGAAGAAAAAAGGCTCGACCAAAAGACAGAGACCACCTTGTATCGTTCGGTTTTCGAATTGGTTAACAATGCCGTAAAACATGCTCAGGCCGAAAATATTAACGTCCAGATCATTCAACAGCCGTACAGAATATCGATCAACGTACAGGACAACGGAAAAGGATTCGATGCTCAGGAAGATTTAAAAGGTAGCGGCCTTCAAAACATAAAAGACCGGATCAATTCCTTAGGTGGCAGTATTCACTTTCTTTCGTCGAAAGAAAATGGTACAGAAATAGCCATTGATGTCGACTTAAATCAGGAAGGAAATGGAAAAGATTAAATTACTTATTGTCGATGACCATCGCATTCTTGTGGCAGGATTGAAAAAACTGTTTGAGAACTCAGCAACAGTGCAAGTCACCGGTGTAGCTTTCAGCGGAAAAGAGTGCCGAAGTGCAATAATAAAGGAATTGCCGGATGTAATTCTACTTGATATCAACTTACCCGATGCCAGCGGCATCGATTTGTGCAAAGAAATAAAATCACAACATCCAGAAATAAAAATCGTGGCACTTTCAAGCTTTAACGAATACGCCATTGTACGCAGGATGCTGGAAAATGGCGCATCGGGCTATGTTGTAAAAAATGCAATGCCCGAAGAAATAAAAATGAGTGTAGAAATGGCAGCTAACAACGCATCCTTTCTTTGCGAAGAAATAGACCTGCTTATGCGAAAACGTTCCAAAAACCCTATATGGCTCACTCCCCGCGAAAAAGAACTGCTAAAATTAATTGTGGATGGATTTACAAACCATGAAATAGCTGAAAAAATGTTTCTCGGCGTGGAAACCATCAACAGCTATCGGAAAAATCTGCTTATAAAATTAGGTGCAAAAAACACAGCCATCCTTGTAAGGATGGCCCTGGAAGAAAAATTGGTGTAAGCTATTAGAATCTATTTAGTCTTTCGACAAAATTATTGGGGTTTAGACCTAATAAAAAGACAGTTTTGATTTTTTATATAAATCTTCCTGTATTTATTATTGCCCCATCGATCCCCCTACAATATCGAGCAATTCGTTGGTAATGGCCTGCTGACGGGATTTGTTATACTGCATCGAAAGTTCCTGAAGAATATCGTCGGCATTATCAGTGGCAATTTGCATCGCCATTGTTCGCGCGGCATGCTCCGAAGCGCTCGAATCGAGTAAAGCAGTAAAAACTTTGAGCCGAAGTGCTTTTGGAATCAAATGCTCCAAAACAGTGGGCAGATCGGGCTCTACGATATAATCCGTTGCCGAATGATCAGCTTTTGCTATATCAGCATTCATTGGAAGAAATGTTTCGTGCGTAAGCTCCTGATTGCTTTTTGTATTGAAATGATAATACAAAAGATCGACTTTATCAAAATCATTATTTTCGAAACCCGACATTAAAGTATCGGCAAGCACAAGCGATTCATTATAAGATGGTTTGTCGGTCAGGGCATCAAAATTTCCCATTACCTGATAGGCGGCTTTTTTACAAGCTTTTGATACTTGCTTGCCTACGGGATAAACAAGGATATTTTCCATGCCTAAGTGCCGGTAATTGGCAATTACATCGGCAAGCTTCTTGACCACACTGCTATTGAAACCTCCACATAAACTTGCATTGGAAGCAAAAACAACGACAGCAACTTTTTTCAGTTCACGCTTTTCGGCATACAAAGTCTCTACTTCATCGTTTGCCGAAGCCAGCAAATGCTGAAGTAAGTCCTGAATTTTTTGCTGATAAGGATAAAAATTCTCGATGGTTCGTTGCGCCTTGCTTAGTTTGGCCGACGACACCATTTTCATGGCCGAAGTGATTTTTTGAGTCGACTTTACCGAATTTATCCTTGATTTTATTTCCTTTAAAGAACCCACTATTTATCTGCTATTTAGTAAAAAACTTTCAAACTAAAGGTGCAAGCGTGCTTAAATTTGTTTCGCTACACGATTTGCCACCTCTTCAATAATTGCTGTCACCTCATCGTTCACAACACCTGATTTGATTACATCCAACACATCAACCCTGTGCGACTGTTCGAGCGTCAAAAGAAACTGCTTTTGAAAATCAGGTATTTTATCTAAACTTACTTTCGATAATAAGCCGTGCGTGCCACAATACAATACGGCCACCTGTTTCTCAATCGGCATTGGCTCATGCAGTGGCTGTACAAGTAAGCGTGTATTTTTTTGCCCTTTATCTATCGTCATGGCAGTTACCGGATCCATATCTCCACCAAACTTGGTAAAAGCTTCCAGTTCGCGGTATTGAGCCTGATCGATTTTAAGTGTACCAGCCACTTTTTTCATCGCCTTGATCTGCGCATTTCCACCCACACGCGAAACCGAAATCCCCACGTTAATTGCCGGTCGGTTTCCCTGATTGAACAGGTCGGTATCGAGGAAAATCTGTCCATCGGTAATCGAAATCACATTGGTAGGAATATAAGCCGACACATCGCCCGCTTGTGTTTCAATCACCGGTAATGCTGTAAGCGATCCACCACCTTTCACTTTTCCTTTCAAACTTTCGGGAAGATCATTCATTTGCTCGGCTACCTCCTGTTGATTAATAATCTTGGCTGCACGCTCGAGCAAACGGGAATGGAGATAGAAAATATCGCCCGGATAAGCTTCGCGACCCGAAGGACGACGAAGAATCAGCGATACTTCGCGATAAGCTACGGCCTGCTTCGACAAATCATCATAAACCACCAACGCATGACGACCTGTATCGCGAAAATACTCGCCAATGGCAGCTCCGGCAAAAGGAGCAAAATATTGTAAAGCTGCAGGATCGGAAGCATTGGCTGCTACCACCACTGTATATTCCATAGCGCCATGCTCTTTCAGCGTATTCACGATAGAAGCCACCGTGGAGCCCTTTTGACCAATAGCCACATAGATACAATAAACAGGATTTCCAGCTTCAAAATTTTCACGCTGATTGATGATGGCGTCGATAGCGATACTTGTTTTTCCGGTTTGGCGATCGCCGATAATGAGCTCACGCTGTCCACGTCCGATAGGAATCATAGCATCGATGGCTTTCAGTCCGGTTTGCAGCGGTTCTACCACCGGTTGACGAAAGATCACTCCGGGCGCTTTACGTTCGAGGGGCATTTCTACGGCTTCACCCATTATTTTGCCTTTACCATCTATGGCTTCGCCCAAAGGATTGATAACACGTCCCAGCATGGCTTCGCTCACCTGAATAGAAGCCACTTTACCGGTGCGTTTTACCGTATCTCCTTCTTTTATATTGCTTGTTAAGCCCAGCAAAACAGCGCCGACATTATCTTCCTCAAGATTCATTACAATGGCTTTCAAACCATTTTCAAAAACGAGCAATTCGTTGGCTTCAGCATTATTAAGTCCGTAAATACGTACTACTCCGTCGCTCACCTGTAAAACCGTTCCGACTTCGTCGAACTGAACAGCTGATGTAATGCCTTCGAGTTGCATCCGCAGTATTTCGGACACTTCGCTCACCTTAATATTATCTGACATCCTAATTTTTATTTACAATTTTCTTATTTACGATTTACAATCTCACCGACAAAGACTGACTTATATACTACTCTCAATAAGTTTATTTTTTATACTACGTAGCTCATTTTTCAAAGTAGCATCCCAGCGTAAATTATCAACTTCTATCATAAAACCGCCCAGAATCTCAGGATCCACATTTTTTTCCAGTTCGAGTGTGCCATGGGTTTGTTTTTCGATCATAGCCATAAGATGATCTTCAATAGTAGCATTAATTTCGATGGCTGTGGTCAATTTTCCTGAGAATATCTTCTTTTCCTCCCGATAGATATCAATGTATTTCAGCCCTATGGTTTGCAGTTGATTTTCGCGATTGTTCACAAGTACCAAATCAATAAATTTATCGAGTACGGCTTCTACATTATTTCCAATAGCAAGAACTATAATTGCTTTTTTTCTTGAATTATCAAGCACAGGATTGTCGAGCACCGACCTCAGTTGATCAAACACAGAAAAACTCTTCACAAGCAGTTTCATCTGTTCGTAAACTCTATCCTCTTTATTTTTTTGCAGGGCAAATTGATACAAAGCGTTCGCATAGCGGGTCGATGTAAGTCCGGTATTCATATCTTACGATTTTGAAATATTCATTTCATCGATCAAGCGTTGAATCATACCCAACTGCTCTTCTTTCTTGTCCAACTTATTGCGAAGGACTTTCTCAGCAATATCCACCGATAAACCAGCTACCTGCTTGCGAATATCTCGGATGGCCACTTCTTTTTCGCTTTGAATTTGCAGCCTTGCATTTTCTATAATTTTGTCGGCTTCGCCAATCGCTTTTGTTTTGGCTTCCTGAATCAGCGCTTCTCTTAATTGTGAAGCCTCATTCATTATTTGCTGATGCTCATTTCGGGCTTTTTCGAGAATCAACTCTGCTTCGGCTTTCACGCTATCGAGTTCGGTGCGCGCTTTTTCGGCTTTCAACAAAGATTCTTCAATGAAGTTCGTCCGCTCTTCTACCATTTTAAGAATGATAGGAAAACCAAATTTAGCAAGTACAAAAACAACGATTCCAAATGAAATCAACATCCAGAATAACAATCCTGAATCGGGTGTCAATAACGACATAGTTTTCTAATTTTCTAATTTCAAAAAAAATACGAATATCTTGTCAGATTTTTGGAAACAGAATGTGATTTAAAACCGGTGCATCTAAAAAAATCAGATACAAGCATTTATCACCTGTTTACAAAAACATCATAACAAATTGATATTCAAAGCTAAGATAGAATAAATCCGCAAACCACAATCGCAAAAAGCGCTACGGCATCAACGAGCGCTGCTGCAATAATCATGTTCATACGAATATCTCCGGCTGCTTCGGGCTGACGGGCAATGCCTTCCATGGCCGACGCACCAATATTTCCGATACCAATACCTGCTGCAATGGCTGCCAGTCCTACACCAATGCCGGCTCCTAATTTTGCTAATCCTGCTCCTGCAGCTGCCTGTAATAAAATTGATAGTAACATAATCTTAATTTTTAGCCTTTCAACCTACCAAGAGGTGTAAGGACGATGTTTTTTATTGTTTTATTTTAATATTTTAAAAAATCCACTTCAAGTTTACTTGCTAGGATCTGTTGAACTTTTATTTACTACATGATGAGGTTCTACCCTTGCCAGCCCGATAAAAACTGCCGATAACATTGTAAAAATGTAAGCCTGAATATAAGCTACAAGCAATTCCACAAAACTGATGAAAACGCTAAATATCACCGACAACACTGTCATGCTTGTATTCATTGCCTGACCCATGCTTACAGTTACAAAAATTAATGCCGTAAGTCCCAACACAATGGCGTGACCGGCCAGTATATTGGCAAAAAGACGAATCATCAATGCAAATGGTTTTGTCAAAATCCCAACAAGCTCAATGACAGGCATAAATGGAACAGGAAATTTCAACCACATCGGCACATCCGGCCATAGTATTTCTTTCCAATATTCTTTCGACCCTTTAATATTGACAATCAGAAAGGTGCAGATGGCCAGAACAAAAGTTATGGCGATATTACCGGTAACGTTAGCTCCTCCGGGAAATATCGGGATCAATCCCATTAAATTGTTGATGAAAACAAAGAAGAACACCGTCAGTAAATAGGGGGCATATTTTCTGTATTGTTTGCCGATGCAAGGTTTTATTACATCGTCGTTGATACTCATTATAAACATCTCCATCATGGCTACAAAACCTGATTTGGGTGCATATCCTTTCTTTTTATACGATCGGGAAACCGACATAATGATAAGGATGAGCAATAAACTACTGAACAACAACGAGAATACATTTTTGGTAATAGAAATATCGAAGGGTTTTACCTGACTTCCATTTGCACCTGTTTCAACAATTTTTCCCTTGTAATCACCTTCGGTAGCTATTATAAAGCCATCGTGCGAATGCCCGCCATGAAATTTCGATGACATAAAAACATGCCAACCTGTTGTATTGCTGTAAACAATTACAGGCAAAGGAATAGAAATATGTCGATCGCCAATGGTAGTGATATGCCACTGATAGGAGTCCGAAACATGATCGAGAATAAATGTCCGCACATCAAGCGGTTTGTTGTCGACGGTAGATGATGCTACAGCCTGAGAATTGACGAACGATAACATGAACGTCACTACGAGGAGAATATATATTTTCAGATATCGACTCATTTGCGTTCCTTTTTTATTTGTTTTTCGAAACTATAAAACACATAAGTTTCGAACAGAATATACAGCATATAAAAAGCTGCAAAAACAATAATGAATGGTTTCAGTGGAGTATGGAGCACCAATAAATAAATGAGCGCCATAATTCCGGCAATTACCATTTTCAATAATTTTAGCAACATATACACATTCACTAATTTACGGGGATTGGTTTTATCCAATCGATACAGAGTCTGTACCAACACAATACCCGAAAAATAAAACACAAGAGGTATAAAAGGATAAGCATCGATAGCACCAGTCGGTATCAATACCGTTTGCAACCACCAAAAGCCCCAGGCTGCAACCAGCATGAGGAAAGTAAAAAGAACAACAACTTTAGTCCTTAGTTCTTTCATTTTATGTTCATTAATTCGGTACAAACAATCACCTCGTTTTTTTTCACCTCCACAAAACCGTTTTCAATCAAAAAGTCGGTTACTCCGTTTTTATCCCTGAACATCACACTTCCTTTTCCTAACGAAGAAATAAGCGCTGCATGATAGTCAAGTATTGTAAACGATCCTGACAACCCGGGCAAAGTGACTACTTCCACTTCGCCTGAGAAAAACATTTTTTCCGGAGTATAAATAGTCAGTTTCATACTATATTTACCTTCCTCTGGTTAGTTGTTTACTGATTTACGAGCCTGTTTCATCAGTTGATGTCCTTTGGAAATGGCTTCGTCGATAGTCCCCACATTCAGGAAAGCCATCTCAGGCAATTCGTCTAACTGTCCATCAAGTATCATTTTGAATCCACGAATAGTTTCAGCAATCGGCACCATCACGCCCGGAACTCCTGTAAACTGCGCTGCCATAGCAAATGGTTGCGAGAGGAAACGCTGTACTTTACGGGCACGATTCACCGTCATGCGGTCTTCGTCCGACAATTCCTCCATCCCCAGAATGGAAATAATATCCTGTAATTCTTTGTTGCGTTGAAGTATTTGTTTTACCCGCTGGGCTGTCTCATAATGTTCCTCACCCAATACGATCGGATTTAGGATACGCGATGTGGAATCGAGTGGATCCACAGCCGGGAATATGCCCAACTCTGCAATTTTACGACTCAACACCGTGGTGGCATCAAGATGCGTAAATGTTGTAGCCGGAGCCGGATCGGTAAGGTCATCGGCGGGAACATACACCGCTTGTACTGAAGTAATGGATCCGCTTTTGGTAGAAGTAATGCGTTCCTGCATACGTCCCATTTCGGTGGCCAGCGTGGGTTGATAACCCACAGCCGATGGCATACGTCCCAACAAGGCCGAAACCTCTGAACCTGCCTGCGTAAAACGGAAAATATTATCGATAAAAAACAAAATATCACGTCCGCCTTCTTCTCCATTGTCTCTGAACGATTCAGCAACTGTGAGCCCCGACAAAGCTACCGAAGAACGTGCGCCGGGAGGTTCGTTCATCTGACCAAACACCAGACTAGCCTGCGACTGCTCCACTTCGCTGTAATCTACTTTCGAAAGATCCCAGTTTCCTTCGTCCATGCTCTTTTTGAATTCTTCACCATAACGGATAACGCCCGACTCAATCATTTCACGAAGTAAATCATTACCTTCACGTGTACGTTCGCCCACACCGGCAAAAACAGAGAAACCACTGTGACCCTTGGCAATATTATTGATCAATTCCATGATAATAACGGTTTTGCCCACTCCGGCACCGCCAAAAAGTCCGATTTTTCCACCCTTCACATATGGTTCGAGTAAATCAATCACTTTGATTCCGGTGAAAAGCACTTCTTCGCTGGTGGTAAGTTCTTCAAATTTTGGTGGTTCGCGATGGATCGGATAAGAGCCTGCTTTATCAAGCGGTTTCATTCCATCAATCGAATCGCCAATTACATTCATCAATCGGCCTTTCACCTGATTTCCTACCGGCATTGAAATGGGTCGTCCCAAGGCAACAGCTTTCAATCCGCGGCTAAGTCCATCGGTAGAATCCATGGCGACGCATCGCACGGTATTTTCGCCGATATGCTGCTGAACTTCAACAATTAGCTCATTTCCATTCTGTCTTTTAATACTTAAAGCATCATTAATGGAGGGTAATCTTAACTCACCTTTTTCATCTGCTTTAAAAAACACATCAACTACCGGGCCGATAATCTGTGAAATATGTCCTGAAAATTCTGACATTATTTGTTTCTTTTTGGAGTCTTTATCTATTCTTCAATATGCAAAAGTACTCAAAATTAAATTATAGAGATTGTGATTTAACGTAAATAAAGCCCTTGAAATAATCAAAGTACTGACAACAGGCGATTTAATCAAGTTTCAACACTTCTAAAAATGCCTTCTGCGGAACTTCAACATTTCCGATTTGCTTCATACGTTTTTTACCTTTCTTCTGTTTTTCAAGAAGCTTGCGCTTCCGACTGATATCTCCACCGTAACACTTTGCGGTAACGTCCTTACGGACAGCCTTTATCGTCTCGCGCGAAATAATTTTCGCCCCAATAGCAGCCTGAATAGCAATATCAAATTGCTGACGCGGGATAAGCTCTTTCAATTTTTCGCACATGCGTTTGCCGAGTGGAACTGCGTTATCAAAATGAATAAGACAAGAAAGCGCATCCACAGGTTCTCCGTTCAGCAGAATATCCAAACGAATCAATTTTGATGGACGAAAACCGCTCATGTGATAATCAAACGAAGCATATCCTTTCGAAATACTTTTCAGTCGATCATAGAAATCGAATACAATTTCTCCCAAAGGCAAATCATAAATCAACTCCATGCGATTGCCCGAAATATAATTTTGTTTCACCAATTCACCACGTTTACCCAAACAAAGCGTCATTATTTGACCGATAAAATCAGTCCGTGTTATGATCGATGCCCTGATGTAAGGCTCTTCGATACGATCGATAGACATAATGTCGGGCAAACCAGATGGATTATGCACTTCAATCAGATCACCTTTATTGGTGTAAACTTTGTACGACACGTTGGGAACCGTTGTGATTACGTTCATATCGAACTCACGATCAAGACGTTCCTGAATAATCTCCATGTGGAGCATACCCAAAAATCCGCAGCGGAATCCGAAGCCAAGTGCAGCCGACGATTCTGCTTCGAAGGTCAACGAAGCATCATTCAGCTGAAGTTTCTCTATTGAAGCACGTAAATCTTCGAAATCTTCGGTTTCGATAGGATAAACACCGGCAAAAACCATTGGTTTAACTTCCTCAAATCCATCAATATGTTTTTCGCACGGACGTTTTACATGTGTGATGGTATCACCCACTTTTACTTCCTTCGACGTTTTGATTCCTGAAATAATATAACCTACATTACCGGCACTGAGTGACTTTGTGGGCGACATATCAAGTTTAAGCACCCCTATTTCGTCGGCATAATACTCTTTTTCGGTATTCACGAACTTTACAAAATCACCTTTATTGATAGTTCCGTTTTCAATTTTGAAATAAGCAATAATGCCGCGAAACGAATTGAAGACAGAGTCGAAAATTAAACATTGCAGTGGCGCCTCAGGATCACCCTTAGGAGCAGGAACACGGGTAACAATGGCTTCCAAAATATCCGGAATTCCCATACCTGTTTTTCCACTGGCGCGCAAAATATCTTCGGGCTTGCAGCCAATCAATTCAATAATCTGATCTTCAACCTCATCGGGCATTGCATTGTCCATGTCCATTTTATTCATGATAGGAATAATTTCCAAATCATGTTCCAATGCCATATACAAATTCGAAATAGTCTGTGCCTGAATACCCTGAGTAGCATCAACGATCAGCAAAGCGCCTTCACAAGCTGCGATCGACCGGGAAACCTCGTAAGAGAAATCCACGTGCCCCGGAGTATCTATTAAATTAAAAATATAATCTTCACCATTCAAACGATAATTCATTTGTATAGCGTGACTTTTTATTGTAATTCCCCGCTCCCTTTCAAGATCCATATTATCGAGCACCTGTGCTTGCATTTCCTTACCGGCAACGGTGTTGGTGTATTCAAGCAGGCGATCGGCTAATGTACTCTTACCATGATCAATATGAGCGATAATGCAAAAATTGCGGATTCTGTTCATTCGTAATTTTTATAATTTTATTTTGGACTGCAAAAATACAAAAAAACAGGCAGACAGCCAAAATCATTTTTTTCGACTATAACACTACCTGTTTTAAATGAATCATTTGTGAATTAAATATTTACGTTTCAGTAACTTTAGCTCCTAATTGTCGTTGAGTTTCGCGCATGGCTTCTTCATCATCAGTAATAATCAGCAAAGAATCACCTTTTTCGAGCTGGGTATTTCCCCGTGGAATAAAGTATTTTCTGCTTCGCTTTACCATTACGAGCAGCGTTTTATCGGGCATCGAAACGTCCATCACCCGTCGGCCGTTTTTAAGCATTTCGTCATTCACAGTTATCTCGCACATGGCCGATTTTATTTCGTCCGAAAACTCAACATCAAATTCTTTCAATTGTCTTTTGGGCGGAACGGGCAATGATAATTTAAGCAAATGTGCCATACCTGATACCGTTGTCCCTTGCACCACCAATGATAAAATGGTGATAAAGAAAACGATATTGAAAATCATTTTTGCATTTGGCACTTCGCTTATCCACGGATAAGTGGCAAAAATGATAGGCACCGCCCCACGCAACCCTACCCACGAAGTGAAAAGACGGGCTTTAAAACTCATATTCTTAAATGGCAACAAGGATAAAAATACTGAGATAGGACGAGAAAAAATAATCATAAAAAAACCGATTATAATCCCAACACCTGCCACCGGAATCAATTCTGAAGGATTCACGAGCAGACCAAGCGTAAGGAACATCACAATCTGGAAAAGCCAGGTAAGCCCATCGAAAAATTTAAGCGTACTGCGTTTATGCACAAATCTATGATTCCCTATCATCAGCCCTCCAGCATACACCGCTAAATATCCGTTTCCACCTATAAAATCGGTAAATCCGAATAAAAAGAACATGACAGTAAGCAACAACACTGAATACAAAGCATCATTGTCGAGGTTTATTCTGTTAATTAACTTCACCGCCATTTTCCCAATCAGAAATCCGCCCAAAGCTCCTATTATCAATTGCTTTGAAAACATAAGTGCAATCTCCCAGCCACTGATATCGGGCATTTGAAGCAACTGAATCAACACGATGGTCAACATAAACGCCATTGGATCATTACTTCCACTCTCCAGTTCGAGCAGGGGACGGAGATTTTCTTTCAAAGACAAGCCCTTCGAACGAAGTATCGCAAAAACAGATGCTGAATCGGTAGACGACATAACACTTGCCAACAACAATGATTCAACCAAACTAAATGTAACAGAATGGACAATGCTATTGGTAAGCCAATAAATAAACAATCCGGTAATAAGAGCGGTGAGCAGCACACCTACCGTGGCAAGCACTACCCCTTTTACTGCAATAGGCTTTATCTCTGAAAAGCGGGTGTCCATTCCCCCCGAAAACAAAATGATATTCAATGCAAAAACACCTATATACTGAGCAATTTTTGGTGAGCCAAACTGCAACCCCAAACCATCGCTGCCCGCTGCAAATCCGATAAAGAGAAAAAGCAGCAACACAGGAACGCCAAATCGATAGCCCGACTTACCTACTATTAAACTAAAAAACAGCAATATTGAAGCAATAAGCAAAAAAAGTTCTATGGTTATATTCATTCGGTTTTATTTAAAGAGACTGTAAACATTATGAAAAAGTAGCTTACAACAAGAAAATAGTTAAAATTAAAACATCTACAAAAATACTTATTTAAAACCAAATCAAGGTATTAATTCCTCTAAAAAAACACAAATATAATTTGAAGATAATTTTTTTTCATAAAATTGAATTTTTAGTTTTGCATATTAAAAAAAAGCCCTATCTTTGCACTCGCAAAACAAAAGAGGTACCATAGCTCAGTTGGTAGAGCAAAGGACTGAAAATCCTTGTGTCCCCGGTTCGATTCCTGGTGGTACCACTTATAAAACGAAAACGCAATTGATTATCAATCAATTGCGTTTTTCTATTTTACACCTGCCCGCAAAAAAAAGGAAGGCTCTTATGAACCTTCCTCCATTATAAACAACATGATACACAAATTAATAACCTGGGTTTTGTACAACAGTTGCACTATTAAGCCCAATGGCATCTTGTGGGATTGGACGCAACACTTTATATTGACCATCGCTTCCTTTCATATTCGCTTCACTTGGCACATCGGGGTTGTAGGCTGACACATATTGCACTAATTTACCCGTACGCTTCAAATCGTACCAACGATTGTATTCTCCGGCAAACTCGCGTGCACGCTCATCAAGAATATAATCAATTGTCGCTTCCGATTCAGTGACATTGGCTGCACCAGCTCTTGTGCGCACCACATTTATATCATTCTTCGCCTCGGTTTGTTTAGCCCCCATTTTGATATAAGCCTCAGCACGAATCAGGTACGTTTCGGCCAATCGGGCAAGAAATATATCGCGACGGCTGGCAGTAGTATTGAACGGTGCATCCGGATCTGAGAATTTCTTGATACAAGGATAATCCTTATCCAGGTCATTTTTTTCCCAATTATTAGTGCCGGGGAATTTGATAGTAGTAGCCGAACGCTTTGCAGGATTAATTGCTTTCCATGCATCTACATCGGCCTGAGTTTGTCCGGGTTTTGGATAATACATCAACACTTCAAGATCATTGCGTGTATCATATTTTTTAAAATAAGAATAGAAACTACACTTTCCGGTAGCAACCACACCATAAAGCTCCTGCATAAACGTTCCGGCAAAGCGTTTATCATTCGCATCGGCGCTTAGCAGATTATACAATCGCATGGTAGGTTTCATTTTTGTATTCATATAGGTCATACCATCGTTAACGGCTCCATCCGATCCGCCCAGATAAGCGCCAAAAGAAGATGCTTGCGAATTGCCGGAAGTTACATTGGCCAATGATGTGGAACTATACTGAACTGCAAAAATAATCTCTGCATTTTTCTCGTTACCCGGGAAGAATATACCTGTTTTCCCATCGAAAGGCAATGTAAGCCCCTGATTGTTTATTGCAGCAGTGGCATATTCTACCGACGATTGAAAATCGGAAGGCGACCCATAAGTTTCGTAGCCACGGGTAAGATAAACCAACGACAAATAATGGTTCACTACTCTCTGATTCACCCTATTGGCTGCAGTAGCCGGAAGTGCTGCAAGCGCCGTTTTCATTTCATCAATAATAAATGTATACACTTCGCTCGCCGGAGTTCTTTCATAGCTGGTAACAGGTGCAGTTATAAATTCGGTAGCCAATGCCACATCGCCAAATTGCTGAACCAACTGGAAGAAATAATAAGCACGCAAAAACCGAACTTCGGCTACGCGTACTGCATTATGCTTATTGAGTTCGCCGTAGTAAACAGCATCGTTACATCTTTTTATCGATTGATAAACAACCGAATAAAATGCCTTCACCGAATTATCGGCAGGAGTAAGACTTTGATAAGTGCCTAATCCCTGAGACGTTAAACCCGCACGACCTACTTTATACAAATCAGTTCCGGCTACAAACATTTCGATGTTGTCGCCATAAACATCACGCAAAGTAGCATAACAAGAATTCACAAGTGATTCATACCCGGAAGTTGTTTTGTACAAAACAGCTGCATCTGGGTTCGATTTGTTGTTTTCAGTCAGAAAATCTGAACACCCCGCCATCAACAGAGAAGTTACAACAACGAATAATATTAATATCTTTTTCATATATTTTTCTATTATAAAAAATTAAACGATTAAAACTTCACGCTTAAACCAAATTGGTAAGTAGTAGTAGCAGGACCATTGTCTCTACCCATCGAAGCGCTTGCCCATTCGGGATCGAAGCCTTCGTAATCGGTAAATACAAATGGATTAAGCACATTGCAATACAAACGCAAATTAGTAATGCCAATGGGCTGAATCAGTTTTTTAGGCAAAGTATATCCTAACGAGATATTTCTGATTTTGACATAAGACGCATCCACCCATGCACCTGGCATATCGTTAGCTGTTTCTTTTGAAGTATGCCAGTAAGGACCGCTATTGGCTTTATTTGCGTTGTCGGTATATACCATGGGGCGTCCCTGATAGTTGTGCGCTGTTGCTTGAATGCCGAACGAACCATCAGCATTAAGGATAGTAGTACCAGCAGGAATATAGTAGTCCATAACCAGTTTCTGACGTCCACGATCGTTGTAATTTGTAAATTCCTCAATAAACGGAGAGAAAACAGTCATACCTTGCGCAGTATATAAATTCATCGAAAAGTCAATGCCTTTGTACGACAAATTAGTGCTAAATCCGGCAGTCCAGTTCGGATCCGAATGTCCCTGTATTCTGCGGTCATCGGCATTAATTCCATTTCCATCAAAATCTTTAACCCTGGCCTGACCTTCGCGGGCAATAGTTTTACCTGCCGAATTCACTACACGGGGATCTTTATTAATTATGGCTTGCTGAATATCATCTGCAGTCCAAACGCCATCATACACATAACCATAAATAGAATTGATGCTTTCGCCCACCATCCATTTTTGTGTACTGCTGTTGATAAATATATATCCGGGAGTGGTGTTTCCAAACAGATTGACGATTTCGTTCACATTCGATGTAAACGAAGCTCCAACCGACCAGTTTAAGTCACGTGTACGAATAATGGAGGCATTCAATGCCAATTCAATACCTTTGTTCAATACCGAACCCAGGTTATCAGTCATTGTTCCGGCACCCGATTCCAACGGCAAGCTACGTTTTTGAAGCAACCCGGTCGACAAGCGATTGTATAAATCCATCGTCAAATCAATGCGTTGATTAAATAGTCCTAAATCAATCCCAAAATCTAATTCACGGGTTTTTTCCCATGTCAACGATCTGTTGGCAATAGAACCGGGAGCTACACCTAATGCACTGGCTGCTGCAAAATTGTAATAAGTAGTTACATTGGCAGGAGTCTGAGTAGAATAAGCATTGATATTATTGTTAGCAGTATAACCACCGCTGGCTCTGATTTTCAGGTTCGAAATCACTCCTCTGGTTGCTTCCATAAACGATTCCTCGGTAGCACGCCATGCCAACGACAATGATGGCAATGTCACCCACTGATTACCTTCGGCAAGTTTTGAAGAACCATCGGCACGCAATGTGATGGCAGCTAAGTATTTTCCTTTGTAGCCATAATTCAACCGGCCTGCAACAGATTGCATTGTCGATTTCGAATAGGCACTTCCAATTTTTGTATTTGCAGTAGTGGTTGCCGTTCCTAAATTATACCAGTCATAAGTCCAGTTATATCCGGCTGTAATGGCAGAATAAAGCTCCGAGTTTTCGCTGTACAAACTATAAAGTCCCATCACATCAAAAGTATGATCCTCTTTGATGTTAAATTTATAATTCACCTGATTGTCAAATGTCCAATTGAAATAAGTAAAATTATCAACACTTGCTTTGGCATCATTCTCTACCGATGATGTCAATGGGTTATCATAATTTCCTTCAGCCATGGTAGTTTTCGACAGTCCTTTTCGGTAAGTATTCAAACTTGGAGAGAATGTACTTTTAATTGTCAAATCTTTCGTTGGGTTGAATTGCAGATAAGCACTACCAATCCCCACAATTTTACGCGTATTGTTATGCGTGCTGTTCAGATCGATAAGAGGATTTATCGACGAAGTAAAACCGCCACTGCCTATCGAATTAGGGAAAATAGCATTTCCGGCGGCATCTTTAAGATTTTCAGTTGTTTTTCCTGGAACCACAACGATATCTCCTTCCAGGTGATTCGAAGCAGGATCAAGTTTTCCGTTGGCATAAGCGCTTGTGATCGGGCTCATGCGATAGGCACTCAGAATTGAATTTTCGCTTCCTTGTTCTTGCGTGGAATAAGCAGTATTGATATTAAAACCTGCCGACCATTTATCGCTTAGTTTCGCAGTGATATTCGCCTTTAAGTTATAACGCGAATACTGATCGTTCACATAAACTCCTTTTTCGTCCTGATATCCAAATCCGATTACATACGATACATCTTTCGTTCCTCCCGAGATATCAATATAATGGTTCTGTTGACTGCCTTGCTGGCTCACCAGGTCAACCCAGTCGGTACTAATATTATTCAAATATCTATTCAGCAGCCACTCACTTCCACCAAAAGTTCCATCAGCATATACCTGTTGTAGTCCCTTACCATCTTTTAAGTCGCGCAACTGAACGCCACCCATCCAACGTTTTTCAGGTCAGCTGTTGCAAATTCAAGAACACCATCACTATTACTATCCGAAGTGTACTGATAATTCATGATTCTGTAATTCATCCAATCCTTCGTACTCATAAAATTCGGAGTCCTTACAATGTTGGTTACACCATAATATCCATCATACGATATCGTTGGCTTTGAAGCTGTGTTTACATTTTTTCCTGATTTTGTCTGAACAATTACAACTCCGGTGGAACCACGAGACCCGTAAATGGCAGTAGATGCTGCATCTTTCAGGATATCAATTCTTTCGATATCTTGTGGGTTTAAAAAATCGATGCCGGATGTAATAACACCATCCACCACATACAGAGGAGCTGTACTTCCCGAAACCGAATTCTGTCCGCGAACAATAATATCGAACGCTGCTCCGGCTCTTGATGAGCTTTGATTTACCTGTACTCCTGCCACTGAACCCTGAAGTGCACTGACGACTGAAATTGTACCTTTTTCAGTGATTTTTGCAGCGTTCATACTCGACACAGAACCGGTTAGATCGCTTTTTCGCACCGAACCATAGCCCACGACTATCAATTCATCCAAACCTTTGGCATCTTCTTTCAATACCACATTGATAATGTTCCCACTAATGGCAACTTCCTGCCTTTGCATTCCCACATAAGTAAATACAATACTTTTGGCATCTGCGGGAGCCTGAATACTAAAAGTTCCATCCAAATTTGTTATAGTTCCTATTGTTGTGCCTTTTACAACTACAGAAGCACCAATAATTACTTCGCCAGTGGCGTCTTTTACTACACCTGTAATGGTTTTTGTTTGCGCCAATAACATCCCGTGCAGAGAAATGGCAATAACAAAAAACATCACACGTCTTAAGAGTGATTTGTCTTTCTTCATTTGTGAATTAGTTTTTAAGGGTTTTGTTTTTTTGTGAATTCATACAAAAATTAACGTGGCAAATATATGCAACAAATCTTTAATTATATGTAGATTTTTTGACAAAAAATGTGTAAAAACATCATTTTGAAAACCTTAAAAAAACAATTATTGACTTAAATAACCAAATAAATATCAGGAAAGTAAACAGACAAGGAAAGTACATCTTGCCCCTAAAACATATACCTTGAGGCATAAATACATAAATCGGAAAGATAAAAAATGATCCCGATTGAAAATGCCAACTTAGCTAAATTAGCCTTAGCAAACCAATCAAAACACAGCACTTAAAAGAACAATAAAATCAACGATAAATAAGTTTTTCAACCTCTTTATATTCACGAATGGCATTGGCCGGCATTTTTTCGGCTTTATCGCCAAAACTATACATAGCACGTTCCGGCTCAATTGTTACTTTTGTCTCGTCGAGCATCTTTGAATCAAGATTGAATACATTGATAAAAAAATCGTACACCGCCTTACGTTTATTCACACCAAAATCGTGAGCTTCGGTAGGTAAATGCACATTACTTACCTGCTGAACGGCGTTATAAAAACCGAAAATGCGTTGCAGGTAGGGATATTCGAGCCAGGGCACTGAAGCTGTCCAATCTTTTCCATCCGAAATAATGCAAACAGGCTTAGGGGCAAAAGTGGCCATCAACTCCGCATTGTTAGTACCTCCGCAGGCAAGCGATACAGGCATTCCGTTTTCGCACGGACAACCACCATCGAAATGCGAAGCCAAACTTACGGTTGGACAGGCCGCCGTCAATCGGTCATCGAGCACCGAGAGCAACACCACTTGCGAACCTCCGCCCGAACCTCCATTGGCAGCAACACGTTTAGGGTCAACATCTTTTCGCGTCAGCATATAATCAAGAATAGTTATTCCATTCATAATTTGAACGATATGCGCAACCGATGTTCGATGAGCTGCTGCCGACACCTGCAAAGCCGATTCGCCCCATCCAAACAAATCATAACTCACACAAATGGCGCCCATACGAGCCAATGTAGCAAAACGAGTTTGTTCATCGCTGTTATAACGTCCACCAGCCCAATGTCCGTTAGGACAAAGGATCAGCGCTTTCTTCCCCTTCATAAGTGGCGTGTAAATTGAACCGTTTACATACAATCCGGGCAATGTTTCAATGGCAAAGTTTTGTACCGAATAATCATCGTATTTTCGCACAGACGATAAAATCGGAGTTGAATGTGTGCGTTGGGCAAGTGCCGCATCAATTTGCAAACGCTCACGCACTTCCTTTTTCAATGCAGCGCGACGTACCATCCATGTTGTCGAGTCGTTGCATAATGTATTGAGGTAAGCCAGCATTTTCACACCATCTTCAGGCATTCTGCGCGGATATTCGTAAGCTCTTATCTTATAAGTACTCTCGTTTTGTTTGCTAAATTTATAATCGAAAACAGACAACACGTTTGTCAATGATTCCTCCACCGAATATGGGCGAATGCGAAAATCGGCAAACGGCAGTATTAGTCCTGCAGTATCGGCCTCGTATTTCAATTTTACATTGAACCGAGCGCTTATTTCCTGCAAAACCTGCCCGAGGGGCTTCGAAAATTGAGTTTCGTAGGATTGTGCAAAAGAAGAAATACTGATAAAAAGAAAACAAAACCCTACTCCAATACCTTTTAATGAAGTTTTAAAATACAATCTGTTCGAAACCTTCTTAGCTATTTTCATACAATTTCAAAATTAAAATCCAATTTTTAGCAACAAAACCTGAGAGTTAGGTTTGAACGCAAAGATAGCAATCCTTTAAGAAAAAACTTTTAGTGAGAAATAAAATAAATAATTATGATCATCCGATAGATTGCCTGAAGCTTTAGACTTCAACACAACAGGGGCTTTGCCCCTAAAACCCCACTTACTTTTTTGTCTTAACACAAAAAAGTAAGCAAAAAAAGTCAAGACTGCGCCCGCTTCGCTCAAAAAATTAGTCGTTTGCGGGCTGAAAACTTTTAAACTCGCCCCGACGAAATACGTCGGGACTCAAACAGAAAAGTTTTCTACGCCTACTTCACTCCATTTTTTGGCTCACCGGACGAGGTCGATCCTTAAAGAGAATTTGTACAAAAGAAGTAGGTAATGAAACGGATATTCATTTAAATAATTAAGATCATTTTACCTACGTGAGTCTCCCGATGTTTTAATAAAAAACACCCCGAAAGTATTTGTAAACTTCCGGGGTATCTTTCGAAATCGCTTTTTCAGTTTATTTCAATGCTTCCAATGCTTTTGCAATTGCTTTCTGAATGCCAGCCGGATTTTTACCTCCTGCCGAAGCAAAGAAAGGTTGTCCGCCGCCGCCACCCTGAATTTCCTTGGCAGCTTCGCGGGCAATGTTTACAGCATTCAGTCCACCGGCAACAAGGTCGTCGCTCAGTAATACGGTCAGTGATGGTTTGCCATCGGCTACACAGCCGGCTACGAAGAAAAGCTTTTCGGCTTGTACGTTGCGAATTTGGAACGCCAGTGTTTTCACCTGATCGGCATTCAACGTGCCTTCGTAGCTGATTACTTTTGTGCCGTTCACGTTGGTTGCTTCGGCCAGCAGGCTGTTGCGCAACGACATGATTTTTTCGTGAACAAAAGCTTCCACCTGCTTTTTCAATTCGCTGTTTTCGTCTTGTGCTTTTTTAATGGCATTCAGCAAATCGGGTGTGTTGTTGAGCAATTCTTTGGCTTCGCTCAAAGTATCCTGTTGTGCATCGAGTAGTTTCTCCACGCCCTTAGCCGATATAGCTTCAATACGACGGATACCCGCTGCAATAGATGTTTCGGCAACAATGCGTACCAAGCCTATTTCGCCGGTAGCTTGTACGTGTGTACCACCACAAAGCTCGGTAGACGTTCCGAATTGGATAACACGAACCGACTCGCCGTATTTTTCGCCAAAAAGCGCCATAGCTCCCATGGCCTGTGCCTCGACAATCGGTGTGTCGCGACGCTCCTGAAGAGGATAGTTTTCGCGGATTTTACGATTGGCAATGGCTTCCACAGCACGAATTTCTTCTTTTGTAAGTTTCTGGAAATGTGAAAAATCAAAACGCAATGCCTCAGGACTTACAAACGAACCTTTTTGCTCTACATGTGTACCCAATACTTCGCGCAATGCTTCGTGCAACAAGTGAGTAGCCGAGTGGTTGCAGGAAGTTGCCTGACGGTTTTCGGTATTTATAGTAGCCGTAAACGTAGCCGTAACGTCGCTAGGAAGTTGTTTGGCAATATGAACCGCTAAGTTATTTTCTTTTTTAGTATCAAGTATTTCAACGCTTTCTTCCTCAGAAACCAATACGCCGCTATCGCCTACCTGACCTCCCATTTCGGCATAAAAAGGGGTGTTTGAAAGTACGATCTGGTAATATTCCTGATTTTTTTGTTTCACTTTGCGGTAACGCAAAATTTCAGTGTCGAACGATGTGAAATCGTAGCCCACAAATACGCTGTCGCCTTCGCGAACGGTTACCCAGTCGCCTGTTTCGGTAGCAGCGGCATTGCGTGCACGTTCTTTTTGTTTTTGCATTTCGGAGTTGAACTCGTCGATATTTACGGTGAAGTTATTTTCGCGTAATATCAATTCTGTCAAATCCAATGGGAATCCGAATGTGTCGTATAAAGTAAAGGCGACTTTGCCTTCAATTTCAGCCTTAGCAGCAGCTTTCGAGTCGGCCATTACTTTGTCAAGCAATTTAATACCGGTTTCCAGCGTGCGTAGGAACGATTCTTCTTCTTCTTTGATTACTTTTTCAATCAGCGTTTTTTGCGAAAGCAGTTCCGGATAAGCTTTACCCATGTTTTCGCTCAACACAGTGATGAGTTTGTACATGAAAGCATGACGTTGACCGAGGAAAGTGTAACCGTAACGCACGGCACGGCGCAAGATGCGACGGATTACATAACCGGCTTTGGCATTCGAAGGCAATTGTCCGTCGGTAATTGAAAACGCGATGGTACGGATATGATCGGCAATAACGCGCATGGCGATATCCACTTTTTCGTCTTTGCCATATTCAGCACCACACACGCGGCCAATTTCGGCAATGATTGGGGTGAAAACATCGGTGTCGTAATTGGATTGAACGCCCTGCATAGCCATACACAAACGTTCGAAGCCCATACCGGTATCAATTACCTTGGCAGGAAGTCCTTCGAGCGAGCCGTCGGCTTTGCGGTTGTATTGCATGAACACGTTGTTCCAAATCTCAATTACTTGCGGGTGACTTCCGTTTACGAGTGTCAAACCGTCAATTTTGGCGCGCTCGTCGTTGTCGCGGATGTCAATATGTATTTCGGAACACGGACCACAAGGGCCTGTATCGCCCATTTCCCAGAAATTATCTTTTTTATTTCCGTTGATAATCCGATCGGCTGGTAGGAATTGTTCCCAGATGGCAGCTGCTTCGTCGTCACGCTCCAATCCTTCGGGCGCATACCCTTCGAAAACGGTTACGTAAAGGCGGTCTTTGTCCAGCTTGAGCACTTCGGCCAAATATTCCCAGGCCCATTCAATGGCTTCTTTTTTGAAATAATCGCCAAACGACCAGTTACCCAGCATTTCGAACATGGTGTGGTGGTAAGTATCGTGACCAACTTCTTCCAGGTCGTTGTGCTTGCCACTGACGCGAAGACATTTCTGAGAGTCGGCAACCCGTGAATATTTTATCGGGTCATTGCCCAAAATAATGTTTTTGAACTGATTCATCCCCGCATTGGTAAACATCAAAGTAGGATCGTCTTTGATAACCATAGGCGCCGACGGAACAATTTTGTGCCCTTTCGATGCAAAAAAATCGAGAAAAGATTGACGAATTTCTTGTGAAGTCATATTTTATGTCTAATGTCTAAAGTCAATGGTCTAATGTCTTCTATCATAGTTCTAAAGTTCGGATTTATTCCGATTTGACTTTCGACTTTTGACTTTCGACTTTCGACCTTTCTGTCTTGTAGGTTAATAATATCAAATTTGGACTGCAAAAATACTTCAAATTTATTACTTTTGCATCAAAACCGAATATAAAAGTTTAGATTTGTAGTCTATTCTTCAATTACTAATATTCAGAATTCTTGTATTTTGTGTATTTCCGTGCACAAAATTTCGTTTCAGACACACGACAAAGGTCCTTATGGCAAAAAAAATAAAATTCCATTTCAATACCGAAACATTAAATTATGAGCCTATAATTCAATCATTTGCTCATAAATTAAAGCAAGTGCTCATCCATCTTTTTTCGGGAGCATCGTTAGGAGTTATATTTTTTCTTATTTTCGTTTCCACTTTCGATTCTCCTCAGGAAAAACAACTTGGCGTAGAAAAAAGTCGAATGCAGGCGCAGTATAAAATTCTGCAACGCCAGCTCAATGAAGTACAGGAAGTAATGAGCGACCTTCAGCAGAGAGATGATAACTTTTATCGGGTTGTATTTCAGGCCGAACCCATAGCTCTCGATGTTCGCAAGGCCACTGCCGCGAACGAAGAGTATTACAAACAATTGATGGATATGACCAACTCTGAAATTGTTATTGAAACCACAAAAAAACTAAACGAATTACGTAAACAGGTTTATATCCAGTCAAAATCCTACGACGACCTTATTGTTTTATCCAAAAATAAAGAAGCCATGCTTGAGTGCATCCCCGCCATACAGCCGGTACTGAACAAAGACCTGACACGTATGGCTTCGGGCTATGGATGGCGTATCGACCCCGTTTATCACACCCGCCGCTTCCACCAGGGAATGGACTTTACGGCTCCCATTGGAACTGATATTTACGCCACCGGAAACGGAACCGTTGTGAGTTCAGGTTGGAAACAGGGCTATGGAAATTGCGTTGAAATCAACCACGGATTTGGCTATCTTACTTTGTACGGCCACATGAGTAAAATCAAAGTTCGTATCGGTCAGAAAGTGAAACGTGGCGACGTGATTGGGCTTGTAGGAAGTACCGGAAAATCGACAGGTCCGCACTTACACTACGAAGTACACCTGAGAGGCGAAATTATGAATCCTCAAAATTATTACTTCCTCGACCTGTCTCCTGCCGAATACGACAAAATGGTTCAAATGAGCAACAACTCAGGACAAATGTTTGACTAATGCTTAGTGCAAATCAAAAAAAAGGAACAAAGCTCAATACATCTGATTTTATAAAATTATGATCAATAGCAAAAATACAAACCCATCAAGTGGTCCCATCGGAATTTTCGATTCGGGCTACGGTGGTTTAACAATTTTGGAAAAAATCCGGGCTGAACTTCCGGAATACGACTATATTTATTTAGGCGACAATGCCCGTACACCCTACGGCACACGTTCGTTTGATGTAGTTTACAAATACACCTTGGAATGTGTAACTAAACTTTTCGGAATGGGCTGCCACTTGGTTATTTTGGCTTGCAATACTGCTTCGGCCAAAGCCTTACGAACCATTCAACAGCAGGACTTACCATTGCTCGATCCTGAACGACGCGTATTGGGCGTTATCCGTCCGACCGTCGAAGCAATAGGATCAAAAACCAAAAGTAAGCACATAGGGCTGTTAGCAACAACGGGAACAGTTCAATCGGACTCCTACCCTCTAGAAATAAATAAGTTATACAAAGAGATCATTGTCACTTCCGAAGCATGTCCACTATGGGTTCCGATTATTGAGAACAACGAACACAATTCGGATGGTGCCGATTATTTTGTAAGAAAGAACCTTGAAAATTTGCTGAAATCGGATCCTGAAATTGACACTTTGATGCTTGGCTGCACACACTATCCGCTTATGCTGGATAAAATTAAGAAATACACCCCTTCCGGAATCACAATTATTTCACAGGGAGAATTGGTGGCAGCAAGTTTGAGCGATTACCTTAAGCGTCATCCCGAGATGGACGCTAAATGCACAAAGAACAGTTCTATTCGTTATTTTACAACTGAATCGGTTGATAAGTTCTCGTCGTCAGCTTCAATATTCCTCAACGAGGCAATTGTAGCCGAACATCTCGATATTGATTAAAAAAAAGTCCTGCAAGCAAAAACTTACAGGACTTTTTTTTAATCATTTCCAGTTTTATTTGGAAACCGGTTCATTTCCATTCCGGGGACATTTCCGTTTCTCCATGCGTTCCTTCATTTTTTCCTGACGTTCGGCACGGATTGTTTGTAGTTTTTCGAACTTTTCTTTCCCTACAATACTCTGTAGTTCTGCATCTTCCGCCTTACGTTGTTGCTCAAATCTCAACTTACGTTCTTCGGCCAATTTTCCTCTTTCTTCTTTTAGCTTCTGATTTTCAGCCTTTAATTCTTCCCGCTTTTTATCCTGCTTTTCGAACAAAGCTTCTACCTTTGCCTTTTCAGCATCGCTAAGCTCAAGTTGAGTAGCCAAATGCGCAGCACGCTCCTTTGCGCTCAGTTGCATTCCAAATCCTCTTTCTCCACGGGGTGGACGCTGATCCTGTCCATTTACTGCAAAACTCATTGTAAAAATAGCCGCAAGAGCTAACATAACATACTTTCTCATAAATTCAATTTTTAAAATTGTAAAACATTGTTGTTGTATTTTGTTAGCTTTGACTTTAGATTCTTTTATAGGTTTAATCGAATAGTTGTGATTTACAACAATTAACAAAGCAAATCAAAAAGCCTAGGTACTTTTGCGTCAGAAAACAAATAATATACTACCTGACTAAACCGAATATTTCAACAATGCCGGAATTATGAGTTTTTTAGCAACAGAAACAGCCGATAGGCACAATTATTTCTTTTTGAGCAAAACCTCTTCGATGGCTTGTTTGAAAGCATCTTTCGGCATAGCGCCCTGAGCCATCTGCGGATTTTCGCCTACCGGACAGAACAAAATGGTAGGAATGCTGCGAATGCCAAAAGCAGCCGCCAGTTCTTGTTCCTTTTCAGTATCAATTTTATAAATATAAATCTGACCGTCATATTCTTTTGCCAAATCTTCCAATATAGGAGCTATTGTTTTACACGGACCACACCACGAGGCATAAAAATCGATAATACAAGGTTTGTCACCCAGATATTTCCACTCGGTCGGGTTGGCTTCGTAATTAGCCACTTTAGTTAAAAACTCAGCTTTGGTTAAATGAATTGTTCCCATTTTTTTTTCTTCTTTTGTTGTTGTTACATCCTGATTATTTTCTTTTGTTTTACCAGCACAAGCGGTAAAAGCAATGAATGCGAGCACTAAGGTTGCTCCGATTAGTTTTCTCATATTGATTTATTATTACATTTTCTTATTTATATTATCCGTAATTCGTTTGCATTTACAAGGCACATCCCCAGATAGATGGCTCATCGTATTCTACATTATTTTGTTCCTGAGGAATTTCTGTCCAACCTAACCCATCAAGTGTCGAAGCTATTTGCTCACGTGTCACTTCATCAGTGTGATTCACCACTATCATTCCTTCAATTCTATCCATTTCGGCACCAAAAACCCCTCGAAGTGTTCCGAGTGTTTTCAGCACTTTGTTGTCGCAAGTCATGCACTGCGACTTTGAAACATAAAATGTACTATACATCTGTTTTAGCTTTATTAGGTTCGTATTTATCAAATTTCATCACCTGCTTTTCATTCTTTTTCGGAACATTCGTTGCACACGACCCTCCGGGACAACCAATATTAAATACA
This sequence comes from uncultured Paludibacter sp., assembly GCA_963678465.1. Lineage (GTDB taxonomy): Bacteria > Bacteroidota > Bacteroidia > Bacteroidales > Paludibacteraceae > Paludibacter. The sequence goes on from OY782858.1 coordinate 2,279,678, forward strand.
GCCTGCACCATAAAAAATACAGCTCCGAACAAATAAATATTTTCCTTCGTCGAAAAATAGCCTATCACCATGAGCACCCCAAACACAAGCTTGATGATCCGGGCGAGGTCCCATGACGAAAAATATTTTTTAATCATTTCCATCTTTCTTATCTTCTTTTTTTCGAAATAAATCAAAAAGCAAATACCCAATTATCGCACCATAAGCAATACTAATGTACGGATTTGAGGTAATAGGGCAAGTACCACTCTGACAACCAATAAAATAATAGTACAGAAAGCCACCCAATGCGCCAACTACCAAACCTATTATTTTCAGCATATGTTTTACTACAAATTCTTTCATCATAATTTTTGTCTTTAACTTGTTACATGTTCATTCCAACATATTTTCATATATTATCTAAAAAGATCAAGCACAATTACAAGAACGGATACAGTCTAAAATCTGCACAATCTGCTTATTTTTAAGAGAATAATAACAATTTTTTCCATCCCGGCGACAGTTCAGAATGCCTTTGGCCCGCATATCGGTAAGATGATGCGATAACAACGACTGTTCACATTTTAACTCCTCTACAAGTTGCGAAACGTTCAATTCATCGCGTCCCGAAAGCAAAGAAATAACACACAATCTTGTTCCATTCGAAATAGCCTTAAGAACATAAGCTGCATCTTCCATTTGTTTTATTTCTGTATTTTGATCCATGTTTGAAATTTTGTACAAATATATGAACATTTATTCATATGAACAAAATATTATAATTTTTTTTGAAATAACCCAATAAAAAAACGTAATATAAAAAAGAATAAGGTTTAAATAAGTATGTAGCGGAACTTTTTAAAGAAAAAAAGTATCTTTGTGGGCTAATTGAAAAACGATGAATCAACAGGTTACAAAAATATGTAAAGATTTTATATCCGAACTGAACGAAGCAATCGGAGAACAAAAGGCAGAAAATATTTTTATTCTGACCGATGACAATACACGTCATCACTGTTTACCTTTAGTGCTACAATCAAACCGGCTAAGGAACAGTCATCTAATATGCATTCCCAGTGGAGATGAGAACAAAAATGTAGACTCAGCAGTACTTATATGGAAATATCTGAGCGAACATGGCGCCAACCGAAAATCGCTCATGATCAATGTTGGCGGTGGAATGATTACTGACATTGGCGGATTTGCAGCATCTACATTCAAACGCGGCATTCGTTACATCAATATTTCCACATCGCTTTTGGGAGCTGTAGATGCAGCTACCGGCGGAAAAACAGGTATTAACTTTATGGGATTGAAAAACGAAATTGGTGTTTTTGCACCTGCCGATGAAGTGCTTATCAATATCGATTTTTTCAGAACCCTTGATGATAAAAACCTTCGTTCGGGTTATGCCGAAATGGTGAAACATGCATTGATTGATACCCGCAGCGAGTGGAATAAAATTCTTAAGTTCGATCTGGAAACCATCAACTTTGAAAGTTTGCGCGACCTGGTGGACACAAGCATACGAATAAAAGAACGCATTGTGGCACAAGATCCGAAAGAACAAGGCATACGTAAAGCATTAAACCTCGGGCATACCATCGGACACGCATTCGAAAGCCTGTCGTACAAAACCGAAAAACCTGCATTACACGGATATGCTGTCATGTGGGGGCTTCTTTGCGAGCTGTATTTATCGCACGTAAAACTAAATTTTCCAAAAGATGACTTACTTAAGTTAAAACAGCTAATAAAAGAGTATTATGGAACGTTTAGTATTGATTGCAAGGACTATGATATTTTGTTTGAATTAATGACACATGACAAAAAAAACGATTCGAACGAAATAAACTTCACTCTTTTATCGGACATTGGAGAAATACACATCAACCAGACTGCTTCGAAGGAAGAGATTTACGAATGTTTCGACTTTTTCGGAGGCTGCTAAAAACACTTTCGTAAGGTTATTATTTCACTAAAAAATGAGTTTTTATTTATGAAAAAAACTTTGATTATAGGCGCCAGCAATAATCCTGAGCGCTACGCTTACAAAGCCGCCGAACGTCTGCTGGCTCACGGTCACGAAATTGAACTGCTGGGATTGCGCCCTGAAGTGATTTTTGGCAAAACAATTGATACTGAAAAGAAGAAGTACGAAGGTCTTGACACTGTAACTCTTTATGTTGGTTCGCAGCGTCAACCTGAATATTACGACTACATTATTTCGCTCAAACCTAAGCGCGTGGTCTTTAATCCGGGTACAGAGAATGCTGAATTCGAAAGTATGCTGAAAGAAAACGGCATTGAAGCAGAGGAAGCCTGTACGCTTGTCCTTCTCGGAACAGGTCAGTATTAATGTGGTAAATAGTAAATAATAAGATAGCAACTGGTAATTATGAAAATAGCATTAATAGGATACGGAAAAATGGGCAAAACGATTGAACGCATTGCCCGGGAAAGAGGACACGAAATTGTGTCGGTGATTGACATTGAAAATACAGCAGACTTCGAGTCGGCAGCCTTCAAAAGCGCCGATGTAGCCATAGAATTTACAGCTCCTCAGGTAGCTTTGTCGAATATCCGCAAGACTTTTGCAGCAGGCGTTCCCATAGTATCGGGCACTACCGGTTGGAGCGAACATTTGCCAGAAGTAAAAAAGGAAGTGGCCGAAAATGGATATACGCTTTTCTGGGCTTCGAACTACAGCCTAGGAGTCAACATTTTTGCAGCTGTAAATAAGTATCTTGCTAAAATAATGAACGATTTTCCTGTGTATAACGTGGAAATGACCGAAGTGCATCACACACAAAAACTTGATGCGCCCAGTGGCACAGCCATAACACTTGCAGAAGGTATCATTTCAAATATCGATAGAAAAAGCAATTGGAGTCTCGATGCTGAAAAAGAATCGACCGACATTGCTATCAAAGCCATCCGCGAAGGTCAGGTTCCGGGCATCCACACCATTCGTTACGAATCGGAAGTAGATTTTATCGAAATTACTCACGAACTGAAAAACCGTGAAAGTCTGGCATTGGGAGCCGTATTGGCTGCCGAGTTTACTGCGGGCAAAAAAGGTTTTCTGGGCATGGAGGATTTATTGAAATTTTAATATATAATTTAGCTGTCATAGCTATTTTATTCAAAACAAACAATTTATTAGTTTCAAACTCAAACAACATCTAATAAAATATTCAATATGAGCACCGAACAAACAGGTTCACGATTTCGTCGACCGCTGAAACAATGGATTAAAGCCAGCGCATGGAGTCTTATTTACATTCTTTTTGTGGCGTGGGTAGGCAATTTCTGGTGGCTACTTTTACTGCCCGTCATTATTGACTCATTTATCTCCAAATATATTCCCTGGACCTGGTGGAAAAAATCGAAGAATAAATCATTTGTAGCCGTAATGGGCTGGGTCGATGCCATAGTTTTTGCTTTGGTAGCTGTCTACTTCATTAACACATTCTTATTCCAGAATTATCAGATACCTTCGTCGTCGCTCGAAAAGTCATTGTTAATAGGCGATTTTTTGTTTGTTAGTAAAGCCAGTTACGGACCACGCGTACCAAACACACCGCTCTCATTTCCATTGGTACAGCACACTTTTCCGGTGACCAACACCAAATCGTTTATCGAAACACCGCAATGGGAATACAAACGACTGAAAGGTTTTGACACAATTGACCGCAATGATATTGTTGTGTTCAATTTCCCTACAGGCGACACAGTAGCTGTGAAAAAAGAAAATCCTGATTATTACACAAGCTGCTATTACGAAGGGCTTTCTTCTATTAAAGTTAAGAATCCGGAGGCCAACCCAACTTACGAAGAATGTTTGGCAATTGGGCGAAAAATTGTACGTTCGAAGACACAGGAATATGGCGAAATCATTTATCGCCCTGTGGATCGTCGCGAAAACTATGTAAAACGTTGTGTCGGCATTCCTGGCGATTGGATTGAAATAAAAAACAACCAGATGATGATCAACGGTGAAAAACAAGAGGAAATTCCCGGGGTACAGTTCAATTATTTTGTTCAGACAGATGGAACCTCAATCATCAGCACGTTGGATAAACTTGAAATCAGTATGGTTGACAGAGTCCTGATCGACAATTTACAATATGCCGAAGGAATTAAGTCATTAGGATTCAATCCAGAAATGCCATTGTACCATCTACCTCTTACACAGACTGCTTACAACACCTTGCTCAGTACAGCAGGCGTGGTGAGCATGCAAGTAGAGACGGTAAATCAAACGGGAGATGTTTTCCCACTTGGAGGCAATAAACCATGGACACGCGACAACTACGGACCAATTTATGTTCCGAAAAAAGGCGCTAAACTGGCATTAAATGCTTACAATTATCCGATTTACGAAAGAATTATTCGCGACTACGAGAAAAATAGCTTTGAGATGAAGGCTGGAAAGTTTTATGTAAACGGAAAACAAGTAACTACATACCAGTTCAAAATGGATTATTACTGGATGATGGGCGATAACCGTCACAACTCTCTTGATTCGCGCTACTGGGGATTTGTTCCCGAAGATCATGTTGTTGGTCGTCCGGTATTGGTTTGGCTTTCGCTCAACAAGGACAAAGGCTGGTTCGATGGCAAAATCCGTTTCAACAGGTTCTTTAAAAATGCAGAGAGATAATTTTCTTCTTTCAACTGCGTACTTGGCTCCGATAGACTATTATGTTGTTTTGGCAAATTCAGAACGAATTTTGCTGGAACAACATGAATATTATCAGAAGCAATCCTACAGAAACCGCTGTAGAATAGCAACAGCCAATGGCATAATGGATTTGAGCATACCGGTGGACAGTGCAGGAAAAACACCCATACGCGACATTCGCATATCGGATCACAACAACTGGCAAACACATCACTGGCGATCCATAGAGACCGCCTATAATTCAAGTCCGTTTTTTGAATATTATTTTGACGATTTAAAACCTTTTTTTGAAAAAAAATGGGTATTTTTGTGGGACTTTAACACAGCAATACAACAAACGATCTTAGAATTACTTGAATTGGATGTTAAAATAACTCTTACTAACAAGTACGAAGCAGAGCATTCGGAACGAATGATTGATTTACGTGACAAAATACATCCCAAGAAGGAAGCATTTATAGAAATCAAGCCGTATTATCAGGTTTTCGAACAAAAGTTTGGATTCATTCCCCACTTAAGTATTCTTGATTTGCTTTTCAATACGGGAAACGAAGCGCAACTTACTATAGGAAATCAGCTGATCAAAATTGACTAAAAAAAGTCAATAATTGGCTGACAAATAGAACTAAAAAAATTACAATATGGAACAAATGGATTGGAGTAATCTCGGATTCGGTTACATGAAAACCGATTTCAATATCAGGTGCACCTACAAAAACGGAGCATGGGGCGACCTGGAAGTACATGATAGTGAATACATGACATTGCACATGGCGGCTACAGCTTTGCACTACGGACAGGAATCGTTCGAAGGTCTCAAGGCATTTCGTGGAAAAGATGGAAAAATTCGTATTTTCCGGATGCGTGACAATGCTTTACGTATGCAAGATTCGAGCGAAGGCACTGTTATGGCTAAAGTTCCTGTTGAAAAATTCGAAGAAGCAGTAGTAAAAGCAGTAACACACAACGAACGTTTTGTACCGCCCTACGAATCGGGAGCTTCATTATATATACGTCCGGTTCTTTTTGGAAGTGGACCCCAGGTAGGCGTAAAGCCAGCCGACGAATATATGTTTATTGTTTTTGTAACGCCGGTAGGACCTTATTTCAAAGGTGGATTTCAAACAACACCATTTGTAATCATGCGTCAGTACGACCGTTCGGCACCATTGGGCATGGGAAAATACAAAGTAGGCGGAAACTACGCGGCTAGCTTGGTAGCCGGACAACACGCGCACGAACTGGGCTATTCAAATGTATTTTATTTAGATGCCAAAGAAAAAAAATACATCGACGAATGCGGTGCAGCCAACTTTTTTGGAATAAAAAACAACACCTATATCACTCCTGAATCAACATCCATTTTACCATCGATCACCAACAAGAGTCTGATGGTATTGGCCGAAGAAATGGGAATGAAAGTAGAACGACGTCACATTCCGGTGGAAGAGCTTTCTACATTTGAGGAAGCGGGTGCCTGTGGAACTGCCGCTGTGATCAGTCCGATTGAACGCATCGACGACTTTGATGAAAAAGTTTCTTATGTTTTCACTCACGATGGAAAACCCGGTGTCATCAGCACCAAACTCTATCAAAAATTACGCGGTATTCAATACGGCGATGAACCCGACACACATAATTGGATTACAGTATTATAACAACAAAAAAGGGAGTCGCTGACTCCCTTTTTTGTTGTTATAATACGAACTGTATATTACTCTCCATCAATTTTAATATCTCTGATCATCAACTGAATATTCGTATTTCCATTAAAAGTATTTTCTTCTATCGTATAACAGATATCAAGAGGATTCAGCGCTTTCAGGTGATCGTTGTAAGCAAACATTCTGAAGGCAATACCGTTCATTACATTTTCGGAACTCGAATCAACAAGCTCGAGTTTAAGATGCTCTTGCTCCTTCCCTACCAAACGACTTGTGCCGTAATCGAAAACTTTTTTAGATGCAAAAACCGGCTTCATATTTCCGGGGCCAAAAGGGCCAAATTGCTTCAATACTCTAAAAAACTTAGGTGTAATATCTTTAAACTCGAGCAAAGCATCAATTTCAATCTGAGGATAGGTTTGTTCTTCGAGGATAGTTTCCGAAACAAATTGTTCGAACCGCTCAGTGAAAAGCGGGATGTTCTCTTCTTTCATCGAAAGACCGGCAGCATACATATGGCCGCCAAAGGTTTCGAGCAAATCGCGACAAGAATCAATGGCCTTATAAATATCGAAACCGGGAACCGAACGTGCTGACCCGGAAGCCAAGCCATTTGAGTTGGTAAGGACAATAGAAGGTTTGTAATACTCTTCGGACAAACGGGAAGCGACAATACCTATAACGCCTTTGTGCCAATCGGGTTTGTGAACAACTATTGACCTACGCGTAGCATAACGCTCGTCCGACGCAATTAATGCTATCGCTTCGTCTGTAATATTTTTGTCTAAATCCTTGCGGTCATTATTGTACTCGTTGATCGTATCGCTTTTTTCTTTTGCAAAAACGGGATTAGAAGAAACCAGTAATTCTACTGCTTCCGAGGCCAGCTTCATACGTCCGGAGGCATTGATACGTGGCCCTATTTTAAATACAATATCACTGATTGTGATTTCCTTATCGGTGAGTCCGCAAACCTCAAGAATGCCTTTAAGTCCAACACTCGGATTACTATTGATTTGTTTCAATCCAAAAAAAGCAAGAATTCTGTTCTCACCGGTAATGGGCACAATGTCCGAAGCAATGCTTAGCGCCAGTAAATCGAGTAAAGGAGTGAGCTGAGCGAAATCGATATTGTTGACAATTGCAAATGCCTGCATTAATTTAAACCCTACCCCACATCCCGAAAGATGTTTGTAGGGATAATTACAATCATCGCGTTTGGGGTCAAGTACAGCCACTGCAGGTGGTAAAACCGCATCCGGAGTGTGGTGGTCACAAATCACGAAGTCGACACCAAGAGAAGAAGCATATTTAACTTTTTCGACGGCCTTAATTCCACAGTCCAATGCAATAATGAGCTTGAAGCCATTTTGAGCGGCATAATCAATCCCCTGAATAGAAATACCATAACCCTCGTTGTAACGATCGGGGATATAAAAATCAATATTGTTATGAAACTTTTGCAGGAATTTATATACCAACGACACAGAAGTAGTTCCATCAACATCGTAATCGCCATAGACCATTATTTTTTCGTTATGGCGCATGGCTTTTGTAAGTCTTTCGACTGCTTTGTCCATATCGGCCATTAAAAACGGGTCATGTAAATTGGCTAAATCAGGACGAAAGAAGTTACGGGCATCATCATAAGTAAAAATCTCCCTTTGAACCAGTAGCTGCGACAAAACAGGACTGATGCTTAACTCATCTGCTAATTTATTCTGTATCTCGCATTGTTGTTCCGAAAGGGTTGTGTAAATCCATTTATTTATCATTATTTTTAATTTTTTTATCTCAATATGAAATAAAAACCGTCTAAGTAAAAAAATCAACCCCTCACATTCAACAACTTAGATTCTCTGCAAAAAGCAGGAGAAATAGTTTAAATTTCAGTTATAGAAACAGCCATCAAGCACATTGGTTCAACATATAAAAAATTGGCCTTTTCAAACCGTAAAATTATACATTTTTTTTAAATGTGGCAAGTTAATAATAAACAGCCGACTTTGCATCTAAATTAACATTTTTCAAGAATAAAATCAACAATTTGAGTATTTACATTACATGGCAATTACTTAAAAAACCATCCCGTTTTTAGAGAAGCTGGATCAAAAAAAGTTATCTTTGTAATCACTCAAACAAAAACAGAAGCAAAAATTCAGACCGACAGAAATAAACCTATTACATAAAAAATAAAACGGTCATATTGGCGTTATTATATATTTGAAACAACAAAACACAAGTAACTACTCTGGAAATAAGGATGGAAGAAGAAAAGCAAGACATTAAGAAAGCCGTTGAAACGCTAAGAGCTGGCGCTGTAGTTCTTTTCTCTACCGAATACGGTTGGGGATTTGGGTGCGATGCCACTAAAAGCGAAGCTGTAGAAAAAATGCTGTCCATCGCAGATACAGTAGCAAAAGAAAGAATTGTAGTTTTAATCGACAATGCATCGAAGCTACAGACCTACCTCGATGAAGTACCAGACATAGCCTGGGATTTAATTGATTTGTCCGAAAAAGCAATAACAATTATTTATTCCAACCCACGAAATCTTGCTCAAAACGCTTTAACAAACGATGCATCGGTTGCCATAATGGTGACGACTGATCATTTTGCAAAAGCAATTTGTGCTCAGTTTCGGAATCCTATTGCTTTTGTACCTGGAATACACGTTGGAAGGCCATCGCCAGTTTTGTTTAATGAAATTAACAATACTATATTAGCATCTTCAGATTATATTGTTACAACTCAGCAAACGAAAAAAAATGCAACTCAACTTCCGGCACTGATAAAACTCAAAAAAGGAAATTTATTTGAGATCATAAGAAAATAAAAAATGAACAAGCGAAATCTTTTGATAAAATTTGTGCTGTACGACCTCCTGGCTGCCATCATCGTATGGATACTCTTTATGTCGTTCCGCCGAACGGTAAACGACGCAAAAATTTTCGAAAACATTCGTATTTTTATACCCAACTACGACTATTTTACAAGTTTATTTATATTTCCACTCTGCTGCGTTTTCATCCATTATCTGTCAGGATTTTATTTACATCCCGAAAAACAGTCACAGGCATCAGGGTTCTTCACCACTTTGGTATCGTCGGCCATAATTTCGATAGCTATATTTTTTGTTTTGATGCTCGACGACATTGTGGTTTCGTATCAATATTACTATTATTCGCTGCTCGTACTCTTCGGCCTGCTTTTTTCAATTACCTTCGTGTTCCGGTCCTTCATTATTGCCGAAATCAATCAGAACTACAAAACAAAAAAATGGTGTATCAACACTATTATCATAGGTACCGGAGTAAATGCAACTAAAATTTCTGAGGAACTTAAAGCTAATTCGAAACGAAATTCTGTGGTTGGTTTTGTAAGTGTGGATCATCACAGCTCAGCACCTGCCAAACAAATCCTGGGGTCCATCAATCAGATCGAAACAATAATTCATGACAATAAAATAGAAGAAGCTATCATTGCACTTGACAATGCCGATGAGCAAAAACTCTTTAGTTATATCAACTGCCTGTACCGTTACAATATCGACATCCGATTTACGCCGCGACTGTACGAAATACTAACCGGAAGCGCACGTATCAATACAATAGGAATGAGTCCGCTCGTGAGTATCACTACACTGAACATGCCCGACTGGGAAGTAAGCATGAAAAGATTTTCGGATATTGTTATCTCAAGCATTGCCTTGGTTGTACTATTTCCATTTTTCATTTATTTTGCCATCCAAATTAAGCGCGATTCAAAAGGACCTGTTTTTTACAAACAGAAACGCATTGGATACCTAGGAAAAACATTTAATATTCTAAAATTCAGAACCATGTACCTTGATGCTGAAAACGGGACTCCAAAACTCAGTAGTGCTACCGACGAAAGAATCACCAACTTCGGCAGAATACTACGAAAATACCGGTTGGACGAGTTGCCTCAATTCTGGAACATCCTCAAAGGAGATATGAGCCTTGTTGGGCCACGGCCTGAACGTGAATACTATATCAATCAAATCATTGAAGATGCACCTTACTATTGTTTGTTATATAAAATCCGACCGGGACTGACGTCGTGGGGACCAATAAAAATTGGCTATTCCGATACCATCGAAAAAATGGTGGAAAGACTGAATTACGACATTGTTTATATCGAGAACATGTCCTTACTCACCGATTTAAAAATTCTAATTCTGACCATCGAAATTCTTTTCAAAGGAAAAGGAATATAAATAACGGCCTGAAATGGCCGATTGACTATTTCTTGTTTGGTGCTCATTTTTTTTCCTTATCTTTGCCATAGTTTTTTTAATGGTATGGAACAAAACAGTTGGTATTTAAAAATGATTGCCTGGCGTGAGAAACACATCACGCATCGCCAGTTTGTATATATTTTAAGCCTTGTAGTAGGAGTTTTAGCTGCCTTTGCTGCTGCTTTGCTAAAGTCCACCATACATTTTATCCAAACATTACTTACCGAAAACTTTAGCCGGAGCGAAGTAAACTATTGGTATCTTGTTTTTCCTGCTATTGGTATTCTTATCGCCTCTCTTTTTGTTCGATTTATTGTAAAAGACGATATCAGTCATGGTATTACGCGGATTTTATATGCTATTTCGCAACGAAAAAGCATCATCAAACTGCATAACACCTGGACATCGTTGGTAGGGAGCTCCATTACCATTGGCTTTGGTGGGTCGGTAGGAGCTGAAGCGCCTATCGTACTTACAGGATCGGCCATTGGATCTAATTTGGGAAAATTTTTTAAGTTAGATCAAAAAACACTGATGCTTCTTGTAGGTTGTGGTGCAGCCGGGGCTATTGGAGGTATTTTCAAGGCGCCGATTGCAGGACTTGTATTTACGCTCGAAGTATTAATGATTGACATGACCCTTACGTCGATCATTCCATTACTTATTTCATCAATCACAGCAACATCAGTCTCTTACATTTTTTCGGGCAGTGCATTCCTGTTTAAGTTCACCAATCATGTAAGCTTCTCTGTGGATCGCATTCCCTATCTCATTGTTTTAGGTATTGTTTGTGGATTAGTTTCGCTCTATTTTACCCGTGGCATGAATAAAATAGAACAATTTTTCAGAAAGTTCAAAAATCCATACACAAAGTTAGTTATCGGCGGGCTAATGCTAAGCGTTCTGATTTTCTTTTTTCCACCTTTATATGGAGAAGGATATGATGCAATTAATGAGGTTCTCGGTGGCAATTCAGCCTCTTTGCTCGATCGTAGTTTCTTTATGTTTTTAGGCAACGGTCCAATCATACTTATTTCTTACATTATTCTGATTATTATTTTCAAAATTTTTGCTTCGGCTGCCACCAATGGAGCAGGCGGAGTAGGTGGTATTTTTGCGCCTTCGTTATTTATGGGTTGTTTAACCGGTTATGTGGTTGCTTTAGGCTTTAATCTAATCGGCATTCCAATACCTGAGTCGAACTTCGCACTTGCAGGCATGTCGGGGCTTATGTCGGGAGTAATGCATGCGCCACTGACCGGGATATTTCTGATTGCAGAACTCACCGGCGGATACGATTTGTTTATGACATTAATGATTGTATCGGTTGTTTCCTATCTCACCATTATATTGTTCGAGCCGCACAGTTTGTATGCTATGCGTTTGGCACAAAAAGGAGAACTTCTTACCCATCACAAAGATAAAGCTGTGCTTACTTTGCTTAAAATGGAAAATGTTATTGAAACTGATCTTACAACGCTTTCCCCCGAAATGACATTAGGCGAATTGGTGAAAATCATTTCGCACTCCAACAGAAATATTTTCCCGGTTGTCGAAACTGAATCTCGCATTTTAGTGGGTGTGGTTTTATTGGATGAAGTCAGGAATATTATGTTTCGCCCGGAACTTTACAACCGCTTTACAGTGAAAAAACTAATGATATCTCCTCCTGCAACCATCAACCACGAACTTCCAATGGAAAAGGTAATGGAGATTTTTGAAGATACAGGCGCATGGAATTTACCAGTGGTTGATGAACAAAAACGATATATTGGTTATGTTTCTAAATCAAAAATATTCAACTCGTATCGCCACGTGCTTGTTCACTTTTCCGACGAATAGAAATGCATTTTCATTCACTTTCATTTCTTTATTTAATATCTTGTAAAATGACAAAACATAAATTCACCTACACAGAAGCTGTTACCGAACTCGAAGGCATACTTGCCGAGCTCGAAAACAATACCGATATTCATCTTGAACTTATTTCGGCAAAAGTGAAAAGAGCAGCCGAATTAATGGATTTTTGCAAAAAGCAACTACATGTATTAGATGAGGAGCTGGAAAAAATGATTGAAGAACTTGATAATATTTAAATAATTTCTACTTCGTATTTGCCCAAAGCGGCATATTTCTGTAGCAATTTCAGCGCTTCGTCAACAGCCGATTGCAAATCGTCAGTTCCTCCATAATCATTGATAACCATAAGTAAGCGAGTGGTTTCAATCGATATTTTTGTCCTTTCGTTGTCGCTGGTCGGAGTACCGATTCCTCCCACTCTATCTCTGTAAAGCGGCAAACCGTCCACGTTCAAACTACCACGACCAATAGCTTCAAATTCATCATTAGTAGTACCGACGCCTAATTCCACATCTCCCTGAATTTTATCACAGTCGAACCCTCCAATCGAAAAACCACTACGGATAGAAACAAGGTTGATAAGATCGACAAGCGTACTGACGCGATACAACGGAATGTCACGTACAATACGTCGGCAAAGTGCTTCGGCCGAAGGGCGGTATCGATTCGGATCTTTTCCTAAATCTTTATAAACGCGACGTGTGGCTGCAATGCATGGACGTTGATTGATCTGATCAATCCTATAATTCGTTTTTATAAGTTCTATCTCCTTTTCTATTTCGGACCAAAAGCCATCGGGAGAATATGAATTCTTCACTTCAGCATAAAGTATAGCCAATTTCAACTGTGGACAAACTTTTTTTATTGTTTCAGAAACTGATATTTTCATTCTATTTCAGCATAATAGCACTTAACATTCGACCCGACTTAATCCCCAATCTCCGGGCCGAGAAAAATTTTTCATGCTGCGTATAAGTACAAATTTCAGAAATTTGTATGCGTTCTGCAGGTATACCCGTAGATTCGAGCAACCATTGGTTGGCTTTCCACAAATCGAGATAAATCAATTCACTATTGGTATTGAATATTTCGGCTACGGGAAAACCGGCTAAACTGAAATTATCAATCAATTCGACGCCCACATTGTATACTGTTCCGGAAATAGATGGCCCGATAACAACATTTATGTGCTGTGGCTGACAACCAAACTGCTCCTGCATCCGTTGGACTACCTTTTCGGCTATGCGCCAGCAAGTTCCACGCCATCCGGCATGAGCCACTGCAATCACATCTTTCTGTGGATCGTAAAAAATCAGGGGTACACAATCGGCAGTTGTAACTCCGATACAAACTTTTGGTTCTTTAGTGATTAGTGCATCAACGCCATTTAGCAAGTCGGCTCTTTCGGCAAAATTCTTTCGAATAAAATCTTTGTCGATGATGCTGATTTCAGTTCCATGTGTCTGATAAGGAATAATCAAATCGTGGGTATTCAGAATTTCATTTAGCTGGTTCAGATTCTCAGTTTGATGCTCAACTTTGTCCCCCGAGAATGGACTCAGATTCATAGATGCATAATTGCCCACGCTTACACCACCCTGACGAGTGGTGCAAAAATGGGCAATTTTACTGTACTTATTCAGAATATCAAATGTAACCAATTCCATTTCAAATCATTAAAATCGGAAGTTCTACAATTCGTCCCAACCAATACCTTTATATTTGCTTAAATCATCATCGTCTTCATCTTCATCAGAAAATTCATCCTCCAACTCATCATCTTCTATTTCATCGATGGCGGTAATCTGCATCGGCCGGTGTGTTATTTCAACAATCTTATTCGATTCCTTGTTAATTTCAGTCCAGATAAGATCTTTTAATTCTGAAATACCCAACCCACTCACCGACGAAATAAATACTGTCTGAATATCTTCAGGAAGCATGCTTTTCATCTCTCCCATCATTTGCTCATCAAGCATATCACATTTGGAAATAGCAAGAATACGCTGCTTATCAACCAATTCCGGATTATACTGTTTCAATTCGTTCAACAAAACATTAAACTCATTTTGAATATCATTGCTATCGGCTGGCACCATGAAAAGCAAAATAGAATTTCGTTCGATGTGGCGCAAAAAACGTAATCCCAATCCACGACCCTCAGCAGCGCCTTCAATAATCCCCGGAATATCGGCCATAACGAATGACTTATTATCACGATAAGGAACGATTCCCAGATTAGGTACTAAAGTGGTAAATGGATAATCGGCAATTTCGGGTTTGGCCGCCGAAACAACCGAGAGCAAAGTTGACTTTCCGGCATTTGGAAAACCAACCAGACCTACATCAGCCAAAACTTTTAATTGCAGAATTACAGTTCTTTCAATGGAAGGTTCTCCGGGCTGAGCAAAACGCGGCGTTTGGTTCGTTGCCGAACGGAAATGCCAGTTACCCTGCCCTCCGCGTCCACCTTTTACAAGCACCACTTCTTCTCCATCATTCGTTATATCACATATAAATTCTCCGGTTTCGGCATCATAAACTACAGTACCACATGGCACTTCAATCGTCTTATCCTCACCTTCTTTCCCGAAACTGCGACTCAGGCTACCTCCTTCGCCATCTCCCGCATGAATATGTCGGGCATATTTAAGGTGAATCAAAGTCCAATGGTCTTTGCTACCACGCAAAATGACATGACCTCCACGTCCACCATCACCACCATCAGGGCCACCTTTCTGAGTTAGTTTATCGCGGTACAAATGTTTAGAGCCCGCACCACCTTTACCTGAGCGACAAAATATTTTTACGTAGTCAACAAAGTTTGAACTTGCCATATTATATTATTATTTTTTTCAATCGGTTAGTAATCTACAAATAATTTCCTATGTATTAGATACAACAAACACATCGGTAAAAAGTCCCGATGTGTTTTTTTTTCTACGTCGGGCAAAATAGTTTCTATTTTTTCGATTCAAGTTCTGCAGAAATTCTTTCGAAAATCTCATCTACAGATCCCATCCCATCAATCGCCGAGTACTTTCCAATACTTTTATAGTAATCGCTTACCGGAGCTGTTTTGAGCCGATAAACTTCAAGACGTTTTTTTATGGTTTCGAGGTTATCATCACTCCGTCCCGATGTTTCGCCACGTTTAAGCAAGCGACTAATCAGTTCTCGGTTCTCAACCTGTAAATCGAGCAAAACCGTCGTCTCCCGGCCTCTTTTATTCAACATCTCCTCCAAAGCTTCTGCCTGAGCAAGCGTACGCGGGAATCCATCTAAAATAATTCCTTCATTATTGTCATCTTCTGCATCAATTGCCTGAACCAATACATCGATAATCATTTGATCAGGAACCAGATTTCCCTTCGAGATATAAGCATCGGCCAACATCCCAAGTTCGGTTTTATTATAAATTTCATGGCGTAACAAATCGCCTGTTGAAAGATGTTTTAACTTATACTTTTCAACAATCATAGCACTTTGTGTTCCTTTTCCACATCCGGGAGCACCGCAAATAATAACATTCAACATTCTTTTTCAGACCTTTAAATTTTATAACAAAATGTTCAGGAAAACTACCTCTGAACATCGAAAATATTTTATTCAGCAACTACAGTATAGATATCTTTTAAATTTCTACCGTATCCGTCATAATCCAAGCCATATCCTACAATAAAATCGTTTGGAATTTTCATTGCCACATAATCAACATTTATGTCCTTTTGCAACGCATCGGGTTTTTGTAAAAATGTTGCAATGCGTATATCACTTGCTCCTTTGGCTTTAAGCGAACTTAGTATCCGTCCCATTGTGATCCCTGTATCCACAATATCCTCAACTACCACCACATTCCTGCCCACTACGCTCTCGTTCAGACCTATAATTTCCTTCACGGTGCCACTTGTGTAAAGTCCATCGTACGAAGATAGTTTTATAAACGTAATCTCGCAGGGAATGTTAATTGTTTTCATTAGGTCACCGGCAAACATAAATGCACCGTTCAACACACAAATAAATAGGGGGTTAGTCCCCTCTAAATCACGGTTGATTGCCAACCCTACCTCTTTAACTGCTTTTAAAATTTCTTCCTCTGGAATTGACAATGCAAATTCTTTATCTTTTATCTGTATATTGGGCATAAACATTAAATCTATAAACTAAAAATATTAGGGCAATATCTAAAAAATTTTCGGCAAAAGTACTAAAAAACATTGGTACGCGAAAGGAATTCCAAGGTTTATCCACCTAAAATAAAATAATGTAACGAAGGAAAGGAAGCTAAGAAACAATTTAACCAGAAAAGAAAAAAGAATACTGATTTTTAGAAGCAACTCTAAAAAGGAAAGGACAACTGTAAGACTACTAAAATCATAAAAACTGAAAGTATCCAAAAAAAACTCGCTTAAAAGCCTTTTAGCTCAACAATAGAAAGGCAACTCTATAAGGACGTAAAAATTCAAACCACGCCCAAAGTATCAGGAGCATGGTTTGAAAAAATGCACAAAAAATAAAGGGAAGTTGCTATTTTTTAGTCGTTTTCACGGCTACCCAGTTGTTCTTCTTTGTAAAGTCGTTCAGCTGAAGATTATGATTAAAAGCCTCGGCCTCGATCAAGTGAATATCTTCTTCATAAAAGCCACTCATATACAGTTCGCCTCCCGAAGGAAGACAGGCCGCATATTTTGCCATGTCAGCAAGCAATATATTCCGATTGATATTGGCAAGGATTATATCAAACTGCATATCTTTTAACAACTCAGCACCACCAAGCAGCACCTCAATATTCTCAACTCTGTTAAGCGCAATATTTTCGATTGAGTTTTCCACACACCAGGTATCAATGTCGATGGCCACAATTTTTTTCGCACCGCGTTGGGATGCCAAAATAGCAAGCACCGAAGTACCGCATCCCATATCAAGCACAGTCTTTCCCTCAAGTTCAATTTTAAGCAATTCACCAATCATCAGACTCGTAGTTTCATGATGCCCTGTACCGAAAGACATTTTCGGGTCAATCACTATATCGTATTTTGCAGCCGGAATATTTTTATGAAACGAACTATGGATAACACACTCATTGCCAATGACTATAGGTTCAAAGTAATGCTTTTCCCATTCTTCGTTCCAATTTTTCGTTTCAATTGGCGTAACCACATATTGAATATTCGCTTCGAAAGCAAAATCAGCCAACAGTTCTTTAAGCTTCACTTCGTCAAACTGTGCAGACGACACATAAGCCTCCATACCTGTTTCGGTAAAAACAAAACTATCGAAATTAATATTGCCCAAATCAGCAGCCAATATATCGCAAATGTATTCTTCTGCAGGTTCAATTGTAAATGCAACTTGAATAAAATCCATATTATTTGAGTTAATTGTTATTTTAAGGATGAATGTAAAAGTAATAATAATTTTTAAATCCCCAAACCTTTCATCTTTACATACTGTTTTTTTGTTAGCTTTGCATAGAAACCAGTAAAACACATAATATTTCTATCAACCCTTAAATACATCACTCAAAAACAAGTCAAATGGCATGATTTTTGATATATTTCACAACAAAACACCACTTAAAATAGAGGAGGTAATTATATGAAAACAAAGTATTTATTTCTGCTTTTTGCCCTGATTATCACTGCGGGTGCATTTGCACAGCAAGCAGATATCATAGATGATGTCTACTTTAAACCAAGCAATAAGGTCATTGCCCCAAAAGTAAACACTTCTGAAAAAGCAAAATACAAAAACGGAGCTAAAGAAATTATATTTATCGACCGCGACAGCATCGATATTGCAGTTTCCGACTCTGCATACTTATTGGCTCAGGCCAATGACAGCACCGAATATATCGATGACAATAAAGATGGCTATTATTTAAATGAATTCAACGGATCAACATCCGACCTAGAATATGCCGAACGCATTCGTCGTTTTCACAATCCAAAATATACGGTTTTCGTAGGCGATCCAAACTATTCAGACATTTACTTTCTGAATAACTCTGATTGGAACGTTTACATTGATGATTCGTACGCCTACGTCACACCTACATGGACTAATCCATACTGGTTCGACTATATGTATCGTCCGTTCAGTTACAACAATTGGCGGTGGGGAAACTATTCGTATTCTCCCTATTCTTATTATGGTGGATGGGGTTATAATTCATGGGGATACAATTCGTGGTACAGCCCGTACTACAGCAGCTGGGGATATCCGTATTATGGATATTACGGATACAACGATTACGGCTGGGGATATCCACATTACGGATACGGTAATTATTGGGGAGGAAACTATAACGGTTCTGTTTACAAGGACCGTAATAACCCTATGACCAACGATGCAAACAGAAGAGCTGCAGGGAACTCCAGAGCTGGTGCAACAGGTAGTCGCAGAATGGAAGCTATCACCATAGGAGGTAGTAGAAACGCCACGACCAACCGAAACACTTACACTGCATTAAGTAGTGGTAGTTCAAGAAATGGCGCGAGCATAAATAGCTCAAGATCTGCCGTTTCGACGGCTAGTAGTTTCAGAAATTCGGGTTCGGCAGTCAACAGCAACCAAACCAACAGAAATTCAACCCGGAGCGAAGGAATAACAACCAACAGAAACAGCCGATACGCTACAGGAAGCAGCACCGGAAACATAACTAACAGAACACCGAATAGTAGCTCGACTACCGAACGTGGCTCTTACGATCAGAACAGCCGTTCGACTTACAGCAGCGGGAATGTATCTTCGCCAAGAACCTCGTCAGAAGGAACGAGAGTTACAACCCGTCCGACAAATTCGTCAGGCAGGTCAAGCAGCTACTCAACCGGCAGATCGACTACACCGCGTTCGAACTATTCCACAGGTACACCGACCAGATCGAGTTCTCAACCTAGCAGCTCATATTCAAGCAGTTCCAATAGCAGATCTTCTAGCTCATCCAATTCGAGTAGTTCGAACTCCTCTTATTCAAACAGCTCAAGCTCATCATCTTCGTACTCTGGAAGTAGCAGCAGTAGTGGTGGCAGCAGTAGTTCAAGAAGCTCGGGTGGAAGTTCGGGCGGTGGACGCAGATAATTTGAACGGAATAACAAAAGAATCTTTACATTAAAAAGTCTACAATATGAAACGTACAATATTGGTATTGTCATTGACAGCATTCAGCACCATTATATTTTCTCAAAATCTTTTTGATGCTTTGAAGATGGCCGAAAACGACATCTCAGGCACGGCCCGGTATTCATCAATGGCAGGAGCTTTCGGCGCTTTGGGAGGAGATGCATCAGCAATTAAAGACAATCCTGCCGGGCTGGGCATTTTTCGCAAATCAGAGCTTACATACACAGGTGATTGGCTTTTGCAAAACGCAAAATCGACATGGAATGGCACGCCATCTAAAGACAATAGAAACAAGTTAGGAGCAAATAATTTTGCCTTTGTAATTGCCGCACCTAGCTGGAGAAGCAAAAGTGGTTATAGCGGCTTATTGAGTTCAAATTTTTCATTTTCATACAACAAACTCAAAAACTTCAACCGCAACATAAGCGTCAATAGCAATGCTGTCAATTCATCAATGACAGATTATTTTGCATATTTTACCGGAAATTTAAGCAACGATGATTTGGAATGGGACAATTATCCACGACAGGGATACAGCTCTGCTTTCGATAACGAAAACCTGCCATGGATGTCTGTTATGGCTCATTTTAGCAGACTTATTTCTCCTTACACCAACACATCGGGTAAAACAGAATGGGAATCATTCCTCGACGGAGGTGAGCAAGTAACTCCATCTTATAGCCTACAGGAAGAAGGAAGCATCGACGAGTATTCTTTTGGTTGGTCAGGAAATTTCAGCAACAGAATTTTCGTGGGAGCTACACTGAATTTTCAATCGATTAATTATCGTGCAGAAAGTCAATACTATGAAGATTTTGCAAAGGGAGGTGGAATGGCACTCTACAACACACTTATTACTAACGGAGGTGGTTTCAATCTAAATGTCGGCGCAATTGTAGTTCCTGTTGATTTTATAAGAATTGGTATAGCCTTTCACACCCCGACTTTTTACTCGATGAAAAGCACCAATTATTCCACACTCGATGTTAACTTCAATCCACAAGATAATGGCAGCGTGGAATCACCCGAGTTTTATAATAAATATGATTTACGAACTCCGCTTCAACTCAACCTGAGTGCAGCATTCATTGGCACCAAAGGAATCATTAGCGCCGAATATGTATTCAGCAATTATCGCAACATGAAGCTTTTTGATGAGTACGGAAATTCAGAAAATTACGGCTATGACAATGGCGACATAAACACGATGCTTAACAATGCGCGAACGATTAAATTAGGTGGCGAATACAAAGTCACAAATAATTTCGCGCTTCGCGCAGGCTATGCCAACCAAAGCAATATAGCCCAAACAGATGCAACGAAATGGTTGGGAGCAACATCAGCAAGAACCGATCCCGAATTTTTCCTGCACAATAGGACTGATTATTTAACTTTGGGGTTGGGCTACAGAGAAGCCGGATGGTATGTTGATTTAGCATATACCAATAAATTAACCGACGAAAGCTATTATGCATTCAATTCTACAGATATGTATGATACTTTTAAAACCACTCCAGCTAACGTAAAAACATCGACCAATCATTTAGTCGCCACTATAGGATTAAGATTCTGACGAACAATCAAACTTAGATATTTCACAAAGAAGAGGATAAGCCACAAAACTTATCCTCTTCTTTTAAGCATTACTCCCGCAACTGAACAACATTTCCGTTATTCTATCTCCAACGAAACAAACCCTACATTAACCACTTTTTATATTTAAAAAAGCAAGAAAGAATACTAAAAAATCGTGATTGCAAAACAGAAAACCTTCACAACCAGGGCTTTCTCGCAAGAAACCGTACTTGATTTTTTTCAACAAACTCACTTCATCACAACATTTGTACTTCTGCATAAAAAAAGCCACCCAATAATTGGATGGCTTTTCTAAATTAAAGCTCATTAGGGCTTAAGGCTCATCTTCAGCCCAACCTGTACGGCGGTAACCCTCAGCTGTATATACCTTACCTGGTTTACGAGAATCTTCTATTTTGAAAGTAATCTTATCAGATTTGTATCCAGAATTAGTATCCCAACCATCAGTAATTACTTTTCCTTCGGTAATCGTAACAGTACCCACCGAAGCTCCTGCAGCTAACACAGTATTAGTTCCTCCTGAAACACTGAATGTTTTTTCAGGAACGTTACACGCTGCTTTCACTGTGAAAGCACCAACTAATGCATTACTTCCAGTCTTGCGAATCCACAAAGAGCTAGTCGAATTATCTGCTGTATTAGATATTGTAACAGTAGAGAAGCTGCTTGTATCGGCTGCAACCTTAGCGTTAGGAGCTATAAATCTAACAATCCACTCAGCAGAAAGAGGGTATACAGGACCATATTCAACTTCAGGATCCTTCAATGTCTCACAGCTGGAGAGAATAAAGACAATGCCTAATACTAACAATATTAATTTTTCTTTTTTCATATTTTCTATTATTATTGATTAATAATTATTTGTGCCACCACATTTTAGTTTGCATTGGAATAGATACCGGTGCATTTGGATTATAGTCGGTCGATGATTTTGGATAAATCAAGCGCCTTGGATATTCACCTGTTGGCAAAACCGAATTGATTGCTGGAGCTAACTGCCCCACAACATAAGCTGCATTTTCAGAATTAACAGTTCCATACACAGGATATCCTGTACGGTTAATTTCAAGGAAAGAGTCCCATGCCTGGCTACGAACCGATGCAATCCACTTCTGACGCCAGATGCTCTCTAACATAGAATTTTGACTTGCCTCATCAAATGCATAAGCACCACCTGTAGCAATAAACGTTGTAGCATCTAATCCCCAACGATCAAAAGCCGCTGTCACACCAAGGTCATACATTTCTTTAGCTTTTACTTTATTAGCTGCACGTGCAAAACACTCAGCCTGAAGAAAGTAACTCTCAACTGCCGACATTAAATAAACAGCATCAGTAGCTCCAAGCATAGCTCTCGACGTTTTGGGCGTCCAAGAGCTACCCAGAGTATAACCTCCTTGTGGTAAACCGGTATAAAGACCCTGAGCTTTTTCAAAGTAAACACCAACACGTGGATCATTTTTTGAATTCAGATACTTTATAATCGTTGAACTTCCGCGCAAATTATTCGGAGTATTTAATTTTCTTCGGTCACTTTCATACAAAGGGTTAGAGTTGTTTTCCACATCTGCGAATTTATCAAATTTCACATCTGACTCCAACAAATCATTTTCAACTAATAATGCATTAATTGCCGTAGCATTTGCCGCGTAATTACGTAAAAGAATCTTTAACTTCAATGTTTTTGCAAACTTAACCCAAGTGTCAATATCTCCGTCCAGAAGCAAATCACTTTTCAATCTGCTATCAACAACGAAACCATTTGCTTCTTTCGCTTCTTCTTCTTTGGCAATAGCGTCATCCAACATTTTAATAATACCTGCGTTTACAGTAGGACCTGAGTCATAAACCGGATTAACACCTACACCTTGCGTGGCCTGGCTGAATGGAATTTCACCATAAAAATCAACCAAAACATGGAATGAGAATGCTTTTAGTGTTTGAGCCATAAACCAGAAGCCCCATTCTTTGTCCTTTGCTGATGCTTCTATTGAATTCTGTAAATCCGGAATAGCTCCTGAATAAAACAATGACCATGAACGTGTTATATATGCACTACTGTTTGGCAAATTATAAGAATCGATACCCGTATATTGATTAGAACCAGTATGTTGAGCATAAAATTGCGACCAAACACTACCCAACAATTGTAAATCGCCACCTACTGCAGAGGTAACAAATACCTCAGCGGAAGAAAGTGATAAATCAGCAGAAGATGCCGTTGGGAAGTTTGGATTTTCATTAATATCAAGCATTTTATCACACGAAGTGGCGAATAATGCAACTGATAAAATACCAACTATAAATATTTTTTTCATTGTGAATAATTTTTAATTGTTTAGAAAATGATTTTAATACTTCCACCGATATTACGCATTGTAGGTCCGGCAGAGAATTCACCAAAGTCTGACAACAAATCGTTACCATAATTGGTCGCTTCAGGGTCAACAAAATTATTTTCCTGAGGAGTCCACATAAGCAAATTACGACCAATAAAACTCACTTCCATTGACGAAATTGCCTTATCAACAAATAAGCTCTTTGGTAAAACATATGAAAGCGTTACTTCTCTTAATTTTACGTAAGACTTATCCAGTACCATTTTTTCATACATCACCGTGTTTGTACTGTGGTTATAATATGAATACATCGCTTGCCAGCCAATTGGTATATCATTTTCAACATATACAGGAGCTGCAGTAGTTCCAATATTTTTTACCGAATTCGGCACCAGGAAAGGTTGACGTTCATTGTAAGTTGTTATAGTTGAGTTACCATCAAATGCCATTAACTCAGCAGTATTACTCCAGAATTTTCCACCCTGACGCATATCAATAACACAACCAAGAGAAATACCTTTGTAGGTAAAGCGATTGGTAAAACCTGCAGTAAACTCAGGAGCAGAGGTACCGACAACTTTCTGATTCACAGGATCAATAGTAGGGCGACCTGTTGAAGCCACAATTACCTTTCCATCGGGAGTGGTAGCAGCCTGAGGAGTTGTAAACACGCCCAAAGGTTGACCTGCAACAGCCTTGAAATTAACCCCATAAGCTGAGAATATAACATATTCTTTGGCACCTGCCCACAATTCTTTTACTTCACTTGTGTTTTTTGCATAAGTAACTGCAATATCCCAACTAAAGTCTTTTGTTTTTACTGGAACAGCCGACACTCTCAACTCAACACCCTGATTATTAACTAAACCAATATTTCTGGCCTGACTGGTAAATCTTGTTTCAGGGGCTATGGTAGCAAGAATAATCTGGTCTTTTGTGTTTTTATTATAATATGTAGCATCGATACCCAATCTATTATTCAATAATTTTGCTTCAAAACCAAATTCAACTTCAGTGGTTAACTCAGGACGTAAAGCCTGATTAGCCGCTCTGTTTCCTTCAGTTAGTCCCAAAACTCCGGCAATAGGTGTGTAAAGCGATCCGGATCCGAGACCTACCTGAGTAGGAGTTATGATAGAACTTGTCATATACTGACTTGCATCATTACCAGTCTGACCCCAAGCGGCACGCAATTTCAGATAGTCAAGAATTTTGTTTTCTTTCAAACTAGGAACAGCATCTGTAAGAATAACAGATGTATTTACTCCTGGATAGAAGTAGCTATTTTTCCCTATTGGTAAAGTTGACGACCAATCGTTACGCATAGACAAAGTAACGAATGCCCAATCTTTGTAACTTAAGTCGAACTGACCAAGTACACCAAACAAACGTCGTTGATATATTGAACTTGAAGTCAACGGTTTATCAGTGCCATTCAACAAACTATACCAATTAGGCTGAGACAATCCATACAAGAAAGAATTCAACGCATAGCCACTTCTGTCATTGTAGTTTACTCCAGCAACTCCGGTTATTCTGAAATCCTCTCCAAATGAATAGTCGGCATTCAAATAACTAGTTACATCAAGCTGGCCTGTATACGAATTATTTTCCTGATATGTTCCCGGTTCTTCATTCTTGTAACCATTATTCCACGAACCAGCGCTTGGTTTTGCAATAGCATTCCAGTTGCGTTGACGGGCATTTGTATAATCGCCACCAATACGACCAATCCACTTCAAACCTTTAGCAAGCTCCAATGTCAAATCAATTTTTCCATACACGCGGTCATCTTTATATTCATTACCGTTATTTGCCACTACCCAATATGGGTTCTGAGCATAGAAAGTATAGAAGTTATCAACATTGTGATACATACTCGTATAATCTTTAAGCTGACTCAAAGGTATGTCTACTGGCATCTGAACAATTTCCTGAAACATTGAAGCACCGTCAGAACCCTGACCAGAACTGATTGCCGTAATATGTTTTTTTACATAATTTACATCGTACGATGCGCTAAACTTTTTATACTTTGTATCTCCTCTGAACGAAAATATATTTCGTTTGAAAACATCCGCATCAGTTGGGATAATTCCATTAGAAGTAACATTGCCGAATGAAAGCATAAAAGATGTGCTTTGTCCACCGCCCGAAATTGAGATTGAATTGTTATATTCCATCCCCGTTTCATAAAAATCACGCATATTATTTTTAATTGGACTAAATGGCTTCTTCATTATCTTATAGTCGGCGTAAGATGCAGGAATTGTAGCATAACTCTGATCGGCATAAGCCCCCCATTCATGCATCCTACCATCCAATTTAGGACCCCAAGATCCGTTTTCTGCCGGATCCCAAAACGGCCAGCCCTGTCCAAATGTTTCCTGATTCTGAGGCACACGCAAAACATTTGCCGCAGTAACAGAACCATTATAGGTAACAGTTAATTTACCGCCTGTTTCTCCACGTTTTGTTGTAATTACAATAACCCCATTGGCTGCACGCGAACCATACAAAGCAGTAGCCGATGCACCTTTAAGCACTGAAACAGATTCTACATCATCAGGATTAATGTCCGAAGCAAGGTTCCCAAAGTCAACAGAGTTATTTGAGGAATTATTCCCCTGAAAATCATTTTGCATTGGCACACCGTTGATAACATACAAAGGCTGATTATTGCCAGAGAAAGATGTGATACCTCTGATTACAACTTTTTGCGAAGATCCTGTTCCACCAGCAGATGTAATAGTTAACCCTGCAACTTTACCTTGCAAACCACCCATAACAGTTGATCCCTTTGCTGCTGTAATTTCGTCATTCTTAACAGTAGATGCCGAAAAACCTAAACTCTTTTCTGAACGCTTCAGACCAAAAGCTGTAACCACAACCTCATCAATCACTAAAGCATCCGACTCCAATTTCACCGTCATGTTGTTCGCAGCTTCCACCTCAACGGTTTTCATACCGACGTACGAAATGACAAGAGTTTTTGCATTACCCTGCAAACTGATTTTAAAGACCCCATCAGCATCTGTAATTGTTCCGTTAGTAGTCGCCTTAACAATCACAGTAGCACCAATAATTGGTTGCCCATCGTCCGCCGAAATCACTTTTCCTGTAACGGATTTCGATTGAGCATTAACCAAACCTACGCCTATCATAAACAGACAGGCCAATAAGAACGTTAGTTTTCTCATAAATTTACATTTTGTTTATTAATCTTTAATTTGCGCATTCTTACTTTTCCCAATAAAAGAATGCAAAAGTAAATCAATAAAATTTAATATACAAGAGTTTTTGTTGACAAAAAGAAAAATTATACAAGTTTTTTCTGACATTTCGACATCGCAAACTTCAAATAAGAGTCGTAACGAAAATTTTTGACATTTTAAGAAATGTATATTGTCTATGCAAATAACTCATTTACAACCCATTGAACCATAAACATACATTAACATGATTTAATAGTAGTGAAATGACAGTTTTTTTGCATTTTTTTATACGGACTATCACATTTAACATTACACTCTAAATGAAATTACAGAAGAAATGCTTTTAATAAACTTACAAAACCACATTGAGCTGATATTTTAGTGATATATTTTAATATGTAATCTATAATAAATCACAATTGCTAACAGAATGCAATAATTAAAAGAAATTTTATTTGGCAAACAGCAAAGAAACAAAGCAGAAAGAAAGAAAAAAAATAATTTATATTTTAAATAAAATGCTTATAATTGTTAATCAGGTAAAAGAACAAAGCAAAGTAAAGATATATTAATGCAAATTTTCCTTATTAAGGTTGAAGGACGTCAACAGCACCGTATAAAAGGAAGATAAAGCCAAATGAAATGTTCAGATCGAGAATCACACAAAACAAAGTGCGAGAGACATACTGTTCTCAACCAAGATATCGATTCATAACACGAAGACAATACTCTCCTTTATAATAAAAAATGGGATATTGAGCTATTTTGTCGATTCATTCAACAAGATTCAACAATTTGTCATCCCATTTCAATCAACGAAATCGAAAAAAAGATCATCTTGTATATGACGCTCATTCAAACTACTTAAATACTAACAAAAAAAATAAACAATCAAACAGGACACGAAACAGAAAAAAAGGCATTTCGCTATTGAGATAGAAAAAAAAAAAAATAAAGTCCGCTTTCCATCATTATGAAAAAAAATGTACAATAGAAAAACTGCAAGTTTGCTACTAACAAACACTCAAACACTCCTAATTTACAGTTGACCTCAAAGCACTTATCAAAGCCTAACACATCCTATCAAACGAGCAGATTTATGGAACATATATCCGAGAAGATTAATATTGTATCCGATATACAACACACAAACAAAAAAAAGGGAACTGCCTCATAATAAAGACAATTCCCTTTGTTATTAAACGAATTTTTCTAATAAATCAGAAGATAAATCATTTTATCAAGCCAGTCAATTCAAGATCAGTGACAAGATCAGTTCCGGGGAATCCTACAAATGTAGGATTCATCCCCCAACCACCAGGAAGTTCACTCACATAATAATATGGATTGAGCTGTAGATAACGAATTTTCCCGTCTGTACCTTTTTTTACTATACTCTTTTTATCATCAGTTTTGCCTATAGCAGAAGGCAGATATGCTTTTATTGGACCTACTGGCTGACCAGCGTCATCATGATAAATCAAATTAGTATACCAGGAGCCCTCCCATGTCACATAAGTAGCACCTACATTGAACACGATATAAGGTTGAACCGTACCTCCTATCCATCCAGTCCATTCAGCTGCTTCAAGCACTGCAGTAGAATAGGGATAATTAATTCTGTAAAAGTTTTTCTTATCATCCCTTTGCTCCAATGTTACTTCCACTGCATAGGCAACTTTAGCTGTTGAAAAAGCAAAAGAGTCATAGAAATGAACCTTTCCAAGATTATTCCATTTAACAATAATTACCTTCGCCTTAAAATTTGCATATTCCACTTTATATGGATTTACATAATCTTGAGCAATTTTGACCTCAAAAGTCATATCTTCTCCAACAGGAGCTGAACCGGCTGTCAAAATTTTAAGAGTAGCAGTAGATTGACCAGCAGCAAAAGATACTGTTGCAGGAATTACAAAGTTATTTTTATCATTAGAAACTACTTCCACGGGAATCTGAGCTGCGTCTGTAGTCTTATCACGCATAACTAATAACGAAAGCGACAACTCATTATTAGGATCTAATTCAAATGCGGTTTTATTTGTAGAAGCAAAACGTACCGCCTGAACATTATCGCTCACCACAGGACTTGGAACAATTACATCTTCATACTCACTACATGCGGTAAAGACTGTAGCTACCAGAAGTGCAATAAATAATTTATACAATTTCATATCTCAAATTTTTTATTGATTAATAATTACAAATCGGTTACAGGTTGTGGAGTTGGTGCAGCCGGATTATTGTCGGCATCACTCAGTTTAGGATTTGCCTGAATTTCAGCCTCAGGAATTCTCCACAACAACAAAGGATCTTTAGCTGGAATATTGAAAATCATAGTTGCATTTGGATATCCGCCACCACGACGATCCACACCTGAATTTGTCCTCATAATATCAAACCAGCTTAAGCCTTCTCCCCAAAGTTCAATTCTACGCTGATGAATAACTTCAGTACGGATATCCTGTGGAGATGTAGCAGCGCATACATATTCAGGATCGCGATAAGTTTTGATAAAGCTTTCAAGTGTGGCTTTACCTGCACCGCCATTCATGGCTTCAGCCTCAGCCTTGATCAGATACATTTCTTCAATACGCATCAACGGAATATCGTTAGCATTTGTTGAAGTTCCAACCACATCTCCATATGGAGCAAACTTAACCTGAGTATAAGCTCTGTAATTATACTTAGTCATCCAAGCTTGCTGAGTAGCTGTCAAAATAGGAGAAGTTTTTGCTTCGCTCAGCCACCATTTTTTTCGCACATCACTTGCAGGAATAGAAGCATAAAGTTTTTTGTTGATTTGCATTCCACCTGAGAAGTTTGCGTAACCATAATTTAACGAACCCATGTGTGAAATCCAGTTTACAATACCTGAAGTTACAACGCGGTCGGTTTCTGAGATGATTATCGCCCACATCCAGTTATTCTCTGCTGCATCTTTGAATGTTGGTTTACTTACATCGGCAATAGAAGCGGGCTTGATTGCAGGCGCCTCTGCACCTGCTGCATCAATCGCAGCTTGAGCATCTGTTGCAGCTTGAGGATACAAGCCCATAGTCAAATGAATCCGAGCACGTATACCATACGCTACAGCAAGACTAATATAGCGCTTGTCAGCTCTTACTACACCAGCATCTTTAGCTTCATTAAGCAACTTTATAGCATCGTCAATATCAGTTTTAATCTGAGCATATACTTCCTCTACAGTTGCACGAGTCTGACCATCGATCGCTACCTCCTCCCAATTTTTATTTGTTACCAAAGGAACACAAGGAAGCGATTTGCTGTCTGCATAATTAAACTGATATAACTGCGCCAACACAAAGTAACTAAAAGCGCGGGTAGCGAGCCCCTGAGCGAGGTAGTACTTCAATGAATTTTCTTTTGTTTCCGCTGGAATTGAATTTATTACACTGTTCGTCGTCAGAATGATTGAATACATATCATTCCACAAGATTTGACCTTCACGCGAGGTTGTTACACGATCTGAAAAATCGACATTGTTACCTGCCCAGTTATAACCATTATCCTCTGACACTACATCCAACCCATTAGCATCAGTAAAAAACATTACGGAGGGATAACCAAAGTCATTATGTCGCACAGAACCTAAAGCATCTTCGTTTGGCCCATACTGATTGAACTGAGCAAAAATAGCATTCACACCTGCCTCAGCTTTTTTCGGATCAAGCTTTAATACCTCATCTTTTATCGAAGAAGTCAAAGTGTTGCCTTCAGGTAAAGCATCCAGATCTTCACATCCGGTAAAACCTAAATAAAGTAATGCTGATAAAGCATAGATATATTTTCTTTTCATATACTTTTGTTTTTAAATATAATTAAAATGTCAAACTAATACCACCCGAGATAGTGCGGATTGGAGTATAAAGAGCTGTTGTTGCTGAGATATAGCTCTGACGTGGATCTAAACCATTTCTGCTTGACAACAATGCGACATTATCAGCAGCAAGATAGATACGCAATTTATTTACATCAATTCTTCGAACTAAATTCGATGGCAATGTATAACCTACAGTTATGTTATTTAAACTCAAATAATCAGAACTTATAAGGAAACGTGTTGAAGTTGAATTTGCATATTGATCGTTAGCATTTAAACGAGGAACGTCAGTATTGCTGTTTTCAGGAGTCCATGCATTATAAATGTCTTTATGCCAGTTACGTCCACCATTAGAAGCTGTACCGCCATGCATTAACCCCTGGTATCCGCTGTCGTAAATAGTTCCACCAAGCTGATATGAACACTGCACAGAGGCATCAAAACCATATGCTTCTAAAGAGGTGCCAAATCCACCATACACTTTAGGGAGCAGGTCTTCAGTTGCTACTTTGTGATTCAATGCAAGGTTATAGTCAGAAACTTTCAATGGATTGCCATCTACATCTTTTGACCAATACTGAGCCAAACCTGTAGTCGGATCAACACCAGCATAATCAACCAAATACATACGATACATCGAATAACCCTCTTCGTAAATACGTGTTCCATCAATCAATTTACCCTGAAGATCGGGATGAAGTTGATTGATTTTATTTTTGATGAAAGTAGCATTTGCATTAATACTCCATGATATATTCTTACTTTTTAACACGTTCCAGTTCAAATCAACTTCAAGCCCTGAGTTAGTCATTGATCCAACATTCATAGGAATTGATGTATAACCAGAAATTGGTCCAACTGGTTTGTAATACAACATATCACCCGATTTACGACCAAAATACTCAATGCTACCTGAGAGTTTATCTTTAAACACTGCGAAATCAAGACCCACATTGTAAGAAGTTGATGTTTCCCATGTCAAATCAGGATTTCCTTTATAACTCATAGCTCCATCAGCAAATACTCCATCGGCACCCGTGAGGCGATATTGATTTTGCCATGCATAATAGTTACCTACATTGTCATTACCCTGTTGTCCAAACGAAGCTTTAACTTTAAGCATATCAATCCAGGCCACATCAGCCATAAAAGTTTCTTTATTCATCAACCATGCAGCACTTGCAGAATAGAAATCACCCCAACGATTTTCAGGGCTGAAACGAGATGAAGCATCACGTCTGTAAGATACATTTCCGAAATACTTGTCATCGTAAGAATAATTCACACGACCAAAAATACCTTTTGTGGCATATTCTGATTTTGCACCACCTCCACGAAGCTGGTCAATCGCGTTACTTACATAATAACTTTCCGGATTGTATAAGTTCTGACCACTTGCATAAACATATTCAGACCTATATGAATAACCATCATAACCCGCTGTAATATCTAAATTCTGAACATCAGAAATTTGAGTCCGATAGCTTGCAATATATTGCTGATTCATACCAAAAGTTCTTGTTTGCTCCTGATATGCAGTACCGCCATAAGAAGCACTTTGCCCCATATAAACGTTTCCAAGATCATTATAACGGGTATTATCAACATTCAGGCCATAACGAGCAGTAAGGGTTAAGCCCTTCATAGGAGTAATTTCGGCAAACCATGTTGTATTTAAAATATCCATCAAATAATTTGTTTTATTATAAATAAGGTCACCTGATGGGTTGGAAATCGACATAAAACGACGAGAGAAATTGGTACTTACACCATCACCATAGTCATAGATCTTACGTCCGTTATTAAGCATAATGCTTTTATCAGCTGCACTTCTTACATAAAGAGGATAAATTGGAGCCATATTATTAGCAATAAAGAAGGCGTTACCTGATGAGTTTGTAGTAATCTGTTCACCTGGATAATTACTATTCGAGTAATTATAGTTCACATTAGCACCTACTTTCAACCATTCTTTCACCTGGTAGTCTCCTTTAAAACGTCCGGATAGACGGTTAAAGCCTGACCCTGAAATAAGTCCCTGATCGTCCAAGTAGCCAAATGATAAATAATAGTTACTCTTGTCTGATGCTCCCGATATTGACAGGTTATATTCCTGACGCATATTGTTCTGGAAAGTTTCATCAGCCCAGTTGTCAGGAGTATAGTAGTATTTAGCATCACTATATCCCAACGCTGCATTTGGATTAAGCTTTCCGTTAGTTCCTATTAATAATTCACCTGTTGGTACTGTATACACATTGTACCCTGATCCACCTTCAGTTGCGGAGGTAATTTTGGAATTAGCGTAAGCATTTGCTTGCGAAGGAGAGTAGCTCAAATTATAAATACCTGCATTATAAATTGCCTGATAAGAGGTTTCAAGATAATTCTGCGGGCTGGTCATTACATCATAGTTTTTGATCGAACGCGAATTCATACCCCACTTTGAATCAAATTTGATACTTGCTTCACCCTTAGCACCTTTTTTAGTGGTGATCATAATGATACCGTTGGCACCACGAGCCCCATAAAGTGCCGTAGAAGCTGCATCTTTAAGTACAGTCATAGATTCAATATCGGTTGTATTCAACGAAGACAAGTCTCCATCAAAAGGCACACCATCAACCACATACAATGGGCTCATCCCTGCATTAATAGAACCCACACCACGAACACGAATAGTAGCTGAAGTCCCTGGTTGACCGTTAGCACTCTGAACCTGAACACCGGCGACAGCACCTGCAAGTGCGTTCGAGATGTTGGACACCTGACGTTTCTCAATCTTGTCAGACTTCATAACTGCTGCAGAACCTGTGTAAGACCCCTTGGTGGCAGTACCATAAGCAACCACTAACACTTCTTCAAGTTCAGAAGCTTCGTTTGCTAATCTTACAATCATATTATTTACTGCATCCAACTCAACCGTTTTCATACCTATGTACGAAATCACAAGAGTCTTCGAATTGATGGGAACGGCAATATTGAAACGACCATTCACATCGGTAATAGTACCGAGAGTAGTTCCTTTCACCATTACCGACGCACCAATAACCGGCTGCTCATCTTCTACTGAAAATACTGTTCCAGTAATTGCACGAGATTGAGCATTAACCAAACCTACGCCTATCAGAAAAAGACAGGCCAATAAGAACGTTAGTTTTCTCATAAATTTACATTTTGTTTATTAATCATTAATTTGCGATTTTTATTTTCGTGTTTCAATTGAAGATGAATGCAAAAATAGAACATTAAAAATTAAAAAACAAGCGATTTTGCTGACAAAGAGAAAAAATATACAAAAAAAAACTATCAAAATGATTATTTTCACTCTTAAAAAAATCAATAAACCATTTGTTTAGCTTTTGTATTGCATAAAAACAAAAACATTATATTACTGTAAATTTGGACTTTATACACATTTTTCACAAAATACTCCTATATTTATTCAACTGTAAGCTAAAGCAAGCGTTTATATGTAATTTGAAAGTTCAATTGAAAATGTAAGCCAATATTTAACTTTTAATCTTCTAAAATATTTACCAACAAACAAGAATTACCTTCATTTTATAGTAAAATGAAAACATTTTTTAAAAACTGTAAGTTGAATTTTGAACGAACTTATAACTTTTTCGATCCAAAGATCATTCCTAAAAGGTTAATAAAACACAACAATTCGATCATTACAAATATAAGGAATCATCAAAAGCCTAAAGTAAATATAAAAGAAATCGACAAGAAGAACACAACTTTCCTCCCAGCGATTTGTTATACTATAAATTCAAATAATTAAATTCAAATAAAACTTATGGGTAAAATTTCAGATGCAGTTAAACCCGGTGTTGTTACCGGCTCCGATCTGCAATTCATTTTTAAGGTTGCTAAAGAAGCAGGATTTGCTATTCCTGCAGTGAATGTAGTAGGTTCATCGACTGTAAATGCTGTCATGGAAGCAGCCAAAGTGGCTAATGCACCGGTTATGATACAATTTTCGAACGGAGGTGCAGCTTTTAACGCAGGAAAAGGATTAAAACTTGAAGGCCAACAAGCAGCTATACTGGGCGCAATTGCCGGCGCCAAACACATCCACACTTTAGCCGAAGCTTACGGTGTACATGTAATACTACATACCGACCATGCGGCAAAAAAACTGCTACCCTGGATTGATGGATTGCTGGATGCGAGTGAAAAAAACTTTGCCGAAACCGGTAAGCCTTTGTTTAGTTCACATATGCTCGATCTATCAGAAGAACCGCTCGAAGAAAATATAGAAATCAGCAAACGTTACCTCGAACGTATGAGTAAAATGGGCATGACACTCGAAATTGAATTGGGTATCACCGGCGGCGAAGAAGATGGCGTAGACAACAGCGGTGTTGACAACAGTCTGCTTTACACTCAGCCCGAAGATGTATATTATGCTTACAAAGAATTAAGCAAGGTGTCACCTAATTTCACTATTGCTGCTTCGTTTGGTAATGTACACGGCGTTTACAAACCCGGAAATGTAAAATTGATGCCGGTTATTCTTAAAAACTCACAGGAATATATCAAAGCAAAAGATGGCTTATCAACAGAACATCCGGTAAGTTTTGTATTCCATGGTGGCTCAGGCTCGACACACGAAGAAATTCGCGAAGCCATTGGTTATGGTGTAGTGAAAATGAATATTGACACCGACACACAATGGGCTTATTGGGATGGCGTTCGTGGTTTTGAAGCTAAAAACCGTGATTATTTACAAGGTCAAATCGGAAATCCGGAAGGTGCCGAAAAACCTAACAAGAAATTCTACGATCCACGTGTGTGGTTACGCAAGGGTGAAGAATCGTTGATTGCCCGTCTACAAGTGGCATTTGAGGATTTGAATGCCATTAATAGCATTTAACTAATTAACGATTGACAATTGACAGTTGACAGTTGACAATTAAAGATATTTATAAAATAAAAAAGGTCGTTTCAGTTAAGAAACGACCTTTTTATTTGTAATTGTAAATCGGAAATTTATGCTTTTCCTGCACTACCCAATACATTTACTGTTTTGTGGGCATACAATTTTTTCAATTCATCACGAGCTGGTCCTAAGTATTTACGTGGATCGAATTCGCCTGGCTTGGTAGCCATTACTTCGCGAACGGCAGCTGTCATTGCCAAACGTCCGTCTGAATCGATATTAATTTTACATACAGCCGAACTAGCAGCACGACGCAATTGTTCTTCGGGAATACCGATTGAATCCTTCAGATCGCCACCGTATTTATTGATAGTAGCCACATATTCCTGTGGAACAGAAGAAGAACCGTGTAATACGATAGGGAATCCGGGAATTTGTGCCTCAATTGCTTCGAGGATGTCGAAACGCAATGGTGGTGGAACAAGAATTCCGTTTTCGTCGCGTGTACATTGAGCAGGCGTAAATTTGTTAGCACCATGAGAAGTACCAATTGAAATAGCCAATGAATCGACTCCGGTACGGGTAACGAAATCGATTACTTCTTCAGGTTGAGTATAAGTATGGTGTTCGGCCACTACATCGTCTTCAACGCCTGCCAACACGCCAAGTTCGCCTTCGACACTTACATTGTGCGAGTGAGCGTATTCAACCACTTTTTTAGTAAGGGCAATGTTTTCTTCGTAAGGAAGGTGCGAACCATCGATCATAACCGAAGAGAAACCTGAGTCGATACAGTTTTTGCAAAGTTCGAAGCTATCGCCATGATCGAGGTGCAAAACAACAGGAATGTTACAACCCAACTCTTTTGCATATTCCACAGCACCCTGCGCCAGGAAACGAAGCAAAGTTTGATTGGCATATTTGCGTGCGCCACTCGACACCTGAAGAATAACAGGCGATTTTGTTTCGACACAAGCAGCTATGATCGCCTGCATCTGCTCAAGGTTATTAAAATTGAAAGCAGGAATAGCGTATTTGCCTTCAATCGCTTTTTTGAATAAGTCATTAGTATTGACCAATCCAAGTTCTGAATAATGTACCATATTGATTGATAATTTATTGATTGATAATTTGACTGCAAAAGTACTATTTTTTTATTAATTATAAAAAGAAACACCCTTGCTGAACGATAAAATGTAAGATATTTTAAACAAATAAAATAAATGATGTTTTTTTGCATATTTAAGCACTGTTTATAAGAAACTTGCACCTAAACCCGAAAAAAAAACTCCGATGCACTTGCATATGATTAATGATTTTATAACTTTGTGGCGACTTAAATTGAATTTTTGTATTAATTTAAAAAGAATTATGCCATGGGATTATTGAAAGAGTTTAAAGAATTTGCCATGCGTGGCAATGTAATTGATTTAGCAGTAGGTGTGATTATTGGTGGCGCTTTCGGAAAAATCATTGCTTCGTTGGTAGCCGATGTGATTATGCCTCCTATTGGTTTGTTGGTTGGCGGCGTTAACTTCACCGATTTAAAATGGGAAATGAAAGGCGCTGAAATCGTTGACGGCGTAGAAAAAGCAGCAGTCACAATGAATTACGGCAATTTCCTGCAGGTAAGTTTTGACTTCATCATTGTCGCCTTTTGTATCTTTTTGTTCATTAAAGGTATGAACAGGTTAAGTACAAAGAAAGCAGAAGCCCCTGCAGCACCCGCACCTCCTCCTGCTCCTTCGAAAGAAGAGCTTTTACTTGCCGAAATCCGGGATTTACTGAAAGAAAAAAAATAAGAACTTTTGTTATGTAAAAAAGCACTGAAAAACGCTGTAAAAAACATCAGTGTTTTTCAGTGCTTTTTGTTTTGTTTTTTAGTTATAATAATTTACAAGCCACAAAACAAAAACACCCAAGCTGCTTTGCAAAACACAGAAAAGAAAATCCGTCTGTTATTTAAACCATTTTCATCGGGAAAATGGGATAAGTTGGTCGATTTTTGTTTGCATCAGCATTCGGGGTGCTCTATTTTTGCATCATAATTTTTAAAAAACATATTTTTATGCAAAATGAAATAAAAAACTCGTTTCGTTCGGGTTACACAAAAGGATTAGGGTTTGGACTATTGCTTATGCTTATCGGCATTGTTTTTTTGGGCGTAAATTTTGGGTTTGTAACCCATGAAGCAAGACATATATTAATATCGTGGCCCATGCTACTGATTGTGATTGGCACTTTCAATATCATAAAGAAACGCAATTTTTCTGCCACAATATTAATTATCATTGGTGGATTTTTTCTTATCCCAAGAATTATTGACGCCTACCCTGCCTATTTTCCCGGAATAAACGGGAACTTTACACACACTTACTGGCCGTTGTTGCTCATAGCGGCAGGCATACTATTAATTGTGAGCAAACTGATTGGCCGGAATTATGGATTTGCCGATTACAAGGATTTCGACTATAAACACCATCAAAAACATCATCATTACAAAACCAACAACAGCAATGGTTTTTCTAAAAACAGCATTTTCGGCTCCGGCGAACATATTGTTTTGGATCCCGAATTTAAGGGTGGTGAATTGAATGCTGTTTTCGGAGGAATTACGCTCGATTTACGCAAAACAAATTTAGCCGAAGGCGAAACCATACTTGAAATTAACGCTGTTTTCGGAGGCGTAACCATAATAGTACCGCCCGAGTGGCTCGTTGAGACGCATTTGGATGCCGTATTTGGCGGTTTCGAAGATAAACGTTTTAAACTGG
Source organism: uncultured Paludibacter sp. (assembly GCA_963678465.1). GTDB lineage: Bacteria > Bacteroidota > Bacteroidia > Bacteroidales > Paludibacteraceae > Paludibacter. Next base: position 2,317,913 of record OY782858.1, read on the forward strand.
ATGCTATAGATTCGAGCAAAAAACTTGTTATCGTTGGTGCATGTGTATTTGGAGGCGGGGAACTGAGAGACTAAACATAGGAATTCTCTTTTTTTAAGTAATTCTAACAACAAACCTATGTTTCAGTCGTACTTTGATAAAAACTTCAGATTCTGGCAGTATTTAGTGCTGTGGTGCCTGTTTGCAGTGCTGCAAAGCGTTTGCTATCTTTCATTCGTACCACAGCCAGCTGCTATTATTTTCGCAGATGCATCAGCACATGCATTTATTTACGCTGTCATTGGCATACTCTTGTGGAGTGTGATCAGGTACGGTAATTTCGGAGCGCTCCCCAGCTTTCAGCGAACCATTAACTACGCTGCGCTTGCCATACTGTTTATAGTTATCAACGAAGGCGCCGGATATAGTATCCAATGGTTGATGGGAGATGAAATACTGAAAAGCTTTCAGCCCTATATTTATCTGAGGGGATTCATTTCGGTGTTGGTGTATTATGCCATGGTGCAATATTTCCGCTACCGGCTTTTAAGAGAAACCGAACAGGAAACTGAACCTGAAACCACTATGCCTGTAATAGCAAGCGTAACAACCGAAGCAACTGAGTCGGAAACTGAAACGACAGAAAAGCTTGAACGAATAGCGGTAAAGAGCGGACAAAAAATTCATGTAATAATGATCCCCGACATTGTTTATCTGCAAGCCGATGGCGATTACGTGCTTATATTTACAATGACCGGCAAGTACCTGAAAGAACAAACCATGAAATACTTCGAGGAACATCTACCGACAACTCAGTTTGCAAGGGTACATCGCTCCTGTATCGTCAACCTCGAAGCCATTTCGCGCATTGAACTTTACGAGAAGCAAAGTCAGCAACTGACTCTTAAAAATGGTCATCAGATAAAAACAAGTCAGGCAGGATACAAGTTGCTCAGACAGAAACTGAATTTGTAAAAAAGGTTTCGGGTTTCGGGTTTTGAGTTTCGGGTTTCGGGTTTCGGGTTTCGGGTTTCGGGTTTCGGGTTCACTCCTTGATTTTCAGCCTTGTGAATATTCCAGCGTTTCGGGTTTCGAGGTACTTCTCCGCCGATCCTTTTTACTACTCAGGAGTACTTAATTTGTACTCCGCCGATCCTTTTTACTGCTCCGGAGTACTTATTTTGTACTGCGTCGATCCTTTTTACTACCCGAGAGTACTTAATTTGTACTCCGTCGATCCTTTTTACTACCCGAGAGTACTTAATTTGTACTCCATCGATCCTTTTTACTACTACCGAGTACTTAATTTGTACTCCGTCGATCCTTTTTTGTACTCCACAGCCTGACACGCCGGATTATAATAACAGGAAACTATCCATATAAAGTAAAAATGTTGTATTTTTGTTTTTTTACAATACAATTCCACTAACAAGTAATTCAAACAAACTCATATTATATGAAAAAATACTTATTTCTTCTCTTAATTATTATTCCATTTCTATCGGGTTGCGAAAAGATTCAAGAACTTACAAAAGTCGATTTTCCTTTTTCGCAAAGCGTAACCATTCCCCCCATTCCAATAGTAGGCATACCCTTAACAGTTTCGACACCTGATATGGAAGCTAATGTGGACAGCATATTGAACGCGTATAATTTAGAGACTAAAAATATTGATGGAGTCACGCTTAAAAATCTTAAACTTACCCTTAGCGCACCTTCGGACGGAGATCTTAGTTTTATCGATGACATTGAAGTGTACATAAGTGCTTCGGGGCTCGACAAAGTAAAAATTGCTTCAGCCGAAAATGTAGGTGATGTCTCAACCCTGGATTTGAAAGTAGCAAATGCAAATTTGAAGGAGTATTTGCTTAAAGATAAGTTCTCGCTTCAGTTTAAAGCCGCCACCGATGAACCGACAGTGGTAGAATACAAGATAAAAATTGACATGACAGTAACCTTCGACCTGAAAATCTTAGGATTATAAAAATCAAATCAGGTCGTTACCGTAAATTCAACAATAGTACCAGACACCTAATAAACAGAAAAGTGCGTATAAAAACGCACTTTTCTTAGGCTGTAACTTTCCTGCTTTGGCCGGAACTTTTATTAAATAGTTTTTTTGTTCTACTTATTATAGAATTAAGCTGACTTATATTAATGGATGAACGGCACTATAACCGAATACCAAGTCCGGCTTCAAATCCGTGTTGGACTATTGCACTTTTTTCGGATGCAGTAGCAAAAATCTGATAACCAATATTTAGCGAAACGTTTTTGATATTAAAAACTAAACCACAACCGGATTTTGAGCCTAATGCTGTGAAATTTGATTCTTTGCTGTACAATAATAATTTTTGATTACTATCCCACTGAAGAATATCATCATGGAAACTAAAAACACCAACTCCAAGATAAGCAGAAAATTGAATCCATTTACCACCCGATGAAATATATGGGCCAACATAAAAACCTCCACCATAAGTGGACGATTCATTAGGTTCGTTTTGACCAGACAAATAGGTACTTCCTATCATAAATTGTGTATGACGTAATTTTGTGTCGAGCAACATTTTCAAGTCAATTCCTCCCAGCATCCAGGTAGGTTCAGGATAAAGCTCCACATCATTTACACTTGGCACTTGCAGGGCATTCGACATTGCATAGCTTGCAATAAATTTGATATTTTTATCTTTTGTCTGGCAAAATAGGTTCGCCGAAACTGACAAAAAAAGCATTAAAACACATAATTTCATTTTCATAGCATGTATATTTTATTTGTTTAGTAGGGTGTACTTGTCCGGCCTTTGCAATACAAGTACATTTGAATTTATTTCCGTTTTCTTGCCTCTACTTTTTTTCAAAACTAAAAACATTATTAACTTGTCTCCATCTTGTTTGTCATTTTTTTTTACAAATTATTCGTTTTAATGAAATAGCAAAAAATATATTTGATTTATACTCAATTGTAATTTTAATTGTAAAGTTTATCGGTAATGGCCGTCGAGCCAATAGAGTCGATCTCGATCGGTTGTTTTGTAGTACTAATTCTCACTCTCATGAAAAAAAGTATTTCTCGAGTGTAAATTTAGAGACTTAACAATCAAGCTCCAAATTTTTAACTATAAAAAAGTAGGACAAGGCACTTTTAAATATAGCTGATTATATGCAGTTTATCGTCTGACACAAGAAAAAAAGTAGGACAAGCTATTTTTAACTATCAAAAAGCTGCGAAAAACGGGCTGAATTGAGCAGGCCCAAATGTAGTTTTTCAAAAAATATAAATGTTTGGAGGAACGAGTATAGAAAAACTTCATACTTTTACATTTGGCTCTTTAGCAAGCCGGGGGAGATAAAAAAAAGGTAAACCTTCTATGATTCACCTTTTATTTTTTATTATAGCAGCTTTTCTTTCAGAAACTTAGCTGTATACGATTTTTCGCAAGCCACGATCTCCTCAGGAGTACCTTCGAACACGAGGTTTCCTCCTGCTTCGCCTCCTTCGGGGCCGATATCAATAATATGATCGGCACATTTAATCACTTCGAGGTTATGTTCGATAATAATTACCGTATGCCCTTTTGCTATCAGCGCATCAAAAGCTTTCAGCAATGTTTTTATATCGTGGAAGTGGAGTCCCGTTGTAGGTTCATCGAAAATAAAAATCGTAGGTTCAGGTTTCTCGTTGGCAAGAAACGAAGCTAACTTCACGCGCTGGCTTTCACCTCCCGAAAGTGTGCTGCTCGATTGCCCAAGTTTGACATAGCCTACACCCACATCCTGCAAGGGCTTCAGTCGCTTCACTATTTTCTTTTCGGTGCTGCCTGTTTGCACCTCGAAAAACTCTATCGCCTGATTAACCGTCATTTCGAGCACATCAAAGATATTTGCATCTCTGTATTTCACCTCCAGAATATCCTGTTTGAAGCGCTTGCCATGGCAATGTTCACATTCGAGTACCAGATCGGCCATAAACTGCATTTCCACCGTTACCGTTCCTTCTCCCTGACATTCTTCGCACCTCCCACCATCGGTATTGAACGAAAAATGCGATGCAGCATAACTCATTTGTTTCGAAAGCTGCTGATCGGCAAAAAGCTTACGAATTTCGTCGTACGCTTTGATATAGGTCACCGGATTCGACCGCGTGGAACGCCCTATGGGGTTCTGATCCACAAATTCAACATCTTTGGCCAGTTGCATCGAACCTCGCAAAGCTCCGAATTGTCCCGTGCGATCGGCCACACCACCATAATGTTTCTTCAAAGCAGCATAAAACACATTGCGCACCAGCGATGATTTCCCCGACCCACTTACGCCCGTAACAACAGTCATAATATTGAGCGGAAATTTCACATCAATTCCCTTCAGGTTATTTTCGCGTGCACCAAGCACTTCTATGTAGTTGTTCCATTTGCGACGGTGCAAAGGAATATCGATTAATTCTTTCTTTAAAAGATACTTTAGTGTAAATGAGTTTTCTATATCGGTATCTTTTTGAGCTGAAATATCGCTGATATTACCACGGAAAACGACTTCGCCACCGCGACGTCCGGCAAAGGGACCAATATCAACAATATAATCGGCAGCCCGCATAATTTCCTCATCGTGCTCCACTACCACCACCGTATTGCCCAGATCGCGAAGCTGTTTCAGCACTTTGATCAATAAATGCGTATCGCGGGCATGAAGTCCGATGCTTGGCTCGTCGAGAATATACAGCGAACCCACCAAACTACTCCCAAGCGATGTGGCAAGGTTGATGCGCTGACTTTCGCCTCCCGAAAGAGTGTTCGAAAGACGGTTGAGCGTCAGATAACCAAGACCCACATCGAGCAGAAACTGGATGCGGTTATTTATTTCGATCAACAGGCGTTTCGAAACAGCCGTATCGTTTTCGTCGAGTTGCAGATGATCAAAGAAGAGTTTCAGCTTATCCACAGGCATTAGCACAAGTTCCGAAATTGATTTCCCTGAAACGCGAATGTACGAAGCCTCCTTTTTCAGTCGACTACCCTTGCAATCGGGACAAATTGTCTTGCCTCTGTAACGCGCCAGCATAACCCTGTACTGAATTTTGTACTGATTGGATTCGAGCATTTTAAAGAAAGCGTTTAAACCTTCGAAATACTTATTTCCTGTCCAGATTAAATACTTCTGATCGTCGGTAAGTTCATAATAAGGTTTATGAATGGGAAAATTGAACTTATCAGCCGAACGTATGAGCTGCATTTTAAATTCGCTCATCACCTCCCCTTTCCAACAAGCCACAGCATCTTCGAAAATTGAAAGTGTTTTGTTCGGTATCACAAGGTCTTCGTCAATACCAATCACTCTACCAAATCCTTCGCAGGTAGGGCAAGCTCCCAGCGGACTGTTGAAACTGAACGTATGCACAGTAGGCGTTTCGAATTGCATTCCATCGGCTTCGAAACTTTTTGAAAAATACAAACTCTGCGCAGCTTCGCCGGTCTCCGACAAAGGAAATATTTTGAGTAAACACACTCCGCTTCCTTCGTAAAAAGCTGTTTCTACCGAATCGGTCAGGCGGCTGATGCCTGTTGGAGTTCTGTCCACCGTCAGGCGGTCAATCATCAGGTATATATCTGGATTGTTTTCAATCAGCGCGTTGTCATCAATCAAATCCTGAATTTTATAAACTTCGTCGTTTAACTCTACGCGGCTAAAACCCTGCATCAGCAGATTTTTAAGTTCTTCGGCCATTGTTCGGTCTCCCGACGGCATCACCGTTGTCAGCACCATCAATTTGGTACCATCAGGATATTGCAAAGCAGCGCTGACAACATCTTCAGCTTCGTGTTTTTTTACAATTTCGCCGGAGATAGGAGAATACGTTTTTCCGATACGCGCATAAAGCAACTTTATATATTCGTAAATTTCAGTTGAAGTTCCAACCGTAGAACGCGGATTACGTGTATTTACTTTTTGTTCGATGGCAATGGCCGGAGGAATTCCTTTAATGAAATCGACTTCGGGCTTACTCATGCGCCCAAGAAACTGGCGGGCATAGGATGAAAGACTCTCGACATAGCGGCGTTGCCCCTCGGCATAAAGCGTATCGAAGGCCAGCGATGACTTACCCGAACCCGAAAGCCCGGTGATCACCACCAATTGATTGCGTGGAATCTCTACATCAATGCCTTTGAGGTTGTGTACCCGTGCACCTTTTATAATTATATTTCCTTGCTTTGACATGAATTTATCTGTTTATCTGCTTTGATTCAATCAAAAATCTGAAAGGAATGCTGATACTTTTCCCTTCGATTTCTTTTTTTTGTGACCTGCAAAGATACGACTAAACTAAAGATAATTAAATGTTGAAGTTTATAAAAAATGTAGTTTTTTACATGTTTATCCGATTGAATAGCTACTGCATTTTCGCAAAACATCGTTGACACTTTGAGTAAACAGTGAATGGTGTAAACTAAAAGTTACAATTGGAACAAGAAATGTAATCACTTTTAAAACAGCGTTACCTGCTGCAAACATTAAGAAGCATACAGATGAAAGAAATTAAAAAAATACACTATTTTTACAGTGTAAAATTATCACCTTATTCATCACTTCTAAATTATTATGAAATGAATTTCAAAAAATCACTCTTATTCACGTTAAGTCTCAGCTTTGCCTGTTTTTCGAATGCTCAGCCAGCGCTTGTATTCGGAGTTGAAAACTCTGGGGCTGCCTGCGTAAAACCTGTTCTTCCGGCACTTACTGAGCTGCAGGACTATCCCATGTTGCCCGATCCCTTTGCATGGTCCAACGGAAGCGGACGCGCGCAAACCTTAGCCGATTGGAAATGCAGAAGAAATGAAATTAAAGCAGAAATTGAACTGTATGAAATTGGCCCCAAACCCGACAGACCTGAAAACATAACTGCCTCCCTTGAAGCAAATGTACTCACTGTGAATGTGACCGTGAACGGACAAACGCTGACGCTCACCTCTAAAGTTGTAATTCCTGAAGGCGATGGTCCTTTCCCCGTAGTCATTGGCATGAATAACAGAACAGGAAGCATACCTTCTTCTCTGTTTCAGAATGTGATACAAATTCCATTTATGCACAACCAGGTGGTGACTTATTCTCAAACGAGCAATAGAGTTTTAACCGATCCATATTATAAATTATACCCCGATTTGACCTATGTGGGCAATTACAGCGCCTGGTCGTGGGGAATAAGCCGACTCATCGATGGAATAGAAATTGTAAAAGCACAGCTTAAAGCCGACACAAAACACATTGCTGCGACCGGGTGCTCCTATGCCGGAAAAATGGCTCTTTTTGCAGGTGCTTTCGACGAACGCATCGCCCTTACAATAGTGCAGGAATCGGGCGGTGGAGGAATTAATTCGTGGCGCGTTTCCGAAACCATTGGGAAAGTTGAAAAAATTGACAATACCAACTATTCCTGGTTTATGCAAAGCATGAAAACCAATTTTGAGGGCAAAGCAGGCCTGTTGCCTCACGATCATCATGAATTAATGGCCATGATAGTTCCAAGAGCATTGTTGGTGTTAGGAAATCCTCCTTTTGTTTGGCTAGGCGACGAGTCGGGTTATGTTTCGTGCAGAGCGGTGGAAGAAGTGTACAAAGTTTTTAATATTTCCGATCGCTTTGGTTTTTCTTTCAGATCGGGCCACAATCACTGCGCACTGCCGGCAGAATCGTATCCTGAAGTGCAGGCTTTTATCGATAAGTTTTTATTTGGCAACACTTCGGCCAACACCAATATCAGGGTACATGAATTCGACAATGTGGATTATAACAAATGGATCAGCGCCTGGAAAAAGCCCTGAAAATAAACCGGGAAACAGATTGCCGAAACATTATTTGAAACAACATCTAAAACAGAGCATAACAAACAAAGAAGAGCGCAATCAAATTTGCGCTCTTCTTGTATTCAATCTATTTTAAACGTATCAACTGAGACAACCGAAACGCAATCAGAGCAGCCTGACGGAGGTTTGAGGCGTTAATGCATGCGACACCAGGTTGACACCCTCCCAAAGCACTAAATCCGTTTGGTGTGACACTTCTATATTTTTCGAAAGCCCTAAAAGTCGTTGTGGTAAATAACTACAGGCATTTATAAGTTCGAAAACAGTGATTGCAGAAAGTGTATCGAAATTTTCTTTCAACATTTTGTTGATTTCATCAATATTGTTGCTACCAAAATCAACAACTAAGTCAGAATCTCTTTCGAAAACAAAAGAAGAGTTATTCCACTTACTTAAATCAAGATACACCATCCCTTTCGTTATTTCTACCAGTTGATCATCTGATAGGCATTCTTTCAACGAAACAATTTCACCCGCAATCACTCCATCGTAAAACATTGTATGAGCGGTTTCTGATGGCTGATTCGACAGATCAATAATATCGGTGATAACATTGTCGTCGTTTTGTTCTACAACTGTAGATCGGAGCAAGCTGTTGCCATCACAAAATACGAGTTGACTACTTACCCGTTTCATTTTTGTGTAATAAAACCTTATTTCTGATACGCCGGTTGATGGTATCATCTTTTTCAGTAATCACCGGAAGGGGGTGCTCAATAAGCTTAATTACCGTCCGAATACTGTCCTGGGCCAGTTCGTCATACTCGCGCATCAGCTTGATACTGTCAACGGTAATACTCAGCTTTCCTTTATTCTTACTACTACCCGACAGATGTCCTGTAATGGAATCGATTCTGCTTTGATGGCGGGCTACCAACCTCAAACTGTATTTTCGTAGAACACTATCGTTAACCGCTTTCGCATAGATGCTATCTTTTTTGCCATCAGCATAAAAAATACGCATTACTATATTTTTGTTCAATCCCGAATCCAGCGGCGCTATCCGTTGCCTGAAACTTAGCACATAAGCATCCCTCCATTGCAAATCGCGGTTCTGAATTTTAAATGCTAACCGGCTTCGCAACGAATCTTTGGTGAGGGTATACGCAGTGCGATTAGGCCAAATGTCTTTTTTCATATGCCTCAAAGCCACAGAATCGATAGGGTGGAATTTGCGGTTTTTTACATCGACCTCAAATTGGGTCAGGTTGTCAACTACTTGCGTATAGATATTATTAAACTTCTTTGGATTACTTACATACCAAACCAAAGAAGAATCGAAATCGGCTTTGGAGATACCGTATTTCTTAAACAGGGCATTGTAGTAATAAACATTTTCGCGACTATCGGGGGCTGAATTATAATAATTTACCGAAAGCGCACCATCGAGTTTATGTAAGTCGGTAAGAAAGTCAACCATTTCATCCTGACTCATCACATTCTCAGGACGATTGTCGCAAGCCGTCAGAAAGAAAATCATCCCCGAAAAAAAAAGGAAAAATCTCAATATTTTATTGATTCTTTTCAGCATCAGCGTGTTTTTTTGACTCCAAACTTTCGTTCAGGTCTTTGCGGAAAAAAATAAGAATAATGGCTACAGCAATTGTTATGGCCGAGTCGGCGATATTGAAAATAGGGCTAAAAAAGATGGTTTCGCCCGCAGCATTTTTTATAATGGGAAAATAAAGCATATCAACCACTTTTCCATAAAAGAGCGGCGCATATCCTCCTGTTTCAGGCAAAAAGGTGGCTGCCATTCCGTAGCTTTCGCTAAAAAGCACACCGTAAAATACCGAATCGAAAATGTTTCCGGCAGCTCCGGCCAACAGTAACGAAACGCAAAGAATATATCCTGTTCTTGCCTTCTTTTTTATGAGCAGATGAATAAAATAGGCAAGGCCGGATACTGCAACGATACGGAAGATTGTAAGAAACAGTTTACCAATGAATTCCATTCCAAAAGCCATTCCGTTATTTTCGATAAAATAGATTTTGAACCAACTGAAAACATCGATATGTTCGCCAATGGCAAAATTCAGTTTAATATACACTTTCGATACCTGATCAACAAGCAACACAAGAAAAATAAGGAGAATAGACTTTTTTGTAATTGACATTTTTCAAAAAAAAATGAGAGTAAATAACAAATTCGACAACAGACCATCTATCTGCTGTCGAATTTAATATAAATCAGTTGAGTTATTTTTGATCGTTTTTAGCTTCGATACTTAAAGTGGCATGAGGTACAGCACGTAAACGCTCCTTTGGTATGAGTTTACCTGTTTCGCGACAAATGCCATAAGTTTTATTTTCAATACGCACCAAAGCCGCCTGAAGATGTTGAATGAATTTCATTTGGCGTTGTGCAAGTCGACCTGATTCCTCTTTCGACAATGTTGCAGCTCCCTCTTCAAGTACTTTGAAAGTAGGAGATGTGTCCATCACATCATTTCCATCCAAATTGGTAATCCCATTGCGCAACAATTCATAATCCTTTTGAGCTTTATCAAGTTTATCAATAATTAATTTGCGGAATTCATCCAATTCGGCATCAGTATATCTCGTTTTTTCGGCCATAGTAATTGTTGTTTATAACGTTTTTAGGATTTTCCCCATTAACAATTGTTTATATGAATTTTTTATTGCCTGCGAAAATAGCAAATAAGTTTCGGTTTGCCAATTATTTTACCATTTAATTTTAAGTCAATACAATTACACTTTGTTTACTGAAACTTTCACATTATATTCATCAAACTCAAGTTCTGTTGCATCTGCTATTTCTGTCACCAATAACACCTCATTTGCCAATGTTTGTGTTGCAATATAATTAGCATATTCGGTTACTGCTTCGGCAATTTCCGGGCGACTTTCAATTTCAACAACGATTTTATCGACAATTTCGTAACCGCTCGATTTGCGAATGTTCTGAATACGGTTGACCAATTCACGAGCAATACCTTCACGCACCAATGCATCGGTCAGCGTAATATCAAGTGCTACTGTAAGTTTACCTTCGTTAGCCACTAACCAGCCCGGCATATCTTCGGTAATAATTTCAACATCTTCGGGTTCAATTTTCACATTTCCACTTTGCAATTTAATCATTGTGAAACAGACTTGTGGATTATTTTTCCCTTCAATATCAGCAATCTCTTTTTTTCCAAATTTTGATACCGCTTCAGCAATCTCTTTCATTTGTTTCCCAAATTTCTTTCCAAGAGTTTTGAAGTTTGGCTTTACTTTCTTTACCAAATTCTCCATGTCGTTGTCGGCAGGGATTACTTCAAACTCTTTTACGTTTACTTCAGCTTTCACCAGGTCGGCAATGTAGCTAAGTTGCTTGAAAGTAATTTCGTCGGGTGCAGGAACTACTGCTTTGGTAAGCGGTTGACGCACTTTTTTATCTGCTTTACGACGCAATGCCAATATCATCGACGAAGTTTGTTGTGCCAATTGCATACATTCTTCCAGATTGCTATCAATCAAGGCTTCGTTGTATGTTGGGAAATCAGCTAAGTGAACTGATTCGCTGTTGTCTTTTCCGGTAACTGCATTTAAATCAAGGAAAAGTTGATCGGCAAAGAATGGCGCAATCGGAGCCATCAGGCGCGAAACGGTTTCCAAACAGGTATAAAGTGTTTGGTAAGCCGAAATTTTATCTTCGTCATATTCTCCGCCCCAATAACGTTTACGGTTCAAACGCACAAACCAGTTGCTCAGGTTTTCGCCTACAAAATCCGAAATAGCACGACCTGCGCGGGTTGGTTCATAAGTTTCGTAGTACTCGATTACATCTTTCACCAAAGTATTCAGCAATGAAATAATCCAACGGTCAATTTCCGGACGGTTTTCCATTGGAATTTCCGCTTCGGCGTAGGTGAATTTATCCACATTGGCATAAAGCGAGAAGAACGAATAAGTATTGTAAAGCGTTCCGAAGAATTTGCGGCGAACTTCTTCAACGCCTTCAATGTCGAATTTCAGGTTGTCCCACGGCGATGCATTGGTCATCATGTACCAACGCAGTGGATCAGAACCGTATTTCTCGATCGACGAAAACGGATCAACACCATTGCCCAAACGTTTCGACATTTTATTGCCGTTTTTGTCGAGTACCAAGCCGTTTGAAATAACGCTTTTAAATGCCACACTTCCTTTCACCATAGTACTTATGGCATGAAGTGTAAAGAACCAACCTCTTGTCTGATCTACACCTTCACTGATAAAGTCGGCAGGAAAATTACTTCCGCTGTCAATCAGATCAGCGTTTTCGAACGGATAATGGAGCTGCGCATAAGGCATTGCTCCCGAATCGAACCAAACGTCAATCAGGTCGAGTTCGCGCTTCATGGGTTTGCCCGAAGCCGATACAAGAACAATTCCATCTACATACGGACGGTGTAAATCTATATTTTTTACTGCATAATTGACAGCAGTATATTCTCCCACTTTAAAGTTTTTGTATGGATTTTCGATCATAAATCCGGCTGTAATTGATTTCTCAATTTCAGCCATCAATTCTTCCACCGAACCGATACAAATTTCCTCAGATCCATCTTCCGAACGCCAAATAGGAAGCGGAGTTCCCCAATAGCGGCTGCGGCTCAGGTTCCAGTCCTGCAGGTTTTCGAGCCATTTTCCAAAGCGACCAGTCCCTGTCGACTGAGGTTTCCAGTTGATGGTGTCGTTGAGCGACATCATTTCCTCACGGCATGCAGTGGTTTTAATAAACCAACTGTCGAGTGGATAATACAATACCGGTTTGTCAGTACGCCAGCAGTGTGGGTAATTGTGTACATGTTTTTCTATTTTGTAAGCCAAACCCTGTTGTTTCAGCATTACACAAATATCAATATCAAGCGTTGTATCGTCATCAGTCAAAGTGCTGTCGTAAGCATTTTTCACATAACGACCTGCATATTCGGCATAAAGTTCTGTATTTACATTCGAAGCAACAAAATCAACACCCAGATCTTCAATTTTGAAGAATTTTCCGGTGCGGTCAACCATTGGCTGACGGTTACCATCTTTGTCGATCAGCAACATCGGAGGAACGCCGTTTTGTTTGGCCACACGATCATCGTCTGCACCAAAAGTAGGTGCAATATGAACAATACCTGTACCATCTTCGGTAGTTACAAAGTCACCGGTAATAACTTTGAAAGCACCTTCGCCCGGATTTACCCATGGGATAAGTTGCTCATAAGCAATGCCCGCTAATTCTGAACCTTTTTTGCGATCGAGAACTTCGTATTCGTTTTTACCCATTACAGCTCCAAGTAAATTCTCTGCCAAAATCAGGTTGCAGGTTTCTTTGGTGTATGGATTTTGAGTTTTCACCTTTACATAATCGATAGTTGGCCCAACACAAAGCGCTGTATTCGAAGGCAAAGTCCATGGAGTTGTTGTCCATGCCAGAAAATATGTATTTTCTTCGTTTTTCAACTTGAACTGTGCCACACAAGTTGTGTCTTTCACATCGCGATAGCAACCGGGTTGGTTGAGTTCGTGTGTGGAAAGTCCGGTGCCGGCAGCAGGCGAAAATGGCTGAATGGTGTAGCCTTTATAAAGCAGATTTTTGTTGTACAGTTGTTTGAGCAACCACCACAAGGTTTCGATATAACGGTTGTCGTAGGTAATGTACGGATCGTTCATATCCACCCAATAACCCATTTTGGTCGTGAGGTCTTCCCATTCTTTTGTGTATTTCAATACATCTTTTCGGCAGGCAGCATTATAGTCGTCCACGCTAATTTTGGAGCCAATATCCTCTTTGGTAATACCAAGTGCCTTTTCCACTCCAAGTTCCACCGGAAGTCCATGCGTATCCCAGCCGGCTTTACGTTTCACCTGAAAACCCTGCATTGTTTTGTAACGACAGAAAACGTCCTTGATGGTACGACCCATTACGTGGTGAATTCCCGGCATACCATTGGCCGACGGAGGTCCTTCATAAAAAACGAATGAAGGTTTTCCTTCGCGGGTTTCGATACTTTTGTGGAAAATATCAAGCTGCTGCCAACGGGTCAACTGTTCTTTGTTTACGTCGGAAAGGTTAAGACCGGAATATTCTTTAAATTTCTTCATGAATTCAAATTCATTATTTTGTTTAATTCAATCGCCAAAGTTGAAAAATGACAAATTGAATTAAAGGTTAATTTGCTGTGTTCTTTAGGGCTGCAAAATTACAAAAATTATCCGAAAAGAAAAAGTGATAAATAAGCTGATATTGCTTGTTTTTAGGCGGATGATTTTTGATCTGCGAAATGAGAAAAGAAATACGCATATACCGCCCACAGCTCAGGATATAAGCTAAGGTTACATGACCTCAACTTACAGATGATTGGTTTTATTGATAGAAAAAACGCCTACGCTAACACAAAATCCAATTGTTTCTTATCCAGATTGGCACGTGCAACACGCACTTTAATTTCGTCGCCCAACTGATAGCGTTTGTGATAGCGACGACCGACAAGACAATAATTTTTATCATCGAAAGTATAATAATCATCATCCAGATCACGGATAGGAATCATTCCTTCGCACTTATTTACAATAATTTCGACATAAATTCCCCATTCTGTAACTCCCGAAATAACGCCCTCGAAGTCCTGGCCTATGTACTGCGACATAAACTCGACCTGTTTGTATTTAATGGAAGCGCGTTCGGCATTCGAAGCCAATTGCTCCATATCCGAACTGTGTTTGCAAAGTTCTTCGTATTCTTTCTGACTTACATTTTTGCCGCCGTTGTTGTATTGATCGAGGAGTCGGTGCACCATCATATCGGGATAACGCCTGATCGGCGAAGTAAAATGGGTGTAAAAATCGAAAGCCAATCCGTAATGCCCTATATTTTCGGTGGAATAAATTGCTTTCGCCATCGATCGGATAGCGAGAGTTTCTATCAGATTTTGTTCTTTCTTTCCCTGCACCTCGTCGAGCAAATGATTGATAGCACCCGAAACCGCCGAACTTTTTCCTGACGTTTTCATATTGTATCCGAAACGTTTAATAAAAACCGAGAAGTTCTGTAATTTATCCGGATTTGGCACATCGTGTATTCTGTAAACAAATGTTTTGGCTTTTAATCCTCTGCCCGGCTTACCAATGTGTGTAGCCGCCGTTTTATTAGCAAGCAACATAAACTCCTCTATCAGTTTGTTCGCATCTTTTTGCTCCTTGAAAAACACAGAAGTAGGCTTTCCACTTTCGTCAATTTCGAAACGCACTTCTACCCTGTCAAAAGCGATGGCCCCTGATGCAAAGCGCTTATTCCTAAGAATTTTTGCCATTCGATCAAGAGTCAGTATTTCGTCTTTAAAATCACCTTCGCCAGTTTCGATTACAATTTGTGCTTCTTCATAAGTAAATCGCCTGTCGCTGCAAGTCACCGTTTTGGCTATTTCGTAATGTTTCACTTCAGCCTCATCAGTCATTTGAAAAAGAACCGAATAAGTAAGTTTTTCCTCGTTTGGTCGCAATGAGCAAATCCCATTGGACAAATGCTCGGGAAGCATTGGAATTGTACGATCCACAAGATAAACCGAGGTAGCACGTTCCTGAGCTTCTCTGTCGATTATGCTGCCCGAACGCACATAATGAGTCACATCTGCAATGTGAACGCCCACTTCCCAAAGTCCGTTTTCGAGTTTACGCAACGAAAGCGCGTCATCGAAATCCTTGGCATCGCGCGGGTCAATTGTAAAAGTAGTAACTCCGCGCAAATCGATACGCTTAGCCACTTGTTCGGGCGTAATACCGGCATCGATATGATCAGCAGCCGCCTCAACATCGACCGGATATTTATACGGCAAGCCATATTCGGCAAGAATAGCGTGCATTTCAGTTGTATTGTTGCCTTTATCACCTAAAACATCTATAACTTCGCCTACCGGATTTTTAAGATTGGGTTCCCACTCCATCAGCTTTACTACTGCCTTTTGTCCGTTTTTACCACCGTTCAATTTGCTTTTCGGGATAAAAATATCGTTGGTCATCACCCTGTTATCCGAAATAAGAAAGGCAAAATTATCCGAAACTTCCAAAATTCCCACAAAAGTATCTTTTGCTCTCTTGATGATTTCAACCACTTCGCCTTCGGGCATTTGTCCCTTACGGCCAGCATATAAAAACACTTTTACCTTATCGTTCAGCAGGGCATGATTGGTTTTGCGTTCAGGGATAAACACATTTTCACCACCGTCGTCGGGGATCAGATAAGTTTTCACACCCTGACGATCGATAACTCCGGTAATATAGCCACCACGTGAATTAACTTTGAACTTTCCACGCGATATTTCAACCAAAAAATCTTCGTCGAGTAACTCGTACATCAGTTGATTTATAAAAATCCTTTGAGATTCAGACCTTACATCAAGCAACTTAGAAACTTGCTTATAATCGAAAGTTTTATCTGTATTCTCGTTGAATATATTAATGATGTTGCGTACTAATTCGGATTTACGAACACGTGTACTGCTATTTTCTTTTCGATTGCGTTTTTTTGACATGGTTTCAAGTTTTTAAAATATCCTGTGTAGAAAAATAGAAATAGTTCAGCATTGCAAGCTGAAATATCAATAATGAAATATGGGAAGCTTAGAGCGTACGTTTTGCCCTGGGCATAACATAAAAGTTACTAAAAATATAACAACTTTAAAATGGTCAATGTTCAAATGCAATGAAGCTTATTGCCGGATATCAAATTATTTCCACTGAATATTTTTAGCCTTAGAGCCCATTCGGCCAAAGGTAAGCAAAAACAATGTAATGAGCGGCAATATAATATCGAAAACCGGCAACATAAAAATATATTTCCGACCATCGAAATGCTTCGACGAGCGATTGATCACAACCATCTGAACCACTAAACGTGCCATCAACAAAACTCCGGCAATTATCATTGTTATTAAACCACCAAGAACCATTGCCAGCAGAAAACAAACATAAAACAAGCCTCGCGTAACGGGTTCCAAAGAAAGCCGAAACCTGCTTTGTGCTTTATAAAACGAAGCTACCGACAAATGACGTTCTTTTTGGAAATACCAATCCCTGAATCTTCTGTTTGGCTCCGACCAGGTAATGCTATCGGGTGCAACTTCAATCCTGGTATTAAAGCCGTTGGCAGCACGGTTGACCATCAAATCATCGTCGCCCGAACGAAGATTGAGATTCGATGCAAAACCTTTGTTGCGGAAAAACACATCTTTACGATAAGCCATGTTTCGACCCACACCCATGTAAGGTTTACCTGCAAGAGCAAAACCCATATACTGAAGGGCTATAAACAATGTATCGTAAGTTATCAGGCGATTTACAAAACCTTTTTTCTTCATGTAAGCGCCATAGCCGAGCACAAATTCAACACCCGGACTAAAATTACGCGCCATGCGCGAAATCCATGTTTTGTCCTCGGGCATACAGTCGGCATCTGTAAAAAGCAACCAATCGTTTTTTGCAGCCTTAATACCAAGTGTCAGCGCCAGTTTTTTGGTGCTCAGGTTAGTAACACCCACAGGCACAAAGGTACTGCGTAGGTTGGCATATGTTTTTTTCAGGTCAGTAAGCAAATCCTCTGTTTCATCCGTCGAACCATCGTTCACAACTATCACTTCAAAATCAGGGTATTCCTGTTGCAGCACAAAAGGAAGATATTTACGGAGATTATCCACCTCATCTTTCGCACAAATAATTACCGAAACAGGCAGTTGCTCAGTTTGAAATGTAACTTTGCCTTTGTTTGCAGCCGACCGTAATCGTAAAACTCCTTGTATATAAAGGGTATAAAAATAAATCTGATAAATAAATACCAAAAACAACAATCCTACAACAACTAACTCAATCAAAGTAAATTCAACACCGTAAAAACTCATCGGAATAAATTTTGTTTCAATAATTAACAGGAAAAATAATTTTAAAAAAATCAAGTGCAAAGTTAGCATTTTTATTCTTTTATATTTACATCCCTGCGCGAAGTATCTATTTAAAAACAGGAGACACTAATACCTAAAAACACATTAGAAACCGATACATCAATAATTGATGCTAATTTTGAACATTACAGGCCAAAAACTATTTTATTGATATAAAAATAAATGCAAAAACAACCCGATTTTTACTAACTTTGCAAATAATCAAATAACAAATTTTTCAAACAAAAAATATGAAAACACTAGAACCAACCCTCTTGTGGAATTACTTTCACGACATCACCCAAATTCCGCGTCCTTCGAAAAAAGAAGAAAAGGTAATTTCCTTTCTCGAAAATTTCAGCAAAACCCATCAACTCGATTATAAAAAAGACAAATCAGGCAATATACTGATAAGCAAACCGGCTACTCCGGGCTACGAAAAATCGAAAGCTGTAATCCTACAGGCTCACATGGATATGGTGTGCGAAAAAAACAGCGATGTATCGTTTAATTTCGACACCGATGCCATACAGTATTACATCGATGGCGACTGGGTAAAAGCACGTGGCACAACGCTTGGTGGCGACAATGGCATAGGAATGGCCATGATGTTGGCTGTTCTCACTTCGGACGAAGTGCAACATCCAGCCATCGAATGCCTTTTCACTGTAGATGAAGAAACCGGGTTAACAGGCGCTTTTGCTTTGGAAAACAATTTCCTGAAAGGTGAAGTTCTTATAAATCTCGACTCGGAAGATGATGGAGTAATTTTTATTGGGTGTGCCGGAGGTATCGATACTACTGCCACTTTGCCCTACACCGAAGAACCTGCACCTGCAGGCTATTTCGCTTTCACAGTTTCGGTAAAAGGATTAAAAGGTGGTCACTCGGGCGACGATATCAACAAAGGACTTGGAAATGCCAATAAAATTCTGAACCGATATTTGTGGACAGTCAACAAGCAAACCGATTTACGACTCCATAGTTTTGATGGTGGAAACTTGCGCAACGCCATTCCACGCGAAGCAAAAGCGGTTGTTTCAGTTCCTTATTCCGAAAAAGAAAATGTGCGGGTGATGCTGAATCAATTTATTGCAGAAATAGAGTTGGAACTCGGCGAGACCGAACCTACAATACAAATCACCCTTGAATCGGAACAACTACCCACTACAGTGGTAGACAAAAAAACATCCGATGCATTGCTGAATACGCTCTATGCTTGTCCGCACGGAGTGATAGCTATGAGCCGCGACATGCCCGGACTTGTGGAAACATCGACCAATCTGGCTTCAATAAAAATGAAACCCGGCAACAACATCCTGATCACCACAAGTCAACGCAGTTCGGTAGAGTCGTCGAAATACGACATTGCCAATCAGGTGGAAGCTGCTTTAACGCTGGCCGGAGCTACTGCTACACATGGAGATGGCTATCCGGGTTGGAAGCCAAATTTAAAATCGAGTGTACTAACAGTTGCCCAAACTGCTTACAAAACGCTTTTCAATGAAACGCCCGGCATTCGCGCTATTCATGCGGGACTTGAATGCGGTCTTTTTTTAGAAAAATACCAGCATCTGGATATGATTTCTATAGGTCCGCAAATGTACGGCGTGCATTCTCCAGATGAACGCCTGAGCATATCCTCGACACAGAAATGCTGGAAATGGCTGGTTGAAATACTCAAAAACAGCTAACAAACAACACTCAACAATAAAAAAGTACGATTGAAATCAATCGTACTTTTTTTACACCTTTATTTGACTCCATCCCATTCGGCATAAAATTCGTCAAGAAATAACTCCAAAAACTGATGCCTCTGTTCGGCCATCTTTCTGCCTGTAGCAGTATTCATTCTATCTTTAAGTAACAATAGTTTTTCGTAAAAATGATTGAGCGTGGGCGCTGTGCTGTTTTTATATTCTTCCTTAGTCAGGTTTAAGTTAGGCTGAATTCCGGGATTGTAAATCTCTCTGTTTTTAAAACCGCCATAATTGAACGTACGGGCAATGCCGATAGCACCAATAGCATCAAGCCTGTCGGCATCCTGAATTATGTCCAGTTCCAATGACTTGAATTGCTGAATCACCCTTCCGCCTTTGAACGAAATATTCGCGATAATTCGCTCAACATGTATTATTATTTCTTCGTTGACATTGATAGAAAGAAGAAAGTTGCGGGCTTTTTCAGGCCCGACACGCTCATCTCCATTGTGAAACTTCGCATCGGCAATGTCATGCAGCAGCGCACCCAGTTCAACCACAAGCATATCGGCTTTTTCGGTTTCGGCAATGCGTTTGGACAATTGCCATACCCTGAAAATATGCCACCAATCGTGACCACCTTCAGCATCTACGAGCGTTTGTTTTACGAAGGCGACAGTAAGTTCTATTATTTTTTCGTGCGTCATTTTTTTATTTCAGCTTGTAAAGTTGAGCGAGCAAAGATACTATAATCATTTTTATTTCGTCTGATTCTTTACTTCAAATTACATCAAAATGCTGAATTCAAATCACTTTACAAAACAACAACGGCAGACAAAATACTAAAACATCAAAAGACGAAATTGGTAAGAATTTGTTTCTTTCCAAGTTTTATCTATCTTTGTCCCCCGAAAGGAATTCGGCTCGCTTCCAGGGCTGTTTTTCTTTCTTTTCACTTTACGCGAAACGGTTTTTGAACTTTTATATTTCTAAAGCGTTTCAAACACATACATTCTAAAATGGGGTGCCTTAATATTTCGGGCTGAGATCATACCCTTTGAACCTGCACGGGTAATTCCGCGAAGGGAATAAGAAACAATCATCCGTATTTTTGGCTCTCAAAACAAAATTATTAATCAACTAATCAATTTGTTATGAGACAGTTTTCAATTTTTACATTTTTATTTCTATTTTCTGTTTTAAGTTTTGGCCAATACAGCCTAAAAGGGAAAGTGCTCGACGAAAACGGAAATGCACTACAAGGTGCAACTGTGTACATCAAAAGCGATGACATAGGTAAAACAACAAACCAACAGGGTTCTTTTGACTTCGACAGATTAAAAAAGAACCGTTATGCACTTGAAATCTCGTTTATTGGGTACGAAACAAAAACTCTACAAGCCTACACAGACCGCGAAAACATCATCCAGCTCAGCCGTAAATCATATGAAATCAGCGAAATCACAGTCACCACAATTCGTGCCAACGAACGCTCAGCGGTGGCTTACAGCGATGTAAAAAAAGAAGACCTCGAACAACGAAATCTGGGCCAGGACATTCCTTATTTGCTTGCACTTACACCATCGTTCATCTCCACTTCGGATGCCGGAACAGGGATTGGATACACTGGGTTCAGAATTCGTGGGACTGATGCCAACCGCACCAACATCACTGTGAACGGAGTGCCACTGAACGATGCCGAATCGCATGGGACTTTTTTTGTAAATATGCCCGATTTTGCGTCGTCGCTTTCGTCAATTCAGGTGCAACGCGGCGTAGGTACTTCAACAAATGGAGCTGCAGCGTTCGGAGCAAGTATCAATATGCAAACCGAAAGTTTAAATGCAAAACCTTATGGCGAAATAAGTTCAGCACTTGGTTCGTTCAATACCAACAAAAACACACTAAAAGCAGGCACAGGGGTATTGAAAAATGGTTTTGCCTTTGATGCGAGAGTCTCCAACATCACCTCCGATGGCTATATCGACCGTGCATCTGTAAATTTGAAATCCTATTTGTTTTCGGCCGGCTATTTCAGCGACAAAACAACGCTTAAATTTATCACCTTTGGTGGAAACGAAAAAACTTATCAGGCCTGGAATGGCGTAGATTCGGAAATTATGAAAACCAACCGTACATACAACGAGCTTGGTGAATTTACCGATAACAACGGTAAAACTCAATATTACGACAACCAGACAGACAATTACAACCAAACCCATTATCAAGTTCATTGGTTACAGGAATTCCACCCGGCACTGCATCTGAATGTGAGCGCTCACCTAACACGTGGATTGGGCTATTATGAGGAGTACAAAAAAGACAGAGTATATAAAGAATACGGCTTGACTCCGGATACTTTAGCCGGCAAAGCCCTCGAAACAACCGATTTGGTACGTCAAAAATGGCTTGATAATTATTTTTACGGACTTACCTATGCCCTGACCTACGAAACAAAACAACTGAATGCAACCATAGGTGGAGCTGTTAATCGCTACGATGGCGACCATATTGGGAAAATAATCTGGGTGCGCAATGCAAATAACCTGGACATGAGCAAGCTCTGGTACAAAAGCAACTCTGTAAAAAAAGATGCCAATATTTATGCAAAACTGAATGCCGAATTATTCGAAGGATTTTTTGCTTCTGTGGATCTGCAATATCGCTACATCAGTTACAGCATGAATGGTACCGACGACAAATACGATGAGAAGAACAATACAATGCGTAACATTACCACAGCGAAACCATATCAGTATCATTTCTTTAACCCAAAAGTAGGGCTTACCTATAAGATGAATGACGAACAGAGTATTTATGCTTCTTTTTCGATTTCAAACCGCGAGCCAAACAGAAACAATTACACCGAAAGATCGCTCACTGCAGCAAAACCTACATTCGAGACCCTGTACGATACCGAAGCAGGTTACCGTTTTCAGTCACCGGAGTTTTCGGCAGGCGCAAATCTTTATTACATGCGCTACAAAAATCAGTTGATACTTACCGGAAAAATCAGCGACATAGGCGAACCGCTTACATCCAATACACCGGACAGTTATCGCGCAGGCATTGAGCTTATTGCCGGCGTCAAAATAACCAACTGGCTAAAATGGGATGGAAATTTCACCGTTAGTCAGAACAAAATTCTGAATTTCACCGAAGAAGGTATAGATATGTACGACGCTAACTGGAAATGGGTAGGTTCTAAAAACAATGCATTAGGCACCACCGACATAGCTTACTCTCCGGATATAATCGCCAACAGTATTTTTACAGCCAATTTAAAGCAATTTGAAATTGGATTCTATTCTAACTATGTAGGAAAGCAATTTTTTGATAATACTTCGAGCGACGAACGATCGATCGATGCTTATTTCGTAAACAACCTGAGTCTGAAATATGCTTTGAAATTACAAAAAATGAGAGGAATTGATTTTCAGCTGATGGTGAACAACTTATTCGACACCAAATACGAAACCAATGCATACACCTGGTATTCGTACTATTTAGCTGGAAAACGAGTGAACGAATCGCGCTTTTTTCCGCAAGCCGGAATTAATTTCTTAGCTTCAGTTACTGTGAAATTCTAGTCAAAATTTTCCAAATCAGAGCATCTTCGTTCGAAGATGCTCTGATCTTTTTTTAAAGAGTTATTATCCTGCCCAACCTTCTCTGTCGAGATTTCTATAATTGATGGCCTCGGCAATGTGATTCGAAAGGATATTTTCGGCATCATCAAGGTCAGCAATCGTACGAGCCACCTTAATAATTCTGTCATAAGCTCTTGCCGAAAGATTCAGTCGCTGCATTGCATTTTTCAGCAAATCAGAACCGGCCTTGTCAATCTGTGCAAACGAACGCATTTGCTTCGACGACATTTGTGCATTACAGTAAACTCCATCAATATCTCTGAACCGTAATTCCTGTATCTGACGCGCTTTTATAACACGTTCGCGCACTTTTTCACTGCTCTCCGATTCCTTCAATTCCGAAAGTTTTTCGAAAGGAACAGGAACAATTTCAATATGAATGTCAATACGATCCAAAAGCGGACCCGAGATGCGGCTGAGGTATTTCTGCACAACTCCGGGAGCGCAAACGCATTCGCGATCGGGATGATTATAATAACCACAAGGACAAGGATTCATCGACGCTACCAACATAAAACTTGCCGGATATTCGATGGTGAACTTGGCACGTGAAATACATATTTTCCTATCCTCCAGCGGCTGACGCATCACTTCGAGCACAGTACGTTTAAATTCAGGCAGTTCATCCAAAAAAAGCACGCCATTATGTGCCAATGAAATCTCACCAGGCTGAGGGAAAGCGCCTCCACCCACCAAAGCTACATCCGAAATGGTATGGTGAGGACTCCGAAAAGGCCGTTGAGAAATGAGTGATGTGTTGCTGTCGATATTACCAACCACTGAATGAATCTTAGTCGTTTCGAGAGCTTCGAGCAAAGTTAGCGGAGGTAGAATTGTCGGGATACGTTTGGCAAGCATGGACTTACCAGCTCCGGGAGGGCCTACCATAATAATATTGTGCCCACCAGCAGCAGCCACTTCGAGCGCCCGTTTTACATTCTCCTGCCCTTTTACATCGGCAAAATCAATTTCCGACAAATTTAAATGACTGAAGAACTCTTCACGGGTATTCACTATCGTTGGCTCAAGCGTTGAGTTTCCTTCAAAGAAATCAATGACTTCTTTGATGTTTTCAGCACCATAAACCTCCAACTTATTTACTACAGCTGCCTCGCGGGCATTTTGTTTTGGAAGAATAAAGCCCTTGAAACCCTCTTCGCGGGCTTTTATGGCAATGGGCAAAACTCCTTTTATAGGTTTAAGACTCCCATCGAGCGAAAGCTCACCCATAATAACATATTTCTCAAGCTCATCGGACTTCAGCTTTTCATCAGCGGCCAACATCCCGATGGCCAATGCCAGGTCATAGGCTGAACCTTCTTTCCTGATGTCGGCCGGTGCCATATTCACCACAATTTGTTTACGTGGAAGCTTAAATCCGTTGAACTCAAGCGCTGAATTGATTCGTTCATGACTTTCTTTTACGGCATTATCAGGCAATCCAACCAGGAAAAACCGAATTCCCTGACTAACGTTTACTTCAATTGTAACAATTGTAGCATTGATGCCCTGAACGGCAGAACCAAATGTTTTTACTAACATAGCATTCAGATAAGGTAATTATTTATAGATATATATACCACTAAAATGAAGCAATTAAGCCAACAAAAACAAACCTCTGGACGCGACTAAAAAGCGTAGCCTACATTGAGCGATAGCGGTATTTTAACCGCCTCGTTATCGGTAAACACATTTCCGTTTGAATAATGGCCTATTTTTATTTCAGCATTCAAATTTCGTTTTTCTCCAAAGAAAATTCCTGTTCCCATATTATCCATGAATGTGAATTTGGCTCCCATTTTATGCCCGTCGAGCAATGTTTCGGAAATATAGGTAGGTGCCGCCACGGTATAATAGAAATAAGCGTCGAACTTTTTGGCATGCAAATAATTCAGACGAAAAACAGGAAATACCGACAAAGTGAAAAATTGCTGACGTTCAAACTGGTTGGCAGCCTCGCCTTTGGTTTGCCACACAGAAGCGTTCACACCCCAGTCGAGTGCAAAAACCCTGGGTCCATGAAACACGTTCCGCTGATAATTAAGCGATAACCCCTGACGAACCTCGGCTTCTCCACCCCAGAAAATGGGAACAGGATCGCGCGAAACAATATTATTCACTCCATAACCCAACACATTGCTTGTGTAGCCAATCTGCAACCATTGTTTCGGATGTATCAACCCTGATGTTTTCCCTTTTTCAATCTGTTTTTCGGAAAAAGGACGTAAATGATACGAGAAACCACCGCCAACGAAAGAGGTATAAGGTTGATTGTGTTTTTCATTTCGGGGTGAATAATTCGAAACAAGCTGCAAAGCCCAACGATTGTTGATGTGATATTTCAGACCAGCCCCGAAAAGAAATGTAGGATAATTGACATCCTTCACCACCGGATTTCCCTGCGGATCCTCGAAACCATGACGGGTAATAATTCCCAGTCCGGCCTCGCCATAAATTGAAAAATGTTCGCCAATAGGCAGTCGGGGCTTGAGCGTCAAACCTCCCACATTCATCCACACCGAGTGATTGTCTGTAACTAAAGTCTGATCATTCATATACTTGTACCTCACCCACAAAACCGGACGCATATATGTTAACTGCGCCGAAAGGTATTTATTAAAATCGTAACCGGCAAGCACCAATCGCACAGCGGTATGAGGCACCACTATTGCATCGGTCAATGAGTAACCAGCTTCGAGCTGAGCCTGACTAAATGGATAATTTATTGAACCAATATTAACTTCGAAATAAGCGTTTTGCATATACGAGGGTACCTGGGCACGGTCGTCCTGAGCCATTAAAGGAATAAACGGAACGATTAAAATCAGAAATAATACTTGTTTAATTTGAAACATATTAACAGGTTAAATAGATTGAGAATTTATTAGCTGCAAAAATAGTTAATTCATTTCACAATTTATCATCGGCAGTTATGTTTTTAGCTTACAAACATTAGATGAACAAAAAAATTCACTTCCAACGCATAAATATCCGCATGAAAAGGGACTTTATTTAACACTAAAATTACTATTCACAATTATTTTTTGATAAATAAAATAATATCACAATAAAACAACACATTTTTGCGTTGAATTAATAACACGAATATCTTTGAAATTTTTTATTGATTTAAGCCCAATTGTTTCATCATTAAATTTTGAATGTTATGGTAGCTAAAAAATCGCCTGAGGCTAACCTCGAAAAGAAGAAGAGCCTTTATGTTTTGCTTGGATTTGTTATGGTACTTTCGCTGGTTTACATCGTGTTCGAATGGTCGCAAAAGGATCTTCCTACTTACGACAAAAGCCAGTATCTCTCAAACTTTGTCGACGATATTGTATTGCCGCCGCCAACGACTCAACCGCCTCCACCGCCACCTCCTCCCCGACCGGTTGAAGAATTTAAAATTGTGGAAAAACCAACAACTACCGAAAATGTAGCCTTAAAGTCAGAAGATTCGCCAACAGAAGGAGTAGAACAACCAACGAATGTGAAATATGAGATACGTCCCGAAGAAATTGAAGAAATTCATAATTTCGTAGAAGAGATGCCTCAATTTA
Source organism: uncultured Paludibacter sp. (assembly GCA_963678465.1). Lineage (GTDB taxonomy): Bacteria > Bacteroidota > Bacteroidia > Bacteroidales > Paludibacteraceae > Paludibacter. The sequence goes on from OY782858.1 coordinate 2,344,572, forward strand.
AAGGTGATATCATGTTATTCCTTTCGAAAAACATTAAATATCCGGCGTTGGCACAAGAGCTGGGACTTCAGGGAAAGGTAATTTGCCAGTTTGTGGTGGACAGAGATGGTTCCATCGAAAATGTTGAAGTGGTAAGAGGTATTGACAAAAGCCTTGACAACGAAGCAATTCGGGTAATAAAATCGATGCCAGACTGGAAACCAGGAAGAATGAACGGCAGAACTGTGAAAGTGAAATACACTTTACCTATCTATTTCAGACTGATGTAAAAAAAACTTTTTTCAAGCCCGGAAACACATTTCCGGGCTTTTTTATATTTCAAAAACTTTCATATCTTCGGCCAAAAGGGTGTTTTCAAAAACCGCCTTTGCCTCGTTCAATAAACCTGTTTTGCTTAAATACCGGGCCGAAAAATGACCTATAATTAACTGCCCTACACCGGCTTTCTGAGCAATAGTTGCAGCTTGTGCAGCAGTGCAATGCTGAGTTGTTTTGGCCCTCAACAGTTCATCGTTCATAAAAGTAGCTTCGTGGTACAAACAATCAACACCTTGTATGATTGGTATTATTTTCTCATAATACGCTGTATCCGAGCAGTAAGCAAAGCGTTTTGGTTTCTCAGCCGACGTAGTCAGTTTTTCATTTGGAATTATTTCGCCTTCATCAGTCACAAAATCATCGCCTTGCTTTATCTTATGAATCCTCCAGTTTGGTATTTTGTAAAAGTCAATCATCTCCCTCACAATATGCCGGTCGCGTGGTTTTTCTTCGAACAAAAAGCCACAACTCGGAATACGATGTTTTAGCGGAATACTAAAAACCTGCACCGAGCGGTCTTCGTAAATCAGTTCCTGTTCTTTAGGATTGATGGGATGGAAAATAACCTTAAAAGACAGGCCCTCACAGAAAAATTTCAGTTGAGGCTGCATTAATTTTTCGAGCTCCGGCACCGAATGAATATGTAAATCGGCAGTTCGGTTCAACATTCCAAAACTTGAAATTAAGCCGATTAAGCCGAAAACATGGTCGCCATGCAAATGAGAAATGAAAATGTGACCCAAACGATTTGTTCTTACATTCATCTGACGCATACGTATTTGTGCACCTTCGCCACAATCAATCATAAACTGCTTGTCCCGAATATCAAGAATCTGACAGGTTGGGAAATTATTTTTGGTGGGTAAAGCTGAACCGCAGCCTAATATGGTAAGAGTTGTTTTCAGAGTTAATGTATTGGTTTTTTACTTAATATATTTACAACAAAGCATTTAATTATCAGACATCTAAATCTCGTTTAAGAAGGCTATAAACTACAAGATCGATATATCCACGGGAATGTAACTCACCATCACGCTCTATGCCTTCAAGTGCAAACCCCAACCTTTCAGCCACAGCTCGACTTCTCACATTTTCGGTTCCAGCTTTTAGTTGAACCCGGTTCATTTTCATATTTTCGAATGCATAAGCTATTAACGCCTTGCAGCATTTAGTCACAATACCTTTGTGCTGAAAATCATACGACAACCAGTAGCCGATTTCCGTTTTCATATTCATTTCGTCAGTATCTTTCAGCCCGATAAGCCCAGCAAATCGATGTTCAAAATAGATGGCAAAAGTAACATCCTTTTTATCTGAATAAAGATAGCTGTTGACAAATCCACGTGTAAATTCAATGTCGGTTGTTTTTTCAACAAATGGAAGCCATTCGCTAAGATAATCACGTTCGGCATCAATTGCATTGAAAATATTTTCAACTTCGTCCTCTCCAATTTCTTTCATCAGAATTTGGTCACTCACAAATAGTTGTCTGCTTTCCATAGTCGAATTATATAAGAAATAAACTTACAACCTTGTTTTTTCTTTCAGTTTAAAGTCGCGTCCGAGGTATTTCTCGCGCACCAACGGATTATCAGCAAGCTCCTGCGAAGTGCCTTTGAAAAGTATTTTGCCTTCGAAAAGTAAATAAGCTCTATCGGTAATGCTCAACGTTTCGTCCACATTATGGTCGGTAATCAGAATACCAATATTTTTATCTTTCAATTTCCACACAATGTCCTGAATATCCTGCACTGCAATAGGATCGACACCGGCAAAAGGTTCGTCGAGCATAATGAAACGTGGTTCAATGGCTAGGCAACGCGCTATTTCGGTCCGTCGGCGCTCTCCTCCCGAAAGACGATCGCCAATATTATGACGCACAGCCTGAAGATTAAATTCCGAAATCAGCGTTTCCAGTTTTTCCTTCTGGTAGGCACGACTGAACTTTGTCATTTCGAGCACCGATTTGATATTATCTTCCACCGTCATTTTCCGGAAAACAGAAGCTTCCTGCGCCAGGTAGCCGATACCGCTTTGAGCACGTTTATAAACCGGGAAGTTGGTAATATCCACATCGTTGAGAAAAATCTTCCCAGAATTGGGCGTAACAAGTCCTGTTGTCATATAAAAAGTTGTTGTTTTTCCGGCACCGTTAGGGCCAAGCAGACCAACAATTTCGCCCTGTTTAACTTCGATAGATACATCGTTTACAACAGTTCGTTTTCCGTATTTTTTATATAATTGTTCAGTGCGCAACACCATTCCTGCGTTTTCCATATAGTTCTTATTTTGAAATGCAAAAATACTGTTTTTATTACGATAATCAAAACCTATGAACCTAAACTGCAGCTTAAGCTTACAATAAAAATAATTTGCTATCGGACTGGCATTTTCACATTGAAAAATAAAAAGATATCGGCAAAAACCTACCCTTATTATGGTATAAAAAATACCGATCGCAGGGTATGGTGTGCAGCTACAAAAGTCAGTATTTTTGCATCGTATCAATTCTAAACATTTATTTTATGAATTCAAACGCCATTTGCCCCATATCCACCAATAAAATTGACGAGCACATTGCCCGGCTCAATGCCACATTCACTGTGTTGTTATTAGCTGCCTTTATCTTCAGCAGCAACCTGTTGATTGCCATATTTCTTTTGATTGATTTCACTTTGAGAGGAACCGAAAATTCGAAATACAGCATTTTAAGCATTTTCTCAAAGTTTATTATCAATTTGCTGGGGCTGAAAAAGAAGCCTGTTAACTCAGGTCCTAAAGTTTTCGCAGCCCGTATAGGCATAGTTTTTAGTTTTTTAGTAGTCTTATTTTCAATACTTAACATTCAGGTTGCGGCACTTGCTTTTGCTTCCGTATTTGGAGTATGTGCATTTCTCGAAAGCGCATTTGGTTTTTGTGTTGCATGCCGTATTTATCCTTTTGTTTACAAATTCACATATCGTGCAGACTTCGACAAAGTGAAAGTCTGACTATTATCTGAACATTTTTACCAACGATAAGCTATCTTCTTTAAAACAAGGAGGTAGCTTTTTTTTGGAAAAAAGCAAACATTTTTATGCAATAACTACACAAAAACGAAATCTATATCTAATAAAATCATTACTTTTGCTGCATATACCTGACAAAATCACACGACACTATTCAAACAAATCAAATTGTCAAACTCTTAAATTATAGTATATGTATCAAAATTTTAAAACATATCTCGAAAACGAGCTAAGCAATATTCGCGAAGCTGGTTTATTCAAAAATGAAAGAATAATAATTTCTGCACAAGGAGCAGCCATACGCGTTTCGGATGGGAAGGAAGTATTGAACTTTTGCGCCAACAACTATCTTGGCTTATCCAACAATCCATCACTAATACAAGCCGCTAAAAATGCACTCGACACCCATGGTTACGGCATGTCGTCAGTACGATTTATCTGTGGAACGCAAGACCTTCATAAACAGCTCGAAAAGTCGATTGCCGATTTTTTTGGTACCGAAGATACTATTTTGTATGCCGCATGTTTCGATGCGAATGGAGGCGTTTTCGAGCCATTGCTGAACGAAGAGGATGCCATTCTGTCCGATGCATTGAATCACGCTTCCATTATCGATGGCGTACGGCTCTGCAAAGCACAACGTTACAGATATGCGAATGCCGACATGGATGACCTGGAAAAGCAGTTAAAAGCAGCGCATTCCTGCCGTTTCAGACTGATTGTAACCGATGGCGTGTTTTCGATGGATGGAAATGTGGCGCCATTGGATAAAATTTACGAACTTGCAGCGAAATACGATGCAATGGTCATGGTAGACGAATCGCATTCAGCGGGTGTTGTAGGCAACACTGGGCGCGGAGTCACTGAACTTTACGATTTAAAGGGAAAAATTGAAATAATTACCGGCACACTTGGCAAAGCATTTGGGGGCGCCATTGGCGGTTTTACAACAGGCAAAAAGGAAATTATTGATTTACTACGTCAACGTTCGCGACCTTATTTATTTTCCAACTCCATCCCTCCAATGGTGGCAGCTGCCGGCATCCGGATGTTCGAAATGATGAACGAAACCAACGAACTTCAGGAAAAATTACATACAAACACAGCATACTTTGTCGAAAAAATGAAAACTGCCGGCTTCGACATTAAACCTACAGCATCAGCTATTTGTGCAGTTATGCTCTACGATGCCAAACTATCACAAAAAATGTCGGCACTATTGCTCGAAGAGGGTATTTACGTTACAGGCTTTTACTATCCTGTTGTTCCTAAAGATCAGGCACGAATTCGTGTTCAGATTTCGGCAGCTCACACTACCGAACAGCTCGACAAATGTATAGCCGCTTTTACAAAAGTAGGACAACTGCTCGAAGTTATTAAATAACAAACTAAAATACAATCAAATAAATCAACAGCCATATGAAAGCATTAGTAAAACTACGCCCCGAAAAAGGAATTTGGATGGAAGACATTCCAACACCTCACGTTGGAATAAACGATGTATTGATAAAAATTAAGAAAACAGCCATTTGTGGAACTGATTTGCATATTTATAAATGGGACGAATGGTCGCAACGAACCATTAAAACCCCAATGACAATCGGGCATGAGTATGTAGGTGAAATTGTAGAGAAAGGTCATGGCGTTAGAAACATAAAAATCGGCGATCGCGTTACGGGCGAAGGACACATTGCTTGTGGGCACTGCCGGAATTGCCGACGCGGCAAACTACATGTATGCGAAAACTCAGTTGGAGTAGGTGTAAATCGCGACGGCGCTTTTGCTGAATATCTTTCATTACCGGCCGAAAATGTTGTAAAACTGGATCAACGTATTTCGGATGACATGGCCTCAATCATGGATCCATTCGGCAATGCTACACACACAGCGCTTTCGTTCCCGCTGATTGGCGAAGATGTTCTCATTACCGGAGCCGGACTCATTGGAACAATGGCAACCGGAATTTGTCGGTTTGCAGGCGCTCGCAACATTGTAGTGACCGACCTGAGCGATTACCGGTTAGAAATAGCCAAGAAAATGGGTGCTACACTCACCATTAATCCTTCGAAAGGAGAAACAATAGAAGGCGCACTAAAAACCTTACACATGCGGGGCTTTGACATAGGGCTCGAAATGTCGGGTTCACCGGCTGCATTTCGTGGCTTGATCGACAATATGTACAATGGATCAAAAGTTGCTTTACTGGGCATTTTACCAAACACAACCACTGTGGACTGGGACAAAATTATCTTCAAAGCACTTACCTTGAAAGGGATCTACGGACGTGAAATGTGGGAAACCTGGTACCAAATGGAACAAATGCTTATTACCGGCTTCGATTTATCTCCGGTGATTACCCATCGTTTCGAAATAGATGATTTTCATAAGGGATTCGATGTAATGGAAAAAGGCGAATGTGGTAAAGTTATATTAAATTGGTAATCAAATTTATCCAATAAAATGTAAAAGCGTGTCTTCATCCCGAAGACACGCTTTTTGTTTTATCAAACTCTGAAATTCAAACTACTATGAAAAGAAACTATTTTGTTTTTTGTAAAAGTAAGACATTCTTCGCTAACAGATGTGTAAGAATCGACTTTATAGGTCGATGAATTGACAAAAAACTACAGCTTCCGTCAACATAAAAAACGCTGAAGCCTTTACAGCTTCAGCGTTCCAATAAAACAAATTCACTATCAATCTTTAACTCAATTTATTTTTCCGACAAGTAACTTGCAATTCCATCCTGAGTAGCTTTGAGTGCTTTGTCTCCTTTTTTCCAGTTGGCAGGACAAACTTCGCCGAATTCCTCGGTAAACTGAAGCGCATCGATCACGCGAAGAATTTCTTCTACACTACGTCCAAGCGGCATATCATTCACTACCTGATGACGAACCACACCCGATTTGTCGATCAGGAATAATCCTCTGTAAGCTTCAGGATCGCCAACAAATTTCACATTTCCTTCTTCATCATACACTTCTTCGCCTGCCAACACATCATATGCTCTTGAAATTTCCAATGTATGATCGGCCACGATAGGGTAATTTACGCCCTGAATACCACCCTGATTTTGTGGAGTTTGTAACCATTTCCAATGTGAGAAAGCCGAATCGGTAGATGCTCCAACCAACACTGTGTTACGAGCTTCAAATTCTGCCGCTTTTTCCTGAAATGCAATTAACTCTGTTGGGCAAACAAATGTAAAGTCTGCAGGATAGAAAAAGAAAACAACATATTTTTCTCCTTCATATTGCTTCAATGAAAAATCTGTAACGATTTCTGAACCGTTTACTACTGCTTTTGTGTTAAACACAGGGGCTTGTTTTCCTACTAATACTGACATATATTTTAAATTTTAAATGAATAATTATTTTTATGCAACAAAAGTATACATTTAAAATTTGTAACCCAAACAAAATTGAATAGAATATATTTATTGAAGTATAGAAATAGCCTATTGATTTATATAATTTTAAATATCAACACCGTAGCATAAGCAGCCATTCCTTCCTGGCGACCAACAAAACCTACTTTTTCGGAAGTAGTGGCTTTTATCGAAATTAAATCGACATCAACATTCATTACCGTAGCCAAACATTCCTGCATTCTGACGATATGAGGGTTTATTTTTGGAGCTTCGGCACACACTGTGCAGTCGGCATTCCCGAACTCATAACCTTTAGCCCTCAGTAGTTCCATTGTTCTTGCTAAAAGTATTTTGCTGTCAATATTTTTAAATTCACCTGCTGTATCGGGAAAATGAAATCCTATATCGCGCAGGTTAGCGGCGCCAAGCAATGCATCGCACAAGGCATGAATGAGTACATCGGCATCCGAATGACCCAGCAACCCAACAGCATGATCTATCTTTATGCCACCCAACCAAAGTTCGCGACCTGGCGCAAACACATGCACGTCATACCCAAAACCAACTCTTATATTATTCATCTCTGTAACAATTGATTAATTATAAAATGCTATTTCAAACAAAGAACGGTTGTATTTGCCACTCCTAAGAGACAAGTACAACCGTTCATTTTATTCTAAATTGTTTTTTTACCTTATATCAGAATTTATCTTACTAAATTTTTAAGTCCGAACAAATCAAACGAAAGCGTAAATCTCAGGGTCTGATCAAGCGGATTCGATTGTGAAGTAGAAATCACATAACCGGCATCCAACTGAAAAACATTTAATTTAAAACCGGCACCGGCTGTAAAATATTTTCGGTTTCCCTTGTATTCGTTTTCGTTGAAATAACCCGCACGTACGAAGAATTGTTTGTTGTAGGCATATTCAGCACCCACCGACCACATTATTTCCTGTAATTCTTCTTTGGCGCCGCCCGGAGCATCGCTAAAGGACGAAAAAACGCCGGAGAGCATCGAAACATCATTAAAATCGGTGGTGGCATCCGGAGTTGGCACCAATAATTTATTCACATCAGCACTAAACGAGATGCTTTGAAAATCATCGATCGGATAATCAAACGAAGTTCCTAAGCGAAAGTTAGTAGGAATAAAGCTACTTGTTACTTTTTTGTCGTACGACATTTTTGAACCTAAATTGGAAATATTCAACCCGAACGACAGTAATCCATCACCGCTCGAAAGCGCAATAGGCTGACGATAATAACCCGCTACATCGGCTGCTACCGACATACCCGGATACATTTCACTTCCTCCGGCACCGTTGAACCCATTATTTAAATCTGAATAAATGAAGCGCATGGCTACCGATGCAGAAAATTTTTCGGAAAGCATTTGCGAGTAAGCAACATCAACGGCCATTTCCAGTGGATGCGCCGAACCTTGTTCATAACCCAACTGATCCATTAAAGTAATATCTCCCAGCGAAAAATAACGCAAAGAAGCACTTAACGCCTGACGATCGGAAAATTTGTAGTAACCTGCCAAATAGGCCAAATCAATATCGGGAACAAGCGAGCGTAACCATGGAGTATACGACAATGAAATTCCAGCTTCGCTTTCCATAAATACGTATTTTGCAGGATTCCAGTACTGCGAATTTAAATCAGGGGATGTAGCTGCACCAATATCACCCATACCGCCCGCACGAGCATCAGGAGCAATTGACAAAGAAGGAACTACAGTTGAAATTGGGTTAGGCTCTACGGCCATAACTCCCATAGCTAAAGATAAGAGGACAGTTAATGTTAAGAATTTCTTTTTCATTCGAAAATTTTTTAATATGCAATATTACTACTTTTATAACATATGCAATTATTATAAACGTAATTTTTAATTTTTATTATTCAATAATGATCATTTTATTTGATTTTGAATAAGTATCGCTGTTTTTGGTACTTATGGTAACCCGATATAAATAAATACCGGCATCGGCTTTTTGTCCATCAGCTCTTATCAAATTCCAATTAATTTCGTCGGCATTGGCCTGAGAGAAAGACCATATTTGCCTGCCCGACAAATCAAATATCTCCACTTTTGTGTTTAAAATCGTTTCAGGTCTATCGTGATCGACAATAATTCTTGTACCATTGCTCACCGGATTAGGATAATTATTTATAGTGAATATCGTAGGTATTAATCCTTTCACCACTTCAAATTCGATGGTTTGAACAGTCGAGTTGTTTAATAAATCCCATGCTCTGAAAGATATGGAATGTTTTCCGGGTGCCAATTCAGGAAGTTTATACCTAACCACTCCACTGGTATAATCATTTTCAGCTGTTTGATAATAATCGTTTACAACGTAGGATTGTTTCGGATCATTGTCCACTACAAGCAAGAGATCATGACCTATGCCGCTCCCCACCCGGTTTATTCCATTTACATCGCTCAGGTGAGCTATAAACAATGGTGTTTCGTTAACTTTTCCTCCGGAACGAAAATTTTCAGAATTCATATATAATTTCATTTCCGGCCCTATGGTTTCAGCCACTACATCTTTATTCGAACCACCCACAATAAAGTTTTCGTAATAACCCTGAGCCTCTTTTTCGCTTGTTTTATCGTAGGCATAATAATTAATCCGGCCTGTTCCGTAATTATATTTTATGTCCTTTGGGAGCATAAAAGTAATAGAAAATTCACCATCCTTTACCATGGCTCTACCCGAAAATAAGGTGTTGGGGCGATCAAAGTAAGTCATGGCTCCATCTCCATGATTATTTAGTGTGTTGATTCGATGAGTCTTATCAAAAACCACCATGGTGAGTTCCCCGTTAAAATTCTCTATTTTATTACCGCTACCATCGTCAATTATTCCTGAAACCTTAACTACCGACATTGCTCTTAAAGTATCCCTTCCTAATTCAATACCATCATCGATAGCTGTTGTGCTAACATTATAGTCCGTTGGGAAATTCAGTTTCACAGCCGGATCGCCCATATAAACATAAGAAAGTTTATTAAATTCGGCACCTACATTATTTTTAGCATAGGCAACTACATCCCCTATCCTGTTATGCTGCCCATTGTTTCTTTTAAACAAATACTCAGAGAACCTCATATTAATGGTATGATTTTGTGCAGCATACACAGGTCGTGCCGCCGAGAAAATACCGATACCACCACCATAAGGGTTCAGAAGCACCTGCTCACCTGCCGAAACAGCCTTAAGATCGAACTGAAGAAAATCACATGTAGCCCCAAGCCAAAGTGGCAATTGTTTGTTGGTAAGAGATTTCACATCATTCACAGTCAGTATCTTTTCGTTCGTCCAACCCGTACTACTGGCATGTCCTGTATAATTCAAATACAGCAATCCGTTCCTCAATAAATCATGAAAATGCATACGGGCTAAGGGATAACTTTCGCCACTGGCACTTGTCTCCTGATTATATGAATCAAGGTATATTTTATTTACCTGATAGGAAGGATATTTATTTATTAAAAGAGAAGCTACTTCATCAGACTGTGTCATGTGCAAAGCACCATCACCATCATCGGCCAAAAAGCAAAGTTGATTTTTCCAACTTCCCTTGTTTGTATTTTTCATATAACCAATCGTCTTGTCAACAACAATTTGGGCTTCATCAACTGTTATCACAGGAAAACGTCCGATACCAATATCGACAAGATGGTTTGTTGGCTGAAGTCCCTCATCATCATCGAGAAAACCAAAATAATCATCGGTCACATACGATTGCGTCTGAACCAGTGAGTTTTCGGCCTGATAAGTAAGAATCAGATTCTCACCGGAATCGTTCGTTAGTTTTCTGTTGTCATAAGTTCCTCTGCCGAAAAGCAATAAATATTTGGGCATATCGGCGGTATTGCCTGAAGCAAGTGCCCGATCGTACAACATCTTCATAACCCAACGATAGGCCGTAGCATCCGGCGCCCCGGACGAAAATTCATTGTAAACCTGTTCGGTAGTAATTACCCCCACGGTCATTTGGTCAATATCGCGATGTGCCTGAGCCAGTGTTTCAGCTTGTTTCAAAAATCTGGGATGTGTAAGAATCACCATTTCCACCGGAGCAAGTGCATGCAGATTCTGATTGGCAACTACACCTGCCACTTCTGGTTTAGAAAAAGCACTGGCAGCTGTTGGGTCGATAGCAATATAATAATTTATTTCGGAAGCCGATTCGGTAAAAGTAAGCAATCCATTCACAGTTTGCGTAGGAACGCGGTAGATGTTCAGGGGATCAGTGATATTCCATATCTGTATTTTTGAACCGGCATCACTCAACTGATATTGTTTGTAGCCAACAAAACCCAAATTATCAACATTTTGGAACTGCATCACCGAACCGCTCATTTTAAGATACCTGCGCGTATTTACTTCAATATAATTTAAATAGCCCGATGCAATTGAACTGGGTTTCGAGTATGACAGGCTAAAGTTAAATGCATCTTTTACAGGAGTGTAGGTAAAAGTAGCATTAGCTCCTTTTGCTTTCTCATAAGTATCGTCCGATTTCTTGGCAACCATCAACGATTGCTTTTGTGCACCTTCGAGCGCTAAATAAAAGGAAGAGATGACTGGTGCAGTGGAAGCCACATCAATTCTTACTTTGGTGCTGTTTGTAAGTACTGGATTTGGGAAATTAAAGGTTATCGATTTGGGATTTGAATCACCAAAATAATCGCCATAGAATTCTTTCCCTGATTGTGCCAGACTTTTCAACTCGTTTTCGTACACACTGTAATCGGTAAACTCGTTCACAGTCTGAAAATCGTTTTCATCAGAAGGAGCAATCGACTGTTGTTCAATTATTTTTCCTACTCCTTTATCGGAAGTAACAAAATAATAACCATAACTTGAATATGGATTAATAGTATGGGTAAAAATATTTATCGAACTGTCGTACTTCCATTTATTAATTCCCTGCGCGTAAAACAATATATAATCGCCGGCATTAAAAACTCCATCTGCACCCTTTTCCATATGAATAGCCACCTCCGGCAAGTCATCTGCTTTTGGAACAAGAAAACTCTGTTCGAGCATAGCGCCACCATAGCCGAAGATACGGACATTTGCAGGCGACACTCCCATGGAGCTTAAATCTTCATAGGTCAATTTATAAACACCTGAATTTACAATTCTGATTTTGACAAACTTTCCATCAGCCAATACTGAATTCGGAGCATAGCTATGTATCGTTGCTGCTTTTGATTTTTGTGCAGATGCTGTTTTCGTTATGGATAAGTCAAAAGATTTGATTTTCAGCAACTGGCCATCGCGCAACACAAAGGGGAAGACATTTATATCCAAAAAACTATTTCCACGTTCGCGAAGAATGGAAGTTCTCACTTTTGGCTGCTCTGCGGGTGTTAATGCAGATAAAACAATTTCAGATTCTTCTTTCGGGACAGGCATATAAACAGCATTATCTACAGACGCTGTATACTCAAATGCCATATCGGCGTCGATTCTCTTATTTAACCATGGCAACTGGTTTTCTTCAATATAAACCGCATTTTCTAAAGCAATCACAGGCTTATTGTAGTCGCCTGCCTTCCATTGCTGAACACCCTGCCAGTTCAACCTATAAGATGACATAACCACACTTGACTGCGCCAACAAACTAAACGTCAGAAGGACAAACAGAAAAGATAAAATTATTTTTTGTTTCATGTAAAACGCAAAAAATTGAAGGTGATTGAATATCAATAGAAACGGCAGTAAAACATAATTATTGTTTAGCTCGAAAAAATGGAGTGAACGTTATTTGATTTTAAAATCGAACATTTTCGAATCGAATATAAAACCTTCAAGTCTATCGTCAACCGCTACTTTCCCAACTCCTGCAGGTGTACCTGTAAACAGAATATCACCTATTTTTAAAGTAAAGAAACAACTTACATACGCTATTAGTTCATCAATTGGAAAAATCATGTCGGCCGAATGACCCTGCTGAACAGTTGTTCCATTCAGCTGAAGACTGAAACGAATGTCCTGTACATTACCCAATTTTTCTACAGGAATAAAATCGCCAATCACAGCCGAATTATCGAACGCTTTAGATATTTCCCAGGGTTTTCCTTCGTTTTTAAGACGTCGTTGCACATCGCGGGCGGTAAAGTCGACTCCCAAACCAATCTCGGAATAATACCTGTGGGCATATTTGGGAGCAATATTTTTACCCAACCTATTTATTTTAATAATAAGTTCGGTTTCGTAATGCAATTCTTCAGTGAAATCGGGAATAAAAAATGGTTTGTTATTTCTTAACAGAGCTGTATCTGGTTTCATGAACACAACAGGTTCGGAGGGATGTTTTGAGTTAAGCTCTTTGTTGTGCTCGATATAATTCTGACCTATTGCAAGTATTTTCATTTTAAAAGCTGATTATTTTTCTTTTTATTGCTATTTTCAGATTCGTTGATCGCATTCAGTCTATTAAACATCACTGCCAAATGAGCATAGATAGAGGTGTTTTGAACGATTACTTTTTCGGGAACACGGATACGGTAAGGCGTAAAATTCCAAATGGCCTGAATGCCACCTTCCACCATTATTTCGGAAACAGCCTGCGCCTTATCCACAGGAACGGTAAGAATCCCAATGTTGATGCCGGTTAATTTCTGCAATTCGGCAAACCTCTCGATGTGATGAATCGGGATGTGATTAATGCTGGTGCCCGAAAGTTCAAATTTCACGTCGAATCCTGCTACAATTTCCAATCCGAACTGATTTAGACCATTGTCATGCATTAACGCTCCACCCAGGCTTCCTACTCCAAACAAAAAAGCACTGTGAGCATCGGTAAAACCAAGAAAAGCTTCCAAAACATCAACCAATTCACGTACATCGTAGCCTACACGTGTTTTTCCTGAAATTTGTACATACGACAAATCCTTGGCCACCATTGACGCATCTACAGCTATATTCTTAGCTATTTGGGTGGACGATAAAAACAATTCACCTTCCTTCAAAACTAATTGAGCATAAGCCAGATACCAAGGCAACCGTCTCAAAGTAGGTTCCGGAACTTTAAAAAATTGAGTTGGAAATGAATTAGTCATGAAAATTAGTATTTGGGTATTTTGTCATGCAAAAATAATCATTTTTTTTATATCCTCTAATTTTCAAATCATTAAAAACTCTTCCGATTGAATTTGAGCTATTTTCTTATGGGTAATTCAATAAAATGTTTAACTTTGCAGTTCGAAAATCTGAAACAAAATCATTCTTCAATACACTGATTATCATCAATTAACAATATCTCATGGAGTACAATTTTAATGAAATAGAGCAAAAGTGGCAAGCTTACTGGAAAGAAAAAGAAACTTACAAAGTTGATGTCGACAGAAACAAACCCAAATACTATGTACTTGACATGTTTCCTTATCCTTCGGGTGCAGGATTACACGTTGGTCATCCGCTAGGCTACATTGCTTCCGACATTTTCAGTAGATACAAACGCCTACAAGGCTTTAATGTACTTCATCCAATGGGTTATGACGCCTATGGACTTCCAGCAGAACAATATGCTATCCAAACGGGTCAGCACCCTGCTGTAACTACAAAAATCAATATTGCCCGCTACCGCGAACAGTTGGAAAAAATTGGTTTTTGTTACGATTGGGACCGCGAAATCCGTACCTGCGAACCCGACTATTACAAATGGACTCAGTGGGCATTTATTCAAATGTTTAATCACTATTTTGATAATAGCTTGCAGAAAGCTCAACCTATTACAGGGTTGGTAAAACAATTTGAGGTTTCGGGAACTGAAAATATTCAGGCTGTTTGCACCGAAGAGCTATTTTTGACTGCCGAAGAATGGAAAGCAAAATCAGAAAAAGAGCAACAGGAAATACTGCTAAACTACAGAATTGCTTACTTAGCCGACCTTAAAGTGAACTGGTGCCCGGCACTTGGAACTGTTTTGGCTAACGATGAAGTGAGCGAAGGACTTTCGGTTCGTGGTGGTCATCCGGTAGAGCAACGTGTAATGCGTCAGTGGAGTTTGCGTGTTTCGGCTTATGCACAACGTTTGCTCGACGGTTTAGATAAAATTGATTGGACTGATTCACTCAAAGAAACTCAGAAAAACTGGATTGGACGCAGCGAAGGAGCCGAAATGAAATTCAAACTGAAAGATCAGGATGTTGAATTCGAGATTTTCACAACCCGTGCCGACACAATTTACGGCGTTACATTTATGGTGCTTGCTCCCGAAAGCGAATTAGTGAAAGTTTGTACAACTGCAGCTCAGACTGCTGAAGTAGAGGCTTATCTTACAGCTACAAAAAAACGCACTGAGCGCGAACGTATTGCTGATCGTCGGGTTACCGGAGTTTTTTCCGGTTCGTATGCCATAAATCCTGTGAGCGGAACTGAAATTCCGGTTTATATTTCTGATTATGTATTAGCCGGTTATGGAACAGGAGCTATTATGGCAGTTCCGGCGCATGACAGCCGCGACTATGCTTTTGCAAAACACTTCAATTTACCTATCATTCCACTGATTGAAGGTTGTGATGTGAGTGAAGAAAGTTTGGATGCAAAAGAAGGAATTATGATGAATTCCGGATTTTTGAATGGATTAACTGTAAAAGAAGCTATTGCAGCTGCTAAAAAATATATTGCCGAAAAAGGCATCGGTCGTGTAAAGGTAAACTACCGTTTGCGCGATGCAATTTTTAGCCGTCAACGTTATTGGGGTGAGCCATTTCCTGTTTATTACAAGGATGGAATGCCATATATGCTCGACGAAAGTCGTTTGCCATTGGAGTTACCCGAAATTGATAAATTTCTGCCAACAGAAAAAGGTGAGCCACCACTTGGACGCGCTAAAGGTTGGGAAATTGATGGAAATCCGTTGGAATTAAATACCATGCCGGGTTTTGCAGGTTCTTCTGCTTATTACCTGCGCTACATGGATCCGAAAAACGATAACGCATTGGTAAGTCCCGAAGTGAATGGTTACTGGCGCAATGTGGATTTGTATATCGGCGGAACTGAACATGCTACAGGTCACCTGATATACAGCCGTTTCTGGAACAAATTTTTATTCGATTTAGGAATTGTTTGCGAAGAAGAGCCGTTCAAAAAACTGATCAATCAGGGAATGATTCAGGGAAGAAGTAATTTTGTATACCGCATAAAAGATACAAATACTTTTGTTTCGTTGAATTTAAAAGATCAATACGAAACTACGCAGATTCATTGCGATGTAAATATTGTTTCGAATGACATACTGGATATTGAGAAGTTCAAAAACTGGAATCCTGAATACAAAACTGCCGAATTTATTCTTGAAGATGGTAAATATATTTGCGGATGGGCAGTTGAGAAAATGTCGAAATCGATGTATAATGTGGTGAATCCGGATGATATCGTTGAAAAATACGGAGCAGATACTTTGCGTTTGTACGAAATGTTCCTCGGGCCGTTGGAACAATCGAAACCATGGGATACCAACGGAATTGATGGTGTGCATCGCTTTTTGAAAAAACTGTGGAGTTTGTTCTTTAAAGATGGTAATTTATTGGTGAATAACGATAAACCTACTGCCGATGAACTGAAAACGTTGCATAAAACGATCAAGAAAATTACTTTTGATATAGAGAATTTCTCCTACAACACTTCGGTTTCAGCATTTATGATTTGTGTAAACGAGTTGTTTACACTTAAATGCAGCAAAAAAGCAATTCTTGAACCATTGGTAATTTTGCTGGCGCCATTTGCTCCGCATATTGCCGAAGAATTGTATCATGCGCTGGGAAATACCGAAACAGTTTGCGATGCCACGTTCCCAGTTTGCAACGAAGCTTATTTGGTCGAAAGCTCAGTAAAATACCCGATTTCATTCAATGGAAAAGTGCGTTTTACGCTTGAACTGCCTGCCGACATGAACAAAGAAGAAGTTGAAAAAACTGCATTGGCCAACGAACAAACCCTGAAACAACTTGGAGGTAATTCTCCCAAAAAAGTGATCGTTGTTCCCGGAAAAATTGTGAATATTGTAATTTAACAAATTGCTGATTCCCTCAGGAATTATTGATTTTTTCAAACATTTGTAACTCTTTGATATGATCAAGACATTAAGACAGAAAAGCAGAACAAATTTAGGTACTCCCTTAAAAGCCAAGAGCAAACACATCTGGAACGAAATAAGGGAATATCTTTTTATTGCATTTGGTCTGTTTCTGTACGCCGGTGCCTGGAAGGCTTTTTTATTGCCTCATCAAATTACAGGCGGTGGAGTTACCGGTATTGGGGCTATCCTGTATTATGCCACCGGGCTTCCAATTTCGGTCACTTATTTTGCAATTAATTTTGTGCTTTTAGCCATTGCCGTGAAGAGCATAGGTTGGTTGTTCAGTCTGCGAACCATTTACGGAGTAGCTATTATCACAATATTCTTTGCCGTTTTACCACAAGCCACGCCGGGAACTTTTGTTGAAGCCACCGACGATTTTATGGCGTGCGTAATTGGCGGTTTGTTGTCGGGGGCCGGAATTGGTATCGTTTTTCTTTCTAACGGAAGCTCGGGAGGTACTGACATCATAGCCAAAGTAGTGAACAAATACAGGAACATCACCCTCGGCAGAATTCTCCTTTACTGCGATGTTTTGATCATCTGTTCTTCCTATTTCTTTAAGTTTGGTAGCATCGAAACCATTGTTTACGGACTTACCGCCATGGCAATTACAACGCTGTCGGTGGACATGGTTATCAACGGTGTGCGACAATCGGTTCAGTTTTTTATTTTTTCGAAAGAATACGAGCAAATTGCCACGCGCATTAATCTCGAAGTGCATCGTGGAGTTACAATTCTCGACGGAATGGGCTGGTACTCGAAAGAACCGGTAAAGGTAATCACTGTGATTGCCCGAAAAAATGAATCGATAAAAATATTCCGTATTGTAAAAGAAATTGATCCGAATGCATTCATTTCCCAATCGTCAGCCATTGGTGTGTACGGCGAAGGTTTCGATGTAATTAAAGCAAAATAACCTGAAAAAATGGGCGACAATCTGAAACAAAAAACTGTAAATGCTCTAAAATGGTCAACGATAGACCGGTTTGGTCAACAGGCTGTACAGATGATAATTGGAGTCATTTTAGCTCGTTTATTATCACCGTCAGATTACGGTTTATTAGGTTTGATAATGATTTTTTCTGGCCTTTCGTTTGTGTTGGTCGAAAGTGGTTTTGGCCAGTCATTAATACGCAAAAAGGATGCTAACGAAACTGACTATAACTCTGTTTTCTATTTTAATATATTTGTTTCAATTTTTCTTTACATAATTCTTTTCTTTTCAATACCGTATATTTCCAATTACTTCAAACAACCTCAACTCGTCAGTATTGGAAGAGTAATTTTTCTTGCTATTCTTTTCAATGCTTTTTATTTAGTCCCTTTTGCTATGATGGTAAAAGAGATGAATTTTAAGTCTGTAGCAAAAGTAAATTTTTTTGCTACAATTCTGAGCGGATTAATTGGAGTAACTCTTGCTTTTCTAAAATATGGTGTTTGGTCATTAGTAGCGCAGCAAGTGGCATTTCACTTTTTAAGGATGATTGCCTATCAGCATTTTGTAAAATGGAAACCGAAAGCTCTTTTCTCGATGAAAGTAATTCTGGAATTTGGAAGTTACAGCGTTCACATTTTAGGAACTTCGGTATTAAATGTCATTTTCAATAACCTTTACGTACTTATTTTAGGAAAATACTACGAAAAAAATGATGTTGGATATTATACTCAGGCGAATAAATTAAGTGAAACATTTAATTTCAGTTTTCAGCAAATACTACTCGGAAGTACATTTTCTATGTTCAGTCAGATACAAGAAGACACAGAGAGATTAAGACGTATTTTCAGAGAAATTACAAAAAAAACAGCATTAATTACAATACCAGTCATGCTTGTATTCATCGCCATTGCTGAACCCTTTATTTCTGTTTTACTTTCCGAGAAATGGATTCTCTCTGTAACTTATTTTCAGTTACTTTGCCTCGCGTCTGTAACAACACCTTTTTTCGCACTGAATATAAGCATTTTAAATGCGCGTGGTTTATCAAAAACAACCTTTAAATTGGAGTTATTTAAAAAGGGACTTATTCTTTTATCAGTGCTGATCTGTTTTAATTATGGGATTATTGCTATGTTATGGGGATATGCAGCTTCAAATTTTGTAGCATATCTCATATCGGTTTTTTATGTAAAAAAAGACATCAAACATTATATAAAAAATCAATTGACCGATTTACTGCCCGGAGTGATTTTAAGTCTAATAACTGCTATACCTGCATTATTTCTGTCTTTTATATTGAAAAACAACTTCGTGTTACTTTTCACTCAGATATTGCTGGTACTTTTAATTTACATACTAAGTATCCGCAAAATTCAACCTCAATTATACGACAAAGCCTATTCTATAATAGTAGAAAATATAAACAAATTTGCAAAAAAAAATCAGCTATAGCTTTCTCAACGAATCAAGTATCTCTTTTTCGCGTTTTTCAAAAGAGAACATTTCAATTACCCTATCTCGTGCCTGTTTTCCAGTCGTCATTGCCATCGCCTGAACAATTGCTCGTTCAACCTGCTCAACGTCACGCTGTTTAACCACAATACCCGTATTGCCTATTGCGTCTGGAATTCCATTAATATTTGAACCCACCGGAATACATTCAAGTAACATAGCTTCACTCAAAGTGTTGGGCATGCCTTCCGTAATGGATGCTTGCACAAATACTTTAGCCTGATTGTATTTAATATTCAATATTTCATGTGAACAAAAAGATGGAATTATCTCTAAGTTTTGTAATTGCGAAATTTTATATTTCTCCTCTACCCATTCCAAGTAATTAGGGTGAAGACCTATCAACACAAAATTCAGAGTTGGATTACGTAAAGCAGTTTCAATAAACATGTCAAAACCTTTGTTGTAAAAATCGCCAATTTGACTCATTGTGCCTACAGTAAGTACCATGTTTTCAATTTTTTGAATTGAA
Source organism: uncultured Paludibacter sp. (assembly GCA_963678465.1). Classification (GTDB taxonomy): domain Bacteria; phylum Bacteroidota; class Bacteroidia; order Bacteroidales; family Paludibacteraceae; genus Paludibacter. Next base: position 2,364,308 of record OY782858.1, read on the forward strand.
GTATCACGAATAAAACGATTAGGATCGATCCCATTGTAAACAATTTCTATTTTCGTTTTTAAATCCTTCACGTAATATTGAATACCATCTATATGCGGATGCTGAGCATTGTAATAATAATTTTCGTGATAAATCAGGGATGAATGATTTGCAATAATTAAGTCAGTATTTTTCAAAGCAAACTTCACACAGAGACCTCGTATTTTTTTTCTGTAAACCCCTTTGTTTAGTTCTGGATAGCAAACAGCCTCTTGCCCACCAATAAAAACAATCGTCTTTTTATGTAGCAATTTGCCCATAAAAGCCATTAATGCAGAATGGTAATCGGCAAACCATGAAACGAAAAGTACATTTTTATTAAATATAGTTGAAAGCAAGAAAAAGGTCAAACCAATCAATTTCAATCCATAGATCAATTTATTCTTATTCTGACCCATTAGGAAGGGAATGACTTCATTTTCTTTCTCAAAAATTTGTTGATCGCCTCTAATAAATGAAGAATTAGCTGGTTTGATATATATGATACGTTTCTTTTTCATGATTGGTAACTTAATATTCTTTACGACTGCAAAAATAAGAAATCATTTCCACTTGAGCGAATATTGATTATTATTCCTTTGGCTGTGAAGAATATAATTTCACTTATTCACATTCATCTTTTAAACTATAAAAAGATTATTGTATCTTTGATGCTCAAAATCTTGAACACGAAAAATGAAGATATTAGTAACCGGATTCTCAGGTTTTATTGGAACATATTTGGTTGAAAAATTAAAACAATATAATCATGAGTTAATACTCTTAGACATTTCAAATGGTGTTGATATTTGTGACTGGGAACAAATAAAACAGTACAATAATATCGATGTTATTATTCATTTAGCCAATTTATCTTTTGTACCTGCATCTTATTCAGATCCCCAAAATTTTTATACTACTAACTATTTAAGCACGCTGAATATGTTAGAATTATGCCGTAAAAATAATGCTCGATTAATTTTCTTTAGTTCATACGTTTACGGACAACCACAATACCAACCCATTGACGAAGTCCATCCAATTCAGGCATTTAATCCTTACGCACAAACAAAAGTAATTTGTGAAAGCTTATGTGAAGGTTACTTTCGTGATTTCGGAGTACCTATAACTATCTTTAGGCCATTTAACATATACGGAACCGGGCAACATCCTGATTTTTTAATTCCTACCATTATTCAACAAGCAATGAATGGAAAAATAGAGATAAAAGATGATCGCCCAAGACGAGATTATATCCATGTTAGTGATATTGTTGAGGCAGTCATTTCTGCTGTCGAAAAACCAAGTTCTGAAAAGCATATTTATAATTTAGGTAGCGGTGTTAGTTATTCGGTAAAAGAAATTGTGACGTTCGTACGAAGCTTTTTTGACAATGATATAGATTATATTTGCAAAAATGAGTATCGACCAAACGAAGTAATGGATACCGTTGCTAATATCAATAAAATTAAGTGTGAATTAAATTGGCAACCAAAAGTTACTATTGAAAAAGGCATACAAAAAATGATAATTTCGAAATAATGAAGAATATTTTAGTTACAGGGGCAGGTGGATTCATTGGCTCTCATCTTGTAGAATTATTAGTAGCAAAAGGCTATAACGTAAAAACATTTGTACACTATAATTCGTGGAATAAATGGGGTTGGTTAGATACTTGTTCAGTAAAAAACGATATTGAAGTCATTACTGGTGATATCCGTGATTACGATTCGGTTCTCGAAGCTGTAAAAGGCTGCGAAACAGTATTTCATCTGGCCGCACTAATAGGAATTCCTTACTCTTATGTTTCGCCACAAGCCTATATAAAAACTAATATTGATGGAACATACAATATTCTACAATCTTCAAAACAAATAGGTGTTGAGAAAATACTTGTAACATCCACTAGCGAAACTTACGGCACAGCTCAATATGTACCAATCGATGAAAATCATCCGATGGTAGGTCAATCGCCCTATTCAGCTTCAAAAATTGGTGCAGATCAACTTGCCATAAGTTATTATAAATCATTTGATTTACCTGTAAAAATTGTCCGTCCATTTAACACATACGGACCTCGCCAATCCGCCAGGGCAATTATCCCAACGGTAATATCGCAGATTCTCAACGGTCAAACTCAACTAAAATTGGGAAATTTATCACCGACTCGTGATCTCACCTTTGTGAAAGATACAGCTAAAGGTTTTTATGAAATTGCACAATCCGAAGGGCTTTTTGGAGAAATTACGAATATTGGTATGAGTGAAGAAATATCGATAGGTGAACTAGTGGAATTAATTGCCAAACTTATAGGCATTAATGTCGAAATTATTTCTGATCAACAAAGAGTGCGCCCAGATAAAAGCGAGGTAGAAAGACTTTTTTGTAATAACTCAAAAATTTTAGCTAATACAGTATGGAAACCTGACTATACGCTCGAGAACGGGCTTATAGAAACAATTGATTGGATCAGAAATAATTTATCATGCTTTAAATCAGATATATACAATGTTTAAACGTGCAGTTATTTTAGCAGGAGGAAAGGGAACTCGCTTAAAACCATATACCATTAGCTTACCCAAACCTTTGGTTCCAATAGGTGATATGCCTATTTTGGAAATTATCATCAGAAAACTTTCAAAATCAGGATTCGACCATATTACTATAACTGTGAATCACATGGCGGATATCATTCGTGCCTATTTTAATGATGGGAGCAAATGGGGAGTTAAAATTGATTATTCGTTAGAAAGTAAACCATTAAGTACAATGGGGCCGCTTAAATTGATAAAAGATTTACCGGAAAATTTTTTAATTATGAATGGAGATGTACTGACTGACATTGATTTTAACGAATTCTATAATTATCATGTTAATAACGAGAATATCTTTACAGTATCTGCATTTTCGCGTGAGCAAAAAGTAGATTATGGAGTATTAGAAATAGGAATTGACAACAAGCTTGTTAACTTCATCGAAAAACCAACCAATAGGTATAATGTAAGTATGGGAGTATATATGGCCAACAAACGAATACTTGATTATATTCCCGAAAATCAATTTTATGGCTTTGATCATTTAATGCTTGATCTTATAAAGCAAAATCTTCCAGCAACAGTAAAAATCCATTCTGGATATTGGTTAGATATTGGCAGACCGGATGATTACGAAAAAGCTTGTAATGATTTTTATATATAAGAACACAAGGTGGTCTAATATATTCCACCTTGTATTTTCCTATTTTATATAGATTTTCTTATTAGCATTTAAATCACTTCCAACCATCTTAATTATATAAACACCACTTTTAACTATGCCTGTATTAATTATACGTTTACATAAACCAATATTGTTTTCAAGAAAAGATTCACTATAAATTATTTTACCTATCATGTCATATAAATATACGCGGTAAGTACTTACATTCATATTTTGAAAATTAATTTCAAATGTATTATTATAATGTATTAAACTAAAATCATCTATTGGGTTATTAATTATTTTACTTTCGGAACTTACAATATCATTTTCTCTGATTAATTTTAAAATCACACCGTTAGTGCCAACGGCATATCCAATATTTTTTTCGGGGAAATTAATAGATATTAGTCTTTCTGTTGTATTCGTAATTTCATTTCTCCAAGAATTTCCTCCATTAATAGTTTTTAGAATTAGCCCTTGATGGCCAACAACATATGCAGAATCAGTACTAGTATGCTTGATACAATTTAAATATAACTGTGTCTCAGAATTTTCTCTCTCCCACGTTTTACCCAAATCTTTACTTGTCAACACAATACCATTGTCACCTACAACATAAATAAAATCTTTATTTACAAACTGAATGTATGTTAACTCATCATAACATCCCGATTGCTGAGACTGCCAAGTTATACCTCCATCGAGTGTTCGTGAAATATCACCATATTTAGCTACAACAAAACCAGTGTCTTTGTTCAAAAAACTTATCCGATAAATATTATTATAAATATCGCTATTTTGTTTAGTCCACGTCTCACCGCCATCTAAAGTTTTCATTATCAAACCATTTAACCCAGCAACGAAACCCGTATCTGGACTAACAAAGTTAATTGAGTATAGAGTATTATTTACTCCGGTATTTAACTTTTTCCATGTTGTACCACTATCTGTACTTTTTAAAATTAAGCCTAAATCGCCACTTATATATGCGCAGTTTTTACTTACAAAATTCACTGTACTTAATATTGTATTGAGATTTATGTCAATTTTATCCCAATTTCTACCTCCGTTAGTAGTCCTTAGAATGACATTATCACCCACTACAATTCCTGTATCTTTATTAAGAAAATCGATATAAGTTAACATATTGGTAGTACCACTTGCTTGCTTAAACCAACTATTTTTCACCTCATCTATTGGAATATACTCAGGAGATTGCATAATAATAGTTCCATTAGTACCAACAGCATATCCAATATTCTTTTCTGGGAAATTAATAGAGATTAGTCTTTCTGTTGTATTCGTAATTTCATTTCCCCAAGATTTTCCTCCATCTGTAGTTTTTAGAATTACTCCCTGATGACCAACAATATATGCAGAGTCAACACTAGTATGCTTGATGCAATTTAAATATAAGTGTGTCTCTGAATGTTCTCTCTCCCACGTTTCACCCAAATCTTTACTCGTCAACACAATACCATTGTCACCTACAACATAAATAAAATCTTTATTTACAAACTGAATGTATGTTAACTCATCATAACATCCCGATTGCTGAGACTGCCAAGTTATACCTCCATCGAGTGTTCGAGAAATATCTCCATATTTAGCTACAACAAAACCAGTGTCTTTGTTTAAAAAACTTATCCGATAAATATTATTATAAATATCGCTATTTTGTTTAATCCACGTCTCACCTCCATCTATAGTCTTCATCACCAAACCATTTAACCCGGCAACGAAACCTGTATCAGGAGTAACGAAGTTAATTGAATATAGAGTATTATCTACTCCAGTATTTAACTTTTTCCATGTTGAACCACTATCTGTACTTTTTAAGATTAAACCTAAATCGCCACTTATATATGCACAGTTTTTATTTACAAAATTCACTGTACTCAATATTGTATTAAGTTCTATGTCTATTTTTTCCCAATTTCTACCTCCGTTAGTCGTTCTTAAAATGACATTATCACCCACCACAATTCCTGTATCTTTATTAAGAAAATCGACATAAGTTAACATATTAGTCGTACCACTCTTTAATTGTGTCCACTTATTTTCACTATTAACAGAGCCTACAAAACAGAACAACAGTAAACTGAAAATTATTTTTTTCATAAATAAACTAATTATGTTTACGCAAAGTAAACATTTATTTATTAATTATCCAAATTACGAAATGATTTCATAAAAAGCACTCTATTTGTAGCTTACTTTTCCCATTTTTTTTGCAAGCATTTCTATATCCTTATGAAAATAACTAAATACAAGTCCTACCAAAGATCTTAACTTCCAAACTGGAGAATAAAAACCAAAACAAAAAATTGACTTTAAATAGTTTTTACGAGCACCTGAGAAATTTTTGCGAATCAATTTATATCGACCTGAACGGGAATGAGCTTCGACAAGTTGTTTTCGAAAATGCTTTACTATACTAGATTTATCAATATCAGAATCGGATAGAAAAGATTGATTAGTGCTATAAAAATCAATTGCAAACTTATAAAAGCCCTCATGAATTTCCGCAGTATAAGTTTTGGTAATTTGATTTGGATAGAACCTCCATTTACCTAAAGGCTTATCAACTACCGAAAATCTTCCATGAAGAGAAAGCTCAATCCAAGTAGTTAAATCAACTAATGGTAATTGATGACTTTGCCTGAATCCACCAATCTTAACTAATGCTGGTTTTCTAATTAACACGGTTAATGCAACAATGAAATTACTAAAAAGCAAGGCCTTTGTTGCTTCTCCAATCGGTTTATTTTGTAGTACTTCATCCGTGAATAAAGAAAAATCACTTAATGAGTAATTTGATTTCAAATCAGTAGTAGAAGAATATGCCATTCCAAAAGACAACACAACATCCTTTTCCGTTTCCATCGCCTCTACCTGCCATTGCAGCTTTTCGGGCAACCACACGTCATCACCTTCGAGTACAGCAATATATTCGCCTTTGGATTGCGCAAAAGCAAAGTTATAGGTCTCGCCAAGACGAAAAATACCTACATTTTTCTGAGTAAAGACTTTTACTCTGTCATCATTGGCCGCTGCTGCTTGAGCAATTGTAAAAGTGTTGTCGGTACTTCCATCGTCTACAATGATCATTTCCCAGTTTGTATAAGTCTGATCCTGAGCAGAACGAATGCAGTCACCAATGTATTTTTCGTGATTATAAGTTGGGGTAATTATTGAAACAAGTGGTGCACTCATTTTTGAATAGGTTTAGCAACTGTAGCAAATTGTTTATAGCGTGCATCTTTCAAAAAGCCGAATGTAAGCGTGATAAATAGTTTTTCTTTCCAGCTTTTGCAAGGGTTGAGTCCTTCATTAACAAGCACCTCATATCCCTGTTCACGAAACATGCGGCACATACTTTTGGGTGTGAAAAAACGGATATGCGTATCATCCAAAACTCCACCTTCAGGTTTATAACGGAACTCTCCTTCGAAAAGAATTTCAGTAATCAAATTGGAAATGTACCTGAAATTGGGAATTGAACTTACCAATACCCCTGTAGGCGACAACAATAGTTTTACATTCCTAACCGTATCCCATGGTGAATAAATATGCTCCAATACATCGTTGAAAATCACACAATCGAAATAATTTTGTGGAAGCTGAGAGAATACTTCGTTAAAATCACCAATCAGAACATGGTCACAAACTTTCTTCGCTTTTTCTCCGGCTTCAGGATTTAATTCCACGCCCCAAAGTTCCCTGTCGGTGCGACGGAGTGTGGAACAAAACGTACCATCATTGCATCCCACCTCTAAAATTCGTTGTGCATCTACCGGAATGTATTTCAACATTTCGGGACGTTGGCGGTAAAAATAAACAGTTTTATTTACCTGAACAGTTGGTTGTTCTGACATTTTCAGTGATTACTTATTTGATGAAGGTTAGTCAGAAAATTATTTCTCAATTCTCAACAATCGGCCGGTTTGTGCTTCGACGTACACTTTAGAAGTAGGCTCGCTGAACAAATCCAACGAAAACGGAACCACCGGACCCAATTGAGGGATAAGAATTTTATTGCTGTAAAGCGTTTTCACGCCATCTCCTATAGTTACAGCTGTATTTGCAGGCAATACAGTATATAATGCCGATTGTGTTTTCGTTACTCTTTGCTCACTCACCGGAACACTCGATTTGTCGGGGATTAAGCTTATATAATATGGATTTCCGCTCAAATCTTCCGATGCCACTAAGCCTTTGAGTGCCGAAAAACGAAAAATAACCTTACTATCTGTAGCCGAATCGGGCACTACATTAATGCTGTGTTTCATCACTTCTACTGTTATTTTTCCAACAAAAAGCTCTGTCAGTTCTTTCTCCATTTTATTCAACTCCCGCAACATTGTATTCAACGAAACGCCATCGGCAGGCAAGTGTTCGAGATCGCCCGTGAGCAAACTCATTTTACTTTCTCTGATTCTGTAAATTTGTTTGGCAACACCTTCGGCCAGTTTTGCCGTCGAACCTGCCATCAAATACTCTTCGCCTAAAGGTAAAAGTTTATTTTCGGTTGGGGTTTCAGCAACGAACGATTTGGTTGGATTGATTTTTTGCTGTTTTTCGGTCATCGGAACATTAATGCCACACAACAAGCCCTGAGAGTTAACAGTAATCAGTCTCAGGTTCGATTTTTTGTCGGGCGTCAGGCTGTAAGTTCTCCTTACATCAGGAATCGAATGCCATTTAACTGTAATATCTTTGATGCGATAACTCACTTTATTTTCTAAAATCACCTGATTAGTGGCGAGATATCGCTCGGAATACTGATAATACGCTCCAGGTTTCAATGTTGTTTTCTCTATTTCAACATCAACCGAAAGTTCGGTTTTTGGCAACGCGTACACGATAGCCGACTGTGCCTCGGCTGTTGAATTTCCCTGAGCGCTCAGGCTTAGGACGAACGTAAATAATGCAGCACTTATGATGAATCTTTTCATTGTAATTTATATTTTTAAAATTATAAACTCAAAAACAGCAATAATAGTACCCGAAATTAGCGATTATTTTTTCGACTTGGTTGTTTTTTTAGTCGCAGCCTTGGTTGTAGCCGGTTTTTTGGTTGCAGCAGCTTTCCTTCCGAAACCTTTCTTTTTAGTTCCGGCATCAGGCTGAGCAGCCATCAATTCCTTGCATTTTTCAAAAGTCAATGTAGCCGGATCGGTACCTTTAGGAATTTTATAATTTATTTTATCGCAGGTAAAATAAGGACCAAATCTTCCATTCAACACCTGAATTTCATTATTTTCTCCCAGATTACATATCAAACGGTTGCGTTCGGCTTCGCGTTTTTCTTCTATAATTTCGATGGCACGTTCTACGCTTACTTCCATCGGGTCGTCGGTTTTGGGCAATGAATAAAACGAACCATCGTGACGAATGTAAGGTCCAAAACGCCCAATAGCCACTGTCATCACTTTTTCCTCATATTCGCCCAACTGACGTGGCAATTTAAATAATTCGAGCGCTTCCTCAAGTGTAATACTTTCGATAGATTGCTCGCGCAGCAAAGACGCAAAAACAGGTTTTTCTTCTTCCTCGGCAGTACCTATTTGAGCAAGAGGACCAAATTTACCAATTTTCACCGAAAGTTGACGTCCACTTGCAGGATCAATACCTAAAATACGTTCACCCACCTGACGTTCTGAATTTTTCATGGTGTCTTCCACAATCGGATGAAACTTCTTATAGAAACGGTCGATTGATTTTGTCCAGTTTATTTTTCCATCTGCGATATGGTCAAATTCCTTTTCCACATTGGCTGTGAAATCGAAACTGAGAATATCAGGAAAATTTTCTGTCAAAAAATCATTCACTACAATACCTATGTCGGTTGGGAAAAGTTTTGATTTTTCCGCGCCTGTATTTTCAATTTTTATCTGATCCGAAATTTTATCGGCCTTTAGTTTTAGAACATTAAAATCACGTTGATCAGCCGGGCGATCGCCTTTTTCTACATAAGTTCTGTTCTGGATAGTTGAAATAGTTGGCGCATAGGTAGAAGGACGGCCGATACCAAGTTCTTCAAGTTTACGCACCAAGCTTGCCTCGCTGTAACGTGGCGGCTTCTGCGAGAAACGTTGCTGAGCAACAATTTCGTTTGGTTTCAACTTTTCTCCGGCTTTCATGGCTGGCAATAACGAATCGTTTTCAGCATCTTGTTCTTCATCAGTCGATTCGAGATATACTTTCAGAAAACCATCAAAAACAATAACTTCGCCGGTAGCTACAAATTTATGTTCGTTGTTGGATATATTAATGAATATGGATGTTTTTTCGAGTTCAGCATCCGACATTTGAGAAGCGATGGTGCGCTTCCATATTAACTCGTAAAGTCTTTTTTCCTGTGCAGTTCCATCCACAGTGTGAGCATTCATATACGAAGGTCGAATGGCCTCGTGCGCTTCCTGAGCTCCTTTTGTTTTGGTGTTGAAACGGCGGGTGTGTACATATTTCTGACCCGCCATGCTGATAATTTCAGCCTTAGAAGTATTGATGGCCAACTCCGAAAGATTTACCGAGTCGGTACGCATATAGGTAATTTTACCAGCTTCGTACAATCGTTGAGCCACCTGCATGGTTTGCGCCACCGAAAAACCGAGTTTACGAGCCGCCTCTTGTTGCAATGTTGATGTAGTAAAAGGTGGTGCCGGCGACTTTTTAGCGGGTTTGGTGACGATACTATCAATTGAAAATTGCGATGTTTTACACTTTTCGAGGAAAGCCAGCGCTTCTTCTTTTGTTCCGAAACGTTGCTGCAATTCGGTTTTAAGCTCTATGGGCTGACCATTAATATCTTGTGATTTGAAAATTGCATTTACCCTGTAGGCACTCTCGGGTACAAATTGGTTGATTTCACGTTCGCGCTCTACAATGAGACGAACAGCCACTGACTGCACACGTCCGGCAGAGAGCGACGGACGTACTTTGCGCCACAATACGGGCGAAAGTTCGAAGCCTACAATGCGGTCGAGTACACGACGGGCTTGCTGTGCATCAACTAAGTTTATATCTATCGAACGTGGAGTTTCAATAGCATGTAGAATTGCTTCTTTTGTAATTTCGTGAAATACGATGCGCTTTGTATTCTCCTTTTTCAGCTTCAACTCTTCGAACAAATGCCATGCAATGGCTTCTCCCTCACGATCCTCATCGGAAGCAAGCCATACGACTTCTGCCAATTTTGCCTCTTTCTTCAACTCCGAAACCACTTTCTTTTTATCGGTAGATACAACATATTGTGGTTCGTAATTATTCTCAAAATCAATCCCAATGCCTTTTTCAGCCAAATCGCGGATATGGCCAAAGCTGGACATCACATGATAATCGCTTCCGAGAAATTTTTCTATCGTTTTAGCTTTAGCAGGTGACTCTACAATAACGAGGTTTTTTGACATAGTGTAATGAATAAGTAAGTGTCGTTTTTTCCAAATCGGGTGCAAAATAACAAAAACAAGTAGGTACGAGCCAAATTTTCAACGCATTATTTTTGTTTTTTATTGATTTAACCCATTAAACTGTGTATAAATCGGTTTTTAATGTTAAATACGTTCTTAAACTCAAAACCGACCCGTTAGTTATCAAAAAATCAATTTAACTATAAATTTAACACATTTCAAACAAAAGCTATAGCATTATGACGTATTTTTTCGTATATTTGCAGCATTAGTTTTTCATTGGTTATTAAAAATTGTCGTTTTGTAATAAAAGATATGTATTATGAATGCATATTGTAAGTTTAATGCTCCAGACTGCTATGGAGCTAAGGAATTGGAGGTTTTACTCGAGATAAGTTATTTGCTCAGCAACAGAGAAATAAACTTAGACGAAGTAATCCGCATCATGGCAGGGCATCTGGGCGCCAATCGTATCATTGTAACGGTTTTGAATCGTGAATCAGCCACCATTGTTATCGAAGGTGCGTATGGAGTTGGTGCGCAGGAACGCAAAAATGCTGTATATCAGTTCGGAAAAGGCATTATCGGCAAAGTAATCGACAAAGGTGAGACTGTTTTAATTAAGAAAATTGCTGACTCGGAAGAATTTCTTAATCTGACAAAAGCTCCAACACAAATCGGAGGAAGCGATGTATCATTTATTTGTACACCCATCAGGTACAAAGATGAGATTATTGGCACTTTGAGTTTTCACAAAGTCTACAAAGCCGTTTACTCCTACGATTACGACATCCGTCTGCTTAAAATTGTTGGGTCCATGATAGGGCGCACCATGCGTCGCAGGCAGGAATATGCCGAGGAAATGGAACAACTGCGTGCCGAAAACCAAAGTCTGCGCGGCGAACTACACAACCGCATTTTACCCGAAAAGATAAAAGGGAACTCGGGAAAGATGAACGAAGTTTTTACGTTGATCGAAAGTGTTGCACCAACCGATGCCACTGTACTTATTCGTGGTGAAAGTGGTGTTGGTAAAGAGTTGGTAGCTGATGCCATTCATTTCAACAGTACCCGAAGAACCAAGCCTTTTATCAAAGTAAACTGCGCCGCATTGCCCGAAACGCTTATTGAAAGCGAACTTTTCGGACACGAAAAAGGTGCTTTTACAGGTGCTTCAAACACCCGCATTGGACGTTTCGAAGCAGCCCATGGCGGAACTATTTTCCTCGATGAGTTTGGCGACATTCCGGCATCCACACAGGTTAAGCTACTTCGCGTATTGCAAGAGCGTGAGATTGAACGAATTGGCAGCACAAAGCCAATCAAGGTAGATGTGCGAATTATTTGTGCTACCAACCGAAATTTAGAAGAGCTGATTGCTACCGATAAATTTCGCGAAGATTTATATTATCGCATCAATGTTTTTCCGGTATACATTCCTGCTCTGCGCGAACGCATTAACGATATTCCTATTCTTACCGATTTTTTTATTGATAAATTCAACAAACGCCACGGCAAAGACATCAAACGTATAACTTCGTCGGCTATTGACACACTAATGGTTTACCATTGGCCGGGCAATATCCGCGAGTTGGAAAATTGCATCGAACGCGCTTGTATTTTGAGTAACGATCATGTAATCAGGACAAATAATTTACCCGCTTCCCTTCAAACTGCCGAAGGCACCGAAACCATGCAAAGTGGTACGTTGGACATTATTATTGGTAAAATTGAGAAACAAATCATTATTGATGCACTTATTTCTACCAAAGGAAACAGCGCCAAAGCTGCTGAACAGCTAGGGATAACAGAACGCATGATGGGAATACGAACTAAAAAGTATGATATTGAACCGAAAAGGTTTAAAGTTTGAGAATAAAGAACAAGTATATGATAGGATATGAATTCTGCGATTTTGAAAATCCGAAACACTTAAAAGCGTTAGCGGAACTTACAAATCATTATATGACCGACCCAATGGGAGGTGCAGAACCACTCAATAAGTCACAACAACTCCGCTTGGTCGACGGGTTGGCTAATCATCCAACAGCCGAAGTACTTTTTGCCATAACAGATGCTAAAGCTGTTGGACTAGCCACTTGTTTTGTGAACTTTTCTACATTTAAAGTAAAACCCTATTTATATATTCACGACATTGTGGTGCTTAACGAATATCGTGGGAAAGGAATTGGTAAAGGATTAATGCAAAAATTGATAGAAATATCGGCAGAACGAAAATACTGCAAAGTAACGCTGGAAGTCAGAGAAGATAATCCAACTGCGCAATCTCTTTACAAAAGCCTCGGTTTTGACGAATGTGAACCAAGAATGCATTTCTGGACAAAAAATATTTAGCTTTATGAAAGTTGCTTTACCGATTATAGACATAAGTTCAAACCGAAACATTTTGGCTGGTGGACTTCATGTGAACGGGAGTATATGTTTGTACGATGTAGATTCTGAATCAGGAAGTTGGATAAAAATCACTGATTTAGCAGCCAATATGGGCGAACTTTTGCCGGCACTGGAAAGATTAGCAATATCGGTCATTATTACGCGTCAAATTCATCCTATGGCGCTAAAAATACTTGCGAACAAAGGATTTGAAGTTTACAAGGCCAAAGGAAATCAGCTCGAAGAAAATATACAATTCTTTCAGAACAGGAAACTTGATTTATACAGTCATGAAGCAGCTATGGAACTTGCAACTATTTGTGGTGGCGAATGCACCACTTGTAGCACAGATGTTTGTGATAACGAAAAGAAGAATGGTTGAAATAAAAAGTAAATAAAAAAAGATGAGCTTACAAAATGCCATAAACTTTATTTCAAAAGTAGATTCGGATAGTGATTTCCGTAAATCGTGCTACGCCTATAAATCTCAGGCTGATTTACTTCTGAACATGTCTGAAAATAAAATGGGATTCACTCACGACGAAATTGAAGATGCTTTTAACGTACTGGAACTTAAATGTCAAACCTACGAACAAGCCGGACGCGTAAAAGAAGTAAAAGCCTGGTATAGGTTGTTTAGTTAAGGTCAAATATCCACAAATTCAACATTAATTTCTTCGCTGCCAGACTTTTGTTTCATCATAAACCGTCCTTTGTAAGTGATTACTACATTGTTCAACGATGCAGTTTTCACCAATGAGTCAAACATATTGATCTCTTCTGTTTCCAAAATTTCATTATTAAACCAGCAAGCCAACTGCGTTCCGGCCTTATCCTGGAATTGAATCAAAAATAGTCCATGCTCGGCAAAAATCAGATCGTCGTAGGCATAAGCCACATCCAAACCACAAGCATCTTTTATAATAAACCTGAGCTTCTCAAGTTCGTATAATTCCGGGGTGAATTGTTTTTTCATATTTCTATTTTTTCAACATCTATTTCTGACAATCTTTTTTCCACCAACAATTTAATATCTAAAATTCCATTTTTCATTGACTGTAAATCATCTTTCGACGGAATGCGATAACCAAAACCGTCGATGGAACAAATAGCCTCAAATTTTCCAACAAGAATGGCTGTTTGTTTCATTTCGTCAGTTAATTCTGGCTCGAACTGAAGGGCTTCTTTGTACATTGCAATTGGCATATGATGCGTTGCATTCCAGTCGTAACGAGCAAGAAGTGCAATGAAATATTTTTCGACACTCATAACTGCCAACTGGTAAAGTAAATCATTGTCGAACCGCGAGTTTTCGCTTCCAACGCTTTTGCTAAAGGTCGAAAAATAGCCGTTAGCATATTGCAAACTCGATTTTGCAAGTTCAAACATTTCCGTATCAGGCATAATTTTTTCTGAAGACATATGTATTTAATATTTTAATATAGATAACTCCCTTTCAATTGTACTTATATATTCCTGCGTATAGAGATCGAGAAACTCTTGTTTCGAAATAGCTCTTTTCATCTTTCCGGATACATTTTTAACCAAATTGAGTAGTCGGATACAAAATTCATCATCAAAAAATAAACCGGTTTGGTGCATAAAATACTCAAGTGTGGCTTTCCCGCTGTGTTTTCCAATCAGAAAATCCTCTTCCTTACGTCCCACTTTTGCTGCGTCTATTAATTGATAGCTCCTTCGGTCTTTCAGCAAACTATTGGTGTGAATACCACTTTCGTGAGACAATACCATTTTACCCGTAATTGGTTTACTTTCATTGATAATCCTATTCGACACTGATGAAACATAACTGCATATCTCCTGGAATTTTTCTGTTCGTAATCCGCAATTTACTTTTGCACTCATTTCCAACGCCATAGCTACTTCTTCCATTGGAGCATTTCCTGCCCGTTCACCTAACCCGTTCACTGTCGTGCTCAGGTAATTTGCGCCGGCCATAAAAGCGGCCAAGGTGTTGGCTGTGGCCATTCCCAGATCATTATGTGCATGAATTTCCAATGGAATTTCTTTTTCAACACTTCTAATGCTAGTTATCAGATCATAAGTTGTCATTGGGTTAAGCAATCCAACCGTATCAGCCAACCGAACACGGGAAGCGCCAAACGAGGAAGCTGCCGAAACAAACTCCTTTAAAAATGAAAGTTCGGCACGAGAGGCATCCTGTGCTCCGATTGTCACATATTCAAAATTTACAGATGCAATATCAATCATTTCACGCAAATGCGCCATTACCCAGTCCTGACTTTTGTCCATTACCTGCATCAAAACCGTTGAAACCGGAAATGAAAGATGAATTCCGTTTGTTCCGGCTTTTGTTGCACACAAAATATCGGTTTTATTAGCTCTACACCAAGCCAATGTTTTAAAATCGAAACCCAGTTTGCAAATAGTCCGAATATCATCTATCTCTTTCTCTCCCATTGCAGGAGTTCCAATTTCAATTTCAGGAACACGCACATCATCAAGCAATTCTGCAATCCTAATTTTCTCATTTAAAGAGAAAACAACGCCCGGAGCTTGTTCGCCATCGCGGAGGGTGGTATCGATAAAGTATGGTTCCATATAATTTATTTTTTAATTTACAATTTAATCATTTACCATTTACTATTTATTAGCCCTAATTCTTTATAATGGTAAATTGTAAATGGCAAAATAATAAATGGTTTTAGTCTGCTATAGAATATTTCTCACACAACTCGCCTTCTTCGAGTGCATCAAGAATTTCATCAATTACATCTTCGCCGGTTACTCCACCGTACCAAAAGTTGTTCGGTTGCACTACCACCACCGGCCCCTGCGAACAAACGTTCAGACAAGCAGTTGTTGTTACTACTACATCCAATCCACGATCAGATGCTTCTTCGGCTATGTACTGAAGCAATGAAGTTGCTCCTTTTTTGTTGCATGCTCCCTGAGCATCGCCAGCCACGCGGTACGAGTTACATACCAAAATGAGGTACTGAGGTTTTTTCATCTTTATATTTTTTTAATTTACTATTTTCTCATTTACCATTTACTATTTATTAGTACCACTTCTTATAATGGTAGATAGTAAATAGTCTAATTGTCAATGAATTTATCCACATCCCTGTGCATCACCTTTGCATCCGCTACCGCATTTAAAAGCATCTGGTTTAGCTATCGAGCGAATCACTTTGTTGTTGTAAACGCCTTCGAGACCTTCATCAATCAGCCCCGTCATTTCCACCACATGAACTTTGCAGGAATTCAGCATCGTTTTTGGATTTTCGCCTACGCCACTTACCAGAATTGCACGGCAATCGACCAACAGGCGAGCCATATCCAACCATCGACGATCGCCACCACCTGTTGGAGGTGTTTCGCGCATTTCCACAAACTTAAATCCATTAGGAGTCTGGCGGAAAATATGCAACGAACTTGCTTCTCCCAAATGCTGATTAACCAGCAGACCTTCGTTGGTAGCCACAGCTACATACGGACGATCTGTATCAATTTCATGACGGGTGGAATATTCTTTTAGCAACACATGTGTTTCACTTAAATCCTTACCCAGTAATCCCGCAGCATCGGCTCTACAACGTGAGCAATGACTCATGATGGGCAAAAATTCAGATGCCAACGTGCGTACTTTAAAAACCATTTTAGCATCAGGTTCAATCAAGTCTGCAAAATCAGTTTCGGCAGTTGGAATCAGCGGAATGCAATTGATAACATCTGCTCCAAGTTCAGCACATTTTTTGGCCACTTCGGGGATATGGTCTTCGTTGATTCCCGGAATAACAATTGAATTTATTTTCACAACAATTCCGGCAGCTTTCAATTTTGGAATACAGGCCAACTGACGTTCCATCAAAATAGTTGCTCCTTCTAGTCCGCGATAAATATGTTTGTTATAGCGCACCCACTTGTAAACCTTGGCCGTGATTGTAGGATCAACAGCATTGATGGTTATTGTTACATGCGAAACACCTAATTTTACAATTTCGTCAATATGCGGTTCAAGTTCTAATCCATTGGTCGAAAGACAGAAAACTTTTTCAGGAAATTCTGCTTTAGCACGACGCATAGTTTCGAGCGTTTCTTCGGCATTGGCAAACGGATCACCGGGACCAGCGATGCCAATCACTACCAAATTTTCGATACGATTATTCAAGTCTTTCAGGTATTCAACAGCTTGATAGGGTTTCAATACCGACGAAGTAACACCGGGACGACTTTCATTCACACAATCGAACTTGCGATTACAGTAACCACATTGGATATTACACTTTGGAGCTACCGGTAAATGCACGCGGGCATTGGTATGTTTTGCTTCTTTATCGAAGCAAGGATGGGCAGAAGACCTCTCCCCGACCCTCTCCAAAGGAGAGGGAGCTGGGCAATTAATATCATTTGGCTGTATCATGAAGTTTCTATTTAAATAGTTATTTACAAATCTTATAAGTTTTCGTATAATTACTTTTTTACAATCTCCCTCTCCTTTGGAGAGGGCTGGGGAGAGGTCACAAGTACTTATATCCAATCGGTGAATTTTCTTGTTTATATTCTATTAATGCATTTACTACGCGGTCGAACAGTTCCTGAGTACCGCGATATCCGATATGATGCATACGATTAGCTCCAAAACGGTCGTGAATAGGGAAACCTACACGTATCAGCGGTATTTTTCGTTCGCGGGCAATGTAGTAACCCTTGCTGTTTCCCAGCAGAAAATCAGGTTGAAACTCATTTGCTTTTTCTTTTAGAGTTTCAAAATCAGCTCCTTTTATATAAAGTGGCTCAACACCAATTTCTTTACACCAATCGGCAATGGCGGTTACAAAGTCCTCTTCGCCGTAAAGCAATGCTTTTTTACCAAACACATATTTGTGTGCATCAATATAAGCATCAACCAACCGTCCACGTTCTTTGCGGTGTTGTTCGGGCAATTCTTTTCCCGAAACTGTTTTCAAAACTTCGATAAATTTATCGGTTGCTTCGATGCCTATGGGAAGAGGCATTTGGTGATTTTTGATATAGTAAGCAGATTCGAGCCATTCTCCGGCCGTTTGTACTGAGTTTTTGTCTTTCAGTCGCGAAAAACTTTTGTTGAAACTTGAACCGAATTCAATGGTAGCCTTTGAGTTTCCTATGCGTTGTATGTCGTGAATGGTTGTCCCTCCTGTAGGAATCAACTGATATTCGGCAGTATATTCATTGTCTAATGTTTCGCTATAATCCGGGAAAAGTGTAAATTTAATTCCAAAATCTTCCAATAATTCTTTCAAATATCGAATATCAGCAGGCGAAACCATGCCTGGAAGCAGGGTGATTTTGTTACGAACGTTCTCAAATTCAGCCAACGATTTTATGGTTGCCAATACCGTATTGTGAAATCCTTCGGCATGACTGCCGCAATAACTTGGCGTTGAAGCATGAATAAAAGTCGGCAGTTTTACGCCAGTATTCTCGTTCTCTTCTTTGTAGTTATGTATATGTCCCGGTATATCTTCGCCAATAGTTTCGGACAAACAGGTGGAAGCTATGCCAATAACTTTGGGTTTATATTGCTTAATAATATTATTGATACCTGTGATAAAATTGCGACTGCCACCGTAAATAGTTGATTCTTCGCTAAAATTACTCGAAGCTATGTCTACAGGTTCTTTATAATGACTTATCATGTAGCGACGAATGTAAGTGGCACAACCCTGACTGCCATGTATCAATGGCACACAACCTTCAATTCCCTTAAAAACCAACGATGCTCCAAGTGGTGCACAAAGTTTGCAGGAGTTACGGGTGGAGACAAAAGACCTGCCCTCTAACCCCCTAAAGGGGGAATTGAAGTTAGTTACGTCTCCTATATTTTTTTGTATCGTCTCCATAAAATTAATTTTGCAAATATCAATACTAATATCTCTTATTCCCCCTTCAGGGGGTTAGGGGGCTGTTTTCGTAAACTTCCACACAGGACTCATTGCCGTAGCATAAATTTCTTTGGCAAAGTTTATCATGCCTTCGTAACCGGCAAGTGGTTCTTTTCGTTCGTGATTGTGGTCGCAGAAACCGAGCCCGATTTTATGTGCAATAGGTCGTTCCTTTACACCGCCAATAAAAATATCTGCTTGCTTTTCTTTCACGAAATGCGAAAGTTCAACGGGATTCGAATCGTCCACAATGATAGTACCTTCGTCGCAAAGCTTTTTTATCAACTCATAATCTTCGGGCGTTCCGGTTTGCGAACCTACTATAACAGTTTGAACACCAATCAGTCGAAGTGCTTTAACTAATGAAATAGCTTTAAATGCACCACCCACGTAAATAGCAGCTTTTTTGCCTGTCAGTCGTTCTTTGTACCAAGCCAGTGCCGGCATCATGCGCGAAATCTCCTCTTTTACCAGTCCACGGGCTTTATCCATCATGTCATCATCTTTAAAAAAACGAGCCACATCGTACAGCGCATCGCTCATATCTTCAATCCCGAAATACGAAACCCGCATGGAAGGAATATTATATTCATCTTTCATCAACTTAGCCAGATAATTCATTGAACCCGAACACTGAACTACATTGAGCGATGCATTGTGTGCGTTGCTGATAGCTTCCACACGTCCATCACCGGTAATGGTTGCATTTACGTGAACGCCCATTTTTTTATAATAATCAAGTAAAATCCAAAGTTCACCAGCTAGGTTGAAGTCGCCCAGAATATTGATGCTTTTGGCAGGAATAGGATTGTTTACGCGCCCAACTAATTTAAAAATAGACTCACAAGCCACTTTGTAACCATCTTTTTTCGATCCCTGAAAACCCGGAGCCTGAACGGCAATAACAGGAATACCTGTTTCTTCTTCGAGCATGCGACAAGCACGTTCCACATCATCACCAATAACACCTACAATACAAGTGGAATAAATAAATGCTGCTTTGGGTTTGTGGGCATTGATTAGTTCAAGAGCCGCGTTATACAGTTTTGTTTCGCCACCAAAAATCACATCGCGTTCTTGCAAATCGGTGCTAAAACTAAGTCGGTGAAGTTCCGGGCCTGACGAAAGCGAACCACGAATGTCCCAGGTATAAGCCGCACAACCAATTGGACCATGAATAAGGTGTAGTGCATCAGAAATTGGGTAAAGTACTACCCGCGACCCGCAAAACACACATGCACGTTGGCTCACACTTCCTGCCAGACTGGCTTTGTTGCAATCTATCGTCCGCTCGTTCGCCCCAGCCACGGAAACTTGCAATTGTCTTTCATCTAAAATGTGTGCCATAACTCCTCCTTTTTTATACCTAATTCAGTGAGGCAGTATTCATTTATCGTGCCATTACATGTTTTACAACATATTTTTGAAATAGTACAGAGCTAAACAAAACAACATCACCCAAATAGAAAACAATAAGAAAATGCATGTGGCTCAATTTGACTTTTATTGGCAATAAAGCAACACACATAAAACTTACATTAATGTAGGAAACAGTTCAGCAATTACCTTAAAAGTAGGATTTTGAGAAACAAAAAAGAAGCGGGAATGCCTTTGTAATAAGACATTCCCGCTTTTGTTATGAGTAATTGATATTTTTTATTATTCTATATCCTGTATGCTTTTCAAATTTTTAAGTTCATTCATCGATTGTAAGTCGCCCAATTCCTGCAACCCTTGCAACTCGCCCATATTTATCATGCTTTTTTTATCTTTTCCCATAGTCCATAAGATATTGATTTCGCCTTTATCTTTGTTGATAATAACGGTTTCCTTGGAACCTTTTGGAATACCGGGGCGAGAATAAATATACGAACGCTCAGCTTTGTCGCGCGAGGCAACTTCCAATTCGAAATTGTCTTTTTTCAACACTTCCAGTATTTCTTTTTCAACTGCTTCGGCCAATGTTTTGCTCGAAGTGGTAATTTCCAGTGTCAGTGTTTGCATATCTTTCCCAATTTTGGTGTATGCAAAGCGTTCGTCGTCGGCATATTTCTCAAAAAAGCCGTTTAGATTCTGTGCCTGAGCCATTGCTCCCAACGTGAGCAACATTGCTACAATAAAAAATAGTCGTTTCATATTTGTTTTGTTTTAGTAAGTTGATATTATTTTAGTTGACTTTCAATTTCATTTAATCTTTCGGTAACTGCTGCATTGTCTTTGTATGCTTCCAGACTGCGGTGAATAACCCCGAGCGATTTCTCCAGTTTGGCATTGGCATACTCACGTGCTTTTTCTGAATCATTTATCCGTTTACCATTCAGTATCATATAATCGTCCTGAGAACCCTGGAAACGAACTACTGATAACACCAACAAACAAGCCGCAGCTACGCCAGACACGGCATACAACGCCCGGCGACGGAAAGGAATTCTCTTAATTGTATATGCTTCTTTTTGCGGAGAGCTTACCGATTTTTCGTTTTCAATTGCCCTGAAAATAGGCGAATACTTTTCGTGTTTTGCGTTTATATTCCCCGAATTGAAATAAGTTTTCAGTTCTTTTTCTTCCAAAAGGGAACTATTTCCGGCATAATATTTTTCTAATAATTCATCTATTCTATTCATCATCGTTTATTTCTTTTTAAGGTTCTAATTCTTTTAAAAGTTGTGTTCGTATTTTGGCCCGTGCCCTCGACAGATTTACACGTACCGTGTTTTCTGTAAGTTCGGTAATAAACGCTATTTCAGCAATTTCCAGCTCTTCCACATCACGCATTCGGATGATTGTTCGCTGTGTTTCTGGCAGTTTATCAATGAGCAGGGTTACATAATTAGCCAAATCTTTGGTATCCAACAGATAGCCTTCATGTTGTCCGGGAATTTCAAAATCAGTATTCAACGTTTCGGTATATTGTTGTCGGCGCAAGGTGTCGATACACAAATTGCGCATAGCTCTAAGCGTAAAAGTGAACTTATTATCAGCCTCGCTTAGCATGGAGCGTTTTTCCCAGAGCCGCAGCTGAAGTTCCTGTACGGAATCTTTAGCCTCGTCGGTATCTTTTAAGATCGACTTAGCCATTCGGAAAAGTTTATCCGAAAGTGTTGAAAATATTGCATTAAATTCTCGTGCATCCATACAACAATAAAGACGGAAGTAAAAGAAAAATATTACGGTGCGAATGATTTTTTTTGAAAATAATTTTTCAGGCTGGCAATAAACAACAAAAAAGCCGAAATGAAAAACATTCCGATAATTAATTTGGTACAAAAAAAAAGAATATAAGAAAACCGCAAAGTGCTGCCAAAATTAAAGCAATGATCAAAAAACACTTTACGGATACTCGACTATTCGGGAAATCAATTAATTAATTTAACAGTCAACCCCTATATTTAACTGCCACGATGGAATTTTTCATCGCCCTAATGTAAACACACAGTGTAGCGCTAGGATATTTCATCGTGGAGATGAAATATTCCATCCGGGAAGTTAAATACTCCATCGTGGAAGTTAAATATCCCAGTACAGCAGTTAAATATTCCAGTGCGGCAGTGAAATATTCCATCGTGGAGGTGAAAATTATCTCAGAGAAAAAAACAAATTGAAATTTAATTTTATTAAGTATGATATTTCCTTATTGAATATGTCTTTAATTACCTATTCACATATTAATCAACAGATCAAATGTAATTTAATCCATTTTATAATCATATGGAATGAAAAAGAATAACGACTTTTCCCATAGAAAAGCCGTTATTCTATATTACCCGCAAAGCATTGCCAAAATTGAAGCAGTAATTAAAAACAACACTTTGCGAATGCTACTAAACAGCAGTTTTTTTATTGAGTTGATAGTGAAAAGTTGATAGTTGACAGATTAAACTATCAACTGTCAACTATCAATTATCAACTATCAACTAATTAAAGTTGCCATTCCACTTTTTCTTCCAAACAGGTACGGTCGAAATGATCAAGGAATGCATCCATAATTTGTTTTACAAGGTTTGCACCACCATTGTAACCTGTTTTTGCAAAATAGTTATGTCCCGGACGGTCGGCAATAGGGAAACCAATGCGTACAAACGGTAAGTTTTCGTCGCGGGCAATGTATTTTCCGTACGTATTCCCCATCAACAAATCAACGCCTTCCTGTTTAATCCATTGGTGTAGTTGGAACATATCGGCCATTTCACCACTTTTAAATTTCGCTTCAGGGATGTCTTTCAAAATCTCTTTCATACGGACATCAAAATATTTGCTCGGTGTTCCGGTAACGATGTAAACCGGTTTCATATCCATGCTTACCAAAAATTCAGTCAATGGAATTAATGTATCAGGATCTCCAAAAAGCGCTACACGTTTGCCATAAAGGTATTTTGAACTATCGGAAATCAAATCGATCAATCGTCCACGTTCATCGCTCAAACTATCCGGAATTGGCAGATTAGCATGGCGACTCAACGACATAAGGAAACGGTCGGTAGCTTTGAAACCGATGGGAATGTCGAGTATTTCGAATTTCACTTTACACTTATTTTCTAATTTGATACAAGCATCTTCGGTACACGATTGTCCAAGTCCTAACGTAAATTTGCTATCACCAGTCAATTTCATATCTGAAATTTTTGTTCCACCATTTGGATACATTTTGTAGTGTCCATCAAGCGGCGCATCCAACACGTCAGTGAAATCCGGGAACATGATAGTTCGCGCTTCCATAACCTGAGTAAGGCGTTTAATTTCGCGCATATCCGATGGCTCCATCCAACCTGCTGCAATGTTGATCACATTACGTTTTTTAGGCGTAGCTGTTGAGAAAAACTTAATAAAAGCAGCTACCTGATTGGAATAACCCGTTACGTGAGTTCCCACATAACTTGGTGTATTACAATAAATAACCTGTTTTCCATCTGGCACAAGACCATCGTCGTTGGCTTTCGATACAATTTGAGTTAAGTCGTCGCCAATGGTTTCGGACAAACAAGTTGTGTGAACTGCAATTACTTCGGGTTTATAAACCGTAAACATGGTGTCGATAGCCGTAACTAAGTTAGCTGATCCACCAAACACTGAAGAACCTTCGGAAAACGAACTGGTTCCGGCCATAATCGGCTCACGGAAGTGACGTGAAAGCGCACTACGGTGATACGAACAACAACCTTGCGAACCATGACTGTGAGGCAAGCATCCGTGGATACCCAATGCAGCATACATTGCGCCTATCGGTTGACAGGTTTTAGCGGGGTTGATTGTCAACGCCTTCCTGTCTATTTCTTTTGCTGTGGTATGTCTTAAAAGCATAATCTTAATTATTTGCCCCCTAAATCCCCCTAAAGGGGGACTTTTGAGGATGTGAGTATATGAAATGCCCCCTCTTGAGCGAGGTGTCTTACTCCCCCTTTAGGGGGTTGGGGGGGGCAATCTTTAATTAAATACGTATTCCGCTTCTACTAATTCTTCTACTTCCCAAGGTGCTTTCATTTGTTTAAAAATGGTGCTGCAAGCGATCATTTCAATATCCTTGTAAAAGTTGATAGCTCCGGCAAAACCGGCATAAGGACCACCATTATCGTAGTTATGAAGCTGTTTCATTGGGATTCCCATTTTCTGAACTACATATTTTTCTTTGATACCGGCACAGAATACATCAGGTTTATAAAGTTCGATCAATTTTTCCATTTCGAAATGGCTCAAATCGTCGATAACCAAGGTGCCTTTTTTCATATCAGTCATCATTCCTTTGTACTCGTTAAACTCAATATCGAAAGCTTCTTTCAGTTGTGCCAATTCCTCTTCACTCTTGCGTGGTTTGTAGCGTGTAGCATCAGGATATACGGTAATTTCCTCAATGTTACGACTATCGGCATCAATCTGAATGGTTGGAATTACGCGGCGACCTTCGTAGTCATCGCGGTGTCCGAATTCATAACCGGCAACCAGTGTTTCCATTCCTAATTCGTTGAATAATTCCTGATAGTGGTGAGCACGCGAACCTCCAACGAACATCATGGCAGTTTTACCTGTGGTTTTGGCTTTTGCCTTTTCAATAGCTGCTTTTACAGTTTCCATTTCTTCAGCAATAACTACTTCAATACGGTCAATTAGCTCCTGATCTCCAAAATACTGACCCACTTTGCGCAATGTTTTGGCTGTGGCTTCAGCACCGATAAAGTTGGCTTTTGCCCATGGAATACCGAAGGAAGTTTCGAGCATTTCGGCCACATAGTTGATAGAGCGGTGGCACATTACCAAGCTGAAATCGGCAGTGTGGGCAGTTTCGAATTGCTCTAATGTAGAGTTCCCCGACATAGTAGCAATAATGTCTACACCAATTTTTTCAAACAATTCGTCGATAACAAAAGCATCGCCACCTATATTGTATTCGCCCAATACGTTAACAGCATATTTATGTTTACGTTTTGGATGATCGTTACGACCGATCAGATTTTTATATAAACCGTTGTTGGCAATGTGGTGACCAGCCGATTGCGAAACGCCGCGATAACCTTCGCAAGAGAAACCAAAAATATTTACTGCAGGATATTCTTCTTTCATCTGGCGGGCAACACGGTGAACATCGTCACCAATCAAACCTACCGGGCAAGTGGAGAATATTGCTATACCTTTAGGATTGAATAATTCAATGGCTTCGCGAATAGCTACTTTCAGTTTTTCTTCACCCCCGAACACAATGTTCGAATCCTGCATATCGGTTGAAAAAGAATATGGAATGAAGTTATCCATTTCGGGTTTGTCGGCACGGGTTTGGTTACGACGCGTTAACCACGAGTAAAATCCACATCCGATTGGACCATGCGTTATATTGACAATGTCGCGTGTTGGTCCGAGAACCACCCCTTTACAACCTGCATATGTACAACCGCGTTGGGTAATGATACCCGGAATAGTACGAACGTTAGCTTGTATTTTGGGGATCGAGTCAGGGTCGTTCACTACAATCGACTTGGCTCTTTTTTTTGCAACTTTATTTGGGTAAGCACCAACTACTTCGTCGGTAAACTTGCTCATATTCAGTTCTTCTATTAATGTCTTTCCCATAACTTTCTCTTTTAAATTAAGAATTAATAATTAAGAATTAATATTGGGGGAGTCACTTCAGTATTTACTCCATATTATCAATTCACCAATGTGGTATAACTATTAATTGTTAATTATTAATTAATCTAATGTAATATCTCCTGTTTCACCTGTTCGTACGCGTACAGAATCCTGAGCTGGTATCACGAATATTTTACCATCCCCACTTTTGCCGGTTTGATTGGTTTTAATAATAGTTTCAATGGCCAACTCTTTTTTATCGTCGGTAACCACCAGCGTTATCATGCGTTTCGATTTCAAACGCGGCATTTCCTGAATGAGCTCAACATACTCCGGAGCAGCATCGGCAGCTTTCTCGTAGTCTCCATGCCCTTTTCCGCGTCCCAAAACAGGCATAGCGGTAAAAGATGGAAGCCCAACATCCGAAAGAGCCAGCTTGGTCGCGCTCATTTTGTCAATGCGTATTATTGCTAATATTAATTTCATATTCAAATAATTTAAACGACCCCAAACCCCTAAAGGGGCTTAAAGACCAAGTTTATTAATAATTTAACATCCCCGTATTTTACAAGAAACTACGTCTTATTCCCCTTTAGGGGTTAGGGGTTCTTTTCTTACTCCCCTTTAGGGGGTTGGGGGGCTAGTTATTTTAATCTTTCTTCCCGCTCGAAATTGTGTAACTTTCTTCTACAGGAGTAACGAAGATTTTACCATCACCAAACTGACCTTTTTCGCCTGAGCGAGCAGCTAACATAATGGTTTCGATAACAAAATCTTTGTCCTTTTCAGGAATAACCATCATTAATAAATCTTTTGGAAGTTCATCGTAAGTTACATTTCCTACTTTGATACCACGTTGTTTACCACGACCGAAAACTGATAATTTTGTGATTGCCGGAAAGCCTGCTTCGAATAATGCCTTCATAACTACGCTCGATTTTTCCGGACGAACTATTGCTCTTAATAAATACATATTGTTAAGATATTTGCCCCCCAACCCCCTAAAGGGGGAGTTCAGAGGTTGTGTTTATAAATTAATTTGATTGTTTGCACTCCGCCAAAAGCCCCCTTTAGGGGGTTGGGGGCCAGATTCTAATTCATAATTCCAAATCCAACTAACAACTCTTCCAATGCTGACATTTCCAATGGTTTTGGAATAACAAACATTGTGTTGTCATTAATTTTCTTAGCTAATGAACGGTATTCATCTGCCTGACCATGATCCGGAGCGTGGTCGATAACTGTTTTACGGTTAATTTCAGCATGTTGAACCATATTGTCGCGAGGTACAAAGTGAATCATTTGAGTTCCCAACTGACGGGCAAATTCTTCAATCATGTTTGCTTCGTTGTCCACTTTACGTGAGTTGCAAATTAATCCACCCAGACGAACCGTACCCACTTTACCAAATTTAGATATCGATTTGCATATATTGTTAGCAGCATACATAGCCATCATTTCGCCAGATACTACAATGTAAACTTCTTCGGCTTTACCATCGCGGATTGGCATTGCAAATCCACCACAAACAA
This sequence comes from uncultured Paludibacter sp., assembly GCA_963678465.1. Lineage (GTDB taxonomy): Bacteria > Bacteroidota > Bacteroidia > Bacteroidales > Paludibacteraceae > Paludibacter. Next base: position 2,391,836 of record OY782858.1, read on the forward strand.
CATCACCCAATACGTCGTAAAATACATAATCTAATTGTTTATCGTCATCGTAAGCACCCAATTGCTCTAACAAGTTGATAGAAGTAATAATACCACGACCGGCACATCCAACTCCTGGTTCCGGGCCACCCGACTCCACACAACTTGTGGCTCTAAATCCGGGTTTCATTACATCATCCAAATCGATATCTTCACCTTCGTCGCGCAAGGTGTCCAATACGGTTTTCTGCGCCAAACCGTGCAACAGCAAACGAGTTGAGTCAGCTTTTGGGTCGCAACCCACTACCATTACTTTTTTTCCCATTTCGGCCAAACCGGCTACCGTGTTTTGAGTGGTTGTGCTTTTACCAATACCACCTTTTCCGTAAATTGCAATCTTTCTCATCTTTTTTATACTTTAAAATGAATATTCTGTTTATGACATTAAATTCTAAAATTCTGACAACCATTATTCATTTACCATGCCATTAACAAATATTCACTATTTATTTATTTACTAATTACCATTTAAAATGCAGATTATAAGCCATCTAATTACTTATAAATATTTTTTAAAACAATAAACTTACATACTTAATGCTTTTGGATAACACAAAAAACCTACAAAAATGTAGGCAAATGTGTTGTAAAACATGTTTTTCTACAAAATTGTAGGGCGAGAAAAAACAATAAATTTTCGCTACTTTTGCAACGTTTTTCTGTTTTCATCCATCTATCCTTAACAAATAAATCTTTAATCATTATCAATATTATGGATTCCAGAAAATCATTTATCCGTGGAATAAACACTTTGTTGGCTGCATTGCTTACATTGCTTGGCTTTAGTAATTGTTCTTCCGAAGCTTTAGTTGAATATGGCGTTCCAAATGCCGACTACACCGTGAAAGGAATTGTAGTAGATAAAGCCAATGCAAAACCAATCAAAGGAGTAAGAATCGGTTTTAGTTCGAATTATAACGGTCCGGTGCTTATGTATGGAGTTATGCCTCAGCCTTATCGGAGCATAAAAGCGGATACCACAGATATAAGTGGCGCTTACAAACTGTCCGACAACTTTTCGGTTGGTGAAATTGAAGACAATATTTTGACTGTATACGTTCAGGATATTGATGGAGCTGAAAACGGTGCATTTAACGACACTATTTTAAATGTAGATTTCGAAAATGCGAAAAAAACCGGCAAATCAACAAATTGGTACGAAGGTGAGTATAGCGTTGATGTAAAGGTTGAGCTAACCAAAAAGAAATAAGCCAATGGATAGAAAACCTTCGATTCGCAAACGAATTGGGCTAGAAATTTTCAGAAAAATGAGGCATAACAATGCCCGTTTGCACGAACTGAATACGCTTTTTTGGGAATGTACGTTGCGCTGCAATCTGTCGTGTCGCCATTGTGGTAGCGACTGCCGATCCATTTCCAATCAGCCCGACATGCCGGTTGCCGATTTCCTGAAAGTGATTGACCAAATCACGCCGCATGTCAACCCGAATCGCACCATGATTATCTTTACCGGAGGCGAAGCATTGCTCCGAAAAGACATTGAAGTTTGTGGCCTGGAGTTGTATCGCAGGGGTTTTCCGTGGGGAGTTGTGTCGAACGGAATGGCGCTTACGCCTGAACGCTTAAAGTCTTTGTTGCAGTCTGGACTCCATTCCATCACCATAAGTCTCGATGGTTTTGAGGATGCACACAATTGGTTGCGTAACCATCCCCGCAGCTATACCAATGCTATGAATGCTGTAAAACTATTGACCTCGGTGCAAGATATTGCATGGGATGTAGTTACGTGTGCCAACAAAAAAAACATCCAAAGTCTGCCCGAGTTTAAAGAACATTTGATAAAAACTGGTGTGAAAAACTGGCGTATCTTTACTATTTTCCCCGTGGGACGTGCAGCCGAACTTCCCGAATTACAACTATCAAACGAGGAATTTACGTCTTTGCTTGACTTTATCCGTGAAACGAGAATCGAAAACCGGATTCATTTAAATTACGGTTGCGAAGGTTTTTTGGGTAATTACGAGCAGGAAGTTCGCGATCATTTCTACACCTGTCATGCAGGTATCAATGTAGCTTCAGTACTTATCGATGGCGCTATTTCAGCTTGTCCAAGCATTCGTTCCAATTTCCATCAGGGTAATATCTACAAAGATAATTTTATGGATGTTTGGAACAACCGTTTCGAACCATTTCGGAATCGTGAATGGGCGCGTAAAGGTCTTTGTGCCGATTGCAGCATGTTCAGGTATTGCGAAGGAAACGGCATGCACCTGCACGATGATGAAGGAAAACTACTGGTTTGCCATTACAACAGGATAGAAAAATGAAAACAAGATTCCTCGCCCTTCTTCGCGGCATAAATGTTGGCGGAAACAATATCATTAAAATGACCGACCTGAAAACCTGTTTTGAAGAAATGGGGTTTACAAATGTGGTTACTTACATTCAGAGTGGAAATGTATTGTTCGATAGCCAGGGAAACAATCAAATCCAGCTCACAGAGCAAATTGAGAAAGCATTATCGGGACGTTTTGACTATAATTCGAGAGTCTTTTTAATTTTTCAACAAGATCTGATAAAGCTTGTAAATAATGCTCCGGAAGGTTTTGGCGTTCATCCTGACGAATATCGTTACGATATAATTTTCCTGAAATCGCCACTTACATCCGAAGAGGCTTTGTCGAAAATAAAAACAAAAGAAGGCGTTGATTTTGTAAAGCCCGGCGAGGGAGTTTTATATTTCTCACGGCTAAGCGAAAAATCGTCGCAAAGTCAGATGGCAAAAATGATAGGCACTGCCATTTACAAAGAAATGACGATACGGAATTGGAATACAACGACAAAGCTTTGTAAATTATGATGTTTCTCAAAAAACTACCTCAGGTTCTCCCTGTCCTATAATCGCTCCATTCCGAAGCAGAATAACTGTTGTAGCCAATTTACGCACTTCATCTTTATCGTGACTGACAAGCAACGTTACTGAATTCAATAATTCATGCGCTTTCAGAATTTCTTCCTGCAAGTTCAAACGCATCTCGTAATCGAGTGCCGAAAGAGGTTCATCAAGCAACAACAAATTAGGTTTAGCCGCCAAAGCCCTCGCCAATGCCACGCGTTGCTTTTGTCCGCCCGAAAGCTTGGCCGGATACTGTTTTTGCAAAGCTTCCAAACCAAAGTGCGAAAGCAATGTATCTACCTCCTCGGCATTTCTTGTTTTTTGCGCAAATTCTATATTTTTACGTACTGTCATATTCGGGAAAAGCGCATAATCCTGAAACATGTATCCCACATTCCGTTGCTGAGGCGACAAGTTTATCTTTTTTGCCGAATCGTACCAAACCTGTCCGTTAAACGAAATAAATCCACTGTCAGGATTGAAAAGTCCTGCTAAAATACGGAGCAAAGTAGTTTTGCCCGCCCCTGAATGCCCAAAAAGGCAAAGCAATTCATTTTCGGCTATTTCCAAATCCACTTTCAGCAGGTTTTTACCTTCCGAAGTAAGCATTTCGCGTTCGATATGAATGCTTAAAACACCACCCCCAACCCCTAAAGGGGAGTTAAAGTTAGTTTCGTCTATTAAAATCTTTTTTATCACATCATTATTTGTTATAATTATCAATACTAATATTTCTTCATCCCCCTTTAGGGGTTAGGGGCAGATTTCCCATTTATACTATATATCAGTGTCAGTATTGCCAGCGAAATTAAAAACAGCACCAACGAATACTGATTAGCCACATCGTAATTCAACGCTTGCACCTCGTCGTAAATGGCAATACTTGCTACTCGTGTTTCACCCGGCATATTTCCACCCACCATTATTACCACACCAAACTCACCTATGCAATGTGCAAACGTCATGGCCAATGCAGTCACAATACTTGGAATCATATTAGGAATCAGCACTCTGAAAAACGTTTCTATTTTTGATTTTCCAAGCGTGTAGGCTGCCTCGCGAAAACTTACAGGAATGGCCGTTAAACCATTTTGCAAAGGCTGGATCATAAACGGCAAACTAAAAACCACACTTGCCAGCAATACACCTTCGAAACTGAAAGCCAGTCGCACATCAAGGTATTTCTCCAAAAAACCGCCAAAAGCATTTTGCGGACTATAAGCCACGAGCATATAGAACCCCAAAACTGTTGGAGGCAATACCATGGGCATACTAATTATTGCTTCCACAAGGGATTTAAACCAAAAGCGTTGATAAGCCAACAAGTAAGCAATGGGAAAACCAATTATAAAAAGAATGGTAGTTGTCCAACCTGCCAGCTTTCCGGTAAGGAGCAATGTGTTTATAAAGTCTTCGCTCATAATCTAGTAATTACAACCTTTTCCAAAGTTCAAAACTTTGGAAAAGGTTTTTTAGTTATTTAGTTTCAGGCAAATCATACCCGTATTTTTCCCAAATGGCCTTATTGGTTGGCGATAGCACAAATTTTCTAAATTTTGCTGCTTCGGTGTTTACTGTTGATTTTTTTATCAATACACAAGCCTGTGCAATAGGCTTATATAGTTTTTGAGGTATAATATAATAGTTACCCTTCCCATCCATTTCGGGAGCTAATGCCAACGAAAGAGCAACGAACCCTAATTCAGTATTTCCCGTAAAAGCATATTGCGCAGCTGCCGAAATATTTTCTGCAATTACTATTTTGGATTTTAAACCGTCGTAAAGTTTTAAGCTTTTCAATAGCTCAATGGAACGTTCGCCATAAGGTGCAGTTTCAGGATTTGCTATGGCTATTTTCTTTACGCTCGTATTTTTAAACACATCCAATCCGTTTTTATCAACTGGCAAGGTGGTACTGTAAAGAGCCAGTTTACCATAAGCGTACACATTAATTGGACCGGTTGCTAGCCCTTTGGACTTTAATTTTACTGGAAACTCGTCATCGGCAGCCATAAAAAAATCGAAATTTGCACCATTCGAAATTTGCTGTACCAACGTACCCGAACTTCCAAAAGTCAGATTCACTTTCGCTTTTGGATATTTGGTCACATAAGCTGTTTTAATTTCTTCCAATACATATCGAAGATTTGCTGCCGCCGCCACATTTACTTTTTGAGCCGAAACACTTATTGCCGAAAGCAAAATTGCGAGTGATAATATTATTCTTTTCATATTTTTGATTATTAGCCTCCTAAATCCCCCAAGGGGGACTTTTGAAGACATAGTTTATATTTGATTTTTCAAGAAATACGCTATTTTAGTCCTCCTTCGGGGGATTTAGGGGGCTGTTTTTAGGAACGATGGTTTAATGGTAAACATCAAGTATGCCCATTGTGGACTTCGAACTTCAGGAATTGTAGCCGTCGACACAACTATATCTTTCGCTATCAGTGTATTATTGCTCGAAAAATATTTACAATAACCACCCTGAACAGTTGTCCATGCATTTAATTTATAAGTAATTAAAAAGTCGAATTCCGAACCAATATTTTTATTATAAGCAATACTTTTTTTGTTTTTTCCGGCATACTCCGTATTAAAAATATGATATCTGCCTTCCATAGTCAAGTTCTTTCCAATTTTTGCAGTTACACTACCGTAATAATCCAGCAAACCAGTAGCGAGTGGCGTGTTCCAATAATCCATATACCCATTAAAAGTATGGTCAGCTCCGTACAGCTTTTTAAAGTTACTCACCTTTCCATCCGAAGTTCCATTGGCATCGCCCGATAAATAATCGGTTCCAAGGCTTGCTGTAATGGAGTTAGTAAATAGATAATTAAGCTTTAAAGCCGCCAGTTTTCCGGTCATTGTTTTACCTGCTACATTTTTTCCTCCTTGAAAGTAAGCTGTGGCAAGTCCCGACAATGGAAAATCAACCGACTCGTATTTCAAATTACCGCCATAGGTTAGCGTTTGAGCCATTTTTATTTTTTTGTAATTAGCCAGTCCACCCAATCCCAGGGTATCTTGCAATCCTTCGTCAATCACTATTGCACTCAATGTAAAGCCACTGATTACTGGAGTTGACAACCATAAATAACACATCGAGCGATATTTACTCCCCGGTACATAAAATACTTCGGTTGCAGTTTCCGATTTATTATTGTACGCCAAACCAACGTGTGCCTGATAATCGTTGATATTGTATTTGAACAATGCTAAATCGTGCGTTGTACCTGTAATGCTCCACGCTGGTGCCGAAAACAAACGCGTATCATCGTACTTTATGGGTTGGCGACCAAGTTTAAGTGAAGCACCCGGGAAAAGCACCATGTCAGCCCAAGCTTCATAAATACCTGTGGAAGCAGTTGCATCGGTACTCGAGTATTGTCCAAAAACGCGAGCGTCCTGTACGGTAATTTGTGCTGTGAGCAAACCGCTGGTAAATGTCAAACCAAGCCGTGTACGTTGAGACGTAAAAAAGCCCGGGTCGTTGGTTGCAAGGATAGGTGTTTTGAAACCATCCTGATACTCGGTGCGCGGACGAATTTCTCCGTCGATAACAACGTTTTGTGCACTCACAAATAGTGTAAAAGTTAAGACTGCAATAAATGGGAATATTCTTAAAATCATATTAATACGACCCCCAACCCCTAAAGGGGAGTTGAAGTTAGCTTTGTCAATTATATTTATCATTTAATTATTTATTAAAATTTTAATACTAATATCTCTTCCTCCCCTTTAGGGGTCGGGGGTTAAATAGCGATATTCTATCAAAAGTATATCGATTGTCAAAAAAAACAGCCGTCGAAATCAGCATTGTTATTCGCCAGAAATTCTTTTAGAGCCAACTCTTTAGCTTCGAATGTCCGGATTAATTTCAGCCCATAATTACTAATCACACAACCACCTCCATCTCTCCCACCCTTTTGCCGTATTAATACCGGCAGTGGCGAAAGTTGATTGACTTTATCCAATAAATGCCACGCGTGTTGGTACGACATTTTCAGATTTTTGGCTGCTGCATGTATAGAACCATCTTTCAAAACCTGTTTCAGCAATCGAATCTGTGCATTTCCCAGAAAGACGTCTCCTTCACGGCAAATGGTCAGTGTTCCATCCAAATAAAATGCATTGCGTTGACTCATAAACTGTACATTTTTTGTAAAATAAACAGAACTATTCTTGTGCACTAAGAACTGGAATGTTGTCGACACAGCTTTTCAAAGGCCGTACCAATGACGTAACACACTATCAAACAGTATACTACAAAAGCAAATTCTATTTGACGTATCCGAAAAAGCCACTAAAAAGTAAGACAAATACAGAGAAACAACCAAAATGTAGGCTTTCTTATTGATTCTATTTATCAGGTTTTTGTCAAAATGTTGTTTATCGGATTTTATTGCCTATCTTTACAACATTCTCATTTATGCAGTGTTATTTATACTAACACACTTTTGATTTAGACACATATCAGACATACTTTTGATTTTCGCATTACTAAATGACGAACATAAAGTAATTGACAAATCCACTTCAAACAGCCACCTCTCGATCTTCTCTATTCAACTATTGCTGCACATCAAGTCTTACCTGATTAATTGCTAAAACTGTTGCTCGTACAAAATTCTGCTACTACTTCTCTTTTTTAGTAAAAAAACAAGCAAGAGAGACAAGTTGTGTGACAATTTTATAGTTCCATTTAGGGCTCTAAAATGTTCGTATTACTTCAATTAATACACATAAAGGCATCATTAAAAAGCCTGGTGTATTGATTCCTGACTCTTGTGTCTAAATAAAAAAAAATGAAAATTTATATCAAATATATGGTAAGCCTTCGTTGCAAGATGGTGGTGAAAGAAGAACTTAAAAAACTCGGACTTCATTTCATCGTCGTCGACTTAGGAGAAATTGAGATCATGGAAGACATCTCCGAGGACCAACGAGAGAACCTTAAAACAGCCCTTCTTGACTCCGGACTGGAGTTGATGGATGACAAAAAGGCTGTATTGATTGAAAAGGTAAAAAGTGTAATCATCGAAATGGTGCATTATGCCGACGAATTACCAAAAATAAACTACTCAGACTACATCAGCGAGAAACTGAAATATGATTACACTTACCTATCGAATCTTTTTTCGGAGGTGAAAGGAATTACTATTCAGCAATTTATAATCATTCATAAGATCGAAAGAGTTAAAGAATTATTGTTGTACGACGAGCTCAACCTGACCGAAATTTCATATCGCATGCAATACAGCAGCGTGGCACACCTTTCGAACCAGTTTAAAAAAATTACCGGATTAACACCATCCGAATTCAGACATCTCAAAGACAGACACAGAAATCCGATTGAGGAACTCTGAAAATCAATTTAGCACGAAATGAAAAAAAAAGCATCACAATATGCCCGCAGTTTGATGGAAATCAGTTACGATCCATTGATCACCATTAACACGCTGGGCAGAATTATTGACCTGAACCAGGCTACAGTAAATATTCTTGGATTGACACGAGAGCAAATCGCTGGTAGTGATTTTTCTGAATATTTTAGCTTGCCAAAACAGGCACGCAAAGTGTGCGATGACGTTTTCACAAAAGAGAGCGTGGCCGATGCTTTCCTGACACTGAAACATGTCGACGGGAAATTGACCGATGTACTTTTAACAGGCTCTTATTCTAACGACAACAATGGTAATTTACCAGGAGCCATCATGGTAATGAGGGATTTAACCAATCAGAAATGGGCAACAGAATTGCTTACAGCCAATAAAGAACTTGTATTTCAGAATGAAGAAAAAGAAAAACGAGCTGCTGAATTAATTCTGGCCAACAAAGAACTTCTTTTTCAAAGCAATGAGAAGAAAAAAAGAGTCACTGAAAATAAAAAGCTCGAAGCATTCAGCGATACTTTAAAATTAGCTTCGGAATACTCTCTGAGTTTAATTGAAGCAAGCCATGATCCGCTACTTACAATCAGTCCCGAAGGGAAAATAACAGACATGAATAAGGCCACTACAAACATGATTGGCATGACCCGTGAACAACTGACAGGAAGCGATTTCTTTGACTATTTCACCGAACCTCAAAAGGCGCGTGAAGTGTATCAGAAAGTCTTTGCAAAAGGTTCTGTGGCCGATTCACCACTCACCATCCGACATAGAGATGGGAAATTGACCGATGTGCTTTTCAATGGTTCGGTGTATAAAAATGATGAAGGAAAGGTGCTGGGAGTGGTCATTGTGGCAAGAGATGTGACTGAACAAAAAAGAATATCAAAAGAGCTCACTGAGGCAAAAGAATTTGCAGAGCTTCAAACAAGTGTAGCTCAGGAAGCCAAAAATGTAGCACAAATGGCAACACGCAAAGCCGAAGATGCTGTGAAAGCCAAACAACAGTTCCTGTCCAATATGAGTCACGAAATCCGTACGCCTATGAACGCAATTATCGGATTCACAAAAGTGGTGCTCAAGACCGAACTCACGGCAAAACAAAAAGAATATCTGTCAGCTATAAAACTAAGTGGCGATGCGCTCATTGTGCTTATCAACGATATACTTGACCTGGCAAAAGTAGATGCAGGGAAAATGACCTTTGAAAAAATTCCGTTCAAAATGCATACTTCCTTATCGGCCATGTTGCATGTATTCGAAGCTAAGATTCAGGAGAAAAACTTAGTGCTCATTAAGGAATATGACGACAGGATACCGAATGTATTGGTAGGCGATCCGGTGCGATTACATCAGATTATTCTGAACCTTGTAAGTAATGCTGTTAAATTCACAGCTGAGGGAACTATAACTGTTGGCGTTCATTTGCTGAAGGAGGACGACGAGCAGGTCACCATTAAATTTGCTGTTACAGATACCGGCATTGGCATCCCCAAAGATAAAATGGAAAAGATATTTGAAAATTTCCAACAAGCATCCAGTGGCACATCGCGTTTGTACGGCGGAACGGGTTTGGGACTTGCCATAGTAAAACAATTAGTAGAAACACAGGGCGGAAAAATCTTTGTTGAAAGTACCGAGCACAAAGGTTCAACCTTTAGCTTTACGCTTAGTTTCCCAAAAACAAAGGTTGAAGCTGACTTTGAAATAGAAATACAGAACCTGGATACAGAAATTAAAAATATAAAAGTACTGGTAGCCGAAGACATTGCACTGAATCAGCTACTGATGAAAACGATACTCGATGAATTCGGTTTTGAACGCGATATTGCCGAAAACGGTAGAATAGCCATAGAGAAACTAAAAATCAACGACTACGACGTTATCCTTATGGACTTGCAGATGCCCGAAATGAATGGATTTGAAGCTACAAAATACATTCGTAACACCATGTTGTCCAATATCCCCATTATTGCACTCACGGCGGATGTAACTACTGTTGACCTTGCAAAATGTAAAGCCGTAGGCATGAATGATTATATAGCCAAACCGGTAGACGAAAGACTTTTATATTCCAAAATTATAAATTTAATAAAGAAGAATATAGCTGTAGATGAACTTCCTGAAAGCATTGATTTACGCGTGAAGAAAAACAAGTGCACCGACCTCGATTACTTAAGCCAGCGCACCAAATCGAATCCTGACTTAATGATGGAAATGATTTCTCTTTATCTGGAGCAAACCCCAACCCTGATCAGGACCATGAAACAAAGCATGAGAGATAAAGACTGGAATACACTCTACTCGGCAGTACATAAAATGATTCCTTCTTTTGCTATCATGGGCATCAGTCACGATTACGAAAATATGGCCAAGAAAGTGCAGGAATATGCCGGCACACAAAAACAAACCGATGGAATTACAGATATGGTACTTCAACTCGAACATGTTTGTCTACAAGCCTGTGAAGAATTAGAAGAAGAATACAATACGATTAAAAACACAAACAAATGAAAGCTAAAATAAAGATTTTTCTTGTAGATGATGATGCTATTTTTTTGAAATTACTCGAAATTCAGTTTCTCGAGCATGGCGATTTTGAGATCGAAACCTACGCTACGGGCGAACTTTGCGTGGAAAACCTAAAAAACAAACCCGATATTATTATCCTTGATTATTTGCTGGACGGCGTAGAACGTGACGTAATGAACGGTATAGAAACTTTAGATAAAATTAAACTCTATAACGCCGAAATTCCTGTCGTTATGCTTTCGGCGCAGGACAAAATCGACGTGGCTATCAACTGTATGCACCATGCCGCTTTCGATTATGTGGTGAAAAGCGAAACCGCTTTTATGCGTTTGCAAAAAATAATAACAACCATCTTCGAAACAAAAAAACTCAAAAAGCAGTTGAACTGGTACATGGAGAGAATGTAAATAAATCTGTGATATATGCAACATTTGCAAACAGATATGTAATTATTTCCCACCAATGTACCCATATCTTTGTACGTAGGTTGCTTTTAAAATCAACAATTCAGCTTGCTGCGTGACTTATTCGCTTCGATATTGAATTCATCAGACATTAAGACAAATTAAAAAGAGCTTTTCAATCGTGAAAAGCTCTTTTTGTGCCTATCCGTGAATGATGTAACTTTCTCGTAGAATTGTGTAACACCTTTTTAAGTATTTCGGCTCACCTTTGCAATGTAATAATTCAGTTACAATTTTAATCGAAACAAAATGAAAAACAGAAGTTTATTAATGTTGATTGTTGCCGCTATGTTTTTTGCAACAACAATGGTTTCCGCCCAAAGCGATGCATCGAATAGAGTATCGCTCGGTTTAAAGTTCGGGGCTAATTTATCAAATGTTTACGATACACAGGGAGAAGAATTTGAAGCAGATGCAAAGCTAGGAATGGCTACAGGTTTATTTATTACATTGCCCATCACCCACTTTTTGGGCGTTCAACCCGAAATATTGTTTTCGCAAAAAGGGTATCGCGGTTCAGGGTCGGTACTTGGCAGCGATTATAGTTTCAAACGTACTACCAATTATATAGATGTACCCTTATTGCTGACTTTCAGAACAGGCGATTACCTTACATTACTTTTTGGTCCTCAGTATTCATTCTTGCTAAGTCAGAACTACACTTTCAAAAGTGATGTGCTCGATATTTCGAGAGACGAACAATTCGACAACGAGAACCTTCGGAAAAACACTTTCTGTGTAACAGGCGGAGTAGATATAAACCTTAGCAATATTGTGATCGGAGCTCGTGCCGGTTGGGATGTTCAAAGCAACGAAGGCGATGGCACATCAAGTACTCCACGTTACAAAAACATGTGGTATCAGGCAACCATCGGATACAGATTTTAAAAACAATTCATATTTAAGTAGTTAAGTGAGAATATTTAAGGATCTGCTTTCTAAAAGTAAAGTCCAACAACAGTCTTGTAACTCGTAACTATTTACTTGTAACTAATTATAACAGCATTCAGAATTTAATTTTCATTAAAAAAAACAATCAAAATGGACAATTTAGAAGCAACAGGAAAAGTAATCGGTGCATTAGTCATCGGTGCTATCGCAGGAGCAACGCTCGGAATTTTATTCGCACCCGACAAAGGCAGTGCTACACGCAACAAAATATCGGGAGGAGCCAGAGACTTAGCCGATGATTTGAAACAAAAAATGAAAGACGAAGCAGCTGCATTACGCAAAAAAGCTGAAGATTTGGAAGAAATGGCCAAAGAAAAAATGGACGATTTGGCTGACAACTTCAAACACAAAACTGAAGAAGCCTCAAAAGCTCATAAATAAGAAAAGGAAAAGGCCGAACCGGAAATATCATTTTCCCCCGGTTCGGACCGGTTTCTTTTTAAAAGCCGAATTAAAGCATAATTCAATTGTTTTATGCAAATTGAAAATAAGGATTAAACATCAAAAAAAACAACGATCATGCCTGAATTAAACAGATTTGAAGAAATAATCGATAACCTGAAACAATACCTGAACACCAATTTAGAGATTGTAAAGTTGGAAGTCATCGAACGCAGCTCGACATTCGGTTCATCGATGGTAGGAATACTCGTGGTGGGAATATCGGTTTTTTTATTCGTATTCACATTGAGCATCGGACTTGGCTTTTATTTATCTGAATTATTGGGAAACAGTTATTCTGGATTTGCCATTATTGCCGGTTGCCATTTATTATTGGCTCTCATCCTGTTTATCGGACGGAAGAAATTGATAGAAAAACCTTTGCGTGATCAGATAATTAAGAAACTCCTCGAAAAACAAATACCATGACCACTCAAAAAAAGGAATACTTACCGGTTACCAATCATGCCGAACTACTGCTGCGCATCGAAGTATTAAAGACCGACAGGATGGTTCAGAAAGAAGAACTGAAACTTACCTTTAGCGTACTGGCTTCTACACTTGATTTTGTGTCGATGTTCAAAGGCAATGCTGCAAAGGAACAGCCGGCTAACATAGTGAAAACGGGTGTGAATATGGCGCTCGAACTTATTATCGACATGGTGCTGGGCAAACACCGCAGCCTGAAAGGATACCTGAGTGCAATACTGGTGGAGAAATTCACAAAAGTTTTGATTGATAACAATCTGATTGAAATAATTGCAGGCATTGGCTCTTTGCTGAAAAGAAAAACACAATACGAAAAAAGTCAGGAACAACTATAACAATTTAAAAACCACAAAAAAAATGAATTTACCTAATTTAAAAACAATGGCACTTGCCGGTATAGTAATACTGGGCATTGCAGGCTGTAACTCGCCAAAACAAAAAGCTGAAAAGCTTGAGAATGCAGAAGAAAATGTAATTGAAGCGCAACAAGAGCTGAACGAAGCAGTGATCGACTCCACAAATGAGTACGACCGTTTCAAGGCCGAATCGGAAGCCAAACTCATTGCCAACGATGTGAAAATAGCTGCGCTTAAGGATCAACTGAAAGCCGACAAAAAAGAGATCCGTACCAAATACGAAAAGCAACTCACTGAACTTGAACAAAAAAATGCCAAGCTAAAATCAAATATTGCCGAATACAAAGAAACAGATAAAAGCAACTGGGAGAAATTCAAAGTGAGTTTCAACGAAGACCTTGATGCCCTTGGAAAAGCAATTTCGGGCATTGCCACCGACAAGTAACATTCAATAAGTACTTTTCAGAAAAAAGAAATTAAAACCACAGCAACCAAAATGAAAACTTTATCATTCACAATTATAATCATTGGGCTGGCGCTTACCATTTTCACAACCATACAGTTCTTTACCAAAAGGAAAGTAGTTGATTTAGGTCCCATCGAAGTGATACGGGATGAACCCCACTCACTGAGTTGGTCGCCTCTTATCGGCATTTCCGTCATGGGCTTGGGCGGCGTTATGCTTTGGCAGTTTTCGAAGAAAAAATAACCTTGATTTTTTAGATTTTTGTTTATTTAATATGCCGGCACAGAATAAGCTCCTGTGTCGGCATTCTTTTTTTCATGACTACCCCCAAAAGCCCGAATCAATCCCTGCGCAAAGTCATTATCTATCGTTTTTAAAAACATCTCCGACGGTTTTAAAAATCATCTCCTATCGTTTCGAAAATCATCTCCTATCGTTTTAAAATAGATCGGGGATGAGTTGACCAAACGATACCGGAGACTTTTTGCGGTCAATATAATTCATATAAACAGAGGCTGCTTAATTCTACTTTGATACATTAATTGTATGACGGCATGTATTTACTGAAGATATCAGCGCTGATATTCAAAAACAAGTAGTTTTGGGCTGTGGCGAAAATCAGTGATTTATGTAAGTAATTCAGCCCGCGATGTAACAAAACAGGCTTGCAAACCACCGATCTTTGCAATATAAAATGAGTCGGTATTCTTTTGCTGGAAAAGCAGGTAACTAATAACATTTAATGATCTGCTTTCTAAATGTGAAAATCAGATCAACAATCGTAACTCGTAAATATATACTTGTAACTACTTAACACTCTTTTGCAGTATTATAATTACAAACGCATCAACAATAAAAAAACAACTTCATAAAATAAATCAGATGAAAACAAAAAAAATCAAATCGACAGTTCTTCTTCTATTGGCAAGCATTGTCATCTCACTTTCGTTCAGTTCGTGTGCAGTAAAAAATCAATTTCTTACTTCCACTGTAGTACCGGCAGCACAAGGTACAGTTCTGATCAAGCAAGACAAGAACATGAATTATGTTATCAAAATTGAATTATCGAATTTGTCACCTTCTACCCGACTCTCCCCTCCGGCAACTGCTTATATCGTATGGTCGGTCAATGCTGATAATACAACACAAAGCCTGGGACAATTAAACAGTTCGACCGGCTTTATGACAAAAGATTTATCGGCAAAAATGGAAACCATATCGGTGACCAAACCTGTAAAAATCTTTATTACTTCCGAAAATGACGTGAGCACACAATACCCGTCGTATTCCAACATAATTCTGACTACGGAATATCTAAAATAGTTACGAGCTGTTAGTTTCGGGTTTTGAGTTTCGGGTTTTGAGTTTCGGGTTTTGAGTTTCGGGTTTCGGGTTTCGAGTTAGTTGTAAAGAAAACACCTTCAATAACGAGTTATTAACTTCAACTGACTTCCAATAACTTCTCCTAACTTCAAACTACTAATAACTTCATCTAACTTCAAATAACTTCATCTAACTTCAAACTACTAATAAATAAATTCATTTACTTCCAATAACTTCTCCTAACTTCAAACTACTAATAACTTCATTTACTTCAAATAACTTCATCTAACTTCAAACTACTAATAAATTCATTTACTTCAAATAACTTCTTCTAACTTCAATTGACTAATAACAACTTCAATTGACAGAGAACAAAAAAAAAATTACTTCAATAAACAAAAAAATATACAATTACAATCATGAAAAAAATTACCCTTACATTATCTTTCGTACTGTTCACATTGGTGGCTTTTAGTCAAAACCCGATGTATGCAGGCACTTCGCAGTTAAACCTTGGTGTTGGACTTTCCGATTCGGGTATTCCTGTTTATATTGGATTCGACCATAGCGTTAGCCGTGATGTTACCCTTGGCGCCGAATTATCTTATCGTGGCTACAAAGAAAACTGGCAAAGCAATTACTACAACCATAATATTATGGGAATTTCGGGGAATGCCAATTATCATTTCAACAACATTTTTCAAATGACCCCACGCTGGGATATATATGCCGGTGTGAATGTTGGCTTTTATGTTTGGAATTCACCTGATGGATATACAGGAAGTCACAGTTCGGGCTTAGGTTTAGGCGGACAGTTGGGAGTGAGATACTTTTTCACAAACAGCATTGGTCTTAACCTCGAATTTGGTGGTGGCAATGCCTTTAACGGTGGAAAAATCGGACTTTCGTTCCGACTGTAAACCGAATATGAAAATGACTTGATTTTGAAGATTTGAAAATAATGAGTTCGCTCTTATCTTCAAATCTTCTTATCAATACACTCCTGCTTTTTAATTTTAATCTCCTTTTCCACAACACATCCTCCCCATGCTCAATAACATTCAGCTTCCCTTTTACGCCAGAGTTACACTGTTTTGTGTCGGTTTATATGTAGTTGTGTCCATGTTATATATAGCTCAGGGCCTTTTATTGCCACTTATTTTCGGGACCATCATTGCCATTGTTCTTCATCCGGTAGTTGTGTTTTTTGTAAAACGAAAAATAAACCGGGTTTTTGCCATCATCATCACGCTTTTGCTTTCGATAATAATAATTGCAGCGTTCGGACTTTTCATGTTCTCTCAAATCAGTCGTTTTGCCGAATCGTGGCCTGTGTTTGTTGAAAAAATAACGATAATGCTGAACGACACCATTCATTGGATTCCGGGTTATTTCGACATTAGTCCCGATAAAGTGAATGCATGGTTGGCCGAAACAAAAGCCAATCTGCTCGACAACAGCAGCGCTGTCATAGGACAAACAATTCTTTCGGTCGGGAGCAGTGTGGTGGCTGTTTTTCTTGTTCCGGTTTACATTTTCATGATCTTGTTTTACCAACCCTTGTTGCTCGACTTTATTCACAAAATTTTTGGCGACGAACGCCAGATAAAAGTTACTACAGTCATCTCTCAAACAAAAACAGTGATACAACGCTATCTGATAGGCCTTCTTATCGAAACTGTTATCATTGCTACGCTTAACTCAATCGGTCTTTTACTGCTGGGTATAGATTATGCCATTTTATTGGGGATATTGGGCGCTTTACTTAATCTGATTCCGTATATTGGTGGACTTGTGGCTGTGGCCATGCCCATGATGATAGCGCTTGTCACAAAAGATTCGGCCTGGTACGCAGTATATGTACTTATCATTTATTATTCCATCCAATTGCTCGACAACAATTACATTGTTCCCAAAATAGTAGCTTCGAAAGTAAAAATAAATGCCCTGGTTTCAGTGGTTGCCGTACTGGCAGGTGGAGCATTATGGGGTGTTTCAGGCATGTTTTTATCTATTCCTGTAGTGGCGATTATCAAAGTCATTTGCGATCATATCGAACCTTTACACCCTATAGGTTTTCTGTTGGGCGACACTATGCCCGATTTGTTGACTTTCAAAATCAAAGCAAAAAAGAACACAACTAAGCCGGCGAAGAAAGAGGAGAGTTTGAAAAGTTGAGGAGTTGGTGAGTTGATAATTGAATAGTCTACGGTTTTTTGTCTAAGGTCTAATGTCAAAGGTCGAAAGTTTGGAGACTGGTGAGAATTTTACAGTCCAACGCTTCAACGCTTTCACAATTCAACAATTACACAATTCAACGCTTCAACGCTTACACAGTTCAACAATTGCACAATTCAACAGTTCAACGCTTACACAGTTCAACAGTTACACAATTCAACGCTTCAACAATTCAACGCTTCCACAAATACACCGCCTTATTATTCCCTTTAAACCATTCACTTTCCCCGACAATAAATCAGTGAATTATACAACTTTTAAAGAAAATTGTGTAATGCATTCCTCTACAAATTACGTCACCTTTGTAATGTTGAATTTCCTCAACTCAAGACTTAATATCAACTTATTATTATTCATAAATAAATTTACCGAAAAATGAGAAACAAGACTTTATTATCAAAACAAATGATCACCTCATGGTTCAACCGGAAAAGGTTTTCAACATTATCGGGCATGAGCTTCATGCTGATATTAATTGCTCTTTTCACATGGCAGTGTAAAGACGATGATTATACCGGAGAGCTCATTGGCGTTTGCCCGGAAGTGATCAGTACTGATCCTGTCAAAGGTGCCATCAATGTAGTCACCAGTAAACTGATTACTGCTACTTTTAACGAAGAAATGGATGCTGCAACCATCAACGAAACCACTTTTTTTATTAAAAATGGAACAAGCATCATTTCGGGTGAAGTTATCTACAGCAACAAGAAGGCCACATTTATTCCTTCCACTTTGTTGGATGCGAACACCGTTTATACGGCCACCATTACCCGTGGAGCAACCGACCCTATGGGAAATGTAATGATTGCCGACTATACATGGAGTTTCAATACAGGAGCTATTCCGCGTGTGATCCTCACAGCTCCACTTTATGGAGCATCCGATGTAGGAAGTAACGATATTATTTCTGCCGACTTTAGCACGGCGATGAATGCAACATCTATTAATGCATCCACTTTTGTGCTTATGCAGGGAACAACTCTTATCCCCGGCGTCATTACTTATTCAGGCATCAAAGCTATATTTACACCGAATGCTCCGCTTGCAGCCAACAAAGTGTACGCTGCCACAGTGAGCAAGAACGTGAAAGATGTTGCGGGCAATTCAATGGCAAAGGACACCACCTGGAGTTTTGCAACAGGCGTATTGCCGATCATTACAATTACCGATCCTGTAGATGGTGCTATCAACATTGCGCTTGACAAAAAAATCACCGCTACTTTCAGTAAAGCAATGAATATACTAACAATTAATTCGTTGACATTTACTTTGAAACAAGGAACAACTGTTGTTTCAGGTTTGGTCACTTATAAGGATATGACCGCCACATTTACACCTACATCAAGTTTGTTGTACGGAACAGAATATACTGCTACAATTACAAGCGGGGTGAAGGATTTGTCGAATAAATCAATACCAAAGGATTCGACATGGACATTTACAACAGGTATGCTTGTAGTACCCGTTTTACCTTATGTAACAGCTACCGATCCTGCTCAGGGAGCTACCAATGTAGCGGTCGACAAAGTGATTAAAGCTACATTCAGCAAAGATATGAACGCTGCAACAGTGAGTTCATCTACTTTCAAACTTATGAATGGATCGACTCCTGTATTGGGATTTGTAACCTATGTAGGTCGTGATGCATTTTTCACTCCTGCTGCGCCACTTACCCGCGGAGTTACCTACGAAGCAATTATTACCACAGGTGCAAAAGACCTTGATGGCAATGCAATGGCCAGCGAAAAGAAATGGAGTTTCTCCACCATTGCTGCATTGGCTCAATATACTGTTAGTTTATCCAACTTACCGCTTATCGGTGGTACAACTACAGGCGAAGGCATTTATAATGCAGGAGCATCGGTAACCGCCGTTGCCGTAACAAATCCGGGATTCTTCTTTGCAAACTGGACCGAAAACGGTATCATTGTTTCTACAACGCCAACATTTACTTTTGTGGTGAACAGCAACAGAACATTGGTAGCCAACTACACAACACCAAGATTATTGGTTTGTCTGAGTTCAAATCCTGTAATGGGAGGTACTACAAGTGGTGGCGGATTATTTGATCCGGGAAATGCAGTAACAGTAGTTGCTAAAGCGAATGCCGGTTATACATTTACCAACTGGACTGAAAACGGACTTATCGTTTCGGCACTTGCATCTTATAGTTTCAATATAAATACAAGCCGCACATTGGTAGCCAATTTTGTACTCACACAGTACAATGTTGTATTATCTTCCAATCCTGTCCTTGGCGGATTAACAAGTGGTGGCGGAACATTCAGTTCAGGCACTTCAATTACAGTAGCTGCTACTGCGAACACAGGCTATACCTTTACCAACTGGACCGAAAACGGTGTGATTGTATCTACGCTTGCCAATTATAACTTTAATGTCAATTCGAACCGCACATTGGTGGCTCATTTTGCACCTGCACAATACAGTATTGCTTTATCGGCGAATCCAAGCCTTGGCGGATTAACAAGCGGTGGTGGAACATTCACTTCAGGTACTTCGGTAACAGCCCTTGCAACTGCCAATGCAAATTATACTTTTGTGAACTGGACCGAAAACGGTGTAATTGCGTCCTTACTTCCTGGTTACACTTTTTCAGTAACAAAGAACAGGGTTTTGGTAGCTAATTTCGTTTCAACCCAACTCAATATCAATCTATCATCGAATCCTGTTTTAGGAGGTTCAACAAGTGGAGGCGGAATCGTTAACTCAGGAAGCTCTGTCACTGTGATGGCTTCGGCAAATGCAGGATATTCATTCACCAACTGGACTGAAAATGGTCTTGTAGTTTCTGCTTTGGCCAACTATACTTTTGTGGCCAACACAAGTCGCAACCTTGTAGCCAATTTTGCAACAAGCCAGTACACATTGAATCTATCGTCAGTTCCTTCTAACGGAGGCACAACAACAGGTGGTGGAACATACAGTGCAGGTAGCTCGGTAACAGCAAGAGCAGTACCAATGAACGGAGGTTTCAGCTTTACAAACTGGACTGAAAATGGTCTTGTGGTTTCTACTTTGGCCAACTACAATTTCAATATCAATGGCAACAGAACATTGGTGGCTCATTTTGCAACTGTAAATGCAGGTCCTGCAGGCATTGATCTTGGATCGGCCGGTAACTTTGCAATTCTTGCCGGTGGAGGTATTTCAAATACAGGTGTAAGCACTTTGATAAAAGGTGATGTGGGTTCATTCCCAACTGCAACAATTAATGGTCTTCTTGCGGGAAATGTTGTCGGCACACTTTATACTGCCGCCAATCCATTGGTAGGAACAGCTAAAAATGATTTAACTGCTGCATATAACGATGCACAGGGACGTTCATTGAATGCTATTTCGTTGCCGGGACAACTCGGAGGCCTTACTCTTGCTCCGGGACTGTATGTAAACTCTTCAACATCCGGAATTTCAGGAACAGGTGCTAACGGTATCCTTACTCTTGATGCAGGCGGAAATCCAAATGCAGTGTGGATCTTTAAAATGGGTTCTACCCTGGTGACTGATGCCGGAACAAGCATAGTACTTGCAGGTGGAGCACAGGCGAAAAACATTTATTGGTCGGTAGGCACATCAGCCACATTGGGGACTAACTCCATATTCTATGGAAATATCCTTGCTGATCAATCCATCACGCTGACAACAGGTGCTACTTTAAACGGTAGAGCGTTGACACGTATCGCTTCTGTTACTTTGGATTCAAATGCAGTGACAAAACCATAGTCAATCATGTCAGAACGAACCTGATCAAAACCGGTCGGGTTCGGGTTGACTAAAAACACAAATAAAATGAAAAAATATAATTACAAAAAAAATAAAACCATGTTTCGAAAACTAATTTTCGCATCATTGATGTTGACTGGCATGGCCTCAGCATTGACGGCACAAGAAGAACAAAGAACTCAGCCTAAATTTTGGATAGGCGTTTCGGGGGGTGCCAATATTAATATGTACACAGGAACAACACAAGTACTGAATCCGGCAGTGACTGCTCCGGCAGCCCTTCACGATGGATTAGGAGTGGGAGGTTTTGGTTCTTTACTGATGGAATATCGTCCTATACCGGTGATTGGTGTTATGCTTAATTTGGGTTACGATAACCGTGGTGGTTCATTCGATCAGGTTATGTCGCCCTGTAACTGTCCCGAAGATTTAAAAACAGGACTCAGTTATGCCACCATTCAGCCAAGTATTCGTATTTCACCATTCGGACCCGACTTCTATGTGTTTTTGGGAGGTTCTTATGGCTATAATCTGAACAAATCCTTTGCTTATACCTTCGATCAGAACAACGGTAACCTTTTCAACACTACCGAAGGTGAATTCAGCGATGTTCGTCAACATGTATTTTCTACACATGTAGGAATGGGATACGACATTCAGTTGTCACCGGCCAATAGTCGTTCACAAATCGCACTTTCTCCATTTGTTTCTTATCATCCTTATTTCGGACAAGCGCCACGCGACGTTGAAAGTTGGTCTTTATCCACAGTACGTGTAGGTATAGCGCTTAAATTCGGAACAGGAAAAGTAAAAGAAGCTCCTGAAGAAAAACCGGCACCTGCCGTTGTCGCCAAACCAATCATTGTTCCTGTTGCTGATAGTGATGTAAAATTCGATACACGTGCACCTCTTACCGTGCCGGCGAAACGTACAATTAACGAAGCATTTCCATTGCGCAATTATGTGTTCTTCGAAGAAGGATCCACTGCAATACCAAAACGTTATGTAAGCTTAAGCAAAGATCAGGCTTCGAAATTCGAACTGGAAGATTTGCGTAAATCAGAGGTAAAAGATCAGGAAGGTCGTTCGGAAAGACAATTGAAGACTTATTATAATATACTGAATATTCTGGGTTATCGCATGCAGAAAAATCCAACTACATTGATTACATTGAGCGGTGCTTCAGCCGGAAATGGTCCTGAACTTGGTAAAGAATATGCCGAATCGGTAAAAACTTATCTTGTAAATGTATTCGGAGTGAATGCTTCACGCATTACAACCGAAGGTCGCGATCAGCCTTTGCAACCATCTGAATTACCCGGTGGAAAAAATTACCTTGAATTGTTGCGTCAGTGCGATCGTCGTGTTACCATCATAAGTACACCAACCGATTTACTTACTCCACTTCAAATCATTGCCGTACAGGCCGACCCAATGGACAGTCGTGTTATCTTCAGCGCAAAACCTGAAAAAAGCCAACCATTAAAAAGCTGGAATGTGGAATTAACCGACGAAGCCGGTGTTACTCAAAAATACGGACCCTATACCCGTGAAGTTGAAAGCGTTTCGGGAAATCAGATCTTAGGAAACCGTCCCGAAGGAAAATACAAAGTAGTAATGACAGGACTCACTCCTAACGGAGCAACCGTTCGCAAAGAAAGCACGCTACGTTTGGTGCACAACACCGCACAAAACGAAGAAGCCCTTCGCTTTAGCATACTTTTCGATTTCGATCAGACGCAGGCAGTAAGTGTGTACGAAAAATTCCTTATCGAAAAGGTAGCTCCACACATTACAAACAACAGCAAAGTGATTATACACGGACATACCGACATTATCGGCGCTCCTGAATATAACATGAAGTTGTCCGAACAACGCGCCCTTGATACGCAGACTATACTCAGCAAAGCTGTTTTCAATGCCAACAAAACAGGTGTTGTATTCGAAACACTTGCTTTTGGAATGGATGCCGACAATTTTCCTTTCGAGAATACACTTCCCGAAGAAAGATTCTATAATCGCACAGTGATTATTGATGTTGTGCCTCCGGCTGCAAAGTAAATAACGGATTGTAAGAAAGGCCTGTCGTTGATTAACGGCAGGCCTTTTTTTATAAAAACATGTGAAAGTTTGACTCAAAGGCAACAAAAACAAATCAGCGCCGAAGGCGGAGGCAAAGGAACAGGCGAAGGCGAAGAAAGTCAAAGGTCAAAAGTCAAAGGTCAAAAGTCTTCGTACCCAAGTCTCCGGTCAATTATCAACTCACCTTCAATCCCGAAAGCTTTCGGGACAAATCTTCAAACTCTCAAATCTTCAATCCCGAAAGCTGGGGTGTAAATAATTAACTACGAATTTTTTAATTCTTCGATCTAAGATGCGACAAATAATAGAACGCGGATTTAAGCTAATTTAGCGGATTTAAAAACGGATAAGAAAAAATGCAAGCATTTTTGATTTTTCTCCTAAATCAATCCCGATTTATCGGGATTAGAAATCCGTTTGAAATATTAGAAATCCGTCATATCCGCTAAATTAGCGTAAATCAGCGTTCCATTCTTATTTTTTTGTGTGATAGTGTACAATATTAATTTATACAAACACAAGTTTTAGAGCGTAAATATCTTCATTGAATTACTGATTTCTGACACCCCACCCGAAAGCTTTCGGGACAAATCTTCAAACTCTCAAAACCCGAAACAATTGACAATCGCAGCGCGTTCACTGAGCGAAGTCGAAGTGAACACGAAACCCGGAACTCGAAACCCGAAACCCCAAACTCGGAACTACTTATTTCTCCGTCACTGTCATTATATTGTGCATGGTCATGGGGATCGACATTCCTTCGGGCATTTGAGGATTCTTTTCTATCTGTGCTATTCCCTGAATGGTTTGATCGGTATTGGATGCAATCACCCAGCCGGTTTTCCTGTTTATTTTTATTTCCGAAGTCATTGTTCCCTTCATGTCATATTTCAAAGGCATTCCATTGGATTGAATATAAGCATTTTTGTCGGCGGTTACAATTGTGGAAATACCCGAAATAACATAAAACGTATCATTTACTTCCTTTAATTCATAGCTTGTTTCCATATCTGCCGCCATGCCCGATTCTAGTTTTGTTTTAATCACCCATTTGTCGCCTTTGGCAACAAGGGAGTCAGGGAAAATGGCCGAACACATTTCAAGGTTGCCTTTAAATGCCTTTTCGCCATAAGCCTGCATCAATTGATTCTGGATTTGCTGTTTTTGCATTTCATTCAGCGCAGGAATTTTATCGAACATATTCGAAAATAAATTTTCAATGTTCTTTACTTCCTTCACTTTCCCTGTTTTTGTCATTTTCACAAGAAAAGGCTTGTTCTTCATCACCGCTAAAAGCGTAGAAAGAATATCAGTTGTATCATTCTTCTCCGAGCTAAACTCCATGCTACCATTGGGCATAGTCATTTTCATTGCTAAGTTTTCGTACCTGACTTCTAACTCATAAATTGAATTTTGAATACCAATAACTTTATAAGTCATTTTCCCGTGAATGGACATGTCCGTATTGATCTGCTGCCCTCCAATGGTCTGAAGAATCGACATGTTCGAAGCCATTTGTTGCGTGTAAGTTTCACCTTTCGTAAGGTTCAACTCAAATCTCTCTTTTTTCGCCTCACAAGAAGTCACAATGAGAAGCAGAAGTACAAAGCCTAAAATTTTTTTCATCTGTTTATAATTTATATATTTGCCCCTAAGCCCAGCCCCCTAACCCCCTAAAGGGGGAATAAGAACGGGAATAAGACAGGGACTTTGAGTTTTGTTATTTTATAATTATCTCCTTGTATGTCCTGATTTTTAATCCGGTCATGGGAGTTTCATGTTGTAAATTGTAAATCGTAAAATCGTTGAACTTGCCTGCTGTCAATTATCAATTATCAATTGTCAACTATCAATTAAATAGGTATCAGATAGGCCGACACAATATGACTTGCCAAACCAAAAAGTACAAACACATGAAAAATGGTATGTACAAACTCACTTTTGGCCATAGCATACAGAAACGACCCAACAAGATAAAATGCGCCACCAATTCCCAGCCAATACAAAGCATTCATACAATTATGCTCCACGCATACATCAATCAATGGTTTGATAGCAATCAGCACACACAAACCCATCAACACATACGAAGCCGTTTTGAAATGGTTATTGGCTTTAAGAGTTCGAAAATTAAACCCTATCCCTACCAATGCGATCAACCAGATGAGACTAAAAAGTCCCCAACCCCACATTCCTTTGTCGCGCAACAGAATAAGGGTGAAAGGTGAATAAGTGGCTGCAATTAAAACATAAATATTGGCATGATCGAAATGCCGCAGTATAGCTTTTGCTTTAGGCACTTGCACAAAATGATAAATAGTGGACGACAACATGCAAGCCAACATACCAAACGCAAATATAGTATAGGCAATAATGGCCCAACCATTATCGGCAACAATTGCTTTGCGCAACAATACAATTGTAGCAATCACCGCCATAAATACCCCGAATGCATGCGTCAGATAATTTGCTTTCTCTTCGCGATCGGTATAAAATTTTTTATCTTCCTTCATCTCAAATCTTCTTAAAAACTTATTCAGCCCATTGTAATCAACAATCTGTTCTTTTTCTGTTGATACATCTCCCCTCTTTTCTTCGGGTCTTTCGCAACTCATCAATCAGGCAAGTTCAAATGTATCCCTATTTATACGCTCCTACGATGAAAGCAACAAAAGTAAAACTAATATTTCGAACTGAGCTTGCGGGGCGTTTTTATTTTAGTCAACAGCCAAATCAACACCGTAAGAAACATACTTACTACAAACCCTATTGTTGCTATCCACGAAAAAATAAGCAGATTTGTATCCGTATCGTATTGAAATTGCAGCTTACTAATGAGCCAACCTGCATTCTCTTTTACAAGCACCCCTGTAATGCGTAACGGAAGTTTTATTTGCCATATATCAATTTTCACTTCAGCGCTGGTGGCCATATATATCACAGCACTATCCAACTGATCGAAACGACTGTTTTCAAGATCAAACTTCACTTTTCCCCAATAAGCCCAATCGCCAAGCAATAAGTTTTTTGCGCCCTCTTTTCCTTTTAATATCTCGGTGGAGTTGGTTCCCAGTATAAAAACATCTTTATTGCTAAAGGTATTGGCCACACAACTATCAACTGCCGATACATCTCTTTTTGAATAGCCATTTTCAAGCACCTTCAGGGTTTCAAGCACACTGGCTTTTTCATTGATGCCAATGGTTCCTTTACCAGGATCTTTTACACGTGCCAGTTCATCTTTGTTGGCATTTAATTGCATCAACATAAGCACAACCAGGCAGCCACCCAATAAACCACTCAACAATATAAAAAACGGCAATATCAATTTTTTCATAACGCAATTAGTTTTTATGCATTTTCAATGGACAATTGAACAAAAAGAAAATGAATGAATAACCCATTAAACAAGAGGAGATCATGATTTGCGAGAATTTGAGATAAAGATGTATTTTATATGTATTTGAAAAACCTTCCTATATTAATGTCTCAGATAAATCCCGCACTTCGTTGTTTGTCCCCTTTTTAAGGGGACGAGCGTAGCGGAGGGGTTTTAGTTTATTTATCTTTTCTTATTATGTAAATTCTACAATTCTGTAAATTCTAATGCTGACAATTATCCTTTACTTGCCACACGATGCAATCGTGCGGCAGCATGGGGTGCTTCATTTACAAATCCCCTTAATCCTCTTGCTCCCGCTTTACTTTGAGCAAATGAAGTAAATTGACTCCTTGTGATAATTGCCATATTATTTGATTTTAAATTAATAGATTAGTTTGCCCAAGTTCTAATTGCTTCAACGATGCTTTCAGTATTCCAACGAACAACCTCCTTTGCTCTTGTACTTACAACCGTAGAGATTCGCTCTGCACCTCTGGGAACAACTCCAACTATTGGGACACCAAGTTCAATTGCTTTATCTAATTCCCATTGCATCCATTCGCTATATGAAGCATAGATACCTGCAATACCTAAGACGATATTTGAATTTGCAATTTTTTGTCTTAATCTTTGCCGAATATAGTATGCATTGACTGAATTGATAGGAACATCAGGTGTTGCTTCTTCAAATTGCACATTAAAATATCCTCGGTTTTCCAAAAGTTTCTTCAAATTCTTCAAATCTTCTACATATGCCCATGAGTGACTGATGAAAATAGTATACGTTTTTGCCATGATTAGTGATTGTTTAGTGATTGTATTTGTTGTTTTGATGTTTCATAGGTTTCACGTTCCCAATTCTGAATATCACTGGAAAAGAATAATTCTTCGTACCGTTTGTATTCTTCATTAAGAGCAAATAAGCAAATTGACATTGATGCATACAGCCATTTTATATCATTACGTTTGTTTGCATTTTCCTCTTCTATAATATTGTTAATTATATCAACTATTTGCCTTCTCGTTTTCTTTGCTGCTATTTTACAATAAATCTTTTCTTCATCATCTTCAATATTAGCTGCTTTGAAGTCAAGACACAAGGCATAATTTTCTCCTGTATAATAGTCTGAGTTTATCTGAAATCCTTTTTGATAATAGTCAATTGATCTGTTCAGAAATTCTATATCTTTATTTATAAGCCATAATCGTTTATAAATAGCTCCTGTTATTCCTAAAGTTTCGGGATCGTTGGTATTATCAATATCAAGTTCATTGATAATGTTAAGAGCGTCAAGTAACGAAGCACTTTCTGATGGTTGTTTACTTTTATAAGTGCACAAGGCTTGTTGTTGGGTAAAGTAAGGTTCACCTTCTGCCTTATCACTAGCCTTCTTCCATAATTTAGCAGCTTCAACAAAGTTGTCACAGCTCATTTCCTGTCGTGCTCGCTCTGTGATTGCAAAAATACTTTTCTCATTTTCTGCCAACTCTTTGATTATAGATATATAATCCTCCTCTTTCAACGTACATGGTTGCACATCTGAAATAAATTCAAAAAAAGGACTGTCGGTCACTTTTGCATCTATAATGCTATTAATTAAACCAACCAATTTGGCTTTACAACGTTCGGCTTCCGATACTCCAATATCATCACCTAAATGTGTGTAATGGAATATTTTATTGTGATTTAAGTCAAACGGATTCTTTGTCTGATCTTCTTTAAGGATAATAGTAGTAAAAGGGCGTGCTGCATGTCTGATTCCTAATTCATAAATAGCATTTGGATTATAGGTGCTAATATCAGCTATAACTAAGTCGGCATGAACCAATAAAGCATACATGCTTTTATCAATTAGCCCAGACTCTTGCAATTCATCTCCCCTAATGCATTCTAAACCTGCTTCAATTACAGCAGGTTTGATTACATTCAGGTAGGTCTTGTCTAAATCAAATGTTTTCCCAGTGGATGAGTCGGTTTTCTTGCCGTAACCCATTATTACAAAGCATAGTTTTTTCATTTATCTTAATCTTTTATTTTGGATACACTTTTACTTTTTCTGAAATAGGTTGTTTTCTTTTGTTAAAAGCTATATCGATATATTTTTCAGCACCTTCAGCATCTTTTTTTAAATCCCCCCATTTTTCTAACACACAATATCTTTCTTCTTCATCCCAAGAACATTTTCCTGTATTTGGTATATAGTAATTCACACTAAATTCCTTAATTACTGTCATATCATTTATACCAACATAGTTGTGCATCACCATAGGTTAAACATTTATATTGTCCTTTATAAATGCTATTATACATATCCGGTAATACAATACCTAAAATCCCATTTCGAGAATTTGATTTTCCATTGTATAAAGATGCTTGCAACTCTATTTTAACAAATCTCTGTGATTCCAGTCCCTCATCCTCAGAACTGTGAGTACCTATTCGGAAAATTGTCACAATAGAATCAGACAAATAGTCTTCACGAATTGTTCTCAGAACGTAATCTTCATCATCTGAATCTATTGCTTCATTCAGCGATTTATCTATCATATCTACACCCAAATTATTTTGTATGTAATTTTTAGATGATTCGTCTTCTGTTTTAAAAGAAATAAATACTCCATGTGACATTGTTCTCTATTTATTTAATCCCATCATATCTTTTAAATCCTTTGGCAAATTCAATAGGTTCATCAAAAACTCCTACTTCATGACTATTTTCAAGCCAATTTATAAACTCTTCTGCAACTTTTGGCTTTACAACTTTATGAACTGGGAATCTTTTCTTGCAACATACATCATCCCTAAACTCTTTCGGTATTTTCTCATTTTTTGACCCGAAATAATAGAAATGTGTAGATATTAGTACAAATGGTGCTTTCGTATCATTTTTAAGATTTCTGTTATTAATTTCTCCATCTGGTAAGCTATGGTGAGAATCTTGTTGATGCCATTGTTTGCTTGATTCATCAAAGAAATAGATATTGTCTCCATAGCATTGCTTTAAACTTCCATTTAAAACTGGTTTCTTATATTGAAATCTATCATCATTCCAATATTCATTATAAGTCATTTTTTCCTCGACTTTCATTGCATAGAATAAAAAACCTGACAAACCATATCCAGATTTAGGTCCAGTTGCAATTACCCAATCACCAACCTCAATAATTTTTCTTATAGATGGTTTACATGTGGCTAAAGTACAATAACCACCAAATGGATTAGGTGCAAATCCGTAATCTCTTGTTATGATGTAAGTATATAATTTCATAATATATTTATTTTAGCATGTTCCTCTATATGGAGACCATTTCCCAGCTCTTGGTGAACCATCTGGTGTCTCCCAGTTATTTATAGTACCCTCGATAGCTCCAACAATTCTATTTGTGTCCCAGCCAACTAATGCATCTCCATATTTTTCAAAATTTTCTGGAACTTCTGCATCGCTCTCACCATTGATGTATACTCCAATAATTCGATTACCTTCTTTGAAAGACTTCTTAATCTCCCAATCCACCCATTCTCTAGTATGTGTTTTATCACCTATTAAGACTATTGTTGTTCCAGCCCATTTAATACCCGGCCTCAATAATGATTTTACGTATTCAGGATTCTTTGCATCATTTGTCTTGGTGCTATCAATCGAACTATTCCGTAATTCGTAATTACTTTTTGACAGTAAATCTTTGAGTTTCTTGATATGCTCGTCATCTTTACTATTATGGCTTATAAATACATTTTTTTTATTCTTCATGAGGTATATATATATTATAAGATTTTTTGTCAGTCCAGTTATTGTCTATTTTTTCTTGCTTAGTTACATTTAATTGATCAAATGAATCTTTATTAGAGTCAAAGCTTAAATTATAAAGTCCATTTTTAAATTCGATCTCCCAAATAAAAACGATATTCTTCTCATTTCTATTCTTATCATCTTTTGCACTTCTTAAAATGCAATGAATAAATTTGAATCGACTATCAACCACAAATTTTACATCTCGCTCATTAACGTCAACGTCATAAATAAATTTAATATGAATCTTTTGGTTAGGTGCTAAAGTATATTCTCTAATCTCAACTTGTGGTTCTGTATTTATTTCGCGTTTAATCAAAACATCAAATTTTGGACGGTTCCATTCTTGTAATTCATCGCATAAAATCAATAGAAAAGAAAGTGTATTAAGTGATAAGTGATAAATTTTCGGACATGTATGAGAAGCTATTGACCGGAGAATCTCTTTTCTGATATAGAATTGACGTAAATCTTCCTCTGATAAATTATCACCAGACATATAATAATCAGATTCTAAAAAATAAGTCAGATTCTTGAATAAAAGAAGGCTTGAAAATATTCCATGTTTATAGTCTTCAAGTGATTTTGAAAATTTGTCTCTGTATTTAGTTTGAATTTCGGTAATGGCTAATTCTATTTCATTTGTTTTTTCATTATTTTTCCTAATTGCTTTCGATGATATTAGGTTAAGAAATTTATCCACCAAAAATGAATTGAATATATCAAAGCTATAATTCAACTCGCTAAAATTCATATTACCAAAATGACCGATTATTTTTTTTGCTTGGATATTTATTTTTGCTGTTTTTTCAATTGGATACCCTAAATCATGACACAAAGCAATAACCGTCCATATCGCCCATAACTCACTCTTAGATATCACATTTTTATTGTCTTTGTTGGGAATTTCAAAATGAAAGTTATATTCGTTGGTTATCTGGTAATTATCAAATAAATCAAATTTGTTATGGGCAATAAGATTTATACCAATAGCCCAAACCTGCAAAACATGATCTACATGATCCCTATAATGAGAGTCTGTTCCATATAATACAGATTCAAAGTCTATGAAATCGTCAAAGTATTTTGCAATATCATCTATACCATATGAACTTGTCAATCTTATCTCGTCGTAATTAAGTAGAAACTTATTAATATTATTAGCAGAATCATGATAAATCTTCTCTCTTGAATCATTAATTTTCAAGATGCATATAGAATCAATCAACAGACTCTTCCATAGTTTCTTTAATTGCTTCACATTGTCTTGATTAAACTCTAAAAGAAGTCGCCTACTTGTAGGGCTAACAAATTGAAGTTTTGATTCACCAATTTGTTTCAAGACATCATCATATAATCTTTTTGAGTCTAAAGGAACTCTCAATAAACTATTAACCAGTACAGTATTCATATTATTCTAAACTAATCACCCATTATTTTATCTTTGATTTCTCTATCAACAAGAATATGCAATCCAATTATTGCATACCCAATAATATCTTTTAGCGTATCATCAATACTCTCAAAATTAGGATCGTTCTGACCGTTTTGAATTAATGAGCGGTAACGGCTTACTTTATCCCATAAATGCACCATATTTCCATTTAAACCTAAATCGAAACTGGCGCCACCATAATCCTGATTCTTCTTTAATAGGATTTCAGTTACTTCATCGGTAATTTTTTTGATACTATCCTTATCCATAGTTTTATTTTTGAGCTTTAATTTTATTCAAAATCGGATTGACAAATTCAACCTCTCTTTTTGTCCTTTTCTGATAGAGAACCTTATACCAGTCGTTGAAAAAATCATCCTTAAAATCAACCAACAAATCATTTTCGGTTATTTGAGATTCTGCTACTTCCATTTTTCTTATTTGTTTGTCAAATTCTGAAAGATTGCTGAAACTGTAGTTATAATCGAAACATTCATCTGTGAATTCACTTACAGCCGCCACTTTCTCAATCCTATCTTTTTGATCCTCATAAAAATGAAAATTATTGGCTATATGATAGTAATTTCCAATTTCCAACCCTACCAAATGGGCAATATACTCTTGCATAAACGTGAAATTGAATATATTTACAGCACTTGCACCCCAAAGTATATCATTCGAACGCATGTAAACTGTCAGATTCAACTTGTTGCTATTTGGTTGTTTCATAAATTGCAACGACCTTGTACAAGGAAAATCTTTTGTTTGTTTTAATCCACTATTAAGTTCAAAACTATCTTTTACAGGATCACCAATTGTAATAATTGCCTGTCTTGTATTTATGTCTTTTTCGAAACATTTAATTATAAAATCCAATTGATCAATAGTATTACTTCTATAATTTGCCATTCGATCGACAGAACTTAGTATCCGATAATCATCAGCGTTTCCATTATACTTACGCAATCTGGGTCCATATCCGCCTCTCAATGTTTTTCCATCGTCTGAGAATTCCTCCATTCTGGATAAATAGTTTTGGATAAAACCCAAATCATTTCTCCCGCAAGCTAACCACAATGATTCGGCATAAGCCAAAGCCACATTCCAACCCCGCTCAGGTATAGTTACCAATCTTGCTTTGGGATTGGTGATTTCAAACATGAATGGCTCAGGTAGTTCATAACATACTTGATTCCTTGTTTCGCGCTTCACACCTTCCTTCAGCAATAACCTTGAAGCTCCAACTAAAAAGGAATTAACCCCTGTATATTCTTCTGTATGCATGTATTTCCTATTTTATCGTTTAGTTGCCATTTAGGAGGAAAAAATAAGTCTATTGTTGGTTTCCCTGATTTATATTTTTGTTTAATTCGTTTGTTGTCAACTTGAAGTTCCGGCATTTTTGCCCTCAAATACTTATCAGTTTCACAGAAACAATTTTGAATATCGATTAAAGTTGGCTGTCGTCCAAATAAGTTCTTAAAATCAGTAAATCCATATTTTTGTTGGTATTTTTCGAAATTGTTATGTGTATATCTTATTGCGTCCTCAAAGGAAGATTTGCCAAGAGGATAAAAACATTTCTTAATTCCTCTTATCGAACCAATGCCTGCTTTGACAAAAGTATCTTCGCTGAAGTCAATTACTGGAGAATAATTCAAATCAATGGTATATTGATAAGCTAAAAAGTCACCAATAAATGATCGTTCTCTCAATAATTGATAAACTTTTTCTAATGACTTAGCGGTAACTATTTTTTCTAGTGTTTTTCCTTTGACAATTTCATCTTGAACCATTTGAAGCCATTTCTCATGTTTAAATGTCAAATGGTTATATTTAGAATGAGTACCTGTCATCATATACGCATTATTATATATCGGCGTTTGAGACATCTTCTCACTCAATAAACTATTAACTTTTGGCAAATCAAAGTTCTTAATTGAGATTGCACCAATTTTACTTTCAAGATACTCCCAAGTTTCAATTTTATTGAATATCTTGAAAATTAAAACCCTAAATAGTACATCTCTTTCATCAAATCCTTCAAGTCTATCGTATATTACATTTTTAATCAGGTATTGACTAATTCTATCTGAAGCTCTATAAACATTGGTAAATTTATTTTCTTTTAAAATTAAATCATTCGTCCAGGGCTGCTTATTTGAGTCATATTTATTCCAAAATATATTCATTCTTTCTTGAATGAAATAAAAATAATATTTAAAAACTTCATCGTTAACTTGCAACATAAGAATGAATTAAATTAATATTTTTGTATTGATATTTAATTTCAAACCACAGGTATTCCCATTGCTCGGGAACAAGGAAGGAAGTCCATACCGGGAAACAGCGTTACCGGCAGGGGGTTCGGATAGAGATCCGGGGGTGAGGTGACAGTTCATAACAGATCGTTTTTTCAGAAAAAAAATACAGAATAAGGCAAACGTAAACATTGATTTTGCAAATTTACATAATTCACTTAAAAAAGCAAGTGTTTTGCAAACTATTTATAAACATTCCTAATCATTCAGGGGGGCAGATACAAAAAAAGCAGTCCCAAGCCTGCGCCCGGAACTGCCTTTATTAATTATGAAACGCCCAACCCTGATAAAACAAATTGCACCTTACTCCACCCGAACAAACGCTCCCGAACCTTAGCTTACATTACGAAACTCGAAATTTCGAAACTCCATGCCCGCTTAGGACTTGAACCAACACCTGCTACCTGAAATGCATATTGTTGCCCTTGCACAAGTCCTTCAAGCGTGATTTTATGCTTTGGAGTTGTTAACTTTTCATAAAACACAGGATCTGTTTTAGGCAACTTACAGTAACGCACTTCGTAACTCCGTGCATGTTCCACTACATCCCAGTTCAGATCCAAACTACCTGCTGTTTTACCGGGTTTTACACTTACATTACCAGGCTGATCAAGTATTTCGATCGGTGTCGGAGTCGGTTTCCGGTTCATGTCGAATCCCGAACTTAATATCTGTACTTCATCACCTTTACTTATATTCTGTACCAAACGACCGGCTTCACAAAGCAATTCTACAAGAGCAGCACGGGCTAAGTTCTTCTCTGCAGTTAATTTCCTGTTACCAGCGGCCATTTGGGCCAGCAAATCATCGAATGTTACAACAGCAGCTTTAATTGCCGTAACATTAGGAGCCAATGATGGAAAATAAGTATTTCCATCCAAACTTGTAGCCACTGTCGAAGCCTTTACACTCAACTCGGCATCAACATATTGATTCGTTGAGAAATCTAAACTAACTTTATTCATAAATAATTGATTTTATGATAAATACTATAACAACTACGAACATTAAAACATAAAAAAAAGAATTTTACCTGAAAGGAAAAGAAAAATCACATAAAGGAAACTGAATTTAATTGTTGTGATTTCCGATTTCACGATTATGAAATTGAATTTCATGAATATTAAATTGAATTTCACGATCATTAAATTGAATTTAATTGTTGTGATTTTTGATTTCACGATTATGAAATTGAATTTCATGAATATTAAATTGGATTTAATTGTTGTGATTTTTGATTTCACAATCATGAAATTGAATTTCATGAATATTAATTTGGATTTAATTGTTGTGATTTTTGATTTCACGATTATGAAATTGAATTTCATGAATATTAAATTGAATTTCACGATCATTAATTTGAATTTAATGATTGTGATTTTTCGTATCATGATCGTGAAAAAAGCATTCCTTTTCATTAAAATGAATGTCATGGCTGCTAAATGACAAATCAGATAAATGAAGCGGAAATTAATTGTCGTGAAACTCATTTTCCTTATCAGTAAATTTAATTTGTAGTACAGGGTCCAGCATGTCAAAGAGCGTTGATTGCGAATAGTGTTGCAAAAATAAAGCCCCCAAAAAGTTAAAGCAATATTACATTGTACTTTCAATAGTTAAAGTTGCACCTAACCCCAATTTTTCTACCCTGAGGATTTGCCTCTGCCTGCTACAAGGCAAGTAGGACGAGTGTAACACTTAATAGATTTAATTAAAGCATGAAAACTTACTGAATAGTATTATTTCTGATAAATATCGAACTGCGTAGATGTCCCCTTTATAAGGGGACGAGCGAAGCGGAGGGGTTTCCTGGTTTTAAACACAAATAAATCTCCTGCAATTCACTATCTTTTCTTTTTCTTCTGATGCTGTAATTCTGTAAATTACAATTTAGACATCGGAGCAGTTTGGAAATTGATATTTTAACCCCTCCCCCTGCGGGTACTCCCCTTAAAACAAGGGGAGATCATTGTCCGCGAGAAACAGTACACCTAATAAATCTAATTGAAGTCTGAAACTTTACTAAATAGTATTATTTCTGATAAATATCGAACTGCGTAGATGTCCCCTTTATAAGGGGACGAGCGAAGCAGAGGGGTTTCCTGGTTTTAAACACAAATAAATCTCCTGCATTTCACTATCCTTTCTTTTTCTTCTGATGCCATAATGCTGTAAATTACTATTCAGACATCGGAGCAGTTCGGAAATTGATATTTTAACCCCTCCCCCTGCGGGTACTCCCCTTAAAATAAGGGGAGATCCGGATACGCGGGTATCTGTAACACTTAATAGATTTAATTAAAGCATGAAACCTTACTGAATAGTATTATTTCTGATAAATATCGAACTGCGTAGATGTCCCCTTTACAAGGGGACGAGCGAAGCGGAGGGGTTTCCTGGTTTTAAACACAAATAAATCTCCTGCAATTCACTATCTTTTCTTTTTCTTCTGATGCCATAATGCTGCAAATTACTATTCAGACATCGGAGCAGTTCAGGAATTGATATTTTAACCCCTCCCCCTGCGGGTACTCCCCTTAAAATAAGGGGAGATCCGGATACGCGGGCATCTGTAACACTTAATAGATTTAATTAAAGCATGAAACCTTACTGAATAGTATTATTTCTGATAAATATCGAACTGCGTAGATGTCCCCTTTATAAGGGGACGAGCGAAGCAGAGGGGTTTCCTGGTTTTAAACACAAATAAATCTCCTGCATTTCACTATCCTTTCTTTTTCTTCTGATGCCATAATGCTGTAAATTACTATTCAGACATCGGAGCAGTTCGGAAATTGATATTTTAACCCCTCCCCCTGCGGGTACTCCCCTTAAAATAAGGGGAGATCCGGATACGCGGGTATCTGTAACACTTAATAGATTTAATTAAAGCATGAAAACTTACTGAATAGTATTATTTCTGATAAATATCGAACTGCGTAGATGTCCCCTTTATAAGGGGACGAGCGAAGCGGAGGGGTTTCCTGGTTTTAAACACAAATAAATCTCCTGCAATTCACTATCTTTTCTTTTTCTTCTGATGCCATAATGCTGCAAATTACTATTCAGACATCGGAGCAGTTCAGGAATTGATATTTTAACCCCTCCCCCTGCGGGTACTCCCCTTAAAATAAGGGGAGATCCGGATACGCGGGCATCTGTAACACTTAATAGATTTAATTAAAGCATGAAACCTTACTGAATAGTATTATTTCTGATAAATATCGAACTGCGTAGATGTCCCCTTTATAAGGGGACGAGCGAAGCAGAGGGGTTTCCTGGTTTTAAACACAAATAAATCTCCTGCATTTCACTATCTTTTCTTTTTCTTCTGATGCTATAATGCTGTAAATTACAATTCAGACATCGTGGCAGTTCGGAAATTGATATTTTAACCCCTCCCCCTGCGGGTACTCCCCTTAAAATAAGGGGAGATCCGGATACGCGGGTATCTGTAACACTTAATAGATTTAATTAAAGCATGAAAACTTACTGAATAGTATTATTTCTGATAAATATCGAACTGCGTAGATGTCCCCTTTATAAGGGGACGAGCGAAGCGGAGGGGTTTCCTGGTTTTAAACACAAATAAATCTCCTTCAATTCACTATCCTTTCTTTTTCTTCTGATGCTGTAATTCTGTAAATTACAATTTAGACATCGGAGCAGTTTGGAAATTGATATTTTAACCCCTCCCCCTGCGGGTACTCCCCTTAAAATAAGGGGAGATCCGGATACGCGGGTATCTGTAACACTTAATAGATTTAATTAAAGCATGAAAACTTACTGAATAGTATTATTTCTGATAAATATCGAACTGCGTAGATGTCCCCTTTATAAGGGGACGAGCGAAGCGGAGGGGTTTCCTGGTTTTAAACACAAATAAATCTCCTGCAATTCACTATCTTTTCTTTTTCTTCTGATGCCATAATTCTGCAAATTACTATTCAGACATCGTGACAGTTCAGGAATTGATATTTTAACCCCTCCCCCTGCGGGTACTCCCCTTAAAATAAGGGGAGATCCGGATACGCGGGTATCTGTAACACTTAATAGATTTAATTAAAGCATGAAAACTTACTGAATAGTATTATTTCTGATAAATATCGAACTGCGTAGATGTCCCCTTTATAAGGGGACGAGCGAAGCGGAGGGGTTTCCTGGTTTTAAACACAAATAAATCTCCTGCAATTCACTATCCTTTCTTTTTCTTCTGATGCCATAATGCTGTAAATTACTATTCAGACATCGGAGCAGTTCAGAAATTAGAATTTTAACCCCTCCCCCTGCGGGTACTCCCCTTAAAATAAGGGGAGATCCGGATACGCGGGTATCTGTAACACTTAATAGATTTAATTAAAGCATGAAAACTTACTGAATAGTATTATTTCTGATAAATATCGAACTGCGTAGATGTCCCCTTTATAAGGGGACGAGCGAAGCGGAGGGGTTTCCTGGTTTTAAACACAAATAAATCTCCTGCAATTCACTATCTTTTCTTTTTCTTCTGATGCCATAATGCTGCAAATTACTATTCAGACATCGGAGCAGTTCAGGAATTGATATTTTAACCCCTCCCCCTGCGGGTACTCCCCTTAAAATAAGGGGAGATCCGGATACGCGGGCATCTGTAACACTTAATAGATTTAATTAAAGCATGAAACCTTACTGAATAGTATTATTTCTGATAAATATCGAACTGCGTAGATGTCCCCTTTATAAGGGGACGAGCGAAGCGGAGGGGTTTCCTGGTTTTAAACACAAATAAATCTCCTGCAATTCACTATCCTTTCTTTTTCTTCCGATGCTATAATTCTGTAAATTACAATTCAGACATCGGAGCAGTTCAGGAATTGATATTTTAACCCCTCCCCCTGCGGGTACTCCACTAAAAAAAAGTGGAGATCCGGATACGCGGGTATCTGTAACACTTAATAGATTTAATTAAAGCATGAAAACTTACTGAATAGTATTATTTCTGATAAATATCGAACTGCGTAGATGTCCCCTTTATAAGGGGACGAGCGAAGCGGAGGGGTTTCCTGGTTTTAAACACAAATAAATCTCCTGCAATTCACTATCTTTTCTTTTTCTTCTGATGCTATAATGCTGTAAATTACAATTCAGACATCGTGGCAGTTCGGAAATTGATATTTTAACCCCTCCCCCTGCGGGTACTCCCCTTAAAATAAGGGGAGATCCGGATACGCGGGTATCTGTAACACTTAATAGATTTAATTAAAGCATGAAAACTTACTGAATAGTATTATTTCTGATAAATATCGAACTGCGTAGATGTCCCCTTTATAAGGGGACGAGCGAAGCGGAGGGGTTTCCTGGTTTTAAACACAAATAAATCTCCTGCAATTCACTATCCTTTCTTTTTCTTCTGATGCTATAATTCTGTAAATTACTATTCAGACATCGTGGCAATTCGGAAATTAGAATTTGAACCCCTCCCACTGCGGGTACTCCACTAAAAAAAAGTGGAGATCCTGATGCGCGGGTATTCCGGATAAAAATGTAGTTTAAAAAGACTTGAAAACAAAAAGAAATTACTTTTTCCCACCAATTCCCGCACTTCAACTATCCCCTCTCCTCGGGAGAGGGGCTGGGGGTGAGGTCTGAGAGGGGCCGGGGGTGAGGTCTGAAACACAACAATCCAGCACTTTCGGCATTATTTTTACTTTTATTCAACAAAATATAAAAATATTTGCCTTTTTGTAATGTAAATACAAAAAATAGAAATAATTTTGCATCGCATTAAGCAGCAAGTGGTTCAGGCCTGTTTTTCGAACCATGAACTTTACACCTGCGCACAACCATAAACCAAAGCCTCACACTACTGTTTACTGCATCTCATTGTATCGTTTTTTATTTATAACCTTAATTTAAAACACAATGAACGCCTACAACCAATTACAGGCAATGTATGCACGCCGGAAAAATTTACTGACGAACCATACCAACATTATTCGCGACGACGAAGACCTGCTTCCTGCATCAAAAAGAGCTGAACTCAACCAACAGGCACTCCACAACGAAATGTCATTAGTGTTGATCGATCTTCACTACAGCCGTTTCATTTTTATCAGTTCGCACCTTAAAGATTGTTTACCCGCAGTGACTACACGTATCGATGTACAGGATAACTGGGACGATATTTATAAGCTTGTTCATCCCGACGACAGGTGTTTTTACTGCGAAAGCGATTGCAAAGGCTACAACTGTTTGATGAACGTCCCTCCTCACCTGCGTCATTTATTCGAAATGAATTACGTCCTCCGTTTGAAAGAAATCAACGGATCATACGGCGCTTATTTGTTTCGTATCTATGTCTGGAAGAACGATGAACAGAATTGTCCGAGGATATTGGCCGGCGAATGCAGGCAATTACCGTTTTGTAAAGTGGACGATTTTACCCCACACCTCTGTTGCTGCATACTCACGGAAGACAGAAGGCAGGCAGCTCTTTTTCTGGAGATTTCAGGAAACGAAAAACAGTTGCAATCGCTCATCGACACCCTGAAGCATTACAACGACAAAGACAAAACAAAGGAAACAGCCCAAAACACAAGGAAAGGTTATCAAACCCTGCGGAACAAATGCTCCCGTACCTATAAATGGCTGAACGTGGATAATATGGCCGATGCCTACCAGATAGCCCGGCTGCTAAGATATATTTAGGGAAAAGAATTGTGTAAGCGTTGAATTGTTGAACTGTGGAATCGTTGAACTGTGGAATTGTGGAACTGTGTAAGCGTTGAATTGTTGGATATTCGGGGCGCGACTTTTAGTCGCACTCCGAATTTACAGTCTCCGGACTTTGTGGAATTGTGGAATTGTGGAACTGTTGAATTGTGAAACTGTGGAAGCGTTGAATTGTGGAAGCGTTGAATTGTGGAACTGTAAAATTCTCACCAGTCTCCAGTCTCCAGTCACCAGTCTCCAGACTTTCGACCTTTGACATTAGACAAAAGACTGTGGAATATTCAATTATCAACTCACCAACTCCTCGAATCTTCAAATTCTTCAACTCCTCAAATTCTCGAATTCTCGAATCTTCAAATTCTCAAATTCTTTAAATTCTTCAAATCCTCTGTCAAAACTAAAAACCCAAAACGCGGAACCCGGAACCCGAAACTTCCCCGTAAAATCAGTGAATTATGCAACATACTTATGGCACAGTGTAAGAATTCCGACACAAAAACTTATCATCTTTGTATAAAAACAAATAACACGAAACCAATGCCGTTCAGACGGAACGCGTTGAATAAGAACTTAAAAAAAACAATAAAGTAAGTAGCAACAGAAGTTGACCTGTTTTCTAAACGTAAAACTCAGAAAAACAGACTCGCCAGCCCTCACTATTTACTTCTAACTATTTATTTCCATATGAAAAAACTAAAAGTAATTTTATTTTTTATACTCATGGCACTGATCACCATTGGATCAAGTTCATGCATGGTACGTACGCACGAAAATCAGGGACGACACAGAGGTTGGTACAAAAACAATAACCGACACAATAAAAAAGTGTATGTCATTCAGGACAACCACCACAAACAAGCCAAAGCGCCCCATCGGAAAAGTGGAAAGAAAAACAAATCGAATAAAAACCACAGGGATGCAAGAAGATAAAACATCCAACTAAAAACAAAAATATTATGCCGGATCAACCTAAAATAAAACACCTGACAGTGATAGGCTTTGCAGGACAGAAAAATAGCTCTGACTATGCAAATGCAGGAAAAGTAAAACTAAAAAAAGCAAAAGAAAATATTATGGATGCAGGAAATGATTTCAGCAAGGCACTGGAGAAAACAATTGAGAATTTCAAAGCCGAATCTATCGTAAAGATCAATGAGATCGACAGCAGGGTAGCCGAAATAAAAGCAAAGACATTGAATGCCGCCAACGAGGCAGGCGGAGTATATAAAGATGAAATAAGCCGACTCGAACATTCGAAAACACTTTTGCTCGCGAAACTGGAAGAGTTCAAAGAAGAAGGAGAGGATAAATGGGAGGATTTTAAAAATGAATTCAGGAACGATCTGGAAGGTTTTAATAAAGCCATCAAGGACTTTATTGCAAATTTCAAAAAAGACTGAGGCCTTTCCTCCACAACCGATCCCGACAATTGGCAGGCTCAATCATCTGCCACAGCAGAAGCAGAAGCAAAAATAAATGTAAATGCAAGTAGATAATGTTACAAAAATATTTATCCTTACACTCAGCAAAGGATGTTGTATCAAAAGCAAGACGAACGCAACTTTCGTTCATCCCTGCAAATCCACAGAGACAATAAATAATTATATTTCAATAAATTATATAATTACAAAACAAAATAATTTGTGAAAATTTGCGTAATTTGCGTTCAAAAAAAGACTCTTTTGAGACAGCCTCTTTAGGGTGAGGTCAACAGAACAGATGGTAATCCATTGTTTAAAATTAAAGCTATGATAAAAGTAAAAAAAGAAGGCATTATCCTCGAAAAAAGAGATTTTGAATTCGAAAATGCAGGTGTACTTAATCCTGCCATTATAAAGGAAGGCGATAGTGTGCACATATTTTACCGTGCAGTAAGCACAGGTAATCATTCCACCATTGGTTATGCCCGTTTGGATGGCCCATTGCATGTGGCCGAACGATGGGACCAGCCTTTTATCTCCCCTGAATCGGATTACGAATCGCAGGGAGTAGAAGATCCTCGTATCGTAAAAATTGATAAGCTTTATTACATGACCTACACCGGTTACGATGGTATTAATGCTCGTGGTGCGCTTGCTACTTCTGTCGATCTGAAAACATTCAAAAAAAGTGGGCTTATTGTGCCGCCTATTACTTATTCAAAATTTGTGCATTGGGCCGAAACTACAGGCAAAGTAAACGAAAACTATTACCGCAACCACAAATTCTATTATCAGGAAGCCGATCCTGATAAATTAATGCTGCTTTGGGATAAAAACCTTGTATTTTTCCCCCGGCGTATCGATGGAAAATTAGTGTTTCTTCATCGCATTCGTCCCGGTATTCAGATTGTGTCGGTGACAAGCCTCGAGGAACTTACAAAAGACTTTTGGAAAGGTTATTTTCCTGTTTTTCACGAGCACATTGTTATGGATCCTATTTACAAACACGAATCCGATTATATTGGAGGGGGTTGCCCGCCCATCGAAACTGAAAAAGGCTGGATACTTATTTATCATGGTGTGGAAGCAACCGAACGTGGTCTTGTGTATTCGGCCTGTGCTGCTTTGCTCGATCTTGAAAATCCATCAAAAGAACTGGCCCGATTGCCTTATGCTTTGTTTTCGCCCGAATACGTGTGGGAACGCAGAGGTGAAGTAAACAATGTGGTTTTCCCTACCGGAACTGCCTTATTCGGCGATAGACTTTTTATTTATTACGGTGCAGCCGACGAACGTATTGGCTGTGCATCGGTCAAACTGTCTGCATTATTGCAGGAACTCATTCAAAACATCCATGAAAATGAAAAACCTTAAACTGAAAAACAATGCAGGGTTGAATAAAAGCGTCGGAAGAAAATTAATGTTTCCCCCTGTATTATTGAGCAACCAAACCACCTCCGAAAGCTGGTTCGAGAACAGAAGAATGCAAAATAACATCGTTTTGCCTGAAATTCTGGTGCTAAGCTCCTTCCCTCCCCGCGAATGTGGTATTGCTACTTATTCCGAAGATTTGATAACGGCGCTCAACAAAAAGTTTGGCTCCTCCTTCCACATTAAAATTTGTGCACTGGAATCGGGCAAAGCCAGTTATACTTATAAACCGGAAGTAATTTATGTGTTGGACACATCGGTAGCCGAAAACTTTGCCGAAACAGCGGGTAAGATCAATCAGAACGATAAAATAGATATGGTGCTGATACAGCATGAATTTGGATTCTTTCAAAAACAAAAAAAAGCATTTATCGATTTCCTGCATCAGCTTACCAAACCGGTGACAATTGTATTCCACACCGTTCTTCCACATCCCGATATGGCGCTGAAAGATGAGGTGCAAAATATAGTGAATGCCTGCGGCGCAATTATAGTAATGACTCATTATGCCGAAACTGTGCTTACAAATCATTACGACATTCCTAATTCAAAAATCGCTGTTATTGCCCACGGAACACATTTGGTTCCCCATTTGAGCAAAGATTTTCTGAAAGAAAAATACAAGCTCACCGGTAAAAAAGTGCTGACAACATTCGGCTTGTTGAGTTCGGGTAAAAGCATCGAAACTACTTTAAAAGCCCTGCCCGGCATAGCTGCCGAAATTCCGGAAGTAATGTTCCTCATTATTGGAAAAACACATCCCGAAGTTGTGAAAAATGAGGGAGAAAAGTATCGTGAACAGCTCAAACAAATGGTGGTGGATTTGGGAATAGAAAAACACGTGCGCTTTATCAACAGTTATCTGGCCCTGGATGAATTACTCGAATATCTTCAACTCACCGATATCTATCTGTTTACTTCCAACGATCCGAACCAGGCCGTGAGCGGCACTTTTGTGTATGCAATGAGTTGTAGTTGTCCCA
The DNA here is from genome assembly GCA_963678465.1 of uncultured Paludibacter sp. Lineage (GTDB taxonomy): Bacteria > Bacteroidota > Bacteroidia > Bacteroidales > Paludibacteraceae > Paludibacter. The sequence continues at coordinate 2,436,686 of OY782858.1, forward strand.
TTATTTCAACACCCATACCTCATGCCAAAGAAGTACTTACGAAAGAAACAGGTATCTTAATCGATTTTCAGAATTCCAAACAACTGGCCGAAGCAGTTTTGCGTTTGTTCAACGACGAACCGCTACTAAAAGAATTCAGCAATAACACATTACAAAAAATTGTATTTACAGCCTGGGAAAACTCGGCAGTGGCACATGCCAAACTAATGGTTTCGCAAATGGGCCGAAAACTGAAGATTGCTTACACTCTGCCCGAAATAAAACTGGATCATTTAGTGAAGATGACAACCGATTTCGGTATGTTTCAATTTTGCAAAATCAATCAACCGGATGTTTCATCCGGTTTTACGATCGACGACAACGCAAGAGCGCTCATTACCGTCGCTATGCATTATGAACTCACAAAAGATAAGAATGATCTGAGGCTGATGGGTATCTATCTCAATTTTATAAAATTCTGTTTGCAAACGGGTGGTAATTTTCTGAATTACGTCGATATTGATAAAAATTTCACAGCTCAAAACCATGATGTCAATCTGGATGATGCCAATGGCAGAACAGTGTGGGCCCTTGGATTTCTGATTTCGAAAAAAGCAATATTGCCGGACGAATTAATTGCCACGGCAACAACGATATTCGAAAAAACACTTCCCCATATCGAAACTATTCATTCCACACGCGCTTTGGCATTTATAATTAAGGGTTTATATTTTTACAACAAAGTAAGCATATCCACCGAAAATGTATTGCTGTCCGAACGATTGGCCGACAGGCTTGTGAATATGTACCAATTTGAATCAGCCAAAAACTGGGAATGGTTCGAAAGCTACCTGACTTATGCCAACAGCATTTTGTCCGAAGCCATGTTGTGCGCTTACCTTATCACCGGGAAAGTGAGCTACAAGCTTATTGCCGTTGAATCGTTCGACTTTTTATTGTCACATATCTTTAATAAAAATGGCATAGAAGTCATTTCCAATAAGCGCAAATTCACGAAAGGCGAAATAGCTCCTAAATTTGGTGAACAACCTATAGATGTGGCGTATACAATTCTCACTTTAAGTAAATTCTACGACGAGTTTGATGATAAAAAATACCTGCACCAACTTACAACTGCCTTCAACTGGTTCCTTGGCGAAAACAGATTGAATCAGATTATTTACAACCCCTGTACCGGTGGATGTTATGATGGACTCGAAGAACATAACATCAACCTGAACCAGGGAGCTGAATCGACGGTAAGTTACCTGATGGCTCGTATGACAGTGGAAAAATATGTCGATCTGAAGCAATGATGCAAGTTCCGAATAACAAATCAGCAGTATTCAGTACCGAAGCTGCAAATAACGATGCTTTACTATGATTTCAAAAGTTTCTTTTCTGATTGCAATTATACTGATTGTACTTTGGATCTTCCTTTTTTTACTATTCAGCAATAGTCTGTTGGTACATACGCTGGTGGCTTTGGCATTCCTGTCGTTAATTGTTTCGTTTGTAACACGAAATAATTAACGATGCTTGCTTAACAATTGGTCCATACATTTGTTTATAATATATTACCCTACAAAAAGATAAAAAAACAGCTGAATGAAAAAAGTGTTTTCATATTTAAAAAAAACGCTGAAAGTGACAATGTGGTTGATAATAAGTCTCGTGCTTTTATTTATCATCACAGCGTTGCTTATTCAGATCCCTGCCGTTCAGACAAAAATTGTACGTGCAGCAACTTCTTTTGTAAGCGACAAAACCCACACGCGCGTCGAAATAAAAAATGTAAGCATAGCCTTTCCTAAATCGGTAGTGCTCGAAGGGCTTTATCTCGGCGACACAAGAAAAGATACCCTTATTTATGTCGACAAAATAAAATTAAATATCGTTCTTTACGATTTAATTGCCAATAAGATAACGATTAATTCCCTGGCACTGACAAAAGCATATGTGCATCTTTACAACACAAAAACAGATTCACTTTTCAACTATAACTTTCTGCTTACTGCCTTTGCCGACTCTGTTCAGCAAAAACCGGAGGACACAAAAGAACCGGCTGCCTGGACATTTTCTGTCGACAAAGTGAGTCTGAAACACATACGCCTTCGTTACAATGATGAATTCGGAGGCATGAAGGCGGCTGCACAACTCGGAAATGCTGATCTAAAAATGAATACGCTGGATCTGCAAAATTCGGTGTATAAACTGGACAATCTACTGATCGAACAGTTGAAAGCCGATGTGCAGACAACAAAAGCATCCAATAAACAAGAGGAAACATCTTCGGGCATACTACCAAAGATCTCTGCTTCGAATATCCGCATCAACAATTCTTCAATCACCTACAGCAATGCCGTAAGCCAACAAAAAATATTAGCGGCCATTCATCGTTTCGATCTAAAAAACGGAACAGTGGACCTCGAAAACAAAATAGTTGAGCTGGATAAAATTTATATTTCGAAAAGTGATGTACGTTATTTCACTGCCGACACCGCAACGCCTGTCGACACAACTGTACAAGTGCCGCAAATGGTTGAGAACGCCTGGAAAGTCACTGTAAAGCAAATTGAATTCAACGATAACGCCATCACCTATAAAGTGGGAAATAAACCGGCGCTGAAAAATGCCTTCGATCCCGATTTCATTCAGTTTCAGCGTTTAAATCTTTTGGCCGAAGATCTGTTGTACAGTTCTAATATCACCAAAGCTACAATAGAGCAATTGAGTGCTGTGGATCAAAACAATTTTGCGATAACAAAATTCGAAACAGCATTCAGCATGGATCGTAATTCAATCACTGCAACCAATGTAAAAGCCGGCACATCTAACTCATCGCTCGAAGGCAATTTCAACCTTCAATATCAATCATTACAATCGCTTGCCACATCGTTGGCTTTGTTACAACTGAATATCAACCTGAAGAAAGCAAGTTTTAAAAATGCCGACCTGCTCTATTTCAGTCCGCAACTAAAGGAAATGGAGTTCTTTAATAATACAAGGAATACAACTTTCATTTCGGGACAAATCAATGGCCGCGTCAATCATCTGAAAGGCAAAAACATGATTGTACGAACCGGCAAAAAAACTATACTGCGTACCGATTTCAGCATCATTGGCTTGCCCGAATTCAAGACTGCATATTTCGATTTTCCTAACCTGAAACTCGTTTCGGGCCGACAGGACATTGAAATGATAGCCGGAAAATCTGTTCCTGCATCTGTGCTGGTTCCGGAGGACATCCTGTTGCTGATCAATTTCAAAGGAAAAATGAATGCATTTGAAACAACGATAAATGCCGGTAGCACTTTCGGAGGAGCAAAAGTATTGGCAACCGTCGATGCAAATGAAAACTTCAGAGCCGATCTTGACATTTTAGATTTCGACATGGGCCGGTTGCTTAAAAACAATAAGATGTACGGACCTGTATCGCTGACGGCGCTTGTGAGCGGACAGGGACTGGACACAAAAACGATGAAGGCGAAAATATCGGCTGATGTGTCGCAAATCTACCTGAATCAGTATTTGTACCACAACCTGACTGTAAATGGAACGGCAAACGGACAAGCTTATGCAGGAAAAATAAATTTAAAAGATAAAAACGCCGTCTTCGTGTTGGATGGACTTGTGAACATGACGCCTCGTCAGGAAAAATATAAATTCCATCTAAATGTGGAAGGTGTCGATCTTCAGCAACTGAAATTGACGGAACGGGACATACGTTTTGCCATGGATGCCACTGCCGATATGGAAGGAGGAACCCTGAATACAATGAACGGAACTGCCGGTATCAACAACCTTATCGTGACACATAACGGTAAAAAATACCAACTCGATTCAGTCATGCTGGCTTCGGTAAACCAGGTCGACAAAAGCGATTTTGACTTCAGAAGTGCGCTGTTGGGACTCAGGTTCAATGGAAATATATCGCCTACCACCCTACCCACTGTGCTTACAGCATTTTTGAACAATTATTTCCCGTTCAGCGCAAAAAAAACGCAGGTGTTGGCCGGCGATACTTCGAAGTTTAACTTTGAAATTCAGCTCCACAACCATCCAATTTTGTCCGAAGTACTTTTGCCCGAATTAAAGGAATTTGATCCCGGCCTTATCACCGGAAGCTTCGACAATCAGAAGAAAGAACTGAAGTTTAATGCCATAATGAAGCATATTCTTTATGGAACTACCGAAATAAACGACCTGGAACTGGATGTAAGTTCCGATAGTGCCGCCTTGAATTATAAACTCTCGGGCGCAGGCATTTCCACGGCTCAAATCAATTTTGAATCTCCTTTGCTGAAAGGAAGAATCGCCAATAAAACAATCACAGCCGGCTTGTCGTCCGTCGATAAGGAAGGAAATAAAAAATTACAGATACTCACGTCCCTTACAAAGGAAAAAACGAACTACCTGTTAAAATTCGATCCCGAAGGATTTTATCTTATGAATAAACGGTGGGATATTGCTGCCGATAACGCCATCGAGATAGGGAAATCGGGCTTTATGATCCATCATCTTTTTATGAACAATGGGAATAGTCAGGTGAATATAGCTTCGGTCAACAACAAGATGAATGATGATGTGAACATCAACATCAAAAACTTTAAACTGGAAGATATTTCTCAAATTATAGAAAAAGACAGCAGTTTGCTGAAAGGGGATGTAAACGGAAATGTCCTGCTGAAAAGGGTGAACAACGCTTACGGTATCATTGCCGATGCGGGCATCGACAATCTGTATGTTTTCAATAAACCCATCGGTAACCTGACATTAAATGCTCAAAATCCCACCACCAAACGGTTCGATCTGCTGGCAACTCTTTCGGGCGCCGACAACCAACTGAATGCAAAAGGATTTTTCGTTCCGAATGGTGGCGAAAATTCACTGAACATAAATGCCGACATTCAATCGCTGTCGATGAAAACAGTGGAAGCTTTTTCGATGGGACAAATCAGCGAAGCATCAGGATTTGTAAACGGTAACTTCTCCATCACAGGCAGCACAACAGTTCCTGAGATAAAAGGGGCGCTTACTTTCAACAATGCATTTCTGAAACCGACCTATCTGAACAACCGACTTGAATTAAAGCACGAAACCATTGAACTGAAAACAGATGGAATTTACATGAATAACTTTACGCTGGCGGACATCAATCAGCACAAAGCCACCATCGATGGAGCTGTAAATATGAAACAGTTCTCCGACTTGAACTTTGATTTAAAAGTAAAAACAAAAGATTTTTTACTCTTCAACACCACCGAAAAGGACAATAAAGAGTTTTATGGGCGCATGATTATCGATAGTAACATCGACATCAAAGGGCCAATGTCGTTGCCGGTGCTGAATGCAAGGTTGAAGATGAAGAAAGGCTCGAATTTTACTTTTGCAGTTCCCGAAGACGAACTTACCACAGACAAAGGAGAAGATGTTGTTGAATTTAACAGCCAACAAAATATGAATTCGATATTGGATCGAACGGATAAAAAAATAATCAAAAAAACGGGGATGACAGGTTTCGATTTATCTTCAATTATCGAAGTGGACAAGGAAGCAACGCTCCGGTTGCTGATGGATCCTGCTTCTTCCGATTCTTTGGTGGTAAGAGGCGAAGCCGCTTTGAGTTTCACTATGGATCGCAGCGGGAAAATGAGCCTTACCGGTGCTTACAATCTTAACGACGGTAGTTATCTTATTTCATTAGAATCGGTGATCAAAAGAAAGTTCGATATCAATCCGGGAAGTACAATTATCTGGAACGGCGATCCCCTGGACGCAGCGATCAATATAAATGCAATTTATTCGGTAAAAGCAGCTCCGTTTGATTTGGTAAGCGAGCAAATGGCCGGACTTTCCGAGGCCGAGAAAGGTGCTTATAAACAAATGTATCCTTTTATGGTGATGCTTAAATTGCGGGGAGCAATTCTGAAACCCGAAATTAGTTTTGAAATTCAACTTGCCCCCGAGGACAAAGGAATTTTAAATGGTGCAGTGAATCAAAAACTGATTTTACTGAACGAAGATCCATCTTTATTAAATAAACAGGTATTTGCCTTATTGGTATTGGGCCGATTCGTACAGGAAAATCCTTTGGAAACAGCTTCAGGTGGTACTTCATCCCTCATCCGTTCCACTGTAAGTAATTTTTTATCGGCACAGCTGAATCAGCTAAGTTCTAAATTTGTAAAAGGCGTTGAACTCAATTTCGACATTCAATCCTTCGATGATTATCAGTCCGGACAGGCACAAGGCAGAACAAAAGTAGAAATCGGATTAAAAAAACAACTTTTCAACGACCGTTTATCTGTTGAAGTGGGTGGAGCGGTTGATGTGGAAGGCGAAGCGGCGAAACAAAATTCGGCAAGCAACATTACCGGCGATGTAAAAGTGGAATACAAACTTTCAAAGGACGGACGATACAGGCTCAAAGGTTTCAGACACAATCAATACGAAGGTGCCATTGATGGACAGCTGATTGAAACAGGGATAGGATTTGTTTTGGTGCGCGACTTCAACAACTGGAAAAACTTCTTTAAAACGCGGAAAGGTATGCGGGAACAAAGAAAGTTAAACAGAAGCAAGCGCGAAACCACAACGAAAGAAAAATAAACATTTATTTTTAAACAGTTTCTTACATTGAAACATCCACAAATATGAAATTCCAGTCGAAAATACAAATCGAAAATAGCTTTGATTTCTCATTGGGAATCAAACCCCCTTTCCTTTCAGCTTGTAAACTGTGGGGATTGCTACTTTTTTTCGGACTCCTGACGGCTTGTAGCGGAATAAAACATCTGCCAAAGGACGAAAAACTTTATACAGGGGCTTCAATTCAATTTAAAACCACCGACAAAGTAAACAAACGACTCCTGAAAGAAGCGGCACAGCAATCATTCCGTCCCGAACCAAACAAAAGCTATTTCGGCATGCGTCCACAACTGTGGTTGTACATGGCTGCCGGCGAAAACCCGAAAAGTAAATTAAAAAAATGGATGCGTAAAAACGGAGATGCTCCTGTATTGATAAGTCAGATAAAACCATCTGTCACAGCCGCTGTAATCGATGCCAAACTTTTCAATCTCGGAATTTTCAACAGCCATACACAATTCAGAATTATAGAAAAGAAACGAACTGCCCACATTATTTACAGCAGCTACATTCACAAACCTTATACAGTGGATAGTTTGGTATATGATGTGCGCGACGACAGCATAAGCCATCATATTTTGGCCGATAAAGAAAATTCACTAATAAAAAAGGGAGAGAATTACAACCTTGAAGTACTACAAACCGAACGCTTGCGCATCGATGCTTTATTAAAAGACAAAGGTTATTTCTATTTTAATCCTGACTATCTGCTTTTCAAAGCCGATACTTCTACAATAAAACACAGCATTTCGTTCAGGCTTACGCTGAAAGATAGTATTCCTGAAAATGCACTGATCGCCTATAAAATCGGAAATGTATCTATCGATCAGAACTATTCGCTGAACGAAAGAAGAACTGCAAGGGCGAATGACACCATAATGATTGGTGACAACATTTTTATTGGCAACGAAAGAGATATGAAAATAAAACCGGAAGTGATTTTAAAATCGGTTTATCTTCGAAAAAACGAAACCTATTCGCGTCAAAATCATGCCATCACCCTGAACCGTTTGATGTCGATAGGCAATTTTAAATTTGTTCAGGTCAAATTTGATGAGAGCGCCAATAACGCACCGGGTCTGTTGGATGTGACTGCACTAATGACGCCCATGTCGAAGTACACCTTCAGGGCCGAACTGGATCTTGTTACAAAATCGAACAAATATTCGGGACCTCAGTTAAACCTGAGCGTACTGAACAGAAACACTTTTAAAGGCGCCGAACTATTGAGTTTAAACATGGCCGGCACGTTCGAAGCTCAATTGACGCGAATGGCGGAGAATTTATTTTCCTACTCCTGGAATCCCGACATCGAACTCACCTTTCCACGTTTCATTGTGCCGTTTAAACTGAAACCAACCAACAGTCTGTATGTCCCCAAGACCCGTTTTGTACTTTCGTACAACTATATGAACAGAGTCAACTACTTCGACATGAATACTTTTAAGTTTGGATATGGTTTTAAGTGGAAAAACAACGTCAAAAACGAACATGAATTTAATCCGGTCAATATCAGCTACACTTCTATAGGAAACCGATCCGCTCAGTTCGACACACTATTGAATTCAAACCCGTTTCTGGAAAAAAGTTACGAAGAACAGTTCATTGCCGGCGCCAACTATTCATTTACGTACAACGAGCAACTTATCCCCGGAAAAAGGATACAATATTATATCAATTTAAATGTAGAAACCGCAGGGAATGCACTTTCGTTGGCCAGATTAATAGGTGGCGCTAAAGCATCTCCCGAACAACCCTTAAAAGTAATCGGGTCGGTATATTCACAATATGCCAAATTGAGTGTCGATGGTCGTGCTACATTGAATTTAAGCGATAAGGACAAATTAGCGCTCCGTGCTTTTGCCGGTGTGGCGCGATCCTACGGAAACTCATCTGTATTGCCCTATAGCAAACAATTTTTCAGTGGTGGGCCTAACAGTATTCGTGCTTTTCAAATCAATTCTCTCGGTCCGGGTACTTATCATCAACAAAACATCAACAGATATTTACAATCGGGTGGTGATATAAAACTGGAAGCCAATGCCGAATACAGATTTAATATCTATAAGTATTTCAAAGGTGCTTTGTTTGTGGATGCCGGAAATGTTTGGCTGCAAAAATCAAATCCATCCGATATAGGTACTCCTTTCCGGTTTTCAAGCTTTATGAACGAATTGGCAGTAGGTGCCGGAGCTGGTTTAAGAGTCGATGTTTCGTTTTTCGTATTGCGCTTCGATCTGGCAATTCCCATGCGCAAGCCATGGCCCACCAATCAACGCTGGGTGACAAGTGACATCGACTTTACCGACGCCACCTGGCGACGCGAAAACCTTATGCTGAATATCGCCATTGGTTATCCGTTTTAACAGATAAAGAAAACACAAATCACAACAATTAAAATAATATTTTCCTCAAAATCATTGATCCAAAACAAGCTTTCATATCCATTAAATCGGTTTTTTATAAATATCCATCTGAGGCTCACAACTATTGAATTTAATGGTTGGGAGTCATCGTATCCCAATCGCTAGAATACTTTCTTTTTCCCATTAAAAGGTCAACCATTGTTGGCAAAGAACAAAAACAAAAGAACAGTGAGCGCAAATCATCAATCTCTATAGCTTTTTGACATTAGGCCCTTGACATTAAACCCTCGACCTTTGACATTATAAAACAGCAATAAAAAAATTTAAAATTATTATACGTCAATCAAATAGCTTAAGAATAAACACTATATTTGCACTCAAATGAACGCAGCAAAAAAAACATTCAATCATTTCACCTTTCTGTTGGTGATTGTTTCATTCTATTGTGTTACTGTGTTCACTTTCGCACACTCCCAACAAACACACAAACAAGAACTTACAACAACCGAAAGCACAACCACATTTCAAGGATTTTCTGAGTCGGATTTTTTGGAAGATATTCAGATGACCAAAAAAGAGCTCACAATTAATTGTATTTTCTATTGTCAAACCAACATTAGGTTCGACAAATACCTTTATATCCCTTTACAACTTTCCGCTTCCATTTGGCAACCGCCTCAAATAAATTAATTTACTTATTTTAAACACGATAAGACCATCACGTATGGTTTCGTAAAGCAAGCCGCTACGGATGATACCAATTATTTTGTGTAAAAAAACAAAATAATCGGACACAGGCGTCAGCAATTACATAAATAGTTATGGGTGACGAAGCTTGTTTGTCTGGTGATTACAACAAACAAATCGTAACTCAACATTATTTCTATGTAACTGTTAACTATACTTTAGGGAACAGAATATCGGGTTTTAACTGAAAACAGTGAGTTAATTCATAACAAACACAACATGAAAGCAAGTAACAACAATATAAACAATCGGTGCAATGAGTCTGCTCAGCATTCCGAGCTACATGAATCGCTGAACAACAAAGTGCTTAGCATAATTGAAAAAATTCCGAATAAATATATCGGGTTATCTGAAATTATAATTTTGTTAGGAAAAGAAGGCCTGTTGTTGTTCACAGCATTACTTACTATTATTTTTTTAATACCAGTATCAATACCTGGTTTCAGCACAGTATTCGGAGCTATTATTTTCTTTATCGCTTACAGCAGGATCATTGAAAAGGAACTTTGGTTACCAAAGATTATGAAAAGGAAGCAAATCCCTGCCGACAAATTAAAAACTACACTCCATAAAGGCCTAAAATGGTTTCGATTGTTAGAAAAAATAAGCAAACCACATCGATTTAACTGGCTGATATGTAACAAAACGGCAAACATCATCAATAGCTTTTCAATTTTATGTGCAGCCTTGTTATTAATGTTGCCTCTTGGATTTGTTCCCTTCAGCAACGCGCTCCCTGCCATTGGAATTCTATTTCTGTCGATTGGAATTCTTCAGAAAGATGGAATTATAATTGTGCTTGGTCATATTTCTAACGTTGGGTCATTGGTTTATTTCACACTGTTCTTTTCAACCTTCAGTATGGCTTTTAAACGTATATTTCATGAGATAGGAATTTAATCTCGTGAACTTTTTTTCATTAAATCAGTTTTTTATAATTATCAAATCATTTATATTACAATTACTTAAATTATGGTTATCGACACGAATGTTTGGATAGCGTTTATCGCATTTATTATTTTGTTATTGGTTTTCGACCTTGGTGTTTTTCATCGAAAATCTCACGAGGTAAAAATCAAAGAAGCACTTATCTGGAGTGCTGTATGGATTTCACTTGCCCTTATTTTCAACTACGGTATTTATTACTTTATGGGAAAAGAAAAAGCTTTTGAGTTTCTCACCGGATACTTAATCGAGAAATCGTTAAGCATTGATAACTTATTTGTTTTCATTATGCTTTTCACTTTCTTCGATGTAAAACCAAAATATCAACACAAAGTATTGTTTTGGGGTATATTGGGAGCACTCGTTCTGAGAGCCATCTTTATTTTTGCCGGCGTGGCACTTATCAGCAAATTTCATTGGATTATTTATGTATTTGGAGGCTTTCTTGTTTACACCGGCATTAAAATGCTCTTTCATAAAGACGAAAAAATTGAACCGGATAAAAATATACTGGTTAAACTATTCAAAAGATTTTTTCCGGTGACCGAAAACATGCACGAAGGCAAGTTTTTCGTAAAAATAAACGCAAAGACTTTTGCAACTCCTTTGTTTGTGGTTTTACTTGTTGTGGAATTTACCGACTTGATATTTGCAGTCGATTCCATTCCGGCAATACTTGCTGTATCAAACGACACATTTATAATATTCACCTCTAACGTCTTTGCCATATTGGGTTTAAGGGCATTGTATTTTGCATTGGCCGGTATCACTAAATACTTCTACTATCTCAAATATGGTTTATCTGCCATTCTTGTATTTGTAGGTGTAAAAATGGTGATTGTAGGTTTTTATAAAATTCCAATTATTTATTCATTGTTTACGATATTGGGAATTCTGATTGTATCGATAGTGATATCGCTTATTTTCCCTAAAAAGGAAAAGGCAGAGCTTAAATAAAAACATCGGATAGCGTATACCGCATTCAGCACAAAAGAAAAAAGACCAAAGGGTGGAAACTGTAGAAGTATTAAATCACTTCTCCGGTCTCCACCCTTTTCTATCTGCCCTTCATCAGTTATTCAGTTATTCAGTCATGCAAAAGTCAAAGCTTTCGCACTAAATTTTAATGACTTGAGGAAATATAAAAAATAATATCAACTTTTTTTCGTATCTTTGCACAAGGACTTAAAATTGTCCTAACGTTGAGCCATCTTTCTATTTGCATCGAACAGGTTATAGCAAGTCATTTTCATATTCCGCAGCATATAACTTTCACTCCTTGTTCCCTACGAACGATACCGACATCATATTTAAATTATATAAATTTTAATGGCAAAATCTCAAAACTCATTTATCAAACAGGAAAACGAGAAAAAACGTTTAAAAAAAAGAAAAGAAAAACTACAGAAAAAAGAGGAACGTAAATCGAACCCTTCGGAAAGTGGATTCGACAACATGATTGCCTATGTTGACGAAAACGGAAATTTATCAAATACACCGCCAGATCCATCAAAAAAACAAAAAATTGATGCTTCGACAATCGAAATTGGTGTTTCACGCAGAGTAGAAGAAGAACTTCCGGCTGTACGCAACGGTCGCGTTGATTTCTTTGACGACTCAAAAGGATTCGGATTTATTAAAGAGAATGGTACACAGGAAAAATACTTTGTGCATATCAACGGCGTAACCGGTACTATAAAAGAAGGAGATGCAGTTACCTTCGAGCTCGAACAAGGACGAAAAGGGCTGAATGCCGTTCGCGTCAAGAAAGTATAAATCTGTTCTGTAAACATCTATTAATCTGTTTTCACAGCTAAGAGTTTATCAGGCAATCCTGATAAACCAGATGATCTTATTGCGTTAATTTATTATACCTACCATAAAAAGCCGCCCAAACTACACTTGCAGTTCGGACGGCTTTTCTTTATTCCGGCACTCTTTTTCATTAAAAGCATCTGCATTCACCTTGGCTATTCAGTCGGTTCATAATGCTGAATTTAATCATTCATTGCCATTGTTGTCATTCATTCCTGTATCCTTTTTTTGTATATTTGCATCAATAAACTCATATTATGTCGCACATTACAATTCAACTTTCGGGCATAGCTGCCGAACTGGTTTTAGGAAATTACATGCCTACCGACCCAACAATAATGAATAGCTGGGAGGAATTCTATCATTATAATGATCTGATACACAAATCGCAGCTATTAATACAACACATCAACAACATAGAAGTGAAGGTAGATGGCAAAACAGCGTATTCAGGTAAAATACCAACGCCCTGCATTCATTCTCAGAAAAGCTTTTGCCCGGTTATGGTGGATAGAGCTTTGTATCTTCGTACCGAATGTGCCGAAGAGGCAATTTATAGTTGCGAATTTGATACAGAAAATTTCGACCTGCAACTTCTGACTTTCGAAACTCAGGATTATGATTTTCTTTTCAAAATTGGAAACGCTTTTCTCGACAAAATGCTTTACAATGGAAATCCACTTACAATCGAATGGCAAAGTGGAAAACCTGTAGGAAATATTTGCTTGCTATGCCGCTACGAAAATGGCTATTTAGTACCTCTTTTCGATGCCATCAGCAAAAAAGAATCCTCAAAATAAACGCATTATTAAACCTATAATATTTTAACTATCGTTTGACCAGATGTGTTTTACAACTGCACATCCGAAAATATTTACTTTTTTTCATTGCAATTAGAACAAAACTGTATCATTTCTGTTTTTAATGGTACAAAAACAAACTAAAACAATTTAAAGTGAATATATAATGAAGAAAGTATTAATTCTGACATTCATCATTGCATTGCCTTTGTGTGTATTTTCGCAGAAAGGAACAATAAAGGGGCGTGTTTTCAATGCAAAAACAAATGAGCCCATCGAATTTGCAAACATCTTAGTTCAGGGAACTACAACAGGTTCCACCTCCGACCTCGATGGCAATTATACTTTTACTGGTATAACACCTGGTTTCTATCGGCTTGTAGCTAGTTTCGTTGGATTCGAAACTGCTGTTTCACCCGAAATTCAGGTACAGGGAAACCAAACTACTTTTGTTGATATCCCTGTCACGGAATCTGCATTACAAATCAAAGAAGTAGTTGTACGTCAAAACCTGAACCTTAAACGCATCGAGAGTCCAATTTCGGTTCTTTCAATCGGTGTTCAGGAAATTGAAAAAAGTGCAGGTGCCAACCGCGATGTTTCAAAAGTAGTACAGGCTTTGCCTGGTGTCGGGGCTACCGATCCTAACCGAAACGATTTGATTGTTCGTGGTGGTGGTCCTTCCGAAAATGTATTTTACCTCGATGGCGTTGAAATTCCGGTCATCAATCACTTTGCAACACAGGGATCATCCGGTGGAGCCATTGGCGTTATCAACCCTGACTTTGTACGTGAAATAAATTTCTACACCGGAGCTTTTCCTGCCAATCGTACCAATGCATTGAGTTCGGTAATGGAAATCCGCCAGAAAGACGGTAGCAAAGATCGCGTTCACTCCAAATTATCGGTGGGAGCTTCGGATGCAGCCCTCACAATAGATGGACCGTTAAGTCCTAAATCTACTTTTATTGTTTCGGCACGTCAATCTTATTTACAATATTTATTCAAATTCATTGGTCTTCCGTTTTTGCCTACTTACAACGATTTTCAGTTGAAATACAAGTATGAAATCAACAAGAAAAACGAAATTACTTTTATCGGCATTGGCGCCATTGATAATTTAACCCTCAATACCGATCTGCAACAAACAGGAACAGAAGATCAGAAGTACCTGCTTTCTTATTTGCCCATTTATAAGCAATGGAATTATACGGTGGGTGCTGTTTACAAACATTTTGGAGATGGATTTATCGACAATTGGGTGTTGAGTCGCAACATGTTGCGCAACAGCAATTATAAGTTCGAAAACAATGATGACACGAGACCTAAAACATCCGATTACACATCGGACGAAGCTGAGAACAAACTACGTTTCGAAAGGGATTACCCTTACATGCCCGTGAAACTGAAAGTAGGTGCTGGTATTCGCTATTCGCACTATACCAACGACACATACCGTAAATTATTTTACAACAACACAGTGAACGAACTGAGCTACAGCACCGAGTTAAATCTGTTTGGCTATCAGGCCTTCGCTCAGGCTTCCGATGAATTTCTGGAAGAAAAGCTTAAACTCTCACTGGGTGTAAGTTTTGTTGGGAATAATTTCAACGAAAATATGAAAAATCCACTGAATCAGTTTTCTCCGCGTTTATCTGCTTCGTATATGATTTCAGAACGCCTGGACTTCAACGCTAACATTGGACGTTATGCAGCTCAACCCGCATATACAACAATGGGTTACCGCGAAACTACAGGTGGACCACTCGTAAACAAAAACGAAAGCCTGAAATACATAACTTCTAATCAGCTGATTATGGGCTTTGAATTCCGCCCCAAAGATAAAATGCGAATGACGATTGAAGGTTTCTACAAACAATACAGCAACTACCCTTTATCCGTTCGCGAGGGAATAAGCATTGCAAGTCAGGGTGCCGATTACGGGCAAATTGGAGATGAGGAAATAATTTCAACGGGAAAAGGTCGTGCCTATGGCTTTGAAGTGCTTTACAAAATCATGGAATGGAACAATTTGAATCTTACTTCGACTTACACCTACTTCCGCAGCGAATTTACCGATAAAAATGGTGTCTATCGTCCATCTTCGTGGGACACAAAACACTTACTTAATTTAATTGCAAGCTACAAATTCAGAAACAGCTGGAACATTGCAACACGCTGGCGTTTTGTGGGTGGAGCTCCTTATTCTCCTATCGACGAAGCATTGTCCACCAACCGTGCAGCCTGGAACATCACCAACCAGCCTTATTTGGATTACGAAAATTTCAATGCTAATCGCCTGTCCAGCAATCATCAACTGGATATAAGAATTGACAAAGAGTTCTTCTTTAAAAAATGGGCATTAAATTTGTATGCCGATATTCAGAATGCGTATAATTTCCAAAGTGAAAAAACTCCGATTTACACAAACAAAGATGTGAACGGAGCAATTTTAGCTGATCCAAACGGAGATGCATCAAAACAGGGTTTACGCATTATCGAAACTTACAGCGGAACAGTATTACCATCTATAGGGTTAATTATCAAAATATAATCTCAGCGTTATCAAAACAAAGTGAAATATAATTTTATAATGAATTAATGTATGAAAACTAAAATATTACTGGCTGTACTGTTCGTTTTTGCAATCACAGCATCAGCTAAAAAGAAACCTGAAACATTTACCGAACTGACCTTGGGTGGAAATAACAATGGAAGTTCAATTACACTTCAGTTCGAACGGGGAAAACAACACAATCATCCACTTTTTGCCGTGTGGCTTGCCGATGAAAATGGAAAATTTATTCAAACACTTTACATTTCAAAAAGCATTGCCAAGGGTTATTTCGAAAGAGGAAATAATAAAACAGGTCGTTGGATGCCGGGTGAAATTCAACGACCCGCCAGCCTCCCTTTCTGGGCGCACGAGCGAGGAATAAAAAATGAATATGGCACTTACATGCCTACGCCAAGACAACCCGAAGTTGATGCTTATACCGGAGCTACGCCTCAGACTTCATTTGTTTTGAATATTACAACTGAAAAACCTTTAGTAGGTAAATACAAAATAATGCTGGAACTCAATCAATCATGGGACTGGAATGACTTCTGGCACAATGCAAAATTTCCGGATGATAAGGAATATAAAACGTCGAGCCAGCCTGCATTGGTGTATAGTGTAGATATCGACACTACAAAGCCCGGACTTGAATATACAATGATCCCTTTAGGACATAGCCATTACTCAGGCAAAGATGGCAGCCTGACAACTGATTTAAAAACAATTACAACAGCACTCGATATTGCAAAACGTATTACTGTAAAAATAAAATAGCTTTCTTTGCGAAGCAGAATTATTTTAAAATGTGTGTTTTTATACATGAAAACATCGTATTATTTGACAAAAATAAGTCATTTTGTGATTTTTAAGTAAAAAATTAATCGTTTAGAAACATTTGTTAGATTCTTTTGTTATCTTTGTAATGCTACAACAAATATAATTCTTACACAATTATATATTCAATAAAACTACAGATTAACATTTTAAATTAATTCGATTATGAAACAAAAAAGTCTTTTTATCGTCATTCTACTGGTGTGTATGCAATTTAGTTTTGCACAAACTGCCGATAGAAAATTTGCCATTGGCCTGAATGGTATTAGTACAAAATACGCTGGTGACTTGGGTGGAAATGCGTTAACCGATTTCACTTTTTCACAGTACATTCTTGGCTATTGGGGTGGTGGTGCAACATTAAACTATTACTTAAATCCCTCATTTGATTTAGGTTTAGGAGTTAATTACGGTCTGTATGGCATTTACCATAAATACAGCGAAAAATTCATTGCCACTAAATTTGAACCATCATTGTTTGCTCATTACAAGCTGAACAATGGCTACATTATTAACAAAGACTCAAAATGGTCACCATTCTTATCCATCGGATTAGGGCTTGCAAGCTACGGCGAAGTAAAAGACTTTCCTGCTCAGGCTGACTACGATGGAACTGACTTTATTGTACCATTAGGAGTTGGTTTGAAATATCAAATCACAGAAGGATTTGCATTGCAGTATCAGTATAACTACAATTTCACAAGCGCTGATAATCACGACATACGTGAAAAAGGTGGTAACGATGCCTATGGAGCTCACCTTTTCGGCGTTGTATTTAGCCTTGGAAAAAATAAAGATTCTGATAACGATGGTGTTTCTGACAAAAATGATTTATGCCCCGACACCCCTGTTGGCGTAAAAGTGGATGAAAAAGGTTGTCCTATCGATACAGACAAAGATGGCGTAGCTGATTATCTCGACAAATGTCCTAATTCACTTGCTTGCGAAAAAGTGGATGCCAACGGTTGTTCTTTGGATTCGGACAAAGATGGCGTGCCAGATATCGACGACAGATGTCCTGATACCCCTGCCGGAGTAAAAGTTGACACAAGAGGTTGTCCGGTTGATACTGACAATGACGGTGTAGCTGATTATCTTGATAAATGCCCTGCAACTCCTGCACGCGTTCAGGTAGATGCCAACGGATGCCCTATCGATACAGATAAAGATGGCGTAGCCGATTATATCGACAGATGTCCTGACACCCCTGCCGGTTCAAAAGTTGATGCAAATGGCTGTGTTGTTGTAAACGATGAAGCTAAAAAAGCTTTTGGCGATGCCATGTACGGAATTCAGTTTGAAACAAACAGCAAAGTGATTAAACCTGCATCGAACCCTATTTTGAATAATGTTGTGAATGTGCTTAAAAACAACCCACAATACAATAAAGTAGAAGTTGCCGGTCATGCCGACAGCGTAGGCCCGGAAGATTACAACCTGAATTTATCACAACAACGTGCTGATGAAGTGAAGAAATACATCGTCAATAAAGGCGTTAATGCAGCAAGACTAAGCGCCGTTGGTTATGGCGAAACTCAACCTGTTGCCGACAATGCAACTCCTGAAGGTCGCAGTCAAAACCGTCGCGTTGATTTTAAGGTAAAAAACTAATCCTGATTAAGTTATAATTAAATGACTGTGCAGTTCAATCCGCACAGCCATTTTTTTATTTTTCTTTGAAAAACGATTCTGTTTTTATTTCTTCAATTCGGTTCTTCACCGCCGAATAATAAGTTCCGTTTAATTCTTTTTTAGACTCTTCCTTTTTTTGTTCAGGCTCTTTCGGGAAAGTATTCAAAAACATATTGTAATACTTAAGCGCTTGTTTCTGATTTTTAAGGCTATAATCGTAAATAGTGGCAATGCTGTACATCGTCATTTTAATATCAGGCTTCAACTTCAGGCAGGCTTCATAGTTCTGAATCGCTTCCTGATGTTTGCTCCAACGCGAATATCCAAGCGCCAGGGTACTGTGATAATTGTAAAGAACTGAGTCTTTTGGGGTCATTAATTCCAATCCTTTTGCCAAAACCGTAGTCCCTTTCTGGAATTTTCCACTCAAAATAGCCGATCTACCCAGGTAATAAATAAGATTCAAATTAGTCGAATCCACATCATAAGCCTCGGTAAGATGCTCGTAAGCCGGATAATAATCCTGAAGGCCAAAATAGCTTGCTCCAAGAAAATAATTAGTTGTAAATGACTTGTCGCCATCCACATACAGCTTAACAAGCCGATCAACAGCTTTGTCGAATTGTTGAATAAAACAATAGCCAATTCCATTGTATTGGTTGATCGATTTATTGGTGGAATCAATACTTATATAATCATTCGTACAACCAATCATTTCATTGTATCGCTGAGTCTGAAGATAAATTTTGGCCAGTTTGAAGGTCGTGTTATAATCCTCCGGCGCAAGGGATAAAGTTTTCTTATAATAATGTACTGCTGAATCGTTTTTTTCTATTTGCCAATAACAATCACCGGTAAGCGAGTACAAAACAGGAATTGAATCTGATTTAAGAACTTCCATTGTTTTATCAATGGTTTTCTTCCATTCCTTTAGCTTGTAGAGTATGCTTATCTGACTGAATTTGAAGTATTTATTTTCAGGTTCAATACGGATACATTTATTGTAAATTGCTTCTGATTTTTTATAATTACCAATGGATTGGTAGCAATCGGCCAATTCGTTTAATGCCTGAAGATGCAGGCTGTCAGTGGCAACAATGTTTTCGAGTATTTTTGCAGCCTTGTCAAATTGAAGCAGATTTTTATAGCACTTTGCTTTAATAATCTCCAACTCGGTGCTGTATTTTTCTTTACCGATCAGTTGTATTGCCCGTTCATAATCGTAGCGATTGATAGCCTGATTAATAGCCTTTTCCTGTGCCCCGGCTATACTACAAAAAAACATCAGAAATAGAATAATGTTGTATGATTTCATAAGCAGAATAAATTGATCAGTTTGGGAGAAAATAAGAAATGAGTGCGAAAAATCAATTACACACTCACTCTTAGGTTTCAACAAAAAATGTTATTTTTTCGAGGTGATGATGATCACTCCATTTTTGCCTTTTTCGCCATAGATTGCAGTGGCTGAAGCATTTTTCAATACATCGATTTTTTCAATGCTTTCAGGTTTTAATATCGACATATTGAAATTCGCAGGAAGGACTTCACCATCCAACACTATTAAAGGCGGATTTTTAGGATCGAAAGAGGGCTTAAAATCAACATTTTCCTTTGCATTTGCCCCATCGAGTTTGAAATTAAGCGGCAATGTGTATTTCACCGATACCTTTTTCCCTCTTTGTTCGCCTGGAATCCAGTTGGGCATTGATTTTATAACTCTTACAGCCTCCTGATCCAAAGAAGGATCAACACCACGTACAACCGACACATCACTAATCGCACCATTTTCGTCCACTACATATTGGCAAATCACACGTCCCTGAATACCTGATTTCTGTGCCTCAACCGGATACCTTACACTATTTAATAAAAAATTAACTAGAGCCTTATCACCACCTGGAAATTCAGGCATTTTTTCCACTACGGTAAAAATCACTTTATCGTCCTGCGACGAAGCAGATGCTGTTGTTTCTGCAGGAAGTTTTTCTTTTGTTGCTCCATATCCAACGATTACAAGTTCTTTTTGTACATTTGGTTGGGACTGGTTTTCAACTTTAGCATTCTTCTGCACACCAGCTGTTTTCACTATTATTTTAGGTGTGCTTTGAAGTTCCGATTTTGCAGCACTGATAATTGATTCGGCATTACTTGTAAAAACAAGTGCAAGCGAAAGAGGAACAATAAGCAAATACTTTAGTATACCTGCTTTTTCTGTTTTTTGTTGATTCATCATTTTAATACGTTTTTTTAAGGGTAATACATTAAATTTATTTGTGAGTTTTAATTCCGGTGATTGATACGAAAGTTGAAGTAAATGATACTGATAGCTTTTGCTGTCGAAACCGGAACTGATTACCTTGTTATCGGCTAAAAATTCAAGATTTTGACGGATTTCGCGCTTGAGCAACCATGTAGCCGGGTTAAACCAAAAGGCGATACATAATAATTCGCTCAACATCACATCCATGCTGTGCAGTTGTTTTACATGAGTCAGCTCATGGGTAAGAATCTGGCTTATTTCATGTTCGTTGTGCAACTTCGGATTCATATAAACAGTACTGAAAAACGAAAAAGGAGTGATTTCTTTGTCTATGGCAACTATACTTATTCCCTGAACAGTTTCCCGCTTTCCCTGAAGCTTTATACGTAAAATTGAAATCAGTTGAACAATCAACCGACCGAAAAGCCCGGCAACAGCACATCCATAAACTGTCCATAACAGCATTTCGACACTAAAAAAACCGGATTGATTTTCGGGGGTCACCGTTATTTCCTGCAACAATGTGTAATTGGCCACCATTGTTTGCATGGTTGGCTGACTTTGCAACCAGCTTTCGATAGAAAAAAACGGATAAACGAATGACAGCCCAATGCTGAATAAAAGATAACCGCGGCGCGTTTTCCAGAATGTGTCGTTGGCAAAGAACAACCGATAAAATAAGTAGAACAATACTATCGCAATGTTCACTTTCAGAAGATAAATTAGTGTTGGATTCATTTCTTTTCGATGAGTTTAATAATTTCCTGTAATTCTTCGGCTGATATTTTTTGTTTTTCCACAAAAAAGCTCACCATCTCTTTGTATGAATTTTCGAAATAGTTTTGCACTACACCCGACATAAATCTCGATTTATATTCGCTTTCCTCCATCACCGGACTATACTCGTAAGTATTTCCGTAACGTTTGGCTTTCACATATCCTTTCCGTTCCAGATTTTTCACTATAGAAGCCACCGTTGTATAAGGTGGGCGTGGCTCTTCCATTTTTTCAATAAAATCTTTTATAAATCCTTTTCCCTGCTGAAAAATTATCAGCATCATTTCCTGTTCCTGATAAGTTAGTTTTTCCATATTCATTTTCCCTTTCTGTTCTTTTTAAAAGTATCATCAAATGTTTCAATTACGAAACTTTCGCAAATATACGAGAGTTTCGTAATTCTTGTTCTGTCAGCCAAATAATTTAATCTTTTTTAAACTTTGCTGCTTTTAATCGTGTTATAAATAAAATTTGTATTTTTGCGATAATTACTTCATTGTTCGTTATGAAAAAACGTTTTTGTAGTTTACTTCTTTTTTGTATCGTATTTACGCTGTCTGTAGCAGCGCAAACTGAATATTATTTTTATGTTCAGTTCAGTGACAAAAACAATTCACCCTACTCACTAAGCAATCCTTCAGCATACTTATCGGCCCGTGCAATTGAACGGCGAAACACGTTTGGAATAAGCTGCGACTCCACCGATTTACCTGTCAATCCTTCGTACATCAACCAGATTTCGCTGCCCGGAATAAAACTTCATTCGCGTAGTAAATGGATGAATGGTGTTACCGTTCTAGTCGGCGATTCAAGCCCCATGCAGCAAGTAAGGGCATTACCATTTGTAAAATGGGTTCAGTACAGCGGTCAGTTAAACATCCCGAAAGCTGCCCGGAAGAAAGCAAAGGCAAAAGCAACTGAATTTAATTATGGAGCTACAGCCACCCAAATAAACCAGTTGAACGGAAGCCATCTACACGCTAGAGGCTTTATGGGTCAAAACATACATATAGGCGTATTGGATGCCGGATTTGCTAATGTGGATGTAAATTCGGGATTTGACAGTTTACGTACGCAAGGTCGATTATTGGGAACAAAAGACATTATCTTCCCGGGGAATTATGTATTTGCTGAGGATTATCATGGTGCTCAGGTTTTATCGGTAATGGCGGCAAACCTTCAGGATCAGTTCGTGGGGACTGCACCTCATGCCTCTTATTGGCTGATACGAACAGAATATGACCCAACTGAATACCTTGTCGAAACCGATTTCTGGGTGGCCGGCGTTGAGTTTGCCGACAGCGTGGGCGTAGATGTGATTAATTCTTCGCTTGCATACACGGTCTTTGATGATCCGTCAATGGACTTCAGTTATTCCGATATGAACGGAAAGGTTTCGCGAGCCAGCAGGGTGGCTACAATGGCTGCTCAAAAGGGAATTGTAGTTTGCAACAGTGCCGGAAACGATGGAAGTAAATCCTGGAAATACATAGGTTCACCTGCTGATGCAGAAAAAATTTTCACCGTAGGTTCAGTCACTCAAACCGGAGCACCAAGCTATTTCAGTTCGTTTGGTCCCAGTGCCGATAACAGGACAAAGCCAGATCTGTGTGCCATGGGTTCTGCTTCATCTGTTCTGTCGGCGTGGGGAAGTATAACAACAAACAATGGAACTTCTTTCTCCTCTCCTATCATGGCTGGAATGCTGGCTTGTTTACTTCAGCGCTACAAAAGCTTTGATCCACATCCAAATTTAGATGTCTTTTACAATGCTGTGATACAAAGTTGCAACCTTCATGACGCACCCACCACTCAAATGGGATATGGAATTCCTAACTTTTTACAGGCTGAAATGAATTTGCCTCTTTACAACGCTGTGGATAAAATAGATGACGACAACGACAGACTTGTTGACATTATCGTGTACCCTGACCAAATCAACATCAGAAAACGAATTGACAACCCATCCGAAAACTACTCAGCCAGTGTTTACAGCAGCAATGGGAGCATTGTAAGCAGTGCCGAATTCAACAATGAGAGCGCTTTCATCCCTATAATTCATCTTGTGAAAGGCATATATGCTATCACTGTTACTTCGGGCAAAAAAGTGCAAACACAAAAAATAGCAATCAGATAAAAATAAAAATGGATTCCATTAGCCTTTCAGAACTTACCGATCGCATTCAGGAAACTTTAAAGATTAATTTCGACACAGCCGTATGGATACGGGCCGAAATAAGCGAGCTGCGCGAAAATTACAATGGACATTGTTATCTCGAGCTAATTGAAAAAGAGAACAATACCGATGTATTACTTGCCAAAACCAAAGCCACCATTTGGTCGTCGACTTATAAGATGCTAAAACCTTATTTTGAAAGCAGTACGGGACAAAATCTTCGTTCAGGGCTAAGCGTATTGGTGGCGGTAAGTGTAGAGTTTCATGGCGTTTATGGTTTTAGTTTGAATATCCGCGACATCGACCCTACTTTTACGATTGGTGAAATGGCAGCGCGCCGGCTTAAAATTATACGTCAGCTGGAAGAAGATGGAATTGTAGACATGAATAAACAATTACCGTTCCCCAAGCTTCCGCAAAGGCTGGCTGTCATTTCGTCGGCAACGGCTGCCGGATATGGCGATTTTTGCGATCAACTCAGGAATGATGTCTCGCACTTTGTTTTCTACTCCAAACTTTTTCAGGCAACCATGCAGGGCGATCAGGCCGAAAGTTCTATTATTGCAGCATTGGAAAAAATTTACGAACATGCAGATTTGTTTGATGTGGTGGTGATTATCCGCGGTGGAGGCGCCACTACCGATCTGGCATGTTTCGACTCGTACAACTTAGCGCTGAATTGTGCTCAGTTTCCGTTGCCTGTCATTTCTGGAATAGGTCATCAACGCGATGTGTCCATTTTGGATATGGTGGCACACACCTCTGTAAAAACACCAACGGCCGCAGCCGAGTTATTGATAACGCAACTACAAATGACCGAAAAACAACATCTCGATATAGCTTCCTACATTTATCAAATAACAAAAAGCAGGATAGAGCAACAGCAGCAATTTTTCGCACAGACTCAAATGCATATAAAACACACTTTGCGTACCTGGGTGACCCAAAGAGCACACTTGCTCAATCGCCAGAAGAGCAGACTGGTTTCGGCCAAACGACTGCAAGTAATGCAGCAAAAAAACAAACTGACCTTGCTCGAAAAAAACATAGAAACGCATTCTCCTGCATTTCTTCTAAAACACGGCTATACAATTACAACGATCAACGGAAAACGAATTCATTCGGTTGCGCAATTAAAAACGGGCGAAAAAATACGTACTTTTGTACACGATGGAAGTTTTGAAAGCGAAATAACCAGCAAAGATTAAATAAAAAACATAGAATGTCAGAAATTACACTTGAAAATATGGAATTCCATGCTTATCATGGATGTTTGGAGCACGAAAACACACTGGGAAATACTTTTCTGGTGACGCTAAGCATGCAACTCGACACTTCGGCAGCTGAGAAAACCGACCAACTATCTGATACATTGAACTACAAGTTGGTTTACGATGTTGTGAAAGCAGAAATGGAAATCAGATCGCAACTGATTGAGCACGTGTCCCGGCGAATTGCAGATGCTGTTTTTACAAAGTTTCCACTCATTCAGAGCATGAAGCTTAAATTAACAAAAATGCAGCCTCCGCTCGGTGCAAAGGTGCAGGCCGTATCCATCCAACTCGAAATGAAAAGATAAACTTTTATAGTCGTATTCAAATTATTATTGTTTACTACTTTTGTATTTTGATAGGAAAAGCAAAGTTTTCCGGACAAAATAAGTACTTTTGTACCGCATTTATCAAAAAAATGATTTTTAAGGTGAGCGCTGTTCTGATAAGAGCGTTCATTTTTTTTTGTAAAACTGAAATAAAAGAATATGTCAACTGAACAAGTGAAAAAAGGTCATCCCAAAGGCCTTTATTTTGTATTTACAACCGCCATGTCGGAGCGAATAAGCTATTATGGCATGCGCGCCATTTTTACGCTTTATCTTATCAAAGCCCTTTTAATGGACAAGGAATTAGCCTCATCCATTTACGGAAACTACACCGGACTGGTTTACCTTACACCGCTGATTGGCGGTTATGTAGCTGACCGTTACTGGGGAATGCGTCGTTCCATACTTTGGGGCGCTATATTGATGTTAGTTGGTCAGATGTTTATGTTTTTCAGCGCACTCTATTATCAGAACAGCGAATTAGCTCATTGGCTGATGTACATTGGTTTGGCTTCGCTCATTTTCGGGAACGGATTTTTCAAACCAAATATCACCACCATGGTGGGTAGTCTGTACGAGCCGGGCGACAAAAGGCTCGATTCGGCCTATACCATTTTTTACATGGGTGTAAATGTAGGAGCATTTATTGCTCCTCTACTTGCCGGTTATCTGGGCGACACAGGCAACCCTGCCGATTTTAAATGGGGATTTCTGGCCGCTGCCGTGGGCATGTTCCTGAGTTTGATTCTTTTTATTGGCTGGAAAAACAAATTTTTGATTGGCCCTAACGGCGAACAACTGGGGCTTGTAGCTGCCAGCAAAGTGGAAAGCAATAAATCGGAGAAAGACAAAGCTCCTGCCAAAACCTCGTCGCAGAATATTAAAGAGTTTATAATCTGGGCATTTGGACTGGTAGCATTGTTCAGCCTTTTTCATTTTGCTTTCGAATTTGATTTAATCGGAGCGTTTATTTTCTCGCTTTGTATTGTCATTCCGGCTTATGTTATCACCGATCGTTCGCTCACTAAAATAGAAAAACAGCGCATAGCAGTTATTTACATGATTGCCTTTTTCGTAATTTTCTTCTGGGCGGCATTCGAACAAGCCGGCGCCTCGCTCACTTATTTTGCCGATGAACAAACCAACAGAGAGATTTTTGGATGGACCATGCCTGCCAGTTATTTCCAATCTTTCAATCCTGTTTTTGTAGTTGTATTTGCCCCGCTTATGTCATGGTTATGGTTGAAGCTGGGTTCGAAAAATATGGAACCTGCATCGCCCACCAAGCAAGCCATGGGATTATTTCTGCTCTCGGTTGGTTACCTTGTGATTGCTTTAGGAGTGCATGGTGTTGAGCCGGGCGTAAAAGTAAGTATAATGTGGCTCACCGGTTTATATTTTATTCATTCTATGGGCGAGCTCATGCTTTCGCCTATCGGACTTTCTATGGTCAACAAGCTGGCACCTATTCGTTTTGCCTCATTGCTTATGGGTATTTGGTATTTATCAATGGCCACAGCCAATAAATTTGCCGGAATGCTAAGCGGTTTATATCCCGAAGCCGGTAAGCCAAAGTCGTTTATTGGGTTCGAAATAGCAACCATGTACGACTTCTTTATGCTTTTTGTAATTATTTCGGGAGTAGCAGCTGTAATTCTGTTCGGCTTGTCGAAGTGGCTGCAAAAATTAATGCATGGGGTAAGGTAGGAGAGTTTCGGGTTTCGGGTTCCGAGTTTTGAGTTTCGGGTTTTGAGTTTCGGGTTTCGGGTTCCGGGTTTCGAATTGTTGGCTGTTGAAGATTTGAGAGTTTGTCCCGAAAACTTTCGGGATTGAAGGTGAGTTGATAATTGATCGGGGACTTGGGTACGAAGACCTTTGACTTTTGACCTTTGACTTTTGACTTTTGACTTTCTTCGCCTGTGCCTTTGCCTTTGCCTTTCTTCGCCTGTGCCTGTGCCTGAATTTCTTACTGCTTTGCCAAAGGCACAGGACATTGAACCTACTAAAAAATCCTCTGAAACAATTGTTTTTCAGAGGATTTTTTATGTGGATTATCGTTATTGTTCAAAAAACAAACCTTATTGCTCGTCAAGAATTTTCTTTTTCTGTTTTTCAAATTCTTCCTGATTAATCAGCTTTTCGTCGAGCATCTGTTTAAGTTCTTTAAGTCTTTCTACTTTAGATGTATTACTTTGAATTACCGGTAATTCTGCGCTTTGGTTTATGCTCAGCGGAACTAACTCATAATTGTGTTTAGCCTTGTAATCCATTGTCCATAACCAGAAAGGCCAAACAAAGCAGCCACCAATAAAAGTACCCACATTGAATTCCTCTGACCTGCGGAAAGAAGTGTAGATAGGCTCGTAACCTTCGAGTGTGAGATCGAGAGTTACTAAACTACCAACGATTTTGGTGTCGGTATACAAATAAGGAGTTACGCCAACCGCTTCGCCGTTAATTACGACTTTAGCGCCACTGGGAGTGCTGTTGATCATTGTAGAACTGGCACAACCGGCGAATAATAAAGTTGCTGCAAGCAACACTACAGCAGATTTAAGCAGAAAAGATGTTTTCATATCTGAAATTTTTTAGTTGTAAATATTAAAAATAACTGATTCAATATTTAACAAAGATAATGCCGAATTCAGACAAAAAGGACTAAAAACATAAGTTTTCCTAAAAAAATCATTCAATTTTCACGAATCTATTCTCTTCTTTCTGATAATTAAATACTTCACCTGTACCGATAATATAATACCAACCTAAAATATTTAATTCTCCCTGGTTATATTTTTCGCGGATATAAGGATAAGTAAGCAGGTGGTTCATTTGCTCTACAATATTGAGTTGCTCGGTCATCCATTCGCGCACAGCCGGGTCAGCAATTCTCAGTTTCACCATCTTGTTCCTTACATTTTTGGCAAGTTCAAGCCATTTGCGGGTGTGAGGGATTTCATTTCCCTGCGTTTCGTCCATATAAAGCGCATTGCAGCCGCCACAGTTGGAGTGTCCGCAAATAAGAATGGTGGATACATTGAGAATTTTCACCGAATACTCAATGGCCGAAGTGGTGGCCAGAAATTCGTCGGAGGTACGATACGGAGGCACTAAATTGGCAATATTTCGGATCACAAAAAGCTCTCCCGGCAAGGTATTGGTGATCATGCTTGGAACGATACGGGAATCGGAACAGCCAATAAAAAGCGTATGCGGTTCCTGATTGCGACCTATTTTTTCGAATAATTCTTTGTTCTCAAGAAAATCATTAGCATTAAATTCTTTAACCCCATCGAAAAGTGAATCCATATAACTACGTTTGATAATTACTTCTCAAACGTGATTTTCGTGTAAAATGTTTTTCGGCATCGCTACTATATTTGCTTTGGCTGAAGTTCTATCACTTCAAGATTTTGAATCTTCTCTCCATCGATTTCGAATCGTACAAGTGTTTGTACTTTATGAAAACCATATTTTCCAGCTGCTCCGGGATTGATGTGCAGGAGATCGAGATTTTTATCGTATTTCACTTTCAGGATGTGTGAATGTCCACAGACAAACAGTTTTGGAGATTGCTGAAAAATGGCCGGACGAACCAGCGCATCGTATTTACCTGGATATCCACCAATGTGGGTAAGCCATACTTTTACACCTTCGCACAGGAACTTATTGTGCTGAGGAAACAACGTCCGTATTTCATAGCCATCAATATTTCCCCATACGGCACGCAGGGGTTTGAAGTTTTGCAGTTTATTTACTACTTCGAGCGAACCAATATCGCCGGCATGCCACACTTCGTCGCAGGAGGCAAAATGTTCGAAAATCCGCTCATCGAGCATACCGTGCGTGTCCGAAAGTAATCCAATTGTAATCATTGTTCGTTGCGTTTATATGAGAAAGAATAGCAAAATTAAGCAAAAGGTTTGCATTAAGCAACGAAAACAGAAAGATAAAAAAAACTGATTTAATTTACTTTTTTAATATTTCATAAAAGTGTGTTACTGTGATAAATTAAATGCTAAATTTGCGATTCGTTAGATAAAAAGCAAAATAAAAATCAAATGAACACAAAACTCCAGGAACTTACCGATAAAATCTACTTCGAAGGAGTAGAAAAGGGAAATACAGAAGCACAGGCAATTATTGATAAGGCCGAAATTCAGGCTGCTGACATTATTGCAAAAGCAAAAGCCGAAGCGGCTCAGATAGTTGCCAGCGCCGAATCAAAATCGGCTGAGCTTTCGAAGAACACAAAATCGGAATTAAAATTATTTGCCCAGCAGTCGGTAAATGCCCTGAAAACAGAAGTTGTTGATTTAATTTGCGGCAGCATAGTATCCGAATCAGTAAAAGCTGCAACTGCCGATAAGGCTTTTATGCAAAAAACCATACTCACGTTGGTACAGGAATGGGGTAAAGATCAGGCTTTAGTGATCGAAACAAAAGACGCAAAAGCATTGACCGATTATTTTATGACCAATGCAAAAGACTTGCTGAACAAAGGTTTGAAAATTAAAGAAGCCAATGGAATAAAAGCCGATTTCAGTATTGCTCCCGAAAAAGAAGGATATAAAATCACCTTTGGAGATGATGAATTTATAGCCTATTTCAAAGAATTCCTCCGGCCAAAATTAGTGGAAATGTTGTTTTAATCAGAAAGTAATGATCATTTCAAAACTTTCAAACCAGGAACCACAAACATTTCAACAATGAACTACTATTGCCTCATTGCGGGACTTCCCGATATACAAGCCGAAGATACTAAAATTACAACATCAATGTCCACCTTAAAAAAGGATTTGATGGAACAACTTTCGGCATCGGATGCTGGCTTACTAAAACTACTTTTTGCTGCATACGACAATACTAATTTTCTGACTTTTCTGAAAAATAAAGAGGCAGCCTTGCATCCGCTCGGCAACCTGACGACCGACGACTGGCAGCAACTTACTACTTTGATGCAGGAGTTTGAAAAGCCAAACGATACTCGCTTACTTCCATATTTCAATACTTTCTTTTCAAATTACGATGCTGATAAATTGGGTAGCGAGGGAATACTTGAGGAAGATTACATGGCCACACTGTATTACGATTATGCCATGAAAAACGACAATGCTTTTCTACGTAGCTGGTTTGAGTTTAATTTGAACGTCAATAATATTCTTGCTGCCATTGCCTGCAGGAAACACGGATTTGATCCGAAAAAATTTGTAATAGGCCAGAATGAAGTAGCACAAGCCATACGGACAAGCAATGCCCGCGACTTTGGGTTGCATGGCATGTTCGATGAACTTGAAGTAGTGCTGAGAATTGCCGAAGAAGAAAATTTACTTGAGAGAGAAAAAAAAATTGATGCGCTGAAATGGTCGTGGCTCGAGGAGAACACTTTCTTTCATTACTTTTCGGTCGAAAAAGTATTGGCTTATGTACTGAAAATGGAGATGTTAGAGCGTTGGAAAATGCTTTCGGCAGAAAAAGGAGCAAAGATTTTCAGGGATTTACTTGGAAGCCTGAAAGAAGGAGTTAAGTTCGGGGAATAGTTCGGAATGGGCGATTTTCGGATTGCCCGATTATTGATGAGTTCACTGGATTTGAGCTTGCAGTTGGCTCCCTCTGAGAAAACAAAAGACAGTTTCAAAAAAAAATATAAACATTCATATAGCCTTATGTTTCGAAATGTTGTGGTTATTGGCACATTGATACATTGGCACATTTAAAAATTATGTCAACAAAAGGAAAAGTTAAAGGTATCATTTCCAATCTGGTTACGGTGGAAGTAGACGGTCCCGTAGCTCAAAACGAAATTGCATACATTACATTAGGTTCGCATAAACTAATGGCCGAAGTGCTAAAAGTAATTGGCGATAATGCTTATGTACAAGTATTTGAAAGCACACGTGGTCTGAAGGTAGGAAACGAAGTGGAGTTCATGGGGCATTTGCTCGAAGTAACGCTTGGTCCCGGATTGCTCTCGCGCAATTACGATGGTTTACAAAACGACCTCGATAAGCTTACAGGCATTTTTCTGCAACGCGGAGAATACAATTACCCGCTCGACACCGAAAAGTTATGGGATTTCAAGCCCTTAGCCAAAGCGGGCGATAAAGTGGAAGCCGGTTTTTGGCTGGGCGAAGTGGACGAAAACCACCAACCTCACAAAATCATGGTTCCTTTTAAATTTGAAGGAACTTTCACCGTAAAATCCATTGTCGCCCAAGGCGAACATAAAATTCTAGATGTCATTGCCGTACTGCTCGATGCCGACGGTAAAGAAATAGAAGTAACCATGGTTCAGAAATGGCCGGTAAAAAAAGCCATCAACGTTCACACCGAAAAACCGCGTCCGTTCAAATTGCTCGAAACAGGCGTTCGCACCATCGATACCGCCAATCCGATTGTGGAAGGTGGAACAGGATTTATTCCGGGACCTTTCGGTACAGGAAAAACCGTTTTGCAGCATGCTATTTCCAAACAAGCCGAAGCTGATATCGTTATCATTGCCGCCTGTGGAGAACGCGCAAATGAAGTAGTGGAGATTTTCGTTGAATTTCCCGAACTCGAAGATCCGCACACAGGACGCAAATTGATGGAACGTACCATTATCATCGCCAACACGTCGAACATGCCCGTGGCTTCGCGCGAAGCATCGGTTTACACAGCCATGACAATTTCGGAATACTACCGCGCTATGGGACTTCGCGTATTGATGATGGCCGACTCCACTTCACGTTGGGCACAGGCGCTCCGCGAAATGAGTAACCGCATGGAAGAACTTCCGGGTCAGGATGCTTTCCCTATGGATTTGTCGGCAATTATTGCCACATTTTACAGTCGCGCCGGTTATGTTTACCTTAAAAACGGACAAACCGGTTCCATTACTTTTATCGGAACCGTTTCTCCTGCCGGAGGTAACCTGAAGGAACCGGTGACTGAGGGAACCAAAAAAGCTGCCCGTTGTTTCTATGCGCTTGAACAGGCGCGTGCCGACCGTAAGCGTTATCCAGCTGTGAATCCGATTGACAGTTATTCAAAATATATCGAATATCCCGAATTTGAGGAATATATTTCAAAACGCATTTCGCCGGACTGGACCAGCAAGGTGAACGATATGAAAACCATTTTGCAACGTGGGAAAGAAGTGCAGGAACAAATCAATATTTTGGGTGACGATGGCGTGCCTGTTGATTATCACATTACCTTCTGGAAATCGGAAGTTATTGACTTTGTAATTTTACAACAGGACGCTTTTGATAAAGTTGATTCGGTTACACCTATCGAACGTCAGGAATACATGCTGAATCTGGTAATGAGCATTTGTCATACCAACTTTGATTTCAGCGATTTTGTTGCAGTAATGGATTATTTTAAAGGAGTCATCAATGTGTGTCGCCAATTAAATTATTCCGAATTCCATTCCGAAGATTTTGAAAAATATATAGCTGAATTGAATGTAATTCTTGCAGAAAGAAGAATTTAACATATTATTTGTTAGCATTCATCGTGCCCGCCGCTTTGCGCAGACCCGATATAAAAAAACGAATTAAACATTAAATAAATGGCAACAAAAGCATTTCAGAAAATTTATACTAAAATAATCCAGATCAATAAAGCCACCTGCTCACTCAGAGCAACAGGAGTTGGCAACGATGAACTGGCAACCGTGAACGGGAAACTGGCTCAAGTTGTAAAAATTATGGGAGATGAAGTGACATTACAGGTTTTCGAAGGAACCGAAGGAATTCCTACGGATGCCGAAGTGATTTTTCTGGGCAAAGCTCCCTCATTAAAAGTGAGCGATCAGTTAGCCGGACGTTTCTTCAACGCTTTCGGCGACCCTATTGATGGCGGTCCTGAGGTGGAAGGTGATGAGCGCGAAATCGGAGGGCCATCGGTAAATCCGGTACGCCGCGAACAGCCTTCGGAGCTTATTGCAACTGGTATCGCTGGTATCGACCTGAATAACACACTCGTTTCGGGACAGAAAATTCCTTTTTTTGCCGATCCGGATCAACCTTACAATCAGGTGATGGCCAATGTAGCGCTCAGGGCAAAAACTGATAAAATCATCCTGGGCGGCATGGGACTTACCAACGATGATTATCTGTATTTTAAAAACGTGTTCAACAATGCCGGCGTACTCGACAGAATTGTAAGTTTTATGAATACAACTGAAAATGCACCTGTTGAACGCTTGCTTATTCCAGATATGGCATTGACTGCAGCTGAATATTTTGCTGTTGACAAGAACGAAAAAGTACTGGTATTGCTTACCGATATGACTTCGTATGCCGACGCACTGGCCATTGTATCCAATCGTATGGATCAGATTCCGTCGAAAGATTCTATGCCCGGTTCACTATATTCCGATTTAGCTAAAATCTACGAAAAAGCTGTTCAATTCCCTGCCGGTGGCTCAATTACAATTATTGCAGTGACAACTCTTTCGGGTGGTGATATTACGCATGCCATTCCCGATAATACAGGATATATTACTGAAGGTCAGCTATTCTTGCGTCGCGACTCTGATGTAGGAAAGGTTATTGTCGATCCGTTCCGTTCGCTTTCGCGACTGAAACAACTTGTAATCGGTAAAAAAACAAGAGAAGATCATCCGCAGGTAATGAATGCCGCAGTGCGACTATTTGCAGATGCTGCCAACGCCAAAACCAAACTTGAGAACGGGTTCGATTTAACCGATTACGATGATCGTACTTTGGCATTTGCCAGAGATTATTCATCGAAATTGCTGGCTATAGATGTAAATATTGATACTACAGCCATGTTGGATATCGCTTGGGAAATGTTCGGAGATCATTTTAAGCCAGCCGAAGTGAATATCAAACAGGCTTTGGTAGATAAATACTGGAAAAAGTAGCGATCCTAACCCCTTAAGGGGAGATTAACACAAAGCGGTCAAAAATTTTTGACTACTTAAAGAATTTTTTATGTCAGACATTATAAAACTTAGCAACATCGAAGACAAAATCATTGACATCAGAAATCAACAGGTGATTCTCGATTTTGATGTGGCTGAGCTATATGGTGTTGAAACAAAACGAGTAAATGAAGCTTTCAAAAACAATCCTGAGAAATTTCCAAAAGGCTACATTTTCGAACTTACAAAACCGGAATGGAGACAAATCAGAATAAAGCAAAACGCTTCAGACGACTATAAATCTGATAATTACATCGATGTGGTCGAAAATTTCGACCACCTAAAAAACAGGAAATACTCCTATGTTGTTCCAAAAGTATTTACCGAAAAAGGTTTGTATATGCTGGCAACCATTCTGAAAAGTGAGAAAGCGACTGAAACTACCATTGGTATTATCGAAACATTTACCAAACTAAGAGCTTTTACACGTGCGGTATCGGAACTGGTGGAAACAAAAGAGGAAAAAGTGCAGAAATCGTTGATGCAGCAAAGCGCTGAAATAATGACTGAACTTCTTGGTAACGACAAAGATGTGTCTGAAACAGAAACCAGTATTGAGCTTAATTTTGCAGTTTTAAAAATTAAGCACACAATAAAAAGAAAAAACAGCGATAATGAGGTTCACGAAGATGAACCTGTTTATATCACCATTAAAAAATAAAGTTTTTCGGAAGAAATACTGATAAAAATATGGCTATACAATTTCAAT
This sequence comes from uncultured Paludibacter sp., assembly GCA_963678465.1. GTDB lineage: Bacteria > Bacteroidota > Bacteroidia > Bacteroidales > Paludibacteraceae > Paludibacter. The sequence goes on from OY782858.1 coordinate 2,471,472, forward strand.
ACAATAAAACATCGCTACAAGTACTTGAGAAAAACCTCAAAATGCGGGTTCGTGCTTTGCCTACAATAAAAAATAAGGAAAGTGCCCTGCGTGTTGAAGTGAAACGTGCCAAAGATGAAATAGTAACACTTGAAACCGAAGTAGAACAACGCATTGCCGCATATGATAAAATGCTGGCTTTGTGGGGCGAATTTGACACTTCCCTATTGCAAGTAAAGGATGTGATAATGAGTGTAAAAAAAATAGCAGGTGTTCGCATACCCGTTTTAAACGATGTTATTTACAGCTCAAAGCCCTATAGTTTATTCAACTCTCCCAAGTGGATAGCCGACGGGCTGACACAACTCAAGGAGCTGGCTCAGGTAGGCATTGAGCAGGAATTTTGTGTACAGAAACTTAACCTGCTCGAATATGCTCGTAAAAAGACCACACAAAAAGTGAATCTGTTCGAAAAAGTACAGATTCCTGGTTATGAGGAAGCCATAATAAAGATCAAACGTTTTATGGAAGATGAGGAAAACCTTTCTAAATCGTCGCAAAAAATCGTAAAATCACGTCAACAAAAAATGAAGGAGGCTGAGTTATGATATTAAAGATGAAACGCTATACTTTTCTGGTATATCACCGGCAATACAACGAATTTCTTGAAAAACTGAAAGACACGGGTGTGTTGCATGTAATCGAAAAACCGGGAGGGATTGCTGAGAATGATGTTTTACGTGAAAAAATGCAATTGTCTTCACGTGTAAAAAACGTACTGAAGCGGCTTGAAAAACGTATTCCAAAAAACGCGGTTCAGTTGCCAGCCAACAAAGCTGCGGATGGAATTGAGCTACTTTCGAAAGCCGAAGCAATTTTGGCTGAAAAAGAGGCGCTGGAACAAAAGCTTCAGCTTACTGAGAAAGAACGTGAACGGATGGAGGTATGGGGCATTTTCAGTCATGAGAGCATTGAAAAATTAAAAGATGCTGGTTTTGTTCTTCGATTCTTTAGCTGCAATTTACGAAAATTCGACCAGGAATGGGAAGTGTTGTATAACGCTTTTGAAATTGACACCATAGGCACTACACGTTACTTTGTGACGATTACTCGACCTGAGGAATCGGTCGATATTGAAGCTGATCAGGTAAAATTATCGTCGAAAACTGCCGAACAATTAGATGTTGAGATAACAGCCATCAGATCAAAAATTGATTTACAAAATGCTTTGTTCCAAAAAATGGCGATAGAAGATTACAATTCGCTGAAGTTTGCTCAGGCGCAAATTATTGAGAATATTGATTTTGCCAAAGTAATGCTTAATACTCAGTCCGAAGCAGATGACCGAGTGATGATACTTGAAGGTTGGTGTCCAGAAGAGTCGGAAAGCACATTGAACAATTACCTGGAATCGACGGATGTTTATTATGAGACAGCTATTCCAACTGAAGAGGATAAAGTACCCATCAAACTAAAAAACAATAAGTTTACCCGACTTTTTGAAATGATAGGCGAGCTGTATGATTTACCGAATTACCATGAACTTGATTTAACTCCATTTTTCGCACCGTTTTACATGTTGTTTTTCGGGTTGTGTCTGGGCGATGTTGGGTACGGATTTATATTTGTTATTGCCGCCATAATTCTTAGAAGAAAAGTTTCTGACACATTGAAACCAGTTTTTTCATTGGTCATGCTGTTAGGAATTTCAACGATCATAATGGGTGCTATTGGAGGTAATGTATTTGGATATAGCCTTATAGATGCTAAAATTGAATGGCTCGAATCCTACAAGAAATACATGATGGACTCCAACAAACTCTTCAACGTGGCACTTATTCTTGGAGTGGTTCAAATTATTTTCGGAATGATTATCAAGGCTGTCGGAACAGTTCGCAGATACGGTTTTGCAGCATCGCTTTCTACATGGGGCTGGCTCATCATTATTCTCGGATGTGGTGGAACATATGCGCTGAATATGTTTATGGGAATAGATGCTCAACTCGTGCTATATCTATATTATGGATTTGGAGGAGTAGGTGGATTAATGGTATTTTTATTAAACGACCTGAAAAGAAATCCGTTTATCAATGTGGGCGCAGGTTTATGGGATGCATATAACATGATTCTCGGTGTTATCGGCGATGTACTTTCGTACATCCGTCTGTTTGCCCTGGGCATTTCAGGTGCTGTTATGGGTTTTGTTTTCAACGATTTGGCATTCAACCTTAGTGGAGACATTCCGGTATTAAGTCCGATAATAATGATAATCATACTTTTAATTGGCCACGGATTGAATATCTTTATGTCGAGTTTGAGTGCGTTTGTTCATCCTATGCGTTTGACTTTTGTTGAATTTTATAAGAATTCCGGTTTTGAAGGCGGAGGAAAAAAATACAAGCCCTTTGCGGCTTACAAAGAAGAAAATAAACTTTTCTGATTTTTTGTGTTAACTGAAAAAATAAATTAATCAAAATAACTTTTTAAAAATTAAATTATGGAACCAATTATTTTAGCGTATATCGGAATTGGATTAATGGTCGGCATGTCGGGAGTTGGTAGCGCTTATGGAGTTACAATTACCGGAAACGCAACAATCGGCGCATTGAAAAAAAACGGCGATGCCTTTGGTAATTACATGGTATTGTGCGCTTTGCCCGGAACCCAGGGATTATATGGCTTTTTGGGATACTTCTTACTTAAATCTCATCTGACTCCTGAAATGACATGGCCTGCAGCAGCAGCAATTTTTGGAGGAGGTTTAGCACTTGCGCTGACAGGTTTTTTCTCTGCCATTCGTCAGGGGCAGGTTTGTGCCAATGGTATTTCCGGAATCGGTTCAGGATACGATGTTTTTGGGAAAACACTTATCCTTGCAGCCTTCCCTGAATTGTATGCCATCGTTTCGCTGGCAGCAGTGTTTATGATCGGAGGCTCTATTTTATAAAATTACAACACTTATTGTTAAGAAGCTCAAACGTCGATGCGTTTGAGCTTCTTGCATTTTGGTTTTCTTATAAAAAAAGCTACTTTTGTATTTATATCCATATGAGAAATATTCAATAACCATGAAAAAGAAAAGAGTTAATCTAAGATCTTTTTTTCAAAAATTGCGTTTTCAATACCGAGTATCGGTACTGAACGAAAACACGCTGGAAGAATCATGGCATATTCGTTTATCGCGCCTTAGTGTATTGATATATGCATCATCGCTGATTATAATGACCTTTATCCTTATTACCATTCTGATTTTTACCACACCAATCCGTTTTTACTTGCCCGGATATGGCGAAAGTGGAAACCGTGGAAAAATTATTTCAGAATCAATGTACGTCGATTCGCTGCTTCAGGAAATTGAACTACAAAGCGGATATCTTACTGTATTGAAAAAAGTGATTGAAGGCGAAATAAAACCCGACTCGATTGCAACGCTCGACTCGGCGCAAATGAAACAGGTGGCTGTAGAATATCTCGAAAAAACAAAAGCCGAAAAAGAGTTTACTGAGAAATTTGAACGGGAAGAAAAATATAATTTATCAACCATTCAGGCCGAAACAAATCAAAATATCTATGTATTTTTCCGCCCAACCAAAGGTGTTATCTCTTCGTCGTTCAACATGGGTGAAGGGCAATATGGAATCAACATCATCACTTCGCCAAACGAATCGGTCGTAAGCGTTTTGGCCGGAACTGTTGTATATGCAGCTTTTACTTTCGATTTTGGCTGGGTAATACAGGTGCAGCATGAGGACAACTACCTCTCGATTTATAAAAACAACACACGCCTCCTTAAAAAGGCAGGCGATAAGGTAAAAGCAGGCGAAGGAATTGCCGTAACAGGCGAAAAGGCTGAAAACAAAACAGGCACACAATTTTATTTTGAACTCTGGAAACAAGGCAAACCTGTGAATCCTGAGGATGTGATCATCTTTTAAGCAAAACTTACTCATTAACAAATTGGCAAATTAGTATATTGGCACATTAAATTTATGTCTGAAAATAAAAAACAAATCGCAATTCTGGGTTCTACCGGCTCTATTGGAAGACAAGCGCTGGAAGTAATTGCCGATAACAATGAGCAATTCGAAGTATATGCTTTGACAGCCAATAATCAGATCGATTTGCTTATAGAACAAGCACTCCGATTTCGCCCGGAAATGGTGGTGATTGCCAACGAGCAGCACTACCTGAAACTGAAAGATGCGTTGGCAGGACTGCCAATAAAGGTTTTTGCAGGAAATGAGTCGGTGGCTCAAATTGCCGAAATGCAACCTATCGACATAGTGCTGACCGCTATGGTTGGCTATTCAGGGTTGAAACCAACCATCAATGCCATTAAAGCAGGAAAGAAAATTGCGCTGGCCAACAAGGAAACGCTTGTGGTAGCCGGTGAACTGATTTGCGACCTTGTAAAACAATATAATTCATCTATTATTCCTGTTGACTCTGAACATTCTGCCATTTTTCAATGTTTGACGGGCGAAGGGAATAATTCGATAGAAAAACTAATACTAACGGCCTCGGGTGGACCATTCAGGACAAAATCAATTGACGAATTGAAACATGTAACTCGTGCTCAGGCATTGAGACATCCGAATTGGGACATGGGAGCTAAAATCACTATCGATTCGGCCAGCATGATGAACAAGGGATTCGAAATCATCGAAGCCAAATGGCTGTTCGGAGTTTCACCCGAACAAATAGATGTGGTGGTTCATCAACAGTCGATTATTCATTCGATGGTACAATTTGCCGATGGATCCATAAAAGCTCAACTTGGACTACCCGATATGAAACTGCCTATTCAATATGCATTTACATATCCCGACAGGCTTAAAACAAATTTCCCTCGTCTCGATTTTAATATCTGTACACAATTTACCTTCGAGCAGCCTGATATGGAACGGTTCAGGAATCTGGCATTTGCTTATTATGCTATGGATCGGGGCGGTAATATGCCTTGTATTCTGAATGCTGTTAACGAAATAGTGGTAGCTGAATTTCTGAAAGATAAAATCGGTTTTCTGCAAATGAGCGACATTATCGAAAAGGTAATGGATAAAGCAGAATTTATAGCCAATCCTAGCTACGAGGATTATGTGAAAACCGACGAAATGGTGAGATTACTCACCAAAGATTTTATTTAATGACGAATTGTCAGATAAATCGGAGAATCTTCTTCAAAGAAAAAATATCAGTTTAATATCGTTTTCAATCCCTGCCTCTTTGTTCGAAACACTAACAAACGCACGGTATTTGATGAACCTTTTTAATGAATGGTTGGCTTAAAAAATCAATCGAATAAAAACAGAATTATTTACAAAAAACTCCGTTCAATAAATTTTTACGGAGCAAAATACTATTTATGGAAACCTTTTTAATCAGAGCATTACAATTAATTCTTAGTTTATCAATATTAGTAGTTCTTCACGAATTCGGGCATTTTTTCTTTGCACGTTTATTCAAAGTCCGTGTTGATAAATTTTATATGTTTTTCAACCCTACCATTTCGCTTGTAAGAGCAAAAAAAATCAACGGACAATGGCAGGTACGCTTTTTTGCGAAAAATGTACCCGCCAACGAACGTCCCAAACGGGATGCCGATGGCGACATCATTGTTGATGCAAAGGGTCGGCAGGTAGTTGAACAAATTCCACTTCACGAACTGCCCGAAGGTGATTGGCGCAAATATCCCGAAACCACCGAGTGGGGTATCGGCTGGCTTCCGCTGGGTGGGTATTGCAAAATTGCAGGTATGATTGACGAGTCGATGGATGCCTCGCAGCTAAACGCAGAACCACAACCATGGGAATACAGATCGAAACCGGTATGGCAAAGGCTTCCCATCATTATCGGCGGTGTATTTGTGAATTTTATTCTGGCCATGGTGATTTATGCAGCCGTACTTTTCACCTGGGGAAAAGAATATCTGCCTCTCGAAAATGCAAAATACGGTCTTCAATTCTCTAAAACACTTATTGACAATGGATTTCAGAATGGCGACAATATTGTTGCCATCGACGGAAAAACGATAGAGCAAACAGCCGATGTAATTGAAGGAATACTTATTGATTCGAAACGAAATGTTACCGTTGATCGCAATGGCGAGAAGCTGACTATAGCGCTTCCTTCTGATTTTGCTCAAAAGGTATTAGCTGCCGAAGAAACAAGTCTGATATCAATACGTTATCCGTTTGTTGTTGAAGAAGTTTCCGATGGGAGTCCTGCTGCCGATGCTAAACTTCAGAGAGGCGATAGCGTTGTGGCAATAAACGGCAAAAGTGCCACTATTTTTCAGGATGTAGCTGCCGAACTTGAAGTCTCGAAAAACAAACAAATCGATCTTTCCTTTTATCGCAACGGGCAGCTTATGCAGTCGAAAGTTCAGTTGAGCGACGATGGAAAGTTGGGAGTAATGATGAAATCTCCATTCGAGTTTCTTACAACAAAGAAAATTGAATACGGATTCTTCGAAGCAATACCAGCAGGAATTACAGTAGGTTGGGAAACACTATCGAGCTATGTTAAGCAGTTCAAACTCATTTTCTCGAAAGAAGGAGCCAAACAGTTAGGTGGATTTGGCAGTATTGGCAAAATGTTCCCAAAAGTATGGGACTGGCAGGTTTTTTGGTCGATGACGGCATTGTTATCTATCGTACTGGCATTCATGAACTTTCTTCCTATTCCAGCGCTCGACGGTGGTCACGTCATTTTCCTTGTGTACGAAATGGTTACCAAACGCAAGCCCAACGAAAAATTCATGGAATACTCGCAAACGGCGGGAATGTTGCTACTATTTGTGTTGCTGATCTTTGCTAACGGAAATGATATTTTCAAGGCAATATTTAAGTAAAAAAAGGAACCCTGAAACGTCTTTAAATAATGAAACCACAATTATTGTGTTACCCCAAATGCGGGACATGCCAAAAGGCTGAAAAATGGCTCAGAGCAAACGGAATTGACTACACATATCGTCCAATAAAAGAAGAGAATCCAACAGTGGAAGAACTTTCGTTGTGGATAGATAGAAGTGGACTCCCGACAAGTAAGTTTTTTAATACGAGTGGATTGTTGTACAAAGAAAACAACATGAAAGACAAAGTAAAAACAATGTCGAAGGAAGAACTTATTAAAACTCTGTCGGAAAACGGATTAATGGTAAAAAGACCTATCCTTCTTTTTGGAGAAAAGGTGTTGGTTGGCTTCAAAGAAGAAGAGTGGATTGAACTGTTTTTGAAATAAGATGATTTAAATTTATAAGAAATAAGCCGTAGAATTCGCTTCTACGGCTTATTTTTTGATAGATTATTCCTGCTCAATTTTCGTTAGACTCTCCTCTTGTTGTTTATTTTTAAATTTCAGTGGAGTAAGTCCATATTTTTTCAAAAAACACCTAACGCCTCATCTGTAATCTCTCCTTCTTCTTGTTTTCCATCATAAGTGCGTGAATTTATGGAATCGAAAAGAATTAAGTTATCGTCAGTCAGAGGAACTAATCATTCGAAGAACAAAAAAATTCGGAGCGGACAAATTCTTCGTTATCTTTATTGTCAATAAAATAGAAAATGAATTTATTCTACGCATAAGCAATTGGAATTCTGACGATTTAGCTATTCAGATCGAAATTTTCCGAACTGATTGTCAGGCATGAATAATTATCAATATTCAAAAAATGTCAATTTGTACACAATCACTTATTGCAATTTTAATATATTTGACGTCAGGTACAATAAAATCAACAAAAAATGAAATTCAAAGTAAATTTTCTTACCCTTATTGCAGTTTGTTTAATTTTCGTTGCAGCCAAAAACCGTCCCGTTCATATTTTTATGGCCGGCGACAGTACTATGGCCGATAAGCTGTTTTATAAGAACGTGACAGATTCGATGACCGGTGATATTTCGCAGGAGATTTTTCTCGAACGCGGTTGGGGACAACTGCTTCCGGAATTTTTCTCAGAGAATGTTATCGTAAAAAACATCGCTCAAAATGGTCGCAGCACCCGACGATTTATCGAAGAAGGTTGGTGGGATAAACTCATTAAAGACGTACAAAAAGGCGATTATGTGGTCATTCAGTTTGCCCACAACGATGGCGCTATTGATAAACCCGACCGCTACACTACTCCCGAAGATTATCGTAAAAATCTGATTCGTTTTATCGACGAGACAAGAGCAAAAGGAGCTAACCCCATCATTTGCACAGCAGTAATGCGTCGCAAATTCGATAGCGCTGGCAAGCTCATCGACACGCACGGCGTTTACCCCGTTATTTCGCGCGAAGTAGCAAAAGAAAAAAAAGTGCCAATGATAGATATGCAAGAACAAACCACCGAATGGCTTGAGCAGGAAGGCATTGCTAAATCGTCTCAATATTTCCATAAATTTGCTCCGGGTGTTAGTAAACTTTACCCTAAAGGATTGGATGACAATACACATTTCAATGAAAAAGGGGCCCGGATTGCAGCAGTTTTCTTTGTCGAAGGACTAAAAACACTGAATATTTCAGGTCTGACCAAAGAACTGAAAGAAAACATGAAGCCTTATGTCTCGAAAGTTTGGGTATCGGATCTCGGCAACGGCAGATATAAAAATCCGGTGCTTTATGCTGATTATTCCGACCCTGACGTTTGCCGGGTAGGTAATGATTATTATATGGTGGCCTCATCGTTTGCCAATACGCCCGGCTTACCTATCCTCCACTCCAACGATCTTGTAAACTGGACGCTCGTTTCGCATGCCATCCAAAATTTAGCACCTGAGTCTGTTTTCAAATCCATGCAACATGGCAATGGTGTTTGGGCACCAAGTATTCGTTATCACAACAATGAATTTTACATTTATTATGGCGATCCGGATTTTGGCATTTACATGACCAAAGCAAAAAAAGTTACAGACCACTGGTCGCCACCGACTTTGGTAAAAGCCGGAAAAGGCTTGATTGATGCCTGTCCTTTCTGGGACGAAAATGGTCGGGCTTATGTGGCTCACGGATATGCGGGTAGTCGTGCCGGCATGAAAAGCGTACTTGCTGTATTTGAAATGACTCCCGATGGCAAAACAGCAATTACTGAAAGCCGCCTGGTTTTCGACGGACATCCGAACCACCCTACTGTTGAAGGTGCAAAAGTATACAAACGCAATGGTTATTACTATATTTTTGCTCCGGCAGGTGGTGTAAAACCAGGATGGCAGCTGGCTTTACGCTCAACAAATATTTATGGTCCTTACGAAGAAAAAATTGTTTTGGCGCAAGGAAAATCGGACATCAACGGACCACATCAGGGCGCATGGATCGACACACCCGATGGCAAACAGGATTGGTTTATTCATTTTCAGGATGTATATGCTTACGGTCGGGCTGTGTTGTTGCAACCAATGCGTTGGGTGAACGACTGGCCGGTGATGGGCGAAGACAAAGACGGCGACGGTTGTGGCTCTCCGGTTGAAACGTATAAAAAACCAAATGTCGGTAAAAATTATCCCATTGCTACACCATTAGAAAGCGATGAATTTGATGGACACACGATAGGTTTACAATGGCAATGGCAGGCCAATAGCCAACCGCTTTGGTATTATCCTGCCGGTGAAAAAGGATACCTGCGACTTTTTGCATGGGAAACTATTGGTACAGCCAGCAACCTTTGGGATGCACCAAATTTGTTGTTACAGAAATTCCCTGCTCCCGACTTTAAAGCAACTACCAGATTAACTTTCATACCTTTGAAAAAAGGCGAACGCGCCGGATTGGTGGTAATGGGCCTTGACTATGCGACTATAAACATTGAAAACACCGAAAATGGATTCATCTTGAATCAATCAAGTTGTAAAAGTGCAGCCGATGGAACAGCTGAAATCATCAATACATCCATTCCTCTTTCGCAATCCACCGTATATTTCCGTGTTGAGGTAAAGCAAACAAAAGCGCTGAACAAAGAAAACATCCTGCAGCCAACAGCCACTTGTACTTTCAGTTACAGTCTTGATGGCAATAAATTCATTCCTCTCGGAAATCCATTTACGGCTATGGAAGGAAAATGGATAGGCGCAAAAGTTGGTATTTTCTGCCAACGACCACAGCCATTGAACGATTCAGGATACGCAGATGTAGATTGGTTTCGTATCGAAAAATAAATTTTTACGGGATAAAACCTTTTTTGTATCTTTGTTGTTATGAATTACATTAGATAAAAAAAACAGAATATAAAACAATTAAATAATAAATTAAAATGGCAGAAGATCCGGTGATCTGTACCTGTCTCGATATGTGTAAAAGCGAGATAGTGGCAGCAATAAGAGAGAAAGGACTAAAAACAGTAGAAGAAGTTGGAGACGAAATAGAAGCAGGCGCTGTTTGTGGAAGTTGTATCGACGACATTCAGGAAATACTCGACGAAGAAAATAATTAAACAAAAGACAGGGAATCCAAAAAGTTCCCTGTTTTTTTTCAAATATATTGCAAACACTTGTGTTCTACATTGATTTTTGCGTACTTTGCATTTCGTTTCGGACAAATAATTAACTTCCAATCCCATCGCAGGGATGCAAATAGTCTTATCAAATGCAACAATTCCTTTCCATACTGAAACAATACTGGGGCTACGATAATTTTCGTCCTCTGCAGGCCGATATCATTCAAAGCGTAGCGACTGGGAAGGACACACTCGGACTTATGCCTACTGGTGGAGGAAAATCACTTACTTTTCAGGTACCGGCGCTGGCCATGGAAGGAGTTTGCATTGTCGTCACGCCGCTTATTGCATTGATGAAAGACCAGGTGGAGAACCTGAAAAAGCGTGGAATCAGCGCCGCAGCCATATATTCGGGCATGTCGAACAACGAGATTAACATTACGCTTGATAATTGTGTTTTTCAGGCTTATAAATTCTTATACGTATCACCTGAGCGATTATCAACTCCTGTTTTTATTGAAAAAATAAGACAAACCAAAGTTTGTATCATTGCCGTTGATGAATCGCACTGTATTTCGCAATGGGGTTACGATTTCAGACCCTCCTACCTTCGTATTGCCGATATCCGTGAAGTGCTTCCCGAAATCCCCGTGCTGGCACTTACCGCCACTGCCACACCCGAAGTTGTGGTCGACATTCAGGAGAAACTTCTTTTTCGTCAAAAAAACGTCTTTCAGAAAAGCTATTCACGTTCCAATCTTGCATACGTGGTTCGTATCACCGAAAACAAAGATGAACAACTGCTCAAAATACTGAACAGTGTACCAGGAACATCTGTAGTTTATGTGCGCAACCGAAAAAGGACCAAGGAAATAGCTGATTTTCTGAACCTGAATGGCATCCCGGCCGAGCATTTCCATGCAGGGCTAAAAAATGAGACGAAAGACGAAAGGCAAAGCAGGTGGAAATCGGGGGAAACCCGCGTCATTGTGTCGACAAATGCTTTCGGCATGGGGATTGACAAGGCCGAAGTGCGATCGGTGGTTCACATGGATTTACCCGATTCGCTGGAAGCTTATTTTCAGGAAGCCGGACGTGCCGGACGCGATGAGAAAAAAGCTTTTGCCGTGATGCTTTACAACAACAGCGATGCAGTAAAAATGCGCAAACGCGTTTCGGATGCTTTTCCCGGAAAAGAAATGGTGCTGAAAGTGTACGATGCTTTGTGTAATTACCTCGAAATTGGTATCGGTTCGGGACTAGACAAGGTTTTTGCTTTCGATATAGCCGATTATTGTGCCAAATTCAAATTGCCTATTCTTATTGCCTTCAACAGTCTCAAAATTCTTCAGCAAGCCGGCTATATCGACTTAACCGATGAACAGGACAACTCGTCGCGTGTACTGTTTACCGTAATGAAAGACGATTTGTACAAACTCAGACAAAACCCAGAACAGGATCAGTTGATCCATATGCTGTTGCGTTCGTATACCGGGCTTTTTACCGACCCTGCTTACGTTAATGAAGATCTGATCGCCAAGCGATTGGGCTGGAAACGCGATGATGTTTACAACCAACTGATCGGTCTGGCAAAGGAGCAAATCATTCAATATATTCCTCGTAAAAAAACACCTTTTCTGACCTTTACGCATGAACGCGAAGATATCGAACGTATTGTACTCGGGAAAGAAGCTTACGACGATCGCCGTGACCGTTACATTGCGCGTGTCAAAAGTGTGCTTGATTATGCACAGGAAGAGAACGTTTGCCGAAGTCAGGTATTGCTTGCCTATTTTGGCGAAAAAAACACAAAAGCCTGTGGAAAATGCGATATCTGTCTTAAAAAGAAAGAAACAACTTTGAGCGATGACGAATTTGAAATAATCAAGTCGCTGATAATTGAGAGTCTTAAAAACGAAGCACTTACAATAAACGCTTTGACAAAGAAAATAAATCATAAGGAAGCCAAAACCATACAAGTGATTCGGTTTTTATTGGACAATGGACTCATTGCCGAAAACAATCTGATGAAACTTTTTGTAGCTCAACAGAATACTAGCAAGTAACTGATTATATTTAAACAATTCATTTTTGAACCTGCTGGTTCGGCTGATAGATACAAAATAAATTTCGATAGCGAGCTATTGTTTCATAGATGAATTCAGAAATTAGCAAATTGTGAATAAATTTTTAAAATATAGTGTATCTTTGAGCCCGCTAACCGATTTTTGATTAAGATACAATGGAGAAAAAAGATAAACTAAAACACTATAACTGGAGAATTGGCGATCGATATGATGGTTGGAGAGTTAGAAAAGTGGATGCTCTTTTTTCGGTAGTACCATTTATTTTACCTACCCGCGTCGATTCCGAAGTGTTTTATGAAGTTAAAGTGCCTATCGATGCCGTCGAAACATTTATACGCGAACACAAGAAAGAAATTCCCGGCCTTTCCATTATGCATATTGTGATGGCTGCAATGGTGCGTCTTATTTCTCAACGACCAATAGTGAACCGGTTTATTGTTTGGAACAAAATATTTGCACGCAACCACATAAGCTTTTCGCTGGTTATTAAGCGGTCGCTCTCGGATGCAGGCGAAGAAACTGTCATTAAAATATACTTCTCCCCCACCGATACCCTTGTAGATGTGGCAAAGAAATTAAATGCAGAGATAGAAAAAAACATACAAACGGGATCCCAAAACACTTCCGAGGCTCTTTCGAAACTATTGGGATATTTCCCTGATTTTCTATTGCGTACTGTCATTCTATTTGTAAAAATGCTCGACAAAATTGGCATTATGCCCAAATTTTTCTTTCGCATAAGCCCGTTTCATTCCACATTGTTCCTCACTAATCTTGGGTCAATTGGCGCCGAATCCATTTATCATCATCTTTACGAATTTGGCACCTGTAGCATGTTTGCATCTATGGGCAAAAAATCTAAAATCAGAAAAACAGATAGGGATGCCGATAAAGAGCCAAAAAAAAGTATGGTGCTGAAGTTTGTGTTGGATGAACGCATTTGCGACGGATTCTATTATGCTTCATCGATGCGCATGTACGAGAAGATTCTTTCCGATCCATCCGTTTTGTTATCGCCGCCACAGCAGGTGTTTGCCGACGAAGGTGTCGGGCGAAAACGGGCTGATATTTAACACATAACCTTATAATATTTACGAAAAATCACTCTTTTTGCTAACACCTTTTTTATACATTTCAATGCTTATCAAGAAAAAAACACTTACGCATGAAGAAACAAGACAAACTGAATTATTACAAGTGGAGTTGGGGCGATCGTTACGATGGTTGGCGCGTACGGAAAGTAGATCCTGTATTTTCGGTTATTCCATATTTTCTACGCACCCGAATGGATGCGCAAAACTATTTCGAAGAACGGGTACCTATCGATCATATTGAGAAATTCATAAAGGAGCAAAAAGAACTGATCCCCGATTTATCGATTATGCACATAGTAATGGCCGCATTGGTACGACTGATTTCACAACGTCCGCATCTGAATCGATTTGTGATGTGGAACAAAATATTTGCGCGTAATCACGTCACTTTTTCTATCGCCGTAAAGCGCTCTTTGTCCGATAATGGAGAAGAAACACTTATAAAACCTCAGTTTCTTCCTTCGGATACCTTGCATGACATCGTACGAAAAACACGGGAGGAACAAGAAAACAATCAACAGCCGGGACAACAAAATTCATCGGATCTGATTTCGAAGATACTAGGTATGCTTCCCGATTTGTCAATGCGCTTTGTTGTTTTTCTGCTGCTATGGCTCGATAAAGTTGGGCTGATGCCTAAATTCATTGAAAAAGCAAGTCCCTGGCATTGCAGTGTTTTTCTCACCAATATAGGTTCTATCGGTGTGGAATCCATTTACCATCATCTCTACGAATTCGGCACTTGCAGCATGTTTGTAGCCATGGGCAAAAAATCCCGCCGACATAGCTTTAACAAACATGGCGAACTTGCGGCATCGAAAAGTATTCTTTTGAAGTTTGTACTGGACGAACGAATCTGTGATGGTTTTTATTACGCCTCCTCCATGCGTATGTTAAGCAAAATAATGAACAACCCGGCATCTCTACTTACACCACCCGAAAAAATAATTGTGGACGAAGGAGTCGGAAAGAAACGAATTGATTTGTAAAGGCGTAGGATTTAATTATCAAATCCTAATTCATTTCCTGTATACTTGCATATAAATCCTGAATGGTTCCATCGGTTCCAATGCTTAATGCTATCTTTCGCCGGCGTTTTTCAATTGTCGACATGCTTACATTGAGAATGGAAGCAATGTCTTTCAGAGGTATGTTGATTTTAACAAGCATGCAAAACTGAATTTCCTGCTGGTTAAACTCGGGAAATTTTTGTTGAAGATGCTCTATAAAATCGGGATAAATCAAATTAAAACGCGTCATCATACTTTTCAGGTAAAACTGATTGCTATCTTTTTTCGAAATGCCAGTCATGTCTTCAATCTCTTTCCTGTCAATAATACCAACGGCCGATACCTTCCGGCGTATTTCTTCATTTTCTTCCGAAAGTTGCATCCACTCATTTTGCTGTTGTTTCACCACCTTCTTCAGCCAGGCCGATTGCATCTCCTGCGCATTTCTCAACTCTGACTCGATCTTGTTGATTTCCTCAAGATTTGTAATCATTTTTATCCTGTTTTTTGCACTTCTCTGATAAATAACGACAATCGACACAATAAATAAAATCAGAAAAAATATTATAATCAGACGCAATAGTAGGTTCAATCTATTATTCTCCACTTCGGACTGTAGTTTTTCATTCTCGAGCCGAACGTGCTCCGACTGATAAAACAGTTCCATATCATGAATCGCCAACTGCTTGTTGAGGTTATTGAGCGAATCCGACGCTGCATTTAACGCATCGGCCATCTCCAAGGCCTTTTTATAGTCGCCTTTGTATTGGTACAACTCCTTCAACTGCTTCTTAAATGCCAGCGTAAACTTCACTACTCCATCCTTCTCAAAGATAGCAATCGCATCAAGTATATAGCGTTCAGCCTTATCATATTGTTTTCGTTCGGAGTAAATTGAAGCCAATCCGCTTGAAACTACTGCCACACCCATTTGCATATTCAGCTCCTTACATTGTTTGTATAGTTTTTCAAACACTGCCATTGCCTTATCGTACTCTTTATTATCGAGAAAAATATTAGCATAATTATATTCTACTTGTATACGCCTAAGACTAAGCGGAGTGGTTGGGATGGCATCAAGCGCTTTTTGATAGTAAAACTTGGCGCTGTCGATATCAATATTTCTGTAATACACCCCTAAGTTCATCCATGCCGACACCAAACCGATCTGATAATCAGATTCATGAGCAAACCCACGTGCATAATGGTAATATTTTAAAGCTTCGAGCTTACTTCCGATTTCCTTATAGTTATTTCCAATATTCAGACTAAGAGAGGAAAGGCCTTGCAAATCATTGACTTTCTGATACAAATCAAATGCTTTTAAAAAGAGCGTTTGCGACTTTTCGTATTCGCCTCTTCCCGAAAGTATCGCTCCATGAATAGAATAGGCTTGTGCCAGACCAGCTTCTGATCCATATCGAACAAGTATGTTTTCGGCATCAACAATAAATTTCTCTGCCACATACAAATTTTCTCTTTGCGACTCTAAATTGGCCCTGTACAACCAACATTTTCCTATGGCGAGTGAATCATCGTTTTTAAGGGCAAGTTCGTGATAAACATCAAGGTAATGATAGGCCGAATCTTTCAACTGTAAATCAGTGTACAATCGTGCTTTAAACCCGGCCACCGTCATGCGCTCTTTGGCTCCCAAACTATATTTTTCTATGATTTTCAACGCTGAGTCGGCATATAGAAAACCAGAATCCTGATGAAGAGCCATAGTTTGCTCGGTCATTGCCTTCATAGTATCAAACAAAATTCGCCCTTCATTATCTTCTGTCGACGAAGTACATGCATATAAAAAAGCACATCCGACAATCAGATAAATTAAATTTTTAACTCTGGTACTGAATTTATGTTCCATTGCATTGAATTAGTTCAACAAAAAATCTTCTGACATGTTTCCCTGAAAAAAAAACGAACACAGGAAAGTGCTTTTAGCCATTACAAATTTGCTGTACTGTCACAGCTAGAATATGAACATACCAAACAAAGTTATGGTTCATTTAGAAACTTAATTTTTTTCACAAAATATTAAGTTCAAAAAAAACAGTTTAAAAACATCAGATTAACAAGCAACAAAAAAGGAGACAAAACTTTTAAAAGTCGTCTCCTCTGTTGTACGTACCCGAAGCGGATGAAACCTTGAACCTACTTAGAGCTTTAAAAGACATATATGATGCAATTGAGTATATGCCGAATATTAAGGACAGAATAAAAAGGAGTAGTTAAGTCTCACCTCCCCCTTCCAGTTCCGTATATTCCCCTGTTGTACTAGCCCCTTACCATTACCCCATAGGGAAACAACGGTCTGCCAACTGAAATTTTTTTCAATTTTTTTATCCAAAAATTGAGCATCAGTTGCACGTTCTATATAGTAATTAAAATGGCTAAATACCTTATTTTTCAGAGAAAAGACCGTATGTCGAATAAATTATTCAACAAAATGGAAAAATATTTTAAAATAACCTACTAAATTTTCTGAACTAAGTATTTATAAAGTAGAATAATATATTATAATTTCAATAAAACCGTAAATAATGAAACGAACAACCAGAAAATTGTCGGAATCGACAAAACAAAAAATTGCCAACTCTCTGAAAGGCATAAAAAAAACTGAAAGGCATAAACAAGCCATTGCTAAAGGCATGGAAAAATACTGGAAAACTATTCCAGAAACAGCAGAAGATAGCAGTGAAGAAGAATAAATTTACGGTTTGAGCTATGAAGTCATTAACAAAGGGGGAAAATGACCGCTATAGCGGAATAATAAAATAATAGAAGTTTAATTTTAAATGAAGTGATATTACATGAAAATGAAAAATACATAAAATTTGATACCGTCAAGATTAAAGCACATAAAAAATGTTTACTTGAAACATATTTAAAGTTTAACGAACAATTCGATTCAAAAACTGGTGAAAAAACTGGCATTGTATATTGTTCAAAAGACAATAACGAGACTCAATATAATCTTTTTATAGGAGTAAGTTATTATCATAAAACATTGACATTAGAGTTTTCATCAAAAATTTTAATTGAAGATTATCCTAAATTGATTTCTAAATATACCATAAGAACATGCCTTGAAAATATCAATAAACTTGGAATTTGTAAAATTGATGTGGATTCAATATTGACAACGGGCTGTTTTACGAATTTACATGTCACAAAAGACACTTCTTATGAACTGAACAATGAAATTCTGAATGCACTAAATGATAATGTAAAGAATTACAAACGGTATAAATGGAATCGATACTTAAATAACGGAATAACATTTACAAAAGATGTTACATCGTCAGATTGCAAAGAATCAATTACATTGTATAATAAGGAAAAGGAAATTAATGCTACAGCTGATAGAAGAGCGTTTCTCAACTCCTTAAAAAATAAAGAAGATATAGTAGAACATTTTAAAGGTAAAACCAGATTTGAAATAAGACTATCAACTCAGAAAAAGATTAAAACCTACCTGCAAATTTCTGATACATTAATTAACACAGTTCTCGATAGTGTAGCTAATCCTATCTTATTGCAGTTTAATAAAGTCTTTGGGGAGTCAACTAATAACATTCAATCTGATATTGATATAGATAACTGGGAAAATAATTCTATGTATCTCTTTTTGAAACAATATGATTTTGATTTGAAGTTAGCCGAACAAAAACTCAGGCGTTTATACACTAGTGATTCGGGTTATTATGACAGGAAAAATAAAATTGAAAAAATATATTGGAGTTTACAATCAAAGGAATCGACTGACTACATTAGTGAGTTGAGAAATCTTTTACTTTGACTGAAAATAAATCCAAATTTTCTCATCAAAAAATAAGTTCTGAGATATTTATTGGGAAAGAAAAGACATGAAATTAGAATATGACAATTTAGCTGATGCAGTTTCAGACATCACAAAAAAAGTAATCGAATATATTTTGAATATGCAAAAGAAGAGAATAAAACTCGTTGCTATATGTAAATCCTCAAATCCAGAAGATGAGAACTTAGTTCAGCTTTATCAGGATAAAAGAGAGATAGTGTTAGGTAGCGATTTCCAAACTTTATCAACTAGAGATAAGCTACTAGTGATTAAATCTACTATTCACACGCATTATCAAATGAACGAAGGATACATATTTGGAGAGATAGCCGCATACGAATTAAACCTCTATAATGACTTCGGAGAAAGGAATATCCTTTTTTCGTATGATGGGAAACTGCTCGAAGAAACCATGGAGCAATATCTTTAATCACTTCAATATTGTTTCATAAAAAGCCCCAAATCCAAAATGGAAATGGGGCTTTACCATTGTGTGTCAAACTAAATTGTATTGTTCTCCACCGCTATCACTACCTCATTTTTCTGGTGTTCAATACGTTTCAGAATTCTATCTAAATAATCAGCTCCCAGACTATGTTTAATCCATAGTACTTCATCTTTGAATGTTTTTATTTCTGATTCAGGGGATTTAATGGTCAATGGATTTCTGGCTAAACGACCAAGCGTTCTATCTGAAAGTGTTTTGTATTTTTCAATATCAGTAATCAGAACTTTAACAAAACCAATTAAAGCATCATCAGCATGATTTAATATTTTAAGCGAACATTTTAAATTCTCATGTGCTTTTGCTTCCAATGATTTGGGGCTGCTAAATACTTTTTTGTTGGTTGTTTTAAAATCTTTCACCTCATTGTATGCAACCCAAAATTTAGGTGAAAGCATTAATTGAGGTGTATCAAATTTACATTCAACCAGATTCAAATATTCTTCAAAAGTAATTTCAGTCACTTCAAGTTTATTAGCATTGGTATCTCCTATTTTGTGAGTAAATAAACTCAACCCTTTACGTCTTAAAACACAAACCTGATTTTCCGTGTATGGTTTAGCTGACTTGACCCTGGCAGGTAAATCAGATATTCGTTTAATTACTTCTGGATGAGCTTGTTCAATCTCATGGTATTTGTTACGGATTTGCGTTGCGGTACTTTCTTCACCCTCGTTATCTGGATTGTCGTTTACCTTGTTGAATAATTTTGCTGGTGTTGGTTCTTCATCAGCATCAAACATTTTTGAGTCTTCACCCAGAGCATTATGAATCAAAAACATTTTCTGCATAGCAATTTCCCGAATCTGAACTATACCAGAGCCTGCTTCACTTGGAAAAAAGTTATAGATAAACAATTCATCGAAAACTTTTGCACCAATACGGTTGATACGACCAACACGCTGAATTACCCTTGTCGGATTCCACGGAATATCATAATTGATTATAACACCAGCACGGTTCAAATTAAAGCCTTCTGACAGCTTGTCGCTCGTAATTAGTATATCATACTTATTTTCCTTTTCGCTCTTGTATTGGGCGTTAAAATTGGCATTTAACGACTTGTGTAGTGTCGGGGTCATTCCACCATCACAGATTATCAATTTCTCTCCGAATTTGGCTTTGAAATAGGCTTCCAAGTGCTTTACGGTATCAACATATTCGCTGAACACAATAATCTTTCTATTCTTATCTTTCTTGATAATATTCTCTATTTGGAAGCAAACTTCATCCCTCTTTGGGTCGTTTTCAACAATGTCCAATTGTTCTAGCTTAGATTTGATTAGCTTGAATAATGCAATATCATTGTCGATATTTTTAAAGAATTCAGCTTTTCGTATAAATTTGTTTGTATCGTAAACAGTATTGTTTTTAGGAACTTTCTTAGTCAAAACATTATTCTCATAATCATCAAGAATTTTATAGATTGTATCAATGTCATCTTCATCCATTAACGTATCCATTAACTTCCTGTCCAGAATGTATTTTCCGTTCGTTTTTTCAATGAATTGACGGACACGGATATGAATATTCAAGAATCGGTTGATTGATTCGTAAAACGCTCCAAATGAACTCTCAAATCGTTTAACCAACAACCTGCGCATAAAGTCGAACAAGTTAGCCTGTATTACGACTGCCCTGTTACCTTCTTCATCTAATTTCTCGTTCTTTTTAGCTTCGTTCTCGTAAACAAATGGCTGGTAAATAGCACCTGAGAATTTACCATCTTCACCAAAATAATCGGTGAGAACAGTATCATAAAACTGACTTTGTTCAGGTGTCAGTTTGTAAAACAATTCAACTGGGTCTTTTACTGTTGAAAGCTCTGTTACTTCTTTTGAATATATATAGTCATTTCTTAAATCTAATCTGTTTCTACGGATAATTACAGGGGAAATAACATGCTTGATTTGACTGGCTAATCGTTTTGTTTCGTGACGAACATTTGATAAATTTACTTTCCCTTCACCAAACAATTCTGCATAGAGTTTCTGAGCTTTATCTATTTTTTCGGATTTCTTAGAACCAGCGTATTTCATTATATCCGATAATTTCTTGAATCGGTTTCCATACCCGACAAAAAGATTATTCAAATCATAGTCAATAGTGATTCCAGATTTGCCTGGAACTATAAACAATTTCAATAATGCGAATATGTCTGCTGGGCTATTGTTGAATGGTGTGGCGGTCAATAAAATAACAATTCTATCACGACATATTTTCAACAGTGCTTCGTAATCTTCAGTATCCTGATTACGGAAATAGTGTGCTTCGTCAATGATAACCACATCAATGTTTTTGTTATCAATGGAACTAGCTAAGTCAACCAATTTACCACGACTTTCAACCTCACAATTCAATTCAAAATTATAGGCATACTCATACCAACCAGTTGGATTTTCTGCATTTTTGTCACCAATCAGTGCTGGTGGACAAATAATCATAGTACGTTTGTCAATATTTTTGGCTATCAATGCTGCAATGACTGATTTACCCAGACCAACCACATCGGCAATCACAACACCATTGTACTCATTGATAATGCTTAAACCTTGGTTAACTGCATCAATCTGATATGCAAATTCTTTAAACCCATTTTTAGCAAGTAACTCTATTACTGATGAACGGATATGTTTTGTTTGCTGAAGGTCTAAATAAGTTTTCAGAATGAGTGCAAACGCTTCATAAGGTGACACCTTAGCAGCAAGTGTCTTTGTGCCCACATAATCAACCAGAATTTGCTTTTTGGGCGGTACTTCGGTAATAGGAGCAGCATCGTTCCAAAGTGCTTCAAAATAGCTGTCAGCATCTTCAAAACCGTAATCTTTGATTTCTACATTAAACTCTTCCTGACCACCCAGTCCAGCTGAAGTGAGGTTACTGCTACCAGTGATAAACTGACCCTTCATTCCCTGAATGTCTGCTTGGGTCTGGTTAAGTTTAAAGATATAAACCTTGGCATGATTCGGGTTCTTGGTTTTCCGAATGATTAAACGACCTTGTTCAATCATTTCCAGGAAGAAAAATACCTGATTGTAAAATTCCTCTGTATCAACATTGTCGGTATTTAAAGCCTTACTGAGTGAACTCATAAAAGCATTGAACCTGTCTTCATCTGAAGTACGTTCTTCCTGATAGCCAAATTCTACCAAATTATCATAAACAAGTTTGTCAACCTGTAAACCTACCAACAAACGAAGTTTTATATTCTCATTAGCTTTCAATGATTCGTACACTTCTTTCCAACCAGAAAAATAAAAGAAACCAACCAGGAACTTCAATTCTTCACTGATAGATATAAGTGTGTTTAGTCTTGATTTTAAGGCTTTTTGACCTGTATTGTTCGTTATAAAGTTTTGTGACATGCTTTTAAATTATTTCAAGTAATCGTTTGCCTGATTCAGATAATGTATATTGTTGTTGAGGCTGTGTTCTTTTCTTTGGAAATTTCACATCAATCCATCCAATATCTAATATAGGGTCTAAAAATTTCTTTCTATTGAACGTTTGATTTGTTAGACCTATTCTTTCAAATAATTCTTCTCTACTTATCCAAGAATCTGCTGCAATAAGTATTTCTTTTACTTTTGTATGTAACCCTTCAGCAAGTAAAGTATCAGCTCTGTTAGTAGCTCCGTTAGTAGCTCCGTTAGTATAATCTATTAAATCATCTATATCTTTAAATAATAAAGCATTAGCTCCGATACTAACTTCGTTACTAACTTCGATAGTTGAACTATCAAAAGCAGCATGAGCGGGTATTGTAACAAGAACATAAGTACTATCATCCGAATCAAAAAAGGGTGTAGGAAAATTGCTTTTTTATTTATATATCGGTAAAAACACCGATATTGTACGCTTATCGGTAAAAACACCGATATTATATAGAATTTAAAATTACTCCGCAAAAAATTGCGAAACCAAAGCTCAAAAGCGTTCCCATTAATACATATTCGCTTTTTGCTGTTGAACTAAATCTTAAAATTGATTTGGCAGCAATCACTAATCCAACTGCTTCATATTGTGAATTTAATATTAATACCAATGTAATCATTCGTTCCATAATCCCAATTAACTTTCCAGCATTCACCAAACTCTTATCTTCTTCACTATTACTATTTTCAGATGGAGTCTTGACATTAAATACCGAAAATAAATTTATGATTATAATATTAGCGGGTTTCATACAAAAAACGAAAGCAAGAATTGTAGCCAAAATTTTTGGTTCTGGTAGGCTTAGGTAAAATGAAATACCGAAAAAATAATTATATGCCAAAACGACAAACAAAATAACTAAAATGTGAACTAACTGGTCGACAAAAAAACTGGTACTCAGTTTGCTTCTACATTTTGAAGGTGAATTACAATGTGCTTTTAGTAAGTCAGCTCCCAAATGGATGATTGCAATGGCTAACGAAGCCATCCAAAACCCAAAATTGAAGGATAAAAGATAACTTGTAATCCCTATAATCAAAGCATGAAAAAGGTGAGATGTTAAATGCTTGTTTCCTTTTTTTGTACTTAGATTTGAACTCTGAAAAATGAAATCACCCAATAAATGAGCAATGAGTTGCGATAAAATAAGCTGAAGTAAAAAAGTGTTTGTGTCCATATTATTCAATATTATTTTCAAAGTAAAGAAGTGCCTTTTCAATAGCAGTCCATCCTGCAACTGTAGAATGCTGACTAATAGTTGATTGGGACTTTTTTAATCGTTCGGCAATTTCTTTTTCAGAATAATCTAGTAACTTGTAATAAAGCACTTCGCTTTGTTTAGCCGAACATTTGGATAGTATTACATCAATAAGTGAAAAAATCGCATCAAATTTAGCCTGTAATTCTTTTTGAGGACTTACAAGACACAACGAATTTTTAATAAATATCTTTTGCTTATCAGAGGTGGAAAAGCTACTTATTGTTCTGCCAGACAGAAAGATGGCTTCACCATCGATAATGCCGTCAATTGGGTCAATTCGGCTTAAAGGAGCTATTGCTACTACTACACGAATGCCATACATACTAAAATATTTTAATCGGGTAGCCGTTTTTTCTTTTGTGCCAAAATCAAACGTTTTAATAAATGTCTTTAGTATTAATGCCACTCTCAAAGATAACTGTGGCGAGTTCATGGCACATTCAATCAAATCGCCTTTTACCAAACGACCGTATAAGCCAGTAGCTGAATATCTGCCAGATAGGTCTTCCAATAATTGCTTTATTATTATTGAAAGTTTCATTCGTTCATTTTCTGTCAGTGATGTATAAGATATTACATCTGCCGAAATTGTAGCTTGATTCATGTGTTTATAATTTTATCGGCAAATATACCGATTTTATATAAATATAAGCGTATTTACCGATATTTTTACCACTCTACGGTACGACCATGGACTAAATCGGTTATGTTTATGGGGAGCGACATGATTAATCTACTTGTTTAAGTTTAATTGATTTAAGCTCCTTTTCTTTGCAAAAGAAATGATATTCTTCCCAATAATAATCCGTAGCTTTATTATATTTTGGATTTTCTTTGTAGTATATAATTTCGTTAAAGGGAGAGAAGTACCATAAGTTCATAGAAAGTATATACTTAAATCCTTTTTTTGTAAAGAGATGACGATGCAACTTTAGACTAAAATATGGCTGATAACTTTTAAAACCGCAAAAAATCCTTCCTGCACAAGAATTATATTCATCTCCATGAGGTTCAATATATTCAATCCACTTATATGGGATTACGCCCACAAGTTGAACTTCACAATAAAACTCATTACCCTTTGGCTTTAAAGTCAACTTATTATGCTTTGTTTTATATACTTTTTTTGTAACAGGAATATAGACTTCAACTCCTTCATAAATTGTACCTTTTATTGACCCTGCAATACTAGCTCCATCTGGATACTTTTTTATATTCTGGACATCAATAATTATAACCTTTTTTCTGTTTGATTCTGACGAATATGCTTCAGAAATTATATTTCGAGCTTCTTCTTTTAAGAACTTGGTATTTGATAGTTCTGTCTTTTTACTCGTTCTTTTTGATAATACAAATATATGATATCCAATAAATGCTTGTATAACAAGACCAATTATCCAATTATAATTTTTAAAAAATTCTTCCATAACACTTAATTGTATCATACCTCTATCGCATTATACTCCACCTCGCTTATCTTACTCTCTATGTCTGGGTCTATTACTTTTACTTCTTCATAAGTAAGGTCGTAAAGACGATAAACGAGATTGTCGATTTGTTGCTCAATTGAGATAGTATCAGATTTTGAATTGTCTGATTTTAAAAACAATATTTGATTAACCTTATCTTCTAAGTATTTTTGAGATTTAAGACTTAGCTCTGGAATAGGTAGAATTTCAACATGATTTTTTTTAACTTGAGCTAAAGCCTCCCCTTTTTCTGGATTTATGTAAGTGTAAATAAAATCCATTAAGTATGAATTGAGAATTGCTAATACTGATTTTAATCTTAACTTATCCTTTGGGATACAAATATGGAGATTATCTCTGCAAATAACTCCACTGCCAATTACAGTTGAAATAATAGAATCCCCTGTTTGACGAACTATTATTTTTTCATTAGAACTAAAAATTGCAGGATTACGAGGGGCTGCAAGCCATTTACCATATAAAATCCATGAATCATTATTCCAAAGATTTACATAACGATTCATTAAACTCCCTCGCAAAAGAGGTTTCCATTCATTTGTAGGTTGATTTGACTTTTCTACGACAAAAGGTTTGTCTTTCATCGTCTGTGCTGTTTGAGGAGGCGTGCCTTTACCTTTCTCGAATGGTTTTACCCCATTATAAACATCAAAATATGTTGAAAGAGGCTGAGTATTTTGAATAATCTTTTCAAAAACCTTCACTTCAATAGCGTTAGCTTCAATATTGATACTTTTACCGTTACTTTGAAGCTGGTTAGAAGATATTGAATGAAGTAAAATATTATATTCTTTGAACTGTCTGTAAATAAAGCATTTGCTTTGTGTGGTTTGCTTTGCGAAAACGACACTATTTGTATCAACAACGGCTTCAAATACTTTATCTGCTAATAGTATTCTTTTCCAATTGAAGTTCGAAGTCATAAACTTACGGAATGAATCAAATGTAATAGATTGCAGCCAGGTATTTGGTGTTATATAAGATAAAATCCCATTCTTATTGAGCAAGTTATAGCCTGTCTCATAAAAAAGACAATAAATATCTCCTGTTTTAAAGAAGGTTTTAAAGCCTTTATCAATATATAGTTTTGATAGTCGACTCTTGTCTGCTTGAAGTTGAATATATGGAGGATTTCCAATCACCACATTAAAATTTCCTTCGTCCTGTTTGGGTAATCCAAACATCCATTCGGGGTCAAAAAAATCGGAATGATTGTTTTGGTCGTAAGGATTCCAGGATGTGAGTTGGCTGGCAAGATTAACCACCGATTCGAGACGGGTATATTTGCTGCCTTCGTTTATCTCTCTGTTTAACTTGGTTATCAACGTTTTTAATTCTGTCCGTCTATTCTCGGTTATATTTATTTTTTTCTTTTTACCAGCACCAAATATTGTTAGTTGTTCTTCTACATCTTGTATTACATCAGGCTTTTTATTCAGTGTTTCGAGTTCTTTTTCACTTTGTTTGAGTTGTATTTTCAAAAGGAACAAATCTTCATCTGCACGTTTTACATACAGCTTTTGAACTTCTGTAGCTATTTTATGCCGTAAGGTTTCATCTTTCTCACGTAAATCTTTTTTCTTTTGAGCATTGGTCACCAAAAACTGACGGTGGCGGGTTTCTTTAAGTTCATCAACTAATTTTTGAATTTTATTCTGACGGAACAAAATCATATCTTCTTCGTTCTTTTCAATACCAATCAGCGTATTCGCAGCCACAAATTTAGTTTCTAAGTTCGGTAGTGGACGAATACCATAGTTTTCTTTCGGGTCGGTATTTCTACCTTGCTCACAAACCAAAGAGATAAAAAATCGTAATTTGCTGATTTGTACTGCTATGCTTTGAATATCTACACCGTAAATGCAGTTTTCAATCACATGTAGTTTTCGGGCATAGTCGGGATGATTTAATCCATCTTCAAAGGTTTTTTCAATGTCTTTTTTAAGTTCATCTAAATCCTCTTCACTATTATTTTCAGCTGTATGAAAATCCTTCATTGCCTGGTTCATTACCACAGTATTCCAGTGCGTATTGTCAGGGTCAAGTTTTTTGAGCACATGAACCATTTGTTGCAATATTCCCATGGGGAATGCCCCAGAACCACAAGCGGGGTCAAGAATTTTACAATCGAATGCAGCCTGAATAAGTGATTCCCGCTGAGTATCGTCCACCTCGGCTACTTTATCTTCGTAACTAAAAATCAAACGTAATGTATCTTCGGGTAAATCGGGCACTTTGGTTTGAAAGTAAGCAATCAGACTTTCTTCCACCATGTAGTTTACAATCTCACGAGGTGTATAGAACGAGCCAGTTTGTTTTCGAGCAGTTTCCTGTGTTTCGGGGTTGAATGCTCCCAGCAGGTTTTCAAACACTTTACCCAGCAATTCAGGGTCAAGAGCTACTTCTACTTCTACAGGAGTGTTTTCTTCCACCGTAAAGTTATAACGATTCAGAATTTCAATGATACCAGCTACTTTTACAGCTTTCAACTTCTTATCATTATACTCAGCACTCAGGTCAACCTTACTATCCTTTGCAAAGAATAAAGCATTTGGTATTTTAGCCTGGTATTTCGGATTTCGGCTAAATCCATCCCAATCGTAATTTTTGCCATCTTTTTCTTTGCGGTCAAGGCATTCAAACAGCCCACCATTCAGAAATGGAACTTGACTAAACAACTCCATAACCTGAGTCGTATTATTCTGGAATTCCTTTTCGTAACGATATAAGTTTTTAATACTGTAGTTGTCCCGATTAACAATATATCCTTTGTCCTCAGCAAAACCACGTTTATCTATCTCTTGGTTGAGTGTAGCAAAGAAAAGGTTCTGAAGTATAGCCCGATAATATGTATTTTGAGTTTCACTTTCGGCTTCAAAATTTTTCAAAATACCTGACAATGCATTAGGTTCAAAAAGTTCATTCCGAATTAAACCCTTTTGTTTCAAAAACCAAACAAAAATCAATCTGGTTATCAGTCGGATAACGTTTTCAGAATTGTATTTGTCATCATCGCTGTCATCTGCAATATCATTGGGGAATGATACGTTTTTAATTGCCCAGAAATACCAATCGGAAAGTTCTTTGTAGAAATCCTTTGTCAGTTTTTCGACACTGAATGCCTGTTGGATATTATCGAGTGAATCAAACTTACAAGCTCCAACTCTTTCAATAAAAGTGCGGTTGGTTTTGGCATCAGGCTCAACAAAATAGGTATATCGTTTCCAGGGAGTAAATTTTTGATTCTTGTCTCCGTAATTCCTGCGAATAAAACTAAAGCGAAACCGTCCATCCTGGTCGTAGAATACAAAAACAGCTCCATCTTGAAAATTTTCTTTCAATGCCTTTTTAGCTATTTCATACTGTGCTTTTTTAGAACTTCTGGATGTTAATTCGCCATGGTATTTGCAAGTAAATACCATCAATTTATCCGTATTGTCATATTCAATCTCACCCAGCTTTATCAGATTGCCAAATTTTTCAAAATCTGAAACTATATCAGATAGGTCTTCTTCATAATCAACAAATGAAGAGTTCTGAGACCTGAGGAAGCTAACAAGTTTAGCGTTTGCAAATTCTGAAATCAATGATTCAATCATAATTGTATGTTTTGCTGGTGTTGAAAACAGATAAGTACTCAATCGAGTTTATGAAGTACAAATATAGAAATTAGTATTTACTTAACAATCATATCAACAGACTATTTACAAATAAAAATGCCCAGCGGTTTAGACTGGGCAGTTATTCGGGTTAGACTAAAAACGATTAAGCAATAGATAAACTCTTTACCTTTGATATTGTTTTGGGTGAGCAGTTTGTCAGTTTGGCAATTTCGGTATATTTCATTCCCCTTTCAAGATACTTCATAATCTCTTTGTTCTTAGGTTTATCAAGGAATGCTTTTTTTGATTCATTCGTATTTTCGGGTCGACCAAGCCGTCCTCCATTTTGCACATAAACTTGTCTACCAACCATAGTACGTTCCTTGATATTTTCGAGCTCCATTTCATATAATGAACTCATAACCGAACTAATCATTTTCCAGATTGGATTTTTCACACCATTAGGGCGGGATTGAAGACCAATGTTCCTTACAATGACATTGACTTCTTTTTCTTCGAGCCATTCTAATACCGAAATACAGTCACCAGTATTTCGCCCTAAACGACTAAACTCTTCAATTACTAGTTCTGATACCTTGTTCTCTTCGATTAGCTTTACTAGCTCTTTCGCTTTGTCTCGCTGCTTAAAAGGGATAGAACCTGACAATTTATCCAATAAAATCAAATCATACTTGTCATTGTCTGCTGAAAAACGATTCCCAGTCTGGTTGAGTGTCGAAACTCTGTTGTATTTTACCTTCATATTACTTCCTTTTAAATCACACAATAAAAATACGTATTTTTATTGTTATACGCAAGTATTTTGAACAAAAATGAGTGAAAATACACTTCCTTATTATTCAAAATAAAAAAGGAAGTGAATACTTACCTTTCTACTATGAAATTATAAGCAAAATTATCAACTCGAAGTCTATCTCAGCAGCATTAAGGTTTTTTAAATCTAAATCTTTAGAAAAGTTCATTAACTTATTGCTTTTCTCAAAAATTATTTGTACATTTGAAGGTGTAGGTCAACTACATACAAATGAAATAATAAAATCTAAAACAAAACTTATGAAAATGACGATAGCAAATAGATGTGGCGGTAGCACTTGGCAACTATTATTATTGCTCAACAAGGTAGAGATAAATAACAGAAGTATTAACCCTTTAACCCATGCTGGAGTATGAGAATGTAAAACTATCAAAAGAAGATATTAAGAAAGTTTCTCGTTACTCGGAATTAAGCGATGCAGACTTGGATTCAATAATTGAAATGGTTTGGCAATACTCTATAGTTGCTTACAATGCTTATAATAAATCGATTATAGTAAATGCGTATGAATGATAAATTTAAAGACTTTAGTAAGGGAAAGCCAGTCCAAGAGGATGAGGCTGGTGGATATTGTATTATCTATAATCGAGTGAGCAGTAAGGAGCAATTAGATGGTCAGAGCTTGGAAACTCAAATGGAAAAGTGTGTACGATATGCTGATAAACTAGGTATGACAATTGCAGAAAAGTTTGGAGGTACATTTGAAAGTGCAAAATCGGACAAAGAACGTAAAGAATTCAATAGAATGTTGGATTTCTTGAAAAAATCAAAAAAGCCTATTAAAGCGGTGATAGTATATTCAACCAGTCGGTTTAGTCGCACTGGCAGTACTACAATTATTGAAGAAGTTGAAAAAAGAGGAGCTCAGGTGCGTTCTGCAACATCTGGTTATGACCCAAAAACAGCACAAGGAAAATTTATCCAAAACATGGAACTTGCAACAGCAAGATTAGATAATGACATAAAGAGAGCCACAACCATAGATAATAGCATTTCAGCTCTTAGAAAAGGACGTTGGATTGCAAAAGCACCACGTGGCTATGACCAGAAAACAACTAAAAAGGAGCAAATAATTACCATCAATGACGAGGGCACGAAAATAAAACAGGCTTTTGAGTGGAAGGCAAATCAGAACCTAACAAATGAAGAGATAAGATTAAAATTACAGGCGATGGGGTTTATAATTTGTAAACAAAAATTGTCAGACCTTTTTAAGAATCCGTTCTATTGCGGTTTAATGAGCCATAATTTTCTCAATGGCGAAGTGATTAAAGGAAATCATCCTGCAATTGTAAGCGAAGACGTGTTTTTAAAAGCAAATGGAATGTTGAATAAGAGCCACTCAAATGGCTATGAAGTAAAAATGGATAAACCTGATGTGCCACTACTAGGAACAATTAAATGTCCTCATTGTGGAAGAAACATGACCGCTGCAATTTCTACAAAAATGAAGAAAAAAATATGATAGGGATATATATTACTATGTTTGTTGGAATAAAGGCTGTAAGCAGAATAATTCAGCTAAAATAGTGCATGAATCCTATGTAGATACATTAAGTGGATACGGTCTGTCAGATGACTTGACTGATTTATTGGAAATGCAAATGAAGAAGACGTTTGCATATTTGAATCAAGATAGTGCAGAACATGCCTCTTCTATGAAGTCTAAATTGACAAAGATTGAAAACAATATAAAGCAAGTTGAAGATAATTGGGCATTAGCTACTGACCAGAGACAAGCGGATATTTGCAAAAGAAAGTTGAAAGAACTAGATAATGAAAAGGAGCTAATTGAGAGTGAATTGCAGAAAGCTGAAAATGTTTCATTGAACCTGCCTAAATACATTGAATATGGCATTGAAATGAAAAATAATTTGCTCAATATATGGCAATTAGCAGAGCTTGGAGAAAAGAAAAAAATTCAGAATTTGGTATATCCAGATGGTATTGTTTTCAACAAAGAAATTGGACTCATTGAACCTCTTTCGGTGAATAAGTTCATTGCATTAAAAGCCAATAAAACAGACAGATACGATATAAATAAAAAAAGGACAATCAGTCAAATTGACCAATTGTCCCTTAACGTACCCGAAGCGGGACTTGAACCCGCACAGCCGTGAAGCCAAAGGATTTTAAGTCCTTCGTGTCTACCATTCCACCATCCGGGCAGAATACGTATATTTGAGCGAAAAACGGGACTCGAACCCGCGACCCCGACCTTGGCAAGGTCGTGCTCTACCAACTGAGCTATTTTCGCAATTTTTCTTTTTATTTTTCAAAATGAAATCGTTATTTCATCTGTATTTGGCAAGGTCGGTAAGTGTCCTATGCTTTAGGGCAAGGTCGTGCTCTACCAACTGAGCTATTTTCGCGATTTTAATTATATTTTAATCGTATCTCAGTTGGTAGAGCACCATCGTGTCTGTTTTCTGGCAACTGAGCTATTTTCGCGATTTTAATTATATGTTAATCGTATCTCAGTTGGTAGAGCACCATTGTGTCTGTTTTCTGGCAACTGAGCTATTTTCGCACTTGTTTTTAATGTTGCTTTATTCTCTCTCAAAGCGGGTGCAAATATACGTCCATTTTTTTAAATTACGAAATTTTCAAATCAAAAAAATAAGACAAAACAGCTATTTTTAGACAAAAAAAAGCAGGTAATGTAAAATTACCTGCTTTTTATATCCCTATGTCCTTATGCTAATGCAATGAACAATTCTCCTTCAACCTCGTTGAATACAATTTTTCCTTCACGAGCCAACCAACCTAACGCAAAATTCAAATCTTTTTCGGTCAGTTTAGTAGTTTTTTTTACGGCCTTTACATTTAATTCACCGTTTGCTAATGCCGCCCAAACGAGTCCGGCATTACTTCCAATCTTTTCATTTAACATAACAATCTTCTTATGAAATTAATTTTTAGTAAACAAATACGGCTCAAAAATACAAATTTATGTTGTAAAACACAAATTCAATGCAAATAAAACCTATAAATCTATAAAATTACACATTATACATAGCATCTATCTGCTTTTTATATTTCTGCATAATCACCGTTCTTCGGGTTTTAAGGGTGTTTGTTAGCTCGCCTGTTTCAATACTGAATCCTTTTTTAATCAGTACAAACTTTTTAATTTGCTCGTAATTGGCCATTCCTTTTTGCAGTTCTTTGATACGGCTTTCGACCAACTCATATATTGCCGAATGAGCAATCAGATCTTCCAACGAATCATACTTAATTTTATTTTTAGCGGCATACTCTTCAATTGCCGGAATGGAAGGTGCTATAATGGCCGACACAAAATTTCGTTCATCACCAATGACGGCTACTTGCTCAATATACTTATCGAGCGATAAACGTGTTTCAATGGCTTGTGGTGCTATATATTTTCCATTCGAAGTTTTAAACAAGTCCTTGATCCTTTCGGTAAGCACAATTTTATTGTCTTTGATATAGCCTGCGTCACCCGTTCTGAACCACCCATCTTCGGTAAAAGCTTCTTTTGTTGCTTCAGGATTTTTGTAGTATCCCGGGAAAATTGTTTTCCCTTTCAGCAATATCTCGTTTTCTTCTCCAATTTTCACATACACCGAAGGCATAATAGAACCAACAGTTCCTATTTCATAATCAACATAATCGTAACAAGCAACGGTTGCCGTACTTTCAGTCAATCCGTAACCATAAGTAATCGGAACGCCTATACTCCTCATAAACACCGCAATTTCGTCCGAAAGTTTTGCACCAGCCGTAGGCAGTAAATTTGCATTTTCAATCCCAATTGTATTCTTTACTTTCGAGAAAATAAGCTTATCGGCTATTTTATATTTTAATTTTAGCAGCAAACTCGGGGTTTTACCAACGCGAAGATAATCTATATTATGATGTTTCCCTACTGCTAATGCCCACGTAACTATTCCTTGCTTCGAAGGTGTCATTTGCGCTATATTTTCCTGAACTCCGGCATACACTTTCTCCCAAAAACGAGGCACAGCACACATTAGCGTCGGACGCACATCCTTAATTGTTTCCTGAATATCAAGAGGCTTAAAGTTAACATAAATAGAAACACCTTTATAAATACAGAAATAACACCAGGTACGCTCAAAAACATGCGAAAGGGGCAAAAAAGCAACCGATATATCATTATCGGTAACAGATGCAAGCCTTATGTTGTGAATACGCATGGCTTCGATAAAGCAGGAATGAGGCATCATCACTCCTTTGGGGTCTCCTGTGGTACCCGAAGTATAAAGTATGCAGGCCAAGTCGTTTTCGGTCGCCTCATCCTGACGCGTAACCACCTCAAAATGTTTGGTTGACTTAACCCCTATCGACACAAAATCCTTGAAATACATAGAATTAGCATCTCCATTAAGATTGACATTTTCATCGAATACTATAATTTTTTTCAGTACATCAGTGTTACTCATTACCTCCATAGCTATATCGTACTGCAATTGCTCGCCCACAAAAAGCACCTCAATTTGAGCATCGTTGACTATAAATTCAACTTGCGAAACAGACGAAGTGGCGTAAAGAGGCACCATCACTGCCCGGTTTGCAAACAAAGCAAAATCGACGATCAGGTTTTCGGTCATATTCTGCGAAAACTGACCTACTCTTTGATGCTCTGAAATTCCAAGTTCATAAATGGCTTTGGCAGCTACAAAAACTTGGTTTTCGAACTCATTCCAGCTGAGTTCTTTCCAATTTTCAGTTGTTTTTTTTCTTGAATATAAAACTGTTTTATCGCCGTATTTTTTAGCTTGAGCAGTTACCATTTGAGAAAAATGAAGATTTTCCATGATGTATGTTTTTATTTTAACAAATTACTTTTAATGTGTGGAGTACAAAGATATAAAATATATCAGAGAAAACTACACATTCAGGCACAAAGTGAGCAATTCTCGACAAAAATCAGATGTATATAACTGATTAACAAGTCAAAATATTGTTTTGTTCTCCTGAATGAAGGAATTTAAATATCGGAGGTAAACAGTTCTTGAATAAATAGCGGGTTCGATTGAATAAGCTCGTAAGCTTTCAATGATGCATTTTGCTGTGATTCTTTTTTACTCGATCCGGTGGCTTGACAAATGGACTTGCCAGCAATAGTAAGTTCGGTACAAAACAAATGTTTATTTTCTTTGAATAGTTGGTCGCCTACTAAAACAAATTGAACATCAAGGCGGTTTTTCTGACCCCATTCAATTATTTTTGATTTGAAATTTACTTCACCTTCGGCCAATTTATCCAAATCTATAAACGTTTTTATAAGTCGTTGTTCCACAAAACGTTTACACCTTTTATATCCATAGTCGAGATAAATGGCACCCATTAATGCTTCGAGAGCATTTCCGTAAATACTGTTGTTTGTATGCTGATTGGTATGTTTGGAGGCAAGCATAAGCTTATCGAGACCAATATCAAACGCTAACTGATTCAACGATTCTCGCTTCACTATTTTGGAACGTGTATTGGTAAGGAAGCCTTCGCGCTGATTTTCGTAGCGCCTATAAAGAATATCGGTTACAACCGAATTCAGAATAGCATCTCCTAAAAATTCAAGTCTTTCGTTGCTTAACAAAAGACCATCGGCAGTGGGAACGGCCACCGAGCGGTGCCGCACAGCAAGTTGATAATACTCAATTTTATCAGGATAAAAACCAAGTACTTTGAAAAAGAGCAAATAAGGCTCTTTTCGTGATTTAGAAAAGAGCCTTAAATTACGTATTAATGTTTGAATCACAATTTATTGAATATATTTTTTTACAATCACACTTGCATTATGACCGCCAAATCCAAAAGTATTAGACAAAGCAGCATTAACAATTCGTTTCTGCGCCTTGTTAAATGTAAAATTAAGATTATAATCAATATCCGGATCTTCGTCACCTTCGGTAAAGTTTATTGTAGGTGGCACAATATCATTTACAACCGACAGCACCGAAACGATGGCTTCAACAGCGCCGGCAGCACCCAATAAATGGCCGGTCATTGATTTTGTTGAGCTGATATTTAGTTTAAATGCATGTTCACCAAACACTTCTTTTATAGCTTTCGCTTCGGAAATATCTCCGACAGGTGTGGATGTACCATGAACATTAATATAGTCAATATCTTCTGGTGACATTCCGGCATCTTTCAAAGCCCTAGCCATCACCAGCCTAGCACCAAGTCCATCAGGATGAGTAGCAGTCAGGTGATAAGCATCAGCCGACATTCCGCCACCAACCACTTCGCAAAGAATGTTAGCTCCACGAGCTAAAGCATGTTCCAATTCTTCTAACACCAAACAACCTGCACCATCGCCCATTACAAAACCATCGCGACTTTTACTAAAAGGTCGGGAAGCAGTCTCGGGAGAATCATTCCTTGTTGAAAGTGCTGTAAGTGCATTAAAGCCTCCAACACCTCCGGGAGTCAATGCCATTTCGGCACCACCAGCCAGAATAATATTGGCCTTTCCCATACGAATATGAGTGAAAGCATCAATAATTGCATTGGTAGATGACGCACAAGCTGAAGCTGTTGAGTAATTCGGTCCACGAAAACCGTACATGATCGATATTTGACCGGCAGCGATGTCCGAAATCATCTTTGGGATGAAAAAAGGATTGAACTTAGGTCCGTTCTCGAGATTTTGGTAATAATAGCCTACTTCTTGTTCAAATGTAGTAATACCGCCAATACCCGCCGAAAAAATTACACCTACTTCATCCTTGTCAATCGACTCCAAATCAAGTCCGCTGTTTTCGATAGCTTCTTTAGCTACTGCTATTGCATACTGCGAATAAATATCTAATTTTCGGGCTTCTTTCCTGTCAAAATAGACATTAGGGTCGAAACCCTTCACTTCGCATGCAAACTGAGTTTTGAAAGCTGATGCATCGAAACGAGTAATTGGCCCAGCACCACTCACACCATTGATAATACTATTCCAGAAATCTGGAATAGTATTACCAAGTGGAGTTACTGCGCCTAAACCAGTTACTACAACTCTTTTTAATTCCATAATAACTAATTATTCTGGAAAAAATTATTTTTGAATGGCTTCGATGTGAGCGATAGCGTCGCCTACTGTAGAAATTTTTTCTGCTTGTTCGTCAGGAATTGAAATACCGAATTCTTTTTCGAATTCCATGATCAATTCTACGGTGTCCAATGAATCAGCACCCAGGTCGTTGGTAAAACTTGCTGTTGAAACAACATCTGCTTCTTCAACTCCTAATTTGTCTACGATAATAGCCTTTACTTTAGCTGCAACTTCTGACATAATTTTTGTTTTTAAGTTTATAAATAAAAATTGTTTTATAATTTTGCGGTGCAAAGGAAACAAATTTTCTCCAAATAACCGCATTATTGATGAAAAAAATATATATTTTTGCACAAACAACTCTTTTTTGAGCAATTTAACAACAAATAAAATGCCGTTGAGAATCGCAATTTTCGCATCTGGTTCAGGCTCAAATGCCGAAAACATTGTACATTACTTCTCAGGGAGTAGTGAGTTTCAATTCCCCTTGATCATTTCGAATCAGCCCAATGCCTATATTCATAAACGAGCCGAGATACTAAAAATCCCTTCTTTTACTTTTACAAAAGAGCAGTTTTTTGATGCTAAACCCGTGTTAGAGTTGCTAACAGAATATAATATTGATGCTATAGTGCTTGCAGGCTTCTTGCTGAAAATTCCGACTTTACTTATCCAGCATTTCCCAGATAAAATTATTAATATCCATCCCGCCCTATTGCCTAAATTCGGAGGCAAAGGAATGTATGGCGCCAGAGTTCATCAGGCCGTAAAGGAAGCAGAAGAATCAGAAACAGGAATAACTATTCATTATGTAAATGAAAATTATGATGATGGCAATATTATATTTCAAGCCCGCTGCCCCATATTTATCGACGATACAGCTGAAATGATTGCTGCAAAAGTACATTTACTCGAGCATGAATATTATCCGCAAGTCATCGAAAAAATATGGTAAAAACATCGGTTTTCAAACCAAACACCTTACTTAACCATCTCACTACCTATTACTAAATTGCCATAATTTTTACGTTTTTCGAGAATTAAGTTGTATCTTTGCGACCGAAATTTAATGTTTAAAAAAAGAAAAATGTAATTTTATGAATGTAGTTACAAAAACCATCACACTCGGTGATGGACGTACCATTACTATTGAGACAGGAAAATTGGCTAAACAAGCCGATGGTTCTGTTATGGTTCGCATGGGCGACACCATGCTTTTGGCAACAGTTTGTTCAGCTCAGGATGCTGTCCCGGGAACTGATTTCATGCCATTATCAGTTGATTATAAAGAAAAATTTGCCTCTTCGGGTCGTTTCCCAGGCGGTTTCCTTCGTCGCGAAGGTCGTGCTTCGGATTACGAAATTCTTGTTTCCCGTCTTGTGGACCGCGCATTGCGCCCATTGTTCCCCGACGATTTTCACGCTGAAACTTTCGTTACGGTAACACTTTTCTCTGCCGATGGTATAGATATGCCCGATGCATTGGCCGGACTGGCTGCTTCGGCTGCATTGGCAGTTTCGGATGTACCTTTCAATGGTCCTATCTCTGAAGTACGCGTAGCACGCATCAACGGAGAATTTGTTGTCAACCCTACTTTCGAACAACTGGAATCAGCCGACATGGAAATTATGGTGGCTGCTACGCTTGAGAATATCATGATGGTAGAAGGTGAGATGAAAGAAGTGAGCGAAGATGACTTGTTGAATGCGATGAAAGTAGCTCACGAAGCTATCAAAGTTCAATGTCAGGCGCAGATTGAATTGATGGAAGCAGTAGGTAAAACCGTAAAACGCACTTACTGCCACGAAGAAAACGATGAAGAACTGAAAAAAGATATTTGGGCAAAAACCTACGATAAAGTGTATGCAGTGGCTGCTTCGTGCAATACCGATAAACACTCACGCGTTGAAAACTTCGAGGCTGTAAAAGCAGAATATATTGCTGCGTTAGAACCTGAAGTAGCTGCTGAGAAAAAAGGATTAATCAGCAAATATTACCACGAAGTGGAAAAAGAAGCGATGCGTCGTTCTATTTTGGATGAAGGTAAACGTTTGGATGGTCGTAAAACTACCGAAATCCGTCACATCTGGTCAGAAGTAGATTATCTTCCGGGAGCGCACGGTTCGGCGGTATTCACCCGTGGTGAAACTCAATCGTTGACTACAGTTACATTAGGAACTAAGATGGATGAGAAATTGGTCGACGAAGCATTGATCAGAGGCAAAGAACGTTTCTTACTCCACTACAACTTTCCACCGTTCTCTACAGGAGAAGCCCGCGCCTCACGTGGTGTTGGTCGTCGCGAAGTAGGTCATGGCAATTTAGCTTTACGCGCGTTGAAAAATATGATTCCGGAAAACTATCCTTACGTTGTACGTGTAGTTTCTGACATTTTAGAATCGAATGGTTCGTCGTCGATGGCAACGGTTTGTGCCGGAACCTTGGCTTTGATGGATGCAGGTGTGCAAATCAAGAAACCGGTTTCGGGTATTGCCATGGGATTGATTTCGGAAAATAAAGGTAAAAACTTTGCCGTACTTTCGGATATTTTGGGCGACGAAGATCACCTTGGTGATATGGACTTCAAAGTTACCGGAACTAAAGACGGTATCACTGCCACTCAAATGGACATTAAGGTTGATGGACTTTCGTACGAAATTCTGGAAACAGCTTTGAAACAAGCCAAAGCCGGCCGTATGCACATTTTAGGCAAAATACAGGAAACGCTGGAAGCACCTCGCGAAGACATGAAACCAAATGCTCCACGCATTGTGGTAATGTTCATTCCGAAAGAAATGATTGGCGCTATCATTGGCCCTGGTGGAAAAATTATTCAGAATATGCAAGCCGAAACAGGCGCTGTTATCACGATAGAAGAACAAGGTGATCAGGGTCGTGTAGAAATAGCCGCTAACAACAAAATGGCCATTGATGCAGCTATCGCAAAAATCAAAGGTATTGTTGCAATTCCTGAAATTGGAGAAACTTATCCTTCGAAAGTAAAATCGGTTATGCCTTATGGTGCATTTGTTGAATTCATGCCGGGTAAAGAAGGTTTGCTTCACATTTCGGAAATCGACTGGAAACGCATTGAAACAATGGATCAGGCCGGCATTAAAGAAGGCGACATGATCGACGTGAAATTGTTGGAAATTGACCAGAAGACAGGTAAATTCAAACTTTCGCGCAAAGCATTGTTACCTCGCCCTCCACGCGAAGACAAACCGAAAGCAGAATAAATAATTACAATAAACAGAGACACATTTTTATGTCCCTGTATATATAAAAGGACAGCAAAGAAAACAGGTGAAAACCCTGACCTTTGCTGTTCTTT
Source organism: uncultured Paludibacter sp. (assembly GCA_963678465.1). Lineage (GTDB taxonomy): Bacteria > Bacteroidota > Bacteroidia > Bacteroidales > Paludibacteraceae > Paludibacter. The sequence continues at coordinate 2,511,374 of OY782858.1, forward strand.
TTTTTCAATTTAGACCGTTTTTCAATTCAGGCCAAAATCAGCGGTTCTATTTTCTACCGAAATCGGCCGGTATTTCTCCCCAAACTTCAGTATTCCACTTCAGCACTTTATTGTTGTAGGTATTGTCCGACAACCATTTTTCGGCACGTGCTATAAGTTCGAAAAGAATTGCGTTCTCCGGTGTTTTTTCGAGCAGGGATTTCGTCTTTTTTGCACGTAACCATGCCAATGCGGTTTTGCTATCGGTATAAATCGGAAATTCGCTATTGCGCTGCTTCAGAAATGCAAGTCCGTGCACCAAAGCCAAAAATTCGCCTATATTATTGGTTCCGTTCCGAAAAGGACCCTGATGAAAAATAACTTCTCCCGTTTTTGTATAAACGCCCTGATATTCCATCATACCGGGATTTCCGCTACAAGCTGCATCCACAGCTATGCTTTCTTTCTCGGGCAATCCGGCTTCGATGATTTGCTCTTTAGTGGGCTGATTCACTTTTGCGCTTTTGCCTACAAAGTCCCAATAAGGCGACAGAAAGGCTTCACGGGCTTCAGCCTCAGTGGTAAAGCTTTTGTACTTGGCTTCGGGATAAGCATGCACCTGCCTCTTACATTCATCCCACGAAGGATAAATACCCGGTTCACGCCCATCCCAAACCACGAAAAACTTATTTTTTTTGCTCATGATCTGCTTCTAACTGTTGATATTGTTTCTCTTTTGTGCTTCCAGCGTTTGTGCGTCCACAGCCAGTATTCAGGCCGCTCATTGATCTTTTCTTCAAGAATCCTCATGTAAGTTTCAGTAATTTCGTAATCGGCAGTTGCTTTCGGATTCAACGAAACCGGATAATACTCGCATCTGTAATAACCACGTTTCACCCTTATCACATGAGTATAAATGACCGGATAATCAAATTTTTTAGCGAGTTGCTCAGTTCCGATAATAACCGGCGTATCCTGATTCAAAAATGTCATCCAATGATGAATGTGAAACAAAAAAGGAGATTGATCCGAAATCATAGCAAAAGTAGAAATTTTATTTTCGTTTCTTAAGCGGATCATCGAGCGCATCAAATCCTGAGCCTCTATATTTTGCCCTTTGTATTTACTTCTTAAATTACTCATTAGCTTGTCAAATTTTTTATTCGACAGCTTTTTGTAAACATTTTGCATAGGACTTTCGGGCGGCAGCAAAAGCGACAAAGAAGAGCCCCACTCCCAGTTTCCGTAATGAGCTGTCATATTCAAAACACTTTTACCAAGTGCATACTGTTGAGTAATAAGGTCAATATTGCCTAAATCGAATCTTTTTCTGACTTCAGCTTCGCTCATGTGCACTTGATAAATCGTTTCGACAAATAAGTCACAGAAAAAACGATAGAAACGACGTTCAATTTTCCGGAGTTCTTTTTCCGATTTTTCGGGAAAAGCATTTTTTAAATTTTCACGCGTAAGCTTTTTCCTATAAGGTACAATGTAATATATAATTAAATAAAATAAGTCGGAAAAAAGATAAAGCACCCTTAGTGGGAGCCATGTAATGAGCCAGATAAATCCGTAAAATATGCTGAACATAAATTTAGCTTAAAATGAGATAATTATTGAACAAGCAATTGCAATTTCCCGAAGCACAGGCCTGCATTGATGTATTGAAACGCTTAAAAGTATAAATAATTACAAAGTGTTTTTGTGTTGCCTTATATTTTCATTTGTCGTCGGAAAAGTGTATTTTTGCAATTCCAAAAAATCAGGTCCTGTAGTTCAATGGATAGAACAAGTGTTTCCTAAACACTAGATCCGGGTTCGATTCCCGGCGGGACTACTTTTCAGTATTGCATCATCTTTCCATCTTTCATCTCGATAACCCTGTCAGACAATGCCGCCAGTTCCTTGTCGTGCGTCACAATCACTAAAGTCAACCCGAATTTATCCCGGACATCGAACAATAGTTTGTGTAGTTCATCCCTGTTCTTCGAATCAAGACTTCCCGAAGGTTCGTCGGCAAGTATAACCGACGGACTATTGATCAGGGCACGCGCTACGGCCACTCTTTGCTTCTCGCCTCCGGAAAGTTCGGAAGGTTTGTGCTCCATGCGCTCAGTAAGACCCAGATAACCAATAAGTTCTTTGGCGCGCGCAGTAACAGTTTTTGTATCCTTGCGTGCAATCAGAGCCGGAATCATCACATTTTCGAGCGCCGTAAACTCAGGAAGTAATTGGTGAAACTGGAAAATAAAACCAATATGTTTGTTACGGAAAGCGGCAAGTTCTTTTTCACTCAGCTTACTAAAATTCACACCGTTCACTTCCACATCTCCTGCATCAGGCCGATCCAGCGTACCAAGTATTTGCAATAAAGTTGTTTTTCCGGCACCACTTGGCCCAACGATTGAAACGATTTCGCCTTTTGCGATTTCAATGTCCACTCCTTTCAGCACTTCGAGCGCATCAAAACTTTTATGGATGTTTTTTGCTTTTATCATTTTCTGTGACTTTGTACGGCCGAAGCTGTATTTTGTTTTTGTTTCAACGTTGGTATGTGTTTTCTGACTACAAAGTTATCTGTTTACGCCGATATTCAGCGCTTTTATTAGCAAAAAAAATTACCTTTGTAAGTATTTTCAAGTATTCTTTTCAGTTTATGTTGTCAGAAAACAGTTTCGGTAAGATAGAATTCAGTCAGAGCGCAAGAGCTAGTCGTATACGCGTGCAAATAAAAATCGATGGTTTGAAAGTCACTTTACCATTTGCCTCGACCGAAAATCAAGCCCTTGAGTTCATTCATTCGAAACATAAAATAATAAAGGCAAAACAAGAAAAGTTAAGGCAAAATGAGAAAAAGAGTCCGACAATTTTAAATGAAGACTCGCACATACAAACGCTTACTTTCGATATTAAATTAAAACGGGCCGACAGAAAAGACATTTTTTTCTCACTGAAAGACAAACTATTAATTATTGAATTTCCAATAAATACTGATTGCAGTGCGGTGCAGTGCCAACAACATTTTTGGAACGGAATCAATTATTTCCTTCGCAAAGAAGCCAAACGATTGTTGGGCGACAGGACACAGCAACTTGCCGACAAATTTGGTTTCAGTTTTACGGGAGTCAAAATTCAGCCCAGTAAAACCCGTTGGGGAAGTTGCTCGCGTGAAAAAAGCATTAATCTGTCCTATTATCTTATGCTTCTTCCTCCTCATTTGGTCGATTATGTAATACTTCACGAATTGTGTCATACGAAGGAAATGAACCATGGCGATAAATTCTGGAAATGGATGGACAAAGTAACCGACGGCCAAAGCAAAGCACTCAGACGAGAACTAAAAACATTCAATATGCCTGTTCTGTAACTTAGCTCTTTTTTTTTAATTTTGAGATTTTAAATTTTACAAACATTCAACCAAGAAATATGAATTGGAACCAACTACTCTCGACCAAACGATTTGGCATGGAGGATTATCATGAACATAGAAAAGACGACCGAAGCGAATTCCAACGCGACTACGACCGGCTAATATTTTCAGCTCCTTTCCGCCGCCTGCAAAACAAAACCCAGGTTTTTCCACTTCCGGGAAGTGTTTTTGTCCACAACCGATTAACTCATAGCCTCGAAGTAGCTTGCGTGGGCAGATCGCTGGGCATTAGCGTGGCACAACAACTCCGTGCCAAAGGTATTGAAGCCGCATTTCTGGAGGAGATAGGCGCCATTGTTTCGGCAGCCTGCCTGGCTCATGACATGGGAAATCCCCCTTTTGGTCATTCGGGCGAAAAAGCAATCGCCACTTTTTTTTCGGAAGGAAATGGCTTAATGCTCAAAACATCCATGTCGGAAAACGAATGGAAAGACATCACCTGCTTTGAAGGAAATGCTAACGCCTTCAGGCTTTTGACCCATCAGTTCAACGGACGCAGAAAGGGAGGATTTGTACTTACCTACAGCACTTTGGCTGCCATTGTCAAGTACCCTTATGCATCGGTTCACGCCGATGCCAACAAGCAAAAATTCGGATTTTTTGAAGCTGAAAAAGAAGATTTTGAACGAATTGCGTCGGAATTAGGACTCATTAAATCGCCGCTACACCCCGATCGTTTTGTACGCCATCCACTTGTATATCTAGTTGAAGCTGCCGATGACATTTGTTATCAGATTATGGACATTGAGGATGCTCATAAGCTGAAAATACTTTCGACATACGAAACAAAAACGCTGTTACTGAATTTTTTCAGCGATGAAAAAAGGAAACGAAGACTGGAAACTCTTCTACTGGTGGACGATGTAAATGAACAGATTGCCTACCTCCGCTCATCGGTCATTGGTTTGCTTATCGATCAGTGCTCGGAGGCTTTTATCAAAAACGAGGAGGCAATATTATCGGGTACTTTCAACTCAACTTTAATAAAACAAGTTCCCGAAATATCGGTGAAAGCTTATGGTTTATGTTCTAACATCGCTGTTCGAAAAATTTATTGTTCACCAGAAGTGCTTGACGTAGAGCTATCAGGTTACAAAATCATTCTTACACTTCTCGAACATCTAATAACTGCTGTTCTGAATCCTGAAAAATCATATTCCGAACAACTGCTCAAACGCATCCCCGACCAGTACGAGACCAATCACCCAACCACTTACGGGAAAGTACTGGCAGTGCTCGATTATATTTCTGGCATGACGGATGTGTATGCGCTTGATTTGTATCGCAAAATTACCGGCATGAGCATTCCGGGCATCTAACAAGAAACGGGCAGTTTAGTTGGATTTAATTTTCAGCTTATCGCCCAAACTTAATTTGTCGCTTGATTTTTTGTTCCACTTTTTAATATCGTTGATGGAACAATTGTATTTCAAAGCTATAGACGATAAAGTTTCGCCCGAACGCACTTTATGAAAAGCATAAGCAGGTGATGATTTAGCCTTTGTAGCTGCAATTGTCGTAACAGATGCATTTCCGGGAATTTGCAAAGTTTGTCCCTTTTGTAGCTTGTTTGTTGATAAATTGTTATGAGCTTTCAGCTCATCAATCGAGATGTTATAAAGTTTTGAAATACTAAATAACGACTCGCCGGCAGTAACTTCGTGGTTAACAGGCTCATTTATAGAAGTTGGCTGTAAAGCTACTGAAGCATCCGCGGAAACAGGAGCCGAAGCCACAGCCGTTTTCTGTTCAGCAACTTTAAGTTCCTGTCCTGCCAGAATCTTATTGTTGGCCAATTGATTCAGGCTGATAAGTTCATCTTGTGTTGTATCAAATTTTCTTGCAATAGAGCTTAAAGTTTCGCCTTTCTTTACTTTATAAGTTGTCTCTTCCTTTTCAGCAACAGCCACTTTTGGCTTCTCGGTGGGAACATGTTGAGCTACTTCTACCGGCTTTTCGATGAGTATTTCCTGACCTAAGAATATTTTAGCATCCTTCAGGTTGTTCATCGCTTTGAGCTCGTCGATCGATTTCCCATAAAGCTTCGACAGGGTGAAAAGCGTTTCGCCTTTTTGCACTTTGTGCGTTGTCTTAACATCTGCCACCGATCTGGCTACAGGGTTTTGCACTATTGTAGAATCTTTGCTATGTTTTTTTGTGTTTTCAACAATCACTTTTTCCACCACCGAAATTTCTTTTTCATCCTCAATTTTCAAACGTTGCTTTACTTGAAGTTGCTCGGATTTTAAATGGTTTTTCTTTTTGAGTTTTGCCACCGAAATACCATATCGATCGGCTATAACCGATAAATTTTCGCCCGACTTGACATAATGATATTTAGCCGGAACCGCTTTGGTTACTTTTTTATATTCAGTTTTTTGTTCAGGCTCGTATAAACTCACCCGGCTATTGTCGAATGCCAACTGAGGAAATGAATCTGCTCCAAGAACGCGACCTGCTCTTACAAAACGCTTCAAATAATAATCTTCCTTCGAATTAGAAATAATAACACCGTTCTTCACCGAGGCATGGATAAAATCGAAATCGCCATCTTCTTTTGCTGAAACAACAATACCAACATGCCCCACTCTCCCGTTTCGCCGCCTGCCATTAAAAAAAACAAGATCACCAGGTTGTAGTTGCGATTTCGCTACTTCGGGAAACTGATTGGCCTGATCGGCAGATGAACGCTCTAAATTATAACCAAAATTTCGGTATACATGAGATGTAAAGCCCGAGCAATCAAAATTCGCTGTTCCACCCGATCCGTATCGATAAGGAGTGTTTAAGAATAGTTTTCCGTAATTGATAAGTGAATCGGATAAGTTGTTTTTAAACAATGGACTAAAGCTGTTTTTCAAGGTATCTGGCGATATTTTGAGTTCAGCAGAAGCTTGGGCGTAAAGCTGTAAAGCTGAGAACAGTATACCCAATAATATAATTGTGTGTTTTCGAATTGGCATCGCGAGTAAAATATATCTGATAATTAAGTAATTGCAAAGATAAAATTTTACAGGGATATACAATGCTCTTTTTTCTCTTTTTAAGATAAAAGGGTAGTTTTTTAAAACTTGTAGTTCAGGCGAACCTGATCAGAGTCGACAAAGAGTTCGGCTTGTTCTCCCAAAACGAGCGACAAATTATAATCGACATGCCCAGCCGGGAAATTGAAACAAACAGGATAGTCGTATTCACTTACCGCAGCTAAAATAATCTCAGCTACACTTTGCATCATCAGCGGATCTTCATCGTAATCGCTGAACTGACCCACCACCAAACCAGAAATTTGTTTCAGCACTCCGCTAAGTCTCAGGCTTTGCATCATGCGGTCAATTTGATATGGTTTTTCACCTACATCTTCGATGAAGAGGATATTGTTGTTAAAATCTAAGTCGAAAGGTGTTGAACGCATACCCATCATTACCGACAGATTACCTCCGATAAGTTTGCCTCCTGCATGTCCCAGACGATTTTCAGCTTCAGGTTTTATGCTGAAATTCGAAGGTGCACCGAACAACAAATTTTTAAAACTCATTATTTGATCTGATTCCTCCGGCAGTTCAGCAAGATACTTGGTCATAATTCCATGCATGGAAGCAATTCCAAGTTGTGTGATGGCATTATGTAAAATGGTGATATCGCTAAAACCTATGAGCCATTTGGGCGATTTGGCAAAGCTTGTAAAATCAATTTTATCAATGATTTGAGCTAGTCCGTATCCGCCCCGGCTGCAAAGGATGGCTTTTATATTCGGGTCATCAAGCGCCTGTTGTAATTCGGCTGCACGTTCGTCTTTTGTTCCTGCAAACCGACCATATTCGGTGCGGGCATATTTGCCCTCTGTCACCTTTAAACCCCATGACGAAAGCAATTTTGTTGCACTATCAATAAACCCGGGTTGAATACAACCGGAAGGGGAAACTATGCGAATGCTGTCTCCTGCATGCAGAAAGGAAGGTATCATATTTTGTTAAGCTCTTTTTCTTTTATCAATATTTTATTTCAACAACAAAGGTTTGCGTTCGGCAACAAAAAATCAACAGTTGCTTTCACCTCTCTGATCAAATCCGAAGGTGCGATCACCAATTGCAATCCTCTTTTTCCGGCGCTTACATATATTTCATCAACATCCAAACAGCTTTCGTGAATATAAGTAGGGAAATGCTTTTTCATTCCGATAGGCGAACAAGCTCCACGAATATAACCCGTTACCTGAAGTAAATCCTTCATTGGAATCATTTCGCAATACTTATTGCCAGAAATTTTAGCTGCTTTTTTCAAATCGAGCTCACCGGCTCCCGGAATTATGCAAACAAAATAGGATGTTTTATCGCCCCGTAGAACAAGGGTTTTAAATACCTTATCAACAGCTTCGTTGAGCTGAGCTGCCACATGAACAGCGCTCAGATCATCAACGTCTACCTCATATGCAACCAATTGATAATTTATTTTTGCTTTATCAAGCAACCTTACTGCATTTGTTTTTTCAGTAGCCATTCCAATCGAAGTTCTTGTGTTTTTACGGCCATTAGTATTTAAGCCATTTCCACATTTCTTTCCATGTTACTTTTTTTCCATACATTAAGATGCCTGTACGATAGATTTTCCCGGCTATCCATGTACTTCCGACAAACGACAGCACAAGCACACTAATGGACACAATCAATTGCCATGCAGGCACATCGAAAGGCAAACGCACCATCATAACAATAGGCGAAGTAAACGGAATCATCGAACACCAGAAAGCCAGCGGTCCGTCAGGATTTTCGGCAGCAAAAATACCGGCATAAATAGCAAAAATGATTGGAATCATAATGGGCATTGTGAACTGGTTGGTGTCTGTTTCATTGTCGACCGCTGAGCCTACTGCCGCAAACAAAGATGCATACAGCAGATAACCACCCAAAAAGTAAATAACGAACAACACAATAAGTTGCACATAATCAAGGCCATTTACAGCAGTCATGAATTGTTGAATATCAGCAGTCATTTCATTGTTTGCAGGCGATTGCATTCCCATTTGACCCATTTCCTGCATCTTTTGTACCGAACCCATGTCAATATTGTCGGAAAAAGCAGTGCTCAGCCCAAACAAAATGGCCACTGTAAGTATCACCCACATTAAAAACTGAGTGAGGCCCACCATAGCAATTCCGATAATTTTGCCCATCATCAGTTCGAAAGGTTTTACCGACGAAATCATTACTTCTACTATTCGGTTTGTTTTTTCCTGCACAACGCCACTCATAACCTGAGCGCCGTAAATAACAATGAACATATAAATTATAAAAGCGGTAATCATACCAATGGCAATGGCCAGTTCAGCCGAAGCTTCTTTTTCTTTTCCGTCCTCACCCCATTTTATTGTTTTCAGATCAATGTCGGTACTCGATTTTTCAACCATTTCCTTTAGATGAGGGATATTGTAAGACGCAAGCTTTTGTTCTTCGATGTATTTATTCAACAAGCCTGAAACATATGTCTTTAGTTCCATATTCACTTGCTTATCCGAATACATTACAGCAGCAGTGGAATCGATAGCCAAATCTTTAGTGATATAAAGCAACGCAGTAAATTCACTTTCTTTTTCGTTCTGGCTTTTTAACTCGTCAACAGTTGCATCCGAAAATTCAAAAATATAAGACTCATTATTTTTAAGTACATCTTTGTAAAGCTGAGTTTTGTCGACCACTACAATTTTCTTCACTTTATCATCTTTGATCGTTCCCAAAAAGACGATCAGAGCAATCATCCCTACCATAAGTATAGGGGTTAGAAAAGTAAGCAGGATAAATGATTTTTTCATCACCCTGGTAGTGTATTCGCGTTTTATTATTAAATTTATCTTAGACATAATATAGATTTACAATTGATGAGGAGTACTTACTGTTTGTATAAAAATATCGTTCATGCTGGGCAAAATTTCCTGAAAAGAAAGAATATCGGTTTGCGACATCAGTTTTTCAAGCAATGCGTTATTGCTGTCCGATGCATGTTTTTTGATTCGACTTTCGAAAATTCCATTTTTCTGTACCGTTTCAATAAGTTCAAAACCGGCAGGATCAACTGTTTTTGTAGATTGCAGCATATAAGTATTGGTAGCGTGCGAAGCACGGATCTGAGCTACATTGCCCTGCAAAACTATTTTAGACTTATCGACAAGTGATATATTTTCGCACAAATCTTCGACTGTACTCATGTTGTGCGTCGAAAAAATAATGGTGGCTCCTTTGTCACGCAATTCAAGAATTTCGCGTTTAAGCAAATCGGCATTCACGGGATCGAAACCACTGAATGGCTCATCGAAAATAAGCAATTTGGGATCGTGAAGAATGGTGGTTATAAATTGTACTTTTTGAGCCATTCCCTTCGAAAGCTCTTCCACTTTTTTGTCCCACCAAGCTTGAATTTCGAATTTTTCGAACCAATATTTCAACGATTTCAAAGCGTCATTTTTCGACATTCCCCTAAGTTGAGCCAAGTACAAAGCCTGCTCGCCGATTTTCATTTTTTTATACAATCCGCGTTCTTCGGGCAGATAACCGATATGGCGTACATCTTCGGCGGTCATTCGTTTTCCGTTGAGGCGTACTTCACCGCTATCGGGAGCTGTTATACAATTAATGATACGAATAAGTGTTGTTTTCCCTGCGCCGTTGGGGCCCAAAAGTCCGTAAACTGAGTTTTCGGGCACCGAAAGACTCACGCCATCCAAAGCGCGATGTTCGGCAAATTGTTTCACTACGTTTTCTACTTCTAATAATATCATTTTTAAAATTGATTAGTTGATGGCTTTGATTATTTTCCGACTTTTATTTCTTTTTTTTACTTGTGGCAGTTTACAACAATTTTCCGTCATCGGCAAAACTGTAGTATTTTCCCCGCGCAACGATGATATGGTCGAGCAGCCGGATACCAATGGCATCGCAACCCAGCTTTATGCGCCGGGTAATGTTTTCATCTTCGCTGCTCGGTTTGTTCTGACCCGATGGATGATTGTGAGCTACGGCAATGGATTGAGCCAATCTTTCGAGCGACATTTTGAGCAACAACGGAACATCGACAATGGTTTGTTGAATGCCTCCTTGCGTTAACTTATGAGTGCTCAATACTTTATTGGCGCCATTCATAAATACAATCCAAAATTCTTCATGTACCAAATCAATCAGCAATGGCTCAAACACTTCGAACAAGTCTCTGCTCGACAATATTTGCTTGCGTTCAAGGAAATCGCTCGTTTTCCGACGTTTGCCTAACTCCAGCGCAGCTCTTATGGTTATGGCTTTGGCTTCTCCAATGCCTTTAAACTTTTTGCATAAATCGGCGATAGTGAGTCGTGCCAATTCATTAATGTTATCATCGCACTCACGCATAATTCTTCGCGCAAGTTCCACAGCCGATTCATCCCTGTTTCCCGAACCAATAAGAATGGCCAACAATTCAGCATCCGAAAGACTTGATGTGCCTTTTCGAAGCATTTTTTCGCGTGGACGATCATCCTCCGACCATTCACGAATTGTCAATCGTTTTTCATCGGTTTGCATGGGGCAAATGTACGAAAAAAGTTTATGAAATGTGTTATTTTCGTTAAAACCGCGACAAAAACATTACAATATCTTATTTTTTAAATCGCCAGAAACTCAATTCGCATTTTTTCGTAACAATAGTTCTGCTCGAAAGTTTGCTTGTTTTCAATAAATCAAAAGGAGTTTTAACGAGTTCAAAGTGATCGCTCAGTATATTTTTAATTCCCTCGAAGGACGAAACAGGTTCTCCATCTTTTTTGAAACCTCCCGGCCAATGTTCCCTCTTAATGTTATTCAATTCCCAATCGTAAGTCGAAGTAAGAACAAGCAATCCATTGCTATTGAGCCGCTCGTGTATATTTTTTAGCAACAAAATCGGACATGTAAGCTCCTCGAGCACATTGGGAGCAACAATCACATCAAAATTATTGTAGATTGGTTTCAAATTGTTCGGGTTGTCCTGCATAAAGACTATTTTTTTCTTTCCGCTTTTCAACACATCATCCTGAAGTACAATCTCGCGATAGTACACCAGTTCGCCTTCATCTTTAACGATATAACGTATAAACCCTTTTTCCTGCAACTGAATAGGCATACGAATAAATCGTGCTGAAAAATCGAGCGCTGTTATATCTTTAAAAAATGGCGCCAGTTCAAAAGCAAGTCTGCCGATGTCGGTATTTAAATCGAGTAGAGACTTTGAATCAGCTTGTTCCACCACTTTTAATATCTCAGCCGCCAAAGTCTTTGAGAAATTCTGTCCCTCGCCTGCACCCCACATTTCTTCACACGAATTGACTACTTCTGTGTCGGTTTCGTATTCGTCCAACTGAATTGAAAGAGGAGTCTCCGACTCAACGATACGAAAACCTGCATGTTGATAAAAATGCCGGCGAAAAGCATAACGCGCATGCTGTGTGGCTTCGTTGCCGGTTGAAATCCACGATCCACCTTTTATCAGATTGTGTTTCCCATCGAAAGTAGGCGTTGAAAAGTCATCGTACATGGGATGCACTTTAAAGCCTGCAAATCCTGTAATCGGCGTTTCGGTCCATTGCCACACATTGCCTATCAGGTCGTAAAAATCACCTGTTTTAAACTTATCGACCGGGCAAGGCGAACTATAATGTTCAAGATTAATATTTCCGGGAGCTTGCTTCCATTCCATTTCATCCTGAACTTCACAATGTTCCAGCAGCCTATACCACTCAGCCTCGGTAGGTAACCTGAAAGTTTTACCTTCGCGGGCTGTTTTCCAGTTGCAATACGCTTTTGCTTCGAGATAATTCACTTCCACCGGCCAGTTCCAGGGCATGGGAATTTCTTCGGCCACCAAACGCAAATAGTATTCATCAGCAGTTTTGCGCCAAAAAAGTGGCAATGTCGCTTGTTTGAAATTTCGCCAATTCCAGCCTTCCTCTGTCCAGTAGGTTTCCGTTTCGTATCCGCCGGCCTCTACAAATTTCAAAAACTCACCATTCGATATCAGGTATTTAGTTGCACTGAAAGCTTCAACTTTTTCAACGTGTTTTCCATATTCGTTGTCCCAGCCGTAAAGCGGATGCGAAACTGGTTTTCCAAGTTGCATTTCGGCACCCGGAACGGTCAGAAATTCATTCGCAGGAGCAGCTCCGGCATCCTTACAGATTTCACCGAATTTCCCTGCTATAACTTGTTCTAATGGAAGTTGACGTATAAGAACTGAAGATGTTTCGAGATGAATTCGTTCGTGTTCGATGCCCATCACAATAATCCAAAATGGGTGTTCCCAGGTTACCGGAAGCACAAGCGGAGTGCTGAGAATAACTTCCCTCAACATCATTTTAGCTTTATCGCGGTAAGCACGGACTTCCGAAACGGTTGGCCAGTTATAATGTTTTTCGTCTAAATCATCCCAACTCATTTCGTCGACACCAATGGCAAAGATGGATTCGAAAGATGGATTGATGCGCGTCTCAATGATTTTTGCCAGAAAAAGCTTATTTATAAAAAAAACAGCAGTATGCCCCAGATAAAAAAGAAGAACATGCCGAAGCGGATCGCCCCGATGATAAAAAACATCGTCGGATCTCAGCTGACTGTAGAGTTTTTCATCTATTTCCCAGGTTTTTTCAAAATAATCAAGAATTTCAAGGCGCTTTGTTTCAGCATCTCCACTACTTAAATCAATAGTTTTTGTGATTAATTTCTTCATAACTTATACTGACTTTTTATGTAAATACATTTTTCTCATTAATAACTGGTTGGCGCCACCTATCTCCAATTTGTGCTGAAGAATTGATGCCACCGATGTGAATCCTTGTTTTTCGTACAATGTCAATGCAGGAACATTTTTGTCCCAAACCCGAATGAATAAATCCGTAACGTTTGTATCCAGCTTGTTTTCAAACTCCTCCAACAACTTTTTCGCTATACCGTATCCTCGTTTCTGCTCGGTCACCATTAGCTCTGCAATATAAATACAATTGTCAACATTGTAATTGTCAGTTATTTCTATCGGCACATCTTTATCGTATTTTAACGGAAAACACAGCAATGCCGCAACCAACAATTCGTTTTCGATGGCAAGCACTCCATAACCCTTATTGAGAATAAGATCGACATATCGGGATAGTTGAACTTCGTCGATGTACTGAGCCGATATGCCTGACGAAAAGCACCCGATATAAAGTGCTATCAATGCATCTCTGTATTTGTCGTCATTGGTTTGAAAATATTCAATCATTCTGTTTTTCGTGATATGCAAATTTAAACATTTAACGCATATCACTACATTTAAGTTGAAAAAATTATATGTATTTTTCATTAAAGGTTGGTATACAACATCAACCAGAAGATAGCGCTTGATAAATAAACTAATTATCAGATTAAAGAACCTTTCTATGAAATACACAACATAGGAAAAAAGAAATTATTCCATGTTAAAAACAATCAATAAATGCGAAATTTTCAGCATTTAAAAAGCTAAAATAATCAATATTTAAATAATCATTAAAATTTCAACATGAAATTGAATGTGTGAAAAAATAAGTTATACATTTGAAATTGAAACATATAAAAAGGAAACAAAAATGAACAATATTGGATTATATTGGGAATTTCATAGAAGCACATTGCTTTTAAATCTTGTGGTTTCTGTCTGTTCAATTTTGTTGACAAAATCATTTATGTATATCCCTATTACAATGATGACGGCAGGACCATTTTTAAGCTTTTTCCACAAAGAAATCACGGCCAAAAACGAGTATTATTTTTATTACAACAGAGGAATTACAAAAGTAAAGTTGATTGTTATAAGTCAGTTAGCGAATATAATTACAGGTTCTATAATTTTTGTAATACTTTTAAAATGCCAAGCCTCCTAGAAATAGACAGTGTAATAAAGTCTTATGATGATAGACCTGTCCTGACAGATATTTATTTGAAATGCGAAACCGGTGATATCATTGGCATGTTTGGTCGTAATGGTTCAGGGAAGTCAACTCTGTTGAAAATCTTATTTGGAATACTCACGGCTGAGAGAAAGTTTATTCGAATAAATGGAAAGGTATTTGACTGTCCTTACAAAACTAAAAATGAATTATGTTTTTTACCACAGCACGATTTCCTGCCAAAATATATGAAGGTCGCGAAGGCTGTTGAATTATATTTAGGCAAAGATGCAGTAGAGACTTTTTTCGCTGACAATATCTTAAAAAAATTGAATAACAATAAGGTATCAGAATTGTCAGGAGGAGAATTAAGATATTTAGAAATTAAACTTTTATTGAAGACTGAATCAAAATTTATTTTATTGGATGAACCTTTCAATGGCGTTTCTCCTCTATTGGTTGAATACATAAGGGGTTTAATTGTTGAATCTTCAAAAACGAAAGGAATAATACTAACAGATCATGATTATAAAAACGTTCTGGATGTTGCCAACAGATACTGCCTTATATATGATGGTGGTATAAAGACAGTCACATCTAAAGAGAGCCTGATTAGATGGGGCTACGTACCCGGATAACTTTTAGAATAGCAAACGTAAAAACAAAGGTCAGCCTCCTACCGAAGCTGACCTTTGTCATGTATTTACAATTGGATATTTTTATTTCAAATCATCCGAGGTATAAGCTTTTGGCAATTTGCGCAGGTTGTATTGCGAAGCCATAATTTCGCCATAAGCTCCGGCCGAACGAAGCGCAATGATATCGCCGCGTTTGGTTTTATTCATGTTGTATTCTTTCGCAAATGTATCCGACGATTCGCAGATCGGACCAACTACATCGTATTCTTCTTCGGGCAACTCCGAGCTAAGGTTTTCGATGCGATGATAAGCCTGATAAAGTGCCGGACGAATCAATTCAGTGAAACCTGCATCAAGAATCGCAAATTTCTTTGAAGTTCCTTCTTTTACGTAAAGAACTCGCGAAATAAGACTTCCGCATTGAGCTACAACGGCACGTCCGAGTTCGAAGTGCAATGTTTGTCCGGGACGTAAGATCAGGTATTTGCGGAATACTTTAAAGTAGCTTTCGAAATCAGGAATGGATAAATGATTTGGGTGCTCGTAGCTGATCCCTAATCCTCCGCCCACATTCACGTGCTGGAGCTTCACCGATTTACTTTCGAAATACTCCTGTAATTCATTTACTTTTATACACAAATCCTGAAACGACGACATGTCGGTAATTTGCGAACCAATGTGGAAGTGAATGCCCACCATTTTGATGTTAGGCAAAGTAAGCACTAAATCAGTCACTTTATCCAACTCGCTCAGGTTGATGCCGAACTTATTCTCGCTCAGACCTGTAGTGATATAGTGGTGCGTATGTGCGCTCACGTTTGGGTTGATACGCAAAGCTACGCTGGCAGTTTTACCTTTAGCGCCGGCCAATTCGTTGATAACTTCCAACTCGGGAATAGATTCAACATTGAAGCAAAAAATATCATTCTCTAAACCAAGATTGATTTCCCAATCGGCCTTTCCCACACCGGCAAACACAACTTTAGAATTCGGAATTCCCGCATCTAAAGCAGCTTGTACTTCGCCGCCACTTACACAGTCGGCACCAAGTCCGGCATCTTTGATCGTTTTCAGTACACTTGAGTTTACATTGGCTTTCATGGCATAATGTACCTGAAAGTTTGAGTTAGCTGTTTGGGCATTGATTTCGGCAAGCGTTGCACGAAGCGTCTCCAAATCGTAATAATAGAATGGAGTTTGTATAGCTGCGAATTTATTTACAGGGTAATTTGCTTTCATCATTATTTAAATGTTATTGATAGAAATATAAAAAAAACCGACCTGTGAGCAAGTCGGTTCTTTAATAGGTTTATTCATTGAAAAGTCCCTGACTCAGCGCTACCAATGCACGTTTTTTGTCGTCGGCATTAATCAGAAACGAAACATTATAATTACTTCCACCGTACGAAATCATACGAACAGGAATATCTTTCATTGCATTTACTGCTTTGGCCTGGAAGCCTACGTTTTCGGCAGGAAGATCGCCCACAACACAGATAATAACCATATTGGGGTCAACTGTAACAGTTCCCAGTTTTTTGAGACTATTTAATATCTCGTCTAACTTCTTGGTATTGTCAATGGTCACCGAAACCCCTACTTCCGAAGTTGTAATCATGTCGATAGAAGTCTGGTACGATTCGAAAATTTCGAATACTTTGCGTAGGAAACCGTGCGCCAGCAACATACGGCCCGATTTAATTTTGATCGCCGTGATGCCATCTTTTGCTGCTACAGCCTGAATAGTTCCTTTTTTACTCTGCATCGAAATCAGCGTTCCATGCGCTTCAGGCTCCATAGTGTTCAGCAGACGAACCGGAATATTGTTCAGCTTGGCTGGCAAAATACAGGTTGGGTGCAGAATTTTAGCACCGAAATAAGCCAACTCAGCCGCTTCTTCGAAATGGAGGTAAGGAACCGGTTTAGTGCCTTCTACAAAACGGGGATCGTTATTGTGCATGCCGTCAATGTCAGTCCAAATCTGAATTTCGTCAGCTTTCAGTGCAGCACCAACAAGCGAAGCGCTGTAGTCGCTACCGCCACGTTGCAGATTGTCAATTTCGCCATAGAAATTACGGCAAATATAACCCTGAGTAATATATATCATTTTGTCAGGTTGTGCCTGCAATTGTTTTTCAAGATTTTCGGCAATGTAAGCCGTATCAGGTTCTGAGTTTTTATCAATACGCATATACTCCAACGCAGGAAGCAATGCACTATTTTCGCCAATTTCCTGTAGATACAATTGAAACATGGCAGTCGACAGCAATTCGCCTTGTGCCAGAATCGCTTTTTCCTCGAACAAAGTAAATACAGATTTTGAGAAAGAACGCAGGTATTCAAAATGAGTTTTAATGATCTGTTTAGCTTCGGCTTTACAATCAGCTTTCGAATAAAGATCCTCAATTACATCATAATACTTCTGTTCCAGCGAATTTATTTTTTCCAATGCACCTGAAGTATTGTTTTTGTAGAAATAGTCCGAAATTTCCACAAGGCTGTTAGTAGTTCCCGACATGGCCGAAAGAACAACAATTTTTTGTTCCCCATCGCAAATTAGTTTTGCAACATCTTTCATACGGGCAGCCGAACCAACAGATGTACCTCCGAATTTTAATACTTTCATTTCTTTCGTGTTGAATTTTTAATTGTATAAAAAATTGAACTGCAAAAGTAATAATTATTTCTCAATTCTACACATTTGATAATTCAATTTAATGCTTTACATTTGCAAATAAAAGCACTTTAATGGTTATGAAAAGAGCATTTCTACTATGTTTTTTGTTCTTATTTGGTTTTTTTTCTGCTTTTGCTCAGCAAGCATGGATTCGCATAAATCAGTTAGGTTACCAGCCTAACAGCATCAAACGCGCGGTAATGTTAAGTGATTCGGAACTGCAATTAAGTGTATTTTCGATACATGACATGCTCACCAACAACAAAATAGCGGAATTAAGTTCGATAAAAACAACAAAGAAATTAAACAATCAGTTATTTGTTTACATTCTCGATTTCAGTTCGTTCGGTTTACAAGGAGCCTACTATTTAAAAGCGGGAAATTATACTTCGCCTACAGTTTTTATAAACAACAATATCTACGATGGTAGCGCCGATTTTTTACTGAATTACATGCGTCAGCAGCGATGTGGGTACAATCCGGCGCTAAATCAAACCTGTCATCAGCACGACGGCTTCGAAGTTTATGGCAACGAGACCGAAACTTCCAGGGCTGTGAATGCCATTGGCGGATGGCACGATGCTTCCGACTATTTACAATATGCAACCACATCGGCAACAGCCGTTTATCAACTACTTTTTGCATACAAAAACAACCCCAAAGCATTTGCCGACAAATATGACGCATTGGGAAAGGCAGGTAGCAACGGCATCCCCGATATTTTGGATGAAGCCAAATGGGGACTCGATTGGTTGGCGAGAATGAATCCTGAAAAAGAGGTACTTTATCATCAGATTGCCGACGACCGCGACCATGCCTCCTTCCGGTTGCCTTCCGAAGATCGCGTAGATTATGGTTGGGGACCCGGCACAGGTAGACCTGTTTACAGAGTTACCGACAAACCTCAGGGTTTATTGGGAAACAAAAACCGTTCGACAGGAGTAGCCTCTATTGCAGGCAAATACGCATCGGCATTCGCATTAGGATCTTCTCTTTTGAAAGAATACTACCCTTCATTTGCCGATAGCATTTATCAAAAAGCAGTAGATGTTTTTGCATATGGAAAAAAATATCCCGGGGTTTGCCAAACGGCTCCCGGAAAATCGCCTTATTTTTACGAAGAAGACAATTGGGCTGACGACATGGAGCTGGCTGCCATTCAGCTATATGATATTGACAAGAATCGGAAATACCTGAATGATGCTGCTGCATTTGGAAGGTTAGAGCCTGTTTCGCCATGGATATTTGCCGACACAGCCCGACATTATCAGTGGTATCCGTTTACAAATTACGGTCATTTTCTCATCGCATCCGGCAACCATGCTGCATTGAGCAAGGAATTTATATTAAACATTCAAGCCAATCTGCGTCAGGCAGATGCAAAGAAAGTAGACTCACCATTCCTTGTTGGTACGCCAATAATTTGGTGCTCAAACAACTATGTAACAGCTTTGGCTTCGCAATGTCATTTATACAGACAAATCACTAACGACTCGTCGTTTATCGAAATGGAAACAGCTCTCGTTGATTGGCTTTTTGGCTGTAATCCATGGGGAACCAGCATGATAGTAGGGCTGCCTGCCAACGGAGTATCGCCTTCCGACCCGCATTCGGCCATTTGGCACAACCATCAAATCAAACTATACGGAGGTTTGGTAGATGGACCTGTGCGTAACAGCATTTACTCCGGACTGATTGGCGTACATCTTTCGAAACCAGACAAATTTGAAAAATTCCAAAGTTCTAACGCAGTCTATCACGACGATTATGCCGATTATTCCACCAACGAACCAACAATGGACGGAACCGCTTCATTGGCATATTTGCTCTCTTCGAAACAATCAGAAACAAAACAGGACAACAATAAATATGTGAAAGGTGGAATTGTGAGAACCGACAACACAAAAAAACAAATCTCACTCATTTTCAGCGGACACGAATTTGTGGATGGAAAAAATGCAATTCCCGACATTCTGAAAAAGCACAAAGTGAAAGCCTCTTTCTTTTTCACCGGCGATTTTATGAGAAATAAAAACCACAAAAAATTAATCGAAAAATTAGTACGTGAGGGACATTATGTTGGGGCACATTCCGATAAACATTTGCTATATTGCTCGGAACAGGACTGGAAAACTCTTACAGTAACCCGCGATAAATTTGTAGAAGATTTGAAAAATAATTATTTGGAGCTCAATAAATTCGGCATCAGTAAACAGGAAGCTCCCTTCTTTCTTCCTCCATACGAATGGTACAACGACACCATCAGCCAATGGTCCAAAGAAATGGGATTGACAATCATAAACTTCACTACGGGAACGCGATCGAACGGAGATTATACGATTCCGGAAATGAGGCAAAAGTATTATTCCTCCGAAAGTATTTATAATCAAATCACTTCTGTAGAAGAAAAAGAAGGACTGAATGGACACATTATGCTGTTTCATATTGGCAGCGACCCACGCCGCACCGATAAATTTTATTACCGGCTCAGCAGTTTACTCAGCTATTTACAGGAGAAAGGTTATGAATTTACAGACTTGTACAACTCTACCGGATTGGTTGATAAAGAGCACAAAAAAAGGAAGACTAAATAGCCTTCCTTTACATTTGGGTGGAAAACGGGGCTCGAACCCGCGACCTTCGGAACCACAATCCGACGCTCTAACCAACTGAGCTATAACCACCGTGTTTTGCGGGTACAAAGATAATACAGTATTCGATTTTTCGCAAGTGTTTTAATTAAAAAACATTTTATTTTTACAAACAACTGATTTACAACAAACAATAAAACAAGATACATGAACTTTTACATTTCAAACCCTGAATTGGACAATACAATAAACGAAATTAAGCGCAAATTTAAGCTCTCGATGAATGGCATTACGGCCGATTATATGAAAAATTCGGGCATTGTTTATAAACTCAATTACGGGGTGTCAATTCCAAGGATAAGAGAGATTGCTCAGGGATATACTCCTAACAGCGACTTAGCCGACCGATTATGGGTCATTGGCATCAGGGAAACCATGATAATGTCGTCGCTCATTCAGCCTGTTGAAAGTTTTAAAATTGAAAAAGCAATGAACAGGATAGCTGAAACCGACAAGATGGAAATAGTTGAGCAGCTATCTATGAATTTATTAGCCAAACTACCATATGCTACCACCTTATGTACTCAATGCATCAACAGTCCCCGGTTGTGGACTCAGATTACAGGGTTCATGTTGTTGTTGCGCATCTACCAACAATTCAGCAAAACAGAACTCATCCAGCTGATTGATAAAGCCTTTGAGCTATCCGATACCAACGAATTTCATCTTTACAAAACAATAGGACTATCCTTGAGCAGATGTTGCCGCAAAGACGATTCGGTGGCAAACTACATTCTGGATAAGATAAATTTGAAAACGGACAAAGATTCAGATGCATTGCGTTACATTGCCAACGAATTGAAACAGGAAACAGAATTTTTATAGCCGAATTACTCAATAATACATCGAAAAGTTGTACTTTTGTAAGTCATCATTAATTAGCAATGAAAGAGGAATATTCATTCGAAGGGATAAAAGAAGTTTTTACCGACTATCTTAAAAAGAAACAACACCGTAAAACTCCCGAACGATTCGCAATTCTTGAACACATTTATTTGCACGAAGGACACTTCGATGCCGAAATGCTATACAATGCTATGCAAAAGGAATACCGCGTAAGTTTGGCAACTATCTACAACACGCTAGACATTTTGCTGGATTGCAGCCTGATTGTGAAACATCCTTTTATTGGACAAACAGCGCAATTTGAAAAAACCTTCGGCAATACAATACATCATCACTTGGTATGTTCGAAATGTGGTACTGTAAAAGAATTTGCGGATAAAAAAATCCGCACTACAATTCAATCGAAAAATTTCTCTACATTCGAAATAACTCATTACTCACTTTACCTTTACGGCATTTGCAACAAATGTAAAAGCATAAAAACAAAAAACAAAGTGCGAAATTAAATCAATTAATCAATTATATATTCAATGAAAGTAGATGTTTTACTTGGCCTCCAATGGGGCGACGAAGGAAAAGGAAAGGTGGTAGATGTATTGACACCGGGTTACGATTTAGTGACTCGCTTCCAGGGCGGGCCAAATGCCGGTCATACTCTCGAATTTGAGGGCAGTAAATTTGTACTTCGCTCCATCCCATCCGGAATTTTTCAGGGCGGTAAAATAAATGTGATCGGCAATGGCGTCGTACTCGACCCTGCACTGTTCAAAGCCGAAATTGACGCCCTCGAAGTTTCGGGACACCCGCTAACAGAAAGACTCAAAATTTCAAAAAAAGCCCACCTCATTCTCCCTACCCATCGTTTGCTCGATGCAGCCTACGAATCCGCCAAAGGAAACAGTAAAATTGGCACAACAGGCAAGGGAATCGGACCGACTTATACTGACAAAATCAGCCGCAACGGACTTCGGGTAGGTGACATCCTGAATAATTTTGACGAAAAATATAAGGCAGCCATCGAACGACATAAAGAAATGCTCGATCAATACGATTTTGAATATAATCTGCCCGAACTCGAAAAAGCATGGTTCGAAGGCATTGAATGTATCAAACGCTTCGAACTTATCGACAGCGAACATTTCGTTAACGATGCATTGAAAGCCGGCAAAAAAGTACTTGCCGAAGGCGCTCAGGGAACTATGCTCGATATCGACTTCGGATCCTATCCTTTTGTTACGTCTTCCAATACCATTTGCGCCGGCGCCTGCACCGGACTCGGAGTAGCTCCACGCAACATCGGTGAAGTGTACGGAATATTTAAGGCATATTGTACCCGCGTTGGCAGCGGCCCATTCCCCACTGAGTTGTTCGATGAAACAGGCGATGATATGCGCAGAATTGGTTTCGAATTCGGATCGGTTACCGGCAGACCCCGTCGCTGTGGCTGGATTGATCTGGTAGCGTTGAAATATGCAGTTATGATCAATGGAGTAACTCAGTTAATCATGATGAAAAGCGATGTAATGGATGGATTTGATACCATAAAGGCTTGTGTTGCATACAAAATCAATGGCGTTGAAACAGAGCAATTTCCTTTCGACCTGAACGACGGAGCCGAAGCACAATATGTAGAAATGCCAGGATGGAAAACCGATATGACAAAAATGCAATCGGAGGAAGAATTCCCCGAAGAATTTAATGCCTATCTTGATTTTCTCGAAGAAGAATTACAAGTCCCAATTAAAATCGTTTCTGTTGGTCCCGATAGAGCGCAGACGATTATACGCTACATCGATTAATCTGAATCGAATTATCTTTTCAACGTTCCGTGCTTATCAACAAAAAAAAGCACGGAACGTTTTGTTTTATTACAGAAATGCTTACCCTGAACTTTTTTAAACAATCCCACGTTTATAAAGAAAATCACACCTGACATTTTGTCTTTTGGCAGGGATTTTGACTCAAAAAACTCATAAATTTTTAAAACAAGATAATTATGTTTATAGGTTATATTATTTTTGGTGTTGTTGCCCTTATCAGTTGGGCTATTTCTGCAAATCTGCAATCTAAATTTAAAAAATACTCCAAAATTCCTATCCCTTACGGTATGACAGGGAAAATGGTGGCCGAAAAAATGCTTCATGATCATGGAATTTTCGATGTTCAGGTCATTTCTACCTCGGGGCAGTTGACCGATCATTACAACCCACTTACCAAAACGGTGAATCTGAGCGAAGGCGTTTACGGGTCTAACTCAGTTGCTGCTGCTGCTGTTGCCGCTCACGAATGCGGGCATGCAGTACAACATGCTACAGCCTATGCTCCACTTACACTTCGGTCGAAATTGGTACCGGTTGTGAGTTTTGCTTCCAACTGGATGCAATGGGTACTGTTGGCCGGAATTGTTTTGGTCAACTCATTTCCACAGCTGTTGCTGGCCGGAATTATTCTGTTCGCTACCACCACGCTTTTTAGTTTTGTTACTTTGCCAGTCGAAATCAACGCTAGTAGTCGTGCTTTGGCCTGGTTAAGCAATGCCGGCATTACCAACTACGAAACACAGGGACCTGCACGTGATGCACTGAAAACAGCTGCATATACTTATGTGGTAGCTGCATTAGGCTCGTTGGCCACACTGGTGTATTACATAATGATTTTTTTAGGACGCAGAGACTAAATGAATATTGTCTGAAACGGAAAAATTGTTACCTTTGCAAGCTCAAAAAAGCAATGGCTCCGTAGTTCAGCTGTATAGAACGTCAGATTCCGGTTCTGAAGGTCTCGGGTTAGAATCCCGACGGGGTCACAAAACATAGAAGTAAAAAAAATCAGCCTCTCATTTATTTGAAAGGCTGATTTTTTTATTTTACAAAACAATTCTGTTGCTATTTTCTTTCGGCATATTGCTCTTCGTAATACTTTTGATACTGACCACTTGTCACGTTATCCAACCATTCCTGATTACTCAGGTACCAGTCAACTGTTTTCTCAAGCCCTTCTTCGAACTGCAATGAAGGTTTCCAGCCAAGTTCACGTTGGAGTTTTGATGAGTCGATGGCATAACGCAAATCGTGTCCGGCTCTGTCGGTCACAAAAGTGATGAGTTTCGCCGATGTTCCGGCTTCCCTGTTAAGCTTGCGATCCATAATCTCACATAATTTATGAATCAAATCAATGTTCGTCCACTCGTTGTTTCCTCCGATATTGTAAGTTTCACCATCTTTCCCGGTATGAAAAATCGTATCAATCGCACGGGCATGGTCATTTACCCATAACCAATCGCGGATATTTTCACCTTTTCCATAAATAGGAATAGGTTTGTTATGTTTAATATTGTTGATCGAAAGCGGAATCAGTTTTTCAGGAAAATGGTTGGCGCCGTAATTGTTCGAACAATTGGAAACTACAACCGGCAAGCCGTAAGTGTCGTGATAAGCACGCACAAAATGATCGGAAGATGCTTTACTTGCCGAATAGGGTGAGTGTGGATCATATTTGGTTTCTTCGGTAAAGAAAGTACCATCCATCTCCAAAGCGCCATACACTTCATCTGTCGAAATATGATAGAAACGTTTACCATCCATATTTCCTTTCCATGCATTTTTAGCAGCATTCAGCAAATTACAAGTTCCGAAAACATTGGTACGAATGAATGAAAACGGATCAACAATAGAACGGTCTACGTGCGATTCGGCGGCCAAATGAATTACACCATCAAAATTGTATTTTGAAAACAAAGCCGATATAAACACTTCATCGGTAATATCTCCTTTCTCGAAGCAATAGTTTGGTACAGCAGACAGGTCTTTCAGATTCTCCAGATTGCCGGCATAAGTCAGCGCATCAAGGTTTACAATTTGATATTCAGGATACTTCGTCACAAATAAACGAACAACATGAGAACCGATAAAACCGGCACCTCCGGTAATTAGAATAATCTTTTTCATATTATTGAGTTTGAAATTTTACTTTAATACAATCTAAAACAATATTTACTATTTTACAAGATAAATCATTTATAAATAACAATTTAAGCACCACATCCTACTCATCTACAAACATCAGCACAATACGGGCCTGTTCTTTTTTCACAAAGATACAACGTTTTTCATGTTTGACAAGTTGTTGAAAACTTTTAGGTCTAAAAAAAGTTGTTTTTAAAATACAAACGCTACTTTTGTAACATGGCAAAAATAAATCAACATATCGAAAAGCTACTAGCTTATCATGACTATGTAGTAGTACCAGGTCTGGGTGGATTTGTGGTGCAACATCAATCAGCAACGATCACAGCCGGACACATTTCAGCTCCTACAACAACCGTAGGTTTTAACTCGTTAATGCAACATTCCGATGGTCTCCTCGCCATAGAAGTAGCAAGAGCTGAAGGAATTACCTACCGGAAGGCAGTTGAAATTATTGAGTCCGAAGTAAAAGAATTCAAGCATCAATTGCTGCAATTCACACATTTCCAGTTGGGAAATCTGGGTCTCTTTTCGCTCAACGAAAACGGGAGCCTTCATTTTGTTCCTTGTACAAAAGTAGATTTTCTACCTTTAAACATTGGAATTAACGAATTGTTCGTTTCGGAACTGGAGCGCAAAATAGAAAAAGAAGCGAAGAAAATATCCTTCGTTCTGCCTACTGCAAAAACATTCAGATATGCGGCGGCGGCTGTTTTATTGTCAGCAATGTTAATGATTTCGCCACAAATGAACGACGTTCGCCGTGCCGAAACAGCCGATTTGCTTTCGCTCTCGATGCTTAAACCAACCATCGAAACACCTGCCAACAGCGCACCGGTACTTTGCCCCGAGCTTACCGAAACTAAACTCCCGGATGGAATTGTTCAAAACAACGACTCCAACCTGTATCATGTAGTAGTAGCCAGTCTTCCTACTCAACTATCGGCCGACAAACTTTGCGAATCACTTAAAAAAGAGAATTTTGAATGTGCTCACGTGCTGAAACCTGTAAAATCGTACAGAGTGTCAATTCGTTCGTTCGCTGAAAAAGCCGAAGCAATAGCGTTTATGGAAAATCTGCGCGCTTCAGACGAACGTTTCGAAACGGCATGGGTACTTTGTAAATAACTTAAAACCTGAAAAATCAATTCATTTTCAAGTTTTATTTCATTTTTTCGATAAATTATTTTATCCGAAAACAAAAAAGCAAGAGATTTATTGAAATCCGAAAATATATCACTATCTTTGCAGCCGCTTTTCGAGTAAAAGCATTAGGTATAATCATTTAAAAAAATAAAAAATGCCCGCAAAAATCAGATTACAACGTCACGGCCGTAAAGGATATGCTTATTACCATATCGTTATTGCCGACAGTCGTGCGCCACGTGATGGCAAATTTATCGAACGTATCGGTTCTTACAACCCAAACACCAACCCTGCAACAATTGATTTAAAATTCGAACGTGCTTTGCATTGGTTAACAACAGGTGCTCAACCAACCGATACCACACGCAATATCCTTTCAGCTGAAGGTGTATTGTTGAAAAAACACTTGTTAGAAGGTGTCAAAAAAGGAGCATTCGATGCAACTGAAGCCGACAAACGTTTTGACGCATGGAAAGCTGCAAAAGAAGCTAACCTTACTAAAACCAAAGAACAATTGGCTGCCGAAAAACAAGCTGATTTGAAAGCTCGCTTATCTGCCGAAGCAGAATCGAACAAAGCAAAAGCTGCCGAAGTAGCAAAGAAAAAAGCTGAAGCTATTGCAGCTCAGGCCGAGGCCGCTGCCGAAGCAACAACTGAAGCTCCTGCTGCTGAAGAAACTCCTGCTGCTGAATAAGAGAAATTCAAAAAAAAATATAAGAAACCCGGAAGTAATTTCGGGTTTTTTTGTGCCCATATTTTAAAATTGATATTGAAAAACGGTTCAATGTCTAAATCATTTTACCTGTAATGAATTATAATTGTTATATTTTTATTATTTTTACGCATGATTGAAAAACAAGTAAATATAGCGCTACAGGTACTACCTGTATCAAAAGATATTCACCCCTACAAACTGGTGGATAAAGCCATCGAAGTGATTGCCGCTTCGGGGCTCAACTATAAAGTTACTCCTTTCGAAACTGTAATGGAAGGAACTTACGACCAGATTATGGAAGTAGTAAAAAAAGCACAGAAGGCTTGTTATGATGCCGGCGCCGAAAGCATGATGACCTATATTAAAATTCAAAGTTCGAGAGAAGATGTGAGCATAGAAGATAAAATGGAGAAATACTAAACTCCCTTACTTCTACTTAAAAAATTCCATACGTTAATTACCAAATTATATGAAACTAAATGTTTCTGTCGTTTTGTTCCAACATCCTGTTTCAGAAGTCAATGCTTTGGTTGAACTTCTGTTAAAATCGGATGTTGTGGCTAAGATTTTTTTGGTAGATAACTCGCCCGCATCGACCAATGCATACTTAAAATTACCGGTGAATTATATTTTCAACGGACAAAATCTGGGTTATGGTGCAGCACACAATATAGCTCTACGCAAAAGCATTATTTCTGATGCAAGCTATCATTTGGTAGTAAATCCCGACATTACTTTCGATCCAAAAATTTTAAATAACATTGTCGGATTTATGGATAAAAATACAGATATTGGACAATTAATACCAAAAGTATTTTACCCTACCGGAGAAATTCAGTACCTTTGCAAGCTGTTACCTACTCCATACGATTTAATTTTCAGAAGGTTTTTGCCACAAAAATGGATCAACAAACGAACTGAAATCTTTGAGATGAGAGCATCAGGATACAATAGAATAATGGATGTTCCTTATCTTTCGGGATGTTTTATGTTTTTCAGAACCTCGGCTTTAAAAGACATTGGTTTATTCGACGAACGTTTTTTTATGTATCCCGAAGATATTGACATAACCCGGAGAATGCACGCAAAGTACAGGACAGTGTTTTATCCACAGGTAAGTATTGTTCATCATCATGCAAAAAGCTCTTATCTTAATTTTAAGATGTTAACCATACATACTTTTAATATGATAAAGTATTTCAACAAGTGGGGTTGGTTTTTCGACAGAGAACGCACAGCGATAAACAATAATATAAAAGCATCATTGACTGAAAATCAACAAAACAAATAAGTGTTGAGCGTCAAACATAAATTTAGGTATTTTTTTTAAAATTCATTCGTAACTATCATACAATTATGAACTTCAGCTTGATACAAATCACGAGCGCCTTTATGGTGCTTTTTGCGATTATTGATATTTTAGGATCCATCCCAATTATATTAAATATCAAAAAGAAGTCGAGCACCGTTTACCCATTCAGAGCAAGTGCAATTGCATTTCTCATTTTAGTTGTGTTTTTATTTTCGGGCGAAGGAATTCTAAAACTCTTCAACGTCGACATTCAGTCGTTTGCAGTGGCGGGTGCTCTTGTGATTTTTATTTTTGCAATAGAAATGATTCTCGACGTCGAAATTTTCAGAAACAAGGGACCCGAGGGTGGTTCATCCATCGTACCACTAGCATTTCCGTTGATAGCAGGACCAGGTTCTTTTACAACCTTGCTGTCGCTACGGGCTGA
This sequence comes from uncultured Paludibacter sp., assembly GCA_963678465.1. Classification (GTDB taxonomy): domain Bacteria; phylum Bacteroidota; class Bacteroidia; order Bacteroidales; family Paludibacteraceae; genus Paludibacter. The sequence continues at coordinate 2,540,060 of OY782858.1, forward strand.
ATACGACACCGTAAATATAATTATCGCACTTGTACTGAATCTTGTTTTTGTGTATTTTGTAATTCGCTCCACTTCACGGATTGAAAAGTTGATCGGCGAAGGTGGCATCTACATTCTACGTAAATTCTTCGGAATCATCCTATTGGCCATTTCAGTAAAACTTTTCACAACAAACATCGGCTCATTGTTATAGTCCGCTATTACATTATTTGATATAATTATTTACCGGTACAGTTTCTACACATTTCGTGCTGTTTACGGTTACTAAGCACTGACATACGAAATTCGGTTGCTTTAGAGCTGTGCCAAACACTGCCAAAAGACCTGTCGGCAAGGTTACCAAAACTGTGAGTACCATCCTTATCGTAGCAGCAAGGAATCAAATCACCTTTCGAGCTAATGACTGCTGCACTCCACAGGCGTGAACAATGATTGGGAAGAGCATTTTTTACCTTATATATGCCATCGTTTGTTTTTTTATAGCGCGAATATTTTTCAAAACTCGTTAAAAGATCATTCCCATTTTCGAAATTGTACAATTGAGCCGATTTGAACACCATCCGATCAGCCTTTAATGATTTTGCAAGGGTCTTCATCTCTTTCATTTGATGTTCGTTGGTATTCAGCACAATAAACTGTATTTCTACCAACGGCGTTATCGATTTTAATTCTTTCTTCCATTTATTGATGTGCTGCACCCCTTCGATGGCTTTTGCCAATTTTCCGCCTTTCCTGTATTGCTCATAAACTTCCTGCGTAGTTCCATCCATCGACACAATTAGTTTATCCAATCCCGAAAGAACAAGCTCTTTTGCTCTTTCTGAATTAAGCAGTTGCGCATTGGTGGATGTAGAAGTAAAGATTTTAACCTTGTGAGCATAATTTATTAACTGGTGAAGGTTTCTGTTCAGCAAAGGTTCGCCCTGAAAATAAAAAATCACATGAAACAATTCACGTTTCAACTCATCGATATAAATACTAAAAAACTCATTATCTATTAAATTACCGCTTGACTTCGCCTTTTGACCAACAGGACATTCGGGGCATTTTAATTGACAGAAGTCGGCCGGCTCCACAGAAATAAAAGCAGGTCGGAGAGTCGAAGTAAAATTAAGCGCCTTTCGATGAAATAAATAAGAAGAATACAAACCAATAAAATTAGTTATTTTTCTCAAACTTAAATAATTAAAAGTATGAAGAAGGAATAAAATATAATTGTTGATATAATGCATAAATGAATAATTTTTGATTTTAAAAAACAATTTTCAGAATATCGTGTCTGCCAGGTCAGTCTATTTTAGAAAAAACGTGAAAACAATTTGCAAAGTAAACAGAATTTGAAACAAAATCTATATATTTGTAGTCAATAAAAAAATTCGAATATTAAATCAATTTATAACAAAACACAATTTTATGAGAAAGCAATTATTTTTTATGGTTTCTATGCTGCTTGTGCTGGTGTTGAGCTCTTGTAACAAAGATCTTAAAGCATTAGATCCAAGCTTATTTACTTGTACTCCAAATCCCCTTGAAGTAAAAGGCGGCAAAGTAGATGCAACTATTACAGGAACTTTCCCGGTGAAGTATTTTGCGAAAAATGCCACAGTAACAGTTACACCCGTTCTTACTTTCAACGGTAAAGAGGTAAAAGCAGCTGCTTCCACTTTTCAGGGCGAAAAAGTAGTTGGCAACAACAAAACAATCAGCTACAAAGCTGGTGGATCATACACAATCAAAACATCTTTCGATTACAATCCCGAAATGATTAAATCTGAATTGTGGTTAGATTTCAGTGTATCGACAAAGAAAAAAACATACACACTTCAGCGCGTAAAAGTGGCTGATGGCGTGATTGCTACATCTCAATTGGCATCTACAAGTTTTGGAGCCGAAAACGGCGCTGTTATTATTCCTGATAAATTCCAACGCGTAATTCAGGAAATGCAGGAAGCTGATATTAAATTCCTTATCCAACAATCGGAACTTCGCAAATCAGAAGCTAAATCGGAAGATATTGTAGCTTTGACAAAAAAGATCAAAGAAGCGAAAGAAACTCAGAACAAACAGGTTTCAGGTTTGGAAATTGCAGGTTATGCATCTCCGGATGGAGCAGTAGAGTTGAATACTAATCTTGCTGAAAAACGCCAGAAAGTGACTAACGAATTTATTAACAAAGAATTAAAGAAAATTAAAACTTCGGTTAAAGTTGACTCGAAATTCACTGCTGAAGACTGGGATGGTTTCCAGAAATTAATGGAAAGTTCAAACATTCAGGACAAACAAGTAATTCTACGCGTACTTTCGATGTACAGCGATCCTGAACAACGCGAAAACGAAATCAAAAACCTTTCAGTTGCATTCAAGAGCATTGCAGATGAAATTCTTCCACAACTTCGTCGTTCACGTTTGAAACTTACAGTTGATGTAACTGGTAAATCGGACGAAGAGATTGCTAAATTAGCCAACGAAGATGTTTCAAAATTAAGCGTTGAAGAATTGCTTTATGCAGCTACACTCACCGAAGACGCTAATAAAAAAGCTGATATCTATCAGAAAGCAGTTACTGCATTCCCAACCGACATGCGCGCGTTCAACAATTTAGGAGCTGTTCAGTACGAACTTGGAAAAGTTGATGCTGCTGCCGATAATTTTGCTAAAGCTTTGGCTATCGATGCTAAAAACGCAGATGCTAGTTACAACGCAGGCTTAGCAGCTTTGGCTAAAGGCGATTTATCAAAAGCTGAAGTTGCTTTTGGTAAAGCTGCCGGAACAAAAGGAAACTTAGGAAATGCACTTGGTACTGTGTACACACTGAAAGGTGACTATACAAAAGCTAAATCGGCATTTGGACCAATCGCAACAAACAATGCTGCCCTGATTCAGATTCTCGATGGAAACTATAACGGTGCCCGCACAACTTTGGATGCTGTTAAACAACCAGATGCGCTGACTTCGTACTTAGCTGCAATAATTGGTGCCCGCACCAACAACCGCGACGCAGTATACGGAAATCTTCGCAAAGCTGTAAGTTTAGATGCTGCTTATAAAGCAAAAGCACTTGTTGATTTAGAATTCTCTAAATTCTTTACTGACGAAGCTTTTAATGCGATTGTAAAATAAAACTATTCGTCAAAGTCATAAAAAAGCCGGTATAGTTTTCTATATCGGCTTTTTATATGTCATTTTGACATACTTCTTCCGGCAATTCTCAATACACTACACAACGGTACAGATTTTGTCTGTTCAACTTACACGAACAAATAAAAAGATCAAAAAAAAACGATTTACAATTTAGTATGTACATTTACTGATAATCAGACAAATAATTTGGCTGATTATTAAAATTTAATTGAAGGCAAAGCATGAGCGAAAACGAACAAATAGTAAATAAAATTGTTGAAGGTATACAGGAAAGAAAAGGTAAAGAAGTAGTGGTGGTTAACCTCAAAAAGCTGAAAGAGGCACCTTGTAGTTACTTTGTAATCTGCGAAGGAGATTCAAATGTACATGTAAACGCAGTGGCAACATCGATAAAAGACTGGGTAAACGAAAAGATAAAAGTAAAACCATATGCTACTGCCGGGTTTGAAAATTGTGAGTGGATAGCAATGGATTACGGCCAAATCATTGTTCATGTGTTTCAACGTCACACACGGGCTTTTTACGATATCGAGCATTTATGGGCCGATGCCGACCTGAAACGAATTGAAAATTTAATTTAAAAACAAATAATCTATTGAACAATAGAATGGAAAACAAAACATCAAAAGACAATCCCAAGCCAACCGGTAAAGGTCCAAAATTCAATATTACCTGGATTTATGGAATCATAATACTCGTATTGATTGGTTCCTATTTTCTTAACGATACTGCGCCTCTAAAGGAAGTACCCTATTCTACTTTTGAAGAATATGTAAAAAAGGGACATATCGAAAAAATTGAAGTCTATCCAAACAAAAATACAATTTCGGCAAAAGTCAACAAAACTTCTGTAAAAATTGTATATGGCGACAAATCAAACTTGTACGAAAAAGATAGACTCATAAGCGTAAGAATTCCGTCGGTTGAGGAATTTTCGAAATTTATAAACAAATCCAAAGAAGATAATTTGTATCGCGGAATTGTTGAATACAAGGAGAGTCGCGATTACATTGAATTATTTCTTTACAGCATACTTCCATTCCTTTTGCTGATTCTGTTCTTCGTATTTATGAGCCGCAGAATGTCAGGTCAAATGGGCGGTGGCGGAGGTGGAGGTATTTTTAACGTCGGAAAATCGAAAGCACAATTATTCGACAAAGGAAGTACCGAAAACAGAGTTACATTTAAAGATGTAGCCGGACTTGCCGAGGCAAAACAGGAAATCGAAGAAATTGTATCCTTCCTTAAAAACCCATCAAAATATACTGAACTTGGTGGTAAAATTCCAAAAGGAGCATTGCTTGTAGGCCCTCCGGGAACAGGAAAGACACTTTTGGCCAAGGCAGTAGCCGGTGAAGCTGATGTACCTTTCTTCTCAATGTCGGGTTCCGATTTTGTTGAAATGTTTGTGGGAGTAGGTGCTTCGCGCGTTCGGGATTTGTTCCGTCAAGCCAAAGAAAAATCACCCTGTATCATTTTTATCGACGAAATAGATGCTGTAGGACGTGCCCGCGGCAAAAACCCAAATATGGGAAGCAACGACGAACGCGAGAACACATTAAATCAATTACTTACAGAAATGGACGGTTTTGGATCGAACAGTGGAGTCATTATTCTTGCTGCTACCAACCGTGCCGACATTTTGGATAAGGCCTTGTTGCGTGCCGGTCGTTTCGATCGTCAGATACATGTAGATTTACCCGATGTACACGAACGTAAGCAGATTTTCAACGTACACCTTCGTCCGATCAAAATCAACGAAACAGTCGATGTGAATTTTCTTGCCAAACAAACTCCTGGTTTTTCGGGAGCCGACATAGCCAATGTTTGTAACGAAGCTGCTTTGATAGCAGCCCGAAAAAACAAATCTTTTGTCGAAAAACAAGACTTTATGGATGCTGTCGACCGTATCGTGGGTGGACTTGAGAAAAAGACAAAAATAACAACCGTTGCCGAAAAGAAATCAATAGCCTATCACGAAGCCGGACATGCCACAATCAGCTGGATGACAGAACACGCCAATCCGCTCGTAAAGGTAACAATTGTGCCTCGTGGAGAAGCTCTTGGAGCAGCATGGTATTTGCCCGAAGAACGTCAGTTGACAAACAAAGATCATATTCTTGACGAAATGTGTTCTACATTAGGAGGACGTGCTGCCGAGGAAGTTTTCCTTAAACAAATTTCAACTGGCGCCATTAATGATTTGGAACGTGTTACTAAACGTGCATATGCAATGGTAGCTTATTTTGGAATGAGCGAAAACATGCCCAATATGAGCTATTACGATTCATCGGGTAATTCTGATTATGGGTTTACAAAACCATACAGTGAGAAAACAGCAGAACTGATTGATGAAGAGGCAAAAAGAATTGTAGCACAAGAGTACGAACGTGCAAAACAAATTCTAACTGACAATGCTACCGGACATAATGCGTTGGCGGAATTGCTGATTGAACGTGAAGTGATTTTTGCCGAGGACCTTGAAAAAATATTTGGCAAACGTCAGTGGACTTCGCGGCAGGATGAGTTAATGGCTCAGAATGGAGGAACTGATATTCTGGACGAAACTCCAAAATTAGGTGCAGCTTCTACTCCTGAAATTAATTCCACAGTTGAAACAGCTGAAGACACTGAACAAAAAGAGACCACTACAACCGAATTGTAATTCTCATTATGTCAGATCAATCAAGGATTGAAATATTAAATAAAATTGCAGCTACCCAAGAAAAAAGGGTGGCTGCAATTTCTGCTTATGAAACAAGCAACGACAGCATTTACCATCCGGTTTTACCTGATATGGTCAGTTGTTTTCGATCCGAAATTGAAGCAATTAATGGTAAATGTATTGTTTGCAGCAACGATGAAACCCTGATTCAGCATCTAAAAGAAATAATTTCGGAGAAGCAGCTTTCCTCAATATTTTGCATGGATAAAAAAATCCTGAACTTCCTTAAAAGCAATAACATCAATTGCAGCAACGAAGTATCGGATTTCACAGAAATGCAGGCAGGAATCACTTCGTGTGAATTCCTGGTAGCACGCACCGGCAGTGTCATTGTAAGTTCGGCTGGCGATTCGGGACGCAGAATGAACGTATTCCCGCCGATTCACCTTGTACTTGCCAATTCCGATCAACTCGTTCCATTTCCCGAAGATGCACTCGTTGCAGTACAATCAAAATACAAAAACAACTTACCTTCGACAGTTACCACAATCACAGGCCCCAGCAGAACGGCTGATATTGAAAAAACACTTGTTCTTGGTGCTCACGGACCAAAAGAATTGGTCGTTTTCCTTTCATTAGTCTAAACTTTTGCTATCTTTGTGCATGTTTATTTCGAACAATTAACAATGATTTTCTTTCAAAATATTTGTTTTGGAAAATCATTTTGATTCCCGAAGTTTTTTTAATCATTCAACTAAGATCAAATGAAAACCTTAAAAGTATCAGCTTCGCTTCTTATTCTTCTTTCGTTGATGTTTTCGTGTAGCCCGATATATAAATGTGGAGACCCAAAACCAACGAAAAAGTTATTTGTACCCAAAACTTTCAGAGTTGTTATCGACGAACGTGATTCTTTATGTTCAACGCTGGCAATCAGAGAAAATAAAATTGCGGAACTCAATGCCGATGTTGCCGATTTGAATAAAAATATTTTGAATGCCGATATCAAATTCCGACAACTGGATCAACAATATAACGATTTGATGAATGCCAACTTATCGCAAACCGAACAATTCAACCTTACGCTCAAACAAAAATCGGACGAATTAACAAACAAGGAAAAGCAATTAAAGGAACGTGAAAGTGCTTTGAACGATATGCAAAAAGTAATTGCTCGTCAGGATTCAATCACGAACCGTTTGAATTCCATTTTGCGTGACGCATTGTTGGGCTTTAAGTCCGACGAACTTTCGGTAGAAATTAAAAACGGAAAAGTATACGTGTCAATGTCCGACAAATTGCTGTTTAAATCGGGAAGCGCCACTGTAGAAACAAAAGGTTCCGAAGCCATCAAGTTACTTGCCGAAGTGCTGAACAAAAATGCTGATATCGATATTCTTGTGGAAGGTCATACTGACAATATTCCGATTAAAACTGCATTGTATCGCGACAACTGGGATCTAAGTGTAGCCCGTTCTATCTCGATAGTTCGTATTTTGACGGACGATTATAAAATTGCACCGCTGCGCTTAACCGCCTCCGGAAAAGGTGAATTTACACCTCGCGCCTCTAATGCTACTGCCGAAGGAAGAGCATTGAATCGCCGCACTGAGATAATTTTATCGCCCAAGCTGGATGAAATTATGCAATTGCTTAAAGCAAACAAATAAAAACGCAACCTTATTTAACCATATAATTTAAAATCACTTACGAAACAATCCGGCTCTTGCAGTACAGGTTTCACGTGTCATTATAATTTTTTTACGCATGAATAACTTTATTAAACGAACCCTGAGTGGAGCTTTTTTTATAGCTATTATTATCGGGTCGATACTGCTCGACGCTTATGTATTTGCAGCAATATTTGCAATAATAACAGGTTGGGCTGTGAAGGAATTTTACAAATTGGTAAATACGCAAGAAAATGTAGAAGTTAATTCATGGTTGGGAGTAGGTGGAGCTGTTCTGCTTTTTCTTACCTCATTTTTACATGCTGCAGATGTAATCAGATATCCTGTATTTTCGTTCTACGGTTTATACATTGTATTGACATTAATTGCCGAATTGTATTTTAAGAAGAAAAATCCGATACACAATTGGGCCTACCTTCTACTTGGTCAGGTATTTATAGCTCTGCCATTTTCATTACTTAATTTTATTGCTTTTATTGATGCCGATCAGTTCAAACCTTTGATTTTGCTTGCCGTTTTCGTTACCATTTGGGTGAATGACACCGGAGCATATCTTTTTGGCATTACCTTCGGCAAACATCGCCTGTTCGAACGCATTTCGCCTAAAAAATCATGGGAAGGATTTTTTGGTGGTGCCCTGGCCGCTTTGGCATCAGGTTATGTTTTCTCCTTATTCATTCCCGAAATATCGTTGATCCAATGGTTGATTTTTTCGGAGATAATTGTCGTTTTCGGAACTTTTGGCGACTTAATCGAGTCACTTATGAAGCGAACTTTACAAGTAAAAGATTCAGGTACAGCCATTCCGGGCCATGGAGGTCTGCTTGATCGCTTTGACAGCATGCTGTTAGCGGCGCCGGTTATTTTTATTTATCTGAGCTTTCTTTTCTGATGAATGAATTGAAATAAATCAAAATATAGAAATTAAAATATACAATAATTGCCATGAATACAGAATTTGACGAAATACGTTGCTATAACAACGATGAGATTCCCGATGCGTTGGAACGACTCAGCCAGGAGAAACAGTTTATGAAAGTGCTCAGTACTATTTATCCTTTATTGCCAAAAGATGTGATAAAACAAAGACTGACAGGATTTAAAACAAATTACGAGTTTCAGAAAACGCTCGTTTATCCTTTTTTGCAAAACCTCGAAGCAAACCTCACCAAGGGCATTGACATTTTGGGACTGAACAATATCGATACTTCCAAACCGTATCTTTACATTTCCAATCACAGGGATATAATCCTTGATTCGGCATTTTTATGTGCAAAATTAATTGAGCAGGGAATGGATACCGTAGAAATTGCCATTGGCGACAATCTGCTTATTTTTCCATGGATTGAAGAATTGGTACGTGTCAATAAGAGTTTTGTAGTAAAACGCGGATTAAGCCCCCGACAAAACCTTGAAAGTTCCAAACGCCTATCCTCCTATATTGCTTACACAATTAACGAAAAGCAGCAATCCATTTGGATAGCACAACGGGAAGGACGCGCCAAAGATGCCAACGACCGTACGCAGGAAAGTTTGCTCAAGATGCTAAATATGAGTGGAAATGAGGATTTTGCAACCAACCTATCTCGACTAAATATCTGCCCATTAAGTATTTCGTACGAATATGATCCTTGCGACTTTCTGAAAGCCAAAGAGTTTCAACAAAAACGCGATAATCCGGATTTTAAGAAACAGGATATGGACGATCTGGTAAATATGCAAACCGGAGTAATGGGTTATAAAGGCAAGATCGTATATTCCGTTACAGGAGATATCAACAAAGAACTCGCTGAGATGGCTGCTACAACCAAGAACAACCAAGAACTGATTACGCTTATTGCTCAGCTTATCGACCGTAGGATCCATTCGAATTACAGTATTTATGCTGTAAACAAAGTAGCTTACGATCTTTTGAACGGAACAACACGTTTCGAAAAGGAATATACAATGATGGAGAAACTTGATTTTGAATCGTATATCGAAAAACAAATTCAAAAAATTGACCTTATCAATAAAGATCTTGATTTTCTGAAAAAGAAAATACTCGAAATGTATGCAAATCCTTTGATCAATTATCTTCAGGCGAAATAAATTCAAAAAAAGAAGAAAAAAACGAAGCGTCCGAAGTTCAATTGCTTTGGACGCTTTTTTTTAAGAAATTAAATCCCGGTATTTTTTATTTGATAAGCAAAATATCATCTGATAATCAGCAAATTTAAGATAAGTCAACATCAGTTTTCAATCTTAATTTCAGCAATAATTTTTAGTTAGTTTTAATAATAGAAGAATTATTGTTATTTTCGCGCCACTTTTGGAGAAATGATATCGTTAGCAGTTAAGTTATGAAGAAAAAAATTGTTTTTATTATTAACCCTATTTCCGGAACAATCAAAAAGGATGAAATTCCGCTAATGATAAGCGAAGAAATAGATGCTAATTTATTTGACATTACTGTTTTATTTACCGAATATCGCGGTCATGGCTGCGAACTTGCACGCACTTACCTGAGCAAGGGTTATGACTACATAGTGGCTGTGGGAGGAGATGGAACAGTGAATGAAGTGGCACGGGAATTAATTCATTCAACGGCCTCGTTGGGCATTGTACCCATAGGCTCAGGGAACGGACTTGCCCGACACCTGAACATCCCCATGAGCCCACGCAAAGCAATAGCTCAAATCAATCATTCCGAAAGTATTCTTATAGATTATGGAATTGTAAATAAGCAACCCTTCTTTTGTACTTGTGGAACTGGCTTTGATGCTTACGTAAGTACAGAATTTGCCAAAGGGAAAAGTCGTGGAATTATGTCGTATATCGAAAAAATGATTACAGGTTATTTCAATTACAAATCGCAGAACTATCATCTGCTAGGCAATGGAATTGACCTGAAAACCAAGGCTTTTGTAATGACTTTTGCCAATGCTTCGCAATGGGGAAATAATGCATACATTGCGCCGCAAGCCAGCATACAGGACGGAAAAATAGATATTTCAATCATGAGTCGCTTTCCTGTGATAGCCATTCCAACACTGGCACTTCAGCTTTTTACAAAAACAATCGACAATGATATTTTTATGACCACTCTACGCACCGACGAAATCACTTTGTATCGCGAAGAGTCAGGACCTTTTCATTACGATGGTGAGCCATACGAAGAAGGAAAAGAAATTCACATTAAGCTGGTACCGGACGGATTGAAAGTGTTAGTAAAGAAAAGATTCTGATTCGCTTACGAGTGAGCTTTATCACACTTTTAGCTTCAGTTTTTCTTCCACAAAGTGGCGAACAAGGTTTACCGTTCCTTCAATTCCGAGTGCAGACGTATTAATGCACAAATGATATGACTCTGCTGCTCCCCACACTTTGTTACTGTAAAAATTGTAATAACCCGAGCGTTTCTTATCTGTTTTTTCGATCAATTCTTCTGCTTTTTCGGCAGTAAGTCCTTGTTTTTGCATAACCCGTTTGACCCTATCGGCTGGATCGGCCGCGATAAACACATTCACAACACGTTCGTTATCGCGCAAAATATAATCGGCGCAGCGGCCCACAAATAGACATGATTTTTTTTCGGCCAATTCACGAATCAAATCGCTTTGAATCTTGAACAGCGTTTCGTTACACAAATAATTGCCGGCATATACTTCATTGTTCACGCCACTGTGCATACTAAAAATGCCGTGAATCATGCTCCGACCTGTTTTTTCGTCCATTTTTTCGAACAAACCTTTTGCCAGACCACTTTTCTCCGAAGCCATTTCTATCAATTCTTTGTCGTAAAAATCAATGTTTAGCGCCGCTGCTAAAAGGAGTCCCACCTCGTGGCCTCCACTTCCTAACTGGCGACCAATATTAATTACAAAATTTTCATTCATACTATTTTATACTGATATAAAGTTATGTGAAAAGTAAAATTATTTCGGAGCTTTAAGCGAGCGAAATTGCGACGCCAACATAAAAGCCGCTATAATGGTTGATGCAAAATCGGCCACAGGCATACTGTACCAAATGCCTTTTACTCCAAAAAACAAAGGTAGAATCAGAAGTGCTGGCAATAAAAATATTAATTGCCGGGTAAGCGAAAGAAAAATTGCTTTCCCTGCCATACCAATACTCTGAAAGAAGTTACTGGTAACCATCTGAAAACCAATTACAGGAAAAAAGAGTAGCACAATCCGCAAACCTTCGACCGAACGATCAATTAGCTCTTTATCGTCGGTAAAAGCAGAAGCCACTGCATGCGGAAAGAGCTGCCCGATAATGAATCCCACAACCACTACTGCTGTAGCCATAATGATGGTTTTTTTCAACACTTCGGATACGCGTCCATACTGCCCGGCGCCATAATTGTATCCAGCTATAGGTTGCATCCCCTGATTGAATCCCATTACTATCATTGCAAAGAAGAAAATAACCCGGTTCACTATACCATAAGCTCCTACGGATAAATCGCCGCCATAACGAATAAGTCCCTGATTGATAACAACAACAATAATGCAAGAAGCTGCATTCATTAAAAAAGGAGATAAGCCTATGGAGAGTATATCGGCCACAATTTTTCGTTGTAATCTGAAAAACTCTTTCTTGAAATGAATAAACTGGTTTTTATTGCTGAAAATCTTAATTTGCCAAATTAGCATTATCGTTTGAGCAATAATTGTAGCAAATGCACTTCCCTGAATTCCCCATTTAAATACAAATATAAATAAAGGGTTCAGTACTATATTAATAAGCACCGAGTACAAAGTGGCATACATTGATTTTTGAGGATTTCCGGTAGATCGCAGTAAGGCATTGAGCCCCATGTATAAATGCGTAATTACATTTCCAAGCAGGATAACCACCATATATTCATGAGCATACGGTAGTGTGGCCTCGCTGGCTCCGAAGAAATAAAGAATGGGATCGAGAAATGCAAGCACAACAATTGTGAACGAAATCCCGATAATAATATTGAGGAGAAAAACATTTCCAAGAATTTTGTTCGACGACAGGTAGTCTTTCTGACCAAGCCGCATTGACATAAGCGCCGCACCACCTGCTCCCACTAACGACCCGAAAGCTGCTGCGAGATTCATGAGTGGAAAAGTAAGCGCCAAACCCGAAATGGCCAATGCACCAACCCCATGCCCAATAAAAATACTGTCGGTAATGTGGTATATCGACGAAGCCGTCATGGCTATAATGGCAGGAATTGCATATTGCAGAAGCAACTTCCCTATGTCTTCTGTACCCAACGCAATGGGCGAACTTTTCTGTTCCATTTGCTATTTTTTAATAAACATACGACTGCAAAGGTACTAAAAATTTGTCGCCATCGCATATTTTTTTGATTTGTTTATATATGAAGCTGAGCTTTGTGGATTACTTATTTTACTGATTGTTAACTAATAAATTCTCATTCAACATTTATTTGACAAAAAATTATTATTTTTGCAAAAATGGTTCCAACAAACATTAAGTCAGAAGCATGTTGACCTACTTATCGGGATTTATAAGATCGTTCATTTACTATCTCATTGTTGCGCGTCAGTTAAAACGCCAGCGAAAATTCATGGCACTTGAACTCAAGCCCCTGCTTGATAATGCCCAAAGCCATAACGATGGCAGCATGGATACCGACGATTTCAAAAAAATAAATTTATATGGACTTGCCATTCCTGCTGTGTTAGGAGAAGCCTTTTGTTCGCTGCGCGGCAAACCAATGACAGAAAAAGAAAGAATGTCGGTGACGTGTTTGGGTGGTATCACCGGCTTGTTCGACGATTTATTCGACCGCAAAAACCTATCTCCCGACTATATCTATCAATTACTTCAGCATCCTTCCGAGAAGAACGCTGCTAATATAAATGAAAAACTATTGGTAAAATTATACACACTTGGACTTGAAAATTCCGACAAGCCTGAGCTTATAAAAGCGTATGCAGCAAAAGTATACGAAGCACAGCTAATGAGTCTTCGGCAAAACTCTCCGGGATTAACACGAGACGAAATAAAGCAGATTACTTTTGAAAAAGGTGGCGTTTCCATGCCACTTTATCGCTGTGGTTTCGGTGGCGAAATTCCCGAAACAGAATACAATCTGATATACAACCTGGGAGCGATAGGACAACTTGAAAACGACATTTTCGATGTTTACAAAGATCATAAATCCGGAGTGCAAACACTTGCTACCACCGAAACAGACATCAGTCAGCTCAGACAAATTTACGAAACTCAACTTAAAAAAATCTTTGACCTTTTAGAACAAGTTGCATTTCCGCCCGAAAATAAAAAAAAATTCCGACACTTTGTTGTCTTGGTAGTGGGCAGTGGTTTAGTTTGTATTGATCAGCTAATGCGTACTTCAAAACACACCCGAGGAGTGTTTGTACCCGGCAGCTATCATCGTAAAGATCTGATTTGCGACATGCAACATCCGTTCAACATCCTGAAATTACTACATTATGCAGCAATTTACGCTAAAAAGTAGTACTTTTGTAGGCTAAATCCAGGCCGACTTCTTTGTAAAAAAGAAAGCAGCCTATTTAAAACGATCAAAACAACTTGTATGGCTAAAAGCAAAAAACCACATCCTATTTTTACTGACATTACAATCACCGATATTGCTGCCGAAGGCAAAGCCATAGCTAAAGTCAACGACATAGTTGTCTTTGTTCCTTTTGTTGTCCCCGGCGATGTGGTCGACTTACAGGTGACGCGCAAAAAAAGTCACTTTATGGAAGCACGTCCCATTCATTTTCATAGTTTTTCGGAAAAACGTACCGAAGCTGTATGCGAACATTATGGCATCTGCGGTGGATGTAAATGGCAGATTTTACCTTATGCCGAACAAATCCGATACAAACAGAAACAGGTAGTTGACCATCTGACCCGCATTGGTAAAATAGCCTTACCCGAAATTACGCCTATACTTGGAGCAAAAAAAACCGAGTTCTATCGCAATAAACTTGAATTCACTTTTTCGAATAAACGCTGGCGCACAAACGAAGAAATTGCTGACGGAAAAATATTCGACACCATGAATGCCGTTGGATTTCACATTCCCGGACAATTCGATAAGGTGCTCGACATCAACAAATGCTGGCTACAGACCGACGATTCGAATGAAATAAGAAATGAAGTACGCCGTTATGCGCTCGAGAAAGAACTCACTTTTTTCGATCTTCGGTCACAGGAAGGATTTCTTCGCACCATGATGGTACGCACCACATCTACTGGCGAATTAATGGTAATAATGGTTTTCTTCTACGAAGATATAGATGCACAAAATGCACTTCTTCAACATATTGCCGATAAATTTCCACAAATCACATCACTACTTTACGTTATAAACTCCAAAGCCAACGATACAATTACCGATCAGGAAATCCTATTGTTCAAAGGCACCGAATGTATTTACGAAGAAATGGAAGGGCTGCAATTCAAAATTGGTCCTAAATCGTTTTATCAAACAAATTCGGAGCAGGCTTACGAGTTGTATAAAATAGTCCGCAATTTAGCCGGACTTACAGGAAGCGAACTGGTTTACGATCTTTACACCGGTACCGGCACCATTGCCAACTTTGTGGCACATCAAGCCCGTTTTGTAGTGGGCATCGAATATGTGCCAGAAGCCATTGAAGATGCTGTGATTAATTCGAAACTGAATAATATTGATAATACTTTATTTTTTGCAGGAGATATGAAAGACATTCTGACTGCTGCTTTTATAGAAAAAAACGGGAAACCCGATGTTATCATTACAGACCCACCGCGTGCCGGAATGCACGACGATGTGATCAATGCTATTTTGCTTGCCGAGCCCAAACGCATTGTATATGTAAGCTGCAATCCGGCCACTCAGGCCCGCGATTTAAGCCTGCTCGACCCGGCCTACAAAGTTGAGGCTGTTCAACCGGTGGATATGTTTCCACACACGCATCATGTCGAAAACGTGGTATTATTAATCAAAAGATAAACATCCAAATCACAAAAAAATTAACACGAAAAAAAAATTTGAAGTTGGTATTTTCATTCACTGACCAATAAATAAACATACGCTTTCAGCCATAACTTTATTTGTAATTCAGGAAACGAAACCAAATTTAACTTTACACAGACATCAGTATTTGAACAAGATACATTTTAGAATTTCAAAAAACAAAATGATTTGTTGGCTGTGGTATTTTTTTTCCGTTATTTTGTCAGGATTTTGAAATAAAAAAAGATGAAAAACACATATTTATGGGAGTAGAAATAAAAGAGGTTCAGTCAAAAAAAGAATTAAAAAAATTCATTCGTTTTGGTATAGATTTATATAAAAACTGTGAGTTTGCTGCACCTCCGTTATTAATGGACGATTCACTTAACCTCACAAAGGGCATTAATCCAGCGCTTGAATTTTGTGAAACAGCTTATTTCTTAGCTTACAAAAACAATAAAATTGTAGGTCGCATTGCCGGAATCATAAATCCGGTTTCCAATAAAACCTGGAACGAAAAAAATGCTCGTTTTGGCTGGATCGATTTTATCGACGATGCTGAAGTAGTTGATGCCTTGTTTGCCGCCGCCGAGCAGTGGGCAAAATCAAAAGGAATGACTGCAATACATGGTCCATTAGGCTTTACCGATTTTGACCATGAAGGTACGCTCATCGAGGGATACGATAAACCGGGCACACTGGCGACTATTTACAACTACCCATACTACCCCGAACACATTGAGCGAAATGGTTATGTAAAAGATATCGACTGGAAAGAATACCTGATCACAGTGCCCGAAGTTTTTCCGGAAAAATATTTTCGTATTGCGGAGATAGTAAAGCAGAAATTCAATGTGACGTCCAAGAAATTTAAGTCGCGCAAGGAAGTGGTCGATAATTATGCCCATAAGATTTTCGATTTACTCAATTTATGCTACTCACATTTGTATGGATTTACAAAACTAAACGAGAAACAGATCCATTTTTATATTAAACTGTATTTCAGCTTCTTTAGGCTCGATACAATTTCAATTGTTGTTGATGAAAAAGACGATGTAGTTGGCCTGGGTATTGCTATGCCCAGTTTCACAAAAGCGCTTCAAAAAGCCAAAGGAAGGCTTTTCCCGCTGGGTTGGTTTTATATGCTAAGAGCATTAAAGAAAAACGATTTAATCGACTTGTACCTTATAGCTGTTCATCCTGATTATCAAAGTAGGGGACTGACTTCGGTTATTTTTGCCGACATCATGCCCAATGCAGCAAAGAATGGCTATAAATTTGCCGAATCAAATCCCGAACTCGAAACCAATACCCGCATGTCTTCACAGTGGGGCAGTTTCGAATATGTAAACCATAAGAAAAGAAGGGTTTACATAAAACACATTTAAGATTTGTGATAGTCTGATGGTTTCCATAACAGCCCTGAGACTCAAAACAATCTTTGTTTTTTGGATTTAAAATTAAAAAAAATGACACGTAAATTTGATTTTTTGGTCATTGGAAGCGGAATGGCGGGTATAAGCTTTGCCCTGAAAGCCGCACCGTATGGTAAAGTAGCTTTATTGTGTAAAACAACCCTCGAAGAGTCGAATACATCGTATGCACAGGGTGGGATTGCAGCTGTGACTTACGAGCCCGACAGTTTTGAAAAACACATTCAGGACACACTGATTGCGGGTGATGGGCATTGCAACCTTGCAGCTGTAGAAAAAGTAATACGTGAGGCGCCTGATCAAATCAAAGAATTGTTGAGTTGGGGAGTAGATTTTGATAGAACAGACGACGGAAAATTTGATTTGCATCGCGAGGGAGGTCATTCCGAACACCGCATTCTACATCATAAGGACAATACAGGCTTTGAAATTCAACAAAGCATGGTGCGTAAGGTAAAAAATCATCCAAATATTGAGATATTTGAAAATTATTTCGCCATCGAAATTCTGACGCAGCACCATTTGGGCGAGGTTGTCACTCAGCATACACCCAATATCGTATGTTACGGCGCTTATGTGCTGAATCAGCAAACAAATCATATTCATACTTTTCTGGCGAAGACCACTTTACTTGCTACTGGTGGCATTGGAACCGTGTATGCCACTACAACCAATCCCGGCATAGCTACAGGCGATGGCATTGCCATGGCTCAACGTGCCCGCGCCGTGATTGCCGACATGGAGTTTGTTCAGTTTCATCCTACCGGACTGTATCAGCCCGGTGCACGCCCCACATATCTTATCACTGAAGCTATTCGTGGATATGGAGCCATATTGCGATGCAAGGATGGACGAGAATTTATGCAAAAGTATGATGAACGCGGCTCGCTTGCTCCACGTGATATAGTGGCTCGTGCCATCGACAACGAAATGAAGATACGTGGTCATGAATTTGTATACCTTGATGTGACCCACAAAGACGCAGAAGAAACAAAGAAGCACTTTCCTAATATTTATAAAAAATGTCTGGAACTAGGCATTGATATCACAAAAGATATGATCCCGGTGTCGCCCATCCAGCATTATCTCTGTGGTGGCATAGTTGTTGATTTAAATGCACGTACCTCTATCAATCATTTGTATGCCGCCGGCGAATGTACATGCACAGGGCTTCACGGAGCCAATAGACTAGCTTCCAATTCATTACTCGAAGCCATTGTATATGCCGATTCTGCTGTAAAAGATGCGGTAAAACACATTGAAACAATCGAATATAATGAGTTTATACCAGAATGGAATGATGAAGGCACAAAATTACCGGAGGAAATGGTATTGATTACACAAAGCTTTCGGGAGGTGGAACAAATAATGAATGCTTATGTCGGGATTGTACGTTCGAACCTTCGGTTAAAGCGCGCTATGAACCGACTGGAAATCCTTTTCCGCGAAACCGAAGATTTATTCGAACGATCAGTCGTTTCCCGCGAAATATGTGAATTGCGCAACGTAATAAGTGTGGCTTATCTGATTATCAAACATGCACTTCGCCGCAAAGAAAGCCGTGGTTTGCATTATACAATAGATTATCCGAAATTGATGCGACACGAGTCCTGATAATTTTTTTAAACCGACATGAAACGTATTATTGCTGTTTTGCTGTTTAATTTAATATTTCTCGTCTGTGTTTTTGCCGATGGTAAAAATCCGGAAGACCCTCATACGACCGTAGGCAAACCAGAAAGCAGCTGGAATAAACAGGAGAATGATACACCTACAGGCACTAATATTCAGACTATTGCTGATGGCATTTCGTATTCCAGTACTGCCGAAGGTATATTTATTGTACTTCCTAAAGCCACAAGCAATGTAAAACTTTTTGCGCTTACGGGCGAAGTGGTTTGGAGTGGAAATCTGGTGCAGGGACGCTTCTTTATCCCGACACGACAGGGAATTTATTTTCTGCGTATCAACAATAAGAGCTACAAAGTAATTTGCAAATAGAGTCATCACTGAATCGAAAGATCATTTGATAAATATATGCTTTTGATCTTTTTTTTTTGCAAAAGCATTATTATTAAATCGCAAATACTTAAATACAACATTTTTTGCTTTTTTATTTTAATTCTTATATCTTTGTCCATTATTAAAAACAAAACAACTATGATCAAACATATTGTATTTTTTGGCCTTGCCGAAAATGCCGAAAGAAAAACAAAAGCTGAAAATGCAGCTATTATCAAGGCTGAACTTGAGCATCTGAAAAACTTGATTCCTGAAATTGTAAAAATTGAGGTAGGCATTCATTTACCAGATGCACCTGCAGGAGACTACGATATTGCTTTATATTCCGAATTTAAAAGTATGGCCGATCTTGACACCTATCAGGTACATCCTGAGCACAAAAGGGTAGCTGCATACATTGCTAAAGTACGCACAACACGCGCGGCCGTCGATTACGAAGGATAGTGTTTATATAAATCTGTTGAGCTATGTGGAAAGATTTCTTTTATTTTTCCCGGGGGCAACGTACAGGTATTGTTATTTTGATTGGGCTGATTTTGTGTACTGTTGCGCTGAATTTTCTGCTTCCATTATTTTATTCAAAAAAAACACCTGATGGTACTGATTTTTTGAACGAAGCACGCGACTTCCAGCATGCCATGGTTTCGCGTGATAGTTTGCGCCAGATAGCATGGGAGGAAAAATACAAGAAAGCTTATGGCCAGAAGTACTTTTATCAAAAAAAATCCAAATCATACTCGCTCTTTAATTTTGACCCGAACAAAGCCGATTCTGTTACGCTCACAAATCTCGGCATTCAACATTACATTGCTTCAAACATCCTTAAATTCAGAAGGAAAGGAGGCCTTTTCAAAACAAAGGAAAGTTTTTCTAAAGTTTATGGATTGACCCCGGAAAAATTCAGTGAGCTTGAGCCATATATTGAAATAGCCTTATTAGCAGAAAGAAAAGACACGCTCAGGAACATTGTAAAAGTCGAAAACACCCATGTGATTGTAGAGCTGAATTCGGCCGACACTACCGAACTAATGAAGGTGGTAGGCATTGGACGGTTTTATGCCAAAGCAATAGTGCGATTCCGCCAGCAAACCGGAGGATTTGTGAACGTAGATCAGCTTCACGAACTTTATGGTATGACCGATCAGAACTTCAACAAAATAAGTCCGTATTGCCAGATCAACAAAGTGCTTGTGCAAAAAATAAAGGTGAATACTGCCAGCGTAGAACGGCTGAATGTGCATCCTTACCTCAACTTTTATCAATCGAAAGCAATTTACGAACATCGTCGCAAAAAGGGGAAACTCCAAAGCATTCAGGATTTGCAAAACATAGACGAACTCACATCGGAAACCGTCAGTAAGATTGAACCTTACCTTAGTTTTGAGTAGAGCGGAACAGAACACACAAAAATCAGAGTAATATATAAATAAAAAAGGAAATTGCGAATCAGTAAGCAACTTCCTTTTGTATTATAAAACAAATTCACACTACACTCACCACTTTTCTTTAACTCCGGTACAACCAGGCACGAAATGCAGCTCCACAAGCAGGATCGTCATTTGAAACGCCAAGATAGCTATTTCCTGACTCCTTTTTCAAGTCTTCGGTTTGGGATAATTCTGATTCTCTTTCTGCAATCTCATCTTTATTTATAATCTCAACAGCTGTTTCAGATATAGCCTGACGCAACTCTGAACTTTGAAGGACAACAATGTCCGCAATGTATTTTCCATCGAAAAACGGACCCTTTACAATAGGGCGCATGGTTAGCAGACCCGTATTTACACTGTTTCCCGACAAAGAAAGATCAGTGGTTTTTTTATTGAACTGTTCGATCACCGCTAATATCGTATTTTTGTCGATACTCGAACCATCTTTTATCATTTCATCCACTATATCGTTCAATGAAAGACTATCATTCATTACAACTTCTGCAGTGTATCTGTTAGGATCGTAAAACCTTGGTTTATTTTCCGTTAAACGTATTTTTATAGTATTTTTCATAAAACTTTATTTTTATAGTTTAAATAAGCATTGTAATAAAAACAAATTGCATATCTCAATTTTTTAGTATCATTCATTATCATGACAGTATTTCATTTGGCCTAACCAGCCACAGAATGAAATGGTGTTATGATATGCACAACGCATTTTGTGTATTAAAGAAATACTGCATTTTGTAATGAATTTTACAACGAGCCGAACCAAGGTTCAACTCGTTGTAAAAAATCAAGCAATTAATAAACAAACTCACCAATCAATTTGGTAGTACCATACGACACCCTTAAAGTGTAGGTTCCTGCTTCAAGTTCATCCAATGGGATATAGAATTCGGTAGATGCATTTGTATCCAATACATCAGTTGCTACGATATTGCCGTTAGCATCCTGTATGGAAATGTACGTAGTTCCTACTGAGTTATTGAAGAAAATTGCCAACTCGCCATTCACCACATCCATTGTTACAGGGATAACCACTTTGGCTCTTGCAGGAGCTCTTAATGTTCCTAAAGTAACAGAACCCGGATTATCATCATCCTTCCTCAATGGATAATCAGCAAACACAAACTGCGATGCCGCTAATAAGAAAAATAATAAAAGTGAACCTAAATACTTAACGTTAATTCTTTTCATAAAAAATGAGATTACATTGTTTGACTTAATGAAAATATAAAAATGAGATTTTTGTAGTTGCTAAATTATATACTATTGAAGCGACATCCAAATTTTCGTCCAATAAAAAGTAGGACAAACCATTTTCGAACCCTACTGATTATCTGTAGTTTAAAATATGACAACAGAAAAAAATTAGGACAAACTATTTTTAACCATTAAAATAACACGAAAAACGGGCTGAATTGAGCAGGTGCACTTGGCCTTTTTCGAAAAAGCTGAAATCAGGAGAGATGGTATCAAAACATAAAGTTCTAGCAGAAAAGAGCAGAAAGCAGACGTGAAGAAACAAAAAAAAAGGAACATGAGTAACTACAAATCATCACTTCAACAAAAAATGTAACGATTCGAAAACTTGAAAAATAAAAGAACCTAAGTCGCGAAAAAATATTATTGTAGTAAAACAAATACAATATAATTTTTACGATCGTAAAATACAACACTATATTTGTCAGCTTACTTATTACAAAAAAAGCAGATCAATGGTGAATTCAACTGAAACATTTCTTGCAACACAACAATATTTATTTGCTTATAGCGAAGTTGATGAAGCAATCAATTTCTTGCTGCTATAACCAGAGATGCTAGCTGGGACGCTGAAAGAGAATCTCCTATAGGTTTGTCCCGAGGAGTCGGGCTATTTTTCCGAAAGGTCGAAAAGCATTTGTGGTAAGTCGCGAGTACTGGCCAGATTCATTTTCTGTCCTATCCTTTGTTTCATTTTATACAAACTCGCAGGTTGACTATCAAGTATCAATGCTATTTCATTGTTTGGCAAACCCAACAAAAACAAACAACACCAAATAAGCTCTTTGTATGTAAGTTCAGGGAAGCGGGTTTCCAGATTGCTAAATACATTATTAAAAGTTTTATCCATTAAACGAGCAAAAGCTTGTCGATCCTCTACGTGCAAAATGTTACGGTACATTTCCCGATCCATTTCTTCACGTTCTCTAATGGAAGACTTTTTATAGATAACCATTTGTAGAGTACGGGTTTCTTCTATTTTTTGTAGCAGGTTCTCGCGCAACAACTCCTGTTTTTTGGAAAGATTTTTTTCAACCTGTTTCAGTTCATCGTCCTTACCCTTATTGCGTAGCCGGAGTCTATACACTACAAACACACTCAAGGCTGCAATTAGCGCAATAATAAAACCTGACAACAACAAATACCGCCTTGTTTTCCCCACCTTGTCGGTAGTTTGATACAAATCCTCCAACACTGTCGATTTGGTTTGTGCTTCAATCTGCCGAACAGAATCTGTACAATCCTGATATTTTGTCATATAGGCTGCCATTTGCTTAAAATCTCCCCTTCCATATTCGGTATTCACAAGGACACGATAACAATCACGTTGATTAAAAAAGGTAGAAGGATATTTTAAAGCTGTTATTGCATAATATGACGCTGAATCATATTCCTGTTTATCAAAAAATAGATCTGCTAAATAGTAACATCTAATTGCATAATAGTTACTTACAGAAGGATAAGTCAAGCTTTTACGTAAATATTGTTGTGCTGAATCATATTTTTTGGACTTAAAATAATTAATCCCCATTTCCTGATAAGTCAGGCCATTGGACAAAGAATCTTTTGTATAATGCAATGCCTGATTATAATACTTCAGAGCAGTACTATAGTCTTTCATAAACCGATAAACCCTACCAGTGTAAGTCAGGCTATAACTGATTTCAATAGAATCACCTGAACGTTGAAAAAAACTAATGGAAGTTTTGTACTTATTGAGCGATTCCTTGAAGTCTTTTTGGATAGAACAAATATCTCCAATATCGGAGTAAATTTTCCCTAAGAGCAAGCTTTCGTCAGTATTCTTCACTAAATCAATAGCTTTCAGGTATAACACCGTAGCATCATCAAAACGTTGATCCACCTTTAGGGTTTTTGCTTTATAAAAATAACTTTTCGCAAGGCGAACATTATTATTGGAACGCAGGTAGTAGCTCAAAGAAAAATCAATCAAAGAATCCGGTTTTAAATCGCCCTTGGTCTTATCAAGCGCCTCAAAATACAGCAAGCCATACAAAGCTCGATCGGCATCTGAAATAAAATTGGAGGGATTCATTTTTTTTAGGATAGAAAGGGCGGAGTCGGGATTTGTTTGGAGGGCAGTTTCGGCAGTTTTCAGATCGTTGGGCAACAGGGAACAACCTACCAACAAAACAAATAATATTGGAATTATTTTGTATGCTGAAGTACGCACTAAATATATATTACCCAAACTTTTACTGAACATTATACCCTGGTTTTTTGAAAAAACTCATTTTATTCGCAAATCTACAAATATTTATTTATAAAATTTGTATTTTTTGCTACATCATTTTCGACAATACAAATTAAAGAAATGCAATTTATCAGCATCGTATCAACTTGTAAATTGTTTAAAACATCTTCTTCTCCCTCAACAAACAGAATATACAAAACAGCATCTAAGTTATTTAATTAATGACACTTACAACTAATCAAAGCATACAACAAACGACTTTGATCAGGAATACAAAAAAGCATTTTCTTATTCTTTCAAATAAAATGTGAATATACTGCTTTTTTTCATATTCAACAATACTATATAAAAAATACTACATCTTTATAAATGTAGAACAATTACAAATGAATATTAATACGAAAAGCCGGTCAAAAAAAGGTGAAACTTTTGCAAAAATATCCTTTCTATTTTTCAAATTAGTTTATAACGACTATTTCTACTTCTTATTGTGAACTCTCAACTGAATACTGACGGAACTAACAAATAATTATTAAATGCAGTTTGGTTGAATATTAATTTTTAATTGCACATCTCATTACTGACCTGCCAGAACCAACCTATTTCGTAAAACGACTCAAATCACAATTCGAATAAAGATTTATCAGCCTGATTAAAATCACAAATTACTTCGTAATCAAAACCAGAGAAATCATCGTTCATGGAATTGACAATATATATTTTACCTGCTCCTGCATTTTCGGCCGCTTTTATTCCAGCTTTCGAATCTTCAAATATAACAAGTTCCGAAGCATTGAGCTGTAACCGATCAGCCGCCTTTAAAAACAAATCCGGCTCAGGCTTCCCTTTTAAGGTTCCATCGTTAAACAACACCCATTCAGGACTAAACCAACGTTCTAAATGCATTTCGCGAAAGTAAAACTCTACATTCAGAAAATCGGAGGAAGTGGCTATACAAAATGGAATATTATGTGCCTTTAAATACTCAAATAATTCTACAGCGCCTTCGGCAAAGTGCAGGTTGTCAACAATTAAATCCTGATAAATCAGTTCCTTTTCGATGCTGAATTCTTTTACCTCTGCATCGGTCAATGTATAGTCAAAAATATCACGCATGATATCAGCATTTGACTTCCCGTATATTTTCACAGATTTTTCTTCATCGGTCAGCACAATATTGTGTTGTTCCAAAAACAGATCAAAAGCCTGATTGTGATATTTAGTATCCCATATCAGGGTACCATTGAAATCGAAAACTACTCCTTTAAATTTCATGCAGTTGGGTTTATTTTTTTTGGTTGATCTACATTTATCAAAATTAGAAAATAAAAACCATAAAATAATGGTTTCAGAATAAATAGTTATTAAAAAAACTTTGATTAAAACTAAACGCTACAAAACCAGACACAAAGCTGAAACAGCCGCCAGCAACGGAGATAGAAACGTAAGTTGACTCAATAAAACTGCAATTAAAAACCGACTCCACTTCTGCAAAGGCGAGAACGTAGCGTTCTTGTTTTCCGAAAGCAGACGAAGATCCTCCAGCTCCGTATCGAGCAATTGTTCCTTAGACAGTTGAAGAGTCGCCACTCCCACATCATTTACTCCTTTAAAAAAGCCATTCATAACGGCATGCGGATGTTTCCACCAACCAAAACCCATTGCCCAAAGTGGAAAAATAAAAAGCGGAAAATAACGAAGGTATCCGGTAGCTATTTCCCACGAAGCAATAAACGCTTCTCCACGCCAGCTAGTATCTTGACGATTCAGTATATGCTCAACATCATGAATGTGAATCATTTTCTTGCGCCAACTAAAGTTAGGTATAGTGAGATTAAAAAAGGGAAGTGGTACTTCAAAACTTGAATGGTCTTCGCCACCATTCTCCGGTATATTGTTTTGTTGATAGAAATTATCTAATTCGTTGCGCAAAGTCATTTAAGCATTTAGCATTTAAAAATATATAATTTACAATTTAAGAAAAAAGAAGACAACCAGCACATTACAGATTTATTAATGCGAGATTATATTATTCTCAGTACTTAAAAACAGTTTTTTAGACAAAGCATTTCAGTTTGAGATTTTATTGAAATATATTTTCAATGGCTTTTTCGACAAAGCGAAATGATCGGATCAAAAGGAGAACAATGTCTCTTTCAATATTTCGCTTACAGTAGGGTGTGGAAATACCACTCTCTGCATTTCTGTCAAAGTCATTTCCTGTTCAATGGCAATGCAAGCTCCGTAAATCATTTCGCTTGCCGGATTTCCGAGCATATGAACACCAATTACTTCGCCATGTTTTGTGCCGACAAGCACTTTGCAAAGTCCCGATCCACCCTCGTTTTCTGCAACAAACCGTCCGGCATATGCCATAGGTAATTTTGCCACTTTAAAATCGATGCCTTTGGCACTAGCCGATGCTTCTGTTTCGCCTACACCTGCCACTTCCGGGTTGGTATATACTACGCCAGGAATAGCATTGTAATGCATAATATCATTACCGCCCGTAAGATTGTTCACCACCACTTCGGCTTCACGACTGGCAGTATGTGCCAAAAGCGAAAATCCGGTTACATCGCCTGCGGCAAAAACGTTCGGTACATTGGTACACATTTTTTCATCGGTTTTAACACCTCCTTTGAATAATTCAATATTCAGATTTCCCAATCCGAAACCAGTTGCAATTGCCCGCCGACCAACGCTTACCAATATCTTTTCGCCTTCGATGGTTTCTGTTTTTCCATCTTTTTCGAATACGACTTTGTTGCCATCTATTTTAATTACTTTGGCGTTCAGATTAAAATCAATTCCCTTTTTACTGTAAATTTCGCGCAGCATGACCGAAATTTCAAAGTCATTGCTTCCCAAAATTTCAGGAAGCATTTCCACGATAGTTACCTTCGTTCCGATACTGTTGTAAAAACTTGCGAATTCCATCCCGATCACGCCGCCACCAATGACCACCAACGATTTTGGCTGTTCTTTAAGGTCGAGTATTTCGCGATTGGTGAGAACAATATCACCCGCTGCGGCAATTCCAGGAATGGGAGGAACAAAAGCTTCGGAACCAGTACAAATTAGCAGATTTTGACCGAGATAGCTTTCGCCGGCACAAGTTACTTCAATTCCGCCGGAACTTCGCCCATGAATCATGGCTTCGCCCTTCACTACAGTTACCTGATGCAGTTTCATTTTTGCATCGACACCGGCAACCAGTTTGCGAACCACTTTGTTTTTACGTGCTACAATTTTAGCATAATCGAAACGGATATTATCGCCATAAACACCGTATTTATCACCGTGCAATGCATTATCGTACATTTTTGCACTATAAAGCATTGTTTTGGTCGGGATGCAACCTTCGTTGAGACAAACTCCACCCAAGTTTTTTTTTTCAAATAACAAAACCGAAAGCCCTTTGTGTCCTGCACGTTCGGCAGCTACATATCCGGCAGGACCACCACCAATTATAATTAGATCAAACATATGAATAAGATTAAATGTTCGGATGCGCCTCAGAGACGAGGCCGGTACTAAAAGAAAACAATGAATTTACAATTAGTCAAATACAGGTCACCCATTTGCAAAACCCTGAAGAGATAATTAGCCACATCCATTCTTCAGTCAGAACAAATGTGGCTATCATTATTTTAAAATAAAAAAGATGACCCTAACAAACCGGATTTGGTTTGATCAGCTTAAAGAAATCATTTCCTTTGTCGTCAACCAAAATAAATGCAGGGAAATCTTCCACTTCAATTTTCCAAATGGCTTCCATACCCAATTCAGGATATTCCAGACATTCTACTTTCTTGATGCTGTTTTGAGCCAAAATAGCAGCTGGGCCACCGATAGAGCCTAAATAGAATCCACCGTATTTCTGACAAGCATCAGTTACTTGCTGCGTGCGATTTCCTTTAGCAATCATAATCATGCTACCGCCATTTGCCTGAAACAAATCAACATACGAATCCATACGACCGGCAGTTGTTGGGCCGAAAGAACCCGATGCCATTCCTTTAGGAGTTTTGGCAGGACCCGCGTAATAAATCGGGTGATCTTTTACATATTGAGGAAGTGGTTTGCCAGCATCCAACAATTCTTTAAGTTTAGCATGCGCAATATCGCGACCCACCACAATGGTTCCGCTCAACGACAAACGCGTAGAAACAGGATATTGTGATAAAGTAGCCAAAATATCTTTCATAGGCATATTCAGGTCGATTTTCACCGCATTACCTTCACCTTGCTGACGGTATTCTTCAGGAATGTATTGACCCGGATTGTCTTCCATTTTTTCTACCCAGATACCATCTTTATTGATTTTTCCTTTGATATTGCGGTCGGCCGAGCACGAAACTGCCATACCCACAAAGCATGAAGCACCGTGACGTGAAAGACGTACAATGCGAATATCGTGTGCAAAATATTTACCACCAAACTGAGCACCGATGCCCGATTCCTGAGCAGCTTTTAATACTTTTTGCTCCATTTCCACATCGCGGAAAGCTTGACCGAGTTCGTTGCCTTCGGTTGGCAATTCGTCGTAATATTTTGTAGAAGCCAGTTTCACTGTTTTCATACAAGCATCAGCCGAAGTACCACCAATCACAAAAGCAATGTGATAAGGAGGACAAGCTGCTGTACCCAATGTTTTCATTTTTTCAGTCAGGAATTTCTCCAGCGAAACAGGATTCAAAAGGGCTTTTGTTTCCTGAAACAAGTACGATTTATTGGCTGAACCTCCACCTTTGGCAATAAAAAGAAATTTGTACTCGTTGCCATGATAAGCCACCAGATCGATTTGCGCCGGGAGATTAGTTCCTGTATTCACTTCGTCGTACATGTTGAGCGCAGCATTTTGCGAGTAGCGCAGATTTTCTTCGGTGTAAGTTTCGTAAATACCTTTCGACAATGCTTCTTCGTCGGTTCCGTTGGTCCACACGTTGCTTCCTTTTTTGGCGTAAACGGTAGCAGTTCCTGTATCCTGACAGAAAGGTAGTACGCCTTTTGCCGAAATTTCAGCATTGCGAAGCATAGTTACAGCCACATATTTATCGTTATCGCTGGCTTCGGGATCAGCCAGGATAGCTGCCACTTGCTTTTGATGCTCAGGACGAAGCAAAAACGAACAATCGTGCATGGCAGCACGTGCCAGTTTTGTAAGCGCTTCCGGTTCCACTTTGAGGATTTCCTGTCCATCGAACTGCGACACCGAAACATGCTCTTTGGTAAGCAAATAATACTCGGTTTTGTCTTTTCCCATCGGGAATGGGTCTTGGTACTTAAATTCTTTTGCCATGATTATATTTACTATTTATTCAGTTACTGTTTACAATTTTTGGAAGCACAAAGCTACAGAAATTTTTCTGTAATCGGGGTATCCAACGAGCTTAAAAACAAAAAAACTGCCTTATTCTTTTTCACTATTTTGCCTCCCATTGAAGAGTGGTTTGCTCCATTGGAGCAAAGTTTTGCTCTGAGGGAGGGATCGTTTGCTCTGAGATAGCAAAGTTTTGCTCCGAGGGAGGGATCGTTTGCTCTATCGGAGCAAAGTTTTGCTCGGGTGGAGCAAACTTCGCCTCCTGAAGAGCCGAAGTCGATTAAATACTACAGCACAGCGTCACCAAAAAAGGCACACTTAAATCCATTACAAAACCATGATAAATGGAGACAACAGAGAATTCTTTGCCCGATGTACGAATAATAATCGGGAAAGTGGTATCCATGGTAGTAGCGCCACCGGCTGCAATAGGCGCCAGTTTTCCGAAGTATTTCACCATTGCCGGAGCAAAAAGCAATGTGATTATTTCGCGAAGAATATTAGCGAGCAACGCAATGGTGCCTAATTCTATGCCTTTGTATTCGGTAATCAGAATACTCGAAAGCGAATAATAGCCAAATCCCGAGCCGACGGCCAAAAAATCGAAAACCGAACGTTCGAAAAAAAAACTGATAACGACTACACCCAGCCAGGTGCCGACAATGGTCATTAAAGGCAAAAACAACACACGAGAATGAATCCGGCGAAATTGCTGAATGGTATCGGGCTGATGCCCCAAACTAAACCCCACCGAAAACATTAGCGCAGCCAACACATAAAAACTGTAGTCGTAGTCGAGCCACGAAGCCGGCAGCACGCGATAAACACCTAATAAAAGTCCAGCAGCAAAAAACGATAGTATAATCAGACTTCCTTTCATAACCTGCTGTGTTTTTTAATATTCCTCCACAACAACAAAGCTCCTGTAACACTTCCCAAAGTTGCAAAAACGGCGATCAAAAGCGCTTCAAGCCCCAACGCTGCAAAGTTTTTCACCACTTGCTCGTTCATGCCTACTTCCACGCCCAGCAAAAACAAAAGCAACCAGATAAGCGTTAGAATAATTCCATTTATAAAACGGAATTTCCATTTACGCAACAAAAAACCGGCAAATACTCCGGCAAGCATAAAGAGCAGAACAAGAAACATCTTTTTTCGAAATTTATTTTTTTCGAATACAAAGATAAACTTTCGTTCCGGAATCCGGCATTTTTTGTTCGTTGTAAAAACAAAGATATTCTCTTAATCAATACACATATTGAAAATTTCGCTTCAATTATATGCAAAATTTTGAGTAATTTTGCAGTGCATTAAAGAACAGGAAAAGTTACAGTATAAAATATATAATTCAAAAATAAGATGAGTAAAAAAGCATTATTAATGATTCTCGATGGCTGGGGAATGGGAAACCATTCAAAGGCCGATATTATCTACAACACGCCAACCCCTTATTGGGATGCTTTGTTGGCAACCTATCCGCATTCTCAATTACTTGCTTCGGGCGAAGACGTTGGTTTGCCTGACGGACAAATGGGAAACTCCGAAGTGGGTCACCTGAACATTGGGGCCGGACGAGTGGTTTATCAGGATTTGGTAAAAATAAATATCGCCTGCCGCGACAACAGCATCTTGCAAAACCCTGAAGTAGTAAGCGCATACAGCTATGCCCGCGATAACAAAAAGAAGATTCATTTCTTAGGATTGGTTTCGGACGGCGGCGTTCACAGCTCACTCGATCATTTGCTAAAATTAATTGACATAGCCAAAGATTACAATGCCGAGGCTTATGTTCATGCATTTATGGACGGTCGCGACACCGACCCAAAAAGTGGAAAAGGCTTTATTGAACAGCTCGACAACTACACAAAAGGAACAACCACAAAAGTTGCTTCCATCATAGGACGTTACTACGCCATGGACCGTGACAAACGCTGGGAACGAGTAAAAGAATCGTACGATTTACTTGTACATGCCAAAGGGACACCTTACAACAATGCAGCCGAAGCCATGCAGGCATCCTACGATGCGGGTGTTACCGACGAATTTGTGAAACCTATAGCAATGGTAGATGCTGCCGGAAAACCTTTGGCAACCATCGAAGCAGGTGACGTGGTGATCTTCTTCAACTACCGCAACGACCGCGCTAAAGAACTTACAATCGTACTTACTCAGCAGGATATG
Organism: uncultured Paludibacter sp.; assembly: GCA_963678465.1. Lineage (GTDB taxonomy): Bacteria > Bacteroidota > Bacteroidia > Bacteroidales > Paludibacteraceae > Paludibacter. The sequence continues at coordinate 2,571,399 of OY782858.1, forward strand.
GCCGAATTCAACATGCACACTCTGCCTTTGGAGTACTACTGCATGACTCCATACGACTCAACTTTCAAAGGCTTGCACGTGATGTTCGACAAGGACAATGTACAAAACACCCTTGGAGAATATGTTTCGAATCTTGGATTGAAACAATTACGCATAGCCGAAACTGAAAAATTCGCGCATGTTACCTTTTTCTTCTCCGGTGGCCGCGAAAGTGAATTTGATGGTGAAGAACGCATCCTCGTTCCGTCGCCCAAAGTGGCTACCTACGATTTGCAGCCCGAAATGAGCGCTTACGGCATTGCCGACAAACTTGTAGATGCTTTGAACACTCAGAAATTTGATTTCATTGCGTTGAATTTTGCCAATGGCGACATGGTGGGCCACACAGGAGTGCGCGAAGCCATTGTAAAAGCAGTTCAGACAGTGGACGAATGTATGGGTAAAGTGGTGGATGCCGCTAAAGCCAACGATTATGAGGTAATCATTATTGCCGATCACGGAAATGCTGACAACGCTGAAAATCCTGACGGATCGCCTAACACAGCTCACTCACTGAACCCTGTTCCTTTCGTTTATGTTACCGAAAACAAAAACGCTAAAGTAGAGAACGGAATCCTGGCTGATGTAGCTCCTTCGATCTGTACTATTTTAGGAATTGACAAAGCTCCCGAAATGACAGGCAAAAGTTTGATTTATCAATAAATCTTCACTTTTTATATTTTAAAAAAGGCAGCATGAAAAAAATCATGCTGCCTTTTTAGTATAGAAACTTACTGTTTATTTTGCTAATCGTAGCAATGCTTCAGCCTTTGCATTTTCAAACTTTTGCATTAAATCAGTCATTACTTCTTTTACTGTCGAAATACGATCGGACAGATACGCATTACTTCCGGCAAAAGCATAACCTTTATCCATTTTCCCTTTGTAAGCATTGTAAAGCGAAAGGATAATACAATAAGGCACCTTTTTATAATCGCAGGTATGCAGGCAGTTGTAAGGACAGGACTTGGGCTTTGTCAGGCCTTGTTTCACTCTTTCGAGGAACTTGCCCTGAAGCGCGCGACCCGGCATTCCAACCGGACTTTGGATGATCTCCACATCATTCTCTCCGGCTTTGATGTACGAATTTTTAAATTTTATGTCGGCATCACATTCATCCGTGGTTACAAAGCGGCTCGCTATCTGAACCCCTTTAGCTCCCAATTGCATTATTTCGTACATATTCCGGCCATCATAAATTCCTCCGGCAGCCACAACAGGAATTTCCTGACTGTATTTCTCTTCGAAAAAGGCCACTTCACGCACCACATCGGGGATCAGATTTTCTATTGAATAATTGGTATCTGCAATCTGATTCTGTTTAAATCCCAAATGCCCTCCGGCTTTAGGTCCTTCCACTACGATTAAATCAGGTAAATAATCGTAATTCGTTTTCCATTTTTCGCATATAATTTTGGCAGCTCGCGCCGACGAAACAATAGGAACCAGTTTCGTAACACTTCCTGGCGTCAGGTATTTGGGCAAATCGAGCGGCAAACCTGCTCCGGCAAAAATAACATCAGCCTTTTCGGCGATGGCCGTTTTCACCATATCACTGAAATTAGTCAACGCCATCATAATGTTCACCCCAACAATCCCCGATGTTTTTTCTTTTGTTTTGCGAATTTCTTCTTTCAGTCCCACAATACATGATTCCATATACGATCTTGCTTTCTCCCGATAAATCAGCCCCAATCCTGCACACGAAATCACTCCTACTCCACCTTCGTTCGCCACCGCCGAGGCCAGCCCCGACAAGGAAATACCAACACCCATACCTCCCTGTATAACAGGAATACGGGCTGTCAGATTTCCGATTTTCAATCCATTCATAAATGATAATTTTTAATTGTTTATTTTCATCAGCACAAGTCAACCGTTATATATTTTTTTTAATCTCATTCAAAATTTTCAGTAAAAAAACGCAGGAGCAAACCATCGAAAACACTTTCGAACGTCCACTCCTGAAGTTAAAATCATTGAAGTCCTAATCTGCGATTCAAACAATTATCCGTAAATAATATTGCCATTTTCATCTTTAAATTCTTCAAAACTCTTGTTATACTGCTCCATGGCTTTATAGCTCATCGACATGCTGGAAAAACCACCATCGTGATAAAGATTCTGCATAGTAACCTTACGTGTTAAATCACTAAACATAACCACACAATAATCGGCACAATCAGCAGCTGTTGCATTTCCAATCGGCGACATACGTTCCGAAAAATCGAGCAAACCATCCATACCTTTCACGCCACTTCCAGCAGTAGTCACTGTAGGCGATTGCGAAATTGTATTGATACGCACATTGTGTTCGCGTCCATAGATATAACCAAAACTACGTGCAATTGATTCGAGCATCGCTTTTGCGTCAGCCATATCGTTGTAACCAAAAACAGTGCGTTGCGCTGCCATATAAGTCAGGGCTACCACCGATCCACCTTCGTTGATGGCATTCATTTTTTTGGCTACCTGAAGCATTTTATGAAACGAAATGGCCGAAATATCCAAAGTGGTAGTCAACATATCGTAATCCAGATCGTCGTAAGTTCTTTTTTTGCGAACATTGGGAGACATCCCTATAGAGTGTAACACGAAATCGATTGGTCCTCCAAGCGCTTCCATCGATTGAGAAAAAACCTGTTCGAGGTCGGCAACACTTGTAGCATCGGCCGGAATTAGTTTTGCATTTAATTTTTCCGCTAATTCGTTGGTAGTTCCCATACGAACCGCCAATGGAGTATTCGACAAAGTAATAATGGCACCTTCTTCTACAACACGTTCAGCAACTTTCCATGCTATCGACATATCGTTCAAAGCACCAAATACAATTCCCCTTTTACCTTTTAATAAATTATTACCCATAATAAGTTGATTAATATTGTTTTCCTTAATAACTCTTTCGCTTCGAAAAAAGTTCTTCCGGAATATAAATTCGGCACAAAGGTACTAAAATTGTGCAGTATTTCAACATTTATTGAGACTGTTGGAATAAGAATTTGATTTTAGAATATCTAAATGTGTATTTCACAACTAATAAAAAAACAACCTTTCCAACAATAAAGCTGAAAAGGTTGCAAAAAATTAAACTGAAAAAGGAAATTTAGTTTACCCGAAACTTCTCGTTTCCTGTTTTCAAAAAACCTACAATTTGTTTAGCCGCTGCAATACCGGCATTAATATTGGCTTCCGAGGTTTGAGCTCCCATTTTCTTAGGAGTAGCAAAATAGCGGGTTGGGAATTTTTCCTGCATTTCGGCATGATTATCAGGCATTACATCAGTCACGTATTTAATATCGGGGCGTGCTTCCATAAACTGAACCATCTCAGCCTCATGCACTACCTCTTTGCGGGCTGTATTTACGAGTACCGCACCTTTAGGCAACAATTGAAGCAATTCGGCATTGATAGATTGTCTTGTTTCTTTTGTTGCGGGAATGTTGATAGAAATAATATCGCAACTCTGATACAACATTTTCACCGAGCAAGTAGGATTAACGCCTTCAGCTTTGATATCCTCGTCGCGACAGAACATATCAAAGGCAAGAATATCCATTCCAAAACCTTTAGCAATACGGGCCACATTCCGACCGACATTTCCATACGCATGAATGCCGAGTTTTTTACCCTTTAATTCTGTCCCCGAAGTTCCGTTATAGAAGTTACGAATGGCGTAAATCAATAATCCGAAAACGAGCTCGGCTACCGCATTAGCATTTTGCCCTGGTGTGTTCATAACACAAACACCTGCGGCAGTAGCAGCATCAAGATCAACATTGTCGTAACCGGCACCGGCACGCACCACTATTTTAAGTTGCTTTGCAGCTGCAATCACTTCAGCATCGATGATATCGCTGCGAATAATGATGGCATCGGCATCAGCTACAGCATCGAGCAATTGCTGTTTTTCGGTATATTTTTCCAACAAAGCCAATTCGAAACCGGCTTCTTCAATCTCTTTACGTATGCCGTCGACAGCCACTTTGGCAAACGGTTTATCAGTAGCAATAAGTACTTTCATAATTTATATGTCTGTTGTCAAAAGACAAAAGTCTAAGGACACATGACCTTAGACTTTCGACGTTTGACAGATTAGTGTTGTTTTTCAAATTCGAGCATGCAATCCACAAGCGCCTGAACACTTTCGATAGGCATGGCATTATAAATAGAGGCGCGATAACCACCCACAGAACGGTGACCTTTAATCCCATCCATTCCGGCGGCAGTCGCAAATTTCAGGAAGTCGGCTTCCAACTCTTTGTATTCTGGTTTCATCACAAAACAGATGTTCATACGTGAACGGTCTTCTTTAGCAGCCGTTCCAACAAACATTTTACTATTGTCGATGGCATTGTAAAGTAATTCGGCTTTGGCAATGTTACGTTTTTCCATTTCGGCCAGGCCGCCATTAGCTTTCAGCCAACGCAATGTTTCCAAAGCACTGTAGATAGGCAATACCGGAGGCGTATTGAACATCGATCCTTCAGCAATATGCGTTTTATAATTCAACATGGTAGGAATATAACGGGATACTTTACCAAGTAATTCATCTTTTACAATAATGAAAGCCAATCCTGCTGGAGCTAAGTTTTTCTGTGCACCACCATAAATAAGACCGTATTTTGAAACATCCATAGGACGTGAGAAAATATCGGAAGACATATCGGCAACCAAAGGTACCGGAGAGTCGATATCTGTCAGAATTTCAGTTCCGTAAATAGTATTGTTAGTTGTGATGTGGAAATAATCGGCATCAGTTGGAATCACATAATCTTTTGGGATAAATGTGTAATTTGCATCTTTTGACGAAGCCACTTCAATGGTTTCACCAAATCCTTTGGCTTCTTTCATTGCTTTATTGGCCCAAACGCCTGTATTCAGATAAGCAGCTTTCTTTTCCAATAAATTGAAAGGAATCATGCAAAACTGCATACTTGCTCCACCTCCTAAGAATAACACAGAATACCCTTCAGGGATATTTAATAATTCTTTAAAAAGATCTCTTGCTTCAGCGATAACAGCTTCAAAATCTTTCGAACGGTGACTTATTTCAAGAATTGAAAGCGTTGAACCGTTGAAATCCAACACTGCCTGAGCTGTTTTTTCAATCACTTCACGTGGCAGGATAGATGGACCCGCACTAAAATTATGCTTTTTCATACAAAAAAATTATGTTTGTTTTGTTAGTTTTATCCCTCTGGAAAAAGAAAGCGCAAAAATACTGAAATTTTTACTTATTTCACTGCAAAAATGTGTTTTTATAATTTTTCAATACCATTTTTTTATACTCATACAAACCTGATTGTGAAATTTGTATATTTATTCAATTCTTTGGCACGTAAAATGTATATCTGTGTTATGGAACTACTTCTCCTTTGTTTCCCTTTGCGAATTAGCGAGGATATTTTTCTTAGCGTTGAGGGGCGACACTACAGCTTTGCCAGTTTGTTTCTCAAGTTCTTTTCGGGCATTTCGGGCTACTGAAATAGTAATCCAAAGTTTCAGTCCCATACAACTTCAATAATAAAAACTTTTAGTTGTCGAGTTATGAGATACTAAAACGTTTGTAGCTTAACTTTAAGAAACGTTCAAAAGTCTTCGACTTTTGAACGTTTACACATCCTCAGTTCATTTTCCTCTGATAATCCGTTTTATATCGTTCAACTTATTCAGCGCTTCAACTGGTGTTAAGTTATTAATATCGAGATTTTTTATTTCGTCACGAATTTGCTCCAAAACAGGATCATCGAGCTGGAAGAAACTCAGCTGCATACCTTCGCGGTGTTCGGCAATTTCGCCAATTGGTTTTGCGACACCTGTCTGACGATTCTCCGACTCCAGGTCTTTCAGAATTTGCTCCGAACGTTTCACAATGCTTTGCGGCATTCCGGCCATTTTGGCCACATGAATACCAAAACTGTGCTCGCTGCCACCTTTCACTAATTTGCGTAGAAAAATGATTTTCTTATCCACTTCCTTCACAGATACATTATAATTTTTGATGCGATGAAACGATTTTTCCATCTCATTCAACTCATGATAATGTGTTGCAAAAAGCGTTTTGGCTTTACAGCTACTATGCTCGTGAATATATTCCACAATAGCCCATGCAATAGAAATACCATCGTAAGTACTTGTTCCGCGCCCCAGCTCATCAAAAAGAATCAAACTGCGATTCGAAAGGTTATTCAAAATGCTCGCTGCCTCGTTCATTTCCACCATAAAAGTAGACTCACCCTGCGATATGTTATCGCTCGCTCCCACACGGGTAAAAATTTTATCCACCACCCCAATACGGGCACTTTCCACAGGAACAAAGCAGCCGATTTGCGCCATAAGCGTAATCAGCGCTGTTTGACGCAACAAAGCCGACTTACCCGCCATGTTCGGACCGGTAATAATGATGATTTGTTGCGTTTCACTGTCCAGGTACACATCGTTGGCAATATATTTTTCACCAATGGGCAATTGTTTTTCAATTACCGGATGGCGTCCCTGTTTGATATCCAAAATATCATTGTCTAATACTTCAGGACGCACATATTTATTTTCGGCCGAAACTTTAGTGAACGACAGCAGACAATCGAGTTGTGCAATCAGGTTCGAATTCAACTGAATAGCCGTTATATATTCACTCAAGGCAATGACTAACTCACCAAACAAGCGGGTTTCGATGGCCAGAATTTTTTCCTCTGCACCAAGAATTTTCTCTTCGTATTCTTTCAGTTCCTGCGTAATGTAGCGCTCAGCATTGACGAGCGTTTGTTTGCGAATCCATGTTTCGGGCACTTTATCCTTGTGCGCATTACGTACTTCAATATAATAACCAAATACATTATTAAAGTGAATTTTCAAACTTGGAATACCCGTAGCCTCACTTTCACGCTCCTGAATACGTTGCAGAAACTCTTTGCCTGAATGCGCCAACATGCGCAGTTCATCCAAATCGGCATCAATACCATGACGAATAATTCCACCTTTATTGATCAGGTTTGGCGGATCGTTATTGACTTCTTTTTCAATTTTTTCAGAAATAATGTGGCAGGCATTCAGCTGGTCGGCAATTTTTTGCAAAGTCACGTTGTCAGTTTCGGTACAGGCCGCCTTTATCGGTTCAATGGCTTTGAGCGCCACTTTCAGCTGCACCACTTCGCGCGGATTGATACGACCCACTGCAACTTTGGATATAATTCGTTCCAAATCGCCAATCAGCGCTATGTTTTGCTCCAGTAATTCTTTTAATTCAGGATTTTTAAAGAAAAATTCCACCACACTCAAACGTTCGTTGATAGGTTTCACATCTTTCAGCGGAAAAGCAATCCAACGTTTAAGCAAACGAGCGCCCATAGGACTAATTGTTTTGTCTAAAATGTCAACCAAGGTTTTAGCACCTTCGTTGATAGAACCGTACAATTCCAGGTTACGAACCGTAAAACGGTCGAGCCACACGTACCGATCTTCCTCAATGCGAGACAACTGTGTAATATGTCCGGTTTGCTGATGGTGTGTTAAATCCAGATAATGCAGAATAGCCCCTGCAGCCACAACTGCATTCGGTAAGTTATCAACTCCAAACCCTTTCAGATTTTTTGTTTCGAAATGTTTCAACAAGCGTTCGTTAGCACTTTCGGGAGTAAAAGCCCAGTCTTCGAGCGCATAAGTAAAAAACTTAGTGCCGAACTGATTTTCAAAATCTTTCCGTTTCCCTCTATCGAAAAGCACTTCTTTAGGACTAAAGCTATTCAATAATTTATCCACATATTCGCCGGTTCCTTCGCCAACCAAAAACTCACCAGTCGAAATATCGAGAAACGAGACGCCTACTCGGTTTTTATTCATGTAAACGCAGGCAAGGAAGTTGTTCTCCTTGTGATTCAGCGTAGTGTCGCTGTACGAAACACCCGGAGTAACCAATTCGGTCACACCACGCTTCACAAGTTTTTTTGTGAGTTTTGGGTCTTCGAGCTGATCGCAAATGGCCACACGCTTTCCGGCACGCACCAGTTTAGGCAGATAAGTATCAAGAGCATGATGTGGGAAACCTGCCAATTCTACCGTTTTGGCAGAGCCGTTAGCCCGTCGTGTAAGTGTAATTCCTAAGATTTCCGAAGCTTCTATAGCATCAGTCGAGAATGTTTCGTAAAAATCGCCGCAACGGAACAACAATATCGCATCAGGGTGTTTTGCCTTGATTTCGAAAAATTGTTTCATCAACGGTGTTTCTACTATTTCGTTAGCCATTTACAATTATATTTGAAGATTTGAGAATTTGAGTGTTTGAAAAAAAGTCATCTAAACTTTTCGGTTTTCAAACCATCAAATTATTTATTGCCTCAGTCATTTGGGACCAGGCGTATTTTAATTTTTCAGTTTTTATATTCTCGATAAACTCGTTAGCTCTTTTATTTTCATAAAAATCGACAAGCGCATCAGCTATTTGTGCAGGTTCAACATCAACCACATATCCCACTTTGCCATGAGGAACAATTTCAGCCAAACCACCTACATTAGTTACCAACATTGGTTTTTCGAAATGATAGGCTATCTGACTTACCCCACTTTGAGTTGCTGTACGGTAAGGCTGAGCCACAATATCGGCAACACTAAAATAGTTGCGCACTTCGCTATCGGGAATAAAAACAGTACGTAGTTCAACAAAATTTCCGAGCTTTAGTTTAGCTATCTGACTCAAATAAGGTTCCGGATTTTCGTAAAACTCACCAGCAACGATCAACTTTAGCGGAAACTTTCGCAATCTTTCATCGGCAAATGCTTCGAGTAATAAATCGAGTCCTTTGTACTGTCGGATAAATCCAAAGAAAAGGATATAGGTATTCTGATCGTACAAGCCAAGTTTTATAGCAGCATCTTTTTTGTCGAGCAAAGTGCCGTAATGATCGTAAATGGGATGTGGCGAAACAATTTTCGGCTTATCATAGGCATCAAAATGTTTAACGTCCTCAATCACCGAATCGGCCATAGCCACAAAACCGTCCATTGCATTTACAAAATACTTCGGAAATAATTTATCCAGAATAGTTGGTTCGTGCGGAATCATATTATGAATCAGCGCAATAATCTCAGTTTTGGGCGAACGCGCCAAGCGTGCGATAGTTCCAAAACAAGGCGCTATAAAAGCCATCCAATAACAAAAAATTACTTTATCAGCATTCAGTTTTTTTATCTTCCTTCCGGTCATCAGCCACGACAGAGGGTTCACAGAGTTGATCGTACGGTTGATTTTCAGATCCGATGGCGCTTCTTCACTGGAGAACTGAGTTTTTCCGGGAAATAAAAAAGAAGGATATTGTAGAGAGAATGTGAAAATTTCAACTTCGTGACCTTGTTGTATATACTCACGCGCCAATCGCTCGTTGAATGCTGCCAAACCTCCCCGAAAAGGATATGTTGTTCCTACTATTATGATTTTCATAGATTTTTACCGTTAATCATATCATTTAAAATCTTCCAAATCTGTTTCATTCGGAAAATTCAATATGCAAAGGTACGAAATTAATCATTTAGGATTTAATTTTACATTCCGAATTTTATGGATGCTTTGTTCGTAAAATAAGTTTTTTGCAACTGGCGGTTTAGCAATTAACAAAATAGTTTCACAAATCCGTTCTGGACATGCGCTACCATCCATTGCGTTCTCCTCACACCAAAACTACATAAACAAACTACAACATATCAAAGAATTGCAAACAAAAATTGGAGGAAGAGCGTAAAAAACAAACTTATTTTTAAATTTTTGCATAAATAATTTTATTACTCGCTGAAAAATCATTTAATTTGTAGTCTGAAAAGAAACGAACAAATAAACATTATATCACAATGAATAACTTATTGAAAAACCTGGGTCCGATTTTAATATTGGTAGGTGTGGTAATTTTAGCAGTATACTTTTTTACCGAGTCGAACTCAAACAATTATCTTATATCTGCCGGAGTCTTAATGGTTCTAGGATTTGTTGCTCATATTTTTCTGAACAAAAAGACGAAATAGTATTTCTTTTTGAAAAAAACATAAAGCCGGTACAGTGTTGTGCCGGCTTTATGTTTATGTTTCAGTTCCACACATCAAAATAGGGTCAACTGTCCGTTTATGTCATCAATGATCCGATTTTGATCAACGATTTCGTCGGGTAAAACAGAATCGTTCTCATTTACTTCCGCAGTTGCTTTTTCCTTCGTGTTTTTTTCCGGTTTATCGGTATTTACACTTTCACTTTGTTCCTCTGAATTTCCTTCGCTCGAAACAGCTTCCTCGGAATCGTTCTCGTTAGAATTATCATCGTTACCCGAATCGTTCGAACTCTCGGTCTCAACTGAAGCAAAACGCAAAGGCTCAAGCTCGTTGATGGATTCGACATCAAAAGTTGTCAATCGCTTCCCTCTTGCTTTAAGACTCTTAACGCCAATAAATTCTTCGGCATCCACAACTAACGCTTCTCGATAAGCATCATTACCACCAAACACCACTTCGAAACGAGGGAATTCAATATCGGACATCAGCATAAGCCTCGATTGTGTATTTTCGCCTAAAAAGCTTTGTACCTTCTGAGACACTTCCAACTGAAAACGCTTCAGATAATAATAATGCTGATCTGCATCAAAAAGAACTACCGACCACACTTTATGCGCATCGAACTTTTCGATATAAAGAATATCCTTTGTAAAATGATTGCTTAAATCGAAACTCGTAGTTCGGTACTCACCTGCTGTCGACACTACCAAAATCAGATCGTCGCTCAGGAATTCGCCCAAATATTCTCCCCGACTATCATAATTAAGGCGCAACACATCACGGTCGAACCAAACCTGACGACCACCCAATGTAGAGCCTCCTTTTTGCTTTAAAGTGATTTTATGAACATCGTTTTTAGTGAGGATGTTGCCCATAGACTGCCGACCTTTGATGGCTATATCGCTAAAATCTTTTTCGAAAACAAGTTTATTGAGTCGTGGTTTTGGCTTCAGAGTAACACGTATCACTTCGGCTTCGGCATTAGGGTTCGTTGTGAAATAGATCACCTTCGAGCCAGCTGTTCCCTGAGTAATATCATATTCTTTATCGCGTGTAATTCCCGTAACTGCAAAACGTTTGATGTAATACGGTCCCGATTTTCCATCCCTGTAAACAGCATTGTAAATCGTCCTTTTGTCGTTCTTCTTGAAAACCGTAAGGTAAAGAATATTTTTTCCCACAAATAGTTTATCGGCCACCTTAACGATCTTATATCTACCATCTTTAAAGAAAATAATAATATCGTCGATATCCGAACAGTTGCACACAAATTCGTCTTTTTTCAGCGCTGTACCAACGAATCCTTCTTCGTAGTTGACATACAACTTTTCATTGGCTTCCACCACTTTGGAGGCCACAATGGTTTCAAAATTCCGAATCTCGGTACGCCTCGGATAATCTTTGCCGTATTTATTTTTTAGACCTTCGTACCACGAAATCGTATAATCAATCAGGTGAACAAGGTTATAATCGATTTCATCTATTTTCTTCTGAATCGAGATTAATGTATCGTTGGCTTTGTCGGTATCAAACTTAGTGATACGCATCATCTTAATTTCGAGTAACTTCAGAAAATCTTCGCGGACAATTTCGCGTATAAAATCCTTTTTAAACGGTTCTAAGCGCCCGTCGATATGCGCAATCACCTCATCCTGCGAAGTACTTTCTTCGAAACCTTTGTCTTTATAAATACGATTCTCGATAAAAATCTTTTCGAGCGAAGTAAAGAACAACTGCTCCTGAAGTTCCGCTTTCTGAATTTCGAGTTCAGATTGAAGCAGATCTTTTGTATGATCACAACTGATACGCAACATCTCACTCACACCACAGAAACGGGGCTTATTGTCGTGAATAACACAACAGTTGGGCGAAATACTCAACTCACAATCGGTAAAAGCATAAAGCGCATCGATAGTTTTGTCGGACGAAGAGCCTGGCAGCAAATGAACAAGAATCTCAACATTAGCCGAAGTATTGTCGTCCACTTTTCTGATTTTTATTTTTCCTTTATCGCTTGCCTTTACGATAGAATCAATAAGCTTCGAAGTATTACTGCCATACGGAATTTCGGTAATTGCCAGTGTTTTATTGTCCAATTTTTCTATTTTTGAACGAATTTTAACCGACCCACCTCTCTCGCCATCATTGTATTTTGCTACATCAATAGAGCCGCCTGTTTGAAAGTCTGGATACAACACAAATTCCTCATCGCGCAAATGAGCGATACAGGCATCGAGCAATTCGTTGAAATTATGAGGAAGAATTTTCGAGTTTAAGCCTACAGCAATCCCTTCAACACCTTGTGCCAACAACAAAGGAAACTTAATCGGCAGCGAAACCGGTTCTTTGTTTCGTCCGTCGTACGAGGCTTTCCATTCTGTAGTTTTAGGATTAAAAACAGTTTCGAGGGCAAATTTTGACAAACGCGCCTCGATGTAACGAGGTGCTGCTGCGCCATCGCCGGTGAGGATATTTCCCCAGTTTCCCTGACAATCAATCAGCAAATCCTTTTGCCCGAGTTGCACCAAAGCATCGCCAATTGAAGCATCGCCATGAGGATGAAACTGCATAGTATGTCCCACAATATTAGCCACCTTATTGTAACGTCCATCATCCAATCGCTTCATCGAATGAAGAATTCGACGCTGTACGGGCTTCAATCCATCGTAGATATCAGGCACAGCACGTTCAAGAATTACATACGAAGCGTAATCCAGGAACCAATTTTGATACATGCCCGAGAGATGATGTTTGATAGCATCGTCGGTTATCTTAGGTATTTTGTAACGCGAATGGGCATCTGAGGGAACATCTTCATTCGATGCATCAGCGCCCTCAACCTCTTCCAATTCGTTTTCGTTGTCAATAATTTCGTCAGTACTCATCTATTAGTTACAAGATATTAGTTACAAGTTATGGAGATTTCGCATTTATCGATTGCTGCGTCGAAAACATTGTATAATTATATTCTCTAAAACAGCCTGTTTCAATAGTATTTTTCCAAATCAATCCACAAAAATACAAAAAAAATAGTAACTTTGCACCTCTTTTTTCATTACAATAATAATAGAAATAAGACATTTCTTATTTCCTGTAACTCGAAACTCGTAACTCATAACTAAATATTATGGCTTCTCAAGAAGATGTTTTTAAAAAACTTATTGCGCACTGTAAGGAATATGGATTTGTTTTTCCTTCAAGCGAAATTTATGACGGACTCGGAGCCGTTTACGACTATGGTCAGAATGGTGTTGAACTGAAAAACAACATCAAAAAATACTGGTGGGACAGCATGGTATTGCTTCACGAAAACATCGTGGGCATCGATGCAGCTATTTTCATGCACCCTACCACATGGAAAGCTTCGGGACACGTTGATGCTTTCAATGACCCGTTGATCGACAACAAAGACAGCAAAAAACGCTATCGTGCCGATGTACTGATCGAAGATCTGCTGGCAAAGTACGACGACAAAATCAACAAAGAAGTTGAAAAAGCAGCCAAACGCTTCGGCGAAAGCTTCGATGCTGAAATGTTCAAGCAAACCAACGAGCGCGTAAAAGAAAATCAGACTAAACGAGACGAAATACATGCCCGCTTCGTAAAAGCATTGAACGACAGCGACCTGACTGAACTAAAAGCTATCATAGAAGATTATGAAGTAGTTTGTCCGATCAGCGGAACACGCAACTGGACCGACGTTCGTCAGTTCAATCTTATGTTCTCCACCGAAATGGGTTCAACTGCCGATGGTGCAATGAAGATTTATCTGCGCCCCGAAACGGCTCAGGGAATCTTTGTGAACTACCTGAACGTTCAGAAAACCGGTCGCATGAAAATTCCGTTTGGAATTGCTCAGATTGGTAAAGCTTTCCGTAACGAGATTGTAGCCCGTCAGTTCATTTTCCGTATGCGCGAGTTTGAACAAATGGAAATGCAGTTTTTTGTGAAACCGGGCGAAGAACTAAAATGGTTCGAGTACTGGAAACAATACCGACTGAAATGGCACAAAGCACTCGGACTTGGCGATCATAAATACCGTTTCCACGACCACGACAAGCTGGCACACTACGCCAATGCTGCTACCGATATCGAATTCGAATTGCCTTTCGGATTTAAGGAAATTGAAGGTATACATTCGCGTACCGATTTCGACCTGAGCAGTCACGAAAAATTTTCGGGAAAAAATATCAAATATTTCGACCCTGAAATCAATCAATCCTACACTCCGTTCGTTATCGAAACATCTATTGGTTTGGACCGTACGTTCCTCTCTATCATGGCTTCGTCGTACAACGAAGAAACGCTCGAAAATGGAGAAACCCGCGTCGTACTGGCTTTACCTCCGGTATTAGCTCCGGTGAAAGCCTGTGTAATGCCTTTAGTAAAGAAAGATGGTCTGCCAGAGAAAGCTCGTGAAATTATCAATGAGCTGAAATTTGACTTCAAATGTGCTTATGACGAAAAAGATTCGATAGGTAAACGTTACCGCCGCCAGGATGCAGTGGGAACCCCATTCTGTATCACCGTCGATCATCAGACAGCCGAAGACAACAGCGTTACCATTCGTCACCGCGACACCATGACACAGGAACGTGTAGCCATTGTGGATTTACACAAAATTATTGGCGATGCCGTGAATATGAAAAACCTGTTTAAGAAGATTGTAGAATAAAATATAATAAGTGCAGAAAACCGACTGCATTTACACAGTTAGTTTTCTGCCACTTATTCAATATCACAGTCTAAATGATTTTCACCTCAATAGAATTCGCGATATTTTTACCCTTTGTATTTCTACTTTATTGGCTGGCCACTAAAGGAAATTACAAACTTCAAAACATTCTATTGATCGTCTCCAGTTACTTCTTTTATGGATGCTGGGATTGGCGTTTTTTGTTCCTCCTCATTTTTTCTACCTGTCTTGATTTCGTAACAGGGATCCAAATGGAGAAAGCTCAAACCACCGGCGTAAGGAAATGCTGGCTTTGGTTGAGTGTTTGTATCAACCTCGGATTTCTCGGCGTTTTTAAGTACTTTAACTTCTTCACCGACACCTTTGCTAATGCGCTTGCGTTGTTGGGCTTGCAGGTAAATACATGGTCGTTGAATGTTATTTTGCCAGTAGGTATTTCGTTCTACACTTTTCACGGACTGTCCTACGTTTTCGACATTTATAATAAGAAAATAAAACCCGAGCGAAACTTTATAAGTTATTCCGTTTTTGTTTCTTTCTTTCCGCTGCTCGTGGCAGGTCCCATCGAGAGAGCCACACACCTGCTACCTCAGATCACCAAGAAAAGAGAATTTAATTACGCCAAGGCAGTAGATGGCATGCGCCAACTATTATGGGGTCTGTTTAAAAAAATGGTCATCGCCGATAATTGTGCCGAAATTGTTGATCATATTTTCAACACTTACCACAATCAAAATGGCGCAGTACTTTTATTAGGAGCTGTTTTCTTTGCATTTCAGATTTACGCCGATTTCTCGGGTTACTCCGACATTGCCATTGGTACAGCCCGACTGTTCGGTATCGATTTGTTGCGAAATTTTGCTTTTCCATATTTTTCAAGAGACATTGCTGAATTTTGGAGGCGATGGCACATTTCACTAACCTCATGGCTTAGAGATTACATTTATATCCCTATGGGTGGAAGTCGAGGTCCAAAGCTTCTGGTTATTCGCAACACAATTGTCATTTTCCTCATCAGTGGGTTTTGGCATGGTGCCAACTGGACCTTTCTTGCGTGGGGCGGATATCATGCTTTATTGTTTTTACCCCTGATTATTCTAAACAAGAACCGGAAAAACATTGATATAGTCGCTAAAAACAAATCATTACCAAATCTGCAAGAATTTTTGGGAATGTTTCTCACTTTTTTCCTTGTTGTTATCGGTTGGATATTTTTTCGGGCTGAAACTATTTCTCAAGCCACCGAGTATATTTCACGCATTTTCAGCTTCAGTCCTGATTATTTCATCAGTACATCGCTCATTGGCCTCATAGGTGGTTTGTCGGGCTTTACTTTGCTTTTTGCAATGCTATCCATCCTATTACTTCTATTTATGGAATGGATACATCGCAATAAAAAACATGGTTTGGAAATAACGGGTAGAAAGGGAAGATGGATTATTTACATCGCTTTATGCGTTTTGATTTATATTGGTAAAGGTGGATCTTCCGCATTTATATATTTTCAGTTTTAAAGTATGAAAAAGTTCCTTCTTTACTCCATAAGTTTTGCTGCGTTGACTGTTGTTGTATTTTCAGTCATTACATATGTTACAGATCGAGGACTCCAACAATCAGAATTCGGAAATCTTAAAGAATGGAGAGATATTTTTGAAGGCAACATAAATGCGGATATTATTGTCCAGGGAAGTTCGAGGGCATGGGTTCAATATGATACTCAAATTCTCGACTCAGTGCTGAATGCCAATTCATACAATATGGGAATGGATGGAAGTCCTTTTGATGTTCAATACCTTAAATACAAAATGTATATTCATCAAAATAAAGCACCAAAAGTCATTATTCAGAATGTGGATTGGGATTTAATGGATAAAAACGTCCCTGTTTTTCAAAAATATCAGTTTCTTCCGTTTATGAGTGATCCTGTTTTCGAAGCTGCACTTCTGAAAAATAATTTCATATCCAAATCAGATGTTTATCTCCCATTTCTAAAATATACCGGTGAACCAAAAGCCATCCAAGTAGGGTTTTCGGAATTTTTCGGTCTGCAACATTTTGCCACAGATAAGCATAAAGGATTTCATGCCAACGAAGCTGAATGGAATCCGCATGACTTTTACATGAGGAAACAAATGGGAGAAATAGGTTGGAAGATGAATTCGGAACTTGACATGATGTTTCATGAATTTTTATCCGATTGTAAAAGTAGAAATATTAAGGTGATACTGGTATTTGCACCCTGTTATCATGAATTTACCAAAACACTATCCAATTATAATGAACTGAAATTATATTACGCCCGTTTTGCAAAACAATATAACATTCAATTTCTGGATTATTCGCTGGATAATCTATCGTACAACACAAGAAACTTCTACAACGCAACTCACCTTAACAAAAATGGAGCTGAAGCCTTTACACTTAAACTATCCAATCAATTAAAAAAAATACAAGTTCTCAAAAATGAGTAACCTGTATTTTCTATTCCATTCAACCACATAAAATTAACCTACGCAATAGATGCATCATTTTAATTGTTTTTTTCATCATTAAAAATAAAAAACAAGATGAAATCTCAATACTTATTTTTTGGTTTACTGTTGACAGTCATTCATTTCTCCGGCTGTAGCTCTTTAAATACTCCGGGTCAGGACGTTGGAACAATCGAAATTGGCTTGAACGAATTATATCATAGTAAAACATATGATTTCAGTATAGCCTTTGATTCTGTGTTGCAAGATTCAAGATGCCCCGAGGATGTGATTTGTATCTGGGCCGGAAATGCGCAAGGCAGATTTAATATCATTGCCGAAGGCCGGTTTCACCATCAAATTATATTAAATACTACCTTGCCAATGCAACAGGACACAACCCTACATGGAATTAATTACAAACTAATGAGTCTGAGCCCTGAACCGAACTCAAAAGTGCCAATAGATTATACAAAATACAAGGCAAAACTACTTATAACTAAGAAGTAGGCAAGACTTATACAGTCTCGGGCTTTATTCCAATCTTAACCTCACACCCGCCATAAAATTTCTGCCCGGCTGTGTAAGTCCTCCAAAATCGGCATATTGCACAGCACCAATATTATTCAGGTCCAAATAAAGATCATAGTTAATTTTCGACCATTGTAGCCGTACATCTGCCATAAAATAGGGCGCGTAATTTATTTTTGCTGCTGTTTTAAAATCGGTATAGTCGCCTGCACGGTCGATGTACGACAGCTTCCACGAAGCATAAAGTGATTTATACAGATTGTGATCGGCACTCAATATGAGTTTGTTTCTCAAATAATCAAGTGCATATTTCGAATCGTAGCTACCGGCACTTTTATCCATTGTGAGAAAAGAATAGGACAAAGCCATCTTTTTTATGAAAGAAGTATGGAACCGATACTCAGTTGAGAAATCAATTCCAAATACATTCACCTCCGTCAGATTCCGACTCTCCCATCGCGTAGAATCAGGCTCTTTCACCCAGTCAATCACATTTCCGCCCATACGATAAAACAACGCACCGGAGAACTTCAAATTTCTTTTCTCGAATTTTGTACCCAATTCTATTGTTTTGGCGCTTTCGGGCTGTAAATCAGGATTTGCAATTTGAGTTGCACTTTTATAATACAAATCGGTAAATGTTGGCAAACGAACTGCTGAATTAGCCAATAGAAACACTTTGAAATTGTCGGTAAAATGGTAAGCAACTTCAAAACCACCCGCTGTGAAGTTTCCGAACTGAGATGAAAATGTATGGGAAAAACCGGCCGACAAAAACAAACTTTGAACACTTAAAGCATAATCAGCAAAGAAGCCCGGCAAAAACCGTTGCGATGCTTTTGTAAAATAAATATCCTTGTCAAATTTATTTTGCACAGCTTCGTTAAGCGTATTCCCCAGCACCGTACTGTATATGTGTTCTTTTCTGACATCGGCACCTAATTTAAAGTTACCATAGCGCGTAAGAAGTGCCAATACCGCCCTGGCTCCCTTAACATCGGTTAAATGATAATTGTGCCCTACATACCAACTTGCAGCATTTTCCATATTTCTGAATAACTCGAACCTATCGTAATGCCGACGGGAATATAACTGCGCCGTAAGATTTACTTTAGCACTGATGCTTTGCTTCCAATCCAGCGCTCCATAAATGGTTTTGGTATGATCGAACTGGTTTGGGTAGGCAAGAGAGTAAAATCCATTGGCGCCATAGGACTTCTCCTGATAAGCCAGTTGCAGTCCGAATTTACCTGCCGACTTTGTATTTAAAATGCTTTGCGAAAATATGTTTTTTATATCAAAATCGGTATTGACAATATATCCATCGCTGCTTTTGCGGGTGACCGAAAAAAAACTCTGCATTTGCCCATTTCCTATGCCAGCCGAAAGATTCTGTATAAAACTATTGTAACTTCCTCCTGCTGTTTGAACACTGATTGTATTGGTTTCCTTTTTTTCGGTGACGATATTAACTGCTCCGCTAAAAGCATTCGGGCCATAAATGCGCGCCACCGAACCCTGAAGCAATTCCACACGAACTATATCGGATAATTCTACAGGAACATCAAGATTATAATGTCCGGTTTGCGGATCGGTAATATTCACTCCATTCAGCAGCACCAACACCTGATCGAACGAACCGCCTCGAATACTAATATCCGACTGCGTACCACCCACGCCACGCTGACGGACATCGATGCCCGCCACCGACTCAAGCAACTCGTCAACACTTTGTACGGGCATCTGTTTGATGGCTTCCCGTTCCACAACAGTCACTACACGCCCTGCGCCTGTATATATTTGATTGCGGCGAGCATTGACATCCACAGCCGACAAAGTAACCGACAAGGAATCGGATGTTGATTGACCAAACACATTCGGCACGCAAAATAAAAAAACTAAAAAACTAAAAAAAACTATTTTCTTCATTTTAAATAAAAATAAAAACGGTTGAAACAGGCAGATCGCCTGTTTCAACCGTTCATGATTGATTGTATAAGTATACTAAACAACGCGCAGGAGCGTTGTTTGCTATTTGATTCACTAAAATATTTCCGGCTTGTAGTTGCGTGGGGTCATTATACAACAGTTCATCCGGTTCTGTATCGTCCGCGTCGGACACATCAGCAACTGTTTTTACCTCAGCAATATATCGATCGCTCTTTTGCGCCGACTTACTGCTTACCGAAACCGACAATACCCCAATACTCACCACAAGCGACAAACTGGCAAACACAGCATAAGCAGCACGACTCCAGCGACGGAATCGGGCGATACGGGGCTTATTATGTATTTGTTTGTTCATCCTATAATGTTCTGTTTACGGCTCAAAGCCAATATAAATAACACAGAGAAGGGAGCCTTTTGATTTGCTCCCTTAACTTATTTCAAATTAATCTTCATCGGTAGGAAAACTCAACCGGTTCAGTTTTCCAACCCACACATCTTTATAAACTTTCGATGCACGTGGGTTTATTCCACCGATCAGATAAATGAGATGATCGCTATAACCTTTCGCAGTATGATCAATAACAACGTTTAATACCGATTGGTAAGCTCTCGGAGCGTAATTAGTGTATGTTGTATCGCCTGTTGCCGATATATTCATCTGGCGAAGCCTGTTATAAAGCGTATCGGGGACACTCCAGCTTAAACCCTCATCGATCGACTCCATATACGAACTATCCACTATATTACCATTGTCATCAACTCCGCCGTACAACAACAATCTATCATCGTAAGCAATAATTGTCGCCCCTGACAGTGAACCCAACGTTGTATTTTCTGTACTGAAATCCACCCAGTAACTACCATTTTCGGTACTCCAGATATTGTTAAGCAACTTTCCTGAAGCGGTATAACCACCTGCGATTAAGGCTTTTGTTTTTTTAGTACGCGATGTAAACGATAGCGATGAGAAATCACCAATTGGGAAATCAACAGGTATTTGCCCGTAAACGATCCAGGTTTTACCATCAGCCGAATTAGCAAAACGATAAGTATTGTCCACTCCCGATTTCATAATCGACCAAAGTTTACCATCCAGTTCGAATAAGAAGTTTTCAAATTTATAATTAGTATCTGAAATATCTCCATTTTCGCCGGTCCATTCATAGCCATCGGCCGTTGTATATATTTTATCATCGTCAGAGAGCACATACAGTTTTCCATTGAACTCATTTATACCTCTTAACGAACTATTTAAAGGCAGATTTTTAAGAACACTCGTCTTATCTATCCACATTTTTCCATCGGTCGAAGTGTACAAATAGTTGCGTATGGAAGTCCCCACATAAAGATAAAATGTTTTATTGAAGTAAACTGCTTTCTGTAAACTTCCGGAATGGGAGTAAATTTCGTCAGCAATTTTGTTCCATTGATATAATTCAGGCTCTACTTGGTGAACATTCACTTTTATAGGATAAACTTTATATTTTTTCCCATCGGCTGCATAATTTTTGATTTTAGCAACTCTTTCAAAATTGAGTGTATCTTTTCCTGCAAGTGCAATAGAATCAGTAATAGTACCCAAGCCCAAAGTATCAGTCAGATAAACATAAGCCCCTGAAGTGCTGTAAAAACTGAAATTGGCAACAACTTTAGAAATATCTGTAAGATGAGGAAGTGAGTCGAGATTCACAATAATTGAATCATTCAATTGCGCATCCCATTCCAACGAGAACACAGCCTTTTCCAGCCCTGCAACAGAATCATTTTTCGTGAAAGTTAACGACACAAAACTTGGATTTGAAGAAGCTACAGTAGCATCTGTTTCAAACCAGTTACAAGATGAAAATGAAACGATTGTTAATAGCAATAGAACTAATCTGAAAGGGTTAAGTTTCATGAGCTGTTGTTTATTATTTTTGAGCGGACAAAGTTAAAAACATTTTATGGCTTAAGTAGCCAATATACTAAGATTTATTGTTTTTTAAAACTAAAAACAAGATATTTACAGAAATACTTTTGTTACCTACTGATTTTGGTTCAGAAAAGCGTTGTTGGGCTCCTAAAATCAATCCAGTTCTACTACTACCGGACAATGATCGGAATGCACTGCATCGGCTAAAATAGCAGCCGACTTCAATCGCTTACGGAGCGGTTCGCTCACCCAGTGATAATCGATGCGCCAGCCAGCATTACGGAAACGTGCTCCTCCACGGTAGCTCCACCAACTGTATTTCTCGGCACTCTGATCAAAAACCCTGAACGAATCCACCATCCCCGAGGCTTCGTACCTGTCGAGCCATTCACGTTCTTCGGGCAAAAAACCCGAAACGCCATTCTGACGTTCGGGATGATTAATATCAATTGGTTTATGACAAATATTATAATCGCCACAAACCACGAGATTTGGACGCGTTTTACGAACTTCTTCGATAAATGGTAAAAAAGCTTCTAAAAAATCCATCTTAAAAGCCTGACGTTCATCGCCCGACGAACCCGAAGGGATATAAACGCTTATTACAGACAAATCGCCAAAGTCGGCACGAATAACACGACCTTCAGCATCATAACGCGGATTATTCATACCCACCACCACATTATCGGGCGCTTTCTTAGTCAGAATTGCCACACCACTGTAGCCTTTTTTTTCAGCAGAATGAAGGTAGGAAGTATAACCCAATTCTGCAAAAATCATGGTGTCGACCTGATCGGGCTGCGCTTTTGTTTCCTGAAAACAAATAATATCAGGATTTTCGGACTGCAACCATTCGGTGAAATTTTTAGAAAGAGCGGCACGAATGCCGTTTACATTGTATGATATTATTTTCATGCGATGATAATTGTTTTTTTAAAGGTTGTTTGGAACTCATCCCGCTTAAAACAGCTAAGGTTTCAGGCTTGATTTTTTTCCTTAAACAAACAACGCTACGACCGAATATGTTCCCGGTCAGGTATTCGCTTTTTTTACTTTTTTGTAGAGTTCCGAAGCAAATACAAAATCATTCAAATCCTGATTATCGACATGGAAAATATCTTCTTTTGAACCTTCCCATGCTTTCACCCCTTTGTTGATGAAGAAAATCTTTTCGCCAATTTCCATTACCGAATTCATATCGTGCGAGTTAATAATAGTAGTAATATCAAATTCCACAGTAATTTCGTGAATCAGCTGATCAATAATCAAGGAGGTTTTAGGATCGAGCCCTGAGTTAGGCTCATCGCAAAACAAATATTTGGGTTGCAGAGCAATGGCACGGGCAATAGCCACACGTTTTTGCATTCCACCACTAATTTCCGAAGGTGGTAATTTAAATGATTTTTCTTCCAGATTAACATGTTTCAGACAATAACGCGCACGCTCTTCCATTTCGTCGCGGGTGGTACGGGCAAACATTTCGAGGGGATACATTACGTTTTCGAGCACCGATAAAGAATCGAACAAAGCCGAACCCTGAAAAAGCATTCCTACTTCACGTCGCAACAAACGAATATCTGACATGCGCATATCCGGCAGATTACGGCCATCGTATTCTATTTTTCCATTATCTATCCGGTGAAGCCCGATAATGCTCTTCATAAGCACTGTTTTCCCGGAGCCACTGGCGCCGATAATCATATTGGTTTTACCGTTTTCGAATACTGCCGATACATTTTTGAGTACCTGAACACCATCGAACGATTTATCTATATTTTTTACTTCAATCATCTTTCTGTTAATTTACTTCTTAATTTTTAGAAACAGTTAGTTAAGCATTAAATTAGTAATCAGAAGATTAAAAAACAAAATCAGGATACTGCTATTCACTACTGCATTGGTACTCGCCTTACCCACATCGAGTGCACCGCCATTGGCATAATAACCATAATAAGCTGCCACCGAAGAAATTAGAAAAGCAAAAACCAGAGATTTTACAAGCGAATAAAATACATAATAAGGAATAAATGCATACTGAATTCCCAACAAATAATCGGCTGTGGTAATAACGTCCGTAAACATTCCTACCAAATATCCGCCGAGCAATCCTACTGCCATACTGAAAATCACCAGAAAAGGCATCATCACCACGAAAGCAACAATTTTAGGTAAAATAAGGTAATTGGCCGAATTCACACCCATAATCTCAAGAGCATCAATTTGTTCGGTGATACGCATCGTTCCAATTTCGGAGGCTATGTTCGAGCCTATTTTTCCGGCCAGTATCAAACAAAGAATTGTCGATGAGAATTCAAGCAAAAGTGTATCTCTTGTCACCAAACCGGTACTATAAGCCGGCAACAAAGGATTTTCGGTATTTAGTTTTGTTTGAATAGTCATAATTGCACCTATGAATATCGATATAATGATAACGATAGGCAGGGATTGCAATCCTAACTTCTCAAGTTCTTTTGGAAACTGACGGAAAAACATACGCCATCTGTCGGGCGAAACCATCACCCTTTTCATTAGCAACATATATTTTCCTGTATCCTGCAGTACACTCATAACTGTTTATCAATTAATTAAATTTATTTTTAGCCTCGCAAAACAAGTTCGTAGCCAAAGAGTGCAAATATACTCTTTTTTTAAATAACAGTAAAACCCGAAACAAAACAATCGGAATCAAATATCCGATAAAAATTCAAGTAAACTACTAGAACTGATTTACTGACTTTTCCTGATAAAACAGTTTTGCTGTAAAGCTAAAAATTAGAAAACCCGACACAACTGCGGACTTTGCATTGGGTTATAAAACCGATCAGGCTGTTTCGTCAGCTGCATAAGGATTTATTTTATTGAAAAAACCATAATACGCTTACTTAATCCAAAAAAAATACGGATATTTGCATTTACGAAAATAGAATAATTATTCAAATAAACGATTAAATATGAACTCAAACGACATTCGCCAACTGGAGCCCAAAGCGCTTTGGCAACATTTCTACAGTCTTACGCAAGTACCCCGCCCTTCTGGCAAAAAAGAACCAATTGCAACATTTCTCGAAGACTTTGGCAAATCGCTCGGCCTCGAAACATTACGCGACGAAATAGGCAATGTACTGATACGCAAACCTGCTACTCCGGGCATGGAAAACCGTAAAGCCGTTGTACTTCAGGCGCACATGGACATGGTACCACAAAAAAACAGTAACGTGGCTCACGTTTTCGAAACAGATCCTATCCAGGCCTACATCGATGGTGATTGGGTAACTGCAAAAGACACCACACTTGGTGCCGACAACGGGATAGGTGTGGCAGCAGCCATGGCCGTGCTCGAATCGAAAGACATTCCTCATCCGGCTATCGAAATGTTTATCACTGTGGACGAAGAAACCGGTATGTTTGGCGCTTTCGGGTTGCAACCCAACTTTCTGAAAGGTGACATTCTTATCAATATGGATTCCGAAGACGAAGGCGAATTGTATGTGGGTTGCGCCGGAGGTTTGGATGCAAACATCAGTTTTGCTTACAACGAAGTGGAAGTCCCCGAAGGCGATGTAGCACTAAAAATCTCGCTTACCGGACTCAAAGGTGGTCACTCAGGTGTTGATATTCACTTACAGCGTGCCAATGCCAACAAGCTCATGTTCCGCTTGTTGAAAGACGCCGTGGCAGAATACGAAGCCCGTTTGGCAAGCATTGATGGCGGAAGTTTACGCAATGCCATCCCACGCGAAGCATTTGCTGTGATTACTGTTCCGGCCGAAGGCGTTGAAGATATTATCGATTTGGTAAATGAATTGGAAGAGCTTTTTATTGAAGAATACAAAGGTGTTGAAAATAACATTACCTTCTCGGTTGATCAGGTGGAACTGCCAACAGGCTTGTTGCCCGAAGAAGTACAAGACGACCTCATCAATGGCGTTACAGCTTGTTTCAATGGCGTTTTCCGCTTTATTCCTGAGTTACCTACTGTTGTGGAAACATCGAATAACTTAGCCATCATCAAATCGGATGGAAAGTCGGTGGAATTGAAATCATTGATTCGCAGCTCAGTGGAATCGCGCAAAGAAGAGCTGGCTTCGCAAATCGAAAGCGCATTTGTACTGGCAGGTGGCAAAGTTGAATTTACCGGTGGTTATCCGGGCTGGAAACCTGATTTGGAATCGCCAATTCTGAAAGAGATGACGAAAGTGTATGAAGATAAATACGGAAAAACGCCTAAAGTAATGATTATTCATGCCGGATTAGAATGTGGAATCTTAGGAACACACTACCCAAAAATGGATATGATTTCGTTTGGACCAACTATTCGTTATCCACATTCGCCCGACGAAAAAGTAAATATAGCCACAGTACAAATGTTCTGGGACTATCTGAAAGCTACTTTAGCCAATATCCCTGTAAAATAATTATCATTTGATGTTCCCGGTTTCATGTTTCATTTTTATGAACTCACGAAGCCGGGAACACAAAACACAAAAGCTAAATGAATAAACTTTTACTTATTGCAGCATTTGCAGCAAGCACAATGACTGTTTCGGCGCAGAAAGACACAACAGCCGTCGACACATTTCGTTTTACAACGATAAAAGAAAATAAAATAACGCCTGTAAAAAATCAGGCAAGTTCGGGCACCTGCTGGAGCTTTTCGGCCCTGGGATTTTTCGAAGCCGAACTACTTCGCCTTGGAGAGCCCACCGTTGATTTGTCGGAAATGTTTGTCGTACATCAATCATATGCCGACAAAGCTGATAAATTCGTTCGCATGAACGGAACAATCAACTTTGCAGGTGGTGGTTCGTTCTATGACGTAATGTACACTTTAAAAAATTACGGCATTGTACCCGAATCGGAAATGAGCGGGCTCAACTACGGGGAAGAAAAACACCGACATGGCGAATTGGATGCACTTACCGAAGCTTATGTAAAAACGCTGGTTAAAAATCCGAACAAAAAACTCTCCACAGCCTGGAAAAAAGGTTTCGATGGCATACTGAATGCTTATCTGGGCGAACGCCCGAAAGAGTTTGTGGCAAACGGCAAGAAATATACACCTGTAACTTATGCACAATCTTTAGGGCTGAATATGGACGATTATGTGTCGCTCACTTCGTTCACCCATCATCCATTTTACTCAAAATTTGTAATCGAAATTCCCGATAACTGGCGTTGGGAAGAATCGTACAACCTGCCTTTGGACGAATTTGCGAAAGTTTTCGATTATGCCATCGACAATGGATTCACAATAGCCTGGGGTTCGGATGTAAGCGAAAAAGGCTTCACCCGCAATGGTGTGGCCGTAAACCCTGAGGTAAAAAAGGAAAATCTCCCGGGATCCGATCAGGCCAAATGGCTCAATATCTCGCAAAAAGAAATGGAAGAACAAATTTACAAAGTGAAAGGACCTCAACCCGAAGTAAATGTAACACAAGAGATTCGTCAGCGCGATTTTGACAATTACCAAACTACCGACGACCATGGAATGGTGATATACGGAACTGCCAAAGACCAGAACGGAACAAAATACTACCTTGTAAAAAACTCCTGGGGAACCGATAATAAATACAAAGGTATCTGGTATGCAAGCGATTCATTCGTAAAACACAAAACAATTAACATCGTTGTTCATAAAGATGCAATACCAAAAGAAATACTGAAGAAATTAGGACTGAAATAGAAAATAAACTATAGAAAATACAGAAAATCTAAAGATTCTGTTTCCGCTCCATCTGAAACTTCAAAACCGATCCCAAAAAAATTAAAAATTTTGGGTCGGTTTTTTTGTTGATACAATGTACTTTTTGTATTTTTGAAGTTTTGTTGGTCGAACGGGATTTTGATTTTGTTGACTTCTGGGTTTTTTACTTTAATAATTTATGATTGAAAATAATTCCATACATCAGGTTGTAGCATTTACATTACACAGCATGGGAAATATCGGTTGTTTCCCTGAGTGCGTAGTGGTCGATACCGATGACAAAGGAGTATTTTCAACACAATCGGTAAAAATAACAACTCAGAACAAAAACAACTACAAGCATTTATTCGACAAAACCGACGAGCAGCTTTTCCTTATCTGTACAAAACTCGAAAAAGAGTCGATTGTTTCAAAAGTAAACAACAAAAAAACAGAAACGTGGGACAAACTAAGGCAAACATACTTAGATGGCAAAAACTTACCCCGCGACTCACAATACATTAAGGACTATCTGATTGAATACATCGAAACCAACCAAAACGCATTTTTTGATTTGATTTCGGACAAACCCCTCTATCTGCCACAAGGCAAATTTCCTTTCACCTGGATAAAAATAAATATCGAACAGGAGTTGCCCGAATTGTTGTATTGCTTCGACATACAAGCCGGAGAGATTAATTACTCGCTGGACATCAACTGTAGAAAGAAACAGATCGATTTATCGGGAGGACTGCTGGTTTCGCGAAAAAGAGCGCGCGTATTACTGAAGAACAAAATATTCGAATTCGAAGAGGAAGTTGACGGTTCCAAACTGATTCCTTTTTTCAATAAAAATCTGGTAACTGTGGCCCAGCAGTATATGGAGGAGTATATACAAAAAGTAATATTGCCGCTCATACCTTCCAACCGGATTCTATCCTCCGGATTCGACATTGTCACCGTTCCGGGAATGACAAATGCTACGTTAAGAGTAAAAGAACTGGCTCAGGTACAACAAATTTCGCTTTTCGAAAACGAAGAAATCGACACTTCTCAGAAAAGTCTTGTTTTCGAACTTGTTTTCGAATATCAGAATTTCCTCTTTTGGGCCGGACAAAGCGGTGCCCTCACAAAATTGGAGAAACAGGACAATTCTTTTATTATCTATAAGGTAGAACGCGACTTTGAGCTGGAGCAACTATACATTGATGCGCTGAAAGAAATAGGATTAAACCTGAACGCCATTGTAAAAAGAATGCCTTACAACCTTGGAGTTGAATGGTTAAACGACAACTACAAAGCGGTTGAAGCCACAGGGATAGAGATTAAGTTCGAAAAAAGAGCAAACGACACCCATCAGATTTTTTTGGGAGAAAGAAGCATTTTTGTTGAGATGGACGAAGGGCGTGACTGGTTCGACATCAAAGGGCGGGTAAAGTTTGGCGCTTACGAAATTCCATTTGTCCGAATTCTGACTTACATCCGGTTAGACAAACATCAAATGCTGCTTCCCGGCGGTGAATACGTTCAGATACCACAGGCCTGGTTCGACGAGTACAAAACCATGGCCGAACTCTGTAAAATAGAAAATGGCAAGGTTGTTATTGCCAAGCATCACTGTGTGGTAGCCAACACGCTGCAACAAAACCCAACAGTAACATTGTCGATAAAAGACAATATGCGCCGACTGCTTGAACAGAGTTTAGATAAAAATTTTGATTTTCCTAAAAACTTCAATGGCGAACTACGACATTATCAGCAACAAGGTTACAACTGGTTGCGATTGCTCGACGAACTGTCGTTAGGTGGCTGCCTGGCCGACGACATGGGTCTGGGAAAAACAATTCAAACCTTGTGTTTGCTTCAGTGGATGAAAGAGCAAAATGGCGGAATCAATTTATTAGTAGTTCCCACAAGTTTGATATACAATTGGGAGCAGGAAGCAACACGGTTTACACCCGAAATAAAAGTACATGTTCATGCCGGGAATCAGAGAACCAGAAATGCCGAGGATTTTAAAAATATCGATATTGTACTTGTCAGTTACGGCATTTTGCGACGAGACAAACAGTTTTTAACTTCCATTCCGTTTCACTATGTTATATTAGACGAAGCTCAGGCCATAAAAAACCCACAATCAGATACCGCTCAGGTGTGTTTATCGCTGCAGGCGAAACGTTTTCTTACGCTAACAGGTACACCGCTCGAAAACTCTCTGACTGATTTATGGTCGTTGGTACATTTTTTCAACCGAAATATGTTAGGCTCGCAAAATAATTTCACCCGAGCTTGCAAACTCCCCGAGAAGCAGGAATTGTACCGACAGCTGCTTAAACCATTTCTTTTGCGGCGCAACAAATCGGAAGTACTTACCGAATTGCCCGAGAAATCGATTATCGTTCAGTGGTGCGACATGACCAGCGAACAACAACAATTTTACCGCGATATCCGCAACAGTTATCGCGACAAATTTCTCGAAAGCAAAAACAAAAATGACAAAATCAGTCCGGTAATTTTGCTCGAAGGCCTGCTTCGGTTAAGGCAAACGGCCAATCATCCGCTGCTGACGGATAAAAATTATCCCGACGACTCAGGCAAATTCGAAACCGTTTGTCAAATGCTCGACGAAGTGATTGCCATTGGCGACAAGGTATTAGTGTTCAGCTCTTTTGTGGAGCATCTGAAACTTTACAAAAATTATCTCGACAGCAAACAAATAACATACTGCTATTTGGATGGGGCCACAAAAGACAGAAAACGAGAAGTAGAACGCTTTCAAAACGACTCTGATGCACAGGTTTTCTTACTTTCGCTCAAAGCCGGCGGTGTGGGTCTGAATCTTACCCGTGCCAGTTATGTGTTTTTACTCGACCCCTGGTGGAATCCGGCAGCCGAAGCGCAGGCTTTCGATCGGGCACATCGTATGGGGCAACTAAACAAGGTTTTTGTTTATAAATTTATAAGCAGAAATACAATTGAAGAAAAGATAATCAAACTTCAGGAGGAAAAACTACAGCTTTTCGACAATATGATAAATAACGACAATGAAATACTGGCGCATTTAAATGTGAATGATGTGATGAAGCTCATAGAATAATCAGGTGGATACTAAACCATCCGAATGAATAAAAATACATTCTGAGCTTATTTCAAACTTTTGTCACATAAGTGTTTTCTCTGTTTTTCAAAAAAATAAAATGCAAAATTGCATAGCGTCGGTGCTTATTCACCAACAGGATGTTGAGGCGTAGGCAGAATAAGCTGCATAAATTTAGCATCCAGCCATTTATCGAATTTAAAACCAACCTGTTTGAAAGTTCCCACATCTTCGAAACCCAACTGACGATGAAGCATAATGCTTACTTCGTTTGTTGCATCAATCACCCCAATGATAGCGTGGTAATCCTGCGCAACAGCGTGGTTAATAATTTCCTGCAGGAGTATCTTTCCCAGTCCCTTTCCGCGATGATCCCGATGAACATACACCGAATTTTCAACGGTATATTTATAGGCAGGTCGCAACCTGAACTGACCATACGAACCAAATCCCAATAACCGGTTTTCGTCGTCTACAATGCCAATAACAGGAAAATTGTGTTGTTCTTTGGTGGCAAACCACACCTTCATGGTCTCCATCGTCCAGGGCTTGTAATCATACAATGCTGTTGTATTCAGAATTGCATCATTAAAAATGTCGAGTATTTGAGAAGCATATTCTGAAGAGCAGGCAATTATTTTCATATTCATCATTCTTATTGATTTGAGTACAAAAATAACAACAAAAATCAAATAATTCACAATTTATTTATCTATCCTGCTGTAATACTTCAATTTAATATTTCACAACACATATTGACACACATCACGAGAAATCATATATTTACAATAAATTGCCATCTCCACATTGCAATTCTACAAAAAACCACTATCTTTGCAGCGT
The DNA here is from genome assembly GCA_963678465.1 of uncultured Paludibacter sp. GTDB lineage: Bacteria > Bacteroidota > Bacteroidia > Bacteroidales > Paludibacteraceae > Paludibacter. Next base: position 2,602,650 of record OY782858.1, read on the forward strand.
TTTTCAGCCCGTTGAATACTTCTCTCGCCGAATACAACAACACACATTATACAATTGAATATGAATTTACTGGAACAAATTTTCGAACGCGCAAAAAGCAATCTGCAACGCATTGTTTTGCCCGAAGGAATGGAAATACGCACACTTAAAGCTGCCGACATTATTTTAAAAGAAAAAGCAGCCAAACTGATTTTAATTGGGAACGAAGCTGAGATTGAAAAACTGGCTGCCGAAAACAACCTGACTCATCTGCACGAAGCCACCATCGTAAATCCCGAAAAGGATGCCAACATGGAAACATATGCCAACTTGCTTTTCGAAATCCGAAAGAACAAGGGAATGACAATAGAAGAAGCCCGGAAATTAGCAAAAGATCCTTTGTATCTGGGCTGCTTAATGATTAAAAACGGTGATGCCGACGGAGAATTAGCCGGCGCTCGCAACACTACAGGAAATGTACTTCGTCCGGCTTTTCAAATCGTAAAAACCAAACCGGGCATCAGCGTGGTCTCAGGCGCTTTATTGATGTTTACACCCACACCTCAATATGGTGAAAACGGACTGCTTGTCTTTGCCGATTGTGCTGTAAATCCAAACCCAACTGCCTCGGAACTGGCCGAAATTGCAGTTTCAACAGCCGAAACAGCACGAAACATTTGTGGTTTCGAACCCAAAGTGGCCATGTTGAGCTTCTCCACCAAAGGAAGTGCAAAACATGAGTTAGTGGACAAAGTGGTGGAAGCAACCCGACTCGCAAAAGCAATGCATCCTGAACTTCAGATAGAAGGCGAACTTCAGGCTGATGCAGCGCTTGTTCCTTCCATTGGACAAAGCAAAGCACCGGGAAGTGCAATTGCAGGACATGCCAACGTATTGGTATTCCCTGATTTGCAAGCCGGAAACATTGGTTACAAAATGGTCGAACGTTTTTCGGGAGCCCAGGCCGTTGGACCAATACTACAGGGAATGGCCGCACCCATCAATGATCTCTCACGTGGCTGTTCGGTGGACGACATCGTGCATATGATCACGATTACAGCCAATCAGGCAATGAAAAAATAAGGAAGAATGCATCTCCAAAAAGATGCATTTCGACGAAATGAATATGAATAAAATTTATGCATTAAACGCAATATTATGTCAGAAGAAATAATTGAAGCAATAGAGCGATACGGACTGAGCAAGCGCAACAGAAAGCGCACGCTTTTCTCGCGCATCGGCGTAGTAGGTTGCGGAAAAGAAGGTAGCGTAATCGCTACAAGGGCAGCACTAAAAGGTCTCGAAGTGGTTTTTTTGGAACCTACCGAGGAAAGAATAAACAATGCATATGCCCGCATCGAAGAACAACTGGATAAAAAAATCCAGAACTGGGGACTCACAGAGAATGAGAAAAAAGCCATTATGGGACGCATCACCGGCACTTTAAAATATGAAGATTTCAGTGGATGCGATTTCGTCATCGAAGCTATTCGTTACGACGACCAAACCGGCGAACGACAGGTAACACAACGCAAAGAAGTGTTCCGTCAACTGGAAGCAGTTCTTTCTGCCCGGTCGATAATAGCATCAAATGTATCTACTGTGGTGGTGACCGAACTGGCAGCTGAAATGGAACATTCGGATCGTTGCATCGGCCTGCATTTCCTTTCCAACGTTCCCGATTCACATATTATTGAAATTGTAAGAGGATTACATACTTCCGACGAAACCTTCAACAAAGTTTGTCAGTTTGCCAAAGTCATCAATCATGAATTTGTAGAAGTAATGGAATCAGCCGGCCTGGTAAGTCTTCGCCTGTTCCTGATACAACTCAACGAAGCTTGCTCCATGCTGATGGAAGGAATAGCAAACGTCGAGGACATCGACCGCGTACTTACCGTAGGATTCGGTCACCGACAAGGCGTTTTCCGTACTGCCGACCAGATTGGTATCGAAAAAATAGTAAAACTCCTCGAAAATCTTTACGAGGAATATGGTCATGTAAAATACAAACCTTCACCCATTTTACTTCGTCTTTCGCGTGCCAAACTGTACGGAATAAGCAAGAAAAAAGGGTTTTACACTTACGATGAATCAGGTAACATCATAAAATAAAAAAGAACGAAAACATGAAAATATTAGTTTTGAACTGTGGAAGTTCGTCAGTAAAATACAAATTGCTCGACATGGAGAGCAATGAAGAATTAGGTTCAGGTGGTGTTGAAAAAATCGGAATGAAAGGTTCGTTTCTGAAACACAAACGGAAAGATGGGCAAAAGGTAATGCTGAAAGGTGAAATTCTTGAACATCAAACAGCAGTTGAATATATCCTGGGTGTACTTACAAGTCAGAAACACGGCGCCGTAGAGTCGCTCGAAGAAATCAATGCGGTGGGTCATCGCGTTGTGCATGGTGGCGAAAAGTTCAATTCCAGCGTATTAATCACCGATGATGTGATTCAAAAAATAGTGGAGTGCATCGACATTGCACCACTTCACAATCCACCGAATTTAGCCGGAATCAATGCCATCAACGAATTGTTGCCAAATGTTCCGCAAGTGGCTGTTTTTGACACCGCCTTCCATCAAACCATGCCCGAATATGCTTACATGTATGGCATCCCCTATTCGCTTTATACTAAATATGGTATTCGTCGCTACGGTTTCCATGGCACAAGCCACCGCTACGTTTCGCAACGTGCGTGCGATTTCCTTGGACTGGATTGCTCGAAAACCAAAATGATTACGGCTCACATTGGCAATGGCGCATCGGTGACAGCCATCGAAAATGGCAAATCTGTCGACACTTCAATGGGCTTTACACCCATCGAAGGTTTAATGATGGGAACCCGTTCGGGCGATGTGGATCTTGGAGTAGTTACCTTCCTGATGGAAAAAGAAATGATTGGATCGGCATCGGTATCAACCCTGTTCAACAAACACAGTGGCGTGCTTGGCATCTCAGGTCTTTCGTCGGACATGCGAGACATTGAAAATGCAATTGCCGAAGGAAACGAACGTGCCAAACTGGCGCTTGAAATGTACGAGTACCGCATTAAAAAATATATCGGATCCTACATAGCTGCGCTGAACGGAGTTGATGTGATTGTATTTACAGGCGGCGTAGGCGAAAATCAGACCGGCACGCGACAGAAAGTTTGCGAAAGCCTCAGCTTTATGGGCGTTAAAATAGACAAAGAGCTAAACGCTGCGAGCCGCGGGAAAGAGGTACTACTCAGCAGTCCCGATTCGACTGTAAAAGTGGTGGTTATCCCTACCGACGAAGAATTTATGATTGCTTCGGACACACTTGAAATAGTAAATCAGGCAAAATAATACAAGTCAAAAAAAAATGCAGAGCGGATGACATTGGAAAGTTCCATTGGCATCCGCTCTTTTTCATTATGTATCTACACTAACCATCAAGAAAATAAGTTTTTGAAGGTTTTCAATCCCTGTCAGTTTATTTCAGATCAAACAAGTACACATTTCGAAATAATTTCCTCGCTTACCCCTTCCGCACGTAAACGTTCAGCTATTTCATTTTTCTTCTGAACCTGGGCAAACAACAACTGTGACATTTGTTTTACACCTGCCCTCAATTTTTCTTTTCCAACTCTGGTATTAAAATCAATTCCGCAAAATTCAGAACGCTTGCGATGTAAAATCAGATAATAAATCCCCGAAATCATCATTGCACATATCACATTCACATCCAGTCCGGTTCCTTTGAATTTCTGTTCGAGCATGGCCAACAAAGGCTGATTCACAACTTCGCGCAATTTGGAAGTACGACGTGTTATCACATTATCATCCGACAATTCCCAAATCAGCAATTGCTGCATACCCTTGTTTTTCAACAACTCCTGAACAAGATGATCCATGATCCAGCTATACATTTCCAACTCATTCAGATTTTTTGGGATATTCTCAGCTAAACCAGCCAGCCAATAATCGTATTTTTGTGTGTACTTTTCAAACAGTTCCTCGAGATTGGCATACCGGCGATAAAATACAGCAGGCTCAATTTTCGCCCTTTCGGCAACACCGGTCAGGGTTACATTCGAGAATCCAAGTTCTTCGATTAAACTGCCGACAGCCAGCATCACATCCCTCTCAATGGCGACTTTGGTTCGGCGGAATCTTTTCTTTGCTTCTTTTTCTTCAGACATATGCGGAATTGCTTCTTTTATATTAATTTAAAACACAAAGATAAATGTTTTTATCAATACAACACCCTTTAAGTAACTATAATTAAGATACTGAAATCAGAATCTAAGATCAACAACTCAAACCTATTCGTACAACCCATTTATTTTAGTTTATTATTTTGAATGTAAAAATCAAACAAACCCATTAAAAAACATCAAACTTCTGTTTACAGAAAACAAATACACGCTTTCGAATGTTATTTGCGTACATTATAAACAATAAATCAGCACGGAAACGTGCATTTTTTTTCGTAATTTTGTGCTCTGATTGCAATTCCCTGAGGAGATGCAATCAAGAAAATGACAAGAAAAAACAATTATGGCAGAAGATATATTACACGAAGTAACCCAGGCCGATTACAAATACGGATTTACAACTGACATTGAAACAGATATCATCCCTGTTGGGCTCAATGAAGATGTTGTTCGCATTATTTCGGCAAAGAAAAACGAACCGGAATGGATGCTCGAATACCGACTGAAAGCATACCGTCACTGGACAACGATGAAAATGCCTGAATGGGCACATCTGAAAATCCCAACAATAGATTACCAAAGCATATCCTATTACGCAGCGCCACGCACCAACGGGCCCAAAAGTCTCGACGAAGTGGATCCTGAATTGCTGAAAACATTCAACAAGCTTGGCATTCCGCTCGAAGAACAAATGGCGCTCTCGGGCATTGCCGTGGATGCGGTTATGGACAGCGTTTCGGTAAAAACAACTTTCAAAGAAACCCTTGCCGAAAAGGGAATTATTTTCTGCTCGTTCAGCGAAGCAGTAGAACATCACCCTGATCTGGTTAAGAAATACATGTCGTCGGTAGTACCGGTGACCGACAATTTTTTTGCAACCCTGAACTCGGCAGTTTTCAGCGACGGATCGTTTGTTTACATTCCCAAAGGCGTACGCTGCCCCATGGAACTGTCGACCTACTTCCGTATCAACGCTATGAATACCGGCCAGTTCGAGCGCACACTCATTGTTGCCGACGAAGACAGCTACGTTTCGTACCTCGAAGGTTGCACAGCGCCTACCCGCGATGAAAATCAGTTGCATGCCGCCATTGTAGAGATTGTGGTGATGAAAAATGCAGAGGTAAAATACTCTACTGTCCAGAACTGGTATCCCGGCGACAAAGAAGGCAAAGGCGGCGTTTACAATTTTGTAACAAAACGCGGTATTTGCAAAGGCGCCAACTCCAAATTATCCTGGACGCAGGTTGAAACAGGATCGGCCATTACGTGGAAATATCCAAGCTGTATTTTGCAGGGTGACAATTCGTCAGCCGAGTTTTATTCGGTAGCCGTCACCAACCATCATCAGCAAGCCGACACGGGAACAAAAATGATTCATCTGGGCAAAAACACCCGAAGCCATATTCTCTCGAAAGGAATTTCGGCTGGCGTAAGCAATAACAGCTATCGTGGATTGGTGCGGGTAAACCCGAACGCCGACAATGCCCGAAACTTTTCACAGTGCGATAGTTTGCTGCTTGGCGACAAATGTGGCGCTCACACTTTTCCGTACATGGAAGTGAACAACGAAACAGCCATAGTGGAACACGAAGCCACAACATCGAAAATAAGTGAAGATCAGATTTTCTATTGCAACCAACGGGGTATTTCTACCGAAGATGCTGTAGGTCTGATTGTAAATGGTTACGCCAAGGAAGTGCTGAACAAGCTACCAATGGAATTTGCCGTTGAAGCACAAAAACTGCTTCAAATCACACTGGAGGGCTCAGTAGGATAATTTTTTTGAACCACAATAGACACAATAGATCATATATATGAATAAAAAATATTCAACAAAAAAGGATATTAATGATTTGTGTTATGAAATATTGAATTCAGCTATTGAGGTTCACAAACATTTAGGCCCAGGGTTATTAGAATCTATTTATGAAAAATGCTTGAAATTTGAACTTGAAAGTCGCGGGTTGAATGTGCAGTCGCAGATTCCATTACCTCTAATTTACAAAGGTCATTTTCTTGATTCCGAATTGAGACTGGATTTGCTTGTAGAAGAAATTATTATTGTAGAGCTTAAAACTGTTGAGAAATTTGTTCCAATTAACGAAGCTCAAATTCTGAGTCACTTGCATTTACTTGATTTACCCAAAGGGATTTTGATAAATTTTAAATGTACAAACATCATGAAAGAAGGACAGAAAACCTTTGTCACGAAAAGATATTTTGAACTTCCTGATGGATATTGATAATAAAGCCAATTAAATTAATTAAAATAGAAAATCATAATGACTGAATTATCTATTGTGTCTATTGTGGTTTATATGATTTATATATTATGTTAGAAATAAAAAATTTACACGCCAATATCAATGGCAAAGAAATATTAAAAGGATTGGACCTAACGGTAAATCCGGGTGAAATTCACGCCATCATGGGACCGAATGGTGCCGGGAAATCTACTTTGGCCTCGGTACTCACAGGGAATCCTGCTTTTGAGGTTACGCATGGCAAAGTGAACTTTCACGGCAAAGATTTATTGGATTTGGCACCCGAAGAACGTGCGAACGAAGGCATTTTCCTTAGTTTTCAGTATCCGGTAGAAATTCCGGGAGTCAGCATGGTGAACTTTATGCGCACCGCTATCAACGAACAGCGCAAATACCGCCGACAAGAACCTATTTCGGCCACCGACTTTCTGCGCCTTATGCGCGAAAAGAAAGAATTGGTGGAAATGGACAACAAACTTACCAACCGATCAGTAAACGAAGGATTTTCGGGTGGAGAAAAGAAAAGGAATGAAATTTTCCAAATGGCTATGCTCGATCCGAGTTTGTCTATCCTCGACGAAACCGATTCGGGACTTGACATCGATGCGTTGCGCATTGTAGCCAACGGTGTGAACAAACTGAAAAGCGCAGACAACGCAACGATCGTTATCACACACTACCAACGGCTGCTCGACTACATAGTACCCGATTTTGTTCATGTACTTTACGATGGAAGAATAGTAAAAACCGGCGACAAGAACCTGGCCCTCGAACTCGAAGAAAAAGGTTACGATTGGATTAAACAGGAAGTGGAAAATAGCTAAGACAAGATTTACCACTAAGGCACTGAGTACACGAAGAAACACTAAAAATATATTTTAGAAAACACAAGTTTTTTTATGGAAATTGATCGCCGAAGTGACAGATAAATTACAATTAACAAAAACACTTACTATACATAAGTGAAACCTAAGTGATATTAGTGCCTTAGTGGTAATATTTGAACAATATGACACAAAAAGAACTGAATGAAATAGCTTATGAAATTGTTGGATGTGCCATTGAAGTGCACAAACAATTAGGTCCCGGGCTTCTTGAATCAGTTTATGAAGAGTGTCTGATCGAAGAAATTAAAAGAAATACGCTATTGGTTGAATCTCAGAAAAAAATTCCTTTGATATACAAAGGGAAACTTCTGAACACCGAGTTGAAGTTAGATATTGTAGTTAACAACTGTATTATTGTCGAACTGAAGTCTGTAGAAATAATTCTTCCTATTCATAAAGCACAATTGCTGACTTACTTAAAACTGACCGGTATTGCAAAAGGTTTACTTATAAATTTTAATTGCGATAATATTGTAAAATCGGGGCTTGTTTCATTAGTGACAGAAAAATTTGCAGCATTAAAAAAAGAATAATAAAGCAGCCACTCATACACTCAGTAGAATGAAGAGTAAATTGAAAAATAATTTATTATTAAACTAAGTGAATCTTTGTGACCTTAGTGCTAAAGTGGTAAAAAATACAATTAAATAAACATTTACTAAGTGAAACCTAAGTGATCTTAGTGCCTTAGTGGTAATAGAAAATGGAAAAGCAATATATCGAATTATATAAATCGCAACACGAAACCATAAAAAAGCATTCGTCGCCATTGATGAATGCGGTGCGTGATGCATCTTTCGGGCTTTTTGAGGAGTTAGGTTTTCCTACTTCGAAGCTCGAAAACTACAAATATTCCGACCTGACGGAGCCGCTTTCGGTTGATTACGGACTCAACCTGAACCGGGTGAAAATTCCGGTGAATCCCTACGAAGTATTCAAATGCGATGTTCCGGGCATTCACTCGTACCTTTATTTCGTACTGAACGACGGCTTTTATCCGGTGCGCGATGCCCGCAACGACGACCTGCCCGAAGGTGTGGTAATAGGCAGTCTGAACGAAATTGCCAAAACACACCCGGAATTGGTGGAAGCATATTACGGCAAACTAAGCACCACCAAAAAGGATGGTTTGATTGCCTTCAACGGCGCTTTTGCTCAGGATGGTTTCTTTATGTATGTACCTGAAAATGTACAACTCGATAAACCGGTTCAGCTCATCAACATTATGCGATCGGATGTGGACTTTATGGCCAATAGCCACAATTTGATTATCATCGAAAAAGGCGCTAAAGCCCAGTTGCTGGTTTGCGACCACACCATGGACGATGTGCGCTTCACCACCAACAGAGTAACCGAGGTTTTTGTAGACGAAAATGCAAGTTACGAGCATTACAAACTCGAAAACACACATATAAAAACAACGAATTTATCGACACTGCTCATCGAACAAAAAGATTCGTCGAACGTGCTGACCAATGTGATGACGCTTCACAATGGCATCACACGCAACACCATCGAAATTGATGTAAACGGCGAACACTGCGAAACAACACTTTGCGGAATGGTGATTGCCGACAAAAAGCAATTAGTAGATAACTTCACGTCAGTGATTCACAACAAACCCAATTGCAACAGCAACGAACTCTTCAAGTATGTGCTTGATGACAATTCGAAAGGCGGTTTCACAGGGAAACTTTATGTGGCGCGCGATTCACAAAAAACTGCTGCATTCCAGACCAATAAAAACATATTGCTGAACCGCACTGCCAAAATGCGCACCAAACCGCAGCTCGAAATTTATGCCGACGATGTGAAATGTTCGCACGGCGCCACCATCGGACAGCTCGACGAAAACGCAATGTTCTATATGCGTTCGCGCGGTATTCCCGAAAAAGAAGCCCGGCTATTGCTTATGTTTGCCTTTACGGCCGATGTGATTGATAACATACGTATCGATGCATTACAGGACCGCATGAAATTGCTTGTAGAGAAACGATTGCGTGGCGAATTGTCGAAATGCGAAGGCTGCGTCATTTGCCAATAAGCAAGTAAGAAGGAATTATTACCATCGACAAGAAACAAACAAAGCGCAACAACAAATTGCGCTTTGTTATTTTATTTAAAAATATGCATCTTAGTTCCGACATTATCCGGCAGAAATTAAGCCGACCCCTACCCGGCCTGTCGTCGCACTTAAAACTGGCGCCACCCGAGCGGGCAAAAGAAATTGCAGGCTACCTTGCCAACCTGCAAAATGCCAAACAAAGCGCTGTAATGATTTTGCTTTTCAATGAAAACGACCGGACAAAAGTCATTCTCATCCGGCGCAGTTTTTATGTAGGGATACATGCCGGACAAATTGCCTTCCCCGGCGGACGGTACGAGGAAACCGATCCTTCGATTGAACACACCGCCCTGCGCGAAATTGAAGAAGAAATCGGGATCGGTGCCGATAAAATTGAGGTGCTGGGCCGGCTGACCGACATCTACGTTCCGCCAAGCAATTTCCTGATCAGTGTTTTCGTGGGATTCCTGAACGAAAAACCACTTTACATTGCCGACCAACGCGAAGTTGCCGAAGTAATTGAAATTGATATGGCAGACTTTTTCGCCGAAAATGTGATTCAGCAAAAGGAATTTGTAGTACCTTCGACCGCTGGTTCGGTAAATGCAGCTTATTACAATGTTGGCAACGTCGAGCTTTGGGGAGCCAGCGCAATGGTTATGACAGAGTTGCTGGATGTTCTGAAAAAAGAGGAATAAACAAAGTCCCCGTATTGCCCAACAAAAAAAAACAAACCGACAATTAAAACATCAAACAAAAGAATACAATGGCCGAAAAAATACGTCTCAACAAATTTATAAGCGATAGCGGTGTCTGTTCACGTCGCGAAGCAGATAAGTACATCGAAACCGGACACGTCATGGTGAATGGCAAGCGCGCCAAAATAGGCGATATGGTGACGCCCGTTTACGACAAAGTGATGCTCAACGGCAACCCTGTGGAAGCCAAAACAGGCAACGACTTTGTATTGATGGCCTTCAACAAACCGGTAGGCATTATAAGTACCACCGAAATTGGCGTAAAAGATTCAATCATCGACTACATTGGTTATCACGAACGTATTTTCCCCATTGGCCGACTGGATAAAGATTCTCAGGGACTTATATTTCTGACAAATAACGGCGATATCGTGAACAAGATATTGCGTGCCGGCAACCATCACGAAAAGGAATATATCGTTACAGTGAACAAGCCGGTGACCGATGAATTTATTCAGCAAATGGGCAATGGCGTTCCGATTTTGGGCGAAATGACTAAAAAATGCAAGGTCGCTAAAATCTCAGTTTATGTATTTCGGATTACGCTTATTCAGGGCCTCAACCGCCAGATACGCCGGATGTGCGAATACTTTGGATACGAAGTTGTAAAACTCGAACGCGTGCGCATTATGAACATCAACATCAAAGGCATAGCTTTGGGCGAATGGCGTTTACTCACCGAGGATGAGATGACGGAGATAACAAACGCCATCGAAAAATCATCCTCCGAAGTCCGTCCGCAAAACACGAAGGAAGCCCTGCCGAAACAACAGAAAAAACAGAAACGACAAGCGCCGAGAACGGAGGAACCCGAAACAAAAAAAACGGCGCAACGGGCTCCCGCATCCTCAGCCGCCAAAAAAGTGATCCGCTCCAGTGTAGCCAATCCCAAAGCACGCGAACTGCGCTCCAATTCATCCAATTCGAACAAAACCGGCACTGCCAAACACAACAAACCATCAGCCGGCAAATTCAGCAATAACAGAAGAACGAAATAAGGATGGTCTCCGGACGTTTAACTGTGTAATTGTGTAATTGTGCAATTGTGGAAGCGTGGAATTGTCTCCGGTCTCCGGTCTCCGGACCTGAAACTGTGGACTTAAGCCCGAATGGCTTGAATGCGCTTAACCATGGGTGCAACCCATGGAACTTAAGCAGACTGATTTACCCAAACCCAGAAAGGGGTTTAATGTCACTTCAATTTTAATTAAACCCTTTCAGGGTTTTTCAAATATATGATTCACCTCAACCACAGGTTTTACCTGTGGCTAAGCATATTCAAGCCCTTCGGGCTTGCTTCAACAGTTCAACAATTCCACAGTTCAACGTCCGGTGACTGGAGACCGGAGACCGGAGACAATTCCACAGTTCAACGTCCGGATACCAGAGACTTTACTTTTTATAATACCCCATAGCCTCGGGCAATACTTTTTTCATATTAGCAATACGGTTTGCGTCGGTAGGGTGAGTGCTCATAAATTCGAGCGTCGAACCAGATCCGTTGGCCGACATACGTTCCCAAAAAGCCACCGCTTCGTTGGGATCGTAACCCGCCATGGCCATAAAAATCAAACCAAGTCGGTCGGCTTCGTACTCGTGTTTGCGCGAATAAGGCAAAATAACACCCACCTGAGCGCCCAGACCGTAAAGCACATTGATGGTTTGGCGTGTAGCCACCGACTTATTGGACAGAAGAACATCTGTAATGGAAGCGCCATATTGTGCTATCATCTGCTGGCTCATGCGCTCGTTGCTGTGCTTGGCTACTGCATGGGCAATTTCGTGACCCATCACTACTGCCATTCCTGCTTCGGTCTTTGTCATTGCCAAAATTCCTTCGTAAAAAACAACTTTACCACCCGGCATACAAAAAGCATTGACTGTTGTATCCTTTACCAAATTAAATTCCCACGCATAATTGGCTGTGTCGGCTGCAGCTCCGTTGTTGATCAGAAATTTTTCTACCTCGGTAGAAATTTTAAGCCCTACTTTTCGTACCATTGCCGAGTTGCCAACATTTTTTGAAATCGGAACAGAGTCGATGAATTGTTTGTAAGCTGTAGCGCTCATCGACAATACTTCAGCATCCGACACCAAAAGCAACTGTTTGCGACCTGTAATCAGAACGCTGGAGCACGAAGCAAAAACCAAAGCGATAAATAAAAATAAAGATATTCTTTTCATAAAAATTTATATTAATTAGTGTGTGTTTTTAAGTGTCAATAATTTATCTTTGCAAAGATAAATATTCGCTTTTTAATAATAGCGCATTTCAAATAAAAAAAAGTATTAGCTCGTCTGATTTGGTTACAATTTATAAATACATTTAAATGCTTAAAACAGCTCTGAGTTACTGGAAATCCATTTTATCAGTCATTATAATAGTTTACCTGTCGTTTGCTCCTCCATCCGATTTCAGGGAAATGCCAAAGGTAAATATCTTGTTTTTCGACAAAATTGTTCATGTTGCATTGTATGTGTTTCTGACAATCGTTTTAATATTTGATTTTCGCAGCCACAACAAATTTAGCAAAAACAACTCCATCTACATTGTGCAATGCATACTTTTCCCCATCATTATGGGTGGCTGCATCGAAATAGCACAAGGCAAATGGTTTTACCCCCGCACAGCCGAATGGGTGGACTGGTTGGCCGATATTTTGGGAATTAGCATAGGTTTAGTCATCACTCACTTTCATAAAAGAAAAATTCAAGGCTGATGAATAGCGAAGCGTTGAAATATAAAATAGGCATCACACTTATAAAAGGCATCGGGAACAACCTTGCTAAAAATCTGATTGCCTACCTGGGAAGCGAGGAAGCCGTTTTCGGCGAAAAACAACAAAACCTTGCAAAAATTCCGGGCATAGGCGAAGTGCTGTCGCGCGAAATAGTAAAGCAGGATGTGCTCCGACGCGCCGAAGAAGAAGTGGAATTTATAATTAAAAACAAAATTACGCCTTACTACTACAGCGATCGCGAATATCCTTTTCGGCTAAAAGAATGTTCCGATGCCCCTATTATGATCTACACCAAAGGAAATTGTAATTTGAACAATGGTAAATTTATTGGCATCGTAGGCACCCGCAACGCCACTGAGTATGGCAAAGAATTGTGCCGAAAGCTCATCAACGACTTAGCCACCATCCAGTCGAACACAGTCATCGTGAGCGGAATGGCTTATGGAGTAGATATAAGCGCCCACAAAGCCGCCCTCGAATACAATCTTCCTACAATTGGGATAGTAGGTCATGGCCTCGATCGGATCTACCCGAGCGCTCATCGGCCGGTTGCGGTGAAGATAATCGAAAACGGAATGCTCCTCACCGAATACCTGAGCAAAACCAACCCCGACAGACAAAATTTTGTGCAACGCAACCGCATCATTGCCGGACTGTGCGACGCTACCGTAGTAGTAGAATCGGCCACGCGCGGTGGCGCACTGATCACTGCCGAGCTGGCCAACGATTACAACCGGGATGTATTTGCATTTCCGGGTCGTGTGGGCGATGAATGGTCGGCAGGCTGCAACGCACTGATCAGGAATAACAAGGCATCGCTCATCGAATCGGCCGCGGATATCCTTAAGTTTATGAACTGGGAGCAACAAACCGATGCAAAAGCAGCCTGCATTCAAACTACTTTATTTCTCGATCTTTCGGATGAGGAACAAAGCGTAGTGAGCATTTTAAGACAGGCCCCCGAAGGCTTACAACTCAACGAAATGTCGATAAAACTTGAAAAACCTGTAAGTAAAATCTCGTCGATGCTATTGGAAATGGAATTCAAAGGAGTAGTGAAATGTCTGCCCGGCAATGTTTATAAAATTGTAAAGTAACATTTTTCGAAACAACACAGCCAAACAAAGCACTCGACAATGCATGAGCACAGGAACTGACGGTCTAACTGTGCTCTTTTCAGAGAAATCTCCGTCCAAAACTAATTGAACAAAACAGTAGATTTTTTATACTGACAACAGAAAAACAAAGAAGTGTATACAAAAGACGAACTCAAACAACTGAAAAAAGAATTCTGGGAAGGATTTGGTATCTATTGCAGCCAAATTCAGGCGCTCAAGAAACGCAAAAGCAAATTCATGCTTTACAACACCAAAATGAAAGGAGTGGAACTCAAGTTCGACGCTAACCGCGATGGCGCTTTTGTGATCCTCGAAATCAATCATCCCGATGCTACAAAACGCTTCGAAATCTACGAAAAACTGGAGCTTTACAAATCAATTTTCGAAAAAGATTTTGCCGAAGGACTTACCTGGGACTTTGCCCACGTGCGCGAATGTGACACCGAGGTGTGTCGCATCTACACCCACAAGCCGGGAATCGACATTCACAGGCGCATTCAGTGGATGGAATTCTATCAATTTATGGTAAGCGAAATGCTCAAACTCGAAAAAGCATTCAAAGCCGTAAAGGAAGCGATTGAATAAAAGTAACTGCTTATCACTTTCGGTCAAGTTGAAGAAAAACAAACCACAATAGGCACAATAGTTCATAGTAACATTGATAATACTAACACTACTCCAAGTCTTACATCTTAAAATGCCGAAAGGCATTGGTCTATTGTGCCCTTTTTTGTATTCTTTATATTTTCTATTGTGCCTATTGTGGTTTTATTTCTTGATTTAAATTTATCAAGTTGAAGTCAGCACCCACATTACTACTGATATATTCTTAACCTTGACTAAAGGGGATAAGCAGTTAAAAGCATTCTGAAAACGAAAAACAAAATAGCAATCAATGTCTTATCATAATTTCAGATGGATTTGAAAAACAAAATCGAACCGACTTCACAACACTTCAAAATTAATTTATAATTGTTTAAAAAAAACTCATAAAATGCTTGTCTTTTTAAGTAAATTTTGTATGTTTGCATACGAGAAAAAGTTGGAAAGATAAGAATAGTAACAACTATTGTTATAGTGAAAAAAGAACTGTGAGATGAAAACATTGGCGCATGAAACACATCCTCACACTTCGGGATAAATCCTAAATGCGAATTGAAAAAAATCAGAAAGAAAAACTGAAAGAAATTTGACTTTACTGCTGTTTCCGTACATCAGTAAAAGCAACAAATATATTATATAAAGTCTTGATATGATAGTAAATTACTTTATCCTTCGTATCAAGCATTTCAACTTCTCAGAAAATTTATCAATTGATTACTTGTCAAAAAAAAATCCGGTAAAAGCATCGTTTACTGAGCAACCGGGAACTTAGCCAACTACCTGTGCGAGCAATTGCACCGGCAACAAGGGAATGGTCTATGCCATACATGTTAAAAAAAACAAGCAACATGGGTTCGTGCAACTTATAAATTTGGTTTTATTTAAAAACCGATTGTACGAATACTTATAGCTCAATACAAAAGAAAAAAAATCGATTATGTTTATAAATAGTAGAGAAAATTTAATGTTGTATTTCAAACTCAAACCTCATCCGGCTTCTGCTGCATGGGAAGAGGGACTTGGTTGAGTCTCACACTGAAAATTGTACTGCATTATTTACTTCATCTAACTTATTTCAATTGTTTTTTTACTAAATGAAAAAAATATCCTTGTCTTTGATATTTCTTTTACTTATTAGCAACTTTATCGCAGCTCAAAAACGTTCGCTCGGACAATTTGCGCATGATATTCCCGGGATATTCTCCGTAATGTTATCAGGTGTGGGCCCGGCATATCTTTTTGGCGATGTGGGCGGACGTATCGAAGATCAGATATTTTTGGGTAATACTGATTGGGATATGACCAAAACACGTTTTCTCTATTCAATAGGTTTTCGTCAGCATTTCCCAAATAATTTCGGGCTAAAAGGCACCTTAGCTTACGGACGGTTTGCCGGTACCGATGAAGGCACTTCAAATCCAACACGCGGCTACTCATTCTCCTCTGATATCACAGAGATCTCACTGCAAAGCGAATATACTTTGTACGGAGGACCATACGCCCGACGCCGAACCCCAAATCTTGTGTATGTTTTTGCCGGAGCAGGTATACTTAGTTACCAGCCAAAACTCATCAGAGATGGTGGTCCACGCCCTATCGACACAGTAAACGGCTCCGGAATCACCCCGGTAATGCCTTTTGGAATTGGTTATCAATATCGGTTTTCTCCCCGTTTTTCGCTGGGGGCCGAGTTTGGATGGCGTTATACATTTACCGACTACCTCGACTGTGTAACTACACCCAATTCGCGCAACAACGATGTACTCTCCAATCTGAACTTCACATTTACTTATAAAGTTTATGGCGATGTACCCGACGACAAATGCAATTGTAACTGGTGGTAATTGAAGCAACATGAACAGGTCTAAATTTATATATATTCTATTGTTGAGCTTTATGTCGGTGGCTGCACTTGCGCAAAGACGACAGATAACGTATAACGGAACTTCCATCGACATCACAGGTGGTCCCTCTACACTTCTTCTGGGCGACATAGGCACACCGTTTCACGAAGATTACATATACACGCGCAACTGGTGTAATCAACCAATGCGCGCCAACTTACTGTTATCGGTTGGTTTTCATCAATCTATAGACGAATACTGGGCATATAAGATAGCTGCACACACCGGCACATACGACCGAAAAGATGCCGATTACTCATTTCGTTCAAGTGTATTCGAACTTACAGGTCGTATCGAGTATCGCTTGTTTGCAACCCACTACACAAGAGCCAGATCTCTGTATCTTTTCGGAGGTATTGGTTACCAATACAGTAATTATGTGAACGAAAAATTGATTGCCCCTAAAGAAAAAACTATTCAATCAAACGCTGCACCTGTTATCCCATTAGGCATTGGCTATAAACAAGAATTATTCGGCAACCTATCGGTAGGTGCCGAATTTGATTTTCATTATACATTCACTGATATGATCGAAGGCGTTAAGGGCGGCATGCCACACGATGTTCTTTCAACGCTTTCGCTGGTGCTGTCGTATCAAATTTCGGATGGCAATCGTCATTAAAATGATATTATTATCTCAATAACAGTTTCATTTGGCTGGTACAAAAAGGAAGTTATATTCTAAATCTTTGCCATCATGTCAATTTCAAGCCTGAGTATTTCATAGTTTCGTTGAATTGTCAACTGAAGTGGTCGCTTCGTAGATTTCTCAAAATATGCTCTGACATTTGGTAAAGTAAGACCAAACACCTTTACAAAATTGAGTTCTGTAATCACATCTCCTACCTGAAGGCCCGCACGTTCGGCCGGCGAACCTTTCCACACATTTACAACTTCAATCTGCGGAACAAAAGCCATAGCTTGCGCTACCTCTACACCAGCAATATTGTAAGTAAAGGGATCGTTAAATTTTGAGTTGGGTTTAAAATAAAATTTCTCATTGAAAGTATCGATGATAAGATTAAAACGCGTCAAAAGCTGGCTGCCAATAGTTCCATCCCTGTCGGTATTCTGAATGATGTCAGCTATTGCAGCCGAATCGGGGAAAGCAACTATCGGATCTTTCACACAGAAATTAGCAATACAAATTTGTGGTACGCGGGCAAAAATCCCCGTCACCTCACCGCTCAATCCCTGACCAATCCGACCATGAATCGATTTTTCGGGTATATCAATTGCGCTGTTTGTAAGCGTTTGAAACCATGCATTAAGTTCTGCCCCGGTATCGATTAGCATTTTAATGCTTCTACGTGCCGTATCGGTTTCGAGTACCGAAAGATGAATATACATTTTCTGTCTTTCAATTTTCATAGGCATCACCCCATAACCTTTGGGAACTTCGAAGGCATCTTTATCGTAAAACCTCAAACGTCCTCTCGTATAATCCACCTGCACAATATAGTCCTGAAAAAAATCGGCCCCAAGCAATCCGTTGATCTTTGTTCCTGTTTGACGAGTCAGGTTAAAAACATCCTCCTGCAGCACGTAAACTGTTTTGTTGGTGAGTTTGAATTTTTTTGATAATTGTAAAGTGTTTGAAGTACTTAAATAGGCATTCAGTTTAGTACCCTGGCCTAAACCCTGCAAATCGCGCACATTAGTATAGTTCAAATCTATGCTGTCGCCGGGCAACAACTCTGTGATAATAGTGCCTCTTACACCCGTATCGAGTACAAGGGACAATTTGGTTGAATTATTAATACGGACTTCGACAACAATATAACTGCCGACCATTTCGAAAGGAATGGTTGCAACTGGTTTGATAGGGGAACGAGAGAAACAAACCAGTGAGGAAAAAATTAAAACAACGAGAAAAACTAACTTTCTCATAACATGTGATTTTCAGTATGCGAAGATAATAAATTTTACAATTCATACACAACTTTTTTGTATAAAAATGGTTATTACTACAGCGAATGTGATAAACCGACAACAACTCATGTTCAAACGAATGCATCAAATTTTATAACAACAAATTTTTCTATTAAAAATGGAACAAAGAATAAAGAAAATTATACACTCAGTACAACGTGCCGAAGAAACGGAACATCTTGTTTACATGCGTCTTGCTGAATTATCGAAAGATAAGCACAATGCCGAAATCCTTCGTAAAATAGGATTGCAGGAAAAAGGTCATGCCGCTTTTTGGCAAAACAAATCGGGTCAGGAAGTGAAGCCTGATATGTGGCGTGTCTTTCGCATTGTGTGGCTGGCCAGATTACTGGGTTTGTCATTTGTTTTAAAACTGATGGAGAAACGTGAGGGCACTGGTTCAAGGGCTTATGATCAGCTTGAAGCATATTTCCCTGAGGCAAAAGAATTTTCAAGGGTAGAACTCGAACACGAAAAAGAACTACTTGCAATGCTCGATGAAGAAGCCTTGCGCTATGTCGGGTCCATTGTTCTGGGACTCAACGATGCGCTCGTTGAACTTACCGGAGCACTGGCCGGCTTTACACTTGCACTGAGCGACAACAAAATTATTTCGCTCGTAGGACTCGTTACCGGAATTTCGGCGGCACTGTCGATGGCAGCTTCAGATTATCTATCTTCGAAAGCCGAAGGTGACCCGAAAGCCCGAAAGTCGGCTGTTTATACCGGTGTTGCCTATTTTTTCACTGTTATCCTGCTCATTCTCCCTTTCTTACTGATCACAAGCAAGTTTTTAGCATTGGGCATCACTCTGTCAACGGCTATTCTGATCATCTTTGTGTTCAATTACTATATTTCTACAGCAAAAGACCTGAATTTCAAAGCACGTTTTCTGGAAATGGCCACCATAAGTATGGGAGTGGCTGCATTTTCATTTTTCGTGGGTTATGCACTCAAATACATACTTGGTGTAGATGTTTAACAACTACAGTCAATAGTTTAAAAAGCAGACAACCGTTTAGTAAAATTCACGGTTGTCTTTATTGATGAAAGTTAATAATCAGATAAATATATAAAAAACCACCCTCTTCGAAAACAAAATACTTTATTTTTACCTTCCTAAATGAATAAAGTACTTATTAAGCTATGAAAAATTTAGTTTGCTTTGTTTTATTGTCGTTTTTTTGCGGTCAGACCTTTGCCTCGACGAAACATTCGATAAGTGGCACGATAACGGACAACAGTACCGGCGAGAGCCTGATAGGTGCGAGCGTGATAGTGACTGAATTGCCGGGAACGGGTGCAACAACGAATGCCTACGGTTATTATTCGCTCACTTTACCCGAAGGCAAATATACGCTAATGGTCTCTTACCTGGGATATAAAACCATATCCACCACAGTAAATTTCACTGAAAATAAGCAAATTAATTTCAAGCTCGAACCAGAAACGCGCCAACTGGACGATGTTGAAATCATAGCTCAACGTAAAAACCACAACATCACGTCTACTGAAATGGGCGCCGAAAGACTGGAAGTGAAAGAAATTTCAAAAATCCCCGTACTTTTCGGCGAAGCCGACATAATGAAAACCCTGAAACTTACGCCGGGCATAAAATCTGTTGGCGAAGGAAGCGGAGGAATGTACGTTCGCGGAGGTAACAATTCCCAGAATCTTATTTTGCTGGACGAAGCAACAGTTTATAATGCCGACCACTTGTTGGGTTTCTTTTCTACCTTCAACAGCGATGCCATAAAAGACGTACAGATGTTCAAAGGTACAGCGCCGGCAGAATACGGAGGCCGCACATCGTCGGTACTGGATGTAAAAATGATCGATGGCAACAATCAAAAGTACCATGTGGGTGGAGGCATCGGACTGATATCTTCGCGTCTGAACATTGAAGGACCAATTGTAGAAGACAAAAGTTCGTTTCTGATTACTGCCAGGCGTACTTATGCCGATTTATTCCTTAAACTTTCGAAAGATGAACTCATTAACAACAATCAACTTTATTTCTACGATCTGAATGCCAAAGTGAATTATAAAATCGACAACAAGAACCGGCTTTTTCTTTCCGGCTATTTCGGACGCGATGTATTCGAATTTCAGGACAGATTTGGAATTAACTGGGGAAACAGTACGGGAACAATCCGCTGGAACCATATTTGGAACGAGAGACTGTTCAGCAACACTTCCGTTATTTATTCCGATTTCGACTACAAAGTAGACATTATGCAGGATGCCGGTTTCAGCCTCACTTCGATGATTAAAAACTGGAACATAAAACAGGAGTTTCAGTTTTTTATCAACAATAAAAATACTGTCTCTTTCGGTTTTAGTTCAATATATCAGACAATTATTCCCGGACAACTTGAATTGTCGGAGGACAGTGACATACTGCCACTTGTTTTACAGAAAAAACATGCCAGCGACAATGCCATTTACGCCAGCAACGTGTGGAAACCATCGTACAATTTGAATATTAATTATGGTGTACGTTTGTCTGCCTACTATCTTTTTGGTCCCGGCGATTTTTACACTTACAAGAATGGTGAGGTAAATAGCACTACCACATACGGCGAAGGAGAAGTTGTTCAGCATTATATTAATATCGAACCCCGTGTCAATATCGCATGGATTCTTAACGACCAAAATTCGCTAAAAACAAGTTATACGCGCAACACTCAAAACCTACATTTGGTTTCCAACTCCACGTCCTCCATGCCAACCGACATTTGGATTTCGTCGAGCAACAATGTAAAACCCGAAATAAGCGACCAGCTATCATTGGGGTATTTTCTTAATTTCAGTAAAGACAAATATCAGTTCAGCAGCGAAATATACTACCGCTGGATGCAAAATCAAATTGATCTGAAAAATGGAGCCGACATCAATGCCAACGATAAAATTGAAGGAGAATTACTTTTCGGCGTTGGCCGCGCTTATGGTCTGGAATTACTGCTAAAAAAGAAAACGGGTAGAATTACCGGCTGGATAGGATACACTTATTCGACTTCAGAAAGACTAATAGATGGAGTAAATAACAACAAATGGTATCCGGCAAAGCAGGACATAAAACACGATGTTTCGGTAGTGGCTATTTATGAATTAAATAAAAAGTGGTCTGTTTCGGCTTCGTGGGTGTACAACACAGGAAACGCAGTCACATTCCCAAGTGGCAAATATATTATCAATGGCAATGTGCAATATTACTATACCGAGCGAAACGGCTACCGAATGCCTGATTATCACAGGCTCGACATAGGTGCTACCCGGAGTTTAAAAAAAACAAAGCAATTTGAAAGCAGCCTGAATTTCTCGGTTTACAACGCTTATGGCCATAAAAATCCATTTTCGATTGATTTTCAGCAGGACGAAAACGACCCAAGCAAAACCGTAGCTGTCAAAACTTATCTTTTTACTTACGTACCTTCTATTACTTATAATTTTAAATTCTAACCTACAGGAATGAAATCTATTATAAAAACCTGCATATTAACATGTACCATTGTTTTAGCAATATCATCGTGCACCGAACTAATTGATATAAAAACAATTTCGGCAGATCCACAAATTGTTGTTGAGGCTACCATTGGCATGAATGAACCACCCGTAGTACGGCTTACCAAAACAAACAGCCTCGATGCCGGAGACAAGTTTCCGGCAGTTGAAAATGCACTCGTCACCCTGGAGGACAATCATGGGCGAACTGTAATTCTGAGCGAAACTTCACCCGGCTATTACAGCACCTCAAGCAACTTTTTTGGTAAAACAGGAACAACTTATGCACTGACCGTAAACGCAGGCTCAACAACAATCAACGCTACTTCCACCATACCTTCCTGGGTGCGCATCGACTCAGTCAAGGTCATCAATTCAATTTATCCCGGCGGTGGCCCTCCGATCGACAGTTTGCAGGAAGCCAATTTTTATGAGATAAAAATAAAATACAGCGATCCGGCAAACGAGGCCAATTACTACCGCTTTTTGGTAAGTGTCAACGAAAGAGCTGCAAAAGGGAATAATATTGTTGACGACCGTTTGACAAACGGTAATACTTCCGAAAGAAATATAATTATTTACGATGCAGATCTGAAACCCGGTGATGTTTTCATTGTCGAAATGCAATGTATCGACAAAGCAGTTTATGAATACTTTGAAAGCATGGGAAATGTAAATATGGGAGGAAATGCGTCAAGCCCGGCCAACCCTTATACGAATTTAAAGGGAGCAACACTTGGCTATTTCAGCGCACATACAGTAGAGCGAAGGTACATCACCATCAACTAGGCAATGTTTTATTCAGTTATGTCATCTTCCTTTGTCAGTTCGGCCTCTCCTTTACGATAATAGTAAATAAGACCGAATTGCTGACAATGAATAAGCTTTGAATAAGGTTTCTCATCCCTGAATTTAGCTTCCACCTGATTCCAGATATCAAGAATAATGGCATCGCCTTTTTCTCTGATTTTCACAAGTTCCTCCCAACTGCGATTGGTACTGTTCTGATGCAGTTTTTGGGTGGATTTATACTCATTAAACACCTCGTAATGCACCTGTACCTTTGCTATTGCCGGATTGTAAATTGGTAATCCGCCATTACGTATGCGCTCGTTTTCGCCATCAATGATGGCTTTTCCCCAATGAATCAAGGCAGTCTCGGTTGTTAAATCAGGAACAATATGAATATTGGGATCAAGATGATAAAAAATTTTGTGGTCTTTTTTAATATCTCCTCGTATAACGGCAAGATTCAGCACCTGTATGAAATGGGAAATATAAATGCGGGCATTGTGAACAATTTGCTGATATCGCTTATTTGCCGACACCTGGTTTTCAAGCATTTGCTTGTACTGGCTTAATTGCTTTTCAAAAGTTCCCAGATAAGTTTTGGCCTCATGTATTGTTTTATAAGACAAAACCTGATCGTTAAAAGCCTGTCTCTCGGACTGATGTATGGCTGTACGCAATGCACGCAAACGGGCTTGATCAGTATTGGGTAATCTTCGATAAGGCATAAAATACAATTTACTGAGTTATGGATCAAAAAATTGTTTGTTGCCCGCAAAGATATTAAATTAATCGTTTCGCGAAAGTAATTTTTCAGCTAATTTTCTCAATTCTTGCTTTTTATTGTCCGAAACAGATATTTTATCGAGATTTGCGATGGCCTTTTCGTAATAATAGCGTAACTTATCTTCGCATTTTTTTCTCACACCCAGCTTATCATACATCAGCGTAACCGATTTTATTTTCTCAGCATCGCTCAGGGTTTTGTCTTCCAGAAAACGATTCAGTTTTACTTTATCCTCTCCTTGAGCACATTCTAAAGCCTGTATCAAAAGGTAGGTTTTTTTATTACAAAGAATATCGCCACCGATTTTTTTCCCGAAAGTGGCCTCATCGCCATACACATCGAGCATATCATCTTTCAACTGGAAGGCTAAGCCAATATTAATCCCACATTCGTAAAGTAAATTGGCATCTTCGGGACTTGCATTGCCAATAATGGCTCCTGTTTTTAATGCACATCCAAGCAAAACAGCCGTTTTAAGCCGTATCATTTCAATATATTCCTCAATCTCTACCTTTGCGCGCGCCTCATAATCGACATCATACTGTTGACCTTCACAAATTTCGGCTGCAGTTTTCGAAAACAAATTGAGCACTTCTTTTAAATATGGCGTTGGAGTTTGCACCATCAACTGATATGCTACAATAAGCATCACATCGCCCGACAGAATAGCCGTATTGTCGTTCCACTTTTTATGAACAGTAGGTAATCCGCGACGGATATCGGCCCTGTCCATTATATCGTCGTGCAAGAGCGTGAAGTTATGAAACACCTCGATTCCGAGTGCAGGAGCAACAGCAGGCTGCAAATCGTCCGAGAATAGATTACACGCCATCATTGCGAGAACAGGACGAACCCTTTTTCCACCTATCGAAAGCAAGTATGAGATCGGTTCATAAAGTCCGCGGGGCTCGTTCTCCCAATTCAGCTTTTCCAGCTCGATAGAAATTTGATTTCTTAACTCGTTAAATGTTTTCATAGGTTGTTATATTCGTAGTAGTATTGAATGTCAATTCGATTCAAAAGAATTAACTTATCTCATTTTCAATAATTTCAGCCATTACATCTTTAATGTCTAATCCTGCTGCACGTACCTGCTGAGGAATGAAGCTGGTAGCCGTCATACCAGGAGTTGTATTCACTTCAAGCAAATGAATCATTTCTCCTGCTCCGATAATATAATCAATGCGTACAATTCCTTTGCAGCCGAGTATAGTATAAATCTCCGAAGTAATTCTTTGTACTTCGGCTGTAAGCGCAGCGCTGATGCGAGCAGGTGTAATCTCCTGCACCTGACCTTTATATTTAGCATCAAAATCGAAAAATTCATTTTCAGGAACTACTTCCGTTACAGGAAACACCACCGTTTTCTGTTTGGTTTTGTACATCCCGCAGGTAATTTCGGTGCCCGACATAAAAGCCTCTATCAGCACTTCTTCTCCTTCGGCAAACGCCTTAGCAATGGCAGGCTGCAACTGGTCGATTGTTTTCACCTTTGTTACCCCAAAGCTACTACCTCCCACATTTGGCTTCACAAAGCACGGAAAGCCAATTTTCGATGCCACTTCCTGATCCGAAACAGATTGTCCGGCACGTAACACAAGCGACTCGGCTACTTTTATCCCGAAGCCTTTCAGATACTGATTGCAGGTAAATTTATTGAACGTAAGCGCTGCTGCAAGTACTCCACAGCATGAATAAGGGAGTCCTATCAATTCAAAATAACCCTGAAGAATTCCGTTTTCGCCCGGTGTGCCGTGTATAGTAATGTAGGCAAAATCAAATCTGGTGATTACACCTGAATGCACAAAACTAAAATCGTTTTTGTCGATGGCAACTTTCTCATTCGGCGATAATTCCACCTGCCACAATTGCCCAACAATCGTAACAATAAAAACATTATAAATTTCTTTGTCGATAAAAGAATAAAGGCCGGCAGCACTTTTAAGCGAAACTACAACCTCAGACGAATCGCCTCCTGCAACAATTGCAATATTTTTTTTCATAAAAAAAAGCTCCCTTTGTGGGAATAAATATTTATAAATCTGTTATCTATAAGCCTAAATACTCTTTTCCATAGGCCCGCCACATATCAATTAATTCCTGCATATCGTCAGGCAATTCACTCTCAAAATGCATATATTCCTTTGTAGTAGGGTGAACAAATCCAAGAGTTTTGGCATGTAAAGCCTGACGTGGACAAGCAAAAAAACAGTTTTTCACAAAGAGCTTGTAATAAGCCGAAGTCGACCCCTTGAGAATTACATTTCCACCATATCGCTCGTCGTTGAAAAGCGTATGCCCGATATGTTTCATGTGAACACGGATTTGATGTGTCCGCCCAGTCTCAAGTCTGCATTCCACCAAAGTAACGTAACCAAATCGCTCAAGCACCTTGTAATGCGTCACCGCATGTTTTGCAAATGGATTTTCGCCTTCGGGAAAAACCGAGAACAACATTCTGTCCCGCGGATCTCTTGCCAAAGCTCCCACAATGGTTCCTTCATCTTCCTTTACATTTCCCCACACCAAGGCCTGATAACGGCGCTGTGTGGTTTTTTCAAAAAACTGCTTCCCCAGATAGGCTTTAGCATGTTCGGTTTTTGCCACCAGCAGTAAACCCGATGTATCTTTATCTATGCGGTGCACCAGGCCTATTCTCGAATCGTTAGGATCAAATTCAGGAAGATCTCTCAGATGATAAGCAATGGCATTGAGCAATGTTCCATCGAAATTGCCAAATCCGGGATGAACCACTAAGCCCGGCTGTTTATTTACAAGTATAATGTCGTCGTCCTCATAAACTATTTTGATAGGAATATCCTGCGGAATTATTTCAAACTGATTAGGCGGATAAGCCAGATGAATTGTAATAACATCGAGGGGTTTGATACGATAACTTGATCTGACCGGTTGGTCATTCACCCTGATGTTTCCTGCATCTGCCGCTTCCTGTATCCTGTTTCGGGAGGTATTGGCCATGCAATTGACAAGGTATTTATCAATACGAACCATGGCTTGTCCTTTGTCGACAACAAAGCGGAAATGTTCGTAAAGTTCCTGACCGGAGCTTACACTTCCGTACTCATCTTCTTCTATTCCTTCGATATATTCTTCGTTCACAGCTATTTTGGTTATTTATCCGGAATACTAAACTAAGCCGGAATGCAATACAACAAACAAGTATTTTTTCAAAAAAAGCGTCTTAAAATTTCAGTAAATCATCAGAAAAACTCTTCGTTTTCCTGTCTGTCCACCGCTTCATCTTCTTCGAACACTTTATTAAGCATCGATTTATCTTTAGATAACCATACATCAATACGAGTTCCGGCCGGAACTAACTTCCCTTCGCCCGGACGCTGCCTGTATATAACGTATTTATCTTCATTGCCAGCTGGCTCTACATCGTATTCAACAGCTCCAATCACCATCGACCCGGTGAGTGCTTCTTCCATACCCGCTTCAAGGCTCATGCCTTTTATGCCCGGAACAGGCAATTCCTCACCTCCTAAGCCACTGCCTACCACCAACACCAGCGAACTTCCTTCGGGCACCCTCATTCCTGAGCTTATGTTTCGTCCCCTGTATTTAATCGCAATCACCAGATCCTTATATTCAGATGGAGAATACTCAACACTACTTACATTTAATCCGATAGATTTCAACATGGCATCGGCTTGCCTGAACGACACATCATTCACATCGGGCACAGGAATCTGACGAACCTGACGCGAATTAATAATCAGGTAAATGGGTCGGTTTCGTTTTACTGTAGAATTATATGCAGGAATTTGTTCTATAATTGTTCCCAGCTTTTTATCTCTCACAAATACCGAATCAATCACCATCGAATACAATCCATGATTATTGAGCAACAAATCAGCTTCCTCTACATATAGTCCTCTTAAATCCGGAACGGTCTCTGATTCTCCATGATGCGTATAAACATCAATCAACGCAATAGTTACCCATGCCAACGCAACAAAAATAACGATTGCAAGCAGTAAACGTTTCAGAATAAATCCACCCAAACTATTTTTCCAAAAATTTTTTAAATCCATAATTGTTTAAAGCCTTAATTGATGAGTTCAGACCCTATTTATCAATCTACCCAAATATTCTCCAAAAATAATGAAATTATTGCTTAGAATTAGGTTTATAAACAAAAAAAGTAAAAACTTCAGTAGAAGTTTTTACTTTTTTTATACTGTTCTAAGCAGAATCGTTACGCTTTGTGACGTCCTTCATCGGCAACGGTAAGTTTTGCTCTACCTTTGGCGCGACGTGCTGCTAATACCCGGCGACCGTTGGCAGTAGCCATTCTTTCACGGAATCCGTGTTTGTTTCTTCTTTTTCTTTGCGAAGGTTGGAATGTCCTTTTCATTGCTTATGATGTTTATGTTGTTATTTTTCGAGTCTTTGAATTCGGACTGCAAAAATAGATGTTTTTTTTGAATTGGCAAATTGTTCATAACTTTTTATTCCTGTTTTATGCAAAACAATTTACAAATCGCTCCATTCTGCGATATTCTCACTGGTTTTTCTCCTCCTGCAGGAATATTTTTGGGAACAGATATGAGATTCTGAGTTTTTAGCAGCTTGCATTTCTTAAAACAGGAACGAGTAAAAACAAAGCAAACCGGTAATCACTCCACAGAATTTCAATTTGAAAAATTATTTTGCAAGGAGTTTTATCTCTTTTGCAGGCAAACCTTCAACTTCTACTTTTAGGACTATATCACCGGCTTTTCCACTGTTTTGTACTATTGCCAAACATTTGCCAAAGAAAAGATGGCGTTCGGGCTTTTTAAGCGAGTTGTGATCATTCTGATCTCCGTTATCGGTTCCTGCAATAAATCCTTCGCCTTCTATTGTGAATTTCACCATCTGATCGGCCAACGGACATGAATTTCCATCTTTATCGAGCAATTCAACAGTTACGAAAGACAGATCCTTACCATTGGCTTTAATTTCGCTGCGGTCGGCAGTCAACCGGGCAGCGACAGGATTTCCGGCAGTCTTTATTTCTTTTGTCAACACCATCTTTCCTGCTTTTCGCGAAACAGCTTTCAACGTTCCCGGTTCGTAGTTCACACGCCATACGACGTGCATATCTTCGCCTTGTTTGCTACGTTTTCCGAGCGAAACATCGTTCAGGTAAAGTTCCACCTCATCCGCATTGTTGTAATAGGCCCAAACATCAATCATCTGCCCTTTTTTCCAGTTCCAATGCGGAAAAATGTGAAGCACATCGTTCGAAGTCCATTCACTCTGATACAAATAATAAACGTCTTTTGGGAAACCGGCAAGGTCAACAATTCCAAAGAAAGAACTGCGTGAAGGCCACCAATAAGGAGTCGGTTCACCTAAATAGTCGAAGCCTGTCCAAATGTACTGTCCGGAAATATGAGGATATTTTTT
This sequence comes from uncultured Paludibacter sp., assembly GCA_963678465.1. Classification (GTDB taxonomy): domain Bacteria; phylum Bacteroidota; class Bacteroidia; order Bacteroidales; family Paludibacteraceae; genus Paludibacter. The sequence goes on from OY782858.1 coordinate 2,631,588, forward strand.
TACAATCTTCAGATTTCCTTCGTGCGTCGCCCCCCAGGGAGCATGACAGTTATCGTAAGCCGAGCACTTTTGAGTAGGATTGAAATAAGGTGTGTCCCAAGTTGCCGGACAAATAATCACACTATCAGACGGATGCACATAAAAACCACGCGTTTGGAGCGACGAGACAGATTCAGTTACTATAAACGGCGTTTTAGGATGGCGTTTTGTGATATCAGCAAATTCTTTTTCGTGATAATTAAAGCCAATTATGTCCAATGCTTCGGATTTAAAGAGCGGATTGTTATCATCCGTTCCATTACATGCGGCTGTAACAGGCCTACTCAGGTCATATTTTTTCACAATATCGACCAATCTTCTTGTCAGCTGAGCATTCGGGCCCATTTTTCCCTCATTGGCTCCTACCTTTAAATTATTCAATGCGATATTGGCATTCTGAAGGTCGCCTAATTCAGTTTTTTCTTCGCCCCATTGCTCGCCTACCTCGTTCCCTATGCTCCACATAAATACTGAAGGATGATTCCTGTCGCGTAACAACTGATCGACAAGATCGCGTTCATGCCATTTGTCAAAATCCTGAGCATAATCGTATTTTGTTTTACTTTTCTTCCACATATCAAAGGCTTCGTCCATTACAATAAAGCCCATGCGATCGCAAAGTTCGAGCAATTCGGTAGCCGGAGGATTGTGTGAAGTACGAATACCGTTCACACCCATAGCCTTCATAATTTCGAGTTGTCGTTCCATGGCACGCACATTTACAGCAGCACCCAAAGCACCCAAATCATGATGATTGCAAACGCCGTTGATCTTTACCGATTTTCCGTTCAGGAAAAAACCTTTTTCGACATCAAAGTTAAATGTACGGATACCGACATTTGTTTGATACTCATCATTCAACATCCCTTGTACATAAATTTTTGTAATTATTTTGTAAAGGTATGGATTTTCAATGCTCCACAAAACCGGCTTTGGCACTACTAAATCCTGTATCAACTGATTAGATGCTCCTGATGGTAATATCAAATTAGCATCTGTTTTTGTCACCAACTTACCGGCTACATCAAAAAGACTTTGTTCCACCTTTACGGCTCGCTGTACATTCTTTTCGTTCTTTACAGTTGTCTGAATGGCCACTTTGGCGCTATCGGAAGTCACAACAGGCGTAGTTACATAAGTTCCCCTTTGCTCTACATAAACAGGTTGGGTAATCACCAAACGCACATTCCGGTAAATACCCGAACCCGAATACCAGCGGGAATTAGGTTGCTGAGAGTTATCAACCCGCACAGCCATCAGATTCGATGCGCCAATTTTCACAAAAGGAGTAATGTCGTAGCGAAACGAGATATAACCATTGGGACGTTTTCCCAGCCATTGACCATTGATCCAAACTTCGCTGTTCCGGTAAACACCGTCGAATTCGACAAATATTTTTTTATTCTTACTGCTTTTATCCAGCGTAAAAGTTTTTCGGTACCAACCGAGTCCTCCGGGCAAAGCACCTCCCCCAGGCGTTGCAGGGGCTTTTTCCGAAAAGTCAGACTCAACGCTCCAATCATGAGGCAAATCCAGCTTACGCCATTGGCTGTCGTCAAGTTTCACCTGCCAACCCACAACGAGCGTATCGTTTAATTTAAATTTCCAGTTTTGATTAAAATCAATGATCTGTCGGGTAGGTTTTGAACTTGCTAAACAGTAACTGAACATAAAAAACATTGATAAAAAGAGCATGTGTTTTTTCATAACGTATTTGTTTTTTTATTTTTCACCTATATGATTTACAGCGATTTATTTCTCATATAATTTATTGATGTACACTCTTGAATTTAAGCTTCTCTCTTTTATCTGAATTTGGAAAGCAAACACCTCCACAAAGACATCCATTCGAAAAAGAATAAATTCAGCTATTTCACTCTGGCATCGAAACGCAGACTGACTACTTAAAATTCAACATTACAAATGTAGCTAAAAAACCAATAAAACAATCGCATGTGTGTATCATTCAAAGCTATATTTGTATTGAATAATGGGCTTGATTGTATTATTAAACTACACAGAATGATAATCTCTCCGTTTTGATCAATTTGACTGAAAAATTAAAATGTGTTAGCTATAAAAACATAATCAGCATTTTTACGTTTAATGAACTGTTAATTCAAATTTTAAAAAGGAATGAAAACTGGGTTTTTCTTTATCGTTTTTGGTTTTACTCTTTTGATGGCTTTTTATGTATCGCTTCGTGGATGGCAAGCGCTTTCGCCCATACGAAATGCTGGCAGCTGGTACCTGATCGCTAATATCGTTTTATTTGTTGTGATGATGATGGGGTTCATGGCACGTGGATCAATGCCTCCTACTTTAGCGAAAACAATAACATTCATAGGCTTCAGTTACATGATTGTTATGATTTACCTGCTGCTCTCCTTTCTAATGACCGATGTAGTACGGTTGGCGAATTTGTTGATTCATTTTGCCCCCGCAGGAATGAAAACATTCAGACTCTGGGCTTTGTTGCTGACCTTAGGTGGCGTTGCAATAGCCATGGTGATTGGAAATTACAAATTTAATCATCCCGAAGTAGTAACACTTGATATCCGGGCAGAAAAACCTTTACAAAATAAACAGCTAAAAATAGTAGCCGCCAGCGATATTCATTTGGGAGTTTCCATTGACAAAAAACGCCTGAAAAAGTACGTCGATTTAATCAACGACCAACACCCTGACATTGTGCTTTTTGCCGGAGATGTTTCCGACAATGCCACACTTCCGTTGATCAATCAGCAAATGGCCGAGGAACTGCGTCAGATCAAAGCGCCTTTGGGTGTGTATGCCATTAGCGGAAATCATGAGTATTATGCCGAAAATCCATATTCCACCGCTGAATATTTGAAAACGGCAGGTATCGTCACACTACGCGACTCGGCAGCACTTATCGACAATAGTTTCTATATTGTAGGACGCGATGATAAAACCAATCACAAACGAAAAGAGCTTTCGGAAGTAGTGAATGCGCTCGACAAGAACAAACCCCTTATTTTGCTCGACCATCAACCCTTTCATTTACAGGATGCTCAGAAAAACAATATCGACCTGCAAATTTCAGGACATACGCACAACGGTCAGTTTTTTCCGGGGAATCTGTTTGTAAAAAGAATGTACGAACTTGGACACGGTTACCGGAAGATAGGAAAAACACATTACTATGTTTCATCCGGACTTGGCTTGTGGGGACCACAATACCGAATTGGTACGCAATCGGAACTGGTAGTCATCAATCTGAGTTATTAAACCCTCTATTAGGGAACGAACTATCTTTTTCTTTTAAAAAATTCTTTCATTAGTTTACTGCACTCGTCTTCCAACACGCCCGAAACAACTTCGGTTTTGGGGTGAAGCGCATTGGGTGCAAAACGGGCAAAACCTCGTTTTTCGTCGGCTGCACCATAAACAATGCGGCTAATTTGCGACCATCCCAAGGCTCCGGCACACATAACACAAGGTTCCACCGTCACATAAAGTGTACAATCAATCAGGTATTTGCCCCCAAGAAATTGTGATGCTGCTGTTATGGCCTGCATTTCGGCATGAGCAGTCACATCAGTCAATGTTTCGGTAAGGTTGTGCCCCCGGGCAATAATGCGACCCTGACAAACAACGACTGCACCAACCGGAACTTCGTCACGATCAGCAGCTTTTTGTGCCTCGATTAAGGCCTGACGCATATAATAAGCATCAGGATTGGTATCTTTCGTTTCGTTTTCGGAATAATAATTTAAGGACATATTTATATTTACAATTTTTTCATTTACAATTTACAATCGCATTCTTTCGAAACACACTTGAAATTATAGCAACTTAATATTTTTCCATTAAAAAAAGATATTCGCGATATTTTCCATCGCTATTGATCCATTCATTGGTCCAGCGCATATTTCCCATTACATTTTTTTTGTAATCAATCTCCACGGCTCTAAGTAGTTTACCTGAGGCTGAAATAATGTCATTTAATTCCCCTTTTGTAGCTCTTCCTCCAGAACTATACGAAAGTAATATATAATGAGATTTTGTTTTTTTAATCAATTCACCCAAGGCTTTCATGGCAATAAAATGTCCATCCGCATCTTTCCTGAACTCCTCGAACACCGAAGCCGAAACACCATCGCGCGAATCCTCACGACGATTGGCTTTTCCAAAAATTGCAGGTTGATCGTTTTGAATTACAGTTGTCCAGATATGATAATAAGAATTATAACGCACTCTGCTTGGAGGCATCTTTTCATTGTTGGAGCCATAAGGAGGATCGAGGTACACAAAATCAAACTCGTTGTTCGAAATTGTATCAAAGACATCACCCCTGACCACCCGGTTATTTCCCTTCATCTCGCAGCGATGAGGTAATTTCAGATGTAAATCTTTATACGATCGCGGCGACCATTTCGACAGATAAGCCACATAATGTCCTAAAGTGCTGTCGACGGAGTCTAATGCATAGATTAAACTTGTCAATAACACGCATTTATCTTCCCATGAAAGATGCAGGCGTTCTATTTCGTCTCTTATAGCATCTAACTTTCGGGTATTTTTTTGCTGAAAAGGTTTTTTCTGATTGACTTGTGTTGCTCCATAGTTTTCGGTAAACCAGCCATCGTGTCCCTCCAGGGCATTTAAATGATCGATCAGCTCCTGATAAAATAAATCGGAACCGGTGGCTTTCAGATAGCAGGTTGCAAAAACTTCGGACCAAACCGACAAGTCGTTTGAAGTGGTATCAAAACCCATTTGCCCCAAAGCCTGCGACACTCTTGTAGTTCCACTAAAACCATCTAAAACTGATTTCACACCGTCCAGCTCAGAAACAATATCGGCAATATAGGGTATAATTTTCAGCTTCGAACCTGCATATTTAATGCCTTCGGTTTTAATGGTATCGATCCTCATTTATGGCAATAATTATAAGTAATAATGTTAGAAACTGTTTTCCACAAAAAAGGTAATGTGCAAAAACACTTATACATCCTCTTCGATTACCAGATTATCGATAATAAAGTTCTGACGCTCGGAGGTGTTTTTCCCCATGTAAAAAGACAATAAATCCTGCACGGCATCTTCTTTTTTCAAGCGCACCTGATCCAGGCGTATATCTTTTCCAATAAAATGTTTGAACTCGTCGGGCGAAATTTCACCCAACCCTTTGAATCGGGTAATTTCAGGATTCGCACCAAGTCGTGCTATGGCCGCCAATCTTTCTTCATCGGAGTAGCAATACACCGTTTCCTTTTTGTTGCGTACACGGAAAAGTGGTGTTTGAAGAATATAAACATGCCCTTTTTTTATCAAATCAGGGAAAAACTGCAAGAAGAAAGTAATGAGCAACAACCTGATGTGCATTCCATCCACATCGGCATCGGTGGCGGCAATCACTTTATTGTAGCGCAAACCTTCGATACCATCTTCGATGTTCAATGCCGCTTGCAACAGGTTGAATTCTTCGTTTTCGTAAACTATTTTCTTTGTCAAACCATAGCTATTCAGCGGTTTACCACGAAGACTAAAAACAGCCTGCGTATTCACATCCCTGCTTTTGGTAATGGAGCCACTTGCCGAGTCGCCCTCGGTGATAAAAATACAGGAATTTTGTATCGCTTCGTTTTTCTTTTCATCCTTTGTGAGCGGATCGTTGTAATGCACCCTGCAGTCGCGAAGCTTTTTGTTATGAAGGTTCACTTTTTTGGCTCGTTCGCGCGCCAGCTTTGTAACTCCGGCTATTGCTTTACGTTCTTTTTCGGAATCCTGAATTTTTTGAAGCAAAATGCCTGCAGTAGACACATTGCGGTGAAGGTAGTTATCCAGTTCTTTTTTCAGAAAATCGGAAATAAATTTATTCACCGAAAGTCCACCCGAAGGCGCCATATCGCGCGAACCAAGTTTTGTTTTGGTTTGCGACTCAAAAACAGGCTCTTCCACCGAAATGGAAACCGCAGCGATAATACCGTTACGAATATCAGTGAGTTCCTGATTTTTATTATAAAACTCTTTGATCGTACGCCCTACCGCTTCACGAAAAGCACTCTGATGTGTGCCGCCCTGTGTTGTATGCTGACCGTTGACGAACGAATAATACTCTTCGCCATACTGATCGCTGTGTGTGAAAGCAATTTCTATGTCCTCGCCCTGCAAATGAATGATTGGGTACAAAGGCTCCGAGGTCATGTCTTCGTTGAGCAAATCGAGCAAGCCGTTTTTCGAAAGGATCTTTTTTCCGTTGTAATTGATTGTCAGCCCGGTATTGAGATAGGCGTAATTGCGCAACATGGTCTCAATAATTTCATCCTGATACTTATAATTTTCAAAAAGCGTATCGTCAGGTACAAAATAAATATAAGTTCCCCTGTCGGATGGATCATCGAATACATTACTGTCGTTTTGCAATTTGCCCTGCACAAATTCGGCACGCCGGCTTTGACCATCGCGATAACTTTGCACAACAAAACGCGAAGACAATGCATTCACTGCCTTCACACCAACCCCGTTCAACCCTACCGACTTTTTAAATGCTTTCGAATCGTATTTTCCACCTGTGTTCATTATCGAGACCGCATCCACCATTTTTCCGAGCGGAATTCCACGGCCAAAATCACGCACTTCTACATGACCTTCGCTAATGGTCACAACTACATTTTTGCCGGCACCCATGCGGTACTCATCAATACAGTTATCGAGTACTTCTTTGAGTAGTACATAAATTCCATCGTCGGCATGTGAGCCATCGCCCAATTTACCGATATACATACCGGGACGACGACGAACATGCTCTAATCCTTCGAGCGTGATAATGTTGCTATCGCCGTAATCAACATTTTGTGAGATATTTAATTCTTCCATATACCCCTATTCCCCGAAAGGGAAGTTTAGTTAGTATTGATTTTATTCATTAAAAATTATTATTCTGATGCTTCATCAGGTTTTGCTAATGTCACTGAAAATAACTGCGATTTTATCTGGCAATCCAGCCTTCAGGATTCAAAAGCGTTCGTCCTTTATAAATCTGAAAATAAAGTTCGGTTTTATTATCATTATCGCCATCAGTATAAATCTTTCCTATTGATTGTTTGGCCGAAACCTTATCGCCAATATTTACATATATACTTGTTAAATTGGCATATACAGTTCTGTATTCGCCATGTTTTATAATGACGGCATTGTTACTTCCCGGAATCGAAAAGCGCTGGGTTACTTCGCCTTCGAAAACAGCACGCGCATTGGTGCCCGATGGCGTTTGAATGTAAACTCCCTTGTTATTGGTAGTAACATGCTTGAGCACCGGGTGTGGATGAACTCCGTAATGTCCACTTATAAATCCTTTGTCGGTAGGCCATGGCAAACGCCCTGAATTGGCCGAGAAGTTACCCGAAATTAATTTTTCTTCCTTTGTAAGCATCGAAACAGAAGCGCTTTGCACCGGCGCTGATGTGGCGAGCTCTTTCTCTTCCTTTTTGGTGGAAGGTTTCGTTGAAGGTGTAGATGACTTCGTCCCTTTATTCTTCTGTTCGGCAGCCAGTCTTCTTTTTTCCTCGGCAGCCAGTCTTTTTCTTTCTTCGGCAGCAGCTCTTTCCTGTTCGGCTTTTCTTTTCAGCTCAGCTTTTCTTATTTCTTCGGCAATAATACGTGCAATTTTATTGTTCAGATCGTTCGCAATTTTTTGTTGCTTTTTAAGGTCAGCCATAAGTTTCTTTTCCTTTTTTTTCAAATCGGTAAGCATCCCCTTTTCTTTCTTCTCATCGTTGGTGAGTTTATTGGCTTCAACTTCCTTTTGCTTTACAACCTCTACCTTTGTTTGTTTGTTTTTGTTCAAGCTATCCGATTTCACAACAATCTGCGTTTTCACATTTTCGATTTTCCTCACCTGTTGCTTTCGGTAGTCGGAGTACTCCTGAAGGTATCTCAACCTTCGATAGGATTGATCGAAAGAATTGGCTGAAAGCACAAACATAATTTTGGTATAAACGCTCCGGTTGAGATGCGCTTCCTGCACCAAGCGGGCATAATCGCGCTTCAAAGTGGATAGCCGGTTTTCGAGCAGGCGTTTTTCCTGATTCAACCGTTGCACTTCTCCATCCAATTCATTGATTTCCTTGCCTATATTATTAATAAGCGTCTTGCGCTCAACAATATTTTTATTTATAATTGTAAGTTTATTCAGAGAACTGCGTTGCGATTTTTTTGTTTCGTTCAACATTTTGCTGGTCGACTCAAGCAATTGCAGGGTTTTATTGCGCTGTTTTTCAAGCTCCTTCACCGACTGAGCCTGTAAAGAGCAAACCAAAACAGATAATATCGCAACGACAATAAACTTTTGAACAGTTCGAAAAACCATAACTTTTTATTTTTTCATTAATTGATTGATATCGGCACGATCATATCTGGCCGGATCGATGGACGAAAACCCAATTCTGTTGTTAAAAACCACCCTCGAAATACTAAAGTCGCAATTCATTGCGTGTTTTTTGCTCAATGCTTTAAGTTTAATTTTTTGAGGAAATACAATTCCATCAATTAGCGAAAACTCGCTGTAGTCTACCGACATCACATAGTCCGAAGTATTCGATTTTAATTCTGTTTGCTGAATCCGCAACTGGTCGTTGATTCCGGAAGTCTGCGTTATTTTATCATTCTTATAAATAATTTTACTCAGCAAACCGTCCAACGCTTCAATTGTGCATTTATCTTCCCTGAACTCAGCAGACCCCACTGTGAAAAGTCGGTTCGAGATAAGCGATTGCAGGTCGAAATAGTTCACAGTCAGCCCAAATTTTGTTTCAAACAATTTAAAATCCGTGGCATACAGACGCTTGTTTATTTTGTCGAAGGCAAGGATGCTGTCAGGTGTTATTTCAAGTTTAAACATTTCGATACCCAATGCCGGCTGTATAGAAATGTGCATAGCCGAATCGGTGCGTATTTTACAGCTTGCCGACACATTAAATGTCCGTCCATCGAGATTAAGGTACAAACTCATTTTACTCACATTGGCGGTGCTGAACTGAGGTTCGTTGAGCCGCACTTTCTGAATTAACTCCGTATTTTTAGTTTTGCCAGTAGTTATCTGAGGAACAACCGATTGTTTCGACTTACATGCAGTAAAAAAAACAATCAGCGTTACAAAAAACAGTATATTTATCTTTTTCATTTTAAGTTGATTTTATTTTAATCCGTCCTTAATTTTAAGCTTCAGACTTTCTGAGGTGCTGTCAAATTCGAACGATTTTTTCCACATTTCCACCGCTTTGGTTTCATCTCCGCTTTTCCACAGAATATCGCCGTAATGATCATATATCACGCCGGCTTCGTATCCGGGTTTCAGGTTGTCGATGGCTCTTTCGATGTAAAATTTTGCAAGCGAATAATTTCCCTGTTTATAAAAAATCCAGGCATAAGTATCGAGATAAGTTGTATTATCAGGCTCTTTCTCAACAGTTTTAGCACTCATACTCTCAGCTTTCTTCAAATCTACATTTTCCTCCGAAAGATAATAGGCATAATTATTCATAACAAATATATTGCCCGGATTAATCTTCAAAGCCTGATCGTAGGATGCAAATGCCTGCTCCTTGTTGCCGATTTTATAATATATATCGCCTAATTGCGCATAAATATCTGTTTTCAGGGCCATTTCTTTATCGGAAATTACCTCCAGCGCCTGTTGGTTTGTTTTTAAAGCCGCATCATATTCCTTGAGCTGGAATTGCGTAATTCCTCTGTAAAAATACCATTGTGCCACTTTCGGCAAACTCTCGATGGCACGGGCTGTTACATCCAACAATTTAGGATAATTCTGTTCCGAAAGATAAATCTGAATCAGCTGAAACCAGGTTTGTTCATTTTTCTGATTGATGTTCAACATCGATTCAAGTTCGGAGACAGCCTCGGCATTGCGCTTTCTGAATTGCAAAAACACAGCATAATAGCCATGTACCTGTTCTTCCATCGGGTAACGATCGACCAATAACTTAAACAGCGACTCTGTTTCGTCAAGTTTCACTGTGTCCTGAATCAGCTTTTGAACATACTGCCCCAAAATCTCTATTTTTTGCTCCACCGCCAGCTGATCTATCTTGAGCGCCTTCACGATTGCATCCGTTGCTTTTTGCGGCTCATTCATTTGGTTGTAATAATCCGAGAGCGAAACATATACATAAGGATTTTCGGGATCCGTTTTCTGAATTTCCTGAAATATCTCAAAAGCTTTCTCAGGCTCGTTCTGCTGCATATAAATATCGCCGCGTACGACCCTGAAACGGGATTCGGAAGGATATTTCTGTACAAGTTTATCTATTTCGGCAATTGCTTTTTTAGGTTTTCCCAATTCCCTGTACAAATTAAACTTTTCAATGGCCAGAGATTCATCTATACCGGTCATTTTTTCGAGGGCATTAAAAGCATCAATTGCCTTTTGATATTGCTTGTTCTGTTTGAACAGCGAAGTGAGTATCTGATACACCTCTTCCTTTTCTGGATATTTTTTTTGCAGCTTTTCGGCCACATCAATGGCGTCATCAATTTTCTTGAGCTGAGCGTACGAAGAGATAAGCTGAAGATGATACCACCAGTTTTGCGGATTGTATTTCAATGCCTTTTCGAAAAAAACAACGGCCTGCTCATTCAGGTTCGCTGCATTGTACAGCATTCCTAATTCCGAAAGCAATCCTGCATCCAGCGAGTCGATCTGATAACACATTTTCATGTTTTCGAGCGCCTGATCGTACAAACCTTCTCCTTTAAGCCTGATTCCTTCGTAAAACAGATAATCGAAATTTTTCTGTTCTGTTGCCGATAGCCTTGGCTTGCCGTTTTCATGACGCCCCGTTTTAGTCATCACCGAGCACGATGCAAACAACAATAGAAGTGCAGGAAAAAATAAATATATGCCTTTTTTCATCTTTATCTCATTTTTTTCGATGTCAACAACAAGACATCAGTGCTTTCCGGTATGTCCGAAACCACCTTCACCGCGTTCGCTTTCATCAAGTGCAGTTACCTCCACCCATTCAGCCTGTGCATGTGCCGCTATTACCATTTGGCAAATTCTTTCACCATCATTAATTTCGAATTCCTCCGCCGATAGGTTGACAAGAATAACGCAAATCTCACCCCGGTAATCAGCATCTATTGTTCCGGGCGAATTAAGTACCGTAATGCCTTTTTTAATGGCCAAACCACTGCGTGGACGAATTTGTGCTTCGTATCCCTCGGGAAGCTGAATGTACAAGCCTGTAGGAATCAATTTTCGTTCCAATGGTTTGATAATAATCGACTCTTCTAAATTTGCACGGATATCCATCCCCGCCGAATAAGCTGTAGCATATTCCGGAACAGCATGTTTCGAACGATTTACTATTTTGATTTGCATTTAATTATCTGTTATTTATCCCGACTAAGGTCGGAGTTACTATTCATTAGTTAATAAAAAGAAGACAAACAGCACATTACTGATTTAGTAATACGACATTCTAGTATTCTTATTATTTATTTGAATATAAAAATTTTATCTTTGTAAAAAACATTTGACTTAGCTACAAAAATACAAATTTTTATTGTTAACGGTTTGTAGTGTGTCACTAAAAAATATTTTTTAAGCTTTTACAAAACATAAATCGTTTTTTAATGGGGAAAAGAGCCGGAAGCAGGCACTTTCGGGGGAAGTAATCTGATTACAAACAACCATTCCATCTGTAAACCCGAGCACTTCAACAATTACAAAACAAGGTATTATCCTCCGGGAATCAAAGGCAATCGCCGGCATTGATTTCAACCCTTTACAAACGATTGAGCATGTGTATAAAGAAAAATTGCAGGAGATAGAGATGCAATCCGCTTTTTATGCCTGCTTCTTTCTCCTTAGAAAAATGCAGGCACTTTATCTGTAAATGAACAAAACATCGTTGGAAAGTGATGTTTTATAGCGTTTCAACACTTCGGTAGCCGGACCTGATTTAAGATCGGGAGCGCCTGCACCAAAAAGCAAGTTGTAGACCGACCCACACTTTTCGCACTTCACCTCTCCCAATCGATCTTTCACCGGATAAACCCTTACATCCCCTTTGGCTTCGTAGGGACAAGCCATATCGAAGGCGTGGTAAATGGTGTTACCGCTATCATCCAAATCTACGTCCGAATACACAAGGATGCCTCCAAAACCTATGCGATCGGTTTCATTTATCCTCTTTTCGAAAAGCAAAAACTGATTGGTTGAATTTTTGAACGTGGAATAAGTACTTGTCAGATTCAACTGCAAACCTACAGGGTACGAAGGAATGGACGATACATAATTGTCGTCGCATCCACTCCAAATGACCACTATAAAAAAGGCTAAAAATAGCCTGAGACGGTAAAACATTGTTGATTCTTTTTTTCGTTTTCCAAAGCAAAAAAAGGATTGGAAAAGCTGAAAATACAGTTTTTATTTTTTGTTGAAAAGATTAGCCTAATTCGCCAATGCGCCACAATTCATCATCCGTAAAATCGGGAGTTTTGAGCGCATCTATATTGTCCTGCAACTGTTTCACCGAACTGGTGCCCACAATTACTGAATTCACCTGTTTTTGATGAAGACACCAGACCAAAGCCATCTGTGCCAATGTCTGTCCTCTTTGAGCAGCTATATCGTTGAGTTGGCTGATTCTTGCAACAAGTTCGGGAGTAATCTGACTCGATTGCAGGAAACCGTAACTGTGTGCCGCACGCGAGTTTTCGGGTATTCCGTTCAGGTATTTATCGCTTAACATTCCCTGTGCCAATGGCGAGAATCCTATAAATCCAACGCTATTCTCGGAAGCCAGTGGCAACACTTCCCGCTCAATTTCGCGGGAAAAGATGCTGTATTTTCCCTGATAAATCAAACAGGGCGTTCCGTTTTCCTTCAAAATACGATAAGCTTCACGCGCTTTGTCTTCGGGGTATTTCGAAATCCCGACATACAAAGCTTTTCCCTGTTTCACCATGTCGGACAAGGCACCCATTGTTTCTTCAAGCGGAGTGTTCGGGTCGTAGCGATGCGAATAGAAAATATCCACATAATCGAGTTTCATGCGCTTCAGACTTTGTTCCAGGCTGGCGATTAAGTACTTTCTTGATCCGCCATCGCCATAAGGTCCAGACCACATGTCATGTCCGGCTTTGGTGCTAATGATCATCTCGTCGCGATAGGACGAGAAATGGTCTTTCAGTATCCTGCCAAAATTTTTCTCGGCACTACCAAAAGGAGTTCCGTAATTGTTGGCCAGATCGAAATGTGTGATGCCATTGTCGAAAGCATGTTTTATCATTTTCAAGGCTTCGTCGGCATCATCCACATCACCGAAGTTGTGCCATAAACCAAGCGAAATCTTTGGCAATTGTAGTCCGCTTTTTCCACAATAGTTATAGCCTACCCCGTTGTTATATCGTTGAGGGCTCGGAATGTATTTTTCGGTATGTGACATTGAAATGAAGAATTTGAAGATTTGAGAATTCGAAGATTTGAGAATTCGTGAATTCGAATGTTCGAACATTCAAATTCTCAAATTTTCAAACCCTTTCATCCTATATTTGTGTTTAGAACTTTACTTCAGGTGCTTTTTCGCTTCCTTCTTCTGCTTCGAAATAGGCTTTCTTTTCAAATCCGGCCAACGAAGCTACAATATTGGTTGGGAATTTGCGAACTGTTGCATTAAATTCTTTCGATAATTCATTGAACCTGCCACGTTCGGTAGCGATACGGTTTTCAGTACCTTCCAACTGTGCCTGTAATTCAAGGAAGTTTTGATTGGCTTTCAATTCAGGATAGTTTTCGGTAATCATCAGTAACTTTCCTAAAGCCGAGCTTAATTCTCCCTGAGCAGCCTGATATTGTTGCAATTTTTCAGGAGTCAGATTGTTAGGGTCAACTGTTATTTGAGTTGCTTTGGCACGTGCAGCCACCACTCCTTCGAGGGTTTCGCTTTCGTGAGAAGCATAACCTTTTACAGTGGACACAAGATTAGGAATCAAATCGGCACGACGCTGATACTGATTTTCAACATTGGCCCACTGTCCGCTTACCGCCTCGTCCTTAGTTACCAAACCGTTGTATTTCGAAACTCCCCAAAAGATGGCAAGGATAAGAATACCTGCTACCGATAATAGAATGATTGAACTTCTTTTCATAATGGTCTTATTTTTAATTATTTGTTTTTTTATAATGATTTAAATTGTAAATGATAAAATAGTAAATAAGTAATTGATATTATTTATTGATATGTTTTTTAATTTCGACCTCTCCCTAAATCCCTCTCCCGAGGAGAGGGACTTGTCGAGTGAAAAAATAGAACGAATCTCATAGAATGAACTGCTCTGTCCCCTTTCTCCTTGGGAGAAAGGGTTAGGGATAGAGGTCTATTCTGTTGAAATTAATCTATAAGGATCAGTTTAACAAACATATCAACAATTATTACCATATACCTAACAAAATAGTAAATAAAATTACCATCCACTAGTGGCACCACCGCCACCCGACATTCCACCGCCGAAACTTCCGCCACCACTGAATCCACCGCCGCCAAAACCTCCGCGACCGCTAAATATACCTCCTGCCACAGCTCCTCCCACTAATGCACCGCTATTGCGTTGCAAACGAGGAATGTTATCGTTGTGATGTTCTTCGTATCCACAGAATTTACAATGAAAAGTGACCCGTTCGGTACCGGCGCTGATATATGTAGGTGCTACTACTGTGCGTTTATCTTTCAAAATAAATGCTTTTGTATTACATTTCGGACAATTACTGTAGGCACTTGGTTTATCAAGGGTAAAAATAGCTTCGTTTTTACAGCTATCGCACACAAAGACGTCATAGTCCACAGCATGTAGTTGTTCTTCGAATTGTTGCGCCAGCTTGAGATGTGCATCTTCCTGTTTTTCGCTCAAAATATGCATTTTACCTCCACATTCATTGCACTGAATCGGCTCGCGACGAATTTTCCGCATCAACACTTTAGCGTAAAGGTTCGCCGGAATTGTTGTGAAAGGAACAACAAGCAGCAATACGATCAGTTCGAATGCTAATTTCAATAGAATAATTGCAACAAAGCCAATGATCGGTACCAATACCGCAATCAGCATCAAGGCACTCGTTTTATTGCTTTTGATAACTTTGTAACGGGCTATATTGTTCGGATAACGCGCATCTTTTCTTACTTTATTTACAATATTGTTCACCCATACAAGTGAAAGAATGATAAGGATCAAATAAACCCCTGCTGCAAGTGGTAAAACTTCGTTCCAGGCAATGGGAGTTTCGGCTTTTGTTTCGAAAGGTTCGTTTTTTACAGTACTCACTATTCTTTGCACCCCTGCCAACATCCCCGCATCATAATCTTCGTTTTTGAATTCGGGAATCATTGCCTGTGTTTGAATTCGTTTGCAAATAGCATCGGGCAAAACGCCTTCCAGCCCGTACCCGGTTTCGAAGGTTACTTTTCGTTGATCGAGCACAAAAAGCACCAACAAACCATTGTTGTTTTGCGACTTCCCTATGCCCCATGTTTTAAACAATGTTGTGGCAAATGATTTAATATCTTCGTAACCGATGGAACTGACAGCCACCACTGCTACTTCGGAACCATTTTGGGCCTCTAACGAATCGAGTAATACATTGATGCGCGACACTGCTTCCTGACTTAAAATACCATCCGGGTTACTCACATAAGCATTCGCATCCTGTGTTTTCGGATTAGGAATTGTACTGACAGTATACTCTGTCCCGAAAAGGAAAGAGCTTACCGAAATAAAAATAAGGATCAGTGTTTTTTTCATCTTCAATATTTTTTAAAATTGAGTTCTCGAGTCCAGCAGTTCTATTTCAAAAATCAATGTTGAGTAAGGAGGAATGTCACCATACTTTTCATCTCCATAGGCTAAATCGGCCGGGATATAAAAAACATAACGTCCTCCAACATTCATTTTTCGAATACCTTCTACCCAGCCTGGCATCAAAGCAGATAACCGATATTCAAAACTATCATTTGACTCAAAAACAGTTCCATCAATTAACGTCCCTTTGTATTTTACTGTTATTATGCTATTCACATCCGGTTTTCCCATTTCGCCCTGATGAATCACTTTGTAACACAAGCCGCTTTCGGTCCTATGGAAACCCGCATCGTTTTCATGTTTTTCAAAATATTTTTCAATCCATTGTTTGTTGAGAATTTTCCAGTCAGCATATTTGTCTTCTTCGCACGAAGCAAGCGTTAATGTTATTACTAACAAAAGAAAAGGTAAAAAAGTTATACGTTTCATTTTAGTTCTGTTATTTTGCAGTTATTTATTTTTATTCTTATATTGTTGAGAAAACGATTTTTTAGCAAACTCAGGCATAGAACGTGAAGGACCCCATCCCAACCAATTCAGCGGTTTAGTGCCGAAAGATTTAATTCCTCCGGGAATCATATCAAATCCAATTCTTTTCGATCCCATAAGCTGAAAACCCTGCATCAGCATTTTTTCAGTTCGCGGACGTAAATTTTGTTCTACCGCCTTTCTTCTGTTGGCCAGGAGAATGTCGGTCAGCGGTATTTTTACAGGACAAACTTCAACGCATTTACCACAAAGGGTCGATGCAAAACTCAAATGCGAAAAACCTTTGAATCCACGCAGGTGAGGCGTCAGTACCGAACCTATGGGGCCACTGTAAGTTGTATCGTAGGTGTAACCACCAATTGTTTTATATACAGGACAACCATTCAGACAAGCACCGCAACGAATGCAGGCCAACGATTCATAAGCTTCGTCATCGGCATACACATTGGTGCGTCCGTTATCGAGTAAAATAACTATCATCTTTTCAGGTCCATCCACTTCGTTGTCTTTCCGCGGACCTGTAAAGATAGTATTATAAGCCGTTATTTGCTGACCCGTTCCATGTGCTGCCAGCAAAGGATAAAATAAACCCAACTGATTCATTTTCGGTATTATCTTTTCAATACCTGCTATCACTATGTGCACTTTCGGGAAAGCTGTTGTCATCAATCCATTGCCTTCGTTTTCGGTCACCGAAATGCCTCCTATGTCGGCAATCAGGAAATTAGCACCTGTAACTCCCACCTGAGCACTTGTATATTTCTTTCGAAGTACCTGACGAACGTATTCGGTCATTTCTTCGGGCGTACTGTCAATGGGCGTATTGAACTTTTCGTTGAAAAGCTTTGCAATGTCGCCTTTTGATTTGTGCATGGCCGGTGTTACAATATGGTAAGGTCGCTCACCTGCCACCTGTACAATAAATTCACCCAAATCAGTCTCCACCGACTCGCAACCCACACTTTCGGCAATATGGTTTAGTTCTATCTCCTCGGTGGTCATCGATTTGCTTTTTACCAACAAACGCGCCTCGTTGTCCTTCAAAATCTGCTTTATGTAAGCTGTTGCCTCTTCTGTATCTTTTGCCCAAAACACTTCAGCACCATTTGCCGATATTTTTTCTTCGAATTCGAGCAGGTAACTGTCCCAATGTTGCAACACATCGCGTTTGATGGCTGCGGCATTGTGTTTGGCAAGCTCTACATTTTTATAACGTGCCATTCCTTTACTCACCGCTGCATCGTAACGCGAGATATTGAACTGAATCGTTTTCCGGTGACCTTCATCGGAAGAGATTTTCTCAGCTGCAATTTTAAAGGCCTGACTATTCGACATATGTTTTTATAATTGAATAACGTGCCATTTCCAATTGAATAAAAAGAAGTGAAACAGCACCTGACCGGTTTATGATTGTTGCATTATTTTATTCAGCTTACTCAAATCCTTATTATCTTAAACGTCTATTTTTTCACTTCAAAAGTAAAACTTCCAATCCGGCTTCCATCCACAAAGAAGTCGGCTCTGTAAGTTCCTTTTTGCAGAATTTCCTCTACTTTCCAGTAGATTACATCCGAATGTGCTTCACCTGTATATTCAAAATTCTTTTTAGCCGAATAAGCAATCATTTTATTTTCGAACTGAAAAACGTTAGAAGCGCTTTTTGTCATTACCTCATCGTCGGGACGCGTAATGCGCAGGTACAATACCTTTTCGCCCGAAACGGCTGTTATGTTTTTCGAAATCGTAAAACTGAATTGCAGGTTGGCAGTTTGGGAAAACCATGTTGTTTTACGGTTTTTGCTATTCAAAGGCTGCATACTAAAAGCCGAGATATCGAGCTTCGAAGCACGCGTCACCACTTCGTTCAGGTTTTCTTTTTCTTTCGAAAGCTGTTGCACCGTTTCGGAGGCCTGATTGAATTTCCGACGCACTTCCACGTTTTCGGTTTTAAGTACTTTGTTCTCAGCATTCAATGAATCAATCTGGTTGACATAACGTACCATTACACTGCGCACAGTGGCCAATTCCTTCCGGAGTTCTGCAATGCGTCGGGCATTTGTTGCTTTTGTAATCCGTAATTCTTCGAGCAATTGTTGCACTTTTACTTTTTGGTTATCAAGCAGTTTAAAAAGTGAATCGTTTTTTATGTTCACTGTATAACCATCAAACTCAGTTGCCAGATTCTGAAATTCATTTTCAACCTGTTCCTTTTCAAAAACCATCATTTCGGCTACTTCCGAAATTTCTTTTTCCTTTTCGTTTACTTTATTTATAAAATAAACGACAGTTATCAGTAAAATAATAATGATGGCAGCAAGCGAAGATAGGAGAATTATATTGTTTTTTTTCATACACTGGAAATCTTTAATCGAAGAAAAATATTTTTACAAATTACAAAGCAGATAAAAGCTGTTCGAGCTGTATGCCACGCGATCCTTTTATCAACACATAGCAGTTTTTCAGTTCCTGCAATGTAGCTATATTATTTTTTAAGTCATCAATGCTTTCGTAGGCATCAAAGTTATGATCTGTTTTTTTGAATTGCGGCCCAACGAGTATCACTTTGTCAAATGTAAACTGACGGATCAGCTGCACAGTGTTTTGATGTTCCTCATCGCTCTGGTCGCCAAGTTCAAGCATATCACCAAGAATCACCACCTTGTGTTCCACATCCATTTCACCAAAGTTCAGCAACGCCGCCCGCATACTTGTAGGGTTGGCATTGTAAGCATCCACCACAAGTTTGTTTCTGTCCGTCACTGTAAGTTGCGAGCGATTATTCTGTGGGGTATAATTTTCGAGCCCCTGTTTTATTGTTTCCGCAGCCACACCGAAGAAATCACCAATGGCCACAGCCGCCAAAACGTTTTCGGCATTGTAACTACCAATCAGTTTTGTGTGAATATCAAAGTCAGGGCTGTTTCTGAGCGTACATTTCATGTTCAGAAACGGTGCACCCGCACTCACACTTCCATGTACAGGACAAAGTGTATTTTCGGGGTCGAGACTGTATGCATTTACGCGGTTTTTCATATCGAAACCTGCCTTTGTTGCCATTTCAACCAAATGCTTGTTGTCTTTGTTGATAAAAATGGAGGTCCCCTTACCGAAAATATAATCGTACAATTCCGCTTTTGTTTTCTTCACCCCTTCGAACGACCCGAAACCTTCGAGATGCGCTTTGCCCACATTGGTGATAATGCCATAATCGGGACAAGCTATTTCGGCCAATGTTTTTATTTCGCCGGGATGGTTAGCGCCCATTTCAATAATTGCAATTTCGTGTTCGGGTTTTAGTTTCAGCAGCGTTAGCGGCACTCCAATATGGTTGTTCAGGTTGCCCTGTGTATAAAGCGTGTTGTATTTGCCCGAAAGCACCGCAGCAATCAATTCTTTTGTGGTTGTTTTTCCGTTGGTGCCGGTAATACCTATCACCGTGGTTTTCAACTGTTGTCTGTGTTGCTTTGCGAGTTGCTGCAAAGCCGACAACACGTTATCCACAAGAATATAGCGTTCGTCCAACACATATTCAGGGTCGTCCACAACTGCAAATGCGCAACCATTTTCGAGTGCTTTTTTTGCAAAATCGTTGGCATTAAAGTTTTCACCTCTTAACGCAAAGAACAACGACCCTTCAGGACAGTTTCGGCTGTCGGTACATATGAGGGGATGTTGTTGAAACAGTGAGTACAGATTCATTTTTTATAAAATCGGCATTTGAATAGAATTGTATGCAAAAATAGTCATATTCGGGTGAATAATTGTATATTGATTTGCAAAATAAACAAAAAAGGTTAAGCATAAACTTAACCTTTTGAAAAACATAATAGACAATCACTTATAAGTTGAAAACCAATGATAATTTCAAATCATTATTTTTCCATTCGAAATCCTCGCGATTGTCCCGGTCCAACATACCCCAGTCGTAACTTACACGCACCGAAATATCTTTAAAACCAAGTCCGGCACCTACGCCCAATTGCAAGTCGAAAGGAGAATAGGTTTTTTTACCCGATGCATATTCGTCCTTATAAATATTATCGCCTTCTATTGAAGTATCCACAGCTCCCGTAATTGAACCTTTTGTTTTCTGCGAGATGGCGTAATTAAAGTTAGGGCCACCAAATACAAACAAATTCAATCCTTCGCCAAGTGCCATTTTAGCAGTAAGGCGAACCGGCAAATCTAAAGTATGAGCTGTAGTTGTTGATTCAACAGTCTGGCCAATGACTGTGGCTTCTGAAGAATTTCTAAGGTAATTGTACATCAAGGCGTATTGCAAACTTATCGGTCCCTGAATGTCGATTTCGGCAGCCGGACCAATATGAAAACCATTTAAGTTTTCATCGCTCCCTACAGTAACTGAATTGCTATAACCTGCTACTAAACCAACCTGTGCACTTGCACCAACAGACATCATGACTACTAAAGCCAATAATCCAAATCTAATCTTTTTCATAAAATAATGTTTTTAAATTAATAAAGTAAATAGTGTAAGGTAATATAGTTTCGAGTTCCGGGTTCACGAAAACAGGTCGTTCACTATTATTACTTATACACACACAAACTACGGTAGCAAAAACGTGACCGAAGTACTGGATTCCTCAAAATTTAAACATTATTTAATACTTAGAATTGATACACAAGCGACACATACCATCCTCCCTGGCGGAATAATTTACTGGTGTCCACCTTATTAATGCTATTGATGCCAAAATCGTAACCACCCTTCAATTGATAGTTCTTCCACTGCACACCACCACCGGCGCCCATTTGGAAATTGATACGACTGATCATTGCACTTTTGTAAAGATCTTCGGTGCCATTGGTCGGAACATTTCCGAACTCATCAATTACCTGCACAAGCGAAGAACTTAATGTAGCTGTTGTTTTGCGGGGTTGAGCAATACCTACATTCAGATTAGGTCCGGCAAAACCAAATACCTTCAGGTTTTTCGAAAGCGGAAGGGTATAGGTAAGTCTTAACGGAATATCGATAGAATGTCCGAAAGTTTTATACGTTACAGAGTCGGTAGCACTATAATACTGCACCTTATTGGAATATACCAACGAATACAAAGCGCCGGTAAGTAAACTGAAATTGTGTTTAAGATCGAATTCAGCCGTTACACCTAAACGACCGCCATTGAAATAATTGGTACTGAATTCTGCACCCGATTGTTTAGGGCTTACAAAACCAACTTCTAACCGATAAGTTTGTGCTGAAAGAATACCGATGGATAAAACCATGGAAACGAGTATAAGTTTGAGGGTCGATTTCATTGTACTGTTGTTTGATGGACTGAAAAAAGTTTATGAGCGCAAAGATATGCTTTTTTAAAGTTATTCCGTTAATGAAAAACGCTGTAAAACCCCAAAAAGTGTGAAATTTGAAAGTTTTTGCAAATATTATACATTGAATCTAAACAGGGAAACAATAATGCGCGGGATTGAAACATTCTGAAGGTTTATTTTCAGTACCATCATCCCTTATTATGACAAGGAGAAGGCACAAAAAAAAAACTTCCGTTGTCCCTAAGGACAACAGAAGTTTTAGTATGCTTTTTTTAGAGGCTAAAATTAGCTTCTTGGAGTTGCTTCTTTAACAACCATTGCACGTCCGTCAAATTCTGCACCGTTAAGTTCAGAAATAACTTTTTTTGCAGCAGCGTCGTCAGCCATTTCAACGAAAGCAAAACCTTTTGATTTGCGGGTGTCACGATCGATGATGATTTTGCATGAATCAACCTGACCATACTCTTCAATAACTTCTTTAAGATCGCTTTCTCTAACTTTGTAACTTAAGTTACCTACGTAAATGTTCATAAAAAATAAAATATAAAAAATAAATAATTGTGATTAAAGAGAAGTGTAGTAACGTAAGTATAACAAATTCTGATTCGAAAAATTAGAGTTGAAAATAGACAGACGAAAAAATACAATTTCTTTTTCGACGACAAAGGAACGCATTTTTTTTGCAACTCGCAACTTTTCTGCAAAAATAATTGAAATAAAGTGCATTATAATGCTTAAAAACATATTTGAACCACATTTGTCGTTACATTTCAGTTAAAAAGGCGAAGAGGGTCGAAAGTCTAATGTCGAAAGTCAAAGGTCAAAGGTCGAAAGTCTAAAGTAGCCGGTGCGTGTCAAACCCGAAACTCAAAACAAAACCCGAAACTCGGAACTCGAAACCCGGAACTCAGAACTAAATCCACACTTTACATTCTTTCACCCTCTCCTCAAATTCTCAATCCCGAAAGCTTTCGGGACAAATTCTCAAATTTTCAAACTCATTCCTGAACTCGAAACCCGA
Source organism: uncultured Paludibacter sp. (assembly GCA_963678465.1). Classification (GTDB taxonomy): domain Bacteria; phylum Bacteroidota; class Bacteroidia; order Bacteroidales; family Paludibacteraceae; genus Paludibacter. Next base: position 2,654,281 of record OY782858.1, read on the forward strand.
AACTTAAAAATCAGAACATTAACCCCTCCCCCTTCGGGTACTCCCCTTAAAAAAGGGGAGATCATCGGTATGCGAAATTTAGTGCAATAAATAACCGTGTGGAAGCGTAAAACTGTGGAATTATTGAATAATTGATTAATTGAATCGTCTTCTGAACTCGAAACTTTACCAACTCCTCAAATTCTCAAACTCATTTTTGAACCCGAAACTCAAAACTCGAAACTAAATCCACACGCTACATTCTTCCACCCCCTCCTCAAATTCTCAAATTTTCAAATTCTCAAATTTTCAAATTCATTTCTGAACTCAGAACCCGAAACTCGGAACTCGAAACCCGAAACCGCCTCCGAACTATCATGCACGAACTTTGTTTATTAACAATAACTATATACAACAAAAAAAAACGACTACATGAATCTCGAAGAAGTATTGAATTTCAGGCGTTCGGTGCGCAATTTTGCCCCGGACAAAGCCCTCGACACCGAAAAAGTAAAACATTGTCTTGAACTGGCCACCCTTGCCCCCAACAGTTCGAACATGCAGCTTTGGGAATTTTATCACATTACCGAACCCGAAATGCTCAGCAAGATCACAGAGGCATGCCTTTCGCAAGGTGCAGCGGCAACGGCAAAAGAAATAGTTGTATTTGTTACGCGCCAGGATTTGCATCGTCAACGTGCCAAACAGGTGATTGATTTTGAGAAAACGAATATTGCACGCAACAGTCCTGCCGAGCGACAAGAGAACCGCATCAAAGGCCGCGAATTGTACTACAACAAAGCCATGCCCTTTATCTACAGTCGCTTTTTCGGATTGCTGGGCATGTTCCGCAAAGCCATTGGAGTGAGCGTAAGCCTCTTCCGACCCATGTTCACAGGCCTTTCCGAAAGCGATGCACGCGTGGTGGTACACAAAAGCTGCGGTTTGGCGGCTCAAACCTTTATGATTGCCATGGCCAACGAAGGTTACGACACCTGCCCGCTCGAAGGCTTCGACAGCCGAAGGGTGAAAAAGCTACTTCAATTGCCCCATGGCGCCGAAATAAACATGATCGTTCCCTGCGGCATTCGCAATGGCAACAAAGGCATTTGGGGCGACCGTTTCAGGGTGCCTTTCGACCAGGTTTATCACCGACGCTGACCCCAACAACACCGAAGGCTTCCCTGTTTTCTCCCATCAGGAGGACTTAGGGTTGCCTTTTGTATTTTTATTCTTTTTTATTTTCCTTCATTTCTCAAACTGCTCACTTACAGGCAGATTATCGAAAATACAACAACAAACAAAATGAATTTAATGATCGTGATACGGAAAATCATGATCATTAACTGGAGTTTAATGATTATGATAGGGAATATAATAATCATTAAATGAAGTTTAATGATTGTGATTTAGTCTTTACCGATCGTGATTTTGTCTTTCATAGTTATGATATTCAATTTGATTATTGTAAAATTGATTTTAATTGTTGTGATTTTCGGTTTTTTATAAATTAAGCCCAAATAATTATACTGATTTTCAATTTAATGATCATTAAAATCTCTTTCACGATCATTAAACTGAACATAATGATTATGATATTTCATTTAATCATTATGAAAGACCATTTAATTGTTATGATACATGCTTTCATTTTCATAAAACCTTCTTTCATGATTGTTATGCTATATTTAATGGTTGTGATTGTTGATTTCCTTATCGTGAAATTGATTTTCATTGATATGAAATTAAACAAAAGCTCCCTTTATCTCTCCTTTTTCAATAACCAACGGCTCGTTCCACTCCTTTTATTCCCTATTTTTGCCCAAATATTCAATTTATTTTGTTTTTATTTGCAATTTTAGCACTTTTAATTAACTTTGACAGGTGAAAGGGAGAAGGGGATTTTTGGGGTTGAAGGAAATAACAAAAACACCTATCTACCCTTGTCCCAACAGATATCTTCATTATACGTAAAAAGTCTCGCGGGAGTTTGATGGGAACCAACTTTTGTCATTTAAAGAACATCCGGCAGGAAAGGAAACGAATAAAATTATAAATATGAATAGAAATATAACATTTTGCATTATTATCACGTTGTTTTTTGTGCAAACAAATTTAGTTGGACAGGTTAATAATGGAAGTGAAAGAACCATTTATTTAATGCGAGCTAAGCAATTCTATGGAAGTTTAGCTAAAATGGACTTAATGGTGAATGGTAAACTTTTTCAGAAAATTAAGAACGGAAATCGATTAATTATAAAATCAGAAACAAATGATACGCTGAAAATTCAGATTGTTTATCCGCTCATTACGAGCCATAAATCAAGGGTACTTGAAATTCCTCCCGGCAATGAAAGTGAAATATATGTTGACTTATATTATTGGGGTGAAGGCTATAATCCATTAAAACACTCTGGAGTTATAAGAGGTCCTATTGGTAGTTCTCCGGATTTTAATATTGAAATAATTGAACTAAGCAAAGAAGAGGGTGAGAAAAAGTTTAATCTATCAGAGCTGTATAAAGACAATAACAAAATAGTGGAAAAAAGATTTCCATAAAGTTAGTCCACTCCTCCTACCGGATATACTTTATTCAACGCATAAAGCTTTGCGGAGGTCTGACAGGAACCAACTTTAGTCATTTAAAGAACATCCGGCAGGAAAGGGGAAACGAACGAAGAAACATTTTAGTGTCTCGTTCCTCGACGACTAAAAGTTTTACACTAAAAACTTCAAAACGTCGAAGACTTTTGAACGTTTCTTCTCAGATTAAGTTCCGGAGAAACAAAGCTGCTCCTACCGGATACACTTTATTCAATGTACAAAGCTCTACGGGTGTCAGAGGTGAACCAACTTTAGTTATTTAAAAAACATTCGATAGAACATACAAACAATAATAAAACACAGCTTGATATGATTATAACCGATCTTCAGCAACAACTGGAAGAAGCCTATACGGTCAGAAATTTAAACAGGATCTCATTGACGTTGATTAATTTGTATAAAAATCAGCAGTATTCGATGCTGCAAAAGATTGGAGAGATAATAAGTGATTTTGTTGATATCGAAATTTCTGCTGAGGGAAAGGGTTTTTCCAAACTAATAATGCTCTATCACCCCGACCGTTCCAATTATTATTTAAACGAAATACAGACGCTTGTTGATGCAAATAACTTCGACGGTTTGCTTGAACTTTCGCATATTTTGAAACTGGAACGGATAGATGAAATATCGAGTTCATTAAACAGCTATGAAGATATTGATTATTCACCGGTTTACGATTGGGATATAACGACAGATGGATTTACAATTATTCACGACAGTGATAAGCAACAAGCCAGAGCCACGTCGAAGAAACCTATAGCCTATGATTTTTACGATGCTATAAAAATCAGACATTATGGTCATGTGGATGTTGAATTTCCATCGTATTATCTGGAGGATATCGATGAATTTGAATTATCATCAAGCGATATCACCGATCTTGATGGCGTTCAGTTCTGCATTCATGCCAAATCAATTGATTTATCCGACAACAGGATTGTCGACCTTTCTCCCATCAGCGGACTTGAAAGACTGGAAGAATTAAACCTCGCCGACAACTTAATTGGCGATATTGATGCCTTAGGCAATTTGATAAAACTTAAAAGTGTCAACCTATCGAACAATCGTATTGACGATATTTCGCCATTGCTGGAACTTGAACATCTTGAATATGTTGATCTGACAGGAAACCCCCTTCTTCCGGAACAGGTAAAAATGCTGACGGATGTAGAAATTAAAGTGAACTATTGAAGTCCTCTCACTTGTGGGCATTTCAGTTAAAGACATAAAGCACCTTTGTATTTTCACAGTCCAACAAAAACTCTTTCAACAAAAAAAGGAAGACACAACCACCTGTGTCTTCCTTTTTTCTTATCGGGCATTCTTCATCAAAGCTCAATACTTCAGCACTTTCTTCTCGATAACGGCATTGTCGGTGATCAGCCTTACAATATACATCCCTTTCGGGAAACCATCCGTTGATATGCTTTCGCCGGTTTGCGTTAGGGCACTAAACAATAGTCTGGCATTCATGTCGTAAACCGATACACGATATTTTCCTTCAAGGCCAATACATCTGAATGTATTTGAATTAGGATCAACAAGTATATGTATCTGATCAGCATCTAATGTAGGTGTTGCTGTTGTCATTTCAAAAATATGTCCGAAATCTTTCCATTCGTAAGCCGTTTGATACGCCTGCTTTGAGCCTTGTGGAACATAAAGTGTACAGTTTGCCTTATCAAGCCCACTGAACATTTCGCCCGAAGCGCCTGTATTCATCACCGGAAGTATCGGATATGCATAGATTGTTGTAATTCCCGAAAGATCAAAAACACCGGATTGAATTGTAACAACTGATGCTGGAATTGAAATGTTCTTTAATGCAGGGCAATTCTTAAAAGCACCAGCACCAATTGCTGTAAGCGAATTACTCATCGTCACATTGTTTAGACGATTACAATCCGAAAAAGCCTCACTACTAATTGTTGTAACTGAATTTTGTAAAGATATATTTTCTAAAGCAACACATCGCTTGAAGGCCCTCACCCCTACAACAGTGACTGATGCAGGTAGAACCACAGAAGTCAATTTCCGTTCAGCAGCATCGACAACATTATTAAAGAACGCATACTGAGGAATTTTATGGGCTTCATAGTTCACCATAGTGCTTGTCTGATCGGGCCCCTTATTGCCTATGTATTGCACAATACGAACATCACTCATATCCAGGGTCGATAACAAAGGCATTGAATCGCGCATTGTTTTGAAATCTCTGGCATCGATAGTACCACTTATCCTAAGATAAGAAATAGTTTGTCGTTCTTTAATTGTCAGTGCCGTAAACAAGCCCCCGGCGTCCACCTTTAGTATTTTAGATTCGGCCCCCTGGGTAACAATAATTTTCTTTGAAGGAGCACCATTTGTAGTAACTGTTATGATTGCACTTCTTATCAGCATAGATGGATTATTTTCAACGCTTACAGTGATTGTATCATTACCGACTGCATTCAAAGGACTTACAATCACCCACTCTTTATCTGAACTAACGGCCCATGAGCCATTTGAAGTCACTCCCACAGTTATAGTTCCGGTAACTTTATTGGGAACATTCAAATTGGATTTGCTTAGCAACATACCATTTGTATTTTCAACGATGTTACTGAAATTTTTCCATTGAGGAGCCGCCGCATAAAGTGCTTTCTGTCCAAATGGCACATTCAGAACACAGTTTAGCACATCAACAGAAGCAAAAACAATCGTATAGTTGGCCAAATTTACAGGAACATCGGGCTGAGCATATATACTCGTAAGTCCTTTACAATCTATAAAAGCACCTTCCCCTATTGAAGTTACAAGTGGAGGGATTGTTATTGTTTTTACTTTAATACATGAGTGAAAAGCAAATGCCCCTATTTTGAGAATCGAATCCGGAAGAATTATTTCCGGGAGTGAAGTACACAAGCTAAATGCGGATTCACCTATTGTTTTTACGGAGTTTGGAATACTAATATAGGTAAGGTCTGCACACGACTTAAAAGCTCTATCTGAAATTACAGCAACTGTCGTTGGCAACTTTATCGAAGTTAACCGGTTTCTTTCAGTTGAAGTTCCTGTAAAGGCAAAAGCCTCCCAGGGAATTGCATCGGCATAATAATTCGTATACGCAACCACACATGCCACCACTTTCACCTGGCTGATATCCAGATAAGTGAGCATTGGCATACTATCCCTCATAAAAAAGAAATCGCGCGCATCTATATTTCCGGTGATTGTAAGCTCCGACAATGTTTTAGCATCTTCAGAAGTAAATGCCGAATGAAGCTCACCGGCCGATGTATGAATTGTTCTTGCTGCTCCTGCCTGAATCACATTTATTGTTTGTGACATTTCACCCGGAGCCGTTACAGTAACTGTAGCTTTACGAACTGTTGGCGTCGTATTACTTTCGGCCATCACTGTTATCGTATCATTACCTGTCGATGTAATCGGTTGAACCTTTAACCATGCCTGATCGCTGCTAACCGTCCACTGAATATTTGCCTTCACACCTATCTTCGCTGATCTACCTTCATCACTCCTTAATTTTATATGCTTTGTTTCTACAAGGAAACCGGTCTTTGCTTCCATAATAGTTCCAAAATTTTTCCAGTAATAAGCACTTGCATAAAATGGCTTTGTTCCATAAGGAACGTAAAGCGTACAAGCAGCCATATTTATTCCATCAAATAAATAACTTGAACCCGATAAATCTATCGGATCAATTGCATATACGTAAAATGAAGTCAGATTCTTACAATTCATAAATGCATAATTTCCAAAGCCTTTGACGGAAGAAGGTAATTTGATAGAAACCAAACCTGTTCTTCCCTGATTGTTACCTGAAACAAAAAATGCACTGGGTGGCACAGTATTATCTTTGTATTCACCAAAGTAACCATCTGTACCCTGACCACTATACGCTACAATAACAGTTTCTTTTAAATCAATCATTGTCAATTCCGGCATTAAATCCCGCATTGTTTTAAAATCCCTTACATCCAATGTTCCGGTAACTGTTAAATCATTCGTAAAGTTCAATTGATCCTGCGTTAATACAGTGGATAAACTTCCAGCCTTTATATCGACAGTTAAAGGCGCACCTGTCTGTGTTACATTTACGATATGAGAAGCGAATCCCGGTGAAGAAAAGGTGATACTCCCATACCGACGATCTGTTGATTCATTTTCCCCAACAGTAATCGTGAGTTTTGTATCGCTCGTTCCTGAAATACTACTTAAACTTATCCAGGGTTGATCAGTAACAATGCTCCAGGGAACATTCGCACTTATATCGATCACAGCCGTACTTCCGGCTGAATAATGAAGTTTTACAGCGTTATTACCGACCATAAAACCGTTTTGATTTTCGACAATGTTCCTGAAAAATTTCCAACCATCAGCGATCGAATACAACGACCTGGATTTATAGGGCACATACAATGTACAAGCCTCCATATTGACATTATCAAACACAGTATAAAATGCATCGAAGAGATCCGGCAAGAGCGAATGAACATAAATAGAAGTCAATCCGGAACAATAGCCAAAGGCATAGTTTCCTATACTATTGACAGTTCCAGGAATACTGATTGATTTTAAGCCAGTACAAAATAAAAATGCACCATAACCTATACCCGATAGTTTAGATGGGAGTACTATTGTTTGTAATGTTTCTTTACCAATAGTTCTGTTATTAATATTAAATGCGTTCCGAGGGATTGTATTGAAAGGATAAGTCATTATCCCCTCTATAGTGCCCTCCGACCCTGTGTAGGCCAAAATTTCTACCTCCGAAAGATCGATAGCTGTCAACAGTGGCATTTTATCTCTCAATGTTTTAAAATCACGGGCATCCATTGACCCTGTCAAAACTACAGACGAAAGGAAGTTAAGTTCATCGGCTGTAAGTGCTGAATATAATCCACCGGCAACAATATCTATTGTTTTAGGAGCTATATTCTGCGTCACCTCAATTGTTTGATCAGGAAAATCAGGTGCCGATATTGTTACAATCGCCTTTTTTGTGGTTGTTGTTTGATTATTTTCAACTATAAATGCAAGAGCTGCATTTCCCGATCCTGAAGCCGGACTTAAAGTTAACCAGGACTGATTTGAAGTGGCCGTCCAGGAAACATTTGATTTTACATCGACCGCTACTTTTCCTGCATCATCATACTGTAGTACCAATTTATTTACTCCAACCATAAAGCCCTTCCCGGCTTCAACGATATTTGTAAAATTCTTCCATTGTTCGGCCGAAGTATAAAGTGCTTTTGATGCATAAGGCACATAAAGTGTACAATTTGCAGCATTAAAAACAAATATACTCAGGTTGCCTTTTAAATCAATAGGTACATTTGTGTTGACATAGACAGAGCTTAGCCCATTGCAATTATAAAAAGCATATTGATCAATACTTCTCACCCCTACCGGTATGTTTACGGATGTCAAAAGTGTACAATTTCTGAATGCACTATACCCAATACTTGTGATTGTTTTAGGCAACAGGACAGATTTGAGAGGCGCCATAGACATAGTTGCAGCAGAATTATAAAATGCATTCGCCGGTATAGAATTAGCTGAATTATAAGGCTGGTCCGGCCCTATGTAATACATACTTATAGTTACAGCACTTAAATCCAGATTTTCAATCAAGGGCATATTATCCCTGATGGTTATGAAATCGCGAGCATCCATAGTGCCGGTAACTGTAAGTGTTGTCAGATTTTTGAGTTCTACACTTGTTAAAGCCGATTGAAGTCCACCTGCCGTGATATTAACTGTTTTAGGAAGTAACTTTTGATATATCTCGATGACCTGGTCATTATAACCCGGAGATGAAACCGTTACGTAAGCCCTTCTGTTCCACTCTATCACAGCATTATCAGTTGTAAACGTAAGCACAGCATTACCAGTTCCTGAAAGCGGGCTTACAGTCAACCAGGATTGATTTGATTTTGCTGTCCATTCAACATTTGCATATAGTTCAACAGAATTAAAGCTGCCCGCCGCGGGAGCAATATCAACTTTATTTGAATTTACGTAAACACCTGTTGACTTTTCGACAATATTCGCAAACTCATTCCACTGAAATGCACCAGCATAGCGGCTTTTTGTTTTGTAGGGTACATTGAGGCTACAGCTTGTTTTTATTTCCCCGGGAAAGACACTTTGAGTTTTGATCAAATCAACAGGGAATGAATTCTCTACAGTAATCGACTTTAATCCGCTGCAACCCCAAAAAGCCCCCGATCCTATTGTTGTTACATTGGCTGGAATGACTATTGAAACTAAACCCGTACACTGTGTAAAACAATAATCAGGAATAGACTGAATCGATGCTGGCAGATGAATAGATTTTAAACTACTACAATTCTGAAAAGCACCATAACCAATTTGCCATACTGTCGATGGGATACTTATTGAATCCAGCGTATTACAATTGGAAAATGCATAATCACGTATTGAATTCACACCCTGAGGTATTACTATTGTTTTCAGTTGTGTACAACCCGGAAATATACTCCCTGAATAATTCGCAGCACTTATTGTGGCCATCACAAGTCCTGTACAGTTCTGAAAAGCACCGGAGGCAACAGTAGTTGTACCCGGAACATCAATTGAACTCAACCCTGTACAACCCATAAATGCCTGGGTTCCGATTTGGTTAAGTGATACTGGAAACTCTAAAGTTTTTAATCCTGAGCAACCAGCAAATGCATATGATCCAATACTATATATTTTTTCAGGCAATGTGATCGTTTCAATAGCAATACAGCCTCTTAAGGCACTATTACCTATTTTTGTAACTGACGAAGGAATGATCACAGATGTTACACTACTATAAACTATTGAAAACGCATTATCCTTAATTAAACTAGCCCCATCAGGGATAATAATTGTTTTAATATTTGAACAGGAATCGAATATATCCCCACCATAAGCACCTTGTGACGTCATTGTGATTATTGTATTTAAACCCGTACAAGCTTTGAAAGCAGCGCTTTCGACACTCGTAGCACCTATAGGTATTTTCACTGTTGTCAATGAGTTACAATTAGCAAATGCCAATGTTTTAATGACGATCAGCGATTCGGGCAACACTAAGGTTTTCAAATTGTTACATCCAGCAAATGCACTCAAACCAATAAATGTCACTCCTTCGGGAATTGATACCGAATCCAGCTGAATACAATTATTAAATGCATTGGCTCCAATAGAACTTACTGTCGAAGGAATACTTAGTTTCGACATACTAGTCAATTGAGAAAAAGCGCCTTCTCTTATTTGTGTAACTCCATCGGGTATTACTATTGTTTTCAGGTTATAATTGCCACTAAACATGCCAATGGCATGGGGGATAGTTGCTTTTTCTAAATTTACACAATTCGAGAAACAAGATCCACTTGTTTGAGAGAAGGTTGCAGGTAATTCAATTGAAGTAATACCGCTGTTCGAAAAAGCATAAATACCAAGTGATTCGATTGTAGGTGGTAACTTAACCTCAGTTAAGTTGGTACAACCCGAAAAAGCAGATTTTCCAATATAAATAGTGCCCGAGGGAACAGCTACAGATTTTAATGTTGTTCTGTGAAAAAAAGCATTATTAGGGATAGAATCTATTGGCTTTATAATTTTTGTTTCAGTCAGATCAAGCATTTGAACAGCGGTAAGGCTATCGCGAATATAAATAAAGTCGGCGGTGTTAAGTGTTCCTGACAACTTGAGGGTTGTAATTGTTGTTTTTTCATCGACCGAAATCGAACTATTCAATTTACCGGCAGTAACATGAATTGATTTTGAAACTTGCGCTTGTGAAGTTACAAAAAACAATAAGCCTAAGAGGGACAATAATGTGTGTTTTTTCATATGCAAACAAAGATAGTTTGAACTCGTTTCTCGTTCTACATTCACATCTATATGAACGTCAATCATATCAACCGGAACAGATAACAACCAAAGAAACAGATGTTTCACATTTCGCCCAACATAAAATTAAGAATGGAAATAAAGTGGATTTTTAAAAAGAGAGTTAATAAACGACAAAGTTAAATAAAAACATTAAACAACCAAATTTTTGTGTATTTTTTTCATAAACAACAAATTGAGAGCCGATTTTTTTACGTTCAACAACGATAACCAGCCTAATGAAAACAATTGATGCAGTTCTTAATTAATTTTAGATCCACGTTTATCATTCAGTCATAGTTTTACTGCATGTAAGTTTGCTGATTTCAGCAAAAAAAGGAAGACACAACCACCTGTGTCTTCCTTTTTTTGGGAAATGAAAATAATATAATGTCGCATTCATAAACCGGCAATATACTGTTTATGCTCTATTTTATTAAATGGGATATGTTTAAATAGTAAATCGATGTTATTAAGTTAAGGATTTTGCCTGATATTAAGACTGCAAGGCTTAACTTAATGACATTCAATTGTAAATAGTAAATGATTAAATAGTAAATAACTATATCCTCACCACTTTATCCACCACCGACTCAAAATCAAGCAAGTGTGTGGCCATCAAAATAGTGATATTTGGATTGTGTTGTTTTATATTGCTGAAAATGGCAATGGCATTGTCGGCACTGATCCCTGCTGTAGGTTCGTCCACCACCAATAATTGTGGCCTTTTAAGTAATGCCTGTGCCAACAACAACTTTTTACGTTGACCGCCACTCAGGGTTTCACCATTTTCGCCTAACCATGTATCCAAACCATTGGGAAGGTTGCTGTACCATGAAGTAAGATCAACTGTTTCCAACGCATGCACAATTTCATTGTCGGGATAAGATTCGAAGTTCTCACGCAAGGTACCTGTAAGCAAGTAAGCCTTTTGAGTCACATACACACATTCAGGCACTGGCAAATGCGAAATTTCAGTATCGTTATTCCAGGTGAATGTACCTTTCAGGCGGTATTCAGGATAAAAAAGGCTGTTCAGCAAGGTAGTTTTTCCTTTGCCCGTTTCGCCATAAAGCGCTATCCAGTCGCCTTTCTTTATTTCCAATGTCAATGCTTCGGTAGTTACATTTGTTTCGGGAATATGGGCGCTTACATTGCTCAAGGTCAAAGTCTCCATAGCCGAATTTACATGCACGGCTTCCATTTCATGTTCACCCTGCGTAATAATGGCATCTAAATCGTTGATTTGATGTGCTACCGAACTTTTCTCCGATTTACCGGCAAAAAGCATTTCGGCCAATTCGGCCTGTGCCATAACACCAAAGAAAACACCAATAGCCAATGAAGCATCGAACTTATAATTCGTTGTATTCCAAAGTATAAATATGGCAATAAAGCTGAACCCCAATCCGGCCATCAGTTGCAATGTAAATGAATTGATTTGCAGTTTACTTTCAAGTCGCTCTATCAGTAACATTCTTTGTTCGTACTGACCAATGGCCTTTTGCTCCAGTTTGTATTTCGAAATTTCGATACGACCTCTGAAACTTTGTATCAGCGCCTGATTGTTTTCTTCCCGTTCTGCTTTGAGCCTTGTGTAGAGAATACGGTTTCTCCTAAAAATCAACTGAGGCAACACGAACAAAAGAAGCGCTGATGAAATTAAAAATTCAATAGCAATTGCCTGCGAAAACACGGCAAGAAAGAAAAAATAAACGACCAATGCAATGATAAGCGCCGTAAATGGCAATAACCAGAGTAAAATATGATTCAAAATCTGATCGATACCATGTGTGCTGTTTTCGAGGATCGTGGAGTTGTTATTGACCTGTTTTTTAAAATAAGGGAAACGTGCTACCGATTGAAATATGGCAAGTTGCAGCCTGCGTTGTGCATCGAGCGTTGTTTTATGGTTTTCAAGTCGTTCGAAATACCGGCTTGCTGTGCGCATTAACGTGAGCAAACGAATAATGGAAGATGGAATTAAATACGCAAACAAAGCATTGGCAGTGATAAAGGCAACAGTAGATGCAGCCAGGAACCAACCCGAAATGGCAGGAAGAGCCACAAAAGCAACTGTCCAGAATATCAACACCGAAATACCCAGCACCCAACGGCCTGCTAAAGGTTGAAATATATGTTTTTGTAAGAATGTATTCATTTAGTTGTTTTTTTAGTCAACGGTCAACAGTCTCCGGTCTCCAGACATTAGACAAAAGAGCAAAGAACAAAGACAAAAGACAAAGATCTCTGATCCCAAGACTTTTGACTTTTGACATTAGACTTTAGACTGTGAAACTGTTGAATCGTTGAACTGTCTCCCGTCAATTATCAATTATTAATTGTTAATTATTAATTATTAATTCATTTGTTCCCCCCAGTTCAGTTGAAGCACTCTAGTGGCAATGGCATCAAATTTATCTTCGTGTGACGCCACAATTACCAATCTTTCGTGCGACATTTTCAGTATTTGTTCGAGAATGATTTCAACAGTCGCAGCATCAAGGTTAGCTGTCGGTTCATCAAGAATGGCCACCGGTTGAGGATAAAGCATCATGCGTGCAAGCGTAACCAATTGTTTTTCGCCTCCCGAAAGTTGCTTTCCATTGTGACTCAACTGCGTTTCCCAGCCTTCTTCTTTTTTGTCAAGTATTTTGTCAAGAAAAGCGGGATAATCCTTTTGTGCTTCGGCTGCTTTATCCAGAAAAACATTGTAACGCAAGGTCCCATCGAAGATAAAGGGAAATTGATTCATGTACGACGAATTCACTTTCAACCATTGCTGCGACCAAGCATTATCGCGTCCATTGAACGCTATTTTACCTTCGTTTACTTTCAGGTTTCCCGAACATATTTTCAGTAAAGTGGATTTCCCCGAACCCGAAATGCCTTTCACAAGCACAAGTCCTTTCACGGGAAGTTGAAGCTGAATATTGTGCAATACTTTCACAACCGTATCGGGATAAGCAAAGTTCAAGTCTTTGATTTCAAGCGTCCGAAGTTGTTCATTTTCATCTATTGCAGGCACTTCGTCGATATCGTGCAGTAAAGGCATCAATAGCTTTGCAGCTGCCAACGCCCGGTTCCTGTCGTGATAAGCGCTTACAAATTTGCGCAAATAAAAGAAAAAATAGGGCGACAACATCAAAAGAAACAAAGCTGTTTTGAAATCGTAGCCTTTTCCGTAATTCGGCCCGGGCATAATACCCAGCAAACTCATTCCTAAATATATGGCCACCGCAGCAATGGCTATTGTTACAAAAAGCTCCAGTACTGCCGACGACAATATTGCAACACTCATCACATTGGTAGTTGCTTTGTTGAGCGTCTTGCTTTTTTCGGACAGAAAGAGATATTGTGGTTTAAAGTTGTCGAGGTTCACAATTTCGGCAATTGTATGCAGGCGATTGTAAAAAACTGCCGAATACTTCATAAAAAGGCTGATGTGTTTTTTATGAAGCGCCTCAGCTCCCACACCTATCACTATCATTTGCATGGGAATAACAAGGAAAGTGACAAGCAGTGTGTAACCCACCCATTTGTCCATCCAAAAACTCACAACAAGCAACAAACCACCCACCAACACCGAAGCCAAAGCATAAGGAACAAAAAAAGAATAGAAGGGTTTCAGATCGTCGGTGGCCCTTGTCACCAACAATGTACTCGAAATAGAGTCCGTTTGATTGTTATTAAGCAATTCGGGGTAAAGCCGTTTCTTTACCTTTGCCACAATCACATTGCCGGCATTGTAGTTCAGCACCGACGCAAAATGTGCAAAAACATACCGACCTGTAATAAACGCAACTGCATATAGCAATTGATAAGCCAACACTTCCCCGTCCACAAGCCACGAAGCAGCAAAACCTGACAAATACCAACTAAAAGCCACAAAACATCCTGCACTCAGAATAGTCATCAACGAAGCTGATAAATACGCACTTTTTGCTTCAGCCATCGATTTCCCAAGCCACCCTGATGCACTCTCCTGTTTTGAATTCATTGATTATCGTCTCTTGCTTATTTCAGACATTAACTGTTTACTATTACAAATTGTTTTCGCCTTGCACTTAAAAATCATTAATAAAAGCACATCGGCAGCGTAAGGTGAGGGTTACTGGATTTTATGGGTGCCACATAAACACATGACAATAAAATAAAAAACCTCAATAACTGTGTTATGAACACATTGTTATTGAGGTTTTCCGTACCCAGAGCCGGGATCGAACCGGCATGGAAGTGAATCCACTGGTGTTTGAGACCAGCGCGTCTACCAATTCCGCCATCTGGGCGATTGCGGGGACAAAAGTAAGTTATTTTTTTTAATCACCCAACTTTTAAAAGCTTTTGTATCTATTTTTTTTTGAATTTAATGCTAGCTATTTTATTATCAGGCATTAGAAGACGAAAATACTTTACTTTAAATTTGGGATAACATATGTGTTAGCCAAAACTCAGGCTTGTGAATACAGCTTCATTGAAACACCTGCATCACAAACCAACGTGTCGGCAGGTGCTTTACGAATGATATTCATTACATAGATATCGCCTGCTGCCCCTGATATATTTACAATCTGAATGATGTACACAAACCAAAACCACGCTACAGGCAGCAGCAGATTGGCCAGAAGCAACACAAGTCCCAGCAAAACAACAGGTGCCATCGCTATAAGCAAATAGCTGCGTTTGTCGAAAAAGGCAGTACTTCCCGCATAGGCATACATAAGTCCTTTGAACCCAAAATAGGGCTTTACATTGCTCAGCTTTTTCATAAATACTCCGTGAACGGCTTCGTGCAGCAGAATATACAGAAAAAGAGCGGCAAGAAACAATAACGGAACAAATATATTATACAGCAATTCTTTATGATATGCATGGAAAGGCACCAACAGAGCGGCAGGCAACACCATAACGGCTCCCAACAGGAGAGCTGCCAAATTCACCGTAAGCATCTCCTTCTTGTTATTTAGCAAATCCACAGTCTTTATCTCCCTGTATCCTTCGGGCAATTGCGCTACATTCATGCGAGAAAAAATTAGTGCATTTTTACATGAAATTTCTAATACTTACCTTTCTTTTTTGCCACATAATCATTGCGTTTACCTGCAAAAATTTCGTAGTGATTGAACCAGCAATCGAGTGTTCCATTCAGCAATTTGATACGCTCGGTGGGTTTCATTCCTATTTTATCAAGGCATTCTTCGTGCGAACTAATGACCCAGCAGCTGTTGCCTGTAAATTTATATTTCATTGTAGTACCGAGTGATGCATACAATCCATACAAATCATCCGATGTAATACGCTCACCATAAGGAGGATTGGTTACCATTAAACAGTTTTCGACCGGAGCTTCGAATTCGGCGATTGGTTTACGTTGTAGTTCGATATATTTGCCCAGACCTGCACTTTTTACATTTTGCTCTGAAATTTGGATGGCTCTCGCCGAAATATCAGATCCGTATATTTTGAAATCGAACGGTCGTTCCATGGAATCGTCATTGTAAACCTCGTCGAAAAGCTCTTTGTCAAAATCGCTCCATTTTTCGAAAGCAAACGATGACCTGTAAACGCCGGGAGCAATATTAAGCGCAATCAATCCGGCCTCTATCAACAAAGTACCCGAACCACACATAGGGTCTATAAAGTTTGTTTGCCCGTTCCAACCTGCCATCAACAGCATTCCGGCAGCCAATGCTTCGTTCAGAGGCGCTTCGTTTTGCGAAATCCGATAACCACGTTTATGTAAGGAATCGCCCGAACTATCAAGCGACAAGGTACATTGTTTTTGCGAAATATGTATATTGAACATTAAACCGGGATTGTCGAGCCGAACAGATGGACGATTTTCGGTACGTTCTCTGAACCAGTCCACTATCGCATCTTTTACGCGGTACGAAACAAATTTGGAATGAAGAAATTCATCAGAAAAAACAGTAGCATCGATAGCGAAAGTACTGTCAACAGTCATGTAATCGGTCCAGTTTACTTTTTTTACCTCCTCATAAATCTCGTCGGCAGTAGATGCCTTAAAAGTAAGAATGGGCTTCAGCACGCGCGAAGCTGTACGCAAATGCATATTGGCCTTATACATCAAGGCTTTGTCGCCTGTGAAACTTACAGCCCGTTTGTGAATTTCTATATTGTTTGCACCCAAACCCACAAGCTCGGTGGCTAATACCTCTTCAAGACCCCGAAAGGTTTTAGCTATCATTTCAAATTCCATATTGTAAATTATATATATTTAGTTTTCTGTTTTTCTAAAACAAATTATTTTCGTTGTACCAATTTAGCACCGGGCGCCACATCGCTGTCCACCCATATATTTCCGCCGATCACCGCTCCATCGCCCACTTTGATAGTACCGAGTATTGTTGAGTTGGAATATATGATCACATTGTTGCCAATGATAGGATGACGTTGAATTCCCTTGATCGGATTTCCGTTTTCGTCGAGCGGGAAACTCTTTGCGCCCAAAGTTACGCCCTGATACATTTTCACATTATTACCAATGACAGCCGTTTCACCAATGACAACACCAGTGCCGTGATCAATTGTAAAGTATTCGCCTATCGTAGCTCCGGGGTGAATATCAATACCTGTTTCCGAATGCGCCATCTCTGTTATGATACGAGGAATAAGCGGCACATTAAGCTTAAGCAATGCGTTGGCAATGCGATAATTACTTATGGCGCGAATACTCGGATAGCAGAAAATGACTTCACCAAAACTTTTAGCTGCCGGATCGCCATTGAATGCAGCAATTACATCGGTGTGTAGTCTGACGCGAATGGCAGGAAGCTGACTTATAAACTGCATTGCCTTTTCGCTGGCATCGCACTCCATTATCCGACAAGCATTTTCGTCGACAGCAGAAGCATCGAAACAAATACCTGCTTTGATTTGATTGGACAACAAGAGTTGTAGTTTTTCAACATTCACACCAATGTGATAAATCATTGATTTACTGTTGACAGTAGCATTGCCGAAATAGCCGGGAAAAAGAATTGAACGGATCAACTGCACTATCTCGCCGAGCACATCCACCGAAGGCATAGGGTGGTTCTGATTTTGCTGATGGCAAATTGCTTTAAAACTATCGGTATCCGACAGTTTTTTAATCGTATCTAAAAGTTTCTTTTCCATACTCTTATCTGGTTTCAAAATATTTTTCGACAGCTTTTATAGCATTCTCTATTCTCATCTCACCTTTACCCGTGACGATGGCGTAAGGTTTTCCTGTTTTTTCAATTTCTGTTTTATACAAATCGAAAAAAAACTGACGATCGTCGCCGTGTTCACGTACAGGATCAGGAATCCATTCCAAATCGTGATAACACAAAAGATAAAAATCAAAATAATTTTTATTGAGTTGCGCTGTCACCAACTCAGGAACTTTGCCAAAACAATACTCAAACCATACTTTTGTGATGATCAGATCGGTATCAAAAAAAATAAATCCGGGTGAATCGTCGTTTTCGAAGCTCTTCTGCTCCAGTATTTGTTGTTCGGCAATCACACAAACATCTTCGTAGGTATAAGTCCTGCCCAGTTTTTCAATATATTCACGCGCAAACTCTGGTATCCACTGTCCGGCAAAATACTGAGCCAACTGCCTGGCTATTTCTGTTTTTCCTGTCGATTCGGGGCCTGATATGGCAATTTTAAACATGAATAAGTTCGATCTGTGGTACTTTAGCTGCTACCAGTTTTGCAGCAGCAATAATGGTTGAATACCGTATATTTATTGGTTGTTTATTGTTTTCTTTCACGTATAAACAAAAAAAATTATCTTTGAAAAAAAAACAATGCGCAAATTTACGACAATTATTCTGCTTTTCTGCTTTATTTCGACGATATGTCACACAATTACTGCACAAACCACCGATTATGAAATTCTAAAATCGTTGAACGAGTCCTCCGGTGGGTTACGGAATTACTCAGAATTTATATCTAATTCCACAAAAATAACCTCAGTTGCCATACCTGTTGTCATGGGATCTGTTGCTTTGTTTCAGAAGGATGATGCATTGCTCCGGGATGCCATTTATATAGGTGTTTCGATGGGAATAAACACAGTGCTTACTTACGGACTGAAATACAGTGTGGATCGCGAACGTCCTTACATCACTCATCCTGAACTGAATGTTGATCCTGCATTTTACGAATCATCAGCATCCTTTCCTTCGGGACACACTTCGTTGGCATTTTCAGTGGCTACTTCGTTGAGCCTTGCCCACCCAAAATGGTATGTGATAGCCCCGGCCTACCTATGGGCAGGCTCAGTGGGCTACTCCCGATTGAATTTGGGAGTCCATTATCCTAGTGATGTGCTGGCAGGCGCTGTGCTGGGAGCCGGGAGTGCCTACCTTACCTACAAAGCAAATGAATGGTACAGAAAAAAGCAGGCCAAAAAGAAACTTATAAACACAAATGCCTTCCTCATCGACAATCAGCAATAACATCAGGCATCCAACTGAAAACGCTTGTTCTTACTTTCCCATTGTCTTGAAATATAAAGCAATGTTCGCCTTTTCAATCCTCGTCCTCAACAGGTTTCACGAGCATAATTTTCAGCCAAACCAAACCAATTATGGCTGCGATGACCGATCCTACCAATATTGAAATTTTAGCATTATTGGCCATATCCATATCGGTATAAGCCAGCAATGTTATAAAAATTGACATCGTAAAACCGATACCACCCAAAAAGCCAACACCTATAATATTTCCCCACTTCAGTTCGGTGGGCAATTTTGATAATTTAAATTTCACAGCAAGGTACGAGAAGAGCGAAATACCCAGGGGTTTACCAATGACAAGTCCGGCAATGATTCCAAGACTTCCCATTTCGAGCAATCCATCCTGCCAACCACTTTTAATAACGATACCGGTATTAGCAACCGCAAAAAGTGGCAATATGAAAAAGGCAACAGGCTTATGTAGAAAATGTTGAATTTTATATGAAGGCGATTTGTCGATAGATTTACCAAAAGGGATGGCAAAAGCAAGCAACACACCGGTAATGGTAGCATGAACCCCCGAATGCAACATAAAATACCACATCAATATTCCTCCAATGAGGTATGGAATCATATTGCAAACTTTCAGGCGGTTCAGCAAAATGAGTACAGCATAAATTCCTAACGCAATCATCAGATTTGAAAGCGAAATGGATGCTGAATAAAAAATGGCAATTACCACTATGGCGCCCAAATCGTCAATCACAGCCAAAGCAATAAGGAAAACCTTCAATGATGCAGGTACTTTATTCCCCAGCAAAGATAAAATTCCAATGGCAAATGCAATGTCGGTGGCCATAGGTATTCCGGTGCCCGACTGAGTAGGCAAACCATAATTCAGTAGCATAAAAATTCCTGCCGGCACAAGCATTCCTCCCAGGGCGGCAATGATAGGCAAAGAAGCGTTGCGTATGTCGGACAATTCACCTTCATAAATCTCCCGTTCGAGTTCCAATCCTATAAGCAGAAAGAATATCGTCATCAGTCCATCATTGATCCAATGAGTGATCGAATGTCCTCCCCAATCGGTAGCCCAGAACTCAGTATATGAGCCCTGCCACTGTGAGTTGGCAAGAATCAGCGAAAGAGCAGTAGCAAAGATAAGGATAAGACCACCGGCCTTTTCGCTGTCGAAAAATTCTTTGAATAATTTTGTTAACCTCATGATTCAATTAATGTTTGTAATATTTTTAAGAATAGATGGAATGTAAATATAATTTAGAAACACGGTGGAATATAAATTGTTTTATCAGCTTAAAAAAAACAGAAACCTTACGAAATCAGGTTTCTGTTTTTTTTGAAAATTACATTTTCTGACAGTACATGTCAGGTCATTTTCAACTTTCTTATTTTCTTGAATTTAATTCCTCCTGAGTTTTCACTCTTAGTCCGGGATGTTCTTTAGCAATTTGGCGTAATATTTCTTCGGAATAACCTGCACGAATAATTCCGGGTGGGATATGCAATTCGTTTTGGAGAAATTTTCCATCTTTTTCCTTTTTTATATTCCCATCCATATATTTCACTAACAGATACTCTCCGAGTTTCTTCCACGCAGCAGTTGAATTTTCGGCCTGAGTAAGACTGAAATTGGTTAAAAACGCACGTGCTTCGGTTTCCGTCATATTTACAGTGGTTTTATCTACAGCAGGAACCAAAGCGTTAAAATCAGTTTCCCAATGTGCCTGTACTTTTTTGATATCGGGCATCATAAAGGAGTATTTCCCGTAAGCATAATTGGCAACACCGTTGTAAATCCAAAAGGCAGAAGTGGAAGAATATTCAAGCAAATTACCATTTTTCTCATTATAACATTCAGGGATTGAATTGATACCACAATACATGGGCACATAGATATTGCTTGCAGCATCATCAACTCCGAACCACAAAATACCGCCGATATAATCGGGTAGCCAATTGCGCATTTGAGCCACAAAAGTAAAGCCGGTTTGTTGCGTAGCCACGGGACGTTCATGCATATATTCAACACTATCCACCTTGAACGACAATGGGCTGTGGCGCAGTTTACTCCCAAAAGGCGCGGCAGCAACTCCTTTAGTCATATCAAACTCAGTTCCTTCGTACTGATTGCGCATGTACTCCTTAACGTTTTGAGCACTGATTTTGAAAGCTGGTTTTATCCACAACGGCATACGTTCGGCAGTTTCACCTTTAACGTAAGTGATGTACTTTTCCATTTCAGGATTTACCTGACGGAAAAAGCTCCATACACGCGCTTCGCAAATACGAAGTGCACTATAATCGAGAGGAGCATAAATATCGGAAAAGCTGAATTCTGAATTTTTACCTTTGAAATAACCTTTTTCGCGCGCAAAAGCAATTACATCTTCAGAGTAGAGACAACTATTTTTATCGTCGAACGGAAAAGTGGTGATACGCGCCTGATTGGCATGCCCTGAAACACAGTCGTCAGGGATGCGTTGTGCTACCCATACAGCACCCTTATTGCCGGGGCCTTTTCCTATCATTTCAAGTATCCAAACTTCATTCGGATCGGCAATTGAAAAAGATTCACCTGAGCTATAGTAGCCATATTCGGCCACCAAATCAGTCATCACTTTTATTGCTTCGCGCGCATTTCTGGCACGCTGCAAAGTGATGTACATCAAGCTTCCATAATCAATGATGGCAGTAGTATCAATCAATTCTTCGCGACCACCAAAAGTAGTTTCGCCAATACTCAACTGGTGCTCATTCATATTCCCGATCACAGAATAGGTTTGCGCTTCCTGTTTAATTTTCCCCAGGTATTTACCTGTATCCCATTCGGTTACATCAAGCATTGCCCCTTCGGGATAAGTGGCAGCAGGATAATGATATAATGCTCCGAACAAAAAATAGGAATCGGCAGAATAGCTAATAAGCGTTGAGCCATCAACAGTTGCATTTTTTCCTACTAAAAAATTTGTGCACGAAAACGCTACCGTCCAGCTCAACAAAAACAAAGAAACCAATAGAAATCTTTTTATCATTGTGTATATATATATTTATATTTTTATAGCTTACAAAGATAATCGAAAAAAATTACAAATCAAAACATATGATTTTGATTTATAAACACATGCAATTAATATTTTATAAAATCCGAAATCACCAAAAAGATATTCAGACATTTGTAAACGGCAAAAAATAAAAATCGATTCGGGAAGCCGCATAACCTTGCTTGTGATTTCGATTGACTTTCAGACAATTTAACTTTTGCAGTAGAAATCTGAAAAATTCCCAACATCCATCGTCTTATGACTGATGTAAAAGTCAAATTTCCGATTAATTAACTTCATGATTCAAAATACTATTCGAAGATTGAACCTTTTCTATCTCAATTTTATTTACTTTTGTAGTCGATTTATTATTAAAACCAAAACAGCATGACATTTCTGACTTTATCTTTACTTTTGAGCAGTTCATATATTTCAACTCCAAAATTGCCGGAGCAAACCACTGACTCGGTAAAATTGAACGAACTAACTGTTTTCAGTTTTGCCACCAACCATTTGTCGTTGCCCTATGTTTCCACCGATAAGAAAACAATTGAAACGAATGATTTTGTAACGCCGGCAGATGCTTTGCACAATCAAACAGGCCTGTGGGTTTCGCGCGACGGCACATGGGCTACATCGCTGAATGTAAGAGGAATGTCGGAGCAACGGCTTCTCTTTCTGTCCGATGAAGACCGCATTCAGTCAGCCACCGATATTGCCGGTGTTCTGTCGACTGTTGACATGAACAGTCTCGAAAAAATTGAAGTTGTAAAAGGAGCCAGTTCAGTGCTGTATGGAACAGGCGCTATGGGTGGAATCGTCAATTTTATTTCCGAACGCCCCGGCTATTCGGACATATTTAAGACCTCTGGAAAGGTAAGTTCCGGATACCACGCGGTAAATAAACTCCAGACAAATGCTGCTACCGTTAATTTCACCGATAAAATATGGTACATTACGCTGAACGGAAGTTATCGAACTGCCGACAACACAAAAACGCCTGAAGGAGAATTAAGAAACAGTCAGTTCAACGACGCTTCGTGGGGATTGAAAGGAGGAATGAAATATGGCAACAAGCAGGAATTACTTGTGAGCTACAACCATTTCCAGGCATGGAATGTGGGAATTCCGGGAAGCAACTCATTTCCTGCAACAGCTACAGCAAGATATTCGGCCATCAAAAGAAATCAGCTGAGCGCTGAATATATTTTCACAGATATTTCCACGTTGATCAAAGAATTGCGCATTAAAGCTTATACACAAAACATTAGCCGCGATGTAGAACTAAAACCTAATGCTGCGAACCTTACGCTGCCAGCAAGCTTAAACACAACATCGGGAATTAAGGCCACTTCGAATCTTTATTTCAACAACTACAACACTGTTACGCTCGGCGTCGAAGGTTGGTTGCGCGATTCGGAAACCGGCCGCATGAAAATAAACATGGGCGCCGACACTACTGTAATTGGCGAAATACCAACGCCTGCATCTCAAATGATGGATGTAGGCATTTTTGCTCTTTATAAAAAAATAATAGACCCTCGTCACTTACAGTTAAATGCCGGCTTCAGGCTCGACTATGTACGCACTGAAAACGATTCAGCCTTCAATCGTATTTTTAATTATAAAATAATTGATGGAGTAAAAGTGGATGTCCCTTTCGCAAAAAATATTCTGTTCTATCCGGGCATTAATCATAACATTTCTTATTCTGCACATGTTGATATGGAATACAGTCCGGCGAAAAATCAGAAAATTATTTTATCGCTGGCCAATGCCTATAGAGTAGCGTCTATCGAAGAACGATTTAAATACATCGATCTTGGCAATGGCATTCACAAGGGAAATCCGAATTTAAAATCGGAACAAGGCTGGTTTTCGAACCTGCGTTACACTTTTGCAAAAAAAAGAATCCTTATAAAAGCCGATGTTTTTGCCAACTATCTTTTCGACCTGATTGCCGAAGAAAGAATTTCTGCAACATCGAATGTATACGAATATAAAAACATTGATCAGGCTTTGTTTGCGGGAGGAGAAATTGAATTCAACGCACTTATAACAAATAGGCTAAAATTCAGCACCAATGCAAGTTATGTATACACACGCGATATGAAAGCCGACACTTCGCTTCCAATGATTCCACCGGCTCACGGCATGGCAAGTCTCAGCTACAGTGCCGGCAATGTGTTCGAGACTTCTCTTCAAATGGAATGGGCAGCTACTCAGCATGAACTGGCAGCTAACGAAACTGCAACAGAAGGGTATGTGGTTTTTAATTACAGAATTAATTCAATGCCTGTTTATGTAAAAAATATTTATTTACAGGCATTTGCCGGTATCGATAACGTACTCGACAAAGCCTACAAAAACCATCTGTTTAATAATCGTGGCCTAAACTTTTACGAACCCGGACGCAATATTTTTGTGAAACTAAAATTAGGCTGGTAATAATCATCCCGCTTAAGAAAAACGATAGAAAGAATGCTTACACTCGATCAACTTCAACTACTTAGCAAAGGCACTCTAATGGAACATTTGGGCATCGAATACGTCGAACTTAGCGAAGGGCGCATTGTAGCTAAAATGCCTGTCGATGAGCGCACTTTTCAGCCCATGAAACGTTTGCATGGCGGCGCCACCATGGCTTTGGCCGAATCGGTCGGAAGTGCCGGGTCGGTAGCGCTGATTGACCCAACTCGGTATGCCGTTTTAGGTGTTGAAATCAGTGGAAGCCATGTGGCAACCACCCATGAGCATGAAGTTTTCGGCATTGGAACCATTGTACATCGCGGAAAAACTCAGCATGTTTGGGAAATCCGTGTTGAAGATAAAACAGGGAAACTCATTTCGCTTTGCAGGCTAACGAACCGCATTGTTCCTATTCATTCAGGCAAATAAAAAATGACTTTCGACAAAGAATCATACGCTGCACTTTATAAATTGCAAACGGTTTGTTTGCAACAGAACATTCCGTTTGCCTCCTATCGTTTACCGCTCAACCGCGAAATTATCACCGTTGTTCAGCACCATTCGATGCCTGAACGACTGGAATCGTTGAATGATTTGCACGAAAAAACAGGTTTTGTGGTTTCGCCGTTTACTGAATCACCCACACACGGCACTTTCTTTCTGCAACCCGACTGCATGTTTTTTTCGAATGATATTGCAGATGTTTTTATTGAGAAACTGGCAGCCAACCACCGCTTTATTAAGGTTGAGAAACCTAAAAACACAATAAAAACTACGCCTTCTGAAGAATTTATTGGTAATGTAAATAATGCCGTTTCGGCCATGAAGGCTAATGAATTTCAGAAAGTAGTGTTATCAAAAGTACGCGTTGAACAATTACCTGACGGCTTTCAGCCGGAAGAGTTTTTTCTGAAACTTTGCCAGAAATATCCGCATGCTTTTGTGTACATCATGCAGCTTCCGGAAGTGGGTTGCTGGATAGGTGCAACACCCGAACCACTGCTTGCGATAGAAAACGGAAGCGTAAAAACCGTTTCGCTGGCCGGCACACAAGTGGCCACAGAACTGGAAACCGAAGATTACCGATGGAGCAGTAAAGAAATTGAAGAACAGGGAATTGTAACAAATTTTGTGGAGCTAACACTTCGCTCACTACAAATTTCGAACATCACCAAAACCGGACCAGAGAACTATAGAGCCGCCAACCTTATTCATCTGAAAACGGCTTTTGAATTTCCACAAACAGATATAGAAAACCGGCTCAGCGATCTTCTGAAAGCTCTTCACCCTACCCCTTCGGTCGGCGGATTACCAAAAAAAGAAGCGCGTGACTTCATTCTCGCTAACGAACAACACAACCGTGGCTACTACACCGGCTTTTTCGGTCCTTTGAATATCAACGAAAAAAGTGATGTCTTTGTAAACTTACGCTGTTTACAATTGTTTGATAATAACTTTGTGCTGTACAGCGGAGCCGGAATTACTTCATCCTCCGTTGCCGAAAAGGAATGGGAAGAAACCGACAATAAAATGCTGACGTTGATGAATGTGATAGCCCCCTAAATCCCCCAAAGGAGGACTCTATATAATAACTTTTCCAAAGTTTTAAACTTTGGAAAAGTTGAATGATGATAAATGATTAAATCGTAAACAAAAATGAATCATTTCCGACAAGGAATCAAAAACATACCCGAAATTTGCGCTCAACATGGCGTTCGTAAAGTTGTAATTGCACCCGGCTCGCGCAATGCTCCGCTAATTTTTGCATTTACGGCTCAACCCGACATGGAATGTCTGAGCATCACCGACGAGCGTTCGGCTGCTTATTTTGCATTGGGCATGGCGCAACAAAGTGGCGAAGCAGTAGCAATTGTCTGCACTTCGGGAACGGCTGTACTTAATTTTGCGCCGGCCATTGCCGAAGCCTATTATCAGAATTTGCCTTTGCTCGTTTTCACCGCCGACCGTCCCACAGAGCTTATTGATCAGGCTGATGGACAAACACTTCGACAAACTAATATTTTTGCCAACTATATAAAAGCAAGTTTCGGATTGCCTGTAGAAACAGTTGTAGATGCTGATTTGCAATTTTCCGATCGCCAGATTTCACAGGCCATCGATACAGCTGTTTCGTATCCGCAAGGCCCGGTGCACATCAACGTTCCCTTGCGCGAACCAATTTACACAGCCATTCCCGAACATCACAGCAACCCGAAAATAATTAAAACACTCGCTGCTTCGCAAAAATTGAACAACGAAAGTCTGTCAACTTTACAAAACAGCTGGCTCAAACACAAACGCAAATTAGTGGTTTTCGGTGTTTTCCCTAAAAATGAGTGTTTAAGTGGATTGGCTCAACAACTTGCCAATGAGCCGGATGTAGTGGTTATTGCTGAAAATTTATCGAATATAGCAGGCGAAAACATTATTACACAACCTGAATCCTTGTTTTCGCGCATAAATTCGCTTGAAAGCAATGACTCCTTTGCACCGGATTTACTGATTACCATTGGGCATTCTGTTATCTGCAAGCAATTAAAAATATATCTCCGCAATCATCAACCTGCGGAACAATGGCAAATCGAATCGTCAATGCCTTATATTGATACATATAAAAGTTTGACAACAGTTATTCCCGGTTATGCAACCGACAGTGTCGGCCAGATGCCTTTGGGTAAAACCGTAAGCAACTTTTCAGATATTTATCAGCAGGAAATGAGTGAAATCTCAACGCTGCACAAGGAATTTGTAAAAGATGCGCCAATTTCTGATATGGCGGTAACAATAGAATTACTCGGCCAAATTCCCGCCCAAACCGTATTGCATTTAGCCAACAGCACTTCAGTGCGTTGGACGCAGCTTTTCCCGGCACGAGCAGATTTGACTTACATTTGCAATCGTGGAACTTCAGGTATCGACGGCAGCATGTCGACAGCGGCCGGTTACGCCTATGCCTCAAAACAACCAACCGTTTTTCTGACAGGCGATTTGTCCTTCGTTTACGATTCAAATGCTCTTTGGAACAATTATATCTACAATCAGCTGAAAATTATTGTTATGAATAATAACGGAGGAAATATTTTCCGTTTTATCGGCGACAAAAAACTAATGGAGAATAGTTTGGAATTTTTCACTACACCACATCAGGTGCAACTTAAATCATTGACCGAAGCTTATGGACTTGAATATATTAGTTGTTCTGAAACTAATGAGTTGCCTGGTGCTATTGACAAATTATTAAAAGCAGAAAAAGCAACTGTTTTAGAAATTTTCACGGATGCTGATTTAAATACAGAGAATTATAAAGGGTATTTTCAGAAAATAAAGACCCCTAACCCCTAAAGGGGAACATCAACCACGTATCATCTATATGATTTAAAACAAACAATAGTAACTTCTCTTATTCCCCTTTAGGGGTTAGGGGTAATATTTAACAATATGAGAAACTGGACAACCATTAAAGAATTCGAAGAAATTAAGTTCGAATATTTCGAAGGAATAGCAAAAATCACCATCAATCGTCCGCGGTACCGCAACGCGTTTACGCCCGATACAATAAAAGAGATGATTGAAGCCATGGTATTTTGCCGTGACAGCCAGGACATTGCCACTATAATTCTGACAGGCGAAGGCGATAAGGCATTTTGCAGTGGTGGCGACATCAACGTAAAACAAACTGCCGGATATATTGGAAAAGATGGAATTCCACGTCTAAACGTGTTGGATTTACAGAAAATGATTCGCAGTATGCCAAAACCTGTTGTGGCTATGGTCAACGGATTTGCAATTGGCGGCGGACATGTATTACACGTAGTTTGCGATTTATCCATCGCTTCCGAAAATGCTATTTTCGGACAAACGGGTCCAAAAGTTGGAAGTTTCGATGCCGGTTTCGGTTCATCTTATCTGGCCCGTGTTGTGGGACAGAAAAAAGCCCGCGAAATTTGGTTCCTTTGCAAACAATACTCGGCTGCCGAAGCTTTGGAAATGGGTTTAGTAAATACCGTGGTGCCGTTTGACCAACTGGAGGACGAAACAGTAGCATGGTGCCAGCAAATGATGCAACACAGCCCGCTAACACTTCGTATGATAAAAGCCGGTCTCAACGCCGAACTGGACGGACAAGCCGGAATTCAGGAACTTGCCGGAAATGCCACCATGCTTTATTACATGACTGAAGAAGCAAAAGAAGGTAAAAATGCATTTTTAGAAAAACGCAAACCCGACTTTAGCAAGTACCCTAAATTACCGTAATCGAAATTTTTCACTTCATACGATGATGCAGAGTCATCGTATGAAGTGAAAGTTTCAAACCCTCAACAATCCCCGAAAACCTCTGACTGCATAATAAGACTGGGCGCCATTGTGGAATACAAAAACATGCCCATAGCGAAATTCGGCAAAAATAGCTCCACCAAGCTGGCGTATGTCCGAAGGTGTTTTTAGCCAACTCGAAGTTTTGGTGTCGAACTTTCCAAATTGTTGAAGCTCTCTGTATTGTTCCTCGTCCAATAATTCCACGCCCATTTCGGCAGCAACATCCAACGCACTATTTTCAGGTTTGAATTCCTTTCGGGCATCTAAAGCTTCTCTGTCGTAACACAAACTGCGCCTGCCTTTGGGAGTTTCAGCCGAACAGTCGCAAAAAACATATTCATTATTAGTATTGTCGTATTTGACAACATCCGGCTCACCACCTGTGCTTTCCATTGCATAAAGACTTCTGAGTTTTAATGGCATTGCTTCGAGTTTTGCCTCTAATTTCCCCCAATTTATATCGGGATGTCGGTGCATATTTGAATCAAAACGCGACTTCAGTATTTTAATGATTTCCTGTTTTTGCTCCTCTTCAAGCTCATGATTTAAATTTAGTGGCATAAATTTGTGATTTAAGTTTTAATAATGAAACACATTTTATAAGCTTGTATTTTTGAATAAAAAAGTGGACCGTAAAATTTAATATCTAAACAATTTCGGTTCTATTAAGTTTTAAGGAGAGATATATTGGATAGCTTATAGTTTATTTGCTGCAATTGAATTACATTTTAAAAACTCTATCTTTGTACTTTATTTCACACATAAAAAACTAACAGATACACCCGCAACTCTTTATGAAAAAATGGATAGCCGCATTCAGGCTGAAAACATTACCGCTTGCTTTATCGAACACAATCATGGGATCGGCGCTGGCGGCAGGTGAAGATAAGTTTCGATGGTCGATATTCAGTCTGGCCGCATTGACTACAATTTTACTACAAATCATGTCGAACATGGCCAACGATTACGGCGACTTTGTGAATGGCAAAGACACCGCCGAACGTATCGGTCCGAAACGCATGGTACAATCAGGTGAAATCACACCGAAAACAATGCTGCAAGGCATAATTATTATTGGCATTTTTACAGCCATTTCCGGTTTGGTGCTTATTTTGGTTGGTACAGCCGGAATTGACATAACCAATATTCTGATTTTTGGCGTATTGGGAATAGCTGCTATCGTGGCTGCCATTAAATATACCGTTGGCAAAAATCCATACGGTTATCGTGGGTTGGGTGATATTTTCGTGTTTATATTTTTTGGGTTGGTAGGCGTAATCGGCACCTATTTTTTGCATACACAATCTTTCAGCTGGGATTTGCTGCTACCCGCTTCGGCCATGGGATTTTTAAGCACTGGAGTACTTAACATGAATAACTTACGTGACTACGAAGCAGATAAAAATGCAAATAAGAAAACAATCGTGGTGTCTATGGGACCACAAAAAGCCAAACTCTATCATTTATTTTTAGTGGGTGGAGCTATTTCATTAGCGGTTATCTATACGGTTATCAACTATAAATCACCCTGGCAATGGCTATTTCTACTTTCATTTCCAATGTTGTTTTTAAACCTGAAAACCGTTTTTACCTACAAAAACTCCATTGAACTTTATCCCGAATTAGGCAAATTGGCTATGGGAACTTTGTTATTTTCAATAAGCTTTGGAGTGGGATTGATGTTGTAATTAGTACTTTAATACGAACTTGTAAATATTACTAACAATATCAAAGTATTTGTGTTCCTTTGTTCTTAAACTACTTTATCGACTGAGATATTTATGAATGAGATTGAAATATATAGATCATCTGATAATGAAACTGAGATTCAGGTTCAGTTTGAAAATGAAACTGTGTGGTTAACTCAACAACAAATGTCAATTTTATTTGATCAAACAAAGCAGAACATAAGTTTGCACATCAATAACTGCTTTAAAGAAAGAGAATTAGAACGAAATTCAACTGTCAAGGATTACTTGACAGTTCAAACAGAAGGAAAAAGAAAAGTAAAACGTAAAATAGAGTATTACAATCTTGACGTAATAATATCTGTAGGATACAGAGTGAAATCTAAGCGAGGGACTCAATTCCGGCAGTGGGCAACGCAACGATTGAAAGACTATCTGGTTCAAGGTTATGCAATTAACGAAAACCGATTAAAAGAAAAACAACAAGAAGTTGAATATCTGAAAACAGGAATTCGTATTTTAAGCAGAGCTATTGAACAACAAGCCACTGCCCAAGACAGTGAAATGCTAAAGATTTTTGCCAAAGGACTTGATTTGTTGGATGATTACGACCATCAGCAATTAGACATCAAAGGAAAAACAACTAAATCAGTTATTTATCCGGCAAAAGAAGAATACCTTCAGCTTATTTTCAACTTAAAATCAGAGTTTATATCTGATGTTTTTGCCAAACCCAAAGACGAAACATTCGACAGTTCCATTCATCAAATCGAGCAAAGTTTTAATGGCCAGGATTTGTACACGAGCATTGAAGAGAAAGCTGCGATTTTGCTTTATTTGATAGTAAAAAACCATTCATTCGTTGACGGAAACAAACGTATAGGAGCTGCATGTTTTTTATTGTTTTTAAGTCGAAACAATATCCTTTTTGGAGTTGACCGCAAACCAATTATCAGTAACGAAGCACTTGCAGCCCTTACTTTATTTGTTGCAACAAGCAAAACAGAAGAAATGCATGTCATTGTAAAATTAATTATCAGCATTCTTAATCGCAGTTAAATATCAACGATGAAAGCCCGACACACTCAAATCAATCTTCAGTTCAAATTACCCGCTGGAACTTCGCGGGGAGTTTTGCTTCATAAACCCTCGTCGTTCCTTATTTTGGAACAGGAAGGTTTTACCGGAATAGGCGAATGCTCTACTATTCCCGATTTGAGCATCGATCCCATGGAATTTTATGAGCAAAAACTGAACGAAGTTTGCAGATGGATAAATGCCGGGAACAATCAAGGAGACATCGATTTATCGGCTTTTCCGTCCATAGCTTTTGGACTTGAAACGGCCTTCCTCGATTTAAAAGCCAATGACTCGAAAAAACTTTTTCCATCCAATTTCACCGAAGGAAAAACCGGAATTCCTATCAACGGATTAGTTTGGATGGGCGATAAGGAGTTTATGCAAAAGCAAATCACTGAAAAAATTGCTGCCGGCTATCAATGCATCAAACTCAAGGTCGGCGCTTTGGATTTTGAAACCGAACTGGAAATTATTGCCGGCATCCGTCGACACTTTTCTCCTGAGGAAATTGAAATCAGACTGGATGCGAACGGAGGATTTACGCCCGAAGACGCATTGAAAAAGCTTGAAAAATTAGCAGTTTATCACATTCATTCCATCGAGCAACCTATTAAGCAAGGACAATTGGACGCAATGGCTGATATTTGTAAACATTCGCCTATACCAATAGTGCTCGACGAAGAATTAATCGGTGTGAAATCAGCTGACAAAGAAATAATTATCGAAAAAATAAAACCTGCTTATATCATTCTGAAACCAAGTTTGCTGGGCGGATTTAAACAATCGGAAGAATGGATTCGGCTGGCCGAGAAGCATCAGGTAAAATGGTGGATCACATCGGCACTCGAAGCCAACATAGGCCTAAATGCCATTGCACAATGGACTTATACATTAGAGTCAGAACTTCCACAGGGTTTGGGAACCGGACAATTGTATCATAAAAACATCCCGTCACCACTCGAAATTCGGAATGCAAAACTATTTTATCAAACTAAAAATGACTGGGATTTAAGCACTATTTTAAAATGAAACAGGAAACTATCCAAATCAATGGCTCAATTTTCAGTAAAGATAACTTTGAACAACTGAAGAAAAACGACGAAGCAACCGATTCGTGGGAAAATGCCATTTTTCTGTTTCTGAAAAATTGGTTCGACGATACCGATTTCGTGACAACACATACATCCGGCTCAACAGGTATTCCCAAAGAAATACGGTTGGCAAAAACGGCCATGCGCAATTCGGCCCGAATGACAAACGCATTTTTCGGTCTCAATGAGGAAAAAACAGCTTTGCTTTGTCTGCCTGCATCCTATATTGCAGGTAAAATGATGCTTGTCAGGGCTATAACGGGCGGATTCAACCTGATAACAACAGCACCGAAGGCCAATCCCTTTGAGCAACTTAAAATGCCGATTGATTTTACCGCCATTACACCTTACCAACTACATTATTCAGCAGAAACGCTCAAGCAAAAAACGGTACAAAACATCATTGTAGGCGGTGGACATGTGAATTCAACATTGGAAACTTTGGTTGAAAGCATTCCGGCTGCTATGTTCGAAACTTACGGCATGACTGAAACCTGCTCACACATTGCCTTGCGACAATTCAATGGTGAAAATAAATCCGATGTATTCAGTGCTCTGAATGGCGTATCCATTCATCTGGATGACCGTGAATGTTTGGTTATAACTGCTCCTCACCTACTCAACGAAGCAATTATCACCAACGACATTGTAGAAATTAAAGGGAAAAACACTTTTCGATGGCTCGGACGTTTTGATACCACCATCAACTCGGGCGGCGTAAAAATTCATCCCGAGCAAGTTGAAAAAAAGTTAGAAGGTATTATCCCGACAGCTTATTTCATTACTTCTCAACCAGACAACATTCTGGGCGAAAAGGTTATTTTAGTGATCGAATCTGCTGATTATTCTGCAAATCGCCGTGCTGAATTAACTGCCTCTATCGAAAATAGACTTTCAAAGTTTGAAATTCCACAAGCGATTTACTTCGTGAAGGAATTTGTTTATTCTTCTGCAAATAAGATATTACGGAAAGAAACATTACAGAAGTTAAACCAATAAAAACATTTTGTATTCAAACACATTGAAACAAAAAAAACCGACGATATGACTTTAAAGTCATATCGTCGGTTTTTTAAATTATGTGTTTTTAATTCGTTATTATAAAAGCTCCACGCTACGTTTCACAAATTTTGCCAACGCTTCACCTTTCAGCATGTTATTAGCCAAAAGTGCGAGGTCAATTAACTGACGAACCTGTTTGTTTTCAGAAGCAAATGCTTTGTAAACAATCTTTTTCTTGTCGCCAAGTTCATCCATTTGTTTAGCCAATTCGCTGAGTTCATCTTTTTCGGCTGTCGGAATTTCTTCTTCTTTTTTACCTTTGTGACTTTCCTGAAGCTTATCGTGTTTTGCTTTCACTTCGGCCAATTCGGTTGTAACCGGACTCACTTCAGCGCCACAAGCAGTTTCTTCTTCGCTCAATAGTTTTTCAATCACCGGATGCGCTGTATTTACAACTAAATTGTAGCTATCAGGCATTTCGCCATAAAAACTCATCATACCGCCCTGCAAAGCCGACATTTCTTTCATGCGGCGCATAAATTCATTCTGTGTAATGAAAACAGGATTGGTTGAAGGCGAAAGTTGTTCGAATGTTACAATGAAGTTTGCTTTTTCAACTTTTGGCAATTGCGAATCAAAAACAGTTACAAGCGCATCACGTTGGTCATCAGTCAAGGCTACTTTAGCAACTTCATCTTTCTGAATGATTTTATCAATCACATCGCTATCAACACGCACAAAACGCGTCTTTTCGAACTTCTGCTCCATCTGACTTACGGCGTGAACGTCCAACTGCCCGTCCATAATCAACACATCGTAACCTTTGTCTTTAGCATGTTGAATATAGCTGTAATGTTCGTCGGCGTTGTTTGCGTACAAATAAATCAAATCGCCATTTTTATCTTTCTGGTTTTCGCCCACCAGCGTTTTGTATTCTTCAAAAGTAAAGTATTTGCCATCCACATTTTTCAACAAGGCAAATTTCTCAGCACGTTCGTAGAATTTTTCATCACTGAGCATTCCGTACTGAATGAAAACTTTCAAGTTATCCCATTTTTCTTCAAAATTAGCACGGTCTTCTTTGAAAATTTCAGCCAAACGGTCGGCCACTTTTTTGGTAATGTGACTTGAAATTTTCTTCACATTGCTATCGCTTTGCAAATAACTACGCGACACGTTCAACGGAATATCCGGAGAATCAATCACACCATGAAGCAAAGTCAGATATTCAGGAACTATATTTTCAACATGATCGGTTACATAAACCTGATTGCAATACAACTGAATTTTGTTGCGCTGCGTGTCGATGTTGTTTTTGATTTTTGGGAAATAAAGGATACCTGTCAGGTTGAACGGATAATCTACGTTCAGGTGAATATGAAACAATGGATCTTCGCCCATTGGATTTAATTCACGATAAAAAGCAGTATAATCTTCTTCTTTCAAATCAGCAGGTTTGCGTGTCCATGCCGGATTTGGATTGTTGATGATATTGTCTTCTTCAGTTTCAACGTTTTTACCGTCTTTCCATTCTTTTTTCTTGCCAAAAGCAATTTCTATCGGAAGGAATTTACAGTATTTAGTCAGCAATTCCTGAATTTTTGAATCTTCCAGAAAATCCTTGTTTTCGTCGTCGATATGCAATACAATATCAGTTCCACGATCGGCTTTGATAGTATCTTCCAGCGTGTATTCAGGACTTCCATCGCACGACCAGTGTTGAGCTGAGTTCTCTTCTTTGTGCGATTGGGTGAAAATTTCAACCTGTTTCGACACCATAAACGAAGAGTAAAAACCTAAACCAAAATGACCAATAATAGCCTGCGCATCGTTTTTGTACTTTTCGAGAAATTCCTCAGCGCCCGAAAAAGCAATCTGGTTGATGTATTTCTCAATTTCGGCAGCCGTCATACCAATTCCGCGGTCGGAAATTGTAAGTGTTCCTTTGTTTTTATCCACCGAAACACGTACGGTCAAGTCGCCCAGTTCACCTTTAAATTCGCCAACCGAAGCCAGGGTTTTCAGTTTCTGAGTTGCATCTACTGCGTTAGACACTAATTCACGCATAAAAATCTCGTGATCGCTGTACAAAAATTTCTTGATAACGGGGAAAATATTGTCGCTCGTTACCCCAATGTTTCCTTTTGCCATTGTTCGTTTATATGTTTTATTGATTAATTTGAAATATTATTTACGGAGTCTGTGGTTTGCAAATAAAGTGCCAGCCGGCTTTTAGTGACAGAATGACAGTTGCGAACTTTTAACTCTGTCGTTTTAAGCAACTATTATAAGTTCCTGAAAATATACAATTTCAAAGTTGAACCTATGTAATTTCAAAGTTAGTATTGTGTAATTTCAAAATAGATAGTATATTTTCATCAGAAATACAGATAGTTATACAAATAAACAGAACAATAAAATCAGCCATTGAATTTTTGCTCGAAAAACACCCTATAATTGCTGCTAAAGGGCCTTGGTAATCAGAAAAAACAACTTTCCATCAATCTACATTTTCAAATTTCGAGTATATAAATCTTGTAAATTCAGATAACACAGGAAAGAAAAATTGCAAATATAGTTCCATGGGTGGATTTTAGAAAATAATTCATATCATCAGAACAGCCTTATTGTGTCATTTCAGCATTTTTGACTATCTTTGCAGTCCGAAAAAATTTATTAATCAATTTTGTTTAAAGTAATTAACTGACCGTTATTTACTTCGGACAAACGAACATTTCAAACATCAAACTAATATAAAATGGCTCTTCAATGTGGAATCGTAGGCTTGCCTAACGTTGGTAAATCTACCCTTTTCAACTGTCTTTCGAATGCTAAAGCTCAATCGGCGAACTTCCCTTTTTGTACAATCGAACCGAATGTGGGTGTAATTACTGTGCCCGACGAACGCCTCAACAAACTGGCTGAACTTGTACATCCACAACGCATTGTTCCTACAACGGTGGAAATTGTTGATATTGCCGGACTTGTAAAAGGAGCCAGCAAAGGCGAAGGACTTGGCAATAAATTCCTGGCCAATATCCGCGAAACTGATGCAATTTTGCACGTTTTGCGTTGCTTCGACAACGAAAACATCGTTCACGTGGATGGAAGCGTAAATCCTGTTCGCGACAAAGAAATCATCGACATAGAGCTTCAGTTGAAAGACCTCGAAACAGTAGAAAGCCGTATCAGCAAAGTACAAAAACAAGCCGCTGCCGGCGACAAACAAGCCAAAACGCTTTACGACATTTACATCCTGTACAAAGAAGCATTGTTGCAGGGAAAATCGGCCCGAACTGTGAAACTTGATCCTTTGGATAAAAAGTTAGTAAAAGATTTATATCTGCTGACCGATAAACCAGTGATGTATGTTTGTAATGTTGACGAAGGATCGGCAGTAAACGGGAATGCCTATGTTGAAGCTGTTCGCGAAGCGGTGAAGGACGAAGGTGCTGAAATTCTGGTAGTAGCTGCTGCCACCGAGGCCGACATTGCCGAACTCGAAACTTACGACGAACGTCAGATGTTCCTCGAAGAAGTGGGTCTGAAAGAATCGGGTGTTGCTCGTTTGATTCGTGCCGCTTATCACCTGCTCGATTTGCAAACTTATTTCACAGCCGGCGTTCAGGAAGTACGTGCCTGGACTTTTGAACGCAACTGGAAAGCTCCACAATGTGCGGGTGTGATCCACACGGACTTCGAGAAAGGATTTATCCGTGCCGAAGTGATTAAATACGAAGATTTTACAACGCTCGGCTCCGAAGCAGCTTGTAAAGAAGCCGGCAAAATGAGCGTTGAAGGAAAAGAATATGTGGTGCAGGATGGGGACATTATGCATTTCAGATTTAATGTGTAAACCCTGATCAATTCAGTCTAAAGCATCCAAAACCAAATCTATTTTCAATACAGTACGCCTTGCAGCATCGGAAACTGCAAGGCGTACTGCATTCTTGCGAGCCCCTCTTCCTCGCACTAAAAGACAACAAGCCTGACTATCCTTTTCTTCTCCCTCAGGTAAAATCCCCGAATTTTGAGTTCATCCTCTTCCAAAAACAACAAAAATAAGTTTTAGTGAAGCCCATCATCCTATGGCTAAAAGTTTTTTTGTATATTTGCACATCATACCGTAATGGGCTTTATTTGAAACACCAAGAGATGCAATTTTCAGCAATCATAGGACAACAAGCTATAAAAGATCGCTTTATACGTACAGTAAAAGAGCAACGGATTCCTCATGCTCAACTGCTTCGTGGCCCCGAAGGAATCGGCAAGCTGTCTCTCGCCATTGCATATGCTCAGTATATTTGCTGTGAAAACAGGCAGGATACCGACTCTTGCGGCGTTTGCCCTTCGTGCGTGAAATACAACAAACTGGCACATCCCGATTTACATTTTGTTTTTCCTGTCATTAAACCCGCCGGACGAAGCTCAGTCGTATGCGATGATTTCATTGCCGACTTCCGCGCAATGGTATTGGAAAATAAACACTTTAGCATGAACGATTGGTACGCTCGCATTTCGGGGGATGCCAAGCAAGGCATGATTTACGCGAACGAAAGTCAGGAAATAATACGCAAACTGAACCTAAAAACTTACGAATCGGAGTATAAAATAATGATTATATGGTTGCCCGAGAAAATGAATAATCAGTGCGCCAATAAGTTACTTAAAATACTTGAAGAACCACCCGAAAAAACAGTTTTTCTTTTGGTATCCAATACTCCGGATGAAATTATAACAACAATTTTATCGCGCACACAACATATCAACATCCCCACACTAAGAGTGGATGATATAATGTTGACTTTACTTAATGACCCAAATTTGGAAATTACGCAACGCGATGCCGTGAATGTGGCGCGCATTTCGAATGGCAGCTATCTTTCGGCCCTTTCGGTGCTAAGCGAAGATGATGAAAATAAACAGAACTTTGAACGTTTCGTAATGATCATGCGTTTAGCTTGGCAAGTTGGAAACCGCAAAGATCATTCATCGCTTAAAATATTAAAAAAATGGTCGGACGAAATGGCTGCCGCTTCGGTCGGACGCGAACGTCAGAAAAATTTCCTGGCTTACGCTCAAAGGCTCACGCGTGAAAACTTTATTCTTAATCTGAACGAGCCCGAGTTGAATTACCTGACAAGCTACGAAACAGATTTTTCAAGAAAATTTTCGCCATTCATCCACGAACGGAATGTAGAAGATCTGATGCTTGAATTTGCTTTGGCCGAACGTCATATCGAACAAAATGTGAATGCCAAAATGGTATTCTTCGATCTTGTTCTTAAAATAATTATGTTACTGAAAAGGCAACTAAGAGAAGGCTAAACAAGCCAAAATGAACTAAAATTGTCTCATATTAAAAAAAATCAATATACACCCGCAGGCAATAACTCCTGCAAAATAAAAATAATACAATGGATCAAACTCTCAATAGCGGCGGTGGCTGCATAACTAAAGGAGGCTGTGCCTGCAACTCGCGACAAAAACTAAGCGTACACGACTGGCTGTCCGATTTGCCCGAAACAATCAAAGATACTGATTTTATTGAAGTTCAGTTTAAAAACACGCGCAAAGGCTATTATCTGAACAGCACAAAAATAGCACTCGAAAAAGGAGATACGGTGGCCGTAGAGTCATCACCCGGGCATGATATTGGACAAGTAACACTCGTTGGGCGTTTGGTACTACTCCAGATGGCCAAAAACAACTTCAATCCCGAAAAAATGGAGGTGAAAAGGGTTTATCGAAAAGCCAAAGAAACCGACATTGAAAAATATAACGAAGCCAAAGGCAAAGAACAACAAACCATGATCAAAGCCCGGCAGATAGCCGAAAACCTGAAGCTGAACATGAAAATTGGCGATGTTGAATTTCAGGGCGACGGGAACAAAGCTATTTTTTACTATATCGCCGATGAGCGTGTTGACTTCAGGCAATTGATTAAGGTTTTTGCCGAAACTTTCAGAATACGTATTGAAATGAAACAAATTGGCGCCCGTCAGGAAGCCGGACGTATCGGTGGTATAGGCTCTTGCGGACGCGAATTGTGCTGTTCAGGTTGGATGACCAGCTTCAACTCGGTATCCACAACAGCAGCTCGTACACAGGACATTTCGCTTAACCCACAGAAATTGGCCGGACAATGCGGTAAGTTGAAATGCTGTATGAATTATGAATTAGACTCTTATACTGATGCAATTAAGGATTTCCCGTCCCGTGAAATGCATCTCGAAACGCGCGACAACACCTACTATCATTTTAAAACAGATGTTTTCAAAGGTTTGATTTCTTATTCTACTTCACAGAATTTTGGTGCCAACATAATCACAATTTCCACCGAAAGGGCAAAAGAAGTTATGACTATGAATAAAAAAGGTTTAAAACCTGATGTACTTGAGGATTTTACAGACGATGAGAAAAAACCGATAAATGTAAATTACGAAAACGGTGTGGGTCAAGACAGCTTGACACGCTTCGACACCAGTAAAAAGAGCTCGGGTAAATCGAATAACAAAAAGAACAATCGTCCTCAGCTTGCAAAACCAACAAAACCCGGCAACGAAAATGCACAAGTGAGTACGAAGAAGAACAATGAAACTAAGAAAAATCCTCCAAAGCTGATAAAGAAAAATGAATAAAAATATCCTGCAGAAATCGTTCATATTTACTTTAATGTTGGTCGCGTTTTTTGTGGTTTCATGTAACCAAAACGATGTTTTCTTCGAATACAAGACGGTTTGGCCCGAAGGTTGGAACAAAGACAGTGCATTAGTTTATACTGTAAACATAACCGATGCTAACGCCAAATACAATGTATACATAAACACAAGAAACGGAGGAGAATATCCACATCAAAACTTGTGGCTTTTCATTTCTAAATGGAGTCCAGACAGTATTTTAACGAAAGATACCATCGACTTTTACCTGGCCGATCAACGTGGAAAATGGCTAGGTTCGGGCGTAGGGCAGACCTTCGAAATGCCTGTATTGTATCTCGAAAATGTAAGTTTTCAGCAACCCGGAAACTATATTTTCAGCATAAAGCATGGAATGCGGGACTCATTACTTGTTGGACTGAACGATGTAGGACTGAGAGTTGAGAAAAAGGAGTAGAAATAGCAAAATTTAAAATTAGAAGTGGGTAAAAATAAGTTGGCAAAATTTGCCGATATGGAAGAGTTTCCGCACGTTTTTCAAGTATCGTCGCATGATTTACGCGAAGGGCAACAGTTCGAAATGAAAGGGCAGTGGAACAAACAGTTTTTCAAAAACGACAATCCTATTGTACTTGAACTTGGCTGTGGCAAAGGCGAATACAGTATTGGGCTGGCACAACTATTTCCCGATAAAAATTTTATAGGAGTAGATATAAAAGGTGCCCGCTTATGGACAGGTGCAAAAGATGCGCTGGCAAAAAACTTACACAATGTAGCTTTTTTGAGAACGAACATAGAAATGATACATCATTTCTTTTCGGCTGGCGAAGTAAGCGAGATATGGCTTACTTTTCCGGATCCGCAAATGAAAAAAACAACCAAACGCCTGACGGCTACCAATTTTATAAATTCGTACCGACAATTTCTAAAGCCCGGCGGATTGATTCATTTGAAAACCGACAGCAATTTTATGTTTACTTACACCTGCGAAATGGTGAAGTCAAACAATTTCGCTGTTAATTTTTCATCAAACGATTTGTATGCATCAGACCTTGTAGATCCGATTCTAAGCATAAAAACTTATTACGAGCAGCAATGGCTTGAACGTGGACTGACGATTAAATACATTCAGTTCGTTATAGATCAGAATAATAACTTAATTGAACCCGACATCGAAATTGAACATGATGCTTACAGAAGCTTCGGCAGAAGTAAAAGACACAACATGGACAACGAATCGATTAACAGTACGAAAGAATAAACTTTAGCAAGGATAAAGTTGTTTCATTTTACAGTTTTCAATGTCGATTTACTAAAGGAAACCGGGATACATGAAAGCCTTCTTTAAATTTGTAAGTAGTGAACATTGACTAAATAGAGTTTTGTCTTTATACTTCCATTTTTGTTTTTTTGAACTTTAAATATTAAACAATTCAACAGTTAAACGATTAAACATAATGACATTATATCCGCAGTTAATCCTCGACGCATTAGTACATGTGCGTTACCCGGGCACCGGAAAGGACATTGTTTCGTCAGGAATGGTACAGGATAACATTCGTATCGATGGGAACAAAGTAAGCTTTTCGCTTGTATTCGATAAGCAAAACGATCCCTTTGCCAAATCTGTTGTAAAAGCAGCCGAACAAGCAATTCTCACTTATATAGGCGATGATATTGACATCAAAGGCAATATTATTGTGGAGATGAAAGAAGCGCCGAAACCTAAATCAGCGCCCATTTTACCCGGAGTGAAGAACATCATTGCCGTATTTTCGGGCAAAGGTGGCGTTGGCAAATCTACAGTTTCGTCGAATCTTGCCATTTCTCTTGCCAAACTGGGCTATAAAGTTGGGCTGTTGGATGCCGATATTCACGGACCATCGATGCCAAAAATGTTTGGT
The DNA here is from genome assembly GCA_963678465.1 of uncultured Paludibacter sp. GTDB lineage: Bacteria > Bacteroidota > Bacteroidia > Bacteroidales > Paludibacteraceae > Paludibacter. Next base: position 2,696,482 of record OY782858.1, read on the forward strand.
GTGGAAGATGCGCGACCAGACATGGAGGAATTGAATGGGAAACAGGTATTGACTCCTGTCGAAAAATATGGAGTAAAACTCTTGTCCATTGGATTTTTCGTCGATCCTGAAAATGCACTTGTTTGGCGTGGTAGCATGGCAAGTAACGCGCTGAAACAATTAATAGTGGATGCTCACTGGGGCGAACTCGATTATTTTGTAATGGATTTACCCCCGGGAACAGGAGATATACAGCTCACTTTGGTACAAACATTGGCTATTACCGGAGCTGTGGTGGTGACAACTCCGCAGGATGTGGCACTTGCCGATGCCCGCAAAGGAATAAATATGTTCATGGGCGAAAAAGTAAACGTTCCCGTGCTGGGACTTGTAGAGAACATGGCCTGGTTCACTCCCGCCGAATTGCCCGACAACAAATACTATATTTTTGGGAGAGAAGGTGGAAAACGACTTGCTGCAGAATTCAATATTCCTCTGTTGGCTCAGATACCTTTGGTACAAAGCATTCGCGAACAGGGAGATGCAGGCCGACCGGTAGCTGTAGAAGAGGATACCATTTCATCTCTTGCCTTTAAAAATCTGGCTCTGAATGTAGTAGAACGAATTAATTTCAGAAACGAAAATTTAGATCCTACTCAAAAGGTAGAAATGCAAAGATAAACATTCTTTTTTTCGAACATAAAACCGCAATTCAACACTTTAAATGCCCACAGCAATGTGGGTATTTTTTGTTCGGCAAAGTTCTTTCTGAAACAACAGTTGCTTTTATGCTAAAAAAAATATTTATCTTTACAGCTCATTTTTTTCCTGAAACAAAAAAATCACTTGATACGATGAAACCAACCATTATTGATTTACTCAACCAAAGCGTTGAAAAGTACTCAGAAAATCCATTTCTGTGGGAGAAAGCCGATAAAGCATTTGTGCCTACAAGCTATCGCGAAACCAAAGAGCAAACTCACGTGCTGGCGGCAGGTCTTTTGAAACTGGGAGTAACAAAGGGAGATAAAGTGGCTTTACTTTCCGAAGGTCGCAACGCATGGATTATCGGCGAGCTAGCCATACTTCACACAGGCGCCGTAAATGTCCCTTTATCAATAAAGCTAGAAGAGAGTAATGATTTAATATTCCGACTCATACACTCAGAAGCAAAGTACATAATGGTATCAGGAGGTCAGTTGAAAAAAATAAGAGCCATAGCAAATGCTCTCCCCGATATTAAGAACATAATTATTTTTGATGAGCAAGTTGACTACGAGCCCAATGAAATATCGCTAACCCAACTTAAAAACTGGGGGAAAGATTTTCTGTCAAAAAACCCTGATGCTGTAATAAAAAGTTCTATCTCACTACAGCCCGACGACATTGCCAATATAAGTTATACTTCGGGGACAACTGCCGACCCAAAAGGAATAATGCTCACCCACCGCAACTATACCGCCAATGTGGAGCAAGCCCTTACTTTAATGACAATTCCCCCCACTTTTCGTACCTTGATTATTTTACCGCTCGACCATTGTTTTGCACATGTAGCAGGGTTCTACAGCTTCATGGCTTCGGGAGCCAGCGTGGGAACGGTTCAAAATGGTAAAACAGGTCTTGAAACGCTTAAAAATATTCCTGTAAATATTAAAGAATTGCAACCCGATTTATTGTTGAGCGTACCGGCTTTGGCAAAAAATTTCAGAAAAAACATAGAAGGAAGCATTCGTGCAAAAGGACCTGTCATCAACTCCTTGTTTAAATGGGCACTTGAAATGTCGTATTCATACAACAAAGAAGGGCATAACAAAGGACGCGGACTACAACTTTTAAAGAAACCGCTGCTTATGTTGTTCGACAAGATATTATTCACTAAGGTACGTGAGGCTTTTGGCGGGCATCTGAAATTTTTTATTGGTGGAGGCGCTTTACTCGATATCGATTTGCAGAGATTTTTCTACGCCATCGGAATACCTATGTATCAGGGATATGGCCTCAGTGAAGCTACACCTATTATTTCGTCGAATGGAGAAAAACGCCATAAATTAGGTTCATCCGGTTATTTGGTTACCCCGATGGAACTTAAAATCTGCGATTCGGAGGGGAAAGAATTACCAAACTACGAAAAGGGCGAAATTGTTATCAAAGGTGAGAATGTAATGGCCGGATATTATAAAAACGAGAAGGCCACAGCCGATACCATTAAAGAGGGTTGGTTGCATACCGGCGATATGGGCTATATGGACAATGATAAATTTCTTTACGTTGTGGGACGTTTTAAAAGTTTGTTGATATCGAGCGATGGAGAGAAGTACAGTCCGGAGGGCATAGAAGAGTCCTTGGCGGACAATTCGTATTTTATCGATCAGGTGGTTTTACACAACAATCAGGATCCATATACTTCGGCTTTGATAGTCATCAACAAAGAAGCATTGAAACGTTATGTGCATCGAAAAAAACCGGAACTCGACTGGAATACGGATGAAGCCAGAGAAGTGGCTCTGAGCAAAGTACAACGAGAACTGAACGAATATAAAAAAGGAGGTAAATTTGAAGGAATGTTTCCGGAGCGTTGGCTGCCAGCAGCAGTGGCAGTAATCGGAGAGCCTTTTACCGAACAAAATGGATTGGTGAACAGCACAATGAAAATTATGCGTGGAAAAGTAGAAGAACGATATGCAGCACGCATCGAAAAATTATATCTTCCCGGAGCTAAAGAAATGATTAATCAAGACAATTTGGATGAACTGAAATAAACATAAAAAACGAACCCGGAGACTTTTAAAAGTTTCCGGGTTCGTTTTTTTTCAATAAGATAATTTTTACAGGCGGGCAGTAATTAATCTGCAAATCCGTTCAAGGTATACTACATCCGTTTCATCAAGAACATCATAGCGCTCACTATCAACATCCAAAACACCGATTACCTCGCCTGCTTTATCGAAAATAGGTACTACAATCTCGGCTACCGACAAACTGCTACAGGCGATATGCCCTTTAAACTTTTCAACATCGGGTACTAACTGATTTTTAGCCTCTTTCCAAGCTGTTCCGCAAACCCCACGTCCATATTTAATGCGCGTACAGGCGATAGGACCCTGAAATGGTGCGAGCACAAGTTCATTGTCGTCGACCATATAAAAACCGACCCACCACCACGAGAATGCCTGATGCAAAGCTGCTGCAACATTGGCCAGATTGGCAGTTAAGTTCGTTTCAGTTGCGATAAGCGCATTGATCTGCGGCAAAAGTTCTTCGTATTTTTGCTCTTTCGTTAAGTCTGCTGATATTTTTATTTCCTCTGCCATTTGTACAATTTTGAACAGCAAAAATAATCCTTTGTTTTATAAAAATTACAATTTACACAATCTATCCTAGCTAAAACTTGAAGGTTTAACATTTATTTATCGAAAAACAATAAAATTATTTTGTGTGTTGAGAAATTATACTTTTCTTTGTGAATTATTTTACAATAATACCTGTCCATTAAATTATTTACCGACACAAATTATTAACAAAATTGCAAAAATGAAAAAAGGATTCATCAAATCTGTTATTTTAAGCCTGCTGCTCATTTGTTCAGCAAGCATGTATGCACAGCAAGCGCCTGAAGTTCCTATCGACCCTAAAGTTCGCTACGGAAAATTAGACAACGGACTTACGTATTACATCCGTGCCAATAAATTGCCAAAAGAACGTGCTGAGTTTTTCATAGCACAAAATGTAGGAGCAATTCTTGAAAACGATGATCAAAACGGATTGGCTCACTTCCTTGAACACATGTGTTTCAACGGAACAAAAAACTATCCTGAAAAAGGAATTATTAACTATTTCGAAAAAATCGGAGTGAAGTTTGGGTCGAACATCAATGCCTACACCTCGCTTGACGAAACGGTTTACAATTTGTCGGATGTGCCTACCATTCGCGAAACTGTTATCGATAGCGCACTGCTCGTATTGCACGACTGGTCTGGCTTTGTTTCGTTGCTCGATAAAGAAATCGATTCAGAACGCGGTGTTATACGCGAAGAATGGCGTACCGGAGCAGGTGCCGACCGACGCATGTGGAAGGAATCAAACAAGCTGAAATACCCGGGTTCGCAATATGCAAAACGCGATGTAATTGGCGACACAGCCGTAATCAACAACTTCTCTTACAAAACTTTACGCGATTACTACAACAAATGGTATCGTCCGGATCAGCAAGCTATTTTAGTGGTGGGAGATATTGATGTAGACAAAGTTGAAGCCAAGATCAAAGCCATGTTCGCCGATATTCCCAAAAAGGAAAATGCTGCAGAACGAATCGTTTATCCTATCCTTGACAATGCCGAACCTATCATTGCCATTGTGAAAGACAAAGAAGCACGCATGACCCGCATTGAACTTGAATACAAACATGATAAGTTACCGCTCGAAGTTAAAAAATCGATGTCAGGATATGTGGTGAACGTTGCCAACAATTTAATATCTTCAATGTTAGGAACTCGTTTCGATGAAATTACGCAACAAGCCAATGCTCCGTTCGTAGGGGGATATGCATTTTATGGCGAATTGGTAAAATCGAAAGATGCCTTCCAGATGATGGTAGTTCCCAACGAAGGACGCGAACTCGAAGGTTTACAGGCTATTTTGCTCGAAGCAGAAAAAGTAAAACGTTTTGGATTTACTAATTCAGAACTTGAACGTGCAAAAACCAACCTGCTCAAGAGCATGGAAAATTCGTACAACGACCGCGAAAATCAGAAAAACTCAAATCTGGTCAGAGAATATGTACGTAATTTTACAAGCGATGAAGTAATTCCGGGCATTGAATGGGAATATCAGACCATGCAAATATTCTTGCCACGCCTTACGGCCGACATGGTCAATCAAATTGCAAAAAGCTATATCACCGACAATAATCTGATTGTGTCTATCATGGCTCCCGATAAAGAAGCTGTGAAAATACCAACCGAAGACCAGATCAAAGCAGCGATTGACGAAAGCAAAAAAGCAGAACTAACTGCCAAAGCCGAGGAAGATATGAATAAACCACTTATCAGCACATTGCCAAAAGCCGGCAAAGTGAAAAAAGTGGCTAAAAACGATAAAATCGGTACTACAGAATGGACATTAAGCAATGGTGTTAAAGTTATATTTAAAACTACAAAATTCAAAGAAGACGAAATTCTTTTGTCAGCATTCAGCGAAGGTGGCCTTTCGAAAGTTAAAAACATAGCAGATCTACCTTCAGCCACACTTGCTTCGAGCATAGTTGGAAGCAATGGATTAGGCGAATACAATCAGATTGAATTAAACAAATTGCTTACCGGAAAGATCGCGCAAGTTTCACCGTACATCGGTGCTTACGATGAAGGCTTCAACGGTAGCTCATCTGTAAAGGATTTTGAAACCATGCTTCAATTGGTTTATCTTCAGTTTACGGCGCCACGCAAAGATGACAATTCGTATGCTGCATTATTAAACATGTATCGTGCAAGTTTGTCCAACGTAGCAAGTGACCCCCGCAAAGCATTTTCCGATTCGGTGAATACTTTGATAAACAACCGAGATGCCCGTACAGTGATTCAAAGCCTGGCAATGCTCGACAAAATAAATCAGGATGTTGCAATAGCTATTTACAAAGAACGCTTTGCTGCTCCGGCCGATTTTACTTTTGTATTTACAGGAAATATTGATCCGGCAAATGAGGGTGTAAAAAATGCAATTTGCACCTACCTTGGAGGTATTAAATCGAGTAAAGGTGGCGAAAAATTCACCGATAACAACATTCGCAAACCTAAAGGAGAAGTGAAAAACTATTTCAAAAAAGAAATGAAAATCAAAAAAGCTTCGAACTTTATTCTTTACAGCGCCGAGATACCTTACAACATAACCAATCGTACTGCCGTAACAGCAATCGGAAGCATTCTGAACATGAGATACCTTGAAAGTATCCGCGAAAAAGAAGGTGGTTCTTACGGAGTTGGCGTTCGTGGTTCTGTTTCTAACACTCCTATTGCCGATGCAACCTTGTTGATGCAATTCGATACCGATCCTGAAAAGCAACAAAAACTGATGGGAATTATCCATTCAGAAGTGAAGGAAATTCTGACCAACGGACCGAAAGCAAGCGACCTGCAGAAAGTGAAAGAAAATATGTTGAAGAAATTCACTGAAGACATGGCTGAAAACAATTGGTGGAATGGTGCTGTAGTACGTTACTATCAGGACAAACTTGACCTTGTTAACGACTACAAAGCGGCTGTAGAAGCACTTACACCCGAACTGATTCAATCGACTTTGAAATCGATTACCGACAAGGGAAATGTGCTTGAAGTGGTGATGTTACCTGCCGAATAAACGCAACAGGCCAATAACAAAAAGGCTGTATCAAAAGCATAACAAACTTTGATACAGCCTTTTTTATATTCAAACCCAATCAAAAACCCTAAACTTCTGTCGCTGGCCATTTTCTGAGCAACAATACTTCAGCACCCAAACCAAAACAGACACTGAAATCGCTCATAAAAAAATGCAATAACTCGAAAACGCAATTTGCATCATCCCCACAAAAAAAGCAGTTGCCTTTTTTATAAGACAACTGCTTCTTCACAGATAGATGAAACACCAAAAGGGTTATTCTTCCTCTTTTTTGGATGCTTCGTATTCCTTCAACAATTTATCCTGAATATCCATTGGCACCAATTCGTAGCTTGCAAATTTCATACTGAAAGAAGCACGGCCACCGGTAAGCGAACTCAATGTAGTAGAATAGCTGCTCAATTCCTTCAATGGAATTTTTGCCGATAATCTTTCGAAACCCTTATCACTTTCCATGCCCATAATAATGGCGCGTCTGCCCTGCAAATCACTCATCACATCTCCCAGCCTATCGGAAGGTGCCTGAACAACAACATCGTAAATCGGTTCCAGCAATTTTGGTCCGGCTTCTTTAAATGCCTGAGCAAATGCATTACGACCAGCCAAACGGAATGATATTTCATTTGAATCAACCGGGTGCATTTTTCCATCGTACACAATTACCCGCACATCGCGTGCATACGAACCTGTAAGCGGGCCTTGTTCCATACGATCCATAATCCCTTTCATAATGGCCGGGAGGAAACGTAAATCGATAGATCCACCGACGATACTGTTTATCAACACCAGTTTACCACCCCAATCAAGATCAATGACCTGAGTATCGCGATTGCTTATCTTATATTCCTGACCTCCGAAACGGAAAGTATCCGGAGCAGGCATACCTTCGTAATAAGGCTCAATAATCATATGCACCTCGCCAAACTGACCCGAACCGCCCGATTGTTTTTTATGACGATAGTCGGCTCGTGCATTTTTAGTAATGGTTTCGCGATATGGAATTTTTGGTTCTTTATATTCGATTAAGATTTTATCATTGTGCTCTACTCTCCACTTTAAAGTCCGAAGGTGAAATTCTCCCTGTCCGTAAAGTATGGTTTGTTTTAGCTCTTTCGACTGTTCGACAATCCAGGTTGGATCTTCTTCGTGCATACGAGTAAGCACTTCGCTGAGTTTTTCTTCATCTGCTTCGGATACGGCTCTGATGGCACGACGGTATTTAGGTTCAGGGTACTTAATTTCTCTGAAGTCATACTCACAACCTTTGGCATTTAAGGTATTGCCCGTACGTGTATCTTTTAATTTCACGGTAGCACCAATATCACCGGCCACCAATTGCTCAACTTTATTACGGATTTGACCCGCCACATAAAACAACTGGCTCAATCGCTCTTTCGAACCACGGTTAATATTGACCAAATCATCACCTTCAGTTATTTTTCCACTCATCACTTTAAAGTACGACACTTCGCCAATGTGAGGCTCTACGCTTGTTTTAAATACATAAATACTTGCAGGGCCACTAGCATCCAGAGCAATCTCTTTACCATCTTTTGTTTGTGGTTTTTCGGTTACATTCACACTTGGCGAAACGTTTCCTACAAATTCCATCAACCTGCGTACGCACATATCTTTACCAGCACTTACACAAAATACCGGAAACATATCCCTATGTAGCATTCCTTTGCGAATACCAATTCGCATCTCTTCTTCGCTAAGCGAACCCTGATCAAAGAATTTTTCCATCAATGCTTCATCGTGTTCAGCAGCTGCTTCCACAAGAGCATTGTGTAAATCCTGCGCTTTATTAATTTCAGTATCGGGTATTTCAAGTACTTCTGGAACACCACCTTCGGGTTTCCATCTGTACATTTTCATTTTCAACACATCCACAACAGCATTAAATTGCGGACCAACAGAGATAGGATACTGAATCTGAACAACTTTAGAACCATAATTCTCTTTTAGCTGTTCCAATGACCGGTCAAAATCGGCCTTTTCATGGTCAAGCTGGTTGACAATGAAAATAACTGGCTTATTAAACTTTTCAGTGTAACGAAAATGATTGTTGGTACCAACTTCAACACCATATTGAGCGTTGACAAGGAGAAGTGCGGTATCGGTAACGTTAAGAGATGTAACTGCACCGCCAATAAAGTCATCAGACCCGGGACAGTCAATAAAATTTAATTTTTTATCGAGCCATTCGGTTTGAATCACTGTAGAAAAAACCGAATAACCATATTCCTTTTCGACAGGGAAATAATCGGAGACTGTATTCTGACCTCCAATACTCCCTCTGCGTTTTATAACACCACTCTCGTAAAGCATCGCTTCCACAAGAGTGGTTTTCCCAGAGCCGGAACTTCCCAAAATTGAGATGTTCTTAATTTCATTTGATTGATATACTCTCATACTGTATTAAATTTAAAATGATTAATACTAAATTAAATAAAAGCTAAATGATATATTAAATCGAATGGCAATGTATGAAATCTATATTAAAAATTTATTTTATTTTGTATGTTTTACAACAGCATTTCAAGCAATTTTAAGCGCGAAAACTAATTTTTGGTTGTTAAACTCAATTTAATCTGTTTTTTTGTCTACAATGACGGCGCAAACCGCATCGCCGGTAATGTTCAGAACGGTTCGCAACATATCAAAAATCCGATCCAGCGCATAAAGCAATGGTAATCCTTCGATAGGAATTCCGGCCGCCACCAAAACCGCTACAACAAGCAAGGTTGGCCCCGGTACACCAGCCTGACCCACCGATCCAATGGTGGCAGTGAGCGCTATGGCCATATATTGCCCAAAACTAAGCTCCATCCCATACAGCTGCGCAAAAAACATTGCCACAAGTGCAAAATAAATCGCACTTCCCGTCATGTTGATGGTTGCACCGAGCGGAATGACAAACGAAGCCGTTTCTTTACTCACCTTCAGGTCTTTCTCGCAGGTTTCGAGCGTAACAGGCAAAGTAGCCAGCGATGAAGCCGTTGAGAAAGCTACAATTTGCGGACGAAGCATAGCTTTAAAAAACGGACTCAGTTTTTGTTTCGAAAAAAGCAAAATCGCTGCAGGATAAAACACAAAAAGCATAAAAAAGAAAGCAAGCACATTGACCCACAACAAATCACCTACCTTAATCAATAAATCGAAACCAAATGTGCCTGTAGCATCGGCCATTAAACCAAAAACGCCCAGTGGAGCCACCAACATCACTTTCGAGATACACCATATCAGCGCTTCAAGCAAGGTATTGAATCCGTTGATGACCGATTGTTTTTTCGAAACCGGCAAAACACTTAAGCCAAAACCAAGAAATAACCCGAAGAAAATCAATTGTAAAATATTTCCTTCGGCCATCGACCGTATAGGATTATCAGGAATTACCTGAGTAATGATGCTCATGAAATCCATTTTAGGTTGACTTTCGGTGTAATTTTGAACCGGAAAGAATTCTCTGATGGCATCGATCGAAAGTCCGGCGCCGGGCTTAAATATTTCAGCAGCCGAGAAAGCCACAAGCACTGCCAAAAATGTGGTTATAAAGACAAAGGCGATAGTAGTAATCCCGATTCGCCCTGCCGATTGCGTTGCACCTAGCGAAGCAGCTCCCGAAACAATGGAAACAAAAACAAGAGGTACCACCAACATTTTAATAAGCTGAATAAATAAACTGCCTAAAGGAGCAAACATGCCGGCAGCATCGCCCATTATCTTGCCTACAACAATACCAAGAACCATTGCAAGCAGTATTTGAAAACTTAAATCGCGAAGAATTTTTGTCAATTTGCCCTTTGAAATCATAATCATTTTTTATTTAAATGTCATTTATTTTATTCATATCTTCTTTTTGCCGAACGTCAATATCTTTAGGGTTTCCCTGTGAAAAACCGGTGAACAGAAAAGGAAAAACAAGCCTACGAACACCGAAACAATAAAAATCGACCCAAAAACCACATAACTGTTTTCGTTCGAAAGCAAAGTGCCAAGCCAAAACAAAAAAGTTCCAAAAAGCACAAATATAAAAGTTACCATATTTAAATAAGCCACCATATCGCCTAATTTACGTTCAAGTTTCGATTGCTGAACAATGGCAAGGCTTGGCACCTGAAAAAAACCACCCATAAACGCAATAGAAAAAACAACGACTGCATATAGGTAAAAATTCAGACTGAAAAAAGTCAAAACAAGCAACAACAAACTCATACTGCCGATTCCAATCAAAATTAGTCCTTTCTTCGGTTCATTTCCAGATATTTTTCCCGCCACCCAACATCCCAACGCAATGCCAATAGCTGCCACCGCCATTATCAAACCAGTAGTTGTGTTCGATGCCTGATAAATATTTTTGGTATGAATCACTAAATTCATTTGAAGCATACCTCCGATTAACCAAAAAGAAGAAGCGCCAAAAACTGCCGGATTGAGTAAAGGATAATTAGCCGCAAAACGGTAGGAGTTCAGAAGAAAACCAATCGGATTCAACTGGCCGGTCTCATCCGTATTTTCGGGCTGCTCCACTGCTTTGATAGCTCGCGTGCTGTAATAACCAAGCAAAGCAACCCCTACGAACAGACTATAGATGAGCCACGGACGGGCAAAATCAGAAAGCAGGGATGCTGTGACTGTGCCAAGTAAAATCCCCAAAAAAGCCATTGTTTCGAAAACTCCGCTTCCATACGAAACACCTTCTTCACCTCCTATGTCCCGAATGAGGCTGTATTTAGAAGGAGAATATAAGCAACTCTGAATTCCCATCAACAAAACAGCAAAAATAGCTAACAATATCCATTGATAATAAAAGGCAATACATGCCGTTAACATAATCGGTAATTCAAGCAGTTTAAAAAACTGAAAAACTTTCTTCTTAGAATAAATCACTGACAATCGGCCAGCAACAGGCGAAAGTATAAGATAAGGAATTATAAGCGCCGCCGAGACAATCGAAATCAATTGCGACTGAGTTATCCAGGTGGGCATTGCCCACGCTACAGAGATAAATATTATGCAGTTTTTCAGAAGATTATCGTTAAAAACACCCAGAAAATTAGATATAAACAGAGTATTCCATTTATTTCTGAATATTGATTGCATCATATATTATTGTTGAATTTTGACAAAAGTAATTTTTTTTGTCAATTTAAGCAACAATTTCGATACTTTGATAAACTAAAACTGCTGGTTATACGTTTTAACTTAACACAAATTCACCTTGTTCTGTTTTAACGGTTCTATTGAAGATAATAAAGTAAACTAATCTCTATTTCAGTTAATTTTAATTAATTTGAGGTCTATCTTCTTAATTTTAATGTAACTTTGCAAAAGAATGAAACGATCAACCATCTACATATTAATTATTTCTATGATCCTGACTTTTGTCGGGCTCATTGTCATCCAGGCCCGATACGTCATGATCAATGCCGAAATGATAGAAAACCAATTCAGCGAAAGCGTACAACGAAGTCTTTTTCAAACCGTTATACTTGTTGAAGAAAACGAAGCGCTCGAATATCTGGGGCAAACCCTTGAAGGCTCGGAATATGGTGGACAGAAAAGAAACATGTTAACATTCGACGAATCGAATCAAACGCTCCAAACAAGTATCGACAGTGTAACCGATAAATTAAAGTTAACATCCGAAAAATTCAGCCGTCCACAGATACGACTTTCGACAGGACACGGCAAGGCAACAATAGAAGAAACATCGCGGTATTTACAGGAGCGCTTCAAACAAAACTTTTCGCGATCGAAAACAATTCTTGACCAAGCCGTTTTTCGCTGGCTGAAAGAATCGGACAACAAAGAAATAAGTGAACGTGTAAATTTTGTGGAGTTAAATTCTATTTTAGAAAAAGTACTTGTAAACAATGGAGTTAATCTGCCATTTTATTATGCAATAGCCAACAAAGATGGAAAAATTATTTACAAATGCAACAAAGACATTCATCAAAACCATCTGAATAAAAACAACAATGTTTACACCCAAAAACTTTTTCCGTCCGAAGACTCGAACAAAGGAGTTTATTTGCAGGTAACGTTCCCGACCAAGCAGAATTACATACTTAATTCTATGAATTTACTGCTTCCGTCGGTTTTACTGGTCTTACTAATATTTTGCATTTTCATTGTTGCTATCTTTATTATATTCAGACAGAAGCAACTCAACAACATGAAGAATGACTTTGTTAATAACATGACACACGAGCTGAAGACACCAATTTCAAGCATATCGCTGGCTTCGCAAATGCTGCAGGATCCAAGCGTAGGAAAAACGCCGCAGACACTGCAACACATTTCGAATGTAATACGCGACGAAACAAAACGTCTTAGCTTTATGGTGGAAAAAGTATTGCAGATATCGATTTTCGAAAAAGACAAATCGATGCTAAAGCTCAACGAAATGAAAATTAATGCCTTAATAAAAGATATTACTAACAATTTCTCACTAAAAGTAACAAGCAAAGGAGGTCAAATCACTTCAAAACTAAATGCAACCCACGATGTAGCTTTGATTGACGAAGTACATTTTACAAACATTATTTTCAACTTAATGGACAACGCGCTGAAATACTGCGACAAACCATTACTGCTGACTATAGAAACATGGAATGAAAAAGATAACTTATTAATAAGTATCGAGGACAACGGAATAGGAATTCACAAAGAAGACCTGAAACGGATTTTTGAAAAGTTCTATAGAGTATCGACAGGTAACCTACACAATGTCAAAGGATTTGGGCTGGGATTGGCCTATGTAAAAAAAATAATTACCGAACACCGCGGAACTATTAAAGTAGAAAGCGAACCAAATATTGGAACAAAATTCACTATCACAATACCAACACTAAAAAATTACGAGTTATGACTGACGAAAAAGTAAAAATTTTATTATGCGAAGATGACGAGAATCTTGGCATGCTCCTTAGAGAGTATTTACAGACCAAGGGTTACGACGTTGACCTGCAACCTGATGGAGAAGCTGGTTTTAAGGCTTTCTCGCGCAACAAATACGATCTATGTATTTTTGATGTAATGATGCCTAAGAAAGATGGCTTTGCACTTGCAGCCGACGTTCGTTCAACCAACGCCGAAGTGCCTATCATCTTCCTTACTGCTAAATCAATGAAAGAAGACATTCTGCAAGGCTTCAAGCTGGGCGCCGATGACTATTTATCAAAACCATTCAGCATGGAAGAATTGCTTTATCGCATCGAATCTATTTTGCGTCGCGTAAAAGGCAAAAAAGCAAAAGATGTTGTTGTTTATAACATTGGCGGATTTGTATTCGATGCTCAGAAACAACTGCTTACATTCGACGGAGATTCAAAAAAACTGACCACCAAAGAGTCGGAATTGCTGAACCTTTTAGCAGCCAATGCAAACAATATTCTTGAACGTAACTTTGCTCTGAAAACAATTTGGGTGGACGACAACTACTTCAATGCACGCAGCATGGATGTGTATATCACCAAATTACGCAAACTCTTAAAAGACGATCAGAATGTTGCGATTATCAACATTCATGGCAAAGGCTATAAACTGATTACTCCTCAGGTAAAAGAAGATTAAACTGCCGACCGGAAAAGAACAGACAGATAAAAAAACCGCCCCAACAAGGCGGTTTTTTTGTGTTTATGTCATTTTGAGGTATTATCTGAATTTAGCCACAATTTCATCCTGCGAAAAAATAACCATTGTAGTTTTTCCATCGGGGGTGTAATTTGGATTTTCGCAGGCAAAGAGCCGGTTGATCAGGTCACTCATTTCCTCATTGGTCAAACTCTGACCCGACTTTATTGAAGAAGCTTCGGCAAGAGCCAATGCAATATTTTCGCTCACTTCGGTGGCCGAGTTCAGCGCCGTAGTCCTGGCCTTTTCGATAAGCGTTTTAAGCAGCCCCACAACACTTTCAGTCCCCAACTGAGCAGGAACACCCGTCACCTGCACCAACTCTCGATCGTCGACATTAAAATCGAATCCGGCAGCATTCAAATCATCAAGTATTTGTTCGAAATATAAAGCGTCATCCTGATGTAACTCGAGAATTTCGGGAAACAGAATTTGTTGTGTACTTGCTTGTCGAACAATCATCTGCTGCAGAAAAGATTCAAACAAAATCCGCACATGCGCTCTGTGCTGGTCAATCATCAGCATGCCCGATTTTACATTGGTAATTACGAACCTGTTCTTCAGTTGAAAATTAGTCGATTGAAATTCGGAGATTTCCTGCTGAAAAACATGATGCATATCCTGTTGGGTATTGGGCTCCGGAAGCACCTCTTCCTCCTCGAAGTGCGGCACAAGTTGAGCACCGGCAGTATCGCCTTCGAACCCACCATACAATTTCTCCCAATTAATTTCGGGGCGTTTATAGGAAGAACTTGCAAATGGATTATAATCCGGATTAAAGCTTGTTTGCGGTGGACGTATGTTTTCCAGACTAATACTCTGAACAGGCATTTCGGGAGCTCCTTCCTGATCAAAATCGATAGAAGGGACGATATTGAACTTTCCGAGCGCCTCCTTCACCGTGGCCGAAAGAATAGACCACAGAGCCTGTTCGTTTTCGAATTTTATTTCGGTTTTTGTAGGATGGATGTTAATATCGATGGTCTGCGTATCTACCTCGAAATAAATAAAATAATTAGGACCTTCGGTGGGCTGAATCATGTTATTATAGGCAAGCATAACGGCCTTATGAAAATAAGGGTGCCGCATATAGCGTCCGTTCACAAAAAAATACTGATTTGCCGATTTCTGTGCAAATTCGGGCTTACCCACATAACCATGAATACTCACAAGATTGGTAGACGTTTCGATGGGAAGCAGCTGCTGCTGAAAACGTTTTTTTAGCGTTTTGCCAAATGTATTTTCAATTCTTACCTTCACATTCGAAACCGGCAAGTGAAAAATTTCCTCATCGCCATCGAAAAAAGAAAATTCAACCTGCGAATTGACCAATGCTATGCGATAAAATTCCTGAAGTAAATGCGATTTTTCAACATTATCGCTTTTAAGAAAGCGGCGGCGTGCCGGAACATTGAAAAAGAGATTTTTCACAAGAAAAGTGGTGCCTTTTTCGCACTGAGTGGCTTCCTGCCTGAAAACCCTCGTACCTGCAACTTCAATCACCACGCCTAACTCATCCCCCTCGCGACGCGAACGCATTTCTACCTGCGCCACCGCAGCAATCGACGCCAATGCTTCACCTCTGAAACCCATAGTGCGAAGTGAGAATAAATCGGCGGCATCTTTTATTTTCGATGTAGCATGGCGTTCGAAAGCCATTCGTGCATCTGTTTCGCTCATGCCTTTCCCGTTGTCAGTCACCTGAATCAGTGTGCGTCCGGCATCTTTCATCACTATTTGAATAAAATCGGCTCCTGCATCGATAGCATTCTCCACCAATTCTTTCAACACAGAGGCCGGCCTTTGAATAACCTCACCGGCAGCAATCTGATTGGCAACTGCATCAGGTAAAAGATGAATTATATCACTCATTTATTTTCGAAAAAAATTAATTTCACAACTTCAACCGAATGAAAACAGCTTAACAAAAAGAGAAATTGTGTATTTTTGATATGAATTACAAAAAAATCAGAAGGATAATCCGTTAAGAAGCCTTCTGATTTTTTTTATTATTTGATAAGAAAATAAGTTATTGCAAGTAAAAGTGCAAGGATAATAAAAATCCTGACATTCGAACTTCTTGCTTGCTCCTTCCTCATACTTTTATTTTGATTTGCCATTTCACGAAAAGCTCCCCGTTTCAGAATTGTTGGCTTGTAAGTGCCATCCGCATTGGTTTTACTTTCATCCATCCTTTTCTCGCGTTCTTTGCTCGCTTCTTTTTTCGGGTCGTAATAAATGTAACGATGCTTGTATTCTTTTGGCTTATATAAATTAAATAGTCCCATAACGTTGTGTTTTTAAAATTCAAAGTACTAACTAAACTGACCGTTCTGGTTCACATTCACATCGTTTACAAACTGTCGGATCCTTTGTTCATCTTCCAGTTTGCAAATCAACAAAACGTTATCCGATTCGGCCACGATATAGCCATCAAGATCTTGAATTACAGCTAATTTATCAGGAGGTAGGGCTACAATATTATTTTTACTTTCGTAAAACATTGTTTTACACTTCAATGTAACATTTGCATCTTTATCTTTTTCCGACATTTCGTACAACGAACCCCAGGTACCAAGATCAGTCCATCCAAAATCGGAACACAGCACATGAACATTTGCCGCTTTTTCCATAATACCATAATCAATTGAAATATTAGGACAGGAGGCATACATCTCGTCGATAAATTTTTGTTCAGCGGCAGTATTGTACACATCCTTTCCACCATCAAACTTCAATGCCACCTCGGGTAACAAGCTATGAAACGCATGGTCAATGGTTTGAAGATTCCATAAAAATATACCTGAATTCCAGAAAAATTCACCTGTTTCGAAAAAGATTTGAGCCAATTCGGCATTTGGTTTTTCGGTAAATGTTTTTACCTTGCGCAGATTTGTATCGCCTTCGTCAATCTGAATATAGCCATATCCTGTTTCGGGTCGGCTGGGCTTGATGCCGAGCGTAAGTAAACTGTCGTTATTTTCAACGAAATCAAGACCTGTTTTTATAGCATCTATAAAGTCTATTTCTTTCATTATCAGGTGATCGGACGGAGCAACCACAATATTGGCTTTATCGGTCATTGATTTAATCCTGTTCACTGCATAAGCAATACAAGGGGCAGTGTTTCTGCGATTAGGTTCAAGCAACACCTGGCTGGGCTTAATTTCGGGCAATTGCTCCAGTATTAAATCTCTGTATAAGATATTGGAAACTATAAGTATGTTTTCAACAGGCATAACTCGGCTAAACCTATCAAAAGTCATCTGTAATAGTGAACGACCAGTTCCAAAAAAATCAAGAAATTGCTTAGGACGATTATTTCTGCTGAAAGGCCAGAAACGGCTTCCAATGCCACCAGCCATTATAATACAATAATTGTTTTTCATAAATATATTTAAATTTTACCTTTTACAGCCTGATCTGTTCTAAAAATCGCACTAAGATAGTGAGATTTTTCGTGACAATGAAATTATTTGCAATCGTTTATTTTAAATCTTTGACAGATAAACAATTATTTCTCTTTTTTTCAAAGTGCAAAAAAAAGATTTAAGCATAAAGCCACACCGCCTTGTCTATGTAAGTTTTATCGGTAATTTGCGTCAAAATAAATGAAGCCACACTGGCTCGCGAAATGGATGGACTTCCTTTGATTGTTACTTTTTCGACACCATGCTTCACTACAGACGTTGAAGGACCATCGGTGAGTCCGCCAGGGCGAACTACAGTCCAGTCCAGCGTGCTTTGAGCTATGTGTTTTTCGTTTAGAGTATGATCGGAGAGCGGAATACGAAGCATAACATCGACAATGACAAAACGAGCAGGCTGCGCCATTAAGTAACGGCTTTCTCCAGCTCCAATACTCGACATGTAAATCAACCGTTTTACTCCCACTGTCTCCATCACCTCTACAATGTTCCGAATGCCTTGCGTAAACTCAGTAGCATGTTTTGTAAGCGATTTTCCACCCAGGGTCGAGATACAAACATCGGCTCCTGCAATTGCCGACTTCATTCTAATTTTATCACTCAGTTCACCCACCTCCACCTTTAGGTTTTCATGCGCTAAAGTCACCGATTCCGGTCGACGAACATAGGCTATAACTTCGTGACCCACACTTAATGCCTGCTGCGTAAGCAGCATACCGGTTTTACCACCAGCACCAAAAATAACTAATTTCATGTTTTGAAGTTTTATTTTACTTTATGTATAATAAAACATTTATTTGAAGGTAAAAGTTGCATCAATAGTTGAGCTCATAGAAGTCAGCCAGGTATTGAGCAATATATTTTTGAAGTGTTGATTAAATTTTCTCTTCACCATCAGAAATTAAAGACCAACCCAAAAAACTCAACTTATGGTGCAAAGTTTCAAAAGCGGAATTTCTTTGCCTATTATGTTATTTTGGCGCTGTTTTGTACAAATAAATACCGACAGCCAGAAACACAAAGTTCGGGAGCCAAACAGCAAGAAACGGAGAAAGCAATCCACCAACGGCGAAAGTAGTAGAAAGTGTTGAAAATAAAATATACAACGCACTTAATGCAAGTCCTATACCAAGATGAAATCCCATTCCTCCACGCACTTTGCGCGAGGACAAGGACACCCCGATAAGCGTCATTATAAAAGCAGCCAGTGGCATAGAATAACGTTTATAGTATTCATCTTCGAACGTCTGTATATTCCCCACTCCTCTTGATTTCTGTCGCTGCAAATAATCTCTCAGCTCCATGTTATTCAACTGAACGCTCTCTGCCGAGGTTATAAAAAATTCGCGAGGTTGCACTTTTATAATCGTGTCGAGGCTTGTTCCGCTCGAAATTGTTTCGCGCATACCATTGAAATCGCGCTTCAGATAATCGGTAATTGTCCAGTTGTAGGCCGAATCCCACGAAATGGTCTGAGCCGTCAATCGTGAAGCGAGTCTTTTATCATCAAATTTTTCGAGCGAAAAGCGATAACCTTTATTCTCAGCTATTTCGTAGCGCTCGATATACATAATTACGCCGGGTTCCACCTCCATTTGCACATTCCGTGCATAATCCGATTTCACTTTTTTGATATATTTATCTTCAAAATTAATCAATTTCTCGTTCGCCGGCGGGATAATATAACCTCCTAATACAAAAGCAATAGAACTAATTACCGCTGCCGAAATAAAATAGGGAACCATCAACCTACGGAAACTTACCCCACTTGCCAGAATAGCGATTATCTCCGTATTCGAAGCCATTTTGGAAGTAAAAAAGATAACGGCTATGAATGTGAACAGCGGACTGAACATATTCATATAGAACGGAATGAAATTGAGATAATACTCGAAAACGATGGCCTGTAAAGGAGCATTGTTATCAAAAAAATTGTCTAACTTTTCGGTGAGGTCAAAAACAATAGCAATGCTAAGGATAAGTACAATTGAATAAAAGTACGTACCCAGAAACTTTTTGATGATATAAGTATCAATCCGCTTCAGTTTATATTTCTGAAAATCAATTTGCATTGCATTTAACCGGCTAACTCAAATGAATATATTATCGTAAAAAAAATCACGTTATGTTATTTAAAGTCGTCTTCCCACTTGTTCCACCATTGTTTTTTTCCAATGTGTAAAATCACCTTCGATGATGTGCTTTCGGGCTTCGCCCACCAGCCACAGGTAAAATGCAAGATTATGAATAGAAGCTATTTGCATAGCCAACAACTCTTTACTTACAAACAAATGTCGCAGATAAGCTTTCGTATAACATTTATCCACGTACGAAGTTCCAAATTCGTCGAGAGGCGAAAAATCGTTTTTCCACTTTTCGTTTTTCATATTCATTATACCCTGCGATGTAAACAACATACCATTTCGGCCATTGCGTGTAGGCATAACACAGTCGAACATATCTACTCCGCGTTCAATTCCTTCGAGAATGTTCTGAGGCGTGCCTACTCCCATCAGATAACGCGGCTTATCTTTAGGCAGAATTTCGTTCACAATCTCTATCATCTCATACATCTTTTCTGTCGGTTCACCCACTGCCAACCCGCCAATGGCATTCCCTTCACGGTTTTGCGAAGCAATGAATTCTGCCGAAGCACGGCGCAAATCGGGATAAACACATCCCTGAACGATAGGAAAATAAGCTTGAGAATAATTGTATTTGGGTTCAGTATTGTCGAAATGTCTGATCCCTCTATCGAGCCAACGGTGCGTCAACTCCATCGATTTTTTTGCATACTGATAATCGGCTGTCCCCGGAGTACATTCATCAAAAGCCATAATGATATCGGCGCCAATTATTCGTTGTATATCCACTGCTCTCTCAGGAGTGAAAAGATGTTTGCTGCCATCGATGTGCGACCTGAAAGTGGCACCTTCCTCTTTTATTTTGCGATTGTCGGAAAGAGAAAAAACCTGAAAACCACCGCTATCGGTCAGAATTGGTTTATCCCAACCATTGAATTTATGTAAACCACCGGCACGTTCGAGCGTATCGATGCCCGGCCGCAGATACAAATGATAGGTATTCCCCAAAATGATTTGAGCCTTTATATCTTCCTTTAACTCATGAAAATGAACGGCTTTGACTGATGCCACCGTACCTACAGGCATAAAAATAGGAGTTTCAATCACTCCATGATCAGTAGTTATTTTGCCGGCACGCGCATTCGAATTCGGGTCGGTATGTTGTAGTTCAAAATTCATTTTTTACAGCTATATGAAAAAAATTGTAGGTTGGTTAAGTATGATGAATTGAATTCTATTCTATCGTTAAGTTTATAAAGTTTTCGAGAATTTTCTGACCAGCTTCACCCGATTTTTCGGGGTGGAACTGCACTGCATAAAAGTTATCCTTTTGCAAGGCAGAACTATAGGCCTGAATATAGTTTGTTTTTGCTATCGCACGCTCGCAGGACTCTACATAATAACTATGTACGAAATACATGTATGCATTTTCGTCGACCCCTTTCATTAAATCTGTTTTGAGATCGGTGATATTATTCCAGCCAATATGAGGAATTTTAAATCCTTCGGTAACAGGGAAAAGTTTTACTTTTTCTGAAAAAATGCCAAGGCAGGTAGTATTGTTTTCCTCCGACGAAGCACACATCAACTGCATGCCAAGACAAATACCCAAAACAGGTTGCGTAAGTGAGCAAATCAGCTTATCGAGGCCTTTTTCGGCCAGGTATTTCATTGCCGAGGAGGCTTCGCCCACTCCGGGGAAAATAACCCTGTCGGCACTTCTGATTTCATCATGATTATCGGTTACAAGTGCATGAATTCCAATTCGTTCAAGCGCAAACATGACCGATCGGATATTTCCTGCATTGTATTTTATAATCACCACTTTCATCTCAACAGATTTTTAATTGGTTTTATACTATTTTGTTGGTGACAGTATCAGGAAAGACAACAGCAGGTTTAAATGTCCTGGCTTCATCCATTTCCATCATTGCATACGACATAATAATAACAACATCGCCAGGCTGAACAAGACGAGCCGCAGCTCCGTTGAGACAGATTACCCCCGAACCACGTTGGCCTGGAATTACATAGGTTTCGAATCGCTCACCATTGTTATTGTTAACAATACTTACTTTTTCGTTGGCTATGATATTTGCAGCATCCATTAAATCCATATCAATGGTTATGCTTCCTATATAGTTTAAATTCGCTTCGGTAACTGTTACTCTGTGAATTTTTGATTTTACTAAGGTAACTAACATGATTACAAATTGTGTGTTTTTAAAAAGAATAAAAAATTAAACATTCGACGTGCCTATTCAGCTAGTTAATAGTCCGAACATTTCTACTTTAAACCGTTGGATACTTTATGTTGTCGATTAGACGAACCTCTCCGCAAAAAACAGCCACACAACCTACAGTTGGTCTCTCCCAGGTGGTTGCCGTTTGAAGATTTTCAACATCCGCAATTTCGTAATACTCCACTTTAAGTCCTTCAACCTTATTCAGGCTGTCAGCGACCCAAATCATCAGCGCATCAGGGCTTAAATCAGGCACAAAGTTACGACTTTCGGACAAGACTTTTGATATATTTACAGCAATTTTCCGTTGTTCGGGCGTTAGGCGCTCATTGCGACTACTCATTGCCAACCCACCGGCCTCGCGAACAATAGGGCAATCCACAATTTCAACATTCATTTTCAGATGCTTGACCATGTAATGAATTATTGCTAATTGCTGAAAATCCTTCTCGCCGAAATAGGCTTTATCGGGGCAAACCATGTTAAAAAGTTTACTTACAATCTGTACTACGCCATTGAAATGGCCGGGACGAAATTTACCTTCCATCACTTTGTCAAGTCCTCCGAAATCAAATTCAAACGACTGTCTCATTTCTTCAATCGTATAGATATCAGTAGGCTGCGGCGCAAAAATCAGGTCACAGCCTGTAGCGGCAAGCCGCTGAGCATCGTTCTCCAGGTTGCGCGGATACTTTTCAAGATCCGTCAAATTATTGAATTGCGTTGGGTTGACGAAAATACTTACTACGTTGAAATCGTTTTCGCTTACCGATCGTTCAACTAGGGTAATATGACCATTGTGTAAAGCTCCCATGGTAGGGACAAATCCAATAGTACGTCCGTCACTTTTAACCGACTGTATTTCAGATTTCAACTCCTCTACATTCGAAATTATTTTCATTCTTTCTGTGAATTTTTATTCCGTAATCTTTCAAATCATTTTTAAAAAGCGCTGCAAAAGTACAAAAACTTATTTGTTTATGAGGTCTTTCGTCTTTGGTATCGTTGAATAAAAGGTTTTTGCAACATATGTTTATTGTTTTTTAGCTAATTGAATTACAAAGCTATAGTTTAATACAAAGCTATAAAAAACGCTAACAGACTTAGTTAAATTTCTCGAAAAACGCACCTCATACAAACTTAATTTACCCGACGAAAGTAACATTAATCTGTTGATAGAATGAATTGTAATGAATGGAGAAGCTAAACCGAAAAACACAATTTAAATATTTAGAATATAATTCCACTTAACATTTTGGTTATAAGTCTTGTGTATATCCGATTTTTTTTATATATCTTTGCATACCGAATGTATTTCAAGCTTCGAATATTTATTTGTATGAAAAAAGTGAACAAAGTATTGTATATTTCGCAGGAAATATACCCTTATTTACCTGAATCTGAAATTGCCAATATGGGGAGATATCTTCCACAAGCAGTCCAGGACAGGGGAAGAGAAACCCGAACTTTTATGCCGAAATTCGGAGCCGTTAATGAACGAAGAAACCAACTACACGAAGTTATTCGTTTATCTGGCATGAATTTAATTATTGACGACACTGATCATCCATTAATTATTAAAGTAGCCTCGATACAAGCAGCCCGCATGCAGGTTTATTTTATCGACAACGATGACTATTTTCACAGAAAAGAAACTGTAGCCGATGAAAACGGAAACGAGTACGAAGACAATGACGAACGAACCATTTTCTTTGTACGGGGAGTAATGGAAACTGTAAAAAAACTCCGCTGGACTCCAGATGTAATTCATTGCCAGGGATGGATGACTGCTTTAGCGCCACTGTACATCAAAAAAGCATATAATCAGGATCCGTTTTTCAAACATTCGAAGGTGGTATATTCGGTTTTTAACGACGATTTCAAAAATCCATTCCGTAATTTATTTGCCGAACGATTGCTGCTTGAGGGCATAGAGAAAAAGCATGTATTTCAGGTAAAAGACAAAGTGATAGATTATGTAGCTTTATCTAAACTGGCCATCGACTTTTCGGATGGAGTGATTCAGTCGAGCAAGGAAATAAACCCCGGCATCACTGACTACATCAAAGAAAAGAATATCAAATACCTGCCTTATGTGGAGGGAGAGGACTATGCCGATGATTATGTGAGATTTTACGATAGCCTGACTTGATATTATTTTTATTTTTCACAAAAAAATCAACACAATTTCAATAACAATTATTTCATATCGTATGAAATTCAACTCGTCTCTCTTATTTCTTTTGATCTCACTCATTACGGTTTCTTGTACAGATACGCTCACCGAAATGGGATCTAAAATTCAACCCGAAGGTGACAAAATTATTGTCGATACTGCTACACTGAACATGAATTCAGAGAACGTTATTGTTCCGTTTATGTATTCGAGACCAGACTCACTGATGCTAGGTACTTTTGTTGATTACACCTATGGTACAACTTATGCCGATATTCTGACGCAACTACAACCGCCTGTGGATTTTTCATTTCCGGCTAATGCTGCTGCCGACTCGGCCAAATTAATAATGTACTATTATTCGTGGTTTGGCGACAAATACTCGCCGATGGAAGTGAATATTTACGAAATGAATAAAGGAAAAACCTTTAATTTTACAGACCTTTACAGATCGGATATAGACATAAATCAGTATTCTGATAAAAACGTAAAGCTTGGAGGAAGAATATTTACCGTGAAAGATGCAGTAGTTACACGCCCCGATACTTTTGCCATTGAATTCCCGCTATCGCAAAATTTCGTTCAAAGATTCTCTCCAGAGTTAAAAAAGAAATACACCGATGATACAGTGAATGATTTTCATAAATCATTTAACGGCATTTATATTACAACCGATTTTGGTTCGGCCAGTATGTTGTACATACGTACCATTTTAATGCGCTATTATTTCCACTACACTTATACAACAAAAAAGACCGACGGCGTAACCGACTCGGTAGTTGTAGTAAAAACATACATGAACTATCCGGCCAACGAAGAAGTTCGTCAGATCAATCGCTTTCAGCATCCCGACGTTTCGAAGATAAAACAAAACTTCGATGCAACTCCTGAAATAAATGCTGTGTCGGCTCCGGCCAACATCTACACGAAACTAAATATGCCATTTGGCAAGCTGAAGGCGAAAACAAACATAAACGGGAAAAAACGGTTGATCAACAGAGCTGTTCTGAGAGTTGATATAGCCGAAATAGACAAAAGTAAATTAGCTCAACCTATTCCATCTTCTATGTTGTTGATCAAAGAATCGGAATACGAAGATTTCTTCAGCAAGAGAGAGCTTCCTACAGATTCTACCGCCATACTGACAAGTATTTCGTACGAAACAGATGAAGATACCGATGAAACGATTTATTATTATTCGTTTGACATGGCAAAGATGATCACCAAAGAGTTGAATAATGCAGATTCGGACGAAAACATAAACTTCATATTAGTTCCTGTTTCGTTGCTCTACGATGGCAACAGTACGATAATAGAAGTGAAACCACAAAACTTAATGAGAGCCGTCAAAATATGTTCGGGCACTCACTCAAAACGACCTATGAAGTTGAATGTCGTTTACAGTGGTTTCTAAGGATGATTTAAGCACGAGAAGATAAAAAAGCAGCAGCGAAAGTGAATCACTTTTCGCTGCTGCTTTTTTTATGGTTTGTTTTTTTATTTTTGACGAATAAAAATCTGAATCGGAGTTCCTGTAAAATCATATTTTGCTCTGATTTTATTCTCAAGAAAACGACGGTAAGGCTCTTTTACATATTGCGGCAAATTGGCAAAAAATACAAATGTTGGAATGTAGGTATTTGGCAATTGGGTCACATATTTAATTCTTATAAATTTTCCTTTCAATGCTGGCGGTGGATAATTTTCAATGGCCGGCAAAAGATACTCGTTGAGTTTGGCAGTCGGTATTTTACGGAATTTGTTTTCGTAAACTTCCACAGCAGTATCCACCACTTTCAAAATACGTTGTTTGGTAACTACCGAAGTGAAAATAATCGGGAAATCGACAAAAGGAGATAAACGCTCACGTATCTCTTTTTCTAATTTCTTGATATCATTCGCTTCCTTATTTTCAATCAAATCCCATTTGTTTACACAAACAACAAGTCCCTTTTTGTTTTTCTGAATCAGTGAAAATATATTTAGATCCTGACTTTCGAGTCCACGGGTAGCATCCAACATTAGAATACAAACATCCGAGTTTTCGATGGCACGAATTGACCGCACCACTGAGTAGTACTCCAAATCTTCATTTACTTTTGCTTTTTTGCGAATACCGGCAGTGTCGACAAGATAAAAATTGTGTCCGAACTTATTGAATTTGGTATAGATCGCATCGCGTGTCGTTCCTGCAATATCAGTTACAATCGTTCGTTCTTCGCCGACAAACGCGTTAACAATCGATGATTTCCCAGCATTCGGTCGTCCAACTACTGCAAAACGTGGCAACTCTTCATCAATATCCTCATTGAAGTCAGGTTTGAAGTAGCTAAGTAATTTATCCAGAAAGTCACCTGTTCCCAGCCCATTGATGGCCGAAATAACTATCGGTTCGCCCAAACCAAGCTTATAAAACTCAGCAGCATTGTACTGCCAGTCAAAAGTGTCGGCTTTGTTCGAAACCAACAAAACAGGTTTGGTGTGACCGCGCAGAATCTGTGCTACTTCGAGATCGTAATCCGTAATTCCATTCTGAATATCGACCATAAAAAGAATAACATCGGCTTCCTCTATGGCAAGTACCACATGTCGTTTGATCTCATCCTCGAAAACATCAGAGGAATTGACAACCCAACCTCCGGTATCAATGACCGAAAATTCACGTCCATCCCACTCGCATTTACCGTACTGGCGGTCGCGGGTAGTTCCGGCTTCTTCATTCACTATGGCTCTACGCGTTTTGGTGAGCCTGTTAAACAAGGTCGATTTTCCCACGTTGGGGCGACCTACAATTGCAACAATATTTCCCATTGTTTTTTTGTATATCTATTAAGTTAGATATTTACATTCCATTTTTCTATTCATTGGAGGTTTTCTCAAATCCCCAAAGCGGGTGCAAATAATTCGGGCACAAAGGTACTGAAATTTGTTGGAAGGGAAAAATTTAGTAATCAGACGGTTTTGTTAAGCGGCAATTAGCCTTTAAAACAGACCCGATAGAATAAAAAAAGCCTTGCTGAAAAATCAGCAAGACTTAAAAAACGATTGCATTATGTTTAATAAACTTATGATAGTTTTACATTTACTGCATTTAATCCTTTTCTTCCTTCTTCGATATCAAAAGTCACTTCGTCGTTTTCCTTGATTTTATCAATCAATCCGGTAGAATGTACAAAATATTCTTTCGATGAATCTGAGTCTTTAATGAATCCAAAACCTTTTGATTCATTAAAAAATTTTACTGTTCCGTTACTCATTTAATTGTTTTTAAAAATTATTGGCGCAAGTTAGTCATTCTTTTTGAAATATATTATATTTTTTAAATAAAAAATATAATATATTATGTATTCTACTCAAACACAAACATCTACAAAAATACTTTTTTGAACAAAGAAAGCATATTGCTGTCATTTTTCACTAAAAATGGTGTCAACGACCCGTTTCGTCGAAAAGCTTTGTATTGTGCTTTAAAACTTTTAGTATGAGATACAATACAAGAGATATGGTTGTTGCTATCAGAATCCAGTCTACATCAATTTCAACTTTATTGTTTTCGATAGAGTAGCCCAGGTTATGAAACACAAAGAGCAAAACAAAAATAGCAAGTAACCCGTTTTTTTCTTTTTTAATCACTTTTTTGATACTAAAATCATATTCGGGTCTTTTAAACGCTTTGAACGATGGAATGAATGCAGGGGTGTGCGATGCCCAATCGGTATAAACCGTACCGAATTTACGACGCAGAAACTGTTCTTCAGCATACATAATCCGTTCGTAATAAACCCAGTAAATAAGAATAAACACAACTACAAACCATGCGTTCGCAATCAGCAATGCAGCGCCTAACCACATAAAAAAATTGCCCAAATAAAGCGGATGCCGCACACATGAATAAATGCCGCTGCTGTTCAGTTCGTCGGCCAACTGACCTTCTTTGGTATTTCGGCCCGAAGTATTTGCTGGCGTGTGTCCCACAGTGTAAATTCTTATCCCTAATCCCAAAAGTGAAACTGCCAAGCTACAATACTCAACAACACTATAAGGCACACAACTCCCATTAAAACTATACAATTTATCAAAAACAAATACGAATATCCCTACAAATACGATAATCAGTGGTAGATTTCCACGATATTTAAACAAAAAATTTCCCTGTGATTCAAATTCTTCCTGTAATGCCATTTTGTTTGAAATGTTTTTTTGTGTTATTATAAATTTCTGAAATTGATTTTGTCTTTTAATAAATTCACCAATTAATCGGACTTAAACCTTTGCTTGTAAGGTATTCATTGGCAGCAGAAAAATGACCACAGCCAATAAACCCACGATAAGCCGACAGGGGCGATGGATGTACCGACTTCAGCACCAAATGCTTTTGTCCATCAACCACAGCGCCTTTTTGTTGCGCATAGTTTCCCCACAGCATAAATACAACATATTCCTTTTCCTCAGCCACTTTACGAATCACAGCATCGGTAAACGTTTCCCATCCTCGTCCCTGATGTGAACCAGCAGAGTGGGCTTGTACTGTAAGCGTGGCGTTAATCAACAGCACGCCCTGGTCGGCCCAACGAACTAAATTACCAGTTGTTGGTATTGGTTTTCCCAAATCCCGTTCTATCTCTTTGAAAATATTGATCAGAGAAGGCGGAAAATCGACACCTGTGTTTACCGAAAAGCACAATCCATGCGCCTGACCATCATTATGATAAGGATCCTGACCGATGATTACTACTTTAACTTTATCGAACGGACAATGATCGAAAGCACTGAATATCATATTTCCGGGCGGAAAAATCTTTTTTGTTTTGTATTCGTTACGCACAAAATTTGTGAGTTGAGCAAAATACGGTTTTTCAAACTCATTCTGCAAAACGCTTTTCCACGAAGCATCAATTTTTACATCCATTTTGTTGATTTGAACTATTTATTCCCAATTGGGCATGTGTTAGTTTCATTATATTGTAACCTTTCATCCAGACTCATTCTGTTTATCCAACCTTGAGCAATTAGTTTAACGCGTCTACAGCTGTCTTCAACTGTTCCATTGCCTGCTCCAGCACACTTCTCGGACATGCTACATTTAACCTTAAATGATTTTCGCCTCCGGGGCCAAAAATCGTCCCTTTATTCAGGCCCAAGCGTGCCTGAAGAGAGAAAAACCGATGCAACTCGTCGGTTTCCATGCCTAAGTTTTCACAATCAAGCCAGACAAGAAACGATGCTTCCGGAATCATTGGAACAATTTGCGGGACATGCTTGCTTAGATATTTTGCAACAAAATCTATATTTTCCTTCACATAATCAAGCATCTGCAAACGCCACTCCTCTCCATGTTCGTAAGCTGCCACCGCACCGATATAAGCAAACAAATTACCCGAATTCATTTCTGATGCTTCGAGAAATTCAGCAAATTTGTGTCTCAAATCCGCATTGGGGATAATGTAGCCCGAGCTGATAAGGCCCGGCATATTGAATACCTTTGTAGGCGCCATGAACGTAACCGTATGATTTTCGGCCCATTCCGAAACGCAAGCCATCGGCGTATGCCGGATATTTCCTGGCAACACCATATCAGCATGTATTTCATCTGATACAATAATTACATTGTGTTTTTCGCAAATGTCGGCAAACTGCTGCAACTCTTCGCGCGTCCACACCCTTCCTCCGGGATTGTGTGGGTTACAAAGTATGAAAAGTTTCGTTTTCGGACTGAATTTCTTCTCTAAATCGTCAAAATCCATTACAAATTTCCCATCCTTCTCAATCAACGGGTTATAGACCAAGGCACGGTTATTATTTTTAACAACATTGAAAAAGGGATAATAAACAGGAGGTTGTACAATAATTTCATCACCAACTTCGGTCAGACTCTGCACTGCAAAAGCAAGTCCGGGAACAATACCGGGCAGAAATCCAATCCATTCACGTTTTACATTCCAGTTGTGATGAGTCGTAATCCATTGTTGCATCAGTGGATAAAAGTTAGCAGGTGGCATAGTGTAGCCTAAAACAGGATGTTCGAGCCGCTGACGCAAAGCATCTAAAATAAAATCGGGTGTCCGAAAATCCATATCGGCCACCCATAATGGCAACACATCTTCAGTTCCAAAGAGGGCTTTACAACGTTCAAGTTTTACTGCATTCGTATTTTTACGGTCGATTATTTCGTCGAAATTATATTGCATTTATCTTTTTAATTATATGATTTATCTTTAAAATTAAAAATTGCTGCTCAGGGCATTGTTGTTAACTCAACAATAGGATTTCCTATGCATGCATTGGGAAGCGGAATATTCAATAAGCGTGAAAGCGTAGGAGCAATATCGCTCATTCGGTAATGGGTGTTGATCACCTGTGGTTTTATGTTTTTGCCATAAAAGCAAACCGGTGAATACGAAACGATAGAATTGGATTCGCCCACCGGGTTTAGTTTTTCGTCTACTTCGAGCCAGCCCGGCATTAGTGAGATGATCACATCACCAATACTGTTTTTATGAACCGAATTACGCAATCGGTTGATTTCCGAGTCTGCATTTCCACCCATATTAAGCAGCTGGTAAGCAGGATATGCCGAATGAACCCCTTCAAATTCGTGCATAAAATCGGCAACGGTTTGCTGCATTTCTCTCAAATTAAGCTTTCTCTCCTCGATTTTTTGTTTATTCAGAAAAATATTTTTTCCGTAATAGCCTGTAATCCATCTCTCTTGTCCATACAGCGCCATTAAATAAGTATTTACCAATGACATTGATCGGTTGGCGCTAAAATATCCGGCCGGTATATTGTTTTCGCCCAACTCAGAAGGAGAGTGTTGATCGGTCTGATTTCCGAACATAAAAAAGAGTGTCTTATCCACTCCTATTCTGGCTTCAATCTGCTTAATAAGTATCTGAATTTCTTTATCGAGTCTCAAATAAAGATCTTCCTTCTCGGCCGAATGAAGCGAAAACAGTTTTTCATTCGGTGTGCGTACTGTGAACTGGAGCATCAGCATATCGGGGACATCATCCATCCCTAATTGTTCTTGCTCAATAATTTTGTAGCCCAATTCGGCTACCAACCTATTAGCAGCCGGCGTATTTTTAAGTATAGTTGCCGATGTTTGTTTGCTTTTTTTATCGGTAGGCCGATAATTGAAAGCTTCGATATTTTTATTTTTAGAAGCGGCCTGGTAGGTAGATATTGCATAGAGTGGCTGCCACGAGGTACCGATTACATTTCTGAACTCCCCATTCACATTCATATCATCTGCTGCTCGATTGAGTCCTTCTCTGTAGTATCCTGTAGTTACCCATTTAAGAAAAACATCATCAATCCAGGCAACACTTCCTGCCGTGTGGCCTCCCAACATTATCGCATCCTCGGGCTGAATGGCTACGGCATAACTTTTTGCTTTCCCGGGGAATGACATCATTAATTCATCCAACACTGTAGACGACAATAAATTATGTGCCGAAACCGTTTCAGTAGTCCCGATACCAATTTCCTGATCATCTGCAATTACCGACTGAACTTTATCATTGACCCTGCTATAAAACCTATTCCCAACCACACCATTGTAAAATGGAATCGATCCGGTCACCACCGAAGCAATGTCAGCAGCATTTCCGGCCGAAACGATATTGTAACTTACATTATTAAGTTTAGCTCCCTGCTGAGTCAACAGTTTAAACCCACCCGGATCAAATGAATTCATCATCTTCTCCAAATGACTTTGCTGCAAACCATCAATCATAATGCCCACCACCAGTCGCGGACGTTCAGTTGCTGTGGACTGCGCACAAATACTCCCAATGCAAAAAAGCAAAGCAAGAGTCAGATAAGGGCTTCTAAAGAATAATTTCATTCAAAATTGTTAATCAAAAATTAGAGTACTCCTTTGGTAGAAGGTAATTCGTATTGATAAATATCTCGTTTCACGGCCATTTTGATTGATTTAGCCAGGGCTTTGAAAATTCCTTCTATTTTGTGATGCTCATTATCGCCTTCAGCTTTAATGTTCAGGTTCATTCTGGCAGCGTCGCTCAACGATTTAAAAAAGTGAAGTATCATTTCCGTAGGCAAATCGCCCACATACTCGCGTTTAAATGTTGCATCGTAAACCAACCAGGGCCTGCCACCAAAATCAAGCGCTACTGAACACAAACTATCGTCCATTGGCAGGCAGAATCCATACCGCTCAATTCCTCTTTTATCTCCTAAAGCTTTCGCAAAAGCCTCCCCAAGCGCCAATGCCGTATCTTCGATGGTGTGATGCTCGTCTACCTCAAGGTCGCCGTTCACCCGAATCGTTAAATCGCAACCCGAGTGCTTCCCGATTTGCTCCAACATATGATCGAAAAACTTCAAACCGGTGCTGATACTGCATTTGCCGTTTCCATCCAAATTAAGCTCGACAAGGATGTCTGTTTCTTTAGTTGTTCTTTTCACCGTCACTTTTCTTTCGCCTGCAAACAAAAATTCAGTAATCCTGTCCCAGCTTGTTGTTTGCAATACACAATAATCAGTCAAGCCTTTGTCAGTCAACACGTTTTCATCGTTGCTCAAAAATATTGCTTTACAGCCAAGATTTTTAGCAAGTTCAACATCTGTAATTCTGTCGCCAATAACAAACGAACCGGCCAAATCATAAGCATCATCGAAATACGCTGTGAGCATTGCTGTTCCGGGCTTACGGGTAGGTAAATTATCTTCGGGAAATGAAGTATCGACAAATATTTTATCAAATTCAATTCCTTCTCCTTTCAATATTTGCAAAAATTTGGCCTGTACTACATCGAAATTTTCCTGAGGATACACATCGGTACCTAAGCCATCCTGATTTGTAACTAACGCCCATTCGAAATCGAGTTTAGTTCTAATGAAGAACAGGTTACGAATAACTGCCGGTAGAAACTCAATCTGCTCCACACTGTCGACCTGAAAAGTAACAGGTGGCTCAATAATTATTGTTCCATCCCGATCAATAAAAAGAACTTTTCTTTTATTTACAGCATTATATATTTCCATATCGAATTTCACTTTAGTAATTTATACTTATTGAGCTTACAAAAATAGTTCAATTTTATGTGAAACGAAAATACGGGAAGAAAGAAGGGTATAAATCTAAAAAATCGAACAAAGGATGGCAGTAATCAAAAATCTGTTCGTACTTTTGTACTTGATTTCTGAACGCATCTTCAAATAGTTAAATTCAAACAAATCAACAATATAATTATGGAATGGTTTTTTTCGCTACTTAACGATGAGGGCATAGCCCATATTATTTTGCTTTATTCATTTGTAATTGCTATTGGCGTTATGTTGGGTAAAATTAAGATTTTTGGTATTTCGCTTGGAGTTACTTTTGTGTTGTTTGTTGGGATACTTGTAGGTCATTTTGGATTTACCGTTAACGCTGAGGTATTACACTTTATCAGAGAGTTCGGGCTCATTCTGTTTATTTTCTCCATAGGCCTTCAGGTAGGTCCCGGATTTTTCTCTTCATTCAAAAAAGGAGGAATGAAGCTGAATATGTTGGCAGCATCAGTGGTGCTACTTGGAGCAGCCACTACAATAGGCTTATTTTACGTATTTGGCGGACGCATCCCAATGCCTATGTTTGTAGGCATTCTTTCGGGAGCCGTAACCAATACCCCCGGACTAGGTGCTGCACAAGAAGCACTGCGTCAGTTACATGAAGCCGGGCAAATACCTGAAGTTCCACAAATTGCACTTGGCTATGCCGTAGCTTATCCACTCGGTGTAATGGGAATCATACTTTCATTAATTTTTATAAGAGTCATTTTCAAAATAAACTTTGAGAATGAAACAAAAAAAATAAACGAAAATAATAGTTCTGGCACCGACACTACCAAAATTGTTTCTATCGAAATACAATCGAAAGCCATCAACCGAAAAAACCTGTCGCAGATCAGAAAATTAATCGGACGTCAGTTTGTTGTTTCACGCTTGTTAAGCGAAGGAAATTACTCTATCCCCAATGGAAAAACAGTACTTAAAAATGGTGATTTCATTCTTGTAGTAACTTCCGAAACCGATGCAAGTGCTATCGTTGACATTATGGGTGAAGAAATTGAGTACGACTGGAAAGAATCTGAAAACAAAATGATTTCACGTCGTATTGTAATTACACGTGGCGTCATCAACGGAAAAACGCTTGGTTCGCTTAAACTCCGATCGGTGAATGTGAACTGTACCCGTGTGATCCGCGCCGGCTTCGATTTGCTTGCCAACTCGGAACTTGTACTTCAGGTAGGCGACCGTGTTGTTGTGGTGGGAACTCCCGAAGCCATCAAACGCGTAGAAGATATGCTTGGGAATACCTTAAAGCGACTCGACGAACCTCATATCATTACAATCTTTGTTGGGATATTTTTAGGAAGCATTTTCGGAAGCATTCCGGTTTTTATACCCGGAATGCCAATGCCGGTAAAATTAGGACTGGCAGGCGGACCTTTGGTGGTTGCCATTTTGCTGGGTCGCTTCGGCTCTAAACTCAAACTCATTACTTACACCACTCAAAGCGCCAACCTTATGTTGCGTGAAATAGGAATTACACTTTTTCTTGCGAGCGTAGGCTTGGCTTCGGGAGGACAGTTTGTAGAGACTGTGGTTTCGAGCAACGGGCTGCTATGGGTTTTATGTGGGTTTATTATCACCACTTTACCTCTGCTTATTGTGGGCTTTGTGGGTCGTAAATTCATGAAAGTAAATTACTTTACACTCATGGGGCTTCTCTCGGGAAGTATGACCGACCCTCCTGCCCTGGCCTATTCGAATGCCACAGCCGGCAACGACGCCCCTTCTATTTCATATTCTACAGTTTATCCATTGACAATGTTCCTGAGGGTGATTCTGGCACAGATACTGATTTTGGCGTTTGTATAAATACACAATATATCTCCTGAAAAGCCCTGAAGATAATAATTCAGGGCTTTTTTCCGTAAAATAATCTTGAAATCTGCAATTTAGTCTGAAAAAGAGTTTGTATTTTTGTAATGTGTTACCTAAAAAATGCTTAACCATCAAATTTTTAAATTGATATGGAAAGTAATGTCATTGCATCCGGGGAAATTATCATAGAAAATCGCATTTTTAATCTACGTGGCATGCAGGTAATGATCGACAGAGACCTTGCTGAACTTTATGGAGTGGAAACCAAAGTTTTAAATCAAGCTGTAAAACGCAATATTGAGCGTTTCCCATCTCAATTCAGACTACAACTAACTGACATTGAGCTCTCTGAACTGGTCACAATTTGTGACCGGTTCGAAAAACTGAAACACTCTTCAAGTCTGCCTTATGCTTTTACCGAACAGGGAGTTGCTATGCTTTCCGCTGTTTTAAAGAGTGAAGCAGCAGTAAAAGTCAGCATTCAAATCATGCAAACTTTTGTCGAAATGCGTAAATTCATAAGCAACAATGCTTTGATCTTCCAACGATTGGACAAACTTGAAAAAGCAAAGATAGAAACCGACCAAAAGTTTGAACATATTTTTAAAGCGCTTGAAAACAAATATATAAAACCAGATAAAGGCATTTTCTTTGACGGACAGGTATTCGATGCCTACACCTTTGTGGCAGATTTAGTACGTCAGGCTGAAAAATCAATTGTACTGATTGACAATTATGTAGATGACACCATACTTACTTTATTCTCAAAGAGAAAAGCCGGAACTGAATTTAAAATTTACACACATCAAATCAGCAAACAATTGGCTTTGGACATCAAAAAATTCAACGCGCAACATGAAGCTATTGAAGTACTTGAGCTTAAATTAGCGCACGACCGATTTTTAATTATTGACAATACCGAGCTCTATCACATTGGCGCATCACTCAAAGATTTAGGCAAAAAATGGTTTGCCTTTTCGAAAATGAACACGGAAGTATTACCTTTGCTGCGCAAAATTCAAGAATACAGTTAAATGCTCTACCCTTCAGATATTGAACAAAAAATAGCTTTCGCCACCATTCGCCAGTTACTTAAGGCTAAATGTGTGAGTACTTTGGGAGAAGAAAAAGTCAACGAAATAACTTTTTCGACCGACCATGCCATTGTAACAAAGTTACTCAGTCAGACCGACGAAATGCTGCGCATACTCACAACAGAGGCTGATGAATTACCCATTGGTAATTTTTACGATGTGCGTCCGGCATTGTCGCGCATCAGAATCGAAGGTTTATATCTGGACGAAGTCGAGGTCTTCGATCTTCGCCGTGCCCTGGAAGCCGTACAGCTCTTAATTTCATTCCTCACAAAACGGGAATCCGAAATTTATCCTTACCTGCATGAGCTGATTCAGGGAGTCGAAACATTTCCACTTATTATCAATAGAATTGATGGTGTTCTGAATAAATTTGGAAAAATAAAAGACAGTGCTTCGCCCGAACTGGCACGCATTCGTAAAGACATATTTCAGGTACAGGGTTCTATTTCCCGAACGCTGAATTCTATACTTCGCCAGGCACAAGTCGATGGTTACGTGGAGAAAGATGTTGCCCCAACCATGCGCGAAGGCAGGTTGGTAATTCCGGTTTCGCCTGCTTTTAAACGCAAAGTGAATGGAATTGTACATGACGAATCGGCCACCGGAAAAACAGTTTTTATCGAGCCTACTCAGGTCGTTGAAGCTAACAATCGTCTGCGCGAACTTGAAGGCGAAGAACGAAGAGAAATTATACGTATTCTGGTGGAATTTACAAATTTTATTCGGCCACATACACAATCCATTGTGGCTTCACAGTATTTTCTTGGCGAAATTGATTTTCTGCGGGCAAAGGCGCTTTTTGCCATCGAAATTAAAGCCATCAAACCCCGTATCGACAATTGCTGCCAGCTGGAATGGGCCAAAGCAATTCACCCTGTTTTATATCTCTCGCTGAAAAAGCAAGGAAAAGAAATTGTTCCACTGGACATTACGCTGAATGAAAAGCAAAGGATACTGATCATTTCAGGGCCCAATGCCGGAGGAAAATCGGTGTGTTTAAAAACGGTTGTTTTACTTCAATACATGATGCAATGCGGACTGCTGATTCCGGTTCACGACAGCAGCAGAGCCGGAATTTTCGAACGACTGTTTATTGATATCGGCGACGAACAATCCATCGAAAACGATCTATCTACTTATAGTTCGCACTTGCTGAACATGAAGTTTTTCATTAAAAACAGCAATCCCAACACCCTGCTGCTGATTGATGAATTTGGTACAGGTACCGAACCTTTGATTGGTGGTGCTATTGCTGAAGCATCGCTCGAACGTTTTAACAAGAACATGGCTTTCGGAGTTATCACAACTCACTATACGAATTTAAAGCATTATGCTGAGGACACTCCGGGAGTTATAAACGGAGCCATGCTTTACGATCGGCAACATTTACAACCACTTTTTGAACTGAGCATTGGCAACCCCGGAAGTTCATTTGCCATTGAAATAGCCCGAAAAATAGGTTTACCTGAAGACTTAATTACCGAAGCAGCGGCTAAAGTTGGGACAGAACATCTTGACTACGACAAACATTTACAGGACATTGTACGGGACAAGCGATACTGGGAAAACAAACGTCAGCAAATTCGTCAGAAAGAAAAGAAGCTGGAGGAAACACTTGAAAAATACGAAACCGAGCTCAGCAACATCGATCGCCAACGAAAAGAAATTACATCGAAAGCGAAAGATGAAGCCAGTAATTTATTGTCGGCTGCCAATGCAAAAATCGAATCTACCATTCGGCAAATAAAAGAAGTACAGGCCGAAAAAGAAAAAACGAAGGAAATTAGGAAAGAGCTGGACGATTTCAAGAAAAAAGTAAATCCTTCAAATCAAACACAAAGCGACCCGAAGAAGCCAAAATCAAAACTATTGATTCGTAAAGAAAGTAATCAAAGTTCCGCTTTGGGAAATTCAGCGAGTTTGGTTGCAGGAGCCAATGTCCGACTGAAAGGCCAGACAGCAACGGGTAAAATCATAGAAATTCAGGACAAACAGGCCATTGTTGCTTTTGGACAGATGAAATCTACCGTAAAACTGACAAAATTAGAAGCCATCAGTAATACACAATTAAAAAAAGAAGCCCGGAAATACGAAAACCTGGGAACCACTTCCTCCGATGACGTTCGGCAACGAAAACTCACCTTTAGCTCCGACATTGATGTACGGGGTATGCGGGTCGACGAAGCCTTGCAAGCTGTCATGTATTATATCGACGATGCTATTATGGTAGGTGTATCCGAAGTTCGTATTTTACATGGCACAGGAACCGGTGCATTGCGCCAAATGATCCGGCAATATTTGCCTACGATTCAGGGCGTACGTTCTTTCCGCGATGAACATGTTCAGTTGGGTGGTTCGGGAATCACCATTGTTGAGTTTGAGTGAAAATGAGTAAGCAATCAAGAACTTACAAAGGATTTTAATCGACATCAACCCTTTGTTTTGTTCTGATACGCACAAACATCAGCAATACATTGCGACATTGGAATGAATATCAATCCAATAGCATCACTAATTTTGGCCGACGAATAATAAGCTCTATTCGTTGCAGACCTGGCTATACCTCTGTCGATCACAGGTTCGAACCCAAAGATTTTTCCGGCAATTTCAACTACAGCACCAGCCATCCAAATAACATTTTTCCCAATAGGAATGAATGGCCGTCGTTTACCAAACCCTTCAGCCATCAAGGATAAAACTTCCTTGTTCGAACAGTTTTCGCTCACCAGAATAAATCTTTCGCCTGAAATATCGCTTTTTGTCAATTCAATCATCGCTCTTACAACATCTCTCACATCAACATAGCCACTTCCACCGGCCGTATAAAAAGGAAGTCCTTTACGAACGACCGAAAAAATCTGTGAACTTCCGGTACTTGTCCCTGACACTCCCAGAATAACTCCCGGATTTACAATCACAGCCTT
Source organism: uncultured Paludibacter sp. (assembly GCA_963678465.1). Taxonomy (GTDB): domain Bacteria; phylum Bacteroidota; class Bacteroidia; order Bacteroidales; family Paludibacteraceae; genus Paludibacter. The sequence goes on from OY782858.1 coordinate 2,735,322, forward strand.
TAATCCTTTCTCTATTCCTTTCCACACTTCGGCTTCGGAATAAAACTTACTGCGTGAGTAGGCCGATCGGTTCTCATCATCAATCCAACGAAGGTTTTCGGCAACCAAACTTCCATCGCCAGCAGATCCGCAAGCCGCTATTGAACTCACAAAACAAAACTTCTTGACGTTTTTTTTCAAAGCAACATTTACAACGTTTCGTGTGCCGTTAACATTGGTGCTGATCATCGTATCGCTTCCATTACCTACGGACACAACAGCAGCACAATGATATACAATTGAGATAGCATCAAAAGCCTCATCCAGCGATTTTGGATCTAACACATCGGCCGTTCTCCATTCTATTCTCCGAAGAAAAATATCGGGATCGGTGCTATAAAAATTAAAAATCGATCTCAATGGTCGCAGGTCACTTGTAGTGCGCTTAATCGCCACCACTTTTTCATTCTCCTGCAATAAATGCCACAATAAATGTCCACCCACTAATCCGGTTGCGCCTGTTACTAAAATCATTTCTTTTTGATTTTGAAATTTGAGGGTCAAAAATACGGAAAGAAAACTGTATTTTTGCAAATAATTATTCAGATTAATAAATCAAAAACAGCAGTTTCGACCGATTTTCGATATTTTTCGAAGCCGGACACATGAAATTGAAATTAGTATCAATGCAAAACATATGTGTTTATTGTGCCTCGAGTACACAGGTAAAACCTGTTTTCTTTGAGGTAGCCGACCATTTAGGTAAAATACTTGCCAACGAAAACATCCAACTTATTTACGGAGGAGGCTCTATGGGTTTGATGGGGCAGGTAGCCGACAGCACGTTGAAGGCCGGAGGAAAAGTGACAGGAGTAATTCCCGAATTTATGTGCGCAGAAAAATGGAATCATGTGGGTCTTACCGAATTGATAACTACAGCCACCATGCACGAACGGAAAGAAAAAATGGCAATGCTGGCCGACGCAGCCGTTGCGTTGCCCGGAGGATGTGGAACGCTCGAAGAATTGCTGGAAGTAATTACATGGAAACAACTGGGTATTTTCACAAAGCCTATCATCATAGTAAATGTCGACGGATATTACGATCCACTCATCGAAATGCTTCACCGTGCAATAGACGAAAATTTTATGCGCGACCTTCATCGCGATATATGGAAGGTAGTAACAACTGCCGAGGAAGTAATTCCAGCCATCAAATCAGCTCCGGTCTGGAGTAAAAACATACGAAAATTTGCAGCTATCTGACCTGATTTATGCCACTAACCGACTCGATACATTTAGCAACAGACAGCACGCCAGCAGTAGCTGATTCATTGATAAAAAATGATTCCATACAACTGAATGCTGATACTGTAACCTTAACCGATACGATAAAGATCGTTACAGGTTTTGAAGGCACGCCTCATCCTTCGCTTCCGGGGTCTGAGGATTGGGTTTTTGTGTCGCTGTTGATTTTGTTTGTTTTTTTAGTTTTAGCTGTGGCCAAATCCTCGGAATGGATGCGTGAGTCAGTTCGCACGTTTTTTCATACGAAAGAACGGTCGGTATATTCAAATAAAAACACAAATCTTCAGTTTCAGACAAAACTACTACTTACTGTTTTTTTTACAGGAGTTTTTTCCTTGTTTGCTTTCTCGTTGCTTTTTGGAACTGAAAATGGATTTCAACTGCTTATTTATATACAATTCTTTGCCGTCACATTGGCATTTCTTAGTCTGAAAAGCATTGTGATAATGCTCCTGGGTTATGTGTTTCTGGACAAAGCAGCACTTAAGCAAGTACGTGAAAGCTACTTTCTCGTGCTCTCGTTTCTGGGAATAACCTTGTATCCAATACTGGTTATCCAGATTTATATTTTACCAACACTTAAAACGTTTACACATTATGTAGCCCTATCGCTATGCGGAATAGCTGCTATATTAATCATAATTAAACTATTTCAAATATTTTTCCACAAAAGTATCGTATCTTTTTATTTAATGTTGTATCTTTGCACCCTCGAAATTTTGCCTTTAATAATATTGTTTCAGGTATATCGATTATTAATATAGAGTGTTTAATTATTAAAGTCATTTGCTTTGAAAATTAAGAAGATACTGGTTTCACAACCTCAACCAACCACTGAGAAATCACCTTATTTCGATATAAGTGATAAGTATAATGTAAAGATTGATTTTCGCCCTTTTATAAAGGTTGAAGCGGTAAATGCCAAAGAGTTTCGTACCCAACGCATTTCAATTTTAGATTATACAGCCATCATTTTTAATGCCCGGCACGGTATTGATCATTTTTTCCGTTTATGCGAAGAAATGCGAATAACAGTTCCCGAAACAATGAAGTACTTTTGTGTTTCCGAATCGGTAGCTGTGTATTTACAGCATTACATTCACTACCGGAAACGAAAAGTTTTTTATGGTGCTGCAGGAAAAATGCATGAGCTGGTGACCATAATGAACAAACATGCCGAAGAAAAGTACCTTTTTATCACTTCGGATGTGCAGAATGAGGATACAATGTCGGTTCTTGAGAAATCCAAAATAACTTTCACAAAGGCCGTTATGTATCGTACTGTAAGCAATGACTTTGGTCCGGATGAGGAATTTAACTATGACATGTTATTGTTCTTTAGCCCAATGGGAATAAATTCACTACTCAAAAACTTCCCTAACTTTGTTCAGGGTGACATACAAATTGGATGTTTTGGTCTTACTACTGCTCAGGCAGTTAAAGATGCAGGCTTGCGTTTGGACTTAGAAGCACCGCTTCCCGGCGTACCTTCAATGACAATGGCGCTAGAGAACTACATGAAAGAGCACATAAAGAAAAATAAAAAATAGTTTCCAATGTGTTAAATCCATAACAATCCCGAAAGTATCAGAGTTTTTCTTTACTTTTGGGATTGTTTTTTTTACAATAATAATTCTGTAAAACTCTATTTTTATCTCCGAAAAAGTTTACATGACACACACAGCTACTTTTCCAAAAAAAGAACATTTATGTGGCGAAATCCGCATCAATAAACTTTTCAGCAATGGTAAAGCATTCATTGTTTACCCATTGCGTGTGGTTTATAGTGTCGAGCAAAACTCCACCGATGTCCCCGTAAAAGTACTTGTAAGTGTACCTAAAAAACGATTTAAGAGAGCCGTCAAACGCAATAGATTGAAGCGCTTGATGCGAGAAGCGTATCGACTGAACAAATCAATTCTTACCGAAAAATGTATCGAAAAAAACTTTGCTGTTCAGATTGCGTTTAATTATGTATCCGACGATGAAATGGATTTTAAAGCTATTCAGTCGAAAATGCAACTTGCCTTACAGCGTATTGCCGATAAAATTTAATTTGATTGTCAACCCACTTTTCAACTATCCCGACAGTTATGAATCTGAAAAAAATTCTTCGACACATAGCTCTGATTCCTGTATACTTTTATCGTTACAGCATATCGCCACTCCTCCATTCCAGATGCAGGTACACACCCACATGTTCGCAATACACTGTGGAAGCAGTATTGAAACACGGAATTATTAAAGGTGGCTGGCTGGCCGTAAAACGCATTTCGAGTTGTCATCCCTGGGGAGGCAGTGGCTATGATCCGGTTCCCTGACAGCACAAAAACAGTTACATCTATTTGCTACATTTCGCAAAAAGCGTATCTTTGCTAACACTCATTTTCAAAAGTGTCGTTCCTGATTTGAATTATTCACGAAAAAATATTCTACTTAAGCCAATTTCATTGATATATGGCTTAATAATCGGCATACGAAACTGGCTATACGACAACGGAATATCCAAATCCACTTCGTTCAGGCTTCCCATTATTTCAGTGGGAAACCTTGCAGTAGGTGGCACCGGAAAAACTCCTCATGTAGAATACATTGTAAATCTCTTCGGCAATAACGCCCAAATTGCAACCCTAAGCAGAGGATACAAGCGAAAAACAAAAGGCTTTGTGTTGGCCAATGAAAATTCGGACAGTAAAGAAATTGGCGATGAACCTTATCAAATTTATATCAAAAACAAACATCTCCATGTAGCCGTCGACGAAAAGCGGGTGCACGGAGTAACTAAGCTCAAGGAATTGTACCCAGATTTGGAACTCATCCTGCTGGACGATGCTTTTCAGCACAGACAAATAAAAGCAGGCTTATCGATACTTCTGACCGACTACTCAAATCTTTACACAAGGGATACATATCTGCCTACTGGCAACCTGAGGGAAAGCAGAAAAGGCAGCAAAAGAGCTGATATAATTATTGTCACCAAATGTCCGGAGCAAATGCCATCCATTGACATGCGTTTGATCGAAACCGAGCTAAAACCACTGCCCTATCAGTCATTGTTTTTTTCAAATTATCGTTATTCCGAAATCGAACCTGTTTTCCCCGATAAAATTGTGGATAAAACAAATTTAGGGCTTGTGAAAAAATCAGCAACAGCTATTTTACTCGTAGCTGGCATTGCTCATCCTCAGGCATTGTGCACCTACCTGAACCAATATACAAGCACTTTCGATGCTCTGATTTTTCCGGATCATTATTCTTTTCAACGCAAGGATATGAAATTGATAAACGAAAAACTTGACAAGCTAGATACGACTGACAAAATAATTATTGTTACTGAAAAAGATGCAGCACGCATTGTTTCTCAGGCAGATGAATGGAGTTCGTTCCATCATATACTCTACAAATTACCTATTAAAGTTAATATATTAAACAATCAGGAAAGTAATTTTAAAACTAAAATTTACAACTATGTTACAGAAGATTCAAGAAACAGCAGACTTTTTAAAGTCGAAAATAAAAACAAATCCTAAAACAGGGATTATACTTGGTACCGGTTTAGGAAACCTTGTAACTCAGATTACAGAAACTACAGAAATTCCCTACGAAACAATTCCAAATTTCCCGGTATCGACAGTGGAAGGACACAGTGGCAAACTCATTGTAGGGCTATTGGGAGGCGTCGAAGTTGTGGCTATGCAAGGTCGCTTTCACTATTACGAAGGCTACGACATGAAGGCAGTTACCTTTCCGGTACGCGTAATGAAGGCGCTTGGAATAGAAAATTTACTCGTTTCGAATGCTTCGGGAGGAGTTCATCCCGATTTCGAAATCGGCGATTTAATGATCATTACAGATCATCTCAACCTGTTCCCCGAACATCCGTTGCGTGGTAAAAATTTTGCGGAACTTGGCCCGCGTTTCCCCGATATGAGCAACGCTTATTCGAAGGAATTGATTGTAAAAGCAAAGAATATTGCGGCTAAAAACAATATCAAAGTTGTAGAAGGTGTTTACGTAGGAACTACCGGCCCCACTTTCGAAACACCGGCCGAGTATAAATATTTTCGCACCATTGGCGGAGATGCCGTAGGGATGAGCACAGTTCCGGAAGTTATCGTAGCCAATCATTCGGGAATGAAAGTATTTGGAATGTCGATCATTACCGACTTGGGCGTACCGGGTAAAATTGTGGAAGTAACCCACGAAGAAGTTCAGGAAATTGGCAACAAAGTACAACCATTGATGACATTGATAATGAAAGAATTGGTAAAAGATCTATAATTCTTTTACGTTCAACAAAAAACAAAGCGAGCTGCCTTTTGGGGCAGCTCGCTTTGTTTTTATGCGAATTTTAAAATTTCACATTTAATTTCATTCACAAATCATAGTTTTTTCAATTCAATTTGATTAAATTTGCAAACGAATCCAATCTAGCTGTAAGTCTTTAAGCGAATATACTTAAAAAAACATGTAAAAATCACATTTTAATCCGTTAGGATTATATTAAAAATCTAATATTATGACAATACGTCAAATTTCAGTTTTTCTCGAAAACAAAGCCGGGCATTTAAATAAAATTTTGGCTGTGCTGGCTCAAAACAACATCAACATCAATGCACTTACAGTAGCCGATAGCAGTGATTATGGTTTGCTGCGCATGTTGGTTTCCGACCCCGAAAAGGCCGTAGAGATTTTACGCTCCGAGAATTTCCCCGTCAGAATACATGAAGTAATCTCTCTCGAAATGAGTGCAGCGCCCGGCTCAATGTCAAAAATTATCGATTTATTTTTTTCTGCCGGACTTTCCATCGAATACGTTTACGCTTTTAGCTTTGGAAGCAAATCAGTGTTGGTACTCCGCACCAACGACCGTGAAAAAGCTTTCGAAGTTATAATTGCGAATCAATTAAAATCTATACATGAATCTGATTTGAAAATCACAAAATGATCTGGAACGAAAAAATTGAATGCATCAGCAGGGAAGAATTACGCGCTTTACAAAGTGAACGATTGATTGAATTGGTAAACAGAGTTTATAACAACGTACCCTTCTACAAACAGAAAATGGATGAGATGGGAATAAATCCGTCACACATTCTGTCAATCGACGACATCACAAAGCTCCCCTTCACCTATAAAACGGATTTACGCGACAATTATCCTTTCGGATTATTTGCAGCCCCAATGAAAGAAATTGTCCGCGTACACGCCTCGAGTGGCACTACAGGAAAACCCACAACCGTTGGTTACACAGCAAAAGACATTGATAATTGGCGCGAGGTTCTTTCGCGTTGCCTCACGATGGCAGGAATAAGTTCCGAAGATGTAATGCAGGTTTCATATGGCTACGGATTATTCACTGGTGGACTTGGAGTACATTACGGCGCCGAAAATGTAGGCTGCACTGTCGTTCCCATTTCGGGAGGAAATACCCGACGCCAATTGCAACTCATGTCGGACTTTGGCTCGACTGTTTTGGCCTGTACACCGTCATACGCTTTACATTTAGGTGATGCTTTAGCCGAATATGGCTATTCGCTGGCCGACATGAAATTAAAAACAGGAATTTTTGGTGCCGAACCATGGACCGAGAACATGCGATTAGAATTAGAAAAAAAATGGGGCATAAAAGCTTATGATATTTATGGGTTGAGCGAAATAATGGGACCCGGAGTTGCCAACGACTGTGAATATCACGCCGGACTTCATGTACATGAAGATCATTTCTTCCCCGAAATCGTAGATCCGGAAACAAAACTTCCTTTGCCCGAAGGAACTGAAGGTGAATTAGTATTTACAACATTGACAAAAGAAGGAATCCCGTTATTGCGTTACAATACACGTGATTTATCGACTTTAAACCGCGAAGTATGTAAATGCGGACGAACTTCTGTAAGAATGAAAAAGATCACGGGGCGTAGCGACGATATGCTTATTATTCGTGGCGTAAATCTTTTCCCATCTCAAATTGAACACGTATTGCTTGAACTTTGCGAAACAAGTGCACATTACATGCTGTATGTCGACCGCGAAAACAACCTGGACACACTGGAACTTCAGGTGGAAATGGATGAATCGAAAATGGCAGAAACAATTCGTGATCTTCAAATGCTCTCGCGAAAGATACAGCAAGCCCTGAACAGCGCCATTGGGCTGAGCGTAAAGGTAACGCTCGTCGAACCAAAAACAATAGCGCGTAGCGAAGGGAAAGCAGTGAGAGTGATTGATAGGAGACCTAAATAAACCCGTTATTAAATCCCGGGGGATTTATCAAAGCAGCATATCAACTTTAGAAAATAATTTTCACAAAAATGATTATAAAAAAAGAACTCGTCGATTCGGTTTTTGAACAATTCGGCGAATCAGATATTACCCGCCTGTCCATAAGAGAAGTAGGTAAATTGGTAGCAAAAATAGAAGAAGTGAGTGCTGAAGAATTTATTCACATGGAAATGGGAGTGCCTGGTTTGCCTGCATCAGCCATTGGTGTAGCAGCCGAAAAAGCAGCACTGGATCTCGGACTGGCCAACTCTTACCCAAATATTGAAGGAGTTCAGTCTGTCAAAAATGAAATTGCACGCTTCGCAAAACTCTTTATCAATTTAGATGTATCGCCTTTGAATTGCGTACCCACTTCCGGAGGTATGCAGGGCAGCTTTGCCGCACTGCTGGCCGCAGGTCGAACAAATCCCCAAAAGCCTTATACACTTTTTATCGACCCTGGGTTTCCGGTAAATAAATCTCAGCTCCATTTACTTGGTTTGCCTTTTAAATCCTTTGATATTCTAAACTTCAGAGGAGAAAAACTCCGGGCTAAACTGGAGTCCTATCTTTTAGAGAATAATGTATGTACAATCACTTATTCTTCGCCTAACAATCCATCGTGGATTAGCTTGAGCGAGGAAGAATTGCAAATAATTGGTGAATTAGCAACAAAACACGATGTAATTGTCGTTGAAGATCTTGCTTATTTTGGTATGGATTTCAGAAAAGACTATGGAAAATCCGGCGTTGAACCCTATCAACCCACTGTAGCCCGCTATACCGAAAATTACATTTTGCTGCTTTCGGCATCAAAGATATTTAGCTATGCCGGACAGCGCATCGGAATGATGATCACATCCGAAAAACTTCGAACCCGAAAGTATCCAAACTTAAAAAACTATTTTACAAGCGACGTACTCGGTCATTTTATCACTTATGGTGTTCTTTACGCCACAACTGCCGGAACAGCGCACACAGCTCAATATGCACTTGCTGCAATGCTTAAAGCTGCCAACGATGGTTCTATTGATTTTGTAGCCGACCTTCAACCCTACAGAGAAAAGGCCAGGCAAATGAAAGAGATTTTCTTAAAACATGGATTTTATATCGTCTATTGCGATAACGATGGTGATCTGGCTGATGGTTTTTATTTCACAATAGCTTACCCCGGAATGACAAGCGCTCAACTTATGAAAGAATTTCTTTATTACGGCATCAGCGCTATATCGCTAAATATAACCGGAAGTGAGAATATAAGTGGATTGCGAGCCTGTGTTTCGTTTGTCCGATTCGACCAAATTCCTTTGCTCGATATCAGGTTAAAAGCTTTCACACAAAACAAATAAAATTTTCGTAAAGGAAAGTTCCGGACAAGTTCCGGGATGTTACTCCAAGCTCGCGGCACATCAGGGGAAAGTTCCGGCACGTCAGGGAGAACTCACGGGACATTAGGGGAAGCTTCCGGCACATCAGGGGGAACTCGCGGCACATTAGGGGAAGTTCCCGGTATGTTACGGAAGTGCTCCAGCACATCTTTGTATCTTAAGTTCTGTAATAACACAAGTTGACAATTCAACAAACACACACCCAAAACTTCAAAACGTCGGAGACTTTTGAACGTTTCTTTTTTCAAGAAATGAAGCTATAAACAAAGATACGTTTTAGTGTCTTCCTTCGTAAGGCAACTGCAAGTTACATCCAATCTTCAACAGTTCAACAATTCTCCAATTAGCTCTCAGCTAATCACAATAAAAAAAGCCCTCAGATAAATTAATATCTGAGGGCTTTAAAACGGCGGCTATCTACTCTCCCACCTTTCGGCAGTACCATCGACGTGGACAGGCTTAACTTCTCTGTTCGGAATGGGAAGAGGTGGAACCCTGTCGCTATAACCACCTGAATTCAATTAATAATTAATAATGTTGAATTAATAATTACTTTTCGTATAGGTTTTTATAAGACAATTGAAAGAAAAAAGAGAGAAAATATCGTAAAGAGTCATTGGGTTTGTCTTTTTCCTTATTTCCCTTGCGGAAAAAAAGGGACTTCAAAAAAGCTATCGGGCAATTAGTATTACTCGGCTCTATATTTCTATTGTACACCTGTAACCTATCAACGTCGTAGTCTTCGACGACCCTCAATGGAAATCTAATCTTGAAGATGGCTTCGTGCTTAGATGCTTTCAGCACTTATCCTAACCGAACGTGGCTACTGGGCAGTGCTCCTGGCGGAACAACCCATCGACCAGAGGTTCGTCCAACACGGTCCTCTCGTACTAGTGTCAGACCTTCTCAAATTTCCTGCGCCCACAACAGATAGGGACCGAACTGTCTCACGACGTTCTGAACCCAGCTCGCGTGCCACTTTAATGGGCGAACAGCCCAACCCTTGGGACCTTCTCCAGCCCCAGGATGTGACGAGCCGACATCGAGGTGCCAAACCATTCCGTCGATATGAGCTCTTGGGAATGATCAGCCTGTTATCCCCGGAGTACCTTTTATCCTTTGAGCGATGGCCCTTCCATACGGAACCACCGGATCACTATGCCCTAGTTTCCTACCTGATCGACTTGTCGGTCTCTCAGTCAAGCGCGCTTATACCATTATACTCTACGCATGGTTACCAATCATGCTGAGCGCACCTTTGGAAGCCTCCGTTACTCTTTTGGAGGCGACCACCCCAGTCAAACTACCCACCATACAGTGTCTTCCCTATAAGGGAATTAGAACTCAAATAATTAAAGGGCCGTATTTCAAGGGTGATTCCACAAATACTAGCGTACCTGCTTCACAATCTCCGGCCTATCCTACACATCAATTACCCAAATTCAATGTAAAGTTGCAGTAAAGGTTCACGGGGTCTTTCCGTCCCGTTGCGGGTAATCGGCATCTTCACCGATACTACAATTTCACCGAGCTCACAGCTGAGACAGTGCCCAGATCGTTACACCATTCGTGCAGGTCGGAACTTACCCGACAAGGAATTTCGCTACCTTAGGACCGTTATAGTTACGGCCGCCGTTTACTGGGGCTTCAATTCAATGCTTCGATTGCTCTAACATCTCCTCTTAACCTTCCAGCACCGGGCAGGTGTCAGGCCATATACTTCATCTTTCGATTTTGCATAGCCCTATGTTTTTGTTAAACAGTCGCCTGGGCCATTTCTCTGCGGCTTCTCATTCAACATGAGGAAGCGCCCCTTCTCCCGAAGTTACGGGGCTATTTTGCCTAGTTCCTTAGCTGTGAATCACTCGAGCGCCTTAGTACGCTATACTTGACCACGTGTGTCCGTTTGTGGTACGGGTACTTATAAGATTAACGTTTAGCGGATTTTCTTGGCAGTCTGATTACATCCATATCCGATTGTACAAGTACTCTCGGTACTATCAGGTTCGACTCAGGGAGCGGATTTGCCTACCCCCCTCAATATCTACACCCTTTAACCAACTATTCCGTCAGTTGGCAGGACTTTCACTTCTGCGTCCCCACTTCACTCTTATAAGTAGTACTGGAATATTAACCAGTTCTTCCATCGGCTTCGCCTATCGGCTATACCTTAGGCCCCGACTAACCCTGATCCGATTAGCGTTGATCAGGAATCCTTAGTCTTCCGGCGGGGGGGTTTCTCGCCCCCCTTATCGTTACTTATACCTACATTTGCTTTTCTATCCGCTCCAGAGTAAGTTGTCCTTACGCCTTCAACGCTGAATAGAATGCTCCCCTACCAATCATACATAATATGATTCCATAGCTTCGGTAATATGCTTATGCCCGATTATTATCCACGCCAAACCGCTCGACTAGTGAGCTGTTACGCACTCTTTAAATGAATGGCTGCTTCCAAGCCAACATCCTAGCTGTCGCTGCAGTTCGACTTCGTTAATTCAACTTAGCATATATTTGGGGACCTTAGCTGATGGTCTGGATTCTTTTCCTCTCGGACGCGGACCTTAGCACCCGCGCCCTCACTGCTGCAAAACATTTATATGCATTCGGAGTTTATCAGGACTTGATAGGCGGTGAAGCCCTCGCATCCAATCAGTCGCTCTACCTCATATAAACTATTGCAACGCTGCACCTAAATGCATTTCGGGGAGTACGAGCTATCTCCAAGTTTGATTAGCCTTTCACCCCTACCCTCAAGTCATCCGAACACTTTTCAACGTATACCGGTTCAGTCCTCCAGTTGGTGTTACCCAACCTTCAACTTGCTCAAGGGTAGATCACTTGGTTTCGCGTCTACTCCCACTGACTATGGCGCCCTGTTAAGACTCGCTTTCGCTTCGGCTGCGCACCTGAAGTGCTTAACCTTGCCAGTGAAAGTAACTCGTAGGTTCATTATGCAAAAGGCACGCCGTCACCACACGAAGTGGCTCCGACCGCTTGTAAGCGAACGGGTTCAGGGTCTATTTCACTCTTCTATTCGAAGTACTTTTCACCTTTCCCTCACGGTACTGGTTCACTATCGGTCTCTGGGGAGTATTTAGCCTTAGCGGATGGTCCCGCCGAATTCATACAGGATTTCTCGTGTCCCGCACTACTCAGGATACTGCTATCAAATTAAATTCTTACCTGTACGGGATTATCACCCTCTATGATCACTTTTTCCAAAATGTTCCAGTTCTTTTTTAATTCAAATATCGCAGTCCTATAACCCCAATAATGCATTGCTACATCATTGGTTTGGGCTACTCCGCGTTCGCTCGCCACTACTTGCGGAATCACTTTTGTTTTCTTCTCCTAAGGGTACTTAGATGTTTCAGTTCCCCTCGTTTGCCTCCTATATAATAGGATAACATAGCTTCACTATGTTGGGTTGCCCCATTCGGAAATCTCGGGATCATAGGTTATTTGCACCACCCCCGAGCTTATCGCAGCTTATCACGTCCTTCATCGCCTCCCAGAGCCTAGGCATCCACCGTTCGCTCTTATTTGCTTTTTTTATTCTTTTGTTTGCTCGTACTTGAGTCCGATATGTTGCCATATCTTATTTCAAATACTCAATATCTTATCTCTAATTATCAATTATTAATTGTCAATTATCAATTAAAATATTGCTTTACTACTTTTTCTCTCTTTCTTTCAATATATCAAAGATCTTCTTTATTTACTATTTATTCATTTACTATTTACTATTTCATTTCACAATGACAAGGCAAACATGAACAAATCCTCAATAATGTGTTGATTGTTAGTGGTTCATTACTAATAATCTTTTCTGTTTTTTTCTTATTCTCAAAAAAAAACAACCCGCTGGTCGATTTCTTGTGGAGAATATCGGGCTCGAACCGATGACCCCCTGCGTGCAAGGCAGGTGCTCTAAGCCAACTGAGCTAATCCCCCGGTTTTTAGTTCATAATTGACAGTTGATAGTTGACAATTATGTTCTTTCTTTTTGACTCGGGTAGTAGGATTGACTCTTTAACTGTCAATTGTCAACTCTCCATTGTCAACTTCTTTTGTAGTCCCAGGCAGAGTTGAACTGCCGACCTCTACATTATCAGTGTAGCGCTCTAACCAACTGAGCTATAGGACTGGCTTTCATTTCTCGCCTCTTGTATGGGCTCTGTATTCAGTGGATAGTGAATAGTTTAATGTGGATAGTTAAGAGAACCTAACTGTCAACTGACAACTTTCAACTGTCAACTGTATTTATATCATAAACAACATAATGTAGTACTCGGAATGTTAATCCCTTGTATATACCACTTTTCTACTTAAATCGGATTATAATTTGTCATTGTCAATTATTAGTTGTCAATTGTCAATTATTCAAGATAACATCACTCCAGAAAGGAGGTGTTCCAGCCGCACCTTCCGGTACGGCTACCTTGTTACGACTTAGCCCCAGTTACCAATTTTACCCTAGGACGCTCCTTGCGGTTACGTACTTCAGGTCCCCTCGGCTTCCATGGCTTGACGGGCGGTGTGTACAAGGCCCGGGAACGTATTCACCGCGCCATGGCTGATGCGCGATTACTAGCGAATCCAGCTTCACGAAGTCGAGTTGCAGACTTCGATCCGAACTGAGAGAGGCTTTAAGAGATTAGCATCTTGTCACCAAGTAGCAACCCTCTGTACCCCCCATTGTAACACGTGTGTCGCCCCGGACGTAAGGGCCGTGCTGATTTGACGTCATCCCCACCTTCCTCACACCTTACGGTGGCAGTCTCACTAGAGTCCTCAGCTTAACCTGTTAGTAACTAATGATAGGGGTTGCGCTCGTTATGGCACTTAAGCCGACACCTCACGGCACGAGCTGACGACAACCATGCAGCACCTACACAGACGCCATTGCTGGAAGACCTGTTTCCAAGTCGGTCGTCTGCATTTCAAGCCCGGGTAAGGTTCCTCGCGTATCATCGAATTAAACCACATGTTCCTCCGCTTGTGCGGGCCCCCGTCAATTCCTTTGAGTTTCATTCTTGCGAACGTACTCCCCAGGTGGAATACTTAACGCTTTCGCTTTGCCACATACAGTATATCGCATACAGCTAGTATTCATCGTTTACTGCGTGGACTACCAGGGTATCTAATCCTGTTTGATCCCCACGCTTTCGTGCCTCAGCGTCAGTTGTATCCCAGTAAGCTGCCTTCGCAATTGGTGTTCTGTGTTATATCTAAGCATTTCACCGCTACACAACACATTCCGCCTACCTTATTTACACTCAAGACCCGCAGTTTCAATGGCAATTTTACAGTTGAGCTGCAAACTTTCACCACTGACTAACGGGTCCGCCTACGCACCCTTTAAACCCAATAAATCCGGATAACGCTTGGATCCTCCGTATTACCGCGGCTGCTGGCACGGAGTTAGCCGATCCTTATTCGTAAAGTACATACAATAAGCTACACGTAGCTCTTTTTATTCCCTTACAAAAGAAGTTTACAATCCATAGAACCTTCTTCCTTCACGCGACTTGGCTGGTTCAGGCTCTCGCCCATTGACCAATATTCCTCACTGCTGCCTCCCGTAGGAGTCTGGTCCGTGTCTCAGTACCAGTGTGGGGGACCTTCCTCTCAGAACCCCTAATGATCGTTGACTTGGTAGGCCGTTACCCTACCAACTATCTAATCATACGCATGCCCATCTGTAAGCCATAAATGTTTAAACACAAAGCCATGCAGCTTCGTGGTATTATGCGGTATTAGTCCGAATTTCTCCGGGTTATTCCCCTCTTACAGGTAGGTTGCATACGTGTTACTCACCCGTGCGCCGGTCGCCACCAAAGTATTGCTACCTTTATGCTGCCCCTCGACTTGCATGTGTTAGGCCTGTCGCTAGCGTTCATCCTGAGCCAGGATCAAACTCTTCGTTGTATCTTTTTTTTTATATTTGCTCGGATGCTATCTATTCCTAAATTTATTGTAGAAAATTGACGTGGTATAAAAAATTTGATATTCTCATATCGAATTCCCTTTTTAAAGAAATTTCCCTTCCTTATACTACATTATTTCGTTGTTCATGTATTCTCAAAGATCGTTGCTTTTTAATTCATAATTAGGAATTCATAATTCATAATTAGTTGTCTTCACTTCACAGTGACTTCTTAAAAAGACTTCTTGTGTGATTATTGAATAGCTCCCTATTCAGTAATTTTTTTTGCCCATTGTTTTGCTTTCGTAAAACTTGTGATTCAAACGGGCTGCAAAGGTAATGCTTATTTTTAAACTACCAAACTTTTTGAAAAAATAATTTCGTTTCGTTTGTTTCATTTATTTAAAACTCCTGAGCTTATTTGGCGGATTAAATTGCTTTTAAACAATTAGTTAATCTAAACCTTTTCACTCGATAGCTTCTCTCTCAAAGCGGCTGCAAAGGTAATGCTTATTTTTAAACTGCCAAATGTTTTCGGAAAATAATTCCTTTTATTTCTTGACCCCTTTTCAGCTGTTATAAACTACACTGCTTCTCTCTCAAAGCGGCTGCAAAAGTAGTGACTTTTTTATTCTTACCAAAGAGTTTTCTACCTTTTTTCTGCTATAAAACATATTTTTTCACTAAACAACTGACAAAAAGTGCGTTCTAAAACAAACTTTTTTTGAAAAATTTTGACTCATTCCTTTTTTTGTAAAAAAACATCCTCCAATTTAACTGAAACATGTATCCGAAGAACTGAAATATATTCCTAAACTGATAAAAAAATACTTTCAAAAGGAATTCGGTGCTGCTATTGATTGAAAAAAAAGACTACCTGGTAGCACAAAAAAAATCGAAGTAGCAAAAAAATTCTTTGATACTTCGATTGAAAAAAAGGGAAATAAATGTGCTTTTAAGGAATAATTACCTTATGAGGCGTATTAGATGTATGATTTGGTTTAACTACGACGAAATAAATTCCGGATTCCCAACCAGCAACCGAGATAGAAAGTTCGTTGCTGATGATCGAATTTGAAAACAACTTGCGTCCATGTAGATCGTACACATCGCAACCAACTGTTTCGCCTTTGACGATAAGTTCTTTTTGAGAGCCTGAAAAATAAACTACAACTTTGCCCGATTCAGATTCGGGAGTAGATGCAAATAGTTTATATTCAAACGCACCAAGATCGGGAGCTGCACCCCAAAAAGGGAGTCCGACATCCGTTCCTTTATCGATCATGCCACTGGTAGGCAATTGGTGAAGAAAGGACATCTCGGGCAAAGACCCATCACTTGATCTGGCATTAAGCATTTGTGAATAGTCAAGACTAACAAAATCGGCTGCTACACATGCAAAACCTGAATTCCATGAATTATTAGATTGTGTAACGGTTTTTGCATTCAAGGAATTGGATTTAAGGCTTCCGAGAGAAGCGCAGTTTTTTATTATCAAACTCCCATAGTTACTATTCGAGAAACCATAATCAGGACTATTTTTGTAGCCCGTACAATTATATAATGTCATTGAACCAGCATTGTTGTTCTGATCGAAGCCCTTTACTTTGTTAGCAACAGAAACACAATTGCGAAGAATTGCATTGTGAGCAGTATAATCTCCACCTATTTTAAAACCGTTTCCATTGCCATAATTGGGTATAACGTATTTATCTGAAGCGTTTTTAAACTTCGAAAACCATGCAGCACTATCGGTTTTAAAGCGAATATTATCCGTCATATCATAATTAGCAGGTCCATTGGCATAGCACCAGCAACTATCAAATTCGGTATTTCCGACTTTTTGGTAGTGATCCCAACCGTCATCGCTGTTTCCCCACGCCCGACAATACTTGAATTTATTTGTTCCGGTATTTGTATATTGCTTATCAGCAAATCCATCTGCATTTCCGCCATAATCGGGGCTCGTAGTGCCACCTGTTTGATAATCAAAGTTATAATAAGAATCGCAATTAATGATAAGATTATTACTGCCGGTTTTTAACTGCAAACCCGAATCGCAATTCCATCTGAAAGTACAATTATCAATTGTATTATAACTACCCGTCACCTGCATTCCATTATCACCAGCGCCCTGAACGACAACACCTTTTACATGAACATAGCTACCAGACAGCTTCACACCCTGATTATTGCTATTGTATGCCTGAGTTCTAAAATCGAAAACAGGCACTTCTCCGGGAAATGCAATAATTGTCAGAAATTTTGATGCATTCCCTGATTTTGAGATGGTTTGTGAAGAGCTGAAATTATACATCCCTCCCCTAAGAATGACCGAATCGCCCGCAGTGAGTGATTTAACCATAGCAGCACTAAATGTAAGCGGAGCCTGAATTGTACCTGCAGCTCCGGCAACTCCGTTTGGAGCAACATAATACGTGGCAGCATTAAGCAAATGACAGAATACGGACAATAATAAAAACAGTATAACGAAATTTAATTTTTTCAGCATATCATTTTAAATGAAAAATAACTGCCACAAAAGTAAAAATAGTATTTATTGCAGATGTGTCTAAATTGTTTTTAAATGGTAGTTGAATTGATTTACTCTATTAAACTCCGGAAAACGCTCACAAAGCATAAACCATCTCATACACATTTGAAACAAAGAAACAGCGGCAGCTCATGATCTTTTCTCTGTTTAATATCCCAATGTTTTTCCTTTATCAATGGCAGGAATACCTTTTATCATCCATTCGGGAGCAGGAGCACCTTTGAGATAATGATTAAAAAAACCAAACATTCGGGTACTCAGGTCCACTCTGTTTGCCCAATACTTATTTTCTATATTATGATCCATTCCATTGTAATTGATCAACCAAACTGGCTTTTGAAGTCGATAAAGTGCCATAAAAAACTCAATTCCCTGATACCAGGGCACTGCACCATCTTTATCGTTGGCCATAATGAGCAAAGGAGTATTTACTCTTGGTGCCATAAAAAGCGGAGAATTTTCGATGTAGTGCAAGGGTTTATCCCAAAGTGTACCTCCGATTCTGCTTTGCGTTTCCTCATATTGAAACATTCGGCTCATTCCGGTTCCCCAACGAATTCCGCCATAAGCACTTGTCATATTACTTACCGGCGCCCCTGCCATGGCAGCAGCAAACATATTGGTACGGGTTACAAGATAAGCAATTTGGTAACCGCCCCAGCTTTGACCCTGCAAGCCAATATGTTTTTCATCGATGAACGAGAAATTGTCGGTCAGTTTACGCACTCCGCTTACAATAGCATCGTAAGCATTTTGTCCCGGGAAACCTGTACTATAGGCAATATCTGGTACAAAAACAAGGTACTCGTTACTTACATAAAACGGAATACTTATAATTGACCTGCTGGGTTGTGGGTAATTGTAACGGTTGGCGGTTTCCGAACTTTTTTCGTAGAAATACACCAGCATTGGATATTTCCGCTTAGGATCAAAGTTATCTGGTTTGTACAACAAACCCCTGAGCGAGTCACCCGCGAATGAATTCCAGTAAACCATTTCTACGGTTGGCCATATATATTGTTCCTGCTGAGGGTTGGCCTTTGAAATCGTTGTAGTTGTGGCAAATTTCACATCGCTGATTTTTACATCCAGAAATTCATTCACAGTTTGCGTAGACCAAATCAACACATCGGCATATTTTGCTTTTTGCACCTGTGCTAACATAAAATCACCCTCCACAAGCATTTTTTTACCATCAGATTTCAATACCTGCATCGCATAATATCCTTCTTCATTTGTTTTTTCATTAAATGTGCTCAGTAGTATTTCTTCTGAAGTTGGAATATAATTTATGTCTTTATCTAGCGACTCGTATCTGTAGCGCATACTTTTAGCCCTGCCATTAGTAAGATTCAGCTCGACCTCTTTCCCCGTAGGGTCGAACTTCCAGATATCAAAACGATCGTAGATCAAAATATATTTGTCGTTTTCGGTCCAGCCGGCTATTCCGTAAGGAGCCGGATCGTTAGGTGTATCGTGGTTTTCATCGTAGAAACGAACAGAAGAATCAGTTGTTAGCTGAGTGATCTTATTGTTTTTAAGCTCTATAGAATAATAGTTTTTATCTTTATAATCGAAATACAAGGCGTATTTACCCATTGGCGATAAATCGATGTTATTTTTAGCTTTAAGTATTGGCAAACGATTACCTGTTTTTAGATCAACAATAAAATAGTCATTTAAGCTGCGTGAGCTCCAAACACTTGATTTCAGGTATGCACGATTATCAATACCAAGCGCAACTTCAGCATTTTTATAATTACAGAGGAGAACGGCCTCAACAGCCGTGTCGGCCAACTGCACACATTTTTTTTCGTTGATGCGATAAACGGCCAGGTAGGTTTGTTTTTTCTTCCGACCCAGCTGCATCAGTTGTTGAGGTTGAATTATTGCATCGGTATAGCTCCACAGATCCAGCTTAGGCAATTCCTCTACAAGCATGCTGTCATTCAGTTCCGGTTTCGCTTTTGGCGCTGTACCAAAGTACAGTTTAGTTCCATCTTTCGAAAAAACGACTTCTCTATTCTCGGATGGCGCCCATGAAACCGGCAGTGCATTGGTGAGCGTATCGGCCACTTTCGACAAATATCTTTTCGTAATATTATAGTAATATAAGGTATAGTTTTTTGCCGAAGCTGTATCGGCACTTGACAAATAAGCCAATTGTTTGCCGGTTTCGTCAAAAGTAATCCGTTTGAAAGTGAGCGAATCTCTCAAAATTGTATCGGAAGAATGCTTCAATGGATGAAAAAGAATTAACGATTTTTGTTCTGTGCTATCATTTTCCTTTGCAACATAAGCGATTTCAACACTTTTTTTTGTGACTGCAAAAGTGTCGGCATTATAAAAGGTATAACGAATGTCCTTTACCGGCTCCCAAACAATTAATTGATATTTTTCTTTGGGCTTTGTTGTTTTAGATGCGTTCAGTTGTTTATTGTAGGTTCTTTCATTCAATTTTGTACCGGAACTATCCTTAGCGCTTGCCTGAACCCCCTTCAAAAATGCTAACCAATTGCTTTGCTCCTCTGACATCTGAAATTTCTTGACATTTTCGAACTGTGTAAGTTTTCTGTTCAGCAGATTAAAAACACCCAATCCATCTTTTGGCATTAACTCTTTCTTGGTTTTTGCAAGTTTAAGTTTTCTCAGTGTGTCTTCCGGGATTTTAATCGAAAAAGCGATATAATCGGAATTGGGCGAAAAGCAGGCATTATAACCATATTTAATCGTATCACTTTTTTGTTGCGATACATTATATATAATAAGCAGCCCATCGCCTTTTTGTTTATTGATTTCGAACGCCACAAATTTACCGTTCGGACTTATTAAGCGGTTCTCTATTCTATTCCAGTCGGCAAAATCAGATATTTTCAACGATTTTTTCTGTGCAAGAAGCGATAAGGAAACGAAAAACATGACAGCAATTATTAATCTGCATCTCATAATTATATATTGAAATTTATTGTGTTTTTATTCCAAGGCCTACATCGGTAAAAATTCAGCCGGGAGACAAAAATACAAATACTTTTCACTTTCACCCACAAAAACTGCAAACTAAAGGACTTATTACAGACAAAAAAACAAAGAAAATAAGTGTTTTGACTTCAAATATTCTCTGCTTACATTTTTGAAATTCTATGGGAACGATTTTAAACAAGCACAAAATAATCTGATTTACTGAAGTTTAAGCAATAATGAAAAAATATTTTTATCGCATTAACTTTTTTTAACTCTATTTTCTTGCACATTATTCAAAATGAAAATACTTTTGCAGTGTACTATTATACTATTACACCAATAAGCAAATACAACAAAATAGAAACAGAAAAATAAACAGCAAACCAATAAAAAAAGGAATGAGTTCATAAATTTATTGCTATAAAAAAAATAAATATCGATTATCGATGTAATATTTTGAATACACAATCGTCATACATAAAACAGGAAACAAAAAAAATCAAAATAATAATACTCAAATGAAATCAAAATTAATCAAAACACTATTGTTTATCACCCTCACCTTCAACTCTGCTTTTATATCGGCCGAGGTAATGACTGCCACCATCAAAGGTAAAGTTACCGACGAAAAAAATCAACCTATAGAATTTGCCACAGCCACTCTAATAAGTCCGGCGACTAAAGAAATCGTAAAGGGCGAAGTATGTAATGACAAAGGAGAATTCTCGATCGGAAAAGTAGATCAGGGCGAATACATTTTATCAGTAAGTATGTTGGGATACGACCGCATTGATATAGAAAAAGTAATAGTAGATGGAAAGAAAAAAATTATAGAACAAAAAATCACACTTCGTGAAAGCTCCGAACTGCTGAACGATGTAGTAGTTACAGCAAAAAAACAGTTCATCGAACAATCGGTTGATAAAATGGTAATCAACCCTGAAGCATCTATTACAACAGCATCAGAAAATGTGTACGAAATTCTGCGAAAACTTCCGGGCGTTACTATCGACAACAGCGATAACATCAGTCTGAAAGGTATGCAGGGCGTTAAAGTACTTATTGATGATAAACCGACCTATGTATCGGCAACACAATTAGCATCATTGCTTAAAGGTATGCAGGGAAAAAACGTTGATAAAATTGAAATTATCGAAAACCCATCGGCTCGCTACGATGCCGAAGGAAATTCTGGAATTATAAATATCAAAACCAAACATGTGAAAACTCCTGGATTCAATGGAAACGTAAATGGAGGGATTGATGTTGCCAACAAATTTGGTTGGAATGGAGGTATCGATTTGAATATGAAATATAATAAGTTCAATATCTATGGCAACTATTCGAACTATAACTGGGCAGGTTGGAACAGCATGGATGCTTCACGCCGATACACAAGCACAGCATTAAAAGGAGCTTATCAACTGATATACAACGAAGGAGACTACAAGGGAAGCGGTCATAACTACAAAATTGGAGCTGATTACTACATTGCTAAAAACCACGTTATCAGCGCTATGTTCAGAGGCAACAACGGATCGAACGCGAACATCGAGAATAGCACCACTTCATTTACCGATAAAAACAAAAACATTGATTCAACATTGGTAACTGCAGCCAACTCGAGTAATAAATGGCTCAATAAAACCTATAATGTAAATTACAAATGGGACATTGACACCACCGGGCAAGCGCTCTCGTTCGATATGGATTATGCTCAATTTGATTTTAGTGGTCCGAATGCACAAAAAGGAGAATACTACGACAAACACGGCGTAGCACTGCATCACCCCATTAATGTAAACACAAATCAGGGAAGTAATATAAAAATATTCACGTCAAAACTTGATTATGTGTTACCCCTGAACAAAAACACAAACTTTGAAGCAGGTCTTAAAACCAGTACAGTAAATACCGATAGTCGTATCGACATGAGCGGATATATGACACAAAATGATTACTTTAAATACGAAGAAAATATCCAGGCAGCATATGTTAACGGACGCTTTCAGATGAACAAAACAACTTTGCAATTGGGACTTCGCCTCGAAAACACAATGTCGAAAGGTACTTCGGTGACTACCAATCAGGTGAACGATACCAGCTATCTGAAACTGTTTCCGTCGTTCTTTGCACAACAAGAGTTGAACGAAAAACACAATATCAATTTCAAGTACAGCTATCGAATTGGACGCCCAAGTTATCATACTCTGAATCCTTTTATTTGGATGGTAGATCCTTACACTTATAATGTGGGTAACCCGAACCTGAAACCACAGTTCACACACTCGGCCGGACTTAGCCACAGTTACAAAGGAGCACTAATTACAAGTATTGGAGCTAATTACACAAAAGGTTTATTCACCCAGGTCATCCGCCAGAACGATGCTTCGAAAACAATGTACCAAACAAATGAAAACATGAATAATTCATTGGATTTAAACATCTCTGAAACATTTCAATTTCAACCTTTCAAATGGTGGAGATTCAATGGAACAATAACAGGCATGTACAAAACAATACAGATGGATGACAACGAAAAAGACGCAATGAATCAGAAGAGTATGATTGCCAACATGAGCAATAACTTTACATTACCTTACAACATCGACTTTGAGGTAAGCGGACGCTACTCCTCCAAACAATTGGTAAGTAACATTGTTGTGCTCCCCTACTATACAATTGATTTAGGATTGCAAAGAAAAATTCTGAAAGATCAGGGAACCATAAAAATAGCTGTAAGCGACATTTTCAAAACAGCAAATGGTGGAGCCTACGTCAAAAGCGAGAGTGTTGACATTGATGTAATGAACAGATGGGATTCGCGCCGACTAAACATCAGCTTCAACTATCGTTTCGGAAAAGATGATTTTAAAACCCGTGCCAACCGCTCCACTTCGTCGAGCGAGGAACAAAACAGAAGTTCAAAATAAAAACTATAAACTTTCAAAAAAACGAAAACAAAATGAAAACAAATAACAAACAAAAATTCTACAGAATTCTCATCCTTTCGGGAATCATGCTACTTTACATCGTGACATTTGCAAATGCAAACACCACAATCAAAGGCCGGATCCTCACCGACAGCAACCAACCGGTGGAATATGCCACAGCCACCATCCTTTCAACAAATTCGATGAATATCGTTGAAGGAGATATGTGTAATGAAAACGGTGATTTTATTATCGAAAACGTAGAGCCCGGAGAATACATTCTCTCGGTACGTCAGGTAGGTTTTGAAAAAAATGAAACAAAAAAGATCGTTATTGACGAAAAAAACCAAATGGTTGAGTTAAATACCGTAATACTTAAGGAGTCGAATAATCAACTTCGAGAATTAGAGGTGATTGGCACCCAAAAGAATAAAACAATTGCAAAAAACTAAGTTAGTTAATTAGGTATAAAAAGGATAATTTAAGGAAGAAAGAGGGAACATCGACGTGATGTCGGCTAAAAAATACTGAAAAAAGGAGCTTCGTTTTCGTATATTTTGATTTAATTTGCGCAATCAACAAAACAAACTATCCCATGAAAAAGATTTCTTTCAGTATTTCCCTCTTTTTTATTTTCACATTTTCCACTGTAGCGCAGTCATATCGTACTTATTTCACAGACACAGCCTGTCGTATCGACTTTCTGCTTTGTGGAAATGCAACAACCACAGCCGCATTCGTTGATAAGATAAAAGAAGAACCATTTTGGGGCGGTAGGCGAGCGAATTTGGCAACCGACCTAAATCTAGGCGAATACCGTTTTCAGGTAACCGACAGCGCCACCAATCAGTTGATATATACCGATGGTTTCAGTACTTTGTACTTCGAATGGCAAACAAGCGACGAAGCCAAACGAGTGAACAAAAGCTATGAACAAACCATTCAGTTTCCTTTTCCGAAAAATCCGGTAAAAGTGACGATAGAAAAACGACTTGATTTTGACAAATGGGAAACATTGCTTCAGTTCGGATTTTCGCCCGACGACAAACTTATCCGTAGAAATAAACCAGAGAAAGTTGCTGTTAAAGAAATTTTCAAAAACACTTCTTCCGAAAAAGGCATTGACATTGCCGTGGTAGCGGAAGGTTACACCGAAGCAGAACAGGAAAAGTTTTTTGCCGATGCACAAAAATTAGCAGAGAGTCTTTTTTCCCACGAACCATTTGCAAAATACAGGAATCGGATCAATGTGTATGCTGTGGGCGCCATTTCGGAAAATTCAGGTGTTTCCATGCCTCATTTAGACAAATGGATCAATACAGCCGTCGGGTCGTATTTCTACACTTTTTACGAACCCCGATACCTGACATCGCCTCATGTATTTGCGCTCCGCGACCTTGCTGCAGCCGTGCCTTATGATGCTATTTATGTGCTTGCCAACACTTCGGAATATGGTGGCGGAGGTATTTACAATTTCTATGCATTTGCATCGGCCGATAGCAAACGAGCACAGAAAGAAGTCGTTGTGCACGAATTTGGTCACTCATTTGCCGGACTTGGCGATGAATACTTCAAGGAAAATCCCGATGTACTTGACGATATGTACGATATAAAACAAGAACCCTGGGAACCGAATCTGACTTCGCTTGTACGCTTCGACACCAAATGGAAAAATGACCTTGCACCAGAAGTTACCATTCCAACAAAAGTGAACAATGCCACTAAAAAACTGAAGGTAGGCGTTTTCGAAGGTGGTGGATACCTCACAAAGGGCATGTATCGTCCGGCTTACGACTGCCGGATGCGCACCAACGAAGCATCTGCTTTTTGTCAGGTGTGCGAAAAAGCGGTGGAAAAAATGATCTTGTTTCTGACCGAATAAAATTGAAACTGAAGGAAATATATAATTGGAGCACTTCCGGTATCCCTTTTCAGAAAACAGAAAAACACAGAAACCGACAGTTGGTTTCTGTGTTTTTTGTTGGAAAATTTTAGAGAGAACAGTTGGTAATCAGTACCCCGATTACCAACTGTGTTTTAAAACCCTCTGTGTTAACAAACTTCTAATTTATCAATAAAAAAACAACCCTATGAGTTTTATCTGTATGCTTCATTCTGATCACACAATTTGTTCTTCATCAATTCTTCAGTTGGAATAGGCATATCCATCTTCTTAATATTAAAGTCAAAAGTACGATAAGTTTGATATGCATCCTTAACCAACGGATTTGTGTTAGGATAGCCTACACCTTTTGGATAATTGTGATTGATGTGATCTTCGATATATCCTGAACGGAAAAGGTCAGGAGCAAGCGTCCATTCTGCATTAAATTCCTTACGACGTTCTTCGCCCAAAGCAACCAACCATACAGGAGAAGAAAAACTCTTTGCAGATTTCACCTGAGCATAATATGTTTTAGCACTTGGAACAGTTACTGTTGTTTCGTTGAAAGGAATTGGGTATTCGGCAAGTGCAGGCACTTTGTAGAATTTTGCCATTTCCTGATAGTATGGAAGATAAGTAGCTGTTAAAGATGCCTTTTTGCCTACTTCCAGGTTACCAAAAGCACGATTACGAATCTGATCAATACAATCCCAGGCTTTTGTATCGTTTTCACCGTTCAGGTTAAACAAAACTTCAGCATAGTCTAACAATACATTCGCATACCGTTTATAATAAATCTGTTGAGGACCCCACATTGCAGCCCAGTCGGCACGACAAGTACGCGAGTATTTCAAACTCCAGATAGAAGGAGCTGCTTCACCGTTAGTATAATAATGGAAATGCGAAGTTAATTTATCTTCATCTACAATACTTTGTTGCAAATATGGATTGTATCCATAGTTTGTAGCCGATTTCCAGTCAGGATTAATACCTGGTACAGCACCTGTAATACCTGATGCGTCACGACGTTTATCACCTTTTTCGTATGAACTCCACCATTCCCATGAAAGGAACAATGAACCCCAACCACCAACGGCTGGACATGTAGTAAAGTAAGTAACCCAGGCATAAGCATCTGTTAAATTCGCCCAACCATTCCACTGAGAACCCTGGTCAAGCACTTCTTCCCAGATACATTCTTTAGTCCAAACAGCTCCCGGATCAAACAAAGTAGTGAAAGAAGGATTTAATTCGTATTTTCCACTTTCAATCACCTGTTTCAAAGCGGCTTCTGCCAAAACATAATTCGCTCTCGCCTGATCAGGTACACGGAATGCTTTCCACATGTAGGCTTCACCTAAATATGACAAAGCAAAACCTTTAGTACAACGTCCATATTGACCATCCAATGGATCCCACTGAAGTTTTTCAGCAGCAATTTTCAAGTCGGCAATGATGAAGTCCCACATTTCTGCATAGGTAGCTGCACGGGCCTTATTAGGTGTATTAATGTAAGTTTCACCAGTTTCCAGCATCGGCACACGACCGAATGTTTTTGCCAACCACATATAAAAGAAAGCACGGATTGATCTTCCCTGACCATCAAGTGATGCTTTGAGAGCAGGAGTGATATTTTGAGAAGCTTCAAGACCAGCAAGGAAGTCGTTACAACGAGCAATAGCTGCATAACACTGTTTCCATCCGCTCAAAAGTTCGGGGCTACCGGCAGTCCAGTTTTGAGTATTCCAGTCTTTATCCCAGCCTGTTGCCTGAGTATCCATAGTTGGGTGACCACCTACAAATAAATTAGGTTTAAATCCCCAGTCGGCATTAAAGTCAGCTTTTCCATCTCCATCAACGTCTCCACTGGGGAGCATCAAATCGTAACATCCAACAAGACCAGCTTTAGCATCTTCGTCAGATTTAAACATTTGATCAGCAGGTAAAATTGAATAATGATCTACTGCTAAGAACTCATCATTGTTGCAAGAGCTTATTCCAATAACGGTCAACACACTGACAACTGCATATAATATTTTAATTTTGTTTTTCATAATGTTATTATGTATTTATGTGGAACAATTATAATTGGATATTTAAACCTACTGTATAAATACGTGGGTTAGGGTAACGACCTGTATCCAAACCTGTAAACAGAACACTTCCTTGTCCGCTTTCTGGATCACCATATTTGTTGTATGGAGAAATAGTGAGAAGATTTTGAACAGAAACGTTAATACGTGCACTTTCGATGTGAAGCGGTTTTAATAAAGCTTTATTAAAATTATACGCTATCTGAAGATTGTTGATTTTCAAGAAATCACCATCTTTCACCCAAGCTGAAGATCCACGCATGTTTTCATTTGAATCGAGTATCGATAGTTTTGAGAGCGTATTGCTTTTATTTTCAGGTGTCCATGCTTCGGTAGCCGCAGATTTCAGGATGTTAGGAATAGTACCGTTATCACTGGAATTGAACATATTCGACAATGTCATAGCTGAATATGAATATATTTTCTGACCAACTACGCCATATGCATAAACCGAAAAATCCCAGTTTTTATACGAAGCATTCAATGTCAAACCATAGTTCACTTTAGGGAAACCATTGCCTAAAATAGTCATATCTTTTGAATCAACAAAACCATCTCCATTGATATCTTTGTATTTGAAATCACCGACTGTAGTCTTTGCTTTTTGGTATTCACCGTGGCCTTTGGCTTTAGCTGCTGCATTAGCAGCATCAACTTCAGCTTGCGATTGAAATACACCCTCTACTTCGTAACCGTAGAATGAACCTACAGCGTAGCCTTCGCGACAAATAGAGTGACCATCCCAGTGCACGCTCGATGCTGCAGGTACTGCTCCTACGTTAGAGCCATCACCAGTAGTTCTTTCGTTCACATTAAATAAGTCTGCACCCATTTTCCGTATCTCATTTTTCAATGTCGAACCTGTCAATGTACCACTAATAGTCCAGTCATTATTCAGTTTCTTTCTGTAGTTTGCACTGAATTCAATACCCTGATTAAGAATTTCACCATAATTTGTATACACACTATTGTAACCTGCTGAAGGACGAATAGATTGATACAACAATAAATCTTTGGAGATACGTGTAAAATAATCTAAAGTTAAATTCAAACTATTATTTAATAAACCTAAATCAACACCAATGTTAGTTTGTTCATTGGTTTCCCATTTCAGGTTGGTATCTACCAATAAATTCACATAACCATTTCCGGTTTCAGCCGTAGAACCTAAACCTGCGATTCCATTTTGCGAATAATAATAATATGCAATACTTTTTGAAGTCAGGGCTGTAGAAGCACTATTGGTTGGACCTCCGGAATTACCTGTACGACCCCAACCTAAACGAAGCTTCAGGTTAGAGATTGCAGAAACATCTTTCATGAAATCTTCTTCAGAAACACGCCATGCAGCTGCTGCCGAAGGGAAAGTTCCCCAACGGTTACCTGCTCCGAAGTTTGAAGAACCATCGCGACGAATTGTTCCGGTAAGGATATAGCGATCCTTTAAGCTATACATAGCACGACCGAAATAAGAGATTCCACGTACCTGAAGATTATAAGCACCACTACCGGTTCTTGTGGTAATATCACTTGTCAAACTGACATCGCGGATATTGTCTGCAGGAAAATCTTTAGCTGTAGCCGAAGCCCAGTTACCAAAACTATTTGTTACTGAGTTACCAGCCATCAAAGTAAGATTGTGAATATCATTCTTCCAATTATAAGTCAAGAAACTTTCAATTGCCAAATTATTACTTTGACTACCTGAAATTGTCAATTCATAACGGTCATCATAGTTCCACAGAGCAACTTTTGTAACGCCATCCGGCATATAACGCTGTTTGTTTCCTGAGAAATTCTGATAATCAGTGGCAGAGAAATTGTAAGAAGCTACGGTTTTAAAATTCAGGCCTTTCATCAATTTAATGTCAGCATAAGCACTTACAAGTGCCTGATTGTATTTATTCACTCCACTATTTTCCATCTGAAGTGCATACATATTATCACTTGGACCACCATCGTAAGAACCTGCAGCGGCTTGTATTGAAGTGCCATAAGTACCATTGGCATTGATCACGTTCGGGCTTACATAAGTACCTGATGGTGTTACATAATCCAAAGTTGGACACATAAAGGCCATATCGCGAAGCGACGAAAGGTTACCGTTGTTACCATTCCCGGCATTACTACCACGAGATTCAGAATGAACAAAATTAATGTCACCACCTACTTCAAGGAAATTAGCAACTTTAGTCACTACATTTGCACGAGCTGTTAAACGATTGTAGTTCGAATTAATAACGATACCTTGATTGTTTAAATAGCTTAATGAGAAATTAGATTGCACTTTATCAGTACCTCCTGAAGCAGAAAGATTATATTGTTGTTTAAGAGAAGGTTTTGTCATTTCCTTTTGCCAGTCGATGTTATTTCTCTTGCCATTGTAGTTAGCAGCAAAAACTTGATTTGCTAAAGTAGCTCCGTCGTTCGCACGACCTGTGCGTATATTCTGTGCATATAACTCTACATCACCAACATCCAGTGTCGAAGCCAAAGTTTGAATTCCAAAGTCGGCTGAGAAATTTATATGTGCAACACCACTAGCACCGTGTTTAGTTGTAATCATGATAACACCATTGGCACCAGCAGCTCCATAAATAGCAGTAGAAGAAGCATCTTTCAACACCTCCATACTTTCTATATCACTAGGTGAAAGAAAGTTAGCATTAGTTCCTACCTGTACTCCATCAACCACATACAATGGGTTTGCAGTATTATTAATGGTAGCGACACCACGAATACGAATAGCAGCATTAGCATCAGGAGCACCGTCCTGTGCTGTCACCATAACACCGGCAGCAGCACCACGTAAACCCTGCAAAACGTTGGATGGATTTCTTTTCATCATTTCTTCTCTGTTCACAGAAGCAACAGCTCCGGAAATGTCTTTTTTTCTTGAACTACCATAACCCACCGCTACTACTTCTTCAAGTACTTTGGTGTCAGAAGTTAATTTCACATTAATTACGTTAGCTCTTACTACAATTTGCTGTGATTCCATACCAATGTACGAAAAAATTAGCGTCGAACCCTGATCGGCTTTCAAGCTATATCTACCGTTCAGGTCTGTAATTGTCCCTGTCGTTGTTCCTTTTAAAATAACTGAAACTCCAACAAGTGGGTTGCCATCATCTGCATCAGTAACAACACCCGAAACAGAAAGATTCTGCTGCGCAGAAACAAGACTTACTCCAAATAGAAGTAATGCCAATAAAAAATTGATTTTTCTTTTCATGAAATTAAATTTAATTTTAAGATTAATTGTTTTTCGGAATTAAAATTCCAATTATGCCACCTAATAAACATGGCATTTCGGCGAGAAATAGTTGATTGATCATTAAGCAATAGTATAGCTCCCGATCAAATTGAATCATGTAATTTGTTCTTCCATAATGTGCATTAATTTAAAGTTAATAAAACCGGTTTTTTTGTTGTTTGAAAACAGAATGAAAAATCAGTGCTTTTTATTATCATATTGCAAATTTCACTGCTAACCCATCTGTTTTTTCAGAGAATAAAGAAATCTATTATTGTTGTTATTTGCTAAATACTTTTTTAATACAGTATAAAAATGGTTAATATTTCTTTGCTTAAAATCTTTATATTCACAATAAAAAATGGAATTTAGATGAAAAATTCAGTTTTAAGTCGGATAAAACGGCAAAATATAGTTTAAAAAAAATATAATAATCATCAATAATTTAATACCCATTAACAAACGTGTCAATAAAACACTTTGACTACGCCAAGTCTCAAAAACACATAAGGTTGGTATTATTCATTGAATTATGCCGAATTACCGCGACAAACATACGATTAATACAGGTAAATTATACACTTAAAATGTATCACATTATTTGTCGTTAGTTACATTTATTGTATTTTATCAATAAATACAAATATTTATTGACTTTTTTTGCGTTATTTTTGATTTTGTCAAATAGCAGCAGAAAAAACGCATTGATAACAGAACAACCGAATATAAAGTAAAAGAACTTGTCTATTAGAAAAAGCAATTAATAATCAAGAAGAAAAGAAAAACAGGACATAAAAAAAGTCATAATTCTCTGTTGAAAATGGTGATCATAGGCTAAAAAGCAACGTAAAACACACATTTGTGAAAAACTTTAAGCATTCATGAATACAATAACTTATCAGAGTTTCGAATAAAAAAATAACAACTCACTATAAAACAGACATATAACAAATATAACTATTAACTACAATTGAGTTTATAATGAATCCAGACTCTAAGTGCTCAATAATTTAATCTTCTGTGAGCAGATTCTGTACAGCACAAAACTAATTCATATATTCATTAAAATCTTTATATTTGTCGGTCTATTATGCTGATATATTAAATTGCACCCTAAAAAAGAATCATATTATGTCGAAAGCTCACCTTAAACATTATGCACTGCTTGCATTATTAATAGTTCAAAGCACATTTAACCATGCGGCTATACCTTCGGGTTACTACTATTTTGCCAAAAAAAAGAGCAAAGCAGAACTTAAAACCGCATTACACCTTCATTGTGCACCACTTCATGTACTCAATTATGGCGGCGAGGCTGGTTTTACATGGGAAGGTTTCTTTTTTACCGACCAAAACAATGACGGCTCTGTGGTCGACATGTACTCTTCTATAGTACGCATGTTCAATGGTTTTTCAGCCGTAAATGGAATGCACATAGAACATTCGCTACCTAAAAGCTGGTGGGGTGCTCATGAAAATAATGCCTACAAAGATCTTTTCCACCTTTATCCGGCGGATGGAGTTACAAACTCCACTAAAAACAACCTGCCACTGGGCGAAGTCACCGGCACTGCCACATTCAACAATGGAGTAAGCAAAGTAGGTAAAAATGGGTTTGGCACCGAGTATAACGAAGGTTGTTTTGAGCCTGCAGATGAATACAAAGGCGATTTTGCACGCTCTTATTTTTACATTGCAACTGTTTACGAAAACCTGGCTACACTTTGGCACTCGCCAATGATGAACAACAACACTTATCCCGTATGGAAACCCTGGGCAAAGGAATTGTTACTAAAATGGCACAGACAAGATCCGGTGAGCGAAAAGGAGCGAAACCGTATTGAGGCAATTTACAACATCCAGGGCAACCGCAACCCTTTCATTGACTATCCCGATCTGGCAGAATATATTTGGGGTGCCGACAGCACCAAAACATTTCCTTTTCCTGAAGAAACCGAAGCCTTCCTGCTAACTCCACGCCGTGGCCAAAACATCGACTTTGGAGTAATCCTTCAAAACTCAAATCGCCAACACACATTTAAAATACAGGGAGTCAACATCAGCACAGCCATAACCTTAAACATAAAAAACAACACACCTGCATTTTCTGTTTCTGCTGCAACGCTTTCCGCCAACGAAGTACTGAACGCAGTAGACCTTACACTGAACTTTTCACCTGAAACCAGTGGAATTTTCCGCGACACATTAATTATTCAAAACGGAGGACTCGCTCAACCAATACTTATTCCCTTGAAGGCACTGGCCTCAGCTGATTTCATTACACTGGAACCCAATGAAGTTACACCTACCGGAGGTAAATTGCAATGGATTGCAGATCCACAAGCCACTGAATACCTGCTAAATATTTACAAAGGCGACACTAAAGCCGGAGATTTAATAATAAGCGCCTATGCCGAAGGCTCAAGCTGGAACAAAGCCATTGAACTATACAATGGTACCGGCAAAGCAATTGATTTATCGAAATATAGTCTGCAAAAACAATCAAATGGCGCAGGAAGTTTCGCTTCCACCCTTCGGCTCAGCGGAACATTGGCCAACAACAGCACTTATGTGATTGGGCACAAGGATGCCACCAACTCCATACTGCTATCCAAAACCAACCTGACGACCGACTCACTATTGCAAATGAACGGAAATGATGCCATTCAGTTAGTGCGCAGCGGAGTGACGATTGACATGGTGGGAGCAGCTAATGCCGGTGCT
Organism: uncultured Paludibacter sp.; assembly: GCA_963678465.1. Lineage (GTDB taxonomy): Bacteria > Bacteroidota > Bacteroidia > Bacteroidales > Paludibacteraceae > Paludibacter. Next base: position 2,768,595 of record OY782858.1, read on the forward strand.
GCAGCAATATGGGGATTGGATGTTACACTAAAACGAAAATCGACTACAACCCATCCAACTACTACATTCAAAGCCACGGAATGGGAAAGCTATCCTATCGACACTTTCGATAAACTTGGCGTACATAATATGCAACTCGTAGCAACTTCAAGCCCCGTATTAAATAATGTATCTACAGGAAATGTAAATTTTTATAAGATTACGGGCCTTTCACCCGAAAACACCTACACTTACAGCATTACATCAATTCGCTCAGGTGGTAGCGTTCCGGCAATAAACACAATGCAACTTCACACATCAGGCCTTGAAGCTCCTATAGCTATGGCTGCCATAAATACAAGTTCAAGCAGTTTTACAGCAAACTGGGAAGAAGACTTACACACATCTGATTATCTGCTTGATGTATTTAGCCTGAGTGGACAGGAAGCAAAAACAGAGACCGAAGAATTTCCATCGGTAGGAGCAGGTGGAACACCCCTACCTGTAGGATGGAAAGGAACAGCAAGCGGAAATTATACCAACGCAGCAAGTTCGGGCAATGCCGCACCTTCTGTTAGCTTAAAAAACAACAACGAATGGTTAAAAACAAAATCATATCCATTCCCCGTTACAAAGCTTACATATATGTACAGATTTCCTTCGGCAGCAACAGCTTCATCGTTCGTGGTTCACGCATTTTCGGACAACGACTCTATAAAAATTGACAGCATAGCCTACAACGGAACTACCGCAAAAGCTTATCCTTCATACAATTTTACAGTCGATAAAAATTTCACGGCATTTAAATTCACATATAAAAAAGCAAGTGGAAATTTAGCCATCGACGATGTTTCCGCCACCTATGGAGGTCTCGATACCGTTTTTATTTATAAAAACAAAGCAGTCAACCAATCCCGGTTCGAAGTCACGGGACTAAATCAGCAAAGTACATATGCTTACAGGGTGCGTTCAACGCTTGGCACAGCCGTTTCGGGTTATTCCGAAACCATTCATGTACAAACATTATCAAACACAAATGTCAAACAAATTTCTTTGCCCGACATTAAACTCAGTATGAGCGATGGCAATTTATCCCTTTCAGGATTGATGGGCAACGAAACAATTCGTATTTACAGCATCACCGGTATTTGTATTCATCAGCAAAACGCTCAATCAGATCGTTTGGGTTTGAACATTGCATCCAAAGGTATATTTATAGTACAGATTAGCAACAATAAATACCGCTACACAACAAAATTCATAAACAACTAAATCTCGGAAAAGCGGAAAAGTAAATAAGAACTCATTGTGATTCAGACCACAAGAATAAAAAGCAATGCCCTGTGCGGTTTCACAACCAACAGGGCATTTTGTCTAACTGAATCCTTAATAATGTAAAAATATTTATGAGTCGAGAAATTTCATACTAAAAAATTATCAAAAGGCAGACTCCTTTCAGAGGGTACCCTGCATAAGCGCGTCTAAAGCCTGTTGATCGCGCACTGTGTTTTTGTTTCTGTCAATTAACCCTCCGGTATCCCAGAAAAAAGGAATCAGCCCGTTGGCAATGGCCTGTTTTGCAACATATTTAAAATAGAATGCCCTGGAAGCTAAATGCAGCTTTAATGCGTCACCCGACAAGTTGGTACGCGCAACAGCACCAAATTCGCCAAGCACAACAGGAACACCTTTATCAACAAACTGTTTTTTCATCAGTGCAAAATTGGCATCAACAGCGGCCTCTTCATCCCCGGTAGCATTGCGGGATGCATCGGCAGTTGAATGAAAATCTTTTCCCCAATAATAAGCCATTTTACCCCAGCTTTCATCTTTCTCTAATCCACAAAAAGTCCAGGGCGTGTAATAATGCACCTCGGCCATCAACCGATTGGGCAAATTGTCGGTAGGAAGCTTAGCCATTAATTGATTTGTTTTTCCCACATCCGTACTCGGTCCCTGAACCACTAAAATTCTATACGCATTCCGTCCACCTGTGGATCGAACTGCATCGATAAAAGTTTGATGGTACGAAAGCAATACCGACATTTCGGTTGCAGTCGACACATTAGGTTCATTAGCGCTTGCAAACAAAACATGCTCGTCGAAATTGCGAAGCGTTACAGCAATCTGGTTCCAGTATGTACTTTGTTTGGCATTATTTTCGTCTTTTTTTGCTTCCGTACAGTTATTTTCGAGCCATCCTCCATCCCAGTGAATGTTTACAATGACGTACATATCATTGTCGACACAATATTGAACCACCTGCTTCACCCTCTCCAACCACGAAGCTTTTATAATCCATGTAGCCGGATCGGCATGTTGATTCCATGAAACCGGCAAACGTATAGCATTAAAACCATTGCTCTTAATGGATTTGATCAAGTCGTTTGTAATCAAAGGATTTCCCCATGCAGTTTCACCACCTATAGCTTCGAGCGTATTCCCTATATTCAGACCAATCTTTAATTTTTTTGCAAGTTCGGTAGCCGTACTGCTCATGCCTGTAGCATCAGCAGGAACATCTAAAACCCTACCCGCCTGCAAAACCTTTACTGTTTTGGAAACAGAACCAGAGGTGATAGTAATCACCGCTTCGCGACTCATCGAAAGCGTATTTTCGGTAACACTGACATCAACTTGTCTTGTACCTGCCACCCCCGAGGCTGGTGACAAAGTACACCAACTTTCAGAGCTGATAGCCTTCCATTGCATATTGCTCGTTATGGACAGAATCGTTGTAGAACTTTCCTTGCTACATGCTATTTCTTCTTTCGCCACCACCAATTCCGGTAAAACCACAGATTCACTTTTACAAGAAGTTGGTAGAATTACCATAAAGATAATCAGCACCAAAGAAAAGCATTTATATAAATTTTTCATTTTATCATACTGTGTTATTCGCTTACAAACAAAGACTTATTCCTTTTTCAAAATAAATGCGAAGACATTAATTCAAAATAAGCTTGCTCAATAGCATTGTTTACTTCAACCGAACAGACATTTTATCTCCTGTGTAATGTACAGCCTTAGCTCCGCTTTGATTCCCATCGATTCCTTTAGAATTGGTGGGTTGAACCAAAACAATTTGAAAATTACGGTCTTTCATCATTCCTTTAAATTCGCCCTGACGTTTAGCAATATCAAGTATTTTCGTTTTGTCGTTGTATGTAAATTCAATTGTCGAGAAAGCGCCTTTTTCGTAATTATAATTTGTATTTTCATCCTCGTACAAGGTAAAAACACCATTCTTACCCGCGTATACATAAATGGTGAGATCGTTCTGCGCTTCCGTAGTATTCTGAATCAGTTTTCCAATGGGAAGTATGCTTCCGGCAGACACATACACCGGCATTCGGTCGTAAGGCGCAGCCACTGTTTGCTTTTGTCCTCCGGCAATAAATTTTCCATCGCTCAGCTGATACCAGCCGGCACCTTCGGGAAAATAAACTTCGCGCGTGCGGGCTTTGTACTCATAAACGGGGCAAATCATTAATCCTGAACCAAACATATACTGGTCGCCGATGTTCAACACATTTTTATCTTTTGGAAAATCCATCACCAAACCGCGCATCATAGTATAATCGTCGAAGTAACATTTTCCGGCAAGGGAGTAAATGTAAGGCATCAAGCGATAACGAAGTTGAGTGTAATACAACATTGTTTTGTAGGCAGGATGCGATTCGGGAGCAATGTTCCATAGTTCGCGGTAAGGAAATTGTCCGTGAGTACGAAACAGCGGAACAAAAGCACCAAACTGATGCCAACGAACATTCAGCTCGCGCCATTCATCACGATCGGCTGAACCTTCGGGCGCTTGTTCGTAACGCTTTTCGACACAGAAGCCTCCGTTGTCCATCGTCCAGTAAGGAATTCCGCTCATCGAAAAATTAATGCCTGCAGGAATCTGGGCTTTCATGTCTTCCCAACGCGTGGCAATATCACCACTCCAGGTTGCGGTTGAGTAACGTTGCAATCCGGCAAAACCCGAACGGGTCAATAAGAACACACGTTTATTATTATCTTCTTTTCTTTGTCCATCGTATATAGCTTCGGCATTCATCAAAGCATAAGCATTGAAAAACTCGGTAGAACTACCCAAAGCTGTTGGTCCACAAAGGGCTTTACGGTAGTCCATATCGGTACAATCGCGCACATTCGGTTCGCTGGCATCCATCCACCATGCATCAATACCAAGTGTGTAAAGATGCTCCTTCATTTGTTTCCAGAACAGCTGACGTGCTTCGGGAGAATAAGCATCGTAGAAAGAGCCCACATAACCAGGGCCTACCCAGTCTTTGATACTATCCTTAACGGCCTGCATATACATCCAGCCTTTGTCTTTAAATTCCTTAAAATGTTTGGTCGAAGTATAAAATTTCGGCCATACCGAAATCATTATTCTTGCATCCAATGCATGAATGGAATCAACCATTCCCTTTGGATTAGGAAAGCGGTTTTTATCAAACTCGTGGCTTCCCCACGCATCTTCGGGCCAGTAATTCCAGTCAAGCACAATATTGTCGATCGGAATCTGGCGGCGGCGGAACTCTTTCAACGCATCAAGTATCTCATCCTGTGTTTTGTAACGTTCACGACTTTGCCAGAAACCCATAGCCCATTTAGGCATAATAGGGGCTTTGCCGGTAACTAACCGATAGCCGCTGATCACTTCATCTGCATTATTTCCTCGGATAAAATAATAATCCATTTGTTTTCCCATTTCCGACCATAACGACAACTTGCTTTGCTCCTCGTCGGCGACAGGCGACAGCGCTTTCAGCCCAATATAAGACACTCCTCCATCGGGTTGCCATTCGATACGAATCTTATGACGTTTGTTTTTATCGAGTTGAGCCGAAAATTTGAAACTATTTGGATTCCAGGCCGTACGCCAGCGTTCTTTTACTACCAGACTATCGTCGAGATACACTTTGGTATAACCTGCATAATAGAGATTGAAGCGAAAAAGTCCGCTTTCTTTGGGCTGAAGTTCGCCTTCCCAGGTAATAGCGGCATTATTAAAAGGAAAATCTTTAGGGAAATTTTTGATCGTTTGCAGATTTTCATAATCCACATTAGCCTCCTGCCTTTCAATAAAAATGTTTTTCGGATCTTTGTTAAGCATGTAAATGGCTGTTAATCCACCTTCTTTTCCGTTCTTATCAAATAATTTGAATTGATCGAGGTTGGCATAGGGGCGAGGATCGCCAAAACGGGTAATAGAATAATTATCCCAAAGTATGCCGTAATTCTTATTGGAAACTACAAAAGGAACCGAAACCTTAGTGTTGTACTGAAAAAGTTCTTCGTTGCGTCCTTTCCAGTTAAATTCGTCGGATTGGTGCTGCCCCAAACCGTAGAAAGCTTCGTCGGCGGGCGACTCAAAAACCTGACGGAAACTGTATCCTTTGCTTCCTTCCACTTCGATAGGAGCAAAAGTTTTACCACCACCGCGTTGTTCCTGAAGAATTATATTTCCGTTGCTATCGGTAAATGAAACTTCGCCACTGACAAGAGACACTACCGCCCTCAAACGGGATGTTTTTAGTATCACATTATTGCCCGATTGCTGTACATCCCAACCCTTTGTTTGCGTTTGGGTGTACGAAGTGATCAGACTTTTCTGGTCTGTTATTTTATCTTCAGGAGTTGCCGTGACCCTTATAATATCGTCGGTAATTACCTGTAAACGAATGGATCGTACATTTTCAGGCGATGTTTTTTTGAGAGATACAACGACACCATCCGCTTTTTTCTGAAAGACAACAGCATTGCAACTTACAAACAAAGCAACTACAGAAAGCAAAAGAATTTTCTTGTCAATTTTAATGATTTTCATAATATTTTTTTTCATCCCGAAGGAACTTTTATGACAACACAAATTTAATTTGTATTTATTAAACAAAACTGTACAAATGTAACAAGAACCAACCGAAGTTGATAACCGATGGGCATAAAATGTAATCTTAATGGGAGCTTTTTGATAACAGCGCCTTATTTACAGCTTAAAACCACAATTATTTTATATTTTTGTAAAGTTAATCTTATCTGCTTCAATTAGCCTTTCAGCTTCGTATTATGCAAAAAACCTTTTTCTACATCTTATTTCTTTCTCTTTTCACTACTATCTGTGTCCATTCCGAAACATATAGTTTCACTCGTTTTGACAACACCAACGGATTATCGAATAATCAGATCGAATGCATTTTCAGAGACTCCAGAGGCTTTATGTGGTTCGGTACCAATTTCGGACTGAACAGGTTCGATGGAGTTCAGATAAAAGTATACAAGGCCGACCGAAACGACAGCACCATGCTTACCTATAATTCGATTTCAGAAATACAGGAAGATGTAAATGGCGATTTATGGATAAGAGGAAATGAAAATTATCTGATTTATGATATTCGATCGGAAAAATTCAACCGCAATCTATCGTCCGTTCTCGAAAAACTGGACATTCATTTCAATCCAACCCTTGTTGAAATTGACAAAAAAAAGAATTACTACTTTTATCATCCCAACAAAGGTGTTTTTAAGTATGACACAAGCTCAAAAAAACTGAGAAAATTCACTCAGGACGACAATGGAAAAAAGCTTTCGCGCGGAAAAATCATAAAAATCAGAGTGGTCGACAATGCTTTTTGGGTGCTTCATCAATCAGGCCTGATCGAACGCATGAACGAAAAGACCAATACAGTAGATTTCCGCAACAACTTCAAACAAAAGATGCCGGATGGATCGGCGCTGGAAAAGAGTTTATATATCGACAATGAAGGATGCCCCTGGGTTTTTCCGGGAGTAAACGACAAAGGAGCGATTTTTTACGATTTCAGCAAAGCGTCGTGGGTGTACTTCGGAGCAAACACAAAAGGCTTTAAAACTCCTTATGTAAAAGCAATCACGAATGACTTTGTGAGAGATGTAGCGCAGGATCAAACGGGTAAAATATGGATTGCTACCGATCATGGCGGAATTAACATCTGGGACAAAAAAACAGATCAGATAAAGGCATTGATGAATGACCCCGACAATCCTAACTCAATCAGCCAAAATTCAGTGATTTGTCTTTTTGCTGACATTACAGGTATTATGTGGCTCGGCACTTACAAAAACGGTGTCTCCTATTACCATCCCGGTATGTTTAAGTTCGAAAAATCGCCTTTGTTTTTTTATCAACATCCCCAATTGGAGAACAAAGACTGTAACAGCCTTTACGAAGATTCGAAAGGAAACCTTTGGATTGGCACCAACGGCAGCGGTCTATTGAAGTATTCGAACATCGACAACGATTTTAAAATTTATCGCCACAACGAAAACAATTCTAACTCAATCTCGTCGGACATTATTATTTCTTCGATAGAGGACAATGAAGGCAAAATGTGGTTTGGCACCTTTCTGGGCGGACTCAATCAGATGAACGGCGAAAGTTTCAAGACCTATTTTCCTCAATTGAATGAACAGAATTCCCTGTCGAACAAAAGTGTTTACGGGCTTGTAGAAGATAACAAAAACAACCTGTGGATAGGTACTTTAGGAGGTGGATTGGATAAATTAGATGCAACACGCAAGATTTTTAGCCATCACAACATGCGCAACACAAAAAATCTATCGTCCAACTACGTGCTATCGCTCTTTTCGAAGGATAAAACCAAAATTTACATCTCCACCTCTTTGGGGATATATGTAATGAACACCAAGACAGGCGTGATAGAACCGGTATTTGCAAGCCAGAAACTAAAGAACAAACTTTCGGATTTAGTGATCAACTACGCCATGGTCGACAGCAAAAATCAGTTATGGCTGGCCACCGACAACGGAATAAATATATATAACAAAGAAAAAAATGCAATTCATTACATCAACAAAACGAGCGGACTGCCCAGCGATCAGGTGGTTTCGCTCATCGAGGATGACAATGGAAACATTTGGGCAGGCACCCGAAATGGACTTGCCTGCATTTACCCATACTTAAACGAAGACAACAAGGAATATGAATACACAATTGCATCCTTTGATGAAAGCGATGGACTTGTTGGCACCATTTTCAATCAAAATGCTGTTTTTAAAAACCAGAACGGACTGATCTACTTCGGCTGCACAAAAGGCTACACGGTGTTTAATCCTCAAAACATTCATTTAAATACAATTGCTCCCAAACCACGCTTGACTGGTTTAAAGATAGGTGTTGATGAAATTTTACCTGGCAACAAATTCCAGGACAGAGTCATCCTCGAAACTTCAATAACACATTCAAATAAACTGATATTGAATTACAACGAAAAAAACTTCACCTTGTATTTTTCGGCATTAAGCTACATTCATCCCGAAAAGAATCACTACCGTTACATCCTTAAAGGACTTAACGACAAGTGGGTTGAAACCAGATGGGGTGCCGCCTCCTACTCAAATCTCGAACAGGGAAGTTATGAACTGATTGTGTATGCCTGCAACAACGACAATGTATGGAGCAGTGAGCCGCTTGTAATACAAATCATTGTAAAACCTCCTTTTTGGTTAAGCTGGTGGGCAATTGCACTTTACATTGCCATAGTACTGTATTTAATCTGGATGTATGTTCAATATAATCTACGCAAACAAAAACGCGAATTTGAGAATGAACAAAGCATTCGCGAAGCCCGACAACTTCACGAAATGGACGAAATGAAATTCCGCTTTTTCACCAACATTAGCCATGAATTTCGCACACCTCTGACGCTGATTCTTAATCCGGTAGAGAAATTGCTAGAAGAGACTCAGTCCGATGAACAAAAAAACTTACTTAACATCGTAAAACGCAATGCCAATGGATTACTCGACCTTGTAAATCAGCTACTGGACTTCAGGAAACTGGACGTGCAGAAAGATAGCCTGTACCTTTCGGTAGGCGATGTGGTTGCTTTTGTCAAAGAGATTTGCTATTCGTTTACCGAAATGGCCAATAAAAAGACAATCAACTTCACTTTTTCAAGCTCGGTTACAGAACTTCGCATGGAATTCGACCCCGAAAAACTGCGTAAAATAGTCTATAATTTACTTTCTAACGCCTTTAAATTCACTCCAGAAGCCGGTAAAATAGATGTTCAGCTCAGCCTGATTCATCAAATCAACGATGACAAAAAGCTATTGCAAATAATCGTTTCCGACACGGGAATAGGGATACCGGACAAGGACGCAGATCGAATTTTCGAACGTTTTTACAGAGTGGAGAATGCAGAAAACGGTCACCAAACAGGTACCGGAGTGGGGCTTCACATTGTAAGTGAGTATGTAAAACTGCACAATGGACAAATCCAGGTCGAAAGCGCTTTGGGAAAAGGAACTACATTTACTGTATTCATCCCTGCCAAACAGCAAATGAACGAAGAGATGATTACAAATGGTGAAGTAGAAAATGAAGCGCCTATAGTAAATGAAGCGAAGGACAAGAACGAAGAACGCACTGGAAAATTGCCGCTTATGCTGATAGTGGACGACAACGACGATTTCAGAAACTTTATTGCCGTTTTGTTTGCCAATACTTTCCGGATCATCACAGCCGAAGATGGCCAAAAAGCACTTCAAATAACCTTAGAAAAAATGCCCGACCTTATTATTTCGGATGTAATAATGCCCCGAATGGACGGTTATGAGCTTTGCAAAGCGCTAAAGCAGGACATTCGTACTTCGCATATTCCTATCATTTTGCTAACGGCAAAAACCGGCGATGAAAACAAATACAGGGGATTAGAAGCCGGAGCCGATGATTATGTGTCAAAACCATTCAAGATGGAACTACTTGCCCTCAAAGTGTCGCGCATTATCAATCGTCAGCAACAGCAGCATGATCACTTCAGAAAAAAAATAGACATCAATCCTTCGGAAATAGAAATCACCTCGATGGATGAGAAATTTGTACGGAAAGCGGTAGCTTTGGTCGAAACCAATATTGCAAATACCGATTTTCTTGTCGAAGACCTTTGCAGAGAAATGGGCATGAGCAGGGTTTATTTCTATAAAAAGATTTTATCGCTGACCGACAAGACACCGTCTGAATTCATACGTTTTATAAGGCTCAAACGCGCATCTGATTTATTGGAAAAAAGTCAGCTTTTCGTAAACGAGGTCGCTTATCAGGTGGGATTCAATGACCCCAAATACTTCCGCAAATATTTCAAGGAAGAATTCGGAATGAGCCCGAACGAGTACAAGAAAAAATTTGTAAAATAAGTTTGAATTGAATATCTAACAATTGGTTTAATTTATCCAATGATCTTAAAACAGATGAAGCCGAAAACTTTATAAAAAAACAACATTAACAATATAAGTATTCACCCCTGATTGTTTACATTCCGAACGGTTCGAATCGTTATATTTATCTTATTTTTGCACAACTCTTTAATTCGATATATATGAAAATCAGCGTTTCCCGTTGGACAGTTTTATTACTGCTCATTCCAGTTCTTGCTTCGGCTCAAACAACTTTTCCTTTTCAAAACACTTCTTTACCCGATAGTAAACGTGTTGACAATCTTCTTTCGTTGATGACAATCGATGAAAAAGTCAATGCCCTTTCTACCAATCTTGGCATTCCCCGCCTGGGCATCCGAAACACCGGACATTCCGAAGGCCTGCATGGCATGGCACTCGGCGGACCTGGTAATTGGGGCGGAATGGAAAGAGGTGTAACTAAAACCTACCCCACTACCACTTTCCCTCAGGCTTACGGACTTGGCGAAACCTGGGATACAGAATTGATCCGGAAAGTTGCCGACATTGAAGCAACAGAAGTGAGGTTTTATGCTCAGAATGCCAACCAGCAAAGAGGTGGTATGGTAATGCGGGCTCCGAATGCCGATTTGGCGCGCGATCCTCGCTGGGGGCGCACCGAAGAAAGTTACGGCGAGGATGCATTCCTTACTTCGCGACTGACGGTGGCTTTTGTGAAAGGCTTACAAGGTAACGATCCGGGATACTGGAAATCGGCTTCGCTTATGAAACACTTTATGGCCAACAGCAATGAAGATGGGCGCGACTCCACTTCGTCGGACTTCGACGAACGACTTTTCCGCGAATATTATTCTTTCCCGTTTTACAAAGGCATTACCGAAGGTGGCTCGCGGGCATTTATGGCTTCGTACAATGCCTGGAATGGCGTGCCTATGACGATTCATCCGATACTGAAAACAATTACCCGTGACGAATGGGGCAACAACGGTATTATTTGTACAGATGGTGGCGCCCTGAATCTGCTTGTAAAAGCGCACAAAGCTTTCCCAACAATGACCGAAGGTGCTGCTGCTGTGGTGAAAGCTTCGGTAGGCCAGTTTCTTGACTTTTTCAGACCCTACATTTACGATGCTTTAAAAAAAGGCATTTTGACAGAAAAAGACATTGATGATGCTATAAGGGGGAACTTTTATGTAGCGTTAAAACTGGGCTTGCTCGATGCCGACCAAACGAAAGCACCTTACGCCGGCATTGGCGTAACCGATACCGTTTCGCCCTGGTATAAACCGGAGGTGAAGGCTTTTGTGCGTGAGGTAACGGCTAAATCGGTAGTTTTGCTGAAAAATTCAAGTCAGTTATTGCCATTCAACAAATCAAAAATCAAATCCATAGCTGTTATCGGACCACGCGCTAACGAAGTATTGCTCGACTGGTACAGCGGAACGCCACCATATGCGGTAACAATTTTAGAGGGCATCAAAAATGCTGTAGGAAAAGATGTAGAAGTGCTTTATGCAGCGAGCGATGAGATGGATAAAGCCACCAAAGCAGCACGGAAAGCCGATGTAGCCATTGTTTGCGTAGGCAATCATCCTTATGGAACTGATGCACGCTGGAAAATATCACCGGTACCAAGCGACGGTCGCGAAGCAGTCGACCGCAAAGCACTGAGCCTGGAACAGGAAGATTTGGTGAAAGTAGTAATGCAGGCCAATCCCAAAACAGTGATGGTATTGGTGAGCAATTTCCCTTTTGCCATCAATTGGTCGCAGGAAAATGTGCCGGCGATTGTACACCTTACCAACAACAGTCAGGAATTGGGCAACGGACTGGCCGATGTGATTTTTGGCGTTGTCAATCCTGCCGGACGCACCACACAAACCTGGGTAAAAGATATCACCGACCTGCCACCAATGATGGATTACGATATTCGTCATGGCAGAACTTACCAATATTTTAAAGGCAAGCCACTTTATCCGTTTGGGTTTGGACTAAGTTACACTTCGTTTGAATATTCGAACATGAAAACGTCAAAACCTATGCTTACCGATTCGATTCTTGTTTCTGTAAACGTGAAAAATACTGGAAAACGAGATGGCGATGAAGTGATTCAGCTCTATGTTTCTTACCCCGATTCCAAAGTGGAACGACCACGCCAGCAACTCAAAGGATTCAAGCGCGTATTTATCCCCGCCGGCAAAACTGAAACTGTTCAAATTCCATTAAAAGCATCCGATGTAGCATATTGGAACGTAGAAAAACATGCTTTTGTGACTGAAAAGGGCAAGCTGAAGTTGATGATTGGAAGTTCTTCGGCTGATATTAAACAAACAAAAATATTACCCCTAACCCCTAAAGGGGAATAAGATACACTATAACAATTTCAGTAATAAAACAATAGTTTTTTAAATTCAATAACCGAACTCCCAATTCCCCCTTCGGGGGTTAGGGGGCTTTTAAATTCAATCATGAAAAAACAAATTATTTCCGCTTTGCTTTTGTTGGCTTGCAGTTGCTTGCAGCCACTTGTGGCACAACAAAAACGACTTCTCGGCGACCCCGTGGATATGAGCCTAGACTTTAAGGACTTTCACAACACCTTCTTCTTTGCCGATAAATTGGCCAGTTTCGATCCGGTAACTGCCAAAGGTAAAATCAGTTGGAAGCGTTCGTCGCTTTACACGCGTCAGGCCTTTGATGTAAATACAATCCTGCCACAGGATTTAAAGATGCTCGACTTCCCCGGTGAAGCCTACCAGCAAAATCCAGAACTTGGTTTTACAGTGGATTTTATTACGCCCCGAACCTTGCGCATTCGTATGCTGACAACTCCCGTGGAACCAAAGCCTTTCGACTCGCCGATGTTGGTGAAAGAGCCGGGCAAGGACAGTTCATGGAAATATGCTAAAACGAAAACCGGACATACCTATACCAGTGCGTTTGGCAAATTGATGATTGAAGAAAATCCGTTCCGCATTGTGCTGATGGATGCCAGGGGCAATCGCCTGACCGACACATGGCGCTGGAATGACAACGATTCGTCGCAGGTAAAAATACTTCCTTTCAATTTTATTAAAAAAGGTGTAGATAACAGTCGCGAGATAAATCCGGTATTTTCATTGTCTCCCAACGAAAAGATTTTCGGTTGCGGTGAGTCATTCACCAAGCTGGACAAACGCGGACAAAAGGTGAACCTGTTCGTTACCGACCCACAAGGCCCCGAAACGGATGCGATGTACAAACCCATTCCATTCTTTATGAGCAATCGGGGTTACGGTATGTTTATGCACACTTCCGCACCCGTCACCTGCGATTTTGGAAATACCTATGTGGGTGCCAATAAACTTTTTATGGGAGACGAGACCTTGGATTTATTCGTTTTTGTGGGAGAGCCAAAAGACATCCTGAACGAATATACCGGGATTACCGGAAAAGCACAAATGCCTCCGCTTTGGTCGTTCGGAACATGGATGAGCCGCATTACCTATTTTACTCAAAAAGAAGGCTATGAGGTGGCGGCTAAATTACGTGAAAATAAAATCCCTTCGGATGTGATTCATTTCGATACCGGTTGGTTCGAAACCGATTGGCAATGCGATTACAAATTTGCACCATCGCGTTTCTCCGATCCTCAGAAGATGATCAACGATTTGAAAAAGGATGGTTTCCATATTTCGTTGTGGCAGTTGACTTATTTTACACCTAAAAATAAATTCTTTCAGGAAATTATCGATAATAATCTGCATGTAAAGAATACGAAAGGCGAAATGTCCTACGAGGATGCTGTGCTCGATTTCTCGAATACCAACACTGTGAAATGGTACCAGGACAAACTGGCCGGACTGCTCAAAATGGGCGTTGGAGCTATCAAGGTCGACTTTGGCGAGGCAGCTCCGCTGGAAGGCGTTTACGCTTCAGGGCGTGGTGGTTGGTACGAGCATAATCTCTATCCTTTGCGCTACAACAAAGCGGTGGCAGATATTACCAAAGCTACCAACAACGAAAATATTATCTGGGCGCGCAGCGCGTGGGCCGGCAGTCAACGTTACCCCTTGCATTGGGGCGGTGATGCTGCCAATAAAGATGTAGCTATGGAGTCACAATTACGGGGTGGTTTATCTTTTGGCTTGAGCGGCTTCTCATTCTGGAGTCACGACATTGGCGGTTTTGTTCAATCTTCGCCCGAAGCGTTGTACCGTCGCTGGTTACCATTCGGTTTTCTTACGTCGCACAGTCGTGCGCACGGAGCACCTCCCAAAGAACCCTGGTTATACAATCCTGATTTCGTAAAAGCCTTCCGCGCATCTGCCGAACTAAAATACAAACTCATGCCTTATGTGTATGCACAGGCGAAAGAATGTACCGAAAAAGGGTTGCCAATGGTGCGCGCCCTTTTTGTGGAATTCCCCAACGATCCCGGTGCATGGACAGTAGATGATGCCTATCTTTTTGGCTCTGATATTTATGTGGCGCCATTGATGGAAAACACCAAAGGCCGTCAGGTGTATTTGCCGGGTGGAAAATGGATCGACTATCAAACCGGCAAAACCTACGACCGCGGCTGGAACGATATTGAGGCAGGCGAAATCCCTTGTATCATCCTCGTTCGCGATGGCGCTGTCATTCCTCACACTAAGTTGGCACAATCTACGGATAAGATTGATTGGTCGACCATTGACTTGAAAATTTATGGTCAGCAGTCTTTTGCAAAAGGACTAATTTGCTTACCTTTGGACAATAAATTGGTGGAAGTGCAACTAAGCAAAAAAGGTACTACCTATCAAGTGGAGAAAGGAGTTATTGCAGGAGTGAAATACCAAATAAAATAAATGCTTATTGGGATGTAATCCTGTCTTTATTCGGAGTGCAACTTCTATTTATATTCGGAGTGCGAGCTCTATCTATATTCGGGGTGCGACTTAAAGTCGCGCCCCGAATATAGACAGAAGGATGTACCGCTAAAGCTGTTGGAAGCACCGAAATATTAAAAGGAAAAATCGCAATATTAAAAAAAAATACCGCAATATTAAAATGAAGCACCGCATAAGCAATTGAAAGCACCGCAACATTAAAAGGAAACACCGCAATATCAAAAAGAAGCACCGCAATATTAAAAGGAAACACCGCAATATTAAAATGAAGCACCGCATAAGCAATTGAAAGCACCGCAATATTAAAATGAAGCACCGCATAAGCCATTTAATGCATCGCATAAGTAACTTTATGTATCGCATCTGATAAATGCAGACAGGTGAACCTATTTTTGACAGACAGATTTTAGCATCAACATACAAATAAAAAGAAATAGCTGAAATGAAAAACACATCTCTATTTATTATTCTTGGAAGCTTTTTATTGAGCAGTGCTTTTGCACAAAATAGCACGAATATTAAAGTTAATTCCTCTGAGCGAATCATCACTGCCGACTTCAATAAAGAAAAGGGCGATCTAAATATAATGTTCAAGGAATGTATTGGTGCCGGTCGTGCCAACGAAGGGTTGCGTGCCGACTGGCAACAGCAATTAGCACGCGTTAAAAAAGAATGCGATTTTAAATACATACGGTTTCATGGCTTATTGACGGATGATATGGCCGTTTATCGCGAAGACCAGAATGGAAATCCCGAATACAACTATATGTACATCGACCCTTTGTTCGATTATCTTCTGAGTATTGGCATCAAACCTTTTGTTGAACTTGGATTTATGCCATCGGCTCTGGCAAGTGGCTCTAAAACCATTTTTTGGTGGCGCGGCAATGTTACTCCTCCGAAAGATTACGATAAATGGGGTGATTTAATTAAAAACCTGACTGCTCACTTCACCGAACGATATGGAGCTGAAGAAGTAAAAACATGGTATTTCGAAGTGTGGAACGAACCAAACCTGGATGGATTTTGGGCAGGAACTCAGGAGGAATACTTTAAACTTTACAAGTATTCCGTCAACGCTATTAAAAGTGTAAACAAAGACTATCGTGTAGGTGGACCTGCTACTGCCGGAGCTGCCTGGGTGCCCGAAATGATACAATTTTGTCAGCAAAACGCACTTCCACTCGATTTCATTAGTACGCATTCTTACGGTGTAGAGCAGGGTTTCCTGGATGAATATGGCAATTCCGGTACTGTTCTGAGTAAAAATCCAATGGCCGTAAGCGGCGATATTCTCAACTCCCGCAAGCAAATAACAAATTCTACCATGCCCGGTCTGGAACTGCATTATACAGAGTGGAGCTCGTCTTACACGCCTTCCGACCCTCTTCACGACAGCTATCACGAAGCGGCTTATATTTTACAAAAAATAAAACAGGTGGGCAACTCGGCCAATTCAATGTCCTATTGGGTATTTACCGATATCTTTGAGGAATCAGCTCCCCGCTTTACACCTTTTCATGGAGGGTTTGGTTTGCTCAATACACAGGGAATTAATAAATCGGCCTATTATTCGTACAAATTTATGAATGAAATGGGCGAAACGGAATTACAAAACACAGATGATAAATCCTGGGTTTGTAAAGATGCCAACGGAAATGTACAAGTACTGCTTTGGGATTATACACACACGCTTCCGGCCGACTCTGTCAACAATCAGGCTTATTATATCCGCGATTTACCCGCCACTTCAAAAGGAAAAGTTCGTATCGGTTTATCGGGCATGGCTCAAGGGAAATACAAGCTCGAAATCTACAGGATTGGATACAAATCGAATGATGCTTATTCTTCTTATCTGGCCATGGGTCGACCTGATCAGCTGACAAAAGCACAGGTGGAGCAAATCAAAAAACAAAACAATGGTTCACCGCTGGCAATAGAAAACATACAAATCAAAAATAATCAATCCTTTGTAAAAGAGCTTGATCTTTGCGAAAACGATGTATATTTTCTGAAAATAATCAAACAATAATCACCCGAAATCATCAATTTTACAATATATCAATGAAAAAACTAAAATCACTTTTACTTGGCTTACTCGTTGTGGCGGCACTACCCGCTCAAAACAAACTTCCCATCTATCTTGACAATACACAACCTATTGAATTGCGTATAAAGGATGCATTGTCGAAAATGACCACCGAAGAAAAAGTGGCCATGTGTCATGCCCAGTCAAAATTCTCATCGCCCGGAGTTCCTCGTTTAGGCATCCCCGAAGTATGGATGAGCGATGGTCCTCACGGCGTTCGTGAAGAAATAGAGTGGAACACGTGGAATGCTGCTCAGTGGACCAACGATTCTATTACAGCTTTTCCGGCGCTTACCTGTCTGGCAGCCACTTTCAATCCTCAGGCATCACTTGCCTATGGTGTGGCCATTGGCGAAGAAGCGCGGTATCGCAAAAAAGATATTTTGCTGGGGCCGGGTGTGAATATTTACCGCACACCTTTAAACGGACGCAATTTCGAATACATGGGCGAAGATCCTTATCTGGCTTCACGAATGGTGGTTCCTTACATAAAGGGAGTTCAGCAAAATGGTGTAGCTGCCTGCGTAAAACATTTTGCACTCAACAATCAGGAATTGTGGAGAGGGCATATTAATGTACACGTCAGCGATCGCGCTTTGTACGAAATTTATTTACCTGCCTTCAAAGCTGCCGTAGAAGAAGGACAGGTATGGTCGGTAATGGGTGCCTACAATAAACTCCGAGACGAACATTGCTGTCACAACGATTTTTTATTGAATAAAATCCTGAAAACCGATTGGAAATTTGATGGTTTGGTGGTAAGCGACTGGGGTGGAACGCACGATGCGAAGCAAGCAGCACTGAATGGCCTCGATATCGAAATGGGATCGTATACAAATGGATTATCATCTGAATCGAAATTTGGATACAACGACTATTTTCTGGCCCATCCTTTCCTGAAACTATTGAAAAGCGGTGAGGTGCCAATGTCGGTACTCGACGACAAGGCAAGTCGTATCCTTCGGGTTATTTTCCGCACAGGAATGGATACAACTCGTCCCTGGGGTCGTCTTAGCTGCGACGAACACAGCCAAACTGCCCGCAAAATTGCCGAAGAAGGAATTGTATTGCTCAAAAACGAGAAACAGCTTTTGCCCGTTGCTCCTGAAAAATACAGTAAAATAGCGGTTATCGGCGAAAATGCAACCCGCAGCGTAACTTTTGGAGGTGGATCGTCGACATTAAAAGTGAAATACGAAATTTCACCTCTCGATGGATTGATCCAAAAGTATGGAAAAGACAAAATAGTGTACAGCATGGGCTATGCTTCAGGTCCTTCAATGTGGGATCGTGAATTACCTTCGCCATTGAATGCCGATTCGTTGATTCAGGCCGCTATTACTGCCACTAAAGACGCTGAAGTTGTTTTCTTTTTTGGCGGCTTGAATAAAAACCATTCGCAGGACAGCGAAGGAGGTGACAGAAAATCGTTGGAATTGCCTTACGGACAGGACAAACTGATCAATGAAATTTTAAAGGTGAATAAAAATCTGGTGGTTGTACTCATCAGCGGCAATGCTGTAGCAATGCCATGGGTCAATCAGGTTCCTGCCATTCTGCAAAGCTGGTACCTGGGTTCCGAAAGTGGAAACGCAATTGCCAATGTACTCACGGGAGAAGTGAATCCTTCGGGGAAATTGCCTTTTTCATTCCCTGTGAAATTAGAAAATAATGCAGCACATTCATTCGGAAGCCTTTCTTATCCCGGCGATTCCGTTCATCAGTATTACAAAGAGGACATTCTGGTAGGTTATCGCTGGTTCGATACTAAAAAGATTAAGCCTCTGTTTGCTTTTGGTCACGGACTATCGTACACAACTTTCGAGTACGGAAAAATTTCGACAGACAAAAAAGCATACACAGCTAATGAAACCATAAAAGTATCGTTTACAGTTAAAAATACAGGAAAAGTGGATGGTGCCGAAGCAGTTCAGGTTTACACATCGCAACCAAAAGCATCGGTCACCCGCCCTGCCAAAGAGCTGAAAGCATTTAGCAAAGTATATCTTAAGGCTGGAGAAACAAAAACTGTGGAACTCGAAATCAAAGCAAAAGACATGGCCTATTTCGATGAAAATCTAAAGGACTGGAAGCTGGAAAAAGGAGAGTTTGTACTTTCAAATGCCGCCTCTTCGGCTCAGGTGAAAAGCAATGTAAAAATCCGAATCGATTAAGCTGCTGATTTTTTATACAAAACAGCCCGAAAGTTCAAAATAACTTTCGGGCTGTTTCTTTCTGTTTAACAAACAAGTTCTTTATTCGCCTTTTTTCTTGTTCATATATTTAAGTTCGATGACAAAAGCAATAAGGAGACCTACCCCACCAAACAAAAGCACCGCTGCACCGTAAACAATACCAGCAATTTCGTAAATTTCGTTCGAGAAATCGCCATAACCATAACCAGGTAACATTGAATAACAAAACAAGAAGCCTACAAGTAAACCTAAGCCTACGCCTAACAATAAACTGGCCAGTTTCAAAGTGCTAAAAACACCATTTTTGCCAAAACTGATGGGAAGCGAGAACTTACTTTCGAGAAATGAAGGATCAAATTTTTCACCAATCTTCTCTATCAGGCTCAATCTTTCTTTTTTTCGGGCAAACAATTCGAATAATTTATAAATGCCCAGGGTAACTATACCTACTACCAGAGGAATACTAATAAAATCTAACATAATTTTTTGTTTTTAAAATAAATAATTTCGTTCTTTGTATTGTTTGACGTCACTTTCTGAAATAGGTTACACTATTTGCAATTTTTTATTATTTTCGCAGTCGGGTGTAACCATTCTTTATTTGTAGCGTCTAAACTCATATATGGAGAATAAGGACGAGCTAATATATATAAAACGGATTTTAGAAGGAGAAACGAATTTGTTTTCGTACTTCCTTCAGCGTTACAGCAACTCTGTTTTTTCTATGGTTGTCCGTATTGTTCAGTCGCGCGAGGATGCCGAAGAGCTTACACAGGATACTTTTCTGAAAGTATTTAAAAAGCTAGATACCTTTAAAGGTGATTGTTCTTTCTCTACCTGGATGTTCCGAATTGCATACAACACTGCCGTTTCGTTCACCCGCAAGAAAAAGATAATTTTACCGGCCATCGAAGATAGTATGCTTGATACCGTTCCCGACGATGCTTTGACCGGATTTTTCGAAGAAGATGAAAACGAAAAAAAGTTACAGGACCTTGAAAAAGCCATTGCGCTGCTGAACGCTGAAGAAAAAGCGCTGATAACGCTCTTTTACCTCGAAGCAAAAACGGTGAACGATTTAGCCGTTATCTTCGATCTTACCATCGAAAATGTAAGGGTAAAGCTTTTCAGGGCAAGAAAAAAATTATTTGTATTAATGACGAAGTAAAAAAGATATGGAAAAAGACAAAGCCATCGTAAAAGCGCTGAAATCGACCCAAACGCCACAGATTTCAGTAGACTTTCAGGCACACACAATGAACAAAATATTCAAACTGGCCGAACAAAAAAGAAAACGTGCCTATTTTCTGCATCTATGTCTGATTTCGGCGACATCGATAGGGTTAATAATTACTGCCGCATTTCTGCTCAAGGATTATCTGTCTTTCAGTTTCAAACTACCAGAAATTCAATTTACAACATCATCTCTTTCATTGTTTGCATTCAGTTTTTATATCGCCGCACTTATACTTATATTGGTAGGACTGGACGCCTATTTCCGCCGTAAATGGCTGATAAAGCATCAGAATAGCAAATAAAACAAGCGAGGCCGATCATTACTGATCGGCCTCGTTGCATATATTTTAAATAAATACTTTCTCTCATTCTTCAGCCTTGTCTTGGTTCTTAGCTCTTAAATCCAACATTTTTTTTGATAACCAAAGCTCTATAAAAGACGAAAGGTAGTGAACCATCACGGCCGACTACCAATCTTTTTGTTAACCTTAAATCTAATACTATGAAAAAATCACGATGCAAAGATACGGCACATTTTAATTCCATGCAATAGTTTTCGGAATATTTTACTCTAAAAATGTGTTTTATAACATTATTTTAGAGTTTTGACTCATTTTCTTTCATAAAACCAGCGTTTTTGGACTTAGTTAACATCCCAAATCCATAAGTTCAGGCAAATGAGTTCTTAAAATCCTATCGATTTCAATCCTAATCCGGCTTTTTCATCCAAACCAAACATCAGATTCATATTCTGAACGGCTTGTCCCGAAGCTCCTTTTAGTAAATTGTCAATCATCGACACAATGAGCAGCTTATCTCCATGTTTTTCGAGGTACACAATACCTTTGTTTGTATTTACCACCTGTTTCATATCTGGATTTTTATCCACAACAAAAGTGAAAGCAGCATCTTTTTTGTAAAAATTTTTGTACAACGATTTGGCTTCTTCTATATTCAGGTTACATTTTGTGTAAGTTGTTGCATAAATACCACGCGCAAAATTGCCCCGCACGGGAATAAAGTTCACAGCAGCATCAAATTTATTTTGTAACTGATGCAGCGACTGACCAATTTCCTGTAAATGCTGGTGGTTGAAGGCTTTGTAAATAGAAATATTATTGTTTCTCCAACTGAAGTGGGAAGTTGCCGACGGTTTAACGCCTGCGCCTGTAGAACCTGTTATGGCATTTACATGAATATCGTCAGTGAGTATTCCGGCGGCAGCCAAAGGCAATAATCCTAGCTGTATGCAAGTGGCAAAGCAACCGGGATTCGCAACATGTTGAGCCTTTCTTATTGCTTCGCGATTAAGTTCCGGCAATCCGTACACAAAATCGTGATCAGAGCGTTTTTCTCTGTAGTCGGTCGAAAGGTCGATAATTTTAAGGTGAGCCGGAACATTATTTTCGTCCATAAACTTTTTACTATCGCCATGTGCTGAGCAAAGGAACAAAGCATCTACTTTATCGAACGAAAGTTCTGAAGTAAAAACAAGATCTGTTTCGCCAATCAAACCTGAATGCACATCAGCGATCGGATTTCCGGCATTGCTGTTGCTATGTACGAAAGCAATCTCCACATTTGGGTGATTCACAAGTATGCGAAGTAATTCTCCGGCGGTGTAACCAGCGCCTCCTACGACGCCCACTTTGATACTTATCATAAGTTCGTTGTTATATTTTGTTGAGGTATAATGTTATATGCAAAGCAATTTTGTGCTGACACGCTTTCGGGGAATTTTGTGCTTCAACAGCTATCAAGAAGCATTTTTCGCTCCACATGAATATCCTGAACTTCAGCAAAGGCTAGAGTTTTGTGAGCTGAAGTTTGTGCAAGGTAATGCAACCAACAGTTGTGATTCATCACCTAAAAGGCATAAGCCGGGTAGAAGTTTATCTGACCTCAAAAAAAAGCGTGAATGCATCAACACAATCAGCCTTAGTCTTTTTTAGAGGCCTTTTTGAGTCTTTTTTCCTCTTTTTTTTCTTTTGGCGACTTGAGAGCTTCTTTTTTTACGTCTTTCTTAGCGTCTTTCGATTTTGACATTGCAGAT
This sequence comes from uncultured Paludibacter sp., assembly GCA_963678465.1. Lineage (GTDB taxonomy): Bacteria > Bacteroidota > Bacteroidia > Bacteroidales > Paludibacteraceae > Paludibacter. Next base: position 2,791,224 of record OY782858.1, read on the forward strand.
GGGTTTTAAATATTATTATTCCACAAAGGTAACTATTTAAAAAATAATAGTAAAGCTTTCCGTTCGAAAAAAAAAATTCAACAGGGCGAATGTTATGAAGCAAAAAGGTAATGGAGTTGTAATTTACTGATAACGAGGAAATAGGCAGCAACCCACCAAATCAGTAAAATCCAGGTGAAGAGGTAATAACTTAACTTTTTTCTTTTGTGGTTGATCGCATACATGAGAACAATAATAGCGAATACTCCTCCAATAAATTCAAAAAAATGCAAAAGATTCTCAGGTATCCTACGTTTATTACGCGTGGCAGCACTCTTGTCGTAGACAAATAGAATAGCACTTATTAAATTAACTACTATAAGATACAAAACAATAATATTCATAACAATGCATAATTGTGTTGTTAATAAAAAAACAAGTTTTACAATCCAAAAAAAAATATCTTTAAGTTAGTCTCCTAAACAAAAAAAAGAAGAATCACAATTATCAAAATCATCGCAAGTTAAAGTTACAGAAGGAATAAATCGATCTATTTATTCTTCGAGCAAATCCGGTCGAAGCAGCTTTGTGCGCTCCACCGATTGCTGATGATTCCATTCATCTACCTTTGCCTGATGCCCCGAAAGCAGGATGTCAGGCACTTTCCATCCTTTGTATTCTGCCGGACGCGTGTAAACAGGTGGCGCCAGCAGGTTGTCCTGAAAAGAATCGGACAAGGCCGACTGTTCATCGCCAATTGCACCCGGAATAAGCCTCACTATGGCATCGGTCATGATAGCAGCAGGAAGTTCACCCCCTGTAAGCACAAAATCGCCGATCGTAATTTCCTTTGTAATCAAATGTTCGCGAATACGATGATCAATCCCTTTATAATGCCCGCAAAGAATAATTAAATTTTCGGAAAGCGAATAGCGGTTGGCCATTTTTTGGTCAAAACGCTCACCATCAGGAGAAGTATAAATTACTTCGTCATAATTGCGCTCGCTTTTAAGCTTTGTAATGATCCTGTCAATCGGTTCAATCTGCATCACCATGCCGGCACTGAATCCGAAAGCATAATCGTCTACTCGTCGGTGCTTGTTGGAAGTGTATTCACGCAAATTATGCACATGTATTTCAACAAGACCATTTTCTTTGGCTCGTTTTACTATTGAATAATTCAAGGGGCTATCCAGCAATTCAGGAACGGCAGATATAATATCAATACGCATTTTTAAATAATAACAATTAGGTACCTTTAGTTTTAAGTGCTAAATTTTCACTATTCCTTCTCTTTATCTGTCAGTTAAAGAAATAAAAACATAAATGCAAAGGTATAAAAAAAAGTTTCATTCAAACAATATGCTGCCAAACAATTCATATTCATGACACATTGCTCTGTTTTCAGTGATGATTAATCACAGATTGGCGGCGAGCCATTTTCGAAGCACGTCGGGCGATTTTCTGCAACGACGTGCGTAGTGCTGAAACTGATATTCATCAATTTTACCTATGTTGAAGTATTTAGATTTTGGATGATCGAACATGAGCCCGCTTACCGAAGCATTCGGAAACATAGCTCCGTTTTCAGTTAGCATGATTCCTAATTCCTTGAAATTTATAAGTTCATCGAGCGTAAAAATAATAGACTGATCGGGCAAAGAAGGATATCCAACCGCAGGTCGAATACCCTGATAATGAGTTTTAAACATTTCATTCACATTCAGTGGTTCATCGGGCACATAGCCCCAAATCTCTTTGCGGACCTTGTAGTGCAACCATTCAGCGGTAGCTTCGGCCAACCGATCCGATAAGGTTTTTATAAGGATAGAATGATACATATCATCGTCCTTTTCGAATGTTTCGGCAAAAGCTTCGACACCCAAAACGGTATTGGCAAACACCCCTACAAAATCGTCCTGAGGTTTCAGAAAATCGGCCAACGAGTAGCAAAAACCATCGGTCGAAGGAACTTGCTGACGCAAAGTCGGAATCGTGATTTTCTTATTTTCAAAGGTTGCAACAATATCATCGTCGTTGGAATAAGCCGGATAAATACCCACCACAGCATTGATGGTTACGATTTTTTCATCCTTGAAACGCCTGAGCATTTCCTGCGCATCTTTATACAGCTTAAGCGCTTCTTCGGCCTTTTCTCTTTCGTTTTCGGCAAATTTTTGCAACCATCCCGCCTTGCACGACCCACAATCGCAAACACTTTGAATATCGTCGTATTTGCCGTTCAATCGCCAGGCCATAAAGAAAAAAGTCCAGTGAATAAAAGGAACAATTTCTTTGATATCTATATCGAAAAACCGGGTTATGCCCGGTTGTTTTGGAGTCATTTTCGTTTTTGTTTTATTATGTTTTTAACGCCTCTAAAAAAGCATCAATATCTAAAATAACCAATTACAATGGTGATTGGTTCAGTTCCGAACAAGTTAAAGCTTGAAATATATTCGATCAATTTTGGAAATCAGGACAAATGCAAAATAACGCAATTGTAAACATCTATTCCAAACAAACGTCACAGCCGTATCTTATTTTTAAGAACAACTATAAATCTCACTTCAACTATTATGGCACAAAGGTAATTGCATTTTTTCAAGGCTCAATGCCAAAACTAAAAATTAAAATATGTATTTTTGGTGTTTTAAGTCAAATCATCGTATAACCCTATTTTGAAAGAATCAATTGCTTTATGAAAAAAATCTACTTTATCCTGTTCTTAGTCGGCTCGTGTCTAACAACTTTCAGCCCGGCAATGTCTCAATCGGCAAATGTAAAAAGCAAAAACGCAACAGCTTTTGACACGATTCGTCTTCAGATGCCCGACACGCTTGGAGGCGTACCGCTACTGACTGCTGCACAACATCGTCGCTCCTACCGCGAATTTGACAGCAAAAATCTGTCGACAAAGCATCTATCTGAATTACTATGGATGGCTAACGGGATAAATCGTGCCGGAGGGAAGCGCACAGTGCCTTCGGCAATGGCGCTCTACCCTATACAAGCCTACGTGTTTCTTGCCGATGGCGTGTATTTTTACAATCCTCAGAAACATCTGCTCGAACCTGTTATGAAAGGTGACTTTCGTGCGTTATGTGGCACACAGGAATTTGTAAAAACTGCCCCTTTGAATTTGATTTATATTGCCAACTACAATGTTTTTAAAGGCCGACACGAAACCCCTGCAGAGGAAAAGCTTTGGCTCGCTTCGCTGGATGCGGGACATTGTTCACAAAATGTTTACCTCTATTGTGCCTCCGAAGGTCTGAAATGCGTGGTGCGTGCCAGTGCCGACAAAGCAGCCTTGCTCCGTTTGCTACAATTGAACGAAAATTATCAATTTATTGCAGCGCAAACCATCGGATATTGATTCCTACTGATATTTAGGGAACTATGGGCATGACTTTCCAAAAGAAGTCATGCTTTGTTCGTAGCAGGCTTCCGGGATTAATTTTAATTATGATTTATCTATCTGTTAGTTATTGCTATTTTTAGTATTTTTGTCCTCAACCAAAACAAACGTTAAAAAGGACAATTAGATGACTAAATTTTCAAAAGCTTTCTGGGTCGCCAATTCGGTGGAATTATTGGAACGACTCGCCTACTACGCTATTTTTATTGTAATCACACTTTATCTTTCGAATGTATGGGGATTTTCAGACATCGAAGCAGGCGTCATTTCAGGAACTTTTTCGGCATGTTTGTATTTACTGCCAACTTTTGCCGGCGCATTGGCCGATAAAATTGGTTTCCGCTCGGCCATATTAATTGCTTTTCTGCTGCTAACTTTAGGCTATGGTGGCTTAGGCCTTCTGCCTACTTTTTTGGAAAGCGCCGGGTTAGTTACCTATGGCATGACCACTACTTTTTCCGGACTCAACGAAAGCTATTTACGTTGGTCGATAGTACCGGTTCTTGTATTAATTGTGATTGGTGGTTCATTTATAAAAGCAGTGATATCAGGCACAGTGGCTCGCGAAACCACTTCCGAAACACGTGCCAGTGGTTATGCTGTATTCTACATGATGGTGAATATCGGATCTTTTACTGGCAAAACCGTAGTTGATCCACTTCGCAAAAGCATGGGCGATCAGGGGCTAATTTACATCAACTATTTTGCGGCCATAATGACTTTGCTGGCCCTCATCGCTGTATTTTTCTTTTATAAATCGACTAAAACAGATGGACAGGGAAAAAGCTTTGCTGAAATAGGAAGCGGTTTGCTCAAAGTATTGGGAAATGGGAGATTGATAATTCTGATTTTGATTATCAGCGGTTTTTGGATGATTCAAAGTCAGATGTATGCAACCATGCCTAAATATGTAATCAGAATGATTGGGGCTGAAGCTTCTCCGGGTTGGTACGCAAATGTGAATCCGCTTGTGGTTTTCGTGTTGGTGAATTTCATCACCTCCTTTATGAAAAAACGAACTGCACTTACTTCAATGACCATCGGTATGCTCATCATTCCACTTTCGGCGCTCGTAATGTCTTTCGGCAGCCAAATTGGTACTGATTATGTGTTGGGATTACATCCGGTGGCATTTATGATGATTATCGGAATAGCCATGCAGGCAGTGGCCGAATGTTTTATTTCGCCCCGCTTTCTGGAGTTTTTCTCGCTACAATCGCCCAAAGGAGAAGAAGGACTTTATTTAGGATTCAGTCATTTGCACTCATTTATTTCTTATCTTTTTGCTTTTGGCCTTTCAGGATTTTTGCTCGATAAATATTGCCCCGATCCACGCAACTTTAGTTCGCCCGAAGCTTATACAGCTGCCACCCAACATGCTCATTATATTTGGTATGTATTTGTGGCGATTGGATTAATTTCGGCTGTTGCTTTGCTGACTTATGGCTACGTAACCCGTCGGATAGATAAAAAGAAATTACCGCTGAATTGATGCTTAAAAAATTAAAAGGATATATGATGCCCATTGCCATGACGCTGGGCATAGTGCTGCATAGCTATGTGGGGGCATTGTCGTTTATAATTCCCTACCTGATTTTCGTCATGCTATTACTCACCTATGTGAAATTATCATGGAAAGAGATTAAATTTACAAAAATGCATTTATGGCTTATTCTTATTCAAATAGTTGGAAGTGTAAGCGCTTATTTTATCCTCAACCCTTTCAACTCCACACTGGCACAAGGCGTTATGATTTGCATTTTAGCTCCAACGGCAACTTCGGCGCCCGTTATTACCGGCATGTTGAAGGGGAATGTGGCCAGTCTGACCGCCTACAGCCTTATAAGTAATCTTACCATTGCCATTCTCGCTCCCTTGTTCTTCTCCTATATTGTTTACAATGAGTTACCTTTTCTGAGTTCTGTGTTCCAGATTTCGAAAAAAGTTGTTTTTCTGTTGGTTATGCCCTTTATCATTGCTTTGTTACTGAATAAATTTGCGCCTAAAACATCGGGGTTTCTTCAAACAAAATCAGGACTTTCGTTCTATCTTTGGAGCATTGCGCTTACTGTTGTCACCGGGCGAACGGTGCAATTCATTATCGAACAAGGGCAATCGCATATGGTTGTCGAAATTCTGATTGCTCTTTTTGCTTTTGTGGTCTGCGGGGCTCAGTTTTGGTTTGGACGTAAAATCGGACGCAAATACAATGATACCGTAGCCGGCGGACAAGGTCTTGGGCAAAAAAACACGGTACTCTCCATTTGGATGGCTCAAATGTATTTGGATCCCATTTCGTCCATCGGGCCGGGCGCTTATGTGCTTTGGCAGAACATGGTGAATTCGTGGCAGGTATGGAGAAAAAGAAAGAGCCTTGGATAACTCAGATTACTTATCATTCAATCTTTTCGGGCAATTCCTTGATGGTGTTGATACGATTAGATGTTTTGTGCAATTGGGTTAGAAAATCATTTATTTTCTCCTGATAATCTACCAAATAATCGGGATGCATCTTTTTAGTTGTAAGCGAGATCAGCCGTTTAAGTAATAGCCCAACCTTGTAGTCGTAGCCCGACACGCGTGCACCGAAAACCTTTGCCTGATTGGTAAACTGCAATTCCAACACATAAAGAACAAGATCAGCCTCAAGCTTCAGGTTTTTGGTTTCAATTTTAAATTCGTTGATGCGCTTCACACAGGCATTTAGTTTATTCACAGCCTGTTTCTGAATGGTACTTCCTCTGTATTCTTTTTCGTACAGCCTGACAATGTCTTCCTTCGCCTCTTCGTAAAGTGTTTGCTCTCCGCCCTCCTTATCCAGAAAGTTAACAAGTAAATACTCGTAATTATAGCGTTTGGCCGACAGCTTCAGCAGCATTTCTACGAGTTCTTTTTTCGAAAGCTGGTTGAGTTGTTCTTTGAGAATGGCTTTGTCGCGGGGCATAAGGGATATAGGTGTGTTTGTTTTTGCCGGCAGTTGTACGCCAGCGTTTTCATTATTTCACAAAAGTAGTCAATAAAAAATAGAATATTAGCCCATTTTTATTTTGTATCCAGAATTACCGGCGTACTGTTTTTACCACCGCCCATAATAATTAATTTAGCATTGGGCGAAGTAGCGATGGCTTTAATCATTTCGTACTGCAATTGTTTATCGCTCAATCCTGTGCTTAATATTTTCTGATAATCGGCTATTCCCTGCGCTTCCACTCGTTTACGCTCTGCTTCCTGTTTCTCTTTCTGAAGTACGAAAGTCATCTTTTGCGCTTCTTGTTCGGCATTAATTTTTGATTCTATCGTTGTCTTCACCGAAGCCGGAAGCGTTATATTCCTGACCAATAACTGTTCCAGCATCAATCCTCTTGTTTTAAAATCGGCTTCAATGGTTTTGAAAATGCGACCCTGAAATTCGTCACGTTTGGTGGAATACAGAGCAATTGCATCGTAGTAAACAGCATTGTCTCTGATTTTAGTACGGCAGATGGGACGCACAATTGTGTTTTTATAATCGGTCCCTATTTCCTGTAAAATACGAGGCGCCTGACTTGGTATAACTTTATATAAAACAGTTAAATCAATAATCACTTCCAGTCCATCGGCCGATAAAACGCGTATGGCATCATCTGCTGATTTTTCACCTTCATCCATCACTCCCGACATGGTGTAGTTCTGGGTTTTAGTGTCGAACGTAACAACATCAACAAGCGGATTCACAACATTTAAACCACTTTCGAGGATATTGTTATTTACTTTCCCAAAAAGTTTCTGTACGCCTATTTCGCCCGGATTTATCTGAACGATAGAGGCTAAAACAGCTCCAACGATAATAATACCAGCTCCTATCATTTTGATAGTTCCGGCAAACTGAGTTAATGGAGAATTTGATTTTTTGAGAGAAAAACCAATCGCAAGTACAATAACTCCAATAATAACAAGGTAAATCATAATTTTTAAGTATTGAATTGTGAGTAGATTTATAAATTATTCGCAACAAATGTAAAAAAAAGATTCGAAGTAAATGCATGATAATAAGTATTTATCGTGTTATTTATAGAGATTCCATCATTTGTAGACTTCTTGATTCTAATTTTGAAGTAAAAACGCAATGTATCTGTGTGTGATTATGGTTTTCTCAAAAAAAGCAAGACTAAAAAAGCAAGACTAAAAAATCACACTCACTCCTGTTTAATTGCGCATTCATCCATCTCAATGGGGATTTCAAAAACTCATACCCATGCTTTTATAAAATCATAAGCATGACTTGTCAAAATCATAAGCATGATTTTTAAAATCGTGAGCATGACTTACCCAAATCATAAGCATGATTTTTTTGAGTCAATATGATCCCTCATTTTTTGCTGCATTGTTTATCCTAAATTTCACTGATTTTCTGTATCTTTGCAGTCCAAAATATATCAGGGATAATGAGTAAGACGCAAGTAATTAAAACTTTGAACCTCATACCTTTTTTTGATCACTAAATACAAAACACAAAATAATGAGTAATTTTAAACGAACCACCGTAACTTCAGCGCTTCCTTATGCGAATGGACCTGTACACATTGGCCATTTAGCGGGAGTATATGTTCCTGCCGATATTTATGTACGCTATCTCCGCCTCAAAGGTGAAGAAGTGCTTTTCATTGGAGGTTCCGACGAACACGGGGTGCCAATTACCATAAAAGCTAAAAAAGAAGGGGTTACGCCACAGGATATTGTGGATCGTTACCACGGAATTATTAAAAAATCATTCGAAGATTTTGGTATTTCGTTCGATATTTATTCGCGTACTACTTCCAAAACGCATAAAGAACTGGCTTCCGAAATTTTCAAAACCATCGAAGGGAAAGGTGGTTTTATTGAAAAAACAAACGAACAGTATTACGACGAAACGGCTCAACAATTCCTTGCCGACCGCTATATTACAGGTAAATGTCCGCATTGCGGCAACGAAAATGCGTATGGTGACCAGTGTGAAGCCTGTGGAACGTCGCTCAACCCAACAGATTTGATTAATCCCAAATCGGCCATCAGTGGTTCTGCACCTGTAATGCGCGAAACCAAACACTGGTATCTCCCACTCGATCAGCACGAAGCATGGTTGCGTCAGTGGATTCTGGAAGACCACAAAGAATGGAAACCAAACGTTTACGGACAGTGCAAAAGCTGGCTCGACATGGGCTTGCAACCACGCGCCGTAAGTCGAGATCTCGATTGGGGAATTCCTGTGCCGGTAGCAGGTGCCGAAGGTAAAGTCCTTTACGTGTGGTTCGATGCGCCGATTGGTTATATCTCGAACACCAAAGAACTTTTGCCAGATAGCTGGAAAAAATGGTGGAAAGATCCCGAAACACGTCTGCTCCACTTTATCGGAAAAGATAATATTGTGTTCCACTGCATTGTATTCCCAGCTATGTTGAAAGCCGAGGGTTCGTATATTTTGCCCCATAATGTACCTGCTAACGAATTTCTGAATCTCGAAGGCGATAAAATTTCAACTTCGCGTAACTGGGCTGTTTGGCTGCACGAATACCTGGAAGAATTTCCCGGAAAGCAGGATGTGTTGCGCTATGTACTCACCGCCAATGCCCCCGAAACTAAAGACAACGATTTTACCTGGAAAGATTTTCAGGCACGCAATAACAATGAGTTGGTGGCTATATTCGGTAATTTTATCAACCGCGCATTAGTACTGACACAAAAATATTACGATGGCAAAGTGCCGGCGTTGGGTGAACTCACCGACTACGACAAACAAACGTTAGAGGAATTTGTAAACGTAAAAGCAGATGTAGAAAAACTGCTGAATAATTTCCGCTTCCGCGATGCGCAAAAAGAAGCCATGAATCTGGCGCGTATCGGCAACAAGTATTTGGCCGACACCGAACCCTGGAAAGTAGCCAAAACAGATATGGATCGTGTGGCAACCATTATGCATTTGAGTTTACAGATCGCCGCCAATCTGGCCATTGCTTTCGAACCGTTTTTACCTTTTACGTCGGCGAAGTTGCGCACAATGCTAAATCTTTCGACTTTCGACTGGAAAGAGTTGGGACGGATTGATTTACTGAAAGCCGGCGATCAACTAGGCACACCTGAATTACTTTTCGAGAAAATTGAAGACGAAACCATAGCTGCTCAAGTGCAGAAATTGCAAGATACAAAACTGGCCAACGAAGCGGCGGCTTTCAAACCCAATGCGGTAAAAGAAAACGTAGCTTTCGATGACTTTATGAAAATGGATATTCGTGTAGCTACTGTACTCGATTGCCAAAAAGTACCTAAAGCGGACAAGCTGCTTCAGTTTAAGCTGGACGACGGCATGGGTGAACGCACCATTCTTTCGGGAATTGCTGCTTCGTACCCAAATCCTGAAGAGCTGATTGGAACACAGGTGTGCTTTATTGCCAACTTCGAACCACGCAAACTGCGCGGCGTAATGAGCGAAGGCATGATTCTTTCGGCTGAAGATGCGGATGGAAAATTAGTACTTGTGCGCCCAAGCGCTGTGGTGACGAATGGCGTGGAAGTGAAATAAAAATTATTGAATTAATGAAAATGAAACTTGCCGGCTTCATAAAAAGCGATGTGCTGACTTTATTATTGAGAAGCCTTATCGCAGTTGCAGTGGTGTGGGTGTTGAGATTTCTTTTCTATATCTACAACGCCGACCTACTGCAAATTGAAAGCTGGAGCAGAGAACTACCCGCTTTGCTGAAAGGCGCTTTCATTTTCGACGCTTCCAATCTGTCTATTACATTTGGCCTGTTTGTCATTTTGTCACTGATTCCATTCAGATTTCGTTCGAACAAAAGGTATCAATCCTTTCTGTTCATTTGTTTTATGCTCGGAATAATTGTATTGGTAGTGTTAAACATTACCGATAGCATTTATTTTCATTACGCACAAAAACGCATCACTTCTGATGAATTCAGCTATTTCAGCAACAGCAACACCGCCCTGATAATGCTTATTTCCATTCGTGAGAACTGGTACATGCTATTGTTGGGTATTGCGCTGATTATCGGATCTGCATTTCTCTACCGAAAAATCAAATACAATAGGTCTGAATCCGGCCATCTGGTTTTTTATATCAGCAATTCAGTTTTTTTCATCGTCATGGTATTCGTGTTAATTATTGCCATCCGTGGCGGTGTCAGCCGTGCGATACGACCCATCACGCTGAGCAATGCCCTGCAATTTTCCGAATCTCCGTCCAAAGCTTATATTGTGTTGAACAATCCATTTTGCGTTATTAAAACATTAAATAAAGATCAAAACAATTATAGTAAATATTTTTCAGAACAGGAGCTTGATTCCTTGTACTATCCTTCCCATAAAGGTTCGGATAAGCAACAAATGAAACGCAAAAATGTAGTAATTTTCATTCTTGAGAGTTTCAGTTACGAACATTCGGCTTTTCTGAATCCTCAATTATATCCTGATGGTACAAAGTACACACCATTTCTCGATTCGTTGATGCAACAAGGATATGTTTTCGATAAATGCTATGCCAACGGTCGAAAATCAATCGATGCACTGCCTTCGGTGCTTGTATCAATTCCCTCCTTTAAAACTCCTTTTGTATTAACGCAACAAGCACTTTCACCGATGAACGGCTTCGGTACGATTTTAGGAAATGAAGGTTGGGACAGTTGGTTTTTCATGGGATCGGAACAAAGGTCGATGGGATTCGTTGCATTTGCTAAAAGTGCCGGATATAAAAACTTCAGAACCAGAGAGGACTATGAGAAAGTAAATGGGACCAAAGATTTTGATGGATATTGGGGAATATGGGACAAAGAATTTCTATCGTACATGGCCAACGAACTGGGACGGGCCAAACAACCTTTTTTATCAACAACTTTTACGCTTACATCACATCATCCTTATGTTATTCCGGAGAAATACAAAAAAGTGCTGCCTGTTGGCAAAACGAAACTTCAACAATGCGTGGCTTATACCGATATGGCTTTAAGGGATTTTTTCGCAATAGCTAAAAATAAAGATTGGTACGAAAACACTATTTTTGTTTTTGTTGCCGACCATGTAAGCCCCGAAGTGTACGCTGCCGAGAATAAAACCGGCATTGGCAATTCGCACATCATGTATTTTCTTTATGCTCCCGATGGCTCTATTCGGGGAAGAGATGCTGCCGTTACGCAGCAAATAGACATAATGCCAACCGTTTTAGGGCTTTTGGACTACAACAAACCTTATTTTGCCTTTGGAAAAGACCATTTTTCTGAGCAAAAAGACAACTTTGCCATCAATTACAATGGAAGTGCTTTCCAGTGGATCAACGACTCCTCCGATTATATTTTCGACGAAAAAACAACCGGAGATACCATCGTTGACTTGAAAGTAAGGGCCTTCGTTCAGCGTTATTATCTGCAAATGGAGAAAAGAAAGTTTGTACTCGACGGTAAAAACAAGTAGTTATGTTTGTCGTGGTTTATGTTTGTTTTTCGAACAATTCAGAAGGATAACACCTACGTTCTCGAACAAAATTTGTATGTTTGCGTGCTAAATTCAAAAAGATAAAATTCATGACACAAAACACAAAAGCTGCGACTTCCCGCTTATTATCACTCGATGTTTTACGTGGGGTTACAATTGCTGGTATGATAATGGTAAACAATCCGGGAAGCTGGGGAAGTATTTATGCACCATTGGGTCACGCCGAATGGAATGGCTTAACTCCCACCGATCTGGTTTTCCCGTTTTTCATGTTTATCATGGGAGTTTCAATGTTTTTGTCGTATAAAAAATTCGAATTCAAATTCAGTGGAAAAACCTTCACTAAATTATTGCGCAGGTCGATTCTGCTTTTCCTCATCGGATTAGCAATTGGCTGGTTTGGCTTGTTTTTACGCGGCCTACGAAGCGAAGAGCTTATTGCGCTACCGGTTTTCGAAAGAATACTTCAGGCTGCCAATAATTTTGAAAACATACGCATTTTAGGCGTTCTTCAACGCCTTGCGCTGGTATCATTTTTTGGTTCGCTCATTGTTTTATTGTTTAAATCAAAACATATTCCCTGGCTCATCGGATGTATCTTAGTGGCTTACTGGGTGATTATATATTTCAGCGGAAGTATGGAACTGAGTCCAAACAGCCTGATTGCAATCATTGATCGTAACATTTTAGGCGAAGCACATATGTACATCAGCCACCTGGCCGATGGCACTGCAATTGCCTTCGATCCTGAAGGTATTTTGAGCACTTTACCTTGCATTGCCCATGTGTTGTTAGGTTTTTGGGCCGGAAAATTAATTTCGGAAACAAAAAACCTTGGCGAAAAAATTCAAAAACTCTTTATCTTTGGCACAATAATTCTGTTCCTTGGTTTCTTGCTCGATTACGGTTTCCCTATTAATAAAAAAATATGGAGTTCAAGTTTTGTACTTACTACTTGCGGGCTAGCTTCATTACTACTTGGATTACTTATCTGGATAATTGATATAAAAGGAAAAAAACGCTGGAGCGTCTTCTTCGAATCGTTCGGGGTTAACCCAATGTTTGTATATGTGGTAGGTGCCGTTTTAAGTATTCTGCTAAGCAATATCGGCTTTCAGTATATGGAAAAATGGACATCAGTCAAGGGATTTGTTTACAATCAGTGGCTGCTGCCTGTATTTGGCGACTATACAGGATCATTGGTATTTGCATTGATATTTGTAACAATTTGCTGGTACATAGGTCATATTCTTTATAAGAAAAAGATTTATATAAAATTGTAAAGATCAATATTGAAGGATTGGCGTTTATAAAACGTGTAAATTGTAAATTACAAAATAGTAAATAGAATTTATGAACTACGAAGATCTTCGCGATTTTTGCCTGAGTCTGAAAGGTGTTACTGAGCATTTTCCTTTCGACGAATTCAGCCTTGTGATGAAAGTGCAGGGTAAAATGTTTGCACTGCTGCCACTCGACAATCCTGAAACACAGATTGCGCTAAAATGTGACCCTGAACGGGCCATTCAGCTGCGCGACGAGTTTACCGCCATCACTGCCGCCTATCATTTCAACAAAAAACACTGGAATTCGGTGCGTGTCGATTCAGCAATTTCAGCAAAGTTTATGCAAGAACTTATCCGGCATTCGTACGATTTGGTGGTGGCCGGATTACCCCGAAAACTAAAAGAGGAATTAAATAATTTACAATAAACAATTCCTTTAGGACAAGATATGAGAATTGTCATTCAAAGAGTCAACGAAGCATCGGTAGAAATTGACCGAAAAATAAAATCTTCAATTGGTGTAGGATTACTGGTATTGGTAGGCATTGAGGAAGCCGACACTAAAGAAGATAGCGATTGGCTTGCCGGAAAACTAACAGGATTGCGTATCTTTGACGACGAAAACGGCGTAATGAATCGTTCGGTAACAGAAATAGATGGTGAAGTACTGATTGTAAGTCAATTTACACTTCATGCTCTGACACGGAAAGGAAATCGTCCGTCGTATATAAAAGCAGCCAAACACGAAACAGCCATTCCGCTTTACGAATATTTTTGCAAATCGGTGTCCGAAAAATTGGGAAAAGAAGTAAAAACAGGTACTTTTGCAGCTGATATGAAAGTATCACTGGTAAACAATGGGCCTGTCACCATTTGGATAGACAGCAAAAACAAAGAATAACAACCTGACAATCAGTAAATGGTTGTAGAAATTTAAACACAAGATGATAAAAAAGCATGTTCCGAATTTTATTACCTGCCTCAATTTGTTTTCGGGTGCTTTGGCTGTGTATTTTGCTTTTCAGGCAAACTATGAGCTGGTTTTAATTCTTGTTTTACTGGCAGCAGTGTTCGATTTTCTCGATGGTTTTGCAGCCCGCTTGCTGAAAGCGTATTCGCCGATGGGCAAGGAACTTGACTCTCTGGCCGATGTCATCAGTTTCGGACTTGCACCCGGTGCTGTAGCATTTTCTATGCTACAAGCCAGCGAATTACCCCAATGGTTGGCCTTTGCAGGTTTTATAATTCCGGTATTTTCAGCACTTCGTTTGGCTAAGTTCAATATCGACGAGCGTCAGTCAAGCTCCTTTATTGGCATGCCCACCCCAGCAAATGCTATTTTCTGGATTGGGCTTGGCTATTCATATCACGAAACTTTAGCGCAGCAACCTTATTTTGTACTTGGTTTTATTGCACTAATGAGCCTTCTTCTTGTTTCGGAATTACCGATGTTTTCTCTGAAATTCAAGAATTTGAAGTGGAAGGATAACAGCTGGCAATTCGTATTTCTGGCAGTCTGTTGTTGCCTGCTTTTATTTTTGAACCTTGATGCATTTGCCCCCATAATTGGCTGTTACATAATAATTTCTATCATAAAACGATTCGTTGGATAAAAATTCGTAACATATCACATAAAAACGGGAAAGTGCTCTGAAACAGACTTTCCCGTTTTTTATTTTTCATTACCATGCTATTTTTGTACTTTTGTAATCTGCAATTGTAAATTGTAAATATCTAAATTGAATTAAAGTGTCCATATCCATATACAATCTTTCGAAAAACTACGGCGAACAAACGGTATTGAACAGTATCGGGTTCGAAATCGGTGAAGGCGAAGTGGTCGGCTTTCTCGGCCCTAACGGCGCCGGAAAAACCACAACTATGAAAATTATTGCCGGAGCATTGTCGTATAACGTGGGTTCGGTGAAGGTTTGTGGTTTGGAAGTAAAGGATAATACCTTGCATACAAATGCCTTGATTGGTTATTTGCCGGAACAAAATCCGCTTTATCCTGAGATGTATGTGAAAGAATACTTGCTTTTTGTAGCTGAAACGCATGGAATTAACAAAGAAAAAGAAAAACTCGTTGATGAGCTGATTGATAAAGTGGGTTTACGCCCAGAGTTCCACAAGAAAATAGGACAACTCTCCAAAGGTTACCGTCAGCGGGTAGGGCTTGCTCAGGCATTGATTCCTAATCCCAAAGTACTGATATTAGATGAGCCCACAACCGGACTTGATCCGAATCAGTTGGAAGAAATCCGCAACTTGATTCGCGAATTGGGTAAAGACAGAACTGTGATTTTCAGTACACACATTATGCAGGAAATAAAAGCCATCTGCAACCGTGTGATTATTATTAACAAAGGCGAAATTGTAGCTGATTATTCTGATATTTCTAAAATCAACTTGTTTGATGAGAATAATTTGCAATTCGAAGTGGAATTTTTAAACGTAGCAGAAATCACAGGAATAGAAGGAATAAATGCCGTTTCGGCAAAAGGCAAAAACACATATACGATTTTAGCTTCGAGAGACATTCGTGCTGATATATTTGACTTCGCAGTAAAATCCGGAAATAAAATCCTGACAATGAAAACTGTGGAACGAAGTATGGAGGAAGTATTTAGGAGTCTTACTGCCCCTAACCCCTAAAGGGGGATTATGCTTATATGTTTTTACGATTAATTACAACTAAATAGCTCTGATAAAATTCCCCCTTTAGGGGGTTAGGGGGCAAACTTATGGAAGAAAACTTCGACATACGAAACAATAAAAATGGCGAGAAAGAGTTCGAGAACGCTTTGCGACCGCTGACTTTCGATGATTTTAAGGGACAAAACAAAATTGTGGAGAACCTGAAAATTTTCGTACAGGCTGCCCGTATGCGCACCGAATCGCTCGACCATGTGTTGCTGCACGGACCTCCGGGACTTGGCAAAACAACACTTTCGAACATCATTGCCAACGAGTTGAATGTAGGCTTTAAAGTAACTTCGGGACCTGTGCTCGACAAGCCGGGCGA
Source organism: uncultured Paludibacter sp. (assembly GCA_963678465.1). Classification (GTDB taxonomy): domain Bacteria; phylum Bacteroidota; class Bacteroidia; order Bacteroidales; family Paludibacteraceae; genus Paludibacter. The sequence goes on from OY782858.1 coordinate 2,807,395, forward strand.
CCTGGCTGGGCTGCTGACCAGCCTTGAACCGAACGATGTGCTTTTTATCGACGAAATTCATCGGCTCAGTCCTATCGTGGAAGAATATCTCTATTCGGCCATGGAGGATTATCGCATTGACATAATGATAGATAAAGGTCCTAGTGCGCGATCTATTCAGCTTGAACTGAATCCGTTTACGCTTATTGGTGCCACCACCCGAAGTGGATTACTCACAGCTCCGCTCCGTGCCCGTTTTGGCATCAATAGTCATTTTGAGTATTATGATATTGAAGTAATTACAGGAATTATCAAACGATCGGCCAATTTGCTGAATGTGCCCATCGAAGAAAAAGCAGCCGTAGAAATTGGAGGTCGTAGTCGTGGTACGCCTCGTATTGCAAATGCATTGCTGCGTCGTGTGCGCGATTTTGCGCAGGTAAAAGGCAATGGCACTATCGACATCGAAATTGCACTTTATGCGCTCGAAGCTTTGAACATCGACAAATATGGTTTGGACGAAATCGATAACAAAATTCTGAACACCATTATCGACAAATTTAAAGGAGGTCCGGTGGGTTTAACAACCATTGCCACAGCACTTGGCGAAGATGCAGGCACGCTGGAGGAAGTTTACGAGCCATTCCTGATCAAAGAGGGTTTTATGAAACGCACTCCGCGTGGACGAGAAGTGACTGAATTGGCCTATAAACATTTGGGAAAAGTGAAATTGGGCGAGCAGGGAACGCTTTTTTGAGCACATATAAACAACGCACAATAAATCAACTATTTAAATGATTTAATTATGCAGCAAACAGATAAAAAGAATTACGAAGTTTTACTTGATCGCATTTCCGAAGCTTATACAAGAGGTCGGAACAATGTTGCTATTGCTGTAAATCAATATTTGGTTGACACTTATTGGAATATTGGACAGTATATAGTTGAATTTGAGCAGGAAGGTAACATTAGAGCTGAATATGGGAAATCGCTTATTGATAATCTGTCAAAAGACTTATCAATTAAATTGGGGAAGGGATTTAGTCGAAGTAATTTAATCTATATGCGCCTGTTTTATATTGAGTTTCCAATAAGTGAGAAGCCTTCTCACTTATTAAGCTGGTCGCATTATGTAGAATTATTGAAAATCTCAGATAAATTAGAGCGTAACTTTTATTTGCAACAAGCAATTCATGAGCGCTGGTCGATTCCTGAATTAAAACGTCAGAAAAAAACCTCACTTTTTCTTCGGCTAGCTGCATCAAAAGACAAAGAAGGAGTGCTTGAATTGTCGAAAAAAGGTCTGAAAGTTCAGAAACCTGCTGACATTATTCGCGAACCATACATTCTTGATTTTCTTCAGATTCCGGAGCCATATCATTTCAACGAGTCAGAATTAGAGCATCTGCTGATTACTAATTTGCAACAATTTCTGCTCGAACTTGGTAAAGGTTTTGCTTTTGTCGGACGTCAATATCGTATTACATTGGGCAATCGTCATCACTATATTGATTTGGTCTTCTATCATCGAATTCTAAAATGTTTTGTATTGATTGATTTAAAAAGAGATGAAGCCGGATATGAGGATGTTGGACAAATGAATATGTATTTGGGGTATTTTGAGAACGAAGAAAATACTGAAGGCGATAATCCTCCAATTGGTATTGTGCTTGCAAAGGAAAAAGATGAATTGTTAGTACAGTATGCCATGCATAATATTAGCAGTCAATTGTTTGTCAGCAAATATCAATTGTATCTGCCCGAAAAACAATTACTTGAAGATAAACTGACTGAAATTCTTCAGAAAAACAACGAATTAAATAACTAACTCAAATTTCCTCATTAGGGGTTAAGGGTAATATGGAACATAAATTATACATTTACAACACACTAACACGCAAAAAAGAGCAATTCATTCCGCTGCACGAAAACAAAGTGGGAATGTATGTTTGCGGTCCAACCGTTTACGGCGATGGACATTTAGGGCATGCACGTCCTGCCATTACTTTTGATATTTTATTTCGCTATTTGCAGCATTTGGGCTACAAAGTGCGTTATGTGCGCAATATTACTGATGTAGGGCACCTCGAAAATGACGCTGATAGTGGAGAAGATAAAATTGCAAAAAAAGCGCGCCTCGACCAGCTCGAACCCATGGAAGTGGTACAATATTACGTAAACCGCTATCACAAAGCCATGGAAGCGCTCAATGTGTTGCCGCCAAGTATCGAACCTCATGCTTCGGGCCATATTATGGAACAGATTGAGTTTACGCAAAAAATTCTCGATGCGGGTTATGCATATGTGAGCGAAGGATCGGTGTATTTCGATGTGGAAAAATACAACAAATCAAACAATTACGGTATTCTTTCGGGTCGCAATATCGACGAAATGCTCGAAACCACGCGCGAACTCGACGGACAAAGCGAGAAACGCCGCAGTGTGGATTTTGCACTTTGGAAAAAAGCCTCTCCCGAACATATTATGCGCTGGAATGCTCCCTGGAGTGTCGGCTTTCCGGGTTGGCACATGGAATGCTCAGCAATGGGAACCAAATACTTAGGCGAAGAATTTGACATACATGGCGGCGGCATGGACCTTATGTTTCCACACCACGAATGCGAAATTGCACAAAACAAAGCAGGCTTGGGCAAGAACAGCGTAAAATACTGGATGCACAACAATATGATTACCATTGGTGGACAAAAAATGGGAAAATCGTTGGGTAATTTCATTACTTTGGATGAGTTTTTCAGCGGAAATCACAAATTGCTTTCGAAAGCATTCAGCCCAATGACCATTCGCTTCTTCATTCTGCAGGCACACTACCGCAGTACGGTGGATTTTAGCAGCGAAGCCCTCGAAGCCTCCGAAAAAGGGCTCGAACGTTTGATGGATGGATATGCTCGTTTGCAAAAACTATCGCCTTCGGCTACAAGCAACGTGGATACAGCCGGACTTCGTGCCAAATGCGAGGAAGCGCTCAACGACGATTTGAATACGCCTATTGCCATTTCGTATTTGTTCGAAGCGCTCAAAGCCATCAACTCGGTACACGATGGAAAAGTCACAATTTCGGCAGCCGATTTAGAAGAATTGCAATCTGTTTTCAAACTCATGATCGAGGATTTACTCGGCTTAAAGGTTGAAGCAGCTGCCTCAGGTACCAACGAAGCTTACAAACAGGCAATCGATATGCTTTTGAATATGCGCCTCGAAGCCAAACGTAACAAAGACTGGGTGACAAGCGATAAAATACGCAACGAACTCACAGCTTTGGGTTTTGAGATAAAAGATACAAAAGATGGATTTGAGTGGAAGTTGTAACAATTTGCCAATGAGATAATAAGCCAATGTGCCAATGAAAACCGAGGGCGAAATAATTTATATCAATCAGATGATTCTACTCAGCTGGAGGTGAGAATTGAGAATGAAACGGTTTGGCTATCACTTAATCAGATGAGTGATTTGTTTGGACGAGATATGTCCTTCATATCCAGACATATTAGGAATGTGTTTGTTGAGGGTGAATTAGAATCATCTTCAGTTGTTGCAAAAGATGCAACAACTGCCATTGATGGCAAAATTATCAGATCAAATTCTACAATCTTAAAGTAATTGTATCTGTTGGTTATTGCGTTAAATCAAAACGAAGAACTCAATTCCGAATTTGGACAAACTTCATTCTGAAAAGAGTATTTTACGAAAGTTAACATACTGAATAGCAGATTTTACAGGATTGAGAAGAAGATTTTAGCATAAGAACCAGACATAACATTCATGATTAACTAATTTCGGAAAAAGCTATGGATCAACAAGGCGAGATAATTATTTATCATTCTGAGGATTTGAAAAATGAGATTGAAGTAAGAATCGAAAATGAAACTGTGTGGTTAACCCAGGCACAAATGGCTGATTTATTTCAATCGACGAGAAACAACATAACGCTTCACATATCTAATATATTTAAAGAGAATGAATTAGAAAAAAGCTCAGTATGTAAGGAATCCTTACTTACTGCCAAAGATAAAAAAGCATATAAAACAACATTTTACAATCTTGATGTAATTATATCTGTTGGTTATCGCGTAAAGTCAAAACGAGGAACTCAATTCCGCATTTGGGCAAACAGCATTCTGAAAGAATATCTGATGAAGGGCTATGTGTTGAATAGCAGAATTGACAGGATTGAGAAGAAAATTTTCGAACACGACCAAAAATTCGATTTGTTGATTAAAACATCGCTTCCGCCCAATGAGGGGATATTTTATGACGGACAGATTTTTGATGCATGGAAATTTGCGGCCGATTTGGTAAAATCAGCTAAAAAATCGATTGTGCTGATTGATAATTATATCGACGACAGCGTATTGCACTTATTGGCAAAACGAAACAAGGGAGTTGAAGTAAAGATATTTACTTCTAAAATATCTCCCGAATTGAAAAAGGATATTGAAAAATTCAATGCGCAATACGAACCTGTTGAAGTAAAGATTTTCAGTAAATCGCACGACAGGTTTCTGATTATCGACAACGAAACAGTGTATCACATTGGTGCATCGCTTAAGGATTTAGCTAAAAAATGGTTTGCATTCTCGAAAATAGAACTGGATGCAACCGAAATGATTAACAAAATAGAAAAATAAATAATTATGGAAACAACAAGACAACAAAAAATATCGAGAATGTTGCAAAAAGAGTTAGGAGAAATCTTTTTGTTGTACGCACGCGAACTGCATGGAACATTGATTACAGTAACTTCTGTACGCATTAGTCCCGATTTGGGAATTGCACGCACACATTTAAGCATTTTCCCCAGCGATAAAGCAGCAGCTGTTTTAGCACAGGTAAATGCCGATACCAAAGCCATTCGCTTTGATTTAGGTAAGCGCGTACGCAATCAGTTACGCATCGTTCCTGAACTTTTCTTTCATAACGACGACTCATTGGATTATCTTGAGAATATTGATAATCTGCTGAAACAAGATCCACCTTCTCCTTTAAAAGAGGGTGAAGTTATCGAACTTGATTAATTGAGATTTTGATGCCGGACCAAAACTCAAAAATAACAGATCAGTGGCGTGGACTTTCCTTTTCGTTAAGGATAGCCCGCCGCTACTTATTTTCAAAAAAATCACACAACGCCATCAATGTCATTTCGGGAGTTTCGGCTGCCGGTGTGGCCATTGGCACAATGTCGCTTATAGTTGTTCTGTCGGTTTTTAATGGTTTCGAATCGCTAATTGCCGGTATGTTTTCATCCTTCGATCCTGATCTGAAAATTACACTTGCTCAGGGAAAAACATTCGACATAGCTACAGATAAGTTTGAGCAGGTAAAAAAGCTAAAATCGGTGGCAGTATTCACCGAAGTGGTGGAAGAAAATGCCTTATTGCGTTTCAAAGACAAACAAATTCCGGCCACCGTGAAAGGAGTCACTTCCAATTTTGCCAAGCTCACCGAAATTGACAGCATTATGTACGATGGTGATTTTGTGTTGTACGATGGTGCTTTTGAACGTGCAGTGCCGGGAGTTGGAGTAGCATCAGTGCTGGGTCTCGGTGCTCATTTTATCGATCCGTTGTACATATATGCCCCAAAGCGAACTTCAAATATTAACCTTCTTCGGCCCGAAAACAGTTTTAATCAGTCCGAATTATTTATTTCAGGGGTTTTTTCGGTACAGCAACTACAGTACGATGATCATTACATACTGGTATCCATTCAATTGGCCCGTGAATTATTTGAGTATAATGCATCTGTAGTTTCGTGTGTAGAGCTAAAATTAGCACCCAATGTAAATGCCGAAAATGTGCAACAGCAAATTCAGACTTTACTCGGGAAGGAGTATAATGTAAAAAACAGATACGAGCAACAGGAAAGCTTTTTCAACATTATGAAAATAGAAAAATGGATCACTTTCCTGATTCTTAGCTTTATTTTGCTCATTGCCAGCTTTAACATTATCGGCTCGCTTTCAATGCTTATTATCGACAAAAAAGATGATATTGAAACACTAAGAAGCCTGGGAGCCGACAACAAACTGATTCAACGTATCTTTCTTTACGAAGGCTGGATGATTTCATTTATTGGAGCTACCCTGGGAATTGTTTTGGGAACCTTGATTTGCTTTATTCAGGAGTATTATGGAATTGTGAAGTTGGGCACCGGCTATGTAGTGGATGCCTATCCGGTAGTTACCAACCTGACTGATGCTTTCTTTGTGTTTTTTACCGTAATCACTATGGGACTCATAGCTGTTTTGTATCCGATACGTTATATCCGGAAAAACACATTACATTGAAATAATTTCACAACATTTCCGTTAGTTGTTTAAAATTGTAGTTGATGAAAAATCTGATTTTTGTACTGTTTTCTGTTGTTTTCTTCGTTTCGTGCAAAACAAACGATCCGGCACTTGAATACAAATACAATACGAATCCTACATACACCTGGGGATATGCCGAGTTCTACGGACCCTATTATTCGGAGTATATGAATGATAACAATGTGATTTCACTGTCATTGTTTTCCGATTCGTTGTTTGTCGACAGTACCGGCAGCCTCGATGGCATTGGCCAGTATCTGTTCCTCGAAGATATTTTTATCTCACCAACCGACACCATTTTACCCAATGGAGTGTACGAGATTTCGAAATCTGAAGCACCGTTCACGGTGGCTCCGGGTGAGAAATTTAAAGCAGATAATAACGAATATGTGATTGGAGCTTATATTTATTTTATCGAGAAAAAAAGTAATTTTTCGGTTCAAAAGCTCATATCAAGAGGTTCGTTTACAGTAGAAAGCATGAACAACACAAGGTACATTGATTTTAATTTTGTACTGTCCGACAGTACAAAACTCGAAGGAAAATTTAGTGCCGAACTTCCTCATTTTGACCAATCAATAGTTACTCCACCCAGCAGTGTGCGCAAAAAACTTAAATTAAAAAATCAGTTCCAGTGATGCTTTCATAAGCCATGCTTTAACCTGAAATGTCATTTTATCAAACATACACGCTACACTAAAATAACAGCTTGCATTCTTTGTCTCAAAACAAAGTACTCACAATTGAAGTACTGTGTTCATAAACCGATGATGATTCCACAAAGTCTGATAATTCCCGGTCTTTTTTTATAACAAACCTGAACTTCCAAAACAAAACATGATTCCATCTGTTTCATAATTCTAAAGTAATTTTTATGAAAACGGAGAAATATGCAGTCACAGGAATGACATGTGCTTCATGCGTAGCACATGTTGAGAAAAGTGTAAATAAACTTGAAGGGATTCAAACCGTTCAGGTAAACCTGCTTAACAACAGCATGACAGTGAATTACGACGAGAAGCAAATAAACACTGATGCTATTACTAAATCGGTAGAAGATGCAGGTTACGAAGCTCACGTAAAAACAGAAAAAACGCCAGAGACTTCCGAAACAAAAAAAACCGACTACGTACAACTTGAACAGACCGAAATGAAACGCCGTTGGTGGATTTCACTTACTTTTCTTGTTCCGCTACTTTACCTTTCAATGGGGCACATGTTCGGGTGGCCATTGCCTGTAACTTTCCTTGGCCACGAAAATGCGCTGACTTTCGCTTTTACCCAGTTTCTGCTGACATTGCCTATTGCATTTACAAATAAAAAATATTTTATTGGCGGCTTTAAAAGTTTATTCCGCGCTGCTCCCAATATGGATTCACTGATTGCCATCGGTGCTTCGGCTGCCATAGTTTATGGCGTATTTGCCATTTTCCGTATCAGTTACGGGTTAGGATATGGCGATATGAATACCGTGATGCAATTTTCGCACGATTTGTATTTCGAATCCGGTGCAACCATCCTTGCACTAATCACATTAGGAAAATATCTCGAAGCCCGGTCAAAAAGACGAACTTCGGATGCGATTTCACGTCTGATTGATTTAGCTCCGAAAACGGCTATAATCATCCGAAACGGAATTGAGGTAGAAGTCCCTGTAGAAGAACTCAACTCAGGGGACGTAATTATTGTCAGAAGTGGGCAAAGTATTCCTGTGGATGGAATTATCCTTTCGGGAAGCGGAAACATCGACGAATCGGCTTTGACAGGTGAAAGCATGCCTGTTTATAAAGAACCCGGGCAATCTGTATTGTCGGCCAGCATCAATAAAACAGGTTATTTTACATTTCGCGCCACAAAAGTTGGTAATGACACCACTCTTTCGCAAATTATACGTTTGGTAGAAGAAGCATCGGCATCCAAAGCACCCATTTCAAAAATGGCCGACCGGATCAGTGCTGTTTTTGTACCTATGGTGATCGTTATAGCCATTGTTTCAGTAATCATTTGGTTATTGTTGGGTTATCCTTTTGATTTTGCATTGTCAATAGGCATTGCGGTACTTGTTATTTCATGTCCCTGTGCCTTAGGACTTGCCACTCCGGTTGCCATTATGGTAGGCACAGGTAAGGGCGCCGAATATGGATTATTATTTAAATCGGCCGAGGCGCTCGAAACTACACATAAAATAAATACAGTGGTATTGGATAAAACAGGAACGCTGACCGAAGGAAAACCAAAAATCACTGATATTATTTCGGATAAAGATTTCAGTGAAAACGAATTAATTCAGCTGACCTATTCGCTCGAAAAAGCGTCGGAACATTTACTTGCCGATGCTGTTATATTTGAGGCTGAAAAACGAAATTTACAACTGCTCGAGATTGAAAATTTCAGAACAATTCCCGGCCGTGGGATACAGGCGGAAATCAATAACACCCGGTATACAGCCGGTAACATTCAGCTAATGAATGAGAATAATATCTTCAGCAATGACTTTGTAACGATAGCAAATCAGTGGGCAGAAGAAGGAAAAACGCCTTTATTTATAGCTAAAGAACAAATGGCGATAGGTTTGATTGGCGTGGCAGACGTACTGAAAGAAAACAGTAAATCGGTAATATCGCAGCTCAAAGAAATGGGATTGGAAGTGATAATGCTTACAGGCGACAATCGTAAAACGGCTCAATATATCCAACATCTGCTCGGTATTTCTGTCACTATTTCAGAAGTGCTACCACAGGATAAGGAAAAGGAAATTGTACGGTTGCAAAACGAAGGAAAATTAGTGGCAATGGTAGGCGATGGTATCAATGATGCACCGGCATTAGTGAGAGCCGATGTAGGAATTGCCATTGGCGCGGGTACCGATATTGCCATCGAATCGGCCGATGTGGTATTGATGCGAAATAACCTGATAGATGTAGTTGCTGCATTTCAATTGAGCAAGTCGGTAATCACCAACATTAAACAGAATTTGTTTTGGGCATTTTTTTATAACATTATTGGTATTCCTTTGGCTGCAGGCGTTTTTTATGTGTTGTTAGGCTGGAAGCTCAACCCGATGTTCGCAGCAGCTGCCATGAGTTTTAGCTCTGTGACAGTGGTGCTCAATTCATTACGATTGCTAAAATTTAAACCGAAATTTAAGCTTAGATAAAAACAGTATAAAAATTAATTCTCAACAAAAAATAGACACAAAACCATGACAAACAAAACATTAAAAATTTCAGGTATGAGCTGTGGACACTGCTCGGCACGTGTGGAAAAAGTATTGAATAGTATCGATGGCGTTGAAGCCAAAGTTTACCTCGAAACTAATTCAGCAAAATTAGTATTGAACAAGGAAGTTAGCAATGATACGATCATAAAAACGATTGACAATATTGGTTATCAGGTAACTGAAATCACAGAATAGACCATTTTTCATGCCTTAAAACAAAAAAATGTCTTAATGTTGACTTGAAAATCGCTCCATTCATCTAAAAATATGTTATAAAACACATTTTTCGTACAAATATTTTCGAAAACTCTTGCAAGTGTACCAAATACACCTTATCTTTGCATCGTGATTTTTTCATAGTATTAGATTTAAGGTTAACAAAGATTGGTAGTAAGGCGTTACTACCTTTCGCGTTTTATAGAGGATAGGTTTTTTAAAAATTATATAGAAAAGGGATACATGCATTTTTGCCTGTATCCCTTTTTCCTTAAAATAAAGTATTGTTTTATTGCAATGAATTCCAGCCCTGAGCCCGAAGTTCTATTTCCTCTCCTTCGCGACCGACCAAATGAAGGCCTAATTCGGGCTTTGTCATATGTCCCACTATTCCCACTCCATCCATTGTTACTATCTTGTCGTAATCTTCCATTGCCACAGTGAAAAGCAGTTCGTAGTCTTCACCACCATTTAAAGCTGCAGTCACTATATTCATATTCAATTCCTCAGCCATTACCGCTGCCTGATAATTAATCGGTATTTTATCCTCGTAAATCCGGCAACCAACATTACTTTGCGAACAAATATGCATCAATTCCGACGACAGACCGTCCGATATATCCATCATCGAAGTGGGTACGATTCCTTTATCGGCCAAAGCCTTGATAATATCTTTACGTGCCTCAGGCTTCAGCTGACGTTGCAGGATGTAATCTTTTCCTTCAAAATCAGGTTGAGCCTCGCTATTAGCGGAAAAAACAATTTTTTCGCGTTCCAACAGCTGCAAGCCCATATAAGCCGAACCTAAATCACCCGAAACACAAATTAAGTCATTAGCCTTAGCTCCATTGCGATATACAATTTTATCTTTTTGAGCTTCGCCGATGCAAGTGATACTAATAGTAAGACCCGTTAAAGATGCCGAAGTATCACCCCCAATCAAATCCACACCATAGGCTTTGCAAGCCATTTCAATGCCGGCATACAGTTCTTCAAGGTCTTCCACCGAAAACCGCTTGGAAACTCCCAACGATAGCGTTATTTGTTTCGGTTGTCCGTTCATAGCGTAAATATCCGAGAAATTTACAACCGCAGCTTTGTAACCCAAATGCTTTAACGGAACGTAAACCAAATCGAAATGAACACCTTCGAGCAAAAGATCGGTAGTTACAAGTATCTGCTTGTCCTTGTAATCAAGGATAGCAGCATCGTCGCCAACTCCCTTGATTGTGGATTCATTTATATTCTTAAATCGTTCGGTCAAATGTTTAATCAAACCAAATTCACCATATTTCGATATTTCTGTTCTTGACATGTAAAGCTCCTATTATCCTCAAAAAAAAGGACAGTTTTTTAATAAATTATTTCTTAACAAAAAGGTATTTTGTCGATGCGCGTTTTATGTCTTCCTCCTTCAAAGTCGGTACTGAAGAAAAGGTCAATCATGTTCAAAGCCTCTTCTTCGGAAATAAAACGAGCTGGTAACGAAATAACATTGGCATTGTTATGCTGACGGGCAAGCACTGCAATTTCGGTATTCCAGCAAAGCGCTGCGCGAATGCCCTGATGTTTATTTACGGTCATGCTAATGCCATTTCCACTTCCACAAATGGAAATACCAAAATCAAATTCTGCATTTTCGACAGCCGAAGCCATTGGATGTGCATAATCGGCATAATCGCTGCTTTCAGAAGAATACGCTCCAAAATCCTTTAATTTAATAACACCTTGATCGCTCAAATGTTTCATCACAGTCTGTTTCAATTCATACCCTGCGTGATCGCTGCATATTGCGATGCTGATTTCATTTATTGGTTTCATATTTGTTTGTATTTTATTTTCTTTCAGGCAAACATTTCAACATCATTTTTAGTAATTACATTGGCTCCGAGAATAATCAAACGCTCCACCACATTTCTAAGTTCACGGATATTCCCTGTCCAGCTGCGCGATTGAAGACATTCTATTGCTTCGGCAGTAAACTTTTTTGTCTGAACGCCTTGTTCCCCGCATATTAATTCCGAGAAATGATTCACAAGCAAAGGAATATCCTCTTTGCGTTCGTCGAGCATTGGAACATGAATTGGGATTACATTCAGCCGGTGAAATAAATCTTCTCTGAAATTTCCTTCTGAAATTTCTTTTTTCAAATCTTTGTTGGTAGCTGCAAGCACTCGCACATTCACCTTGATATTCTTGTCGCTCCCAACGCGCGTAAGTTCGCTTTCCTGAAGCACACGCAACACTTTTGTTTGAGCCGATAAACTCATATCTCCAATTTCATCCAAAAAAATAGTGCCGCCATCGGCTTGTTCGAATTTACCGATTCTTTGCTTAATGGCCGATGTAAAAGCTCCTTTTTCGTGACCAAATAATTCGCTTTCAATCAATTCGGATGGAATAGCTGCACAATTCACTTCCACAAAAGCTGCCGATGCTCTCGGGCTGTTTTCGAACAGCAAGCGCGCAACTACTTCTTTTCCTGTACCATTGGCACCGGTGATAAGCACACGCGCATCGGTAGGTGCAACACGTTCAATCATCATCCGCACCTTTTCGATGGCCTCCGAATTGCCTATCATTTGATGGCGTTTCGCAACTTTCTTTTTTAGTATCTTTGTTTCGGTTACAAGATTGTTTTTATCAAGCGCGTTCCGAACAGTTATAAGTAAGCGATTCAGATCAATCGGCTTTTCGATAAAATCAAACGCTCCCTTTTTAATACATTCAACTGCTGTTTCTATGTTTCCATGTCCCGAAATCATTACGATTGGAGCCTCAATTTCCTGTTCTTTTAACGCAGTAAGCAACTCTATACCATCCATTTCCGGCATTTTTATATCCGAGAAAATAACATCGAAAGAAGTACTCTGAGCAGCTTCTAGTCCTATTTTACCATTTTCGGCCAACACGATCTGATGCTTTTCAAATTCCAAAATGTCCTTCAGCGTATTTCGTATGCTTCGTTCATCGTCGATAATCAGTATTTTTGCCATATTAATGCTTTAAAATTTAAGAGTGGAACGAGAGTTTGTTTTCGTAAAAATGAATCTTTCGTACGTAGTGAATTTTACAAATCAAAACCAATATCTGCTCTAAAGTATTTCTTGTCGTAATTTATTTTGTTTGCATTTTTAAAGGACTGTGCCAGTGCTTCCTCTTTTGAATTTCCGTACGAACTTACTGCAAGCACACGTCCACCGTTGGCTACTATCTTCCCATCCACGGATGCTGTTCCTGCATGAAAAGCTATACTTCCTTCAACGCCATCCAATCCATTGATTGTTTTTCCTTTTTCATACGCTTCGGGATAACCTCCAGATACCAACATAACGGTTACTGCTGTTCGTTCATCAAATTCAACTGTTCGTTCATCTAAATTACCTTCAGCAACTCCTTCGAGCAAATCGACAAGATCCGATTTAAGGCGTAACATCACAACCTCCGTTTCGGGGTCGCCCATACGTGCATTATATTCAATTGTATAAGGTTCGTTATTTACTTTTATCAACCCAAAGAAAATGAAACCTTTATAGTTTACTCCTTCTGCATAAAGTCCTTCTACCGTAGGACGGATGATGCGATCTTCTACTTTCTGCATAAACACTGCATCTGCAAACGGAACAGGCGAAACAGCACCCATACCACCGGTATTCAAGCCTTTATCGCCTTCGCCTATGCGTTTGTAATCTTTGGCTTCGGGTAAAATTTTGTAGTTACGACCATCGGTAATTACAAAAACCGAACATTCGATTCCGGACAGAAACTCTTCTATCACTACCATTTTACTCGCATCGCCAAATTTGCCACTCAGCATAGCTTTCAGCTCTTGTATCGTTTCGTCAAGGTCGTTCAAAATCAATACACCTTTTCCGGCTGCCAATCCATCGGCTTTCAGCACATAAGGCGCCTGTAGGGTTTTAAGAAACGCTACTCCTTCTTCAATATTTTCGGCAGTTACACTAAAATAGCCTGCTGTAGGGATACTGTGGCGAAACATAAATTTTTTTGAAAAATCTTTACTTCCTTCGAGTTGAGCACCAAATTTATCAGGCCCCACAACAGGAATATGTTTCAATTCCGAATCAGCCAAGAAAAAGTCGACAATACCTTTGACAAGTGGATCTTCAGGACCAACAAGCACTAAATTAATATCGTTTTCGATCACTGCCTTTTTAAGCGCAGGAAAATTGTCGGCCGCAATAGCCAAATTTGTTCCGAGGGTGGCTGTACCAGGGTTACCGGGAGCAATAAAAAGTTTGTTTAGTTTTGGACTTTGTACCATTTTCCATGCGAGTGCATGTTCACGTCCACCTGAACCCAGAAGTAGTATATTCATTGATTTGGAAGGATTTGATTTATACTGCAAAAGTAGCTTTTTTTTGCGTTTCCACAAAATAAAAAAGCCATCCGAATTGCTCCGAACAGCCTTGAAGATATATTGAGTTGTAATTGTATACCTACCCTCTATAAAACGCGAAAGGTAGTAACGCCTTACTACCAATCTTTGTTAACCTTAAATCTAATACTATGAAAAAATCACGATGCAAAGATAAGGTGTATTTGGTACACTTGCAAGAGTTTTCAAAAATATTTGTGTGAAAAATGTGTTTTATAACATATTTTTGAATTTCACTATCCAATCCACAGTGATAATTAACATTTATAGGTCGTTTTTGTATTTTATCAGGATTGACATTGAAGAAAATAACACTTCCGGGATTCTTAAAACTTACCCCAATAGCACCATCATTAATAAAAACATTGTAAATTGATAAAACGCAAAACCTAATTATTCCCCTTTCGAAGAAGCTGAAGTACTGAAGCGGCTCGTTTTTTTGTTGATAATAAGAGTAGAAGGGATATTAGACAATTCCTTATTCTCAGATACAGACAGATAATTCCAGGTCGGATAACTTATCAAAAGGAAACTAAACCTTGAAATTATACTTGCATTATTCTTCGAGCTTTTTATTATTTTCACCGAATTCGGGAAATTATATTGAAGTTCATCAACCGCATTTTTCATTGAATCGCTGCTATGAATAGTATTGTTCGTATCCATAATAAAAATACTCACCTCATTGTTATTACGCATCAACCTACGGGCATAACGAAGCAGAAAAACATCCTCTTCACTACATAAAAGAATCATTGTAGTTGTTATTTTAGTAAAACCGCGGTTCACAAACACACCCACACTGCAATGGCTGTTTTCGATAAAGTAGCGGGTCTTGTCCTTAATCAGTGTTCCGGGATAAAAAATCGCCTGTGTTTGAGTCACCCTATTCAGAAATCTATTGAACCACTTTACTTTACTAAACAAAGAGCTTTCTTTGAAAAAAGGTATTCCCGAAAGCGAGATGCCCGCACCAACAAGTAAAAAGTCGTAATTGTTGTAATTTACAGTTCGCACAATGCCGGCTTCAATATTGTCGGTGATCTTGTATTCTGTTTCAATAGGAATTTGCAATTTGTCTGCCTCCTCGCGAATCAGCCGAAAGCTTTCCACCGAATACTGGTCGCCATGAAGCGGATTAATGTCGGTGCCTTGCGTAATGTGCAATACGTTTACATGCAAGCTGTTTTTTGTTCCATCGAGTACAGTTTTTGCCACATTAAGCAGTGTCTTTCCATTTTCAGGATTACCTAAAGCGATAATTGCTTTAAAAATACCCAAAGCCTGTTGTCGGTTGTATTCCTCTTCGATATTTTTCTCAGGGAAAATTTTATTGATCAACGAAAGTACAGGAGTTGTCATAAAAGTAGTTACCAATGCCATAATCACCAACATCACAAAAATTGGCGGTGGAAGAATGCCCATTTCGTAACCGATATTTAACACAATAAGCTCCATCAATCCTCTTGTATTCATCAGCACGCCTATGGAAAGACTGTCTTTCCATGTTTCACCCAGTATTTTTGCCGAAAAAGCGCCACCCACAAATTTACCTACAATCGCCACCAAAATAAAAGCACCACAGATTGTCCACAAATATGGAGTATTCAGCAAACCTATTTCAGTACGTAAACCGGTGTAAACAAAAAACAATGGAAGTAACAAGGTGAGCGAAACATCTTCAATTTTATCAACAATCAATTTACGGAAAAGAGGAAGCGGCGGCATGATAACACCAGCTAAAAATGCACCAAACAAAGCGTGAATACCAATTACCTGAGTAATATAGGAAGACAAAATTAATATGAGCAACAAAAAAGCGAAAACACTTTTATTCACCACTTCACTGCTTTTATATATTTCGCCAACACGCTTGAGAAAAGGCTTGACAACTAAAAGCATTACAAGTACATAAAGCACCGAAAAACCTATATTATAGAGCGAACTTTCAATGCTGCCTGTTTTGGTAATTGCAATTACTGCCGCCAAAACACACCATGCGGTTACATCATTAAATGCTGCACTCGCAATAGAAACGTTACCTAAATGAGTTTTGGTCAGTCCCTTTTCCTGAACAATTCTTGCCAATACAGGAAAAGCAGTGATACTCATCGATATCCCAATAAAAAGAGCAAATGATAGAAAATCGGTTTGAGCAGCGGCAAATTCTTCAAAAATGTAATAAGCCAGCAACATTCCCATAAAATAAGGAATGATAATACTCGCATGGCTAATGACGAATATAACACCCATTTTGTTTTTCAGGGCACCCAAATCAAGCTCCATGCCTATGGTAAACATAAACAAAATCAGGCCTACCTGACTCAGAATGTACAGATTTCCAAGCGAATCGGGTGCAAAAACAAATTGAAAAACTTCTGGAAAAAAGTAGCCAAGAAGCGAAGGACCCAAAACTATACCGGCTAATATCTCACCTATCACCGTAGGCTGACCAAGCTTAACGAAGATATATCCAAAAATGCGTGAAACAATCAGGATGGAAAGAATCTGGAGCAGTAACATTGCGGCAGGCTCGGCCACGTTGTGCATTGTGGAAATTACGAACGACTGAAAACTGTCAGTTCCAACCAAATTTTGAGTGTTAACTGGGACATTAGGATTCAACTCAAACCTTTCAGCTTTTTGGAACAGCACATAGGTAAATACGATGAAGAATATCAGCATCGTACCGTAAAAAACCCAGGTTTTGAGATGATTTTTATGCATAGCCGTTTTTTTTAATATTGACAATTAAAAAAACAGACAAAATGGGCTTTTTCACTCAAATTGTCGGTTCATAATGCCTTATTCTTGCAGGTTAAACAAATCTCTTTGTATTCTGTTCAACACAAAATAATGCTACAAAAAACGAATCTTGTTTGCAAAGATAATTATTTTCTGTAAAATTCTGAGGCTTAGCGTTCAGAAAAAACCAATCTTTTTACAAAAAAAAATATCAGTTTATTTGTAAGTTTCATTTTTTCAGTTCTATCTTAAAAACACAATATCAAAGTTAAAACCCTTACACAAAGAAAAAAATTTGTAAATACGCTGCTTTTTGATTTACTTTGCATGCTTTTTCGAAAGCAATTGTTTTATTGAATATTAATAACTAAAAAAATGGAAGTAGGTATAAGTTTTTGGATTGGATTTATTGTTTTTGTCATCATTATGCTAACACTCGATCTTTTTGTTTTTCACAAAAAAGACGAAGCAATTAAAGTTAAGCCAGCCTTGCTATGGAGTGTGTTCTGGATTGGGTTGGCAGCCGTTTTTAATATCGGTATTTATTTCGCAGTGGGTCATTTCAATTTATTCGATTTGCCACATGAGGAAGCATTGAGGCTTGGAAAGCAGAAAGCGCTCGAATTTCTGACCGCTTATCTGATTGAGGAATCGTTAAGCATCGACAACCTCTTTGTATTTATAATGATATTCGGTTTTTTCAAAATCGAATCAAAATATCAACATCGCATTTTATTTTGGGGCATAATTGGGGCCATTGTAATGCGCGCTATCTTTATTTTTGCCGGCGTGGCGCTCATCTCTAAATTTGCATGGGTAATGTATATTTTTGGGGCATTTCTTATCTATACAGGTATCCATATGGCCTTCGAAAAGGAAGACAAAAACGAATTTGATCCCAATAAGAATATCGTTATCAGAATTTTCCGTAAAATAATGCCGGTTAGCCATGACATGTCGGTTCCACATTTCTTTGTAAAAAAGGACAAAATTGTTTATGCTACTCCATTTTTTATCGCTTTGTTGATGATCGAAGCCTCTGACTTAATCTTTGCGGTAGACTCTATCCCAGCGGTACTCTCCGTTTCGAAAGATGTTTTCATTGTGTATACTTCCAATATCTTTGCAATTTTAGGTCTTCGTTCACTCTATTTTGCGCTCAGTGGAATTATGGATTATTTCCATTATCTGAAATATGCATTGGCGGGAATATTATCTTTTATCGGAATAAAAATGTGTGCCAATGAGCTTGCCTCCGAACTTGGTTCATCGTTTCACATTAGTAACTTTTTTTCGCTGGGAGTAATCGTAACCTTCCTTACCGTTTCAATTCTATTGTCGATAGCGGTAAAAAAGAAAAGAGAAAGCAATGCCCTGAGTTAAATCATCGCATTTGAGAAACAAAAAAACAGGAATCCGTGGCGGATTCCTGTTTTTTTATGCTACAAGCATTGATAGTTACATGTCTTTTTTTATTTCGTCTATTTCCACCAACTTATTGACAATGGCATAAATTGTGAGCCCGGCAGTACTGTGAATTTCTAATTTCCGAACAATGTTACGGCGGTGAGTGATGACAGTATGGGTAGAAAGAAAAAGCGTTTGAGCTATTTCCTTGTTGGTTTGGCCTTTTACAACACAAGTAAGAATTTCTTTTTCGCGGAGGCTCAAAATTTCGGTGTCGTCTGTAGTTTCTTCAACGGGGGTTTCGAAAAGTTTATCGAGCTTATCCTTTAACTGATCCACAGTATCATAAATACTGATTTTTTCATCATATTGTTTCACAATACTTTCGTCGGTAAGGCACGATAGCAACGCAAAACACTTAAGTTCTTTATTGGCGCATTCTTCCTTAAGTTTATGCAGATCGATAACACCCCAATAAGCAGGGTTTAGTATTAAAACTCCTGGTTTATGTAAGCGAATATAGTTGGAAAGTAAATCTATCGTGGAAACTTCGAACACCTGAACATGTATTCCCTGTATACGTTTTAAAGCCGCCGCCAGCCCACTGCGCAGAATAACCGACGGTTCGGCAATGGCTATTTTTACAGATAAATCGTTCATAATTTAGCTGCTATTTTCTGTTCAATTGCTTCAATTACCGGAACAAAGAAAAAATCTTCCACCTGATTGTGCGACGAAAGATCCTTTTCGCACCAAAGTAAATCGAACAGAACATCGTTTAATTTGTAGTTTATACCATTTGATGGATAGTATTTTACAAGGATATTCTTCAGTTCGGCAAGCTTTGAGTCCACATCTGAATGTTGCTCCTCGAAATCAGAAATCTTATATTTACCTCTCCTTTCTCCTTTTAGCAATCTCAGCACATAAGGGAACACAGTTTTGTCTTCATAATCCATGTGTTTGCGCACCTCGTCGAAATATTCGTCGAAAAATTTCATAAATACCAATTTATACGACGAACTTTGCGCAGTAGATTCTACTGCATCCAACAATTTAGTGCGGATAGAAGGTAATTTGTAATCCAAAAAATAGGTATGAGCATTTTTCAGATAATTGATGACTGATTCTATTGAGATATTATTGTACGTCTCGTTGATTTCAACATTCCCTTCAGAAAGAAAATTAACAACCGATAAAAACGTGCCACAATCTATATTGTTCGCATCGCAGGCCTCTTGCACTGTTTTGTCGCCAAAGCCAAGCGAAATTCCGAAACGACTTATGGACGAAAGCAAAGAAGCATCCTCGTTGATAAGGTCGCTCATACGGGTACGGGCAGTAAATTTATGTTGATTTTGCATTGTTATGCTGATGTTTATTTTAAAAGTGAATCATTCAGTTCGATTGATACTACCTTAAAAACGTAAAATGGAAGCAAATGTTTATTGTATGTATCAATAAAAATCAATCCTATCGTCCGGATACTATGGCATGTATCCGGACAAAGAGGATGATACTAACTAATACAAACAAAATTCTTTTTGGAAAAAAGAACAGTGCAAAGATCGATGAATAGATTTACGATGGCAATACCTGATTGTAGGTATATTTATACAAACCACATAAAAGCAAAACAGAGAAACCTGTAATGATTTCTCTGTTCTGTTTGTATAATATAGCGCAACTAAATAAGTTCCGTTTCTATTTTATATCTCCTTCGGCAATCAGATATTCAGCAATTTGAACAGCATTAAGCGCTGCACCTTTTTTAATCTGATCGCTCACACACCAAAAAGTAATACCGTTGGGATTTGAAATGTCTTTACGGATACGTCCAACATGCACAGGATCTTTGCCCGAAAGGAACAAAGGCATCGGGTATTTTTTTTCTGCCGGATTATCAATCACCTCAACGCCGGGAGCAGTTTCAAATGCAGCACGCACTTCTTCTACCGTCAATGGTCGTTCTGTTTCGGCCCATACACTTTCGGAGTGAGCACGCAAAGCAGGTACACGCACACACATAGCGCTTACTTCTACATCCGAATGCATTATCTTACGTGTTTCGTGATACATTTTCATTTCCTCTTTTGTGTAACCGTTGTCAGTAAAAACATCAATCTGAGGAATTAAGTTATAAGCCAACTGATAAGCAAATTTGCTTACAGTAGGTTGCTCACCTGCCAACACCTGACGGTACTGCAAGTCAAGTTCGTCCATAGCAGCTGCTCCGGCTCCCGAAGCTGCCTGATATGTAGAAACATGTACACGTTTGATGTGAGATAAATTTTCAATCGCCTTTAGCGCAACCACCATTTGGATTGTAGTACAGTTTGGGTTGGCAATAATGCCACGTGGACGAAGCTTTGCATCGGCAGCATTTACTTCGGGCACTACCAAAGGAATATCAGTATCCATGCGGAAAGCAGACGAATTATCAATCATAACTGCACCGAATTTTGTAATGTCTTCGGCATATTCTTTCGAAATACCTGCACCGGCAGATGTAAAGACGATATCTATACCCTTAAAATCGTCGCCGTGCTTTAGTTCTTTTACTGTGAGTTTCTTGTTGTTAAACTCGTATACGCTTCCAGCACTACGCGAAGAACCGAAAAGACTCAGTTCTGTCAATGGGAAATTGCGCTCGGCCAACACACGCAAAAATTCCTGGCCAACGGCACCACTGGCACCTACAATTGCTACTCTCATTGTTTGGTTTTTATGTCCCTGATTTCTTTTATATTATTTACTCAGGGAGAGTTATGATTAATTTATTGTTTTATTGTTGATTCTATTTATCTTTGTATATCCAAAAGTAAACTGAAATTATTTTAGTGTTTACCGACTGCAAAATTAATTCATTTTAATAGAATTAGCAACATTATGAAACCACATCTACTGTTTTTTCTGATTTTTGTTCCGATTTTATTGAATGCACAAATCAATGAATCGTTTTCGGATGGCAATTTCACCGAGCATCCCGTTTGGTCAGGGATGGATACAAACTTCATTATCAATACATCAGCCCAACTACAGTCCAACGCTTCCTCTACTTCTGTTTCATACATTTGCACTCCATCTCAATCATTTATAAATGCAGAATGGGAATGCTGGCTGAAAGTAAACTACACTACTTCATCATCCAATTATGCCGCAGTATACATTGTAAGCGACAATAACAATATTTTAAACGGCTGCAATGCGTATTATGTTCAGGTAGGCGGCACCAACGACGAAGTTTCGCTCTATGTGCAGCAAGGAACAAAGAAGACAAAAATAATTGATGGACTCGACAAACGAACTGATGGAAATCCCGTTGAAATCAGAATTAAAGTAACACGGGATGCTGTAGGCAACTTTGAATTATTCAGCAAATTACCCACTGAAAGTGAGTATTATTCGGAAGGAAAAGTTCAAAATACACTTGTATTGGAGTGTCATTATTTCGGATTACTGTTTTCGAACACATCAACAACCGGATCGGCCTATCTGTTTGATGACATAATTGCAAAAGGAGAGATTGCGGTGGACAAAGAAGCCCCTGAATGGGAAGACATACACATTGTGGAACCGAACCAATTAAAAATTTCATTCAACGAGAGAATGAATTTTAGCAACGGTGAATATCTTGTCGACAATGAAATTGGAACTCCCCGGGTTGTGAATGTATCAGCAGATGATAAGTCGGCAACACTTGTTTTCGATCGATCATTCGAAAAAGGAGTAATTTATTCCCTTCAGGTTTCCGGAATCAATGATATTGCCGGAAATAGCCCTTCAGAACTTACAAAATGGACCGGAATACCCGAAGCTGCTATGCCCGGCGATTTAGTTTTAAATGAAGTAATGTTCGAAAATGCAGATAATTCGGTTGAGTACATCGAAATATACAACAATTCCGACAAGGTAATCAACCTGAAAACAATAAGTTTCACAACGAAAAAAGCAGACGGAAACCTGAATTCGGGTCATCAGATTGCAACTGAAACTTTAATGGCTCCTCGCTCCTATACCGCCCTTTGCTCCGACCCCGATTCACTCATGAACTACCATGACATAAGCCAGAAGAACATATTTAAAATTGGATGGTCGGCTTTAAACAACCAAAGTTCAACATTGATTTTGTGCAACGAAGAAAAGGATACCATATACGATGAGCTGACTTACAATGTAAAATGGCATCATCCTTTGATTAAAAACACAAAAGGAGTTGCGCTTGAAAAAATTAATCCGGCAATGCCAACGCAAGATGCATCGTCCTGGCATTCGGCAGCATCCGAAGTGAAATATGGCACACCCGGACTCATAAACTCGCAATACAGAGCAATAGAGTCTAACGATACCGATGAAAAGACAGTTTGGCTCGATCCCGAAGCATTTTCGCCCGACAATGATGGTATAAATGACCTGTGTTTTATCCGATATAAAAACGCAACCAACGGAAACGTTGCAAATGCGTTGATATTGAACGCTGTGGGAGTAAAGATATATGAGTTGGCATCAGGCGTTTTATTATCGACAGAAGGATATTTAACTTGGGATGGAAGAACAGACAAAGGCCAGATAGCCAACGCAGGTATTTATATACTTTATTTTGAAGTTTTTAATCCCGAATCAGGCTTCCGAACCATCAAAAAACTTCCTCTTGTTGTATCATTCAGATAATTTTGATAAATTAACAACTTATTATCCAATAAATCAGCTATCTTTGCAGACGTTTTTTCTCTTTAGTTCTGCTTGTTTTATCAAAATCAAATCAATTGAAAGCCAGCAGATAATTGAAAAACAACGATTTAAAATTAACACACAAAACAAATTTAAAAGAGTGTGTCTCAGCTTTTCCATTTTTCCTTAAGCAGAGATCACTGAAAATAAGAAAATTAAAATGGAGAAAATAAGTTATGCTCTAGGATTAAGTTTAGGAAACAATTTGATCAACAGTGGAATTAGTGAGCTTGATTATGCAAAACTGGCCAAAGGAATTCAGGATGTATTGGAACAAAACCAACCTGAGCTCAGCTACCAGGAGGCACAACAAGTAATTAATACATTTTTCGAAGCGCTACAGGCCAAAGCAAGCGAAGCCGCAATTGCAACCGGGGAAAATTTTCTCGCTGAAAACGCAAAACGTCCCGAAGTTGTTACTTTACCAAGTGGATTACAGTACGAAATACTAACCAAAGGAACCGGCAATATCGCCAAAGCAAACGACACTGTGAAAGTACATTATCACGGCACTTTAATCGATGGAAATGTTTTCGACAGTTCGGTGAATAGAGGCGAACCTGCTACTTTCGGAGTTACTCAGGTAATTAGTGGCTGGGTAGAAGCGCTTCAATTAATGCCCGTTGGGTCGAAATGGAAATTATTTATTCCTTCCGATTTAGCATATGGAGCACAGGGTGCTGGTCAGGCAATTGGGCCACACACAACGCTTATTTTCGAAGTTGAATTACTTGACATCGTATAATCATCACATTTCAATACATTTATAAAAAACTCGTTTTAAAATATTATTTTTTACATTAATGAAAAAAACAATTTTGCTGCTTATGGCATTTAGCATGGTACTTGCATCAGCCGGAGCCAAAGAAAAAAAAGCCAAGAAATCAAAGAAAAATCAGGTTGTAGTTGAAACGGTTTTCAATAACGATGTTGATTCTATGAGTTATGCACTTGGAATGAATGTAGGAGCTGATTTTGCTAAAAATTTAAAATCAATTCCGGGGCAAAAATCAAATATCGACTTATTAATCAAAGGATTTTCAACTGCTCTGAAAGGAGATTCAACATTGATGACTCCCGAAGCTGCCAATGAATATTTCCGCAATTACATAACCAAAGAGCAACAAAAAGAGGTTGGAGTAAAAAAAGCCGAAGGCGAAAAGTTCCTGGCGGAAAATATGACTGCCGAAGGAATCGTGGCGACTCCCACAGGATTGCAATACAAAGTACTTGTTGCAACCGAAGGAAAAAAACCACTTGCAGTTGACACAGTTAAAGTACATTACGTAGGCACACTACTCGATGGCACAAAATTCGACAGCTCTATCGACCGTGGCGAACCTATCGAATTTTCTCTAAATCAGGTTATCAAAGGATGGACTGAAGGCGTGCAATTAATGTCGGTTGGATCAAAATATAAATTCTTTGTGCCTTACAACTTAGGTTACGGCGAACAAGGAGCAGGTGGAGTTATTCCTCCTTATGCAACACTTGTATTTGAAATTGAATTACTTGACATCAAGCCATTCGTAGAAGCTGCTCCGGTAGAAGCCCCCGTAGAAAAAGTGGCTACTGACAAGAAAGCCACCAACGCATCAAAGGGATCAAAACAAAACAAGAAAAAATAAAACAAATCATAAATTAATTTTACAAACAAATGAAAAAACAAAGTATTTTTACAATTGTAGCTATGGTTGCAGTCTTCGTAATGACTTCGTGTAACAAATACGAAGCTAAAGAAGTAAGTTTAAGCAACCAAAACGATAGTTTAAACTATGCATTAGGTATGGCTAATGGCGATGGTATTAAAAGCTATTATTTACAAAACGACTCAACTGATCAGCCAATTTTAGCGCTTATGAAAGCACTCGATGAGGCCTACAAATCGGATGCAAGCAACGACGAAATGTACAAACTCGGTCTTCAAATCGGGAACTCATTCAGCCAGCAAAAACAAAAAGGACTGATGGGAGACTCTACATTGATTTTTGATGATAAACTTGTAAAACAAGGATTGGTAAACGCTTTGAATGGTTTCACCGAAGGTATGACTTCTGCTCAGGCCGAAGAATATATACGCAACGAAATGATGAAGATTCAACAACAGAAAATGGGTCAACCCGCTCCTCAGCAGATGGCTCAACCTGCTCCATCTGATTCAACTTCGAAATAAGAATTAGTATATTAATGATTAAAAAGATTCAAAAATGAAAAAACTGAATATATTTTTAGCAGTGGCTTTTATGACTGCTTTTGTTTTTACTTCGTGCGACAATAACAAAGCAAAGTTACCCACACTTAAAAATCAACTTGATAGTTTGAATTACGCTTTCGGTTTGGCAAACGGAAACGGTATCAAACAATACTACCTTGCTGCCGATAGCGCTAATGCTGATTCACTGAAAATTAAAATCGCTTCATTGCTTAAAGGTTTGAACGATGGATTAAACAGTAAAGTAGACGAAAAACATCCTGAACTTTCGGAACTTGGTAAAAATATCGGTTCTGCTCTGAAAGAACAAACTAAAACCGGCCTTATGGGCGATTCTACACTGGTTGTTGATATCGACATTATCAAACAGGGTCTTATCAACGGTTTAAAAGGTTCAAAAGTACAAATGAAACCTGAAGAAGCTCAAATGTATTTGCAAACAACAATGCAAAAAATACAGGAACAAAAAATGGAAAGACAGTTTGGTGCTAACAAAACGGCCGGCGAAAAATTCCTTGCTGCCAACAAATCAAAAGCCGGAGTGATAACAACTGCAAGTGGTTTACAATACGAGGTCATCAAAAAAGGAACAGGCGCTCTTCCAACAGACACTAGCCGCGTGAAAGTTCACTACCACGGAACTTTAATCGATGGTTCAACTTTCGATAGCTCTGTGGATCGTGGCGAGCCTGCTGTATTCGGAGTAAATCAGGTAATTAAAGGCTGGACAGAAGCGTTGAAATTAATGCCTGTTGGTTCGAAATACAAATTGTATATTCCACAGGAATTGGCTTATGGCGGACAAGACCAGGGCGCTATCAAACCTTTCTCAGTACTTATTTTCGACGTTGAATTACTATCGATCGAAAAATAAATATCCTGACTTATTGGTATAAAAATCCAATATATTTGTATTAAATTTTACACACATCTAACGAAAGCCGGAATGTAACAATTCCGGCTTTCGTTGCAAAAGGTAAGTGTTTTTTGGCAATTTCACATTATTTACTACAATTAGACTTAAATTTATCATCATTTCCTTTCAAAATTCATTTATTATCTTTATTTTTGTTCGCAAAATGATATAAACCTGTGATTACAATGGAAAAAATAGACCAATTAGATCGTAAAATACTACGAATTATAACTCAAAATGCACGTATGCCCTTCAAAGATGTGGCAGAAGAATGCGGCGTTTCACGTGCTGCCATTCACCAACGTGTACAACGCCTCATCGACATGGATGTAATTACCGGATCGGGATATACAGTGAATCCAAAAATGCTTGGTTTTCAGATGTGTGTATATATTGGTATTACCTTAGAGCGTGGTTCGATGTACAAAGAAGTAGTGGAAGAACTTGAAAAAATTCCGGAAATTGTGGAGTCGCAATACACGCTCGGACATTATACAATTCTGATCAAACTGTATGCAAAAAACGATGAGCATTTAATGCAGTTGTTAAACGGAAGAATTCAGGAAATCAGAGGTGTAGCTGCAACCGAAACACTCACTTCGCTTGACCAACGCATCAAACGTACTATTCCGATAGAGTAAATAAAACTGTATATTTTATATTTCCGGTTTTTTTCTCTGACATTTTTTTGAACAAAATTATTATTGAATTAAAAAAAACATAACCGGCTCTTTAAATTCCACAAGACTGGATTTTAAGGAGCTTTAGCTATTTTAAATGGAAACAGTTCTTAGTGGCATCCGTCCTACCGGTAATTTACATTTAGGAAACTATTTTGGTGCTTTGCGTAATTTCATTAGCATGCAAAACGAACATAATTGCTATTTTTTTATTGCAGATTATCATTCACTTACAACACACCCTACGCCTCAAGACCTACACGGCAACGTAAGGCAGATATTGGTTGAATACCTCGCTGCCGGACTTGACCCCGAAAAGTCGACGCTTTATGTACAAAGCGATGTTCCACAAGTTATCGAGCTTTATCTTTTTCTGAACATGAATGCTTATATTGGGGAATTGGAGCGCTGCACTTCGTTTAAAGATAAAATCAGACAAAATCCTCAGAACATTAATGCAGGTTTGCTTACCTATCCTACATTGATGGCTGCCGACATATTGCTTCACCGGGCTACAAAAGTACCTGTGGGAAAAGATCAGGAACAGCATCTTGAAATGACGCGCACTTTTGCCAATCGGTTCAACAGAATGTACAACGTAGACTATTTCCCTGAACCTCAGGCCTTCAACTTCGGAAACGAACTTATTAAAATTCCGGGACTAAACGGAAGCGGCAAGATGGGAAAATCGGAAGGTGAAGGTAATGCCATTTTTTTGGCAGATGAACCTGAAGCTATTCGCAAAAAAGTGATGAAAGCTGTCACCGACAGTGGTCCGACAATGCCCAATCAGGAAAAACCAGAGGTAATTAAAAACATATTTCAGTTGATGAATGTAGTTTCGGCGCCTGAAACTTTTAATTATTTCAACGAAATGTACAACACCTGCCAGATTCGCTACGGCGATATGAAAAAACAATTGGCCGAAGACATGATTCTGTTCACAACGCCTTTCAGGGAGAAAATAAAAGAGATTTCGGCCGATGAAGCCTTTGTTTCGAGAGCTGCACGCATTGGCAAAGAGAAAGCCCAGGAAAGTGCCTCAAAAACAGTCCGAGAAGTCCGCGAAATCATCGGATTTAAAAAGTTCTAAGAAAGAGATAATGCGTTCCGACATTTTGCAGTAGAGAAAACAAAAGGGTTCAATCTTTTTAAAATTACAGATTTTTTTCTGTATTTCTACAAAACAATCGAACAACATGCCTCAATCAACTGTTTTAATCCCAATTTACCGGATACAAGTTTAACAATGCCAATTAAGAGCTTAATAACATATTGCTTACTTACCTTTGCTCTTCTCATGGGAGGAGCAAAGGTTGATGCGTTATTGACCCAACTCAGCATTTATACACCAGCTTCTGGGACCCTTCAAAAAGCCCAGGACATGCCATCGGGCTTGGCATATTCACAAACTGAGTTGTCACTTCCAGGCTTCGGAAATGAACCTGTTCGTACCAAAACCATAACACAACCTGTGTCAATGCGTGGAGGAGTCTTTATGTTTTCGCAAATTTTACACACTTCCAAAATGGCTTTAAACCAATTGATGGTGGTAAATCAAACCTTTGTTCAACACAAATCGGCTAAACAACTTTACGGTTACTACCTTTTTTCTCTCCATAAAATACTGATTTAAATCCTGCTACGTTTTTTTTGCATTTTTCATGACCCTTTCCTGCCTACGCAAGAACATGGTAATGAACAATTTCTTTGTATAACAAAAAAAAACATAGTAAACATTTTCAGGTTAATTCAATATTTTATGGAAAAACATATCTCCATCGAACGAACCCTTGAGCAAACAGAAAACAACAGAATAAAGAAAATAAAACAATCTCCATTAAAAGGAATAATTCTTCTTGTAGTTGCTCTTCTAATCATCTTTATTTACAACGAATTTTTTTACAATTCGGACAGTATCCTATCCCCCATTCTTATATTGCTATTCGTATTATTTCTCATTTGGGGTGGGATATCCACGTTTATTCGCAAAACCCTCTACCTCGACGAGTATTCGAAAAGCAAATTATGCTTTGTCGATTTGTTTTACGATAAACACGACCGTGAAAAATTGCTCGAGATTATAGAAACAGGAAACTACGATGCTATTAAATCGGTGAAAAAATCGAGACACGATGGCATTCTGCTGCGTATCGCCTTTTCGTACGACAAATCCTTGTGCTATGTACAAGTGCTTACGCTTTTGCCTTTTGGCTATGCACTGAAAACTATGGCAAAAAAACTATCGATAGAGCAAGTGAACGATTTATTTAAAATTTTATTCTAACGCAATTACACTAATGAAAAAGATATTCGCATATTGGTTTGTACTGATTATCCTCTCCACGGGGATAATCAGCATCAATATGCAGAATAGCAACTACATTCACACTCAGCTCAATAATTTACAGCACCAAAATTCAATTGACGCAACATCCGAATCACATAGCGTAAAAACATCTGACAATTTCTGGTGGCACTACGATAGTAATCAGGTGCGATCTATTGATTTTTCGGGCAACAATGTCATACGATTAATACCTGACACATCCACATTTCGCGCTTCACGCCACAAACAGCTAACACTGCAACAGCTTTATTCGACAAGCATAATTCTATATAATTTACTCTCGAACAGACAGGTAGATGGATACTTTCTGTTTTTTCTTTGTAAGATGCTGATTTGATCTTTTTAGTTTCCAACCGCTTAGCATCTTAAATCGAAGATGCACCCATCAATTTATTTAATATCTTACAAATATCAATTTGCAGGCTTATTTCTATGTCTGCAACAAAATTTTCACATCAAAATGGAACAAAATAAAACTATCGAACAAGTTTTCGATATTGCTTACAAAAATGAAATTAAAAAATTCAAGAACAGTTCTTTAAAAGGGATCATCCTTCTGTTGTTAGGTATTGCAACTGTAATTCTCTATTCATCAATAGAGTTTAAGGGCGGAAGCGCTCTGCCACCAACACTGATTCTGGCCATAATTATCTTTTTTATATGGGGCGTTTTGGCATTGGTATCACGAAAATCGTATTACAAAGATAAAAGTACAGACCTTATATTCACTTTCACTGAAATACCTTACGACAAAAAAGACACAGACAAACTTATGAAAATAATAAAAACAGGAGACTTCAGCACTTTTTCATCGCTACGCGAAACCACCGATGGAGGCATCAAGTTACGGATTGCCTCTACTCCCGACAAGGGATTGTGCTTTGTCCAGATGTTTTACCTGGACAATATAAAGTTTACCCCGTTCAGCGAAGTAATACAACTCAACTCAGAACAAGCTAACTTACTCACAAAAAGCAATATAGTTTAAACACAAAGCCCTGTTCCGCAAATGGAACAGGGCTTTAGTTTTTTAAAAGCAACAAAAACAACTATCCTCTTTGTCGCTCGAGGAGTATAAGCATCATCAAGCCAAGTACTACTCTTTCTTCTTCATCTGTTTTAAGTTCAGCCAATTTTGAAACTGTAAACTTTCGACCCCAAAAGGAAGGTTCTTTTACCAAACGAACCACCACCGATTCGTTGGGACGCATAACTATGTAAGCCGGGTGAAATAAATAACCCGAAAGAAGGCCTAAAAAAGGTACTTCGCCAAGCATTGAATCGAAAATTTTCGCCCATGGATTCTCTTCGCGAATCACAAAATCAGACTGCTGTTTATCGTCGAGAATTTCATAATGAGCTTTCCATAACGATGCCCAGCCCTTTCGGACTATTCTACCAATCTCGTAGCCCATGCGGTTAGTGAAGGTGTAAGTAGCAGTAAAATCAAGCCAGCGATTTGCACGGATAATGTAATTGACCTCCGAACGACTCTCGTTATTGAACACCTGCACTTCTTCAAGCAGCTTCAACATTTTCTGACGAACATAAGCCACAGTATTGCCATTGACATCCTGAGCTACAAAATCATTACTCAGTGTTGTTATTCTGAAAGTAAAATTGAGTGGAAATTGTAACTGATTCATTGTATTCGGGTTTTTAACGAAATATGATAATGCAATTATTTAATCCTGATTTTTTGTCCGGGTTGGAGTTTTGTGTTGGTTTTGATTTTATTCAACTTACAAATTGATTTCACACTTGTTCCGTGCCGTAATGCAATATGCCCTAAAGTATCGCCTTTACGCACCTTATAGTATCTGGCAGCCGTCTGTTTTCGTACCTCATGCTGATAATAAAACGATTTCCGTTTAGTAATCTGATATGTATCGTTATGCACCTTACCCGTATAGAAGTTCACAATACTGGCCGGGTTTAATGCATTGCCAAGATAGCGCATCTCAAAATGCAAATGAGGACCTGTTGAACGTCCTGTATTACCACCTAAAGCAATTAATTCGCCTCCTTTCACATTCTGATCGAGCGTTACAAGCACTTGCGACAGATGCGCATAAACTGTTTCAAGTCCATTGCTATGTCGAATTACAACATAATGGCCATAACCTCTTGCCTCATAATCGATAATTCGCACTTTACCATCGAAAGCCGAATGTACCGAATCACCTATATTGATACGCAAATCGGTGCCGTAATGATAACGATAACGACGCGGACCAAAATCAGAAGTAATCAAGCCCGGAACAGGAACATGAAATTTACTACAATCTATCCGGACTGTATCGGGTAAACTATCGATAGGTATCTTGTAAGGATTCAGTCGGTCGGGAGTCCAGATATTGTTATAAATATCATCAGCCGGATGATTTTCCATAAGGTCATCCGAATGATCGTTCAACATTTCCTTATAAATGTTAGCAGAATCTTTTTTAAAAAGAAGAGAGTTATTGAAAGGAGCCTGAGCCTTTACGCTCAACAACGAAAATGATAGAATTAGTAATGTTATAATCTTGCGTGAAAACTGCATTTTAAATCTTTGCTTATTGCCGGAGTTCTACTATTCCGGAGAATGAATAAATGGTATAAACAATATAGATTCTTAACACATCTACTTCAATTCATCATTCGCATAAATGAATCCAATATTGTTTCGGTTGTATTCAAAGATCTCAGCATCTTGAAAAAACCTGTTTAATTCTTCTTTAGCATTATCAACCGTATCCGACGTATGGATTATGTTTTCCTGAACACTTACACTGAAATCTCCACGAATAGTACCTTGAAGGGCTTCTCGTCCGTTTGTTTTCCCTGCCATTGCATGTACAATTTCCACTGCATTAATTCCTTTCCAGCAACATACAATAACCGGTGTAATCATCATGCTATCCACAATACGTTTAAAAAAAGGACGGTCGGCTAAATGTGCGTAATGTTCCAATAAAATTTCATTTGAAAGTTGGATCATTTTAATACCACACAATTGCAACCCTTTTCGTTCGAAACGGGTTATAACTTCACCGACCAATTCCCTTTGAATAGCTCCGGGTTTGATAATAACAAGTGTTTTTTCCATAATTCTAATCGTAAAAAGAACGGAAATAAAGTAAAGAGATTCCAAAAATAAGAAAATGTGTCAATAAGTCAAAATATGTTCTGATTATTTAACTTATTACTCCCCAATTTAATGTATTCGTTTTTAATTTTCTGAGTTGAGTCAGTAAAACCCGGTTTTCTGTCTTTTCGAGTGAAGGATCATCTTCAAGTATTTCCATAGCTGCACCGCGCGCAATTTCGAGCATTTTTCCATCCTGAGCAAGATTAGCTATTTTAAGTTCGAACGGCAAACCACTTTGTATTGTTCCTTCCAAATCGCCCGGACCTCTGAGTTGCAAATCGGCTTCCGAAATCTCAAATCCATCGTTGGTGCGCACCATAATTTCCATCCGTTTGCGGGTTTCAGAAGCAAGTTTAAACCCGGTGAGCAATATACAGAAAGACTGATCGGCACCACGACCTACCCGTCCGCGCAATTGGTGCAACTGCGACAAACCAAAACGTTCGGCATTTTCAATAACCATAACCGAAGCATTAGTAACATTAACTCCAACCTCTATTACCGTGGTAGCCACCATTATTTGCGCTTCGCCCGATACAAATTTCTGCATTTGAAACTCCTTTTCAGCATTTTTCAATTTACCGTGCACCTTACAAATTTTGTAGTCGGGAAAAGTTTCGCTGATATAATTGTAACCATTTTCGAGATCCTGCAAATCCATTTTTTCTGATTCCTGTATCAGCGGATATACAATGTAAACCTGACGTCCTGCATTTACCTGTTTTGCAATAAACTGATTCAGTCCCTGGCGTTTATTCTGATAATAATGATAGGTTTGAATCGGTTTCCGACCCGGAGGAAGTTCATCTATCACCGACACGCTCAGATCGCCATAAAGTGTCATGGCCAAAGTACGGGGAATTGGAGTGGCCGTCATTACAAGAATATGAGGTGGCTGATGATTCTTTTTCCACAGTTTCGAACGTTGCTCCACCCCAAAGCGGTGCTGTTCATCGATAACCACTAAGCCCAGGTTGGCAAACTGCACCGTATCTTCGATCAAAGCAAGTGTGCCAATCAGAATATTCAATTCGCCCGAGCGAAGTTTTCCATGTATTTCTTCACGTGCTTTAGGCCGGGTAGAACCTGTAAGCAAAGCCACCCTTACTCCTATGTCGCCAAGCATTTCTTTTATTGTTTCGAAATGCTGATTGGCCAAAATTTCGGTAGGCGCCATTATAGCTGCCTGAAAACCATTGTCGATGGCCATGAGCATGGCCATAAGCGCTACTAACGTTTTGCCACTACCAACATCTCCTTGCAATAAACGATTCATTTGCTTTCCCGAACCAACATCTGTACGAATTTCGCGCAACACCCGCTTTTGCGCACCGGTAAGTTCGAAAGGTAAATAATGGCTAAAAAAAGCATTAAAATAGTGACCTATCTGCGCAAAAACAAAACCTTTAAAGTTCTGCTCGCGCCATTTAGTTTGCCTTAAAATACTGAGTTGAATATAGAAAAGCTCTTCGAACTTCAAGCGTTGACGGGCCTTATTAAGTGCGTCTGCATTTTTTGGAAAATGAACATTTATCAATGAATCGGTCAGGTTCATTAATGCAAATCGTTTCAGTATATAAGCCGGAAGTGATTCAGGAATACCGTTTTGGAGGTTTTTTATCAATGGAAAAATGATCTTCTGTATCGTTTTCGAATTCAGAAAACCACTTTTCATTTTCTCTGTGGTATTGTAGAAAGGCTGTAAACCCATCTGCTCAGCGGGAGGCAGCTGCGTAACCAAATCTATTTCGGGATGCACCAAACTGTATCGGCCATTAAACGCTGTAGGTTTTCCAAAAACAACATAATCGAGTCCCGTTTTATATTTCTCAAGAATAAATTTTATGCCTTTGAACCAAACAAGCTCAAGCGTTCCTTTACCATCAGTAAACTGAGCTGTTAACCTCAGACTTTTCCCTTCTCCAAATTTCTCAAACTTCAAAATCTGCCCTTTCACCTGTATAAATGGCATGTCTTCGGTGAGTTCGTGAAGGTAATAAAACCTGCTTCGGTCAACATATTTGTATGGATAATGGCGCAACAAATCTTCTACCGAACGGATGCCAAGTTCCGAAGCCAAAAGCGTAGCTTTTTTTGGCCCCACACCTGTAAGGTATTTTATGTCCTGCATCGAGAAATCCATAAATCGGAACTTTTTTTGTTTAATCAGCCTGAAATATATTTCCCTCCGGGGATTTTTCTTATAAAAAATATGACAATCATTGAACTTAACAAAACCATTAACAATAACAACGGTAAAGAAACGACAGGATGTGCAAAAGACCAGTAAATGCCATTTCGGAAAAGCACTCCGATAATGATAATGTGCACAAGGTAAACGCCATAACTATAATCGCTTATCACTGTGCATGCTTGCGAGAGATATTTGTTTTCAACAACAATCCCTTTTATCAATACAAAAATGGCAACAGCCTGAATAATTGTATTGATTGAAAAATAGCTGTAAATTTTCAAATTAAGCCGACCATCGGATTTGCTCATAAAATAAGCAGCCAATGCGCAAAAAACAACACTCAACGCATATGTAATTCCGGCAACAAAATGCTGTTTACTAAACTTTATCTCCACCTTATTCAGAAAATAACCGAGAACAACAAATCCACTGTATTGCAAATAACCTAAGAGTTTATATTCATAGTCGCCGGTCCATTTATAAAAACTCAAATTCATCGAATTTGTAGCAACACAAAGCAGCATCCATGCCAATAAAGCAAAGAATAACTGCTTGTCACTGGCTCTTCGAACCGCTTTGCCGATAAAAGGGATGAACAAGTAAATAAATATTATCATATAAATGTACCAGAAGTGCTTCGAGATACCTTCGTCGAGGAATAATCCGACCGCCCACTGAATTATCTCGTTCATCTGTTGCGGCTGTTGATGCGGCTGAAGCATTAACCAGCGGTACACCCAATATACCAACATCCAAAACAGGAAAGGAACAAGCACCCGCATCATTCTCTTTTTATAAAACACTGCTAATGGATACTCTTTGCCAAGCAGCGTGGCGCCGCTAAGCATCAGAAACAAAGGAACAGCAAACCTGGAGGCACTATCAAAAATATTTCCCACCCACCATTCACTCATGCTGTGTCCATAAGCCATATTCAGCACGGGACTGGAAGTATGAATTACAATTACGCCAATCGTAGCCAATGCACGCAGGACATCAAGGTATTGAATTTTACTTTTCTCCGGCATTGTTATCTCTTCATCAATTCGTTTGCAATTATCAAATCCATTTCGGTAGTTATCTTTATATTTTCACGATTGCCTGCGACAAGGTAAATTTTCGCTCCTAACGCCTCCACTACCGAGGCATCATCGGTAAAATGCTCCGAAAATTCTTGTTTATAAGCCTTTATTAACAATTCCCCATCGAAAACCTGAGGTGTTTGCACAAATTTATATTCCGAACGATTTACAGAAACACTACCATTGTCAGTTATTTTTCTGATACTGTCAATCGCATCAATTACAGGCACTGCTGTACCATATTCCGATGCTGCATCAAAACAAGCGCTGATGGTTTCAACACTTACCAACGGACGAACACCATCGTGAACTGCAACAAGCGAAGGAATTGAAACAGCCGTCAAACCGTTTTTTACCGAATGAAAACGAGTGGATCCACCACATTCAATTGTATGCGTAAGCGTAAAGGCATGTTTTTTGCAAAGCGATTTCCAAACATCAATTTGATCGGCTGGAAGAACAAGAACAATTTGAATTTCAGGATCGAAATTATGGAATACCTCGAGAGTATACATTAAAATGGGTCTGCCCTTTATTTCGAGAAATTGCTTGGGAACAACCGCTTTCATGCGTTCGCCCTTTCCGCCTGCAACTATAATTACAACTTTCGGTATCATTTTAAAATCGCGATTAAAATATGGAACAAAGATAAACATTTAAGAGATAAAACCGTGAAATTTCTTTTTTCAAAAACAAGCAGTCAAAAAACAATCCGAATACAGGCACAATGCCAAAGCGAAGAAAACCACTTTAAATGAATAAATTGACCAAAAAATTCGTTGAACCGCCAACATTTTATAACTTTGCACTCAAAATATTACAAAACATGAACAGATTCAGCATAATACTTTTTTCAATATTTTTCTTTGTTTCGCTTGCAGCGCAAGAGACAGAAAATGCTGCAAAACAGAATATTTTCGATGTTTTAGCAACTGTAGACTCGGCAAGTAAAGCTACGGTAAAGATTTATCAGGACGAAAGAATAGCACTTGCCGTTGCCAACCGAAGATCATCTTCGGAGGTTCAAAGCACTCAAACCACAAGCGGTTACAGAGTTCAGGTTTTTTCGAGCAATGCACAACGTACTGCGAAAGCAGATGCGTTTAAAATCGAAAAAATACTGCGTGAGGAATTTCCGGACTTAGCTGTATATCTGAATTATACATCGCCATTTTGGAAAGTGAGAGTCGGTGATTTCAAAACATACAAAGAAGCGCAGGAGTTCAGATCTGTTTTAATTGATACTTTTCCAAATTTGCGTAGCGAGACCTATACAGTGAAGGATACTGTGAATTTATAACGCCATACACTTCAATAAAAAACTAATTTCAAACAAAGCACTACAAGCATTTTAATCAATGGATTTTAATATCAACCAGCCCGTACCTTTCGATGCAGAAAAAACTGCCAGGATTGCCCAACATTATCGCGAAATCATAAACCTTATTGGCGAAAATCCTGAGCGTGAAGGCCTACTGAAAACACCTGAACGAGTGTCGAAATCAATGCAATTTTTAATGAACGGATACGAACAAGATCCGGAAGAGATATTGCGCTCGGCCATGTTTACGGAGGATTACCGTCAGATGGTGATTGTAAAGGACATTGATTTTTACTCTATGTGCGAACATCATATGTTGCCTTTTTTCGGCAGAGCACATATTGCCTACATTCCTAACCACAGAATTACCGGACTAAGCAAAATTGCACGCGTCGTAGAGGTTTACGCCCGCCGACTGCAAGTGCAGGAACGCATGACCACTCAGATCAAGGAATGCATTCAAAACACGCTTAACCCACTCGGCGTAATGGTAATTCTCGAAGCACAGCACCTTTGCATGCAAATGCGTGGCGTACAAAAACAAAATTCGATCACTACTACGTCCGACTTTACAGGGGTTTTTCAGCAAGCAAAAACACGAGAAGAGTTTATGAACCTGATCAACAGGAAATAAATCCCTAATCATCAGTCGTTTTTGCCGCCAAAGCCATAATTGAGTACGGCAAAAAAAGCGTAAAATAAGAAATATCGTAGGTGCTGTCAGTAAACAACGAATCAGAAATACCTCTTGTAAGCATTAAACTTATCTGTGAAACGAGAATAAAAAGAAATATAAATACTGCCGTGGAATTGAAAAAATCAGTCATATTTTTCCATTTCATAGCAAATACTATTCCCAAAGCTATCATTCCCATCAGCAATATCGGATTTCCGACACTTGTTTGAGACATGAACGGATTTCGTGAAAAGAAAACCCAGTTATCGTTTACAGTCCAAAGTACGAATGGTAAAAATGTGAGTACAACTAATCCGAGAATAGCTGCCGGAAAGATCAACTTCTTTGTCCAATTCAGTTTGGTATAAGTAGCAAAGAGGAAAAGCGCTACAGGTAAAATTGCCGAAAGACGCGTAGATGTAATTAGCCCACAACAAAAAATAGTCAGTATAAAGCTCTTTTCTATACTGATTTTTTTTTGGGAATACCACAGAATAAATATAAAAACAAGAAAGGCATTACTCAGCGAATCACTACGAACCACCACCTCCCACCAGTATGCCGGTGACAAGAACAGCAGCAACAAGAAGAAAAAGGTTTTATGATAAGAACTAAAAAAAAATTGCACTGCTACAAATGTGACAACTATAAAAAAAACTAATCCAATGCCAACATCTCCAAGAAGATAAAACGGGATATTGATTATGTGCCAAATTGGGAAAGGTGAAGGAAAATTAGTTTCGCTTACATGCGTATGCACCGCATATGGATAATTACCACTGAATAGAGCTTCTAAAAAGAAACTCACGGCCGACCATCTGTCCACCCTTATTGTGTAAGGATCTACGTAAACAAGCGCTATAATTATACCCAATACAGCAAATGACAGAAGAGCTATTGACAGGTATTTAAACACATGAGCACTAACTCTATCAAAAAATCTATGGTATAAATAAAAAATTCCTGCTATCAACACAATGTAAATTCCTGCAATTTCAACTGCCGGAATTTCCGTTCGGGATGTGTATTTCAGAATAAACAGAACATTAACAAACAAATACAAGACTATTTGCAGGTAACTTTGCTTGAATTTCATTAAAAGCGCTTTCATCTCCTCTTTTCTTATAAATTGTCTTCAGTTGTTTTTTAATATTCAAGCCTCCAGCTATTTTCAACCATTTCCGATATTATTACCCAATAATTAAATAAATAGAAATTATCCCAAATAAAATGCCTATAATTTGTTTGGTTTGAATGGTTTCATTAAATATCCACACACCACATAGCACAACCAATAACATTATAGCCGTAGCCATGGCTGGGGCTATTTTGCTTAGCGAAAAATATCTGTACACAAAGGATTGAAAAACAAAAGCTACAACGTAAACCGCAGCACTTAGAGCCATATAGATCAGCCATTTTGTGCTCAACGACGATGCTGACGATGCCGTTTTTAGTAAAATCTGCGCAGCTACAGCAAAAACGATTCCCAAAAGGACCAAAACATATTTCATTATTTTTTACTGATGTTATGCGTTTTTGCCACTATATAAATCGGACGTTTTTTCTGCTCATCGAATAGGAAGCCAATATATTCACCCATAATTCCGAGGATAAAAAACTGAATGCTAAACATAAATCCCAGAAAGACTATAATAGTTGTATATCCAGACACGGGCTGGTCAATAAATTTCATAACTATGCTGTAAATTGCTACAAACAGACTGAATAGAGCCGAAATCATCCCCATGTAAATTCCTGTTTTTAGCGGTAGTTTTGACAATGTGGCAACAGCAGTGACCGAAAGAGACAAAAGCTGACGGATAGTGTACTTGCTTTTTCCTGCCGCCCGATCGGCAACTTCATATACAATCGTGGTTTTACTGAAACCAATAATCTGAATAAAACCTCGGATAAATCGCACTCTTTCACGATAATCCTCGCGAAGAATACCGGCTACCTTTGCCGAAATGAGGAAAAAATCAGATGCATTTACTGCCAGTTCATACGGCGAGATCAAATTTAGTGTTTTATAAAAAAGTTTAGATCTTTTCCTATTGTCCGAATCTTTACTTACCATATTTATAATTTCAACATCTCCCTCCGAAAACCGTCTCAACATCTCTATAATCATAGCAGGTGGATGTTGTAAATCACTGTCCATACAAATAATTACATCGCCTGTTGCATAGTCTATTCCGGCAATCATTGCAGCTTCGTGACCGAAATTGGTTGAAAAAAGGATAGATTTCACCGAAGAATTTTCAAGACAAATTCCGTCAATTATTTTCTGAGAATTATCAACACTTCCATCGTTTACAAAAATCAGTTCATAATTACAATCACAAATTTGCAGCGTATTCATCATTTCTTTGTAGAATGATTTTAACACCACATCTTCGTTATATACAGAAACAATTATAGAAACTTTCATTGTTTTTTATTAATTGATCACCATTATTTTAGTAATGGCACTCTGTGTTCCATCTTCGTTCACACAAATAGCGAGGTAAATTCCAGTACTTACTTTCCTGTTATTTAAATCTTTTCCATTCCAGGTAGCAATACCTCCGTTCGACACAGTTTCGCAGATCAGATTTCCATTTAAATCTGTTATCTTTACCTGAGTATCCTTCACAAGCCCTGTAATTGTAATTGTACCCGAATAACCTTCACGTACAGGATTTGGATAAGCATGAACATTAGAAAACTCATCTCCTGCATCCAAAGCATCGCTCTGATAGGACACTATTCCACGTCCTGTGCCAAAAAAGACTTCTCCCGTTGTTGGATGTATTGCAATCGAAAGAATATCATCGGATAACAACGGGCTGTTTTCTGTCGTAAAATGCTGAATGGTTTCTTGCCCGTTTTCCGACATAAGATAAACGCCTGACGATTCGGTACCCAACCATTTTCGGTTAGCTCCATCGATGGCTATTGCTTTTATCCTCTCATTTTGGAGCAAATAATCGGCTTGACCGGTGTTATCATTTCGTGGGATTTTAACACGAGAGCAAGTATAATCTGAATCGAAAATTTTTGATGGATTATAGAAAAGGAAAGGTCCTGAATCAGTGCCTACCCACACCACATTGTTTTTATCCTGTACGACATCATAAACAACAGCAGGTGAAACCGACTCCAATACTGTCTGCCCATTATCAGTTTCGGGATAAACAAACGTAGATTTAAAAACCCATTTGTCATCCGAGTTATCGGCAATGGTTCCTTTATCATCAAAAATCAATAATCCGGGTGTATAGCGAACAGATGGAATCCATTTCTGGCTTGGATTCTGATTCGATATCATTATTTTTCCTAAAGTAGGTTTTTCCGCCAAAGAATTACCAATTTGTGTCCATGTTCCATCTTTCAATAACACTTTAATGGCTGCAGCAACTCCCGAGTTTGTAAAAAACAAATTTCCATCATTGTCAAAAACAGCTCCATCCAAACGCATATAATTATAAGGATCATTGGCAACTACTGTTTCTATTGTACTGTTTAACAGATTGTGCCATTTCGAAAAAACGTTATCTCTAAACTCGTAAAGCCCTGTGCCATAAGATGTGACAAAAAAGTGTTTATTGTCGAGCGGATCTACTGCAACATTCATGAAATCGAGCGCATTGTAAGTTGTGTTAAGTTTTATATCAGCCGGATCAAGATTAGTCCATGTATTATTCTCATACATCATCACATAACCCGGCAACTGATTCTGGGATGCCCATCTACCACCTTGCACAACAAACATTTTCGATCCACTGAATTTTATTTGCCAGGGTACATTAGTAGTCGGTCCATTCGGTTTGTAATAATTGATTTCGGGATTTTTAGTTGCTGTTACAGCCACCACGCCTTTCGCATCTCCTGCCATCCATAAAAGATTTCTTTCGGTATCAAACACAGCATCTACTGCGGTTTCTATATTCTGAATGGCCGTTATCGATAACGAATTATCGGCAAAATAAACTGATAAACCTTTGTCTTTTATAATTATTTTATCGTTCGAAATAAAAAAATCTCTTACTTCTATTGAAGGGAAAAGTAGTTGCCAGTCCTGATTATTTGTTTTAGAAAAAAGTTGGGTACCACGCAGCAATATAAGTTTTTCGCCAAAGGTTGAAATTTTTTTTAAGTCGCCATTTCCCGGAAGGTTTGGTTCGGTTGACCAAAACTCAAAATTTGCGAGATTAGGTTCTTTTAAAAGTCCTTTGTAAATGGCTGAAGTCGAAACACCATAAATATACTCTCCATGAATGGTATTGTTCAGCACTTTTACATCTGCTCCATTAGCGCCAATATAGTAAGTATCGGCCACTTCAGCCTTGGCCATGTCCAACACTAAAATACCAAAATCGCACGATAGATATGCTTTGTTACCGTAAAACATTATTTGATTAACTAATTTACTGGTACCCATTTGCTTATAATACAGATCAGGAATGTTTTTCACTCCTTTTGAACTTAACACATCTATATTTCCGTTTCTATAAATAATCAGTAATTGTTTATTAGTAATATCGTATCCAATTCTTGATACATTATTATCGTTCAAGCCGGTCATTTTGCTGTAGAGTTCGATATTTTTATCTTCCTTATCGACCGAAAATAACGAACCTCCACTCACTGCAAAAATCTTGTTTTCTGATTGAGCAACCTGCATCACTGAATTAAACGCGAAATGTGTTCTCCATTTTCCCATGGCAAGTTGAGCCTGAGCAACAGAGAAGACACACAACACAAATACTGCTGTTATGAGTGTTTTGAATTTCATTGTTTTAAGCTAATTGTTTTACTAGAAAACTAAAATACACCTGTTTTATTTTATTATGCTGTAAAAGAAATCGATAAAATAGCAAATAACATGCTTAATGCTTATTGTTTTTGTAGATATTGAGTCAGTTTATTTACTGCCAAAGCCCTGTGACTAATCTTGTTTTTCTGGTCGGCACCCAGTTGTGCAAAGCTCTGAGAATATCCATTGGGGACAAAAACCGGATCGTAACCAAAGCCAGCCGTACCAAGTGGTTGTTCGGCAATCGACCCATCAATTCGACCTTCGAAATAGCGAATTTCACCGGCTTCGATCAGTGCAATTACAGTCCTGAAATGGGCCTTCCGGTTGGGATTATCACCAAGCCGATCCAACAATTTAAGCATATTATCGTGCGAATTGTGCGCTTCGCCCGCATAACGTGCCGAAAAAACACCAGGTTCACCACCCAATGCATCCACTTCGAGGCCTGTATCATCGGCAAAACAATCAAAGCCATATTTTTCAAATACAAATTGTGCTTTCAGCAATGCATTTCCCTCGAGGGTATCGGCCGTTTCGGGTATATCATCAAAACAATTAAGTTCAGCAAGGCTTACTATTTCGTATAGCGGCGCAAGAATAGCTTTTACTTCGGAAAGCTTGTGCGCATTATTGGTTGCAAAAACCAGTTTCTTCATAAATAGGGAATAATTTTGTAATCAACTAACCACAAAGATAATGTTTTTAGAGAGACCAGAAAACAACGGAATTTAATTTTCTATGTTGAAAAGAAGAATTACACTTCGGATATGTTTTTGTCGGCAAAAGTTCATCCATTTTTCATCCCTTAGAAAAAATAGAAACTGTTTCGGCCTTTACAGCTTTTTTGTATAATCAAATAAACGCTGAAACATAGTGAAGATCTAACGAAATAGATTTAACACCTTAGTGTGCTTGCGTATATTTTTCTTACTTTTGCAGACAATAAATTTCAATATCGGATTTATGATGAAATTAATAACTTCTATAGGGTTGTTGCTATGTTCGGCATCTCTGTTTTCGCAAAACAATGATATTTCGAAATACAGACTTATTAACACATCTGATCGTTTAGGAATTTCGAGAGTAGAGCTGCTCGACCCATACCTTTCGCCATTGGAATACAGTGGTATTGGCATAAATTACGAACACACCGGACAAAAATTTTTTTCGACAGAA
This sequence comes from uncultured Paludibacter sp., assembly GCA_963678465.1. GTDB lineage: Bacteria > Bacteroidota > Bacteroidia > Bacteroidales > Paludibacteraceae > Paludibacter. The sequence goes on from OY782858.1 coordinate 2,850,964, forward strand.
AATACAAACTTGTCCATGGAAGGGAAGATTAAAGCTTCGGTAGCATACAGCACTAATCCGCAACAAACTGCAGCAATGATGTATATGGGTGCAGCCTACAGTTGGGGCATGTTTTATCATTTCCGACCAGCATCGCGGCTTCAATTGCTGGCTGGTGGAACTGCTGATATTGGTATTGGATATAAATATCTGCCCCGCAATGTAAATAATCCTGTCAATGTCGATCTGGCAACCAATTTAAACATCGCCGGTAAAGTTCGATACGATATTCCTTTTCACCGATGGCCTGTGCGTTTGAATTATGAAATTGAAATTCCCGTGTTAGGTTATATGTTTGTACCTCAAATGGGAGCTTCGTATTACGAAATGTTTGAATTGGGATCATTGTCAAATGCCTTTCACCTCAGTTCATTACACAACAAATTGGCAAGTTATAAAAAACTTATTTTCGATTTTCCGTTCAAACATTCTACTTTTCGGCTGGGTGTTGATATGGCTAAGTTAAAATATAAAGCCAACGATATGGTCTTTACACAAAACAATTTTAGTCTTCAGATCGGTCTAAAATATGATTTATATATTTTTTCGGGACGAAAGAAGCTGGCGCCCGATAATTTTATAAGTTCAGACAAATAAATTCAGACTATGAAAAAGCATTTTATATTCATACTCCTGTTGGGTGTTTTTCTATCTTCGTGCATTGAAGAACCAGAGATACAGGCAAATACCAACGAAGGTAATTTTGAGGCGCTGTGGAGCATTATTGATAAAAAATACTGCTACCTGGAATATAAAAACATAAATTGGGACTCCATACATACAACATATAAAACCAAGGTTAACAACAAGTCAGGCTATCTAGAATTTTACAATTTGATGGCCGATATGCTCGCCGAACTGAAAGATGGACACGTGAACCTCTACACAAGCTTTGCAGTAAGCAATTATAAAAAATGGTACACCGATTATCCCGCCAATTTCAGTTCCGATTTTCTTTATTCCGAACGATACCTGGGAAACAAATACTATAGTGTTAGCGGCTTGCGCTATGGAAAAATTTCCAACAACAACATTGGCTATATTTACTATGGCGATTTTTCGAACCGGTTTAGCGATACAAACATGAGCTATATCTTTAATTATTTCAAGGATTGCAAGGGACTTATTATTGATGTCAGAAACAATGGAGGTGGCTACCTTGATCTGTCGGAACAATTTGCATCATATTTTTTTGATAAAGAAACGATTACAGGATACATGCAACATAAAACAGGCGAAGGACCAACTGACTTTTCGAAACCTCAGGAGATTAAAACTCCTGCGCACAAAAGCTTGCAGTGGCAACTTCCGGTGGTAGTTCTCACCAATCGAATGTCCTATAGTGCAACCAATGCTTTTGTTGTCCGAATGAAAATGGCCCCTAAAGCTACTATTGTTGGCGACAAAACAGGTGGTGGTGGCGGTTTGCCTTTTTCGAGCGAAATACCAAATGGCTGGATGGTTCGTTTTTCGGCCAGCCCAATGTACGATGCGCAAATGCAACACACTGAATGGGGCATCGATCCTGATATAAAAGTGGACCTAAATGCTGCCGATAAAGAAAACGGATACGATACAATCATTGAAAAGGCTATTGATGTATTGAACAAATAATTGAAAAATGAGAAAACTAAAAATAACAGAAATGAACCGGCTGACACCGGAAGAATTTAAGAAAAGTACAAAAACACCTCTGGTTGTAGTGCTCGACAATGTGCGCAGTCTGCACAATGTAGGCTCGGTGTTTCGCACCGGAGATGCATTTGTGATCGAAGCTGTTTACCTTTGCGGCATTACAAGCACTCCGCCTCATGCCGAGATTCATAAAACCGCTTTGGGCGCCGAAAATACAATTGAATGGAAGTATTTCGAAGACACACACGATGCTTTGAATGAGTTAAAAACAAAAGCATACACCGTGTTTGCCATCGAACAAGCCGAAGGAAGCACCCTGCTAACCGAACTGGAGCTCGACAACACAAAAAAATATGCCATAGTGCTCGGCAATGAGGTAAAAGGAGTACAACAAACTGTGGTTGATGCTTGCGATGGTTGCATAGAAATACCACAATTCGGCACCAAACATTCGCTCAATGTAAGTGTAACGGGAGGAATTATTATTTGGGAGTTTTTCAAAAAACTATCAGCTCCCGACAAAAGTGCGATTTGAGAAAACAGAAATTATTTAAATTGTAATCAGAAATGGATTGGAGAGATCAACTCAGCGGGCTAAAAGCGGAACTTCCCGAAGGCGAAAACAGCCCTGAAGCACCAAAAGCAGAAAATACGAAAAAACAACAAAAAGAACCTTTGCGAATTGAACTTGACAAACGCAACGGCAAACCGGCTACGCTTATCAGCGGATTTCTTGGAAGTGATGCTGAATTAAAGGAACTAGCTAAAACACTGAAAATTAAATGTGGTGTAGGTGGATCGTCGCGCGACGGAGAAATACTTATTCAGGGAGATTTCAGGATAAAAGTCGCCGACTTACTCCTCTGGTTTGGCTTTAAAGTAAAAAAAATAAACTTCAAATAAACAGATCATAAAAAAAGTCCTGAGAAAGAATTCTCAGGACTTTTTTTATGATCTGTTGTTCAATGTAAAACTTTATCAGTTCGTTTTTATTTTCTCAAGCACCTTTTTGTCGACAACAACCGGGAATTTAGCTCTGAGCTTAACAATCCATTCTTTTTCAAGATATTCCTGATAATCGGCAGTCACCAAACCACGAACGTCGGTATAATCTTCGGGGTGGTTTTTAAGGTTTTTACCAACTACAAAAACATATGGATATTCGGCCGCTGGTTCAAATGTCGATTTTTTCAGTTTAAACCCATACTTATCAATAGCTTTATTGTCGCCCGGCACATAAACACCCTTTTCTACTTTTACATACTGAATACTATCATTCAAACGCGTACGTAAGTATTTGTCAATCGAGTCGTTGTGCGATTTTTTCACTATGGCTTTGGCGGCTTTAAAGCTGTCTTTGTCTTTACACGAAACAACCCAACCTTTAAAATGGGGTTTTTCCCAAACATAGTCTGCTTTGTGGTTCGCAAAGTAGTTGGCCAATCCTTCGGTATCCTTCGATGCTTTATCCCAAACTTCATTGTTGCTTACTTCAAACAATAAAATACCATCGTGATATTCGTTCATCAGAAAACGGAAATCGTCATATTTCTTTTCGAGCTGAGTATCTTCGTAAGCAAGTAATTCTTTAGTTACGAACTGGCTTAACTTTTCATTCACAATCTCCGAAGCAATTGCTTGTTCAGTATAACCATTATTCTTGACATACGACACAAAATCAACCTGTGAATATGACTTATCGGCAAACGTAAACAAAGTTTTGTTTAGTGTCGATGCTTCGGCCTGAAATACCGAATCAACAAGCGTTTTACCTTCGAGTAATTTTACAATTTCCTTTACATTTTCGCTATTTTCGGTATACTTATATTCGTCCCGAAGTTTAGCCACAAACGCTTTTTGTCCGAAATTGGCACGTTCATCGCGTTTTACCTTTCGTTCAATATCGGCTTTTACACTTTCGAAACTGCCAAGCCCTTTGCGGTCGAGCAACTTGATGATGTGCCAACCATATGCCGACTGTATCGGGCGACTAAAGTCTCCTATATTTTTAATTTCAAAAGCAGCTGTTTCAAACTCAGGCACCATTCGTCCTGTACCAAACCATGGCAATTCACCATTTTTAGTCGCCGAAGCTCTATCTTCCGAAAACTCTGCAGCCAGTTTAGCAAAATCATCCCCTGCCAACACACGCTGATACAACGAATCTATTTTTGCTTTAGCAGCATCGTTTTTTTCTACGTTGCCCTGAGTTGTGAAACGCATGATATGCGACACCAAAATTTCGCCCAATGAATTTCTGCGGTTATTTACTTTTATCAGGTGGTAGCCAAAAGCACTACGAACCGGTTTAGAGATTTTTCCTACAGGCGTATTGTAAGCCGAGTTTTCGAAAGGATAAACAGTATTAAACGCTGAAATCCACCCAATATAACCACCGCTTTTCTCGGCATCCTGATCTTCGGAGGTTTCTTTTGCCACTTTAGCAAAATCCTCTTTTTCAAGATGTTTCAAAATAGAATTTATTCTTTTCCATGCTGCGAGCGTATCGGCTGGCGAAGCTGAAGCAGCAACACGGATCAGAATATGGCTTACTTCAACATCTTCCTTCATTCTTTCATAGGCCTCTTTCAATATCTGTTCGTCAACTTTCGAATCGGTAAGATAGGGCTTTGTAAGCTGCGAACGATATCCGGCCAGTTCGTTTACAAACGACTTGGTAGTATCAATTCCCTGAGCTTTAGCTTCTTCTACTTTTAATTTGAAATTAATAAATAAATCGACGTACTCATCCAAGGTTTTCTTGTCCAATGAATTGTTCGAATTATTTTTGTTATAAATATATTCAAATTCCGATTTCAACACAGGATTTCCATTGATCGACATCAATACAGGGTCACTGCTTTGTGCCCACAAAGTCGCAGAAAAAAGAATTAAAGCAAACGAAATGAATAGTGATCTCATAAATTTAATCTGATAGTTTTTTATACATTTAACATGAATATGTATTAACGTTCAAAAATACAATTATGTTATAAAATCCATGCTATTTTTTAAAACTTTTTATTCACCACGGCTGTAATTGGGCGCTTCACTCGTAATCGACACATCGTGAGGATGGCTCTCGGCCACTCCGGCATTGGTGATACGCGTGAATTTAGCATTGTGCAATTCGTCGATATTACGCGATCCACAATAACCCATTCCGGCACGCAATCCGCCTATCATTTGGTAAACGACTTCGAACAATGAACCTTTAAACGGTACACGTGCGGCGATACCTTCGGGCACCAGTTTCTTTACATCTGCCTCTCCATCCTGAAAATATCGGTCTTTCGAACCCTTTTCCATGGCTTCAAGCGAACCCATACCGCGATACGATTTAAACTTACGTCCATTGAAAATAATTGTTTCGCCCGGTGATTCCTCTACTCCGGCAAACAACGAACCCGCCATAATGGTATAAGCACCGGCAGCGAGCGCTTTCACTATATCGCCCGAATAACGGATTCCACCATCAGCAATCACCGGAATATCAGTACCTTTTAAAGCCTTTGCCACTTCATAAATAGCCGAAAGCTGAGGCATCCCCACCCCCGCAATAACACGTGTGGTGCAAATTGAACCTGGTCCAATACCCACCTTCACGCCATCGGCTCCAGCCTCAGCCAATGCCAGTGCTGCATCGCCAGTGGCTATATTGCCAACAACGAAATCGATCTCAGGGAATTTTTTCTTTGCTTCCTTCAAGGTGTCAATCACACCTTTCGAGTGTCCGTGCGCTGTATCAATCACTATCGCGTCGACACCAGCTTCGACCAATGCTTCGATACGTATAAAAACATCGCCTGTAACACCTACTCCGGCAGCAACTCTGAGTCGTCCCTGAGCATCTTTTGATGCCATCGGTTTATCTTTTGCTTTTGTAATATCCTTGTAAGTAAGTAAACCTACAAGTTTATTGTCCTTGTCTACAACAGGTAATTTTTCAATTTTGTATTGTTGCAATATGTCGGCGGCGGCTTCGAGATCGGTTGATCGCGATGTTGTAATCAGGTTTTCTTTTGTCATTACATCGTCTATCTTGGTTGTCATATTGCGTTGAAAACGCAAATCACGATTGGTAACTATACCAACAAGATAGCCGCCTTCATCCACAACAGGAATTCCACCAATTTTATATTCTGACATAATAGCAAGCGCATCACCCACAGTAGCACCCTTGCGTATGGTTACTGGATTCGAAATCATACCGTTTTCGGCACGTTTTACAATTTCAACCTGTTTGGCCTGATCGGCTATCGGCATGTTTTTGTGAATAACACCTATACCACCTTCGCGGGCAATAGCAATGGCCATTTTGGCTTCGGTAACAGTATCCATAGCTGCGGACACGATAGGGACTTTAAGCTCGATGCGGCGCGAAAAACGTGTTGATAGATCTACGTTTCGGGGAAGTACATCCGAGTAGGCAGGTATGAGTAATACATCATCAAATGTTACTCCTTCAATCTGAACTCTTTCAGCAATAAATGACATAGAATTTGTTTTTAAATGTTTAAATTTCAACAAGAAATGACAAAGTCATACTATGAAAAAATATTGCCTGCAAATGTACACATTTTTTACGAGTGGGGAAAGATGAATGATGTGAAAAAACATAAATCTTTCGACAAATTTTTATTTAGCACCAAGCATGTACAGTACATTTGTTAAGCGGACTCACAAATAAACAATTGCCGGCCCGTTTTGGATCATTCGAATTTCGGTTTTTATTGAAAAAAATAAGGACTGTTCATAAATATCGCAATGATCGAATTTATTGAAACTTATCCAATTTATGTGTTCAACTTCGATTAAAATAATTATTTTTGTACCTCTCTAGCTTTTTAAACAAAATGTTCAATGGGTTCTTCTTTTAAATTCAAATTTTTATTTCTATTTCAATTCAGCATATCTTTCCTTTTAGCTCAGGTTCCGGCCAATTACTACAACCTTGCAGTAGGAAAAAAAAATGCTGAACTGAAAACTGTTTTACATCAAACCATCAAACCTCACATCATTCTTGAGTATTATAGTTCCAGCACATCATTTCGCAGCACCGACTGGCATCCAGATGGTTACTTTTGGGACATGTATTCCTCAAATAAACGAACAACATGGTCGGGCATGAACCGCGAACACAATATGCCTAAAAGTTGGTGGAGTACAAGTCCCGAAACCACTGTGGCTTATTCCGATCTACACAATCTCTATCCTTCGGATGCTACTGCCAACTCTGCTAAATCCAATTATCCGCTGGGCATAGCCGGAGCTAAGATTTCCTTTTCGAATGGAGTTGTGAAAGTAGGCGTCAGCTCCTACCCCGGATATTCGGGTGTGGTTTTCGAACCAGCCAATGAGTACAAGGGCGATTTCGCCCGCGATTATATGTACATGGTAACCTGCTACGAAGATTACGTCACCAACTGGCGAAGCACAGGGACCACAAGTATGTTGTCGAACAATTCATATCCTGTATTTAAACCCTATGCCATTAATTTACTGTTGGAATGGAGCAGGAATGACCCGGTGAGCGAAAAAGAGATCAACCGTAACAACGCTGTATACAAGCTACAGGGCAACCGAAACCCATTCGTCGACTTCCCGATTCTTTCGGAATATGTATGGGGAAAATATAAGGATCGATCGTGGAATGGTGATAATTCGGATCCTGAAAAGGAAAATGTTTTTTATGTAAGTTACAACGGCGAAAACAAGTCTGTATTTGTAAAAACAGACGAGCCGGAATCGGCACGCTTTTACATATACAACACCAGCGGTGTTCTGCTAATGTATGCTGAATCAATGAATGGTGAATCGACAATCGATGTTTCGGGACTCGAAAAAGGCATTTATATTATCAAGAATTATTCAGGAACAAGACGCAATGTCGGTAAATTCGTAGTGAACTAAATGAGCTTATGCAACCAAACTGCATTTCTCAAAAGTTTTTTTATGAAAAAATACAAACTATTTTTATATACTTTTTGTTACTTAAACATATTGAATATTAATGTGCTACATTCTTAAATTTAATGTTATGAGACTACACGCTATCACAAAAATTAAGATTCCGGCTTTTTGTATATTGGTTCTTTTCCTAAGTTTAAATGCAGGAGTTCCGGTTTATGCCGAGTCGCCTGAGATGCCCGAATCTTTTAATGAATTCAAAGGAATTGTGGTTGATAAATTAAGTGGTAATCCATTGCCCTTTACAACCATATTATTAATGGGGACAAATATATCAACAGTTACAAATACTGAAGGTGAATTTTCATTAAAAGTATCCTCTTCGGTAAAAAACGGCAAAATTTCTTTGCGATATATGGGCTATAAAAACCGTGTGATTTCCTTATCAGAGCTATTACAAGAAAAAACACGCATTGAATTGGAAGCCATTTCAGTAGAACTTCCGGAAGTAAGCGTAATATCGAAGGATGCAAAAGCCCTAGTAGAAGCCATGATGTATAAAATTGGTGAAAACTACTCCAGTGAGGAAACGCAAATGACAGCCTTTTATCGCGAAACTATCAAAAAAAACAAAACATATGCATCCCTTTCGGAGGCGGTAGTCGACATATACAAACAGCCCTACGCTTCGTACAAAACCGATGTGGTTAAAATGTACAAAGCCAGAAAAAGAACTGACTACTCAAAAGTAGATACGCTTGTATTCAAACTTATGGGAGGTCCTTTCAATTCACTGTATCTCGATGTAATGAAAAACCCTTCGATGATTTTTACTGAAAAAATGATGACGAATTACGAATTCAGTTTCGACCGTTCAACGCGTCTCGACAACAGGTTGATCTACGTGGTCGATTTTATTCAAAGCACCATCAGTAATGAGCCTTTATATTATGGAAAACTCTATATCGATGCCGAAAGCCTTGCACTTAAAAGCGCAGTCTTCAAGCTCAACATACAGGACAGAGAAGCCTCAAGTCGCATGTTTATCATCCGCAAACCACTCAAAGCCAATGTATACCCGGTAGAAGCAAACTACAGAATTGATTATACCGAAAAAGATGGAAAATGGTACTATGGCTATAGCCGCATCGAACTTGGCTTGCGCATCAACTGGAAAAGAAGACTTTTCAACACCACCTACTATTCAACAATAGAAATGGCTGTAACCGACTGGGAAAAAGCAGGAACCGAAAAACCGGCAAGCCGCAAAGAGCGTCTTCGCTCAAATGTTATCGTCAGCGATGAGGCCTCCGGATTCAGCGATCCCGACTTCTGGGGCGAGCTCAATGTTATTGAACCTGAAAAATCAATTGAAACAGCAATAAAAAAAATTCAGAAACAGCTCGAGAAAAAAGATTGATGCATGCTTAAAATATACAGAGCTTCTGCCGGATCGGGAAAAACATACCGACTGACACAGGATTATATTCACCTGCTTTTCGATCCGGTGAATGATGCGACTTATCGCCGGATTCTTGCGGTTACCTTTACAAATAAGGCTACCGATGAAATGAAAACCCGTATCCTGAAAGAGCTACACGCCTTAGCACAAAGCGATAAGTCGCCTTATCGCTCTGACTTAATGCGCACATTCAAAATGAGTGAAGCAGCCGTCAACGAACGTTCACGCAAAATCCTTATCACCATTCTTCACGATTATTCGTCTTTTTCGATAAGCACCATCGATCGTTTTTTTCAACAGGTCATACGTTCGTTTGCCCGTGAAATAGGCGTACAAGGCGGATACAACCTCGAACTCGATAACGAGAGCACCTTGCAACAATCGGTAGATAATTTGTTTCACGATCTGTCGAAGGAAGAGAATCGGCAACTGCTTAGCTGGCTTACCCAGTTTGCTGAAGACCGGATTGAACAGTCGGAAAACTGGAATCCACGCCGCAGCATCGAGGATCTGGGGAAAGAGATTTTCAAAGAAAGCTATCAAGACAAAGCCGAAGACACTAACCGTAAACTGCACGACAGGGATTTTTTACGCAATTATCAATCGAAACTCCGTAAAATTCAGACCGACTTCGAAGCCGACATCAAAGCGGTAACGCAAAATACGCTTGATCTACTCACCAACAATGGATTAACACCTGAAAGTTTTAAGGGAGGCAGCAACTCCGCCATGAAAACTTTGAATAAAATACTTATCGGGGAATTTAAACTGAAAGATTCATTTGTAAATATGGTAGCCGATGTGTCCAATTGGCACGCTAAAACGGCGCCAAAAGACACTGTTGCTGCCATCCAAAATGCTTGCAACAATGGTCTTCAGCAAAAATTACAACAAATACTGAATTTGTTGACATCGGGAATTGTTCCGTACAATTCAGCCATTGTTATTTTGAAACATATCAACACGCTTGGCATTTTGTCCGACCTGGCTTTGCAAATAAAAAAGCTGACCGAAGAACAAAATTCAATGCTCATTTCGGATGCCAATATGCTGCTCAACCGCATTATTGATAACAGTGAAACTCCTTTTGTTTACGAAAAAACAGGCATTCATATTGATCATTTTATGATCGATGAGTTCCAGGACACTTCTGCGCTCCAGTGGCGTAACTTTTTCCCACTTATTTCCAACAGCCTTTCTTCAGGTAAATTTAACCTGGTGGTGGGCGATGTAAAACAAAGTATTTACCGTTGGCGAAATTCAGATTGGAAACTGCTCGACGAAAAAGTAATGCTCGATTTTCGGCCGGAACAAATTCAGACCGACGACCTGAAAACCAACTGGAGAAGCGACAGAAATATTGTGGAATTTAATAATTCTTTTTTTGCATGCGCCTCACAACTATTGCAACAGAAACTGAACCTTAGCCTATCCTCTGCGCTGACAGTTTATCCTCATCTTCTTCCACTCTCTCAAAGCATTGAGCATGCATACGGCCAACTGCAACAGGAAGTATCGCCCAAAGCAGGCGAAGGCTACGTAAAAATAAATTTCATTCCTCAGGACGAAAATGATGAAGGGTGGAAAGCCGAAACACTGAATCGCCTGCCTGTTTTGCTCGAAGAACTACAGGATAGAGGCTATCGGCCCGAAGATGTGGGAATTCTTGTAAAAAAGAACGATGATGCTCAGAAAGTGATTCGCAAACTACTCACTCACAAATCATCAGCCGAAGCTAAACCGGGATATAGTTATGACATTATGGGAAACGAAGGACTATTGATCAGTTCGGCAGCTTCAGTACGTTTTCTTGTGGGCATATTAAGGCTGTTTGTTCAGCCCAACGACACGATTCAGCAAACTATCGTAGATTACGAATATGCAAGAGCTCGCCTCCGGCTGTCTGAAACCGAAGCATTGAATGCTTGTTTTCCGGATAAGACAGAGAAAAATGCGTTTTCCCAACTTTTTTCGGATACCGAAAACCAAACACTCAGCCAACTTAAAAACAACTCGTTGTACGAAATGGTAGAGCAGATTATTGCATTATTTAATTTGGGAATGTGGCACAACGAAGCTATCTTTATACAGGCATTTCAGGACCTGGTTTACAAATTCTCAACGGCTAAAGCCACCGACTTGTACAGCTTCCTCAAATGGTGGGATAAAACCGGCATTCGTCAGTCTGTATCGACCCCCGAAAATGCACAAGCCTTTCGGATTATGACCATTCACAAATCAAAAGGTCTTGATTTTAAAGTCGTCATCATTCCTTTCTGCGACTGGGATGTCGACAAAAAATCCGGAAAATTTAAAAACGTACTGTGGTGTGCACCCAACGAAGCACCCTTCAACGAACTCCCTCTTTTACCTGTTGAATATGCATCCGGATTGGCAAATACAATTTTTGCTGAAAATTACCTCGATGAATTAATGCATCAATACATCGATAACCTGAATGTGGCTTATGTGGCTTTTACCCGTGCACGACATGAATTAATCTGCTTTGCTCCTCTTGCCGACAAAGCCCCCGAATCCGTTGAAAAAATCAAATCTTTATCAGGATTAATGCATTACAGCTTCAATCATAATATTGACGCAACAAATTCCGATAAATTAATTTGTAATTTTGACAATGAAACATCGGATTTCTGCATTGGCGAGCCTTTGAAATACAAATATACAGAACCAGCTTCGGCTGAAACGACGATGAATGTAGATCAATATGTTTCGATAAATGTGACCGACCGCCTTAAAACAAAACACATCAGTCAGGATTATTGGCTAAAGGAACAAAACATGAATGAGAGCCGCTTGAATTTCGGGATTATCATGCATGACATTTTACGGCAAATCAAAATCAAATCCGACCAGGAAAAAACAATCAGCGATATGATCAGAAAAGGTCTTATCAACGAAAATGAAGGCATCATTGTGAGAAATGAATTAAAAAAATTCTGGTCTTTACCCTATGTAAACGATTGGTTTTCGAGCGGCTTAAATATTATTAACGAAGCCAGCATCCTTTCTCCCGGCGGCAATATTTACCGACCCGATAGAATTGTTGTTCAGGATAGAAATGCGACGGTAGTGGATTATAAATTTGGTGAAAGCGAAAGTAACACTCACAAGCAGCAAGTGCAGCAATACATGAGCCTGATAAGGCAAATGGGCTATCAGGTAACCGGGTTCTTATGCTATGTCAGTATCGCAAAGGTGATTGAAGTAAAACTTTCCTGACATCGACCATTGGCTTCGTTTCAAAATTAAGAAACATAAATTCCAATAAATCAGTTAATATTATGCATTTATTTGTGCAAAATACAAAAATTACAAACAAAATGTCATACATTTTTACTAATTTAAACTCCACACAAACAAAATGTCAAAAAGAAAGTAATTTAACGGGAAATTACATTATCTTTGTCTCAAATTAGTATAAATAGACCGTGGGAAAAGAAAATTCTGTGTTATTGCTATTTACCGGGGGAACAATAAGTATGTCCGAAGACCCTGCAACAGGTGCATTGCGTCCGATAGATTTTGCCCGGCTACAGGAATATATGCCTGAATTGAAACAAACAGGAGTTCACATCAAAAGCATCCCTTTTTTACCGCTGATTGATTCCTCCGATATCCAACCCGACACCTGGGTAAAACTGGCGCTGACCATCCAGGAAAACTATGATGAATTCGACGGCTTTGTAGTGCTTCATGGCACCGACACAATGGCACATACAGCTTCGGCTCTTAGTTTTATGCTCGAAAACCTTTCAAAACCTGTTATTTTCACAGGTGCTCAACTACCTATCGGTATGATGCGTTCCGATGCAAAAGAAAATTTGCTTACCTCGATAGAAATTGCTTCGGCCAAAGAAAATGGAATGCCCATAGTTCCCGAAGTATGCATCTTTTTTGAGGATACACTTTTCAGGGGAAACAGAACAACCAAGAAAAATGCCGAACACTTCAACGCTTTTAATTCATACAACTATCCGCCATTAGCCAAGGCAGGAGTTCACATCAAGTATTTCCGGTCGTATATTCACTATCCTGATATCGATACCAAATTGCGTGTACGCACTCAAATAGATCAAAACGTGGCCGTACTGAAGCTCTTTCCCGGCATTACGCGCTCTACCGTTCATGCCATTCTGAACATCAGCGGCATCAAAGCCGTTATTCTCGAAAGTTTTGGTGCAGGAAATGCTCCACGACTCGATTGGTTTTTTCAGGAACTCAAAGAAGCCAGCAAAAGAGGTATTCTTATTATTAATAAAAGCCAGTGCAGCACAGGAACTGTTGAAATGGGGCGTTACGAAACCAGCCTAAACCTTGTAATTGCAGGTGTAATAAGTGGATACGATTGCACCACCGAAGCTATCATCGCTAAGTTGATGTGCCTTTTGGGCGAATGTAGCTCACAAGCAGAAATCAGACACAAACTGAGTATCAGCTTGTGCGGAGAGATGACTTTAGGATAATTACACTTTACAAAGCGCGTCAGGCCTTATACTCATTTTCTTTCAGATAAAAAATCAAAAAATCCCATTAAGTACATTGGCCAACTGCATTCCACCCCTGAACAGCATTTCGTCAAGGTCGTCGGCAAAACGGTAAACATAATGATAATTGTTTGTATTTTTCATATCATAAGCATAAATCGAATTCCGAACCGCATAAACCGCTTCTACCGACTGTAGAATGCTACAGTTTTTAAAAGAATTTTCCTTCGGCCTGAATTTATTTTGAAGATAGGAACTAAATTCCGAATAAGACATGAATTTGCTTGCCGTAATTTGACTGTCCCAAACAGCATGAACATTAGTTTTCTTTCCAAACCAATTCATTTCCACCCGGTTTCCTCCCTTGTCGTCGGAACGGCCCAAATGCATTGGCTGATGCAAGTCACCAACAAGATGGACGAGGAATTTCAATGCTTCGGCATCCGACTGATTTGATTTCAACCTCTCAGTCATTGTTTTTATCGCATAAAACAAATGCTCTCCTTCGCTTGTCGGATTTTCGAGCAGGGCCTTCAGATCATCTGTAGTCATACTATCCTTCAGGTTCTGAAAATGCCAATCGTAACTGTAATCATAACTCTTATCGCTTTTCACTTCGTCGGCCCATGGAGCCTCGTACACAAGGCCTTTTTGACCCAGCAATTTATCACACTGTTTTTTAGCTTTCTTCGAAAGATGCTGATAAGCAATCTCGGCAATAATGCGATGTCCGATGGCATCGTAAGCCGAAACCGAAAATGTGATAAGGAGTAAATTTAATGCGATAATAATTTTTTTTAGTCTCATATCTGAATGTTGTGTCGTTTTAATTTTTGATGAATCAATATCCTGCCAAAAGCAGACCTATATCGTTTGAAGTAATGTTGTAATAGCTACCAATAAGCCTGTTTACAAGCACTCCCCCGTAAACATAAGCCCCATTTCTAAATCCGGAGCTTTCGGCTATTGCCACTTTCACACTTCCCGAAAGCCCTATTTTGAGCAGAATAGGAGCAAATATATTACTTAACGCCATAGAGGTAGTACGTGCAACACGAGCAGAAATATTAGGAACACAATAATGAATAACTCCGTATTTTTCATAGGTTGGGCTTTTCAATGTCCGGCATTTCGAGGTTTCGAAACAGCCACCCTGATCAACGCTTAAATCTATAATCACAGCTCCGGGTTTCATTGTTTTTACTAATTCCTCCGAAATCATAAACCGTTCCGACCCATTGATATACCTCAGGTTACCAATAACAGCATCGGCCGAGGCAAGCGCCTTAAACAAAACAGCGGGATGAATTACCGATGTAAAAACCTGCTGACCCAGATAATGCTGAATTTTCCTAAGCTTGGTAATATCATGATCAAAAATTTTGACCTGAGCTCCCAAAGCAAGGGCTGTGCGCGCAGCAACTGTGCCTGTAATTCCAGCACCAAGAATCAACACTTCGGTTGGCGAAATGCCTGCTACGCCTCCAAGTAACAACCCCTTCCCTCCTCTTTCGTTGCTCATAAGTTCAGCAGCTACAGCAATGGCCGTGCTACCTTCAATTTCAGAAACCGAACTAACCACAGGAAATGCCTTTTGTTCGTCCTTAATCAGCTCGTAAGCTATTGCATTCATTTTCTTCTTCATCATCAAAGCAATGCTTTCGGGCGAAAGATTACTTAACTGAAGCATCGAAAAAATGGAAGATCGGTCGTTCATTAGCGCAAGCTCATCGGTTGTGGGTGGAGCTATTTTCAAAACAATATCGGCTCCATAAACCTCAGCAGCCGAATCCACAAGGTAAGCGCCTGCTTCGCTATATTGCAAATCGGAATATGACATTGGTTCGCCGGCACCACGCTGAACGTACACACTGTGCCCTTCTTCTGTAACTATCGCAACTCCTTCGGGAGTTAAGGCCAGCCTTGTTTCTACCTGCGTGTTTTCCCTAGGCAGACCTATCGATAGACGCGGTTGACGTGCCAATTCCCGAAGCAAACATTCCTCAGGAAAAAGCGTACGTTGCGCTTCTGGATTAATTTTCATGTAAAACGGAGTTTTTTTGTGTTCGACTACAAAGCTAAATACTATTACCGGATTAGACAAGTTTTTATTGAAATTTATCAGCCAAAAGCCTACTGTAACCCGGATTGATAAATACTTAATCGCGACATTCTATCTCAAATCATTTTAATACTGTTGTTGCACCAGCTTTATTCACCGGAGCTGGATTTTTCAGTCAAAAAGAGAATGTAGCACCGGCAGCGAATTTAATCCATAAAAATCGGGCACATGTAGTTTATAATACTCAACAAGAGCCTCTAAAAGCTTGAACCGATCGTCGCGCGACATCCTAACAGCCGACATATCCACGTAATCCGACTGCATAATTTTTATAAAATTACTATTAAGCTCTGAAGCAATAAAATGCGCATGCAGTGGCTTTGCATGCGTAAAAACGCCATTCAACAGGTCGAAATATTTTTCCTCCTCACCATCGCTATTGGGTGCGAACCCAAGAAAGCGAGATAATTTAATCATAAATACCAAATGGAAATTCGCGAGCCCATCGTCGCAGCAATCGAGCGCCTGCACTGAGTTCTCCAAAAAATGATACAAACTCTCATCCGGATCAGTTTGTTTCAGCGCACGAAATAAAATTTCGGAAATGAACAATGCAAGTGAGTTCTTTATCGGATGATATGGTATCCCAACGAATGGATAAACACTTCTTATGTCTTTTATGCTTTGGAGGTTCTTTCCCGGAACATGATATACATCTATTTCGACGATTGAAAGAGGCTGCAAAAACGATGCTCTGAATTTTGCCCGCTTTTTGTTTACCCCGTGAACTATGTACGAAATTCGTCCAAAATGACAGGTATAAATACTTACAATCGTTGAATTATCGTTGTATTTTAGCGAATGCAGAACAATTCCGTTGGTTTTTATAAGCATATTAACATCAATGAATCTACAAAAATAGGAAATTTATTCTCAAAACAGACCATACTACAATTTTATTGACCAAAAGTACAGGTAAAACAGTACTCAAAAATAGACATTTATAAAATATTGAAAAATATTTGCCCAAAAGGCTTTGTCAATTCAAAAAACTGCCGTATATTTGCAGCCGCAATTGAGAGATACAATTTCTGAATCGCAAACGTTCTAAAACATTCTGGTCCATTCGTCTATCGGTTAGGACGCCAGGTTTTCATCCTGGAAAGAGGGGTTCGACTCCCCTATGGACTACAAAAAAAGTTATATAAAAAGATATTTAAAAAGCAAATTTGAGATGGCAAATCACAAATCTTCAATCAAAAGAATTCGTCAAACCGAAAAACGCAAATTGCACAATCGGTATTTTGCAAAAACAGCACGTAACGCTGTTCGTAAAATGCGTTTAACAACAGATAAAACTGTAGCTTCTGAAATGTTGCCTAAAATCAGCGCTATGCTTGACAAATTAGCAAAACGCAACATTATTCACAAAAATAAAGCAAGCAACCTGAAATCAAAATTGACGGTTTATGTAAATAAATTAGCTTAATTGCTAATTTCAATAAATACAGAAGCCCTTTTCCTTTTGGAATAGGGCTTTTTTGTCGTGGAGAAAACTCAATAAAATTAGCCAGGAAAACAGACACAATAACCAAGAAATCTGGCACTTATTAAAATTCCATGCTCTACTCTACTTTACTAAATCAACACTTTGGGTACAAGCATCAATTATTTTGACAGACACCAAACCTTTATTGTAAAATCACAAAAGCATTTTCTACTGTAAGTTTACACTTTAGATTGAACTCGATCTCAATCCACTCACTCACCTTAATCATCCCGAGCATTTCTACCGGAGGCTCAAGCCCGAAATCCCTGATATTTATCTTCTTTTTTCCACTCACAACAACAAGTTCTCCGTTTTTGTATGATGAAACAGGAATTTTAAACCGTCTGGTATGCTCTGCAATTGTAATCTTCACACAGGCATCGCCATACAAAGACTTATCTTTCACAGGCATTGCAGTAGTTTCAAAATGATCTAACTGAACTTTTAAAACAGGATACTTGTCCGACTTCATGAGTTTAAGAAAATCCCTCATAATCATCGGATTACTCGCCGTGAAACTTCCAACCTGAATTGTCAGTACATTTTGACTTAGAAACAACTTTCCCTGCTGCTGAACAGCAACTAAGTTCAAGGGCTTGCTGAGTAGCTTTGCCCCGTCCTGACTCAATTTAAACGATGCTATATTTGTTTTGCCATGTATTATCAACGAACTACTTTTATGCAATTCAACCAACACCTGAGTTTGCGATTGCAATAAAGAAGACTGAAATAACAGAAAAAAAATGACAGCGACTACCTTCATAACTTTTTAAGAATAAAATAACCGGCAGGAAAAATCTTCCATGCCGGTTATTACTATGATCACAGATCTATGATTAGAACCCTACTACAGCTTCAATCACCAATCCTTTAAAATTACCTCCATTGCGAATATCGCTCGCTACAAAATTCTTATAATCCTGATTAACGTATTCAACCTTAGTCATTACATTTTTAGTAACAAACCAACCTGCACTAGCCGAAATTCTGTCAATTGTAACATCATATGGCGTGGCAGCAGCAACTCCGGCAGTGGCTGTGTTATAACGGGCACCTACCCAGAAGTTTTCATTGTTTCCGAAACGATACACTAAATCAGTAGCAAACTGGCTCATCTTGCGCTCGCCTGTAATTTCAGCTTTTGCACGACCAGAAGCTGATTCGAGCGTAGAAAACCACTCCAATCCATGATACTTAACAAACAAGTTAGCCATTAAAGCAGTAACCTTATCTGACAGTCCCGGGTTATACCGTCCCGACCATGCATTTCCTGTTCCAGGAGCAGCATAATCCATCACTCCGAAATAATGTGAACCTGTACGATCGCCCCAAAACAAAGTATTAGCCACCGAACCTGCTGTATGGTAAACCGAACCTGTTAAACGCAAACGTAAGTTCTCCATTACTTCATTTTCATATCCTACTTTCCCAATGATCGATGGGTTGTGCTTTCCGTTGGTAGCTCCTACAACCGGAGTTACCTCTACAATATCGCCTTTTAGCTTGCCATTTGTCAACGCTCCCACTACCAAGAACCCTTTGTATTGAACATCCACTTCGGCTCCAACTTCAGTAGCAAATTCATCAATAATATAATTTTCGACAAATGGATTGTAAATTGAGTTTCCACCATCCGAACGACGGAAATGTGCATCTCCGTAGTTAACCTCCATCTGACCTACTTTTAATGTAGTGTATTTCATAATATTATCAATGAAATCAGATTTAAGAAACGGTACTTTATCAAACTGAATAAAACCACCTCTCACCCATGTTTCGTTGTGATGACGCGAGGCAAGGTACAATTCCATGTTCAGGGCAACCCCATCGGCCAATTGAGTTTTAAGAGCAAGATTAGCGCTTGCCAGGTTAAAACCTGGAACTAAAGGAATTAACTCATTTTGATTCACGCCAGCAACCATTTTAGGATCGGCTGTGTTGCTATGATCTAAAGTCTGGAAAGACTGAGTAAATCCTCCACCAATCTTTACTTTCACTCCATCAAAAGGAACGTCAGTTTTTGGAGTTTCAAATACATTAATACCTGATTTATCTCCCGAACGGAATTGTGCAAATGACGACATGCTGCTCAATAAAAATGCAGCTCCAAAAATCATAATTGATTTTCTCATTGTGTTTTTTTAATTAAATAATTTTTATATGTATGAATTTAAATCCAGTTGTGTGTAATCAATTAGATGTCAACTGTTCGCCGGCAAAAGTAGCATCATATTTCAGCGTAATAAGATCGCCCACTTTCATTACACCCATCATGGCGGTTGGTGGTTTCATCTTAAAATCAGACATTTTAAGAGACACACTACCTTTGAATGCGTAAGCACCTGATTTGTTATTCACTCCGGTAGATTTCAGTTCTACTTTACGCGTCACGCCAGCCATAGTCAGATTACCCGTGAGTGTAACATCAATTTTATCTCCATTCACATTGAGCGAAGAAACCTCTGTCAACTTAAAGTTAATGTTTGGATGTTTGTCTGCGTTAAAAGTATCGTAGGTTTTATTATCCATTAATTTCTCACCACTCTTGATTGATTTTACCGGAATAGTCACATTCAGCGATTGAACCTGTTTGGGTCCGTTCAGTACAATCTCGCCTGATACTTGTGTAACTTTACTTGTAAAGTCGTGCACATTCGTTGTTCCGCTAATTGTCATTTTGAATGTTTTTGGATCAATTTTCAGGTTCTGACCATTCAGGTGAAAACCCGAAACCAACAAAATGCTTAATAGAAGCATTGAAAATCTGTTTGAAAATTTCAGTTTTGACATGTTCGTTTTTTTTTATTTTATTTGCAATTATATATCCTATAGTTTTTGTAGCATTGTATATCAAAAAAAATATTGCTTTATTTTCAATCAATTCAATTAATAATATCAGACTTCAAGAACTAATTACTAATACTATAGTTTTAGTAGTATTTAAAATTAAAAAAAAATCAAATGTTGTTCACATTCGACCTTATTCTTTGTGCATTCAACTCATAAACAGGGCTCTTTACACACAAAAGTTGTGGAAGAAACAATCTGATCGAGTGTCTTTTTTGTCAGTAAGTCAGTAAACTCCTTTCCAAATTCAATCCAATAATAATTTGCTTTACAGTCATGCAACGATCTTTCGCAAAAACCTTTGTTATTGATACATTCCACCACCTGAACCTGATCAAAAGCAGTGTAGATATCGTACATTGTTATTTCATTCGCCGAGCGAGTCAAACGGTATCCACTACCTCTGCCTTTAGAATTAACAATAAGCCCTTTGAGTTTCAACGACGAAATAATGCTGTCCAGATATTTTAAGGAAATATTCTGATTTTTCGCAATGTCTTTCTGCAAAACTCCACTTTCATCAGTTGAAGAGGCTATTTCAATCATAGTCCTTAATCCGTAGCGTATTTTCGTGTTAATTCTCATATTCAGGTCAATCTACAAACAAAGTATTAGATGAAATTTTATGCAAATATATTACTTTGTCTTCAAATGCTATAACTTTACAAGTATTGATTCAGGCAATTTAGAATTATTCTATGAAATTATACTGAAATTACACACAAAGTAAAGCGTTAATGTCAACGTATAAAGACAGTTAACCCAAAACCAATAATCTGGTTAATAAATATTAATTTCGTTATATTGTCAATGTATATTTCTTAAATTTTATGTCATTTTGACACGGAAAAATCAATTAACTAATATAGATATTGCTGAATAATATAAAAAACACATTGAAGCATTATGAAACTGGAACAAATTGATATAAAGTTTACTATTTATTCCAGGCAATAGCAAAAACAAACACTCCACTTGCAGTAAGCATTGTATCCCGGCGGTCTACTCAGCCTGATCAATACCCAAATTACAACGTCGATTTAGCGGCAGATATTAACAATTATTTTTAAACTATTTCTTAATGAGCTTCCAACCAATTGGCACCTACTCCGCAATCTGCAATGAGTGGAACTTGCAGTTTTATAGCGCTTTCCATTTCATCGACTACTATTTTTTTTGCAATTTCGACTTCAGAAACAGGAACATTAAAATTCAACTCATCGTGCACCTGCATGGTCATCGTTGTATGGAGTTTTTCGCGATCCAAACGGTTTTGAATTTTCACCATAGCAATTTTTATAATATCGGCAGCCGAACCCTGAATTGGAGCATTAATTGCATTTCGCTCAGCATACCCACGCACTATACTGTTTTGCGAATTGATATCGGCAAGAAAACGTTTCCGTCCGAAAATAGTTTCCACATAGCCAGCCTCCTTGGCTTTCTGTATGGCTTCGTCCATATAACGTTTCACATCCGGGTAGGTTGTAAAATACCCTTCAATCAACTCTTTAGCTTCACTTCGTGGAATGGAAAGCCGATCGGCCAATCCGAAAGTTGAAATTCCGTAAATGATTCCAAAGTTGGCTGTTTTAGCCTTCCGACGCATGTCCGATGTCACCTCTTCGATAGGTTTCTTGAATATCTTAGCAGCCGTTGCTGTATGAATGTCGTGCCCACTGTTGAAAGCTTCAAGCATATTCGCATCTCCACTCAAATGCGCCATAATGCGGAGTTCGATTTGCGAATAGTCGGCACTCAAAAATACGCAACCTTCGTCCGGAATAAATGCTTTTCTGATTTCCTTGCCCTGTGCATCACGGATAGGAATATTCTGTAAATTAGGATTGGTGGAGCTCAGCCTACCGGTAGAAGCAACAGTTTGATTAAAAGAGGTATGAACTTTTCCTGTGCTTTGATTAATTAATTGAGGTAAGGCATCGATATAGGTGCTCAAAAGTTTCTTCAATCCCCTGTAGTCTAAGATCTTACCAATAATCGGATGTTTCGAACGGATTTTTTCGAGCACATCTTCGGAAGTTGAATACTGACCAGTCTTCGTTTTTTTCGCTTTTTCGTCAAGTTTCAATCGATCAAAAAGAATTTCGCCTACCTGCGCCGGCGATGACACATTAAATTCGTATCCGGCTAACTCATGAATTTGTTTTTCCAATTCAATCATTTCTCCTGTGAGAACAACAGAACTGAGCCGCAACGCTTCACTATCGATTCTGACACCATTTTGCTCCATACGCGCCAATACTTTCATTAATGGCATTTCAATTTCGTAAAACAAATTCTGAAGTCCGTTTTCGTGAATTTCCTTTTCAAGTATTTCTTTTAACTGAAAAGTAATGTCGGCGTCTTCAGCAGCATAATCGCACAGCAAATCCAGATCGACAAAACGAATGTCAATCTGATTTTTTCCTTTACCACCCACCAAATCATCGTAATGTATTGTTCGATAGCGCAGATAAATTTCGGCTAAATAATCCATTCCATGCCGTAACTCAGGCTGGACAAGATAATGTGCTATCATAGTATCGAACATCGGTCCTTTTAACTCAAAGCCGTACATCGCAAGCATAAGCAAATCGAATTTAATGTTTTGTCCTATTTTTTCGATGTGCTCACTTTGGAAAAAAGCCTTGAATTCGTGCAACACTTCGCTGATTTCGGATTTGTCGGCAGGAAGCGTAACGTAGTAGGCTTCTCCTTTTGTAAAGCAAAATGAGAGTCCGACCAAATCAGCCGCAAACACATTAAGTCCGGTAGTTTCGGTATCGAAACAAACCGATTTTTGCATAAAAAGCCTAGAAACCAAATCAGCACGCTTTACTTTTGTATCGACTAAATGATATTTATGCGGAACGTTCTTGATCGTTAACAATCCGTTTTCAGGAGCCTCTTCCAATAACTGTACCGTTGCTTCTTTCGGCTTCTCTGACTTTGTGTGTTTGGGTTCATCCTCTGCATCGAAGGCGTCGAAAAGAGAAGTCTGACCTTTCGGAGATTTGGGTCGGGCAAACTGAATGCTCGTAACGGCTTCGTCGGGTGGCAGTGATGTAAAAGGCTTTTTGAACTTCGACTGCGACATGGTTCTGAACTCTAATTCATCGAACAAAGCCTGAAGATCGGCTTCATTTACAGGCTCAATTTCGAGAGCGTTCTCGTCAAAATCGACAGGGACATCGATTTTTATCGTTGCTAAAAATCGCGAAAAAATAATAAGTTCCTTGTTGGCTTCTACTTTTGTTTTCAGCGCCCCTTTCAGCTGATCGGTATTGAGAAGCAGATTATCAATACTGCCAAATTCTTTTAAAAGTTTAACAGCAGTTTTTTCACCAACACCCGGACAGCCGGGGATATTATCAGAAGCATCACCCATCAATCCAAGTAAATCAATGACCTGTTCATGACTGTCCAGATCGTATTTTGCCTTTACTTCGTCGGGACCCATAACCTCGAAGCCGCCGGTATGCTTAGGCCGATACATGAAAATATGATTGGAAACCAATTGCCCGTAATCCTTATCGGGCGTAAGCATAAATACTTCAAAACCGGCAATTTCAGCCTTTTTAGCCATAGTCCCGATCACGTCATCGGCTTCGAAACCTGGCACTTCGAGTACAGGAATATTATAAGCCTGAACAATTTTTTTGATAATGGGAACGGCCAGGCGAATATCTTCGGGAGTTGATTCGCGTTGTGCTTTGTAGAGGTCGTAAGCTTCGTGACGAAAGGTTTTTCCTTTTGGGTCGAAGGCCACAGCAATGTGTGTGGGCTTTTCGCGCTTCAAAACATCCTCGAGCGTATTTACAAAGCCATAAATAGCTGAAGTATTAAGCCCTTTCGAGTTGACGCGTGGAGCACGGATAAATGCATAGTAAGCGCGATAAATAATGGCGTAAGCGTCTATGAGGAATAGTTTTTTCATTTTTAGTGGAATTGAGAGAATTAAAAAAACAAGGAAATTATAAGAACAAAGATACATTTTTTAATCGAAAAGGCGAGTAGAATGATGTTTTTAGAATATTTAGGCAGTACTGAACAATGGTGACTTGTTAATAAAGCCTTCTAACAAAACAAAAAAGTACAGCCACGTGTTTTAGCACAATTACTTGTTATAATTAGTTGCACAAAATGCAACTGTTTTGTAAAAATGATTACTTTTGCAACCAAAAATATTTTATATAACTCCATGAGTTTAATTGACAAAATAAGGCAACCGATTTCAGCAGAAATGCGCATTTTCAAGAGTATTTTTGCCGAAGCACTTAAAACTGAAAACCCTCTGCTTTCGAACGTAAACGAATATATCCTTCAGGGTTCAGGAAAGCAGTTGCGCCCCATACTCACAATACTATCGGCAAAACTGTGTGGCGAAGTAACTGATGCAACGTACAACGGCGCCTTATCGCTCGAGCTTTTGCACAATGCCAGTCTGATCCACGACGATGTGGTTGATTTCACAATGGAAAGAAGAGGACGATCCTCGATAAATGCGCGGTGGACGAACAAAATAGCTGTTCTGTCGGGCGACTACATGTTGTCGAGCTCACTTATTAACGCTACCAAAACGAAGAACCTTGATATTTTATTTGCGGTTGCAAATATCGGGATGGAACTTTCGGATGGAGAACTGATTCAGCTGACGAACACAAAGAAAACAAAAATAACGGAAGACGATTATTTTAAAGTAATTCGTAAAAAAACGGCATTACTTTTTGGAACGTGCGCCGAAGTGGGTGCATTTTCGGTAAACGCAAGTGCTGAGGTAAAAAATCATTTGAAAAGCTTTGGCGAAAACCTTGGTATCTGCTTTCAGATAAAAGATGATATTTTTGATTATTATCAGGATATCGAAATAGGCAAACCTACCGGAAACGACCTGCAAGATGGAAAAGTTACCTTACCACTTATTTATGCGCTTCAGAATTCTGAAGGAACTGCAAAGGAAGATATCATGTCGATGATTGACAGAAAGGATTTTAGTGCGGATAACATTAATCTGATTATGGAATTTGCACGGAATAATGGCGGAGTTGATTATGCCAACAATTGCATGGAAACCTATAAAAACAAAGCCATAGCCGAACTGAACAATTTTGCAGATAGCGATGTAAAAGAGGCCCTGATCATGTGCGCTGAATTTGCTGCGGGACGAAATATATAATCAGTTTCGAGTTTTGGGTTTCGAGTTTCGGGTTTTGAGTTGTAGCAGAGAGGATACAATTCTGTTCGGATCAATATCGCAAAAAAATTAAAGAATAATAAAGACAGCCGGTGAGTTTGAATTCACCGGCTGTCTTTTGTTTACGTAGTGCGTTATCAGAAATACTTAATTTCTTTTCCTTCGATTGAAGTGAGCAGGTTATTGGCCAATCGGCTTGCTCCGAAGCGGAACATTTTATTGTTCAACCATTCCTCGCCAAGAATTGCTTTTACAAGGGTATAATGTTTCACTGCTTCTTCGGTTGTAGCAATGCCACCAGCCGGCTTGTACGAAACTTTTACGCCGGTTTTTTCATGCCATTCCTTTATGGCATTACACATGACGTAAGTAGCTTCAGGAGTTGCTGCAACTGGCATTTTTCCTGTCGACGTTTTTATAAAGTCGGCACCAGCAGCCATCGCTAACAGCGAAGCTTTTTTGATATTGGCAACAGACTGTAAAGCTCCGCTTTCGATAATCACCTTTAAATGAGCGTCCCGACAGGCGGCTTTTAGCTCAGTAAGTTCTTCGAATACTTCTTCGTAATTTCCTTCGAGGAATTTTCCGATAGAAATCACCACATCAATTTCGGTAGCGCCTTCCATTACAGCCATAGCTGTTTCAGCCACTTTCACTTCGATAAATGTTTGCGACGCCGGAAAACCTGCCGAAACAGCAGCGATGCCAATATCTTCTTTAATATTCTCTTTTACAACAGGTACCAATGCGGGATAAACGCAGATGGCAGCTACGTTGGGAAGTTGTGGGAAAGATGACTTAAAATCATTTACCTTTTCGACCATCGATTTGATTTCGGTATGCGTATCGGTGCCACTCAGCGAAGTCAGGTCAATCAGGTTCAAACATTGTTTGTACACTTCGACATTATTGTTCGAAGCAAAATTTTTGGCCAGTATACGTTCTATATCTTGTTTAACCGCTTCTTCGCTTAAGGCATCGCAGTTATATTTTTTAAATAAATCGTCAAACTTACTCATTGCTTAAAAATTAATTTATTAATAATTTTATTGTTAAATGGGAATGTGAGGTATTCGAACTTTAAAAGCAGTTTTTATGCTACGAAATCAGCTTTTCGTTGTTCAAATGCCTTTCATTATCGCGTTCGGTTTTTTTTCGAATGTTTTCTTCAAAGGCTTCGGTGAGGTTAACGCCTGTTTGGTTGGCCAGGCAAATCAATACCCACAATACATCAGCCATTTCGTCGGCCATATTGTATGCTTCGTCCGATGCTTTGAACGACTGCTCGCCATAGGTTCTCGATATCACTCTTGCCAATTCACCCACTTCCTCGGTTAAAATGGCCATGTTCGTCAATTCGCCGAAATAACGTACACCATAGGTTTTTATCCAGTCGTCGACCAACTTCTGAGCTTCGTCAATAGTCATCTTTTTATTCGTTTAAACGAGCAATAATGGTTTCGTTTCCAATTGTAGACTCACCTACCTGAACAAATATTTCGGTGTCGAGCGGAAAGAAAATGTCGACACGCGATCCGAATTTTATAAATCCAAGATGCTCGTTGATATGACATTCCTTACCCTGATGTGCATAAGTAACAATGCGGCGAGCCAACGCTCCGGCAATTTGTCGGAGTAGGATTTGAGTTTTAAACTCGGTTTCAATCACCACGGTTGAGCGTTCGTTTTCGGTGCTTGATTTTGGTAAAAAAGCAGCCATATGTTTTCCATCGTGGTGAATTGATTTGATAACAGTCCCTCTGACCGGTACCCAATTGGCATGAACATTAAAAACCGACATAAAAATAGATACCTGTATGCGTTTGTCGCCAAAATACTCATTCTCTTCCACCGGTTCCACCACTACGATTGTTCCATCGGCCGGAGCAACCACCAAACTGGGGTCGTCGATAACAACCCTGCGCACAGGATTGCGGAAGAAATAGGCAAAGAAGAAAAGAAGTAAGGCAGAAACAACAATATTTATTGCCAATACCACCAATTGGAATTTAATGTATATAAAAAGATTCATCAACAATAAAATAAGCAGTAATGAACCTAAAATTAAACGTCCTTCTTTGTGTATTCTTATATATCTCATCTAATTAACTAATTTCGTTTGTAAATAATTTGGTTTGTAATTTCTATTCTCATCCACATAGCGGCAAACCATTTGTAATGATTGAAACCCGTTTCGTGTGTTTTTATGCATTTCTTGTAACAAAAGTATGGAAAAAGTTTCAGCAATGCAAGGAGTGCGTTTAAACTTTTTAATTCCGGCTAAATTGATTAACTTTGCACATTGTTAGTTCCTTACTGTATTTTGACAAACAATATGGTTACTTGTTTGAAACAAAACAAATTAAACCGACTCGAATTTATTTTTCCATTGTTCAATCATTAATATCCGTCGTTTATGAATTTATCCTTGCTGACCGCTATTTCTCCCGTTGATGGTCGTTATCGTACAAAATCAGAAGCTTATGCAGCCTTTTTCTCAGAATATGCTTTGATCCGTTATCGGGTATTGGTAGAAGTGGAATATTTTATTGCTTTGTGCGAAATACCCCTGAAGCAGCTGGAGCAGGTTCCAACGGATGTTTTTCCAAAGTTAAGATCAGTTTATCAAAACTTTACGGAGGCGGATGCCCAACGAATTAAGGAAATTGAAAAGACAACCAACCATGATGTGAAGGCCGTAGAATATTTTCTGAAGGAAAAATTCGATGCTTTCAGGCTCGATCAGTTCAAGGAATTCATTCATTTCGGACTCACATCGCAGGACATCAACAACACGTCTATTCCGCTTTCGATAAAAGAGGCTTTAAAAAGTGTTTATCTCCCCGAAATGGATCAATTGCTTCAGGTATTGAATCATTTGGCCGATGAGTGGCGCGACATTTCGATGCTTGCCAAAACGCATGGTCAGCCGGCATCGCCTACCCGCCTGGGAAAAGAAATAATGGTGTACGTAAGCCGACTGAATCAGCAGATAGACTTTTTGAAAGCAGTTCCCTGCTCCGCCAAATTTGGAGGTGCCACCGGAAATTATAATGCCCACACAGTGGCTTACCCGGCCATCGACTGGAAAAAATTCGGGAACAGTTTTGTTGCCGAAAAACTGGGACTCGAACGCGAACAATGGACGACACAGATTTCGAACTACGACAATATGGCCGCTCAGTTCGATGCATTGAAACGCATAAATACGATTCTGATAGATCTTTGCCGCGACATTTGGACTTACGTATCGATGGAGTATTTCAAGCAAAAAATCAAAGCCGGCGAAATCGGGTCATCGGCTATGCCTCACAAAGTAAATCCTATCGATTTTGAAAATGCCGAAGGAAATCTTGCCATTGCCAATGCTTTGTTCGAATTTCTGTCGGCGAAACTTCCGGTGTCACGCCTTCAACGCGATTTGACCGACAGCACTGTTTTGCGCAATGTGGGTGTACCTTTTGCGCATACAATGATAGCAACGCAGAGCATACTCAAAGGACTTGAAAAGCTGTTGCTGAATGAAATTGCGATTTACAGAGATCTTGATAATACATGGGCAGTAGTGGCCGAAGGTATTCAGACCATTCTGCGTCGCGAAGCGTATCCGGCGCCTTACGAAGCATTAAAAGCCCTGACACGCACCAACGAAGGAATTACCGAAAAATCGATCCGCGACTTTATAGAAACACTTGATGTAGAAGATACTGTAAAAGAAGAATTACGGAGAATTTCTCCAAGAAATTACACAGGCATCTGATACCGGAACGTAGCATTAAAATTATCAATAAATGAATAACTTTTTCGTTTTACTCAAACGATTCGTACCACCCTATAAAAAATATGTTGTACTGAGTCTGTCCCTGAATTTGCTTTCAACAATATTCAGTTTGTTCTCATTTGCTGCCATTATCCCTGTTTTGCGGATTTTATTCAAATTAGAAGAAAACACTGTGAGTGTTTACCGCGAATGGACCTGGAACAATGGAATGACGGACATTATTTCAGCACTGAAAAACAACCTGTTTTATGGAATAGAACAAATGATTCAGCAGGTGGGCGCCAACATGGCTTTGCTTTATCTCGGATTGTTTTTAATAATAATGACGGCATTTAAAGTGGGAACTGCTTATTTCGGTTCGTATTTTATGATTCCCATCCGTATGGGCGTGGTGCGCGATCTACGGAATCAGTTGTACCGTAAAATTGTGAGTTTGCCCATTGGTTTTTTCTCCGAAGAAAGAAAGGGAGATATCATGTCGCGCATGATGAACGATGTGAACGAAGTGGAGATTTCGATCATGAGTTCGCTGGAGATGATGTTTAAAAATCCGTTGATTATCCTTATTTATCTTGGGGTTATGCTGGCCATGAGTTGGCAACTTACTGTTTTTGTACTTGTGTTGTTACCAATTAGCGGTTGGTTGATTGGTCGTATCGGACGAAATCTTAAAACGGCATCGACTGCAGGACAGGAAGAAACCGGCGAAATGCTTTCGCAGATAGAAGAAACGATAGGCGGATTGCGTATTGTAAAAGCATTCAACGCCGAACACAAAGTGGAAGAACGTTTTTCGAAGTTGAACGAAAAGATACGAAAGACTTTTACAGGCTTATACCGCAGGTACAACCTTGCACATCCGCTGGGCGAACTGATCGGGACAGCCGTGATTGCTGTTTTGCTTTGGTTTGGCGGAATATTAATAGTTGGCAACAACAGCACTATAAGCGCGGCAGAATTTATTTATTACATTGTTATCTTTTACAGCATTATTGCCCCCGCTAAAGATTTATCGAAAGCATCCTACAGCATACGCAAAGGGCTGGCTTCGCTTGAGCGTGTGGATAAAATTCTGAAAAGCGAAAACAGCATACAAGAGCCGGCAATGCCTGCGCCTTTGCATGGTTTCAATCGCGAAATAGAATTCAGAAATGTAAGTTTCCGCTATCAGTCCGATTGGGTGCTGCGAAACATCGATCTTGTTATTCCAAAAGGAAAAACGGTAGCGTTGGTGGGTCAGTCGGGATCAGGTAAATCTACGCTTGTGGACCTTGTACCGAGGTATTATGATGCCGAGGAAGGACAAATTTTAATTGATGGCGTAGATGTACGCGAGCTTCGCACTCACGATATCCGAACGCTGCTGGGCAATGTGAATCAGGAAGCCATTTTATTTAACGATACTTTTTTCAATAATATCACTTTTGGAGTGGAAAATGCCACAATGGACCAGGTGATAGAAGCCGCCCGTATTGCAAACGCTCATGAGTTTATTATGGCTACCGAGCAAGGCTACGAAACAAACATAGGCGACCGTGGCAGCAAACTATCGGGCGGACAGCGTCAGCGCATCAGTATCGCCAGGGCTATTTTGAAAAACCCACCCATTCTGATTCTTGACGAAGCCACTTCGGCCCTCGATACCGAATCGGAAAAGCTGGTGCAGGAAGCATTGGAAAGTCTGATGCAGAACCGAACAACGCTCGTGGTTGCTCACCGTTTGTCGACAATTAAAAAGGCGGATGAAATTTGCGTGATGCAGGAAGGACGAATTGTGGAGCGCGGAAAACACGATGAACTGATTGCTAAAAACGGCATTTACCGACGACTGGTGGATATGCAATCGTTTTAGCTTTTAAGTAACAACTGATATCGGCATTAAAACAATTGATATCGACGTTCAAACAAATGACATCGAAGGTCAATACATACGATGCTGATGTTAAATCAATTGATATCGACGATCAAACAAATGACATCGACGCTCAAACAAATGGCATCGAAGGTCAATACAAAGGCAATCGAAGGTAGATACAAAGGCTTCTGACAACGTTACAATGGTAATCGAAGGTCAATACAAAGGCTTCTGACAACGTTACAATAGCAATCGAAGGTAGTTACAATGGTAATCGACAGTAGTTACAAAGGCAATCGAAGGTCGATACATACGCCGCTCAACGCGTTACAAAAATCAACTTATCCCGGTTTCAGCAGCCCGGACAAGTTGATTTTATTTTATAGCATCATGACATTCTGCCTTTGTAATCCTCGTAGCCAAACTGGCGGATGAGTTTAAATTCATTCTCTTTGGTCCAAATGCCTATGGACGGATGCGAAACGCCATTGAACATAGTAGTTTTTACCATTGTATAGTGGATCATATCTTCGAAAACAACGCGATCGCCGATTTTCAGTGCTTCGTCGAACGACCATGACCCGTAGAAATCGCCCGACAAGCAACTGTTGCCTCCCATGCGATAGGTTGGTTTGCCTGCAATTGCATCCGTCGCGCCTACTATGGCCGGTTTGTATGGCATTTCGAGGCAATCGGGCATGTGGCACGAGAACGACACATCGAGCATGGCTGTTTTGATTCCTTTATTCTCAACAATATCCACCACCGAAGCCACCAACACACCTGTTCGCCATGCAAAAGCACTTCCCGGCTCGAGTATCAATTGCAGGTGAGGGTATTTTGCTTTGAAGTTTTGAAGCAAAGCAATAAGATGTTCTACGTCGTACCCTTCTTTTGTCATTAAATGGCCTCC
Organism: uncultured Paludibacter sp.; assembly: GCA_963678465.1. Classification (GTDB taxonomy): domain Bacteria; phylum Bacteroidota; class Bacteroidia; order Bacteroidales; family Paludibacteraceae; genus Paludibacter. The sequence continues at coordinate 2,882,716 of OY782858.1, forward strand.
ACCCATATTCAGCCATTTTATCTGCGGAAAAAACTTCCCGAACTTTTGCTCCACTACAGCCAGTGTTCGTTCGAGGTCGAAGGAATTGGATTCGCACAGGGTGTGAAAGTGTAGTCCTTCAATGCCTGCAGGAAGCTGATCTCCCAACAAATCGGCCACCACACCTAACCTTGAACCTGGCGCACAAGGATTGTAAAGATCGGTTTCGACATCCGAAAATTCGGGATTGATGCGCAAACCACACGAAACATTGTAGAACTGAGTTTGCGGGTACAAACGCTCGAATTGCGTAAGCGAATTAAAAGTAATATGACTGCTGCATTTTACTATTTCAGGAAACTCACGGTCGGTATAAGCAGGTCCGTAGGTATGCGCAGGGCTTCCCATCTCCTCGAAAGCCAATCGGGCTTCGGCCAACGAACTGGCTGTAGAATACGGAATATATTCGCGTACAATGGGAAAAGCGCTCCACATAGCAAAAGCTTTGAAGGCAAGAATTATTTCCACTCCGGCGCGATCTTTTACCGATTTAATAAGTTCAAGATTGTTGCGAAAGGCCACTTCGTCGAGCACATAGCAGGGCGATTGTATTTTTGAATAGTCCATGTTTTTTGTATTTGTAAAGAAATTATTCAAGCGCTTTGGCTCCACGCACTTCGGCGGACACTTCGTTGGTCCATCCGGCTTGTTGAAAAACGCCTGTTTGTATTTTTATAAAACGAATATTTTGAAGATGAATGGGATTTCCATTTGCATCCACTGCATTCGAAATGTCCAGTTTGTTGGCGCCCGAAGATTTCTCGAAATCAGTACCGTTTATATTTTCGGCATAACCCCAAGTAAACTTATCGGCTGGCACCGTCCAATACTCAGCTCCATTGACCGGGTTGTTTTCGTAGGAGTCGGGCAAGCGTGTCCCTGCAAATGTAATGCTGTCGGTTTTAGTTTCGGACCACCACCATGCGGCTGAAGTAGTTCCACCAAAGCCGGAAACAAGTTCGCCGGTCAAGCCTTCACTGTCGAGCCATTTGACATTAGCACTACCCGATGGTTTGTAATATCTTAACCAATAGTTTCGTTTCGAGTTTTCGAACTGATTGCCTTTGAGCTCGTACCATGTTTCATTGGGCTTTCCATCCCCGTTTTCATCCGGCATAACATATACCACAGCAGGCTCGGGCGCTGATCCACTCAGTGCATATACCTCGAAATCGAAACCTTCGCGATTGACAATGTCGTGATCGAAACCGGCCGTAATATAACCTCCAAAACCGCCGAGATACAGCCATTTTGACTGTTGAGCCGGATCGCCTTTGAAATACGCTACATCGGTAGCTTTTGCCAGCGGCGCATGCTGCCCCGGCGCATAAACGTATTCGAAAACATCTGTAATATAAACCGAATTCGTCTTTATTTCTTCTGTTTCGTTTTTACAGGCAAGAAATAACAAACCAATCAATAGAATGGAAACAGTTTTCTTTTGAAGTAGCAACATGGTTCAGAACAAATTAGGTTTACGTTTTTTGGCTTCTTCCAAACTCAGCAAGTCAACTTTCTTGGTTTGCTTGTCGCGCAGGGTTTGGTATTCGGCATTAATTTCGGCTACAAAATTATAATGAGCCTTCTCGCTCATCAATTGCGAAACAATAAATGTATTGATAGAAGCATCTTTTACGTACACCACCGGCCCTTTGTAGTTCGGAGCAATTTTTACAGCCGTGTGGATTTTCGAAGTAGTGGCGCCACCAATCAACAAAGGAATTTTCAAACCTGCTTTTTCCATGGCTGCCGCTACCACCGTCATTTCTTCAAGCGATGGTGTAATTAATCCGCTAAGACCTATGATATCTACTTTTTCCCGAATGGCTGTTTCGATAATTTTTTCGGTAGGCGTCATTACACCCAGGTCGATCACTTCGAAATTGTTACATGACAGCACTACCGCAACAATGTTTTTACCAATATCATGCACATCGCCTTTTACCGTTGCAATCAGGAATTTACCTGCCGACGAACTCTGACCCGGTACTTTTTGCTTTTCAATTTCAGGCTGAAGGATAGCCACTGCTTTTTTCATTGTTCTGGCAGTTTTTACCACCTGAGGCAAGAACATTTTACCTTCGCCAAACAAATCGCCTACTATATTCATGCCGCTCATCAAGGGTTTTTCAATGATTTCGATGGCGGTATCGAATTGTGTCAACGCTTCGGCTAAATCTTCTTCCAGAAAATCGCTAATGCCTTTGATTAAGGCATATTCCAATCGTCCCTGCAAAGGTCGGGTGCGCCATTCGTCTACTTTTTCCACTTTTTCGCCCGAAGCCTGTTGCTTCACTTTTTCGGCGAGTTCAATCATGCGTTCGGTAGCATCGGGTCTGCGGTTGAGCACCACATCTTCTACATGTTCCAACAATTCGGGCTCAATGTCCTGATAAATCTGCAACATACCTGCATTCACAATACCCATATCCATACCTACTTTGATAGCATGATACAGAAAAACGGAATGAATGGCTTCGCGCACTACATTATTTCCACGGAACGAGAACGAAAGATTGCTTACTCCGCCACTTATTTTGGTCAATGGCAGGTGCTGCTTTATCCAACGGGTTGCATTGATAAAATCGACGCCATAGTTATTATGCTCTTCAATGCCTGTGGCAATCGCCAGCACATTGGGATCGAAAATAATATCCTGAGGGGGAAAACCTACTTTATCGACCAACAAATGATAGGCACGGCTGCAAATCTCCGTTTTACGCTGGAAACTATCAGCCTGACCTTTCTCATCGAAAGCCATGACCACAGTAGCAGCACCATAAGCACGAATTTTACGGGCTTTCAGCAGAAAATCTTCTTCTCCTTCCTTTAAACTTATCGAATTGACAATACATTTGCCCTGAACGCATTTCAGTCCTGCTTCAATCACTTCCCACTTTGAGGAATCGATCATAATCGGCACACGCGAAATTTCGGGCTCCGAAACCACATAATTCAGAAATGTTACCATCTCCTCTTTGGATTCGAGCATGGCATCATCCATGTTGATATCGATTACCTGCGCTCCATCTTCCACCTGTTTGCGGGCAATTGTAAGGGCTTCTTCATATTTCTTTTCGTTGATCAGCCGCAGAAACATTTTTGAACCGGCCACATTACAACGCTCGCCAATGTTGACGAATAAGGACCTCTGCCCACTCTCCTCGGGAGAAGAGTTAGGAGAAAAGTCCTGAGGGGCCGGGGGTGAGGTTATTTCGAGTAGTTCAAGCCCGCTCAATTCCAGGTTTTTGTTTGCTCCTTTTGGCTTTCTCACTTCCACTCCTTCAATCACCTGCTGATAGGCAGCAATATGATCAGGCGTTGTTCCACAGCATCCGCCAATAATGTTCACAAGTTTTTCATCAAAGTACTCTTTGATCTGGAGAACCATTGTTTCCGGAGTTTCGTCGTATTCGCCAAACTGATTGGGCAAACCGGCATTGGGATAAGCGCTGACAAACCAGGGTGAATTCGCACTGAGTTCCTCGAGATAAGGCTTCAGATCCTTTGCTCCGAAAGAACAATTTAATCCTACCGACAATAAGTTAGCATGCCCAATGGAGGCCAGAAATGCACGAATCGTTTGACCTGACAATGTACGACCACTCGTGTCGGCCACAGTAGCCGATATCATAAGTTCGACACGCTTTCCACATTCACTCATGGCTTCCTCTGCGGCAAAAACAGCTGCTTTTGCATTCAGTGTATCGAAAATAGTTTCTATCAGAATAGCATCTACCCCACCTTCGATCAATGCAAGCATTTGTTCTTTGTATGCAAGCACCAAATCATCAAAACTCACAGCGCGATACGCCGGGTTATTTACATCGGGCGACATTGATGCCGTTTTATTTGTTGGACCAACAGCTCCGGCCACAAAACGTGGTTTAGCAGGATTAGCGGCAGTAAATTTATCGGCAGCCTTACGCGCAAGCCTTACGGCTTCAAGATTGATCTCGCGTACAAATTCGCCCATTCCGTAATCCTCCATCGAAATGCGTTGCGCATTGAACGTATTGGTTTCGATAATATCGGCACCTGCTTCGAGGTAAAGGGAATGAATATTATAAATTATTTCCGGTTGAGTAATCACCAGTAAATCGTTATTTCCCTTTTGTAATATATTGGTGGTGGCAAATCTGGAGCCACGGTAATCAGCCTCAACAAGTTTGTGGCGCTGAATCATGGTTCCCATGGCGCCATCAAGAATTAATATGCGATTTTCGAGTTCGTTTCTAAGTTTCATTCTTCTTTCTATATTTAAAGTGCAAAGATAATGCTATTTTCATTAAGTCATAATTAATTAGAATTTTATGTGTAAAAGCCCGACAAGAACCAAAGTTATTTTTCAGACTCCGATCCTCATGTTTATTTCTAACACACAGGCCTCAATTTAACTCCTCCTTTCGAAGTATTCAAACAAAACTGAATCAATTCTCTCCATTTGTGTGAGTTTACGGTTTTTTTTTCGTTCATTGCATCTGATTTGATAAATAAAAATAAAGAAACTGAAATTCCATATCTATTCCTGATAGTAATGTAAATATATTTCTGTTTATCAACAAATTCTATTGTTCTGAAATGTTTATTCGGTTTGAAAGAACCAATTAGTTTCTATATTGTTTAAATATAGAATATGAATTGTTTCGGGTCAATCAATAGACTTTCCAACAAAGAGAAACAACTGAAAATAAAAGATAGATCATAAAATAAAAACAATAGAACTTAAACTCATCTAACAAACTAAACAAAACAAATGAAGAACAAAAACATTGGCTTAATGACAGTAATTCTTAGCGTTGCCATCATTTTATCGGGTTGCAAATCGCTAAACAATGCCGCTAAAGGCGGATTAATTGGTAGTGGAGCAGGCGCTGCTATAGGTGCTGGCGTTGGCGTATTAATTGGAAAAAGTGGTAAAAGCGCTGCTATAGGTGCAGCCGTAGGAACAGCCGTAGGTGCTACCACCGGAGTTATTATCGGTAAAAAAATGGACAAAGCAGCTGAAGAAGCAGCGAGAATTGAAGGCGCTAGAGTCGACAGCATCACCGATGCCAATAACCTGAAAGCCATCAGAGTTACCTTCGACTCAGGAATTTTATTCAAAACCGGCAAAAGCGACCTGAACGAAAAATCGAAAATAGCACTTGAAAAATTCTCGAAAATTTTATTGAGCAACCCAACTATGGACATCTCAATTATGGGACATACTGACAATACCGGATCTTTGGAAATAAATCAGAAACTGTCGCAAAGCCGTGCACAATCAGTGGCTAATTTTTTAAATCTGAAAAACGTTCCTTCAAGTCAATTGAAAGAAATTGCTGGTAAAGATTACTCTATGCCTGTAGCCGACAACAGCACCAAAGCCGGTCGTGAACAAAATCGCCGCGTTGAAGTATATATGTATGCCAGCGAAAAAATGATCAGCGATGCCGAAAAAGAAGCAAAATAATACTCAAAGCACTTCATAAAGCAGATATTTAATTAAAACAGCCTTCCGTTATAGAAACGGAAGGCTGTTTGCTTTTATGACGAAGCCGTGTTATTCTAACTCTCAATGGCGTTACAGCATCACTTTTATCTGTTTTGTTGTTTTATTACCGTCAACCTGTAAAATGTACAGCCCTTTTTGAGGTAGCTCTATCATCAAGTCTGACGACGAAACCGATTGCAGATAAACAACTCTTCCGAGCACATTATAAATACGAATTTTATATCCTGCCGGGATTTGTTTTACAAACACCGTTTTACCTGAAACACTACAACTTACATTATCAATGGCCTCGTTAGCAGTTCCTGTGCTTACTAATGTCTGCACAGTAACAGGTTCGCTTTTTAGCGCTGAATTCCCCTGTGGTGTCACTGTGTAATAATAGGTTTTGTTGCTCTGCAAACCTTCCACAGTATAATTAAGCACATTCCCAACCGAAACAGGGAAGCCTGGCACTGAGACAGCCGATTGTACCTCACCTTGTGTCTGCACTTTCACGTAATCGACATAAACGCGTTTACCTGCTAATGCCGAAAGACTTATTTTTGAGCTTGCTGTTGCTGCCGGTAAGTCCACAAGAAAATCCTGATTGCCCGATGCCGTGGTCAGCGTTGCTACAGTTTGTTCATCGAGTGCCACAGTAATTGGGGCGCCGGCATCGTTGGAGTACTGGCGCGCACGAACTGTCAGTTTATTACCTGTAGTCGCTAAATTAATCGCAGGAGTTGTTATTTTACCTGAGTTACTGCCTGAGGCCAAACGAATATTACCCGACACTGCATTATCAGTATAAGGTACCGATGCCCAATTGGCAGGCAAACCATTCTGAAAATCTTCTTCGAGCAAAGTCACAGGCGCAGTAGCACCGTTACTCTCGAGCAAAAACACATCTAAAAGATAGCCTGTGGCATTGGCCGATGAAGTCCAGTTGGTTGTAAAGCTTGTTGACAAAATATTGCTTGCGGGCAAAGCCAGAAACTCATCGGACGTAGCTGCTTTAAGCGTAACTACGGTATTACCAATTCCACCACCACTGATGGTGAGCTGAGCTGATTTAGCACCTAAGGTTTGTGCGCTGTAATTAACCGGAATAGCATAACCTGCCTCGGCTTCTGCTTTTGTGATGGTAGTTTTAGCAATAGTAAACTCAGCAGCATCAGTTCCTGAAATTGCCAGCGTAAGATCACCGGTCAGGTTCTGCGCTTTGAGGTTCAGTGTTGAAACTGCATTTTGCTGATATACAATTTTGCCAAAATCAAGAATAGCACCATTGCCTGGAGTACTCAGGTAAGGATAAGTCACATTACCTTCAGTGGTAAATGGCACTGCCATCAACGAGCCCCAAATATATTCAGCCAAAATCGGGTAGTCGATATAAGGATTGCGGTTGCCCTGCACCTTATAGGCTTCGTTGGTTCGGGTAATTTCTTTCTGGCTCACAGGGTCTTGCTTGTTCCATTTAAGCAACAAATCTACAGTCCATTGTTCAAAAACGGGATAGGTATTGTTATCTAGTTGGTTGACTGAATTTCCTGTCCACAAAGTTGCATAATCTTCGTAACAGGTAACCATATACATATACATACGTGCAAAATCGCCTTTATATTCGTCAGCAGGTTCCCATGCATCAAGGGCCATCCCCGCTTTGCTGCTCGATTTTCCAACTTTAATGCAGCCATTTCCGAAAGTTATTTTGCCATCTACAACAGCCATTGGCCAACTTCCCTTGGCTGAATTTGCCGTGCTGTTCGACGGACATAAGTGCTGCACATCCTGAGCTGCCTGACGACCATCGCCCCACCAACTTTTGGCAAAGGAGTGTTCGATATTCATGCCACTTGCAGCCGAATTGCCATTAAAAGCCACATGGTTATTGCTATACATATCCCATACGGTTCCATCCTCGGGACGAATATCCATTTTTGCAAAAGCAGCCCAGGTGCTATTCGTTCCACTACCGTAACTTGGCACGTTAGCCGTTTTGATAATTAAATGTAAAGCTGTTTTAAGTTCAGCCTGTTTTTTACCAATGGCTGAATTGTAATAACCTGCAGGCACCTGAGCCAACAGCGTTATTGACAAAAACAGTAAAAATAACTGCAATAAAAATTGTTTCTTCATAAAATGTTTTATTTAGTCGAAAAAGAGAGTTTGTAGCCTTTGTTACTACAAACTCTCCATTAATATTTAAATATAATTCTAAGTATTCAGCAGGTAATTAATACAAGATTTTCCATGTTTTAACCGTCTGATTGATCCTCACCTGCATAAGGTACACCCCTTTATTCAGATTTGTAAGCACCAAATCACCAGCTGTGCTACGGTTGTACATTATTTTTTTACCAAGCATATCGGTAAGCGTTACCTCCACGTTTTCGGGTAAATTCCGAACAACAAGTCCCGCTTCGCTTCGTTGCCAGATAATACCGGAGATATTGATATCGGGAGTAGCAGTGCTAACAGGAAGTGTTTTTACTTTTACTTCATTGGATACTGCAGCCGAATTACCCTGTGGAGTAACGGCATAGTAATAAGTAGAGTCACTCTCAAGTCCGCTGACGGAATAGCTCAACACATTACCTACCAAACGTGGATAACCCGAAACCGAAGTAGGTGTCGACGTGCTGCCGGCTGTTGCCAACTTTACATAATCAAGATAAACACGTTTACCACTCACTGCCGAAAACTCGATTTTTGAAGAAGCTGTTTTTGCAGGTATGTCTACAGTAAATGTTAGGTTTTCAGCAGTAGTCGTAAATGCAGCCACCTGTTCATTGTTTACTTTTACAGTCAGAACCGGATTGGAATCACTTCCGTATTTTTTAGCTTTTACTGTCAGGTTGGTTGGTAACGTCATGTTTAAGGTTGGAGACACGACACTAGCATTCTGCGAACCTGAAGCCATTCGGATAGTACCAGGCAACTCGGTGGCAGTAATGTAGCCGGTACTTGACCATGTGCCCGTCAAGCCCGAAGTAAACTCTTCTTCAAGCAAGGTTTGTGCAGGAGCAGCAACACTTCCGGTATACGAATACACGTTCAAAGAATAATCATTTGCATCTGCCGAAAGCGTCCAATTGGCCGTGAAGCCGTTTGAAAGGATATTGGTTGAGGGTATTGCAAGGAATGCATCGGATGAAGTAGCCTTTAACGCCACCTGCAAAGCCGTAATTCCACCTCCTGTAATTGTAAGCGTAGCATTGTGAACACCTACCGTCTGAGCCGAATAATAAATAGTAAGATTATAACCTGCTTCGGCTTGAGCTTTTGTAGCCGTATTGGTTGACAAACTAAACTGCGCAGCATTGCTGCCAGTGATGGCAAAATTCAGGTCACCAGTGAGATTGGTGCCCACGATTGGTAGCACAGTAGACGCTGTATTTTGATAGGCAATATCACCAAAATCGACAACCGTTCCTGAAGCCGGACTTGTAACTGCCGGATAGCTTCCACCTCCGGGCATCCAAGCCTGACCTTTGTTATTTCCCCATATAAACTCGGCTAATTCAGGATAGTCGATAAAAGGATTGCGGTTTTTTTGAAATACTTCAACCGCATTATTTCTGTCAATTTCCTTTTGCGAAACCGGATCCTGACGATGCCATTTCAGAAAAATTGCCTGACTCCATGCCGTAAACGAAGGGTATGTAGTTCCATTGAACGATTCACCTCCAATAGAAGTCATAATATTTTGATAACGGGTAGCAAAATAAAAATAGGTTCGGGCAAAATCGCCTTTATACTCATCATCGGGCTCGAAAACTGTCCCTGAGTATCCTGAAAAAGTGCTTTTCCCCAATCGGCCTTTACCACCAGAAAGCGTAACGCCACCCGAACATTCGCCAAAAGGATAGTTGCTGCGTTGCCCGTTTACTTTTCCATCAGTAGGATATACATGAAAAGCATCGCTCACCATTGGCCTGCTTGAATTAAACCAGCTTTGAGGAATAGAATGCTCACGGTTATAACAATCACATACATTTTTGTATTCACCACATTGTTTTTGCCCATGTGTCCAGGTACAGGTAGAATACATGTCCCATACATTTCCGGTTGAAGTGTTATCGCTGGTTTTATAAATCTCGTACAAGCCATCATAGCCCTGATCTTTGTGACCTGCAGTAATGATTGATGATAACTGAGTTTTGAGCACAGCATCCGTTTTACCTTCGGCAGCGCTGTAGTATCCTGCCGATGCTTGTGCCAGTAGCGATACAGTTAGAAAAATATGAAAAGAAAGAAGAAGAAATTTTCTCATACTGAAAATAATTTGAGATAGAAAAAATGAATTATCTGTTTATTGTGAATTTATGGGTTGCTTTTTTATTTCCGCTTTGCAGCTGGATAAAATACATACCATTGTCAAGCATCTGCACCGAAAAAGAGTCTGAACCGTTCAGTTTTCTTTTCATCATCTGCTGCCCATTGAGACTGAAGACAGTACATGTGAGTTCTTTTTCATTGGTATCAATATTTAAAGTATCGTGCAAAGGAGAAAGCGTTATGCTAAATTGTAATTTCAGGTCGCCAGCACCGGCTATCACTCCCCATGGTTTGTCTTTCAGTGTACCCCAAATATATTCTACCAATTCAGGATAATCAATAAAAGGGTTACGGTTTCCCTGTATCTCGAAGACCTTTTCCACCCGTGTACGCTCTTTTTCGCTTACAGGATCTTTTCTGTGCCAATCGAGCAAAAGTTCAATCGCACCAGCATTCAACACCGGATATTTATTCTTTTGCATCATATTCTCAGGTTTCGAAACAGCCCATACATTCACATAATGCTCGTAAGCTGTGGCCATATAAAAGTACGAACGGGCAAAGTCGCCTTTGTACTCGTTGGCAGGTTCGAAAACAGTTCCTGCAAAGCCGGGATATACACCTGGACCAATTTTGCTGACTCCGTTATTAGTGGTGGGATTTCCTGTCACTATGCCAAGTGGATTGTCATTTTTCGAGATATTTGTGCTACCGTCCGATGGATAAAGATGATTCAGATCTTTATACGCCGCCCATTCGTAACCACCCCACCATGATTTAGGTAAACTATGTTCGATGTGCAATTCACTACCGAATCCGGGATAACCTGAAGACACATAATTGGAAGGAAAATACCGAACGACTCCTGAATACATGTCTAATATCTGACTATTTTCCGAATCTCTGTCGGTATTGTAAAACCCATACCAGGTTCTGTTTTTACTACCCGAACCATACGAAAGATAACGGGTAGTATCTTTTATAATAATATCGTGTAATGCCGTTTTAAGCTCAGCAGTTTGTTTACCCTGAAGTGTTGCATAATATCCCGAAGGTATTTGCGCAGCGAGCGTGAAAGCAAGAATTCCCTGAAGTGAAAGCAAAAAAAGTTTTCTCATAACCATAGCAGTTAGACAAGAAAAGAGAAACGCTGTTTCGGGGCAGTTTCTCTTTTTTTTTGTAAAAAAAGGAAAAAGGATTATTTGTTGATGATAAATTTTTGTATCGTTTTTCTGTTACCGCTTTGCACCTGAAGAAGGTACATGCCATTGCTGAGCGTGGCAACCGATAAAACTTCTGAGTTATTTAATGTTTGTTGGAGTAAAAGCTGACCATTGAGGTTGAAAACCGAACAGGAAATACTTTGCTCATCGGTACTTATATTTAAAACATCCTTTGCCGGATTAGGCGACAGAGTGAATTCTACTTTCAATTCGTCAATGCCCGAAGTTAACGACCATGGCGTTCCTTTTTTGTTTCCCCAGATATATTCGGCCAATTCGGGATGATCAATAAAAGGATTGCGGTTTTTCTGAATGCCATATACCGCATTGTTACGATTGGTTTCCTTTGTGCTTACCGGATCCTGAGCATTCCATTTCAGAAGTAAACTTATCGACCAGTTTGATAATCCTGGGTATTTATTTCCCGCCAACTGACCTGAATACCAGGAATTTATTCTGTTTTCATACGCAGTTACCATATAAAAATAAGTGCGGGCAAAATCACCTTTGTACTCATCAATCGGTTCGAAAACAGTACCTGTATAACCTGCAAAAGTTGAATTTCCAAGCTTGCTGCCGTTTCCGTAAGTTGTTGCTGTAGATGAAGTTTCACCAAACGGATAGTTTCCCCTTTGATTATTTACATATTTATCGGTAGGATATAAATGAAAAAGATCAGAATACATATAAGTTGTGTCTTCCTTCGTTTCATTAAACCAATTTTTTGGCATAGAATGCTCTCTGTTATAATACTGACATTCAGAAGTTCCACCTGAACCTGAGTCCTGATGCGTCCCAAAAGTAAATGAGCAGTTCGAATACATGTCCCATACTTTTCCATCTGCCCGCTTATCGGTAGTTTGGAAGTCGGTCCATAGATTAGAGTAAGTTCTTTTGGTATGCGACCCAACGATACTGAAAAGTTTAGTTTTAAGTGCCGCTTCGGTATAGCCTACCGCAGCGTTATAATAATTGGTTGGCTCCGCGCCAAAAACCAGTAAAGGGAAAAGTAGCAGTAATAAGTAAAGTTTCTTCATTTAGTCCTTTTTTTAATGAGGGCTGCAAATGTAAGAAATAAGTTTCGAAAAAACATCGGATTCACAGAACTTTAATACACAATCTGTATAAAAATACTGAAATAGGTATCGAAAAGTTAACTATCCTGCCACTATTTCGGTATCAGGGCTTTAAATTATTCTTATTGTTGGAGTAGATTGTCTATTGTTTCTGTCATATGAGCAAATTCTTCTTCGTTGTACAGGCGGGTGAGCAACACGATTTTTCCCGTTTTGTCAATGATCACATTGCGGGTAATACCGGCGTTGCGTTCGGCATAGAGAGCAAAAATATCGGCACGTGGATCCAGACCTATCGGATAGGTGATTTTAGTGCTTTCTACAAATTTGAGTACCGTTTCGAGCGGTTCATCGCGATCGATGGCCAGCAATGCAAAGTTTGGATTGACTTTGTGCTTTTGCCAGATATCACGTTCGATAAACGGCATTTCCTTGCGACAAACACCGCACCAGCTGGCCGTAAACTGCAACATCACGACTTTACCTTTCAGATCTGAAAGCTTCACCGTTCTACCATCAGTAAGTTTCATACTGAAATCCGGAGCTTTATCACCTACTTTAACAAGATAACCGCGGTTGTCGGTACTTTGGGCACAAGCCGCTATCGAAAATATTAGTGCAATGAATAGAATTAGTTTTTTCATTGGGAAATGTTTTTTGTGAGTTTACAAATGTAAGAAAATTTCATTTAATTTTTAGCATGTCTCAAATGTAGCTGTTTTACACTAAAATAAAACAGCGATTCTTCACAGAGTCGCTGTTTCGTGCTTATTATTCCGAAAATCTAAAAAAAATAGCTTACTGGGCTATATTATTTTTTCAACGTATAACTTGTGTTTTTCCGTTGGTAGTAAGGCGTATAATAAATAATTCGTTTGCCGGAATTTCCATTTCAGATGCAGACACAACGCCTTCATAGTACAAGGTTCCGCTCAGGTGATAGATGCTGATTTTTTGCCCCAGCTGCAGATTTTTCAGCAAATTCCCTGTTCTGAAAGGTTTTGCAATGGCGTTGTTTTGTTCTAAACCAGTTAATACTGCTTGCGGATGTAAATCAACTATTCCTGCAAATTCGGTAGATGTTTCTCCCAGCCAACCAGCTTCCTGCACCAGTCCTGTATAGACTTTTATGAAATCAATATAATCAAGATGTACAGGATTTCCGCTGTCGTCAACCGCCCATTCAATTTTAAAACCGACTTTATCAATCGCCGCTGTATTGGCCTGGTTATCCACATAGCCCCACTCGAATGCAGGCAAAGTCCATGTAGACCCATTTTGCACGGCGTTCTTGCGCAATTTTGTGCCTTTAAAGGTCATCGTATTTTCAGTTATCCAAAGTGGGTACATCGTAGCCTGCGATGCAAAAGAAATGTGCGTCACCACACCTTCGGCACCCTGATTATCTGTCCAGCGGATATTTGATTTTTGTCCGTCCGGGCTGGGGCGATGGTACGTAATTTCGTAGTTATGAATGGTCTGTGCATTATTGTATTCCGAACCAGCCAATTCGTACCAGGGTTCATCGGCATCGGGTGTTCCGTTTTTATTCAGGTCCTGACAAACCATTACTATCCCTGGTTCAGAGCTGTTTGTATAGGCATTTCCAAGCGCTTTGAAATCATATTCACCCGCCACATTGACAATGGAATGATCGAAACCAACCACTACATAACCTCCAAAAGCACCCAAACCAAGCATTGATTTATTCCCTACCAGCGTGTTCGATGCAAAAAGCAAAGCATTGTCCGGAGTATCGCTGAACGCCGGGGTAGGAAACAAACGGTTCGTGTGCTGCCCCGGAGCAGGTTTATACTCCAAAACACGCGTAATCTTGTCTGAGTTTTGGGCAAATGTATATTGTGTAATAAACAGTACACAGAGTGCCAATAAAAGAGTAATTTTCTTCATTTTCAATTGATTAATTAATTATAACTTCTAAATTTTGAGCCATAAAAGTCTTGTACTGTGGCTCACAGTACTTTTAAGCCTCGCAAAATACAATTGTATTCTTCCGGAATTTATTTGCGAAAACTATATGTTATTGTTGTAATTTATTCTTTAGTTTGTCGGAGCAAACACCACCTTATTCGGATTTAATCCTATTTCGTTGATTCTGAATTTTAGTTTGCCGGCTTTATCGAAACAAAGCACATCTCCCCACACTGTAAACGATTTGGCATCGGTAAGATAAATATCGCCATTAAGTGGATTCACATCTACTCCATAAGGAGTGCTTAGTTCAGTACCATCGGTAATAAACTGATCCGAGATAATTTTTTCAGTAGTACAATCAAAAACCTTCACCCAACAACTTTGTGTGTTAAAATCAAAATTGTAAATATACGCTGTGTCATTATGGATTGTAAAATTTAAGGCTGAAATATCGCTGAAACTTTGCTCAAGCAGATCGGTTTTGGCACTGATTCGCTGAAATATATATGGACTTGAACTACTATAATTGCCTTTAGAAACCACATACACATCTCCCTGACTGTCAGCGTGAATTTTCCCCGGATTGGAGGCTACCTTTATTTTCTTTATTTCGGTAAAAGTGGATATGTCAATCACCGAAACGGTATTATCGTAGTTCGGAAAATTAAGCCCACCCGAATTCGACACATAAATTTTATTGTTTGCCACACAAATTCCGTCGGGGTTTCTTCCCACTACCACCATGTCCTCTATCTGCATACTGGCAGTATCCACTTTCGCCACTGTGCCATCAAACGAACAAACATAAGCCTTATCTTTGTGAAAAGCGATATACCTGGGCTGACGGGCAACTCCCTTGTCGTCGAACATTGGAATCTGTTTCAGCGATTTACCTGTCGAAACATCAAGGATTTCGATCTGACTCGAAACATTGACTACCACATACAACTTCGACCCATACAATTCCATGTCGTTAGCAGTATCACCCAATCCACGTTGATTTTTTGCTAAAAAATAATCGGATACTGTGGTTTTGGCCTCGAAATCGTACATCGACAAGGTACTGTTGTTCATATTAATAAGTCCTTCGGACAAAACGAAAATCCTGGAAGTCTCTGTCGTTACTGGCAAAGTTCCATCCGGCACTTTATCGTACATATCGTCGCACGACGCAAACAAAAACATCAGCAAACACCATCCTGCTCCTCTCCCGAAGAGAAAGAAGGTGGAGTGCATCAGTTTTTTAATTCCTGACAAACTTTGTGATATGATCTTTATGTCCTTCATTTTATAATTATTATTTTAAAAAATCGTTGAAACGCTCATAACAAACCCTCCGATGCAGCATCAGAACTTATAACCGACTGTAGCTCGCACCGATCGGCCCGGCATAGGAAACCATTTTACAATAGCGTAGTTCTCGTCGAGCAAATTCAATACTTCAAAATTCAGCGACAACTGTGTGTCGGAAAACCTGAAAACATGCGAAGCAGAAATACTATGATCAGCATAACCCGGTAGCCGGTTTTCAGCAAAATTCTGAAATCCTCCATATCTTTTTCCCGACCACAACAGCGAATAAGAAACATCAACCCAAGGCGTTTCGATGGCTGCCTTACTCGATCCCGAAACCCTTGGTGTATACGCTATCTGATGACCATAAGTTCCACCACCGGGAGTTGTCACATCCAGTGCGCGCTGATAAGTATAAGTGCCACCCAATACAAAACCAACTTTCCCGAAAGGTGTCAGTGTTGTTTCTACAGTCAAATCCAATCCATCAATCTGCACTTTTCCCAGGTTGAGCATGCTCCAGACAAAGATGTTTTTGGTTGGCATCGCCACAATTTTATCCTTCACATAATTCCGATACCCATCTATTGTTACCGAAAAAAGCGGAAACAATTTCGACGGAGTGGCTGAGTACGTCACGCCCATATTGAGTTGATCGGTAACTTCAGGACGTAAATCGGCATTGCCGATGCGCGAATAGTACAAATCGTTGAAGGTAGGAAGTCTGAAAATATTTTTATAAAAAGCCCTGAAACGTATATTTTGCGTTTCGAAAGGCCGATAGGTGAAACTGATATAAGGCGAAAAACGGCGTTGATTAGCGGCAGGTACGCCGACTTTTACCTGCTCGTTTACAATGGTCGACAATATACTGACCGTACTCATAAAACTATTCGACACATATTTGGCCGCCAACACCGAAAGCAAACTATAACGCGAAGGAGTTGCAAACTCATCATCAAGCACATCTGTTTCGAAATCGGCCATCATTGTATTCAGGAAAGCATCCGAAGAAAAAGAAAACGACAGATGTTCGAGCGCCCTGTAAAGCACCGAAAACGAAGTATAATATTCGTTTTGTCTGTACACACTTTCCATTCTGCCCGCTTCGTTCAGGTAGGTGGTATCAAGATAATGTAACATGCCATGGTTGTATTTCGCATTCAGTTGCAACGACCAAACCGGCGTAAAGGTCTTTTCGTAATGTGCTTGTGTAAAAAACGTTCGATCCCACATGCGTTGCGACGAGAAATTATCGGTGTTGTAAAGAATTGTAGCGCCCGGCAAACCGCGCTCCGAATTGTA
Source organism: uncultured Paludibacter sp. (assembly GCA_963678465.1). Classification (GTDB taxonomy): domain Bacteria; phylum Bacteroidota; class Bacteroidia; order Bacteroidales; family Paludibacteraceae; genus Paludibacter. The sequence continues at coordinate 2,899,344 of OY782858.1, forward strand.
GAGATAAGCCTTCAGGTATCCTGATTCATTCTCGGATAGATTTGCATATAATGCGCCTTCGATACGCAGGTTTTGCACATCTGTATTTTTGCGGGTTTCTGAAGTCACTATTCCATCGCCCAAATAGCTATGATCTAACAAGTAAGGATATTCACCGTTTGCCGACAACCATTCGGCGCTCAACTGAGCAGAATATTTACGATTTATTTTTTGTTGGAGCAATAAGCTTGGATTTATCATCCCAAACGAACCAGCTTTGAACGATACTTTTCCGTTTAAATTTTTATTTTCGTTGAATTGTGGCGTAAGCGTGCGGATATTCAGTAATGCCGCCGAAGCAAAAAGCCGGGCCGGTTGAAAAATATTGTCGCTTTGTCCGTTGTTAAGCGAAAGCATATCTACATTTTCGAGTGAAAAACGCCCGATATCAATCTGACCAGTCTGACAATCGGTAAGTGTGATGCCATCGTAACTTACCGCTGTGTGCGCAGCTCCAAGACTACGCGCCGAAACGGTTTTCAGTCCGCCAATGCCACCATAATCTTTCACAGTTACTCCCGAAAAATACTTCACAGCATCCGACACCTGCATTACGTTCAGTTTGTCGATCTGCCTGGACGAAAGCATCTGCAGCGGAGCCGAAGAACGTACTTCCGAATTGCGGTATTGCTCAACAACTGTCACCTCGCCGATATTGTACACTTTCATAGTGTCGAGCTTTTCGACGGCCGACAACGAAAATGCACAAAGCGCCAGCGCCAATGTGAGGGTTTGTTTCTTTAAATGATATGATAAGTAAAAATGCATACAACACTATTTGTTTAAAAATAAACCAAATAGCTTGCAAGTAAAAAGTAAAATCAATAAAGCAGAACTGAAAAAAAGAATGCATTATTGGTCTTTAGCTCTATCCTCGAAAGCTTTAAAAACAGTTCATGCATGGCAGGTCTTCTGACTTGCTCCAGTTATCGAACGCCTTCCCGTCATTAATTGACAGTTGACAATTGACAGTTGACAATGAATAATTCAGTTGTCGGTTGTCGGTTGTCCGCTGTCGGAAAACAGTGGCAAAAGTGTTGTTCAATACATTTTTTTTAATTGTCAATTGTTCATTATCAATTGTCAATTAAAAAATGAGCTTACAGCAGCGGGACTGTTCAGGATTTACACCTGATTCCCTTTTAATCACTTTTCGCAGGAATGCGAAAGTGAACCATTGCGGGTGCAAAGATAAGAACAATAGCTCAGATGAAAAAGGGAAAAATTGTTTTTTGCAAAACAATTATCAAGCACACCTTCCAGAACAATTGATTTACAAATAGATAAACAGGACATAAAAAGAGAAAGACCAACTATTATCATTATTATTAATTAATGGAACTATAAAATTCACTATAAATAGTGATTGTACATAGCTCCCGGGACACCGAACTTTGCAGAAAAATTATAAAACAAAAATATTTTATGAAAGTCTTTAATTATTATCGTTTCGTTTTAATATTACTTTTATGCATAACAACTCATCTATCGGCCCTTACCATCAAGGGAAAAATAACAGATAAAGAAGGTAATCCGCTGATATCGGCCACCGTTTTGATTCCTGAATTGAAAACCGGAGCAGTAACCGATACAGAAGGAAATTTTATTTTACCATCCATCCCCATGAAGCAGGTTACATTAGTAGCTAACTTTATCGGGCACGAAACATACACTCAAAAAATAGATTCGTCGTACAACCACAAAGGCGAACTTGTATTGCGCTTAACGCCGAACACGCACTTGAAAGATGTGGAAGTTTTTGGCGAACGCCACAAGCAACCCGAAAAACTGGAAGTAATTACACGTATGCCGCTCCGCCCGTCGGAACAAATCCAGAGCATATCTATCATTTCCGAAAAAGCAATTGCCGATCAGGGAATTCTTACTGTTACCGATGCTGTTCGCAACGTGCCGGGAGTAACACTTTTCGGCTCGTATGGCGGTGTACGCGAAAGCTTATCTACCCGTGGTTACCGTGGTGTTCCTATCGTGAAAAACGGAGTGCGTTTGGACTCTGACTTCCGTACAGCTTCGGCCCTTACCGAAATGCAGGGCGTAGAAAGCGTTCAGGTGATCAAAGGTTCGGCCGCTATCACTCAGGGGATTGGGAATGACCTTGGTAGTCCCGGTGGAGTTGTAAATGTGGTGACTAAAACGCCTAAGTTTATCAACACCGGCGAAGTATCGTTGCGGGCAGGTAGCTGGGGTTACGTACGTCCTACATTTGATGTTCAAACAGTTTTGAATCGCGAAAAAACAATTGCTTTTCGCATGAACGGCGCTTTCGAACGCGGCGACAATTATCGTCCTGTTATCAGTTCGTCGCGTGTTTATCTCAATCCATCACTCGAATGGCGTCCGAATGAGAAAACAACAGTTACTTTCGAAATGGATTATCTTAACGACAACCGAACTCCATACACAAGTACTGTTAATTTAGCAGCTGACTCGGTGAATGCTCTTTACGAAATGCCCTACAATAAGTTCCTTGGTTTTACTTCGGACAATGCCAACAATATCACTACCACTTATGCAGCTCGTTTCGTTCGTCAATTATCCGACAAATACAGTATTCGTGCCTCTTACTTTGGATCTTCATACAAAATTGACAACTCATCTTCTTCACTCGCTGCTGTATTAAACAAATTTCCGGGACAATACAATATGAGGAAACGTTCGGTAAGCCGATCATTGCGCGACGATGCAAACGAAGTATTTCAACTCGACTTTGTTGGTCGCGATGTGTATACCGGCCCTTTGAAACACACTTTTCAGGTAGGATTCGATTACAAATACACCAACCTATCGACAACTGCATACAATACGGCTGTGGTCGACACCATCAATGTGATGAGCGATGTGATATCAAACACTTTCAAAAAGACAATCACTTTAACTCCTGCTACTCCCATCGTGTCAAGCAATGCCAGCTACGGTGTAATGGCACAGGAAGTTATGACAATCAACAAATACCTGAAAGCCATTCTGGGTTTACGTTACAGCTACGGAACCAGTATCGATGCTACAAGTGCAGGACCTACTAAAGGCGATGCATGGAACCCGGTGGCCGGAATTATGATTTCACCATTAAAAAATATAAATCTTTTCGGCTCGTACACCACCACTTCCAACCTGCGTTCGGCAGCCAATAGAATGTCAAACGGAGATGAAATCGGAGCATCGGACACCAAACAGATTGAAGTGGGAATAAAATCAGAATGGCTCAACAACCGCCTGCGTTTCAACTTCACCTATTTCGATATTATTACCGAAAATCTTTCGAATACAGAATATGTACCCGGAACAAATACGGTTACCGGATATTACATCAAAGCAGGTGATTTACTCCGCAGTGGCGTTGAGGTTGAACTCAATGGTCGCGTATTGAGCAACCTGCAGGTTATGCTGGGATATGCCTATCTGAATGCACATTACGAAAACAGTCCTTCGTATGTAAACGGATCATCGCCAATGAACGCACCCGATCACACTGCCAATGGCTGGTTGTACTACACGCTCGACAAAACTGCGCTGAAAGGACTTTCGGTAGGCTTGGGTGCTTACTATGTAGGCCAACGTCCGGTGAATGAATTCAGCCTTACACCCGATGGACATGGAACTGCTGTAGGCGTAAAACCATTCGACATGCCGGCTTACACCACAGTGAATTTACAGTTGGCTTATCATTTCGAAAAAGTTACTGTTCGTGCATTTGCCAACAATCTTTTTGATGCAGTGGGATATAATTCATATTACCGCGGAGGCTATATCAACCAGATTGATCCACGAAACTTTGCAGCCGTAGTTTCGTACAGGTTCTAAGCTTTCGTAACAATCTAAGGAAAAACAAATTGCCTGATGGAGTGATAATACTCCATCAGGCAAACTAATAAACAGACATCAACCAATACTCACTTTATTTTTTATGCGAAAATTATTTTTACTCCTTCACAAATGGCTTTCAATTCCGGCCGGACTGATCATTTTCATCATCTGCCTGAGTGGCTCTATCCTTGTTTTTCAAGACGAAATACAGGAAATGGCTAACCCCGAACGCTATTTTAATCAACCAGCTACCGGAATGATTGCTCTGTCCCTCGACAGCCTGATTCCGATTGTCAATGCTCAACTCGCTGACAACAAAGTAAAAGATGTGCGTATTTTCAATGCCCCTGATCGGAATTACGCCATGGGACTGACCGAAGGATTTCGTTTTACTGCTTATGTAAATCCATATACAGGAAAAATTATTGAAGTTTATAAGTTCCGCGAAAGTCCGTTCTTTTGGGTAATGTCTCTGCATCGCTGGTTGCTCGACGACACTAAAAAATGGGGTAAATACTCCGTAGGTATTGCTACACTGATGTTTATTGTCATTCTCATTACAGGATTGATTGTTTGGTTTCCGAAACGCTGGAAGAAAAACAAATTCACGATCGAAACAAAAAAAGGACGCAAACGGCTATTCTACGACCTTCACAATGTGTTGGGCGCTTATGCATTTCTTCTCCTGCTTGTTTCGGCTGCTACAGGGCCGATGTGGTCGTTCGATTGGTACAGGAATGGGGTTTACAAACTGTTTGGCGCCGAAACTCAGCAAGAACAACACGGAGGTGGAGAACGAAAAGGAGAAAAAGGAAAAGACCGTGAGAAAACAGGAAAAAACGAGAAAGACAAGAAAGAAGAACGCAAACCCAACTTTGCCATGTGGCAGAAAGTGGCAGATGACCTGATTGCACAAAACCCTGACTTTGAATATGTACGCGTTCAGAATGGATCAGCAGCCGTACATCAGAAAAATGCATCCACTTCGCGTGCCACCGACAAATACGAATTTGATAAGAAAACTGGAGAAATCACTTCGATAGAGCTTTATAAAAATCAACAACTATCAGCTAAAATACCAGGCTGGCAATACGATCTTCATGTTGGAAATTATTGGGGTATCTGGTCGAAAATACTTACATTTATTGCCGGACTTATCGGCGCAAGTCTCCCACTTACCGGCTATTACTTGTGGTGGACAAAAAGCCGACGAAAAAAGAAGAAAAAGAATCATCCGGCTTATCGCTAAATTATTATCAAAAAAAAAGAAACCCCAAAAGAAACCCCGAAAGAGACAATTCTTAACTCTTTCGGGGTTTTATTTTTGGTGTGTTTTTAAAGCCAGTTTTTACGTCTGAAATAGAAGAGTACAGCCGCCGAAAAAACTACCATAACGGCAATCGAAAACGGATATCCATATTCCCAGTTCAATTCGGGCATTATTTTAAAGTTCATACCGTACATACTGGCAATCAGCGTTGGAGGTAAAAAGATAACGGACACCACCGTGAATATTTTTATAATTTTATTCTGTTGTAAGTTTACAAGACCGAGAAAAGTATCCTGTAAATAGTCCAACCTATCGAAACCGAAACGGGTATATTCAAAAAGCGAATTGATATCTTTAATAATCATTGTGAGACGAGGCAAAAGATCGCCGGGAAAGAAATCGCACTTCAACATATTTGAAACAACGCGCTGTTTATCCATGATATTCTGACGAATGATCATCACCTTTTCCTGCAAATCCTTAATTCTGATAAGAATATCCTGATCTAAATCATCTTCGGTGTTCAAAGTTTTTGACAGTCCGGTGATCTGATCGGTAATTTCCTCTATCATATCGGCATCAAACTCCACCCTTGTTTCGAGCAGAGTAACCAATACATGATAGCCCGAAGGGAAATTGCGCGTATTGGCATAAATTTTCTTTACCGACTCGTTGAACGACTTCAGTTCTGCATTCCGCACCGATACAAGAATTCCGTTTTTAAGAATAAATGACACAGGCTCAAGCGTGTAATTGTCGAGCAGGAAGTTGGAATTGGCCACTATACTATCATCTGTCTGCATATAGCGCGAACTCATCTCGATTTCCTCAATTTCTTCGTCTTCCTGAATATAAATTTTAAGAAATTGCTCTAATTCAGTCTCAATAGCATCCGGCACGTCATTCAGGTCGATCCAAATGAGGTCTTTGAGTTCTACTTTTTTGAGTGTATCGAGATTTTTAGATATTTTGAGTTTACCATCTTCATGGTAAAAAAGTCTTAATTCGGACATGGTTTTGTTTCCTTTCTGTTGTTTTTCGATTTATATCAGGTTCATCACGAGCCCGTTTCTACATAAATCGCAAGAACGTGTTCCGAAGCACAAGTTCTTAAAGGTTTAACGTATGTTTAAAATCTACGGTTTTTTTCCGACAACAACAGAGATGGAAATTTTAAGCTTGCAATGCTTTTTCTATTCTGTTGGTCAGGTCGATAAATGCAGCAACATCCAACTGTTCGGGACGTTTATCAAACAAAGGGTCGGCAAACATAGGATTGTCTTTTGCCACCAAAGGTTTGAGTGAATTGCGCATCTGCTTTCGACGTTGATTGAAGGCTGTTTTCACCACCGTTTTGAATAGCTGCTCGTTGCAGTCGATTTTCGAAACATCATTACGGGTAAGGCGAATAACAGCCGATTTGACCTTCGGCGGAGGGTCAAAGACGTGTTCGTGCACAGTGAAAAGATAATCGATAGAGTAATAAGCCTGCATTAGCACACTCAGGATACCATAAGTTTTGCTCCCAGCCGGAGCTGCCATGCGTTCGGCCACTTCTTTTTGAATCATACCTACCAAACAAGGGATTGAATCCTTGTTGTCAAGCATTTTAAAAAAGATCTGACTCGAAATATTATAGGGGAAATTGCCGATGATACAAAATTTATCCTGAAACATGGTTTTCAAATCCATTTTCAGAAAATCGGCTTCAATTACTTTAAGTTGTGGGTAATGCTGGTTGAGATATTTCACCGATTCGCCATCCAATTCAACGGCAGTAAGATCAATATCAGGATTTTGCAGTAGGAATTGAGTAAGAACACCTGTTCCCGGCCCTATTTCAAGCACAGAAGTACGCCCGTCGAGCGGAAGGCTCCCGGCGATACGACGTGCCACTTCCATATCTCTGAGGAAGTGCTGTCCCAAGTGTTTTTTGGCGCGTACTTGAGTCATAACTATGATAGTCGTCGGGCATAAATTTTAATTAAAAAAAAGAAATGTACTACTTCAAAAAATGTTGAATCTTAGCTCAGAACTATTATCTTTGTGAGTTAATTCATCTGGCCTAATTCAAGCCACAAAAGTAAGCAAATTTGTTTGATTATCCTATTTTTTCGTTTTGAACATAAAATATAACAAAAGTTTCTATCATTTTTCATGAAAAACATCTTCACAAAAATCGGTAACCGGATCAGGACAATGGTTGATTTTTTCTATCCTCCATTCAGAAAATACATGACGCTCCAGTTTTTCCGTTATGGGGTTACCGGAGTGGCCAATATGGCTTTCGACTGGGTGCTTTACTTCCTCACCTTCCATTTTCTTCTTGAGAAACAAATGCTTCATCTTGAGTTTGTTACGTTCAGTTCGCACATTGCTGCCATGTTGATCGTGTTTCCCATCACTTTTATCACCGGCTTTCTGCTGCAGAAATATGTCACTTTCAGTACTTCTGAAATCAGAGGACGCATCCAAATTGTAAGGTATTTATCGGTGGTGATTGCCAACCTCCTACTCAACTATGTAGGATTAAAACTTCTTGTTGATTTTGCAGGCCTTTTCCCTACACCTTCGAAAATGATTGTTACAACTTGCTCTACAATGTTCAGCTATTTTTCGCAAAAAAAATACACTTTTAAGCTATCAAAATCTACTTCAGAGCAATAGGAACAATGAATTTAAAAGAATAAAGCAACACTCAATGAAGAAATATAATTCCGGACATATATCAGGCAAAACCGTATTGTTTGGAAGTTATATTTCTGTATTCAAGTGGATTGTTTTACTGGCAGCTTACCTATACCTGACGGTTGTACTTTCCCGATTCGACAGATACGATGAACTTTGGATGCACTTTGGACGAATGGCATGGCCTCAGGCTGTTTCGCTTGTTGTTGTTCTGCTGCTTTTACCCCTTAACCTGTTTTTAGAGTCCGAAAAATGGAGACTTATTGTTTCGAAAACCGAAAAAATAAATCTCAGCAATGCCTTCAAAGCAGTATTGGCAGGTTTTGCTTCCGGATTTTTCACTCCCAATCGTACCGGCGAATTTTTGGGGCGTATTATTTTTCTGCAGAAAACGCATCGGAAAGTTGGGGTGGTTTATTCAGTAATGAATAGCCTTACACAAAACCTGATCCTCGTTGTATGCGGATTGCCGGCTGCGATCATTTATTTTATTGTCGTCAACAAAGACATTTCGCCTGATATGGAAATGTATTTTTATGCAATAACCTGTATATTCATAGCATTAGTTATTTTTTACTTTGCACTGCCTGTGCTGGCTAAAACAAAAATATGGGGGCGTTTTCTTTCTTTTTCGTCCGACATCAGACACTATTCACGCAAGGATTTAGCGCAAATACTTTTATTTTCGCTGATCCGGTACGCTGTTTTTAGCATTCAGTTTTATGCCATGTTGTATTTCTTTGGGGTAGAACTCGAAGGGTGGCAAGCAGTCATTGCCATCCCGGCAAATTATCTTTTCGTTACTTTCACACCTTCGCTGGCATTTTCCGAGGCGGCTGTACGCAGTTCGTACGCCGTAATTTTTATCGGAGCTTTCTCCGATCAACTGGCGGGCATTGCCTTTGCAGGCTTTACGTTGTGGTTTATTAATTTTGGAATCCCAATGCTTACAGGAAGCCTGATTCTTGCAAAAACGAAAAGGAATTGAAGCTAAACTTTTATACGAATCAGTATTTACGAAAATATAATCCACTGACAATTCATTTGTTAAAGGCACATATTACTACTGAAAATCAGCCATTAAAAAGAGTTATTAAATCAGGATTCTCATTTTCGAATAATTATCGCGAAATTCTTTAGGCGTTACTTCTTTCCTCTTTTTAAAAATACGGTTAAAGTTGGATAGATTATTAAAACCACATTCGTAACTTATTTCGGCAATTGTTTTATTGGTGTCCACCAAATAACGGGAGGCGATGCCGAGCCTTAAATCGTTCAGGTACTCGATATAATTTTTACCAGTCCGCTTTTTCATAAACCTACTGAACGAAACCTCGGACATATTGACGTAATTGGCTACGTCGCTCAGATGAATTTCATTCTTGTAATTCGAGTGCAAATAATTGATTACCTTCTGAATACGCCTGCTATCTGAAGAATCATCCTGGTTGGCAAAAGTACTTGTACAAAGGATTCTAGAATTTTCATCGATCGATAATTCGTAAAGTATTGTCAACAAATCAATAACCGAATAAAAGCCATTTTCCTTGTTGATAAGAAAGTTCAATTTCTCTTTTACCTTTTCGATGACCGGACGCGAAAATACAATGCCACGTTTGGCGTTTTCGAGCATGACAGACATGGAACGGAACTGACGTTTATTCAACAAACTTTCGAGGAATATTTCTTTGTGGAAATGAATTGTAATTTCATGAATTTCACTCGATACGCAATTATGGTTCATCCATGCATGGCTCAGGTTTTCGCTTCCCACCAGACAAAGTTCCAGATCATCAATTTCTTCCATCGAATCGCCTATAACACGTTGTGCACCTTTGGCATTTTCAATAAAATTAAGTTCGTATTCAGGATGAATATGTATTGGGTAAGTAAACTCCGATTTTGTGCGGCTCACCATAACAAAACAATCTTCTGATGAAAGTTGTGTGACTTCGCGAAAAACATTGGGTGCCTGCATAGACGTAAGATTTAGAATATTATAATGCAATTTTACGATTAAATACCCAAATATACAAATTCCACGAACACATCTTTTTTGAATACATGGAGAGATCTTTTATTTTCACTATTCAAAAACAAAAGGAGAAAGCTACCTTGCTTTGTTCGTTTCAATTTAGCCCTATGAATCAGCAATATAATTTTCATAAAAAAGCAATTGTAAGTTTTTATAAAACAATATGAATAAATATATTAATTTTATTATTTTTGCATTCAGTCCTCGTTGTTATTCCGATATGCACATCTGGTCAACAAAGTAAAGCTCTTACATCCTGACATTTGAACACTCAGCTGTTCTTTTATTTTTTAGATGATTGTGTTTTTGCATGGAATGCGGGGATAAAAAAACAACATTCTCAAGGATTTTTTTATAACATCTTCATAATATCAAACTTAATATTTAAAACGTACAAAATGAAAAAAGCTACTTTGATTATCGCAGCAGTCATGACTGCAACTTTGGCATTTGCCCAAACAAATTTTTCAGGAACATGGAGCATTAACAACGAAAAAAGCAAATTGGGCGAACCCTCTTTTGCTCCAAAAGAAATTACAATCGTTCAGGGCGAAAACTCGCTAAGCATCGAAAGTCACATGGACTGGCAGGGTCAGGAAATGGTAACAAACGAAAAATTCACCCTCGATGGTAAGGAGTGTGTAAATCCGGGAATGATGGAAACCCAGAAAAAATCTGTAGTTTCATGGTCGGACGACAAAACAAGCCTTAAAATTGTTTCAAAAATTGATTTCCAGGATCAAACAATGACACTTACAGACGTTTACAAACTCGAAAACGGTGTATTGGTAATGGAATCAAGCTCTGAATCTTCGTTTGGCGACATGTCCGAAACAAGAGTTTACAATAAAAAATAAACAGGCACTGCCCACTCATATTTAACAACAAAAGCCCCTTAGATTAAAGGGGCTTTTGTTGTTAAAATTCAAATCTCACTTTATAAACTTATAAGCAATCGTTTTGTTTTTTGATACAATTTTGGAGATATAATTTCCGTCATTCATTTCCTTTAAGCTTATTGCAATAACCGAACCGTTTGCCACAGGTTTGTATTCAGCATATACCTTGCGACCGGAGAAATCAAAGATTGAAATTTCATAAATCTCTTCAATGTTCACACCTCTGACAATGAGCTCCTTCGTAATGCTATTGTAGAAAATATTATTATCTTCATCTTTATCATCAACGCCGGCAACAAATTCAGTCCTGAAAGTCATAACCTGCGACCAATGTGATGAATTTCCCTGTTTCCCTGTTTCCCGAATGCGCCAATAGTAATAAGTCAGCGATGTTAATTTAAGACTTGTGTACTCACTGCCGGCAATTCCGCTCACATCAAAATCAATACTTGCAAAGGTTGGATCAGTTGCTACCTGCAAATGAGTTGTTTTATTGATATGAGTGGTATTGACCCAGTCAAATTTTGTTGCTACTGAAATATCTGTATGATTATCAAACGGAGAATTTGGTGTTGGAGTTTGAAAAACACCTTCGGGAGTAGTTTTCATAAAAAGCCTTTGATCACTCCAGTCTGTAGCCGGATGTGGACAAGCCCCGGCAAAAAGAACGTTTTTAGCATTATCAATTCCACACATTCTCACTCTGGGATCGTAGCCCATTTGAGTCCATAATGTATCACCATTCTGATCGCATTCCATCAGAGTAGCTCCCGCATTGGTATTACCAGCATCACGATGACAATAGGCAAGAAAATTATCTGAATTAGGAATATTCACTAAATTTAAAACATTTGCATCCTGCCAATCGTCGCCCGTGTAAAAGTATTTTTTCACCCATCTCGTCTCGCCACTTGCATCAAGTCCTCTTAATACAGCATATCCTCCATATTTTCCGGCTTCACTTTCAAAACCTCCGACTACACACCCTCCATCGCTAGTAGGAATTATACATTCGCCTGTCCCAATTTTCATGTCTCCTTCGTTCAACAGGCCGGAATAATACACTTTCTCCCAGCTTTTCGAGTGATTGGCATTAATTTTTGTAACAATCACACTGCTTCGGTTATTCAAATTATTGTGCACTATACCTGTTGCAAAAATATCTCCATTGCTATTTACATTAATATTATAAAACCTGTTATAGCCATAATCTCCCGAAAAGTTATCTGTTGAATATTCCACAGTGCCTTCACTCGACAATTTCACTATTCTTGATGCAGAAGGGAAAGCATTTGTTCTACCTGCCAACACACAGCCGCCACCCGGAACACATTTTATGGAGGTAAGAACTATTGACGACCATAGCCATTTTTCTGATACAATTTTCTCCCAAATCGAATCACCGTTTTCGCTTATTTTAAAAACAGTGCTCCATTCTTCTCCCGCTTTATAATAGTTATTCAACAGATATATGCTTCCATCGTCAGATATATCTCCCGAAACACAATCAAAGCTACCATTATCTCCTCCTGTTGGCCTACTGAACACATTCCTCGGGTTTACGGAAGAGCCTGTCGACGACAATTTGTCTAAATATACCTTTCTATCATCAGCGCCAACTCTAACAGATACAATAGTGTATTCTCCAGCGCTGTTTACTTTAAACAATGAAGGATAACTTTGACTTTCCAGATCAAAATTGTTGTGAAACACAAAAGGCTGACCCGAACCACTTAAAACAGCATAACTCTTTTTACTGTAGATATTTGATTGACTAAAACCACTGATATAAACTACAATAAATACTAAAAACATGTATAATTTCTTCATGACTTTATTTATTTAGTGATTGTTCATAAATAACAATCATGAAGAGATGTAAGTTTATATTATTGCCAGCAGCTATAGCATTTAAATTCGTTCTAAATCAGACTTATAGCCCGTTTCCTTTTCGGATACTTTCTCTGCTTATTTTCCCCCAGCTTTTCAGAAGCTCATCTGTCCAATTGCCTGTAGAAGGAGCGCGTGGAAGTAACATTGAACAGGTTTCGTTTTTATCGGAAACCGACCATACTATCCAGCTAATTTTTGAAGCTTCCATCCAGTCGAGAAATGCTTTCCATTCAGCTTCATCTACAGGACCATCGCCTGTAGCTTCCATGCCGGCACATTCCGATACAAAAATTGGAATTCCTTTGGCAATAGCAGCATCCGTGCGGTCGCGCAACCATTGTTTGTGCGTACCTGCATAAAAATGCATGGTGTACATAATGTTTGTAGCTCCCACAATCGGATCTTCGGCTACTAAATGCAGGTCCTGATCCCAGTGTGGTGAACCAACCAAAATAATATTAGTGGGGTCAATGGCACGAATTGTTTTGATCAATTCTTCGGAATACGCTTTCACTTCGGGCCAGGTATAATAATCCGGTTCGTTCCAGATTTCATAGATCACATTCGGTACATTTTTATATTTTTGGGCCATTAGTGTGAAAAAAGTTTTGGCTTCGGCAGTATGAAGTTTATGGCTATGGAAATCGATCAACACATAAATGCCTTGTTTGATGGCCCCATCGACAACATTAGTAACACATTTCAACGCATATTCGGGATTTTCGAGATAAGAATCGTCGAGACCCACGCCCATGGAAGCACGCACCACATTACATTTCCAATCGGTAGCCAGCCAGGCCACAGCCTTTTGGTTGTAAAAACGCGGCCAGAGATTGTGCCAGCCAAAACTTGCACCGCGCAACATAAGTGCTTCGCCTTTCTGATTCGAAAGTTGTGTACCAACAACCTGCAATTGGCCATTTATGGCCACCGGAGAGTTTTTAGGCGCTTTAAACGATGAAAAAAAACCTATAATCAGGATAGAAAGGATAAAGCTCCGAAAAATATTTCCAAGAGGAAAGATAGAAATTGTTTGTCTTTGTGTTTTCATAATAATTGTATATTATTGTAAATTAACATTGTATCTATAGCATTTGGCCTAAATGCGTAATGAACTCATATCCCTTTTGGGAAACTCATAAGAACTTCGATTCGCTCCATCAATTCGAGACACATACGGCTGTTATGATACGGGCATTTCCAAAAACCGGCTTTGTCATTATGTGTATCTATGTTGCCATCAGCTGAAACGGACCAATGCCATTCACCATGTTGTTTATCGACAATGAATTCATTCACAAACTCCCAGGCTTTTATTGTTTTACGGGCAAAATGCTCCTCATTTGTGATTTGATAAGCACTGTAAAAGCCCACCATGGCTTCGGCTTGCGGCCACCAATCGCAATTGGAGTCGACATGACCTGTAGCATTGTTTTTTTCGTTGATGATCGATCCATTTGCCTGAACACCTTCGGATGCCGCGACAGCCACTTTAATTACCTTTTCCTGAACATTTTTCAGCACCTGAGGATCGCCCAATACCACCGCAGCTTCATCGAGCAACCACACAGCCTCTATGTCGTGACCATACGATACAAGTTTTGACTTTACAGCCCAGTCTTCGTCGAAAAACAGGTCGAGATGATGTGTTGAAGCGTTAATTATCTTTGCAGTAAAAATTTCGATCAGATTTTTAAGCTGATTTTTAAGTTTTTCATCTTTCCATACGCGGTACAGGTTGGTATAAGCCTCCAAAATGTGTAGATGCGTATTCATTGTTTTCTTCTCGTTGGCATCTTTATCGCTCAGACGCAAGTCCTCCAGCATTACCCAATCCCGGCTATACGCCTCGAAATAACCATTCTTTTCTTTATCAAAACTATGTTTCTCAATCAAAATAAAAAGTTCTTTGGCTTTGTCAAGGCAGACGATATCTCCTGTTGCACGATAATATTCGACAAAAGCATACATAAAAAACGCCTGACTGTAGATTTGCTTTTTAGTGTCGGCAGGAGTTCCGTCGGCATTCAGCATCCAATAGGTGCCGCCATTTTCGTTATCAAAAAAATGTTCGAAAATATAGTCCTTTGCTCGCTTGGCATACTCCAGGTACAACTTATTTTTAAGATGCAACGCTGCCGACGAAAAAGTCCACAGAATACGGGCATTCAGAATTCCACCTTTTGGAGCATCTGAAACAAGTACATCTTTCCCTGTAATTTGCCCGAAAAAACCACCATTTTTTTCATCCACCATTTTATCCATCCAAAAGGGAAGAATATTATGGGTCAACTCTTCTTTAAGTTCTTGTTTTAGTTCTAAAAGTTCGTATTTCATTATAATTTATAATTAAAACAGACATTCGTAATCAGAATTTTAGCTGCAAAGGAGGAAATTATCATTTTCCGAAGTGTGCAGCAAATCTCCAACTTTTGTGAGACATTTCCCGCAGTGTGCGGCAAATCTCCATCCATTGCGATATATCTCCCGCGGCTTGCGGCAAATCTCCATCCATAAATTCAAGCCCGAATTACCCTGAATCAAGTTTGAAACAGATGAATTCGGGCTTAAAATCCTACATTACCACTTCTACCTTGTAAGTTCCACCCACAGGCATCAATGGAATAATATTTCCTTCAATGGCTTTACCATCGACGGTTAATGAGGCAACGCCTTTCATCGATCCGTTTGGATTTTTGACTTCAATCAGGTAAGTCGCTCCACGGAATTTACGGGTTACTGCAAATCCTTTCCATTCGGGGGCAATACAAGGTTCTATTCTCAGACCTTTGTAAGTGGGTTGAATTCCCAAAATATATTGCGTAATGGCGTAATAGTTCCAGGCTGCCGTTCCGGTTAACCAGGAGTTCTTCGCTTCACCCGGCTTGAAAGCATCTTTACCGGCAATCATTTGGGCATATACGTAAGGTTCTACCTTGTGTAAATCGCTGATTTCTTCGGTGTACGAAGGACAAATTTTGCGGAAATACTCCCACGCTCTGTCGCCACGTCCCTGAACGGTTTCGCCAATCATAATCCATGGATTATTGTGGCAGAAAATACCCGCGTTTTCCTTGTATCCCGGAGGATAACTGGAAATTTCGCCGTATTCAATATAGTATTTTGTAAACGGTGGATTGTTGAGTACAATACCGTGTTCACAGTCCAAACGTTCTTTTACCGAGTCCAGTGCTTTGGCTACCATGCCTTCTTCCAAACCGATACCGGCCATAGTACACCAGCCGTTCGATTCGATAAAGATCTTCGATTCTTCGTTGTCTTTCGAGCCTATTTTATTTCCAAAATAATCGTAAGCACGTATAAACCAGTCGCCATCCCAACCGTTCAATTTTATGGCTGCTACCATGGCATCGATATGTTGTTGAGCGCGGGCTGCTTCTTCAGTTTTTCCGAGTACTTTACACAGTTCCACATAATCACGACCATATACCACAAACAGTCCTGCAATCATCAAACTTTGTGCTTGGCTGCCTTCCGATTTGTTTTCGGTAGTTTGGAAACTTTCGTTCGGATCGTTAGAGAAACAGTTCAGGTTCAAACAATCGTTCCAATCAGCACGACCGCTCAATGGTAAACCAAGAGGTCCGAGGTTGTTCACCACGTGATCGAACGATACAGTAAGGTGATGGAAAAGTGATACTTCCGAACCTTCTTCATTATCAAACGGAACAGGTTCATCCAAAATAGTGAAATCGCCCGATTCTTTGATATAAGCTGTTGTTCCAAGAATCAACCACATCGGATCGTCGTTGAAACCTTGTCCGATTTCGTTGTTCCCTTTTTTGGTCAATGGTTGATATTGGTGATAGCAACCGCCGTCGGGGAATTGCGTGGAAGCAATGTCGATGATACGTTCGCGGGCACGTTCCGGAATCTGGTGCACAAAGCCCACCAAATCCTGATTGGAATCGCGGAATCCCATTCCACGACCAATGCCGCTTTCGAAAAACGAAGCCGAACGTGAGAAACAGAAGGTAATCATACATTGGTATTGATTCCAAATGTTCACCATGCGATCCAGCTTTTCTTCGCCGGTTTTGATGGTAAATACATTCAATAAATTATCCCAATAAGCGTTCAGTTCTGCAAGAGCAGCATCCACTTTGGCAGCCGTATCGAAACGTGCAATAGTGGCTTTCGCTTTGGTTTTATTGATAATGTTTTTGCTTTCCCATTTCTCTTCAGGAGCATTTTCTACGTAACCCAACACATACACCAACTCTTTCGATTCGCCCGGTTGCAATACCACTTCTACATAGTGCGAAGCGATAGGCGACCAACCGTGTGCTTCCGAGTTGCGCGGCGCACCTTCGAGTACGGTTTGCGGCTCGTCAAAACCATTGTACAAACCAAAGAAAGTTTCCCGGTCGGTATCAAAACCCTGCATCGGTTCATTTACCGAGTAGTAGGCGAAATGATCGCGACGTTCTTTGTATTCTGTTTTGTGATAAATCACTGAATCTTCAATTTCCACTTCACCGGTTGAGAAGTTACGTTGGAAGTTTTCCATATCGGTGGCTGCATTCCACAAGCACCACTCCACGAAAGAGAAAATTTTCAGCGTTTTTACTTCGTTGGTGGTATTGCGCAAAGTCAGTTTCTGCACTTCGGCCCATGTTTTCAATGGCACAAAATACAAAGCCTCAGCTTCTACCCCATTTTTCACCCCTTTGATGGTGGTGTAATTCATACCGTGACGACACTCGTAGCTATCCAGTTCTGTTTTGCAGGGTTTCCAGCTCGGACTCCAAACCGATTCTCCATCGTTGATGTAGAAATATTTTCCACCACTGTCCATCGGTACATTGTTGTAGCGATAGCGGGTAAGACGGCGGAATTTTGCATCTTTGTAGAAAGAATATCCTCCACCGGTATTGGAAACTAAACTAAAAAAGTCCTCGTTGCCGAGGTAATTAATCCAGGGCCAAGGTGTACGAGGATTGGTAATGACGTATTCACGTCTGCTGTCATCGAAATGTCCGTATTTCATCTTTGTTATTTATTAGCCCCTACCCCTAAAAGGAATAAAGAGCGTTTGTCCTTAAAAACTTTTATACATCAAACTTTTTCATTTCCAGATTCCCCCCTCAGACTTCGACTGAGCTCACGCCGAAGTCTCAGCCGAACGGGGTTAGAAGACTTAATCTTCCAACTTATCGTACCAGTTCTTTTTCAAAATTACAGTGCCAATGCCAACAATAATTGCAGCGATGGCGAGTCCCCAGAATTGTTTTACGACTAAGTAAATCGGAGCAGCTACAAGCGCTGTTTGCCAAACAATACCTACGGCTACATTCAGCATGTCCCGTCCAAAAGCTGTATTTTGTTTAAATTCAGGATTTTCGGCAATGACCAAATCATGAATAGGTTTCCATGAACCCCATGGGCGCGTTTTGGCATAGAATTTTTTTAGAACTTCAGTATCAGTGGCTGGAGCAGAATAAGTTCCCCAAATACAACCAATCACCGAAAATATAAGAATGATTGGAAAATAATACAAAGGTAAAACAGTATTAACCACAGGCACATAAGGTAAAATCAATGCTGGAATTAAACCGCCCACCATACCCCACGCAAAACCTTTGCTATTGAAACGCCACCAATGCCATTTTAAAATATTGGCAGCAATATAACTACCGTACAAAGCACCTGTAACCCATTGCAATACGCTGTTTACATTTTCGGCCAATACACCAAATAAAATACTGATCACCACCACAACAAGTCCTACAATTACATTCGCGTTGTTCGATTGTTTAGCGCTTGCACCCGGATTTAGGTATTTGATGTAAATATCGTTTACAATATATGCTTGTGCCGCATTGAGCGTACCGGCAAAAGTGGACATAAAAGCGGCAAGCAAACCAGCCAAAATCAATCCCATCAATCCGGCCGGAATCCATGGATGAGCAATAACTGCCGGTAATACCAATTCAAAATCCACTAAACCATTCACAGTAATCTGACCCTGAATTTGATCGTAGATAATGATTCCGATAACAGCAATTCCGGCAATCATTAAATAACGAACCGGCATAAGGATGACTGAAACAAATCCACTCATCAATGAAGCTTCACGTGGCGATTTTGTAGATAAAATTTTCTGCATATCGTAGGTCGGCGCGGGTCCGGCAATACTGCTTAAAATGCCTTTCATCAAAACCATTCCGAAAAATAAAGAAAACAATTGATATCCATCGCTTTGTATTTTTGTATTAAACTCGGCAAATTTGCCTGTCCAGTTCAAATCCAGATGAGTTCCAAAGCCGGGCGAATACCAACCTTCGGGCAATATCTTCGAAAATTCGATAACATCTAAATGCACCATGGCAATTACAGCTATTGCAATGGCTGCCAGTGACATGATTGCATACTGAGCCACATCAGCCCACACTATACTCATCATTCCACCCATTAAGGCATAAAAAACTGCAAACAAAGTAAATGCAATTCCCCAAACATGAGGAACATAAGCATCAGGAATAAAGCTTAATACAGGGAACATGGTTTTTAAAGGCAGGAAAACCTGAATGAATTTTCCCATACCGATAAAACCATAAGCCAACATGCTAAGGCAAACCAAAATAGCAAAAATTACGATAATCCAGTGCGAAGTAACAGCCCCCTTGTCTTTTCCAAAACGGAAAGCAATCCATTCGGCACCCGTGGTAACCCCCGACCGCCGCAGCCACGCCGAAAGATAAATCATCAGGAAAATCTGATTAAAAACCGGCCACAACCACGGAATATAAATACTTTTCAACCCATAAATAACTGTAATGGCCACCAACCACACAGTACCCGAAATATCGAACATGCCCGAAGCGTTAGATAATCCAAGCATATACCAGGGGATGGTTTTTCCACCCAGCAAATACGATTCGAGGTTTTTTGAAGCACGGCGTTTGAGGTAAAAACCGATAAAAATTAATAAACTAAGGTAAACGCCTATAATGGCATAATCGATTGTAGTAAGCATTGTGTGACTTTTATTTAGATAAAAATTAAATTTGTAACAAAAGTATTGTTTTGTCTTTAATAATCAAGCATTGTTTGTTTCAAAATAGGGCTTATTTTCGATTTTTTATTGCCTTCTGTCTAATTTTCAAACATAAAACATCTTTGCCTGCAAGAGTGGTATTCAGAGTTTTGCGAGTATCTCCAATGTCTTTTTTTATCCATAAATCCCTGACAATAAATACGTCTTTTGTAGTTGTATCGAATAATCGACCCGACAAATCGTCAACAAGCTTAAAGTTTTTCCAATTCACGCTAATAGCTTTCTCACTTTTACTTCTATTCAGATATACCACTGCCCATTCGTCGTTCTGAAGGGGTTTTAGCCATGTTTCCACACTGTCATTTACGGCATAGCGAAATGCCTGTATACCGAGGGAATCCTGATTAAGTGCAATCACCTCTTTGTTGGTCAATACGTTCAGCGTTTCGGCAGGGATATTGCGCAAATCGTTACCTGCCATCAAAGGAGCATTGATCATTGCCCACATCGTAAAATGAGCCCGTTGTTCGTTGAGAGGCATACCGTTTCCTATCTGCATCATGTCCGGGTCGTTCCAATGTCCGGGACCTGAATACTGGCGTAATCCATCCTGCATATCGAGAATTTGCATCACACCCCAAGCTGTCCACGAACCGTGATTATACACACAATCGTAACAATTATGAATATCGCCTGTTGTTCTCCACAAATGGCCTACTTCTTTGGCCCAGAGCCAGGGTTTATTGCCACCCCATTCGCACAAACTGAACACAATCGGACGTCCGGCTTGTTTCAATGCCTGACTCATGGTTCTGTAAGCTCCTTGTGCATTCAGATGTTCGGTATAACACCAGTCATATTTCAGGTAATCGACACCCCATTTGGCATACATCAACGCATCCTGATATTCGTATCCACGACTACCCGGGCGACCGCCACAGGTTTTATCGCCGGCGCAGGAATAAATCCCGAATTTCAAACCTTTCGAATGTATATAATCGGCAAGGGCCTTGATTCCAGAAGGAAAACGCTCGGGATCCGCTACAATAAAGCCAAGCGAATCGCGTCCAATCTGCCAGCAATCGTCAATCACCACATATTCGTATCCGGCATCCTTCATGCCCGAAGATACCATAGCATCGGCTGTTTCCTTTATCAAATCTTCGCTTACATTACAAGCAAATTTGTTCCAACTATTCCAACCCATGGGTGGCGTTTTGGCAAGTCCTTCGAATTTTTGGGCTGACAGGCCTATTGAGCATAGAAAAAATGCAACTGTAAAATAAAATTTCAATGTTTTCATGAATCTCCAGTTATAATTTATTTGTGTTTAATCGTATGATATATTGCGTATTCCGTTGATGTTGTTCTCAATGGAATGATCGTAGAATAGCTTTTTCAATTCCTCTGGCTTCAGATTTTCGACGGGTTGAAAATGTGCTGAGTTTACATAATGGATCAAAGCATTGTACAATTGCTTGTTCTCTTTATAATGCAGCTGATTTTTAAGGTCGGACATGCACACAAAAAGACTTCCCTGTCCTACTTTACATTCGAACATACATCCAAGTTGGTGTACCCTTTCCACATTATCGATGGTTTCCACTATCGGGTGAATTTTGGCCGACAAAGCATCCAATATCAATGGGTTTGAATTCTTAACTGCTGCCCACCATTGCCAGTTACTGTGCGTTTCAGTTGGGAACTCGTCGAACAAAGGATGTTTGGCATCTATCAGCAAGCCCATCGTCCCCGGAGAAACGGGCTTTTTAGCGTTTTCGGAGATTGACTTAAACATCGAGTAATTCCAATAATCGGAAGTGAAAAGCCCACCTATCGTTTGTTGGGGATAAGCGTTTTTGTCGGGCATAAGAATGGCTTTACCGCCAGCTAAAAGATAATTTTCAAGCTCCTCGCTGTATTGGCTGAATAATTTCACATCGTTATTCAGAACAGCTAAGGTTTTTGTATCCGGATAAATCCAAAGCGGATAGGAATTCCTGTAACGGGTACCTGCAATGGAGATATTCAGTTTGCAGGCAAGCGCTTTATCGGTTGACGGCAAACTAATATTAAAAGCGACAGCCTCACTCAAAATGCCAGCAGGCGCATTTAAACGAAATGAACCACTACTGAGTACTGCTCCTTTTTCCGAATTCAAGCTCCAGTTTAAGGTGACGTTTTTAATACTAGTAGCTGAATTGTTTGAAATTTTAATGCTACTTTTCAGCTCACTACCGGCAAAATAAGTATAACTATCGGCCATCCAGAGCGGCACCACATCGTCGTTCCACGACTGAAATTCTTCCGCACTAATAATTCCTTTGCTTTGCATCAACGCATTC
The DNA here is from genome assembly GCA_963678465.1 of uncultured Paludibacter sp. Classification (GTDB taxonomy): domain Bacteria; phylum Bacteroidota; class Bacteroidia; order Bacteroidales; family Paludibacteraceae; genus Paludibacter. The sequence continues at coordinate 2,921,359 of OY782858.1, forward strand.
AGAATGCCCACAACGGCTGTTCCCTGACCCGGAAAATCCTGCAAATCGAGCATCTGATAACCTGCCAACCCAGAAGTTCTACGCATCATTTCCAAATCAGCTTTATAGCACAGCAAGCTTAAAGCAGCCGTAGCATCAAAGTATTTTTTATAATTTTCCTTTCCTAGTTTATTTTCTACTCTTTCGATGAACAATTCTAAGTTTCGTGGACGCAATACTCCTGTGTAAGCTTTGAGCTCATCGACGGAAGGAAACATCTGAAACTGACCGGTTTCATGCGAAATGACCGGTTTAGTAGTTCTGTTGACTCCTTTCGTAAAATCCATTGAGGTATTCGGGTAAGTAGCATTCAAAATTCCACCATCAATGGCATCGGTAAACGAAAACGAACTACGCACATGCGGTTCAAAAAGAGCATCATTCTCACCACCCACGCGACAGGTCACCATATAATCCTCGCCAGCCTGCTCTCCTTTCCATCCCAGGTGATAGTTAGAACCCAAAGCATAAAGCGGTCGATCGTCATAAGCTCTGAAAAGATGCGTAAGATACTGTAAACCTGAAATTTCGCCCCAAAGCTCGTTGCCTGTGGAAAACATCACAAACGAAGGATGATTGCCATAAGCATCGAGCAATGCTTTTCCTTCGGAAGCAAGAAATTGAGTTACAGGATGACTGGGTTGATTCTCGATGAGCCCCCAATAAGGAAGTTCGGGTTGAAGATAAACTCCCATCAAATCGGCTGCCTCGAAAGCTGCTTCGGGCGGACACCAGGAATGAAACCGAACATGGTTGAAGCCATATTCTTTTATTGTTTTATAGTATTTCAACCACTCATTCAGCTCCATTGGGGCATATCCGGTAAGTGGGAAAACACAAGCATCATGCCGACCACGGAGGAAAGTTTTATTCCCGTTAATGACAAAAGACTTACCTGTTGTTTTGAATTCGCGCAAGCCAAAAACACTTTGCTGCGCATCAATTTTTTTCCCGTTTTGTAAAATATCTATCTGTAACTGATAAAGCGCCGGCGAGTATTCACTCCATAATTTTGCATTTTTCCCCAATAAATAAGTAAGTTGCAACTGATTCTCTCCTTTTTTCAGCAGAAAATTCTGTCGAAGTCTTTTCGAAGCTTTCTTTGTTTTTTTATCCACCAGAAGCGCAGAAATCAGCACTTCCACACTTTGATCACTTTCGCGTGTATTGGAAATCGACACATCGAGATGAACCGCTTTTTGAGCCACATCAGGTTTGGTTTTAATTTTGTCGATAGAAAGTGCCGGCTTGGTTTGCAATTGTATTTTTCCCAACAAACCGTTCCAGTTGGTTTGCGTATCGTCGCTCCACATGTGAGAAGAACTTATTTCGCGCGGAAGTCCACAATCGGGACCATTGTCTACCAAAACGCAAATACTGTGTTGCCCCGGCGTCAGAAACTGAGTGACAGCATAAACTTGCGGAGAGGTAATCAGCCTATTGCTACCCACCAACCGACCATCAATCCACACATGTGTCGGGCGGGTGCGTTCGATGAAAAATTCAATTTCACAGTTTTTCCAGTTTTGCGGAATAACAAGCTCTTTGCGGTACCAGGCTTTGCCATAAAACGAATATCTGCGTTGCATATGGCTTGTCAGATATGTTTCAGTAGCTTTATTGCCTTTCTGTCTTTCATCCAGCGATGCCGGAAGTTGAATTGTATCGTTAAACCGTATTTTATTTACATCAGTAGCATAAATGTTTTCAGTATCCAAAAAAAGCTGCCATTCACCTCCTAAGGAGATGACTTCTCTGCCCTCAGCAAAAGCCGGGAGCAGGAAGCACAATATTAATGAAAAGCTGATTTTCTTTATATACCCAAACATAAAAGCAAGCCTTAATATCCGATTTTTTTATTGTTTGCAATCAAAGATTTAATGACTTCAACTGATTTTGCCGAACGATAACCGTCAGACGGCGTATTCAGCACATAATCGAGTAATTTATCAATCGTAGAAGTAGCTACGTGCATGCGCGTATCCGATGAGGCATAATAAATAAATACTTTTCCATCCTCGTCGGCAATCCAACCGTTGCTGAACAGCACATTGGATACATCGCCTACACGTTCCTCGCCCTCGGGAGCCATAAAAAATCCGGCAGGCTCGGCAATTAGTTTTTCAGGGTTTTTCAAGTCGGTAAGATAGAGATACAGCACATAACGCAGTCCGGCAGCACAATTGCGCACACCATGAGCCAAATGCAGCCAACCTTTTTCAGTTTTGATAGGATGTGGACCTTCGCCATTCTTCAATTCTTTGATCGTATGATAATAGCGATGATTAATGATTTTCTCATCTTTCACTTCGGCATTCGTAATGTCATCCACCAATCCCCAACCAATGCCGCCACCGCTACCGGTATCGATAAATCCATCCTGGGGACGTGTGTACAATGCATATTTACCTTCCACAAATTCAGGATGAAGCACCACATTGCGCTGCTGACTTTTTGTTTTCAAATCGGGCAGTCGCTCCCAGGTCAATAAATCTTTGGTGCGCACAATACCTGCCGCAGCCACTGCCGATGATAAATCGCCGGACGGAGCATTCGGATCTTTACGCTCGCTACAGAAAACACCATAAATCCAACCATCTTCGTGCGCTGTCAGGCGCATATCGTACACATTGGTATCGGGTTCTTCAGTTTCGGGTAAAGTGACAGGTTCGTCCCAAAAACGGAAATTATCCACACCATTTTCGCTTTCGGCAATGGCAAAGAACGATTTACGATCGTTGCCTTCGACGCGTACCACCAGCAAATACTTACCATTCCATTTGATCGCCCCCGAATTAAGCGTAGCATTTACGCCGATACGCTCCATCAGATAAGGATTTGTTTCCGGATTGAAATCGTAACGCCAGTGCACGGGAGCATGCTCAGCTGTTATAATGGGATTTACATAACGGTCGTAAATGCCATTTCCATTCAACATTTTTTCATTCTTTCTACTCAATAACTCCTCGTGGTTTGCTTTGAGATTGTTCAAAGCATTTTTGAATTCATTCATTTTTATATTGATAAGTATTTATTTTATTGGAATATACATTGGGGAAATTTCTTTGTTCAACAAAATTTTCGGACTATCGGTGAATTTTTTAAAATCTCCGGCCGACGAGTGTCCGGGATAAGGTGCATAAAAATGCTTAGGTTTATCAAATGCATTTCTCCAAAGCAACACATAACTAATGTTGAAAGGCTCGATCGTTGGTAAAAGAATATTTGTAAAATAATCGGCTACCGGGATTGACTCCATACCTGTTTCTGCTAAAATCGGAATCTTATTTTTTAACTTAGCATAATCGGTCACCACTTTTAAACCTGCTGTAACTTCTTTTTTATATCTTTCGATGGACGATTTGTCAGAACCGCAATAATTATCGAAACCCACAATGTCCACCCATTCGTCGCCGGGATAGCGGCTCAGAAATTCAGCTTCGGTGGTGATACCTGCTGGCGAAAATGCATACAAAATATTGTGTACCTGTTTTGTATCGCGTAAATACCTTACAGTCATTCGAAACAATTCATTGTATTCTTCGGGCGTACATTGTTTGTTGCCCCACCAGAACCAACCGCCTGTATGCTCGTGATACATGCGGAAAATAACAGGAATAAGTTCCCCTTTGCTGTCTTTTAAATCTAAAAAGAAGTCGGCCACTTTGTCGAGATAAGCAATAAATCCTTTGTGATGAATTCCTCCGGTTAAAATACTGCGCACAACAGTATCCTGCGCACAATCCCAAGCTGTTTTTCCTGTAGCAATATTGTCGCCGTGCCAGCTGATGGTGTTGATGCCACCCCGTTCGTACACTTCGCGTATCAGGCGTTTCATGTCACTAAAATAAATGGAGTCGAGGTTATATTCGGCACCAATTTCGATATGACCAATTTCCCAACCCGTAACGGCAGGATAATCACCGGCAGTTTCCTTCACGTCCGAACGACCTTTTTCGCCATACCAATCGTGTCCGTAAGCCAGATCGTCCTGATGACCAAACATAATGCCTTTTCCAATATTATTTTTCATATTCAGGAACAAAGCACGCGTTTTTTCGGTAGCATTCATGTCGGCAATCATAGGTTTATTTTGCATTTTGGAAGCATATTTCTTCACAAGTGTCACCGTAGCATCAGTGTCGAAAACTGCATTCAAACCTTGTTCTTCCTGTGCCGGATCGCCTAAATAGTCATCGCCTTTTTCCCAAAAAATATGCTGAGGATTCGGGCGACCAAAACCTCCCCAGGCCCAAAAATTACAGCCGGCCAACACATCTTTTTCGTGCGAAGCCGTCAGAATTTTTTCAAAAACAGCAGTGTAATACTTGTCACGAAGAGCAGTTGAGTCCTTTAAATTATATTCATGATGATCACGTGGAAAACCAAATTCTTCTAAAACAATTGGCTTTTTAAGTTTTCGGGCCAAAACAATATGATTGTTCATGTATTCAGCTGTTTTATCGATGCTGTTTTGCAGTGTTCCTGGCATATTTTTCACATCCAACCAACTCCAGTTTTTGGGCCAGATATGCATGGTGAGGTAATCGATGTTGGTATCGGCATGGATTTGCTCAAACAAATCCATATCCATCTCACAGCCCCATTGACCTTCGGAGCCGATAGAAACCATGTGATTTTTATCAATTGATTTGATGTAAGCTGCAATATCTTTCAACCAGGCGGCGAAAGGTGCTTTGTTTTCGTCGGAAAATGCCCGTGGCTCGTTACCAATTTGCCATGAAAAAATAGCAGGATCCTCAACATAAAGCTTCCCTGTATATCTGTTGGTACGGGTCATTACGTTTTTGATGTGATTTTTCAGCAACTCTTTACATTCGGAACAAGTGGCGTATTGTTTTACATATTCCATGTAAGCCGGCCAACCATCCACCGAAGGAACCGGATTTTTGCCCTTTCCTACCCAGTTGAGGTACTGACTGTAGCCGCCCGACCATTCCCACGAGTTAGTGAAATAAAGCACCGCTTTCATGTTGCGTTTACCCATTTCGGCCATAAAAAAATCAAGTCCATCGAAAATGTTATCGTTGTACACACCCAGTTTCAGCTGCAAAGTGGGCTCCACTTTGGATGGAACTCCGTTTTCGCCGTCGGCGCCAATCAATACACGCAGGTTGGTGATGCCATTGGCATTCATAAAATCAAGTTCGCGTATCAGCCGGTCGCGATCGCCACCCTGCCCTGTTGAGCCAAGTATAGCGCCATACCAAAAATTGGTTCCAATGAAATAATAAGGTTGATTGTTCACTACAAACTGATTGTCTTTCACTTGAGCAAAGTTATAAGTGGTGGTTGCTTTCATAGCTGTTGTTATTTTTGGCGAACAAGCTACCGAGAACAACAAAATACCCACTATAGCCTGAAGTTGCAGGAAACTATTTATGTTTTTTATCTTCATAATTTTAGCTTTAATATTTAAAACAAGTGACAATTAAGCATTTACACATCATAAATATCCTGTCACTTCAAATTAAATCTTTCTTTCAAATTGGCTATCTTCACCTCAAATTCACCTGGTTCGGCAATTGTTTTATTGTCGATATTCACAAACGATATTTCTTTTTTTGTCAACGTAAAGCTAACTGTTTTCGATTCGCCGGGTTGCAGGCTGATTTTGTCGAATCCTTTCAGGCGTTTCATGTCCGGTGCCAACGACGCATACAAATCGGACAGGTAAAGCAAAACAGCTTCTTTTCCTTCGCGAACACCGGTGTTTGTCACTGTTACCGAGACTATAAGGTTCTCGTCATCTGTAATTTCTTTTTTCGAAAGTTTGAGATCGCTGTATTTAAATGCAGTATAGCTCAGTCCATGACCAAATTCGTACATGGGCGAATAATCCGATTCGTAATTGTACATGCCCTCATCTTTCACTTGTTCCTCGGAATATTTGTGCCAGTAATTGATCAGCGAATGCACCATTCGGGGATAAGTGTAAGGCAATTTTCCGCTTGGATTCACATCGCCAAATAAAATATCGGCTACCGCATCGCCTCCGAAATTTCCGGGTAGATAAGCCAAAACGGTGGCAGCCACCTTATCGTCGATTTTACTGTAAATGCGTGGACGACCTTCGTTCAACACCAGAATAATTGGTTTTCCTGTCGAAGCCAGTTCGTTGGCCAGCTTCATTTGCAGATCGGACAAAGTCAGATCGTGTGTATCACCGGGTTTCTCGGTATAAGTGTTTTCGCCCAGACAAAGCACTATATAATCTGCTTTTTTTGCCTTTTTTACAACTTCTTTGATGCTCACTTCTTTTTCTTCCCAGTACTTTCCGCCTTCCACATAGCTAACTCCGGGAGCGTAGCTTACATTTTTTTCGCCCACTTCATTGCGGATCGCTTCGAAAATCGTATTGTATTTTTCGGTAAATTGCTCGGCTTTATCGCCCAACCACGAATAAGACCAACCTCCATTGAGTGTTCGCATCGAATTGGCATTGGGACCACACACCAGCACTTTTTTGTTTTTCGAAAGAGGAAGAATATTTTTGTTGTTTTTCAACAAAGTAATGGCTTCTGTAGCGGTATTGTATGAAGCTTTTTCGAATTCTGCCGAACCGAAAAGCGGATAATCCTCTGATTTATCGTAAGGATTTTCGAATAGATTCAATTCCATTTTCATTTTCAAAATCCGTCGAACAGCATCGTCAATACGTTCCATCGACACAGCACCTTCGCCTACAAGTGCAATCAGATCGTCGCAAAACCTGAAATTATAGGGAATCATCGCCATATCAACCCCTGCATTCACCGCCAAACGAACGGCGTCTTTGGAGGAAGTAGCAAAACGGTCGCGGGTGTAGAGTTTTTCTATGTCCATCCAGTCGGTAACAATCACACCTCTGAAACCCAATTCTTTTTTCAACAAATCGGTCATCAGAAAATGACTGGCGTGCACAGGAATTCCATTCACCAAACCTGAATTCACCATCACCGAGCCTACACCTGCTTCAACAGCAGCCTGAAAAGCCGGTAAATGGTATTCGCGGAGCGTATTTTCAGAAATAATAGCGGGCGTACGGTCTTTTCCCGAAACGGGGGCAGAATAGCCCAGAAAATGTTTGGCACAAGCCACCACATGGAATTTGTCGATATTATCAGCATCTGCTCCCTGATAGCCACGGGTAATTTGGGTGGCAAGTTCAGAAGCCAGGTAAGGATCTTCGCCGAAAGTTTCCCATAAACGTGGCCATCGGGCATCGAGACCAAGGTCAAGCACCGGCGAGAAATTCCAGGGCAATGAACCTGCACGCGATTCGTAAGCGGTAATTTCGGCAGCGCGATGAACGAGCGAACGGTTAAATGTAGCTGCTTGCGCAATTTGTTGTGGAAACAATGTCGATTTATCGGTATACGTCACCCCATGAATGGCATCCACACCATACACCAACGGAATTTTTAGTTTTGTTTTCTGCGTATATGTCTGTAGTGTTTTTACCAACGCGCTCCACTCCTCTTTGCTGTGCGCCACATTGTTCCATGTATTCAGCACCGACCCGATTTTATAATTTACAATTCCCTGCTGAAGCATTTCTTCGTTCAGTTTCCATGTTTTATTGTCCATCAAAATGTCAACAGTTACCTGCGCCATTTGTCCCACTTTTTCTTCGAGGGTCATTTGTTTCAAAAGCGCTTCAACTTTTGCATCGTGCTGAGCGCTTAGCGAAAGTACTATCGTGGATAAACCGAGGGTCAACATGTGTTTTACTCTTCTCATTTTAATATATATAGCTTTATTGTTTTTCTTATTTTCAATTCATTTCTTTTCAAAAAAATATGGCAAAAAAAAGAATGACTTTATTTATAAATACCTTTTAAATCGTTTTCAAAAAGCGTATACGCTTCATTATAAAATTTCAAAAAATCGGGGACAGAGGCATGATCCGGATAAGGTGCATAAAAATGATGTTTCATGCGGTTGTCGTTCCGCCACAGCATAACGTAAGCTATTTTCGAGCCTTCGTATTGCAACACCGGCATCAATTTTTTTGTAAACCAGCTACTATCGGGTATTGATTCCAAACCCGTTTCGGTCATTGCTGCAATTTTCCCTTTCTCCTGTGCCAAATCCGAGACAATTTTTATTTTTTTTCCTGCCAAAACCTGATCATTAGCGCCATCGGGTCTAAAATCCCAGTAATTATCCATTCCCACTACATCCACATAGTTATCGCCCGGGTAATCAATCAAATACTCTTCGCGCGTAAAAAACTTACAATCGGGAGAAAAAGCATAAAGGAAATTATGAACCTCTAAATTATCCCTGAGATATTCAACTGTAAATCGCCACAGCGCTATAAATTCTTCGGGAGTTCGGTGTGGCCTTCCCCACCAAAACCAACCGCCTTCCATTTCGTGAAAAGGCCTGAAAATAATCGGAACCAGTTTACCATCGGCACCAATACACGCTTTTGCCATATCGGCAATTTGTTGTAACTTATAAAGATACTTTTCGTGCACTTTTCCACCCGGAAGCAATTCCTTCACCGTATTTACAACTGCTTTCGTCGTATCTACCCATGCCGATTCGCCATTCAACGGATTATCTGAATGCCAACACATGGTCACCACTCCACCGCGGTTGTAGGTTTCGATGAGCTGTTTTTGCAGCAATTCAGCTCTGTCTTTTGTCATCTCCGAGGACTTATTTGTAATCAAAGCAAAATCAAAACCAATAAGCGCAGGATGCGATCCGGTTACATCTTTTATGTCCGAACGCTGTGCATCGCCCCACCAGTTGTGCCCATACATGGTGGCATCGTGGTGACCTACGAGGATTTTATTCTCCTGTAGCTTTTTCAGGTTCGCAAACAGCGCTTTTGTCTCCGCTGTGGCTCTTTCATCGACAGTTTGAGCACAGGATACGGTACACGCCACCGAAAGAAAAAGAGCCAGCAGAATGATTTTGTTTTTTGATAAAGCCTCCATCATTTTTACCATTTGTCTGTTCTGAAAGGAATCAACGGCAAACCATTCACATCGAAGATATCGGGCATAGCATCGCTTGTAAAGCAGTAACGAACAGCCACCGGTGTTTTCACTTCTTTGCTCGAAACTGTAATCGAACCATCTTTTTCAATTTTTGCTACCGCAGGATAAAACTGCATATCATCGCCTGCTACCTGAAAGTTAGCCGGAGTTTTTGCTTTCGAACTCAGTTTGCCGATGGATTGAACTTTAATATTTACTTTGTTTTTTTTGATTGTTGAACTTTGGTATTTAGGAAAATAAGGTTGTAAACCCTCTACTCCGTAATGTTCTTTCAAAGCCATATTTACTAATCGGTTTCCTACTTCTTTTTTTATCCGGGGATGAATGTCGCTGATATTATCCACTAAATCTCCAACCGAAATCATTCCGGTTTTAGGTAGCGAAAGCACCGATGCCTGTTGTTCGCGCAGGTAGGCCGCACTGTTTTTCCAATAGCCGTTCCATGGAGCAATTTGTACGAAATAGAAAGGAAAATTAGCCTTAAAAGCCTTGCGCCAACCGTTTATCATGCCGGCAAATAATTTTCCGTAAGCTTCTGGTTCGCCTGTATTGGCTTCGCCCTGATACCAGATAGCACCTGCAATTTTGTAATTCACAAGCGGATGCAACATAGAGTTATAAATAACCGAAGGTTCTACCGGCGCCCAATTCACGGGGTTGGTGTTATCGGCAAGTTTCTTTAATTCAGCATCCTGCTTATATACTTCATCCGGCGTCCAGGCCTGCACACAGGTACCACCCCAGTACGAAGCAATCAGCCCCACGGGAATTTTCATTGTTTGGTTTATTTTTTTCCCAAAGAAATAAGCTGCCACACTCATCGAAGGAGTGGTTTCAGGCGAACTTACTTTCCATTCGCCATCCGAATTTTCTTTGGGGAAAATGCTGTAGGTGTGCGCCAATTGGAAAAAGCGTAGTTCGTTGTTTGCCGAATTGGCTACCTCATCGCCCACATCAATGGGTTTCGATTCCCAGTTGAAAGCGTATTCCATGTTCGATTGTCCTGAACAAAGCCATACTTCGCCGATCAGAATATCATTAATCACAACTTTTTGAGTGCTACTGATAAAGGTAATTGAATAAGGGCCACCGGATTTTGGTGTTTTCACGATAGCATCCCAGGTCCAGTCTTTACGGGGTTCAGCCTTTATTGTATCGGTAGGATTCCAGCTACAGCTTATTTTCACAGTACTTCCGCTCTGCGCCCAGCCCCACAATTTGACATCAGCCGATTGCTGAAAAACAGCATGATCACTGATGATGGCCGGCAAACGAAAAGCCCATTGTGCTGATGCATTGAGAACAACACATAAAAAAATTGGTAGTAGTAACTTTTTCATTTTGAAATTATTTTATAGCATTTACATTACGATTATTTTAAACTGCGAAACTTTATCGGATACGGCTACCCGGCAAATATAGACTCCCTGCTTTATTCCTACAGCCCTTGTCCAGCGAATGTTGTAATCGCCGGCAGTTTGTTGCGCATCAACGATTGTTTCCAATGTTTGTCCAGATAAACTCAGCAGGGTTATATTCACAGGTTCGGTGTCGGTTATTGAGTAACTTATTGTTGCCTGATTGTAAACCGGATTAGGAAAAACATTGAATTTCAGGTAATCGGCATGAATCTGTTCAATATCGGTAAATGTGGATGTTTCGTACACCTGCGCTGTATCCTGATTGCACAACTGTATATTATCGAACCAAAAGTTTTTTCCTGCGAGCGATGCCTGTTCGGCTACAATTTCGAAGCGATCAACGGCTCTCCAGTCGAACAAGCCTGCGGGATTAAACCATGCGTTGTCCCACGAACCTCCTTCGGTAAAGCGCGAGAGCGAAAGATATACCTTGTGCCATTTTCCATCCCATTTTGCAGTGGTTTCGTCCATCGTAAAATTCATTCGCCATGGATGATCGGATGCAGAGGTTTTAGTATCGGTAAAACGCAGGTCGAATTTTGCTCCCGGAGCATTTCCCCGCACCATAAAACTCAGGGCGTAATTCTGGTTTTTGAGTTTTGACAAATCCTTATCGGGCGAAAAATTAAAACCTACAGTGCCATACTGTCCAGAGCCACTCCATGCCAGACAATACTTTCCGTTGTTGGGTTTATCGGTGGAGTAAAAACTAATTGTACCACCACTGGGATTACCCGATTCGAGCATTTTTTCGGCAATATAATCGGTATAAATTGGAAAACCCACCGAATCGGCTCTAAGGGTATATGTTTGCTGAGTTGGCGCTGTTAACCCTAGCGCTGTGACTAAAGGAATGTTCAGGTTATAATCGAACAACTCGGCCGAACCTTTTGTGAACAGTCCGAAACCACCCTGATAGTCCCATGTTGTCCAGGGAATTTGTTTGGCTTCGAGGTATTTTCGCACTTCCTGGTACCAGTAGTTCCGGTCGGCATTGGGACTGTTGGGGATATAAACCCCAAATTCACCACAATATACTTTCACGTTTCGGCTTGTTTTAAATGCTGCCGCAATATCAATGAGCGATTTTACTTTGGCCAGTGTACCCTCATTTTTATAATTTGTCAAAGCGCTTGCCACCCAGGTTCCGGCAAGATTAGATGGAGTAGAAGGCATTGTGGATGCATTGTAAGGAAAAGGCACATTGGTGAGCGAAGCCATCGATGGCGAAGGCCACGAAGCACCCTGATGCGTGAACACAAACGGATCGTAGAAGTGGAAAGTGTAAATCAAATTGTTGTCGGTATAAACCGGCAGTGCAGCCAACTCGGTGTAACTATTGAACCCGGCGCCACCTACCACAAGTGTGTGTTTTGTATCCACAGTTCGAATGGCAGTAATAGCAGCCTGCTGAATTTTTCCCCAGGCAGCGGTAGTTAGCGTACCGTTTGGCTCGTTGAGGATTTCGTAAAGAACGTAGTTGGAACGATTTTTATAATGTTCGGCCATTTGAATCCACACTTTCTTCAGTACGTTTTCAAGATTAGCGTTTTTACTGGCCAGGTCATCATTCGTGTGATTGTCCAATATCAAATAGATTTGCAATTCCTCGGCCCAGTTCACTGCCTGATCTAGAAATTCATACATCAATGGGTCGATTGTATAATCAGGGCTGCCATTGGTCATGTAAAACAGATTGATAGGCAAACGAATCACATCGCAACCAAGACTTTTGATATTCTGAAAGTCCTTTTTTGTATATTTTGTAAACTGAATCTGTTGAGCGCTGGATGTCTGAAACCAACCCGTAAGATTAACCCCACGATTAAAAGACACCTGCGCCTGAAGCTGAAACGACAGCAGAAGAGAAATAATGAAGAGGCCTAAGCCTTGATAAATCCGGCCCCCTAACCCCGTTCGGCTGAGCTCACGTCGAAGCCTAAAGGGGGAACTGGAGTTAGCTTTGTTTTGTATGTCTTTCATTTTTATCTTCATTTTTTAATTTTTATCTCAATACTAATATTTCCTTCTCCCCTTTAGGGGCTGGGTCCTTCTATCTTTCCCCCTTTAGGGGGTTAGGGGGCAGATCCTTTAGGGGTTAGGGGTTCTTTATTTCAAACTTGGCATTTTATCCCGCGTTATCACAAAGTCGTAGCTAAAGAATTTTTTCCACCAATTAGCTCCGTTGTGTACATCCGAACGGGTATAATCGCCATTCCAGGGCATAAACCACGACCACATATCGCCATATTCCAACATCAATGCCGGATCGGGAGCAGAGCCACATTCGCTGAGCGTAATTATTTTTTTGCCACCGAAAGTTTCTCTAATTTTGTTGAACGAAATGTACTGCGAACCATGCTGATTCTCGCCCGGATAAATATCCATTCCGATCACATCCACATATTCGTCGCCCGGATACCAATTCATGGCATCGGCAGCCACATCCGATGTCCAAACCCAGATGAGGTGATTCAATCCATGGTAGTTCACCATTCGGTCGAACATAAGTCGCCACAAGGCCTTACAAGGTTCGGCTCCTTTAGCGCCCCACCAGAACCATTTTCCGGAAGCTTCGTGCAGCGGACGCCAGATGACAGGAATGCCTGCTGTTTTAAATTCTTTTAGATAACCGGCAATCAGATCGATATCCGCGATCATAGCTTTGTATTCGGGAGAATTGACATCGTTTATCTTGCTTACATCAAAGTTGGTGTCGGCAGTATAAAATGCGCCCGATTTGGTGAGCGGATCGCGCCAGTGCCACATCAGTCCCACTATGCCGTTATTGTTCCACCATTCCTGACCAAGTGTAAAAGGTGCGTTGTATTTCACCCAATTCTGATTCGGCCAGGTATGATCAATAAAGTCGAAATTAGTCATTGCCGGCCATTTCCCGGTGCTGGTATAAACCCACGTTGCTTCATCAATATTTGTGCTGTGGTTGGCTGTAGTACCCGATATAATTTTATTCCCAAAATTAGTTTTCAAAAAGTTATATAAGTTAACTGCCTGCATTGATGGTTGAGGAGTTACAAGCGAAGCAGCAATATTAAACGGAGCAGGACCAACCGCATCGAAGTTCATTTTCAGATAATCGAGTTGGATATACCCCCAGTTTTTCACAAGAGCAATTGTATGCGAACCGGCAGAAAGCCGCAGCGTTGCCACTTTTTGTTCGGCCCATGCGTTCGATGCCGGAAAACTGATTCCTGCCGCTAATTTTCCATCCACATAAAGATCATTTGTCTTTGCTGAACTTACCTGATAGCGCATCCAAATGTTGTAATATCCGGCCTGAGCAGCCTGCACGGTAAAGCTAACATTCCCTGTATTTGTATTTACATAGCCGGTTCCGCTATATCCGGCCGATGAAGTGACGATGGCTGCATCGCCCGTTAAAGCTGCATTTTCGGCTTCGAACACAGTGCCTGTTTCCGAAATTGCTGCCGCTGTTTTAAAAGTTATGCTGAAATCCTTTACAAAATTACCTGCTACATCGCTCAGTGCTTTGTCCGGAATGGTAAGCGTATATTGAGTATCGGGAGTAAATGCTGATGTAGTGATACTAATGCTGCGTGCCGAAGCTGTTGCCTGTACAATCTCATTGTTTAGTTTTATCTGTGCATTGGCAGCCACCACAATTTTTTCGGTAAACTCTAAAGTGATTTTTGTATTGACATCTACATCGATGGATTTATCGGTCGGAGAAGCCGACATAAGTGTTGGAGAAGTGCTGTCGCCCGGCTCTTCAGGAGTGCAGGAAGCAGCTATAAAGACAAGAAAAAAAAACAAGAAAATCCGTATGCTTCGTTGCATTTATTTTGAAATTATAAAAATACCTATTTTAAAACCTTAAAAAACTAACACCCAAGAGAAAACAACAACTCAAAATGCACAAAGGGAATATGTAAAAGTAGGGAATTATTCCGGAGAATAACTCCCTACTTGTTCAATATAAATTATTTATTTATTAAAATCCTATCAACTTAAATTTTGGTGCACCTGATCCGTTAGATATCTTTTCGTACCGAATATTATCAATACAGAATCCTGTAAAATTCGATTGATTAACCCAAGTTGCAATTCCCCATTCTCCACCTTTTACTGGCGTTGGGTCAGACAGATCAGTCCATGCACTTAGAGGAATAGTAATCGTTTTCCAATCTCCACCAGTTGTCCAAACATCACCAACTTGAAGATAAGGAAGTATGTTTACGACTTTACCACCAAGCATAATACGAACTTCAGCACTTGCAACTGGTATATCTTTACGTAAACGAATGTCAGCTTTTAATGCATAACCTGCTTTTGGTACAGACGGATGATCCATCCAGTTTTCTGCAAACCACCAATAACCTGTTCCCCAATTGGCAGAAGTTATTTCATAATAATTACCTGAGACTCCATCCGAAAGATCTCCTTTTCCTCCAACCCCATTCCATGAACCACCATCGGCGGCCAAACCACTATCAAAGTTCCAAAGAATTAGATTTGCATCAACAACAGGATCAGTTCCTGAGATAGTAAATACCGGAGAAACAACTTCATCGCCATTATAGGCAACTAATTTGAGCGTTACAGCGCCTTTCTTTGCAGTTTCGGGTACATAAACTTCAATCGATGTTTCGGTACGCACACCATACAGAACAGCTTTTACATTCGGTTGGAAATAAATAGCTTCAACTAAGTGAAGTTTTGTTCCGGTGATTGTCAGTTTTGCTCCCGGTTTCACTGTAGCATCAATTTTTGTGATAACAGGTTTATTGGCTGCTTCAATGGCTAACTGAGCTGAAGATGTTACTTCTGTTCCATTCGTTGTGGTCATCACAATGGCTGCTGTACCAACTGCTGCCGGAGGCACGGTAACTGTAAACGAAGTTGCGCTTGCAGGATTTACATCAACGCTTAATCCGCCCACAAATGTCACCTTACGTACCAAATCCAGATGGGTACCGGTAATTGTAATATCGTTTCCGGCCATCAATGCAAGTGGAGCAATGGAGCTAATGGTTGGTTTTACCAAAGTAATTGCTTCTGTTTCGGCTGTTTTTCCTGAGTTGGTAGTAAGGGTCACTTTTCCTTCGGTTGCTGTAAGCGGTACAGTAACTTCGAGTTGAGTAGCCGACTGGCTCAGAATAACACCTGTGACATCACCTCCAAAAGTAGCGCCCACTACAAGATCCAGGTTCGTTCCTGTGATTGTAATTGTTTCGCCATTTTTAACAGGCTTAGGGCTTATTGAAGTTACCGCAGGGCCAACAAGCGACAAAGGAGTAGCAGCGCTCACTTTTACACCCGAGAATGCCACCAACTGAATGCTTCCTTCTTTGGCATGTGTTGGAACAATAGCAGTAATCTGCGTTTTAGCATCGTTCACTGTAAAATTATCAACAGTAATTTCTTCTGAAAAAACCAATGATTTAACCAATTGGAAATTTGTTCCGGTAATTTGCACCTCAGTTCCCGGTTTTACAGGATTTGGAGCTACAGTTGTTATTGCCGGCAATGTTACCTGCACCGGACTGGCTGTATACACCAACACCGGAATTTCGGCGCCGTTCGAAATCATTACCTTACCGGTTTGAGCTTCAACAGGTACTTTTACTTCAATTTTAGCACGTGTCTGGCTTATAAAATTAGCACTCTCAACCACAACTCCATCGCTGAAAATTACCTGAGCTATCAGATTCAGATAATCGCCATTGATAGTGAAAGTGTCGCCTGCTTTTACCGTAGCCGGAGCCACCGAAGCTATAGAAATAGGCTCTGAAAAAGTAAGCGGAGTAATTGTTGTGATATCGCCCTGCGGGGTTTTCAACTTCACTTTTCCGGGAGCTGTATTTTGTGGTATCGTAATCACCAATTCGTTGGCAGTTTTTGAAACAAAAGTACTGATTTCGATATTCGGAGACAAAACCACGGCTGTCACCTTGTCCAGATTGGCGCCAATGAATTTCAGTTCACCGCCGCGCAAAGCAGGCGATGGACCAAAAACACTTAATTTCACGGTGGTTAAATCTTCTTCATCTTTATCGCAGGATGTAAAGAGCAATCCACCTATCAATATGCAGGCTACAAAGCTTGCATAAAGGAATTTATTTATATTGTGTCGCATAAATTTATTTTTTATAACTGTTATAACTAATTATTCTGCAGGGACAACACGGATGTTATCAATACAAAGTGTAGGATTACAATCGGCACCCTTGGCCTGTTCGCCACCATGAAACAAGAAGAAAGTAAGACCTCCCCAATTGCCTGCCGAAGCAAGACTTAATCCAACACCCTCATGATTGAATTTAAAATCTTTCAATGGCAATGTTATTGTTTCCCAACCATCGGTTGTGTACGAGCCTGTAGCTTTCCATGGCATCCACAAACCGCGTGGAGTTGCTCCATCGGCTATGTAACCATTGGTATTTGCTGTACCCCATGGAGTGAAAATCATTTGCAGTGCACCCGAAGCCCATGCAGTAGGAACATTTATTTCGAACTTAATAACAGCTTCCGCAGGAGCGATGCTGAACAAATCTCCCTCAGGGCGTCCATTAGATGTTCCCCAAAGATCAAAGGAGAAAGCATCTTCGTTCCAGGTTGCACTCGGATCGGCAGTCATTGCTCCTTTGAAGCGTACATATTTTCCTGTAATACCTGCCACAGGGTCACTGTCGGAAGTAACGCCTGCACGCCAGCCTCCATTTGCATTACTATTGTCCCAGTCCAGGATCATACCACGGTTATCGCGGAAATGGAATTTCGAACGGGTAGTTCCGTAACGGCTCGAAACAGCCACCGGACCCGCTTGTGCGCCAGCAGGCACTTTCACACGAATTTCGTTCAGATTGTACGAAACAATTTCAGTCGCTTTAATATTAGGCGTAAAAACAACTTCAGGTTGGTTGATGCCAGCTACCGAAAGGAAATAATTTCCACGGATCACCGCCACACCACCGTCGGCCACATACTCACATTTCATCGACGAGAGCAAAGGCGAAGGAACATCAACTCCAAAATCAACTTTTATAGTATCGTTGCTTTTATTGATCAGATACATTTTATTAGTAACAACATTTGGAATTTTTGTAGGTACGCTTGTAATCAGCACATTCGACGTAATCAGACTTGAGTTTAAAACCGTTTTCTGATCATTGAACCACAATTCCTTAACACTTGTAAGATTTTCGCCCACAAGAGCTATAGTGTTTCCCATAAAAGCATGTGTCACCAGCGAGTCGGCACTCAGCACATCCGGCATACGGACGTACTTAACAACAGGCACACCATCTGTAATAACGTATTCGTCCGGATTATCATTACATGCCGGCAAGAAAACAAGTGCTCCCAGGGTCACGATTGATAATAGAATCTTCGTGAAAGATTTATATATATTTTTCATATACTTGTTTTATTAATTTGATTAATAACCAATTGAACTAAAATCGAAGGAAACGGGTTCCTCGCTCAAACGTGGATTCGCTGCCAAATCGGTATCGGGGAACGGAATTGTGAACTGGATATTCGACCGAACCACTTTCCACGATCCTAAAGTTACATCCGAAGCCTGTGCTTCTCCTTTAAAATATCCATCGATATTGTTCCAGTAACCGCGCTCCTGTGCTGCAATACGGTCTTTAGCTCCTTCGGCGTTGTAATAACTCAATCGAACCAAATCGAACCAGTTATCCCCTTCGCACGAAAGCTCTTTGCGGCGTTCGTTGAAAATATCATCGAAGGTAAGCGATGCTTTAGGCGTAACATTTTTAATACTTCTGCTGCGAACGGCATTAAATGCTGCCAGTGCACCGGCATCACTTGTAGAAGCGCTATTGCCTAATTTTGCTTCGGCATAAATCAGATATACATCCGCAAGGCGAAGAATGTGAGTTGCCAAAGCTGTTGCCATACGCGCCATACCCTTGCCTGAACCGGCGATGTGGTCGGCATTATCTCCTACAATATGCTTAACACAGTTGGAGCCGGTAGGATTACCATAAGTAATGGCTCCATTTACCCAGTTATAGGTGAAACCACCTTTGTCGGTATAAAAATAATCGTAATGGTCGCCATACATCATCATTGTAGCCTGACGGCGATCATCGTTATAAAGACGGGTCTTGCTGACTGCATTTTCGCCAAAAACATTATGAAGATCGATAGTAACACCTACCCAGGTTCCCCAGGTGTCGGCAAACTCGGAGAAACCAGTCAATCCCAAATCAGATTGTAATGAGTTCTGGCTTGTCCACTGAGTACCAACCGTCCAACGCCAGGCTATCAGGCTTTCGTCCGAAATATTGTTGGCCAAACGGAAGATATCGGCATAATTAGGCATCAGGTGACGACCGCTTTTCTGAATTACTTCATTCGAATAAAAAGCTGCTTTGTCAAGATCGGCCTGATTGCGTGTTCCACTTTGTCCGTAACCCGATTTAGTCAGATAAACTTTCGAAAGTAAACCCATGGCAGCATATTTATCGATGCGTCCAGGTTGATTTTCAGCGGGTAACAAATCAATCGCTTGTTCGAGTGTTTTTACGATATAAGTATAAACATCCTCAATTTTATTTTTATAAATACTATTGGATTGATTGTCGGAAATCAGCTTACTATTGTTGTGAATAATTGGCACTGCACCCCAAATACGTACAAGATAAAAATAAGTCATTGCTTTCCAGGTAAGCGCTTCGCCTTTTACTGTATTTAAAGTGGTTGTAGAAACATTTGGACCTGACTTCAGTTCCAGATTTTCAATCAGCGTATTACAATAAGCATTCACCGACCACAACGATGCCGATGCATTACGTAAATCATCGTCGCTCGATTTGAGCACAAAAGCCTGATATCCGTTATCAGTTCCGTAGTAAATGTTTCCGGCCAACACGTCTCCGATTTTCACAAAACCGCGTTGAAAATCGTACCAGGGTGAATTGTAAATAGGATTCACTGCCTGGAAACATTGTTCATCCGTTTGGTAAAAACCATCGATGGTGTAATTATCATCGGTAGGACGATTTAAAAAGTCCTCGCACGAAGTCATTCCAACCAACATCATAGTGGCAATTGCCAACGATTTAATATTTAGAATTTTCATATTATTTCCTTTCAATTAAAAAATTAGAATGATAAATTAAGGCCGAAAGAGTAAATCTGAGGCGAAGGATAACGTCCGTTATCGAGGCCATACACATTTACACTTGCTGTACTTACCCCTATTTCAGGATCGAAACCTGAATACTTAGTCAAAGTAACAAGGTTCTGAACATTAGCATACACGCGTAAAGTTTCCAAATGCAGTTTGCGTACAAGTTTCTTGTCGAAATTATAACCCAAAACTATATTCTTAACACGCAAATAAGATCCATCTTCAATGTATCGGTCGGACAAACGGGTGTTGTCGTTAGGATCGTTCTGAATGGCACGTGGAATAGTTGCATTCGGGTTAGCAACGCGAACATTATCAATATCGTCGAACCAGTTATATACCGTTGCGCCGGTTGAATTGGTACGTGGATAAGCAAAACTTTCGTTCACCTGTTGTAAACGGGCACGCTCAGTAACCATCGACAACTGGTTGTTCCAGAGCGATTCCATATTATTCAGATTGCGCGACATATAGTTCAATACCTTGTTTCCGTAAGAACCATTGATAAATACCGTAAGATCAATATTTTTATAATTGAAGGTATTGTTCAATCCAAAAGTAAACTTAGGAAGTGGTGAACCTATGTTGGTACGGTCGTATTCGTTGATAATGCCATCGGGTTCTCCGTTAGGTCCGCTTATGTCTTCAAATTTCAGGTCGCCCGGATACACTGTGTTGGTACGGCTGAACGATTTTCCATCGGCAGGATATTTTTCGGCTTTCGGCCAGCTTTTTATATCTTCCAAATCCTGATATACACCTGCTACTTTGTAACCGTAATAATTATAAAGCGATTCGCCTACGCGTGAACGTGAAACGACGTCACTCCATTGTCCGTAACCTTCAAGGTATGCTGCATCGGTTCCATCAAGAGCCTCAAGTGTGTTCTTGTTAAACGATACCTGAAGTTCGGTGTCCCATGTAAAATTATTACGTTTGAAATTGTGACTTGTTATTGAAAATTCAATTCCCTTGTTGTCGATAGTTCCAAAGTTTCCACGGGGAGCTGCCAATGCGCTCGAACCGTTTCCACGGGTTCCCATATACGATGGCAACTGCATCTGCATTAACATATCGCGTGAAATTTTATCGTATGCGTCTACCGTTAACTCTATTCTGTTATTTATCAGTCCTAAATCAAGACCGATGTTGAACTGTTCCTGAGTTTCCCATTTAATGTATGGATTGGCGATATTGCTCTGGCGATAACCCATTCCCAATCCGGTTTCCATTTTCGAAATAGAAGCACCCCAGGCATAACCACCAATATTTTGGTTACCTGTTTGTCCCCATCCTAAACGGAGTTTACCATTGCTGAAAATACCTTTTACTCCGCTCATAAAATCTTCGTTCGTAAAACGCCATGAACCTGCTACCGAGTGGAAAGGAGCCCAACGGTTTTTAGGACCAAAGTTAGAAGATCCATCGTAACGGAAAGTATAAGTTGCATAGTATTTATCACTATAACTATATGATCCACGGGCAAAACCAGAAGCCATTGCCGAGCTTCCGAAACCACCACCAATCTGAGGATCGCTTCCTAGGGCAGGATTGTGAATTGTATTATCGGGCAGGTTGGTTGCCGAAATAGATTGATATTCCCATGAGGACTCAGTCATTTCCTGACCCAACATAACATTCATTTTATGCATGTCGAAATCTTTGGCATAAGTAAGGTAGTTTTTCAACTGCCAGAACATTCCCTGATTGTGTTGACGGGCACTGCTGTTAATGGTACGAGACCAGGTTCCGTAAGTTGCTGTCGGACGGAAACGTTCGGCATCCGAGCCATTGATAGAAACAGCTACATCCGAGTGCAGAGTTAATCCTTTTGCCAATGTAATGTCGGCATAGAAATTACCGTTCAGCATCGTACGATTCAAAAGGTTGTCTTCGTCCAAAGCTTTTGCGATAGGATTGATACGTGAAGCAACTCCTTCGCGGCTGATGCTTGTATAATTTCCATCCATATCATAAATAGGCACATCCGGAGTCGATAGTAAAGCGATATTCAAAATACCTTCGTCGCTGTCTACAAGTCCTAAGCGTTCGTTAGTGTTCGAATAATTAATGTTTACACCCAGCTTCAACCATTTTTTCAACTGCGCATCCATATTGGTACGGAAAGAAACACGGTCGAAAGTAGTTCCGATAACCGTTCCGTCCTGACCAAGATAGGAGCCCGAAACATAGTATTTTACAATATCGTTTCCACCTGAAGCGCTCACGGTATGACTTTGCATTGGAGCAATTTGGAAAACGGCATCCTGCCAGTTAGTTCCATTGCCAAGCAACGAAGGATCGCGGAACTCTTCACGAGCATCACGACCTGCAGTTTCACTTGCCATAGAATTACTGTATTCGGCAAAATCGCGTAGGTTTAAAACATCGAGGCGTTTAGCCTGTCGTTGATAGCCATACATTCCTTCGTAAGTAAATTTTGCTTCGCCGGCTTTACCGCGTTTGGTAGTAATAAGAATTACTCCGTTGGATGCTCTGGAACCATAAATGGCGGTTGCAGATGCATCTTTGAGAATTTCCATAGAAAGAATGTCGGAAGGGTTGATTGTAGACAATACTGAAATGGCAGAATTAGAACCATTTCCGAGCGCATCGCCCAAACCGAAAGATGAACCGGAATTGCTTCCGCCACCTACCGGCACTCCGTCGATTACATAAAGTGGTTCGGCTTCGGCATTAATTGTACTCTGACCGCGCACACGAATTGACACTGCCGACCCCGGCTGACCGGAAGTTTGAACAGCAGTCACACCGGCTACACGACCTTGCAGCGCCTGATCCATATTCGTGATAATAGAACCCTTAAGCTTGTCTTCACCAACAGTCACTGAAGCCCCCGAAAGATCACTTTTGCGCATGGTTCCATAACCTACGGCTACAACCTCGTCCAGCATTTTGGCATCGGATTTCATTTTTACATTTACAACTCTGGTTTTTACAGGAATTTCCTGCTTTTCCATACCAATGTACGAAAAAACAAGAGTAGAACCCTGAGATACGCTTAAGGAGTATTTCCCATCAATGTCGGTAACTGTACCGCTCGATGTTCCTTTTACCTGAACTGATACACCAACCATCGGGCTACCGTCGGCTGCATCAGTTACAACTCCCGAAACAGAAGGGTTCTGCTGTGCAGAAACTAAGTATACTCCAAACAGGAGTAATACTGATAGAAAAAGAATTTTTCTCTTCATGGAATTAGATTTTATAATTTAATGGTTATTTTTTTCGAAATGACACACTTCGACTTTGCAAAAATAGAGTATCGCAGACAAGAAAACACATATTTTTTTATCTATATATAATACTTTTTCTACCTAAATGTGTGAAAATAGGCTTAAAATAAACTTAATTCAAGTTTAAACCTATGAAATTCTATCTTCGTTGCAAAATTCAACTATCTGAAAACACTAAAAGCAGGTGGAATTATATTCTGAATTATTCGTTTGCGGGAACAAAAAAACCAGCCGAAAAAAGTTATTTTCCGGCTGGTTAGTGAATGTGCGTTGAATAAATGGTATTTATATTTATAAATCTTTAATTTTTAATGGATTATAGGATATTCCACGATCGTAAACATCTACTTCCTCCTTCTTCTTGACCCATTTCACAAGTACGTTGGTAACTGGTAATGCCAGTATCTCATAACCGGTTTTCATTGCCGTCTGAGTAAGAATCAGTGCTATCAGATCTCCGGTGGAGATAACTCCCGAAAATGCGAGCGTAAAGAAAACAATGGAATCGGCGCCCTCGCCCACCAAAGTGGAAACAACAGCTCGCACAGAAAATCCACGTCCCCGCTGCAGAATCTTCATTCTGCTCATTACAAAAGCATTGAGAAACGAACCGAACAGAAATGCAACAAAGCTGGCGGCTACAATACGTTCGGTATTACCAAGCACCAGGGCAAATGCATCCTGATGCGAGAAATTTTCCGACCCCGGAACAATGATGCTCAGTCTGAATATCACTATGGCCAGGAAATTCATTAGAAATCCGTTCCAGATAATAAGGCGCACTTTCCGATAGCCCCATACTTCGGCAATCAGGTCGTTAATAATATAAGAAATAGGAAAAATGAGCAAGCCGGCCGTAGCTTCGACGGGGCCAATTTGAATTAATTTTTGCTCTACAATGTTTGAAACGATGAGGCATACCGTGAAAAGCATCCCCAGCACCATAAAGGTGACTGACACTTGTTTTTTCATTTACTCTTGTTTTTTACGTGGTATTCAAGCACACGTTTTTGCAGTTTGTCCGCAAAAAGCGACTGCAAAGATATACAATTGTGTTCAAAGTTACAAAGATCGGTAAAATGAAATTCGGTATCTATGACTGTTTGCGACTTACAGCGGCAGTTGTTAAATGTCAAAAAACACAGGTTCATTTACAACTGAAAACAAAAGCATTGGTACACTAAAACAAAAGCGACCCTGCTCCCGCAGAATCGCTTTTCATCGAAATCAATAAAAAAATGTAAATTATGATTTTTATTTAATGATTAATTCGTAAGGTAAACGCGCCTGAATACCGTTAATTTTTTCGATATTTTTGATTTCACGGAAAAGTTTATACTGCTCTCCTAACTGCGCCTTGATAAAACGTGTTTCCATATCTTCGCCGAAACTTTTCATCAATTTTGTTGCAAAATCTTCTTTAACAGGATACTCTTTTACGTTATAGGCTGTAAGCTTCGCTTTGTCGACAGCAATTTGAATGGCTTCGTCAATGCCGCCAATTTTATCAACCAATCCTATTTTCAGCGCATCTTCACCAGTCCACACACGACCTTCGGCAATGGCTTTGATTTGATCCGGAGTCTTTTTTCGTCCATCGGCACATCGTTTTACAAACAATTCATAACCACGGTTCACGTAATTTTGCATCAAATCACGTTCTTCGGGACGGAATGGACGGTTGACTGAAATAGCATCACTCAATTTATTTGTTTTCACGCCATCGTAGGTCAATCCGATTTTATTATTCAACCCGGCTATATTGGGAATCAATCCGAAAATACCGATAGATCCTGTAATCGTATTGGGTTGTGCTAAAATAACATCGGCCATACACGAAATGTAATATCCTCCCGAAGCTGCATAATCGCCCATCGATACGATAAGTGGTTTTTTAGCTTTCAACTTACTGAGCGCACGCCAGATCTGTTCCGAACCATAAGCGCTTCCGCCCGGCGAACTTACCCTGAAAACAACTGATTTTACAGCATCGTCTTTGGCTACATCGTTAATAGTTTCCACCAATTTATCTGAAATAATTCCTTCGTTACTACCCCCATCAATGGCTCCTACTGCATAAATAACGGCAACTTTACTTTTTTCAAACTTCTTATTGGTTGGTAAATTGTTCATTGCAGTGTGTTTTACCAACTTATAATCAGAAACATAAGAAGTAAGAATGCTATCTACTTCGTCAGCAAAAACAAGCGAATCAACAAGTGAGTATTGTTTTGATTTTTCGGTAGGCTGAAACATCATCATCTGGTCGGCATAAGCATTCAGTGAATCAACAGAAATCTTACGCGATTCCGAGATCTGGTTCAACATTGTTTTCCAAATCGAAGTCATGTAAACAGTTACCTGTTCACGGTTGGCATCACTCATTTTGGTTGTAATGTATGGTTCTACAGCCGATTTAAATGTTCCGACCTTCACCACCTGCATCTCTACCCCTATTTTGTCGAGTGTATTTTTATAAAAAACCAAATCGGCAGCAAGCCCTTTTAGTTCGAGCATTCCCTGAGGGTTGATCAAAATTTTATCGGCTACAGTCACCAGATAATAATTACTTTGTATGTAATTATCGGCATAGGCAACAATAAATTTACCTGTTTTCTTAAAATCAATCAATGCGTCACGTATTTCTTTTATCGATGCAAAACCGCCATACAGCGTCCCTCCTTTCAGGTAAATACCCTTAACATTGTCATTGCTTTTGGCTTTTTCAATGTTTGCCAACACATCATCAAGTCCAATCACCTTTTGTTCGGCCTGCCCGAAAGCTTCGGCTAAAGCTGCTGAAAACGGATCATCTTCCGAGCGATCGACCAAAGAACCATTAAGATCGAGCTGATAGATGGAGTTGGACTTCAATTCTGTTACTTTCTCGGCTGATCCTGCAATCGCTCCTAAAATTCCGAAAAATATCAGAAGTCCCAATAAAGAAGTTACAATTACACCAACGATGGTAGCAAGCGTGAATTTTAAAAACTGCTTCATATTTTTTTATTGTTTTATTGATTAAATACTGAAATTGATGACAAAGAAAAACAATTATTTTTGAATAACAAAATATATTTATTGTTTTTCGATAAATAAATAAAAAAGATCTAATATATGAATGAATACAGTTTATAAAAATGATCAATTTCGAATTTTTATCCAATTTAAATCTCCTTATTCAAAAATTGCTTATTTATTCAACAAAGCCCTGTATTTGCTGTAAAATGGTACTTTTGTCGGCTCCTCCGGCTTTTCGCCACACTATTTGTCCTTTTTTAAAAATCATAAATGTGGGTACAGCCTGTATTTGATACTGCGCAGCCAAAGTCTGATTTTTATCAACGTCAATTTTCAATACCCTTGCTTTGCCCTGAAGCTCCTTTCCTATCGATTCAACAATCGGACTCATGGCCTTACAAGGTGCGCACCAGGTGGCATAAAAATCGACCAAAACAGGCTTCTCTCCGTTTACAATTTGCTGAAATGTTTCCATAAATTCTTTTTTTAAGTAAATAAATACATTTATCTGGCCAAACAGCATTTGTCTGGCAATATTAAAAAGTCGGAGCACAATTGAATTGAACTCCGACTCAAATCTAAATCAAATTGATCATAACTATTCATTTCTGATTAGCTGATTTCAATCATTCTTGAAGGTTTTGGCTTGGCTTCTTCCTTTTTGGGAATGGAGACAAGCAAAATTCCATTTTCGTAATTTGCCGAAATGCGTTCTCCATCGGCAATCATTGGCAATGTAAACGAACGGCTGAACGACTGATAGCTGAACTCACGTTTAGTAAAAACCTCATTTTCTTTTGTTTCGCTTTCAACTTTTTTTTCCGACGAAACAGTAAGTGTGTTATGGTTTAACTCCAGTTTGAAATCGTTTTTATCAAATCCCGGAGCTGCTACCTCTACAGTAAACGCATCCGGATTTTCTTTTATATTTACCGATGGTAATGTTGTATTTGTGTTCGAAAAGTTACGATTGGACCAGTCGAACATCTCGCCGTCAAAAAAACGATCAAACAATGATGGCAATTGATTTGGGTTTTTTACAAATAACATAGTTTTGTCCTCCTATAAATTTTTAGTTATACATTAATTTTTAAAATCATATATCCTTCCTTTAGCAAACTCAATACCAATGAAGAAATGCTGTCAATTTGACCATAATCTACTGATTACTTGTGACATTATTTCATTTACACTACTTACAAATAAAAGCTCTATTCAGAAAATCAACGAGATAATATTTATGCATTGATATTAGTAAAACAGAAATATTGTCATGAATCAGACATACAAATCGATTGAAAGACCTTACTTTGAACGAATTTATTCTGCTTTTGAGAATTAAATATCTAAATATTTATTACATTTGCCATCCTTTTAATACAAAACAAGTTGAATATGAACAAAAAACTATTATTTTTAGTACTTTTTACTGCTGTTTTTCTGAATATTTTTCAGAACACCTATGCCATTAGAGCAATAAAAAATCCAATAACTGTTACACAACCAGATGGATCTATAGTCACAATTCTGCTTCATGGAGATGAGTTTCGTAACTCCAGAACAACAATGGATGGTTATTTGGTGAAGAAAAACTCAAAAGGGTTTTTCACCTATGTAAATACCGATCCTCAGGCAGCAAGCACCGAAACCAATATTATTGCCCGCGATATTACAAAGCGTACATCCAATGATATAAATTTTTTAAAAACGATTTCGAAGGCCAATACATTGTCAATATCAAACTCTGCTCCAAGAAAAGCAAAAGCATTTGATACCTCCTTCCGCAGAAATAAAATACAGAAAGCTTTTCCGCTTATCGGCTCACCTAAATCATTGGTTATCCTTGTTAATTTCTCAGACAAAAGCTTTGTCACTTCTACACCTCAACCTTCATTCAACAACCTGTTGAATCAGAGCGGTTACAATGTCAATGGAGGCACCGGATCGGCACGCGACTATTTTATGGCAAGTTCGTACGGCAAATTTGTACCTGAATTTGATGTTGTTGGCCCTTACAATCTGCCAAAATCTATAGCCAGTTATGGAGCCAATGATGAAGACGGATATGATATAGATCCTGCAGCTATGGTAGTAGATGCCTGTGATGCAGCGAATACAGCCGGACTTGACTTCACCCAATACGACACCGATAACGATGGTGTGCTCGACAATGTATTTGTATATTATGCAGGCTACAACGAGGCTGAAGGTGCTGCTGAAAACACTGTTTGGCCACATCGCTGGGCTGTATACACGAGCGAAGAAAGTGCAACAAATTATACTTACGACGGCACAATAGCATCAGTAACATTTGATGGAAAACGCCTCTATGATTATGCTTGTACATCCGAGTTAAGTGGCTCTGTTGGAAGTACTATGTGTGGTATTGGTACTTTTTGCCACGAATTTGGACACGTGATTGGCATGCCAGATTACTATAATACTGATGATTCAAATAAAAACACATTGAACGAATGGAGCATTATGGATTATGGTGGATATTCTAACGAAGGACGAACACCACCGTTGTATTCCACTTATGACAGATTCTATTTGGGCTGGTTAACTCCTCAGGAAATGAATTCACCAATCGACCTCACTCTGCTTCCTATATATCAGGGAACTACAGAACCTTCAAATACAAATCAACAAGCTTATTTGCTTTCTGCTACTACACATGATTTGAATGGTGCAAATCCAACTCCTTCTGAATTTTTTATGCTCGAATATCGCAAAAAAACAGGTTGGGATGCATTTTTACCCGGCGAAGGAATGCTTATCTGGCACATCGACTATAATCAAAGCGCCTGGGACGACAACGGACCCAATAATTACGCAGGAACATCACAAACTGCAACAGACCATATGCGCGTGTATTTACAGCCACTGAGCGGCTCTACCACTACCCCGGGAGCAGCATTTACCTCGGGCTCATTTACGCCTACCACATGGTCAGGAACAGACATTAATCGGGCCATCACAGCTATCACAAAAACAACCAACAATGTTAGCTTTAAACTTATGGGCGGAACGCAAGGGCCAACAATAATAAGCTCTTCCAATCTGACTGATTTTGCCACCATTCTTGGTAATCCGTCCGTAGCGCAAAGCTTTACTATTAGTGGAACGACACTGACAGATAACATAACGATAGCCTTCAATGATCAGAGCAGTTTTGAAATGAAACTTTCGTCGGAAAGTACATGGAGCAAAACACTTACTTTAGCTCAAACTGCTGGTAGCATCAATCCAACGACAATAAATATTCGCTATAACCCTGCTTCTGCCGGATCGCACAATGCGGTTATAACAATTTCAAGTGTTGGTACAACAAGCAAAACCATCAATGTTAGCGGTAGCGCATCAATTCCTTTCGATCCAAATGCGATAGCAGTTTTTCCTGGCTCAATTGACAATTTACTTCAGTTCCCAGCCACTACTGTTAGCAAAACAAGAACTAAAGTTTTAAATATCAAAACAACCGACATTTTAAGCGCTCTATCGGTAAACATTACCGGAACAAATGCTGCTATGTTTGCCGTATCTACCACTGCAATAACAAGTAGCGCTGCAAATGCTGCCAATGGAACAAATATAAATGTAACTTACATACCTGCTGCAACAGGAAATCACACAGCAACGCTTACAATATCAGGTGGAGGCCTCAATCCCGCAAAAGTAATTACCTTAAGCGGAGAAGGAAAATAGCCCAATCATTGTAGATTATTCTTAAAACGCATTTGAAAAATAAAAATTTCAAATGCGTTTTTTTATGTAATTTTCGCATTTAACAGAAGGTGTATCCAGGCTTTATATTATAGAAAAACAACAAACATATCCCACAACCAAAACCACAAAACAATGAACTACAACACTTTAAAAAGATGCAACAGATGATCATTATTTATTAACTCATTGAGATTGAGAAATGAACAATGAAAAATGATAATTGTTTTATAACTTTGCAGCCCTAAATCTAAAACATTGTTTTTTCAAGGAGTTAAATTCATTATTTGTAAAAAACTCCTTTTTTATTCTTTCTCTGAATTATTTTAAATTGTAAATCGCAAAGATGGATTTTAAATACGACGTAATTGTCATAGGTGCCGGACATGCCGGAAACGAAGCTGCATGTGCAGCTGCAAACATGGGTTCAAAAACACTACTGATCACCATGGATATGAATAAAATTGGGCAAATGAGCTGCAACCCCGCTGTGGGTGGTATTGCTAAAGGACAGATCGTGCGCGAAATTGACGCTCTTGGAGGTCAAATGGGCATCATTACTGATCGGTCAGCCATACAATTTCGAATGCTAAATCGCTCAAAAGGTCCTGCCATGTGGAGTCCTCGTTCACAGAGCGATCGGCAACAATTTATTCAGGAATGGATAAAAACGATCTCAGGCACAAAAAATCTTTATGTTTGGCAGGACACTGTCACACAACTACTCATTGAAAATGGAGAAATAATTGGAGTTAAAACAGCTCTTGGCGTCGAAATGCGTGCAAAGTCCGTCATACTTACTGCAGGTACTTTTTTAGGTGGTCTCATGCATTTTGGCAAAAGCCAACTCTCAGGAGGACGAATTTCGGAACCCGCTTCATTCGGAATTACCGAACAATTAAAATCGATAGGATTTACGACCGACCGAATGAAAACCGGTACACCCTGTAGAATCGATGGACGCACCATTGACTTCACTAAAATGCAGGAACAGGTCGGAGATGATGATTTTCATAAATTTTCTTTCCTGGAAGAAGTAAACCGTGAGTTAACCCAACGCAGTTGTTGGACCACCAATACAAGTGAAAAAACACACGAAGAATTACGAAAAGGATTGATTGATTCGCCTCTTTATAATGGACAAATACAAAGTATTGGTCCACGATATTGCCCCAGCATCGAGACAAAAATTATAACTTTTGCTGATAAAACATCTCATCAACTTTTTCTCGAACCAGAAGGTGTAAACTCAAACGAATATTATTTAAATGGATTTTCGTCTTCCCTGCCATTAAAGGTGCAAATCGATGCCATACACACGATCACAGGCTTAGAAAATGCACAGCTTTTTCGCCCGGGATACGCCATTGAATATGATTTTTTTGACCCAACACAACTAAAACACACGCTCGAAACAAAGAAAATAAAAAATCTTTTCTTTGCTGGACAAATCAACGGAACAACAGGATATGAAGAAGCGGCTGGCCAGGGTTTGGTTGCCGGTATAAATGCACATATCAATTGCCACGGCGGAAAAGAATTTACGCTGGCTCGTAATGAAGCTTACATTGGCGTTCTTATCGACGACTTAGTTACAAAAGGAGTTGATGAGCCTTATCGCATGTTCACATCCCGCGCTGAATACCGTTTAATCCTGCGACAAGACGATGCCGATATGCGTCTGACCCAACGTTCCTACGAAATGGGTTTGGCTACTTCAAATCGCTTCAATCAGCTTCAGAACAAAAAAGAAGAACTAACAAAATTACGCTCTTTTTTGGAAAACTATTCGATTAAACCAACACTAATCAACGATTTTTTGAGATCTAAAAATTCAGCAGAACTAAAAAACGGTTGCAAACTGAGCGATTTGGTGCTTCGCCCCCAACTTAACATTACCGATTTAGTTGAAGCAATACCAGCCTTGAAACAAAAAACAGACTTAATTTCGTCTCGTAAGGAAGAGATTATTGAGGCTACTGAAGTTCTATTGAAATACGAAGGATATATCGAACGAGAAAAATTAATTGCTGAAAAACTCCAAAGACTGGAACATGTTGCGTTGAAAGGGAGAATAGATTATAACTCCATCCTCTCTTTATCGACTGAAGCCAGACAAAAACTCACCAAAATTGATCCGGACAACATTGGCCAGGCAAGCCGAATACCAGGGATTTCTCCAAGCGATGTAAACATTTTGCTTGTACTATTAGGCAGATAATCGCAAGTTCCACGTGAAACATTTCTTACCAAAAGAAGGATTGTTCCATATGAAAAAATGCACAAACATAAACTATGAAAACGTCAGAAACGCTAAAAAATCAAATAAACAGCCTACCTGAACAACCTGGAGTATATCAATACTTCAATGTTAATGATGAAATAATTTATGTAGGAAAAGCTAAAAATTTAAAGAAAAGAGTAAGTTCATATTTCAATAAAATTCACGATCAGGCCAAAACAAACGTCCTTGTCAAACACATAATATCTCTAAAATACATCGTTGTTGAATCTGAAGAAGACGCTCTGCTTTTAGAGAACAATCTGATAAAACAATATCAACCCCGGTACAATGTTTTACTAAAAGACGGAAAAACCTATCCAAGCATTTGTATAACAAACGAACCATTTCCACGTGTATTCAAAACAAGAAATATAATCCGAAATGGTTCTCTGTATTATGGCCCGTTTAGCTCAAATTACACAATTAATTCTCTTTTAGAAATCATACACGAGCTCTTTCCTATCCGTACTTGTCGGCTTCCTCTATATGAGGATTCCATAAAAAACAATAAATTTAAAGTGTGTCTTCAGTACCATATCCATAAATGCAACGGTCCATGCGAGGCCAAGGAATCAATGGAAGAATACAGAAAACACATTCAACAGGTCAAACAAATCATTGAAGGGGATGCCAACGAAATAAGCAAAATGCTATTACAGCAAATGCAGGATTTAGCAGCAAATTATAAATTTGAAGAAGCACACAAACTTAAGCAAAAATATGAATTAATTGAAAACTATAAATCAAAATCCATTATAGCCAATTCAGTAGTTGAAAATACAGATGTTTTTGCTTATGATGAAAACGAAAATTCGGCATTTATAAACATACTAAGAATAAACAAAGGCTGTATAATTCAGGGATATACAATAGAATATAAGAAAAGAATTAACGAACAAAAAGAAGAAATTTTAGCTATGGCCGTAGTAGAACTACGAGAGAGACTTAAAAGTAATTCAAAAGAAGTAGTGCTACCTTTTAAGCTCGAATTTAATCTTAAAGACATTATTACGGTAATTCCACAACGTGGAGATAGGAAAAAACTACTCGACCTAGCAATGCAAAACGTTCGACAATATAAACTCGATAAGTTAAAACAAGCTGAAAAATTAAACCCCGATCAAAGGGCGATTCAACTTCTGAATAGCATTAAAGAAAAGCTTGGATTACAAAAAATTCCTATGCAAATAGAGTGTTTTGATAACTCAAATATTTCAGGAACTGACGCTGTAGCCGCCTGCGTAGTATATATAAAAGCTAAACCAGCTAAAAAGGAATACCGAAAATACAATATAAAATCGGTGCAAGGTCCTGACGACTATGCATCTATGAAAGAAGTCGTAAGAAGGCGCTATACAAGAATGCTGAATGAAAATTTAACATTACCGGATTTAATCGTGGCAGATGGTGGAATTGGACAGATGGAAGTAATACGTCAGGTCATAGAAGATGAGCTCAAATTGCAAATTCCAATTGCCGGGCTTGCTAAAGATGGGAAACATCGAACACACGAAGTACTAATTGGTTATCCGCCACAAACGGTTGGTCTTAAACCGACCGACCAACTCTTTAAATTCTTTGCAGGCATGCAGGATGAAGTGCATCGCTTTGCTATAACTTTCCATCGTGACAAACGAAGCAAAACACAAGTGGCATCAGAACTTGACAATATATCCGGAATTGGTGAAAAAACGAAAAATGAACTCATTAAGCATTTCAAAAGCGTGAAAAGAATTAAAAGTGCCGAAATCACTGAGCTATCTGAAGTGATTGGAACAAACAGAGCATCAATTATTTATAACTACTTTCATTCTAATTAGACGCTCTGAGAATTTAATATTTCATTTTATCTGTATCTTTGTAAGCAAATACAGCATTCAAACAGCCACTATATTTAACAATAAAAAGACAAAAAGCAAAAATTTAAACACAAATGCTCACCATTCACACTTTAGATAATATTCATGAAACTGCCCGAGAATTTATTTCACAAATTGGGAAAAGGACTGTTTTTGCTTTCAACGGAAAAATGGGAGCCGGAAAGACAACATTCATAAAAGCGATATGTCAGGAAATGGGTGTTAAAGAAACTGTAAACTCTCCAACCTTTTCAATAGTTAACGAATACGAGGCTGAAGACGGTCAAATCATTTATCACTTCGATTGCTACCGCATCAATAAAATAGAAGAAGCATTTGAAATTGGCATCGAAGAATATTTGTACAGCGGAAATTTATGTTTTATTGAGTGGTCGGAAAATATTGCCCCTCTCCTACCCGACTCCATAACAATAGTTGAAATTACAGAAAAAGAAAACGGACAAAGAGAAATAACAATTCAATAAAAAAAATGAAAACAAAAAAGAAAAACAAGGTGCTTGAACAAGTAAAAGCAATGCGAAAGCAAAGCCGTGAAGAGGAAATTAAAACACACGGCAAACCAATCAACTACAAAAAGATTATAGCTTCGAAGAAGCTCTATAAACGTAAAAATAAAAAGGCAGACACTAATGAGGGTCTGCCTTATTTATTTTATAAAAAACTTGGATTTTACCAGATACTTACCCTGTTTTCAGGTTTTAAATACATAGGATCAGTTGCTTTGATACCAAATGCATCGTACCACGCCTGAATGTGCGGTAAAGCGCCATTTACGCGCCATTTACCCAATGAATGAGGATCGGACTTGGTGAGTACCAAAATCTCTTCAGGACGTATATTACCAGCCCATACATTAGAGTATGATAGGAAGAAACGTTGCTCAGGCGTCAGACCATCAATAGTAGGCAAAGCGGCATTTTTGGTGGCATTTTTGAAAGCCTGATACGAAACCTGAAGACCACCATGATCAGCGATATTTTCACCGAGTGTAAATTTACCGTTGGCATTAACGCCCGGAGCTACTTCTATAGCATCAAAAAAGTCAGCCATTACTTTGGCACGTAGATCAAACTTCTTTTTATCGTCTTCCGTCCACCAGTTTTTCAGGTTTCCATCTTTGTCGAACTGACATCCCTGATCATCGAATCCGTGTGTCATTTCATGACCTATAACTACGCCTATTGCACCATAATTAAACGCATCATCAGCATTCATATCAAAGAATGGATATTGTAAAATTCCAGCAGGGAAACAAATTTCGTTTGTAGATGGATTATAATAAGCATTTACAGTTTGAGGTGTCATCAACCATTCATCTTTATCTACTTGTTTACGAGCCGCCTTAGCAAACATATATGCGCTTTCGAAGCGGTTAGCACGTTGAATATTTGCGTAATATGAGTCTTTACTAATTTCGAGATTCGAATAATCTCTCCATTTGTCAGGATAACCAATTTTCACGTGAAACGTATTCAGTTTTTCATTGGCTTTAATTTTGGTGGAATCACCCATCCACTCTAAAGCATTTATACGTTGTCCTAACGATTCCTGAAGGTTATGCACAAGTTTCAGCATACGTTCCTTAGCTTCAGCAGGAAAATATTTTTTCACATACATCTGCCCTACTGCTTCACCTAAAACACCATCAACATTGCTTACAGCACGTTTCCAGCGAGGCGATTGCTCTGTTTTACCTGACAAAGTTTTACCATAAAAATCAAAGTTTTGAGCCGAAATTTCATCACTTAAATACCCGGCTGCGCCATCTATTACTTTCCATTGCAAATAAGCAATTTGGGCAGCTAATGGCTCGGTGGCAATAATAGTTCCAGCTTCAATCAACGATTCCTTTTGCGAAACACTGATATCTTTAATTTGAGCAACTCCCAACGCTTTAAAATAATCATTCCATTGAATAGAGGGAACAAGTATTTGCAGGTCAGCAATACTCATTTTATTATAATTAGCATGAGGATCGCGTAATTTCACCTGATCATAAGCTGCTTTCGCTAAACGAGTTTCTATTTTTAAAACAGATTCCATATTCTGTTTCGCAACGGCTTCTGTAAAACCGAAAAGCTGAAACATTTTTATAACATGCTCCTTATATTTATTGCGAATATTTAAAGTTTGAGCATCATTATCAAGATAATATTCACGCTCACCTAAGCTGATACCACTTTGATATGTTTGTACCAAATAACTATTACTGTTCATTGGGTCGGCATCCACATAAACTGTAAAATATGCATCAACACTCGATTGTAAAAGCTCAGGTAATAATTTAGTCAACTCCTGAGTTGATTTAATTGCAGCAATTGATTTTAACTGACCTTCAACAGGTTTGATACCATCACTGTTCAGCTTTACACTGTCCATAGCTAGATTATACAAATCACCAATCTTCTGTTCAACAGTTCCTTTATCGGCAGGCTTATCTGCAATTTCTTCAATAAGTTCACGCAACTGTTTGCGGTTATTTTCAGCCAGTTTATCAAAGCTTCCAAAGCGTGAATACTCACCAGTCAGCGGATTGTTTTTCATCCAGCCACCGCAAGCGTACTGATAAAAATCAGTTCCCGGAATAGCTGTGGTGTCGAGATTGTTCAAATCGATGCCAGAACTTAGTTTGTTGGCATTATTGCAAGCACTTGTCATAAAAATAATGGATAATAAGATTCCCAATTTCATTTTTGAAAAGGAGAAATTGAATTTAATTTTTTGAAACATAAAAATAATATTTAATAGATTAATTAACTACAAGTTATAATATCTTCCTCCGATAATTTAGTTTGTTCACGCATCAATGGTTCATCTACAGCATCGATAATTTCAAAAAGATCTTTTAAAGTTTCTGCACGTAGCATGGCTATTCGTGTATCTTTAAAATTAGGAATTCCTTTGAAAACAGGTGTAGCTGCTAAATGCCGACGACTATGAATAATACCTTTCAGACGTTTATTCAAAAAATCATCTGAAAATTTTTGAAATAAATCATCATTTAGATGAAGTGTATCACTTTCGTCCAAATCAAGCCATTTCACAGAGGCGATTACATGCTCCTTAAGTATTGCTTTTTGTTCTTCAAAATTTAAAATTTGCTTGTGCTCACCAGTGCGAAAAAAGTGTTTTATTTCCGAAAAAAACCAGGGACGACCAATGGAACCACGACCTACCATAACAGCATCCACACCATAACGATTAAAGCATTCTAAAGCACGCTCAGGTGTAGTAACATCACCATTACCAATGATGGGTATCTTCATTCGCTGATTATTCTTTACATCGGCAATAAGCGTCCAATCGGCATCACCTTTGTACATTTGCGAACGGGTACGACCATGAATTGTCAATGCCTGAATGCCACAGTCCTGCAATTGTTCAGCCAGTTCTACAATTACTTTATTATCGTCGTCCCATCCTAAACGTGTTTTCACTGTTACAGGAAGTTTTACTGCTTTTACTACATCCGAAGTAATCTTAAGCATACGTGGAATGTCGCGCAAAAGCCCCGCTCCTGCTCCTTTGCCAGCCACTTTTTTTACGGGACAACCAAAATTTATATCAATAATATCCGGATTAGCTTCTTCGGCTATTCGGGCTGCTTCGGCCATCGAAACCGGATCGTGTCCATAAATTTGAATCGCAATCGGACGCTCTTCTGGGTAAATTGTCAACTTTTGTTGTGTGCGGTTCACGCTACGAATTAGCGCTTCGGACGATACAAATTCGGTATATAACATATCTGCTCCAAAACGTTTACACAACAGCCGAAATGCCGGGTCGGTAACATCCTCCATAGGAGCCAAAAAGAGCGGTTTATCGGGAAATTCTATATTCGAAATCTTCATATTTATACAAAATGGATGCAAAGTTAGAAATAATATTGATACACAACAATTGCAGGAATATAATAAACTCATTTTCAATAATAATTGTTCTGATAAAGGCAAAATAAAAATCCCTGATTGAATTTTTTCAATCAGGGATAATATAAATATTTAAAATCTTATTATTTCTTTACTGCAATTTCAGCATAATTTGGTTCATCAATATAAACTTCAACCTTTAAAGGATTCCGTTTGTATTTAAATATTTTATAAAAATGGAAAAACAAAACACCAACATTGAAAGCCAGTGCCAACGCACTCAACGTCCATAAGGCATCAGGATTGTGCGATGATTTAACGGCAAACATCGATTCGTCGACAAAAACAGGGAAACACATTGTAAACATCATCCAAATGGCAAGCGTCTGTGCACGATGTTGTAGCCACGCTCCTTTTCCCATAAAAAATGCGGGGATAGTACACGAAACCAGCAAAGCAGCTCCAGCATAGAAAGAATGATCGGAAACACAGTTGTATACATACGCAAAGTTCCATAAATCGTAAGCTATAATCCACCACCAAAGTTGATCGGGCCACAACATATCTTTCTTTTTATCCTTACCAATAAAAATTCCCATCCAACCTGAAATGGTGATTATATTGATAATTCCGGCAATTCCATTCATAATATTCCAACTTCCTCCCTGCATAGTTACGCCGTTTACGACCGATCCAAATAAATCGCCATGATACATAGCATAAACCTGAAAATCGCGAATTACAGCCTCTAGAATATTGATGGATAAAATAAGAGGAGGGAAAATTAATAACCATTTGTAAGAAATCCCCTTTTTGCTGTGGCGTAAATACATAAAACCAAGAACTCCAGCCAACGCAGAATAAACTTTTACCCAATGAAACCAGGTACCTACACTTGACTCTGGTCCGGCAGTATTTGGCCAAACAGCAAAAGTCAGAATGACAGGAACAAAAATATAAACAACATAAGAAAACCACTTGCTCGAACGTGTCAATTCATTGATTAACATAAGTCCGGCAACAACTCCACACCACATAAGCGCAGAGTACCACGGAATTGATTCGAAGAAAAACATACTATTAATTTTTTAGTTATTGTATTGAAAATTAAATTCACACTGCAATGATAAGAAAATTATTTCAATAATTAGTACATTTGTACTATTTTATTTATAATTTAGTTGTAAAAAATTAAAATTATGGTGTTTATAGCACATTTAGCTATCTTTGCAGCATGAAACAAAAGCCTGTAACAACAAAAACAAAGATACTGGACACAGCAATAAACATGTTGAACGAACTGGGGTTATCCAACGTTAAACTGCGTGATGTGTCACAGGCTTTACATATAAGCATTGGAAATCTAACCTATCATTATCCCAAATGGGAAAATCTGATGGACGATATATTTGGACAATTTCAAAGCGATATCAATCAATTATACGATTTTTTTCCAAAAGATATTTCGGAAGTTGTGAATTACATTGAGCGGATATACGAAATACAGCTTAAATATGCATTTTTGTTTTCTAACTTCTATATCTTTTTTCAACAATACCCGAAATATAAAGCCACTGAAGAAGATTTTTTTATAAATAGAATGAAGATAATGCGCGAAGCTCTGGAAAAATTAGTAGAGAAAAAATACCTCTATCCTGCCGGATGCGAGCACAATTACGATTTACTTGTAAAAAACACATGGCTTATTCTTTCAGGCTGGTATGGCTTTTCGATGATATTTAAAAATACAAAGTACGCAATCACCAAAGAAGAATTTTTCCTTTCTATTTGGAACATGTACGTATACCATTTAACTGAATCAGGGAAAGAAATCGTTCGAAAATCATATGCTGATTTATTTGAAAAATAACTGTATATCTTATGTTCATTGATTTAAACCAAAATAAAATGAAAGTTTTTGTTTTTATATTGACAATTATTTCTGCATTAATTATAAATATAAATGCACAAACAGTAAAATATGCACCAGCCTGGTTTGGACCCAACGCCAATCCTGTACCCGAATTTACCGATGGGCGTATTCCTGCAAAAACCACTGTTAGCCTGATGGGCGATTATTACTTTGGATATGGCGATGAAACAAAAAACGGCTATTTTAAAATAGAAATTCCGCTTGTTGCTGAACGTGTATCGTTTAAAATATGGTCGACTGTATTTGAACATTATAAAGTGACACCCGAACTAAGCGCCCACAGACAAATGAGTGGCAATCTCACCGGAAAATCTAATGGCGATTTCTATGTGCAAACCCGTATTTCTCTATTAAAAGAAAAGAAATATGCACCTGCAATAATTCTGAACTCTACTTTAAAAACAGCTTCTGGAACAAATTTTAATGAACGACGCTACTTTGATACGCCGGGATATTATTTTGATGTTGAATTTGCCAAATCGATACATACAAAGGGGAAATTTATAAACGAACTGCGCGCAGTTGGCAACCTTGGTTTTCTGTGCTGGGAAACTACCGGAAGCCGGCAAAACGATGCTCCTATGTATGGTGCAAAAATAATTATAGGAAACCAAAACTGGAAATTAGACAACACACTTTCGGGCTATTGGGGATGGATGCACACAAGCTCAACTTATGGTGCCGATTACGGGGATGCTCCGCTGGTTTATGCAGCAAAACTCACAATTATGAGAAGTAAGATTGATTATTTTGCACAATATCAGTATGGAATTAATGATTTTCAATATCATCAACTTAGACTTGGTATCAGTTTTCCGATAGAAAAGTTGACTCCAAACTACCCCTAACCCCTAAAGGGGAATTAAATTACAACATTCAATTATTTTATAAAGATGAATCAAGAAAACATACAAAACGAAACTAACTTCAACTCCCCCTTTAGGCTTCGACGTGAGCTCAGCCGAACGGGGTTGGGGGGCAGATCAGCTTATGAGATTATGGCTCCGGCCGGATCGTGGGAAAGTTTATCGGCAGCTATTAAAGCGGGTGCTGATTCGGTATATTTTGGTATTGAAAAACTAAATATGCGCAGCAAATCGAGCAGTAATTTTACGACAGAAGATTTACGCGAAATTGTACGTATTTGCAAGGAAAACAACGTTAAAAGTTACCTGACGGTCAACACTATTCTCTACGATAATGACTTGACTTTGATGCGCGAAATAATTGATGTAGCCAAAGAAGTACAAGTTTCGGCCATTATTGCCGCAGATGTTTCGGCATTAATGTATGCCAATTCAATAGGTGTAGAAGTGCATTTATCCACTCAATTGAATATTTCTAACGTTGAAGCTTTGAAGTTTTACGCACAATTTGCCGATGTTGTTGTGCTGGCGCGTGAACTGAATATGGAGCAGGTTGCTGAAATTTATCAGGCCATTATTACAGATAATATCCGGGGTAAAGGCGGTGAATTGATCCGCATAGAAATGTTCTGTCACGGTGCATTGTGTATGGCTGTTTCGGGTAAATGTTACCTCAGTCTGCACGAAAAAAATGTATCGGCCAATCGCGGTGCCTGCAATCAGATTTGCCGCCGGGGTTATACGGTGAAAGACAAAGATTCGGAAATTGAACTCGAAATTGACAACGAATACATTATGTCGCCCAAAGACCTTAAAACAATTGGTTTTATCGACGAAATGCTCGCAGCTGGGGTGCGCGTTTTCAAAATTGAAGGTCGTGCGCGTGGTGCCGAATATGTAAAAACAGTAGTAGGTTGTTACAAAGAAGCTATTGAATCGGTGCTGAACGGGACGTTTACTGACGAGAAAAAGGAAGATTGGAACCTTCGCCTTAGCAAAGTATTTAATCGTGGATTTTGGAACGGCTATTACCTCGGACAGCGACTTGGCGAATGGAGCAACAACTATGGTTCCGAAGCAACACATAAAAAAATATATGTAGGCAAATGTACCAACTTCTTTCAAAAACTGGGTGTGGCCGAGTTTTTATTGGAAGCGCAATACCTTGAAGTGGGCAACGAAATACTGATTACCGGCGAAACTACCGGCGCATACGAAGATACAGTAAAAGAAATGCGTGTGAAGCTCGAACCGGTGGATAAAGTAGAAAAAGGTACTTATTTCTCCATGAAAACCAACGAGCTGATACGACGAAATGATAAATTATTCAAGATAGTTCCAACGGAACATGCAGCAAAAAAAGCGGATCAATTATGATCCGCTTTTTCTATTATAAAAACCTGCATAAACCTAAAATTTTATTATCTCCAACTCGGCTTACCCATTCCATTACGCATCATAAAGCGGTAAAATCCTGAGTAACTTCCAAATCCCAAACGCTTCGACACTTGCTTCAAATCTTTCTTTGAACCTTTTAGTAAATCATTAGCCATAAGCAAAACATATGCTTCGGTAAAATCAGTGTATTTCATACCCGTAAGTGTAAATACCGTAGTACACATATATGATCGTTGAATGCCAAGTAATTTTGCATGAAAGTGACCTGAATGTAAGCCGCGTTGGTGCAAATTATTCACAAAAGCATCCAGAAAAGCACTACCCGTAGGGCAAAAACCTGTTGTAGGTACTTCTATTGAACTATCGGCCTCCAAAGTTTCGGGTTGATCCATATTAATATACAAATCAGCTGGTTTGTACTGTTTAAATGTTGCATTCATACATCATTATTTAAGGCAATTACCCTGCAAAAATAGTAATAATTTTCATTGAAAATAGCAAAGTATGAATTTAAATATTGCGGTTGGTATATCATTGACAATATCCGAAAGTTCGGAAATTGCGAGTGATAGATCATTGGCAATTTCCTAAAGATGGGATATTGCTGTTGAGTACTCAGTGGCACTTTCCGAAGATTCAGAAAGTGCTAATGATAGATCATTGGCAATATTTGAAGCATCGGAAATTGCGGTTAGTATATTATTGGTAATGTCACAACATATTTATTAGCGAAAATATGATAGTAGACGTTCAATAAAAAACATTATTCACTTAAGCTTTCATTCCTATTATTATTCCCAATAAATTTTTCTAGCTTTTTTATACTATCGACCACAGATAGCCTTTCAGGCATTGTTCCCTCAGGTTCTTGAATAGTTTTCCGCACTTTTGCACCTACTTCAAAATGAAATCATCTCGTGCTAATCCATGAAATGATTATTTATCATTTCTCCACTATTAATTAAAAATACCTGTTAAAATGAGTTATTCATTCAAACAGGTATTTATATACTATTCATTTTCAAAAAAGCTTAGCTCATCTCCAACATTCTCAGGATAGGTTTCACTGCTTTCACTCTCACTTCTTCGTCTACCAAAATTTCAGGTGATTCGTTCAATAAGCAATTATAGAGTTTTTCGAGTGTATTTAGGCGCATAAAATTACATTCGTTGCAGGCACAAGTGCTGTCATTCGGAGGCACAGGAATAAACTCTTTATCCGGGTTTTTCTTTTGCATTTCGTGAATAATTCCACTTTCGGTGGCTACTAAAAATGATTTTTTATCCGAATTTATTGTATAATTAAGCAAAGCCTGAGTACTTCCAATAAAATCGGCCATCAGCAGCAACGGACGCTTACATTCCGGGTGAGCCAATACTTCAGCTTCGGGATGCTCAGATTTTAGTTTCACCAGCTTTTCAACAGAGAATTGCTCGTGTACATGGCATGCTCCGTCCCACAGTAACATATCACGACCGGTTACACTGTTGATATAATTTCCAAGATTTCTATCCGGCCCAAAAATTAATTTCGCATCTTTGGGG
Source organism: uncultured Paludibacter sp. (assembly GCA_963678465.1). Lineage (GTDB taxonomy): Bacteria > Bacteroidota > Bacteroidia > Bacteroidales > Paludibacteraceae > Paludibacter. The sequence continues at coordinate 2,964,760 of OY782858.1, forward strand.
AACTGATCTACTATTTTCTTGGCATTGGTCGACGTTACCACCACATCGGTAAGCGCTTTTACGGCTGCTGTGGTGTTTACGTACGAAATAACTGTGTGATCAGGGTGTGCCTTTGTAAATGCTTCAAATGCGTCGGCAGGGCAGCTGTCGGCCAACGAGCAGCCGGCTTCCATGTCGGGCACCAATACTTTTTTAGAAGGAGAAAGAATTTTAGCAGTTTCGCCCATGAAATGAACGCCACAAAGCACAATGATATCGGCATCGGTTTTAGCTGCCCATTGTGCCAGTGCCAGACTATCGCCAATCACATCGGCTATATCCTGTATATCGCCCATTTGGTAGTAGTGAGCCATGATAACGGCGTTTTTTTCTTTTTTCAGTCGGTTGATTTCCGATATAAGTTCTGATTTATTCATTTGAATTTTTTTTAATTTCATTGTTTTCAAACAAAACATTATAATTATTCTTCTAAATTTTTACAAAAACTCTATTGAAGATAATAATAGTGTGTTCATAAGGTTGATAAAAATATTGATAAAAACTTGTGTAATTAGTTATTGATTGTAAACGCTGACTCTATCAACAAAAAAAATATTTGATTTTAATTGAAAAACAAATAAATACTAACTTTATCAACATATTGTTTATAACTGCAAAGTTAGAAACTTTTCTTCAAGTACTGTGCTCATAACCTTAAAAATGGCGTTAAAAAGTATGGCTAAAAAAAGTGCTAACTAATTTGTTTATATCAAAACAAGTGATATAAGGAGATAGTTTTCGGTTTTGATGCATTAAGTTTTAATATTTGTTTCAGTAGTTTTTCAACACTTATCAACAATTTGTTGATAGCTTTTAAAACACAAAAAAATGGCGATGTATTCAATTACATCGCCATTTTTTTTGTTGGGTACAGTAGGGTATTAATAAAGCAATCCTATTACCCACAAACTCAGTCGATCAGGCAGGCGGTTGAACAACCAGCAGAAGAATTTATACTGAATGCCGGGAATAACAACAGCGTTCATTTTTGTTCTTTCAATTTGTCGGAGTATGTTTTTGGATATAAGCTCGGGCGCCATTCCGTTTTGTTCGTCTTTTTCCATTTTTCCTACCGATGTTTTCATTTTTTGATAATAAACCGAAGTGGATATTTGCGATTTTTCGGTGTATTTTCGGGCAGAAGTGAAGTCTGTTTTGGTATCGCCCGGAAGTACAGTGCAGCATTGAATACCAAAAGGTTTTACTTCGAGCGAAAGGGCTTTCATAAAAACAAGCAGCGCTGATTTTACTGAAGAATATAAAGCCTGAAAAGGTATGGGAATAACACCTGCAACCGACGAAATAGTGATAATTTTTCCGTATCCCTGCGTGCGAAAAACAGGAAGAGAGGCTTGTATGGTTTTGTAAACACCAAAAAAATTGGTTTCGAACTGATAACGCGCTTCATCAACTGAGGTATCTTCTATGGCTCCGGCAATGCCATTTCCTGCATTACAAATCAGTACATCGAGTTTGCCGTTTTCAGTAACAATACGATTGATAACTGCCATAATTTGGTCTTCGTTGTTTACATCCATTATTACAGGAATAATTTCACCCTTTCCTTGTGGAGCTTTCTGAGCTGTGCCACCCCGACGCGAGGCACCATACACTTTATTGCCGTGCTGCATGAGCATTTCGGCTGTTGCTTTTCCTATTCCGGCGCTGGCTCCTGTTAAAAGTACAATTTGTTGATTCATTTTAATTGATTTTTAAAGTGCAAATATATACTTTCTGAGTCGTATGATTTTAAAAAGCTAAAAAAACATCTTTTATTTTAAACAATTTCACCATAAATAATTGTTTATAGAATAAAAATCAACAAATACAGCAATGGCTCACAATCAAATTAAGACTTATACTTTTGCCGAAAGTGGAATTGATAATGGTATGTTTACCCTCAAATCCATGAAAGATATTTATTACAGTAGCAATGGAGAATCCGATTCGCCACACCGACACGATTATTATGCTATTATTTTTATTGAACAGGGAGAAGGAATTCATTTTGTTGATTTTAAAGAATATATAATAGAGAATAACAGCATATATTTTATTCTACCGGGTCAGATGCATCAGGTTAAACTAAGTGCCGAGCCCAAAGGTTGGGTAATGACTTTTACCGAAGAATTTCTTATTGCCAATTCTATTCCGGATAAATTAATCAACGATATTTATCTTTTCAATGATTATGGTCAATCCCCTCCCCTATCCATTAACGAAACGCAATTACCGATTTATCAAAATATTGTGTCGCAAATAGAATTGTTTTCCAATTCACTTGAAAGTTACACACTCGAAGCAGTTGGTTCGTTGGTAAAACTTTTTCTTATTCAGAGCAATAACCATTGTTCCTTACAAAAAATAAATAATCCGCAGTTTTTGGAAACTACCAATCATTTGCTGCGATCGTTCAAACAATTGCTCAATAAACACTATGCAACAAAGCATATGGTTGCTGATTATGCCGATATGCTTGCGGTAACGTCGGACTACCTGAATAAAACGGTGAAAAGTATAACCGGAAAATCGGCCAAAGAACATATTCAGAGCAAACTTATTACCGAAGCCAAGCGCACATTGCTTTTCAGTTCGCTGAGCAATAAAGAATTATCCTACGAATTGGGTTTCGACGAATCTGCACATTTTAATAATTTTTTCAAAAAAACTACCGGCCTCACTCCTACCGAATTCCGTGTTTCGGCAAGATTGTCCTGATTTTTGCAATTCTACACCTGATTTCTTTACTTTTCGTGCATTATTGTCACTGTATCTTTGCACTATCAAAAAACGAACAAGTAAAAACAGGTAAAATGAAAACAATTATTCATAAAGCAGAAACACGCGGACATGCCAATCATGGTTGGCTCAATACGCATCATACCTTTAGTTTTGCCAATTATTATAACCCCGAACGGGTACATTTCGGTGCACTGCGTGTGCTCAACGACGACTGGATAGCCGGTGGCGAAGGTTTTGGAAAACATCCGCACGACAATATGGAAATAATAACTATTCCATTAAAAGGCGCAGTTGAACATCAGGATAGTATGGGAAATAAGGGCATTATCAATGCCGGCGAAATACAGGTAATGAGCGCAGGAACAGGAATTTTTCACAGCGAATACAACGCTGATAAAAACAAAGAATTGGAATTGCTGCAAATTTGGGTTTTTTCTGACAAAAAGAACGTAACTCCACGTTATCAGCAAATGTCGCTTGCCGATTTGCAGAAACCAAATGAACTCTACCAAATTCTTTCGCCCAACTCCGATGATGCAGGTGTGTGGATTCACCAGCAAGCCTGGTTTCAGCTTGGCGATTTATCGGCTGGGAAGAGCGTAAATTATAAGCTTAATAAAAAAGAATCGGGTGTTTATGTTTTTGTAATTGAAGGCGAAGCTTCGATTGCCGACAAGACTCTAAAACGGAGAGATGGATTGGGAATTTGGGAAACGGATGAGTTTCAAATCGTATCGTCAACCGACAGTAAAATATTAATTATGGAAATACCCATGAACTGATAATACTCATTCAAATAGTTGAAAAATAAAACATTATAAAAAATAAAAAAAACAGAATTATGAATACATTAGTAAATAAATTTTTTGCAACAGACTCAAATAACTGGTCTTTATTAGTATCGCGTTTGGCATTAGGAATTGTGATTTTACCTCACGGTATGCAAAAAGCATTAGGCTCGTTTGGCGGGTATGGGTTCGAAGCTACACTTGGAGCTTTTACAGGTATGGGGATGCCCATGTTACTTGGAGTTTTGGTTATATTGGCCGAATTCGTAGGAGCAATTGGTGTTTTGCTTGGAGCAGGTACACGTTTTATGGCTTTCTCTATTTTCCTTACTTTGGGTGGAGCCATGTTTCTTGGAGGGCATGTGAATAACGGTTTCTTTATGAACTGGTTTGGTGCTCAGGCAGGTGAAGGAATGGAGTATTTTATACTTGTCATTGGTTTATCTATTGCTTTAATGATAGGTGGAAGTGGTAAATTTTCGGTAGACAACCTGATTTCCAAAAAATTGAAATAAAACCAACAAAACATAGATTTTTTTATAACCGATTCTGTTTCATTCCGAAGCAGAGTCGGTTTTTTTTGTGCATATTTGCAACCGTAAAAAAATAAGGCAACAAATGAAAGTACTTGTAACAGGAGCAAACGGATTGTTGGGGCATCATGTGGTGATGCAACTTCAAAAAGCGCATCATGACATCAGAATAATCTTGAGAGGGAGTCGTGATATTTATTTTGATATGACTAATATTGAGTCAGTAGGAGGAAATTTTACTGATTACGAATCGCTTAAAATGGCTGCTGATGGTTGCGATGCCATTATTCATATAGCTGCCGTGACATCAACTAATTTGCTTCATTATGAGGATTACAGGAAAGTAAATGTGGACGGAGTAGCCAATGTTATAAAAGTTGCCAACGAATTAAATATCAATCGTCTTGTCTTTGTGAGTACTGCCAATACGATAGGCTATGGAAGCGAAAAACAGTTGGCAACAGAAGATGATCCGATGGCGTTTCCGTTTTCGAAATCATTTTATGCCCAAAGCAAAGTGGAAGCCGAAAAGCTTTTTAAAGAAGCATCCAGGAAGCCAGGCAGGCATGTAATTATCATTCATCCAACCTTTATGATTGGTGCTTATGATACTAAACCGAGTTCGGGTAAGCTTATGTTGATGGCTTATCGTAAAAGAATCATGTTTGTTCCTTCGGGCGGTAAAAATTTCGTAGCTACAAGCGATGTGGCTTCAGCAGTTTGTAATGCACTGACGGATGGAAAAAATGGAGAACATTATCTGGCTTCGGGTATAAATCTTTCTTTTAAAGAATTTTATTTATTGCAAAGCAGGGTAGGGGAATATCGGCAAAAATTGATTGTGTTGCCCGATTTTATTCTTGAAATGGCCGGAAAAGCCGGAGATTTCATTAGGTTGCTCGGAATAAAAACTGATGTGTGCAGTATGAATATACATCAGCTTTTAGTACGTGAATACTATTCAAATAAGAAAGCGCGCGCTGAATTAAAAATGCCTCAAAAATCGCTTGATATAGCAATTTTAGAGGCACTGGATTGGGTTCGAATAAATAAAAAATTTTAATTATCTAATGGATTATCGTATTTATTCTATTAAAATTGAATTTGTTACAACTTTGTCCATTTTTATATCAAACGAATCGATAGGAATGCTTTCCAACAACTGAAAATCGAAGCACACACCAATTTTCACTATTCTTTTATTGATAAAATATCTGTCATAGTATCCTTTTCCCCGACCAAGTCGGCTCTTATCTCTGTCAAAAGCCACCCCCGGAACAATAACCAAATCAATCGAATTCAGATATTCTTTCTGAACATCCGGTTCCCAGATACCCAAACTTCCCTGTTTAAGTTCTTCTTTTGTAGAGAAAGGCTTTATGAGCATGTCTTCGCCTTTAACGACCGGAAGCAACATTGTTTTTTTCTTGCTCCACCGAATAATAAAATTGTGAGTAGGCAATTCATCTGGCATCGACCAATAAATCATTACACTACGAGCATTTTCAAATTCAGGTAATGCTTCAATTTTTTCAAAAACATTAGCTGCTTCAATTTCTTTTTCTTTGTCGGTGAGTTGTTGCTTTTTCTTCCTGATTTTTTCTCTGATTATTTCTTTTTCCGAAATTACATTGTTTTTTTTCTCAAACAGATAGCCGATAAGTGATTGTAGTTTACCCATAATATAAATTTTAAGTTATGTATTAAAGTAGATGGTTTATGGTAATTGCAATTATAGCTTCGATATATTTTTAACTAATTTAGATATTTCATCGTCTGGTTTTCTTGGCTAAGCTCATGCTAATTTAGATAAATTTTTATTTTCATCATAGATATGTAACGGTTTTTGCAATAAAACTGTTCTCTTTTGTTGTTTTTAAGTGAATTTTTTTTTCGAAAAACTTCAACACATCGGTAAATAAATAAAAAATCATTTGTTTTTTATATTTATATATTTTACAAATTAAATAAAAATATATTGAATAAATATGCTTATATATAACAAAAACAATATTATTTGCTTTTTATTGTTAAATAACGTCTTTATATAAAAAAAATATACCACTAAAATATAATTTTTTTTTGAAGAATGCATTTTATTATCAATACATTGTTTATTTTTGAGCCAACTTATTATTTCTAATGGTTTTGTATTTAAAGTAATCATACTTAAATCAGCAAGAAATGAAAAAATTAATTATTTTTTTCTTTTTGTGTTCTGAAATCGTATTTGCTGTTGCTCAGGTTGCTCCTATTGTCCCTACAACTACAGCTGTTGCAAATGCATCAGTGGCCGATTCCCGGCATTGGTCTGCATTTAGTAATCCGGCCAGCATTGGTTATGTGTCGGCCATAAACTTTGGTTTCCAATACGAAAATCGCTTTTTTCTTTCCGAATTATCAACCAAAAGTATTGACTTTGTGCTTCCCTCAAGGTTGATGAGTACTGGTATTTCAGCTTCTTATTTTGGATACTCGCTCTACAACGAAATTATGTTGGGAATTGGATTTTCACGTAACTTTTCTGATAAGTTTTCACTTGGCGTTCAGCTCGATTATTACGCAGCTTACTTTGCTGCATCAGATAAGTATTACGGAGCGTTTTTTCCACAGATAGGATTGAACGCCAGTCTTACGCCCGATTTCCATTTGGGTTTTTCTACGTTCAATCCTTTTCAATCAATCATAAAATCCGTCGATACTTCTAAACGGATACCTTCTGTTTTTAGTCTGGGTGTTGAGTATTATTTATCGCCCGAACTGAATTTTAAAGCACAGGTGGATAAGGAAATAAGTAGTAGCTTCAGAACAGCGCTTGGTGCCGAGTACTCATTGCTCAATTTTCTTACTGTAAAAGCCGGAGCGTATCACATCGATTATCTTGTTCCTTGTTTTGGATTCAGTGCCGATTTTGCTTCTTTCTCTTTCAATTTAAATACCGAACTACATCCATTATTGGGTTTAGTTTCGATGGCTTCTGTTCGATATTTTTTCAAAAAAAATAAGTAACATTTACTTGTGGTTATGAAGTTGGTGGCCTTACAGTTGGTAGCATTGATTTGTTTGCTTTTAACGGGTTTAAAAGCACAGGACAAAACAATTGTGACCGATCAATTCATTGCCGATATTTTTGAACAGTACTCTGCCGAAACAGAGGAAGAAATGGATTTTGAAGCTTTTTACGAAGAGTTAATGGAATTGGCTGAGAGTCCTATTTTTCTTAACTCAGCCACCAAAGAACAACTCGAAAAACTTCCTTTTTTATCGGATATACAGATTGAAAATATTTTAAGTTATAGGTACAGTTTTGGGTCTTTCAACAGTCTTTTTGAATTACAATTGATTGATGGTCTCGATATGACGGATATTCGTAGGATGCTTCCTTTTGTGGTGTTGGGGGAAAGCCAACTAAAAACGAAGAAAATTTACAAGAACGATCTTTTGAAATATGGTAAAAATCAAGTATTATTAAGATTTGATAAGGGCATAGAGCCTAAAGCTGGTTATCAATTCATTGACTGTGAAACAGGAAGCGTTTATTTGGGATCTTCTTTGTATAACTCAGTTAAATATCAATACAGATTCAAAGATAGAATTAAGCTTGGGTTGACGATGGAAAAAGATGCCGGCGAGCAATTTGCGGGCAATACTCACAAAGGTTACGATTTTTATTCGTTTCATGCACAACTGAACGATATTGCAGGTTTTAAAACTATAGTTGTAGGCGATTTTCGCGCCTCTTTTGGTCAGGGACTTGTACTAGGATCGGCTTTCGGTATGGGAAAATCGTCCTATGTCTTAAAAATAAACACAGCCGCAAGTGGGCTTAAAAAATACAGTTCGACCAACGAAAGCAGCTATTTTAGGGGTTTAGGAGCAACAATTAAGTTCGGGAGACTTGATTTGACCGCATTTTACTCGAATAAAAATATTGATGCCGATACTGTTGGAGGCAATTTTCAGAGCATTTACAAAACCGGACTACACAGAACGACATCCGAATTCGAAAAAAGAGCGACTGTGAAAGAGCAAATTGCAGGGTTGAATACTTCATTAACCTTCAGAAATGCTCAGGTAGGTTTTACGTTTGTTCATACTCGTTTTAATCAAAGCCTTACTCCCGAATTAAGTACATATAACCATTTTTATTTTGAAGGCAATAAACAGTCTACAGGAGGAATACATTACCGTGCAAGATGGCATAAATTTAATTTTTTCGGCGAAAATGCTGTGTCCGAAAAATGGTCGATGGCTACAATTAACGGTTTGTCTTTTTCGCCCCATTCGCAAGTAAGTTTGGTTATTTTACAGCGTTATTTTTCGCCTGAGTACGACACTTTTTATGCCAACACTTTTTCGGAAAGCAGCAGGGTGAACAACGAGAGTGGCATTTATTTGGGAACCGAAATCCGACCATATAAAAGATGGAAAATTGCAGCTTATGCCGACAGCTATCATTTTCCGTGGCCAAAATTCGGCGTAGATGCACCTTCGCTGGGGCAGGACTATTTGTTTCAGCTTGATTTTATGGCCCGAAAAGATTTGACAATGTTTTGGAGAATAAAGTACGAAGAAAAGATGATAAATAATTCCACTGGCGATAACATTATGTCTTTGATAGTTCCCCTACAGAAGGCATCATTTCGGTACCAACTGAGCTATTCCTATCGTGGTTTCAGCTGTCGCAATATAATTGAAGGAAATATGACGCAAAAAGGGAATTCAGGCTATAAATATGGAGTTACAGCACTACAGGATGTTTCGTATACCTTTAGTAATATGCCTTTAAAGATAGATGTAAGGTATCAGTTTTTTGATGCTGTTGACTACGACAATCGTTTCTACTCTTACGAAAAGGATGTTCTGTATGCGTTTTCAATACCAATGTACTACGGCAAGGGAAGCCGGTATTATCTGAATTTGAAATATGACCTGACCAACAGCATTTCGCTGTGGTGTAAATACGCACAAACAGTTTATGCCGACGGCCGCGAAAGCATTAGTTCAGGGAATGAAGAAATAAAAGGAAACAGGAAAAGCGATGTCCGGTTTATGTTACGATGGGAGTTTTAAACCTGAATTACCTCATTCTCTCCAGCCGCGATGCGTCCAGTCTGAGCAGAATAAACAGCAAAATGGTAAAACCCCACAGCGAAGAGCCTCCGTAACTGAAAAAGGGCAAAGGAATGCCAATTACGGGCATTATTCCGAGGACCATACCAATGTTGATCATTAAGTGGAAAAAGAGAATACTCGTTACGCAGTAGGCATATATACGATTGAAGGTTTCGCGCTGTCGTTCGGCAATCTTCAAAAGGCGCATTAACAGCAACCAGTAAATTACCAAAACAAGTGTTGATCCCCAAAATCCATGTTCCTCGCCTACGGTACAAAAAATAAAATCGGTATCCTGCTCGGGCACATATTTTAGTTTGGTTTGTGTTCCGTTCAAAAATCCTTTTCCCCACAATCCTCCTGAACCGATAGCAATTTTTGATTGATTTACATTGTATCCGGCACCGTGCAAATCATCTTCCATGTTAAGCAGTACTTTAATACGTATTTGCTGGTGAGGTTCAAGTACTGTATCGAAGAAGTAAACAGAGGAGAAACAAAAAACGGCAGCACCCAACGAAATCAAGATTAACAGCCGATACTTTTTAAAACGAAAAAATAGTTCAAGATAAGTCCAATAGAGGCAAGACGCAATGACGGCGAACAGGGCTACGTAATTAAAATTAATGATAAACCAGATGCTGAAAATATACGAAATCAGTATTAAGCCGGCTGTGCCAGCTACAAGATACAGTGCTTCTTTGGTATTGCGTGCTACAAAAAAGGAGTAGATAAATTGAATTAACAAAATAATTCCCATGGACATAACTATACCCAAAGTAGCTTGCCCCATAAACAAAGGAACGCTGCTGAATTTAATGACTACAACAAACAATACAACAGCTAAAACTGTGATCAAAAGCACTATCCCATTCATTCCTTCACGATAAAGCATCAACAGGAATGCGATGAAAACCAGTGCCGATCCGGTTTCTTTTTGTAAAATAATAAGTAAAAATGGAAGCAAAATGAAAAACGACAAAGGAATAAGATCCTTCCAGTTCTTCAATTTGTAATTATATGAGCTCATAAAGCGCGCCAACGCCAGCGAAGTAGCCATTTTAGCCAACTCGGCCGGTTGGAAACTAACCGGCCCGATCACAAGCCAGGAACGTGAACCTTTAATATCGGGAGCAACGAAAATTGTTATTATCAAAAGTACTATGGTGAATCCATAGATAAAGTATGCAAAGAAGTTATACATTTTGTAGTCGATGAGCAATAACATGCCGCCCAAGCCAAAAGCTGTAAGAATCCACACAAACTGTTTTCCGGCACGCTGATTCCAGTCCAGAATACTGGTTTGATCAAAGTCGTAACTTGCACCATATATACTGATCCAGCCCATAAAGACCAATACGACGTAATAAAATACTGTCGTCCAGTCTAATGAATATTTCATACTAACGTTCTTTGACATTGGCGTTGGTTACTGAAGTTGTCATTCGTTCTAATAAATCCGTGCGTTCAATTTTTCCATACAAGTACTGTTCCATCATTAAACTTGAGATAGGAGCTGCCCATGTGGCACCGAATCCTGCGTTTTCGACTACAACAGCAATGGCGATTTTTGGTTTTTCGCGTGGAGCAAAACCTACAAATAAAGAGTGGTCTTTTCCGTGATTATTCTGTACGGTCCCTGTTTTCCCACACATACTTGTGTTGGGAATTTTGTAATGCCTGCCGGTTCCGTATTCAAACACTCTCCACATTCCTTCATTCACGATAGGAAAGTATTTTTTGTCAACTTTTGCTCTGTGAATTTTAGTAAGCATGCTGTCGTGCTTGTTGAGGTGAGGGGTGATGTAGAAACCTTCGTTGGCAATAACAGCCATTGAGTTAGCTAATTGTAAAGGAGTAGTTAGTATTTCGCCCTGGCCGATAGAGTTAGAGCGAATTGTAATAGCTCTCCAACCAGTTTCGGCTTTGTACACTTTATTATAAAATTTCTGAGTTGGAATATAACCCCTCGATTGTTCATAAAGATCTCCATCGGTATATTTTTCGCCTAAACCAAAACTTTTTACGCGATCCACCCACTCATCATAATTGGTTCTGAAGATTAAATTTTTCTTTCCATATCCATCTTTCTCAATGCTGCTTCTGAAGGCATGCCAAAAATAAGGATTACAGCTTTGTTCGATAGCATTCAGCAAACTCACCGGAGAACCGTGATGGTGAGTACATTTTATGGGAGATGAACCGGGTCCGTTGCACGAGAAAAGCGTTTTGTCTGTTATTCCTTCCATTTCCTGACACACCAGGGCTTGTACTGTTTTGAAAGCTGAACCTGGCGAATACAATGCCTGTGTTGCACGATTCATCAATGGTCGGGTAGGGTCGCGCAAAAGCGACATATAGTTTTTTGAACGTTGACGCCCCACCAAAATAGAAGGATCGAAACCCGGATTTGAAACCATAGCCAGAATTTCGCCGGTGGATGGTTCGATGGCCACAATACTTCCCACTTTTCCTTTCATCAGCTTTTCGCCAAGAATTTGCAGCTGCATGTCGATAGTAAGTGTTATGTTTTCACCTGCTTTTGGGGCGATGTCTTTTTTACCATCGTCATATTTTCCTTTTATTCTTCCTTTAGCATCACGCAACAATATTTCTACTCCTTTTTCTCCGCGCAATGTTTTTTCGTAAGTGTATTCTATTCCATCTCTTCCGGCATAATCACCTGGATTATAGTAATCATCGCTTTCAATTCTTTTTTGTGAAACTTCGCCAATATTACCCAATACATGGGCAGCATTCGGAAATGAATATTCACGCAACGTTCTGTTTTGAATGTAAAATCCCGGATATTTGTACATCGATTGTTGTATGGTGGCAATGTCTTCAATGTTGAGCTGGGTCATGAAAATTTGCGGAGTATACGAAGAATAACCATAATTCTTTTTTCGGTCTTTTATTTCGGCAATCCGATTGATAAAGAACTGCTTGTCGATATTAAGTGCACGACAAAAAGACAAGGTATCCAAATCGTATATTTCTCTCATGATAAGCGTAATATCATAAGCCGGTTTGTTGTACACAAGAAGCGTGTGATTTCGATCGTAAATAAGTCCGCGTGGAGGAAACTGTGTTTTTCTCAGAAAAGCATTACTTTCAGCACCTTCTTTGTATTTCGATTCAATAATCTGGATAGAGAAAAGGCGCAGAATATACACAACAATAACAATCGACATGATAATGGCAATCACGTATCTTCTGTTTTGAAGTGTGTCGTTAATCATAATTTACCTTTTGTTGAAAGAGCGTATTCCTAAAATAAGCAAAATTGAAACAAATGAGCTTAATAGAATTCGGAGTAAGGTCATCCAGTTCAGTTGTAATGAAAAAGCCTCAAGCAGAAACAAACTTGTGTGATGAAGCATAACCATAAACACAACATACTTAATATAGGCGCCAACTCCGAATGAATGGAACGAAGGTATAGGATTGCTGCCTTCCTCGATGGAGATAAAAAGTTTTATTATACCGTTTCTGAAAAATGCAATCAAGACAGTCGCAAAAGCATGGATTCCAATAGTGTTAGAAAAAATATCAATTATCAAGCCCAAAACGAAACCTAAAATCAGGGTAATCCAGCGTGGAAATTTTACAGGCAACGATAAAATAAAAAGAATATAGATGTAGGGATTTAAAAACCCAAGGAACTGTACATTGTTCAGTACTAATACTTGCAGAAGTATCAGTACTATAAAAGAAAATATGTTTTGAATTAATGATAACATATTATTTTTCAGCTACTTTCTCTATGGTTCGTTGTTCGTAAAAATTTTTGTAGTTGATTACTTTTACATGCGAAAGCGTACGGAAATTTACTGCAAGTTTCACTTTTATGTTGTAATAAGCATCACTTTCCTTTATTTTAAAGTCTTCGATGGTTCCAACCGGAATTCCTTCGGGGAAAGTATTTGTAAATCCGCTGGTAATCAACGAATCCCCCAACGAGAATTCTACATGGCGGGCAATGTCTTTCAGGTTAGCGTATCGGTAGTCTTCGCCCGACCACTGAAGCGGACCACTGTAATTGCTTTTTTTAAATTTACAGTTAATCTTAATTTTCTCGTTCAATACAGGTATCACAACTGCATATTTTGTGGAAACAATTTTTACAATACCTACAACACCTTCGTCGCTCACCACGCCCATATCCACTTTTATGCCATCTCTTAGCCCTTTGTTAAGGGTGATATAGTTTTGCAGCTTATTGGTAGAATTGTTGATTACTTTTGCCGAAATAAACTCATATTCCATTTCGGGAGGAATACGAAAATGAACTGAATCCTTTGTTTCGGGTTCGAGCGTCGACAGCTGATTTTTAAGTAAAATAATTTCGTTTTTAAGTGCGGTGTTCTCTTCCGATAAGTTGTCGTTAGCAGCACTAAGTTTGAAAAACTCCACTACCGAATTACTTACCTGATACATGCCCGAAACCATGGTATTGCTCGATGAAAGAAACACACTTTTTTGATATCCCTGATTGCTGACAACCAGAAAAATTGAAGTTACTTCTAAAATCAGAAATAAAATCAGTACGCTATATTGTATCAAAAAATTGAAAAGGTTTCTCATGCAGCTTAAAAAAAACGGTAAGCATAAGATTAATAATTTAACATTGTCTTACACCCACCGTTTGTAAAAATTGTTCTTTTTTTAACGGATCAGGAAGGAAAATTTATCTACATTTTTTAATGCAATTCCTGTTCCACGGGCAACGGCACGCAACGGATCCTCAGCAATGTGAAACTGAATGTTCAGCTTGTCTGTCAGTCGTTTGTCCAGTCCGCGCAACAAAGCACCTCCGCCGGCAAGATAGATTCCTTTTTCAACAATGTCGGCATACAATTCGGGTGGAGTTTGTTCCAGTGCACTCAAAATGGCTGCTTCAATTTTCGAAATAGATTTTTCGAGACAATGAGCCACTTCCTGGTACGAAACCGGTACTTCCATTGGCAAAGCTGTCATGCGGTTTGGCCCGCGTACTATAAAATCTTCAGGTGCATCTTCCAAATCGGTAAGTGCTGCTCCTACGTTTATTTTGATCAATTCAGCAGTACGTTCGCCCACTTTAATGTTGTGCATACGCCCCATGTATTCCACTATATCGAGGGTTAAATCGTCTCCGGCAATACGTATTGATTTGTTAGAAACAATACCACCCAGCGAAATTACAGCAATTTCGGTAGTTCCACCGCCTATATCCACAATCATACATCCGGTAGGCGCTTCCACGTCTATTCCGATACCGATAGCAGCTGCCATGGGTTCATAAATCATGTACACTTCGCGTCCGCCAGCATGTTCTGACGAGTCGCGTACGGCACGAATTTCAACTTCGGTACTTCCTGAGGGAATACAAACCACCATTTTAAGGCTTGGCGAAAACAATCGGTTTTTGGTAGGAATCATTTTAATCATTCCCCTGATCATTAATTCGGCAGCAAAGAAGTCGGCAATCACTCCATCGCGCAAAGGGCGGATGGTGCGGATACCTTCATTTTCTTTTCCCTGCATTTGACGCGCTTTTTCACCAATGGCGATCAGTCGGTCTGTTCGTTTATCCAGTGCTACTACAGATGGTTCATCCACTACAATTTTATCGTTATAGATAATAATTGTATTGGCGGTACCCAAATCCATAGCTATTTCTTGTGTAAATGAAAATAGTCCCATATTTATTAATTTCGTATTTTAGTAATTTATTAAGTCGTTTACTAAGCGTATTTTACAATTTTTAATCCGCTTTATTAGTGTTTAAAATGTCTGAATCCTGTTGTCACCATCGAAAGTCCCTTTTCGTTACAGGTATCGATAGATTTACTGTCGTTGATCGAACCTCCGGGC
The DNA here is from genome assembly GCA_963678465.1 of uncultured Paludibacter sp. Taxonomy (GTDB): domain Bacteria; phylum Bacteroidota; class Bacteroidia; order Bacteroidales; family Paludibacteraceae; genus Paludibacter. Next base: position 2,979,836 of record OY782858.1, read on the forward strand.
TGAACGACAGCAGTAATTCCTGCATCAGCTGCAATTTGTACGCAGTCGGGGAATGGGAAAAAGGCATCGGAAGCCATAACAGCTCCCTTTAAATCGAAATGGAAGGCATCAGCCTTTTCGATAGCATGAACCAATGCGTCGACGCGGGAAGTTTGTCCTACACCGCTGGCACACAGTTGTTTGTTTTTTGCAAGCACAATTGCATTTGATTTGGTGTGTTTTACAATTTTATTTGCAAAAATCAAATCTTCGATTTCAATTTCTGTCGGCGATTTTTCGGTGACAACATTGAAGTCCTCGGCCAACTCAGTATGCATGTCTTTGTCCTGCATCAATACGCCGTTCAGTAAAGAGCGTACTTGTTGTGAACGGATTTTTGCATTTTTAAGTATAAGGATAATGCGATTTTTCTTTTGGCTTAGTATTTCTATGGCATCCAAATCGTAGTCTGGTGCAATCACCACTTCAAAGAATATTTTATTCATTTCGATGGCCGTTTCACGGTCGACGATGGCGTTTGTAATCAAAACTCCACCAAAAGCCGAAACCGGATCACCGGCTAAAGCAGCGTTCCATGCATCCACCAATACCGGACGCGAAGCAATTCCGCAGGCATTGTTGTGTTTTAGTATTGCAAAAGTAATATCGTCGAAATCGTTGATCAGATTAACGGCTGCATCAATATCGAGCAGGTTATTGTACGAAATTTCTTTTCCCTGTAGCTGTTCGAACATATCATCGAATTTGCCGAAGAAAACACCACGTTGATGTGGGTTTTCGCCGTAGCGAAGGGTTTTAGCGTTGTTCTCGCTCAAGCGGAAAGCTGATTTTTCATCTCCATCGAAATAGTTGAAAATAGCCGAGTCGTATTGCGAAGAAACCGCGAAAGCTTCTTTTGCAAACCAACGACGTTCTTCCAGCGTGGTTTGTGCTCCGTTGCCATCAAGTACGTCCATAAAAGGTTCATATTGATCTTGCGAAGCTACAATCACAACGTCTTTGAAGTTTTTGGCAGCGGCACGAATCAATGAAATTCCGCCGATATCTATTTTTTCAATGGTGGTAGGCTCGTCGGCTCCGGCTGCAACTGTGGCTTCGAAAGGATATAAATCGACGATGACTAAATCAATCTCGGGAATTTCATAAGTCTCCAGCTGTTCATTGTCCTTTGCCAAGTCACGACGCGAAAGAATTCCTCCAAAAACCTTTGGATGTAAAGTTTTAACTCTTCCTCCTAAAATTGATGGATAACCAGTGAGGTCTTCGACGGCACTACACGGAATATCAAGCGATTCTATAAAAGATTTAGTCCCTCCGGTAGAAATAAATTCAACACCTTCGGTAAATAGTTTTTTGATAATAACATCGAGTTTATCTTTGTGATAAACAGAGACTAAAGCTTTTTTTATTTTCTTGCGTTCCATATTCCGTTTTTTCGTTTGATTATGGGATACAAAACTACAAAAAAACATTGATTTAATCAACATTAAAAATCTTCGTTTTCAAATTGATAATAAAGCAATAAATTGAATTTTAAAGTCATCAGAGTAGGGTGTTTTTTTGAGTTTTTGTGAAGAATAGTTAATTTGAAAAAGTGGAAACTTAAATATGCTTTTTATGTGAAAAAAGGGAAACAGAGTTTTGTCTTTGCATTTAAATTGAAAACATTATAGAGTTCCAAAATGTTAGTATATTGCTAACAAACAAATAAATATTCATATGGAAAATGTAGAAAACTCATTGATAAAGGTCTACAAAGGTGGCCCTTATCTTCTTTCTGGAGAATTTAAAATTGTGATGCCTTCGGGTGAAGAAAAAACGGTGAAAGATCCGCATTTGTGTCGTTGTGGAATGAGCAAAAACAAACCATTTTGCGATGGATCGCACACAAAATCGGATTTTGATAAGTAAAATGCGTGGAATTAAATTTTAAAAGGTGCTTTATTGCACCTTTTTTTTGTCAATAAAACTAAATAGAAGATTGATTATTTGACGATTCAAAACTTTTATAACTAACTTTACGAACTGTACATAATGTGTGTTTTTATTTTTTACGAACCAAAAATTCGTATTGAACTGAAAAAAAATGATAGACTGATGAAAAAATCAACAAAAATTATTTTACTTATAGCCATAGTTTTACTTATGGTTGGAATGATATTTTATCCAAAAATAAAAAAAAGGATGTCGGGTAGCGATGGTCCTGCTATTGAAAAACGAGAAATGCCCGGCAAAAAACAGGCTTTACAAGTAGATGCTCTCATCATAAAAAGGGAGAAATTAACAAATATTTTCAGAACCAAAGGTCTGTTGATTCCTGACGAGGAGGTTGATTTGTCATTCGAAACATCAGGAAAAATTACACAGATTTATTTCTCCGAAGGGAATACAGTTCGAAAAGGTGAATTGTTGGCCAAAGTGAACGACAAACCTTTGCAGGCCGAATTAAAGAAACTGGAAGCTCAATTGCCACTGGCGCAGGAACGTGTATTTCGTCAAAAATCCCTGTTGGCCAAAGATGCAGTCAGTCAGGAAGCTTATGAATCGGTAACCACCGAACTTGAAAAGCTGAAAGCCGATATAGAACTTGCCAAAGCCCGCATTGCGCAAACCGAACTGCGTGCTCCTTTTGATGGCGTGTTGGGTTTACGTTTGGTAAGCGAAGGAACTTATGCATCGCCCACCACCATTGTGTCCAAACTCACAAAAATATCTCCTTTAAAAATCGAATTTTCGGTCAACGAAAAACAGACCAATGATATAAGACAAGGTACTCAGCTTAGTTTCAGAATTGAAAACGATAAAAATGTTTATAAGGCAATTGTTTATGCCCTTGAATCGCAATTGGACGAAAATACTTTGTCGCTCAAGGTACGTGCACGTTATCAAAATTCCGACCGAAAGTTAAAGCCCGGGCATTCTGCAACCATCGAAATTGTGCTTGATGAAACCGATAATGCAATTGTAGTTCCGAGTTTATCAATTGTGGCCGAAATGGGTCGCGATATTGCATTTATTTATAAAAATGGAAAAGCAAAGCAGGTAGAACTAAAAAAGGGAACCAGAACAGCTTCAGCCATTCAAATTACCGATGGGCTTGTGGAAGGCGATACTTTACTGGTGACAGGTGTTATGCAGTTGCGCGACGAAATGCCGGTTAAAATTGATAAACTAAAATAAGATTATAATTCTCATTTTATTTAATTATTTTATAATAAAGAAGTTACAATTTTATTTAGACTTAAAAAAATGAATATATCCGAACTAAGTATAAAACGACCGGTGTTAGCCACAGTATTTGTGCTGATAATTCTTTTGCTGGGACTTATTGGTTACAGCTACCTGGGCGTTCGCGAGTTTCCAAGTGTAGATAACCCGATTATTACAGTGGAGGTTTCGTATCCTGGTGCCAATGCCGACATCATCGAAAATCAAATTACAGAGCCGCTCGAGCAGAATATTAACGGAATTCCGGGTATACGATCGCTCACGAGCCAAAGTAGTCAGGGATTTTCGCGCATCACTGTAGAGTTTGAGTTGAGTGTCGATTTGGAAACAGCTGCCAACGATGTGCGCGATAAAGTTTCGCGGGCCCAACGTTTCCTTCCGCGCGATTGCGATCCGCCAACAGTTTCGAAAGCCGATGCCGATGCCGACCCGATTATTCAAATCACAGTGCAGAGCGACACCCGTTCGTTGCTCGAACTCACCGAAATAGCAGAGCTTACAATCAAGGAAAGTTTGCAAACCATTCAGAATGTGAGTTCGGTAGGCATTTGGGGCGAAAACCGTTATTCAATGCGCTTGTGGCTCGAACCATCAAAAATGGCTGCATACGGCATTACGCCTATGGACGTAAAAAATGCTGTCGATAAAGAAAATGTGGAATTACCATCAGGGAATATTGAGGGTGATAAAATTTCCTTGTCCATTCGTACCTTAGGCTTATTGATAACTCCCGAAGATTTTAATAATTTAATAATCAAGGAAGATAAATTCAGAATTGTAAGGTTTGGCGATATTGGAAAGGCAGAACTGGATGCCGAAAATCGTCAGAACATCTTAAAACGCAACGGACAGCCGATGGTGAGTACCGTTATCATTCCACAGCCCGGCGCTAATCAGATTCAAATTGCCGATGAAGTGAAAATCCGACTCGAACAATTGAAAAAAGACTTGCCAAAAGATGTGAAAGTGGACATTGCTTTTGATAATACCAAATTTATCCGCGCTTCTATTTCCGAAGTGGAGGAAACCATTTATGTTGCTTTCCTGTTGGTAATTATCATTATTTTCGTCTTCCTGCGCGACTGGCGTGTAACGCTGATTCCTGTTGCTGTTATTCCCATTTCGCTGGTTGGAGCGTTTTTTATTATGTATCTGGCCGGATTCTCTATCAATGTGTTATCGATGTTGGCCGTTGTACTTTCGGTGGGCTTGGTGGTGGACGATGCCATTGTGGTAACCGAGAATATTTATCTTAAAATAGAAAAAGGAATGTCGCCCAAGCAGGCAGGTATCGAGGGCTCGAAAGAGATTTTCTTTGCTGTTATATCCACCACAATTACTCTTGTTGCTGTTTTCTTTCCTATTGTTTTTCTGGAAGGGATGACTGGTCGCCTTTTTCGAGAATTTAGTATTGTGATTTCGGGGTCGGTGGTTATCTCGGCTTTTGCGGCATTGACTTTTACGCCCATGTTGGCTTCAAAATTGCTGAAAAGAACCGAGCATCACAACTGGATTTATCGCAAAACAGAGCCGTTTTTCAGCGGAATGAATAATTTCTATGATAAAGCACTTCAATCGTTTATTCGTCATAAATCAGCAGCTTTTCCTATTATTGGGGTTACAGTTGTTTTAATTATTGTGCTTTGGAATGTGGTTCCATCTGAAATGTCGCCTCTTGAGGATCGTTCGCAAATTACAATCAGAACTTCCGGACCTGAAGGTGCAACCTACGAATTTTTAAGAGATTATAATGATGAAATTTCGCAAATAGCCGATAAGGTGGTTCCCGAACGAGCATCAAATATCGTAATTTCGAGAAGTGGATTCGGTATGATCAGGATCATACTTCCCGATATTGACAAAAGAGAACGTAGCCAAATGGAAATAGCCGACAGCTTAACAAAAAACCTGAGAAACATGACAGAGGCACGTGCTTTTGTACAACAACAATCTACTTTTGGCGGACGACGTTCGGGCATGCCTATTCAGTACGTTTTGCAAGCGCCCAATATCGAGAAATTACAGGAATTTATTCCTGCATTTATGGATAAAGTGCGCCAGAGTCCAATGTTTCAAATGTCTGACGTGAACCTGAAATTTACAAAACCCGAAACCCGTATTGTAATTGACAGAGATAAAGCTTCGTTGCTGGGTGTGAGTACCCGGGATATTGGCCAAACGCTTCAATATGCCCTGAGCGGACAGCGTATGGGTTATTTTTACATGAACGGAAAACAGTATCAGATTTTGGGTGAAATTAACCGTCAGCAACGCAATACACCACTTGATTTAAAGTCTGTTTATCTTAAAAATAACCAAGGCAATATGATTCAGTTAGATAACCTTGTGGAGCTGAAAGAAACAGTAGCGCCACCTCAGCTGTATCGTTATAATAGGTTTAATTCGGCTACGGTATCGGCTGGTCTTGCTCCCGGCGTTACAATAGGTGTGGGTTTGGATGAGATGGATCGCATTGCAAAAGAAACACTCGACGACAGTTTCCGTACCGCACTTTCGGGCGACTCGAAAGATTTCCGCGAAAGTTCATCGAGCCTTTTGTTTGCTTTTGTATTGGCATTGGTGCTTATCTTTTTGATTTTGGCTGCTCAATTCGAAAGTTTTAAAGATCCGTTTGTTATTATGTTTACGGTTCCGTTGGCGGTGGCAGGTGCATTGGTTTTTATGTATTTCGGAGGCATAACCATGAATATTTTCAGCCAGATAGGTATCATTATGTTGATAGGCTTAGTGGCTAAAAACGGTATTTTAATTGTGGAATTTGCCAATCAGCGGCAGGCGGATGGAATTGATAAAAAGTCTGCCATTATCGGAGCTTCGGTACAGCGTTTACGCCCTATTTTAATGACAAGTTTCTCAACTATTCTGGGTTTGTTACCACTGGCTTTTGCAAGTGCCGAAGGCGCTAACGGTCGTGTGGCCATGGGTGTGGCAGTAATTGGCGGAATGCTTGTTTCAACTTTTCTTACTTTGTTTGTTGTTCCGGCAATGTATATGTTTGTTTCGACCAATCGAAATGTAGGCAAATAATTAGAGTTAATATATAAGAGTTAATTTTGAAAATGAAATACTTAACAAATATACGTATCTGTAAATTGATACGAACAAAAGGGATATTGATTTTAGTTCTCAACCCTTTTTTTGTTTTTTCTCAGCAAAGTTTTGACCTGAAACAATGTATCAAAACTGGGCTTGAGCAAAATTATCAGATCAGAATAAGTAAGAATGAACAAAAAATTGCCGATAATAATATGACGATTGGCAATGCCGGTTTTTTGCCTACTGTAAGCCTTAATTCCACCTACAGCCAACGATCGAACGATGTAGAGCAAATTCCTGCCGATGGAAGTGCAAGTGTAAAGAACAACAACGTAAACAATTCGGCTTTTGATGCCGGTGTGAATCTTAACTGGACAGTTTTTGATGGTTTCAGGGTGCAGACCAACTATTCAAAACTAAAACAGCTTCAGCAGATTGGTGAGCTTAATATGTTGCTGAATGTCGAAAATTTTATTGCCGGCATATCGTCAGAGTATTTCAATTATGTTCATCAAAACATACAATTGAACAATCTTAAATCGGCTGTTCGCTTATCCAAAGAGCGTTTGCGCATTGTAGAGGCACGTTATAATATCGGCTCTATGTCGCGACTTGATTTACAGCAGGCAAAAGTCGATTTCAATGCCGACAGCTCGAAGCTCATTCGTCAGAGAGAAGTTGTATTTTCTACCCGCGTTAAACTCAATCAACTTATGGCGCTCAAAAACGTGGAAGAGCAAATTTCGGTGACCGACACAGCCATTGTATTCAATGCATTGCTTTCGAAAGATCAACTCTGGAAAAAAACGCTTCAATCGAATATTTATATTTTGCTTTCCGAAAAAGAAAAAATGCTGAAAACAATTGATTTGAAGCAAGCTAAATCCCGTAATTATCCCTACCTGAAACTAAATGCCGGATATGGTTATGTGCAGAACAAATACGAATATAACGCTTACAGACAACAAAATCAGTTGGGATCAAACCTTGGGCTAACACTCGGATTTACGCTTTTTGATGGATTTAACCGAAGCCGGGAGCAAACAAATGCCAGAATAGAGATTGAAAACAAGCAACTTGCCAACGAAGAATTGTTGTTAAGCATTGAAAGTGATTTTTCGAATATATGGATGGCTTACGAAAACAACATGCAGCTTACAACGCTTGAACGTGAAAACTTGAGCAATGCTGTTGAAAATTACGAAATTGCAATTGAGCGTTATAAATTAGGCGATTTATCAGGCATCGAACTTCGCGAAGCACAAAATAGCCTGCTCGAAGCAGAGGAAAGACTTGTTCAGGCGCAGTACAATACTAAACTTTGTGAAATTTCGCTATTACAAATCAGTGGGTCGGCAATGCTGTTGATGAACTGATCGCATCGTTTGGATGGATGTGCTTTAGGGCCGAATGAGTTTTTTTCGTTGAATTAAATAAATCAATGGACAAAAATAAGGGAAAATCAACATCGATTTTAACCAAAATGATGCATTGTAAATTCCCTTTGTTCGTATATCGGCTATCGTAATTATCCATGTATAAATGATGAGGATAAAGCCAATAATAAAACTAGGTGTCGAAATATTCAATTGCAGGATCTTAGATATTGCTCCCACAATTGTGAGTACTATCCCTGTAGTAGCAAAACCAATATATGTTTTAACGGATTGATCTTTCATTGTTAACAAAAATCAGGTTCAACATTATCATTTATTGATTGCAAAGTTAATTCGTTTTTCAATGAAACAAAACATGCTTTACAACATAATTTCTTTCCTGTTCGATCCTTCATTTTTTTGTTATTTTGTGCTTTAAATTTAAACTACATAAACAATTATATAATATGACAGTTCAAGAATTAAAATCAGCTTTCGAATCGGCTTATGGTAAGGCTGCCGATGCCGTTTATTTTTCACCAGGCCGTGTTAACCTTATCGGCGAACACACTGATTATAATGGTGGTTCGGTATTTCCATGTGCATTAAGTTTCGGAACGTATTTGTTGTTGGCAAAAAACGACAAAGAAGAAATGAACTTTAAGTCTCTTAATCAACCTGAGCTTATTTCGCTCGGCTTCGACCAGTTAACTACCCGTCTCGAAAAATCCTGGGCCAATTATCCGCTGGGAGTTATTGCTCAGTTCGTTAAACGCGGTATAAAAATTACGCAGGGTTACGATCTTCTTATCTGGGGAAATGTTCCTAACGGAGCAGGACTTTCGTCGTCGGCTGCACTCGAAGTGGTTACCGCATTCGCTTTCAACGATCAACTTGGCACAGGTTTTAATAGAACGGAACTGGCTCAGATTGGTCAGAAAGCGGAGCATGAGTTTGCACTTGTCAACTGTGGTATTATGGATCAGTTTGCCTCGGCCAACGGAGCGAAGGACAGCGCTATTCACCTCAATTGCGACACACTTGAATTCGAACTTGTTCCAGTGAAGCTTGAAGGAGTGAAAATATTAATTTCGAACACACACAGCCCTCATAAATTAGATTCAGGAGCTTATAATGCGCGCGTTGCACAATGTCAGTTAGCTGTAGAACAATTAAATAAAGTGATTTCGATAAAATACCTTGCCGAACTTACCGAAGCTAAATTTAAGGAAGTTGAATCGGCAATTACCGATCCGGTAGCGCACAAACGTGCCCGTCACGTAGTGGGCGAAGTACAACGTACCAGCGATGCGGTGAAAGCCCTGAAAGCGGGAGATCTCGAAAGTTTTGGAAGGCTAATGAATGCCTCTCACGTTTCGTTGCGCGACGATTATGAAGTGACAGGTCCTGAATTGGATTGCATGGCCGAAGAAGCCTGGAAAATAGATGGAGTTATCGGTTCGCGTATGACTGGTGGAGGTTTTGGTGGTTGCACGGTTTCGTTGGTAAAAGATGAAGCCATTGATACCTTTATCAAAGAAGTAGGCGCAGCTTACGAAGCTAAGATTGGTATCAAACCCGAATTTTATATTGCAGAAATAGGTGATGGTGCCTGCAAAATCGACTAAAAAATTTTCTACTCACAAAAATGCTGAAAACAAGCATTTTTTGTGAGTTAAATAATAAAAACAAAAATGAAAACAGCTCAGGAATTACAAATAGAACTCGACGGAAATCCCGTATCGTTATTTACTTTGTTCAATAAAAACGGCATGTCGGTAGACATTACCAACTACGGTGCAAAAATTATCCGTTTGTATGCGCCCGACAAAAATGGTAAATTCGACGATGTGGTACTTGCTTTCGATACGCTTAACGAAGTGATTGAAAAAGAAATCTACTTTGGCGCTGTATGTGGCAGGGTGGCCAACCGTATTAAAGATGGTAAATTCACACTCGATGGTGTTGAATATCAGCTTCCTGTTAATAATGGAACGAACTCGTTACATGGTGGTATTCATGGATTTAACGAAAAGGTATGGACAGTTGTTTCAGCTAACGAAACGGAACTTGTGCTAGAACTTCTTTCGGTTGATGGCGAAGAAGGATATCCCGGAAATCTAACGGTAACCTGTACTTATTCTCTGTCCGACGATAACGAAGTGAAAATTCATTACGAAGCTACTACCGATAAACCTACTATTATTGCCCTTACCAATCACTCCTATTTCAACCTGAAAGGTGCTGGCAACGGTACTATCAAAAATCATGTCATGCAGCTGAATGCTGATTTTTATACGGTGCTCGATGATTCATTTGCGCTGTCGGGCGAAATAAGTAAAGTTGAAGGTACTCCGTTGGATTTCCGTGAACCAACAGTTGTAGGTGATCGCATCGACGACGAAGTTTTTGTTCCCGGTTGGGGAATTGATAACAATTGGTGTATTCGCCGTGCTCAGGCCGGAGATTGTGTATTGGCCGGAACGGTTTACGAACCCGAAAGTGGTCGTAAGATGGAAGTTTTCACCACTCAGCCTGGTGTGCAGGTTTACACCGGTAACTGGATTGACAAAGTAACCGGTAAAGAAGGTAAAATTTACGACCGTCAGGATGCTATTTGCCTCGAAACACAGAGCATTCCTAATTCGGCCAACATTCCTTTCTTTCCAAGTCCTGTACTTCGTCCGGGTCAGAAATACGATGAATGGTGCGTTTATAAATTCTCGGCTGAGTAAATAAATTTACAATAAACATAAAAAAGCCTGAAAATCAATTTTGATTTTCAGGCTTTTTTATAATGTATTTTTTCAAATGTTTAATTGACAGTGATTTCATCTACGAACAAGAATCCTTTAGAACCTTTGCCGCTATGCCAGTCGGGAAGAAATTGCTCTGAGCCAATCATTACTTTCACATAACGTGCCTCCACGGGACTGAAGCTGAGCTTGTGTGCAATAACGCCATTTGCATCGTCTTTTTTCATTGGTGGATAATTCTCCATTGCAACCCGTTTGTATGTTACACCATCAATTGAGGTTTCGATACTGAGACTCCGGGCATCGAAAACCCATGCTCCTTTGTCCACACAAACTGAAATGGCTACTTCCTGAATCGTTGTACTTTTTTCCAAATCGATCAGCGCATTCATGTCGTTGCCATACACCGCAATCCATCTGCCTGTTTTATAGTTTTTATTGCCATGTAACCCATCCACCAAAGTAGCAATGCCATTGAACATATATTTTTCGTTCAGAGGCTGTAGCGCCTTTATTGGCTTTAGTGTGGCCTTGCTAAACCAGATTTCATCATTCAGTATTCTGCTTGCTTCCTGCTTTCTGAAAACCACAGCCCGAAGCTGAGCATTTTGTTTTATTTTTAAAATATCAGAATAAACAGCCGACGAAGGAGTAGGTTCGCTGCCATCAAGTGTAAAGTGAATAGGCGCTTTATCCAGCGTTAATAATTTTACGTCGACGGTACCATCATTAGAGTTTGAACTAAAATCAGCCGAAACATCAAATAAATGGCGCGCATAGTTATAATTATTCAGTTTATAAATCCCGATAAGATTCGGAATGCGTTTCACGAAATTAGAATAGTTTTTCTGTTCGGGTTTCGACCATTGTACTTCGCAAAGTGCTGCCAGGCGTGGCAATATCATGTATTGTACATGTTTAAATGTAGCGATGTATTCAGTCCAGACATTGGCTTGTGCACCAAGGATGTGTTTCTTTTCTTCGTCGGTAAGCGAAGCGGGGAGTGGGTCCCATTCGTACACTTTTTTGACCGAACTGTATCCACCAATGGCATAAGGTTCTAAATCAGTGTCGATACTTTGATAATGATCAAAATATAAGTGCGAGTTTGGCGTCATTACCACATCGTGATGCAGTTTGGCAGCTTCAATTCCACCTTCCATGCTTCGCCACGACATTACGGTTGCATTGGGAGCAAGACCGCCTTCCAAAATTTCATCCCAACCAATAATACTTCTTCCTTTATCGTTGAGTAATTTTTCGGCATAAGCCATAAAATAACTCTGCAAACGTTCTTCTGCAGTATGGTGTTCGTCGGTTACCAGCCCGAGCGATGTGATACGAGCCTGACATTTAGGGCATTTTTTCCAGCTTGTTTTAGGGCATTCGTCACCACCGATATGAATGTATTTGGACGGAAAAATGTCAATGATTTCGGTAAGTACATCTTCTATAAATTTTAGTGTCTTGTCGTTCCCAACGCATAAAACATCTTCCGAAATTCCCCAAATACGCCAAACCTGATAAGGGCCACCTGTGCAACCTAATTCCGGGTAGGCTTCCAAAGCGCCCAACATATGTCCCGGCATGTCAATTTCGGGAATTATATTGATGTACCTGTCAGCTGCATAAGCCACTATTTCGCGGCATTCATCCTGCGTATAAAAGCCTCCGTATGGAATTCCATCATAAACGCCAGTGTTTCTACCTATCACAGTTTCAGCTCTTTTCGATCCAATTTCAGTGAGTAGTGGATATTTTTTTATTTCAATTCTCCATCCCTGATCATCTGTTAAATGCCAGTGAAAGGTGTTTACATTGTGCAATGCCAAAATGTCGATATATATTTTTACTTCGTCGACAGAGAAAAAGTGACGTGCAACATCAAGGTGCATTCCTCTGTATGGGAAACGGGGAGCATCGTTTACCGTGGCTGCCGGAAATTCTACTGTTGTTGATTTTTCTGTCGGGATTGATTTTCGTAAGGTTTGAATGCCGTAAAAAATTCCGTTTTCGGAGGCTGCCGATACGATAATTTGTTGAGCATTCACCACGATGCGATAAGCTTCGGGAGCCGCCTGTTTTAAATCTAAACGAAGTACAATCGATTTTTTTGTTTTACTGTCGGTGGTTGTGTTAATCTCAATGCCACACTGATTTTTGATATATTGACTCAGAAAGTTAGCATTTTTCTGCATTTTTTTATTGCTGGCAGGATATACTATTTTTACATTTTCATCGAGGATAAAATGTTTATTTTTCTGAACGATTATTTCGTTTGGAAGTGGAATTACGTGATAGTTGGCAACCGATTTTTTTGTTGCACCCGAAGTAAAGATAATACTGAGGCACAATAAGCCCATAAGCTGAAGAAATGTTTTTCGCATAATAATTTTAATTCAAGGTATTTTTTATTCCTGTACTCTTTGTACTGAGTTTATTTCTTTGATTCTCATTATATTTTTACAAAGAATATCAATGTCTTCGGTATCGTGAACGTAGATATAAAACCGTCCGATAAAAATACCGGCATTGGTTTCAATGTTAATTTTATTTATATTGCCACCGTATTTTTCCGAAATAACTTTCAGAATTTCTATCATTACACCTTTTTTATCTATTCCTTTAATTTCGAGAATTTCGATGAATGATAAAGCTTTATGTGTACTCCACTGTGCTGAAACGAGTCTTTCGCCGAAATTAGATTTTAATTTTGCTGTTGTGGGACACTGTCGTTTGTGGATGATAACAATTTCGGAATCGTCGACATAGCCTAACACATCATCTCCCGGAATAGGATGGCAACAGTCGGCCAGTTTGTAGGTAATTCCGGCATTTTCTTCCGAAAGAATAAATGTTTTTTTGCGGTCTACTTTGTTGGCCGGAACAAGATCCATAGCTGGCGTTTTGTTGGCTTTGTTGTCGGATGAGCCTCCAAACGGCATTTTTAGATATTTGATAAATAAATTTTGTGATTTGGTTTTGAATATCACTTTGCTGATATCTTCCAGATTGAGCAATCCTTTTCCTGCTTGCAAATACAATGAGTTCTTCTGGCTGAATTTGTAATGATTCATGATGCGAACCATCACTTCGTTTTCAGGACTTAGATTGATTTCGGCAAGCGCTTCTTCAATTTTCTTCTGACCGCTAATAACAAGTATTTTTTCTTCTTTTTTAAAATGCGCTCGTAGTTTAGCTTTGGCGCGGGCGGTGGTGACATATTCGAGCCATTCGGGTTGTGGGCTTTGTTTTTTCGCAGTCAGAATTTCGACCTGATCGCCTGAATTTAGCTTATAGCTGAGCGGAACAAGCTTGTGATTTACTTTTGCGCCGATACATCGCATCCCAAGGTCGGAGTGGAGTGCAAATGCAAAATCAAGCGCTGTTGATCCCGATGCCAGGGTTCTGATTTCACCTTTAGGCGTGAAAACAAAAATTTCGGATGCAAAAAGGTTCAGTTTGAAAGTATCCATAAAATCGATGGCATTCGATTCGGGATTTTCGAGCAATTCCTTGATTGTTTTCATCCATTTGTCGAGCTCCGACGATTCGTCGGATTCGCCTGTTTTATATTTCCAGTGCGCAGCCAGCCCTTTTTCGGCGATATCATTCATGCGCTCGCTGCGGATTTGTATTTCGACCCAGCGGCCGAATGGCCCCATAACTGTGACGTGAAGTGCTTCGTAGCCATTTGCTTTGGGATTGCTCACCCAGTCGCGGATGCGTTCAGGGTGCGGTTTGTAAATTTCAGTAAGTGATGAATAAAGCATCCAGCACTGGTCTTTTTCGCTCATCCCGGGCTTTGGTTTAAAAACAATGCGTAGCGCCAGTATGTCGTAAACCTCTTCGAACGGGATATTCCTTGTCGACATTTTGTTCCAGATAGAATAAACCGACTTAATTCTTTCTTTCAGGAAAAATTCGTAGCCCATTTCGCCCATCTTGCGTCGGATAGGGCCTGAAAATTCTTTGAAAAACTGATTGCGGGCTTCTTCGTCGACAGCAAGTTTCTTTTCTATCAGAAAGTAAGTTTCGGGGTGTTCGTATTTGAAGCAGAGATTTTCGAGTTCGGTTTTAATGCGGAAAAGCCCGAGGCGGTGGGCGAGAGGAGCGTAGATATAATTTGTTTCGCCGGTGATTTTGTATTGTTTTGCGGGAGGCATTGAGCCCAACGTTCGCATGTTATGAAGTCTGTCGGCTATTTTTATTAAAATAACACGGATATCTTCGGACATAGTAAGAAGCAACTTCCGGAAATTCTCGGCTTGCTCCGATGCAATTTCGTTGAACACGCCACCCGATATTTTTGTGAGTCCATCAACAATGTGCGCAATTTTCGGTCCGAAGAGATTTTCGATGTCTTCAACAGTGTAATCGGTATCTTCAACCACATCGTGCAAAAGCGCCGAACAGATGGAAGTTGAACCTAACCCTATTTCGCGTACAGCAATACGAGCTACTGCCAGCGGATGCATGATGTAAGGTTCACCCGAGCGTCGCTTAATCCCCTTGTGAGCAACATTTGCAAAGTTGAATGCTTTGGTTATCAGCTCAATCTTTTGTTTGTGATTGGTGTGCTTATAATCTTCAATCAAAGCATCAAACTCGTTTTGAATCTGTTCCTCTTCTGTCAACTCCTGAAGTTTTACTTTTTCTGGCATATTGTTTATTTTCTCTTTTGCAAAAATAGTAATTAATTTCAATCTCGCTTCAGACCAAAGAATTTAATCGTGAATTTATATTCCTTTTTCTCGAATCGTATTTTTTCAACAATTCCAGTTTCAATAGGCTGAAGGCATGATATTTCAATAATAGTGTTTTCTGAAAAAACGAACAGCACTATGATAATGTTTTTTTAAGTTGGTTTTATTTAATTCTATTGTATACAATTTCGAAGGTCAATTTTTTATACAAGCTCTTTTTGTATCTTTGCATAATTATTTTTTAAATCTACCGATACGTCAACTTAATTTATAAAATGCTATCGCTCAACGACGAATATCATCTTTATCTGAAACTTGAAAAAGCTTTATCGGATAATAGCATTGAAGCTTACGAACGCGATTTATTAAAATTGGAGACTTATTTGGCGGATATTCATTTAAAAGCTGAGGATGCAAGCAACGAAATTTTACGCGATTTTATCATCGAAATTGCCAGTTTGGGCATTCAGCCCCGTTCGCAAGCCCGCGTGTTGTCGAGCATTCGTTCGTTTTATCATTTTCTGATTTATAAAAACAAGAGAGATGATGACCCTACTGAGTTACTCGAAAGTCCGAAAACAGGGCTGCGATTGCCCGAAGTTTTATCGGTGAAGGAGATTGACCGTATTATTGAAGCCATCGATTTATCCAAAGCCGAAGGACAAAGAAACAAAGCCATTATCGAAACGCTTTATGGCTCTGGTTTACGGGTATCTGAGCTTATAAATCTCGAATTATCAAAAATTTACTTTGCCGAAGGATATATGTTGGTAGAAGGAAAGGGAAGTAAACAAAGGCTCGTTCCCCTTTCGCCACAATCCATCCGGCAAATAGAATTATGGAAAGTGGATCGGAATTTGCTAAGAGTAAAGAAAGGGAGTGAAGATGTACTTTTTTTGAACCGACGCGGCGGTAAACTCACAAGGGCAATGATTTTTACGATTGTTAAGGAGTTAGCAGCTATGGCCGGCATTCGTAAAAATGTGAGTCCGCACACTTTTCGTCATTCTTTTGCAACGCATCTATTGGAAAATGGAGCAAACTTGCGAGCCATTCAACAACTTCTGGGTCACGAATCCATCACTACAACCGAACTTTATACACATATTGATGTTCATTTTCTGCGCGAGACTATTCTGGAATTTCACCCGCTGAATAAACATTCAAAATGATTATTTTATCTGTTTTTTACACGTTTTTTCAAATTAAATAAATGAATTTCAAACGAATAACATGTTTTTTGTTGGGCTTACTTTTGATAGTGGCCACTGAGTTATTAAATGCTCAGGAAACACTGGCTGTAGGTCAGGTGCTGAATGCGCTTGACAAAAGTCCCATACCGGATGTAAATATTTTCTTTAAAAATACCGATATTGGCGTCAAATCGAACGAAGAAGGATATTTTATGGTGCGCACGCAGGGAAAAGAAACAACTGTTGTTTTTTCGTGTGTAGGTTACCGCCGGAAAGAAATGAAACTTAAGCCGGGGCAAAGTGTTGGTGTTCAGGTTGAATTGCAGGAGGAAAACAACCAGCTTGAGGATGTTTTTGTAGTGCCGGGCTCCAATCCTGCCATGGATCTTATGAGAAGAGTACGCCAGCAAAAAAAGGTGAACGATGTAACCCGAAATCCTTCTTTTTCATCCAAACGAAGCGAGCAAAATCTTGTCTTGCTCGGTAAAATCAATCAACGTTCGGTGAACAAGCGCATTTTCGAACAGTTATCAAAAGGTGCCGTTTCTCAGGTCGATTCCAGCTTGACCTTACCTTTGTACATGGCCGAAAATCGTTATATTTTATCTTCAGGGGCAAAGAAAGAGGAGGTAAAGAATATTTTTTCATCCACTGCGGATACCGAAAAAATAATTTTGAAGTTGATAGGCGAAATTGATACAGATCAGAATTTTTATGATAATGCTGTAAGTATTTTTGGCAAAAGTTTTATAAGTCCTTTGTCGAACTCCGGAAATGTGTACTATAACTACTATCTGGCCGATAGTACTTCTTTGAATGAAAGGAAGATATATCAACTTCATTTCCGTTCGAAGAACAATAAAAATTTAGCTTTCAACGGCTCAATGCAAATAGATTCCTCCACCTTGGCTTTGGTTTCTATCAGTGCCGAATTGCCATCGCAGGCCAATCTTAATTTCATTAACAACCTACAACTTCATCAGCAATTTAAGTTTCAGCCCGACAATACCTGGACTTTCGATACCGGTAACACTGCATTGGACATAATGTACGAGTTGCTGGCCGACAGCCTGCATCCGAAACCGAGAATTTTTCTGAACAGAAGCATTACTGCTGTCGACAATCAACTGATCTCTTCTCCTTCGGGAAACTTTGCAAAAAGTAATTATTCAGTAGATTCATTGGATAAGAAAATGAATACCCTGAATGAAACTCCGATAATAAAAATTGCTAAATGGCTGGCAGATATCATTATCACCGGTTACATTCCGGTCGGGAAAGTAGATGTGGGAAAAATTCAGAACCTGGCGAGATATACCGATATTGAAGGGCTACGCCTTACTTTGCCAGTTTATACCAACGAACGTTTGTGGAAAAATATCCGTTTGGGTGGTTACGCTGGCTATGGTTTTAAAAATAATACAGTTAAATATTCTGGCTTAGCTCAAGTAAAATTGCCAGGCAATCAACGACGAATTTTAGGAGCTGTCTATACAAACGATTACAGGAGCGAGAACTATGATTATAATGATTTTCTTATTCGTGAGAATCCACTCAATTCGGGCGACGAAGACATTGCCGGAACTATCTTCGGACTGCGTTCAGCAGGTAATATGAGCGAGCGGCAGGAAGTAACAGTTTCTTTTTCGAACGACTGGAGTTCGGATATTGAAAGTAATCTATTCTTTCGTTCCAATACTTACGGAGCCGGCGAAATGTTACCATTCTCTTCGAATGCTGTAAGTTATGATAAAATGAAACAACAATCGTTTACTTTGCTCACCCGTTTCTCGTTTGGCGAAAGAGTTTACGACGACCATTTTCAGCGTATTTACAGTAACAATAACAAACCGGTTTTTTATGCTTTGGTCGAAGGCGGTCGCTATGAGGTGGGCAAAAAAAATGGAAATTATGCTAAATTATCCGGACAAATAAGGCAGTTAGTCAATTTTAATATCGGATACTGGGAATATATGCTAGAAGGAGGAGCTATTTTCGGCGAATTACCTTATCAGTTGCTTAAAATGCCTTCCGGAAACATTACTAACGGTTATAGCAGGTTCAATTTTGCACTCATGAATGTAATGGAATTCAGGGCCGATCGATACGCAATCTGGCACAACGAAGTTTCGCTCAATGGTTTTTTCTTCAATAAAATACCATTGATAAAGTATTTAAACTTAAGGGAACTAATGAGTTTGAAGATGTACTATGGTGTGATGAAAAACAGACACGGAAATGTGCTTGATATTCCTGATTATATTCACACAACGAATAAGCCATACCTGGAAGTGGGAGCAGGGTTCAGCAATTTATTAAGGTTCATTACGCTGCAATCTTTTTGGAGGCTTACCGAAACCGAAAGACCCGGAGTAACCAAATGGGGGCTGAAAGGAAGCATCAGGATAAGCTTATAAGTGATTTCGGATATATTTTTCGGACTTTTTATTTATAATTTTAATAAGATATTCTATCTTTGTACAAACAATCAGCAACATACATAAAAATGGAAACAACAGATTTGAAAATTAGTATCATCGGTGCCGGAAATATGGGTGGAGCTATTGCCCGTGGTTTATCTAAAGGAACTATTGTTCAGGCAGGTAACATTAGAGTGAGCGATGTTTCTGCTGATCATCTACAAGCGCTTCAAACATTTGCACCTGAAATTTCGACAAGCAAAACAAATGCCGACATTATTAAAGATGCCGACATTATTATTCTTGCTGTTAAACCCTGGCTTATCGAGACTGTGGCGAAGGAGATTGAGCACAAAATAGATTATAAAAAACAAATTATTGTATCAATTGCTGCGGGTATCGATTTCGAAAAATTATCGGAGTTGTTTGATACAGAGGCAGCCATTTTCAGGGTAATACCAAATACTGCGATTGATATTCTTGAAAGTGTGACAACAATTGCTGCTCAAAAAGCAACAAAAGAGCAACAGGATCTTGTTCTTGCGCTGTTTGCCGAAATGGGAAAAGCATTTCTTGTTCCCGAGTCGCAATTGAATGCATTTATGTCGCTTTCGTCCTGTGGCATTGCTTATGCATTTCGTTATATCCGCGCTGCCATGGAAGGAGGCGTCGAAATGGGCATTTATCCCGCTGTTGCAAAAGAAGTAATTATTCAAACCCTACGTGGAGCTATAGGCTTGCTCGAAGCAAATGATTCTCACCCTGAAATTGAAATTGATAAAGTCACAACTCCGGGTGGTATCACTATTAAAGGATTGAACGAAATGGAAGCAAATGGTTTTAGCAATGCTGTGATTAAAGGATTGAAAGCTTCTCACCTGAAATAAATTTATCATTTTTAGTTTCGTGCAACAAACAGATTTCCAGAAAAACTTTTTTTAAAGTATGCCATGAATACACAAATCAAACAAATAGCCGAACGATTGCGCGGCTTGCGTGATGCCCTTGATTTAACAATAAACCAGGCGGCTGAAAAATGCAATATCTCCGAAGCCGAATATGCACGTTACGAATCCGGCACTTCTGATATTCCGGTAAGTTTTATCTGTCAGATTGCTCAGACTTTCGATGTGGAGACCACGGCGCTTATTTCCGGTGTCGATCCTCATTCGCTCACTTATTTCGTTACGCGTAAAGGAACCGGCACCAGTGTGGAACGCACTAAAGCCTATAGATATCTTGCACTTGCTTCGGGTTTTCGAAACGCAAAAGCAGAACCCTTTGAAGTAACTGTAGAACCCAATGACCAGCCAATTCATTTGAATACACATCCCGACCAGGAATTCAATCTCGTACTCGAAGGAAGTCTTCAATTGCAAATTGGGGGCAATGATATTATTCTGAACGAGGGCGACAGCATTTATTTCGATGCATCGAAACCTCATGGAATGAAGGCATTGAACAATAAAAATGTAAAGTTTTTAGCCATCATTATTTAAAACTCTGTTGTATTATAGGTCTAATAATTAAGATATTAAAACAATTTTGAGAATCACATTCAAAATGTGGTTTTCGGTAAAGAGAATGAAATGTTAGAGAAATACCTGAAACAAACCAACTTTTCCGACTTTGATGACTTCAAAGCCAACTACAAATTAATTGTTCCTGATAATTTTAATTTTGGCTACGACATTGTTGATGCCTGGGCCGAGAAAGAACCGAATAAACGTGCTTTGCTTTGGACGAACGATCAGGGTGAATGCCGGGAATTTACTTTTGGCGAAATGAAACAATATACCGACCAAACGGCGGCGTATTTTCAAAGTCTCGGCATCGGGAAAGGTGATATTGTAATGGCAATTTTGAAACGCAGGTTCGAATTTTGGTTCACTATTGTGGCTTTGCATAAAATTGGCGCCATCATTATTCCAGCTACGCATTTGCTGACAAAAAAAGACCTGATATATCGCAATAATGCAGCTGATATAAAGGCGATTATTGCTGTTGGAGATGATACTATCATTCAGCATATCAATGACGCTTTGCCCGAATCGCCTACAGTTAAAACACTTATTTCTGTTGGGCCGGTAGTGCCTGCCGGTTGGCACGATTTTCATGAAGGAATTAAAAATGCAGCGCCTTTTTCGAAAATTGAGAAAGTAAATAACAACGACGATCCGTTGATTATAAGCTTTACTTCCGGTACAACCGGCAATCCGAAAATGGTATTGCTCGATTGTGTTTATCCATTGGCGCATATCGTTACGGCTAAATATTGGCACAATTTACATGAAGATAGTTTGCACCTTACAATTGCCGATACTGGTTGGTTAAAAGCCGTCTGGGGAAAACTATACGGACAATGGATAGTGGGCGCTTGCGTTTTTGTTTACGATCACGAAAAGTTTACACCGGCAACTATGCTCGAAATGATACAGAAATACCGCATCACTTCGCTTTGTGCGCCTCCCACCATTTTCAGGTTCCTGATTCGGGAAAATATTCAAGCCCACGATTTATCATCGCTCGAATATTGCACTATTGCGGGCGAAGCTTTGAATCCGGCGGTTTATGATCAGTTTTTGAATCTTACAGGCATAAAATTACGAGAGGGTTACGGACAAAGTGAAACCACTTTGAGTGTGCTTACGCCTCCCTGGATTGAACCAAAACCAGGATCGATGGGTTTACCCAATCCACATTACGATGTCGATTTACTTACTTCCGATGGACGCTCGGCTGAGGCAGGCGAGCAGGGGCAAATTGTCATCCGTACCGATCGTCGTTATCCTGAAGGACTTTTCAAAGGTTATTATCGCAATGCACAGCTGACGTATGAAGCCTGGCATGATAATATCTACTACACAGGCGATGTGGCATGGCGCGACGAGGACGGCTATTTTTGGTTTGTAGGTCGCGCCGACGATGTAATTAAGAGTTCCGGGTATCGAATTGGTCCTTTTGAGGTGGAAAGTGCGCTGATGACTCATCCGGCGGTGGTAGAGTGTGCTATTACCGGCGTACCCGACGAAATTCGTGGTCAGTTGGTGAAAGCAACTGTTATTTTATCCAAGGAGTATAAACTCAAAGCCGGCGAATCATTGGTAAAAGAATTACAGGAACATGTGAAAGCGGTTACTGCTCCGTATAAGTATCCCCGTATCATCGAATTTGTTGACGAATTACCGAAAACAATTAGTGGTAAAATTCGCAGAACTGAAATCAGAGAAAGAGATAATAAATAATTTTTTAATCCGTTAAGCAAATGGTGTTTAACGGATTTTTTGTGTAAGTTCAATAATAAATTATATATATAAATGAAGATTATAAATCTATCGGAAAACAATTCCGTTTTAAATCATTATCTGAAGGAAATCAGAAGTGTTGAGATTCAAAATGATTCGATGCGATTCCGAAGGAACATGGAACGCATAGGCGAAATAATGGCCTATGAAATCAGTAAATCGATGCATTATACGCCCGAAGATGTGAAAACGCCTTTAGGCATAGCGCCCACCAATGTGATTGACGAGAAAATTGTTATTTCCACTATTTTACGTGCCGGATTACCTTTCCACACTGGTTTTCTGAGCTATTTCGATAAAGCCGAAAATGCTTTTGTGTCAGCTTATCGTAAATACAAGGATGCGCTTAAATTCGATATTTTTATCGAGTACATTGCATCGCCCGATCTGACTGGGAAAACATTGATTATTACTGATCCAATGCTGGCTACCGGCGGATCGATGGAGTTGGCTTACGGCGCTTTGCTTACGAAAGGTAAACCAGCCCATATTCATGTGGCTACAGTCATTGCCAGTCAGGTTGCGATTGATTATGTGGCGTCCCACTTCCCCGATTCGAAAACAACCATCTGGGCTGCGGCTATCGATCCTGAGTTGAACGAGCATTCGTATATTGTTCCGGGACTCGGAGATGCAGGCGACCTTGCATATGGCGAAAAATTGTAACAGCTTTGACGGATCGCAGATCCAATTTTTTTGAATGGAAACATTCAGACATAAAAAAAACGAACACGGAATTTAAATTTTAAATTCCGTGTTCGTTTTTAATTCTGTTGGTTTTGTTTATTCCACAAGCTTTCTTTCGGCCAGTTGCACTTTTTCGAAATTAAATTGCGTCAAAACACCGTTTTTGTAAGCTTTTATTTCGTCGTTGCACAAGTTTCCTATGCTGCCTTCGTGTGTATGCTGAATATTCTTATCGGGTTTGAAGTTTCCGGCTTCAATTTCGAGTCCCACCTGCTTGTATGCATCGCGGAAAGGAATACCCGAAAGAGTAAGCTTGTTTACCTCTTCCACGCTGAACATAAGATCGTATCGTTTGTCATTCAAAATATCGGTATTCACAGTTACTTGTGCCATCATCATCGATGTCATTTCAATGCAGTCGAGCAATTCGGCAAAAGCCGGAACAAATACTTCTTTTAGTAGCTGCAAATCGCGGAAATATCCCGAAGGCAGATTGTTGGTAAGTAATGTGATTTGCTGCGGATACGATTGTATTTTGTTGCATTTGGCACGGGTAAGTTCAAACACATCAGGGTTTTTTTTGTGCGGCATAATGCTCGATCCGGTCGTAAATTCATCCGAAAGTTTGATAAAACCAAAGTTTTGAGATGTAAACATGCAAGCATCGAATGCCATTTTAGAGATGGTAGCTGCTACGCTTGCAAGAGCTGTAGTTACTGTTCGTTCCATTTTTCCCCGGCCCATTTGTGCATATACCACATTGTAATTCATTGTGTCGAAACCAAGCAAATCGGTAGTCATTTGCCGGTTAAGCGGAAACGAAGAGCCATAGCCGGCTGCCGAGCCCAAAGGATTACGATTGGTGATTTTCCAGGCCGAAAGCAGCACCTGTAAATCGTCGGCCAGGCTTTCGGCATAAGCGCCAAACCATAATCCGAACGACGAAGGCATAGCCACCTGTAAATGTGTGTAGCCGGGCAAAAGTATATCTTTATATCTGTTGCTTTGGCTGATAAGGACTTCGAACAATTCATCCACTGCGTTTACAATGTCGATAATTCCTGCACGCGCAAAAAGTTTAAGATCCACCAACACCTGATCGTTGCGAGAGCGCCCACTATGTATCTTCTTACCCAGATCACCAAGCTTCGCTGTCAGCATTTGTTCTACCTGCGAATGAACATCTTCCACACCGTTTTCAATAACGAATGCTTTGTTCTCGGCAAGTTGGTAAATGTTTTTAAGTTCGGCAAGAAGTAGTTCAAGCTCATTGGCTTCAATCAGTCCTACCGATTGCAACATTCGGATATGGGCGATAGAGCCAAGCACATCGTATTTTGCAAGATACAGATCCATTTCCCTGTCGCGACCGACTGTAAATGCATCTACTTTAGCGTCCACCTGTATGTTTTTTTCCCAAAGTTTTGCCATCTATCTTAAAGTGAGTGGTTGTTTTTTATGATAATTGTTGTAGCTGAGAAGATTGAAAGAAACAAGATGTTCTGCTAAACGTCTTCATTTAAAGATTTACTCAGGGCTTTTGCCAAAGCATCTGCTATTGTATTAATGCCTTCCTTCAGTTTTTTATCTACCATCATTTTTATCATCGTCGGGATTTCGGCTTTCATTGTCAGCTTTAGTTTAGTATCGTTTTCAGCTACCTGCTTCAATTGTATCCATACATTTACATGCATAGGGCTGTGTTCCGACTCTAATTTAATTGTTTTGAAAGGTTCGCGTTCAATAATTCTGAATCCTACAGTTCCGAATCCTTCTACCGAAAAACTACAACTATCGGTGTCGAATTCAAGGTTCTTTACTTTATCTTTCAATGATGGATTTTGAGCTATTTTTTCAAGGTTTTTCAGGTCGCTCAATATACCAAAAACCATTTCTTCCGACGAAGAAATGGTTTTTATTTCGCTTTCGTATGTTGTCATGTTAATATTTTATTCTTTTTACAGAATGAAACGCTCTGAGCGTATGTTTGTTCAAAAACTTAAAATCTTATTTACCCCAAATTGCCGGGTTCTGACGCCATTCTTTCAAGGTTGCCACATCTTCTTTCGAAATGTAGTTGGTAGCCAACGCTTCGCTTACAAGCGATTCGTAGTTGCAAAGCGTAGTGAGTTTTACTTTGGCAGCTTTAAATTTTTGTTCGGCTACCGGGAAACCATACGAAAAAATGGCAATCATTCCCAACACCTCTGAACCATCGTTGCGAATTGCATCAACAGCTTTCAGGCTACTTCCTCCGGTAGAGATCAGGTCTTCAATCACAACCACTTTTTGTTTTGGCTTTAAATCTCCTTCTATCATGTTTTCGAGCCCATGATCTTTGGGAGTAGGACGAATGTAGATAAACGGCAGTCCTAAAGCATCGGCTACTAAAGCTCCCTGCGAGATGGCGCCTGTAGCAACACCTGCAATTACATCAACATCAGGATATAATTCCATTATAATCCTTGCGATTTCAATTTTTATAAAGGTGCGGATCTGCGGATACGAAAGGGTTTTGCGGTTATCGCAATATATGGGTGATTGCCAACCCGAAGCCCAAATAAACGGATTCCTTGGTTGTAACTTAATAGCCTTAATTTTTAGGAGCTTTTCAGCCACTGCTTTTTCTAATACTTTCATAATTTATCTTTTTTAATGCCTTTTGCTTATGACGATGCAAAAGTACGGAAACAATTTAAGACCAAAAATATAAAAAACGATATTTAAAAACATTTTTCCTGACAATGAATGCATTAATATGTAAAAAACATTCAAATTTAGCGAATCGTGATACCGATTACATCAATGGTGACAAAAAAGCATCTTCGATATGGTCAATTTTAAATTGCTGCCCTACCGGGATTACCGAAATCACATCAAAACGTGTATCGCCCTGCCAATCGAATATCTGAATATATTCGTGTGTGGCGTTTATGATATTCCGGATCTTTCTGGGAGTTATGGCTTCTTCAGGTGCTTCAAAAGTATCTGTCGAACGGGTTTTCACTTCCACTACGACCAGCCATCCATCTTTTTCGGCCACTATATCAAGCTCAAGTTTGCCGCAAACCCATTTCACATGCTTTATCGTATAACCTTTGGAGCGTAGATATTCCTGCGCTTTGAGTTCACCGAGGTTTCCAAGCTCATTGTGTTCGGCCATGATTTAAAATATTTTTATGTTATGTGGCAAATTTATAAATTTTCACTCAAAATCCTTTCTTTTAAAGAGATAATATTACTTTTGTGTTGAAAACAATTCGAGCATGGCAAAAAAAACAATAATTCCGGTTTCTAAACGTAATTCATTACGTACTCACAGGCAGATATTCACACTCAACGACGAAGAAAACAAAGCGTTGATTCGCTATATAAACAAATACAAAATCAGTAACAAGTCGAAGTTAATTCGCGAAACATTGATGCTTGCCGTTATTCGTAAGCTCGAAGAGGATCATCCAACACTTTTTGACTGATTTTTTGATTGCGCTTTCGACTAATTACTAAAAATCAGCTAAAAAAATGGAATATATTGTAATGCTGGCATTGTTTGTTTTAGGCTTTGTCATCGCTTTTGTTTTTTCAAATTCAAAAAATGCAAAAGCGGTAAGTCTCAATGCAGAAAAATTGAATTTAATACAAACGGCGCTGAATGAATCCGAACGACAACGGTCAGTGATAGAGGAAACAGTACGCCTGAAAACCGAAGAAAACAAACGCCTTCAGGACGAGCTGGCACAGAATTTGGTGCTTTCGAATCTTCGTGCCGTTGAAGTGGCAAGGCTTAAAACATTGAACGAAAACCTTGTCGAAAAGCTCGAAAATCAGCAATCGGAAATTGAAAATCAGCAAAAAAGATTGACTGCTGAATTCGAAAATATCGCCAATAAAATAATGAAGCAAAGGTCGGATGAGTTTTCGGTCTCCAACCAAAAGAATATTGGTGATATATTGAATCCTTTGAAAGAAAAAATTCAGCTTTTCGAGAAGAAAGTAGACGAGACTTACGATAAGGAATTGCGCGATAAAATTAGTTTGCGGGAGGAAGTTAGAAAACTCACAGAGCTGAATACACGCGTAAGTGAGGAAGCAAATAACCTGACAAAAGCGCTTAAAGGCGATGTGAAAAAACAAGGCAACTGGGGAGAAATAATTCTGGAGAGGGTGCTCGAACGTTCAGGACTTACTAAGGGGCAGGAATATGAACGGGAAGAGGTAGTTGAAGGAGCCGATCGTAGTGTTCAGCGTCCGGATGTGATTTTACATTTGCCCGACAACAAGCATATTGTAATCGATTCGAAAGTGTCGCTTGTTGCTTACGAGCGTTATATAACTGCCGAAAATGAAGAGAAACAGATCTTGAGTGCTAAAGAGCATATCAATTCTATCAGGAGTCATGTGAAACTGCTGAGCGAAAAGAATTATCAAAATGCTCAGAATATAAATACGCCCGATTTTGTTTTGATGTTTATTCCTATCGAAGCATCGTTTTCGGTGGCTGTACAGGGAGATAGTGAACTTTTTTCGTATGCCTGGGAACGTAAAATTGTGATTGTAAGTCCAACAACACTTTTGGCTACGCTGAGAACTATTTCTTCGATATGGAAACAGGAAAACCAGACGAAAAATGCTCAGGAAATTGCAAGGTTGAGTGGAACTTTATACGATAAATTTATTGGCTTCACCGAAGATATGGTGAAAATAAAAAATAATCTGGACCGCACTTCAAGTGCTTACGATGATGCGGTTAAAAAAATGAAAGATGGCTCAGGAAATATTATCCGAACAGCCGAAAAAATAAAAGAACTTGGTGCTAAAACCGGAAATAAGTCACTTCCGGCAAGTTTCGATAATTTTTGATAGTAAAAATCAAGAATTTATTTGAATGTCAGAGTAAACGATATTGTAAATTTATGAGTGTCAGTATGGATAGGAAAGTACTTTTTGTTATTGTTTTGATTTGTTTCTGCGGAATTGTAAATGCAGGAAAACTTGCGGAGTCGGATAGTTTGGTTTTGAGTAAATCAATGGCTTATGATTTGGATAGTCTTCTTGAGGTAGCCACGGGAAACAAATCGATCACTGACAAAATAAGTGTGGATACAACCCGGATACCAGAGGTTTTAACGAATGCTTGTGCCGAGGAAATTCCTCAGGTTGTAACCGAAGCTCCCTGTCCCGAAATTCATCTGAAATTGGAGAATCTGGTTTTAGATCCTGCTGATTCATTACTCCTTGCCGCCAATCCACTGTTTATCGATTTGGTGTACAAAAAAGAACCTTCAAATTTCGACTGGAGGAAACATCTGCATCCCTATACATTCTTTTTCGGAACAAAACCAAATGTCTTGTATCAAAAATCACTTAAAACATTTGAGATTCCAACTGTGGCCGAGTCAATTACTACCTTAAGAGCTAATGCTCTGAAAAATATAGCAATAAAAGCTTCAGAGTTTATTGTTTATCGGTACGAAAACTTACCCGGCACCAAAAATATTAAAAGTGAGATTATGAATGGCCGTGGATACGAAGACCTGAAGCTTGTGAATATAGCAAGCCTGAGCGATGCCAAAAAATCAAAGCCTGCTGTGCCAAAGATTGAACGAAATCCATGGACAAAAAAAGCAAGTACAATGATTCAATTCTCGCAAAATTATATTTCGAGTAACTGGTATCAGGGTGGTAGTAAGAATATTGCTATTCTTGGAATTTTGAACGGCCAATTGAATTTTGATGATAAGAAAAATATCCAGTGGGATAACAACGGCGAATGGCGGATGGGTTTCAATTCGGTGGATGGAGCTATCCGGCCGTTGAATACGAATGATGATATTTTTAAGATCAACAGTAAATTGGGCGTAAAGGCAGGAGGAAAATGGTTTTATTCAGGGTCGGTTGATTTTTCGACGCAGTTTTTTCATAACTATAAATCAGTCACTTCCACCGAGATGAAAGCAACTTTTCTTTCGCCGGTAAGATTGAATGTAGGCGTCGGCCTTGATTACAAATACAAAAAACTGTTTTCGCTGATGCTTTCTCCGGTATCCTATAAATATATTTATGTTGATGATATTGAGATTGTTAATCCAAATTTATTTGGGATAGCCACCGGAGAAAAAGTGTTGAGTGAGGTGGGTAGTTCGTTCAAAGCCCAGCTTTCGTATGCACCTTCAAAGGAAATTCAGCTGGACTCAAAACTAACTTTTTACACCAATTACGAAAAAGTGGAAGCTGATTGGGAAATTGTAAGTAATTTTACAATTAACCGGTTTTTATCTACCCGTTTATCATTGAATCCGCGATATGATAATACACTGATTCTTGCCGAAGGTAAAAAAGCAAAAATTCAGTTCAAGGAATTGCTGAGTTTCGGTATTTCGTATAAACTGCTCAATTAAAGTTATTGATCAGCTATATTCGTGTACTTTTTGTTATTCAAAAATGGCATGCCATTTGTCGAATATCATTACCTGATACTGACCAAACCTGGATAAATCTTTGCGAATGGCGTCGACTTGGTGTGTTTCACCAAGTTTTGTTTTAGAAAAGAATTTGTCTGCGTAACAAATTAGTTGCTCTTCAAGGCTTTGAGGAAGCATGTCGCGATCGGGAAGTGGAAGTTTTCCTTTGGCAATCATCTCTCTACTGAGTCCAACTCCCGTATGTCGTTCGCAAACAAGCGCGTGTCGGGGCATTCCTTCAGCTCTCAGCAATTCAGCTCCAAGGTATCCATGTTCGATATAATGATGTGCGCCAACGCAATGGATGCGAGGAGCATAACATTTAAAAATACCAATGTCGTGGAGCATGGCTGCTTCTGCAATAAAATTGGTATCGAGCATGAGCTCTTTCTTGTTTTCGGCAATTTCAAGCGCTTTGTTCATCACCTGAGTGCTGTGAGTCATCAGTGTTGTGTATAAATCGCTATCTTTGTTGTAATATTTCTCAATAATTTTATCAATATCGAACATGTTGCTTGCTTTTGGGAGCATAAAATTACAATAAATTTAATACAAAACATTTTTTTGCAAAGCAAAGTTTTGTAATTGTATGTTGAGTCAGGTGTGTATGTTTTAAAATAAATGAATATGAATACTGAAAAAAGTTTAGATTGCGGTTGGCCGGCCAACGACGATTTGATGCGCAGGTACCACGATGAAGAATGGGGAGTTCCGCTTCACAATGACGCTGCGCTTTTCGAATTTATCCTTCTCGATACTTTTCAGGCAGGTTTGAGCTGGAGAACAATTTTACATAAACGTGAGAATTTCAGAAGAGCATTTGATAATTTCGATGTTCAGAAAATTGCTTTGTTCAATGATGCTAAAATTCAGGAACTTATGCAGGATGCCTCCATTGTGCGCAATCAGGCTAAAATCCGTGCTGCTGTAACGAATGCGCAGTGCTTTATTCGCATTCAGGAAGAATTCGGAACCTTCGATCGCTATATCTGGCAATTTACAGGAGGTAAAACAATACAAAACAAATTTAAGTCCTTGGCCGAAATACCCGCCAGATCAGCAGAGTCGGATGCCATGAGCAAAGATTTATCAAAAAGAGGATTTAAGTTTGTGGGAACTACCATTTGTTATGCATTTATGCAAGCTGCCGGCATGGTGAACGACCACATTGTGACCTGCCACAAATATAAATCGCTGTAAAAATTTCTTCCTTTTAAGCTTTATTTAAAACGCCTAAATAAATATTTATGCATTTTGAGAACATTTTTTAAAGATTTGTGGTTTTACTGTTAACTTTCAAATGTATGTTTCTGAAAAGTAAAACCTATGAATCTGAATGTAAAAAACGAAACATCTACGCTTAAGGCCGTAGTGTTGGGTCAGGCTGGCTCGCGGGGTCAAATTCCTACACCCGATAAAACTTACGATGCTAAGTCGTACGAGTCGGTGCAAAAAGGCATCTATCCTACCGAAGAAGCTACTTATAAGGAAATGTCGGCATTTGAAAAAGTATTGCTCAAATACGATGTTCAGGTTTTTCACCCGTGGACGCTTGAGAACTGCAATCAGATTTTTGCCCGCGATGTGGGTTTTGTGATTGATGATAAAATCATCAATTCGAACATTATTCCTGATCGCGAAGACGAAAAGGAGGCTTACGAGGTTGTTTATGATCAAATTGCCTACAATAAAATTTACAATCTACCTGAACATGCTCACGTCGAAGGTGGAGATGTTGTTTTGTATAATGATGTTGTTTTTGTAGGCGTTTACACAGCTCCCGATTACCCGCAATTAAAAACAGCACGTACCAACTTATATGCTTTTGACTTTTTAAAGGAAATTTTCCCCCACAAAACATTTATTCCGCTCGAAACGATAAAACACGATACAGATCCACGTCTGAGTGTCCTTCATTTGGATTGTTGTTTTATGCCTGTCGGTCGGGATAAAGCCCTGATATACAAAGATGGGTTCCGACATAAAAAAGATATTCAATTGCTAACAGAAATTTTCGGCGGAAGAAATTTATTTAGTATAACGCAAGAAGAAATGTACCAAATGAATACGAATGTTTTTTCTGTTTCGCCAGGAGTTGTGGTATCCGAACAGAACTTCAACCGTTTGAATAATTTCATAGAAAGCGAATGGGGACTTACAGTAGAGCGTGTTCCCTATCACGAAATATCAAAAATGGGAGGCCTCTTGCGTTGCTCAACATTACCGTTGATCCGTCAGAATGACTAATAAATGCCAATGGTATGGAAAAACAACTCACCGACACCATTTTAATGATTGAGCCTGTTGCTTTTGGATTTAACGAAGATACCGCCCAAAACAATTTTTTTCAGCAACAGGACGATACACCGGAAAATATCATTCAGCAAAAGGCGCTAAGCGAATTTACATCAATGGTGCATCAGTTGCAGGACAAAGGTATTGAGGTAATTGTAGTGAAAGATAAAATTGTGCCACATACGCCCGATTCCATTTTCCCAAACAACTGGATTTCGTTTCACCAAAGTGGAAATGTAGTGGTTTACCCGATGTTTGCAAAAAACCGAAGGTTAGAACGAAGGAGCGATATTATTCAAACAGTTGTTGATGCCGGCTTTAAAATTGCCGGTATAATTGACTATTCCGACTATGAAAACTGTAATTGTTTTCTGGAAGGGACAGGCAGTATCGTACTCGATCGTAAAAACAGAATAGCTTACGCTGCCTTGTCGGAACGTACTCACAAGGGTTTGTTCGAACGATTTTGTGATGAGGCAGGCTACAAAGCAGTTAGTTTTGTTGCCAATCAAACAGTTGGGGACTTGCGTTTACCTGTTTATCACACCAATGTAGTGCTTTGTGTGGCTGAAGAGTTTGTTGTTGTTTGTTTCGATTGTGTCGACAATCCAAAGGAAATAATTATTTTGAGAACTAATTTTGTCAATACGGGAAAAGAAATTATATCCATTTCCGAAAAACAAATGCATAGTTTTGCCGGAAATATGTTGCAGGTGATGAATAGTGAAGGCAAAAAATTCCTTGTCATGTCGCAGTCGGCGTCCGATGCGCTCGAAGTGTCTCAAATTGAGTCGCTTCGTAAATACAATGAGTTTATTATTGCTGCGGTGCCTACAATAGAGAAATACGGAGGTGGAAGTGTGCGTTGCATGATGGCAGAAGTTTTTAAAAATATTGATCAAAAATAATGAATATGGAACAGAAAAAAAGAAGTGCAGAAGCCTTAATGGAACTTGAAGACAAGTACGGAGCACATAACTACCACCCACTCCCGGTGGTGATTGAAAGAGGAGAAGGAGTATTTCTCTGGGATGTAGATGGAAAGAGATACTATGATTTTCTGTCGGCTTATTCGGCAGTGAATCAGGGTCATTGTCATCCGAAAATCATTAATTCCCTTATCGGTCAGGCGCAGAAACTTACGCTTACATCCCGTGCTTTTTACAACAATCAGTTAGGTGTTTATGAAGAATTTATTACCAAATATTTTGGGTACGACAAAGTGTTGCCTATGAATACCGGCGCCGAAGCAGTGGAAACAGCCATTAAACTTTGTCGGAAATGGGCGTATGAAAAAAAGGGAATAGAGGAAAATCAGGCGCTGATTGTGGTTTGCGAGAATAACTTTCACGGGCGCACTACTACAATTGTGTCCTTCTCGGTCGATCGTGACGCATACAGCAATTATGGCCCGTTTACGCCAGGTTTTATTGTCATTCCGTATAACAATGTCGAAATATTTGAAAAGGTGTTGAACGAAAACAAGAACATTGCGGGGTTTTTGGTAGAACCTATCCAGGGAGAAGCCGGAGCTTATGTTCCCGATGATGGTTATTTGAAAAAATGCTATGATTTATGCCGAAAAAACAATGTGTTGTTTATTGCAGATGAAGTGCAAACAGGAATTGCGCGCACAGGGAAACTGCTTGCCTGCGATTATGAAGGAGTACATCCCGATATCCTTATTTTGGGAAAAGCATTATCGGGAGGAACTTATCCGGTTTCGGCTGTATTGTCCGATCAGCAAATTATGGACGTTATTCAACCGGGTCAGCATGGCTCCACTTTTGGTGGAAATCCGATAGCTGCTGCGGTGGCAGTGGCAGCACTCGAAGTGATTCGCGATGAAAATCTGGCCGAAAAAGCCTTTGAGTTAGGAGCGTATTTCCGACACGAAATGGATAAACTTTGTTCTGTATCTAAAATCGCATCGTTTGTGAGAGGAAAAGGGTTATTAAATGCTTTGATTATCAATAATGAACAACAAAATGATCTGGCATGGGAAATTTGTTTAAAATTGGCCGATAATGGTTTACTGGCCAAACCTACTCATACAAATATCATACGTTTTGCTCCGCCTTTGGTGATTACTAAGGAGCAACTGGCCGAATGTGTCGAAATAATAAAGTCGACAATAAAAGCTTTTGAGGTATAAAAAGTGTGTTTCGGACGAACCGAAATTAAATATCACAACTGTTTGTAAATACACTGTAATAAGTTGCCTGTATTCTGTTTAAAATGCATTGATATTCAAAAAAATGATTATTTTTGTATCCCCAAAATCGAATCTGTTTCGATGCGGGAAACTTATTAATTTTCATAAATTTTTTACGCTATGTTTTTCAATGTTTCTTATGTTGAGTGGTTTGGTTATCTTGGTTCAGTAATTGTTGCTGTGTCGTTAACGATGAGTTCAATCAAAAAGCTGAGATGGTATAATTTTGTTGGTGCAGCTATTTTCTCTATTTACGGTTTTGCCATTGGCGCTTTACCTGTAGGCTTACTCAATTTGTTTATCGTTATAGCCGACATTTACTATCTTTACAAGATGTACATGCAAAAGGATGCTTTTAAAGCAATTGTTGTCAATAATAACGATCCGTATCTGCATTATTTTCTCGATTTCTACAAACAAGAGATACACGAATTTTTTCCTCTTTTCGATGAGGCGAAACTAAAAGATGAGTATGAAAATAAAAACTCATTTGTGTTTCTGTTGCTTCGCAACGCTGTAGTAGCCGGGGTATTTTGTGGAGTAAAAAACAATCATATCCTGTATCTGCATGCCGATTTTGTAAGCGCTCAGTATCGCGATTTAAAACCGGGTGAATTTATTTATCAAAAAAATGTGGCTATGCTTAAAGAGCAGGGAATAAGTCAGATTATTTGTAATACTGAGAACAACAGGCATCAAAAATATCTTTATAAAATGGGTTTCGAGTTGCAATCGGCAAAATCAAAAACAGTATTTGTAAAAAATATTTGATTAAACTTCAGTAGATATAAAAATAAATCCTGGCAGGTTGACCTGTCAGGATTTATTCTTTTATTGCAAAACCTTGTTGATGATCAGCTAAAATCAATAAGCATGATGATCGCTGTTTATATCTTCAATATCAGTACGTTTTTTCTCCAACGAACGCCATGCATAGAAAATATAGGCCAGCACAAACGGAATCAGAATTGAAACGTAAGACATGGCTGTCAGCGTAAATTCGCTCGAGGATGAATTGAAAATAGTGAGCGAACTTTGCAAATCGGTCGACGATGGATAATAAGCCGTATTGTTATATCCGGCAATCAGCAACAATGTGCACACTGTTACCACAGTTCCTATACCTGACATCCATATCCCTTTACGGAACGATTTCGAAAGCATAGATCCGATAATCCCTGCCAAAACAGCAACAACACCCAGCAAAAAGAGAATCAATAGCACAGGCATTTCTATCAGGTTGAAGAAGTATTTGTATTGTACAAGAGATACAACGCCGGTTTCGGGATCCACAGCATAACCCTTGTCAATCAAAGTCCAGATCACAAAGGTAAGAAAGAACACAACAAAAGGAATGGCATTGTAAAACAGGTATTTGTACGATCTTTCTTCGAGTGTTTTATTGTTCAGTCGGTTAATAAAGAAAAGCAAAGCATTGGTGCGGGCCAAAAACAATACGGTAAGCCCTAACGCCCAGTTGCGTGGATCCAGCAAGGCTTCGAGTCCGTGCCATCCATTTCCCCACTGACTAATAGCAGGCGCTAGTTGCTGAGCAATGTTTGCTTTGTTCACCGTAAAGTCCGATCCGGTAAAGAAGGTAGCGATGGCAGCGCCAAGTAGAAATGTTCCCAGAAAACCGTTTATTACTAGAAACGAACGATAGGTGGTTTTGCCATAAGTATTACCGGGTTTCGACTGAAATTCGTACGAAACGGCCTGAATAATAAAGCAGAACAAAATGGCCATCCAAACCCAGTAGGCACCGCCGAAACTTGTTGAATAAAACAGTGGGAAAGATGCAAAAAATGCACCGCCGAATGTTACGAGCGTAGTAAATGTAAATTCCCATTTACGTCCGAGTACATTGACTAGCAGGCGTTTTTCGTCTTCTGTTTTCGACAGACTGAAAAGCATCGACTGTCCGCCCTGAATAAATAGCAGAAATGCTAAAAGTCCACCGAGCAACGAAATAATAAACCACCAGTAATGCTGAAGAATTGAATATGTTGTCATAAAATTAAGCGTTTTATAAATTTTATAAATCAAGACTGTTTAATAGAAAGTGATACGCTGAAATCGAACCGTTAATGTTCGGCTTCAGGTCCTTTTTTGATTTGTTTCAGCATAATTCTTATTTCAGCAATAAGCAATGCTGTAAACAATGCTGCAAAAAGAAAGACCGTAATTTGTACCGATTGCACCGATATGCCCGAAAGCGCAGCTTGCAGTGGCAAAGCGTCCTGAATTGCCCAGGGCTGACGACCCATTTCGGCGACAATCCAGCCTACCTGGCTTGCTACATATCCTAATGGAATTGTAAACAAGGCGGCATAGGAAAGCCATTTCGCGTTTTCCATTTTTCGGCGATACAACATAAAGACTAATAAGGCAAACAATGCTAAGAAATACATTCCTAAGCCCACCATAATGTGGAACGCATAAAATACAAGCGGAACGTTGGGAACTATGTCTTCGGGTTTATCGAGGTATCCGTACCCGAAATGAGGAAAGTTCTCGCTTAACACAGCTTTGTGCTGTTGTGCTGTGGCTGTGTCTTTGGCCGACATAGCGTTTTTATATTCAGCGAGAGCATTCAATGCTTTTTTGCCTCTTTCCTGTCTCTCGGCAAACGAAAGTGCTGGTCCCTGTGGTGTTGCATATCCACCATCTACCACATCTTTAATGCCGGGAACAAATGCGTTAAAATCTCTGTACCCCAAAAATGATAGCATACCAGGGATTGGTACTTTTACTTTCATTAAAAACGGTTCAATACTATCGTTGTACGATTTCTTATCAGGATTCAAAATACCAAAAGCCAGCAGGTCGGCATTCTTCTGTCCAACGTAAAGGCCTTCCATGGCTGCCAGTTTCATAGGCTGCTTTTGCGAAACGTGATACGCTGAGCCGTCGCCTGTCCAAATAATAAGAACCGATGATATGAGTCCGAAAACGGCACCTACCCACAAACTTTTAATTGCAAAATCGACCTCGCGTTTTTTGATCAGAAACCAACCGCTTACACCCACTACAAACAAAGCTCCCACTACCCAGCTCGAAACTATCGTATGCAAAAACTTATTGATGGCTATAGGAGATAAAACAACTGCCCAAAAATCAACCATTTCGTTTCTTACAGTGTCAGGGTTAAATTCCATGCCTACCGGGAATTGCATCCAAGCATTGGCAACCAAAATCCAGAGAGCAGAAAGTGTGGCACCAAGGGCTGTAAGCCAGGTAGCAGCAAGGTGAAATTTCTTACTTACTTTGTTCCAGCCAAAGAACATGATGGAAATAAAGGTAGCTTCCATAAAGAATGCAAGTATACCTTCAATAGCCAGTGGAGCACCAAAAATATCGCCTACAATCCAGCTGTAGTTCGACCAGTTGGTACCAAACTGAAACTCCATAATAATACCTGTGGCAACGCCAATAGCAAAATTAATCCCGAAAATGGTCATCCAGAATTTTGTGACCTTTTTCCATTTCTCATCACCTGTTTTGAGATAAATGCTCTCCATAATGGCCATAATTACACCAAGTCCTAAAGTGAGGGGAACAAAAATCCAGTGATACATAGCGGTAAGCGCAAATTGCGCTCTCGACCAATCTAATAACGACGCATCTAATAATTCCATAAATAATACTGTATTTAAATTAAAGATTTTTTAATTCGGTGTATTGACTAATTTCAAATGAACATAATTTTTCTTCCTCAGATCAGTGTCTCTTGATTTAATTCATAAAGGTTTGAGATGAAACGCTTTCTGAAATAAAACCCCGGTAAACGGTTTTCTGATTGTAGTTGCACAAAATATTCTTCAGGCAACCCTGTCTCTAATTCATCTGGTTTAAAAACAATGCTTTTAAATATTAGTTGAATTGAGTTATTAATTATTCCTGACTAATATGTAAATAAATTTTGCAAAAATAATCAATAAATTGGATTAATTACAAATTTAGAATAGTTAGAATTTAAATTTTTTAGAGTTAATGGCATTTGTCTGTGGAAAAGTAAAAAAATCGGTTGCTCTCAGGAGCTCAGATGGTTTACTTTAGCTGTAATTTTCCGAAAGATAAGTTCTTTCTTCGAAAATTCAATGTAAAATACAAAATAATGTAACAGATTTTAGAAACTAACACTAATGCAGGTGTTTTGGGCCTTGTAAATTTTAAATTTTCACAAAAATAAAGCACAAAAAAACCGGCAGTTTATAAACTGCCGGTTTCCTGTTGTTGTAACGATTTGTTAATTTCCAATTTCCGAGAGGAACTTAATTCTTACAAGGCGTACTTCTGTTTCGCTATAATCGTCCTCGCCAAGCTCATTCAGGGCGGGTTCAATTTTGTCTGTCTCGGCCGAGTTAAAGTAGTCGAAAATTTCTTCAACATGGTCGGGATCCATTACTTCCTGGAGGAAATAATCGATATTGATTTTTGTACCCGAATATACGATAGCTTCTATTTCGTCGAGCAATTCTCCAATTTCAAGTCCTTTGGCCATGGCAATGTCGTCAAGGGCAATTTTTCGGTCGATAGATTGAATGATAGAAACCTTTAGTTTCGATTTATTGGGAACCGTCCGTACACGCAAGTCTTCGGGACGTATAATTTCGTTCTCTTTTACATGTTCCTTGATTACCCTCAGAAAGTCCTCACCGTATCGTTTTGCCTTACCGGCGCCTACTCCTGGTATGTTCTGAAGTTCGTCCATTGTAACCGGATAGCTCGTTGCCATAGCTTCGAGCGATGGATCCTGAAAGATAACAAAAGGAGGTACTTCAAGTTTTTTCGACATTTTTTTTCTCAAATCTTTAAGAATTGAAAATAAAACATCATCGGCAGCCGAAGTGCCGCCTGAACTTTTGATAGTAGGCTCTTCATCATCATCCTCGAATTCATTGTCCTTGACAATAGGGAAAGGAGTTGGTTTTTTGAGGTATGCTTTACCTCCGGCTGTGAGTTTTAACAGTCCATAATTCTCTATGTCCTTTGAAATAAAGCCGGCAATCATTGCCTGACGAATAACGGCATGAAGCAGTTTTTCATCTTCGTCGGAAGCAGAGCCAAAGTTTTCAAGTTCATCGTGTTGATACGACTTGACGTCTGAGGTTTCATTTCCTTTTAAAATGTCGACGATGTGTTCGGCTTTAAATTTTTCGCGAACAATTAAAATGGTTTCTAATACCAATGACAAGAGTTCTTGTCCTTCAATAAATTTACGTGGTTTCATACAGTTGTCACAGCTCCCGCAGTTGTCGTTCTGATATTGTTCGCCGAAGTAATGTAGTAACAATTTTCGGCGGCAAACAGATGACTCAGCATATGCTTGTGTTTCTAATAATAATTGATTCCCGATTTCCTGTTCGGCCACGGGTTTGCCTTGCATAAATTTGCGTAATTTGTCTAAATCCTTGTAAGCATAAAATGCAATACATTGTCCTTCACCACCATCACGTCCACCACGCCCGGTTTCCTGATAATAACCTTCGAGACTTTTGGGCATGTCGTAATGAAGTACAAATCTGACATCAGGCTTATCGATACCCATGCCAAATGCAATGGTTGCAACAATGATTTGCACTTTTTCCATCAGAAACTTATCCTGATTTTCGCTTCTCACTGCCGTTTCCATTCCTGCGTGGTAAGGCAAGCACGAAATTCCATTCATACTGAGCGTTTCGGCAAGTTCTTCTACCTTTTTGCGGCTCAGGCAATAAATAATGCCTGATTTGTTACCCTGCGAACGTATGAATTTGATAATGTCCTTGTCTACATCGTTGGTTTTAGGACGTACTTCATAATATAGATTACTTCGATTAAAGGACGATTTAAAAACGCTGGCATTCAGCATGCCAAGGTTTTTTTGAATATCGTGTTGCACTTTTGGTGTTGCTGTTGCCGTCAATGTTATCAGTGGTGCAATACCTATTTCGTTAATTATAGGGCGTATCCGTCGATATTCGGGTCTGAAATCATGACCCCATTCCGAAATACAATGAGCTTCGTCGACAGCATAAAATGAAATTTTAAGTTGTTTCAGAAATTCTATATTTTCTTCCTTAGTTAGTGATTCCGGTGCAACATATAATAGCTTCG
This sequence comes from uncultured Paludibacter sp., assembly GCA_963678465.1. GTDB lineage: Bacteria > Bacteroidota > Bacteroidia > Bacteroidales > Paludibacteraceae > Paludibacter. Next base: position 3,019,634 of record OY782858.1, read on the forward strand.
TTTTGCCCGAAAGAATGTCGTTTTTAACCTGATCAATGGCCTGCTTTGATAAAGAGGAATTGATAAAATGAGCTATTCCATCTTCTTCGCTGAAACTTCGCATTGCATCCACCTGATTTTTCATCAAAGCGATCAATGGCGAAATTACGATGGCAGTTCCTTCCATAATTAAAGATGGAAGCTGATAACATAGCGATTTTCCACCTCCGGTAGGCATCAACACAAATGTATCCTTCCCATCGAGAACGTTTTGTATAATAGCTTCCTGATTTCCCTTGAAGCTGTCGAAGCCAAAGTTTCTTTTTAAATGTTCGGTTAATACAGAATGAGTTGCCATGTTTGTACCCTTTGTCTGAAAAATGGTTTGCGAAAGTAGTATTTATTGTCGAGATATTAGCACAATATCGATAATTTATTTACCGATTTTCATGTATTTTTAGCGTTTAAATGTTACTTAAACAGCTTTTTAATTATAAAACAAAATTATAAACAGATTTTAAATATACAACCCCTTTTCAAAAAAAAATCAGGATAATAATCAATTTAATTGGTTATTATCCTGATGTGTTTATTTAATTTCTTTATTTACAATTGATTACATTTTTACATTAAGCAATTTTTAAACGATTAATATTCGTTTTTTCTATTTTGCTTTTGGCATATTGGAGGTTGATATGCAGCGAATTTTCATTATTTGATGGCATTTCGTACATTTTGTCCATAATTATTGTCTCAGTAATCGACCTTAAGCCACGTGCTCCTAATTTAAACTCAATGGCTTTATCCACGATGTAGTCCAATACTTCATCTTCGAAAATAAGATCGATCTGATCCATTTTGAAGAGTTTATTGTATTGTTTTATGATTGAATTTTTAGGTTCAGTCAGTATTCGGCGCAAAGCAAAGCGGTCGAGAGGTTCGAGATAGGTGAGTATGGGCAAACGGCCAATGATTTCGGGGATAAGACCGAAAGATTTAAGATCTTGTGGAGCAATATATTGCAACAGATTCTTTTTGTCGATTTCTTCGCTCTCAGCGGATGCGCCATATCCAACAACTCTTGTGTTAAGTCTCGAAGCAATTTTCTTTTCGATGCCATCGAAAGCTCCACCGCAAACAAAAAGTATATTCTGCGTATTTACGGCAATCATTTTTTGGTCAGGATGCTTGCGTCCACCTTGTGGCGGAACGTTAACGACAGCGCCTTCAAGCAGTTTCAACAAGCCTTGTTGAACGCCTTCGCCACTTACATCGCGTGTTATGCTTGGGTTATCACCTTTGCGGGCAATTTTATCAATCTCGTCGATAAATACAATGCCACGTTCGGCTGCTTTTACGTCGTAGTCGGCCACTTGAAGCAGGCGTGTCAGAATGCTTTCAATGTCTTCGCCCACGTAGCCGGCTTCGGTAAGTACAGTTGCGTCCACAATGGTGAATGGGACGTGCAGCTTTTTAGCAATGGTTCGTGCCAACAAGGTTTTGCCTGTACCAGTGTAGCCCACCATAATGATGTTCGATTTTTCAATTTCCACATCATCGTTTGTTTTTTCCTGCATCAATCTTTTGTAATGATTGTACACAGCCACCGATAGGTATTTTTTTGCTTCGTCCTGACCAATAACATACTGATCGAGATATTCTTTAATTTCAACAGGTTTTGGTACTTCATCTTTGTTCAGATGAGGTAATTTCGATTTTGAGCTTGTACTTTCTTTTACAATTTCAGCAGCCTGAACCGCACATTCGTTGCAAATGTGAACTCCGCCTTGTCCCATGATAAAAAAATCGACCTGAGATTCGGGTCGGCCACAGAAACTACAATTTTTGGTTGTTTTTGCCATATTATGATTGGTAAATACAAGGCATCAAACCCTGTATTTACCTAAAAAATTATTTTTTCTTTTCGTTCATTAAAACTTTATCAATCATTCCATATTCCAACGCTTCCTGCGAAGTCATCCAATAGTCGCGATCTGAATCTTTTTCTATTCTGTCGAATGGATTGTGCGAGTGATCGGCTATAATTGTATAAAGTTCTTTTTTAAGTTTCTGAATTTCACGGGCTGTGATTTCGATATCCGAAGCCTGTCCCTGAGCGCCACCCATAGGCTGATGTATCATAACGCGTGAATGTTTAAGCGCTGAGCGTTTTCCTTCAGCGCCGGCTACTAACAATACCGCGCCCATCGAAGCGGCCATGCCGGTACAGATAGTTGCCACATCGGAGCCAATGAACTGCATGGTGTCGTAAATGCCGAGTCCGGCATATACCGATCCGCCAGGTGTGTTGAGGTAGATAGAGATGTCTTTGCCCGGGTCAGATGAATCGAGATAGAGTAACTGTGCCTGAATTACATTGGCAGTGTAGTCGTCCACCTGAGTTCCCAGAAAAATAATACGATCCATCATGAGGCGCGAAAAAACGTCCATTTGAGTAACATTGAGTTGACGTTCTTCAAGAATAGAAGGCGAAATATAGTTGCTGGTGATATCTGCATATTTGTCCAGCGATAAGCCGTTCATACCAAGATGTTTGGTTGCGTAATTGCGAAAATCATTATTGTTCATATCTGTAATTGGTTTGTCTGAATTGCTGTAAGAGCAATGTCAGTTGGTTTCTTAAATTTTCAATCCATAAATTATTGAAAAAGGCTTTCAACCGTTTTCATTCATTAAACAAAGGTATAGTTTTTTTGTTTAACCTGATTCGGTGAAAAGCCTTTTCGGTACGAAAATCTAATTTTCAGTGCTTTTGGAGCTGGTTAGTTTTCGAACATTTTGTTGAAATCTTCGATCGAAATTTCTTTAGTTTCAAGTTTAACTTTAGTCTTAACTACGTCAAATACTTTGTCTTCAGCTACTTTTTCGATGATACCCTTCAAAGTTTCTTCTTTTTTGAGCATGTCTTTGGCGTAATTAGCCACAAGTTCATCGTCCATACCTACCATTCCATATTGAGCAAACTGAGCTTTTGTAATCTTCTTGGCGTATTCTTCAATGTCAGCTGTTTCAATTTTTGTGTCGTTTGCTTTTGCAATTTTATCTTTGATCAGTTGCCATTTTAAGTCGGCAATCATTTTAGAGTAATCGGCTTCGAGCGTTTCTACAGTGAGGTTTTCGTTTGTTGCAAGCACCCAACGTTTCAAAAATGCATCGGGGAATACAAGGTTGTCATATTTAGCAAGTAACATTTCGCGTGCATCAACACCGAATTTATAATCGCTGTCGCCCTGAAGTGATTCCTGTATGTTGGCTTTAATTTTAGCTTTAAATTCTTCTTCCGAAGTTACAACACCTTCGCCGTATACTTTGTCGAAAAGGTCCTGATCGATGGCCGATTCGTGATAGCGGGTGATGCCTTCAATTTTAAATTGAAAATCGGAAGTAATGTTTTTGGCTTCGTCTTTCGAAATTTTAAGTAATGAGCTTATTTCAGCAGCATCTTCGAATGCTTTTGCAGGATTAATAGTGATCACATCGCCTTTCTTTGCATTTACAAAAAGGGCTTTTGTAGCTTCGTCCTTGATGTAGGCAGGTGTAAGTACGGCATCGGAAAGTTTAATTCCCGATTCGTTTACTTTTCCATCGGCAAGTTCAAGCATTTCGCCTTTCAGCATGTCTTTTTCTTCGACAGTTTCTTCCTGTACATATTTTCCGTAACGAGCAGTGTACGATTTCACCTGATTCTCGATCATTTCGTCGCTTACGGCAACATTGTAGTATTTTACCTTGTCTTTGCCTGTTACTTCAACGTCAAATTCGGGAGCTAAGCCCAGATCGAAAATAAATTCGAAATCTTCCTGAGTGTTGAAATCAATTTCCTTTTGTTCGGTTTCGTTTGGCATTGGTTCGCCAAGCATATTCACATTGTTTTCTCTAATGTATTTGAATAATTCATCCGAAACAATTTTATTAATTTCTTCAGCCAATACGGCTTTTCCATACATTTTTTTTACCAAACCAACAGGAACCATGCCTGGACGGAAGCCCGGGATGTTTGCTTTTTTGCGGTAGTCGCGCAAGGTTTTTTCCACCTTCTCGGTGTAATCGGCTTTTTCAACACGCAATGTAATTATTGCATTGCTTTGATCGATGTCTTTTCTGACGATGTTCATAATTTTATTATAATTTCCAATTTTCAATTTATTTTTGATCAGCAGGTTAGTTCTTTTTTCGAAGTAAATACAACCAGCCTGAAGCTAATGGTTCATATATAACCAATTTAGGGCTGCAAAGTTACAAAAAAATAGGATACAAACTATTTTTTTTTATTAAAATATTTATAAACCTTTGCATCTGAAATACAGGTGGTTAATAATATTGACCGTTTGCTGAAACTAAAACAAAAAAGTGAGCTCCTTTTGGGCTCACTTTAATTGTTCGAATCAATTTATGTAGTTAAAACAGGTAAGTCAACCCTACAGAGAATACCCTGTTTTTTGCAGCTTCAGTATCGTCTGCATCTTCTTTCATTGTGTTTTTTAATCCACGTGACCAGTTGATGCCAAACTGAATTTTCCTGAAAAATTCTACTCCCATACCCAGATTGTATCCGTAGTCTATCCTGTTCAGATATTCCTGGTATTCAAGTTCTTTGGATGTGCCATCGGTTTCTGTAACAATTTTCCCGTCCAAAGCATACCCGGCATACAAACCTCCATATCCAAAAACTCCTACAAACCCGAGTTTGAGTTGGTAACGAAGATTGATGGGTATTTCGAGATAATTGATCTCTTTGTAGCCTTTTTTTATGTTGTCTTTGATGCTTATACTGTCCGAAAACGAATAACCCTTTTGCGACACCAGAAATCCGATTTCTGTACCTATTCCTGATTTTTTAGGATTTAACTGATAAACCACCCCTATCTGATAGCCTGTCAGATTTTCGGTACTGAAACCTGCCGAAATTGCTTCGCCACTGAGTGATTTTATTTCGTTTGCCATATTGATTCCTGCTTTTATACCTATCTGAGCATGAGCTCTGCATATAAAAAGTGAAATTAATAATGTGCTACAAAAAAGTATTCTTTTCATGTGTTTTCAGAAAAATAAGCAATTTTTTTCCATCCGGATTTTTTGCAATCGGGCAAAAATACAAAAACTTTAGTAAATAGAATGTTTTGAACCTATTTTTTTGTCATGCGCTTGCGTTCGTTTTCGTCGAGATAAATTTTGCGTAGCCTTATGCTCTGAGGTGTAATTTCCACGTATTCATCTTCCTTGATGTATTCAAGCGCTTCTTCGAGGCTGAAAACAACGGGCGGAATCAGTTTGGCTTTGTCGTCGGCTCCGGAGGCGCGCATATTGGTCAGCTTTTTCGATTTGGTCACATTTACAACCATATCGCCTTCTTTAGCGCTTTCGCCTACCACCTGTCCTGAATAAATTTCGTCCTGTGGGAATATGAAAAATCGACCTCTGTCCTGTAGTTTGTCAATGGCATAAGAAAATGCTGTACCGCTCTCCATGGCGATAATAGACCCGTTGCTGCGTTTTTCGATATCGCCTTTATAGGGTTGATATTCGAAAAAACGGTGTGACATAATGGCTTCGCCGGCCGAAGCGGTAAGAACGCTGTTTCGTAAGCCGATAATTCCACGGGATGGAATCAGAAATTCTAACTGTATACGATCATTCATTACTTCCATGCTCAACATTTCGCCTTTGCGCATGGCCACCATTTCAATTATTTTTCCTGAGCATTCTTCAGGTAAATTAATCGTTAATTGTTCGATTGGCTCGCAGCGTTTTCCTTCGATTTCCTTGAAAATTACCTGGGGCTGACCTACCTGAAGTTCGTAGCCTTCGCGACGCATGGTTTCGATAAGTACCGACAAGTGAAGAACTCCACGTCCGTAAACATGCCAAATATCCGAATCTATATTTTTTTCAACACGTAAAGCCAGGTTCTTGTCTAATTCTTTTACAAGGCGATCGTGGATATGGCGGGATGTCACAAATTTTCCTTCTTTTCCGAAGAAAGGAGAAGTGTTAATCGTGAAAACCATACTCATGGTTGGTTCGTCGATGGCGATAGGAGTAAGTGGTTCGGGGTTTTGTAAGTCGCAAACAGAATCTCCGATTTCAAAACCTTCGATGCCTACCAATGCACAAATATCGCCCGATTTTACTTCGGTGGTTTTGGTGCGTCCCAGTCCGGTAAAAGTATGGAGTTCTTTAATACGGCATTTTTTTAGTGTGCCATCGCGTTTTACAAGGTTTACATCCATTCCTTCGCGTAAAGTGCCACGATGAACGCGACCTACAGCGATACGACCTACATAGGATGAGTAATCAAGTGAAGTAATCAGCATTTGAGGTGTTCCTTCGAGCATCTCTGGTTCAGGAATATACTCTATAATGGCATCGAGCAAAGGTAATATGTTGTCGGTTTGATTTTTCCAATCTTCCGACATCCAATTGTTTTTTGCAGAGCCGTAAATGGTATGGAAATTAAGCTGTTCTTCAGAGGCATCCAAATTGTACATTAAATCAAATACAGCTTCGTGCACTTCATCCGGACGACAGTTGGGTTTGTCTACTTTGTTGACAACAACTATAGGTGTAAGTCCAATTTGCAGCGCTTTTTGGAGTACAAAACGAGTTTGAGGCATAGGACCTTCAAAAGCATCGACAAGTAACAACACGCCATCGGCCATATTCAATACACGCTCCACTTCACCGCCAAAGTCGGCGTGTCCCGGCGTGTCAATAATATTAATTTTGTATCCCAAATAGTCGATGGATACGTTTTTAGCAAGAATCGTAATTCCCCGTTCGCGTTCGAGGTCGTTATTATCCATGATTAACTCGCCAGTGTTTTCGTTGTCGCGGAACAAATGTCCGGCAAGTAACATCTTGTCTACCAGTGTTGTTTTTCCGTGGTCGACGTGGGCAATAATAGCAATATTTCTAATTTTCTGCATTTAACACAATCTTTTTTTTCAGTGCGCAAAGGTAATGAAAAAAAATCAAATCACATTCTGTCTGTTGTGCTCTGATTATTAATTATATAAATTAAAATTGTAATTATTCTTCGAAGCAAATGGCCGAAGGTATCTGTTGTTGGTATTTATTTCGTTATTTTTGTGGATAAATATTCAAATTGAAATGCTACCTGAATCCGTTCGTAAAGAAATTATTACATATATAAAACAAGAGGTTACTCTTGCTATAGGCTGTACCGAGCCAATAGCTGTTGCACTTGCCGTTGCAAAGGTGACAGAAATGCTTCAAGCGGTGCCAGATAAAATTGATGTGTTTTTGAGCGCCAATGTGCTGAAGAATGCTATGGGAGTCGGGATTCCGGGTACAGGCATGGTAGGTCTGCCTATAGCAATTGCTTTGGGTGCTTTGGTGGGAAAGTCGGAATACGGGCTTGAAGTGCTTAAAGATATAAAGCCTGCAGATGTGGAAAGTGGAAAATTGCTTGTGGCTAAAAAAATAATTGGCATACATCTGAAAGAAGATATTGATGAAAAGCTATACATAGAGGTGATTGGGTGTAAAAATTCAGAGACTGCACGTACTATTATAAGTGGCGAACATACCCGCTTTGTGTTTTTAGAGATGAATAAAGAAGTTTTGTTGAATCTTTGTGATGATAAAACAACAGAATCGAAAGCTGCATTATACGAGCTGTCGTTCGATAAAGTTTGCGAATTTGCAATGGAAACGCCCATCGAAGAAATTAGTTTTATTAAGCAAACTGTAGAAATAAATAAAGCTGCTGCCGAAGCTTCGTTGAAAGGTTCATATGGTCACACAGTTGGTCAAACGCTTGCCAATGGCAAAATGGGTGATTCGGTGTACACGCATATGTTGTCGGTGACGGCTGCAGCTTGCGATGCACGTATGGCTGGCGCTATGTTGCCTGTAATGAGCAATTCGGGGAGCGGAAATCAGGGCATTGCTGCAACTCTTCCTGTGTCGGTTTTTGCCGAAGAATCGGGAAAATCGGAAGAGGAGCTGATAAGAGCGCTTACATTGAGCCACTTGATGACTATTTATATAAAACAGAGTCTCGGTAGGCTTTCAGGCTTGTGTGGTGCAATGGTAGCCACCACCGGTTCGGCGTGTGGAATAACTTATTTAATGGGGGGTACGCGCGAACAAATCAGTTTTGCAATTAAAAATATGATAGGCAATATAACGGGTATGATTTGCGATGGAGCTAAGCCGAGTTGTACGCTCAAAGTGTCGAACGGAGTTTCAACTGCAATATTGTCGGCATTTTTAGCGATCGACAATAAGGTGGTGAGTTCATCCGAAGGAATTACAGATGAAGATGTGGATAAAACCATTCATAATCTTACAAAAATCGGCCGCGATGGTATGAACGAAACCGACCGCATGGTGCTCGACATTATGATAAACAAATAAATTTTATTTTGAACTTCTTTTTTTTTGTAGGTCTCAGCAAGGTTTTTTATCGTTTTATCTGAGCGAAAATTCTGAGGATGAATGTTTTTTTCTGTCATAAGCGTAAAAACATCTTGTCGCATCAAAAAAAAATACTAATTTTGCAGTCCAATTTTAGCGTAATCTCTGGCAGAATAACTATAGGACTGTGAATATTGCGCATTAATTATTTAAAAAAGAGCAAAATGGATTTAATTAAAATTGCAGAACAGGCATTCCTTGTTGAGAAAACGCATCCAGCTTTCAAAGCAGGAGACACAGTAACTGTAGCGTATCGTATTATTGAAGGAAGTAAAGAGCGTATTCAGGAATTTCGTGGCGACGTGATCAAAATCGTTGGACATGAAAACAGAAAACGTTTTACAGTTCGTAAAATTTCTGGTAACGTGGGTGTTGAACGTATTTTCCCATTGGATTCTCCGTTCATCGAAAGTATTACAGTAAACAAACGCGGTAAAGTACGTCGCGCTAAATTGTATTATCTTCGTGCACTTACCGGCAAAAAAGCCCGTATCAAAGAAAGACGCGTGTAATTTAACGTCTTCTTCGAAGAACAAACAAAAAGCGAAATTTGCAACTGCAGATTTCGCTTTTTTGTTTATTGAGCCCATTTGTTTACATGTTTTTAAAACAACAGAGAGAAATGAGTAGAAAAACAAATAGATTATCTAAATTTGTGGATTCATAAATCAGACAACAAATGAAAGTTGATTTTACAAATACATTAGTTATAGGAGTTTCATCCCGTGCTTTGTTCGATTTGGAAGAAGAAAACCGGATTTTTGAAACGGAGCATATCCAGGCTTATCGAAAATATCTTTCGGAACACGAAGCAGAACCACTTAAAGTGGGAACGGCTTTTTATCTTGTGCGGAATCTGCTCGAATTGAATAGGTTAGTAGAAACTCCGATGGTAGAGGTGGTGCTAATGTCGAAAAACAGCCCCGAAACCGGCGTTCGGATGTTGAATTCGATAGCACATTACGGATTGGACATTACCCGCATTGCACTCACCGGGGGCGAGCCACTTGCCCCTTATATGGATGCTTTTGGGATTGATCTTTTCCTGTCGAAGGATGCAGCGGATGTACAAAGTATAATTGATAATGGAAAATGCGCTGCAGCGCTTATTTATGCACCTCCCAAAGCTTTTCATCCCGAGAATAGCCGGGTGAAAATAGCTTTCGATGCTGATGCGGTATTGTTTTCGGAGGAATCGGAACTGCGTTACAAAAAAGAAGGATTAGATGCTTTCCGCGAGTTCGAAGCCGGGCATGCCAATGACTCGTTGGCCGAAGGACCTTTTGCAAAATTGCTCATAAAACTATCCAAAATACAGGAACAATTGCCTACAGGAATTGAGTACTCTCCTCTTCGACTGGCCATAGTAACTGCGCGGAATGCTCCTTCGCACATGCGGGTGATTAATACCCTCAGGAAATGGGGCGTTTATGTCGACGAAGCTTACTTTTTAGGAAATCTGGACAAGTACAGAGTGTTGGATGCTTACGGTGCTCACATTTTCTTCGACGATCAGGATGTTCATCTTTCGAAAGCCAGTGAAGTGGTTCCGGCCGGAAAAGTTCCTTACAAAACGGATTCGGAAATGAATAAGCTCACAGAAACCGAAGCAAAATAAAAAAGTGAACCATTTGTAAAAGGCATTTTTCAGGAATTATAACTATGGAAATAAAACAAATTGAGTTTGACTCTTCCGATTATCACAAAGAGCTTATACTAAGAGACGAAGTGCTCAGAAAGCCATTGGTTATGAGTTTGTTCGACGAAAATCTCACTATGGAAGCATCTGATGTGCATTTTGGTGCTTTTGTAAATGATAGGTTAATAGCAGTGCTTCTTCTCACAAAACTGACTGATACCGACATTAAAATGCGTCAAGTGGCGGTAGACGAAAATTTCAGATCGCTGAAAGCAGGAAGTAAACTTGTGCAGATTGCCGAAACCTATGCCAAAAATGCCGGGTACAGAAAAATAGTTTTAAATGCGCGTAAAACGGCAGTCGGTTTTTACGAAAAGCTTGGCTACGAAAGAAAGGGCGATATGTTCACCGAAGTAGGCATTGCTCATTTCAAAATGCTGAAATGTCTTATTTAAGCTTCGGTATCATTCATTTCTTCCGAAAGGAAGTGTTCAAGTTGTTCTGGTTTCACATTCACAGTTAATTGTCCGTTTACTGCCCACGATATATGTCCGGTTTCTTCGGATACAACGATGGCAATGGCATCGGAATGCTCGGTAATGCCCAGTGCAGCCCTGTGGCGGAGTCCCATGCGTTTAGGTATGGATTGATTTTTTGAAACAGGAAGTATACAGGCCGCCGCTTTTATGCTTCGGTTGGTGATGATCAGGGCGCCATCATGCAGCGGACTGTTTTTGAAAAATATATTCTCGATAAGGCGTGAGCTGATGGTTCCGTTAATTTGTTCGCCTGAATGAGAATAAAACTCAAGGTCGTTGCTTCGGGTAATGACGATAAGCCCTCCGGTGGAGGTTTTGGCAAGGTTGCGGCAAGCAAGTACTATCTGAATAAGATGATAGTCGGTTCTATCTTTCTCTGTGTTATTGTGATTGCCAAAAAAGCGTTTCAAAAAATTAAGAAAGCTCCATCGTTGTTTCGATCCTATTTTAGAAAAAAACCGCCGTATTTCGTCCTGAAAGAGGACGATGAGTGCAAAGGCTCCAACACTGATTACCCTGTCGAAGATTCCTCCCAGGAGTTCCATTTTAAATACATACGATACCAAAAACCAACAAATAAGAAAGGCCATTATGCCCAAAAAGATATTGAGTGCGCCGGTTCTTTTTAGCAACTTAAACATTTGGTAGAGCAGTATTGCTACCAATAAAATATCGACGATATCTTTTATTCCAATCTGGAAACCCATAATGATGATTTTTAGTTTTTTCTTTTTGTTTATGACTGTTTTTTATATTCCATAAAAATGGAAATAGCTTGTTTGGCCTCCTCCACATCGTGAACCCTTAATATGGAAGCTCCGCCTGCAAGAGCAAGCATATTGGCTGCGGTGGTGCCGTTAAGCGCATCTTTTGTGTCGATATCAAGTGTTTTTGTGATCATCGATTTCCGCGAAAGCCCTACAAGTAAGGGAGTGTTTAGCGCTGAGAAATAAGATAATTTGTTCAATAAGCAGTAGTTCTGTTCTGTAGTTTTTGCAAACCCAAAGCCCGGATCGGCAATAATATCGGTTACGCCCAATAACTGGAGTTGCGCGATTCGCTTTTGCAAAAAGGCGATTACTTCGGAAACCACATCATCATAGTTGGTGAGTTGTTGCATGGTTTGAGGAGTTCCTCTTGTGTGCATTAACACATAGGCTACTTTCAAATCTGCAATTGTTTCGAACATTAAATCGTCAAGAGTTCCGCCTCCTATGTCGTTAATAATCGATATATTATAGTTTTTCACCATATTGCGGGCTACATTAGCCCTGAATGTGTCGACTGAAATGATACAATCAGGGAACTTTTTCAGGACAGTTTCAATGGCGTTGGAAAGTCGTTCAATTTCTTCTTCCGAATTGATGTTTTTAGCCATGGGGCGTGTTGAATATCCTCCGAAATCAAGTATGTCCACGCCATCGGTTATCATTTTTTCAACTGAAGTAAGTAAAGCCTTGTCAGATAAAAAACGATTACCGGAATAAAACGAATCGGGAGTGGCATTTACGATTCCCATTACTGCCGGAACAGATAAATCGAATAATCTATTGTTGAGTTTTATTTGCATGGTTGGATATAATAGTGATTGTAAAGAAGATAATTAAATCAATATGCAAAAATAAGAAAAATAGTGATAAGCCGTTCAAACCACCGAACAAATTAAGTTAAGCAAAAAACCAATCTGTTAGGATGAAAGTTCTTGTGTTTGTTGTTTGCGTAATTAATAATCAGTAAATCAGTGTTGTGAATATGGAAGTAGTTTAAAAATCATTAAAAATATACGTTTTCGAACGAAAATGAGTTATAATAAATGATGTTTTTGGGCTAATGCTTAAAAAAATCAGCAGCTTTGCACATTATATAAGGAAAAAATCATTATTTTTGCATTTCAAAATAAACACTCTAAAGAGATTTTTTATAAAATTTCATACCTTTTATGACTATAAAATCATTTTCAAAATTTGCATTTATTTTAATCGGAGGAAGCGTTTTAGTTGCTTTCGGAACAAAATCAAGCAAAGTTACTTCGCGGGCTACAGGCTGGTCCTATAACGAAAAAGCGGGGATGCAATTCACAGTGAAACCCGGGTTTGTAAGTAAAATTCCAGATGGGATGGTCGCTATTGAAGGGGGTTCCTATACCATTGGTGAAAAAGGTGAATTTGTTACTGCTCAGCGCGATAACAGACGCAGACGTATTACGGTGAGTTCATTTTTAATGGACCAATATGAAATTAGAAATATAGATTGGCGTGAATATACAAACTGGATGAATGTTGTTTTTGCAAAAACAGCACCTGAATTGGTTGAGAAAGCGCAGCCTAACGTGAAAATATGGCGTGAAGAGCTGGCTTACAACGAACCATATCTTCAAAACTATTTCACACATCCATCTTTCGACCAATATCCGGTGGTAGGTATTACCTGGGAACAGGCTATGGACTACTGCGCATGGCGTACCGACAGGGTGAACGAAATGGCGCTTATCAAAGCAGGCGTTATCGCAATGCCCGACTTTGCAAAAGTACCTGATATGAGCTACGACTCAATAAGGACTAATTTTGTGTTCAATACACAGAAATACCTTATTCAGGACAGTTATCAGCCCGAAGCTGCAAAAAAGCAAAAAGGAAAAGCTGTTGTTGTTAATCGCAAAGTAGATATGTCGGATGGAATTTTGTTCTCCGATTTCCGCTTACCAACTGAAGCTGAATGGGAATATGCAGCTTATGCAATTATCTCAAATAAAGAAGGTTTTGTGGAAGAAGGTAAAATTTATCCGTGGTCGGGTACTCAAATGCGTAATCAGCAGAAAAAAGAAAGAGGCCAAATGCAGGCTAATTTTGTAAGAGGTCGTGGCGATATGATGGGAACTGCTGGAAGCCTTAACGATAAAGCTACCATTACAGCTCCGGTACATGCCTATGTGCCAAATGATTTTGGTTTATACAATATGGCCGGTAATGTGAACGAATGGGTACTCGATGTGTATCGCCCCACAAGTTTTGCGGATGTGGCTGAATATAATTCATTCCGTGGAAATGTGTACCTTACTCCACGTGTTGCCGGAAAAGATGCCTTGGGAAGAGAAAAATATGAAATTGATGCTTTGGGTCGCATAATGAACGACAGCGTGTTAGATGTGAGAGATTTTAAGGATGGAGATGCCGAATCGAAAATAAACTTCTCATTGGGCAATGTAAATATAAACGTTGCAGACACATTTGATATCACTGATGTATTGCGTCCGGTAGTTTCGAACAATACCCGTATTTACAAAGGTGGATCGTGGAAAGACAGGGTGTACTGGTTAAATCCATCTACCCGCCGTTTCCTCGAACAGGATAAGTCGGCCAATGACATTGGATTCAGATGTGCCATGAGTATGATTGGCGGTATGGCTCAAATTAAAAAGAAATAAAAAAATACGTATTCTAAAGAAAAGCACCTGTTCTAAACCATCAGGTGCTTTTTTGTTAGTTAAAAGGCTGTGTTTATCAGCGGAATTTAGTAATTTTGCAGTCCAATATTTCAATAAAATCAGACAAAACTTCTTTTATAAAAATAATAATATGACAAGAACAGTTATAGTTGATGCTTTAAAACGTACTGATTATGGTGCACAGGTGAATATCAAAGGCTGGGTGCGTACCCGTCGAGGTAATAAAAACGTAAGCTTTATTGCGTTGAACGACGGTTCGACTATAAATAATATTCAGGTAGTGGCCGATAATGAAAAATTTGGCGACGAATACCTGAAGCCAATTACTACCGGAGCCTGTATCAGCGTCACAGGAACTCTGGTTGAGTCGTTGGGTAAAGGGCAAACTGTAGAAATTCAGGCAGATGAAATTCAAATTTATGGATCGGCCGATCCTGAAACTTATCCTTTGCAGAAGAAAGGACATACACTCGAGTTTCTTCGCGAGATTGCCCATTTGCGTCCGCGTACCAATACCTTTGGAGCTGTTTTCCGCATTCGTCACCACATGGCCATGGCGGTGCATCGCTTTTTTCACGATCGTGGATTTTTCTATTTTCATACGCCCATTATTACCGCTTCGGATTGTGAAGGAGCTGGTCAAATGTTCCAGGTGACTACAATGAATCTTTACGATCTCAAAAAAGATGAAGCGGGAGCAATAGATTATTCAAACGACTTTTTTGGAAAACAGGCAAGTCTTACCGTTTCGGGTCAGCTCGAAGGGGAATTGGCCGCCATGTCGATGGGAGCTATTTATACTTTCGGTCCTACTTTCCGCGCCGAAAACTCGAATACTCCACGTCACCTTTCGGAATTTTGGATGATAGAACCCGAAGTTGCTTTCAACGAAATTGAAGAAAATATGCAATTGGCACAGGATTTTATCCAATACTGTGTTCGCTGGGCGCTGGAAAATTGTAAGGACGACCTGGACTTCCTGAGCAACATGTACGATAAGGAATTGTACGAGCGATTGAACTTTGTTGTGAATAACGACTTTAAGCGCCTTACCTATACCGAGGGTGTGAAAATACTAGAAGAAGCCGTGGCAAATGGATATAAATTTGAGTTTCCGATAGGCTGGGGAACCGACTTGCAATCGGAGCATGAACGCTACCTCGTGGAACAGCATTTCAAAAAACCGGTGATTTTGACCGATTATCCAAAGGAAATCAAATCGTTCTATATGAAGCAAAACGATGATGGAAAAACTGTTCGCGCCATGGATGTTTTATTCCCTAAAATTGGTGAAATTATTGGTGGATCTCAACGCGAAGAGGATTATGAAAAACTTAAAAAACGTGCCGACGAAATGGGCGTTCCAACAAAAGACATTTGGTGGTACCTTGATACCCGTCGGTTTGGAACAGCTCCGCACTCGGGATTTGGTTTAGGATTCGAGCGTTTATTGCTGTTTGTTACCGGTATGACGAATATTCGCGACGTGATTCCATTTCCTCGTACCCCGAACAATGCAGAATTTTAATTGTTGTATAAATCAACGTGTTTTATAAAAAGAACAGGTCGGTTCGTAGTAAAAGAAAATTTAATTAATCTAATAATAATGAGTAATACAAAGACAACTGAATTGGAAAACGTTGTGGTGCGATTCACCGGTGACTCGGGCGATGGCATGCAGTTGACGGGAACACTCTTTTCCAATCTTTCGGCTATTCTTGGCAATGAAATTTCAACTTTTCCTGATTTCCCATCCGAAATTCGTGCTCCTCAGGGCACTGTAGGTGGTGTTTCTGGTTTTCAGGTACACTTAGGAGCATCAAAAATATATACTCCGGGCGACCAGGCCGATGTGTTGGTGGCTATGAATCCGGCAGCTTTAAAAATGAATGCCGATGGAATTAAAAAAGGAGGCGTTCTTATTTTCGACGAAGATTCGTTTCAGAAAAAAGACTTCGAAAAGGCAGGTTTTCTTACTGAAAATCCATTCGAAGAACTGAAGCTTTCTGATACCATTCAGTTGATTCCTGCTCCGCTTTCGACGCTCACACAGAGTAGTCTCGAAGGTTATGATATGGACAACAAAACTGTATTGCGAAGCAAAAACATGTTCGCTTTGGGGCTCATTTGTTGGTTGTTCAATCGCCCTATTGATCAGGCCATCCATTTTCTTCAGAATAAATTCGGGAAAAAACCAAGTGTTCTCGAAGCGAACGTGAAAGTGCTTACCGATGGATTTAATTATGGTAACAATTTGCATTTGAGTATTTCCACTTATACGATTGAAAAATCGCATGAATTAGCCAAAGGAAAATATACAAGCATCAGCGGAAATAAAGCCACAGCCTGGGGTTTGATTGCAGCTTCGAAAAAAGCAGGAATTGACTTGTTTCTGGGAAGTTATCCTATTACTCCGGCTACCGATGTTATGCACGAACTAGCTTTGCGCAAGGACTTAGGTGTTAAAGTGGTTCAGGCCGAAGATGAAATTGCAGGGGTAACTATTGCGCTTGGAGCTGCTTTTGCAGGCGATTTGGCTGCTACCTCCACTTCCGGTCCCGGACTAGCGCTGAAATCAGAAGCTATTGGCCTGGCTGTAATGGCTGAGTTACCAATTGTAATAATTGATGTAATGCGCGGAGGAC
This sequence comes from uncultured Paludibacter sp., assembly GCA_963678465.1. Classification (GTDB taxonomy): domain Bacteria; phylum Bacteroidota; class Bacteroidia; order Bacteroidales; family Paludibacteraceae; genus Paludibacter. The sequence continues at coordinate 3,036,344 of OY782858.1, forward strand.
CTTCTACGGGTTTGCCTACAAAGACAGAACAAACTGACTTGTTGCAGGCTTTGTACGGACGTAATGGCGAAAGTCCGGTGGTAGTAATTGCGGCAAGCACACCTGCCAACAGCTTTCATTATGCTTTTATGGCTTCAAAAATTGCATTGGAACACATGACTCCTGTTATTTTGATGACGGATGCATTTGTTGGCAACGGAACCTCGCTTTGGAAACTGCCAAAATTAGCTGAACTGCCCGAAATTAAACCAAATTATGCTCAACCGGGCATGGAAGGACTTAAAGTAACCGCTCGTGATGAGGTTTCAAAAGTGCGCTATTGGAGCATTCCGGGCGTTGAAGGTTTCGAACATAGAAATGGTGGTCTCGAAAAAGATTACTTTACAGGTGCGATTTCTACCGATGCTGAAAATCATCAAAAAATGGTGGATACGCGGCAACAAAAAATTGATTATATCAATCACTTTATCCCTGAACTTGAAGTGGAAGGTGATGAAAACGCCGAATTACTTGTAGTGGGTTGGGGTGCTACGCACGGACATTTGATGACTGCTGTGAATGCGCTGAACAAGGAAGGAAAGAAAGTGGCGCTTGCTCACTTTAATTATATTAATCCACTCCCGATCAATACAGAAGAGGTGATTAAACGCTATAAAAAAGTGGTGGTTTGCGAACTGAACAGCGGACAATTTGCCACTTATCTGCGTTCGAAGGTACCGGGTGAATATCTGCAATATAACAAAGTGCAGGGACAACCATTTACAGTAAGTGAACTTGAGGAACACTTCACAAGTTTATTATAATAACAAAGCATAATTAAGGAAAAATCATTTATTATGGATACATCAATAATAAAACAATATACAGCAAAGGATTTTAAAAGTGACCAATATGTGCGCTGGTGTCCCGGGTGTGGCGATTATGCTGTGCTGAATACTTTGCAAAAAGTAATGGCCGATTTGGGTGTGCCGCCTCACGAAACAGCTGTAATTTCAGGTATCGGATGTTCGTCTCGTTTGCCTTATTACATTTCGGGATACGGTTTTCACTCTATTCACGGACGTGGAGCAGCCATTGCCACTGGAGTTAAAGTGGCTAATCCAAAGCTTACTGTATGGCAAATTACAGGCGATGGCGACTGTTTAGCCATTGGCGGAAATCACTTTATACATAGTGTTCGCCGTAATGTGGATATCAATGTAATTCTTTTTAATAATCAGATTTACGGTTTGACAAAAGGACAGTACTCGCCAACTACCAAAAAAGGATACGTCACCAAGTCATCTCCTTTTGGTACTATCGAACGTCCTTTCCGTCCCGCTGAGCTCACCTTTGGTGCACGTGGTACATTCTTCGGTCGCACACTGGATGTGGACCTGAAATCGGCTCAAATGACGATGATGGCAGCGGCTAAACATAAAGGTACTTCCGTCATCGAAACCTTAGTGAATTGCGTTATCTTCAACGATGGTGCTCACAGCTGGCTTTCGGAAAAGGAAAACCGTTACGATCGGCTTATTATCCTTGAACATGGCAAACCAATGATTTTTGGAAAAAACAACGACAAGGGACTTGTAGTGGATGGATTTCAACTGAAAGTGGTTGCGCTTGGCGAAAACGGAGTAACTGAAAACGATTTGTTGGTGCACGATGCACACTGCGAAGACAGTACTTTGCAACTGAAATTAGCCATGATGGAAGGACCTGAGTTTCCGGTAGCTGTAGGTGTGATTCGCGATGTGGAAACTGAAACTTACGACGAAGCCATGACGAAACAAATAGAAGAAGTGCAGGCAAAATCGAAAATCAAAACTTTTGATGATCTGATTGACTCCTGCGAGCAATGGGATATGTAATGTTTATTCAATAATTAAAATTAAAACCGATACAATGTTGATTTGTATCGGTTTTTTTTGTTTTAAATACCTGTGGCTAATATCCTGTTTTTAAGTCCTGTCCGCCCTTTTTACCTTTCAGCCGCCGTCTGTCGCCGGGGGTCCCACCAGCTCCGAAAGTCAGTCAGCGCTCTTCGGCATACATTCGGAAATTCCCGAAAGTCAATCCCCTATCGTCCTCAGGGTTTCGGAGCGTTCCGAAAGTCAATCCACTATCGTCCTTAAGGTTTCGGAGCGTTCCGAAAGTCGGAACACGAGCCGCGGCAAGGTTTCGGGAGCTTCTGAAAGCCTGTCGACAATCGCCGGCTGAAAAGCGGGAAGAAATACTGCTTACAAGACTATTCATCACTTAAAAATAAAAGAATATGAAAATTACATCTATCGACAACACTAAACTTCGTAACGAAGAACAGAGACGGTTTTATTGGTGACTAAGTTGAATATTTAGATTAAATACTTATCTTTACTTCGATAAATATATTTTGCAGTGGTAGGTATCTCGTAATTACAAATCACCTCAGACGTTCGCGAAGCTTTGTGTATTGAATGAAGATATCCGGTAGGACGAGGAATCGGCATATTAAAAGCAAACAATATGTATGATCCAAATAAAATTAAATAAATTAACAATGAGAAGACTATATGTATTTTTTGTAATTGTATTTTACATGGGTTTATCTTTTTCCTGTCAATCGCGTACTGAAAAAAGATTAGTTGGGCTGTGGGGCTTAGATTTAGATAGTTGCATAGTACAAGGTCGTGTTTGGTATTATTGTGAAAATATGCTTTCATTTAATAGTGATATGACATGTGATTTACCCGCAATATGTGATCAGAAAATGAATCAGTCACTTGGTAACTGGCAACTAATTACTAATAAAAACAAACAAGATTCTGTATTCTTTAATGTACCAGACAATCCGTTACATGGAAAATATGCAATTACATTTTATAAAGATTATAATAAAATGGTATTTAAAATGCGATTACAAAATGATTCAACATTTTTGGTTTGCGGTAAACAAATTTTGAGTTTTAGTACAAATAATTTACAAAAGTTATTGGACAGTCAATAAGTGTTGAGGTATTTGATCTGTCGTTAATTATGCAAATAAAATGGTAAGACTACTCTTGCCATTTTTATTAACCCTCTGCTGCCGCACGATGGTATCGCCCCGTCCTTTTGGATATATGATGAGGAGAACTAAAGTTGGTACTGGTCGCTGTGAACAATGGGATATGTAATTTTTATTCAATAATAAAAATTGAAACCGATACAAAGAAGATTTGTGTCGGTTTTTTTGTTTTAAATACTTGTAGCTAATGTGTTGTTTTAAAACTAATTTATACATTCACGTAGTTAAGTCAGAATAAATTCAGGAAAGATTATTTCGTTTCGGTTATTGTTTGTGTTTAACTAAAATAGTAACAAAACGTAATTGTTGTGTTTGAAATTTGTTCAAATTCCTAAAAAGAGCTGTGCTGTATTGATAAATTGATTATCTTTGTGGGTAAAAGACTTTGATTTGAAAAAAACAGGAATAATTATTCAGAAAGAGTGCTTGTTCGATACAGGCACTCTGTTTTTTAAAACAAAATCAGATAAATAATCTATAAATCATTTTTTTTGTAATAGCTATGCAAGAAATCAAATTTTACAGCGGAGAGAATATTCCGTTGGAGCTGCACAAAGTACGCATTGTGCAAAAACTCAATTTAGTACCTATCGAACGCCGTCTCGAAGCGCTTTACGAAGGCGGTTTCAACACTTTCAGATTAAGTACGAGGGATGTGTTTCTCGACATGCTGACCGACTCCGGAACCAATGCTATGAGCGATAATCAATTGGCAGCTATGATGCAGGCTGATGATGCTTATGCCGGTTCGCAGAGTTTCGAACGCCTTCTGAAAGCAGTGAACGATGTGCTTGGAAAAAAATACCTGCTTCCTGTGCACCAGGGACGAGCCGCTGAAAATATCATATCGGTAGCTTATGTACACAAAGGTAGTTTGGTACCTATGAATTATCACTTCACTACGGCTATGGCTCACATCACCGACAAAGGCGGACAGATTGTTGAGTTGCTTTACGATGAAGCATATGTGATTAATTCCAGCCATCCTTTCAAGGGGAACATGAATATTGAGAAACTCGAAGAAGTAATCAATTATAATGGTCCTAAAAATATTCCGTTCATTCGCATGGAAGCTTCTACCAATTTAATTGGTGGTCAACCTTTTTCGGTTCAGAACCTCCGCGATGTACGTGCTTTGGCCGATAAATATAAAATCCGCTTGGTGTTGGATTGTAGTTTGTTGGGCGAAAATGCTTATCTCGTGCTGCAACGCGAACCTGAGTTTAAGGATTCGAACATGGAAACAGTGATTAAGACAATGACGGGGTTAGCCGATTTGTGTTATTTCTCAGCACGTAAATTAAGTTCTTCCCGCGGTGGAGGTATCTGCACCGACAGTATGGAGATTTTCAAAGAACTTGAAGCTTTTATCCCTTTGTACGAAGGCTTTCTTACTTATGGTGGAATGTCTATTCGCGAAGTGGAGGCCATGGCAGTGGGATTGTACGAAACATTAGACGAAACAATTATTAGCCAAAGTCCTACATTTATTAAATATCTTGTCGATAGTTTAGATGCTAAAGGAATACCAATGATTAAACCCGCCGGTGTATTGGGCGCTCATGTGGATGCTATGCAGCTTTGTGCACATATCCCTCAGACTGAATATCCTGCAGGGGCTTTAGCGGCAGCTTTGTTTCTGATTTCCGGCGTTCGGGGTATGGAACGCGGTTCTATCTCCAACCAGCGCGACGAATACGGAAACGAAACTTATGCTGATATGGAATTGCTTCGTTTGGCTGTTCCAAGGCGTGTATTTACGCTTTCGCAAATTAAATATGTGGAAGACCGCTTGACATGGCTTTACGAAAACAGACTGCTGATTGGTGGACTTAAATTTGTTTATGAACCTCCGGTATTGCGCTTTTTCATGGGAGGATTGGCTCCTACTTCGGATTGGCCTCAGCAACTAATGGCTAAATTTAAAGAAGATTTTGGCGATAGTTTGTAGAATTCTACAACTCAACACAATATGGAAAACACCGAATGGATCGAATCATTCGGTGTTTTTCTAAATATAATCACCAAAAATTGATTTACTGTCCTTGTGGCAGAGCTAAAAATGAGCGATTCAGTACTTTTTAATTAACTTTGCGATTCAAAATAAATTAGGCGTTAAAATGGAAAGAGTTTTTTTAGTCGGATATATGGGTTCGGGCAAAACGTCGATGGGTAAGATACTGGCGCATCAGCTCGGTTTTGCATTTGTTGATATGGATGCGCATATCGAAGAGAAATATCATAAATCCGTTTCGCAGATTTTTGCTGAACTGGGAGAAGCTCAATTCCGGTTGATTGAACGTGATTGTCTGCACGAAGTTGCCGAATTTGAAAAAACAGTAATTTCTACGGGTGGTGGTGTTCCCTGTTTTTTTGATAATATGGAATATATGAACGAACGCGGACTGACAATTTATCTTCAACTTACGCCGGAGCAACTGGAAGTGCGGCTTGCATCATCGCGCATCGGGAAACGACCGCTGCTTGGCGATAGGAAAGGAGAGGAGCTGCGTTTATTTATTGAGCAGGGACTTGGCATTCGGTCGCCTTTTTATGCAAAAGCACAAAGGATTGTTAGTGGAACGGATGAAGAGATAATAGCTCAAATCAAAGAAATTATATGATTTTTTGATTAATATTTCCTCAATGATTTGTCTTGTTTTAGAATAGTTTTCTGCAAAAATTACACTTTAGCTTTTCTTATTGATAGTTATTGATGGCTGCAAAAATAATTTCGCCGTACTGCGACTGCGTTTTGCATTTTTTTACGGCTTTATATACCTTGTGTCCATCTTCAAACGCCAGACTCTGATATTCCCAAAGTTCTACCATGTGTCTGAGAAAATGCTGATCTCCGGAGTACTTTTTTTTACAATTCTCAATCATTGAAAGGTGAAAGTTTCGGAGCATTTTTACCTTTTCTTCCCGGGTCAGTTTTTCTCCTCTGATTTCGCTCAGTAAAAATGGATTCCTCAATATTCCTCTGCCAATCATTATTTTGTCTGTCTGAGGACTAAGTTGTACGAGCTGGTTCACATCTTCGGGAGTCAGAATATCACCGTTGTAGCAAACCGAATGTTTTACCGAAGGTGCAAATTGAGCAAAAGCTTTCATATCAGCCTCGCCTTTATATTGTTGTTTCCCAATGCGCGGATGAATAATTATTTCTTCGAGAGGAAATTGATTCAAAATAGCGACAATTTCGGCAAATTCATTTGTGTTTTCCATCCCCAACCTGCATTTAACCGAAACACGAAGCTTTGTCCCGGAAAAAACACCTTCGAGTAACTTGCTAATGAGATCAGGGTGTGCAAGTAAACCTGCGCCCATTTTCTTTCCGGTGACCATTGGATACGGACATCCCATGTTGATATTCACTTCACTGTATCCGTTCTCAATACAAAGTTCTTCGAATTTTTGAAAAGAGGCGGCATTATTGCCCAAAAACTGAGGTACAGGTTGCTGAAACTGGTTGTGTGTGGCAAGAATATCGTTGCATTGTGTTGGTCGATAAAAATTGTCATTTTGTACGCGAATAAACGGGGAGAAGGTTTTGTCGAAATGACCGATGTTTTCATAAAATGATGCACGAAAAACTCTATCGGTAAGTCCCTGAAGTGGAGCAAGGTATATTTGCATAAGTAAGTATGTTGAATTGATGAGCAAAGGTAAGATTTTTTACACGGAAAATAAGATGAAGACCCCAATTCGCTTTGTTAAGACACCTAAAGTTCTAAAAAACAAATGATTTTAAGGATGTGATGAATATGTAAAATATGCTCGTGTTTTGTTTGATTTTATCGAACAATACATTTGAGTGAGAAATAAGTTGTATCTTTGCAGCAAAATAAACCACCAAATAATTGATGACTGTTTTGAACGATTTGTTGTTAATTTGATGTTGGGTTTAGGGGCTGTTTGGTTTTGACAGCAGGTAGAACTGATATGTAAGCATGTCGAGCTTTGAGAAAACAGCTCGTAAATCCAGGTTCTTAAAATTATAACTGGCGAAGAAAACTACGCTCTTGCTGCTTAATCGAATAAAGTAGATTAACTTAATTCAGGTACTAGGTACCAGAACGAGACATTTCCCAAAGGCCGTCGCTTCGAGGCCGATGAACAGGAAGTGTGGATAAATCGAAGATAGTTGTGCTCAGCCTTGGGGGTGCAATGAAACAAAAAGGATAAGGCGCAGGTTGGTGGCTTCGGTCTTGCCTACGCTCGAAAACCTAAGCGAAGATAAACATGTAGAAAGCTTATTATTTCCTTGTTTGGACGAGGGTTCGACTCCCTCCAGCTCCACAAATTAAATTTCAATTTAAAGTAAAAGCTCGTAAAATCAATGATTTACGAGCTTTTTTATTTTTGGATATATCTAAAATATTCAAATAATATCAATCTTTTGGAGACCTATTCGGGTACCCAAAGAATTTCAAGGGCTCGGGTACCCGAATACACATCAAAACAACTTGTAATCAAGCAGTTCAAAGATTGAACATCTTGTGTACTAATTAAAGAACAAGTATTTTTGAACAATTCTAAAGGTTACCACAATGAATGCAAAACTTTCCATTCTCTTTTACGCAAAGAGAGCAAAAACCACAACGGACGGTCTAGTCCCTATTTATATCCGTGTTACTGTCAATGGAGAAAGAATCGAATTAAGTACCAAACGTTACACACTTCCTGAAAAATGGTCTGTAGAAGGAAGCTGTATGAAAGGCACTAGTGCCGAATCTAAAGCTACAAATTACTATCTGGACACATTAAAGGCAAAAGTTTATGACTATCAGCAGCAGCTTATCCGGGAAGATGAAGTTGTCAATGCCGAAAATATGAGAAACAAGATACTTGGGATTGAGAAACGCAGTCACATGCTTATTGGCATTTTCCAACAACATAACGAGGAAATAAAAGCCCTTGTTGGTCGTGAATTCGCAACTGCAACATATACCCGATACGAAACATCGCTTAAACACACAATAGCTTTCCTGAACTGGAAATACAAAGTGTCAGATATTGACATTCGCAAAATTGATCATGAGTTCGTGACAAGTTACGAATTCTATTTAAAAAGCGTACACAAGTGCAATCAGAATACAACGGCCAAATACATCAAGAATTTCGGTAAGATTGTCCGTATATGCTTAGCTAATGGTTGGATTGAGCGCGACCCTTTCATAAACTATAAATGTAAGATTGTGGAAGTAGAACGGGCATTCCTATCACAGAATGAGATTGAAACAATGTTCAACAAAGTATTGGCAACAGACAGACTCAATCAGGTCAAAGACATATTCCTCTTCAGCTGCTTCACAGGTCTGGCCTACGTGGATGTAAAGAAACTATCTCGCAAAAACATAGGTTTTGGCGTTGATGGCGAACGTTGGATTTTCATTAACCGCACCAAGACCGATACACGTTCTAATATCCCGTTATTGCCCATCGCATCTGCTATATTGGAAAAATACGAAGATCACCCGCAGGTAGTCAACCAGGATAAACTCTTACCTATTCTCAGCAATCAGAAGATGAATTCATACTTGAAGGAAATTGCTGACGTTTGCGAGATAAACAAGGAACTGACATTTCACATTGCCCGGCATACTTTTGCCACTACTGTCACGCTTTCAAACGGGGTACCGATCGAAAGCGTTTCCAAAATGCTCGGACACAAAAACCTCAAAACAACTCAGCATTATGCCAAGATTCTTGACTTAAAGGTAAGTAACGATATGCAGATTTTGAAGGAAAAATTTGGGAATGGTACTCAATTGAAAATCAAGCAATCGGCAGGATGACAATTTTACTCTTAGTTCGATTTAGTCCTTCAATCTATATTAATAGTATAGATTGAAGCTTTAAAACAAACTCTCAAACTGAAATTTGCTCAGATTGTCTTATCGACAGTCTGTGCAAATTTGCTTTATAGCTACTTAAAATTAGTTCAGCGACCGATATTCATTAGGCGTATATCCGGTTTCATTCTTGAACAGCCTTGTAAAATGCTGTGGATATTTAAATCCTAATTCGTAGGCTATCTCATTAATTGATTTACTTTTATCAAATATTTTCTCTTTGGCAATATCAATCAACTTCAAAGAGATATATTCTTTGACAGTTTTACCGGTTTCTTTTTTAAACATATCTCCGAAATAATTCGTTGATAAATGTAATTGATCAGCGAAATAACCCACAGAGGGTAAACCAATATCTTGAGGTTTATCCGACTGAAAATAATCTCTGAGTAAAAATTCAAACTTTTCAAGCGATCCCTTGTGCGTATTTTCTCTGGTAATAAATTGCCGATCGTAGAACCGCATACAATAATTGAGTAAAAGCTCTATATTCGAAACAATAAGCTTTTTACTGTGTTTATCAATTGCATGAGCTATTTCAAACTCTATTTTAGAGAATGACTCCAGAATAATCTCTTTTTCCTGATCTGACAAATGTAGCGATTCATTGGATGCATAAGAAAAGAAAGAGTAATCTTCTATTGTTTTACCTAGTGTAGTACCTCGTAACAAATCGGGATGAAAAACCAGTGCGTATCCTTGAGGCTGATAAAGGTCGTCCCCGTTCTCACCAATAACCTGCCCGGGAGCCAGAAAAATCATTGTTCCTTCCTGGTAATCGTAATAATTCAATCCATAACGCAAATCGCCACATTTGACCTGTTTCAAGAATATTGCGTAAAACCCATAATACATTCGCCTGAGTTTACGGGGTTCAGCATTCTCAAAATGAATTAAGCTTACCAAAGGATTTAATGTCTTTGTGTTGTTTAATGTATTGTATTCTGTGATGGTATTAAACCTCAAAATATCTTCCATAATTCAATGTATTACTATTATTTGAATGCAAATATACAGAATCATTTGACTTTTTATCCTATTAATAAACTCTATCAGTGTTTTTGGTAGACAAACCAGTAAATTGTATAATTGACTGACCTAAAATTACCCCCATCTTTGCATCGTCTTAGACAATCAAATTTTCATCACGGAAAATGATTGAATGGATAGACATTGAGATTCGAGAATCGTTGATGTAATTTGAGCCTTACAGAAACATAAGTACATAGTATGACTTACTATTTTTACACTAAAGATAAAACAAAAAAAATAACAATTAGCAAAATGAAAAAGATAACATTAAACAATGGAGTAGAAATGCCAATGATTGGATTTGGCGTATTTCAGGTGAACGACCCTAAGGAATGTGAGCAAAGTGTAATTGACGCCATACAGGCTGGATATCGGTTGATTGATACTGCTGCATCGTATATGAATGAAGAGGCGGTGGGTAATGCAATTAAAAAGAGTGGCATTGCAAGAGAAGAACTTTTCATTACCACCAAACTGTGGGTGAGTGATGCCGGATATGAAAACACCATCAAAGCTTTCGAAAAATCGTTGAACAAGTTACAACTGGAGTACCTGGATTTATACCTGATTCATCAACCTTATGGCGATATATTTGGGTCGTGGCGTGCTATGCAGGAATTGTATCAGCAGGGTAAAATCAGAGCAATTGGCGTTTCTAATTTTCAGCCCGACCGAATTGCTGATTTGATTGCAAATAGTGGATTTATACCAGCTGTGAATCAGGTAGAAACACATCCATTTAATCAGCAGATTGATAATCACGAATTTCTGATTAATAACGGTGTTCAAATTCAATCATGGGGCCCATTTGCCGAAGGCAGAAACAATTTGTTTTCGAATGAATTATTGAAGTCCATCGGAAACAAATACAATAAGTCAGTAGCACAGGTTGTATTGCGCTGGCTTACACAACGAGGCGTTTTAGTTATTCCAAAATCGGTTCGTAAAGAAAGAATGATTGAAAATCTCAATATTCTTGATTTTGAACTCTCTACCGAAGATATGATAAGCATACAAAGCTTAGACACCAAAACCAGTTTATTTTTCGATCATCGCGACCCGGAAATGGTAAAAGGATTGAGTAGTTATAAAATATAATGACAACAGTCAAACTGAAAATGTAAAATGATGGATATAAGAAAATTAGGACAAGGCCTTGAAGTTTCCGAAATCGGACTAGGTTGTATGGGAATGAGTTTCGGTTATGGTGAAGTTCATGATATAAAACCCATGACAGAATTAATGCACAAAGCAGTTGATTTGGGAATTACCTTCTTTGATACCGCTGAAATTTACGGACCATATATCAACGAAGAGCTGGTAGGACAAGCCTTAAAGCCATTTAAGAACAAAGTAGTTATTGCCACCAAATTTGGGTTTGAGATACAGGATGGTAAATCAATTGGGCTTAATAGTAGACCTGAACAAATCCGTAAGGTTGCCGAAGCTTCGTTGAAACGACTTCAGGTGGATGCCATAGATTTATTTTACCAGCACCGGGTGGATCCTCAGGTTCCTATTGAAGATGTTGCAGGTACGGTAAACGATTTAATTAAAGAAGGAAAAGTAAAACATTTCGGCCTCTCGGAGGCAGGAGTAGAAATGATCCGCCGTGCTCACGCTGTGCAACCTGTTACTGCACTACAAAGCGAATATTCACTTTTTTGGAGAGAACCGGAAGAACATATTCTGCCAGTTTTGGAAGAACTCGGTATTGGTTTTGTTCCTTTCAGCCCACTTGGGAAAGGATTTTTGACAGGAAAAATTGACACGTCCACTTCATTCGGTCAGAACGATTTCAGAAGTACTGTGCCTAGATTTTCTGAAGAAAATCTAAAGAAAAACCTGACGCTGGTGGAGGTTGTAAAACAATTTGCCCGGGAGAAAAACTGCGAACCTTCGCAAATCGCATTGGCTTGGGTATTAGCACAAAAGCCATGGATTGTTCCCATTCCGGGAACGACCAAAATAAATCGGTTGCAAGAAAATGCAGGAGCTGTAAATGTATCATTATCTCCCGAAGATTTGCTAAGAATAAATGAAGCTATATCACAAATTGAAATTATTGGTGAAAGGTATGGTGCTGCCAATCAAAAAATGATAAACAGATAACATTATGAAACGAACATGACAAAATTTAAACAATTTTGACCCAGAGGGGCATGTTTAAATTTTGTTTTGTGAGTTCCATGTGACAATAAAAAATCAATTATAAACACATGAATAATTTAAAAATAGCATTTATCCTTCTGGGATTAATTTTTATAAGTATAACTATGCAAGCACAAAATAAAATTCTAATTGCTTATTATTCCTGGAGTGGCAACACACGGGAGATGGCTGAACAAATTAAAAAAATCACTAACGCCGATATTTTTGAAATAGTACCTACTGATGCATACCCCGAGGATTACAATGCTTGTGTTGATCAAGCAAAGAAAGAGATTAATTCCAACTTTAAGCCGGCACTCAAGTCGAAACCGGCAAGCATTGAAACTTATGATATTATCATTGTAGGCTCGCCCAACTGGTGGAGTACCTTTGCACCGCCGGTAGCCACATTTTTATCGGGCTACGACTTTACAGGTAAAACTATCCTACCGTTCATTACACACGAAGGCTCCCGAATGGGAAAAAGCATGGAAGATTTAAAGCTACTTTGTCCGACTGCGAAAATTCTTAGTGGGTTACCTGTAAGGGGAAGTAGTGTGCGAAATGCTGAAAGCGATATTCTGAAATGGCTTCGGGATAATGGGGTAATTCAAAAACAATAAACTGATCTACTAAATTCATATTTATGAGACATATATTAAGTTCAATAATACTTTTTGCTGTAACTCTAAGCAATACAGCATTCGGCCAGGAAAACCGAATTCCTGCAAAAGGTATGGCAATGTTTTCAAAAGAACCGCATTTTGAATACTACGAGTTTACACGTCACTCTGTTGGCGACAATGACATTCTCATCGACATTATGTATTCGGGTATTTGTCACAGCGACATTCACATGGGAAAAAGCGAATGGGGGCAAATAAAGTATCCGTTTGTAGGTGGACACGAAATTGCAGGACGAGTATCAAAAGTCGGAAGAAATGTAACTAAATTCAAAGTAGGCGATTATGCCGGCATTGGATGTATAATCAACTCTTGCAATCATTGTCACGAGTGTAAAGAGGGCAAAGAACAATTTTGCGAAAAAGGAATGGTGGGAACTTATGCATCCACCGACTATTTACACAACAATGAGATTACTCAGGGAGGGTATGCTAACAACTATGTTGTTTCCGAAAACTACGCTATCAAAATCCCTAAAAATGCCGACATGAAACGGGTAGCCCCACTTCTGTGTGCCGGTATTACCACCTACTCTCCCATTCAGTTTTCAAAAGTTACAACAGGTGATACGGTTGCTGTAGCTGGTTTCGGCGGTTTAGGACACATGGCCATTCAATATCTGGTGGCTTTGGGTGCAAAAGTTACAGTATTTGATATTACCGAAGACAAACGGGCGGATGCAAAACGTTTGGGTGCATTTCGCTATGTAAATGTAACTAACCCCGAAGAACTAAAAGGATTAAACAACCATTTTAGCTTTATCATCAGCACTATTCCTGCGAAATACGACCCCGTAATGTATGTCCGAATGCTCAAAGAAAATGGCGAAATGGCAATTGTAGGTCTGCCGGCAAATGAAAACACACCCATTATTCCAACAAGTTTATTGATCTTTGCAGCACATCGCAAAGTATATGGTTCACTTATTGGTGGCATTCCCGAAACTCAGAAGGTAATAGACTATTCAGTTGCTAATAATATTTATCCCGAAGTAGAAATTATATCGGCTGATAAAATAGATGATGCCTATAAAAATGTAATTGACGGTAAAGTAAAGTTTCGCTATGTCATAGACATGGCAACTTTAAAAAATCCAAAAGAAAAGAAGAATAAACAATAATGAGCTTTATCATGAAAAAAACAATTAAAAACTTACTAAACGTTATATTGATAGCCGCTGCCTTTTCATCCTGTGCCTCAACAAAGCAAAATCAAAGCAGAAATTTGGTAATAAAGGAACAGGGAGCATTTTCGGCTGGTGGAATCGTTGTTAAAAGCGAAGGTGCATTTGACCCACTCAAACCATGGTATGAGCCACAGGGCGGACAAACCCGCCACGGAGATCATGCCGATGTATTTTATCAAATCCCGGTAAAAGCAAAACACAAATCAATGGTGTTTTTGCACGGTTACGGACAATCGCGCCGCAGCTGGCAAACTACTGCTGATGGCCGGGAAGGCTTTGCAGATATGTTTTTGCGAAAAGGGTATGGCGTTTATCTTGTCGACCAGCCGGGGCGCGGTGCTGCCGGACAAACTTCAAAGCCCGGACAAATTACAGCAACTCCTGACGATCAAACCTGGTACACCCAATTTCGGATTGGCTTATATCCCAACGTGAATGAGGGCGTTCAGTTTCCAAAAGACAGTTTATCATTGGATAAGTTTTACCGAATGATGACCCCAAACACAGGCAATGTAGATGAAGCAACCGTAGTAAATGCCCTTTCTGCTGTGTTTAATAAATCGGGTGATGGTATTCTGCTTACACATTCTGCAAGTGGTGTGCCTGGTTGGAAAATTGCTATCAAAAATGAACATGTAAAAGCAATTGTTTCATACGAGCCGGGGGGATTTGTATTTCCGGAGGGTGAAGTTCCCGAAGGCAACCGCGGCGGTGCAGGTATTCCATTCAATGAATTTATGAAGCTGACCAAAATTCCTATTGTAGTTTATTATGGCGATTTTATACCTCAGCAAGAAACAAATGCTCCTTCGCTAAATTTCTGGCGCACTGCACTCAATACAGCTCGCCAATGGGCTAAGGTTGTAAATGCTCACGGAGGCGATGTGACCATTGTTCATTTACCCGAAGTAGGCATAAAAGGCAATACACATTTCCCAATGTCCGATTTAAACAATGTCGAAATTGCCAATGAGCTTTTAACTTGGCTTAAAAAGAAAGGTCTGGATTAATATTTTAATCTCTAATATATTGTATTATGGAAACAATTATCCGCAAAATCTTAATCATATTATTCGTGAATGTTAGTATTATTTCAAATGCTCAAACCAATCCTTTTGGTTTGGTTTATCAGGGAGCAATCGCCAAAAATGAAATCAATCAGGTGAATATTCATCCGATAAGTTATAAACTGAATGGTATTGATATTGCAGCCAATGTATATACACCTGCTAATTACGAGCCTTCAAAAAAATATCCGGTCATAGTAGTGGCTCACCCAAATGGTGGTGTCAAAGAACAAACTGCCGGATTGTACGCTCAACGGTTAGCAGAATCAGGTTATATTACTATTGCTGCCGATGCATCGTATCAGGGAGCAAGTGGTGGCGAACCCCGGCATACGGATAAACCCCAATTCCGCGTGGAGGACATCCACGGTATGGTTGACTTTGTCTCCAAATATCCGGGTGTTGATACAAACCGTTTGGGAGCGTTAGGAATATGTGGTGGCGGCGGTTATACACTAAAAGCCGTTCAATCGGATAAGCGGATTAAAGCTGTTGCGACCTTGAGCATGTTTAATTCAGGGGAAGTAAGACGTAATGGTTTTCAAAATTCCCAATTAAATACTATTCAACAACGCTTGAAACAAGCTTCGGATGCACGTGCACAAGAAGTCGCAAGCGGTAAAATCATCTATTCGGGCGTGGCAAGCATTACTGATGAAGAAATCGCTAAGACCACAACCGATTTGTATCGTGAAGGATATGAATATTATTATAGAACTCACAAACATCCAAATTCAACTTTTTTGTACACAACAAGTAGCTTAATGGATTTAATGACTTGGGATGCATCATCTAATATGGATTTAATCAATCAACCTCTGTTGATGATGGCTGGAAGCAAAGCCGATACAAAATACATGACAGATGAAGCATTTAGCAAAGCAACCAATGCAAAAAGCAAAGAATTGTTTCTGATTCCGGGTGCCACACATATTCAAACCTATTATGTTCCTGAATATGTGGCGCAAGCAGTAAATAAACTCAACGAGTTCTTTGGCAAGTCTTTGTAACAAAAAATTTAATATCAAATAATTTAAAAACACACCATTATGAAAACATTATTTTCAGCATTTATTTTACTCTTTGTGAGTAGTCAATTTATTTTCAGTCAGCAAAATATTACTGTCGATCCGGTTAAAACCTACACGAAAGCCGAACAGGAAATTATTACCCTCTCCAAGGATAAATGGCAGTGGATGGCCGACAAAAACGTAGATGCACTAAGTAATCTGTTTCACGCAAAAGCCGTGTTTGTACACATGGGTGGAGCATGGGGAACAGAACAGGAAATCAATGTAATAAAAAGTGGTGGTATTTGGTACAAAAAAGCGGATATCCATGAAGTATCGGTGAATATCATTGACAAAACTGCCATTCTGTTGAATAGAATTGATCTGTTAGCCGTTGTTGGAGGTAACGAAGTGACCAATCCGTTTGAAGTAACCGAGGTATATATAAAGGTGAAGGGGCAGTGGAAATTAGGCTCATTATCTTTTACAAGATTGATGACTCGTTGATGTCAAAAGGATAATTGATTTAATTGTAAAATATAACTTGAACAATATGCCAAATGCTATGATAATTCTATTGTTGCTGCTGTCTTTTTCATCTTGCAACGATGTCCCAATTATTAATCCGAATAATGGTGATGTTGAAACAG
Source organism: uncultured Paludibacter sp. (assembly GCA_963678465.1). GTDB lineage: Bacteria > Bacteroidota > Bacteroidia > Bacteroidales > Paludibacteraceae > Paludibacter. The sequence continues at coordinate 3,053,013 of OY782858.1, forward strand.
AAAAAGACACTACTAAAACTCATTTAACCGTGAATAGTTTTGTGCGTGACATCGTAAATCATTCTGCGTTTGAAGGAGTTGGTGAATTACTTTTGCCTTATGATAATAATTCATCCTATTATAATACTTCACTTTCCAATGTGGCTACACTTATGCCCTATCACGGGAATATCCATCCTGAAATTGTGGTAGGTGCTGTGAATTATTTGATAGATGAAGTAAACTTGGGAAGAACAGTTTTTTATAATATTTACAGCGACCAGCAGAAAGTGCAAGACCCTGCAAAACGAAATACAGGATTATTTTTTTATCGTGGAAAGCCAAATGCTCCCTTTGCTGTGGTATGTCCCGGTGGCGGGTTTTCTTATGTAGGGTCATTGCACGAAGGGTTTCCGCTGGCACAACGTATAAGTGAATTAGGACTGAATGCTTTTGTAATTAGATACCGGATTGGAAGTGAACAACATGCTACAGAAGATCTAGCAGCAGCAATTGCATATCTTTTCAGAAACGCAGAAACGCTTGGAATAAGTACAAATGATTATTCTGTTTGGGGAGGTTCTGCCGGGGCACGTATGGCGGGAAATATAGCCTTAAGTGGAGTGTCGGCTTATGGAGGTGGAAGCTTACCCAAACCCGCAACGGCAGTCATTGCATATACTGGACAATCAACCTATTCGAGTGATTTTTCACCCTCATTTATAACTGTTGCTGCTAACGATGGGATAGCCAATATAAATACTGTGGAAAGACGTGTGGAAAACTTACGAAATGCAGGTGTGGAAGTTGAATATCGAAGATATGAAAGTGCCGGACATGGTTTTGGTCTTGGAACTGGTACAGATGCTGAAGGATGGCTTGATCTGGCTGTTCAATTCTGGAAAAAACATATCAATAATTAATAATCAACTCATTTAATTATGTATAACAATATGACTTTAGCAGTAATTTTAATGGGAATCTGTTTACTTTCGGCTTGTACTGATAATAAACAAGAAACAACTATTCCTACAATTGAGACAGAAGCTGTAACAAATATTTCTATAACAACAGCAACTTGTGGGGGAAGTATTGTAACCGATGGAGGTGAACCGGTCATCTCAAAAGGAATATGTTGGAATATAGTTGGTAATCCTTCAATAAAAGATAGTACGTTAATTAATGATGACCAATCTGTATCATTTACTAGTGCAATTACAAATCTAATGCCGAGCACTACCTATTATGTATGTGCTTATGCAACCAACAGTAATGGAACAGCATACGGTGAGGAGAAAACTTTTACAACACTGAGCGAAAAAGGTAATGATTATGGCGATCCTACACAAACTCAAATTATCCTTTGGCCTGATGGTAATATGCCTGCAACAACAGTTTATACAACTAACCCGAATAACCAATATTTTGATGATCCTGAATTCAGACCGTATATGGTATATTTTCCTGTAAAGGAAGGCGTAGGAATAAAAGGAGCTGTACTTATTTGTGCAGGAGGTGCATTTCAATTTCGTAGTGATAGCAATGAGGGAACGCCTGTTGCACGAGCCTTGAGTGAATTGGGATATCAAAGCTTTGTAGTTAACTACAGATTACGCCCCTACACACAGCAAGAAGGAGCCTTGGATTTGGCACGCGCAGTACGATTTGTAAGAGCTCATGCTGAATATTATGGGATTCGTAAAAATGATATTGCTGTAATGGGATTTTCGGCTGGTGGAATACTCTGTGGCGAAATGGTATTGAACTTTAAAGGAACAATAAATGGTTCTTCACTTGATTCCGGATATACTCCGGATGAATTAGATAAAATATCAGCCAATGTCAGCGCAATTGGACACATATATTCTTTCTATGGAAGGCTTAGTGTTGCTTCTACAAATGCGGAGCAGTTCAGAAACTCGAATCTCCCTCCTGCATTTTTCTGTTATGGCACACAAGATCCTTTCGTCAGCCAATTTGCTGCGTGTGTAAATGCATTGCGACAGGCTAATGTTCCAGTTGAAACTCATATTCTGCAAGATTGGCCACACGGCTACGGTTACAGAGGTGATTGGATACCTGTTTTCGATAATTGGTTATTGAAACAATTTCAACAATAAGTATTTGATTAACTAATACATAAAACAAATGAATATGCAAAAAACAATCTTCTTTACAGGACTGGTAATAATGTTGTCTGGAATATTCCATAACATAAAAGCGCAAAATACAATGCTCGAAAATTCGCTTAGCAAACAACAGGAAAAAATTATCACCATAGCTGCTTTTGCCGCTAAAGGTGATTTGAATAAACTAAAACCAGAGCTTGTTGCCGGACTTGAAGCCGGATTAACGGTGAATGAAATAAAGGAGGTGTTGGTGCACCTTTATGCTTATAGCGGATTCCCAAGAAGCCTGAGAGCATTGCAAACCCTTATGTCGGTATTGGACGAACACAAAGCCAAAGGTATAAATGACAATTGGGGGCGCAAAGCTTCACCAATAACAGATACCCGTGATAAGTATGAACGTGGCAAGGAAGTTCTAGCAAAACTTTCGGGAACTACTCCACCGAAAGGAAGACCTCAAACCGGGTATGCTGCATTTAGTCCCGAAATAGAGACTTTCCTCAAAGAGCACCTATTTGCCGATATATTTGAACGCGATGTGTTGACTTATGCTCAACGTGAATTGGTAACGGTTTCTGTATTAATAAGTATAGGTAATGCTGAACCCATGTTGGCTTCTCACATGAACTTGTGTTTGAATGTGGGAATTTCTGCCGAACAACTGAAGCAATTAGTAGCTGTAATTGAAGTAAATGTAGATAAGAACGATGCCGATTCTGCTAAAATTGTTTTAAATGAATTGATTCAAGGTAAAAGCTTAGCTGTTGAAAAGATGCAGATTGGTTCAATTGACGACATTACAACCGATCGGATTTTTCCTAAAGGAGTGATGATCAAAAACGATTATTTCAGTGGGATAGCCTGGCTTCAAATGTTGGTAAACGCGAATGAAAACCACGACATATCTATTGCCAATGTAGTATTTGAACCTGGTGTACGAAACAACTGGCATTCGCATCCGAGTGGACAAATTTTGATTTGTATAAAAGGTAAAGGCTATTATCAGGAAAAAGGAAAACCAATCCAACTGCTTAATATAGGCGATGTGGTTGATATTTTGCCCAATGTTGTACATTGGCACGGAGCAACACCCATAGGCGAATTCGAACACATTGCCATAAATCCGCAGGTACACAAAGGTTCTGTTGTTTGGTTACAGCCCGTAACTGAGGAAGAATACAATAGCTACAAGAAATAAACTTAAAAATGAGCTTTTGAGAAACATGTATATTTTTTAGATAGCATACTATTGCTACATTGATTTGAAAAAGGAATTGAATAGTTGATTTTTCACCAGTCACTATCGACCAAATACTAAAAAAAGCACATTGAACATGGATAAACAAAGTTCTGCTGTAAAAAATTACTCAAACATAGTTTTCGTACATTTTTTCAACAAAGAAACCATGTGCTATGAAAGAGGACATTGTCATTTCTTAATCTGCATCTTCGCCGGAGAACTGATCATAAAAGAACCGGATAAAGAAGATATTGTTGTTTCTGCAGGTCAGTGTGTTTTTGTTCCCCGAAATCACAAGCTAACTTTTATTAAGCGTCCATCAAAAGGAGTTTCGTACAAAGGTATTACAATGGCCTTCGAACGGAACTTTTTGCGTCTTTATTACCAATCGTTGAATCAAAAACTGATTCCGTTAAATGGATCTGCAACTAAAGATTCCGTTATAAAACTACCTTCACTGCCCAATATCAATAGTTTATTTCTTTCATTATTACCCTACTTCGATTCAGACTGCAAGCCCAAAGATGAGGTAATGAAACTTAAACGTCAGGAAGGAGTACTTGCACTTCTTGACATTGATAGTGCCTTTTTCACAATACTTTTCGATTTTATTGACCCTTGGAAAATTGATATTATAGATTTTCTGAACGAAAATTACATGTTTGAATTTACTCTAGAAGAAATCGCTACATACACAGGTCGGAGCTTAGCTACATTTAAACGAGACTTCAAAAAAATCAGTGATTTGACTCCCCAGCGTTGGATTATGCAAAAAAGACTTGAAGTTGCTAAAGAAAAACTGAGAATAGAAGGGAAAAAAGTGGCTGATGTCTATATGGAAGTTGGCTTTAAGAACCGCTCCCATTTTGCTACAGCATACAGGAAGTATTTTGGATATTCACCAGCAACTGTAAAACTATAAATCAAGTTTAATTACTTAATGAATTAATAGACAAATGAAAAACTCAAAAAAAAATTATTTTTCCATAGTAGCATTTCTGCTATTCGGAAGTTTTATGCTTGTAAATGCTCAACAGCTAAAGTCCAATGTTCCTATGCTTAAGCTAAATAATGGTTTGGAAATGCCTCAGCTCGGACTTGGTACGTTCACTGCGTCAACCGAAGCGTGTAAGGATGCTTGCCTTGTTGCATTAAAAAACGGTTATCGTCATATAGATACTGCTCATGCTTACAGAAACGAATCCGGTGTGGGCGCAGCGGTTAAGGAGAGTGGTATTCCTCGCAACGAAATATGGATTACAAGCAAGCTGTGGCCTACCGATTATTCGAATGGAAACACCATGCAATCTATTGATGAAATGCTGGAACGTCTTCAAACACCCTATATTGATTTGCTGTACATTCATCAACCCATAGGTGATTATGTTGCCGCATGGAAAGAAATGGAAAAAGCAGTTGTACAGGGGAAAATTCGTGCGTTGGGTATTAGTAATTTCGATGCATCAGACAAAGCTTTCAAAGCTATTGTTGACAGTATGAAAATAAAACCTGTCGCTTTGCAAATTGAGTGTCACCCTTATGCACAGCGTAACGATATACGCGAAAAAGTGAAAGATTACAACATCGTAATAGAATGTTGGTATCCACTGGGACACGGTGATAAAGGGCTTCTTTCTGACCCGGTAATTTCAAAAATTGCACAAGCACATAACAAAACTGTAGCACAGGTCATTCTACGCTGGCATATCCATGAAGGCTTTTCTGTTATACCTGGAGCTACTAACCCCGATTATATAAAGGAGAATATAAGCATTTTTGACTTTGCTCTGAGTGATGATGAAATTACTCAGATACGTTCTTTAAACAAAAACCAGCGCTTTTTCAACATGAATTTAGAACAGCTCGAAAGAATGATTTTTAGAAACTAAACATCCAAAAAATGAGCTTCTTAGAAATAATGTTTGAGCCTCTTGGAAATACCATTATATTTTATAAGTTTTAAATTTGCATTTAATTGTTTCTTGCTAAAATATGGATCCTTAAAATATAAAAGTTATGAAAAAACTAGTAACATCTTTTTTAGCTCTTCTGCTTGGAGTTGTAGTCACTCAGGGTTATGCACAAACCTATTCTCTTGATATTGTAAAGTGGTCAGGTACAATGGCACAAAATTTAAACAGTAGTAGCGAATTGCTTTATCCACTCGGGAATTTTGACCATCAAGTGACCCAGCCGGCACCGGGTGGAAGCACTTCCGATGGAGGGCCACAGGCAGTATCGAATATAATATCGGTTTCCGGAGTTCCGCTTGTAAGGCTCAACAATGGCGTCTTGATGCCTCGTTTCGGACTGGGCACCCAAGTGCAGAGCATGGAAGGCGCAAATCAACGGCAGCAGCTTAACGAAACGGCTCGTGGCATGGTCATCTCAGCACTCAAGTCGGGTTATCGTCATCTGGACGATGCAATGTTCTATTATAATGAACGTGGTATTGGCTGGGGAATAAGGGAAAGCGGCATTCCACGAGAGGAAATATGGTTGACAAGCAAAATCTCGGGAAACCTTGCGAATGCGCAGAATGCGTTTGACGGAATGCTCCAACGGTTGCAAGTAGATTACATTGACCTCGTATATATCCACCACCCGGCTGGCACGCTTTCAGACATCCTTGCATGTTGGCGAGTGCTGGAAAAGGAGTACAAGGCAGGCAGAATACGTGCGCTCGGTATCAGCAATTTCGACAACCGCATGGATGCATTCAACTATATCATGCAAAATGCAGAAATCAAGCCGCAAGTGGCACAGATAGAGTGTCATCCGCTTGCCCAAAGAAAGGAGGCCAGACAACTCTATGCAAACAACTACGATATTCAGGTGGAATGTTGGTATCCACTGAATCATAACAGAGATAACGTCGTCAGAAATGCTATACTCCAACAGATAGCTACTGCACACGAAAAATCGGTCTATCAGATTATTCTCCGGTGGCACATGCAAGAAGGTCTTTGTCCTGTTCCTGGAGCGACCAACCCTGCCCACATTCTCGAAAACATCAGTATCATCGACTTTGAACTGTCCGATGAGGAAATGTCGGCCATCCGTGCCATTGACCGTGGCAATGCGGGAAGATCGTTCAATATTTCCTACGGTAACTCGAATTTCGGAAACTTCCAGGATTACACCTATAACCACACTTACACGCCTAATGCCATCGAATCTGTACTGACCGACACCAATAACCGTGAATGTCAAATTTTCTATTCAGGGAATCAACTCATTATAAATAACCTGCCTAATGGAAGACATAACTTCTCGGTTTATTCTGTAGTAGGAGTTTTAGTTCATAGTTCAGTTGTCGATTCAGGTTCGCCTACTGTTAATATGAATAATATTGGCAAAGGGGCTTATATAGCATTTGTAAATAATCAAGCTATAAAATTCGTAAAGCAATAAAATGCAATAAGTGCTTGCACATGACAATGTAAGATATGCTATTGCTAACATTTAACAAGTATTTTAGAATACTAATATTGGGCAATCAAAATTCTAATACAATAAATTAATTCGTAATGAGACCATTAAATTCTAAGAAAAATCTGATTTTTTGGATAGTCGGTTTTTTTGCATTTCTATGGGTTGTGGTGCGAAGTGGCACAAATCCCAAGCGACTTACTTATCCTTGTCAACAAGCCCTGTATCCGGTTGCTTCATCGTGGCTAATCGCATTGTTAGCTTTGGTAGGTGGTTCGTATATTTTAAAAAGATATGCAAAGTTTACTGCTAGTGGTATCGTTGTTGTCTTTATCGCTTATTTTATTTTTGTTTTTGTTGATTCAGGTCTTGCAAGAGACATGGTTTCCTCTGTTCAGAATAACCAACAAGCTGTTCAGGTAACTTTGCCTGTTTGGGAAGTTGCAAATCCGATTTCAAAAGTCTTTGCAATAAACAACATACCAAAAACTTCAGGTTCTCTTAATGGTGCCAATTCAGGTGTACCTAATGAGTATTTATCCGATCCTGCAATTGACACCTTAATGCTTATGATGCAAAGCAAAGGGGTTTATTTACACAAAACAACGGATCATACTAACGGGATAGTTGGTTCGGATAATGTCGTTATTATCAAAGCAAATCTTCAATGGGATAACCAATGCTCTACGAATACCGACAGAATCAAAGGTTTGATTAATCAGATAATAAAACATCCTGATGGTTTTACAGGAGAAATTCTTGTTTGTGATAATACACAAAATCTCGGTAGTGGTATTAATGAAAGAGACAATAATTCGGATGACACTAACCAATCCATTGGCGATGTGGTTAATACCTTCCGGGCAAAAGGATATCCTGTTTACCTAATGAACTGGAACACCATGTATAATACTGTGGCAAATGAATATTCTCAAAATGACATGAATAACGGATATGTATATGAGTCTTCCACAAAAATATCTTATCCAAAATTCAGAATGCCTTCAGGAAATTATTATGTTTCTTTGCGTTATGGCATTTGGGATAATACTTTGAAAACATACGACCACAACAAATTGTGTATAATTGATTTTCCGGTTCTGAAAGCGCATAGTGTAGCTGGAGCTACTATTGCAATTAAAAATTGGGTCGGTGTGCTTACCACTGCATATAGCACAGAAAGATATGGAGGCTTCTGGCCAATGCACAACGACTATTTTTTTAGTTCTTTTGCCTTAATTGCCAAAGTAATGGCAGTAACATATCCAAAACTTTGCATTGTAGATGCAGCCTGGACAAACACACGAGTTGGTAATGATTTGAATGCACTTGTCAAAACAAATTCTTTACTTGCATCTACCGATCCTTTTGCTGTTGACTGGTATTCTTCTAAATATATTTTAACTCCCGTAGCACAAGACCCTGCATCCACAAATCCTGATTTAGCAGGTGGAACATTTAATACAAACCTCAGATATTGGTATAATTATTTACATGATGTGGCAGGTTTTCAGGTCACTAAAAATCCAAATGAAATATCTGTTTACGACAGAACAGTTTTAAAAGAAACCGGATTAAATGGCATTGCACAAAGTGTAAATCCTGAGCTAAAATGCTACTTTAATCAGTCGAACAGTTTAAAAATTGAGATAAATACTAAAGAAAGTAACAACATTAGAATTGATATTTTTGACCTTAGAGGTAAATTAATTGAGAATATTATCAATAAAAAGAATATATCCAATTCATATAGTGTAGATTACAACACAACAAAACTTAGAGAGGGTATTTATTTAGTTACATTACACAATGGAGTTAAGACAGTTACAAATAAAATAATAATTTCAAAATAAAATTGTATGGAAACAACAGCATTAAAACTTGAAACTTTAAATTACAGTAGTTTAAAGACTTATTTCATAGCAGCGCTTTTTGTTATCGGAAACATCCTGCTACCTCAGCTTTGTCATTTAATACCAAACGGAGGCTTTATATTATTGCCAATCTACTTTTTCACACTGGTTGGAGCATACAAATATGGTTGGAAAGCAGGGCTTTTAATTGCCATTTTATCTCCAGTCGTAAATTCTTTGCTTTTCAGTATGCCTGTGCCAGCTGTATTACCTGCAATTATTATGAAATCAGCTTTGTTGGCTTTTGCTGCTGCATTTACAGCAAACTATTTTAAACGCGTTTCAGTAATGGTTTTAGCCTTGGTTGTGCTATCATACCAAATAGTGGGTACATTAGGAGAATGGTTACTTGTCAATGATTTTAATCTGGCCATTCAGGACTTCCGTATGGCAATTCCGGGTATGCTATTGCAGGTGTTCGGTGGATATGTTGTAATAAAACTCATATCTCAAAGACTACACGATTAATTGTAAACCCGAATAATCCAATTGCAATTATTATATAGAATAAATTTCACTATCACTATACTATTTTCTGAAAGTCACCCTAATGAGCCTATAGTAAACTTATTAGGGTGATGTTTTTTTAAGCAAATACCTGTTCCATTTATGAACCAATTTATCCCTAAGCTAAACATAGAACTCAACTCCAGGCTTCATGCTATTGATATTGAAGAAACTGACTTGATACTAAAAGCGCAAAAATCAATTGTTTGTATCAAAGATGTTTTGAGCAAACTCCGGGCATTTATAGTAAATTATAAATTCAAGAACGAAGAGGAAGAAATTTATTTCTTCAAAGTCATTAAACCCGAAATAGTAAGCCAACTTATCTATCACGTCAAAATAAATAATTTTGAAAGCAAACGACCATTGGGAAGTCTCGAAATACAGCAATGCTATATTTTAAAGGAGTTCGAAAAACTTACCACCTATTTCAATAGTCACCTTGAATTCTACCGTTATTACAGAATGAATTCAACATTCCTGGACGATAAGTTTTTTGTTCGTGGAAGAGAAGATCTGCACTTACATATTGATAATCTTATGATTCATATTGACCCCGAGTTTTCAACCAGTCAGGACTACATGGTGGCAAAAATCATTGCGAATGACCGTTTGGAAGTATACCTCAAAACAGAATTGGATGTTTTATCCAGAAAAATCTCTAATCCATATTGGTTACCAACCAATAATGTGAATAACAATTTGTTTCATTGGACTGATAGTAAAACGGCATTAGTTGAATTAATTTATGCAATTTGTGCTGCCGGAAGTCTTAATCATGGCCAATGTGAAATAAGAGAACTGACTGCTTTTTTTGAACAAATTTTCAACGTGCGTTTAACAGATATTTATCGCACTTATCTCGAAATTAAGGTTCGATCCATTCCGACGAAATATATCGACAATCTCAAAACAGCATTGTTACGAAAAATGGAAGAAGATTTATAGCAAGCAATCAAGTATATTAAGTGCAAATCTAACAACACATTACCATTATTTAGTACTCCCAATTGTGAGTAACTTGGGAATTTGTTAAAGTGAAATTTTAGAGGGAATATAATTATTCCTTAGAGAAAAGCCATTTGCATTCACTATCAATATTTTAGCTTACCCGGAGCGTATTTTTAATTGAAAGTATCAATTAAAAATACGCTATTTTTTTTGCGATATTTATTTTGTCCCAATTGGGAACAACTTGTGAATAAAAACCATTAAAACCCACCAATTTTGCCATATCTAATAATCGTCATTGTTCTTTACTCTTTATTCTTTACTCTGAGTATTGGCACATTGGCATATTTTCAAATTATCACATTAATATTATGGCAAAATTCAATCTCGCACTTCTTAAAGTGCTTTCTCACGAAGGCGGTTACGTCAACGACCCCGATGATTTGGGAGGTGAAACTTACAAAGGCATTGCCCGACACTCCCACGGTTCCTGGCCGGGCTGGTCAATAATCGATTCTCACAAAATCAAACCTGATTTTCCGAAATCACTGGAATCAAACACAAAGCTTCAGAACTTGGTCGAAAAATTCTATTTCGAATTGTTCTGGCAACCACTCAAAGCCGATCTAATACAAAATCAGACTTCCGCTGATTCTGTATTTGACTTTGCGGTTAATTCCGGCCTTTCTACTTCAACTCGACTTGTCCAATCCATTGTTGGGACAAAAATCGATGGAATTATTGGAGAGATCACACTCACTAAAATCAACTCGATGGACTTCGCCCATTTCCAGGCAGCCCTCACCGTTGCCAAAATGGAGTATTACATGAACGTTATCCGCAAACGTCCAACCAGTAAAAAATTCCTCTTGGGTTGGATTTCCCGCTCACTTTCATTCAATGACTAAGAAGCAGATTCGCAATTCGCGAATTGCAAATCTGAAATAGTAAATCGTAAATGTCTAAATCGTAAATAATATTATGTCCGCTCAAATCATAACCACCGAAGATCTGAAGGAGTTCAAAACCGAACTCCTTCAGGATATAAAGGATTTGTTGAAAGAACAACAAAACCCTGTAACCAAGAAATGGTTGAAATCCATTGAAGTTCGTAAACTGCTCAACATTTCACCAGGTACACTCCAAACCCTCCGTATCAACGGAACATTACCGCATACCAAAATCGGAGGTACCAATTACTACAACTTCACCGATATCGAAAAACTACTATCTAAAAACAAATCTTGAATCTTGGCTCTTGAATCTCTTAGCCCCCTTTGGGGGTTGGGGGTCATCAGCACATTACCACATCAACTAATTATCACATCATGAATTACATTCTTCAACTCAGTGGCTTTTTCCAAAAGGTTGCGGTCGACAGTCGCCTCAACCCCACTCACGTCAGTTTATACATGGCCGTATTTCAATTTTGGAATGCTGGACGGTTCCAGAACCCTGTTTCAATATCCCGCCAGGAGCTAATGCGAATAAGCAAAATCAGTGCAAAAGCAACGTATCACAAGTGTATAAAAGACCTGCACAACTTCGGTTATATCCAATATTTACCCTCATATAACCCCTTCAAAGGTAGCCTCGTTTACTTGTTCGATTTTCAGTCAAGTGCTAGACTGGTTGTAGCCCCAGACCGTACTAATATCGAAACAAGCATTGAACAAGCATTAGTACCTTATATAAACAAAGAAAACTTATTAAACACAAATATTGAAAACGAAAGCACCCAATCAAAAAATGATATTGTGTTGAAAGTTTCAAAAAACAAGGTAAAAGTCGTTGAAGTAAATGGGGAAAAGATACAGCAAGAACCGAAGATCAACAAACACAATTCAAGGGTGCTTATTAGCCCGCCGGATATCGTTGCGGTACAGAACTACTTTCTCGAACAAAAAAGCTCGGAAATCGAAGCGGAAAAGTTTTACAATTATTTTCAAAGCAACGGCTGGAAAGTGGGTGGCAAAGCTCCCATGCAGGACTGGCAGGCAGCTGCCCGAAATTGGGTGCTCAACGCACCGGCATTTGCCAAACCTCAAAAGGTTATGCCAACCGAGCAACCAACACCCGGACAACTCAACACAACCAGCTCAAAGAATTACGCTGAACCCCTTTAAAAAATAGTCATGAGTAAGGATAGAAATTATACTGGTCAATAATTAAACTGGTATTCTTTTTAGTCCTCATAGTCCCCAATGTCCACTAACAACTATACCAAAACCCTCTTTACTCCCCTTTAGAGCCTGTCCGTCAACCGACGGAGGTTGGGGGTTAATCTAAAAAACATGAACAACCTGTCTATTATTCAGACCAAAGGAAAAGAAATGTTTGGCGAACATTTTCAAATAATTCCCCAAGATTATGAACCGGTTCATAAATTACTCACGTGGTTTCTGCAAGACGAAACACAAGCCCAACAGTTAGGACTCAATCTGCATAAAGGCATTTTACTTACCGGTCCTATCGGTTGCGGTAAAACCAGTTTAATGTCCCTGATGCGGATATTAGTACCACCGCCACAGCGGTTTGGTATCAAATCTTGCCGCGAAATCACTTTCGACTTTATCAAAGATGGATTTGAAACAATTCAACGTTATAGCAGCTATGCTTACAACAACACAACAAATCCACCGCAACCACACACCCATTGCTTTGATGACCTGGGTGCAGAAAGCACCCTTAAATATTACGGCAATCAATGCAATGTCATGGGCGAAATACTCTTATCCCGGTACGATCATTTTATCAATAACCACATGATTACACATGCCACCACCAACCTCTCAGCTTCCGAGCTTGAAAGCTATTACGGCAACCGTGTCCGCTCCCGCATGCGCGAGATGTTCAATCTCATTGCCTTTGACAGTGCTGCCAAAGACAAACGAAAATAATTTACTGATTATTCAAAACAAATCTATAAATTTGCATTTCGTAAAAATTCAATTTAAGCAGTGGTAATATGACCATAGACGATTTACACAAAACACTTTCTAACGGTGAAGATATTCATACTGAGTTCAAAGAAGCAAATCTGAAAGTTCCTACGAATTTTTATGATACTGTCGTGTCTTTTTTGAACAGAGAGGGAGGTACAATTGTACTGGGTGCTGATGACAAAGGATCTGTAACAGGTATTGACAGCACTTCAGTTGAGCAAATGAAGAAAGATATAGTTACAGCATTAAACAATAAAGATGTCATTAACCCTCCTGTAAACTTTCCACTATATCAAATCACAGAGAATGGTAAAACTGTTTTATGTATCAAGATACCTGTAAGCTCACAAATTCATACTCATGGGGGTATTATCTATGATCGTGAGAATGATAGCGATATTCGCATTGAAGATGATGCTCGTATTTCTGATTTGTATTTTCGAAAACGTAATTACTTTACCGAAAACGAGATATTCCAACATTTAAGAATAGAAGATTTAGACGATAATCTTTTTGATAAGGCCAGAACTATCATTCGTTCTGTTGACACCTCTCACCCTTGGATTGCTGCAAGCAATATGACTATCCTTCGTGACAGTACATTATATCGTAAAGATATGCGTACTGGGGTAGAGGGGTTAACATTGGCTGCTGCACTTATATTCGGAAAAGATGAAACTATTCGTAATCTTCTTCCTGCATACAAGTTTGATATTATGGTGCGTGTCCAGGACACTGATCGTTGGGACGACAAAATATCACTGCGTACCAATCTGATAGATACTTATTTGCAGACAATGGATTTTATAAAAAAATCACATGCCCTACCTGAAAAATTTTACCTCGAAGGAGATCAACGAAAGGACTTACGCGAATTAATTTTTAGAGAAATAGTCGCAAACGTTATTGTTCACCGTGAATATACCAGTGCTTTCAGTACTGAGATTGTGATTTATAACAATCGTATCGAAATCAGCAATCCAAATAAGCCATTGTTTCGTGGGATTATGGCGTTAGATACATTCAGCCCTTTTGCTAAAAACCCAAATATCAGACGATTCTTTTCCGAATTTCGCTGGACTGATGAAATAGGATCTGGAATAAAGAATGTTTACAAATATCTAAATCTGTATGTAACCGGAAGTAAACCATTGTTTATTGAAGATGATAAATTTAAGACCATTATTCCGTTGGTTGGTTCGGTGTTAGGTAAAGATAAAGCAACTATTTTATTGGAACTTATTGGATTAGACAAACTTAAACTTACGGACGAAAATATCACTTCTATAGAAGCATTGGAATTAACACCTGAACTAACTGAAATATCAGACTTAGATGAGTTCTTTTTCAAAAAAGGAGCAAGTTGGATTGAAAAAGGGAGTAAGCACAAAAATCTCAGATTCAAGAATATCAACAATTTACCATTCGATTATTTTGTAAAGGGAGCAAGTTGGACTGAAAAAGGGAGTAAGCTAATGGACAAAAGATCCATTACTCTTTTAAAGATTTTACTACTTTGTTCAACTCCGCAAAAAATCGAAAATCTGCTGTCGGTTTTGGAATTTAACAGCAGAGACAGATTCCGTGAGCTTTATCTGACTCCTTTGCGCAATGACGGCTTTATTGAATATACCATAAAAGAAAAACCAAATGCTCCGGACCAACAGTATGCTACTACAGAAAAAGGAAAACGATTTTTAGGTGGCTTTGAAATATAAAATTCTGAAACGTTTAGGTGATGTTGGTGCAGGTATTACATATCGCTTAATTGGTTCATAGACATTGAATCATAAACAATAGAAATGTTCTATTTCCCTGTCTAAGGGAAATAGAACATTTTCATTTTAAACGGAAAAAGTATTTAATGAGATCCTGCTCACGCAGGTTTAAACCGAATAGGTAAATAGGTCTTCGTCATTCCGCCACTTTGTTCGCAAAAACATAGCCCCAAGGGTAAAACAAGCAGCCTGAAAAAAATCTCCAGACTTCGCTACGCTTCAGCTAGTATTTTTTCGGCTGCCCTTGTGGCTACCGCTTCCACACTCATTCCTGCGCTCCGGTAGGTGCTCGTCGTGGCGTGTTAGCTTGTTTTGTTCACCACGTTCTGTCATTCCTCAGTCGTGGCTGCTCCTGCCCCCAAAACCCCAATAGGTGGGGTGTAAAAAATATACATTAATGTAATAATATATTCGTTCCTTTTATTTATATTTGCAGAAAAAATATACTTATGGAAACAACTGATTGGAAAGCAAAATCAATTCAACGGTCAAAGGATAACAAACAGCTGAAAAAGAAAATAAAGGAATTGATTATTAGCAGAGATGAATGGAAAGTGAAATCAATTTCCCATAAATTAAGAGCAGATAAATTAGAATCTGATTTAAAAAAAGTGAAAGACAAATTGAACGGAATAATAAGTCAATAATATCCATAAAAGAACGTCCTAAACATCACACTTATTCTACTACTATTATTCAAATGGCAATAATGCTAATTAATTGTAGTGGAGTTAGTTTCCGATCGGTGAGTAAGATATTTTTTATCATGAATATTAGTTTTAATTTAAATTTGAGAGTACCATCACATGTTACAGTTCTGAATTGGGTTAAGAAGCAGGGTATTGCCAATTTTAGAGATAAAGACTTTTATACTAATGAAAAATGGATTTTAATTATAGATGAAAGCATTCAGTTTGGCAATAAGAAGTTATTGGCAATAATGGCAGTGCCGGCAAGCAAACAGAATCTGGGTAGAGCGCTGACGTATAAAGATTTAGTTCCGGTTGTTCTAAAGAGTTCGGAATCCTGGAAAGCAAATGATATTGAATCGGAAATAAAAAGTTGTATTGATATAGACCAGATACTTTATGTTTTATCTGATAATGGGAACAACCTAAAAAGCACATACAGTCAATTGGGATTAAAACATATAGAGGATGTTGGTCATAAATTTTCATGGATAATCAAAGAGACCTTAGAAAAACAAGACGATTTTGAGTCCTACACTAAGCAGCTTTCCGGAATGAGAGGCAGATTGTCTATGAGCAAATTTGCACATATTATACCACCAAATCAACGTATTGTAAGCCGATTTATGAATCTAACACCGTTGTTTAACTGGGGAAGTAAAATGATTAATCTGCTTGAAAACAATCAATTAAGCGACGATGAACGTGAAAAGGTTGCATTTGTAAATAATTATAGCGAGTTAATTCAACAAACAACTTCAATACTTGGAACTCTAAATAAGATACAACAATTACTTAAAAACAAAGGATTCAACAAACAAACTATGAATCAGTCCCTTAAGTTATTAGAGAACCACAACGATGAAAGAAGTGTAAAAATTAGAGAAAAAGTTTGCCAATACTTTCACGAAACAATTCAAAAAATGGAACAAGAAGCAACGATTCTTTGTAGTTCAGACATTATTGAATCCTGCTTTGGAAAATATAAAAGTATAGTCAAAGAAAATAAAACTGTTGGTATTACAGACCTTTGTTTATGTATCTCTTGTTTGATAGGTGAATCTGATTTTGAGCAAACAAAACAAACAATGACAAAAATAAAGATATCTGAAATTAAGGAGTGGAAAGATAAAAATATTGGAATAACATTATACCAGAAAAGAAATACGTTATATAAAAAGACGGGGTGAAGTTATTATTTTAAAAACTGAAATTTTTTATACCCCACCCAATAGGGTTTTATTTTATTTGTAAGTTGGGGGCAGCCGCCACTTAGAGTTTTGCTCGCCTGCGGTCGCTCGTGCTGTTATGGTTTGTCACATTTTTTGCTGCTCACTTTTCCATGTTGGCATAGCCGTGTTCATTCAGTCATTTCGTTCATTTTATTTCTCTCCATTCCTTCTTTCACACCGCTATCGCCAACCGCGCGCAAGAGTTGTCTTTCGTTCTCTCATTCCGTTCCATTTCGCTCCATTTCACTTTCAGGGGCTATGTTTTTCCCACCCTGCATATCCATGTGGTTGCAGCATTGTTCCGTTTCACTCCACAAAGCTTCACCACCCCACACATAACCCCTTTTCGTTCATTATGCTTCATTTCTCTACATTCGTTCTCTTCTTACAGCCCTTGCCTTTTCCACCGCACCGTTCGGGCAAAAAAATCCGCCAAACCAGCTGCCGGCAGCACCCGTCCACAGCGCCCTGCGCTATCCGTGTCCGGGGCACTCGCTCCACTCGCATAGGCTCGCACACAACGCACAGGCTGAATACTTCGTTCCGTTACTCTCCACTTGCATTTCAGCCTTGCTATCCACACACGCTCAGGGCTGTTTTACCTATTCGGCTTAAACCTGCTTCTCCCACACCAACCCCCGACCACCCACCCCTGAATATTTTGCAGTTGCAGTTTTTTAAGCCCTTCGGGCAGATTCTAACACAATCAGAAATACAACAACAAATGCAGTTTAAAATACAAACCTTAAAATCTCAATACTCATTTTCCAGTCTTTATTCTTGACTCTTGGTTCTAAAATCTAATATAAAAAGCATAATACGTTTTCCTCCAAAAAAAATGAATATACAAAGATAGCCGTTTCGCTTACCGTCAGTAAAGGTCAAGCCCTACGGGTTTTTGTCACAATCTCCACACCTCGTTTCACTTCGGGTAGTATTCTGACAAAAAACCTTGACAGCCGCCGCTTCTCTGGCTGTTTGAAGAGTATATCCTTTTTTTCTTCTTTTTCTTTCTCTTTTCTGGGGGTAAAAATTATTTGCAGGGGCAGTAGCTCTTGTATTCACCCTTTAATCGTTTGGCTCATGTGTACCTTTATTTTGAAGTCTTACAACCAGAAAGAAGAAATCCGAAAACCTCATTTCTTTATCCTCAACAAAGGAAATAATAGCGGAAAACCGCTCACTGTTCCATGTCCAAATTGCTTTGTAATTCAGTTTCAATGCGAAGCAGAAAAGGAACAGGTTTACTGGCTATTGTATAGCCTTTGGCAGTCAAAAGCTTTTTATCCTTATTTGCGGGGTTCGGTCATTCCGTTTATTGTGCTTCGGGATATTAAAGAATGCGTTGCGGATGGGTTGGAAAAAGCAGAAGCAAATCTGACTCAGTTTCAAAAAGCCGTGGAAGCTTTGCGCAGCCTAGAAGAAATGGAAAAGAAGTTCAGACAAAATCTGAAGCTGGTTCAGGATGCAAAGCGTATGCTTTTTTATAAGTATCTGTAAAGTCTAGGTATAAAAAAAGCCTCCCCGCCGGGAGGCTAAACTACTGAAAAGGTTACCACACCATAAAAACAGTAGATATTTTTTTTCAATGAGTTGTCTTGAGTCCCCTTTAGGGGGTTGGGGGTCATTTTTTTCTTTTAATAAGTCTTTTCAAAACTAACGAAACTCCGAAACTGACAACAGCACCAACGACGGCCAAGATCACCGTTCTTACCAAATCTTCAACAAACACATTGCTGAAGATCGAAAGAAACATGCCTCCGCAAGTTCCGGCATATACCTGCCCGTCGTGGTTTGGTTCTGGAAGTTTCATTACTGACCGTCTTTAGCATTCGTATCAACTGCAGTTTGACTAACTGCTGTCATTACTCCACCAGCCAGAGCAACATAGCCGGCAATACTTACCAGGGCAGCCGGTACCGCAACAGGTGCCGCCAAAATAGCCCCACCGATAGCAGCCAATGCTAACCCGATTGCCCGAAGCGTTTTAAAAAACTTCGGAGTCGGTGCTTTGACACGTTCTACAACACTCATGTTGTTCGGATCTGTAGTTGTTGCGGTTGCATTTTTATCTGTATTCATAAACAGCGTTTTTTTGATTATTCAATACCAACAATAGCCAACACGTTGTACAAGTTGTTATTCAAAGAATAATCTGCATTGTTTACCGATTGCACAAAGTCAATCGATAACAGATAAATGTGAGTCCCTTCGACTGCCGGAGCAGCTGCCAGTTTCAACGAAACAGCTTGTACAGCTGCGTCCGTTGCGATACGCACTGGAGCGGAAACAGTCATTTCCGACTCACCCGTCAGAAAGTTGATACTTGCAAATCCGCTTTTCAAAACGACATGAGACGCACCACTGGGTAAGCTAATGTCATTTTGTGGATTCAAAGCATCAATCTTGATTTCGCCTGTTGCTGCATCCACCGAAAAAGGTGTATACAACACAGCTCCTAAAACTGCTTTTTCATTGAAGTTAAAACCATTCAAAAGCGCTTTGGCTTCATCTTTGACCATTCCTTCAGCTGCACTTCGTTCTCCTCTGGCATTGGCTTCATCCATGTTCTTGATTTGCGCCATCATTTGAGTCAAACGAGCTGTTACACGACCATCAGATGCATTCTTCCCCAACGCACGAACCGAGTCACGTAACAGCTTCCCTGCAGAAGCTGCATTGGCAAACTCTGCACCATTTTCACGTGTACGGGCAAATCCCGGATCATTCGCAATTCGGGAAGCATCAACTCCACCCTTTTCCCGGGCCAGGTAACCATCTTTCGATTTGTAGAAGGTAATTCCACCGATGGTTCCTTTTAGTTTCAAAATACTTTTTTGTTGTGCCATAATTCAAAAATTTAAAATTATTGCAACAAATATATATCACGAAACCATTACCCGGAATCTATGCGCTTCCGTTAAATGCTATTCCAGCCATTTTTTCCACAAACGGAAGAAATATCAAATAAATAATTGTAATTTTGCCCCATTAAGAGCCGTCTGATGGAAGCAAAACGTATTTGCATATACCCGAAGGATGTACAACGAATAACCGGCAAGAGCGAACGTTATGGAAGGACTCTGCTAACGCAGATTAAACAGCATTTTCAAAAAGAAGATCACCAGCTCGTCAGCATTGATGAATTCTGCCAATACACTGGACTAAAAGCCGAACAAGTATATCCTCTCATTCTCGGATAACTAATAAATAAAGCATACCAAAGGTTAGTTATCTCCCTACATAATATATTTGAACCACACTAAAAAATAGTACTCATTACTTTGTAATCTCGTCAAAATTAAGTACTTTTGCATACACGATTTTTCAATTGAAAAGTTGCTTTTTATAAGTGAAAATTTGCGGGTGAAAAATCGGGTACCCGATGATATTTCGAGTATAACTCATTGAAATATATGTGTAGTTTGAAGAGTTACGACTCCCTCCAGCTCCACGAAAACAAAAAGAATGCTTGTTGATCAATTGATTAACAAGCGTTTTTGTTTTTAGATCAATCCCTGTACACGTACCAGTAAAGGAAACCTACAAGTACCGAACCTCCGAGGATATTCCCAAGTGTGGCCGGAATCAGGTTATTGAATATAAATTCGCCCCAGCCTACCGGAGCTCCATTGAATATGGCTGCGGGAATAAAAAACATATTCGCAATGCTGTGTTCGTAACCAATGGCCACAAAAGCCATCACTGGAAACCAGATGCCTAGCATTTTCCCGGTGGTATCTTTGGCCGAATAAGCCATCCACATAGCCAGAGCCACCAGCCAGTTAGCGCCTACGCCCTTGAGCAAAACCTTGTAAAACGGTGCTGAAGTTTTCAGTTCGGCAATGCTGTAAATACTTTCAAGCCAGGGTGATTTGGCAAAAACACCCGTCAGTGCCACCATAAAATAAGCTACAAACAACGCGCCTGCAAAGTTTCCGAAATAAACCAATGTCCAGTTGCGCAGAAGCGCTGTAACACGAAGCTTTTTATCCATTACAGGAGGAATAAAATAAGCTGTATTTCCGGTAAATAAATCGGCTCCTGCCAGTGTACAAAGCATAAGTCCAATGGGGAATGCAGCTCCCATCAGAAACTTCTGTATACCTGGATTCTCGGCTGCAATGCCCGGAATTCCGCCTCCGATAATCACTGCCAACAAACCTCCGATGGCAATATAAGCGCCGGCCAGAAAAGCCAGCACAAGCGTTTTGGGTGTTGAAGTAGAAGCCTTGCTTGCAGCCACACTGCTCACCGTTTCCACTATTTGTTTGGGTGTGTAATAATTCATACCTTAATTGATAATCACTTCTTTTACATACAAACTAAAAATTTCTTTGGCCACACGAAGTTGCTCGGTAGTGTTTTGCTCCACACCTTCGAGTTCGTAATTCCAGCCCAATGCCTCATATTTGTGCGCACCAAGTTTATGATAGGGCTGAATTTCGATCTTTTCGATATTCTGCATAGGCTGCAGAAATCGTCCCAGGTCGTGTAAATGCTCCGAATTATCCGAATGTCCCGGCACAAGCACATAACGCAGCCAAACGGGCTGATTTATGCCGTGCAGGTATTCTGCCATTCGCAGTGTAGCCTTGTTCGAAGCTCCGATAAGTTGCCGGTGCGCTTCTTCATTAAATTCTTTTACATCGAGTAATACAAGGTCGGTATATTGCATCAGCTCTTTTACCGACTCGTTCAGAATGCTTCCGTTGGTATCGATACAGGTATTAAAACCTTCTTCTTTCAGCATTTTAAAAAAAGGAATCAGCGCTTTGGCCTGCAAAAGAGGCTCGCCGCCCGAAACGGTAATTCCACCACGTTTTCCAAAGAACGGACGCTGACTGCGGGCCAGTTTCATTAATTCTTCGTAGCTGAATAGCTTGGCTTCTCCATTCAAATCGATAGTATCGGGATTGGCACAATACTTACATTTGAAATTGCAGCCCTGTGTAAAAAGTACCATACGTACACCCGGCCCATCGAAGGTACCGAGCGATTCAACCGAATGCAGTTTAATCATTTGTGATAAGCAAAGAAGTAACCAGCTGAAAAATGCAGCCGGTTACTTCTGATAATTTTTATAGTTTTATTGGTAAGTAAGTCATTACATTGCTTCGTGGAAGCTTCGTGCAATCACTTCCTGTTGCTGTGCACGTGTAAGACGAACAAAATTCACCGCATAACCCGACACGCGGATAGTAAGCTGTGGATATTCTTCGGGATGCTCCATGGCATCTTCGAGCATTTCACGGTTCAGTACGTTCACATTCAGGTGATGGGCATTTTTCGAGAAATATCCATCCATAATGCTAACCATATTCTCACGACGCTGTTCGTCGGTAGGTCCTAAGGTTTTTGGCACAATAGAGAATGTGTTCGAAATTCCGTCCATCGAGTGTTCGTAGTCGAGTTTCGACACCGAGCTCAGCGAAGCAAGCGCACCGTGCGAGTCGCGACCGTGCATTGGGTTTGCACCCGGCGCAAACGGAACACCTTTGGCGCGTCCATCAGGAGTAGCGCCTGTTTTGTTACCATAAACCACGTTAGAGGTAATGGTAAGAATACTCAGCGTAGGCTCAGCATTTTTATATGTTGGAAGTTCCTTCAGCAATGAGTTGAAATAAATCGGAATTTCCTGTGCAAATACATCCACACGGTCGTCATCATTTCCATAATATGGGAATTCACCTTCAATTTTGAAATCTTTCGACAAACCATTTTCGTCGCGCACCACAGTTACTTTGGCAAATTTGATAGCCGAAAGTGAGTCAGCCACAATACTCAAACCGGCAGCACCATACGCAAGATTGATGCGTGGATTGGTGTCGATAAGCGACATTTGGGCTTTTTCGTAGTAATACTTATCGTGCATGTAGTGGATAATGTTCATCGAATCGGCATATACGCGGGAAACTTCCTGCATAGCCAGTTTGAAGTTTTCCATTACCTCGTCGAGGTCGAGCACATCCGATTTCAGTGCAGGAATACCATTGATAACCTGTTTTCCGCTGATTTCGCAACGACCTTCGTTCAGAGCCAGAAGCAATGTTTTAGCGAGGTTACAACGCGCTCCGAAGAACTGAATCTGTTTTCCGATTTCCTGATACGATACACAGCATGCAATTCCGTAGTCGTCGCTGCAACGGCTGCTCTGCATCAAATCATCGTTTTCGTACTGAATAGAAGAAGTATCGATAGACACTTTTGCACAAAACTCTTTAAATGCTTCGGGCAAACGTGGCGACCAAAGTACAGTCATGTTTGGTTCGGGCGATGGGCCGAGGTTGTAAAGTGTCTGCAGAAAGCGGTACGATGTTTTGGTCACTTTGTGACGACCATCGGTCATAGTTCCGGCAATCGATTCGGTTACCCAGGTTGGGTCGCCTGCAAAAATTTCGTTGTAAGCTTCCATACGAAGGTGACGCACCATACGCAGTTTCATTACAAACTGATCCACAAGTTCCTGTGCGTATTCTTCAGTAATTTTGCCTTCGGCAATATCGCGTTCAATATAAATATCGAGGAACGAAGATACATTTCCGAGTGACATGGCAGCACCATCCTGCTCTTTTACAGCAGCCAGATAAGCCAGATAAACCCACTGAACAGCTTCGCGAGCCGATGCAGCCGGACGGGTCAGGTCGAAACCGTAAATTTGTCCGAGAACTTCAATTTCTTTGAGTGCTTTGAGTTGTTCGGCCACTTCTTCGCGCAAACGAATACGTTCGTCGGTCATCGGTCCGGAGAGAGACTGAAGGTCTGCTTTTTTGCCTTCAATCAGGCGGGTTGTTCCGTAAAGTGCCAGACGACGATAATCGCCGATAATACGGCCACGTGCATAGTTATCGGGCAATCCGGTAAGAATACCCAGCGAACGGAAAGTTCTGATTTCGCTGTTATACACATCAAATACACCATCGTTGTGCGTTTTGGCGTATTTGGTAAAGATTTCCTTTACGATAGGTGAAATTTCCACACCATTTTCTGAACATGCTTTTTCAACCACTGCAATGCCACCATAAGGTTTCATAGCACGTTTAAGCAACATGTCGGTTTGCAGACCTACAATAATTTCGTTTTCGCGGTCGATGTAACCGGGACCGTGCGATGTAACAGTCGAAACCAGTTGATTGTCGATGGCGCGCACGCCATTGTTTTCGCGCTCTTCTTTGATAGCGTCCACACAAATTTGCCACAGTTTTTTGGTAGTGGCCGATGGACCACAAAGAAATGAACTGTCGCCATCGTAAGGACTAATGTTTTTTGACACAAAATCACGAACATCAATCTGATTTTGCCAGTTACCTGAAATAAATATACCCATAAAAACTAAACCTGATTTTATATTATAAAATATTGAATACAAAAGTAGTACTTTGCTATTTTATGCTATATAACATATAATTGCCATTTTCGGCCGCAAAAGTACTGCTTTTATTCTCATTTTCAGGTATTGCGAATTACGGAAATTTTTCTATAATAAGGAGGTGCACATGAGATACCGTCGAAAGTACTTAAACTTATTACAAATTTATAGTAATTATATAGTTCAATTATGGAATAAATTACACTTTGCTAGAAAAACCAAACCAACAACTAAGACTTGAAAGTCGTGATTAGTTTGCGTGTTTTTTCTGTTGATTTATATTTTAAACAGAAATTCAAGAAAAATGAGTTTTTCTTCGATGAATAAGAGGAGGATTCGGATGTTTATTTGTTATAAAATATTAAAACTGTTTTGTTTTTGTGTTAAAGTCAAAGCCAAAGCTTCGGAGAGTCACCGATTCTTAATTTAAAATACAATAAACAAGCGAATTAACAAAAACAAAAAAAAAGTCCTGATTTACAGTTTCAGGCACTTTTTTCATTATCTATCACCTATTTTTACACTTATTCCTTCGAAACTTTGCCAACCGGCAGCATCGGTCACGCGTATCGTAAAATGATAATCGCCTGTATCCACATTTGCCGGAATCGAAATAGTACCCGTTGCCACATATTCAGTCAGCTTTTCAGGGATAGGATATTCGTCGATATACAGTAGCGGGTTTACGGCATTCTTTATAGGATCCATGTCGCATTGTGTGGCCGAAGTGCTGTGCGTGTGATGATCGAAATTATGGTGCATTTGTACACTAAATGACCCGAGTTCCATATTGTCGCTTAGGCGAATTTTAAAATCGAATGATTCGCCACGATAAACGGTTACACAGTTTTTGGGAAATGCATCTGTTGCAGTTATATCAATTGCCGGAGTCTGTTCATCTTTTACCAAATCGCTACAAGAAGATAAAATAACCAACAGCAATACAGCGGAATGTCTGATTGTTTTTTTCATAAATTACTTCGCTGCCAGAACTTCTATTTCGTCTTCCTTTATTGTTTGGTTTCCTGCCATATCGGTGACTTTAATGTGTACATGGTAGTGTCCCAAAGCTACACTTGCAGGTACATCAATATGTTCATGAAAGTCAGTGTTTTTTACACCTGCATAACCTTTGGTGTAAATGGAGTCAACCTCCCATGTCCCAATGTTCATAGTTGACAATTGTGCTGTCGCATCGGCATGTTCGTTTTCACTGTGGATAATTAGTTGAATGTTTGCAATTTTTTGAGGTGCGAGAATCTCAGCATCAATATGCAATTCGCTTCCGACAATTACCGTCTTTGTGTTTTCGTATCCCAATTCGTGTATCGTAATTTGAGGAGTTTCATTATCTTCACACGAAATAAGTCCTACTGATAGAAAGGCTGCTAAGGCCATTGATTGAACTAAATGTTTCATTTTCTGATTTGTTTTGATGTTTATGTTTGAAATTATTTAAAGAAAAGGTATTTGAATTGTCACAACTAAATTTCGTCCCTGTCCGGGTACTTCAATCAGCCGGTAAAAGCTTGTATGATCATAGTATCGCGTGTTTAATACATTGTTTGACTGTATATTGAGTTTTAATGCTTGTTTGCCAATCAATACTTCGGTAGCTGCAGAAAGATTCCAAATGGCAAATCCGGGTGTCTTCTTTTCGGGTGGAACGATACTATTTTGAGCAGCAGTAAGTTTCAATAAAGCTCCTATTTCTGTATTGCTGAAAACGCCTTTATTTTCAGGTTTGTAGCTTATCTCTATATTTGCATTCAACGGTGGAGAAAATGGCAGTGTGTAGCCTTTTTTTGAACCACTCAACTGAAGTGAGTAAATATATTCAGCATCAAGCGAAACCTGCATTTTTTTTGTAACATCGTAACGTACAGCTATTTCTCCTCCTGCTCTGAAAACAGCACTCTGACTGTAAAAATAAATCTGTTGTGCTTCGTAGTATGATGCTGTGGGATTCAGGTAAATATAATTCGGAAAATAATTTACAAAAGGACTAATTCCGAGTTGCCATTTACTTTTTGTGAGTTCATATGCAAAGTCAAGCTGATACGATTCTTCCGCTTTAAGCGTGGAATCGCCCTTTTCGAATCGATACATATGATAATTAATACCATTCGAAGCAGTTTCTTTAGCTGTAGGCATACGAAAACTCTTGCCTGCATTTATTTTCAGCGTACTGATTTTTGTTTTCCGGCTCAGTCCCGTTCCCCAGCTCAGATTTCCATAACCTCGCATCAGTGCCGAAGCGCGCTGCATATAAGCAAGGCTGCCATCAGCCTGAGGTGTTTTGTACCAATCGTAATAGGCTTCGGTTTGTAAAAAACCAAGATCGTAACGAATGCCGGCATTTAATAGCCATTTTTCGTTAAGCTGAATATTATCGTACACAAATGCTCCGGCATTCGCAGCGTTGAAATTCGGTAACATAAAACCCCAACCTCCCGACGTATTTTCCTGATAATCGGCGTTAATTCCTAGTGCAAGCTGATGAATATTATGTTTCGGAATCTCAAGTTTCAGATTTGCCGTATAGGTGTTTTTGTTGTACAAACGTTCAAGCGAATCTGGCGGAAGCGGCATATAACCATGCGCCACGCGTTCCGAAAATTCCTGTCGATAATTATTCTGAAATCCAAGGTCAATGTTCAGTTTATAATCTTTTATCATCAAAATGCTATTGTTCAAGACTTTAAAATGATTTACCTGTTGCGAAGGCAAATCAATATCTCGTGCCGACACATCATAATCTATTTGTGAATTTCTGATTTCGAGTCCGTGAGCGTTGGCAAAAAAACCACTTTTCGAAAAATTATCCGAAACACTTAAATGGGTAGAAAACACATCGTTCAGATAACCTAAAGTAACATTACCACTACGATCGCGTCCGGCAGTATTGCGTAATCTGTTATTTTTTAGCTTAATATTATACGTCATGTAGGTGATGCTATCTGTTGGAATTCGGTAGTCGGAATAATCGGAATAGGAACCGTTTACTTTCAGGTAAAAATGATCGAATCGTTTGTAAAATTTTGCCGAAGCGCCAAGCAATTGATTATTGGTTTGTCCGTGAAGCAACACATCGCCGCCCGAGCTGTTTCGAACAGGAGTTGCAATTTGTTTCAAATCAATCACACCACCAATAGCATTTGCTCCGTACATAAGTGAAGCCGGGCCTTTTATCACCTCCACGCGTTCCACCGAAAACTGATCAATTTCCAGTCCATGATCGGCACCCCATTCCTGAGCTTCGTGTTTGATGCCGTTTTCGGCTACCGCCACACGGTTAAAGCCAAGTCCGCGAATTACAGGTTTCGATTGGCCTGAGCCAATGTCCATAGAGCTTACGCCCGGCAAGCGACTCAGATTTTGCATTAAACTTCCGGCTGTATTTTTCTGTAAAAATGCTTTATCTGCCACTTCGAGCGACAAAGTATTATCTGCCCTGTGGCTGTTTTGCTGATTGGCAGTCACCATTAGTTCTTCCAGCTGCTTGTTTTCTGGATGTAATTTAATGTTGATTTCTTTGTCCGAATTCAGATCAATTGTATCCACAACGGTGCTGTAACCCAAAAATGAGCATTTGATTACATAGGAGTTTTTTTCTAAATCATAAAAGCTGAAAGCGCCATGTCGGTCGGTACTTGTACCTTTCTGTGTATCCATAAACTGCACTGTGGCACCCGCAAGTGGATGATTGAACTCATCGGCAACCACACCCGAAAGTTTATAAGTTGTTTGGGGTGCAGCTTGGGTGATAGGAACTATAGAAACGAAAAAAACAAATAAAATTTTGATTGTCAATGATTGCATTTTTCGCATTTTCCTTTAATGATGATGTCGCTATCTGCCGACACAAAACCTTCGGGCAAGCAAAAATCAGGAATTTTTATTTCCTGTAAACACACTACCGACTGACATTTTTCGCAATAAAAATGAGCATGGTTGTTTTTATGTACATTGTGGTCGTGTGCGCTTTCGCAGCAGTTTAAACCGTAGCGAATCAGTGTGTTGTCCACAACAATTTTATGAATAATGCCTGCCGCCGATAAGGTGTGGATATTGCGGTAAAAGGTAATTCGGTCATACGATTCGAGCATTAGCTCCTTAATTTCATTTTCAGAAAGCGGACAACATTTATCTTGTAAAGCCTTGATTATGGCTATTCTTCCTGCTGTTTTTTTTATATTGTGATGTCTTAAAACGTCAGTTGCATTCATTGTATTTGTAATAATTATTCAAATGAAACAATGTTGCAAAGGTAATAATTGATTTTAAATCCACAAAAATATTCAGGACAAAATTTGAAAAAACGGTTTTCAGAAAGCTTTAATAATGAGTTAATGTGAGCTAATTATATGTATATCAAAATTATGATGTGTTTAGTTTTTTTTTTATGATTATGAGTTGAATCGGGTTGAGTTTGTGAGAAAATCTCTTATATTTGCAAAGTCAATTTTTTTTAAAACTAAAACTATGCCTGTAGCGCGTTTCGGAGTATCGCTCGAAAACGATTTGTTGGAAGCCCTGGATGCTTATGTTCTGGAGAATAAATTCCCGAACAGATCGCAAGCCATACGTCAACTTATCGAAAAAAATTTGGTTGAAAAAAAATGGAAATGCAATAATATTGTTGCTGGAGCTATTATTCTCAGGTATCATTTTCATAAAACGGATATTGCAGCACGACTGGCCGAAATAAAAAAGAATGAGACTGAGCTAATTCTTTCTACTCAGAGTTTTTATATCACAGCCGATAAAATTCTTGAAGTTGTGGCGGTGAAAGGTCAATCGAATCGACTAACTGATTTTGCCGATAAATTAATTGGTGTAAAAGGTATAGAACACGGTAAGTTGATAATGAGCAAAGTAGATTAATTTTTTTTGCTTTACCAGTAACACGAAAAATATAAATAATAACACGAAATAATAAGATAAAATGAAGAAAATTCAATTTCTGTTGGCAATGGTTATAATGGGGATACAACTGTCGGCACAAACAACAACAAAAGACTCTGTACAGTTAGATGAAGTCGTTGTTACAGGTTCTAAAGTAGAGATTTCCAGAAAAGTGGTGCCACTTTCGGTTTCTCAAATATCAAAACAGGAAATTGAAAATTCAGGACAGATAAATATACTTACAGCATTAAACAATTATGCTCCGGGTATTTTTGTAACACAACGTAATATCCTGGGCTTTGGAGTATCAACGGGAGGTTCGGGAGGAATTACACTGCGTGGAATTGGAGATTCGCCGAATACTGAAGTTTTGGTTCTGATTGATGGCCATCCGCAATATCAGGGCATTTTTGGTCATCCGCTACCAGATGCTTATGTGGCTTCGGATGTAGCAAAAGTAGAAATTATTCGTGGGTCGGGGTCTTTTTTGTATGGCTCGAACGCAATGGGCGGTGTCATCAATATCATTACACGGAAAAATGAGAAAGAAGGTATCAGTGGAGGTGTTGGAGGTGCATACGGTATGTACAATACACAAAAATACTATGGCGCTATTGGTTATAAGAAAAACAAAGTCAGTATTTTAGCCTCGGCTAATCACGACTACACCGATGGAACTCGTGCCAATACCGATTTTTCGATTACTAATGGACTTGTAAAAGCAGGTTAT
The DNA here is from genome assembly GCA_963678465.1 of uncultured Paludibacter sp. Lineage (GTDB taxonomy): Bacteria > Bacteroidota > Bacteroidia > Bacteroidales > Paludibacteraceae > Paludibacter. The sequence goes on from OY782858.1 coordinate 3,082,815, forward strand.
ACTTTTGATGAGCATCTTCATCTTACCATCGATGCCAATGTTGCCAAATTCAATGCCAACGATAACGGGCCGCTTCATAAACCGGCAGCATTTAATATCGATATTTTAAGAGGAAAAGCATCGGCTACGCTCGAGAATAAATTTGATAAATTGCAGGGCGCATTTAAGGTGTATCGAAATTTTGGTGAACATACACTTTCTGACGGTTTTCATTCAACCGATCGTAACAGTGGCGCTATGCTGTATCAAACCTACAAATTTGCCACAGGTACATTGGTTACAGGTGGTGTTGATTTTAAGCAGTATGGTGGCATTGTAAATCAGACAAAATATAAAGATTCATTGCTAACAGTCAATGAACTGGCTGTGTATGTTTATGCGCAACAAACTATGTTCGAAAAGCTTACGCTTAGTGCTGGGTTGCGTCTGGAGAATAATTCAGGATATGGAAAAGAGTTGGTGCCCATGGGAGGGATTTCATACTATCCAACGGAAAACACAACATTCAAATTCAATGCATCTAAAGGATTTCGTAATCCTACCATTATGGAACTTTATCTTTATGCTCCAAATGCTGATTTATTGCCGGAGAGAATGATGAATTACGAATTAAGTTGGCTACAGACTTTCCTGAACCGCAGATTAAATATTGAGCTAACGGCTTATAAAGTGAAGGGAAATAATATAATTCAGGTGGTGGGTCAGTACCCAAATGCAAAACGCCAGAATGTGGGGACATTTAACAACCAGGGTGTTGAATTTTCGGCCCGATTGAATGTGGATAAAAACATAATGCTTCATGCTAATTATAGCTACCTTGATTTGTCGACAGCTGTTTTGGCAGCTCCACGTCAACAATTAAATCTTGGTATTAATCTAACCCATAAAATATGGAATGTCAATATGAATGCTCAGTATATCGAAAAACTTTACACTTCTGTTATGCCCAGGGTTATTCAGGGTTATTATCTACTCCTGAATGCTCGCCTAACCTGTAGCCCTGTTAAAAATCTGCAATTATTTATTGTTGAGAATAATTTATTAAACCAAACTTATGAGATCAATTACGGTTATCCGATGCCGGGTTTCAATTTTAATGGCGGTATCAATTATAAATTCTGAAAAAGAAATTCTGTTTGTCTTTGACAAAAATACGCAAAGCTAAAAATAGCAGATTGATTTTAGTTATAAAAAGTGAAGGTTCAAAAAAAATGAATATGTATCTTTGTGCTAAATTTGAAAAACTCAAAATGGATAAAATTAATTTCAAACATATTACACCCATTCAGCTGCGATTCAACGATTTCGATGCATTAGGGCATGTCAACAATTCTGTTTATTTTTCGTTCTACGACTTGGGGAAAACCTCCTATTTTGCTGATGTACTCTCCAAAACAGAAGTCGGTACAGAGGTTGGGGTGGTCATCGGGCACATCGAAGTAAGTTTTTTGCTACCGGTATATCCGGGCGAAAATGTGGCGGTACAAACGGCAGTGGTTGAAATAGGCAATAAAAGTTTTAAGTTGTTGCAGCATTTGGTTGATCTTGATACCAACGAAGTAAAATGCATTTGTACTACTGTAATGGTTTGTTTCGATGCTAAAACCAAAACCACACGTCCCATTGCAGATGAATGGCGTAAGGCGATGGCCGAATTTGAGATGAATCCCGAACTAAATAAAGTTTAAAGCAACTTATACAATAATTTATAAAAAAAACGAGCTGTCCGAAATCATCGAACAGCTCGTTTCTATATTACCAAAAAGTTTTTTGTCTTTACTCTTTGTTCTTTTGCTCTGAATTACAATTGTGGACCTGAAGGAATCAATGCTTTCGCATCGTCGTTGTCACAGTATTGTTCGAAGTTCTTGATGTATTTAGCAGCAAGTGATTTTGCTTTAGTTTCCCATTCTGCAACATCTGCATAAGTATCACGTGGATCAAGGATATTTGAATCAACATTGTTCAAAGCAGTTGGAGCTACCAGATTCAAAATTGGAACGTGTACTGTTGGAGCATTTTCGATTGAACCATCGATAATAGCATCAATGATAGCACGGGTGTTTTTCAACGAAATACGTTTTCCTGTTCCGTTCCAGCCTGTGTTTACCAAATAAACTTTAGCGTTGTGTTCTTTTGCTTTACCAATCAATGTTTTTGCATACATAGTTGGGTGCAAAGTTAAGAAAGCTTCACCAAATGCAGGAGAGAAAGAAGGAACCGGTTCAGTGATACCACGTTCTGTTCCGGCTAATTTTGAAGTAAAGCCTGAAAGGAAGTGATACTGAGCTGATTTTTCATCCAGAATAGATACCGGAGGCAATACACCAAATGCGTCAGCCGAAAGGTAAATAATTTTCGAAGCGTGCCCTGCGCGTGAAGGAGCAACGATTTTGTTGATATGATAAATTGGATAAGAAACACGGGTGTTTTCTGTTTTTGATGCAGCAGCAGTGTAGTCTGGAGTTCCATCAGCACCAACTGTTACGTTTTCCAACAAAGCATCACGACGGATAGCTCTCCAAATATCTGGTTCTTTGTCTTTTTCAAGATCAATTACCTTAGCGTAGCAACCACCTTCGTAGTTAAATACTCCGTGATTATCCCAACCATGTTCGTCATCACCAATCAGGTAACGTTTTGGGTCTGCAGAAAGAGTAGTTTTACCTGTTCCTGAAAGACCGAAGAAGATAGCTACGTCACCTTCAGCACCTACGTTAGCCGAGCAGTGCATTGAAGCAATACCTTTTAATGGCAAATAGTAGTTTTGAAGAGCGAAAATACCTTTTTTCATTTCGCCACCGTACCATGTGCCACCAATAACCTGCATTTTTTCAGTAAGGTTGAACAAAGTAAATACTTCAGAGTTCAATCCCTGTTCTTTCCAGTTAGGGTTGGTAGTTTTCGAACCATTCAAACATACGAAATCGGGTTCGCCGTAGTTAGCCAATTCGTAGTGCGAAGGACGAATAAACATGTTGGTCACAAAGTGAGCCTGCCATGCTACTTCCATAACGAAACGTACTTTCAGACGAGTATCTTCGTTAGTTCCGCAGAATGTGTCAACAACATACAATTTTTTAGCGGTTGAAAGTTGTTTTGTAACAAGGTCTTTACAGTGTGCAAAAACTTCGGGAGTTGTTGGGCGGTTGATAGTGCCATCCCACCATAGATGCTCATCGGTAACAGCATCTTTTACAAAAAATTTGTCTTTAGGAGAACGTCCGGTGAATTTGCCTGTATCAACAGAAACTGCACCTGTAGTGGTTAATACTCCTTTTTCAAAGCCTTCGTTTGCAGGATCAATCTCTGCCTGAAACAATTCTTCGTAAGTTGGGTTGTGTAGGATTTCGATGTCACCCGAAATGCCGTACTTGCTTAAATCCAAATTTGCCATTTTTTTTTGTTTAAAATTGAATATATTGTTTATTATCTCTTCTTTCGTTAGGCTTTTTAAGCGCTACAAAAGTACAACAATTTTTGGTAGTACGAAACTAATTAAGGAAATTTTTCTTTAATTATATTTGGTAAATCAACTGCTGAGCGTGAAACTTTTTTAGCCGATTATAAAAATATAACAATAGTGTTACAATTCATGTGATAGCGAACGCAGGAAGCAAAAACTTTCACTGTTCTGCGCAAACTGGTTGCTTTTTTTGTTAACACATTAATTAGAGAAAAATTTCTGTAATTAACCTTCTATTTGCAAGGTTATTCAAAATTTATTTGGTAATTTTGCGGGCAATTAAGAGTGTGCTGCTTTAAGCACAAACTGAGGAGTTTATGAAGTCAACAAATTATTAAAATACAGATGGTTGGTGTGTTATTATCAGCTGTCGACAAACCCCAAAAAAACGAATTAAATGTATAAGTTTGTAACTGCCGAAGAGGCTGCAAGTTATGTAAACAATGGCGACATTGTAGGTTTCAGTGGTTTCACACCAGCTGGTTGTCCGAAAGAAGTGCCAACGGCTATCGCCAAGCGTGCCGAAGCATTTCATGCCGAAGGGAAAGAGTTTAAAATCGGAATGTACACAGGTGCATCTACCGGCGATTCGCTCGATGGTGCTTTGGCACGTGCTAACGCCATTCTGTTTCGTACACCTTATCAATCGAACAAAGATTTACGTTCGGCTCTGAATGATGAACGTGCGCCTTATTTCGATATGCACTTGTCATCTCTTGCTCCGCATTTGCGTTTTGGATTTATGCCAAAACCAAAATTTGCGATCATCGAAGTTTGTGAAATTACCGAAGATGGCGAACTGATACCTACTTCAGGTGTTGGTATTTCTCCTACAATAGCCAATTTGGCCGATTTTATTATTGTAGAACTAAACCACAATCATCCAAAAGAGCTTCGTGGTTTTCATGACATTTTCGAACCTAAAGATCCTCCTCACCGTTTACCTTTAACGTTGATGACACCATCTGATCGTATGGGAGTGCCATACATTAAGGTGGATCCTAAAAAAATCCTTTGTGTGGTCGAAACTTATCGCGATGATGAAGTAGGTGGATTTACTCCAACCGACGAGGTAACAGATAAGATCGGTCAGAATGTGGCCAATTTCCTTGCGAGCGAAATTAAATCGGGACGTATTCCGAAGGAATTTCTTCCTATTCAATCGGGTGTAGGAAACATTGCTAATGCGGTAATGGCTTCGTTGGGAACAAATCCTGAAATTCCATCTTTCGAAATGTACACTGAAGTGATTCAGGATTCGGTGATTGAATTGCTGCGTAATGGAAAGATTCGCTTTGCGAGCGGTTGTTCACTTACAATTACGACTCCTATTCTGAAAAGTATTTATGCTGATTTGGAATTTTTCCGCGATAAAATAGTTTTGCGTCCGCAGGAGATGTCAAATAGCCCAGAGCTTGCCCGCAGATTGGGATTAATCACCATCAATACTGCTTTGGAAGCCGATATTTTTGGTAACGTCAACAGTACACACGTGATGGGTTCGAAGATGATGAACGGAATTGGTGGCTCGGCTGATTTTACGCGTAGCGCCTACATTTCAATTTTCACTACTCCTTCCACCGCTAAGAAAGGAAATATCAGTTCTATCGTTCCAATGGTAAGCCATGTGGATCAGAACGAACATTCGGTAAACATATTAATTACTGAGCATGGTGTGGCCGATTTACGTGGTAAATCCCCTATTCAGCGTGCCGAAGAAATCATTGAAAATTGTGTAGCGCCTGAATACAAACAAATGTTACGTGATTATCTAGCTCTTTCCGGCCCTTGCCATACGCCAACCGACTTACATGCTTGTTTTGGTATGCATACACAGTTTATGAAAACAGGAAGTATGTTAGGTACTGATTGGGAGGTGTATACCGAAAAATAAATGTGAATTTACCGACAGACTTTTGCTTTTCGAACGAAACTCATAACAATAAAAGCTGCAACAATTTGATTAAAAATTGTTGCAGCTTTTTTATTTAGCTCTTTATTGATATTTATTGTTTTTTCAGGACTAAAGCGGTGCGCGCCGGAATGTATAGCTTTAACCATTCTTTTTTAGAAGGGTCTTTTGGTTCGGGTAAAGTGATGTGCTTAACGCCTTCGTCGATAAGGTCGAAACCTCCATACAATGATTCATCGGTGTTGAGCACAATTTTATAAGTGCCTTTATTTGCCAAAATACCATAATCGCTGAATGATTTCACGCCATTAAAGTTAAAAACAAAAATCAGATTACCTCGCTGATAAGCTAATACTTTATCTCCTTCATTGTCCCATAGTTTTTCAATGTTCAACTGATTGAACTGAGGTACCGATTTTAAGAGCGATATCATGGCCTGATCAAACTCGCCCAGTGCGTTGTACAATAGATCTTTATTATCTACAAGATTCCATTGTCGACGGGCATATTTGTGCGACCAACCATTGCCTTCCCTTGGAAAATCAATCCATTCGGGATGACCGAATTCATTTCCCATAAAGTTAAGATAACCGCCATTTATGGTGCTGGCAGTAATCAGGCGAATCATTTTGTGCAAAGCAATACCGCGATCGACCCTGAATGTATTGTCGCCGCGTTGCATATGCCAGTACATTTCGGAGTCAATTAGACGGAAAATAATCGTTTTATCGCCCACCAATGCCTGATCGTGACTCTCGGCATAGCTGATTGTTTTTTCGTCGGCGCGTCGGTTGGTGAGTTCCCATAGAATATGGCCGGGTCTCCAGTCTTCGTCTTTTACTTCTTTGATCATTTTTATCCAGAAATCAGGAATTCCCATGGCCATGCGATAGTCGAAACCGATTCCCCCATCTTCAACTTTCGAAGCCAATCCGGGCATTCCACTCACTTCTTCAGCAATTGTAATGGCATTTGGTTTAACATCATGTATCAGTTTGTTGGCGAGTGTGAGGTAACAAATGGCATCACCATCCTGGTTCATGTTATAATAAGATGAGTAACCGCTGAAATCTTCACCAAGTCCGTGGCTTCTGTAAAGCATTGATGTGACGCCATCGAAACGGTATCCATCGAACTTATATTCTTCGAGCCAGAATTTGCAATTGGATAGTAAGAAGTGAAGCACTGCCGGTTTTGCATAATCGAAGCAAAGCGAATCCCAGGCTGGGTGTTCGCGGCGTGAACCACCGTGAAAGTATTGATATGGAGTTCCATCGAACCGACCAAGTCCTTCCACTTCGTTGCGAACGGCGTGCGAGTGAACGATGTCCATTATCACAGCTATTCCCATTCCATGTGCATCGTCTATCAGGTGTTTCAGTTCTTCGGGAGTACCAAACCGCGAGGAAGCAGCAAAAAAACTGGAAACGTGGTAGCCGAACGAACCATAATAGGGATGTTCCTGAATGGCCATAATCTGTATGCAGTTATAACCTCCTTTGGCGATACGGGGCAGAACGGAAGTTCGGAATTCCTCGTAAGTGGCCACTTTTTCCTCTTTCCCGGACATTCCGATATGGCATTCGTAAATAAGTAAAGGTTCGGTTTGCGGAGTGAATTTTTTAGTTTTAAATTTATACTGCTGAATCGGATTCCAAACCTGAGCGCTGAAAATCTTCGTTTGCTCATCCTGAACAACTCTGCGTGCCCATGCCGGAATACGTTCGCCGCTACCACCTTCCCATTCGATAAGCAGTTTGTATAGCTGTGTGTGCGCCATTGCATAATCGGGCAAATGGACTTCCCAGATGCCGTTGAGCATCTTTTTTAGTTGATAGTCGGGATGTCGTTGCCAATTATTAAAATCGCCAATCAGAAAAATGGCAGTTGCATTTGGCGCCCATTCGCGAAAAACCCAACCATCGGTTTGACGATGAAGGCCAAAATACAAGTAACCTGTAGCAAAGTCGGACAGCGACTGGTTGTCGCCGGTAAGCTTTTTCTCCATTTTATTAAAATACTCGTACCGCCCGTAAATAGCATCTGCAAAAGGTACAAGATATGGATCGGATTTAATAATCGGCAGAATATTCATAAACTCTTATTTATAAAAATGTTATTCAAAAAGATACAACTCACTCTCGTTTTGCGTAATTAAAGGAACAATTCAATTTGATGTTTTTTATACCCGCAATTTTACGATAATTTTTTTATAGGTTGCTTCGCCAATACCTGGTTGATGACCATCTTCGGGGAAAAAAATTGCAAATTCGAAAGGCTGTACCTTGATCAGGTTGCTGGCTGCATCTTCAAAAAAAGTGATATCTTTTTCTGCGTTGTAAGGTCCCATTGGGTTTTCGAGCTGATTTACAGATTTCCAGCCCATAGTTTCGGTTGCGTCAAGCGGTATTTGTATATCAATAAACTGTTGGTGAGTTTCCATTCGGGCCAGTTCGATGGGTTTTCCGGTAATTTCAACCACATTTACAACCACATCTGTTCCTTCGAGTTCGGTTTTTCCAGGAGGAAGCGATAACAAGTCGGTGCTCTTAAGAAAATCAAACGCCACTTTGAAGCGGGGATGTACCATTTCGTATTTGGTACAGTTTTTTAAGGTATCAAGTATCATATTTCTTTGTTAAGTTTTTAAATAACTTCGTCTACTGTGTAGTTGAGAAACTTGTTCAGAGGATAGCCTGCACGGGCAATTTGAGCCAATTGCAACACAAAGTCAGATGCGTTCAAAATTTTATCATCCAGCTTGTATTCAACCATGTAATGTTTCAACTTCAACAATTCGGCGTCAGGAAAATCGCGTGGAAATCCGGCAGGAACATTTTTCAGTTTATCTTCTTCGAAAAATGTTTTGAAATAGGTGTTGAAGCCGGCTTCATTGCGAATTTCGTTCAGTTCGTCGATATTATCGCATATACTTTGACGCAATGCTTTGAGTATGTTGGGTGGAGGACACCATACGCCTACAGCAATGAAACTGCCGGCCGGATCAAGGTGTAAATAATAACCTCCACGCTGGCTTTTTCTACCACCGGCGGAAGCAATGTATACTCCAAAATGGGTTTTATAGGGTGTTTTGTCTGTAGAAAAACGTATATCGCGGTAGATTCTGAAAACACAATCTTTTACATCTATATTTTTGATATCATTGTCGAAAATTGAAATCTCGGAGATGAGTAAACGACTGATTTCCTCGAACTTTGATTTGACTTTCTCGTAACGGCTCTTGTTTTGGGCAAACCATTCCCGATTGTTGTTTTCGTTTAATTCTTTCAGAAAATTGATTATATCTTCAGTATGCATAAGCTTTTCGGTTTTGCGTCTGACAAATATAAGCTAAAATTCAGATAAAAACAGTTTAGTTTCTATATTTTTTTTAAGGTCAATGATTTTTGAGTAAAAATGATTACTTTTGCACTTCGAAATATATTTGCAAAAGCTTAAAAATGAATATGTAAACAATTGAGAAATAGATTGCTTACAGTCAAAAATACTGAATTTGAAAATGAAAAGCAAGATAAATGAGTTGCTCGAAGAGGTGAACCGAATGGCTGCCGCCAACGCCGACGAACTGGAAGCGTTGCGAATCAAATACCTGAGTAAAAAAGGACAGATTTCCGAACTCTTCAACGATTTTCGCAATGTGGCCAACGAAGAAAAACGTGAGGTTGGATTGCTTCTTAATGAGTTGAAAAACACTGCACAGGATAAAATCAACGAACTAAAAGAATCATTCGTTAATGCAGTGGACACATCTAATAAAACAGATTTGACCCGAAGTGCCGACCCTTTTAAACTGGGAACCCGTCATCCGCTATCGCTTACTAAAAACGAAATTATCGATATTTTTGCCCGTATAGGTTTTACTATTGCCGAAGGCCCTGAAATTGAGGATGATTGGCATGTTTTCGGTGCGCTCAATTTCCCTCCCGAACATCCGGCGCGCGATATGCAGGATACATTCTTTATCGAACAACAGCCTGATGTTATTTTGCGCACGCACACATCGTCGGTACAGTCGCGTGTTATGGCTCATCAGAAACCTCCGATTCGTATGTTGTTCCCGGGTCGTGTGTATCGCAACGAGGCGATTTCGTATCGTGCCCACTGTTTTTTCCATCAGGTGGAAGGACTTTATATTGACAAAAATGTTTCGTTTGCCGACCTCAAGCAAGCTTTGATGTATTTTGCCAAGGAAATGTTTGGCGAAGAAACTCAGATTCGTCTGCGTCCATCTTATTTTCCCTTCACCGAACCTAGCGCCGAAATGGACATTTCGTGCAATATATGTGGCGGTAAAGGATGTCCGTTCTGCAAGCATACCGGTTGGGTCGAAATTCTTGGTTGTGGCATGGTGGATCCAAATGTGTTGGAAAACTGTGGTATCGACTCTAAAGTATATTCGGGTTACGCATTTGGCATGGGTGTGGAACGCATTACCAACCTGAAATATCAGGTAAAAGACCTGCGCATGTTCTCCGAAAACGATGTGCGATTCCTGCAACAGTTCGAGTCGGCGCATTGATGTTCAAGTTATATTATCTATAGATTACAAAAGCAAATAAGGTTGCTGCAAATTTTGCAGCAACCTTATTTGTTATATTCCCTACCTGCTCGATTTTATTGAATTACAAAATTAATTTTCTATATATTTACCTTCTTTTTTCAATTCATCAACAAACTGTTTCCAACCGGAAAGTATTTTATCCGCATTGTCACGGCGCTCTTTAGCAACACTTGCCGCTTGTCCGGTTCTTTCTGAATTATCGTCAATAGGTAAGCCCCAAGGATAACCATCCCTTATATAATATTTATCACCTTCAAGAAAGCTGTAATGTAATAAAGGTATGTTGTATAGAGCACTATTTGTATCAAGAATAACCTTATAATAGAGAGAAAATAAGAATTGCTCATTCACATAGAAATCCAATAATACATCTGGACTTTTTTGAGAAAATACATTTTGTTTGAATTGTATTTCGCCCGTTTTCCCATTGTACGAAACAATATCGTCACTCGTAAACACGGTTTCTGCTACTTGTGTTTCACTTGTCGCAGCTTGTTTAGGTTTCACTTTCACTGCTATCTTCGAAAGCGATTTTACATTTTCGCTTTCGTTGTTGCACCCAATGAACAAACATACGGACAACAACATTGCGGTTATAAATTTTATTGTCTTCATTATTGTAGAAATTTTAAGATTATAAATTTGCAACAGTCATAACTATTAAACGTAAACCATGTTTCATAAGAATTTGGATTTGAGTTAATTGATTTGGAATTAAATAGTTTTGTTGCAAAAATAATGATTAATAGTTATTCAATAACTCAGATATAGTTAAATAACATTAAATATACCTAAGTTTTTAGTTTTTCAACAAAAAGAAGTGGGATTTATGAAATATATTTTGTATGGAACTCTACTGGGAGTGACTTTGGGTGGAACGCATTACCAACCTGAAATATCAGGTAAAAGACCTGCGCATGTTCTCCGAAAACGATGTGCGATTCCTGCAGCAGTTCGAGTCGGCGCATTGATGTTCAATGCTTAGGACGTAAGAGTCATATTATCTATAGATTATAAAAACAAATAAGGTTGCTGCAAATTTTGCAGCAACCTTATTTGTTATACATCAGCATGATTCAAAGCTTATTCTACTCTACCGCCTCGTTCTACCCTTTTCTCCACTTTCAGAGGATTGGCAGTGATTTCTTTGTTGATCATACGATTTTGATAAATATCGCAGGCTGTGTAAATAGCCTGGCGGAATGAATCCTCGGAAGCCATGTTTTTCCCTGCCAGATCGTAGGCTGTGCCATGTGCCGGTGAAGTGCGTATCACCGAAAGACCGGCGGTAAAGTTCACGCCACTGTCCATCGATATTGTTTTAAATGGAATTAATCCCTGGTCGTGATACATTGCCAATATGCCATCGAATTTACTGAACTGACCCGATCCGAAAAATCCATCTGCCGCATAAGGTCCCACGCAAACAACGCCCTGTTTCTCGGCTTCTTTCAGCGCTGGAATAATTGTTTTTTGTTCTTCATCGCCAATCACGCCTTCGTCGCCGGCATGTGGGTTAAGTCCCAATACTGCAATCCGTGGCCGAACAATCATAAAGTCCTCTTTCAGCGCTTTATTGAATACAAGTAGTTTTTCGGTAATCAGTTCCTTTGTTAGCACATTGGATACTTCGGCAACAGGAATATGACCTGTTACTACAGCCACCCGCATTACGTCATTCATCAGCAACATAAGCGATGGAGTTCCGGTGCCAAACTTTTCTTCGAGGTATTCGGTGTGACCGGGGAAGTGAAAATCGGCGGACTGAATGTTCTTTTTGTTGATAGGCGCAGTTACGATAGCATCCAAAGCACCTTTTTTAAGATCCTCGGTGGCTTGTTCCAATGCTGCAAAAGCGGCTTTTCCAGCCTCTTCAGTAGAGCGGCCGAGTTCCACTTTTATTTCATCATCCGAGCAATTGATTATATTTATTCTTTTGGGATTTAGCTCTTCAACACTGTTGATTATATTCAAATTAATTCCCTGAATATCGAGCTGTTTGCGATGAAAAGCAGCTACTTTAGGCGAACCATAAATAACAGGAACAAAGGCATCGAGCACTCTGCTTTCTGAAAGTGTTTTTAAAATCACTTCATATCCTATGCCGTTTATGTCGCCCTGCGTAATGCCAATCACAATTTTTTCTCTTTCCATACTCAACTTATAGTTAATGTATTATCCTGTGGATGATGTATTATTTTTCAGCTTTCTTTTCGGCTACTACCGATACTTCGTTCAATGCATTGATTTCCTGAGGAAGCTTGGCTGAGAACAAAACGGCTTCGAGCTGTCGAATCGGATTGCGTTTTTTCTTTCCCGGAGCAAATACAAATACTTCCATAGTGATTACGCGCTGATTAATTTCGTCCAAACGTGTGTGGCTATAGAATGGACCTCCCATGGAAGCGCCGTTCTTCATTTTCCATAAACCACGTACCTCGGCACAATATCCTTTGTTTACCCATATTTCATTGAAAAGCGGATCCACATATTTCAGTTCCGTGCCCATATACGAGCCTTTCAATTCGCCCGGCATATTTGCTTTCATTACCGAGTCGCGTTTGGCAATAATGTAGTCTTTTGTAAATGTGTTTTTATCAGTATAGGGATATGAATAAATTACAATATCCTGACGCACACTTACCTGATCATTTGTAATCCAATAAAAATCTTTCTTCTTTGTGGCTTTGCTTATGCCTTGCGGAATGTTAATCTGAATGCCGAACATTTTTTCTATTTCGGCTTTGTCTTTTTCGTTTACATACTGTTTGTTAAACTCTATTGACCGTTCGCGTTCAGTGCGGATGAAATAGTCAAGAATTTGTTTGCCGTATTGCTCAACTGTAGCTGCAAATACCGAATCGTTGGGCGCTACAATTTTTACGATGGACTGCGGAGTTGCCCAGCGGTTTTTGCCATAAGTAATTTTTGGAGCAGTGTATTTGTCCGAAATATCGGTAATCAATAGGTTACGTGATGGTTTCAGCACATCTGTAAATTCAGCAGGCGTACATTGATGCACATCCATCATTGGTTCGGGCTGTGGAAGTCCGTACATGTCCTGGTCGAGAACGGCAACAATGGAGCGTCCCGAAGGTTGCTGCCAGGCTGAGTCGCCCATTACAACAAGAATTTCGTATTGAGTACCCGAAACTGATGGTAAAGTAACTGTGTTGAAATCACAGGACGTCAAAAAGATGAAAGGAAGAGCTAACAGCCAAAGTTTTGTTTTCATTGTATGTTGATTTATTGATGAATAAATTTATTTTTTTGTGTTTGACAATTTCATGCTTTTTATGTTGAAAAAATTCAGTACACTTTCCATAAGTCGGTTACGTTCTTTTTCTGATTGAATGGTTTCGAACGGAAATCCGAACGAACAAACTTTGTAATTTCCTGAATACGCTACTCCTGCGCTAAGATTAGTACCTGCATATCTACAAACTGTAACAGCTCCAGCTCCGGCCGGTTCAATAGCGTCAGTGGACTCAAGATAATATGAAATCTTGTTGGGCTTATCGTAAAAGTCGAATTCAGCCTGATCGAACTGTGCAAAAGGTGAATTCACCATTTTTACTTTCGGATTTAAACTTGCTTTTGATGATCTGAACTTGTATTTCAGAATATTTTCCAAAAAGATCCGTTCATCGGTGTTTATGTAATTCCCTTTGTAAAAATCAGATGCAATATAAGCTCCACTCACCATTAAATGTCCACCTGCCAAACAATACGAACGCAAAGACTGCTGCAAAGCTAATGGAAAAGTTTTAAATTCAGCAGGTTTTTTTGTATTTCCTATGTATGTTTGTTTTTGTTTGCCCAAAATAAGGTCTGTCACCTTGTATTTTTTCAGATCTACATTCCCTTTTTCCACCGAGAGTTTACTTGTTGATACAAACGAATAGCCGGCTGCTTTTATTGCTTTTCCGTGCAGGTAGGGATAGTCAAAACTATTCCCGGCAATTTCCTTGTTTTCGTAATTGCTGTAGCTGGCGCCGAAACCCTGATCATCATCGCTTTTCCATGGTTTCGATCGGTCAAATTCGTACTGTTTGCCTATAAATGCATAATCCGAGAGGTAGGAAACTCCGGCATCTTCGTCATTGTAAAATCCGGGTGCTGTGGAGTTGACAACACTCAGAGGAGCGCTTAGCCGGTCAAATCCATTGACGATAAGTACTTCGGGTTTGTCGTTGTTGGCGCGATAGACCGATAGAATTTCGGATGGAAAGCTTTCGCCTCCCTTGTTGATGGCCGCAATTTTAAAACTGTAAATTTTTCCGGGCTGAACATCCAACACAATATTGCTTTTTTCGCTGATAATGCCATTGTTGAATCCACCATCATCAATACGTGTGTATACAATGTATTTATCGGGTTTTGCTGTAGGTTCAATACTGTCATTCACGGGCGTCCATGTAAGTTCTACTTTGTTACGGGCAACAAATCGGGTGCTGAAACCTTCTACAGGTAAAGGTTGTACCACATATTCGGTTCCTGAATTAAAAGAAAGGTATTTAAGAATGCCTTTGTAAATGGCTCTGCTCACAGTGAAACGGAAGCGGGGATCGAGGCCGTATCGCATATCGGCTAAGTTTTGATGCGACAAGAGTTCCAGCAACATCGAAGGCATTTCGGGTACGCGTGACTCGCTGTAGGATTTGTTCCATAAGCCACGACGCGTCCATTCCGGTGCAAATGTTTGGCGAATGTCCTGAACGATTTGTGTTTGAACGATATCGGTAAGGTCTCTTGACGTCCACCGTGAATAGCCGTTTTCGAAAACAGTTTTTCCATCCGAATTTGTAACAGTGCAGATGGCAAGTGTGCCAACGATAGAATCGTTTTTAAAAGTACCGGCATCGGTATGAAAAGCCAGGGCCATGTCGACAGGTACGTTTAAGCCGGGTTTGCCGGGTAAAACAGAGGAGCCGCCTGCTAAAAAGTTCACCCAGTGTCCACGCGACTGATAATCGTCATTATAGTCATTCATCCCCTTGGTGATGCTATAAATGCTATCGGGCATACCAGCCCATTGCAGCCAGTATCGGGCGGCTTCGGTGTAGCGGGGATAACCACTGATAACAGGTTCGATGGGTAGCGCGTCTACGGTGGCTTTTATAGCAATAGCGCTACTGTCCGAGCTTTTTTGGTTCGGAAGACTTCCGGCTACGTTCGGATTGCGAGCCATATTACCCATGCCTCCACCTATTTTAACGGCATCGGCAGTAATTATTTTATCGTGGAATGAGCTGAAGTTTGTAAGAACCACGCGTGCCTGATTGCTTTTTCCTTTATTGAACTTAAAATGACCCAGGTACAACCATGTTCCACCATAGATGGTTTGGTTCACTTTGAACTCTGTTTTTCCTCCGCGATGGTAGACTGTATATCGTGCATCGGGAGCACTTTTGTCGGTGGTTTTGTACGAAACATAAACGGCGTAGCTTCCTGCTTCAGGAATATCTGCATTCCATTCTGCATAACTCATTTCATCTGTATCGTTGATCGATGGGATGTATCTGTAGGTTCCCATAGCAAAAGGGTTTTCTCCCTGCAGGTATACTTTTTGGCTGAAAGCAAATCCGGTACCTCCTGTTTTCCAGCTTTTCCGGTCGTTGTGTTCGTGGTACCTGCTTCCTCCTATTTTGTTGTCGTTATCAATAATTACTTCGTTCAGTTGTGTATCCCGTTCGCGGGGCAAAAGCACATTGGCACCTGCATTTTCGAGCATGGGCGTTAGGAAAGGCAATACGTAGGATTGTGTATACAAATCTTCGACGGTTTGAAAAAGTCGGGCTCTTTGCCAGGTCCATCGTGCTGATTTCTGATTGTAGTACCAGCCATGACTTTGCCATAGCGCAATATGACGATGTTGAAGTCCCTGTTCTACTTTGTAGGGAGCTGAGAGATTAGTGACCAATGGAAGTGAAGGAGGCACAACTTTATAAAGTCGTTGGCGCTCGATGTTTTCCTGACGATAAAAATTGGGAATATAATCCTCAATATAGCGTTTGTCGGACACACATAAAATTTTAAAACCCGGATATTTGGAGCTTAAAACATTGGATAGCATGTTGTAAATCTGCTGTACATTCTCTTTGCGGAAAGGAATCTGCGAAAGCACATCTCCTGCGAGCACAGTTACGGTTTTGTCCTTTTGATTCACTTCAATGCCTGCAATATTGATTCTGCCAAGAGCAGCATAACTGTTTGCAATAACGGTGAGCGAATCGCTGATTTGTTTTTCAGTGTTTTTTTGGGCCGGCGCTATAAAAGTGTTGATGGATAAAGCGGTGAGCAGAAATATATGTTTTAGTTTCATTTTTAGTATTATAGATTTAATCTTATTCTGAAATTTTCCCAATCCATATTCCATGGATCGGTTTTGCGTTCGGGCGAAATATCGCTGTGCCGCAAAATGTATTTTATCTTATGTCTGAGTTGTATGTTTTTTACAAGTTCTACCAATGCATTGATTTGTAGTTCGGTGGGTGCTTCGGTAAACGAAGTGACCAGCTCAATTCCAATAGAGCAACTGTTGACGGATCTGCGTCCATCGGGCAACTGGCTTTTGCCGGCATGATAGGCGATGTCCTTTTCGTTCACCAGGCGGTAAACTACTCCATCTCTTCCTATCAGGTAATGAGCGCTTACGTGGTAGCGCGTAAATTGCTTAATAATTGAGTCTACGTTGTACAAATCGCCACCCGAGTTATTGAAAACCGAGTGAATTATGATGGCATCAATCTTGCGGGAGTTGTTTTTAGTAAAACCTGATTTTACAGGTTTTTCAACGGGGACTATGTCTGCATTAACAGTAATATTCATGCCTGCAAGCAAACAGATCATTAGCAGTATCTTTATTTTCACAGACCAGTTCAACATGCTTAAGAGAAACAGAGATTAAAAAATATTTATCCATTCGGAAATTAAGTTTTTCCGATGGGTCAAAATTAGCTATAAACACCCGAAAAGCCATGCTGCTCAGATAAAATAAATCTTAAAAAATCACATAATTAGTCCATTCAAGTACATCCAAACTATGTATCTTGCAAATTTACCAAGCAACATCGAAAGCGCTACTATCCACCATCTGCAACGAAAATAGCCGGATGCAACCGCAATCACATCGCCTACTCCGGGTAGAAATGAGAAAAAAGCAAACCAGTCGCCATATCGATGAAGTTTACCCATAAATTTTTCCATTTTTTCCTTTTTTATGCGAAGGTATTTTTCTATCCACTCTATTTTGCCAAGCCGCCCCATGTAATAGCAGGTCATGCCACCGAGCCAGTTGCCTAATGTGGCCACAAACACACATTTCCATGCATCCAGACCGCCGAAAACCATTGCCGAAAATACCACTTCGGAGCTAAAAGGAACTACTGTGGCTGCAAGAAAAGAGGCGATGAATAATCCCAGATAGCCTAATCCGATCAAGTCTGTCATTAACGAAGTATGAGGTTAGATGCTAAATAAGCAAGATTGATAATTACAAGCACAATAAAAAGTATAGCGTAGAATCCATTGGGTTTCAATGTCAACGGGTGAGCGATTAATACTGCATAAGCCATCAGCGTGAACGGAATAAATATTGCGTAGCAATTTACAAAAACGATGGAGAATACAAATGAAAAGATAAGAATTATAGTCAGAAAATTCAACTTGGCACGCGACTGAATGGAATCGCCATGCAGGTTTGAGTACAAGCCCACTAAACCTGTAATTATTATCAGCGTCATACAGGCCAGATAAATCAATTCGTTTACAGGCCTTTCAAATAAGGTAAATCCGGTTTCGAAGCCCGTGAACAAAGTATTGATCCACAACAAATCGGGTTCGAAATAATATCGTATTGTAAAGTAAAATATCCAGGGAACAAGTCCTCCGAACACAGAGGCCAGAAAAGTGCGGAGTGAAAAACTCCCGAAACGTATCATCCCCATCCAGCAAACCGCTAAAAAAAGGAGAATAGGTTCGATAAACAAGCTACCGGTGGCAATCAGCAAACTTCCCAGGAATGCTTGTTCGGATGCCTGTTTATCTCTGAACATATTGAAAAACACAAACAGGGCGATCAACATCAATGTGAGCGCAAAATGAGCGCCCGGAAGTTGATGGGTTTGACCTGCTACCGACATAAGCATCAAAAATACAAATACAGGAATAAAAGTCCTGTTCCGGATAATTGTAAACCGGTTATTGAGTTGAGCAATCAGAAAGGCATTCAGCAAGGTGAGCAGCAGGCTTGTGATGCTTGTAAGCAATCCTGCGGGCAAAATATTTTCCACCGCTTTGGACAGAGGAGAACCCAGCGCCACCGGACTATCGACAACCGTGGTGCTGAAAACAACAAGCCACAATGCGATAGAAGCTACAATCAATAGCGTCGACAACGATAGGGAAGGGGTAATTATTTTTTTTAGCGTTACTCTCATGTGTTTTCTAACATCAGTATTTCAACTTATACAACGAAACCCAATAACATCATCATTCAGCTTGCTACATCAGTTCAATGCTTTGTGTTTGCAAAAGTAAGTAATCCCTTTCACAAACTAAAACAGGTACAGATAAAATCTTTTTATCTGTACCTGTTTTACTTACTTTTTGCAACGGATATTATTTAAGACCTCTTCTTTTTAATAAGGCATCCGGATTTGGATCAGCTCCTCTGAATGTTTTGTAAAGCTTCATAGGATCATCTGAATCGCCTTTCTCCAAAATATTTTTGCGGAAAGCTGTAGCTACTTTCGGATTGTAAATATCGCCCGATTCAACAAAGGCCTGATAGGCATCTGCATCAAGTACTTCGGCCCATGTGTAGCTGTAGTAACCTGCCGAATATCCACCTGTGAAAATATGGTTGAAGAAAGTGCTGCGGTAACGTACAATGATTTCAGGAATCATTCCGATGCGTTCCATCGTTGCTTTTTCGAAGGCTTCAACATCGAAGTTGGCAGTGTCCTTGATGCTGTGATAATCCATATCAAGCAGCGACGCCGACAGCAGTTCTGTCATTGTAAATCCCTGATTGAAAGTGCCTGCTTTTTGAATTTTATCCATCAATTCCTGTGGCATTACTTCGCCTGTAGTGTAATGTTTGGCGTAAGTTTTCATTACCTGAGGTTCGAAACACCAGTTTTCCATGATCTGAGAAGGCAATTCCACAAAGTCGCGCGAAACGCTTGTGCCTGCCTGGCTTGGGTAAGTACACTGCGAAAGCAATCCGTGCAATGCATGACCAAATTCATGGAACAATGTTTCTACTTCGTCCATATTCAGCAACGATGGCTTACCTGCCGTTGGTTTTGTGAAGTTACCTACGTTTACAATGATCGGGCGGTAATTTACGCCGTCTTTTTTATATTGTGGAGTGATATTTTCCATCCATGCACCTGCACGTTTTCCTGCACGTGGGAAATAGTCGG
Source organism: uncultured Paludibacter sp. (assembly GCA_963678465.1). Classification (GTDB taxonomy): domain Bacteria; phylum Bacteroidota; class Bacteroidia; order Bacteroidales; family Paludibacteraceae; genus Paludibacter. Next base: position 3,102,206 of record OY782858.1, read on the forward strand.
TATAAAGCACACCAATCAACGAACCATCTGCATCGGTTACTTCGAACATTTCTACATCGGCATGATAAGTAGGCATACTGTCAAGCTTCTGGAACTTTAAACCGAATAATTTACCTGCCAGATCAAATGCACCCTGACGAACATTTTCGAGTTGGAAATAAGGGCGGAGTTCTTCTTCGTCCATGTTGTATTTTGCTTTACGGAGTTTTTCGGCATAAAACCACCAGTCCCATGCTTCCAGTTTCTCACCTTTTCCTTCAGCATCCATCAGCTTTTGGAGTTCGGCAGCTTCTTCTTTGGCGCGGTTAACAGCCGGAGTCCAAACAGTAGCCAGAAAATCGTAAACGGTTTTAGGCGTTTTGGCCATTGTGTCGTCAAGGATAAACGCAGCCGGAGTTTCGAATCCAAGCAACTGAGCTTTCTGTACCCGAAGTTTCATTATTTTATTAATCAACGCTTTGTTGTCGTTGGCATTATCCTTATTAGCACGCTGGGTGTAAGCCATAAGTAGTTCTTTGCGAAGTTCGCGGTTTTCGCCATATTGCAACACCGGAATAAAACTTGCTTTCTGTGTGGTGAAAAGCCATTTGCCGTCTTTTCCAGCTTCTTTAGCTGCTTCGGCAGCTGCCTGAATCACACCTTCGGGCAGACCGGCCAGGTCTTCTTTTTTATCAACTACTTTTGAGAAAGCGTTGGTTTCGGCCAGTACATTTTGTCCGAAAGCCAGTTCGGCAAGTCCCAGTTCTTTATTAATGCTGCGTAATTTTTCCTTTTGTTCGGCAGTCAACGCTGCTCCGCTGCGGATAAAATCGCGGTGGTATTTTTCGAGCAAACGGTTTTGTTCCGGAGTGAGTCCCAGGGTGGCTCGGCTATCAAACAATACTTTTACTCTTTCGAAAAGCTTTTCGTTCAGATAAAGATTATCGTTGTGCTCCGAAAGCATGGGCGAAACCTCGTTGGCAATTTTTTCCATATCGTCGTTGGTTTCGGCAGAGTATAAATTAAAAAATACTGCTGAAACTTTGTTAAGCAAGTCTCCACTATAATCAAGTGCTTCGATTGTATTGGCAAAAGTTGGCGCATCTTTACTTTCGGCAATGGCATCAATTTCAGCTTGTTGCTGTTTTATACCTTCTTTAAAGGCAGGCATATAATGTTCCGACTTGATTTTATCGAAAGGTGGTGCACCGTACTTGTTTTTATAAGTTGTGAAAAACGGGTTATCGTTCTTCGCGCATCCCACAAGGAGTAATCCGCTCATGATAAATAATGTTAGTTTTTTCATTTTTAGTAATACTTTTTTTGTGATATTTGAAAATTCAGACAACAAAGATAAATATATTTTTGAAGAATCAAACTTTTGTGCTGATTCATAATATAATAAGTTTTCTGTTTTTGTTTGAAAACTGAAAGCTTATAAAACAAACGCTCTGCTTAAAACAAGAGATATTTGTTGAATTTCAATAAATTAATTTGCGTTTATTCCGGAATTATCTTCCGTTATTTACAGCTTGTTATGGATAAAGTTTAAATAATTATACGTTTATTTTCTTTTTTATGCGGGTCCAAACATCTCATCAAATCCGACTGCAAGTTGTTCTTTTAAATATTGAATCGTTTCAGCATAGCCATTTTCCTGAAGTGAAGTTACAAATTCGCCATGCGAACGCCCGGCTCTGTAGTCAGGTTCTTTGGATGGATGACGCAGGTAGCGTTCAATAAGGCTTGCCGGTACCGCAAAATTAAGTACGGCATGATAAAACAGCGTATCTTTTCGCTTGTACATCGACGATCCCAGTATTTTCTTCCCATCGATGGCAATGTCCGAAATGCCGCTCAATGTCAGTCCGGTAACTCCATCGGCCTCGATGCTTTTGATAATTAATCCATTTATTTTGTTGAAAAATTCTTTGGGTTTCAAGTTGTTTTTGTCGGTCATGGTGGCGGCCAAAACAATGGTTTGAGGACTCAGAACCACTGTTTGTCCTCCGGATGGACGTTTCAGCACCAACACCCGATCGGCTGTTACGTTTTCGGTGAACAGCGCATCAGTTGCATTGTTCGAGGCACCCAATACAATGTAAACCTTGTCAGGAATCCATATGCTGTATTGATTTGCTTCTTTTTCGAGCAATTGAATGTCGGGCAGGTTATACGCTAAAGTTTCTATCATTCAAAAAAGGGAAATTTTTTTAATCAACAACTAAGGTTCGGTTCAGTCCATCAGAAGAGAAATAGGATCGGATAGATAATCGATGATACATTTTACAAAACGAGCAGTTTCGCCACCATCTACAATCCGGTGATCGACAGTCATCGACAATCCCAGCACATTACCAATGGCCAACTGATCGTTTTTCACCACAGGTTTTTTTACTATACGGCCAATGCCCAGTATGCCTGCCTGTGGATAGTTGATCACCGGTGTGCCGAAAATACCACTGATGGATCCGAAGTTACTAATTGTAAAAGTGCCTTCGCGCAGGTCGTCAAGCGTCAGCTTTCTTTCTCTGGCTTTCACTGAATATTCGGTGATTTTTTGCGTTAATTCAGCAATCGTCAATCGGTCGGCATCTCTAATGACAGGCACCACCAAACCTTCGGGCGTATCAATGGCTATTCCTATGTTGTAGCGGTTCTTGTAGATCATGCGTTCGTTCTCCATATCAATTTCCGAATTCAGTTGGCGGTGCTTTTTCAGCGCCAGTACTGTGGCTTTTACAATAAAAGGAAGATAGGTGAGTTTGGCGCCACGGGCTGCATACTCGTCTTTGTATCTGTTTCTTATTGCTATCAGGTCGGAGATTTCAATTTCTTCGAAAATTGTTACATGAGCGGCATTCAGCTTGGAATTTATCATGTTTTTCGCAATCACCTTTCTGATTTGTGTCAGGGTTTCGTAGGTCAGATCCTCTGTGTCAGATGTGGGAATACTTTTTGTAGGACTCGTTTGCTGCATTTTCCGGTTGTAATTTTCTATGTCTTCTTTCCGCACCCTTCCCGAAGGTCCGTTTCCTGTGATCTGGTTGATGTCAATTCCCAGTTCGCGTGCAATAGCGCGTGCATGTGGAGTTGCAAGGGCTTTTCGAGAGAGTCGGATTTCGTCAGCCGATACGGGTTGACTTTCGAGGCTCGCAGGCAGCAGTGCGTTGCTGTCGGCCAGTTCCAGTGTTCCCACCACACCTGCTGTTTCTTCTGCGGGATCGGTTGCTATCTCAGTTGTTCCTTCCAGTTTAATTTCTACAAGTGGTTTCCCAACGTGGATAACATCGCCCACTTCGCCGAAAAGCTGTATAATTATTCCTCCCTTTGGCGATGGAATATCTGCCACTACCTTATCGGTTTCCATTTTCACCAATGCATCTCCTGCTTTAATGGTTTGGCCTTTTTCTACATACCATTCAATCACAGTACCTTCATCAAGTCCTTCGCCAATGTCGGGGAAATTAAATATATATTTCATTGCTGTGTGTGTTTAAAATTTGACGGTTTTTTCGAGTTCATAAAAAATACGATCCGGCGAAATCATATAAAAAGCTTCACCTTTGGCATAAGGCACTATGGTGTCGAAACCCATGACTCTTTTGGGAGGTGCTTCCAGATATAAAAAAGCTTCTTCATTAGCAATGGCAATCAGCTCGGAACCCACGCTGAAGGATTGCGGTGCCTCGGCTACAATCACCACACGTCCTGTTTTCCGAATGGATGCTCTGATTGTTTCTTTATCAATAGGATAAATAGTTCGCAAGTCAATTAACTCCACTGATATGCCGGCTTCGGCAGCCATCACCATAGCTTTCTGGCATTCGCGTATCATAGCGCCAAAAGCGATGAGGGTTACATCTGTTCCTTCGGTCAGCACCTTGGCTTTTCCTATCGGAATCGTGAATTTATCTTCGGTCACTTCCTGTTTGATGGCTCTGTAAATTCGCTTTGGCTCCATAAAAATAACAGGATCATCACTCTCGATGGCTGAAATCATCAATCCCTTGGCATCGTGAGGAGTGGAAGGGATCACTACTTTAATGCCGGGGATATGGCCATACAAAGCTTCCGGACTTTCGGAATGATGTTCTACTGCATTGATGCCGCCACCATAAGGAAACCGAATAACCATAGGCACTTTGTATTTTCCACGTGTGCGGTTGTTCATGCGCGACACGTTGGAGATAATCTGATTAAAAGCAGGGTAGGTGAAACCATCAAATTGAAGTTCTATCACGGGACGCAGACCCGACATGGCCATTCCCAGCCCTGTCCCTACTATGGCCGACTCGGCAAGCGGTGAATCGAAAACTCTTTCGACGCCATATTTTTTCTGTAAACCTTCAGTAACCCTGAAAACTCCTCCTTCTACTCCTACATCCTCGCCATACATTACGATTGATTTATCTTCGGCAAGTTTAATGTCAAGTGCATTGTTGATGGCCTGAACCATAGTCATTACGCTCATTTTCTTTTTTCCTTCCAGCTTAAAAATTGTTCATAATCTGCTTTTTGTTTTTTTAAATCATCGGGCATGTCCACATACATATGCCTGAATACATCTTCCAGTGCATAAGGTTTAAAGTTTTCGGCTTCCGAGAATTGTTGATCTACCTGAGGTTTGTAGGCGGCTATCAGTTGAGCATCATCTTCAAGGGCGATACCTTTCTGTTCCATGTACTTTCTCAATCTTTTGAGCGGATCGGCTTTGTCCCATTCCTGTTCTTCTTCTTTTGTCCTGTATTTCGAAGGGTCGTCCGAAGTGGTATGTGCTCCTTTGCGGTAGGTATAAGCTTCTATCAATACGGGACCATTGCCGGCGCGTGTATATTCCGATGCTTCTTTGTAGGCCACATACATGGCAAAAAAATCATTTCCGTCCACCTTAATGCCGGGCATACCGAAAGCTAAGGCTTTAGCAGCAAGATTCACCGAATTGGTTTGGTTCTGCACCGGCACCGAAATAGCATACTGGTTGTTTTGTATTGTAAAAACAACAGGCACTTTCCACACTCCTGCAAAATTCAATGCCTCGCTGAAATCACCCTCGGAAGTGCCGCCATCGCCGATAAAGGGATACACAACTTCGTCCTTCTGCTGGTATTTAATAGAGTAGCCAATGCCGGTAGCATACAAAAGCTGCGACCCGATAGGTACGCTAATGGGAAGTACATGATGCGCTTTGCTGAAATTGCTGCCCTCTTCGTTGCCCATATAATACAGAAAAATCTCCTTCAGTGTTACGCCTTTTGCCTGCATAACGCCCATTTCGCGAAAAGCAGGAGCTAACCAGTCGTTCTCGCGGATGATCATGCCTGCTGCAATTTGCAAAGCTTCCTGTCCCAGGATAGGTGGGTAGGTGTACATTCGTCCCTGACGCTGATAGGACACAGCCATTTCGTCGGCCACCCGTGCCTGAAGCATAGCTGTATAAGCTTTAATAATTGTCTCATCGTCCAGGTCGGGCATAAGTGCTTTATTGATGACCTTACCCTCATTATCTATAATTCTGAATGTCTTGTCTTCTAATGGATGGAACCCTTTAAAAATCATTTTGATTCGTGTTTTTTATTATGTATAAATAAATGTGGCTGACTATTAATCAAACTATTTAGAATAGTTTTAAACTAACATCAATCACAGACATAATAACAAACAGATCAATATAAGGTTCTCTGTTGGCAGGGAAGAAAGCTTTTTTGCGGAAAGGAAGAACCGGAAAGTTGTGCAGATGTATATTGTTTTTATCCTTCCCGGGTTTAGAATTGGATACCTGAAAACAAGCTCAAAATAAATGAAATACAAAGTAAAACCCCTGAAACGGATAACCTGAGTACTCCGTTTCAGTGACAATTATCAATGCAGACTAAATTGAACTGGTTTTATTCTTCAAACCTGTCAGATTTCAAAAATCTGACAAGTTTAAACAGTGAACAAAGCACTATCCTAATGAATAAATTCATTTATTTTACAAAGCTTTGCGGAGGGTTGAAGAAAGCCAAACTTCAAAACGTCGCAGACTTTTGAATGTTGTATTTCAAATTAAGCTCCCGATAAACAAACTCAATCCCACCGGATATCTTTATTCAATGTACAAAGCTTTGCGGGGTCTGAGGTGAACCTTCTGTTCTGACCGTTGTTTCCCGGCAACCTGCGCCAATTTTAGTTCATTTAAAGAACTTCCGATAGGGCGGGAGGAGTGTTTTTAAATGCAAAAAAGAAATGAATTAAATGTAAAAAAAAACGGGCTGTTTCAATTTACTTGAAACAGCCCGTTTGATATATTGACGAAAGTACAAATTATTTTCAGGGAACTTGGTGTGTATGGATAATTGTACCCTGTTTTTTATTGGTTACAAATATCATTTTTTCACTAACTTGTGTTTTAAAGTGCTTTCGTTGTTTTTGATTTTCAAAAGATAAACACCTTTTGGTAGATCATTTACTGAAATATTTTCGCCTTCCGAAACTTGTTTTTGCAACCAGCTTCGTCCACCTAAATCGGTGATTGAAATAGAAGAAACTCCACTCAAGCCTTGAATCTGAAATACATCCGTTACAGGATTTGGATATACTATCAATTTGCCTGTATTGTCTGCGCTGAGGCCTGTTTCATTTTCGTTGGCTGTTGTTTGGCTTTTCGGATTGTCCGCTCCAGCAACTGTGTTATACATTTCGGCGCCAGCTCCACCGTTGTACTCAAATACCTGAACGCTGTATTGGGTGTTTTTTGCGAGATTGCTGACAATTACCGAATTACCGGTACCGTTATATACGCAATAATAGCCCGAAGTTTGGAGTTGAGTTCCCGGCACTGCCCAATCGCTACTTGCAGTGTAAGTAGTTTTGTTTACAGGAAGACTGATTGCGCCCGTTTCTTCTTTCATAAATACGGCTCTTGCAGCTCCATTTCCATTGGCCCAACTTATTGTCATATCGTAGTTGTGTACCGGCGAAAATAACAGTGCAGAAGCTTGCACAGAGGGAGCATCAATTTGTGAAGTTAAATATGGATATCCGTTGTTAATGTCGCTTGCAATTCTCCATCCCGGAATACTGGAAAAATCCCAATCGCTAAAGGTGGCTTGGGTTTTCATTTCGGCTGTAGTTTTACTTATGCCTACAACACTTGTGGCTTGCCCCGAAGTTTGATGATCCCAGTAACTGCTGGTTGCAATACCGGGTGTTCCTGTGTAATTGGTACCTACGAGACCGCCAACATTTGTACTTCCCGTGTTTCCGGTAACTACTCCTGCTGCATAGCATTTGTCTATTTTTGCATTAGAGCCTCCAAAATACCCCATTAAACCACCAACATGAACATCTCCCTTAGCACTGCCTATGGCATAAGAATTTACGACACTTCCTGCCCAGGTTTGACCACTTAAACCACCAACACCATCACTGCCTTCGGTAGTTGCGCTTGAGTAGGAGTTTGAAATACGTCCGTAATTATTCATTCCTACGAGACCGCCAACAGTAGTACTTCCTTTAACAATACCTGTGCTATAGGTATTGGTTATAATCCCCGTATTATTCCAGCCCACCAAAGCGCCAACTCTCTCATGACCATTAACGTTAATATTGGTGAGGCCTAAATTGCTGACAGTTGCAGTTGACGCATTTATATAGCCAAATAAACCTACATAATCAGTGACCGGACGATTGATGTACAAATTTGAAACGACATGTCCCTGTCCATCATATTTTCCGTTAAAACTTCCTGTTGTAGAGGTTCCAATACATGAAAATCCCATGGGGACAGTTGCTGTTTCGGCATTGCCATCGTGGTCACCCACATTCCAGGTATTGGTTTCTGTAGCATCAATATCGGCTGTTTGGATAAAATATTTTGAATTTGTCCAATAGCCTGGATTTTCGGAAAGGGAACGTAAATCGGCAAGTGTGGCAATTTGGTATGGGTTATCTGAAGTACCTTCTCCACCGGAGAAGGTGATTATTGGAATACCATACATAAAAAGTGATGACATAAGAAAACTAAATACAACTAAAAGTTTAATCGATTTGTTCATAATGATTTTGTTCTTGTGCGCTTATAAATCCTTTTTTAAAAAGCAGTAAAAGAGCGGGTTATTAATATGTTTTTTGTAATATTTTAATTAAATAAAGCAAAAACAGACTGCCGTAATATAATCTGCTACAAGCGCGTGATAATTTAACTGTCGTATTTTACGTGTTTATATATCAATATATTAAGTTGCAAATATAAAGTATTATTTTATAAAAAAAACTATTGTGGAATAAAAAAATTGACATAACTAAAAATTATAATATTTGATAGTAAAAGTTTAATTTGATTATTAAATATTCAACAATTATGTTTTTTAATAAAAAGCATAACTGCTTATTCCCTTTTGTCAAGGTTAAACATATATCAGTGGTGATGTGGGTGCTGACTTCAACTTGATAAATTTAATTTAAGAAATGAAACCACAATAGGCACAATAGACCAATACTTTTCGGCATTTTAAGATGTATGACTTGGAGTAGTGTTAGTATTATCATTTTTATTATGAACTATTGTGCCTATTGTGGTTTGTTTTTCTTCAACCTGATCGAAAGGGATAAGCAGTAAAACATAATACTAATTTTCCGGAAATCTTTTTAGGTATCGTCTGCAGCCGAACGCGTTCTATCGTCCGGCGGTGAGGGAAGGCTTTCTTACTTGTATCGTATTTGTATTTTCTGAATACAAGTTCGGATGAATAAAAGTGAGCTTTGAATGAGAGGAATACAAATTAAAATCCCTGAAACGGAAAACCTAAGTACTCCGTTTCAGTGACAATTATCAATGCTTACTAAAATAGTTGAACTTCAAACCAGTCAGATTTCAAAAATCTGACTGGTTTAAACAGTGAACAAAGGCCTATCCTAAAGAATAAATTCATTTATTTCACAAAGCTTCGCGAATGTATGAAGAAAGCCAAACTTCAAAACGTCGCAGACTTTTGAATGTTGCATTTCAAATTAAGCTACCGATAAACAAACCTAGTCCTGCCGGATAAATACCCACCATTCTCCAATTAATTTTGTTTTTATTACTGATAATCAAATTGAGTAATGACTATCGCCACATCAACATTACTAGAACAGAGTTACCATTTTGGGAACCATTACCGAATCTCAAAATAATAGCCACTCTCACAATCTTGTTGTACCAAAATTTTATTGTCAAATAAAACTTTAATTATATACAATTCTTCCATGTAAGTTAGATGATTAAAATCATCGGGACAAATATATCTATCATTTCTAAGCGTTTTTACAAAAAACTTATCAATATCGATTTTTAATAGCGAATCAACTCTTTGCTGGCTAATCGTTTGCCAACTACATAAATATTGATAAAGATTTAGTGGAACTTCGATAGATATCTTTTTTCTTATACTATTTATAATAATACTATCATCGATCTTACAATTATATTTTTTAAAAACATAGAACATATAAGATTTTTCTGTAACAATATCAATTGGACTTTTGTTACCAGATTTAAATGTACAAGCAATCATACAATTATTATTTCTTATGTTTTCGTAAAATCTCGTATTCTCATTTTTGCATGAAACAAAGAATAAAATACAACTAATTATTAAGCCATATTTTAGAAATCTGTTTTTTCCCATATGTTGTTCTTTCATTATCACCAGTTTTTTCTCTGATTTTATTTTCAGTTTTAATCGCATCAACTCCCGTCTTACCGTATATCTTCATTATATCTTCAAAGCTTTGCAAACGTCTGAGGTAAACCCTCTGTTCTGATCGCTACTTCTCAGCAAGCTGCGGGACTTTAATCAATTAAATTCAAACTTTGATACGTAACAACTGATTTAGCAAATAGAATTACAGATAATACAAGATAGGCAACCACAATTAAACTACCTATGACTTTTGATTTTTCAGATTCTCTATTGAAAATGTCTACTAGCTTTAAGCTAATTCTTGGAGAAGTATATGGCCAGAGCAATACGACTTGAACAACAAACACCCAAACAGGAGGCAAAACACCTAGAATATATATGTAAAAGGTGAAAGTGTTCAATATGAAAAATAATGCCATAATTGAGGTATTAGCCATCGGATAATCACCAAAGGTTAAATAATCTCTTGTAAAAATAAAAACTTTATAGAAAAAATAGTTTAATGGATATAGTAAAATCCAAATCAACTTTTTAATATGGCCAGTAACCATTATTTGCGTTTTTTATTCGTTGAGGTATAAATGTTCGTAATGAATAATCAAGTTTAACCGTTGTATTTGCTGCCTTTTTTGTCCCAGTCTCCCCGTATATCTTCATTATATCTTCAAAGCTTTGCGGATGTCTGAAGGCAACCTTCTGTTCTGACCGTTGCTTCCCGGCAACCTGCGCCAATTTACCGTAAGGCTGGGCTACATTACCAGGTCCCAGTAAAAAATAAATTATTTTTTGTTCTTTTCTATTTGAGAAAACAACATATAAGTAAATATCCCAAAGACAAATGAGAAAACTAAATACCTTGGGATATTATCATAGATTTCGGTCCAAGTTAATGGAGTTTTCACATAGAGATTCGCAACATGTGTATATCCAACAGTCTTATTGATAATTATTAAAGAAGTAAAAAGAATTACTGACCCAAAAGCAGGCATTACATATTTTAATTTGTTTTTTTTCATTGATTATTTAGAATTGGTGTATTAGGTCTTAGGCGATTCCTTTTTCTTTTGTCAATTGCTTTTCATCCTATGTCAATTGACATACAACTTTTGTTAGTTGACATAGAAGTTTTGTCAATTGCTTTTGCTATTTTGTTAATAATAATATTGAATCATCTGTTTTCAGGGGAAGTAAAATAACTCAATTGATCGGATGACTTTAAGTCCCCCGATCAATTATCGGTATTATGTAAGCTACTTGCGGCAGGCAGGCTCATAACTATTTACTTGTAACTATTTATGTCGGTTACATCCCTTATTTTTTGAGTTTTAATTCATATAAATCATGCCGGCGGTCTTTCAGGTTACGCACGCAGCCGTAGGTGTGCAATTCGTTTAGCAAATCCAGTTCTACATCTGTCACCAGTATCATTTCGGTGTTTGGGGTAGCCTCGGCGCATTTTCCATCCGTAGGGAAAGCAAAATCGCAGGGGGTAAAAACTCCCGATTGAGCATATTGAATGTCCATATTGTGGACGCGGGGTAAATTGCCTACACTTCCGGCTATTACAACATAACATTCGTTTTCGATTGCGCGTGCCTGTGCACATATCCTTACGCGGGAGTAGCCGTTTTGGGTGTCGGTAAGGAAAGGGACAAACAAAATCTGCATGCCCTGATCGGCCAAAATGCGTGGCAGTTCGGGATATTCTACATCGTAACAAATAAGGATGCCTATTTTGGCACAATCGGTATCGAATGTTTTGATTGTTTTTCCGCCCGAAAGTCCCCAGCTTTTTGTTTCGTCGGGGGTGACGTGTATTTTTTCGTAGGTGTCGAAGGTGCCATCCCTGCGGCAAAGAAAGCCTACATTGTACAGATCGTCGCCGCGCAATTGTGGCATACTGCCGGTAATAATGTTTATATTGTAGCTGATGGCCAGTTGGATAAACCGTTTTCGTATTTCGTTGGTGTGTTTGGCCAGCTCCCGAATGGCTTGCGACTCGCCCAGGTGATTGAACTTGGCCATTAGCGGTGCGTTGAAGTATTCGGGAAACAGAACAAAGTCAGCTTTATAGTCGGATACCGCATCCACAAAGAACTCCACCTGCTCAAACACATCATCTACCGTATTGTAAGTGCGCATTTGCCATTGCACAAGTCCTAAACGGATGGATGTTTTCTGCGGAATGTAGTCGAGGGTAGGTGGTTGATAATAAATATTGTCCCATTGCATTAAGCAGGCAAAATGTTTCGACTCCTCATCGTTGGGAAGGTAATTGGTGATGACTTTTCGCACATGGAAATCGTTCGAAAGCTGAAAGGTAAGTACCGGATCGAAAATTTCCTTTTTCTTCACTTTCTGAATATATTCTTTCGGGCGCAGTTCTTCGGCGTATTTGTGATAATTCGGAATGCGTCCGCCAAACATGATGGCCTTCAGGTTCAGCGATTCGCAAAGATCTTTCCGGTAATCGTACATGCGGCGTGCAAGTCTGAGTCCACGGTATTCGGGATGTATAAAAACCTCAATGCCATAGAGAATATTACCATCGGGCTGATGGGTGTCGAAGGTTTCGTGACCTGTTACGGCATCGTAAGTATGGTCATTTTTTACCATATCGTAATCTACAATGATAGACAGGGCGCAACCCACTATTTTTTTGTCGGCCACTGCTACTATTTGCCCTTCGGGAAATATTGTTATCAACTTCTCAATTTGACTCTGCGACCAGAAGACATCGCTGCCATCGGTATAAGTTCTTCTGAATGATTGTACCAATTGAACATAATCGTCGATTTGTAATGAACGTATAGTTACTTTATTGATCCTTGGCATTGGTTCCATGTGAATATTTTTTGTTAATAGTAAAGAGATAACCTTGTTCTAAACTTTTATTGATGAGTGAATTGATTTGTTTGTATCTCAAAAACACAGATCGAAAACAATGAAGCAAATATAGTGTTTTCTTTCAGAATTAAGCAGGTTAATGTAAAAAAAGAACCCACGTCCGAATTCGCTAAAGCGTTGGACCGAAAATATGAGTGATTTATTCGTGCATAAAAAAATCCCTGAAAAAGGAAACCCGGGGTCGCTTTTTCAGGGAAAATTATAAATGCTTTTTAGTACAGAGCAAAAAACACAAACGCACAATATTTTAATTTAAACCACATTAGATACATTAGGACTTTGTCGGTGAACTTTGTCTGTTGTGTGCTTCATTAAAACCGTAAGATTTTAATGCTTTACTTATAGGCATTTAAAACTTTTGTGCCTATTGTGGTTTAAAATGTTATTATCAGGGACACAATAGTAAATACCCTTTGATAAATATTGTTGTCGGATGGTTTACATGCACCAAATTACAGGTTTTTGCTATCTACAAAAAATGCTTACTGAAATTATATTTCAGCTGTTTTATTCTTCAATTACTTCGATTTTCAGAATTTTGTCACCCTGACGGATCAGGTCAATTACTTCGAGTCCTTCTACCACTTTACCAAAGCAGGTGTGGCGGCGATCTAGATGAGCTGTGTTGGTACGGCTGTGACAAATAAAGAACTGTGAACCACCTGTGTTTCTGCCTGCATGTGCCATCGAAAGCACACCGCGATCGTGATACTGATTGTCACCATCCAGTTCGCAGTCGATGGAATAGCCCGGACCTCCGGCGCCTGTTCCGTTAGGACATCCACCCTGAATTACAAAATCAGGAATCACGCGATGGAAAGTGAGTCCATTATAAAAACCTTTTTCGGTGAGGTCGATAAAATTCTTTACTGTGTTGGGAGCATCTTTCTCGAAAAACTCTACCTTCATTGCACCTTTTTCGGTGCTGATTATTGCTTTCTTCATTTGATTTTTAGCGTAGTCGCCACTTTTTGATTTGATAGTTTTACTTTGCCGGCAAGGCTTCAGTGTAGTCGGCATTCAATGAAACAATTTTGCAGGCCGACAGTTTTTATTGCAAAGGTAAATAATTTTTGTCAGTATTTTCTTTTGCATTGCTTTGTAAGCTGATGGGCTGATGGACAGGAGAAGAAAAACAATCACAACTCATTGTGTCAAAAAGTTTTAAGAATAATAAATTTCAGCTCGTCTTGTTATTCATCTTATTTCCTGTTTTAAAAAAGAAACGCAGCCTGAATATTGTTCTGCTGCGTTTCGTGGGTTTAAATTGATTTTTGAATTGCTTGCTTCGATATAATTTATGTTGAACTACAAAATGTCAGCAATCAGAAATGAAGTAATGAGTATAATATCCTATCGCACTAACAAACCTGTAATGTGCTGTTTATCATTTTTTTATTAAATTGTAAATACTACATTATTCAATGGCAAATACTTAATATCCCACATTCTGCACTAAATTCGGATTATTTTGAATTTCGGACTGCGGAATGGGGAACAGGTTACGATGAGCAGCGAAGGGGATTCCGCCCGGTGTTCCACCTTTCCAGTCCCAGCTATAATCGGTACTTCCGGCAAATTTTCCGAAGCGGATTAAATCGGTACGCCTTTGTCCTTCGAAGAAAAACTCACGGGCTTTCTCGTCGAGCACGGTTTGCAAATCCACAGCTGTAAGCTGAGCAGCTTCGGCACGCACACGCAAAGCATTGACAGCTGCCAGGGCTGTGTAGCCACCAACCATTGCTCCTCCCCGCAGTACGGCTTCGGCATAATTCAGGCTGGCTTCGGCAAGTCTGAAGAGGGGAAAATCCATATCAGCAAATCCTGCATCCTTAGCCGGATGACCATCTGCCCTGAGGTTGCTGAACTTTGTTACCGAATAACCTTGTGAAAAAGCCGAAACGTCAGTAATGTCCAAAGTGCGATTCAAGCCATAGAAAAGCGCGCGGGCATCTTTTGTTGAGCCCGGAACTCCTGTACTCAGGTCGGTCAAATCGCTGGCATCCACTGTTGTTGGGTAAAACTTATGAATCAGGGCCGCACGTGCTCTGTTGCCCGACCATCCCTGATTGGATCCCCAGTTTGTCATATCGAAATTATGAGTTGATGCCACTAAAAATGTAGAAGAACCATATGATGTGGCTGTAACTCCATCGGCTACAATTGCAAATATAATTTCCTGAGGAGCAGTGTTTGCTGTAGAACCATCGATCGGTCCGGCATTGTCGGCCATAAAAAGTTGCTTATAGCTTGAATTCAGCACATAACCCGAATCCATCACCTTTTTGGAATAAATGGCAGCATCGTTCCAGCGCGGAGTTCCTGTATATACTTCGGCATTCAAATAAAGCCTTGATAACAATAACCAGTTTGCCGCAACATCCACACGGGAATAGGGTGCCTGCCTGGCCGCATACATATTGGGGTCGATACTGATAAGCTCGCTTTCGATCCACGAAAACAATTGTGATCTTGTTGATTGCGTAGGTTGAGTCACCGTTGTTGAAGTGACAAGTGGAACATTACCAAACATATCTATCAGGTAAAAGTAATTCAGCGCCCTTATAAAACGAGCTTCGGCTCTTTGCTTAACAGATGTTTCGTCTGTTTTGGCGGCCGTATTTTCAAGAAAATAATTACAAACACGGATATTGTAATATAAGCGCAGGTACATTCCTCTGATTTGCTCATTAGTGGGCGAATAATTGTTGGTGTTCAGGTCGGGAATATACGGATCGCCCCACGAACAAATGCCTTCATCGGTTGTGAGTTCGTTCAGGTTCCATAAGCCGCGGACAAATGATGTCAATCCTTCATCTATTCCGGCAATGTCAGGCGTTCCTGCAGGTATCTGAGTGCCTGTGAGGCTCAAAGTGGAATAAATTCTGTTGAAAACACTGTCCTGCTTAAAGTTTTGTGGATTTACTATTGGATAATCATGACTAAAATTCAAACTATCAATGTCGGCGATGGGTAGTTTTGTCATATTTCCTGTTTTCCAGTGTACATAAATGGTGTCCTGAACGGGTGTAAAGCTTGCTAAAAATACGATTGCAAATAGGCCTAAAAAAATATTCTTCATTGCTATTCCTCCTATTTTTTAATAAATTTGATTGATCTTGTTTGGTTTTCCCTGATGAAACTGCAAAAGTAAATGCCGGATGTTAGTGACGATACATCGACTACGTATTCATTTCCAGGCAAAGCCCTGAACAGTTTTTGCAATACCACTCTTCCCTGTAGATCCGTTACCCGGATTTTGAAATCCCCGTCCTTTAACTCCGACCCGCCTAACACAGCAAAGTCAGTCGCCGGGTTGGGAGACAGATGAAATGTCTTGTTTTGGTGAACTGTCTCTTGTCCAAGAATTGGTGACGTAAACTTTATTGACCGAATATCCGCCAAAGCAAAAGAAGCCGGAACTCCATCTTTTAAGTTCATAAACAGGCTGGATGTTGCGAAAGTAACAGAGCGAAGATTCGACAATTGAATTTGAGTCAGGTGTCCGCTCTTTTCGGTGAGATACATGGATTGTGCCTCCACGAATTGAAATAAACACAACCCCAAAAAAATAGTAAATGCTTTTTTCATAATCATCTATTTTTGAGTTCAATAATTATCGGCTGAAAAAGATGCAACTCTTGTGAAAAGTTCAAAAAAAATCTCTCATTATAAAACAAATCTATTTATACAAAGTTTTTAAAATAAATACATTTATTTGCTATTTAGATTCAGCCTAAATATCAAGAGATCAAAGGATTTAAAGAGTACGATAAATTCAGGTGGTTTAAGCATTCGGTTAAAAGCATCTGTTTTGATTTGATTGGTTTTTCGACCTGTCAAATTTTAAATCAGCTCTATACCCGGGAATGGAACAGGAACCATCAATAACAAAAAATGGCTGGCTATCCTTTGTTTTCAACATTTTCCATGCATCTCGTACATGGCTCATCGCACTGAACTGCTACGCAGTTGTGATTATCTCCATTTTGGTTGATGCGGGATGCGTTCGCCATCGGCTGTGGTGTGTTCTTCGAGCGAATGTTGTTTTGCCTGCACAACGAGGTAGATCATTTCTTCGTCGGAAGTATTGCAAATGCCTCTCAGGCCTTGTGGCGCAACGCGGATAACGCTACCTTCCTGTACTTCGAAACAGTCATCGTCGACCTGAAAGTATCCGAAACCTTTCAGAATGATATAGGTCTCTTCATTTTTTCGGTGAATATGAAAATAAGGTTGCTCGGAATGAGGCTGTAAGGAGTTAAACGATATTTCGGTGGCAGTGGCTGCTGTTGCCTCTTTCAGAAACACTTTTCCTTCGATATTCTTTTTACTCACCGGGTGAATTAACGAATAATCTCTCACTTCATTTAATTCGCCCAGATTCACTGCGCTAAAGTTTGCGCTTTCGGCTATCTTTTCTATTTGTTTCATTGTTGGTTGATTTATTCCTTATTTTACTTACCGAAAACCGGAGTATTGTACGCAATTTCTCCTGAGACGTTTTGCGTGCATCGCTGAGATTTCAACTATTCCAACGTTCTGAACGTTGGAATAGTTGAGGGAATTACATACTTTTTACCGGGATACAAATATCCAGTACAAACTTATGCCCGGGATGATTTTCAGGGTCGGCATAGTAGTATTCGTAGGGATTTCCTTCGCCGGGTTCGTAGCCACTTTCGGTCATCCACACGCACATGGTGTTCCACGCCTGTTCGAATTCGGTTACGTCAATTTCAAAATGTCCTACCGCATATTTTCCACCTTTAATTGTTATTCTGCCGATTTCACCTTCTACCTGCACATCTTTGTCGACAACCAAACATGCACTCTGACGCACTTTGCTGATTTCGGTCACCGAAGGATCGTCGTGATAAACGGTGATTGTATGCGAGTCCTTTCCAATTAACCCGCGTGGACCGGCAAACTGCATCAGTTTAGCATACGCTTTGTGAATTTCGTTAAAAGCACCTGTGTGCCTACAATAAATAGCCTGCATGTCAGGCTGTTCTTTTACAATAACTTTTGTTTCCATAATAACTATTTGTTTTAAATTTACGGAGCAAAGTTCGTTATTGAATGGCACATAGATTTGATTTTTCTTGCTGAGCGGTTGACCGTTCTTGCTATAATAAATGCCGTCTTTGACCATTATGGGTTGTTCGATTTTACGGTAAACACTGGCGCTCATCCCGAAATGTTTCCGAAATGTACGAGCAAACAAAGCCATACTGCTAAAACCGCAATCGAAAACAATATCCGAAATACTTTTGCGCGGAGCATCTTTCAGTTGTTGCGCAGCCTTTTCGGTACGGATGCGCAAGCAGAAGTCAGCAGGTGTTTCGCCGGTGAGTGTGCTAAAAATACGGTGAAAATGAAAGGGTGAGAAGTGAGCGATTTCAGCCAGTTTGTCCAGATGTATTTGTTCGTTGTAATGGTTGTCGATATATTCCATCACACGGTTGATGCGCGAAATATATACTGCCCGGCTTTGTTCCTGTATATTCATCTGCTTTGTTTTGAATGCGCAAACATACTAAATTGTAAGGAAATAGATTTGATTATTCTTGCGAAATACATGCCCTGTTCTCGGTAGCTAACAACTTTTTTTTCAAAATTTTACGCTATGGAAGACTGAGTTTGACAGATGCATTATTATATCCAGAATATCGAAAAAGAATTGTCGTTAGTAATTTATTATTATTCATTGTATCACCATTTAAAATGCAATATTCGTTCCCTAATATAAAAACTGAAGTCTGACTGTCAGCATAATGAATGACACAATACAAGTATGGATAAAAGTTTTCAGGAATTATTTCTTTCCTCATAGGTTCTAACTTCTTTATTAGCAAAAGTAGCGAGTCATATGCTGATTTATTTGTAATTGAACTCTCTGTAAGAAATTCAGGATGTTTTCCAGTCACAACTTCTTCCCAGCTAGGCCCAAACAAACTCTCCTTTGAATTTCGATATCTAATATCAATTCTTTCAACTGTTTCTTTCTTTTGATGACAACTGCCTAACAAAAGTAATATAGCTATCATGTATGTGACAATTTTTTTTGCATTCATCCCATATAGATTATTTATATGTAACAATGGTATTAAAACTTTGATTCAGAAATAGAGAATACACAGAACATATTCTCAAACTTCCAGAACATATTCTCAACATTTAGAAAAACTTCTCTAACCCTCAGAACATATTATTTTGGTTTCGGAATATATAATCTTACTCTAAGAATATATTTTTCTGCCTTCCCGGATATATTTTCTTTGTCAGATTATATATTCTGATACTTTGTGAAGTTATTCTGAATGTTTCAGTATAAATAACTTTTTATCGGGAATATATTCTCCAACGCTTAGAACATATTTTCCTGACTCCAAAAGATGTTTTCCTGACGCTAAAAGATGTTTTTAAACCTTAGCAATATATTCTCAACCTCTCAGAATATATTCTCAAACCCTCAGAACATATTCTCAAACTCTCATAACCTACATAAAATCTAAGACATGTGACGCTTTATAGCTAATACTAACAGTAAAACTGACAAAACTATATATATAAACACGACTATATTTCCGATAATACGACTCTTATCACTCTCCTTACTAAATGAATTTACAATATAATCAGCTACTGAAGGAATTGTATAAGGAATTAATATGAAGATAATTGTTAAAAATGAATTATATGAAGGAAAGTTTCCGAAAAGTGCTAAAAAAATTGTGACTAAATTAGAAAATAACACCATCGTTAAAAATCCCATATGAGACATCGTTGGAGGAGTTTCGCTATTATAGATTGAAACATAAAAACTATATAGCTTATAGAATAAATAATTTATAGGCCATAAAACTAATAGTAAAAATTTTTTAATACATTCCATTATTGCATCTTATTATAAGTTCTGCGTATATAACTGCGTAAAAAAACTCTAACCATACTATTGCGCGAGTTTCTGGTTTTACAACTACATCATAGTACAATTATAATACTCTCTCGTCCAATCGGACATTCATTAAATTTGAAAATCTTCGCTACTGTCCGACGGGAGTCAACTCTTGCTTATTTAATTACAAATACGGCCGTACAGCTTGTAGACCTGAATTTTTAATTATTGGATTCAATGCCCGATACGCTGTTGAATCCATCTTTGAAATCCTGTATGCTTCTCTCCCAGTCGAATACCAATTCGATGAGTAACATGGCCAGCAGGCCGAGAACGAAGAATCCGATGTCGCGTTTGGTGATCTTTTTCATTTGTATATTTTTAATTGTTATTGGTCATACTACCAAAAAGCTGTCTTAAACAAGTTATATGCGGACTGAAAAGGAGTAACTTCAGTTATTCTACAATGATTTCCGGCTCCTGTTTTTCCACTTTTTTGTTCAGCACTTTAAAGTCCCATTTGTAATGGTATTTTAAAATGGCAACAAACACTATGCTCATAACGAGCAAAGCCAGCGTTTCTTTGTTGGGGTTGATATTTTGTTGGCTAAACACCGCCTGAGTTTGAAGTACCGATGCTTTGTTTGTAATCATAAGCGATGCAAAAATATTGTTGGCAGCATGAAGTCCCATACTTACTTCAATGCCATCGTCGAGCACGGTGATAAGTCCGAATACCAACCCAAACATAATATACTGAGGCATGGCAAGCCAAAACCCGTATTCTTTTATTTCGGGATTGGCATAGTGTGATAGCCCAAACAAAATGGCAGGTATTATCACTACCAACCAGCGGTTTTTGGTCCATGCTCCAATGGCCTGACCGAGATAGCCTCTGTAGAGCAATTCTTCGAAGGTTGTTTGTATCGGAATAAGTAGCAACGAGATAAGCAACAAAGGCAGAAATGCTGCCAAGTCGAACTGAAGCACATAGTTGGCCGGACTGATGGCATAATCAATAACAAAATAGAGGGCAGCAATGACAAGCCAAATAACAAATCCTGTAAAGGCTCTTTTCCAGCGAATGCTTTTTGTGCCGTTCACTACTTCGGCAAAAGTTCTTTTGTGCAACGGACGTAACAATAAAATAGCCGTCAACAAACCTGTAGCAAATGGTAGCATCATAAGCGCCAATCCTACATTAAGCGAAATGCCATAGGCCGTTAAATCCATAACATTGGCCGGATTAGGGGCAATAGCGCCATTGCTTTGAACTGTTTTGATGGCAATCAGTACCATAAGCGGAATAGATCCGATCAGACTTCCGCCAAACAAAGACGCAACAAAGTTACAGAGGTATTTCCAGAAATTGTTTTGCCCGTCGAGGGCGCGTTCAAGGTGTTTCATTTTTCTTCTATCGTTTTTTTGAATTAATACTTGTTATTCAATGATGATATCATATCTATCCAGCAAGCCGGCGATACCTTCGCGGGAAAAACGGGCTTTCTTTATTTTGTTATTTTCGGGATGAATGGAATAGTTGAACGATGTACGGAAATCGGTTTTCACGAGCGTTGTGAAATCGAATACGGCGCCGAGCAAATCACATTGCTCAAAAACGGCTTCGGTAAGATCGGCCTGACTAAAATCCACTTCGTGCAGCGTGCAACCTTCGAACCTCGTTTTCTTCAGTTTTATTTTATAAAACGACGACAGGTTGAGTAGGCAACCCGCAAAACGAACTTCGAATAAAAAGGGATTACAATGCTCAAACTTCAATCCCAGCATTTTGCAATTGCTGAATGTAATGCCGTTCAGTTGAGTATTGTTGATTTTAGCCATACTCAGGTTACAGTCCTCGAACCGGCAGTCGGTGAAGTTGACGCCCGACAGATCGGCTTCCGAAAAATTGCAATAACGGAACACACAGTTTTCGTAACCTCCCTTTTCTATCGGGCGAAGGCTGTAATCGGTTTTTTCGTAGGTTTGGTTGTCGTAGAAGTTCACGTTGAGCTTTTTATTTCGCAAATCTACGAAAAAGTTTTAACCAGCCTATAACGTTGCATTCATTTTTAGAAATTTATTTGAGAGGAGTTATTTAAAGTCTCCTTTTGGGGAGATGGATCTGTAAAAAAAGACAAACCGATCAAAAACAAATGTTTCCGACCGGTTTGCAACCACAATTTTAAAAAACAAAAAACAGGTACTTTTATTTTACTGATTTAATACTGCATCCGATGGCAGCCGTAGTAGTTTGTTTCACTTCTTTGCCTGCAAGTAATGCATCCACGGCAGCTTCCACATAGCGTTCGCTTACGTCGGCAGCATCAGCATAATTATTATCGATAGCGCCTATGTAACGAACCACATTTTTACCTTTTTCTTTGTTCAGCACAAAAACGTGAGGCGTTTTGGTAGCGCCGTATTGAGGATAAACTTTTTGTCCATCGTCGAAAAGATAAGGGAAAGTAAACGCTTTTTCTTTGGCGCGCACCTGCATGGCCTGATAGCTATCTTTAGGTTGAGCTGCCGGATCGTTAGGGTTAATGGCAATCACAGGATATCCTTTCGAAGCATATTTTTTGTCGAGGGCAATGATGCGATCCTCGTAAGCCACAGCATACGGACAATGATTGCAGGTAAAAACAACGATGAAACCTTTTGCTTTTGAGTAATCGGCCAGCGACACGGTTTTACCATCCACATTTTTAAGCTTAAAATCGGTAGCCACATCGCCGGGTTTGTAGCCCTTATTGCCTGAGCCTTGAGCAAAAACACTGGTCTGAACTACAAGAGCCAGTACCAAAACACTGAATACTAAGTTTATTTTTTTCATTGAATTAATTTTTAATTTTTTGGGTGATATTGAGTGATGAGATTTTTTAATTCTGTTTTAGTGAGCTGATTTTCTTCGAAATGAAGTTTCTTGCCGTTTTTGTAGAATGCTGTGGCCGGAATAGAACCACTCCATGCCGCGTCGAAAGCCGGAATCCATACATTCATACGCTTGTTATCGTCGAGTAAATAAACATCGGTAGCTATATTATGTTTGGCAATAAATGGCTTCACTGTTTTTTCCAACTCCTTCACATTGTCGAGCGATACCAATATCATTTTGAATTTCGTATCACTGGCATATTCGGCATTTACTTCCATAAATTCGGGCAGCTCTTCCACGCAGGGTCCACACCAGGTTGCCCAGAAATTGACAACATAAAGCACATCATCGTTTTGCTCGAATACGGCTTTAAGTTCTTCGTACTGTACCGCTTTAAGGACAGGTGCCGACGAAGTCGTCGTTTTTCCGCAAGCAGCCATTGTAAACAGGAGTAAGAAAAGAAGCAGTTGTTTCATTTTTATGTTTTTATGTTGAGTTAGAAACTGTTTAAAAAGAAATCTTAAATTGTTTTTCAATTATTTTTCAGGCTAGTTGTGGCTTTGTTTTTCGAAAAATAGCGGGCTATTTGAGAAAAATAAAGGTGCAAATAGACAAAAAAGAATGGAAAACAATAAGATAGTTTTCTATTCCGAAATGCGTACAAACTTCTATTTGACTGAAAACCAAATCAAATATAAAATTGACGTTTATTTTTAAGCAGTTTCTTAATATCCAAAACTCTGAAACAAGCTTTATTGTTCGTGTCTTTTTATCGTTTTAAATCTTTCTTTTGTTTTTTTATGGAATATCCTGCTCTTTTTTATTGAACTGGATCAAAAAAAAAGAAGAATGACTGGCCTTAAAAATGCAGTAACCTCATTGTAACACCTTCTTCTCATTATTGAAATACACGTTTCGTAATTTTGCGGCATCAAATTACGAAACTTTATAAGCTCAATGAGACTACAAAATTACTTACGCTCTTTTCTTCTTGTTTTGGTCGTTGTTACGGCTCAGTTGATTGTTGCACAGACCACTATTCAGGGTCATGTGATGGACAAAAAACTCAAAGAGCCACTAACAGGAGCTGCTATTCTTATCGAAGGCACCACCAACGGCACCACCGCCGACATCGACGGCAATTACACTTTGACTGCTGCCCCCGGCAAATACACATTGATTGTTTCATACGTTTCGTACACATCGCAACGTATACTGAATGTAGTAGTAGAAAAAGGAAAACCTACGATTGTGAATATCGACATGGAAGAGGCTTCGCTGATGCTCGAAAGTGTGCAGGTAGTGGCGCAACGCCGTACCGATACAGAACTGTCGATGCTCAAGAATGTACGTTCGGCAGTGCAGGTGGTGAATGGTATTTCGTCGCAACAAATCGGCAAAACGCTCGACCGAGATGCTTCGGAAGTAGTAAAACGTGTGCCGGGTGTTACCATACAGGACAATCGTTTTGTAGTGGTACGCGGACTGAATCAGCGTTACAATAATGTGTGGCTCAACAATGCCGCCACACCCAGCAGCGAAACCGACGTGAAAGCGTTCTCGTTCGATGCTATACCAAGTAATATGATCGATAATATGATGATTTACAAAACCGGATCGCCTGAGCTTTCGGCCGAAGCAACTGGTGGATTTATCAAAATATCGACAAAGAATATTCCTGACGAAAACTTCCTGAACGTTGAATATGGTTTGGGTTACAATGATGTGACTACATTTAAAGATACGTATCATTTGCCTTCACAATCGCTCGATTTTCTGGGTTTGGGAAGCAATGCCCGCAATACGCCTTCGGGTTTTCCTGCAAATCTAAACGCTGTATCCGTGATTGAGCGTGATGCGTCTGCTTTAAAACTCAGCAACAACTGGGTGGCGCAACAAGGCAGTGCTTTGCCCAATCAGAAACTTTCGGTAGCTTTTGGTAAAAAATGGAACCTGAGCGAAGGTGCAAAACTTGGAACAATCACTTCGCTTACTTACAACAACAATTCGTCCACCCGAAGTAATATGAGCAATTACATGTACGAACGTTTCGATCCGGTTACCGAAACCCCCACGCATCTGTATCAATACAATGCTGATATTTATTCCACCGATTTTAAAGTGGGACTGATGCACAACTGGGCCTATCAAACTGCCAACGGCACAAGACTTGAATTTAAAAACATACTGAACCAAATTGGCGTCGACAAAACGGCAAATACCTATGGCTGGAATAATTACCGTCAGGGAAATTTCAAATACTTCAATAATCAATATTCAAGTCGCACCACTTATTCGGGGCAGTTGAGTGGTAACCACAAGTTGCAGAACAGCGATGGCAAAAAACTGGACTGGAACCTTGGATTTGCTTATGCCAATCGCATCGAGCCCGATCGTCAGAACTGGAGCATGAAGGAAAATGCTGCCGGAGCTTATGAATATGTATTGCCCGATGTGCCAAGTATCAACGAATTAGGAAGACTTTACATGAGCAATCACGAATATGTAAGCACAGCCGCGCTGAATTACGACCGCAAATTGTTGCTGGGCGATATCCTGTCAACTGTGAAAGCCGGAGCTTACGGCGAATACAAAACCCGTAACTTTTCGGAACGAAGCATCACTTATCGCAAGGCTTATGGTTCGCTCGGCGACGATGAAGTTAATGCGCTTGGCTTCGAAACGCTTTTTACAGCGCCATATCTCGGACAAGGCAAAGTAATCAGCGTGGACGAACAAACCAACATTGCCAACACCTACGATGCACAAAATCTATTGGGTGCCGGTTATTTGTCGCTAACCTTGCCTATTGGTATGCTGAATGTGAGCGGTGGTGTGCGTGCCGAATACAACCGGTTGATGTTGAATGGCTATTACAATGCAAGTTCTCCCGTAAAGGTTGACAATCCTACACTTCAGTTTTTTCCTTCGTTGAATACTTCCTACAGTTTTAACGAAAAAACCCTCATTCGTTTAGCTTATGCGCACACCATCAATCGTCCTGAGTTCCGCGAAGTATCTCCGCTGAGCTATTACGATTTTACGGAGAAAAACTCGGTAAAGGGAAACCCGGCACTGAAAGATGCTACGATCCAGAATATCGATTTCCGCTTCGAACATTACCCTACACCCAACGAAACTTTCACAGTGGCAGCATTCTACAAACATTTCACCAATCCCATCGAAATGGTAAGTGTGGGTACAGGAAATGAGTTCTCGTTCGAAAATGCCATTGGCGCTATTAATTACGGTTTGGAACTGGAATTGAAGAAATCGCTTGAAACATTGATCGGACTCAAAAATTTCAGTGTAAATTTAAATGCTTCGTATATTTTCAGTAAGGTGGAGTTTGAAAACACACAAACCGAACGCAGCCGGCCGTTACAGGGTCAGTCGCCTTATGTGTTGAATGCCGGTTTATTTTATCAAAACGACAAAGCCGGTCTTTCTTCTTCCTTTATGTACAATGTAATGGGAAAACGCATTTTGGTGGCAGCTCAGCTCAATCAGGGCGAAGTAGTTATTCCTGATATCTACGAAATGCCCCGCCAGGTGGTTGACTTTTCGTTGAACAAGAAAGTTGGCAAACGACTTGAACTGAAGTTCGGGATTAAAGATCTTCTGGCACAGAATTACATAACGCAGCAAACTTACGAATACCTAAAAGATGGTGAAACCAAGTCGGCAACACTTAATAATAAGGTCTATAATCTGGGGCGCACATGGTCGCTCGGCGTTAGTTACAAATTCTAACGCAGACAATTTCGTCAATAAGCACAAGAGGCTGTTTCAAAAAATTGAAACAGCCTCTTGTGCTTATTGAGCTTTACGCTATCACAAATGATTAATACTTACGGAGTGAAAAGATAAAACTCAAACCGCCTGTCGATACCGATTTGGCAGAAATAGTTCCCTTGTGTAGCAATACTGCATTTTTTACAATGGCCAACCCGAGACCTGTTCCTCCTATTTTTCGGCTTCGTCCTTTATCAACACGGTAAAAGCGTTCGAAAACTTTCCCCAAATGCTCTTCGGCAATTCCCACACCGTTGTCGGAAAACGAAAAATAATAGAACTGTTCATCTTCGCGATAACAGCTGATATCAATCACTATATGTTCGCCGCCATAAGTGAGCGCGTTGTCGGTTAAGTTCCGAAAAATAGAATACAATAAAGAACGATTACCGTGCAAAGGCATCGAAGCATTGAAGTTTCGGAGAATAACACATTTCTTTTGTTCAATCTGCAAATGCACATCGAACAAAACATCGTTGATCACCTGAGCAAGATCGCAGGGTTCTTTTTGAAACAAACGTTTGCCCTCGTCAATTTTATTCAGCGTAGAAATATCCTGTAGCAAAGCAGTAAGCCTTTTAGCCTGCATAAACGAACGCTCAACAAAAAACTTCTGCCGCCCTGGATCGAGGTCCGGGTTTTCGAGGATGCTCTCCATATAGCCCATAATGCTGCTCACGGGCGTTTTTAATTCGTGTGAGATGTTCTGGGTGAGATGACGTTTCAACTCGTTGTCGCGCTCCTGAACAGTGATGTCGTTGATTGAAATTTCGAACGTATTGTCCTGAAAAACGATACAGCGAACCATAAAAACACGCCCATTTTTTTCGATCACCATTTTCTTTCGCGTCAGCTGATCATTTTTGAAGTTTTCATCGATAAACTGATTAATTTCTTCGAACTCGGCCAACCTGAAAATTTTATCTGAATTTTCTGACTGTTGGTCGGAAAGTATGTTTGTATATTGAATAAAATGAGAATTGACAAGCAACTCTTTTTTTTCAGGTGAGAATATCCCAAGCCCTTCCTGCGAGATTTGGAGATGTTTTATCAGTTTTTCGCGCTCGTTATTTACCTCATCCTTAGTTTCCTGCATTCGTTTGTAAAGATGTACGATATTTCTGCTGATCTCACCCAACTCATCGTTAGGGAAATAAATGTCGGTGTCCAGCATTTCTCCATTCTCCGCCTTTTGTGTGAATATTCTCAGCCTTGCAATTGAATCGGTAAAGTTTTTTGAGATAAAGAAAAGAGCAAAAATTGCCAACAAAAGAACAAAAGCCATGAAATACAGAAAAAATGTATTGGCTTTCAACATCTTAATCACATCCAGATTAAAAGGAAGTGCCGTGCGTACATAATAATTGTCGAATCGATGTGCCAAATAGTAAAAATCCTTGCCTATGGAAGTGGAAAATCGGATGGCTTTTCCGGTTGTTTGCGAATTGGCCATCACAATTTCAGGGCGAGTGATGTGATTTTCAAGCTTTGTTCCGTCTATTACCGAATTATCAAACATCACATTTCCTTTGAGATCAACGAGCGTAACCCTTAATAAGGTATCGGGGAAAACGGCGATAAATCCCCTGAGTTCGTCGGGTGTCCACGACTTTTTATCAATATAATTTTTGATTGTATAATTATAGGTAGACAGTAGTTGATCCAGTTGCTCTGTGCGAAATTCTTTTTCACGCTGGTATTGAAAAAACGTAATGACGGCTATAAGACTAAAAAACGCACTTAAAAGGTATAAAAAAAGCTTTCGGTTTAATGTCATGATTTAAGATTTACTGTTTTCAATAATTGCAATTTAATCGTCCCTAACGACAATGTAAATGACTAAATTGCAATTTTCATTAGCCTTCGAAGCAATAGCCGTAACCCAGGCGGGTAACAATATTTTTGCCGTACTCTCCGATTTTTTTTCGAAGTCGAGTAATGTTCACATCAATAGTGCGGTCAAGCACAATAACTTCGTCGGACCAAACCCGTGTGAGCATTTCTTCGCGTGTAAAAACACGGTTTCTGTTTTCAAGGAAAAGGCGGAGAATTTCAAATTCTTTTTTAGTAAATGGAATTTCTTCACCATTCAAAATCACTTTCTTATTGCCAATCGACATTTTCAGATTTTCGTATACCAATTCAACATTGGGTGTATCTTCCACTTTTTTATTTTCGAGACGTCTAAGCACTGCTTTTACACGTGCCAACACTTCGCGGATAGAGAAAGGTTTCGAAATATAATCATCGGCACCTATATTAAATCCGGTAAGTTTATCGTTTTCTGTATCCTTAGCCGTGAGGAAAATAACAGGGATAGCAGCAGTTTTCGGGTTGTCGCGTAACATCCGGGCCATTTTAAAACCTGATATCTCACCCATCATTACATCCAGCAGCAAAAGGTTATACACTGATAAGTCTTTTTTTAAAGCCTCTTCGGCCGAATAAGCCACATCTACATGATAACCATCAGTTTCGAGATTAAACTGGAGAATCTCGCACAAATCTTCTTCATCATCTACAACTAAAATACGGTAAGCGTTCATAAATAACTATTGTTTTAAATTTATGTTACAAAGGAACAAAAGAGTTGTTTCGGCACTGTGTAATAACTGTTACAAAGATATGACAAAATCTTAATTTTCAAACAAAAAAGGCAAATCGAATAGATCGATTTGCCTTTTACAATGCTTGTTGTTAGTATTTACCGTTGATTCAACATAATCCGAAGCGAATTTGTGTTGTTTGTGTCTATCTCTATCACCTGGTCTTCGTAAGAAATCAGGCTTATTTTCAATTGACATTTACCGTCGCACAGGTTTTTGATTTCAAAATTTCCTTCGAGGTCGGTATATACTTTTTGTCCGTTCGAAGTGACTACCACACCTGCAAGTGTTTCGTTCGTCAGTTTATCTAAAACCGAACCATTGACTACTTTTGAACTAACAGCCGTGTTGACAGTAGCTGGTTTTACTTCTGGAGCAGCAGTTTCCTTTGCCGACGCGTTCATTGCCAGTCCTATAATGGAAACCAAAGCGATAAACAATATTTTTTTCATCCTTTTATAATGTATTTAATTTGTGTACAATACTTGTTTAAAAATCACTGTACAAAGTAAGGACAAACACATTACAAGATGATTACAAAACTTATACATTGATATGAAGAAAATGTTTCATCCAAATGAAGCAATTCAAAAAAAGCTCAATATTTCTTTTCCGAAATCAGTTTACCTTTCTCGTCCCACATATACCAGGTGCCCGTTTTTTTTCCATTGTTGTATTGCATTTCGTAGCGCATAATGCCCGAGTCATCCCACACGTGCCATGTGCCATCCTTTTTGTTGTTGCGGTATTCGGCTTCGGCAATAAGCATTCCTGCTTCGTTATAAGTGCGCCACACTCCATGAAACTCTCCGTTCCTATAGGCACGTACTTCATTGGGTTTTCCATTCTCAAAGTAGATGATATAAGGTCCTTCGGGCTTGCCTTCTTTGATACTCATCTCTACTTTAAGCGCACCATTACCGAAAAACTCCTTGAATTCACCGGTGTAAAGCTTTGTTTGCGAGGCATCTGTAAAAAACAAACCATCACTTTGAATAATTTTATTGGTCTGCGCCGATAAACTTACTGAAAAAACGAGCCAGAGTACGATTATAAATCTATTTTTATACATAACGTTGATTTTTAGTTTGCTTTACAAATATAGTTACAGCCTCGCGAACTTGAAGCCATTGCTTTAAAATTTAATATGTGTTACAAAAGCAGGAGAAGCTGTCTTCATCAGACAACTTCTCCTTTTTTGCAAGAATAATCACGAACTTAATTAATAAACAGTGTTTTGTGGGTCGAAATTCACCCATGTTTCTTTGGTCCAGTCGGTTGTTCCGAAAGCGCCGATATAATTTGTTTGCGTAAAGAACGAACCGCTAAGCTTCGCATTTGTAAATGCGGCTCCCGAAAGCAAGGCAGAACCTGACTCAGGAAGAAAGCTTGTGGGATTAGCAGCAGTCCCTGTTTTTGTAGCATCGAAAAACGAACCTGAAATTTTCGCTGTAGGATTATCAGCAATAATTTGATTAGCAAATAATGTAGTATTAAAAAATGCAAGTGCATCAGCTTCAGCAACACTGCTTGCACCGTTTACCGATTTTACTTTATTCGCAATAAGAGCAATGTTCTGTATAGCTAAGTTGCCGGCTAAAGCATTTGCGTAAGTAGTTGTTGCATCCAACAATAAACCGGTATTCCAACCTGCAAAAACCGAGTTGAATACTGAAAGTGAACTGTTGCGACGGATATGCATGCCGGCTCCAAACATACTGTTCACGTTTTTATCGTCTTTGGTTTTCCATGGTCCGATTAAAGTAACATTCGAAAACACAGGAGCAGTTTGTGGCATTGCAGCAGTTCCCGAACCATCGTTATCGGACTCAAATCCGTTCGATGTAGACACATCGGCAACGCGTGGATTGCGAACACCTAAAGCGAACTGTACTTTCCCGTTGAATCCATAGTCTGTATCAAATTCATCGTCCAACCCACAAAAGGCAATCAGGTGTTTTGCATTCACAGTTCCACCAAACCACTCAAATGAGTCATCTCCTGAGTATGAAACCTGTATGTGATCAATTGTTGTTCCCGATCCAACAGCACAAAGTGTCAGACCATTTATTTCTTTGTCGGGTTGCAATGCAATTCCGGCAAATTCGATACGTACATATTGAAGCGTTCCAGAATTATCGGCGGCGTCGCGGGTGGCAAATGCACTCGTTCCGTAATCTACAGCGTTAGTCAATCCTTCTACTGTAGCAGTCGATTGGTTTACAGGCGCTTTCCCTACAATCACCAAACCACCCCAGTCACCGGCAGCACGAAGTCCTGCTTCGAGACGCGAAGTGAAAACAATAGGTTTAGCAGCAGTTCCGATTGCATTTATTTTTCCACCGGGAACAACAACCAAACAACCTTTGGTAACTTTATCGCCTTTTATTACGGTTCCGGCAGCAATATTAATCGTGCCTGAAACGTTGATTTGCCCCTGAAGAACATAAGTAGAATCGGCAACCAGATTACGGGTTCCGGTAATGTTTGAACTTAAAATTACTTCCTTCGAAGTAGGTTTAGGGTCTGGATCCGGATCATTTTTATCGTCACACGAGCTAAATACGGTAGTTGCACCAAGCAAAACGACAGCAAAATTAAGAAATAGCTTTTTCATTTTTAAAATTGATTTTATTTGTTTCTGTATTATTTCAAATCTTTGCCACAAAAGTAGATGCGCAGTATTTCAATTACGTTCCGAAACTGTTATGCTTGTATGTAATTTACATGACAAAAACATGACATTTATTATACAGGTCTGATTATGAACACATAGCAATAGAAATACATATTACAATACATTCGGACATTGAGATATGCCGGCTTTGTTTTATATTTGTAAAAAAAAAAGTCAGATGTATTGGTCCAATTATCATAGCCATTGTACGTTTTGCGATGGACGAAGTTCCATGGAAGATTTTGTGCATTTTGCGATAGCAAAAGGCCTTAAAAAATACGGATTCTCGTCGCATGCACCACTTCCATTTCTTACCCAATGGACTATGCTCGAAGATGATTTCGATGACTATGAAAAAGAGTTTCGAAGGCTAAAAGAAAAGTATAAAAACAAGATTGAATTGTATTTGGGATTGGAGGTTGATTATATTCAGGGATGTTCCGATATGAGCAATGATTTTTTCAAAGATAAAAAGCTTGATTACACAATTGGATCCATTCACTATCTCGACAGGCTCAATGAAACCGAAAATGAGTATTGGACCATCGATGGAGCTTTCGGAGAATTCGATCAGGGTTTGAATCAGCTTTTCGGTGGCGATATTCGTTTGGCAGCAAAACGTTTTTTTGAGATAACAACGTTGATGATAGAAAAAGGTGGATTCGATATTGTGGGACATATGGATAAAATCACCTATCATGGATTGAAATATAAAGATCTAAATATCGATGATCAATGGTTTAAGAACCTTGTAACCGACTGTTTACAATTGATAAAAGCAAAAGGGCTGATCCTCGAAATCAATACCAAATCACTGACCGAACATGGCATAACGTATCCAAATCAGGCATTTTATCCTATTGTTAAGGAGTTGGAAATTCCTGTTATGGTAAATTCAGATTGCCATTATCCCACCAATACTACCGCGGGATTTAAACCAACTTACGAAGCGCTTCAAAACGCAGGTTTCAAAACGCTTCAGCAACTTACAAATGGCCAGTGGCAAGCTATTGAATTTAATGCCAATGGGTTGCTTTAAACGCAAGCTATTTCGGAACTCCTCCCGAAATAGCCCTGTAAATCAAACATTTTCCATGTTATTAAAATCAGACGAAAACAGAAATATTAATAAGAAAAACAAAAACTCTATTTATTGTATTGTCCCTTCAGCCATTACGCCGACTTGGCTTTATAAATCTAATTGTATCTTCGTATAACTTCGTTTTGTAATCACCGGAGCATCAGCCGGATAAGTTATATAAGTAAGCTCAAGTGTTTCTCCGTAAATTTTATAGGTACACGATTCGAAAATCACTACATCTTTCACCAAAGTCAGCGGTGGTTGGTTCGTAAAGCTGTCCCACGAAACGGATTGCTTTGACACAAAATAGATGTTTTGTTTGCTGAGCACGTAATTTCCATACTGTTCAAAATAGCCCGACAGCTCATTTTTACCCTGACCACTGTAAATGCCAAACATCCGCGCTCCCGAAAGGAACGAACCGTTAGGCTGAATAACTAACTGATGTACGTAATAACCCTGTGGTTGAGCAGTCACTGTATCTATCCATACTCCATAAATTTCATTCTCGGAGCCGGATGGCAAAGCTTCTGTGTCTTCGTAGCTGCTACAGGCCACTACAAAAAACGTAGCAACCAACAATGTCAAATATTTAATTTTACATTTCATTTTTCAAATTCAAGTTTACCTATAAATTTTATTTCATCCACCTTGCTGTAATCATATTGATAAAGTCCATCATCGGTGATCATCATCAGCACATTGTTGAACGGAATAAGATCATATCCTTCCATTCCGCTATAATGTGCCAGCTCATTGTCTGTCAGTGTTTTTGGGGTCGTTATTTTATATATTTTCAAACCCTCATCGCACAGGAACAACATGCCCTTGTCGATGCCTAAGCCTTTAGGGTTTTTCATTGGATACGTAACTAATTGTTTAGGGTTTTTTACATCGCTTACATCCACAATAAAAAGTTCATTGTTTTTTTGTCCGCAATTGTCGCCTGAATGTATCGTTACATAGGCTAAGTCATTATCCACCACCACCGGATCACACCCAAAAATATGGGAAATGGACGATTGAAAAACCGGTTTCAACGGATCGGTCACCGAATAAATCAGCATTCCGGTCGGGGTCCCCATGAACATATTGTCCTTGTAGCTGAAAATAGTTTCAACATTCCAACCGATAAATGTACTTTCGGCCGCTTTTTTGGGCTCGACACCTGTGAGGTCGAAAATAGTCATGTAGTTTTCGGTAACAGCATATAAATTATTGTTATAGAGTGTAAAGCGCGACATGGAACCGTTAATTCCATTTGTAGAGCCACTTGCAGTACCATTGGAGGTATAAGCCCCATCCTTCTCGGCCCATCCCCAAAACCAGCCTCCTGTATACTGTTCAAACTTTTCGGTTCTTTCTTTCAGTTTCCAACCTACCACAACTCCCTTATCGGCTTCCTCGCCGAAACACATTTCATAATCAAAACTGAAATTATTATCGATACCTGGTAACGCTTTTGGGAAAATATCCTCCAGGCGACCTTTAAGTGCC
The DNA here is from genome assembly GCA_963678465.1 of uncultured Paludibacter sp. GTDB lineage: Bacteria > Bacteroidota > Bacteroidia > Bacteroidales > Paludibacteraceae > Paludibacter. Next base: position 3,136,195 of record OY782858.1, read on the forward strand.
GGTAGTGCCGGATTGCTCACATCGAACCAAACCAAATCGACATACGAATCGGCATAAAGCAAATTGTTGCGTATGGATAAATCGGCATTCCCTATGACTTCAATAAATCCTATATTTTTCGGCGATGAAGGATTACGGTTATCGATAATATGTATTCCTTTTTCGGTTTCCGAAATGTACAGGTAACCTTCGTAGAAACATATCTTTCCATGATTTGTAATCGCTTCGGGTGCTTGCGATACCTTCACCGAAGCTCGGAATTCACTGTTCGACATGAACACCGGTTCGTTTATTTTGTAGGTTACTGTTTCGGTAACAGTATCGGAGCATGATGTTAGTGCAAGTAACATTATGCTCAGAACTGACAGTAAATAATTTGTTCTCATATCATCAATTTATAAAACTAATGTTGTTTCTTTCTATACATTATCAGTACTTTTCTATTTTTTCTATTTTTCCCATTTTTCCTATAAACAAAATTACACCTGTACTTTTTTCTGTGTTTGTATTTTTCGTTCTATCAAATTTTATAATTGATAACTAAAACCTACACCGAGATTCAGAAATGCCTGTGGCAGCAAATTATCATATTGATGATTAGTGAATTTATACAACAAGCAGGTTCCCAATTTTATATTAAACTTCAATCGTTCGCCGCCAAACCGAACAAAAGCTGTAGGTTCAATCAGCAGATTATCGTCCTTTATAATTTCATATTGATGGTTGGGATTGTTATAATAAATATCGTAGTAGTCATCGTCCAATAAATTGGACCGCAAATAACCGGCTTTCAAACCTATGCCATAATCGGCATGTGCAAAATGTCCGTTGATCTTCCCATAATTGAATTGCATAAAATAAACCTGATAATCTCCAACTAAATTTCCGGGGTTGGCATCCTTATAGGCATTGGCAAGACCATATCCAAAGCCTACATAAGCTTCTTTCACAAGATTGTCATTTTTTTTATACAACCCGGCAGCTCCTTGCAAATAATACACATCGTCGGTCTTAAAATTGGCCGAGGCCTGAACAGCTATTTTGTCGGACACACCATAGGAAACGGTGGCTCTTGCTGTTGGAATCGCCGAAACTCCAACATCAACCCGCAAATCGTTTTTATGATTGATAAGCGGAACATCGACAAGTTGCGGGTAATATGCTACACAACCTGACAGCGTAAATACAAGCAAAACTAGAAATAAGGTCTTTTTCATACGTTTTATTTTTAATGCATCAACTATTGAATTCTTTTTAAAAATTAAATCTCAACCCTCCTTCGATACCACCACTCAATTTTCGGTCGGTGCGTATGCTTAAGGGCTGATCGTTGTCGAAATAATACGAACATTTAGGCTCAAAATACACATCGATTCCATCCGACAGACGGTAAGCTCCTCCAATCGTTGCGTTGAGCGACCATTGGAAACCATCTATCTTTGTTGAAGCGGTTGTTGTTATGATTTGATTTCCAAAATGCTGTTCCTGAATATAAATTGATCGCAGTCCCTTTTCAACCATTCCTCCTGCCGATCCATAAACTTTCCACTTTGAGTTGCCCCATATTTTTACAACCATCTGCACCGGAAGACCCAGATAATGCAGATGCAGTGCGGCATTGTAATTATCACTTTTGAATTTTGTAAGTAAATAAGTATAGGTAAATCCTGTTTCGAAACTAAATGTTTCACCAAAATGCTTGCTTACTTTGGCTCCAACGCTCAGAGGCGAAAAAAATGTTTTATCCGAAAAATCGGAAGGCGTGAGTATGGATGTATTCACTGTGGCAGCTCTTACAATACTCATTTTTCCACTCATATCCGTGAACACATTCTTTGGCGAACTTGCCGAACCGCCACCTCCGGACCCTACCGAAGCAATAAGTCCCCAGTTTTTATTTCGTTTGCTTTTCAATGGATCTTCCCATTCCGGCAACGCAGGTGTATTGACATCATCTTGTTTTATTTCAGTCTTTTCGATGCTCGGAGATGCTGATTCATTTTTTGTCTTTTCTTCAATCGCATCAACTTCTGTTATCACAGCCACTTCTTCATTGTTATTCTGTTTTATTTCGGCTGGCTGAATGGTTTCATTTGTTTCTGCAAGCCTGCTTTTATTTGTAACCCCCGGAGTTGAATTTACATATTTAGTAATATCCGAAACTTTGGTATTTTCCTCTTTTAGCGCTTGTGTATTTAGTTTCTCTTCGGCAAGTAATTGTTTTTGTTGCAACATTATGGTGCGGTGAATAATATGACGTTTTGCAATGCCTTGCTCAAGAGTCTGCTGGTTGAAAAATTGCAGCGTGAAAAGCAAAAGAAATGCAGCGGCTACTGCTCCTCCCGAAAACCACCACCAAAGCGGAACAACCCGTTTGGGTTGTCTTGCTTTTAGTGCCGCCTGAATGGCATCCCAGCTTTCGGGAGCAACGGGCGCAGTGTGATTTTCCAGCTTTTGTCTGAAAATTTCGCTGAAAGCGTCGTGTTCGTTATTATTTATATTGTTCTGCATATTCTTTTCCGTGTAGTGATAAAACATTTTTTTGAAGTATTTTTCGTGCTCTCATAAACTGAGAGCGTGAGGTAGCTTCGCTTATACCCAGCATTTCGGCTATTTCGGCATGCGAATATCCTTCTATGGCATAAAGGTTGAAAATAGTCCGGTATCCATCGGCCAGTGCGGCAATACAATTCATTAAATCATCGGCCGAAATTTTCTGGAGTACCGTTTCTTCCACATTCTCTATATAGTTGCCCACATCTTCTAAATTAGCGCTGTGTTTGAGCGCATCGTTTTGCCGGAGATGTTCGAGTGCCGTGGTTACAAAAATGCGCCTGACCCAACCTCCGAAAGCGCCTGTTCCCGAAAAGGAATCGATTTTATTAAACAGTTTAATAAAACCCTCCTGGAGGACATCCCGCGCTGTTTCTCTGTCGGTTACATAACGTATACAAACGCTCATCATGGCCGCTGCATATTTGTCGTAGATCGCACGTTGCGCCCACGACTTACCTTCTTTGCATCCGGTGATCAGCTGTTGTTCGTCTGTAATCCTTTCGTCCCTCATTTTTATTCAAGATGTAATTTGGGTTCAAATAGTTGCATCCGTTATTGATTTTTTTTGGAGAAATATACACAAAGGTACAAAAAAACATGTTGAATGGTTGAACTGCATACAAAACGAGCGAATCACTTTAAAGTCATCCGCTCGTTTAATATCAGTCTGAAATTATTATTTCAACCATTTATCCAACCATTCGTAATAAGTCCGTTGCCAGAGTATTCCGTTTTGAGGTTGAAGTACCCAGTGATTTTCGTCAGGGAAAATAAGCATTTGTGCCGGAACACCACGAAGTACGGCCGCATTGAAAGCTGCCATTCCCTGCGAAGCAAGGATACGGTAATCTTTTTCACCGTGAATTACAAGAATCGGCGTATCCCATTTATCCACAAACAAATGTGGTGAGTTGGCGTACGAACGCTGGGCAATGGCATTGGCTTTGTCCCAGTAAGCGCCACCCAAATCCCAGTTGACGAACCACATTTCCTCCGTTTCGAGGTATTGTTGAGGGAGATTGAACATTCCATCGTGCGAAAGGAAAGCTTTGAAGCGTTTTTCGTGATGACCTGCAAGCCAATACACCGAGAAACCACCGTAACTGGCGCCAACACAACCCAACTTGTCCTTGTTTACATAGGGTTCCTGAGCCAATGCATCGATAGCCGAAAGATAATCCTTCATGTTCTGACCTCCGTAGTCGCCACTGATTTGTTCCAGCCATTCCTGACCAAAACCGGGCAAACCGCGGCGGTTAGGAGCCACAATGATATAACCATTGGCTGCCATCAGCTGGAAATTCCAGCGATAGGACCAAAACTGGCTCACTGTGGACTGAGGGCCTCCTTCGCAGAAAAGAAGGGTTGGATATTTCTTAGTAGGATCGAAATCCGGCGGATAAATGACCCATGTTTGCATTTGTTTGTTGTCAGTGGTGGTTATCCAGCGTTCTTCCACTTTTCCCATTTTGAGTTGATCAAGCAGCTCCTTGTTTTCGAAAGAAAGTTCTGTTTCTGCACCGGTTTTAGGATCAATACTGTAGATTTCGTCCGGTTTACTCATAGAATGCTTTACTCCTATGAGTTTATCGTTGGCCAATGCCACAAAACCATAATCGTGCACGCCTTTTGTAATTTGAGTAATGGAAGTATCGGCAGCGGCAACGCCAATACGGTAAATTTGTGTCACAGCATGCCAGCAACTCACAAAGTAAATCGACTTGCTGTCGGGAGTCCATTTGAGTCCGCTGGAGTTCTGATCGAAATTAGCCGAAAGGTCTTTCTTTTCGCCGGTAGCAATGTTCATTACGAACAAACGGTTTTTATCAGCTTCGTAACCATCACGTTCCATGCTTTCCCAGGCCAACCACTTACCATCGGGCGAGAAAACCGGGTTCTGATCGTAGCCCATCATGCCTTCTGTTTTGTTTTCGGTTTTACCGCTTTCGATATTATAAAAGTAAATGTCCGAATTGGTGGAAAGGGCATAAGCTTTTCCCGTTTTCTTGCGACAAGTGTAGGCTATAGTTTTTCCATCGGGACTCCAGGCCAATTGTTCGATGCCACCAAAAGGTTTCATCGGACTTTCGAAAGGTTCACCTTCGAGAATATCTTTTTCATTCTTTATTTTTTCACCTTCAACATCGGCTACAAAAGGATGCGGAACAGTTTGTACCCATTCGTCCCAGTGTTTGTACATAAGGTCGTTTACAATGATCCCACTCGCTTTGGGGAGGTCGGGGTATTTGTCAACGGTCCGTTCGCCGTATTTTACGTCGGCAACGAAAAGCAATTTCGATTCATCCGGTGAGAAAGCGAAGTCATTTACTCCCCCTTCGCGGTCGGTAATTTGAGTACGGTCGCTACCATCGGCTTTCATGATCCAAAGTTGCATAGTTCCTGTTTCGGACGACAGGAAAGCGATGTGTTCGCCATCCTTCATCCACTTTGCCGACGCTTCGCGCACCGGAGTTTTTGTAATTTGGGTTTTATCGGAGCCATCGGTGTTCATTACAAAAAGTTCCGAATTACTTTTGTTCTGTGGTACGCTGTAGTACGAAACACTGTAAAGGATTTTCGTGCCATCGGGCGAAACCTGTACTCCGGCCACCCTGCCGAAGGACCATAACACCTCAGGAGTCATGCGTCCGTTTTCAATTTTCGGTTGTTGTTTGCCAATCAGGGGCGCTTCGTCCTGTGTGGCGCACGAAGCAGCTAACACGGCCATTGCCATAAGCGTTGTTTTAATTAAATTATTTGCCATTTATATTTTTACTTTTACGGTTATCATTTACCAGTTTATAAGTTACACAAAAATAGAACTTTTTAAATGAAAATACAAAAAACAGGTACGGATAAGAGAAAAAACAAGCAGCAATGAATTAATAATGAAAAATGAATAATGAAAAATGAAGAGTTTAGGGTAAAAGAGAAGGAGAGAAGCGGGTGAAACAGCAACAATATGGGCCGAAAGCTGAACAATTCGGAGTGAATATCGTTTTGAATGAATTAAAACAAAAACTATGACCGATAATTTTGCACATCGCGCTAACGATTGGGATCAGCCTTCGAAGATAGAAATGACAACTATTTTTGCAGATGCACTGATGCGGGAAATAACGTTGGAAAAACAGTGGAAAGCGCTCGAAATAGGAGCAGGAACAGGACTTGTAGGGTTGCAATTGCTGCCAAAACTAAGCACTGTAGTGTTTGAAGATACCTCCGACGCCATGCTGAGTGTACTCAAACAAAAACTTACGGGCGACGAAGCGGTGGAAATTGTCCACGGAGAGGTATTTGAATACACAAAACAGGACATTGATCTTGTGTTTTCGTGTATGGCTTTCCATCATATCCCCGATATAGACAGTACACTGAAACATTTGTACAACATTACCAATGCAGGCGCCAAAATTGTTGTGGGCGATCTCCGCACCGAAGATGGATCGTTTCATCGCTTCGAAGCTATCCCTCACAAAGGATTTGATACCGACGAGTTAGCGGCAAAATTTACGCAGGCAGGATTTAAAGTGCTCTCTACAGCCACTTACAATACCCTGAAAAGAGAACGTGTTGCCGGAGTGGTGGGTGATTACGATCAGTTTATGCTTATAGCAACTAAATAAGGACTGAAAGCAACCGTTTCAGAATGGATTAGAGCCGAAAGTGCGGCTGAACCAGTCCCTGATCAGGCGCATTGTGGTCGTTTCGGCCTCTTTGCGGGGAGTGTGGGCAGCATTGCTTATTTCACACACAGTTACTTCCGTTTTTATTTCGGTTTTGAGTATTTCCAGCTGAGCAGGAGTGCCAAACTCATCGTTTTCGCCCTGAAAGGCCAATACCGGACAGTTGATTTGCTTTAACAAGGGCACTATGGACCATTGCGAGAAATAATCGCTGAGCCAGGTTTCGTGCCAGAGCCGAAACAGTTCATTTGTTTTGTTGCCGTGGTATTTTTCGAGACTCAGGAGCAAACTTGTATCTTTGGCACGTTCGCGTGTGGCAAGAACGGCCGCTTTTCCCGAATCTTCGATAAAACTATGCGCTCCTTCGAGGATTAAACCCCTGACCCGCCCCGGATAAAGCGCAGCAGCGAGCAAAGCAATGGTGGCTCCGTCGCTATGACCGTAGATAATAACGTCATTCAGCCGGAGAGCATCCAACAATTTTATCAATTCATGCGCTTCGTTGTGGAGATAAAACTCATCCCTGCGAACAATGGCAAAAGGCGATGATTTTCCATACCCCCGCCTGTCGTAAACAAGTGCATTCGTGCCGAAAAGCCGGCTTATTTCTTCGGGAAAACTTCCCCACATTTCGACACAACCCCACGAATCGTGCAGAAAAACCAATACAGGCGAAGCAGCTGCCCCTTCCTGAATGATTTGTTCGCAATAAACAGCATAATCATCGAAGTCGATGTAAAATCCCTTGTCTTTTTTATGCATACCGAATGAAAAAATGTTAGCAGTACAAAGGTACATAAAAACAACAAATGAATTGAAAAGAGCATGAAATAAGCTTCGAATTTAAGGACTCAAAAAAGAAAGTATTCGTGAAAAAACTATATATTTGTTGACTATATATCTGACAGAAGGGAGAAATATATTTACTTTATTGATTATTAATATCTGAACACCCTGTTCTTCGTACCGACCTCGTCCGGTAAGCCGAAAAATGGAGTGAAGTAGGCGTAGAAAACTTTTCTGTTTGAGTCCCGACGTATTTCGTCGGGGCGAGTTTAAAAGTTTTCAGCTTACGAACGACTAATTTTTCGAGCGAAGCGGGCGCAGTCTTGATTTTTTTTGCTTACTTTTTTGCATCAAGGCAAAAAAGTGAGTAGGGTTCGGGGCAAAGCCCCGTTTTATACAAAATTTGATTATCTACATTATACCATAATAAACATAGTTTTTTTTGTCATGTAAGATTTGCTGATCCAAATCAATGAAATCATGACTGAAACAGGAACAAATACAAAAGACATAGGGACAATGAGCAAGAAAAAATTAGTAGTACTTACCGGTGCAGGCATGAGTGCAGAAAGCGGACTGTCGACTTTCAGAGCTACCGGCGGATTGTGGGAGCAACACAGGATAGAAGATGTAGCAACTCCCGAAGGTTGGCGCAAAAACCCCGGATTGGTGCTCGAATTCTACAATCAGAGGAGAAAACAGCTGATAACGGCCCTTCCCAACGCCGGTCATTTGGCTTTGGCAGCACTCGAAGAGGATTTTGACGTAGAGATCATCACTCAGAATGTAGACAACCTGCATGAGCGGGCAGGTAGTTCCAAAGTGTTGCATTTGCATGGCGAACTCACCAAAGTGCGTTCGTCGGGACCGGGCGCCGAAGTTTTTGAGCTCAGTCCGGAACAATACCAGACAAATTTAGGCGATAAATGCCCGAAAGGATATCAGCTTCGTCCACATATCGTTTGGTTTGGCGAAGCAGTGCCCGAAATTGATAATGCCATTCATATTACAGGGCAGGCCGATGTCTTTGTTGTGATTGGTACTTCGCTGAATGTGTATCCCGCAGCTGGTTTATTGCATTATGTACCCCGAAACACTCCTGTTTTTCTGATTGATCCAAACGAAGTGATGGCTCCCCAAACACATATCACCGTGATAAAGAAAGGAGCAGGCGAAGGAATGAAAGAACTGACCGAACTACTCAAGCCCTATCGCTAAACAAAGGAAAACCTTTTTACAACTGCAACTATATCAACAAAAAGAAGCCCGAGACGCATCACTGCTTTCGGGCTTCGGGTAACAGTTTGAATAACCCTGTTATTACTTCTCTATTTTCCTATGTTTATTACTAATAAAACAAAACGCATTTAAAAAATGTTCACTATTTTTTTGAAAAAAACATTTCTTTTTTGTCATTTAAATATTATAGTTCTGTTTTTTATTCCCACTTGCAGGACGTAAACGCCTTTTTCTGGTAGAGGAATGTCCACAATGGCGGTTTCAGCCTTTCGCGAAGCGATAAGCTGACCCGATAAACCGTAGACGCTGAGCGTTTCGCCCACCAGAACACCCGAAATCCGAAGCAAACCACCTTGTTGACTGATGATAAGGCCCGGTATATCCGGATTTTCGACGCCATCAATTACAAATTCTTCAGTATTTGTAAAGTTACTCCATTGATCAGTTGCAGCATAGGTCGCTTTCGAGTTGACAGGAACATATAATTTACAGCTTGATGTACTAGCACCCAGAAAAACATTAGTCCCTAATGTGGGTGGAACTGGATTATAAATTTTAAATGTCGATAAGTTGCTGCAATACCTGAAAGCATATGTAGCAATGGAAGTAACTGTTGCAGGTAATGTTATTTCGGTCAGTGGTGTGCTATTAAAAGCATTTGAACCTATCGAAGTCAACTGACTGTTTTGTGCATCTACCGATGTAAGGTTCGGACAACTCCTGAAAGCAGCACTCCCTATGGCTGTAACGGTAGCCGGAACCACATACTTGGTAGCTGTTTTTCCGGGTGCATAGGCTATCAGCGAAGTATAGTCCTTGTTCATAAATACATTATCCGTTGCAGCGAAATAAGGATTATCGGGAGCAACGCTTATATCCGTTAACTTGTAGCACGAAAGGAAATTGCTGTAACCTATGGAATTTAATGAGCGGGGCAACTTCACACTTGTCAGATTATCGCATCTCCAGAACACATAATCTTCCAGTACTTCTATATTTGTATAGGCGCTCCAATCCACTTGTGTCAGATTGTTGCAAATGGAGAAAGCATAACCTTGAATAGTGTTGATCGAAGCGGGTAACAACAAATTGCTGACCGAACAGCGTTGAAATGCCCAGCCCGGAATTGTAGTTAACTCATTGCAGGCCGAAAGATCTACATTGCTAATGTTTGTTGACAAAAAAGCAGCTTCCCCGATGTTTATCAGTGACGCCGGAAAATTAATATCGTTCAGATTGCTACAGCCCTCGAAAGCATAGTCGCTTATGTCGGTTAAAGTTGAAGGCAACTGAACAGTCATAAGGTGCTCATTACCATAAAAAGCCCCGTAATCTATCCATTCCACTCCTACAGGAACCGTATAAGAGCTTTGACTCCTTTGAACCGGATAAGTAATTAATCTGCTTTTGTTTTTATTATACAAAACTCCTCCTGAACTTGTAAAAGCCGTGTTTGCAGCAGCCACACTAATGCTTTGAAGCGTGGCTATATCAAAGAAACAATTGACACCTAAACTGGTGACCGACGCAGGCAGCGTAATTGTTTGCAAACTTGTTCCCTGAAAAGCCCAATCGCCGATAGAAGTGACCGTTTCGGGCAGTGTAACGGCTGTTAAACCCGTATTCAGGAAAGCCTCCCTGCCTATACTCCCCAATGCTGTAGGCAAAGTGATGGAGGTAAGGCTTACTTTTCCATCGTATACATAACTATAAAAAGCATCTTCGGGTATTTCGTTGGCCGGATATACAACATCAGCTGCTTTTACGGCACGCACAGCACTTTCAGTCACGGTTTCAACTCCATCCGGCACAATATGTCTTCCCTGTTTCTTTATGCGTGCCGGAACCATGGCGCCATCGTCAGGAGCTGTGCCTTCTGTTCCTGTATAAGCGGCAATACTGGCTTCTTTCAGGTCGATAATTTCAAGGGCAGGCATAAGATCGCGCATTGTTTTAAAGTCGCGGGCATCAATATTGCCTGTTATTTTCAACTTCAGGAGGTTTTCCCGTTCGGCAGCCGAAAGCAGGGAGGCAAGCATGCCGGGCATGTCCGATTGCAGCGTCTTTACATTATTAAGGAACACAAAACGGGTCTCAAATATCGACAAACCGGCGGCACCGTTCGCATCTTTCACGTTACTGGCTAAAACCTGAATGGTATCTATGGGTAAGTCCTCGGATAGCGTGATAAGCACATTGTCTGCGCCGGAAGCGGCCTGTGTTACGGATGAAATGTTTACATCTGTCGGTATTTTATTATTGATATACCGGACTTTGTAATTATCCGCGTTCAACGACGACACAGCGTCGGGATGTTCGGAGAAAGCAAGCTCAATGCTCTTCTTTCCCGTGATATTGGCGCTCTTTACGTAAATTCCTGTTATTTCGTAATTTGTTGCGCTATAAATATAACCCCAACTCCCCGCTATTACTTTTCCCGAAGGCGTTGTTGCCATAGCCCCGATACCAAGACGACCGAAAGCGGGTAGAATTGTCCAGTTTTGTCCGTTGTCTTTTGAATAGGACATCCCATAGTTGGCATGATAACTAAAATAAACCCCGTTGATGTGGTCATAATACAATTCTTCAAAATAATTTTCTGTATTAATGGCCGTCCAGTTAGCACCTCCATCGCTTGTTGAGTAAAGTGAGGACGAACCCGGGCCTGTGTACAGCAATGCCAGCCCATTCAGCCCATCTTTGAAGTCGAACGAAAGATTGGCGTTAGTAAAAGGCGTATTTATGGCTGTCCAGTGCAAACCTTTATCAATCGATTTTAAAATCTTCCCTGTATTGGTTTTAAAATACAGCGCATTGCCATCAACCCTGTAGGATTCGTTCGAATTATAGGTATAGATTCCGTTTCCGGCAGGCATATTAGCATCGGGCACCAGGTTCCATTGCGCACCGCCATTGTTGGTGGTGTATATTTCGAAGTACTGCCCGGTATAGCTGTCGCCAACGGCAACACCCTCGTTCTCGTTCCAAAAATGCACAAAATTGGGAAAAGAACCTTCGTTGTTGAAAGCTGTCGGCTGCCATGTCCAGTTTTTAGCGCCATCGGTGGTTTTATACACTCCTTTTTGCCCCATCGACACAATCATATAGGCCGTTGTGGCACTTACTGCACTGATTCCACCCGTACCGCCTTCGGTCATTACAGCAGGCAGGTCGTTCTTCGTCCAGCTGACACCAGCATCCGTCGATATGGATACCACTTTATCATCCTGATCGGTTATCCATATAATATTATTATCTACAACACTGATATTGTTGATCAGTGAGCTTTGTTCGGTTAGTTTCTGCGTCCACTGAGCACTTGCCGTCGGGGCAAAAAGAAAAGAAAAACCGAAACCAATAAAAAAAAAGAGACTTCTTGTTTTCATACTATAAATACTTTATGTTTTTAATAATATTTCAATCCATTCCGGCGCAGGTTCGGTCAGAACAAGGCTTTTCAGAATGGCTGCTTGTGCTTTTTTAGTCAAAATAAATAATGAACTTACAGGATGTACAAGTGAAAGCTTTGAATTGCTCCACCTGTACATCCTGTAACTGCTGTTGGCAAACAGATGCTGTTCGAAACAGCTCTAATTACTACAGCTAAATGCCGAAGTACGACCAGCTACGATAATTACTGAGGCTTCGCTGCAGCCTCCTCCACCGCTAATGCCCACTTGCTGAAAAACATGAGTCCCGGGTGCGAGCGAAATATCTTTTGATTCGTCGGGATCTATCGTTCCATAGTTGACTCCGTCAATCATTATCCTTTGAACAGTACTCAACGATTCGTTTGTCAACCTTAATGTGCCCATTGTGGGATCAAGTATTTCATCGCAGCCCGTAAATGCCAAAGTTCCTGCCGAAAAAAGCAGTAGGGTGAGCAATGTCCCAATGAGAACACGCAATGCTGTTTTTGTATAAAATAATTTCATTTTGTTTTCGTCAGAAATAACTGTGCTGACGTTTCACTTTTTGTTGAATCCAGTTTTTTGTATTTCCACAATCACCGTATACGCAGTTAAATCAATGGAATATCCTTGTTATTCATTCAGCTTTGCCGGGGTGCGGTGCTTCCTTCCTTTCCGGCCAGCAAAAAACCCGAACAAAACGGAAATAAAGTGTTGAAATCACATTCCGTTTGTTCGGGTTTTGAGTAAAATTACTGAATCACTAGTGCTACCGGGTCGGTATAGGCTGTAGTTCCTTCGGTAGTGATGGCTGCCACCCTGAAATAATACCGCATTACCGAAGTCAGACCTGTTACAGTGAATTTAGCGGTGGTACTTGCCCCTGCAAGTTCCCAATCGGCACCATTTACGCTGAATTGCCACAAATAAGATTTTGCTCCTGTCACGGCTTTGCGTTTCAAATCGGCAGTTCCCTGTAGTTTACCGTTGGTAGCGCTCAAAATAGGCTTTTCAATCGGACCGGGTTGCTTCGAAAGGTGAAAACCACTGCTTAAAATAATTGCTTCATTCCCATCGGCTATCCTGTCGACGTAACCTGATAACACTCTCAAACCATTGTCCACCAGTTCTTCGTCCTGATACATCAACGCCCTTTCGGTACGGCTGCCATCCTGTGCTGCTTCGAAACTGATACGCAGTTTTTCAAGCCTTGCATCGAGTTCGGTAAGCGGTAGATCCGGTGTTTTAAAGGTTGCTACTTCAGCTTTCATACATGTACTTACATGTTCTCCAAAGGTTAACTTTTCGGGAACAGGTATCGAAATAAAATCATTTACTGTTGTTGTTTTTCTCATACCTATTTGTTTTAAATTGTAAATAAATTACTGTTAACTAATATAATAAATGGGAGGGAGGATCAAAGTCAGATTGTAATCTGCTGTACTTTATCTGTCTCCTGCTGCTTTTTTATTTTTTCAAACCGATTTCTCGCGAGAAACGGTGTGATCATATCCTTTTTACCCCACTATCTATCTTACCATCGCTGATACCGGGCAAGCTCTACGAGCTTGTGTCTTTGTTTCAGTGCGTATCCCCCGGATAAATCCGGGGGTTATGCACAGTGAACTCCTACAGAGTTAAGAAACTGTTCGCATTGCTAATAATATCAATCATAAAATCAGCTTTCTTATTGGTTGCTATTTATTTTTGCCTCCTACCATTTCTTTTCTTTTTCTATCTTGTTACTTCAAACTGCTTTTCGCCAAAAGCAATCTGTTTTATTTGGGTTTTGATAATTTCCCGCCGGAAATAATCTGTTTGGGTAAGAGCTGAATACATTTAAATAAATCAAAGCCGAACCTTTTATTTTCGTATTCCTGTTCCGATAAAAAGAACTCTGTAAGAGTTGTCTGTGCATAACCCCCGGATTTATCCGGGGGAAAGAATGTCGGCAATGAACGAAACTCTGTAAGAGTTTCCCAATTCCTGCGCCCAAAGACCTCAATCATCAAAAAGATATTTCTCGTCAAACTCAATTCCATGCTCAATAAGCAAAGACCGCAATTCATCTTCAAAGCTTGTGACCCTATGGTGCTCTTTCTGATTCTTTATATAGTCTACTATCATCGCTTTGTCTTTGTTGCTATATGATAAACCACAATAACCTTCGGCCCATGACTCAAATGCAGGGAAATTCCCTGAGTTTGTCATCCATGTATTCGATGCAGTTTTAATTTCTTTGACAAAGTCGGCCAATCCAATAGAAGAATGCAAATCACAGAATATATGTATGTGGTTCCCGGTGCCATTGATTCGATACAGAACACTTTTCCTCTTTTTTATTATTCCCCAGATGTATTTATACAATGCTTCGTGATGTTTTTCAGGAAGTGTGTTCTTACGTTTGTAAGTACAGAACACGATATGGAAAAGTGATTGTCGATAGCTGTTCATATTGATTAAATTTATATTGTAATTCTCTGATACCGGGCAAGCTCTACGAGCTTGTGTCTCTCTTCCGTTACGTATCCCCCGGATAAATCCGGGGGTTATGCACAGACAACTCCTACGGAGTTAAGAAACTGTTCGCATCTGCGATAGTATCAATCATAAAATCAGTTGCTTACTTGTTACCATATTCTTTCAAATCGATTTTTCGCGAGAAACAGTCCAAATCAATCAGGTTCGGGTTCGTTTTCGCCAAAAACAGTCCAAATCAGTCAGGTTTGGGTTCATCTTCGCGAGAAACAGTCCAAATCAGTCAAGTTTGGATCCATTTTCGCGAAAAACAGTCCAAATCAGTCAGGTTTGGGTCCGTTTTCGCGAGAAACAGTCCAAATCAATCAGGTTTGGGTTCATTTTCGCGAGAAACAGTCCAAACCTGTCCGGTTTCTGTTGTTTTCAGCTCGAATGGACCCATTCGGTCGGGTTCTGATCGTTTCCCGCTCAAACAGATCCATTCAGCTCGAATATGAATGGCTTTACGCCAAAAGCCATTCATTTTAGTCAGATTTAGGTCCTTTTGTTCATCAACTCTGTCCAACATGAGACAATGTAAAATTAAAACGGACAGAAAATGAACCAATCTTAACCGAATAAAAACCGATCCGATATTGAAACAATGTATAAAGTATGCTTTTTATGGAAGTTGAGCCAACACCGAATCGGTTTTGAGAGAAGTTGAATAAAAAAGAACGGGTAACGGGTAATCACTACCTTGCGCAAAATATAACCCTTATCAGTTTATGGAAAACAGATAATCTTCGGTGTAAATGTGGAGTAAAAAAAGATGCAATACAATAGGTAAATATAATGATTTTTATATAGTGAAATTATACCATATAAAAATGGATTCCAAACCAAAAAGGCGTGGAAACAAAGCTATTGACAGGAGATATTAATCGATGGGAATCAGATGGTTTTTGAAAGCAAAAGCCACAATCTCCACTACATTGTTCAGATGTAGTTTTTCTTTGATGTGTTCTTTGTGCGAATCCACCGTTGAAGCGTTGATACAGAGTTTATCAGCCGTTTGTTTGGAAGATAGCCCCTTCGCAAGACACTTAATAATTTCAATTTCGCGTTCGGTGAGTTGGAAAAGGCGTAGTTTAGCGCCTTCCTGCTGTGCAAGTCCTTCGGTAAGCACATTTTTTGGAATGGTACTGCCCAGAAAAAATCCGCGGCCTTTGCATACTGCCTTCACCTGATCCAGAATATCGTCGGGTGTGCTATCCTTGCCTATATAAGCCCTGGCACCAGCACTTATGGCATTCACTACGGAACAATTGTCCTTGTGATGGGAAAAGAAAACAACCTGCACGCCGGGAAAATGCTCCGTTATTTCGCGACAAGCCTGAAAACCTTCGCCTTTTTGTTCGAAATCAATTTCGGTAAAGACGACATCGCATTTTACCTGAGGAAGTTGCTGCAACAACTGCACCGTATCGGATGCTTCGCCACTGATGCGCACCCAGTCGTGCAAATTAAACACTTGTTTGAGACCTTCCCTGCAAATAAAGGAAGGATCTGCGAAGAAAACATGAATTTGTTTCATAATAGGCAATTAGATGAAGTGTACAAAAGAAACTACCGAAAATCATTCCGGCCTCAATGCGTTATAAGCGACAATAAGCGTTTAAGTACTGTGACAAATTACTTATATATCGCACACTCTGCTATTTCTTTCGTGCATCAAACAAACAAGCTCATCGCACTCAGGCGAGCTACCACGGCAAGAAATAGAATTCCCAAACCACCTGGTTCCCGAAGGTCTGCCAACAGGCACTAAGGAACAGGTGCATCAACCGATTTTTTGTCGCCGGCAAGTGGGAACATGTCCCGCCCCGACGGATACAATCAGTACTGCTTCAGCATCGGTAGGTTTTTAAACAACCTCTATTGGCCTATCAGCGATGCAAAAATACAAAAATATTTAAATAAACCTCTTGTTTTAAAAAAGATGTAGAATAAAATGTATTTTTTTTCTCATTTTGCTATTTGCGGGGCAGTTCATCGCTTATTCTGCCGAAACGATTTCAGTTTTTGCCCGTTTCAATCCATCAGTTTTGGCTTCTATTCTTATTTTGCCTGCTTTTTTGTCGGCTTGCAGCAATATCGTTGCAATTCCGGCCTCAGCCTTCATCGGGTTTTGCCCTATCAGGCGGGCAGCTCCTTTTACTGTAAAATGCACAGGTACATCGGCGTCCATCACCGCATTTCCGTTCACATCACAAACTGTAGCATACACAAAAACAACATCGGCGCCATCGGCTTTGAGCTGTTTTCCGCTAAAGTCGATACTTAATTTCAATTGATGGGCCTTTCCGGCGGTAGTGACCTGATCTACCGACTGAATGATGCCGCCCTTCAAACCCACAGCCCGCAAAGTGCCGGGACGGAAAGTTTTAATGTCGAAAACAAAAGGAGGATGCGGTAACTGATCCGAAACAGGTGTTTTTTCCACCTTTTTCAGCTCTATCATTTTATTGCTGAGGTACAATGCCACTTCATCACCATCGGAATAAACCGTCAGGCGGCTGACATCGGATGTTGTATTCCAATACGAGGCTATTTTCGTCGTAGGCAGATGCTGACTTCTGTAGAAATAATACGCCCATTTGGGTAAACGGAATATATCCATCACGCCCGACGATTCAATATCGGGTGAATAGCCCCGGTTATAGTCGAACATCAACCAATTGGCATCGCCAAGATGTGGTTGCCTGAGGTTATCGTTATGTGCTTCCTGAAAATTAGTTGCTTGTTGGAGTAAACGTTTTTCGCCATCGCCGCGCAGCTGTCGGCTTGTGCGTTCATTGCTCTTGAGTCCCGCATATCCGGCCTGATTCAGTCCGGCATCCTGTGCAAAATACTCCCAATCGCCATATTCACCCGTAAAAAGGGGTATTTTTCCCGTATATTTCTTCCAATAATCGGGGAATTTGGCATGTTGACGCGCAGGAATATACACATCGTAAAACCTATCGATCCAACCACAGGTAATCAGTTTACTTTCGGGCGACTCCTCGCGGGCAATCTCGTTCATTCGCTTCATAAAGTCATCAGGCATGCCCGATTCGTTCAGCGAGAGCTCCCACATCACTACACTGGCATGGTTCCGGTCGCGACGTATCAATTCACGGGCATCGCGGTACGAATGTTCCATGAATTTATCATTGCCTACGAATTGCCAGCCCGGAATAGCGGCAATAGTAAGCAATCCCAGCTCGTCGCAGGCATCCATAAAGGCATTGGCTTGCGGATAATGCGATAAACGTACGATATTAAATCCGGCTTCTTTTATTTTCACAGCGTCGCGGTACTGTGCATTGTCCGAAAGGGCATTGCCTATGTAAGGATATTCCTGATGCCGGTTGGTGCCGACCAATAAAAACGGCGTTCCGTTGATCATTAACTTCGAATCCACAATTTCGAACTTCCTGATGCCTGTGCGTGTACTCAAAGCATCTACTATTGCGCCACCTTCCTTTATACTTACGCTGAGGGTATACAATGCCGGATGATCGGGATGCCAAAGATCCGGATCGGTGACTTCCATCTGCTGTAAAACATTGATTTCACTTTCAGGGGTAAGGATTATTTTTTTAGAAGTCGTGGAATTTACAATATAACCTTCGTTGTCGGCAAGTTTATAATCCACAACAAACTCTTTTGTTACCTTATCGTCGTTGCGGATGTGCGTATTCGCAGTAAGTTCGGCCATATCCTCGCTTACTGTAGGATACCAAATACGCACGCCGCCCGAAGCCGCTGTATTGGCACGCACCGCATCGGTAATGTGCAGAGGAGTAGTTACAACGAGCGAAACATTGCGGTAAATGCCGCTGAAATAACAAAAGTCGAGTTCCTTTATCGGCTTTCCGGGCGGGATTTCGCCATTGTCGCCATTCAATGTTTTTACAATGATCCGGTTGGCTTTATCAAAACTAATATCATTGCTGATATCAACCGTAAACGGCAGATAACCGCCCGTATGCGTGAGCAAATGTTTACCATTGAGCCATACATCGGCCACCTGCATCACGGCTTCGAAGTGAACATACACTTTTTTATTCCTCCAGGCATTGGAAGCGATAAAATCTTTTTTGTACCAGCTTTCGCCTATCCAGGGTTCCACCACTACCAATGGTTCTACCTTTGCTGTATGCGGTGTACTGACCCTTTCCCAGCTGTCGAAGCTGAAATGTTCGTCAAGAGGAGTCCCTTTTTGTTTTGTGTTGAAATCTTCAAGGTTCGAAAATTGCCAGTCCGTGTTGAACGAAATAACTTGCCGCCCTTTTTGTGCCGATACAGTGCCGGTTACAACTATAAATGCAACAAAAAGGACTGTTACAAGATGGTTTTGAATGTATTTCATAATGTATGTAATTCGTATTTATTATTATCTGTTCATTAAAATCGTTTCTTCACATCTATTTCGAACAAACAGACCTCTATCCCTAACCCTTTCTCCCAAGGAGAAAGGGAACAGCGCAGTTTGTTTTTCGAGATGCACATCATCTCTTTCACCCGGCAAAGTCCCTCTCCTTGGGAGAGGGATTTAGGGAGAGGTCGGATGTAAGAAATGTTTCAATCGATTATATAACGCGCTTATGTTTTTCTTAATCCTGTCGTTTCGCTCAATACAGCGCTCACAACGACACAAAAAAAAAGCAAAGCTTTGTAAAATTACAAGTTTATTACTTTGCAGACGACAAAAATAAATAAATATTTGTATTTTATTGGTTTTTAACCTCAAAACACTTCCTCACTTCGGATCGACATCGTCCGGTGAGCCAAAAAATGGAGTGAAGCAGGCGTAGAAAACTTTTCTGTTTGAGTCCCGACGTATTTCGTCGGGACGAGTTTAAAAGTTTTCAGCCTGCAAACGACTAATTTTTTGAGCGAAGCGGGCGCAGTCAAACACCTTATTCCTTGTTCCTTTTTTCCCTCTCCTGTAGGAGAGGGTGTCCGAAGGACAGGTGAGGTGTTTTTTGCTTACTTTTTTGCATCAAGGCAAAAAAGTGAGTAGGGTTCGGGGCAAAGCCCCGTGTGAATAAATATAACCGTTTAGCTTATACATTCTACAATAATGCTTTTGCATGATGCATTGAATTTGTTTACAAATAATGATGCTAAAACAGAAAAAACAAACCCACTCGCGTCACTTCACTTAGCTTTAAGCTATGTTTAGCCTGCATATCTGTTTAATTGAAAAGAAATTTGTATTTTTGCAGTATCAAAATGGATACCTACAGTGGAGCGCCTCTCCCGATCACTACCGGGAAGGAGTAAAAGCTGACCAATAAGCATATAAACAGATGAGTCTTGTAGAAAAAATTAAAGCAGCGCAGAAAACTGCCTTCTCGTTCGAGTTGTTACCGCCCCTCAAAGGCAACGGCATCGACGGTGTGTATCGCACCATCGACACTTTGCGCGAGTTCGATCCGAAATACATCAACATCACCACACATCGAAGCGAACTTGTTTTTAAAGAAACTGCTAACGGCTTTTTCGAACGCGTATCCGAACGGCATCGCCCAGGAACGGTGGCCATTGCTGCCGCTATACAGAACAAATACAAAATTCCGGTGGTGCCGCATGTCATTTGCAGCGGATTTACACGCGAAGAAACCGAATATGTGCTCATCGATCTTCAGTTCCTTGGCATTACCGACCTGTTGCTGCTGCGTGGCGACAAAGCCAAACACGAAAGGGAGTTTTCGCCTACCGGTCATGCCCATGCCACTCAGTTGCAGGAGCAGGTGAACAACTTCAATCGTGGTTTCTTTCTGGATGGGTCGCAAATGAAATCGCTTAAGCCTTTTTCGTACGGAATGGCTTGCTATCCCGAAAAACATGAGGAGGCTCCGAACATGGAATCCGACATTTTTTATGCAAAACAAAAGGTCGACGCCGGCGCCGAATACTTAGTCACTCAAATGTTCTTCGATAATAAAAAGTATTATGACTTTGTGGAGAAATGCCGTGCCAATGGGATCAATGTTCCTATTATTCCGGGCATTAAACCCATCACTTTCATGAATCAGCTCACTGTTTTGCCTAAGATTTTCCATACAGATATCCCGGTTGATTTCGCCGACGCCCTGCGCAAGTGCAAAACCGATGCGGAAGCTGCCGAAGTGGGCGTGGAATGGTGCATTTTGCAGGCAAAGGACCTGATTGCGAACAATGTTCCGAGCATTCACTTCTATAGTATGATGGCTACGCAAAGCGTGAAGAAGGTAGCGGAAGCTGTTTATTGAAAACGGGTTGTTTGCATCCCATTATGGGTTAAAAACAGAAAAACAACAGACATTCCCAATTGATAAATAAGCGTTATCGTCAGTATCGCTTTTCTTAATTAAGTTTAAACGTACAATACAATCGCTGTTTCTGTTGTTTTACTTACTAATACATTAATTTAAATGCCCCAAACGGGTTAGGTTATGAATTTTCTATTTTTTATTATAATTCTTGTGCTGCTTTTCGGCGCTATCATTTTATTTTCCGTACTGGGATTTATCCGTTCGGTGTTCAGCGCTATCTTTGGTATTGGCCGACGTAGAAATACTTATCAAACTTCGCCCGATCAACCCTCGTACGAAGCCGATTCAAAAACAAAAACAAAAGTTTTCGAACCTACCGAAGGCGAATATGTCGATTTTGAGGAGGTGAAGGATTAATAACAAGACATTCTGCGAATAGGTGGATCGTTTCTGTTCGTTACTTAACGATAACAAACTCAACTTCTTTAAAATAATAACTGCGCACTTCGCCTTCTTCGGTCGTAAGTTCCAGTTTTCCATCCCTGCCCACATTAGTTATGCAAGCATTAAATGCTTCGCCATCGGCACGGAACGGATGCAGCCCATCCCTGCGATACAAGCCTTCGAAGTAGGCATTTCTTATCGCTTCCGCATCCATTTCGTGGTACATTTGATGAATTTCGCGGGTGATTTGATCCAAAATGGTCTTGCGATTCATCCGCTTGCCGGTAATCTGCCGGAGCGAAACGGGATTGGGAGCATTGCTTCTGAAAACTTTCTGATTGATATTCAGTCCTACTCCGGTCACCATCCATTTCAATCGCCCTCCCTGTAGAGAGTTCTCTATCAGTATGCCTCCTATCTTTTTATCGCAGTAATAGATGTCATTTGGCCATTTTACTGTAAAACCATCGGCATAAGTATCCAATACCTTTTGAATGGCAACGCTTACCAATTGTGATATAATAAATTGTTGATCGATTTCGATGTGTGCAGGATAAAGAACAAAACTAAACAAGAGGTTTTTCCCTGCTTCGGCTTCCCACGAATTCCCCATCTGCCCTTTTCCGGCCGTCTGAAAATCGGTACGGATCAGAAATTCCTCCGGCAGGTTTCCTTCCCGCACCATTCCTATCAAAAGTGCATTGGTAGAATGTGTTTGTTTTATGTACATTATAAAAACCTGAATGATTGTGTTTATATACTTCCGTCCCTGCGCTTATTTCGATACCTGAAGCAGTATATCTTCTATTTTTTTTGTCACTTCGCGCGAAGTTCCGTTGCCATTATTGATCAAAAGAGCAAAGACAAGTGTTTTGTCGGGGCATTCAATATAACCCACATAACTTTTCACCCTGGCAATAGTTCCGCTTTTGGCATGTACCTTTCCTTGCAGACTTGTTTTGTCGAGAAATGACTTCAACGTTCCGCTTTCGCCCGACACCGGAAGACTTTTGTAGAAAACATCGGCATATTTGCTCTTGTTTTGCATGTAACTGAGCAGCTCCACAAAAAACCGCGCCGATACTGCATTCACCGGCGAAAGGCCCGATCCATCTACCTGAAATAATTCATCAACAGGCAACCCTTTCGATTTCCAGAACGCCCGTATGTTCTGTATTGCCTCTTCAAACGTCCCGATCTCCTGAGTTCGGGTGGCTATATATTTAAAAAGGTATTCGGCATAATGGTTATTGCTTTTTATATTCGTTTCGGTAATCACTTCACTCAGTGGTGCCGACAAATGTGTGTAAATACTGAATTTCCTGCAACTGATATTGCTCTTTACTGCCGGTGAATCAGCAATAACAGCCCCTGAAGCGATCAGTTTTTCGCTGAAATGCTGTGCCAGCAGCAAAGCCGGCTCGGGAATGTCGCCTTTCACCACAAATTCGCTTTTATTGGCCGGAATCTCGCCGGTTACAAAACGATGATACGAAAAAGGAGCTCCATAAAAATAAGCATTATCAAAATTAATGTTAGCGCTTTTTACAAAATTATCAATCACAAGCCCCTTTATGACTGGTTCGGTCCGAATTGTCTCGGTCAGTTTCCCCGCCTTGCCCGAATTGAAAAAAAGCTGATAGGTATTGTCGAGATACGAAATGCCATGAATGCCCGGCGCATAATAATTGCCCATATCTTCCCAGGTCCATTTCGGGTTGATCACCTGCTGGTCGAACAGGCCGGGATCGGCAATAACACCGCCATTGATGTTCTTTATACCTGCCTTTTTAACCGCTGCTACCCATTTTTCAAGAAAATCCTTATCACCTGCTTTCGCCGAACCGAGTGTTGGGTCGCCTCCACCGCGGATATACAGATTTCCATTCAGTGTACTGTCCTTTTCTATTCGTCCATCAATCTCAAGTCGTGTTTCGAAACGAAAATCAGGCCCGTACATTTCCAAAAAAGTGGCTGTAGTGATTACTTTCATCGTGGAAGCAGTCACTGTTGCTTTATTCGGACTCAACTCATAGAGTGTTTCACCTGTTTTCAGGTTACGAACGAGCAAACTTATATTGGCATTTTCGAGCAGTGGGTTTTTGATAAGTTGTTCCACCGTAGTTTGCGAAAAAAGAGGCTGAACGGCAAAGCAAAACAGAACAATCAGGCGGCTGGAATGTTTCATATATGTAGAATTGTGGCGTTGAATAGCTAAATATTGCGCAAAAGTAAATACATTCGATAAATAATCAGATACAATCATCGAAATTATTTTAATTATAGCTTCTGTAGTTCCTGTTTTAGTCTATATTTGTATTCGAATAAAATCTTATTTCAAACTTCTTCAAAATCTACATCTATGAAAAAGTTTATTTTATTTATTTCACTCTTTTTGTTTGTTTTTATTTGCAGATCATGTGTCCACACGCACGAACCTGAGATTGGAACTACGATGATATGTAAAGCAGATTACATAAAAAATAATGTGACAATCGACTCTCTGCTTTTTTCCGAAAATGATATAGAATACTTCGATCTTTCAACAAACGAATTGAAGTTGAAAACAACTGCTAAACCCATTGAAATACAGAACTTCAACAACTTTAGGTTTTATATGGGCAAGGATCCGCTGTTTACGGCACGTTTGGCCTTAGATGTCATGTCATCTATCATCAACGATTTGGTTTTTTACCAAACACAGAATGATGAGAAACTGTATCTTGAAGATGGATATCCTGTTAACACCAACAGCCCTGAATCATTGACGATTCGTGCCCAAAACAGCGCAAAACGAGCCGTAAACTGGCAAAAATTCATCGACAGGATGGATTATATGAACAAACTAAAAAATTGAGGATTATTCTTTCTCCCACTCCAGCATCATCTTTTTAATTTCGAGCCCCCAACGGTATCCTCCCAAACCACCATCAGTGCGAATAACGCGATGACAGGGAATAAGGAATGCAATCGGATTAGCGCCAATGGCTGTTCCCACTGCCCGGACTGCTTTTGGCCGGTTAATGGCGTCGGCTATTTTTGCATAAGTCGTTGTAGCGCCAACGGGAATTTCTTGCAAAGCATTCCAAACCGACTGCTGAAATTCAGTACCAATGGGGTGAATACCTGGCCGCTCTTTCCTCTGAAAAATAGACTTTGAAAAATAAGCAGCCTTTGTGTCGTTTTGAACGAAGTTCGTTTCCGGAAAACGTTGTTCAATATCATACAACGCACTTTCATGATTTTCGGGGAAAGTAAGCGCGCAAATACCGTCGGTCGAGAATACAATACAACATTCTCCGAATGGACTTTGAGCAAATCCAAACGACGGTTCCGATTGAGGAGGTAATTGTCTCATGTAAGAATTATTTGTTTTAAAAAAATGAAATCCGATCTTATCTTGACAAATTAATCAGAAAGACCGGCTGGAGAGAAAACTGAACGAAAATCTAAATTACATTTGTTGCAAAATTAATAATTTAATCGATTCATGCAACAAAAAGCTGAAAATAAACACAAAATACAACCAGATCAATCGCCCGACAAGCAACAAAAGCACTACGATTCCGACAATTTTCAGCATTCCATTCATCCTTTCTTACGCCGCAACAATTGCCTCAACAGCTCTTTTCGGGCTATAAACTGAGAAATAACATCAAAAGAAACACAACAATACAACTCCGCGTTTACAGCCCTCGCACCACTTCATTTCAATATTAAAAAAGCCTTTAAAAATAACTGTATTCTAGTTTATTTTGCGTATATTTGTATGTTTTTTCGTATACTAATATTCCCAACGCAATGTTCGGAATGATTTTATGCAAATTACAATCCAACATTTTGAAATATATATTATTACAATAGAAAAATGAGCGAAGAAGAAGAAAAAGCAAGAGACCTTGCGAGCGCAGATTATGGTGCAAGCAGCATTCAGGTACTTGAAGGATTAGAAGCAGTTCGTAAACGTCCCGCCATGTACATTGGCGATATCGGAATTAAAGGGTTACACCATTTGGTATACGAGGTGGTTGACAACTCTATTGATGAAGCGATGGCTGGTCACTGCGACACAATCAATGTAACCATCAACGAAAATAATTCAATTACAGTAGTAGACAATGGCCGTGGTATCCCTGTGGATATGCACGAAAAAGAAGGTCGTTCGGCACTGGAAGTAGTAATGACAGTGCTTCACGCCGGTGGTAAATTCGACAAAGGCAGCTACAAAGTTTCCGGAGGTCTGCACGGCGTAGGTGTTTCTTGTGTGAACGCATTGTCAACATTAATGCACGTTGAAGTATCACGCGAAGGCAAATTGTATATGCAGGAATATTCTTGCGGAACTCCTCTTGCACCTGTAGCCGAAGTTGGAACTTCGACAAACAACGGAACATTGGTTACCTTTATGCCCGATAGCAGCATCTTTATCGAATCGGTTTACAAATGGGACATTCTTGCCAATCGTCTTCGTGAATTATCTTTCCTTAATGCCGGCATAACGTTGACACTTACCGACAAAAGAAGTGTAAACGAAGATGGAACTTTCAAATCTGAAGTGTTTCATTCGGAAGAAGGACTGAAAGAATTCGTTGAATATATCGATGAATCGCGCGAACCATTGATCGATAATATAATTCATATTACAACAGAAAAGAACGGAATTCCTGTTGAAATAGCAATGACTTACAACACTTCATACAATGAAAATATTCACTCTTATGTGAATAATATCAACACAATAGAAGGAGGAACTCATTTGGCCGGTTTCCGTCGCGGACTGACACGTACGCTAAAAAAATATGCCGAAGACAGTAAAATGCTCGAAAAACTTAAGATCGAAATCAGTGGCGATGACTTCCGCGAAGGACTTACAGCTGTAATTTCAATCAAAGTTGCCGAACCTCAGTTCGAAGGTCAGACAAAAACCAAACTCGGAAACAACGAAGTAATAGGATCAGTAGATATGGCTGTGGGTGAAGCTTTAGGAAATTACCTTGAAGAAAACCCAAAATCGGCAAGAACAATCGTCGAAAAAGTTATATTAGCTGCTACTGCCCGTCATGCAGCCCGCAAAGCACGTGAAATGGTACAACGCAAATCGCCACTATCGGGGGGAGGTTTACCTGGTAAACTTGCCGATTGTGCCGACAAAGACCCTGAAAAATGCGAACTTTTCTTAGTCGAAGGGGACTCGGCAGGTGGAACGGCAAAACAAGGCCGTAGTCGTCAGTTTCAGGCCATTCTTCCTTTGCGTGGTAAAATTCTGAACGTAGAAAAAGCAATGCAACACAAGGTGCTCGAAAGCGAAGAAATCCGAAACATCTACACCGCTTTGGGTGTAACAATTGGAACGGAAGACGACTCAAAAGCACTAAATATTGTAAAACTTCGTTACCACAAAATCATTATCATGACCGATGCCGATGTGGACGGAAGCCACATTGCCACCTTGATTATGACTTTCTTCTTCCGCCACATGAAAGAATTGATCGAACAGGGATATTTGTATATCGCCACTCCTCCGCTCTACCTGTGTAAAAAAGGTAAGGTGGAAGAATATTGCTGGACCGAACAACAACGTCAGGCATTTATCGAAAAATATGGCTCAGGAAACGAAGGTGGCATCCATACCCAGCGATACAAAGGTTTGGGTGAAATGAACGAAAATCAGCTTTGGGACACAACAATGAACCCCGAACACCGTACCTTACGTCAGGTGACCATCGAAAATGCAGCAACAGCCGATCATGTATTTTCCATGTTAATGGGAGATGATGTAGCGCCACGTCGTCAGTTTATCGAAGAAAATGCAACTTACGCAAAAATTGATGCTTAAATATTAATTTGATAGTTTGAAAATTTGAATACTCCCTTATGGTTTTCATCTTAAATGAGTATTTAAATTTTCAAATTCCAAATTTTCAAATTTCTGATAATGAACATAGCCGTTTACTGCTCCTCGAGCAACCACATTCCCGAGAGTTACAAGAATTCAGCATATGCTTTGGGGCAATGGATTGCCGACAGCGGAAACACGCTGATATTTGGCGGTGCTACCGGCGGCTTAATGACTTCGGTCTCAGAAGGTGCTTCAGCCTCAGGAGGCAAAATAACAGGGATAATACCTCAGGCTGTTATCAAAATGAATCGCCAAAGTGCTTTATGCACCGAATTGATCAGCGTGGAAACAATGAGCGATCGCAAGGCAACAATGAAAGAGCTGGCCGATGTGTTTGTGGTGCTACCGGGAAGCTATGGAACTTTGGACGAAATGTTCGATGTAATAGCCGCAGCTATTGTTGGAGAACATAAAAAGCAGTTGATAGTAGTGAACGAAAATGGTTTTTACGATGACCTAATGCGTCAAATCGAAAGAATGATAGACGAGAAATTTATCCCTGTCGTTAATTACAAACCATTAATAGTGAGAAATATCAGTGATTGCATTCTACATTTAAAAAATTTCTGAAAAAAAAACTCTAATTACTCATCCTTTTATTCGTATCTGATTATGAATTTATTTTGGAAAAGTCTTTTCGGTAAAATTACTCCAACTACCAGGCTCGAAAAAGAAGAAGCCGATCTTATTGAAGCGATGCACCGATACAAGGAAGTGGAAAAATCTGTAGAATTAGCCGAATACAAAACCCTTTTTCATGAAGTAAAATCATCCGATTTTATTGAAAGAAAAAAAACGCTTCAGAACAGAAAATATAAAGATACGGAAGAATACAGAATTTCAGCCAAATACAGAAAACTCGAAAAATCACCCAACATTCATCTTTACTTTCAGGTACTTAAATCAACTGTCCTCGAACATTTTCTGGAGTTTAAGGCTAGTCCGGAATTTGAAGAGCTGGGCGACAAAAGTAAAGTAAGCAAATCAGAAGCACTTCAGAAATTTAAGCATTTTGAACGTTCGAAAGAATATAAAACTTATACACGGTTTCACGATTCATACATAATAAAAGAATACGAACAGCTCAAATTAAAAACATCCGATCCTGATTTCAAAGCAAGAAACGAATTTTGGAGCAACCCGCATCGCTGGAAATCAACGCCTGAATACAAAAAAGAACAACGTTTTTACGAACTGGCAAAAAATCCGGATGTTGTTTTCTTCCTCAAAGAGAAGCCCGAAAGATTTGAAAAATTCGAACAGCTCAAATTGTCATTCAACGATGAATTTAAATGGAATAGCCTTGATAAATCGCATTGGAATTTTGGTTTTCACTATCGTAGTGCCAGACTAATGGGAAATCACTCTTTTGCCAACGAAAAACAAGCAAATAACTCAGGCAGAAATGTTTCAGTAGATAACGGCATCCTGAAAATAGCAACAAAACACGAAAAAACAAAAGCAGCAGCCTGGCATCCTACCAAAGGATTTATAGAAAACGAATTCAATTTCAGCTCCGATATTTTGCAAACTGCCGACAAATTCAGACAAAGAGGAGGCGTTTTCAGAGCTAAAATACGTTGTACAGGCAACATCAACCATGCATTCTGGTTGGGTGCCGACAACAAATTACCGCATATAAACATTTTTCATTTCGATGGCAAATGTATTAAAGTAGGCAATGCAAACAGCAACGTGATTGACGGAATAAAGATAAAAGGAATAAATACCTCACAGTTCTTTATTTATTCGCTGGCATGGACCTCAAAAGAATTGGTTTGGTACATCAACAATTTTGAAGTTTACCGTACCGCAAGTAACATCCCCAATGCAGAGATGTATATGGTTTTCAACTCATTCATTACACAAAAACAAAAAGGCTCTGTCGGCTCTCTTGAAGTGGATTGGGTACGCGCCTACCAATATTAAAAGCAAATAAAACAAAGGGCTAAGCCTTGTCCAGGGAAATACAGCATCAAAAACAAAACGAAGAGACAAGGAAGCAACTTGTCTCTTCGTTTTTCTAAAATAAAACATCTATGACAACAACCCGAAAGATAAATGTACAAAACCGTTTCGATATTGGTGGGAATAATCGTTTCGTGCTGATAGCTGGGCCATGCGCCATCGAATCGGAAGAAATGACAATGCAGGTAGCCACCGAATTGAAACAAATATGTATTGAACTGGGCATTAATCTGATATTCAAATCATCGTTCGACAAAGCCAATCGTTCGTCGGTTAAAGCGCCACGTGGCTTAGGGATGGAACGCGGCTTGCAAATACTTCAGCGCGTTAAAACGGAGCTTCAACTGCCTATTGTTACAGATGTACACGAAAGCTGGCAGTGCGCCCCGGTGGCCGAAGTAGCCGATATGCTTCAGATTCCGGCCTTTCTCTCACGCCAAACCGATTTACTTATTGCCGCTGCAAAAACTGGTAGAATAGTGAACGTAAAAAAAGGACAATTTATGGCACCCTGGGACATGAAAAACGTAATCGATAAATTACGCGATTCAGGCAACGAAAACATTTTGCTTTGCGAACGAGGTTCATGTTTTGGGTATAACAACCTGATCGTGGACATGACTGGCTTAGTTGAAATGCGAAGCTATGGTTTTCCTGTGGTTTTCGATGCCACACATGCCGTTCAAAAACCCGGAGGACAAGGCACTTCCACTGGAGGAAACCGCGAAATGGTACCTTATCTTATGCGTGCCGCTTTGGCAGTAGGCGTCGATGCTATCTTTGCCGAAGTGCATCCTGATCCTGATCATGCTTTCAGCGATGGACCAAACCAGATTTATCTTTCGAAAATTCGCGAAATACTTGAAGAAGCTATTGCTATTGATGATTTGATAAAAGGAAACAAGGAGACGAGGAAACCGGGGAACAAGGAGATTCAGAACTCAGAACTCAGAACTCAAAACTCAGAACCCCGGATTAAGCTTTTGCTCACCGATGTAGATGGAGTACTGACCGATGCCGGCATGTATTATTCCGAAAATGGAGATGAAATAAAGAAATTCAACACGCACGATGGTATGGGGCTACAACTCATTCAGCAAAAAGGTATTAAAACAGGAATTATAACCTCCGAAGACACAAAAATGGTTGAAAGAAGGTTTGAGAAACTAAGGCTCGATTACCTTTATCAGGGCAAAAGAGAAGGCGGAAAGCTGGCTTCGGCACTTGAAATTTGCGAAAAAGAAGGAATTACACTGGCCAATGTTGCCTATGTGGGCGACGATGTGAACTGCCTTGAATTGCTTTCGAATGTAGGATTAGCGGCATGCCCGGCCAACGCTTTAGAGGCTATTAAACAAATCCCGGGCATTATTCATCTGAATAAAAAAGGCGGCGAAGGCTGTGTTCGCGAATTTGCTGAAATGATTTTAAAACAAATAAACGTTGTTTCTGAATAGTAAGAATATGGATGCAGTAAAACGATCAAAGGAAATTTTCGAACAGGAGATCAGTGAATTACAAAAACTCTCCAACAAAATAGGAGAAGAGATCAATGCCGTAGTAGAGATGATTTATGCATGTAAAGGGAAATTAGTGATAATGGGGATTGGTAAAACCGGCATTATTGGTCACAAAATAGCCTCTTCGCTTGCATCTACCGGAACGCCCACCATTTTTATCAACGCCGCCGAAGCTATGCATGGCGATTTAGGTATGATTGCTAAAAATGACATCGTCCTTTTAATTTCAAACAGTGGCAGTTCATCAGAAATTATAAATGTGATTGCGCCGTTGAAAAAAATTGGCAGCCGCCTTATTGCCATGACCGGAAACCCTAACTCGCCATTGGCCGATGAAGCCGAACTTGTTATCAATGTAGGAGTTGAAAAAGAAGCGTGTCCACTCGGATTGGCCCCAACTACTTCGACTACGGCAACACTCGTAATGGGCGACGCGTTAAGTATTTGTCTTATGGAACGCCGGAACTTCAAAGCCGAAAATTATGGATTGTATCATCCGGGTGGCGCTTTGGGGCGACAATTGCTAAGTCGGGTGAAAGATGAAATGACAAGCGGTATTCCAAAGGTTTACGAAAACACCTTGTTCAAGGATGTGATTTATGAAGTGAGCAACAAACGGTTAGGCATGACGCTTGTTTACAACTCCGACAACAAAGCCGTAGGCATTATCACCGACGGAGATATCCGGCGTGCTATACAAAAATTCGACGAACTTAAGCATCTGCAAGCTTGCGACTTCATGACAAAAGGATTCAAAAAAATTGCTGCTGATGAGTTGCTTACCGAAGCCCTCGAAATGATGGATGTAAATAAAATAACGACGCTGGCAGTCACCGAACAAAACGATGAGGTCATTGGTATTCTGTCAATTCATAATATTATCGACTTCAGAAACCCTGTACATTGAAATTCAAGAAAATATATATTGAAATAACAAATAGCTGCAATTTTGATTGCAGCTTTTGTTTTAAAACACAAAGAACCAGCAGGTTTATGACTCCGGATGAATTTTGGACAGTGACCGAAAAAATACGTCCGTTTACAAATTACGTGTATTTGCATGTATTGGGGGAGCCACTTTTGCACCCGAAATTCAATGAAATTCTATCAATTGCCGAAAAGGCATCGCTCAACATAAACATAACTACAAACGGAGGTTTAATAGAGAAAAGAAAGGAAATTCTTTTAAATCATTCCATACGTCAAATCAATATTTCGCTGCACGATGCCGAAGAAAATGTTCTTCCTGAGAAATGGAGCGATTATCTGAATTCAGTTTTTGAATACGCCACAGAAGCTTCGCCCAAAACATACATTAACCTGCGTTTATGGAATGCTGGAGTCAATGCAAGCACTGATTTTAATCGCTTTTGCCTTGAAAGAATTGCATTTAAATACAACAAATCGATAGAGGAGCTAACTTTAAAAGGGAAAGACAACGGAATAAAACTCTCCGATCATATTTTCCTGCAACATGCACCACGTTTCGAGTGGCCCGATGGTGAAAAAGACCGCTCCGAAACCACCAAAACCTGTTATGCACTGCGCGATCAAATTGCCATTCTAGTAGATGGAACAGTTGTTCCCTGTTGCCTTGATGCAGATGGAAACATGAATTTAGGAAATATATTCAATTCCGATCTTTCTGAGATTTTGCATACCGAGCGATCGTTGAAAATTCGTAACGGATTTATAAACAACCAAATAACTGAGGAATTCTGTAAAAGTTGCGGGTTTTTTATATCATAAATAATTTCTCAGCTTTCAACTAAAAAATATTTATAGTTAAAAGCTGAGAAGATGATTTGATTTACAGAAGCTTTGTTGCCATCTTGTCAATATAAAAATCGACAATTCCATTTTGATTATGAACATGCGCAGCCGGATACAACTGTGCAAGCGGTTCGTGGTTAATAATTTGTTTCAAAATCTCAGCTTTACTATCGCCAGTGAGTAAAAAAACCACTTTTGAAGCATTATTAATTGTTTTACCGGTAAGCGTAATGCGTTTCTGACTCGTCAGAGGATGAACACCCACGCCCACCGAGAATTCAGAACTGAGCAGACTCATATCATTGGGAAAAATAGATGCCGTATGTCCGTCTTCGCCCATACCAAGCAACACCAAATCGAAAACCGGAAAACCTGATTTTGCAGGAAGTTCCTTCCAAAGCACATCCTGATAACGTTTTGCTTCATCGTCGGGTTGATCTTCTCCTTTCATTCTGAAAACATTTTCGGCTTTTATAAAGGTGCGCTGCAAAAGCGTATCGTAAGTTAAGCCAAAATTACTTTCGGGATGTGTGGGTTCAACGCAACGTTCGTCGACCCAAAAAAACCTGATAACCTGCCACGGAATTAACTTTTCGTATTCATCTCCTAAAAGCGTAAATAGTTGTTTTGGTGTGCTTCCACCCGAAATAGCTATATTTAACTTCTCATCTGAGGTTTTCTTTGCTATCGCCATTTCTTTAATTAATTCAGCTACAGCACGTGACGTATTTTCCGCATTCTCGTAAATGTGAAGATTGTGACTCATAAAATATATTAGTTTTATTGTTTTAGCAATTATGAAATGAATTTGAAAAAGCTCAAACCCATTGATAATATAAAAATAAAAAAGATCTATTCTGTTTTAAATTTTTCGAAAGGCTGACGCCATTTAACGTATTTATCTCCAAATAAATTATTCGATTCAACAGGCCCCCAGGTTCCCGATTCATAAAAATACAACGGGATATCAGGGTTGTTTTTCCATGCCTGAAGAATTGGGTCGACAAACTTCCAACTCGCCTTCACTGCATCGGCACGTGCATAAAGAGTTGAATCACCTGTCATTGAGTCAAGCAATAAACGTTCGTATGCTTCAGATATTTTTTTCTCGGCCAAATCAGAGTAATGAAAAGCCATGTTTACATTTTGCACCTTAAAGCCTGCACCCGGAATTTTCATCCCAAAATCAATAGCCACGCCTGCATCCGGATGAATTCTCAGGATGATCATATTGTTAGGCTCGGTCAGACAAAGCTGTTTAAATAACTGATGAGGAGCCGGTTTTAGGTGAATGACTACTTCGGTCACCCGTTCGGGCAATTGTTTGCCGGTACGGATAAAAAACGGCACATCGCCCCAACGCCAGTTGTCGATAAATACTTTCATCGCCACAAAAGTTTCAGTCTTTGAATTGGCTGCTACCCCGGTTTCCTGTCGGTATCCTTTTTGAATATCATCGCCTATCTGGCTCGAGATATACTGTCCGCGCACCACATTTTCGGCCACTTCACCGGGTTTTATAGGACGAATTGCTTGTAATACCTTTACGGTTTCGTTGCGTATTGAATCCGAATCGAAAACAGCAGGAGGTTCCATGGCCACCACGGCAAGTACCTGCAATAAGTGATTCTGTATCATATCGCGCATGGCACCAGATGTATCGTAGTAACCACCACGATTTCCCACCCCAATTTTTTCGGAAGCAGTAATTTCTATTCTTTGTATGTATTTGCGATTCCAGATGGGTTCGAAAAAACCATTTGAAAAGCGCGTTACCATAATGTTCTGGACTGTTTCTTTTCCCAGATAATGGTCGATACGGTAAATTTGCTCTTCGTTAAAGCCCGCGTGCAGTTTTTTGTCAAGATCGAGTGCTGTATCGTAACTGTAACCAAAAGGTTTTTCTACAATAATACGTTTCCATCCATCTTCCTCTTTGTTTAAACCGTATTGAACAAGATGCGCAGCCACAACTTCGTAAAGGAATGGAGGAATGGAGAAATAAAAAACAATATTTTTAGTAATGCTAAGTTGCTCCGAAAGTGTATCAATATATTCCTTTAATATGCCAAAATCACTCTGTTGCTGATTGTTTACTTTTTTGTAATACACCTTTAGCAGAAACTCTTCCAGCTTTTCCGGGTATTCGGCTATTGTTTTTTTTGAAAAAACGCTAAGGCTTTCGCGCACATCAACACGGTAAGCAGCCTCATCCTTTTCCTGACTTCCGGCACCTACAACTACAAAATTATCGGGCAATAAATTATCGATATAAAGCTGAAAAACAGCAGGTAGTAATTTTCGTTTCGATAAATCTCCGTTCGATCCGAAAATAACAAGTATCTGACTTTCTATATTATTTTTTTTCATGTTTTTCTTTAATATTTCATACTACATCAACGTCACTCATTTAATGTGAATCCATTTTAAACATAACAAGTGTCTGACTTATTTGTTTATAGTCGCAGCCTATTGCAATATAGTTTCAAGCCGCACATTAGAAGCATTGATTTTTTAAAACCATTTTTTGTATTTGAATACCAGCAGCATAACAATAGCTACAACAAGTATCACTATCCACATGGCAAAATAGCCAAATGGCCAGTGAATCTCCGGCAAATAATCGAAATTAGTACCGTAAACACCTACAATGAACGTTAGCGGAATAAATACGACCGAAAACACAGTAAGCGTTCGCATTATATCATTCAGTTTTGTACTCATCATGGTGTGATACATAGTGATTTGATCGTACAGTATTTCGCGGTAACTATCTGAAAGTTCAGTGGCTTCGTTGATATTGTCCTGTAATTCCTTGTAGTGAACCCTGTTTTCGTCTTTTATCATTTCGGTTTCCATCTTCGCAAGCGTCAGAATCATTTCCTTGGCTGGTTTAATGTTTTTCCGCAAAAAATTCATGTCTACTTTATAGCCGTTAATTTCTTCGAGTAGATTCTTATCTGGATTCTTAGTCATGCGCTCTTCCAGATTTTCTATTTTTTCGCCAAGCAAACCAATGATATAGATATAATTATCTACGACAATGTCGAGCAGAGTAAAAGCAAGGTAATCAGACCCTGAGGTACGTATTTTATTCTTATGTTTACGGATACGTTCGCGTACGGGATCAAAAAGCGAAGTTTCCTGCTCCTGAAACGAAATTAATACATGATTAATAATGATCAGGCTCAGATTTTCGACAGATAACTGTTCTGTTGATTCGTTATACTGCAGTATTTTTATTGTTGTAAAAAAACCATTGTCAAATTCCTGCACTTTCGGGCGCAGCGATGGATTCATAATGTCCGAAATTATATTTACCGGAATTTCGAAAATATCGGCTAACCCTTCCATTCGCGACACATCATGCAATCCGTCTACATTGAGCCAACTCACATTTTTTGTATTTTTCAATTCAAGAAGTTGATCATCCGATTTAATTTCGTACTCGCGAACCTGATCCAGGTCGAAATTCATGGCATGCAAAGAAATTTTATCTGTCTTTTTTAGTCCCCTGAAAACAAGGGCATAAGGCGACAAACCTATATCTTCTTTTTTCTTTTTTATAAATCGCGACATAGTGAGTTGATTTATTTAATTACAAATAATAAAATAATTAATCTGCCTTTAACCAACCGCCGACCGTCGAGAGTATCGGACAGATTGCTGAGAAGCAGTTGCAATTGTGTTAGGGCAAAGGTAGGAAATTTTTATATTAACTTCTTATTATGAAGCATCTATTTCAAAAAACATCTATATTTGCAATCTGTTTAATTTCTTGCGTAAAAAGTAGATGATTTTGTTCTTTGGCACAATCATTGATGAGATTAGAAATGCAATAATTTGCTTTATCAGTTAAATGAAAGTTTTGAAAATCATATCATTAACAGTAGTCGTTTTTCTTCTGAATATACATGTTTATAGTCAGGAAAACAACACTGTACAGGAACGTACTCCTGAACAGGAAGCCATAAAGCAAACCGAAAAACTTCAAAACGAGCTACAACTCACCCCCGAACAGGTGCAAAGGGTGAATGAAATTAATCTCAAATACGCACGCGAACGACAAGCATCGAACAATAGGCGGGATGCCATTAAACGAATTAAAGACAAAGACAATGATCTGCAGAAGGTACTCAATCAGGAACAATACCAGCAGTTACAAAACAAACGTTATGAACGTTCTTCATTTCAGTCGCCATCCTCAAGCAGTAGTTTTCGTCCCAGTCAAACCACCAAACCCGATAGTAGGACTTATCAGCCAACGCGTACAACTTCTAGCGAAGTAAACGAAAGAAGAGGCAGTAGTATAAACAACAGCTCATCTGAATCAAGACAACGTAACCCGTCGACAAGACCACAAACAATTGAAAGACAAGGACAAGCAGCACCTTCAACGTATCGATCCAATCCTGCTGTGAATCCCGGAAATTCTTCACGCGAAAGACAAGGGTCGGCTGTAAGGAATGAAACTCCACGTACATCGCGCTCAGTTGACAATTCTGGTTCGAGAAACACATCCACGCCTGCAAGAAGTACAGAATCATCGAGCCGAGCTGAATCATCCAGACCATCAGGCTCATCATCGGGCAACAGAAGATAGCTCTATGCCTAATCCTTTTTTTAGTTTTAAGCAATTTACAGTTTATCACCATCGCTGCGCTATGAAAGTAGGCATCGATGGTGTTCTTTTGGGCGCCTGGGCGGATGTAAACAGCGTCGGCAAAGTGTTGGATATTGGAACAGGCAGCGGATTGATTGCTTTGATGCTGGCACAACGTAGTAACGCCCACATTACAGCCATTGACATTGAACCGAATGCAGTACTTCAAACGGAGGAAAATATAGAAAATTCGCCATGGAAAGACAGGATCAGGTCAAAAGAAATTTCGATCCAACAATTTGCCGCAAGCACCGATGAAAAGTTCGATCTTATTGTTTCAAATCCACCCTATTTTGTCAACTCACTGAAAAATAGCTGCGCGAACAAAACTACTGCCCGACATACCGATTCCCTTACACACGAAGAATTGATGATCGGAGCAAAAAAAATACTTGCTGACAATGGACGAATTTGCTTAATTTTACCTGTAAATGAAGGAGAAAAGTGTATGCAATTTAGCGAAAGTATTGGCTTGCATTGCCACAAAATGGTTTACGTACACCCCAAACCATCGGCAGAAGCTAAAAGAGTATTGCTTCAGTTTGGCTTTGCCCCGACAACCACAGAAGTTACCGAATTGGATATTGAAACTTCTGAAAGACACCAATACAGCAAGGAGTTTACTGCATTGGCAAAAGATTTTTATCTGAAACTATAAGCAACAATAAAAACAGAAACAACGGTTAAAACCTCCCAAAAGAGGAATAACCATTGTTTCCGGTATCCTGTTATTTCTGAAAATCTGTTACAACAGTGCTTGAATCTTTGCAGCCAAAACTGCTTTCTGAGTTGCGCCGATTTGTTTGTCGACTACCTGACCATCTTTAAAGAAAAGAATAGTAGGGATATTGCGAATTCCATATTCATTAGGAGTTTCCACATTTTCGTCGACATCCATTTTTCCGATAACAACCTGTCCGTCGAATTCCTTTGCCAATTCTTCTACAATCGGACCTACCATACGACATGGGCCACACCATTCTGCCCAAAAATCAATAACTACAGGTTTTCCGCTGTTAATAATTTCTTTGATATTTCCATCCGTTAATTCTAATGCCATAACTTTATATATTTATAATTAATAATTTAAATTTCTTTTTCTGAATAAACAATCTATTGAATATAAGCACCTTGAAAATGAGAACAAAAGTGTTTTTTTAATTAATATTGTTCTTTGATAAATGATAACGATAATAAAAACAGCGATCAATCGAAATTGTTTTACAAAAATACTAAATAATGGTATTGATAAATTCTATCTTTAGTCATTTATCGCAAAATCGAGAATTGAAGCTTCCATTGCCTTCTTCATGTACCGATAAACATCGGTGTCGATTTTGATCCTGTGCTGCCTCGAGAATAGCTTTATCTTATTGGGCGAATTTTCATCAATCACACTAACGTAAAGGTTCACATTGCCTTTTTTCGATAGTAAAAGAGATGAAAGTTCGTCGGCAAACTCATCGTCGATTTGCTGAAGTGGTATAGTAAGCGTTATTTTGTCCACCAACTTATCTTTTACATCTCTGAAAAGTTCAATCTTCTGAATTTTAAGCTCTAACTCCTGAGGCGAATTTGGATCTACAGGCTTTTTAAACCTATAGTCGGCACCTTTTTCCTGCACAATGGCAGTGATGTACAGATACAGGTCTTTGATCATATATTTTCCAAATTCTACATAGTTATTACCGAACAATGCAAATTCGAATGCGCCGACATAGTCCTCGAGCGTAAAAATGCCATAAGGATTTCCGGCCTTGGACGTACCATTGCGTAAGTTGGTTACCATTCCTCCTATTCTGAGCGGTTTTCCTTTCAACGCATGCAAATCTTTTAAATCTACAGTGGTGGTATTACAGATGTGATTGATTTCCAGCTCGAACTCATCAAGCGGATGGGCCGACAAATACATACCAATTAATTCACGTTCCTTGTTCAGTTTTTCCAATGGCGACCATTCGGGCGCATAAGGAATTTCAGGTTTAGCAATTTCCACCGCTTCCATATCGCCAAAAAGCGAATTATGATTCATCGATGCATCTGTCTGAAATTTATTCCCATAGCGGAGAATAGATTCAAGAACGACTTCTGATTTGCTGTTTTCAACAAAAAACTGCTCCCTGCGAATGTCCGAAAAACCATCAAAAGCACCACACAAAGCCAAACTTTCGATGGCTCGTTTGTTGCACGAAGTAAGGTTGACCCGTTCAATAAAATCAAAAACACTCTTGAATTTTCCGTTTTTGTTCCTTTCGTCAACAATGGCGATCACAGCGCCTTCGCCTACACCTTTTACGCCTCCAAGCCCGAAACGAATGTTCCCATCTTTATTCACCGTAAAAGTAAGGTCGCTTTCATTTACGTCAGGCCCCATTACGCTCATGCCCAAATTCTTACATTCGTCCATGAATTTACCAACTTCGGAAATGTCATCTTTATTTCGCGTTAAGTTGGCAGCCATAAACTCTGCCGGATAATGGGCTTTGAGATAAGCCGTTTGATAGGCTATCCACGAATAACAAGTGGCGTGCGATTTGTTGAAAGCATATTTGGCAAATTCAGCCCAGTCGCTCCATATTTGTTCCAGTTTAGCCCGTGGGCCGAATCCGTTTTTCTCGCATCCTTCCATGAACTTTACCTGCAAAGCCGCCATTTTGTCCACCAGTTTTTTACCCATTGCCTTGCGCAATTCATCGGACTGACCGCGCGTAAATCCGGCCAAATCGCGACTCAATAACATGACCTGTTCCTGATAGACAGTAATTCCGTAAGTATCTTTCAAACGCTTTTCCATGATCGGAAAAGGATATTCTATCTTCTCACGCCCCTGCTTACGATTGATAAACTGAGGAATGTATTGCATTGGTCCCGGACGATAAAGCGCATTCATCGCAATTAAATCTTCAAATTGCGAAGGTTGAAGCGCCTGTAAGTGTTTTTGCATACCAGCCGACTCGAACTGGAATGTACCAACCGTCAGGCCTTTACTAAATAGCTGGTAAGTTTTTTCATCATCTATCGGAATGGCGTCAATGTCAAGATTTATTCCTTTCGATTTTTTTATATTCGACAGAGCTTCCTTGATAATCGACAGGGTTTTTAATCCCAGAAAGTCCATTTTTATCAATCCGATTTCTTCGATGACCGAACCTTCGTATTGCGTCACCAGCATTTCTTCACCGGTTTCTTTGTCCACAGCCGTGCTCAGCGGCACCAGATTAGTCAGGTCATCGGCACCAATAATAACGCCACAAGCATGTACTCCGGTTTGGCGAACGGTTCCTTCCAGCATTTCAGCATATCGAAGTGTGCTGGCCAGGTTCTGATCCATTGAATTTCGAGCCTGCTGCAACTCAGGCACATATTTCAAACAATTTGAAATATTTACTTTAGGCGCTTTTCCATCAGCCCCTTCAGGGAATTTATCAGGAATAAGCTTGGTGAGTCGGTCAGCCTCTGAAAGTGGTAATCTCTGAACACGGGCCACATCTTTGATTGATGATTTGGTGGCCATGGTGCCGTAAGTGATAATATGTGCAACTCTCTCCTTCCCATATTTCTCGGTTACCCAACGCAATACCTGTCCACGTCCATCGTCGTCGAAATCAATATCAATATCGGGCATCGAAATACGATCGGGATTCAGAAAACGCTCGAACAGCAAATCATATTTTAGCGGGTCAATATCGGTAATTCTTAAACAATAAGCCACTACCGAACCTGCCGCCGATCCACGTCCCGGACCTACCGACACGCTCATTGCACGGGCAGCATTTATAAAATCCTGAACAATGAGGAAGTAGCCCGGGAAACCCATCGTTTTCATCACATTCAGCTCGAAAGCAATACGTTCCGATTTTTCATCGTCGAGCACATCGCCATAGCGTTGTTTTGCTCCCTCATAGGCCAGTTTTGCCAGATAATCGGCTTCTAGCTTTACCCGCACCACCTTATCGTAACCACCTAAGCGGTCGAAGCCATCCCCGAACTCTTCGCGCAGCATTTCTTCTGTGAAATTTTCGCGATACTGTTCTTCAGTCCCAAAATCGGCAGGGATAGGATAAACAGGCATCATTGGCGCCGAATCAATGTCGTAAAATTCTACTTTATTGGCTATTTCCACAGAGTTTTCAAGCGATTCGGGCACATCGGCAAATATCTGAAGCATTTGCTCGGGCGTTTTCAGATACTCCTGTTTGGTATAGCGCATGCGGCTCGGATCGTCAAGGTCCTTTCCGGTGCTCAAACAAATCAGCCGTTCGTGCGCTTCGCCGTGTTCTTCTTCTACAAAGTGAACATCGTTGGTAGCCAGTAGCTTTGTATTTGTTTTGCGGGCCAGTTTTATAAGCTCAACATTTTGGCGTTGTTGTTTTTCGAAACATTCGTAATCGGCATTTGGCTTATCTGTTTTATGTCGTTGAAGTTCGATGTAAAAATCATCGCCAAAAACTTCTTTGTACCACAATACTGCTTCCTCGGCAGCCACTAAATCGCCGCGTTCCACCTTCTTGTGAATTTCGCCACCCAAACAGGCCGACGAAGCAATCAACCCTTCGCTGTATTGTTTCAGAATGTCGTGATCGATGCGCGGACGGTAATAAAAACCTTCCATCCAACCAAGCGAAACCAATTTACAAAGGTTTCGATAACCGGTTTTATTTTTAGCTAATAATACCAAATGATAACCACTACGGTCTTCCTGATTGGCTTTTGAATGACGACTATTGCGAGCCACATAAGCCTCACAACCAAGAATTGGTTTAAATAAACGTTGCTCTGCCTCGGTAAGTTGCTGCCGGAGTTCAGCTTTTTGATCTTCCGGCAAATCAGTTTTGCCCAACTCAGCCTTTAGAGCTTTTATCTGGTCTTTGGTTTTCGAATTTTTCTTTTTTGTATAGTTGAAAAATTCTTTCACGCCGAACATATTGCCATGGTCGGTAAGTGCAATTGCATTCATACCGGTTTTTGCAGCTTTATCCACAAGTCCCGAAATGGATGACATGCCATCGAGCACAGAATAATAAGAATGGACATGAAGATGAACGAAAGAACCCATATGTATATATTTGAATAATTGACGTTTAAAACAAGTGAAAGTTTTTGTATTTTGTGTTGCTAAAGATAGGAATAATTTGAAGAGATAAAAAGTTTTTAAAGGAGATGTTATTGACAAATTTGAAAATTATATAATAACTATCCGTTTAATCAGGGCTTTAAACTACTGATTAAACGGAGAACATTATGACGATTAAATGCATCGTAAGAAAACGGAATCTTGCTTCGTTTAGGAAGAAAAATCATTGAATGAGAGTTTGTTGGCTCATTTTTCCTTTTCAGCCGCCTTTTGCGCTTCTTCTTTCTTTTTCTTTGCAGCTCTTTCTTTCTTTTTGAAATAGCCTTTGAGCAATATATTGTCTTTGGCTGCATTCATGTTTTCATTCAGACCTTTGGAGCTTTTTTTCAGATTAACTATGGTCTGATTCAGGTTTTCGGCTATGGTGGTGTCCTGAATCAAACGACCAAGTGTACCTTTTCCACGATTTATCTTCATTGTAATTTCTGCCAGTTGTTCCGAAATGATTTCAACATTCCCGGCCGTCACTTGCAAGCTTTCCATGATGGCATCTGTCTCAACTGGTTCGGACGATTCGAGATGTTGTCCCTCCTTTGCCCTTTTGGCATCAATGCTCCCCTGCGATATTTTCAGCAATTTGTCGCCTATGATTCCTTCGGAACCTATGGCCACCTGACTGTCCGACCGTATAAACTGCCATGCATCTTTCTTGATGAGCATGTCTACTTTCACTGTTGAGTCGTTGACAATAACGATATTATCCACTGTCCCCACATTGATTCCGGAAAATCGAATGTTATTTCCAATTTGTAATCCGCTCACGTTGCTGAATGTGGTTGTGAGTTTAAAAACAGGATCGAACAGATGCTTTTGTTTACCGATGATGAAAACAGCAAGAATTAAAAGGCAAAGGCCTCCTGCAACAAATAATCCTAACCGGATTTTAAATTTCTGTGTATGGTTATCCATGATGATGAGTGATGATTGTCTTAATTGAATAAAAAAAATAGATAAATGATATAAATTCAACTTTTTAGATTTGATTTGAAAAACGATGCTATTCTCGG
Source organism: uncultured Paludibacter sp. (assembly GCA_963678465.1). Taxonomy (GTDB): domain Bacteria; phylum Bacteroidota; class Bacteroidia; order Bacteroidales; family Paludibacteraceae; genus Paludibacter. Next base: position 3,179,048 of record OY782858.1, read on the forward strand.
ATCTTCCGAACTCTCGTAGGCTTTTAAATCGCCATCCATGTAAATTTCGCCATCGTGCAACATCAATATCCTATCGGCTGTGGCACGTACACACTCAATGTCGTGGGTAATAATAATGGATGATGTTTTGTATTTTTTCTGTATTTTGTTGATTAATGTACTTATTTCGTCGGAGGTAACCGGATCGAGACCCGTCGTAGGCTCGTCGTACAGCATAATCTTCGGATCGACAATGATGGTTCGGGCCAGGCTGATGCGCTTACGCATTCCGCCCGAAAGTTGTGAAGGCATTTTGTTCAGCGCATCGGCAAGACCTACATTTTCGAGTGCTTCCAGTATTTTCTGATCACGGTCTTTTTGACTCAATTCTTTTTTAATCCTTTTCAAAGCAAACTCAAGGTTTTCCTTAACGGTCATTGAATCGTAGAGCGCTCCGCTCTGAAACAGGAATCCAATTTTTTTCCTTAGTTCACTCAGTTCAGTACTTTGAAGCAGATTTACATTTTCGCCAAAAGCCATGATGGTTCCGCCTCCCGCATTCAATAAACGAACGATGCATTTTATAAGTACCGATTTACCGGAACCCGATTTGCCGAGCACCACCAGATTTTCTCCGTTATATAACTCCATCGATACATCTTTAAGCACCTCCTGCGCGCCGAACGACATCCGGAGATGTTCAATCTCGAGCACCTTTTCGTTTTTATTGAACCTTGGTATTGTTTGATTTGTAGTCATTGTGTTTATTTTTAGCTGATTTGAAATGTTCTATTAAGTACATTATAATGCTTTGAATTTTTACTAAGTCATTGAATCTTTCAAATCCTCAAATCTTTCAAATTCTCAAATTCTCAAATCTTCGAATTCTAATAACAGTAGTTTCGTTAATTGAAATCATAATTTTTCTTCTTGCCTTACCTGAGCATATCCGTTACCTGTACGGCAATCACATCGACAATGAGCACCAGCAGAGAGGCAACAACAACCGCTGAATTGGCTGCAACACCAACACTTTCGGTTCCACGCCCGGCATTATAGCCTTTATAACAGCCTACCAGACCGATAACAGCCCCAAAAAAGAAAGATTTCAGTATGGCCGGCATTAAATCGAAAAAACTAACCTGACTGAATGCTTGTGAGAAAAACAAAGTGAAGGTGACTTCGCCTTTCAGATTGGCGCCCACCCAACTGCCCAATATTCCTAATCCATCGGCATAAAGAATCAGCAAGGGAATCATAAGTGTTGCTGCCCATACCCTGGTGACCACCAAAAACTTCATGGGCTGAGTGGACGACACTTCCATGGCATCAATTTGTTCGGTCACTTTCATCGATCCTAATTCAGCGCCCATGCCCGATGCTATTTTTCCTGCACAAATCAATCCGGTGATGACCGGTCCCATTTCTCTGATCAGCGAAACCGCCACCATACCCGGAAGCAAACTCTCAGCACCAAAACTTGCAAGTACAGGGCGGGATTGAATGGTAAGCACCAATCCCATAATGGTTCCAGTTACCGAAATAAGTGGAAGCGACTTATAACCGGTTTTGTAACACTGAAATAAAAATTCTTTGAATTCGAATTTACCTGAAAAGGTAGCTTTGAAAAAATGCGCAACAAAAAGACAAACATTGGCAATGTTTACGAAGAAGTCGTTCATCAATTCGGTTTTCTCTAAGGTTTTCTCACCTATTTTGGTGGATGATTGCTTCGTCGCATTTTTTATGCCCGGAATTACCTTTATGGACGGAATTATTTTCTTCATTGCAAATGATTATTAAGTATTTACCGTTTAATAAAAAGCAAATAAACAACACATTACTGGTTGATGAATGCGATATTAAATAGTTACGAGTTACAAGACTGTTCCTCTGAATTTTACATAAAAAAAACAGATCGTTATTCTCTAAAAATATTTTAGATATAGAATAACAACGTTGACAAAAATACTTAGGTTATGGTCCCCCGCTGTTATATCCATTTCTCTAATAATTACATAATTCACATATATTTAACCTTTTGATGCTGAATGATTTTTTTGGTTGTTATGTTCTGTATAATTTCATTTTGGCGCACCTACAGCATTAAAATAATCACAGCAGGAATGAATTGCCGTTTCTTAATTCTTTCTTACCTTTGCAGTAAGTAAAAAATGAAATACATCGACGTCATAGTACCATTGCCATTGGGCGGAACGTTCACTTATTCGGTACCCGATGAGTGGGCGGATGCTGTGCGCATAGGTATGCGTGTGGTGGTGCCATTTGGCAAAAAGAAGATGTATACGGCCATCGTTTCAATCATTCATACGCACAAACCCGAACTGCTTTATGAGGTGAAGGATGTGATTTGCCTGCTCGACAACCAGCCCGTGTTGCGCTATCCGCAGTTGAAATTTTGGGAATGGATAGGTGCTTATTATCAGGCTTATCCGGGCGATGTATATCAGGCGGCTGTTCCGGCCGGATTAAAACTCGAAAGCGAAACCCGGGTGTGTATAAATCCTGATTTTGAAGCCGAACATATACTTTCGGAAAAAGAACAGCGCATACTGGATGCGCTTTCGGATGGAAAACCTGTGAACGTGGCGGAATTGAACAAAGTGACCGAAATACGCGACGTGCTACCCACGCTTAAAATCCTGCTCGAAAAAGGAGCAGTGGAAGTAAGCGAGGAACTGACGGAGAAATTCCGTGCCAAAACCGATACTTTTGTTCGCCTGAGCGATGATGCCCGCCGCGAAGAGAACTTGCGGCGTACTTTCGACGAACTCGGTCGTGCCAAAAAACAATTGGATGTATTGATGATGTATATCGACCTGTCGAAATGCCTCATTCCTGCCCGACAACGCGAAGTGACGCGCAAAGAATTACTCGAAAAGTCGGGCGCATCTCCTGCTGTACTTGCCGCGCTGGTGGAACGTGGTGTTTTGGAAACCTACCTGAAAGAAATCGGACGACTGGACATTTCGGACCAACAGACCAATGCCGTGTATGCGCTCAACGAATTTCAGCAAACAGCCCTGAGCAGCATCGAAAAGCAATTTAAAGAAAAGCCGGTGGTATTGCTTCACGGAGTGACATCGAGCGGTAAAACGGAGATTTATATACACCTGATACAAAAAGTACTGGATGAAGGGAAGCAAGTGCTGTATCTTGTTCCTGAAATTGCGCTGACTACTCAGCTTACCTCGCGGCTCAAACGCGTGTTTGGGAAACGGCTGGGAGTTTACCATTCAAAATTCTCGGATGCCGAGCGTGTGGAGATATGGAATAATGTGCTGAACGATAAAAGCTATGAGGTAATCATTGGTGTTCGTTCTTCCATTTTCCTTCCTTTCAGGCAATTGGGACTGGTAATAGTGGACGAAGAACACGAGTCGAGCTACAAACAATACGATCCGGCACCGCGCTACCATGCCCGCAATGCTGCCATTGTGCTGGCCTCGATGCATGGCGCCAAAACTTTGCTGGGAACAGCCACGCCTTCCATCGAGAGCTATTTCAATGCCGAAACCGGCAAATACGGCCTTGTAGAGTTGCATCAACGACATGAAGAAATGCAGTTGCCCGAAATTGTGGTGGTCGACACCAAAGAAGCCTACCATAAAAAACGAATGGAAGGACACTTTTCGGATGTATTGCTGGAGAAAATAGCAAAGGCGCTCGGCAATAACGAGCAAATCATTCTTTTTCAGAACCGACGGGGTTATGCACCTTACATCGAATGCAAAGGCTGTGCTTATGTGCCGAAATGTAAAAACTGCGATGTAAGTCTGACGGTACATAAGGTTTTCAATACGCTTACCTGCCACTATTGCGGCTATACCGAACCGATCCCTACCATTTGTCCGGTTTGTAAAACGCCCAACCTGAATACAAAAGGATTTGGAACAGAGAAGATAGAGGACGAAATACGCCAGATTTTCCCCGACGCCCGCGTAAGCCGGATGGACTTAGACACAACACGCTCGAAAAAATCGTATGAAAAGCTGATTACCGACTTCGAAAACCACAAAGTGGATATATTGATCGGCACGCAAATGGTGACCAAGGGACTCGATTTTGAACATGTAAGTCTGGTGGGCATTCTGAATGCGGACAATATGTTGAATTTCCCTGATTTCCGCGCCCACGAGCGGGCCTATCAGTTGATGGCACAGGTGAGTGGACGTGCCGGACGAAAAAACAAACGCGGACTGGTAGTGTTACAAACTTCGCAACCAGAACACACGGTGATAGGCCAGGTGATACGCAACGATTATGCCGCCATGTATAAACTCCAGACCGAAGAACGGAAACAATTCAAATATCCTCCCTATTTCCGCATGATTCAGGTCACATTACGGCACAAAGATGTGCATGTACTGCAACAAGCAGCTTTTACGCTCGCCGGTCAGCTTCGTGCTATTTTCGGTTCACGCGTTTTAGGCCCTATCGACCCGGTCGTTTCCCGGATTCAGAATCTTTTTATCAAACAAATTATTCTGAAAATAGAAAACGAAGCTTCGCCGGCCAAAGCCAAGGAAATGTTACAACATGCCAGCGATGAATTGCTTACCCAGTCCCGTTTCAAAGCGGTACGCATCGGTCTGGATGTGGATCCGGTGTAGAAAGCAACCCTGATAAAAGAGCTGATGATTTTAGCACTAAAGTTGATTGCTTTATATTCGTTGTTACCATAGAATGCAATCGTGCGGCAGCGTGGGGAAAAACATTTTTTTTGTTTTCATGAAATTATATTTTTAGGTGGAACAATAAATACTCAGTATCAGAATAGAATAATTTCAACCTGGACTTTTCAATGGAATATCGATGTACATTTCTTAATGCCTCTGTAAACCTTGTTCCATCACCGGTAATTTCATTGACCTTTGTTATATTAATTCCATTAGGAAAAGATAAATTGCTTCCGGATAAATCGTAATTTACCACAAATGTGTTAATGATTGACTTGCCTGTAAATGTTCTGTCAGCATTGAATGTAACTACGAAGCAATCTTCGCAATTTTCAGGATCAGCATTTTTGACGGAATTATCTTTTGTATTGCCAAATCCGTCCAATTTCCAGGTACCTAATATTGACTTCGTATCATTATCGGCATTTTCTATTTCACACCCCGTTCCTCCTATCAGTAGGAGTAAGGTTATTGTTGTAAATACAAGTAATTTTGTTTTCATAATAATTGATTTTTATTGTTTAACCATATAAAATAGCTCGGTAATAAGTTCTTTATCTTTTATAAAATCCTGATAAGAAGGATTAGGAGTACTTACTGTTTCCCACCTAAAAACAATATCCCCCGAACAATTACGGTAATTGGTTGAATAATAATGTTCAATTTGCGAAGGAACTGATATTTCAAAAATATACTCATCTTTGTCAATGACTTTTAATAGATAAATATGAATGCTTGAAATATCTTTTTGTCCTTTAACTTTCTTGCAATATTCAGTTAACCATTCAATATTTTCCAAAGGGTCTTCCACACCACATGCTGACACATTATGATTTTCGTAAATTTCATATTGAGGTTCTTTGTCTTCACAACCCTCTATTCCCATTATTAAAACCAGGAACAGCATAACTGAAATGAACTTTGTTTTCATAATTATTCTATTCTTTTGAAATTTGTATATCATTCTGCCCATCAATATCTATTTTCCAAAGTAAAGTATCCCAATCATCTTCTTTTGAATATACTATCGCTTTTGAATCCGGCATCCAAGAATATCCCCCTGTACATTCTTGTATTAATAAACGAGGATTATTTCCATCTACATTAACCAACCAAATCTCATTTCCGCCATTATAATTAATGTAACTGAATATTATACCGTCAGGAGAAGATACCAGCCCTCCTTTTTTGTTACCGTCATTGGTTATTTGAATTTCTTGATAGTTTAGCGTATCGACAATGCAGATCTCGTTGTTTTTTATGTAAGTCAGAGTTTTACCATCCGGCATCCATTTTACCTGATAAGCTATTAAAGAGAGTTTGCGCGAATGCAGAAAAAGTGTGTCACAAACATAGACCGAATCTTCTATGTTATAAAGAAGACTTTTCCCATCGGGCGCCCATGTGAAATTCATGGCATTTTTATTTAAATCCGAAATTTTATTTCGTATGATTTCCTTAAATTCATTATTCTGTAAGGTAATTATTCCTTCTTCAAAAAGTATTTTCCTGCCTGAAGGATTCCAACTTATTGAATTTCGAAGGGTGCCATATTTCAAAGGATAAACTAGTTTTTTATTATTTCCATCAATAGACATAATATAAATACCCGGTTGGGTTTTGTCACCATTTCCTGGATAACAAGAAAAAGCTATTGTTTTTCCGTCCGGTGATACGGACGGATTTTTCGAAACGGTAAAAGGTGGTTCATTTATTCCGTCACAACTCATAAATAATGAAAAGGTAAACGCTGTAAACAAATGAAAATTAATTAACTTTGTTTTCATAGTTATTCTATTCTTTTGAAATTTGTATATCATTCTTTCCATCAATATCTATTTTCCAAAGAAAAGTATCCCAATCAGCTTCTTTTGAATATACTATCGCTTTTGAATCCGGTGTCCAAGAATAATTAAACCAATTCGACTTCGTTAAAAAATAAGGGTTACTTCCATCAATATTGATTAACCAAATATTATTATCAGATACAATATAGCTTAACTTTGTTCCATCAGGTGAAGGTATTGGCGCTCCTTTTCTCATACCGTCATTAGTTATCTGTGTTTCCTGATAACTCAATGTATCGGCAATATAGATTTCACCGTTTCGCATGTATGTCAATCTTTCACCATCCGGCATCCAACGTGCTCCTCTTCCCTGCAAGGAAAGCTTTCGTGACTGTTGGAACAAGGTATCACAAATATACATTGAATCGTTTATGTTATATAAAAGACTTTTACCATCGGGAGCCCACGTAAAATTCATTTCCCTTACATCCTCAATCGAATTGAATAATTCATTAAGTTGGATTTTAGAAAACTCGTTGTTGTGTAAAGTAATTATTCCTTCCGAAATAAGTAATTGATTTTTTGCCGGATTCCAATTTATACAACCTGTCTCCATACTATAAAGCGGATATATCAATTTTTTACCCCCACGATTAAATGGCATAATATAGATTCCAGATACAAAGGGCGCTTCACCTCGATTATTTCCATAATCATAAAAAAATGCTATTTGTTTTCCATCAATAGATACAGAGGGAAATCTGGCTCTGGTATGAAATGGTTCATTTATACAACTCCCCATTATCAAAAACAGGAACAGCATAACTGAAAGTGATTTTGTTATTTTCATCTGCGAGCTAATCCTATTTGACACAAACAAACAATAGAGATTGTCAACAATGAATTTATTCTCATGGCTATCTGTTGGTTATAATATTTATATTAATCTTTTTATTTGGAAGTTTTGGATAGATACCCCAGTAATACATTTGACTAAATGCCGGCCAATATCCGTCTGCTGGAAGTTTTACATATATTTTTAATTCTAATGACATTTCCGTTTCCTCAATATTTTGCTCTACTACAGAATAATAAGAATTAGGCATTTTCTTTTGTCCCACAATAACTGAATATTTTGTAAAGTCTATTTCCGGTAATTTATTCTCACATGAATATATCGCTTGAAATTCTTTCATGCTGTTAATTAAATGATATGTATCATCATTTAAGACAAAAAAACAATTTGACTTCATCGTGGGCGACAATTCCGAATCAAAAAAGGCCACAACTTGCCCTGATAGATTAGTTATTGGTAAAATTGTGTCTCTTTGTTCTTTGTCTTCACATCCCTCTATTCCCATTATTAAAAACAGGAACAGCATAACTGAAATGAACTTTGTTTTCATATAAGTAAGTTTAATGATGAATAATTGTGATTGAAAATAAACATGAATAATTTTTTCATGTTTTTCTATTTTATACGCTTGTATACAATGATATTTGTGATATTGACATCTTCAAGCCCCGGAGTACGAGGATAAACCGAGGTTATTTTCAATTTATCATTATAAAAACTATAGTAATAGGCTTCTGGGGCATCACTATCTTTTGTGTACCAATAAAAATGTTCAGAATCAATTTTGTAAGTTGCTGCTTGAAAATATTTCTCTCCAACACAAGTACCACAATAATGCCAAACTGTTTTATCAGATAGAAATTCAAAATGATCATCATTAACACCATAAGGGTCATAAGGAAACATCTTGTCTTCCGTCATCCCGGTTGATTCAATTACCCATTTCCCAAGAATTTTCTCTTCAGGTTTTTGTTCGTTGTCTTCACATCCCCCTATTCCAATTATCAAAAACAGGAATAGCATAACTGAAAGTAATTTTGTTTTCATATGAATTCTTTTTTAAGGTATTGTTATTCTAATTTTCTGCTAAACTCCACGTGCATTTCAATAGTCTATCATAAAAAGAGATGATTCCTTTGCCTTTAATTAATTGCACATCACTTATACGAATAGCATCTTGCTTTTCGATGCTAAGAATTTCCTCAGTTGTTTGAGGGATGGAAATTTGGAAGTAATCAAGATGTTGCCATTCTCCGGATGTATAAAACTGAAATTCAAAGGAAAGAGTTCCGTCTTCATTCAGCAGAAGACTGCCTGTGAGTTTTTCTAAAAAATATGAAGAAGTCAAATCAAATCTGATGTTAGGAGGAGCACACGCACATTTACAACTATTTTCATAATAAGGCATTGTTTTTTGAATGTCTTCTATTTCGCATTCTAATGTGTCTTTGTTTTCATTAACAAAAATAATAGTTTGTTCTTTGCTGTATGGAAAATAATTTGCTAACTCATCAGGAAATCCTTCGCAATATTCATTTCTACATCCACAGAGCGAAAGAATTAGTGTCATAAAACAAACAATGTTTTTTGTTTTCATAAGTATTGATTTTTTAATATTCCTGAATTGAGTTCTTCATTCCACGGATAATCTAAGATTTCACTAAAATATAAATAAGTGCTAATAACTTCTTTTTCACAGTCTTTTATTTATTATAGAATTCTAGTTGCCCAACATATTGAGGAGCGGTGCACATTGCAACCATAGTTTCTGGTATCCAAACTTCATATTTGATGATTTTAAAATATACAATATCTCCAATTTTCAATTGCCCATCATATAATCTTGGATCGAATGTTATTGTTGCGTTGACTGACAATCCTTGAGGAATAGATTTGCTAATTTCTATTATATTAAAACATCCTGTACCGCTATTCAAAGATATAATCTTTCCTTGGTAAGAAAGGTTATCCTGCTCACACCCCGTTCCTCCTATCAGTAGAAGTAAGGTTATTGTTATAAATACAAGTAATTTTGTTTTCATAAATATTGATTTTTTGATGAAAGTAAACATCCAATAATAAGAGATGTGAAAAAAGAATATATCGTTGCATACGTAACTAATTTTAATATGCTTACAGGATCAATAAACTCCGGTTGATACGAAAGAGCAAATCAGGCGTATAATTGTAAACGATGGACATAAACCAACAGGGATAAAATGTATCGAATCAATATGAACCGTTATTATAATTGGTGTAAACAAAGACTTTTACAGTTAACAATTCACAGTGCAAATATAAATCGTTCATTTTGAAGCAACAAATATAGTGTTAGTTAATTTTCATGTTTCGCAACAGGTTTTTTCACAAAGAAGTTATCATCTTCGCTTTTCGTTTGCAAGCAAAGCCAACCATCCAAACCTGTCAGATTTTTGAAATCTGGCAGGTTTAAACAGTAAACTAAATACCATGTCAAATATAAAATTGACGTTTATTTTTAAACAGTTTCTTAAACTATAGCAGCGACCACTTAAGTAGCGACTCCACCAAAACTTACACAATTAAAACCAAAATCGCCCACCTTACTGTCGGATACTGATCGTATTTTTGTAGCATTGAATATCTGCGAACAGATGGAAATAGTTACAAGTTACATACCGATGAGTAATCGGGTGACTTCGAGTCACCCGATCAATTGGGTTGTTTTACTTTTTAGAAAACTGATCATTCAATACGCTGACTTATAAAACTAACGCTTAAAAATACACAATGAGAAAAAACCTACTTCTGATGATTGTTTTGTTGTTTGCAGCTTCAGCCTGGGCACAATCCCTTACACTCAACTCATCCGGAGGTTGGCTCGAAGCTGCTTTTGTGAAATGGCAGGCTGTGGCAGGTGCCGACAGCTACAATGTGTATTACAGCGGCGAAGGGGTGACGAACAAAAAGATTGACACGCAACTGATCCGTAACTATGGTTCGTATTTTCGTGCAGATGTAGTGGGACTTAAATCAGGAACTTATACACTTAAAGTGACAGCAGTGAATGGAGGCGTGGAAGGTGAAAGCGTTGAAACGGCTGCGCTCACTGTTCGTGCACACGATCGCACCGGTTTTGCTTTTTCCAACGGACGTGTGCCGGGTGCATACAAAGCCGATGGAACTCCAAAGGAAAATGCTGTGGTAATCTATATTACCGAAAAAACAAAAAACACAGTTTCGCTTACAGTGACAGGCGCCAACGCAAACCCCTGCGTCGGACTGCAAGCCATCCTGGATGGATTTAAAAAAGGAAAAGACACGCGTCCGTTGATCGTTCGGTTGGTGGGGCAAATCACCGACCCCGCTTACATGTTGGGAGGCGACATTGTGATCGAAAACAATAACAATGCAGCTTCTTATATCACTTTCGAGGGCATAGGCGAGGATGCTGTGGCTGATGGCTGGGGTATACGTGTTAAAAATGCTTCGAACATCGAAATCCGTAATCTCGGAACAATGAATTGCAACAGCGATGAAGGTGATAATATCGGCCTGCAGCAGGACAATGAGTATATATGGGTACATAACTGCGACTTATTTTATGGCAATGCCGGCAGCGATGCCGACCAGATAAAAGGCGATGGCGCCATGGATTGCAAAAAATCAACCTACGTTAGTTTTTCCTATAATCACTTTTGGGATTCGGGAAAAAGTAATCTTTTGGGACTCAGTGAAGGTCTTTCGGCCGATTTGCTGATTACCTATCATCACAATTGGTACGATCATTCCGATTCACGTCATCCGCGTGTGCGCTTTTATTCGGCTCACGTGTACAATAATTATTATGATGGTAATGCTAAATATGGTATCGGAGCTACTGAAGGAGCTTCGGTATTTGCCGAAGCCAATTATTTCCGCAACTGTAAATACCCTATGCTAACCTCCATGCAGGGAAGCGATGTATGGGACGAAGCAAAACAAGCCAACGATTATACAAATATGCCCACCTTCTCGAATGAAAACGGTGGAACGATAAAGGCATACAATAACTATATGTCAGGTCAGCGCCGCTTTGTTCCTTATGGCGCTGCGGGTTACCTTAACTCAACAGTGGACTTCGATGCTTATGTTGCATCTACGCGTAGCGAGCAGATAACAAGCAGCATTGTTTCGAACTATGGAAAAAATACTTACAACAATTTCGACACAAATGCTGCGGTGATGTACGCGTACACCCCCGATAGCCCCGAAGCTGCCAAAGAAAATGTAATGTTATACGCAGGACGTATGAATGGTGGCGACCTGAAATGGACTTTTAACAACGCGGTAGATGATGCTTCGTATACAGTCAATACCGGCCTTAAAGCTGCATTGACAAATTACAAAACTACTTTAGTGGCTGTACAGGGAGAAACTCCCGATGCAGAAAACAGCCAAACACTTTCTTCGCCTGCTAACATGAACCAAACAGTAGCGAGTGGTACAGCCATTAGTCCTATTGTTTTCACCTGGGGAGGCGATGCCACTGATGCAACAGTAACCGGATTACCTGCTTCGGGTATCGATGTTGTAAAAGATGTTGCAGCCAAAACAATTACCCTAACAGGTACTCCAACAGCTACCGTTAATTATGTTGTCAGCACTACCGGCACTGCCGGAACAACGGTAACAGTATCGGGCACTATCACTGTATCAGCAAGTGGTGGAACCGCCGAAAATGTTGTTCACAATTTCACAACCAATGGAAAAACAAGCACTTTCTTCGCCATTAGCGGTAATCTTTCAACCACCAAAGGAACAGTTATTTATAACGAACTGACATTGACACAGTGTTTGAAAATGGAATCGGCAACAACAATTTCATTTAGCACCACGCAGCCTGCCAAACTTACCCTTGTATTCAATACAGATTTCACAGGAAAGGTGACTATAGATGGAAAAAGCTATACGCCAACAGCAGGAATTCTTACAGTATCCATTGCTGCCGGCGCACATCTGATAACCAAAGGCGACACTTCCAATCTGTTTTATATGAGCGTGATTTACGATGCCACAAGCACTCCAAATACTACAGCTGTTGAACTTCTGCTCTATCCGAATCCTGTGATCCATCATCTGTCCATTGCGTCGGATGCCGAAATAGTAAAAGCGGAAATCTACAGTCTGTCAGGGGTGTTGCTGCAACAAACAGCCCCGACAGTAAGAAGTATTGACATGAGCCACTTAAGCAAAGGCAACTACCTTGTGAAAGTGTATACCGAAAGGGCTGTTTTCAATCAGGTAATTATCAAAAAATAGTCCTGCTTTCAAACACAGGCATCCTTACTGATAATGTACAACAAATGGTGGGCAATAATGGAGCAATCCTTCTTTTTTTAAAGCTTTTTGCCAATGTAAAATACATAACCGTAATAGTCCTTGTATTGCTGATACATTTTTTCTTCATGGATCAGATTGTCCAACAACTCTTTTGCAGTAGGGTTGTCAGGGTATTTTTCTCTGAAAACTTGCTGAGCTTCTGCCTGAGGTTTGTAGAAAACGTCTGTCCAGCAATATTCCGGCAAACAAAATGCTGCTACCGGAATGTAATCCGCTTTTTGTAGCTGACCCATTTTTACAGGAATAGTATCAATTTCGGGATAAGCTTCGTTCCAAAAATCGTTGATTTCGGCCGGTCGCTCGTCGGTAAACCACGATGCCTCGGTTACAGCTATATATCCACCTGTTTTCAGGTAGTTGCGCCATTCGGTTACACCCCGTTCAAAACCAATATTGTAGATGGCTCCTTCCGACCAAATCAAATCCAGGGATTGATGCTCAAACGGAAGTTTGTCCATCGATCCCACAATTCCTTTTACCCTGTCCTGTAAGTTGAAGAGGGCAGCATTTTCGTTGAAACGGTCGATGAAACCGGGAAACAAATCTAAACCAACCACTTTTCCTGTAGTATGTTGTGCAAGCGTCATTGTTTGTCCGCCTGTGCCACATCCCAAATCGGCAATGACCGAGTCTTTGTTGAGATTATCGATAAAACTCAGTGCTTTCAAGGTCATTTCACGGCTTCCGGGTCCCTGGCGTTCGATAAGTGAAAAGTATTCGCAGATTAAATTAAAATCAAATGCGTGTATGTTTTGATATTCGTTACTCATGATTGTAAAGTTTTAAACGTCGAAGCGTTGCAAGAATGCTCGCAGCTTCAACGATATTGTTATTGTTTTTTTTTTAATATGATGAACAACTCAGACAAGAATATGCCTGAGAAAACGGGGGGATAATCAGAGCTGCAAATGCATCAACGATTATTTACTTTACCAAATCCGAAATTAAATTAAACATCCAATTGTTTTAGTGATTGCAAATGTATAAAAAATAAGTTTGTACAACAAAAAAATGGCTGAATAATGTTGCATGGAAGCCACTCTGGGTTTCGTGTATTCTAAAATTTTATAGCCTGTTGATTGTGATTGTAAAAAAACATATCTTTGTCTTATAAAAAGCAGAAAGTGTATTTCGAATCACAACCCCTCAGACCTGTGTAAAGCCTTGTGCATTTTATACGGATATCCGGTGGGACTGGGTGCGAGAGCAAAAGTCGCCGCTCGTAAATTAGCAGAATTTAATATGGAGTTTGAATTTTCAAAAAAAAAACAATTATTGAAAATGAAAAGAAAATATAACTATTATTCATCAAAAATTCCAATAATTATTTCTGTTGTAATTGTGTATTTATTGATAATAACAATTAACTGTTTGTCAATAAATTTAAACAGGGATTATTTTGTGAGTATTTTTAATATAAATATAATAGTCACTATAGGTGTTATATTTTATGTGTTTGTGAATTTATTTTTCTTGTTCCAAGCTACTTACAATGGATTGATATACATAAAACAATTAAACAATGGATATTTAGAAATAAATAATTCAGATAGATACTTAAATTATTTATTAAAATTTGATAATAAAGAAACAAATGAGATAAAAGTCAATTATGATGACATATACCTAATTAAACGTTATAAATGTACTTTTGTCAATTTATATTATTATGAAGTTTTTTATACAGATAGAGATGTGATAAAAAAAATAGTTGTGTCGATTTCAACAGTATCTAATTTAGAAAAAAAAATCAAAAAGAAAATCAAATTAATAAAAGAAGAAGATATCTTTTGTTCAAAATTACCTGAACCTGAAAGTTGGATAAATTAATAGGTCAGTAATGCCTTATCCTTTCGGATATGTGATTCGTAGAAGCTCAAGTCAGCGTACGTTCTGAATCATTGCGGAATAAAGGGGGAGTTTTTTCATTCTGATCATCCCCCCTTTTTTTCTGTTCTCTATTCATTTTTTCGATAAGCCCATTGATAAATAAAACGGCTCCCGACAGAACAAAAAAGGTTTAGATTCAGTTAGTTTATACAAAGAACACAAACATTTAAACATCTTCTGTTATGAATTTACTGGAACAACTCAAAACTTACACAAAAGTAGTGGCCGATACCGGCGACTTTGCTTCTATCGAGGTGTATACGCCTGTGGATGCTACCACCAATCCTTCTCTGATTTATGCTGCTTCGCAGGAGCCGAAATACAAACCGCTGATCGACGATGCCATTGCCTATGCCCGCAGCGCTTCGGCCGACAAAGCTGTGCAATTAAGCAAAGCCATGGACAAGCTGGCAGTTAACTTCGGACTTAAGATACTCGAAATCGTTCCCGGACGTGTTTCCACCGAAGTGGATGCCCGCTTGTCCTTCGATACTGAGGGCACCGTGCGCAAAGCCCGCGAAATAATTGCCCTTTACGAGGCTGCAGGCATACCGCGCGAAAGGGTGCTGATCAAGATTGCTTCTACCTGGGAAGGAATTCTGGCGGCCGAAATTATAGAAAAGGAAGGAATCCGTTGTAATCTTACCCTGTTGTTTTCGATGGCACAAGCCATTGCCTGCGCTCAGGCTGGTGCGAGATTAATTTCGCCTTTCGTGGGGCGCATCCTGGACTGGCACAAGAAGGACCGTGGTGTAAGCGAAATTCCGGGCGCCGACGATCCCGGAGTACAATCGGTAACTGCCATTTTTAATTATTATAAAAAATTCGGTTACAATACGCAGGTGATGGGCGCCAGTTTCCGCAACACAAGCGAGATTGTGGAATTGGCCGGAAGCGACCTGCTTACAATTGCTCCTTCGCTCCTCAGGGAACTGGAACAAACCGAAGGTACGCTTGTGAAGAAACTTGATGCCGGCAAAGCCAAACAACTTGAAATTACTCAAATAAACCTCGACGAAAAATCCTTCCGCTGGATGATGAACGAGGATGCTATGGCTACCGAAAAATTAGCCGAAGGCATACGTAACTTCACAAAAGACCTTGTGAAGCTCGAAAAACAAATAGCTGCAATGCTTTGATAATGATAGATGACCTGAAAAGGAGCGGGAAATTCAGCCGGATTTTCAGCTCCTTTTCTGTGTACTCCCTTTATTAAAAGTGGTGACGGTCGGTATTAATTGCAGAATAATTTGTAGTTTTGTAGAGCAAAAAATAAGTGAATATGCTCGACCAGTCCACCATAGATAAAATAACCGATGCCGCTCAGATTCAGGATGTGGTTGGCGATTATGTGACGCTTCGTAAACGTGGTGTCAATCTGTTGGGCCTGTGTCCGTTTCACAACGAGAAAACGCCTTCGTTTACTGTTTCGCCCGCCAAAGGGATATTCAAATGTTTCGGCTGCGGCAAAGGAGGTAACTCGGTGCATTTCATTATGGAGCACGAGCAAATTTCGTACTACGAAGCGCTCAAGTACCTTGCCCGTAAATACCATATCGAATTTCAGGAACGTGAGTTATCGGCCGAGGAAATGGCCATTCGCAACGATCGCGAAAGTATGTTTCTTGTCAATGAATTTGCACAGAAACACTTCTCGTCCACACTTCACAACCATATCGATGGTAAATCTATCGGCCTGGGCTACTTCCGGGAGCGTGGTTTCCGCGACGATATTATTCAGAAATTTCAACTCGGTTATAGCCTCGATCAGCGCGATGCCTTTACGCAGTCGGCCATAAAAGCCGGTTACAACAAGGAATATCTTGTTAAAACAGGCCTAACCCTCGAAGGCGACAATGGTTACCTTGCCGATCGCTTCAGGGGGCGCGTAATGTTTCCCGTACATTCCCTTTCGGGGAAAGTGGTGGCCTTTGGTGGTCGTATCCTTAAAAAGGACGACAAAATGGCGAAGTACGTTAACTCGCCCGAATCCGAAATATACCACAAAAGCTCCGAACTCTACGGTATCTATTTTGCCAAACAAGCCATAGTGCGTCAGGACAGATGTTTCCTTGTAGAAGGTTATACCGATGTGATTTCGATGCACCAAAGCGGTATCGAAAATGTGGTGGCTTCCTCAGGTACATCGCTCACGCCGGGGCAAATACGCCTGATTCATCGTTTTACCGAGAATGTAACAGTAATTTACGATGGCGATGCTGCCGGTATCAAAGCGTCCATTCGTGGAATAGATTTGCTCCTTGAGGAAGGGTTAAACATTAAGGTGTTATTGCTTCCCGATGGCGACGATCCCGATTCCTTTGCCCGCAAGCACAATGCGTCGGATTTTATTGATTTTGTCGAAACCAATTCATCCGATTTTATCCGCTTCAAAACGAATTTGTTGTTGAAAGATGCAGGCAACGACCCTATAAAGCGTGCCGGTTTGGTGGGCGATATTGTGCGAAGTATTTCTATTATTCCCAATTCGATGATTCGTGGTGAATATGTGAAGGAATGCAGCACGCTCCTGGCAGTGGACGAAGCCATGCTTTATCACGAAATCAATAAACTCAAAAACACCGAACAAGGAAAGACGGTAACGCGCCCGCAAAATCAACCGGCTGAAGCCATTCCGCATTTCGAAGATATGGACGGCGGGAGTGCATACACTTCGCCCTACGAAAGTGAAGAAAGAAATATACTCGAGTTGTTGATTCGTTACGGTCAAACGCTGATGTATTATGCCAATGATGATCAAAAAACGCCGGTGACTGTAGCCGATTATATAGCCGAAGAGATGGAATCTGACAGTATTGAGTTTCAGAATCCGTTGCATCAACTTATATACGAAGAGTACAAAACGCATGCGATGGAAGAAAACTTTGTTGCCGATCGTTATTTCCTGTACCATTCCGATGCGCGCATCAGCCAGTTGACAGCCGATTTGATCACCGAAAAATACACCTTGAGTAAAGTACATTCCAAAGTAAAAAAGGTGGAAACTGATTTGGAACGACTGATAGAATTAATTCCACGCGTGATTTTTGAATATAAAAACAGCCTGATCATTGCCCGTATTCGTCAGAAATTGCTGGAGATGAAGGCGGCTTCCGACAATAAAAATAACCTTCGCGTGAACGAAATCATGCGCGAAATGGCCGAATTAGAGGGCGTGAAAAGACAACTCTCGAAAACGCTGGGCGAGAGAATAATAATTAAAATTTAAAACTCAGCTAAGCGGTATTATTTACTTTTATTTGTTTCGATGAAAAGAAAAAACAAACTCATCCTGTTTTATACTGTAGTGGCTATCCTCTTTATGGGAACGCCTGTAAGCCTTTATATGGTAAAAACTACTTCAGAAAAAATCAAAACAGAGATGAATGGGGATTTAAATACAAATAAGAAAGAGGAGAATGGTGCAAACGCAGATAAACAGCTGGTTTATTATAAAAGCATGAAAAACTTATGGACAAGAGGAGCTATTTTGTTTGCGTTGTCGGCTGCCGGACTTTTGATGTATAAAAATAAAATAATTGCTAAGGAGAGCGAAACCGAAATTAAGTCGGAATAGAGAAACCAATAAATTAAAAAAATGATTTTATTTGATCAGATAATATTTGGCCCCATTCACAGTCGCCGCTTGGGCTTGTCGCTCGGAGTAAACCTGTTACCTGTAGATGCAAAAATCTGTTCGTTCAATTGCATTTACTGCGAATGCGGATTCAACACCACTATGCGCGAATTTCCAATGCCTACACGCCAGCAGGTGCGCGAAACCCTCGAAGCCAAGCTGACCGAAATGCAGGATGCGGGTCAGGTTCCGGATGTTATTACTTTTGCCGGTAACGGAGAACCTACGCTACATCCTCAGTTCGAAGGAATTATTGACGACACCATTGCCTTGCGAAATCAGTTTTTTCCTTTGGCAAAAGTGAGTGTGCTCTCCAATTCGACGAGAGTGCACAAAGCTCAGGTTTTTAGGGCGCTCCAAAAAGTGGACAATAACATTATGAAATTCGATTCGGCCATCGACCGGACTATGCAGCTGATTGATCAACCAACAGGAAAACAAATCAATGTGGCCTGGTTCATCGGGCAGCTTAAACGCTTCGATGGCGACCTGATTATACAAACTATGCTGCTGCGTGGCGAATATAAGGGCGAAACGTTCGACAATACTACTGACGAGGAAGTGAACGAGTGGTTGAAAGCAATGGAACAAATTCGTCCACGGGAGATTATGCTGTATTCGCTGGACAGAGATACGCCGGTACAACAGCTACAAAAGATTGATTTTGACGAAATGAATGCTATAGCCGAAAAGGCAAGAGCAAGAGGATTTGTAGTCTCGGTGGCCTGACAAATTGTTTGTCCGCAGTTGCTCTGCCGAATGTAAATAGTTCAGGATTTGCTGTTTTCTAATCAATATATACACTTGAATGAGTTAAAGCCAATGAAAGTTTTAGTCTGTCCGTTGAACTGGGGATTGGGACATGCCACCCGCTGCGTACCACTGGTTCGGAGGCTTTTAGCCGATGGTCATGAGGTGGTGTTGGTCTCGGATGGTTTTCCGCTTGAGTTTCTTCGTCAGCAGTTTCCCGAATTGCGTTTCATCGAATTACCTTCTTATTCCATCCGTTATTCGGCCGGCAAAACACAGGTGTTGGCCATGTTGTGGAATTTGCCAAGTATTATTTCCGGAATTTATAAAGAACATAAATGGCTGAATACCTTACTTCAACGGGAGCATTTCGATCAGGTGATTTCCGACAACCGGTTTGGGCTTTGGAACAGAAAAACAAAGAGTATATACATCACGCATCAGCTGATGATTAAAATGCCTGTTGCTTTAAAATGGTTGGAGCCATTGGCGTGGTTCATGCATCGGATGTTTGTTTTGCAGTACGATGAATGCTGGATTCCTGATGTTGAAGGGCCTGAGAATTTGTCGGGCGACTTATCCCATAAATATCCTTTAGCGCGCAACAGTCGTTTTATCGGACCACTTTCGAGGTTCGAAAACAACAAAGCTGTACCCGAAATAAATTACCACAATGTGTCGGTATTGTCCGGGGTAGAACCGCAAAGATCCATTTTCGAACATGAACTGACACATCGCTTCCAGCATTCGCATCAAAAAACACTTATCGTTTGTGGTCAGCCGGCCACTGCGTCGCGTACTTATCATGTGGGGGATGTAACACTTGTTTCTCATTTGCCCGATGGCGAGCTGGCCTCTCTCCTCAAAGGAGCGAAAAAGATAATTTCACGATCGGGCTACTCGTCCATAATGGATCTGAAAGCGCTTGGCTGCCTCAAAAAAACAGAATTTATTCCAATTCCGGGACAAACAGAACAGGAGTATCTTTTTGAACTGCACCGAAACAGATCGGTTGAATAGTTTCGTGTTTCGTGTTTCGTGTCCATAAAAGAAACCGTTGGATATTTTATCCAACGGTTTCTTTGCGGTCACAGTTTTACAAACAGTCTATTTACTAAGTCAGGTCTTTTATCTTCTTGAATTATTGGAGTCGCTGTTGCTCCTTCTTTCGTTGTTATCCGAACGGCGTTCCGATCTCGATTCCGATCTTGATTCCGATTTATTTTCCCTTGCGGGTTTCGCTGCTTCCACCGATCTTTCATTTTTTCTATTCAGTTCACGGTTCGCTTTTACGGGTCTTTCTTCATTTCGGGAAGCTTTTTGTTGCTCTCTGTTCTCGCGGTTTGACGAACTTCTATTGACCGAACCACTGTTGTTCGAATCGGAATTTCTGTTGTACCTTTCGGTATTTGAGTTGCGGGTCGGAGCAGCTTTTTCGTCTCTGTTCGAACGATTGTTCACTTCAGAATTTGAATTCATCCGGTTGTTTTCATTTCTTTCGCCTCTTTCAGTTCTGACGTTAGCATTATTTCGTCCGGTGTTATCGTTGGTTCTGTTATTGTTGTTTATAACTCTTCTGTCTCTGTCTTCAATGTTATTGTTGCTGCGCGATCCGTTGTTAGAGCGTCTTTCAATTTCGTATCTGTTTTTCACATTTGCATTGCGTTTGCTGAATTCCCGGTCGGGATACCTCACGCCGTAATCGTTGCGCGAAACCGAATTCCGTAATCTGTAAGCTTGTTCGTTTCTTATGTTTTCAGAATAACGGTAGTTGTGTCGATGATCGATGTGATGATTGATGTGTGTCAGATACAAGTTTATTTCAATCGGACGGCGGTGATGATAATGTCTTGGGTAATATCCCCAATAATAGGGTGAATTCCAACGTTGATATCTCGGTGCCCAGAACCAGGAAAAAATGCTTGGAGTACGGAGATAAATCGGTTCGATAATGTAATTGTAACCATACATATAAGGGTCGCCTATTACCTGAACATAGGTGCGTCTGTATCTGTCGCGTTCAACTACAATTGTTGCAACGTCCTGAAATACATCTCTGTCCAGTATTGCCTGAATCACAACCAGGTGTAAGTTATTTTCCGAAGTTTCTATCACCCTGAGGTAATCTATTTCGCCATCTGAGTTTAAATCAAGGTTCGAAATCTGAGCATCGTAATCGTTCAGTCTTCTTTCAAAGTCTTCGAGTGTGCGCGAATCTCCAAATATTGACGCTACTGCTTTAAGGTCGAGCGAATAGCTTATGTCGTTATTTACAGCTTCAACAGTAATTCTTCTTTGTGCCGATAGTTGAATGGTAGTTGTTATAAAAAGAACCACTAACAGGCTTGCAAATTTTGTTCTCATAATTATATCAATAAGTGGTGAATAATGTGTTTTTGAAATAAGAAAAGTGAATGTGTTCTTTTCATGTTTCACGATATTCAAAAGCTATGCCAAAAAAATATTCATCAATCTAATCAACGTGGTATTCTTATTTTACACAAGGTCTGAATGTAGTTGATGTCATGTACAATGCAGCTGCAGTACTTGTTGGATGGCGGAGTTTGATTTTTTTAATACTCCCAGTTATTTAAATATGGCTATAAACAGGCTTTATTTTTTTCACTATCTTTGCAAAAAAAGAAATAAGCGATGAATTCATTGGATCTTTTTATACTGATTCCTATAATTGCAGGTTTCACTTTTGGACTATTCAGGGGTTTAGTCAAGGAGTTGACATCCCTGGCGGCTGTAGTTTTGGGTATTTATGGAGCAAAATTCTTCTCTCCGTGGTTGGCCGCTGTGTTGGTGCGAAGTTTCAATTTTTCGGCAAGGACAGCACAGCCTACTGCTTATTTCCTTTTGTTTCTCGTTATTGTAGTTGGCCTTTTATTTTTGTCCAGGATTGTCGATAAAGTATTTGAATCCATGTCGTTGGGGGGTTTGAATAAGTTGTTCGGAGGGCTTTTCGGGGCACTTAAATATGCGCTTATCCTGAGTGTTTTGATCAATGTTTTTAATGTGGTCGACGACAAATTCAGTATTATAAATCCTACAACCAAGTCAGCGTCCTTTGCCTACGAACCGGTGCTAAAGTTAGGCCCTGCTTTGTGGGAGGAAGCCAAAAGTTACAAGACTGATAAAAACAAAGCCGATGAACAGCCTATTGATTAATTTCTCGGGAAAATTACTTGAATGTGGTTGCGACGAGGCGGGAAGAGGATGCCTTGCTGGCCCTGTAGTGGCAGCTGCTGTTATTTTACCTGCGGACTTCGATTGTCCAACCCTGAATGACTCAAAACAACTTACCGAAAAACGAAGAGAGCAACTGCGCCCTTTTATTGAGAAAAATGCACTTGCCTGGGCTGTGGCCATTGTCGATAACAATGAGATTGACGAAATAAACATCCTGAATGCATCGATTTTGGCCATGCATCGGGCCATCGATCAACTCTCTGTTGTTCCCGAATTTATAATTGTTGATGGCAATAAATTCAAACCCTATGCATCTATTCCGCATCAAACCATTGTGAAGGGCGATAGCAAGTACTTGTCAATAGCTGCGGCATCGGTACTTGCCAAAACGCACAGAGATGCATTGATGATGCAATTGCATGCAGAATTTCCGGTGTACGATTGGGCTCAAAACAAAGCCTATCCTACGCTTAAACACCGGAAAGCAATAGTGCAGTACGGAGTAACGCCTTACCACAGGATGAGTTATGATTTGTTGGGGGTGAAGGAAAAACCTGTTCGGAAGAAAAAAGTGAAGAAAGCAGATGTTTATCCTACACTGAATTTAACCGAAGAATAAACTAAAACGGGTATCCAATAGCGATATGTACTGCTACATCATTTTTAAGCGATGGAAGAACACGCCATTGTTCAAGCCTGGTTTTAGTCGGGTCGAAAAGTTTCACTCCAAGGTCTACCCTTGCAATAAAGAACGAAAAATCGAAACGCAATCCTGCTCCGTAGGCAATGGCGATCTGTTCTAAAAAAGTATCAAGTTTGAAAGCTCCGCCAGGTTGTTCGTCATATCTCTTTACTGTCCATATATTTCCTGCATCAAGAAACAAAGCACCCTCGAGAAGCCAAAACATTTTGGTACGGTATTCCATGTTTAAATCAAGTTTTATATCGCCTACCTGATTGTAGTCTCTGATGCGTGCACTATCGCGTTGGTATACACCAGGGCCCAGCATGCTTTCGCGCCAGCCCCTGACACTATTGGCTCCACCACTGTAGAATCTTCGTTCGTAAGGCATAATATTGGCATTGCCATAAGGAACTCCCACTCCGGCGCCTATGTGATAAACGAAGCGATTGTTTTTGTCGAAAATCTGATAATGGGTTGAGTTGTATTCAGCCCGCAGGTATTGCGAGTATCTCACTTTAAAAAGCTCGTAATTACCTTCGGTCGATACTTTCGAGTTCAGCAAATGATTCAATCCGTACAATAAATTTCCCGCCGATTCGAAACTATATCTGTAGGTTGAATAATTTCGCAAGGGACGATTCGCATTGTAATTGCTGAATGACCCGTTGTATCCCATACGCAGCACGAAACGGCTTTCGTAATTGTATTTGTTGTAAAGTCCGGTGTTAAAATACTGCTCTTCAAATTCCGGAAGTACATTAAAGTCCATGAAGCTGAGGTTGAACAGCTCGAAACTATGCCGATATTTGGTTCTGTTCCAGATATAGTTTACGCCGCCACTCAGACGTGTAGCTTTAAATTCAGAAGGCCGATCCTGGTAGCTCAGGTCGGCAGTTAATTCGGTATTGGCATGCATGTTTCGTTTGAAATCGTAATTGCCAAAAGGAAGTACGAAGCGTGGAAACTTGAGCCCTACTTGTCCGCCAAGTTCACTTGCCCAGATGCCCTGCTGCCATTCGTAAGCAAGTCTTCCCTGTGCGGTGAGCGTTTCAGCGCCCTTGAACGCATTTTTGTTGATAAGTCCGAGTTTGGCTGCTCCTCCCCAGTATCCTTCGGTGTAAGTTCCCTCCAGCTCAGTTTGTAAGGAGATGGTTTTAGCCGGAGTAATGGTGATAATACAGTCGAGCATTTCGCTATCAATGGGTTCAAAACTGATATTCACATATTTCACAGGACCCAACGAGTTCAATGCCGAATATGTTTTTTCAACATCTTTGTCGCTATACAAAGTGTGGGGATTTATGTAAGTGTTGTATACCAATGCATCGAGGCTTATAAATTTAGAGCCATTTGATATAAGCTGGAAGTTTCGGAAAACTACCGTATCCGCCTTGTTCGCAGCATCATTTGCAGTTATCAATTCCTGATTTGAATTTGTATAAAAACGGACTTTGTTTATTTTATATTGTTTAAAAATAAGCTCGTTCACCGAGTCGTTTCTGAATTTCAAATAGCTTCTCAGGTCCAGGCTTACATCGGCTCTGTGTGCTTTCAGCGAAGAGTCGACATTATAAGCCAGAAAATCCTTATTGAAATTGTAGTATCCTTTTTCGCGCAGCGTAGTTGTAACCCTTAGTCTTTCGGCATCCAACACATCTACATCGAATAACATCCCTGAACGGATCAATGCCCTTGAAGTGTCGTTGGCAACTTCAGCAATGGCATTGTTTTTTAATTTTACATTGTATTTTCTTATCGTATAGGGCTTGTTTGATTTTATAAAATAATCGACTGTTATTTTTTTGTTTTTTCGGGTGATAACAGTATCGACCTTTGCGTTTACAAATCCTTTATTTTCATATACCTTTTGTAACTGCTGTGCCGAAATGTAGGTTAGATATTCGTCGTAAATGACGGGAGCTGCGCCCATTCTCATCCAGCTTTTGTTCCAACGGCTTGAGCTGTCTTTTCCGGCAACATTGTAGATGCCCAATTGTAGCCGGAACAAGCTCAAAACTTTAACGTTAGGTGTCTGGCGGAGATAATCTTCCAGCGTGGTTTTGGGTATCTCGTTTACATCGGTGTGTATGTTCACTTTGTCGAGTAGGTACTGACCATCAGGTACATGTTTAGTGACATTACACGCCGACAATATGCCAAACGTAGCTAAAAGTATGTAAAGTCTGAATTGCTTCATAAACAGGCGGCAGGTTTTTTTTGCAAATATACTTTAAATCGTGAATTTACAGAACTTGTTTTTTGAGAATATTTAATCTTGGTCATTTATATTTTCTAAACAGGGCTTTAGGCCTTTGGTTTATCGCCAAACTTTGTTAGTTTTGTTGGCTGAAAAACATTACATAAATCAGGCCAATATGCTCTCAAAAAACCAGATAAAATTAATCACATCACTTTCGCAGAAAAAACATCGCGACGAAACAGGCTTGTTTGTGGCCGAAGGTACCAAATTGGTACTGGATATAGCGCATTATTTTCAGATTCGGTTGCTGACCTCGACCGCCGAATGGGCAAGTCAGTTTGGAAGCGAAATGAAAGCCCCGATAAATATTGTTACGCAAGATGAGCTGAGTAAAATATCAGGACATAAAACGCCGCAGGGAGTGTTGGCTGTGTTCGAAAAAAAAGAAGATGTTTTTTCGGTACAGAAAATTGCCGATAGTTTGAGCTTGGCGCTTGACGATGTGCAGGATCCCGGTAATCTTGGAACAATCATTCGTATTGCCGACTGGTTTGGTATTCGGAATATATTTTGTTCGCTGCATTGTGCCGATGTGTATGGTCCCAAAACAGTGCAGGCTACAATGGGTGCATTGGCTCGTGTAAGGGTTCATTATGTTGATCTGGAGACATTCTTTTCGCAGCTCCCGCAGCACTTCCCTGTCTACGGCACATTTATGGATGGAAAAAATATCTATTCCGAAGAGTTATCAGCACATGGCATCATTCTTATGGGCAATGAAGGAAACGGTATTTCCGAAAAAGCAGGAAAGTTAGTCACCAACCGTCTGTTGATTCCTAACTTTCCTCAGGGCGAACCTACATCCGAATCGTTGAATGTAGGTGTGGCTACTGCCATAGTCTGTGCCGAGTTCAGACGGCGCATATAAGCTTTTTTCAGGAAATGATTTTAGTCCATCCCGTTTTCCATATTCATTTCAGGAGAAGCATCAGTTTTTTTCATTTCCGATTGTTTCGGCTTCATGTTTCCGAAGTTATAGGTGGCGGTCAGTCCAATCATACGTCCACGGAAATAAGATTCGTTGGTTTGATAAAATCCATCTCCCCAGGTGGTTGTGTTACGTTTCCTGCTGTTCAGCAGGTCGCGTACCATTAAGTTTAAGCTTAGTTTTCGGTCGAACAAGTTTTTGCGCAATCCCAAATCGATAGAATAGCTGGCGGTTTCTTTTCCCTGAGCTATTATTCGGGGAGCTGAGTATTCGCCCGTTATCTGAGCCGATGTTGTTTTTCCAAGCAATACATTGGCCATCATTTTTCCACTCCACGAGAAATTGCTTTGCGATGGAATTAATGTGGTAATAGAACTGTTGTAGGGGTTTACGTAAGTCGACGAGTCCAAATTGTTGTAAAACAAATTGAGCGACGATGTAAGGTTCAAAATCTTGAACAAGCGGTTTTTTACAACTAATTCGGCACCTGTATAACTTGATTTGGTGACGTTCATAAAAGTGCTTTCCATCACGTTGTCGTTAATAAAACTTACGCGTTGTATCACATTGTCGGTAAAACGATAATAGGCCGATGCCGACAATGAGTGATTGTCCCAGCTTTTTATGTAGTTAAACTCGAAGGCGGTTGAATATTCAGGATCCAGGTTTGGATTTCCATAAGAAATATTTGTCGAATCCGAAAAGTCGCGGAAAGGATTGATTTGTCTTCCTCGAGGACGATTCACACGTCGGGTGTAATTCAACTGAAATTCATTGTTACCGGGCAACGAATACGACAAATAAGCACTCGGAAAGAGTTGTAAGGCCGATTTTGGTTGAATCGTTACTGTTTTTTCGGCCCAGCCATCGTTTGCATCTTTGTAGGTGTATTCCGATTCTTTGGTAAGATATTCGGCCCGCAATCCGGCTTGAAGACTTAAGTTATTGAAAAACCGATTGCCATAAGTAAGATAGGCAGCGTGATTTTGCTCTTTGTAATCGAAAAGATTATAATAAGCATTTATTTCAGTGTTTGTGTTGTTGTCAAAACCGCTCGAAGGACTTGAACGTTGCTGAATGGTGCTTTGGTAACCGGCTTCGATACGACTGCTTTCAGTGATTTTTTTTGTGTAATCGGCTTTAATTTGCAATTCATTGTTCTGTCCGTTGCTTGCTTGCGATATATCGGATTTTCCGGCGTTGATCAGATCAGTCAGGATATAACTGCTTTCACTCTCGCGTGAGAATTTTGAATAAGCAACGCTCGCAAGAAGGTTCGATCCTTTTTTGTCGATATCGAATTTGTAATCAAGGGATAAGTTCATTCCGGGATGATTGTCCTCATCGGAATTGTTACGCAAATAGTTTCTGAGAACAGATCCGTTTGTGTAATCAGTTGTTTTGTTTGTGATTAAAGAATTTGAATTTCCACCTCCTATCATCCCAAATCCGCCTAAACTAAGCGTATGTTTTTCGTTCAGATGGTAATCGATACCTCCGCGCAGAAACAATCCACCAAAAGAGCGATCCATTGTGGTTCCCTGGTTCAGAAGGCTTAATGTATCGGTTCCGGCCAGGCTGTAACGGTTGGTTTCGCTACCACCACTGAAGTTCATTTGTCGGTAGCCAAGGTTGAGGTAAGCATCTACTTTTCCGCTGTTGTAATTTATATTTGTACCGAGTGTTCCTCCGGGAGTCGAACCATCCGAATACATAATTCCGGCCGAAACACTTCCATAGTATCCGGCTTTCCTGTTTTTCTTAAGTACAATATTTATAATTCCGGAGGTTCCTTCGGGGTTAAATTTGGCCGAAGGATTGGTCATTACTTCAATGGACTCAATACTTTCGGCAGGCATTTGTTGTAGTATTTGTGCACGGTTGTCTGCCGTCAGTCCTGATGGTTTTCCGTTGATCCAAACTTCTACGCTGGAGCTGTTGCGGAGCGACACATTTCCTTCGTTATCAACATCAACTGAGGGTATGTTTTGCAGCGCTTCGGTAGCCGAACCTCCGGCCGATGCTATGTTTTGATCCACTGAGAAAACCTTTTTGTCGATATCGAATCGCATTTGCGTTCCCTGACCTATAACTTCGACTTCGGAAAGTGCTTTGCTGTTTTCCATTAGCTTTATCATTCCCATATTCAGTTCTTTGTCCGAAACATTCAAGGGAAGACTAATAGTATTGTATCCCACAAAACTTACACGGAGTGTATATTTTCCTTTTGGTACCGATGGGAGTATAAAATCGCCTTTACCATCCGATGTCACTCCGGTGGCCGGAATTTCGGAATTTTCTTTGAATAGCGCTACGTTTACAAAATCGAGTGGATTTTGGGTGTTAGCATCAATGATTTTTCCTTTAATAGTGTACAATGCAAATACAGGAATCACTGTAACGAGAAGTAAAAATAAGCTCAGAATCTTTTTCATCCTTAAAATTAATGATATAAATAAATTTAAAATAACGAATACCTTCATTCGACTGCAAAAATGCATAGAAGTTTAATGGCAAAAAGCAAACATCCGTTAATAAAAAAGAAGAGACGTTTCATTGAAAAACGCCTCTCTTTTTATGAAAATCGAAAAATGTATTTAGAAATTGGGCAACAGATACTGACCTCTGGATTCGAGGATCTTGTCTATTCTGTTTACTTCCAGGAAGGTGGTTCCAAATCCTTCGCCAAAACTACCACTCAGGTAGCATACCGAATCATCGCTTTCTATCCAGCCTTTCTGCATTAAATCCTGCAATGCTTCTATAAAGTATTGCTGCGTGTTTCCTTTGGCTTGTTTGTAAAACGGAAAAACACCATAGGATAAAGCAAGTTCGCGGGTCGAGCGTTCGTGATAGCAAACGGCAAGCACCGGATTTTCGCCACGATAAGCCGCCAGGAAACGGGCAGTACGGCCACTGTAGGTATCGGTGATAATGGCTTTTGTTCCTAGTTGTGTTCTTGTTGCAACGGCAGCATTACACAAAAACGATGTTAAATCATTTGTACTTATTTCAATTGGAATGTCATTTTCCGACATTTTTGTTTTTTCAGCTTCCTTAGCTATGGTTGCCATTGTACGTACTGCTTCAACAGGATATTTTCCGTAGGCAGTTTCTCCGCTTAACATTAAAGCATCTGTCCGATAATAAATTGCATTGGCAACGTCGGTTACTTCAGCACGTGTGGGACGTGGATTTTTGATCATTGTATGCAGCATCTGGGTGGCTACTATAACCGGTTTTTTTGCTTTTACACACTTACGGATCAAGCGGCGTTGAATGCCCGGAATCTTTTCCTGAGCCACTTCTATTCCTAAATCGCCACGGGCAATCATTACACCATAGGTATATTCAAGAATTTCGTCGATATTATCAACACCTTCCTGATTTTCAATTTTTGAAATAATTTTTATGGGGCTGTTGTGTTCGTCCAGAATTTTCTGAATGTCCAAAACGTCCTGTTTGTTCCTTACAAATGAATGCGCAATAAAATCAATATTGTTTTCTATTGCAAAGAGAATATTTTGCTTGTCGCGTTCGGTGAGCGAAGGCAGGTTGATGCGAACACCCGGGATATTAACGCTTTTCCGGCTTCCCAATGTGCCATCGTTCAGGGCTTTGCAAAGCAGGTATTCCTCTGTTTTCGAATCTACTTTCAGGTCTATTTCGCCATCGTCGAATAAAATGTCGTCTCCAACATTCAAATCGCGAACAAAATAAGGATAGTTAACAGCGATACATTCATTGTTCGAGATCATATCGGGGTTACCTACTACCTTAATGATGTCGCCGGATTTAATTTCTATCGCATCGTTTTCGGCTACAGTAGTTCTTACCTCGGGTCCTTTTGTATCCATCAGTATAGCAATGTGATTGCTCACAGCTCTTACATTGTTGATGATCCTCAGAAAGCCTTCTTTTTGCAGGTGTGCTGAGTTCATGCGAACCACATTCATTCCTTCAATATATAATTCACGGAGAAAATCCACGTCACAGCGCTTATCGCTTATGGTGGCTACAATTTTAGTTGATTTTGACATGTTTTTTTGTATACTTTACTACTACTTAACGCTTGATTCAGCAGAAGGTTTATTCAGAATAATTATTTTTTTGTTTTATACGGTTTTTTCTCCCGAAAGCGCTTCGATAGCAAGGCGATAGGAGTCCATTCCGAATCCGACGATACAGCCGGTGCAGGCTTCGCTCAGGTAGGAGTGATGCCTGTAGGTTTCGCGTTTGAACACGTTCGAAATATGTACTTCCACCACAGGAGTGGTGATGGCGCGGATAGCGTCGGCTATTGCAAGCGATGTGTGAGTGTAGGCGCCTGCGTTTATGATAATGCCGTCGAAATCAAAACCGGCCTCATGGAGTTTATCAATGATAAGTCCTTCGGTATTCGATTGAAAGTAAAACAACTGTAGTTGTTGGTATTTGGTTTTTAACTGTTCGAAATAGGTTTCGAAGGACTGATTGCCATAAATACCGGGTTCGCGTTTTCCCAATAAATTCAGATTAGGACCATTGATGATCAGTATTCGTTTCATGTTTTTATGCTTTTGGGTTCGATGTGCGTAAGTGTGTATGGCAAAATTTTATTTGAACAAACTCATTATTTTCCTTGTTGTTTGTATCTTTGAGCCGGCTTAGGAAAGTGAGTGCTACGATAGCAAAAGAAATAAATCATTGTCTTGTGCAAAAGTAGAAAAAAAATTACTTACAAAAAAATAGCGATTACTTAAAATCCTTTTACTGATAGAATCCGGGTCTATTTTCACAACACAACAATTTAGATATGCAGGATAAAAACATAAATTTGAAATCTTTTATACCCCATGTAGGTCATACCAATCTTTTGTATATTGCTTCAGTAGTTTGGTTTTTTGCCGGAGGAATGCTGTTGTACAGGGGTTTTATGGGCGTTATGATTCATTCAGAGTTTTTATTGCCGAAGGTGGTTGTGGCGCTGTTCCTCGGATTTGTATTTTATAATTTAATGTTTAAAAAAATCAGCAAAAAATACATCACCCGTATTGAGGGTTTAAAGAACAAAAAAAATCCATTTTATGCTTTCTTCAATTTACGTGGCTATCTCATGATGATTTTTATGATCAGCATGGGAGTTACTATTCGTTTGTTGGCTTTGGTTCCTTTTGAATACCTGGCACTGTTTTATATTGTTATGGGTACGCCGTTGTTGTTTTCGGCTTTTCGGTTTTTTTGCAGTGGTGTTGCTTTTCAGCAAAATTCATAATTTTTTCAATGCACACCTTTCTTTTTTTGTCGATATTTTTTAACGACGCATATTTCTTTTTTTTACATATCATATTTTTTCGTAAAGCACTAACAATAAATGGTTTTTAAATTGCTAAAATAAAATAACGGCGCTCTCCTCTGAATTAAAAAACCTTTATTCTGATTTATTATTCGTAAATTAGCATTATTTTACTGATTCCAATATTATCTTTGCTTTTCGTATGAAAACAAGTTGGTTATTAATACTCCTTTCTATCCTGGCTTTTTCGTCGTCGTGTACCCAACCTGTGGCCGATAACGAACGTACACCTTTGCTCGAAGTAGAGGGTAAGTTTTTGTATTTGGATGAAGTTCAGGATATTATTCCTCCTAATGTGAATTCGCAGGACAGCACGGAAATTGCCGATAACTTTATCCGTAAATGGGTTACCGATGTTTTGTTGTACGAAAATGCAAAAAGAAACATAACCAACAAGGCCGAAATTGATCAACTGCTTGAGGATTACCGTAAATCGTTGATAATACATCAATATCAACAAAAATTGATAGATCAGCGATTGCCAAAAGAGCCTACGGATGAGGAAATGAGGACTTTTTACGATGCTTACACAGACCAGTTTGTGCTGACAGAAAACCTTATAAAAGGGATGCTGCTCGTGGTGCCATCAAAAGCCCCTAAGTTGGCGAATGTGAGGAGTTGGGTGCAGTCGGGCAATGCAAAGGCGCTCGAAAGTATTGAAAAATATAGCATTCAGAATGCCATTAGCTACGATTATTTCGGAAGTAAATGGACACCTTTCTCTGAGATTTTAAGAAAAATGCCTTTACAGGTTGAGGATCCAGCCGCTTTTGTTGCCGGTCATCGTTTTTACGAAGTCTCGGACAGTACCCGTCATTATTTTTTACGGATAGAGTCCTTCAAAAAGGCAGGAGATACCGAGCCTTTCGAACTGGCAAAAACTAAAATCAGCAACTTAATACTCAATAAGATGAAAGCTGAATTTATTTCAAACTTTGATGACGAAATTTATAAGGATGCAATTGAAAACGAAAATGTTACCTATTTCAACAAATAAGCATCTGACAAAACATTGATATATCACTGACAAAACAATATATTTTCAAATGAAAAAAAACATCTTACTTTTTTCCCTTATTTGTTTTACAGCCTCAAATTTGATGGCACAAAAAGCAACCAATATTATTGATGAGGTAATATGGATTGTTGGAGATGAATCAATTCTTCGTTCTGAAGTTGAAGAGCAGCGTTTGCGGGCTCAGTACGAAGGAACTCCCATTCAGGGCGATCCTTATTGTACTATCCCGGAGCAAATTGCTATCAATAAATTGTTTCTTCATCAGGCCGTCCTCGATAGCGTAGTAGTGAATGAAACCAACGTAATAAATCAGGTTGAAAACCGTCTGAATTACTTCATTTCTCAAATCGGATCGAAAGAAAAAATGGAAGAGTATTTTGGTAAAAGTACTTTGAATTTACGCGAGGATTTGCGTACAATGTTTCAGGAGCAAATGATTATTCAGCAAATGCAACAAAAATTGGTGGGAGACATAAAGTCGACACCTGCCGATGTGCGTAAGTTTTTTAATACATTGTCGGCCGATAGTGTGCCTACTGTGCCTGCTCAGGTTGAGCTGCAGATCATTAGCTTCGAACCTCCGGTGCCTATAGAAGAAACCAACAGGATAAAAGAACGTTTACGCGACTTTTCCGACCGTGTGAATAAGGGAACAACAGAATTTTCGGTGTTAGCCCGTCTTTATTCCGAAGATACCGAAAGTGCAAAACGTGGAGGTGAACTTGGGCTCATGGGACGTGGTCAGTTAGTGCCTGAATTTGCATCGGTAGCCTTTAATCTTTCCGATCCGAAAAAGGTATCGCGTATTGTTCAGTCGGAATTTGGTTTTCACATTATTCAGCTTATCGAGAAACGTGGCGACCGCGTCAACTGCCGTCATATTTTGCTCAAACCACGTGTTTCGATTACCGATAAAACTAAAGCAGTTCAGAGACTTGACTCCATCACTAAACTGATACGATCTAATAAAACCACTTTCGAACAGGCAGTTATCTATTTCTCACAAGATAAAAACACGGCTATGAATGCAGGATTAATGCTGAACGAAAAGTCGGGAACTTCGAAATTTGAGTATCAGGATTTACCTCAGGAAGTTGCAAAAGTGGTTTACGACATGAATGTAGGCGAAATTTCGCAACCTTTTACAATGATAAGTCCTTCGACGAACAAAGAAGTGGTGGCTGTTGTAAAAGTGAAATCGAAAACCGAAAATCACAAAGCAAACTTACTCGACGACTATCAGATGCTTCGGAATTATTATGAAGGCAAGAAAAAAGAAGAGTTCATTAATAACTGGATTGTAAAAAAACAAAAAGAAACGTATATCAATATCGACCCTGAATGGCAAAATTGTAAATTTCAGTATCCGGGATGGATTAAGAAATAAACAACAATTGAAGGTTGACTATTTTAAAATATGAATTCAAAATTTCAAAGATTATTTTTTTACAGGCACATCGCAATTGTTGGTGTGCTCTGTTTCTTTATTGGCGGTATGCAGGCTCAGGTAAGGCCTAAACAGCTGCGCAATGAGATACTGCAAAGTCAGAATCCAACGCCCAAAAACACCGGGAATAAAAATACAACTAAAAAAACGCGTCAGCAGGGACGGCCCGTCAATCCAATGACACCGCTTGCACCCATCGTGAATCCACTGAGCACTCCCAATGCAACGATTATTTACATGGACAATGCCAATGTGGTAATTGCCGATGAAGAAATGCATCCCGATATGCAAATTCTTAAAGGAAATGTGCGTTTCCGACACGACAATGCAATTCTCTATTGCGATAGCGCTTATTTCTATCAAAAAGCCAATTCTTTGGATGCTTTTAGCAATGTGCGTATAGTTCAGGGAGACACACTTTTTGTGTACGGCGATTTTCTTTTCTATGATGGAAATATGAGAATGGCCAGATTGCGGCATAACGTGCGCATGGAAAACCGTAAAACTACTTTGACGACAGATAGTTTGAACTACGACAGAAATTCAAATCTTGCTTATTATTATACCGGCGGAAAAATTGTAGATCCCGAAAATACGCTTACATCTGTATGGGGGCAGTATTCAACTACTTCCAACGATGCTTTGTTTAAAACCAAAGTGAAGCTCACCAATAAAAACTTCACAATGGACTCGGATACTATGAAGTACAATACCAAGACGAGTATAGCCAACATAGTAGGCCCAACCCATATCCTGTATCAGAACGAAACAGATATTTATTCAAAAAAAGGTTGGTACAATACGGCAACAGAACAAATGATGTTGCTCGACCGGTCGAAAGTGGCTCACAAAGACGGAAAAACAATTGTTGGAGACACCATTTTTTATGACAAAATAACTAAATACGGAGAATCTTTTGTCAATGTGGAAATGGTTGATTCGGTGAAAAAAAACACGCTCTATGGCGATTATGTTTATTACAACGAAAACACCGAAACTGGCATAGCCAGTGATTCGGCGCTTTTGGTCGATTGGTCAGGTAAAGACACTTTGTGGGTACATGCCGATACGCTTCGTACATTCAAGGATTCGATCTACGATGTGGCCAAAGGCTACCTCAATGTAAGAATGTATAGAAATGATATTCAGGGTTTGTGTGATTCGCTTGTATACACTTCGCGCGACTCGGTGATGAATATGTACGGAGAGCCGGTACTTTGGGCTGAAAAAAATCAGCTTTCGGGAGAATTTATTCAGGCATTTACAAAAAACCAAAAGGTAGAAAAAGTACATATTCAACGCAATGCAATTGCCATTCAGAAAGAAGATTCGCTCTATTATAATCAGCTATCGGGCAAGGAAATAATTGCACACATCGATAGTGGAGCTCTCAAAAAAGTGGACATCAACGGCAATGCCGAAACCATTTATTTTCCGCGTGACGATAGCGATTCCACATTGATTGGCATAAATAAAACCGAAAGTAGTTTTGTGGTTATGTACATGAAGGACAAGAAGGTAGATAGAATTGTGCTGACGACAGCCACTACCGGAGTTATGTATCCCTTGTTACAACTCAAGGGAGGTGATTTATATCTCAAAAACTTCTTTTGGCTCGACGAGCAGCGTCCGAAGAAAAGTTCGGATGTAATGCTACATTTCGCTAAAAAACCACGGGAAAAAATAGGGACAAGTAGTTTGATGGGGAAAGGTTCCGATAGTTCCGATGGCAATAGAGATTCGTCCAGCTCTAAGTCCGATACTAAGAACAATAGTGGCAACGAACGATATAACCCGGGCAACCGACCAACAAACAATCAACCAAACACACCAAGCTCGTTAAAAGGTCTGCGTGAATTCACAAGATAAAAGAAGAGGCATCTGATCAAAAATCTGATGCCTTTCTTTTTCTGAAACAATAAACTTCTAACTACCGAATTAACGCCAATGCATCATCGCTGTCGGTAACAGGGAGTGAGCAACTTTTATCCACACAAACATAAATCAATGTTTTATCTTTTGTGTACCTGTTCTGGAGTAAGGGCAGGTTTTCAACAGCTCCTCCGGCAAAAACAGAAACAGGCAAATAGTGCTTTTGCAATTCGTTGGCGCGCGAAACTGCTTCGTTGCCAATGATGGCAATTTCGGATGAAGGATAAACAAATTTCCCCAATAGCTGTGCCCAATTGGCATAGTATGAGCCATATTCAATAGTTTCGTCAAGTACTTTCGTCAACATTTTTTCTGCAGTTTGAATGTATGTTGAGTCTTCGAACAGCACTCCCAGCCTGTAAAGCGTGTGGGCCAATACTGAATTTGATGCCGGAATTACATTGTCGGTATACTCGTATTTACGGGCAATGAGGCCTTCGGCTGTGTCCGATGTATAGTAGAACATATCTCGTTCATTATTGCCGAAATGAAGCCATACATATTCGGTCAGCTTCTTTGCCAGATGCAACCACTGAATGTCAAAAGTTATTTCATATAAATCGATCCATGCACTTGCCAACAACGAATAATCGTCCAAAAAAGCATCAACAGTAGCTTTACCATCTTTAAAAACCCGATACAAGCTTCCGTCAGCTTGCATTAATTCAGAAGAAATAAAGCGGCTCGTTTGTAAAGCATTCTCTTTGTATTCCGGATTTCCTGTGGCTTTAAATGCATTTACATAACCGGAAATCATCAGAGCATTCCACGAACACAGAATTTTGTCATCCGTGGTCGGGCGAATCCGACCCGAACGATAAGCGAAAAGTTGTTGATGAGCCTTTTGGAGTATTGTTTCAAATTCAACCGTCGTGAACCCGTTTTCTTTGGCAAATTCTGAAACATCAACAGTATAATGAAGGATGTTTTTGTCATCTTCCCAGTTTCCTTCTTCAGTGATATTGTAGAATCGAAGGAGTATTTCACAGTTTTTTTCATCAAGAACCGATTCAATTTCCTGTTTTGTGAAAACATAAAACTTTCCTTCCTCGTGTTCGCTGTCGGCATCAATCGATGCATAGAAAGCTCCACAATTGTCGCGTAATTCACGTTCGGCGAATGTAATTGTTTTCTCAACAATTGCTTTGTAAAAAGAATTTTGAGTTAACTGAAAAGCTTTGGCATACAAACTGATAAGTTGTGCATTGTCGTAAAGCATTTTTTCGAAATGAGGTACCAACCAACGTTCGTCGGTCGAATATCGTGCAAATCCACCACCGATTTGATCATTCAGTCCGCCGCGAGCCATGGCATTGAGCGATATCAGAACGGCTTCTAACGCCTGCGAATTCTTCGTCAGGTAATGGTATTGCAGAAAAAACTCAAGCCCTGTTGGCAACATAAATTTTGGTGCTTTTTTGTAGCCACCCCACTCAAAATCAATTTTTTTGATATGCTGATCGAAGGCGTTGTGATAGGCTTGTTGGCTAAAGTTTTTCTCAATTCCGGTGGATTCGAACGGTAAATCATTGATACCATTGGTAATGGATTCGGCAACTTTCAGTACTCGATCTGGATCGTTTACAAACACATTTTGAAGTTGTTGCAAAACATCCAGCCACTGATGAGGAGGAAAGTAGGTGGCGGCATAAAATGGTCGCCCATCCGGCAGCGCCACTGCATTTAGCGGCCAACCTCCTTGTCCGTTAATGATTTGCGCCGCATCCATATATATCTGATCAATATCCGGACGTTCTTCTCTGTCCACTTTGATGCAAATAAAATGGTCGTTCATGTAAGATGCAATTTTTTCGTCCGAGAATGCTTCATGAGCCATTACATGACACCAATGACAAGCCGCATAACCAATGCTAATCAGTATAGGCATGTTTCTTTCTCTGGCTTTGTTCAGCGCTTCTTCGTTCCATTCGTGCCAGTCCACCGGGTTGTCGGCATGTTGTCGCAAGTATGGGCTACTTGCCTGTGCTAATCTGTTTAGTTTTTTCATGCCGGTAAAACAATCTACAGGTCTTTTTAGTTTCTTTTC
Source organism: uncultured Paludibacter sp. (assembly GCA_963678465.1). Taxonomy (GTDB): domain Bacteria; phylum Bacteroidota; class Bacteroidia; order Bacteroidales; family Paludibacteraceae; genus Paludibacter. The sequence continues at coordinate 3,216,855 of OY782858.1, forward strand.
TATAAATGAAAAAAGTTATTGTCCGAGGATCAAATAGTTTTGAGGACTGCGGCTTTGGATGTTGAACTATAAAAATCATGCTTAGGCTTAGTTTCGTATTGATATACAATTTATTTATCAGCATTTTGCCTTTAAGCTGGTGTTATTGTTTTTAATTTACTAAAAAACAGACATGGAATTTTTTGTTCTTTAAAAAAATCACTACATTTGTTCTTTAAATAATTAAGCACTTAACAACATAAAAATCATACTTATGAAATTCGTTGTATCAAGTACCGTTTTACTCAGCCATTTACAAGCCATAAGCAGGGTAATTAACAGTAAAAACTCTCTTCCCATTTTGGATAATTTTTTACTTGAACTTGAAGGTAAAACATTGACAATGACTGCTTCGGATATAGAAACTACATTGATAACCTCGATGGAAGTTGAAAATTCCGATGGAAATGGTAAGGTAGCTGTAGCTTCGCGTTTACTACTCGATACTTTGCGTGAATTTGCCGACCAGCCTCTTACATTTACAATTAATGACAGTAACCTGGCCATGGTGATTACATCAGCCAATGGTTCGTATAATTTTATCGGTCAGAATGGCGACGAATATCCACGATTGCCTCAGCTACAAGAGGATGCTCATTTAATGTCTTTGCCTGTAAGTCAACTTTCAGCAGGAATTAGCAAAACTCTTTTCTGTACTGCCGATGACGAACTTCGACCGGTAATGAATGGTGTTTTTTTCGACATTATGAAAGATAATCTTACGCTGGTAGCCACTGATGCGCACAAGCTCGTACGATTTAAAACAACATATAATTCGGTTTCGTTTCAGGAAGAAGAGGAAAAATTAAGCTTTATCCTTCCTAAAAAGCCGGCCACTATGCTTAAAAACATTTTGCCAAAGGAAAGTGGAGATGTTGATATTAAATTCGACTCGAAAAATGCTTATTTTAAATTGTCGAATTATACAATGATTTGCCGGCAGGTGGAAGGACGATTCCCTAATTATAATGGAGTTATCCCTAAAACAAATGCTTATAAAATTATAATCGACAGGGTGTCATTGCTCAATGCGTTGAAACGTGTTTCTGTTTTTTCGAATCAGGCCAGCAATCTTGTGAAGCTTGATTTCAGCGACAATATGATTCATATTTCGGCTCAGGATATTGATTTCTCAATTTCGGCCGAAGAAACGATAAAATGTCAGTTCGAAGGAGCGCCTATCAAAATAGGTTTTAAATCGGCTTTTCTTATCGAAATTCTCAGCAATATAAATGCTTCGGATGTAATTTTCGAACTCACTGATCCTTCCCGCGCCGGATTAATTCTTCCTTTCGAAAACGAGGCAAACGAAGAAATCCTGATGTTGCTGATGCCAATGCTTTTGAACGATTAATAGAATATAACAAATATAAAAAGGGAAAAGAACAAAGATTTTACTGTCTTTGTTCTTTTTTGTCATTACGGCTTCCGAAAAAAATAACAAGAATGAAACTACAACTTAAAAACCCGATTGTTTTTTTCGATCTCGAAACCACGGGCACTAATATCGTATCAGATCGTATCGTTGAAATATCGTATCATAAAGTTTCGCCTAACGGACGCGAAGAAACCAAAACCATACGCATAAATCCCGAAATGCCTATTCCTAAGGGTTCTTCCGATATTCACGGAATCACAGATGCCGATGTGGCCGATTGCCCTACATTCAAAGCCGTGGCCAGGGAAATTGCCCGCGACATAGAAGGATGTGATCTTGCCGGTTATAACTCTAACCGGTTTGATATTCCTTTGTTGGCCGAAGAATTGCTTCGTGCCGATGTTGATATCGACCTGATGAAACGCAAGTTCGTAGATGTACAGGTGATTTTTCATAAAATGGAAGCCCGTACCTTAAGTGCAGCCTATAAATTTTATTGCGAAAAAGACCTCGAAGGAGCACATGGCGCCGAAGCCGATACACTGGCTACTTACGAAGTGCTTATGGCTCAGTTGGATCGTTACCCTGAATTGAAAAACGACATCGAATTCCTTTCGAAATTTACAACTCAAAATAACAATGTTGACTTTGCCGGCAGGTTAATTTATAACGATAAAGGCGAAGAGCTTATTAATTTTGGCAAATACAAAGGTCAGAAAGTGACCGATGTGCTGAAAACAGACATGGGCTATTATGGCTGGATGATGAACAGTGATTTCCCGCTTCACACTAAAAAAGTACTGACCAACATAAAACTGAGGGATTTCAATAAATAAAAATGTATATGCTAATGTACAATGCAGGAATGAGCTTGAGCCACAAGGTTTTTTTGTGAATCTGCGGGTTCAAGCTACAATTCTGCTATGTAAATATACTGTTTCATGTTTTTTTCTGTAAGTTTTTATCTGCAGAAAACTACATTCTCATAATTACTTTGTTTTTTCTTAGCTCCACAGAGACTTTATTAACATTAATATAAAGATATTAAAGTAAGTTATTTGCTTTCGTTTGGGCTTAAAAGTCCCTAATTTATTACGATTTTGTTTATAAATAACTATTTTTGTAATTAATTTATTTTTAGTCGAACTTTTATTAGTGCCCGTTTTGTCTATACCTACCATATTTAATCTGCTAAATCACGTTTTGTGCTTATTGATGTAAATATTTGATCGATAAGTCGGATTTTTTTAAATCATTTCCAGAAAATAAAATTTAATCTGTATTTCTCTGTTTTTCAGAGAGGATAGCAATTAGCTTAGGTCTTTTATGCAAAGATCTTATTTTTGTGTTAAAACAAAACAATTGAATACGAACTCAATATAAAAAAAATAATGTTTAGAAAATGTATCAAATTTAGTTTTACTTCTTTGCTGTTTTTTTTGTCTGTATGTAACTTAAGCGGACAAACAACGGCAGGAGGAAAGCTGGTAGGCTCCCAAAAACGTGCCGTTACAGGCACAGTTGTCGATGAAAGAAAAAGCCCTTTGCCAGGTGCTAATATCGTTGGAGAAGGGTCAAATGTGGCTACAATAACCGATATTGATGGCAAGTTTAGTTTAAACGTACCAACAGGCAAAGAAATAAAGTTAACCGTTTCTTTTGTTGGGATGAAAACCCGACAAGTAGTTTTAAAGGATGGCCAAAGTGAACTCAATATTCAGTTGGAACCTTCGGCAGTTGCCATGAAAGAAGTGATGGTAGTAGGCGCTTATGGAACTGTTCAGAAAAGGTCAGACATGGTAAGCTCTGCTTATCAGGTAAATGCAGAGAGAATAGAAGCTTTACCAGCTGCTCGTATTGATAACCTTCTTGAAGGTTTGGTGCCGGGTTTAAAAATAGATGTAAACACAGATGCTGCAAGTAGCACGCGTTCACGTTTAAATACGCGCATAAGGGGTGAAGGTTCAATGTCGGCTTCCAACGAACCTCTTTGGATTGTTGATGGTACCCCCATTTATACCGGAGACCGAACTAATATGATTCCGGGTATGGAAACTTCTGTTAGTCCCCTTACTTATATAAATCCTGATGACATTGAGAGTTTCACGGTTTTAAAGGATGCAGCATCAACTTCTATTTATGGTGCAAACGGCGCTAATGGGGTGATACTTGTAACCACTAAAAAAGGGAAATCCGGGAAAATGGTTGCCAACCTTTCTCAACAGAACGGTGTATCGATGATTAATCAAAGTACAAAATTTAAGGTACTGAATGCAGAACAGTACCTTATGCTAGCTCGTGAGTCATATGTAAATTCAGGCCGCGATTTAAAATCCTTTCCATTTCAGGACAATGAGTTGAATTCTTATTCTACAACTGACACTGATTGGTCGAAAGTATATTACGACAAGGGGATGACCAATCAAACAAATCTTTCTTTGAGTGGGGGAACTGATACGACAAGATATTTCATATCAGGCTCATACTACAAAGGAAAATCTACTATAATTGGGAATTCGCAAGAGCGTTTTTCAGTGCGTGCTAATTTGGATGTTGCCTTGTCAAAAAGATTGAGTTTTAGATTTTATACCACAACATCGTACAACCTGAATGAGATATTTAATCCCGGTGATGATTATAATAAAATGTTGCCAATTTATTCTCCTTATAATGAGGATGGAAATAGCTTCAGATTGTATAATAATACGGTTTCTGAATTAGATGTAAACGGAAATCTTTTGTTGACGAAGTCAAAATTTTTTAATTCTCTGGCCGAAAGAGAAGAGAATGATTATAAACAACGTACTTTAGCTGCAAACTCTAATATAATACTGGATTACAACGTGATGAATGGACTTAAATGGACATCACAGTTTGGTGCTGATTTCCAAAGTGCTTATGAGGATCGTTATTCGGCTCGAACAAACTGGTCGGGGATGTCGCTCTCTACAGGTGAGCCCATTGGTTATTCGGCTCGAAATAATGCAAACTTTCTGGTGTGGACGCTGATAGAGCGATTAAACTACCAAAAGACTTTTGGCAAAAGCACTATTGGTGGTTTAATTGGTATGGAAGCCAGTTCAAAAGAAAATCGCTCATCGAGTGCATCCGGTTCAGGTTTTGTAAATGATAAAGTCAAAGAGGTATCATATGCCATAGATCGAAGTGGGTCCAGCAGCAGAGGTGCTACCCGTTCATTATCTTATTTTATACAAGGATCTTATTCTTATGCGAGAAAATACTATCTGAATGTAAATGGACGTCGCGATGGAGTATCTGGATTTGGCAAAAACTCTAAATGGGATAATAACTCTTCAATTGGGGTATCCTGGAATATTCATAATGAGGATTTTTTTAAAAATAAAGATATAAATGTTTTCAAGTTACAAGCCTCGTTTGGTTCAAATGGTAACTCGCGTATTGACTCACAAGAAGCTCTTGGAATTTACTCCTACAGTTCGAGTGTTAATTACATGGAACAATCTGGCGCTACAATGTCTGGAAGCCCAAATTACAAATTGAGTTGGGAAACCATATACACAACAAATGTGGGTTTGAAAATTGAAATGTTCGATAGTAGAATAGAATTTGGGGTTGAAGGTTATAGAAAGAAAACGGTTGATCTAATAAGCAAACTTGATGTTTCAAGAACCACCGGCGAAACACGCAGCTACAGAAACGAAGGCGAAATGTTGAACGAGGGAGTTGAGTTGACAGTCGATGCTTTAATTATAGATCGTAATGCTTTTAAGTGGGATCTGAGTATAAATGCTTCCCACAATAAAAATAAACTTCTTGAATTGTACAATGGTATTGAAAAAGTCATGGGGAATAATATTTGGCGAGAAGGATACGATGTAAATACACTTTATTTGATTCGTTGGGCAGGTGTTGATTCCCGCGATGGTTCTCCTTTGTGGTACGACGCCCGCGGTAACGTTACGAGAACTTACAGTGCCAACAACCGGGTGGCTTGGAAAAGTTCATCCCCTCAGCTTACAGGAGGTATTACTAATGTCTGCAAGTACCGTTCGTTTTCATTAAAGACACTTTTTTCTTATGTAATCGGCGGATACGCATTTAGCACATTTAATCGTGGTTTCTCTTCCGATGGTCTGAATATAGGTGCCGACAATCAATCTGTTAATCAGTTGGATCGTTGGCAAAAGCCCGGCGATGTGGCGTTTTCTCCTAAACCAATTTGGAATACATCTACGGGGTCGGTAATGAACTCAACACGTTTTGTATATAAAACTACACATGTCAAATTTAAAAACATATCATTGAGGTATAGCCTTCCAGAAAAACTGACTAAGTCTATAGGAGTAAACACTTTAGGCTTTTATGTGATTGCAGATAATATAGGTGTTTGGACTCCATATGATAAGGCATCAAGGAATTCCTATCGTCAATCAATGAGTGGATATCCAATGGAAACCACCTTCTCGGTTGGATGTGATTTATCATTTTAATCAAAGCAAAGAATTTCGAATATGAAAAAAATAAAGTATTTCAAACACTTTTTTATGGCATTTACGGTTTTTGCGCTGAATGCATGTAGTGATTTTCTTGAAGTGGAAATGGTGGGACGTGTCACTATTCCCAATTTTTATTCCGACATGGACGGTATGCGTGCAGGACTTGCAGGGATGTACAGTGAAATGTACAATTACTATAGCTCTGAGTTCTATAAATATCCCGAATTGGCGGGGAATATGGTTGATCTAAAAGCTGTTTCGCCAGGAGGCGAAATGGTGGATCAATATAATTTCACTTCCGATCCCGAACAGGAAGATGGTGCCGTAAGTTTTATCTGGAGGAAAGTTTTTGTGGCTATGGCAAATGTGAATAATTTGCTGTATTACCAACCCGATTTGTTAGCAAAATTTCCTGCTTATACAGATGAGTTGAACCAGATAAAGGCTCAGGCCCTATTCATGCGTGCGCTTTGCCATTTCGACTTATGTCGCACTTATGCTCAACCTTATAATTATACAGCGGATGCTTCTCATCTTGGAGTTCCTGTCTTGCTCAAAACTCCCGGACCTGACGATAATGTTTCGCGATCAACAGTAAAAGAAGTGTACAATCAGATCATTAAAGATTTACTGGAGTCGGAAAGGTTATTCGGTACAGCGCCAATGGTCGATGCTTATCATATCTCTAAAAAAGCGACGCAAGCTTTACTGTCGAGAGTGTATTTGTATATGGGCGATTGGGATAATAGCATTAAGTATTCCACAGAAGTAATCAATACCAGTGAATTGGCTTATGCTAACGACTACCTTGCAATGTACAATAACCTTATAGAGGGAAAAGAAGCAATTTTTCGTTTGAATGGAAATCTGAAGTCGACTAAATTGGGTCAATTCTATTCCTCTTCTACTCCGGTTGTACTTGCAGCCGATACGCTGATCAGCTTGTTTAAAGACACCACCGACATACGTTTTGGATTGTTTAAACGTGACAATTCAACTGTATCGAAATATCTTACGCTGAAATACAACATCCAGGTACCTTTTACAACTACAACAGAACGATACGATCCTTTTGTGTTGCGTGTGAGTGAAATGTACCTGAATCGTGCAGAGGCTAATTTAAATAAAAATGAATTGCAAAATGCATCAAACGATATAAAAGTAATCATTGCGCGTTCGTTGAAGAAAGCAGAAAACGATGTAGTTGTAAATTACGATAATAAAAGCGAACTTGCTCAGATAATTGATGCTGAACGGGTAAAAGAACTTTGTTTTGAAGGACATAATTTTTTCGACATCACTCGTAGAAAACAAAATTTAGTAAGAGGTGCGACCACAAACTCGAATATTAAAACACTAACATATCCTAACGATTTGTTTGTTTTGCCAATTCCGCAAACTGAATTGAACGCCAATACCAATATGCAGGGTAATCCTACGGTAAATAATTAATTTTTAATGTTATAATAAAAAATGAAACAAATTAAATATATAGTTCCGCTCCTGTTTGTGATTTTAAGCCTCGGTTCGTGCGGTTTAGATGAGAACGAGCCTTACGATCTGAAATTTATACATATCATGCTCGATGGAGCTTCGTCTACCACTGTAAATTATAAAGCTAAAACGATTGCTACCTATCCGGTGTATCTTAGCTCGGCTTCTTTTAACGAAAGTGTGGAGCTTACTTACGAAATTATTGTAGGCAATGGTTTAAAAGCCGGAGTGGATTTCAACTTAATAACAACAGGCAACACATTGGTTTTTTTACCCGGAATTTATGACATGCCTATTCGTGTTCAGTGGCTTCCAAATCCGATTGATCCAACGAAGGATAATACGTTGAGAATAAAATTAATAAGCAACAACAAGGGTTACAGTGTAGGGTTACCGGGTCCTGACAAATTACAAAGCGAGTTTTTAATAACTAAAGTTCAATAATGCGAAAAACAATTAGATTAGCAGTATTTTTTATCTTGTTGCTTGTTACTGTTCGTATTGATGCAGCCCCCTTGGCTCAACATCATTATTTAAAGAAAGGTAAATTGAGCAATGGTATTACATATTATATTTACCCCAATCAATACCCAAAAGGTGAGGCTGTTTACCGTTTGTTTATTAAATCGGGATCGGTGTTCGAAACCGATCAACAGCAGGGCTTAGCACATTTTCTGGAACATATGGCCTTTAATGGTACAAAAAATTTTCCGGGGAATATGTTGGTTCGTTTTTTAGAGTCGAAGGGCGCTAAATTCGGGAAGGATCTGAATGCACACACTTCGTTCAATGAAACAGTATATAAACTGAAACTCCCTTCTTCTGATACTCAACTGGTCGACTCTACACTTACCATTTTGGCCGATTGGGCAGATGGATTATTGCTCGATAGTACTGAAATTGAATCAGAAAGAGGTGTGATCCTCTCTGAATGGCTTTCGAAAACAGGTCCGGAGAAAGACCTAAGCAATGCCTTACTTATGGAGTTGCTGAATGGTTCGCGCTTCTCAAAAAGGATAGTTATAGGCGATACGGCAGTTATCCGAAACTTTGAATATGCAACCTTGCGGAATTATTACGAAAAATGGTATCATCCGCAATTAATGGCTGTGGCTGTTGTGGGTGATGTGGATGTGTCTGAAATCGAAAAATGATTCAACAAAAATTTGGAAGTATCAGTAATAGTCCAAAAGTAAAGGTGAAAAATTATGGAATTCCGGATTACAAAAAAAATGAGGCAAGGGTGATGATTCATCCTTCGTTGAAAAAAATCGAATTGTCGATGATACAGCTTCTGCCTATGAATAAAGCTGTGCGTGATTCGAAAGATTATCCGGCTTACCTTGAAAGAACTTTACTGAACCGTTTGATGAAAGCCCGTCTAAGCTCAAAATCTTTTAATAATACTTCGTACAATAATGGCAATGTGAGTATTTCCGATTTTCTGAACACAAAATCAGTATTTCTGGCTTCTGCCGAGCTGGTTCCCGGAAAAGTAAATGAAGGAATTGATTCGTTTATGACACATTTCGAACAAATGTATCGTTATGGTTTTCTTCCTGTTGAGATAAGTAAGGTAAAAAAAACCTATCTTAGTCAGGTAGTGCGCCGTGCAAGTTCTACATCGCCAGTTGCTTCACAAAGTATAATGGATGAGATTTACAGCGATTTTTATCGCGGAAATCTTATGATTACGCCTCAGGCAGAATATGAACTGCTGAAAAAGTATATTGATAAAGTAGATTCAGCTCAACTTATCCGGTTGTTTCGGAAGTCATACCGACCTCAATCAATGCATTTTCAACTCTCGGCTTTCGAAAAAGCAAAAAATGAAATTCCCTCTGAGGATGCTTTAATAAGTAAGTTTAAGAAAATAGCATCCGTACCGGTTCAACCTTATCGAAAGGAAATTAGTGTACCTGATAGTCTTCTTACAGTCAGTCCTGTAGGTGGAAGAGTTCTGAGTGAGGATAGTATTCCTGAAATCAACGCATCTGTTTATAATCTGTCGAATGGTGTGAAGGTTATTTTTAAGAAATCAGTATCCGAGAAAGGGAGAATATCTCTTTCTGCATTCCGAAAAGGAGGACTTTATGCATTAGACTCAGTAGATTATGCAAGTGGTATTTTTGCGGGAAGTGTGATTTCGCTCAGTGGTGCTGGTGCATTTACGCGCGATGCTTTGTCGCACTATCTTGCCGGAAACACAGCTTCTGTTCGCTTTTTAGTCGAAAAAACACGTTCCGGTTTGGTAGGAGGTGCTCATGTGAATGATGCAGAAACTCTTTTCCAGTTGCTATATCTCAAGTGGACCGAACCAAGACTTGATACCCTGGTTTTTGAGCAAACTAAAAAAATGTCGATTGAAAATTATTTGACCAGGAATAAGACAGAACAAACAAAATATTTTGAGGACATGAGTCGTGTGCTGAAAAAGGAGGATTACAGCACAAAAGAATTAACAGACTCGATGATACGGAATGAGGTAAAAATGGATAAAATGTTGCCTGTTTTCAACGAAAGTTTTGGAAATGCTTCGGATTATACATTTGTTATAACATCCGATACTACTTTTGATGCAATCAGACCCTATGTGTTGAAATACATTGGCGGTTTGCCTTCGGGAAAGCAAATGACTGCTTATCAGTATAAAGGAGGCGTTGTTAATACAGCCAGAACTGTATTTGAACGGAAAGCAGGCGATTCGCCCAAGGCTTCAGTTTCACTTGTTTTTCAACAAACAAAATTGCCGGTTGAATTTGATCTATACAATCTACAAAGTGAAATTCTTGCCAATGTGCTGAAAATGAAGCTTACAAAGTCTCTTCGGGAGGAAATGGGTATGGTGTATAGTGTAGGCGTGAATTCCAGTGCCACAATTCGTCCTTCTGCCTTGTCGCGCAGCAGCATATCATTCAGCTGTTTGCCCGTGAATGTTCAGCCCTTGATTGAAAAGTCAAAAGAGATAATCCAGAATATGAAAATCAAACCTGAAGGATTTGAGTCGGAACTAAAGGATGTAAAAGCGAATATGATCAAGGAGATGGAGTTGAATAAACAAAAAGATTCGTTTTGGAGTACTTATATCAGGAACTCGATATTTAACGATCAAACCAATTGGGATTTTGTAGCCAATTATGATGCTATTGTGAAGTCAATAACAGCCGATAGTCTGGTTGTTTTGCTTTCAAATAATTTTAATTTCGATAGTCTTATTCAATGTGTTTTATTCCCTAAAGAAAATCAAGAAAGTAAACCCGAAATAGAAGAACGGGGAACAAAAAATCAAAAATAAAATTTTAGTATTAATTTCAAATTTCAAAATTGTATGAAAAAAATGTATTTTATTTTGCTGGCTATTGCTGGCTTGTTTGTTGCCTGTAAGGGCGACGATCCGGAAGTGGTATATGAATCAAAGTTTATAAGTTTTGGTTTTTATGCCGAAGATAATAAAGGTGTGATTTTTCAGGACTATGTGGTTGATACTGTGAAAACCACTGCCATCACTATTAATTTACCGGAAGAGATTGACAAATCGGCGCTGGTAGCACGTTTTACTACTTCCGACAACGATGTTGTAACTGTTGGAGCAGTAACTCAGGTTTCGAAAGTGACAGTAAATAATTTTATAGCACCTGTTGATTACATAGTATCAGAAGGTACAAGCAATGTAAAATATACTGTAACAGTTGGTAAAGCGCCTGCTTATGTTTGGTCTTCATTGCCTGCACTTGCTACTGATTCGGCTATGTCGATGGTGATGAAAGTGAATGCAAACAATGGTTTGCCTTATTTCATGTACAAACAATCAAGAGCTACCAGTGCCGAGCAAAAAGCAGCCATGTTGAGATTTGAAAATAATGCATGGGTAAAAATGGGTGAAATATCCGAAGGGCAGATTGGTTCGTATTTTGACTTTACTTTCGCCAAAGATGGAAAACCTTATGTATCCTATCTAGATTATTTGGCTACAGTGCCTCAGGCCAATTCGGTTAGCATGTACAATGGAACAACATGGGCCTATGTAGGTGGAAGCAAAGGGGTAACTACAAATAAAGTTACATACAATGCTCTGAGTTTTGCTCCCGGCGATAAATTAATGCTGTTCAGTACAATTGATAATACAACGGGTCCGTTAGCGCGTCGCGAACTGGGCGTTGCTACTTTTGCATCAAATGCATGGACAATAAACCAACCAATGCCGGGTCGTGCCTCATCGGATGTTACATATCTTCAGCAAGCCCGCCTTGTGAACGATACACTTTATGTTGGTATTTTCAATGCTATTTCACCAAACTCTTACTCTTTATATCAATATGCCAATGGCGCATGGACAACCCTGCTCGACAAGTGGAAGGATGAGGCAGCTACTGCTTCGAGTGTCAGAGATTTTGATTTGGAGGTAGATGCAAAAGGTCAGATTTATATGGCTATCGTTGATAACAGCAGCGATGGAGCAACGCTAAAACAAAGAGTTGTACAATACAATAAGAAAACAAAAACTGTAAGCGGTGTTGGGTCACCAATTTCGGCAACAACAGGTGGGCTATTCAACTTCGATTTGGCTGTGTCTCCATTCGGAGTTCCTTATTTGATGTATCGTAACGAAAGTAAATACCCGGTTGTAAGTTATTTTGACGATGAGTCACAAGCATGGGTTGAATCTAAGGTGTTCGAAACCAGCGATGAACCATCAGATCTCAGTATCGGTTTTGCTCCTAACGGAGAAGCTTATGCAAGTTATTTGAAAAACAAAAAGTTTATAACTTACAAATTCTCAGCTCCTCAATAACTATTTATGTCAATTTTTATTTCAGGAAGATACCCGTATCGGTATCTTCCTGATTATTTTTCGCCCATGCAAAACGTTTTAAAATACATATTCCTTTTAGTGCTGATGTTTGGCACTTTTCAGGTTGCTGCAGCCAATGAAATAAATGTTTCAGGTTGCATTTATAATGATAAAAATGAAAATGGAATAAAAGATAAGTCAGAGTCGGGAATTAAGAATATTCCTGTGTCGGATGGAAGGCAAATTGTACTTACCAATTCAAAAGGGATTTATTCATTAAAAACAACTGTAGGAAATTCTGTTTTTCCCATTCTTCCTTCGGAGTACTCCTTTTCAGATGGATATGATAAAGTAGTTAATTCAAATTTCAAATACCTGTCTCTTGATGTTGATGCCGGAAATATAAACTTCAGTCTTGTGAAAAAGACCAAAAGTTCTTCCTTTAGCTTTGCAGCAGTAGGCGATATTCAGGTGGGTGATGAAGCAGAGATGAACTATGCTGCTCAGTCGATTGGCGTGGAGCTTGCTTCGAGCAATAATTATGATTTTCATCTTTTCCTTGGCGATTTGGTAAACGATAATCCACCTTTGTTGCCTGTAATGAAAAACTTTCTTTCAAATTTCCAAAGCCCTACATGGACGGTGTATGGCAATCACGATCGTTTTGTATCCGATTCTACAACGACAGATCTGGCATATAATAAGGTGTTTGGCTCGTCAGTGTATGCCTTCAACAGAGGGCAGGTACATTTTATTGTGCTGAATAATATCACTCCAAAAGGACGAAAAGGATACGAGGGAAAACTAAGTGATGCTCAGTTTGAGTTTGTTGAAAACGACCTGAAACTTGTTCCCGATGATTATTTAGTCGTTATTTCGCAACATATTCCACTCAGACACATAAGAAACGGGAAACGGCTCCTGGAGCTTCTGGATAATAGAAAGCATGTGCTTTTGCTTTCAGGCCATACGCATACTACAGAACGGTATTTTCATAAAACAAAAAACAGCGTTATACACGAACTTGGAGTAGGTGCTTCCTGTGGAAATTGGTGGACAGGCGAGAAAAACGAATATGGAGTACCTCAGGCACTTATGCAATGTGGAAGTTTACCCAATTATTATGTTGTTGATATAGATAAAAATAAGTATAACCTCCGCTATAAGGGAATTGGTCAGGATTCGGGTGCACAAATGGGGGTCTGGGTCGAACTTTCGGCCCAAGCAAAAACAATTGATGCTTCCGCAAATGATTCCATTCAAATTGTTTCGAATGTTTTTGGCGGTTCCGATAGTACTGAGGTTTCAGTTAGCTTAAATAATGCAAAACCGATAGCAATGACTAAAGTTAAAATGATTTCGCCGAATGTTAATCGGTTGATTGACATGAATAAAGCTAATGTTTATCCCACCCCCGGAAGCGTGCGAAATCCACTGAGGAAAAGTCCCTCATCACACATATGGGTGGTGAGTTTACCTCCTTTGAAAAGTGGATTACATCAGCTTGAAATAAGTGCATTCGATCGCTTCGGCCTGAATGTAAGCCAGAAGCAACAAATTTATATTCCCTGAATAAAATTACTTCAACAGGCTTTTGGAAGATATTCAAAAGCCTGTTTTTCTTATTTATACAAACAAAGATAAGGTGTGTCTTCGGCGCATTTTACTCTGAATTTCACGTCTTTCGCCACTTCAAAGCTTTCAAACTTATTGTAAGTTTTCCATTCTGTTTCGCCGGGTTGTTGAACGGATAGTGCGCCCGAAATGACTGTCATTATTTCTACTGTTGCAGTCCCGAATTCGTATTCTCCGGCGGCCATTACACCCACTGTAGCAGTTCCTTCTGCCGATTCCAATCCGATAGAAACAACTTTCCCATCGAAATACTGATTTGTTTTAAACATTGTAGTTGGTTGTTATTATGTGATTTATATTTTTGTCAGGATCGACTTTCCTTCTTTTTTGTAATAATAGCGTACAGCTCTTCAGTATTTTTGGCAAAGCTGCTGGCACCGACTTCTTCCAGCTCCTTGCGTGGGCGGAAACCCCAAAGTACACCTGCAAAATCAACTTTTGCATTATAAGCTGTGGCAACATCCACTCCCGAGTCGCCAACAAAAAGCACATCCGGCTTCGATAATCCCGTATTTTCGATGATTTCATTTAAAATGGCAGGATTGGGTTTTACAGGGTAACCTTCGCGCTGTCCGAGTACGGCTGCAAACCGAATTTCGGGGAAAAACTTTCTGGCAAGCTCTACAGTGGCTGTGTGTATTTTGTTGGATGCCACCGCTAACTGAAAACCCTCGGCTGCCAACCGGCACATCAAATCAGAAATTCCCGGGTAAGGTTTGGTAAATTCTTCGGCATGCTTGCTGTAATGTTTCACGAAATCAAATTTCAGCATCGTAACCATGTCCGCAGTGCTTTGATTTTCGGGCAATGCCCGTTCGAGCAATTTGTTTACGCCATTACCTACGAAAAAATTATAGGCTTCCACAGGATGAGCTGGATAATGATGTTGCTCAAGCGCATAATTTACACTATTGGCTAAATCTTCTATGGTGTCGAGCAATGTGCCGTCGAGATCGAATATAATTAGTTTCTTCACTTTTGTTCTTACTTGTTTTTTCTGCAAAAGTATTAATAATTTTAAGTAGTGGCTATGCTTATGCCCGGAATATTTAGGAATATGAAAAAAAACATCTATTTTATCGAAAATATTTGGTTTAATGTTTTGCATTTCAAAATATTTTTCTGAATCTTTGTGATATCATTTTAATATCATATTAATTTAAAAAATCATGAAAACAAAAGAAGAAATTTTTAATGGAGCAAAACTGGGAGGTATTCCCATGTTGCTTTTAAATTTGCTGTTTCTCATCGGTATTGTTCTGTTGTTTGTCTGGACAGTTAATGCCGGACTGTCGGTTGGATTAACTACCGCTATTATTATAGTTGATGTAGTGCTTTTTATTTTAAATTGTATTCTTTGGGGCGGCTTTATGCAAATAGAACCCAACGAGGCGCGCGTTATGATTTTTTTCGGCGAGTACGAAGGTACAGTAAAGGATAACGGTTTTTTCTGGGTGAATCCTTTCTACACTAAAAAGAAACTGACCTTGCGTGCCCGTAACCTGGATGCTGAGCCCATCAAGGTGAACGATAAAACCGGAAATCCGGTGATGATAGGTATGGTTGTGGTTTGGAAAGTAACCGATACTTACAAAGCTTCGTTCGACATTGATAATGCATCCATGACTTCGACAGTTGCAGGAGCAGCGAATATCGATAATGTAGGTCAAAAAATGAAAGCCTACGAGAATTTCGTTAAAATTCAATCGGATTCGGCTTTGCGTTATGTGGCTGGTTTGTATGCTTATGATCATACAGGAACAGCCGATGAATCGGAACTGACTTTGCGCTCTGGAGGCGAGGATGTGAATACTATCCTTGAAGAACAGATCAACGAACGTTTGGTAATCGCCGGAATAGAAGTAGTGGAAGCACGACTTAATTACCTGGCTTATGCGCCCGAAATTGCGGCTGTTATGCTTCGCCGTCAGCAGGCTGATGCCATCATTGCAGCACGCGAAAAAATAGTGGATGGAGCTGTTGGGATGGTTAAAATGGCTTTGAATAAACTTGCCGATGAGGGAATTGTTGATTTGGATGAAGACAAAAAAGCGGCTATGGTAAGCAATTTGCTTGTTGTGCTCTGCAGCGAGGATAGTACGCAGCCTGTGGTAAATGCCGGCACTTTACATCAATAAGAGTTCCTGTATTTTTATTACTTTTAAAATCCGATTTGTATTTTGGCAAAGGAAACAAAAAATAAAAGCTTTGTGCTGCGTATCGATGCTGATATAATGGACACTATAGAAAAATGGGCTGCGGATGAATTCCGCAGCACCAACGGGCAGATATTGTATATTCTCGATCAGGCATTGAAAAAAAGCGGAAGAGTGCCCAAACCCAAAAAAACACGCTCCGGCGAATAACAAATACGCACCGATTAAAAAAAAACAGGTATTGCCTGTTTTTTTTTGTCCATCCGGTTTCCACTCTCTTTCTACCATTTTAGTTTACAGCATAATAACGGATTTTGTAAGCGCTTTCCTTCAACTGTTAGATGTAATCTCAGCTTTCATAATGAAAAATATAAAAAGAGAATTATAAAAGAGAGCTGTTATCTCGGAATCATAATATTATTTAAAAAGTATAAATAATATTCAGAATGTGTTGTAGAACATATTATTATGCGATTATAATTCAGAAACAAGTGTTTTCTTTACACTTGTTTTTAAGTTATGCCCTGTCACATAATTTAAAAGCAAAATACAACCATTCAATAAATGTTTCTTCAGTAGCATAACTCATATGATATCAGAATTTTACAAAAACAGAGACAAGCATTATGTAGCAGTTGACTGTATAATCATGGGATTTCAGGAAAACGAATTAAATATCATGATTGCCAAACGACCATTTGAACCGATGAAGGGTGGTTGGTCGTTGATGGGTGGTTTTGTGAATGAGTTTGAAAGTGTGAATGAAGCAGCCAAAAGAGTAGTGAATGAGTTTACAGGTATCGACGATATTTACATGGAACAAGTGGGTGCTTATGGTGAAGTGGAGCGCGATTTGGAACGTGTAATCTCAATTGCTTATTACGCTTTGGTCGATTTTGAGAAGTTTGATACGTCTATAGCTCGTAAATACGATGCCCGATGGGTGAAATTTTCCCGCCTCCCCGAACTGATTTTTGACCATACCCTGATGGTAAAAGATACATTAAAATTATTGCAACGCAGAGCTGCTGTAAAACCAATAGGATTTAACTTGCTGGGAGATCAGTTCACGTTACCTGCTTTGCAAAGTTTGTACGAGGCTATTTATCAAGAATCTATTGATAAACGGAACTTCAGGAAAAAGATATTAAGTATGGATGTGTTGGAAAAACTGGATGAAAAAGACAAGAGTTCATCTAAAAGAGGGGCATTCTATTATCAGTTCAATAAAGACAAATACGATCAGCTCATTCAACAGGGACTTCATTTTTCTCTTTGATTTTTGTAGAGATTCCAGGTTGAAAGGCGACAAGCAGCACAGCGGGTAAGAAAATAAATATAGCAAACAAAATTGTAAATAAATATATGTTAGAAGCTTTAAAAGAAGAGGTATTCAAAGCAAATCTGGATTTGGTAAAGCACGGCCTTGTGATTTTTACATGGGGAAATGTGAGTGCAATTGATCGCAGCACCGGCCTGGTGGTGATCAAACCTTCGGGTGTATCGTACGAAGCCATGAAAGCCGAAGATATGGTAGTGGTGGATTTGGATGGAAAAGTGGTGGAAGGAAAGCTAAAACCATCGTCGGATACAGCCAGTCACCTTGTGTTTTACAAAGCATTTCCAAATATTGGAGGTGTTGTACATACGCACTCAACTTATGCAACAGCCTGGGCACAGGCAGGATGCGATATTCCGAACATAGGCACCACACATTCCGATTATTTTAGTGCAGCCATTCCTTGTACGCGCGATATGACGCAGGCCGAAGTGGAAGGTGAATATGAATTGGAAACCGGAAATGTAGTGGTTGAGCGATTCGAAGGATTAAATCCTGATTTTATTCCGGGAGTTTTGGTGAAAAATCATGGCCCTTTCTCGTGGGGAAAAGATGCGCATGATGCTGTGCATAATGCAGTGGTAATGGAGCAGGTGGCTAAAATGGCTTATATTGCCTACGGTGTCAATCCAAATTTAACGATGAACGATCATTTAACAAAAAAACATTTTTATCGTAAACATGGACCAGATGCCTATTACGGTCAATAATCATATTTTCTGATGCCTCCATTGGAGATATTTAAAAAATTCTCTTTCGATAATACTTTAATATTAAAAAGAAAAACACAATGAAGAAATTACTTTTAGCAACATTTTTGATTGGGTTTGCTGCATTGAGTGCACAAACGTCGACTTCGAAAATTACTATTCATGCCGATCAGGGCAAAAATGTAATCAATAAGGAAATTTATGGTCAATTTGCCGAACATTTGGGAACCTGTATCTACGAAGGTATCTGGGTGGGCGAAAACTCTCCGATTCCGAATACAAAAGGATATCGTAATGATGTGTTGAATGCACTCAAACAATTGAAAATTCCTGTGTTGCGCTGGCCGGGCGGATGCTTTGCCGACGAATATCACTGGATGGATGGCATTGGTCCCAAAGAAAAACGCGCTAAAATTGTGAACAACAATTGGGGTGGTGTAGTGGAAGACAATAGCTTTGGTACAAATGAGTTTTTCAACCTCTGCGAATTGCTTGAAACCGAACCTTACCTCAGCGGAAACGTGGGAAGTGGCTCGGTAGAAGAAATGGCTAAATGGGTGGAATATATTACTTCGGCCGGTGATAGCCCAATGGCAAATCTTCGCCGCCAAAATGGTCGTGAAAAACCATGGAAACTAAAATACCTGGGCGTTGGTAACGAAAGCTGGGGTTGTGGTGGAAATATGACTCCCGAGTATTACTCAGATCTTTATCGTCGATATTCAACCTATTGTCGTGAATATGATGGCAATAAACTTTTCAAAATTGGTAGCGGTGCCAGCGACTACGATTATAATTGGACTGAGGTTTTGATGAAAAATGTAGGTGATCGTATGCAAGGAGTTTCGTTGCATTATTACACAGTGAAAGGTTGGACCGGAAGCAAGGGCTCGGCAACTCAATTCAGCAAGGATGAGTTTTTATGGACAATGGATAAATGCCTTGAAATAGAAGATGTTGTTAAAAAACACATTGCTATTATGGACAAATACGATCCGAATAACAAAGTGGCTTTGATGGTGGACGAATGGGGAACCTGGTGGGATCAGGAGCCGGGTTCAACTTCAGCTCTTTATCAGCAAAATACCATGCGCGATGCTTTTGTGGCTGCATTGACTTTGAATATTTTCAATAAATATACTGAGCGTGTAAAAATGACAAACATTGCACAGGTAGTAAACGTATTGCAGGCAATGATTCTGACAAACGGATCAAAAATGGTGTTGACGCCGACTTATCATGTATTCGAAATGTACAAAGTACACATGGATGCTATTAATTTACCTATCGATTTACAGTGTGATTCATTGGTGGCAAACAACAGAAAATTTGCAGCTGTAAGTGTTTCGGCATCTAAAAATTCAAAAGGCCAAATCAATGTAACACTTGCTAATGTTGATCCTGACAAAGAGAAAACAATTGAAATTGATTTAGGTAATACAAAAGTTTCGAAAGTAGCAGGAAGAATACTGACAGCTAAAACCACTGATGCACATAATACTTTCGATAACCCGAATGTAGTAGCTCCTGCAGTTTTCAAAAATGCTAAGGTTACTAAAAAGGGCTTATCTGTAACTGTTCCGGCAAAGGCAATTATTTCATTGGAAGTTAACCCCTAACCCCTAAAGGGGAATTATGCAAGTCCGTCTTCATATTCCATTTTAGGTTGAAAGTGAAATAAAAACTAAAACTAACAACTCATATCCTCCGTCAGCTGACGGACTAGGGGTAATAAACAAAAAACAATAAATAACACTAACTTCTCTGACTCCCCTATAGGGGTTGGGGGTAAATAAAATAAAAAGATCATGGATTATAAAAATTTAGAAGTATGGTTCATTACCGGAGCCCAATTGCTTTATGGTGGTGATGCAGTTGTAAAAGTAGACGCACACTCAAACGAAATGGTAGCAGGATTAAATGCCTCAGGCAATCTTCCTGTAAAAGTTGTTTATAAAGGAACAGCAAATTCTTCTTCAGAAATATCTGAAATTATGCGTGCAGCTAACGGCGACACTAAATGTGTTGGTATGATTACCTGGATGCACACTTTCTCTCCTGCAAAAATGTGGATTCACGGTTTGATGGATTACAAAAAACCATTGTTGCACCTTCATACTCAATTTAACGAGCAAATTCCCTGGTCGGAAATTGATATGGACTATATGAACCTGAACCAATCTGCTCATGGCGACCGTGAATTCGGTTTTATTACTTCACGTTTGCGCAAACCTCGTAAGGTGGTAGTAGGTTTCTGGAAAGATAAATCAACGCACGATAAAATCTCAGGTTGGATGCGCGTTTGTGCTGCATGGGCTGATGCTCAGGGCATGCAAATCATTCGTTTCGGTGACAACATGAACAACGTGGCTGTAACTGATGGTGATAAAGTAGAAGCAGAAATCCGTTTGGGTTACCACGTGGATAATGCACCTATCGCTAAATTGGTACCTTACGTTGAAGCTGTTACCGAAGCTGAAATCGATGCATTGGTTGCTGAATACGAAAAGCTATACGATTTTGCTGATGACTGTAAGAAAGGTGCTGAAAAACACATTTCTGTACGTCAGGCAGCTGCTCAGGAAATTGGCCTTCGTCGTTTCTTACAGGAAAAAAATGCCACTGCTTTCACTACCAGCTTCAACGAATTGGAAGGAATGTCTCAATTGATGGGATTTGCTTCTCAACGTTTGATGGCCGAAGGTTTTGGATTCGGTGCCGAAGGTGACTGGAAAACTGCTGCTCTTACCCGTACTATGTGGGTTATGGCTCAGGGATTACCTGGTGGATGTTCATTCCTCGAAGATTATGTATTGAACTTTGATGGTGCTAATAGCTCTATTCTTCAATCACACATGTTGGAAATCAACCCTGAAATTGCAAAAGCAAAACCACGTATCGAAGTTCATTTCTTAGGAATTGGTGATGCAGGTGTTTGTGCACGTTTGGTATTCCAGGCTCACGAAGGTGACGGAGTTGCAGCAACAATTGTTGACATGGGAAATCGTTTCCGCATGATTGTAAACGAAGTGAAAGTGATTGAACCTAAGGCATTGCCTAAATTACCTGTAGCTTGTGCATTGTGGATTCCACAGCCAAATCTTGAAGTAGGTGCAGGTGCATGGATAACAGCAGGTGGTACTCACCACTCAAGCTTCTCTTTCTCTATCACTACCGAGATGTTGGAAGACTATGCAGAAATCGCTGATTTGGAAATGTTGATTATCGACAAAGATACCAACATTCGTCAGTTCAAACAGGATATTCGTAACAACGAAGTGTATTACATGTTGAACAAAGCACTTAGATAAACATAGTCCCAAGTCTAAGGTCTCAAGTCAAAAGTCTTTGCCACAAACAAAGACTTTTGACCTTTGACTTTTGACCATTGACAAAAAATAAAAATATGAAATACGTTATAGGTTTAGATTATGGAAGCGATTCTTGTCGTGCAGTTGTTGTAAACGCTGCCACAGGTGAGGAAATGGCTTCAGCAGTAAAATACTATCCACGTTGGATGGAAGGAAAATACTGTGTCCCAACAGCCAATCAATATCGTCAGCACCCGCTTGATTATATCGAAGGATTGGAATATACGGTAAAAACTGCCTTGTCGAAATGTCCTGAAGGAACTGCTGAAAAAGTAGTTGGTATTGCATTTGACACCACCGGAAGTACTCCGGTGTTTACCGACAAAAACGGTACACCACTTTCATTATTACCTGAATTTGCGGAAAACCCAAACGCTATGTTCGTTTTGTGGAAAGACCATACTGCTATCAAAGAAGCTCAGGAAATTAATGACTTAGCATCGAAATGGGACATCGACTATACTTCTTATGAAGGAGGTATCTATTCTTCGGAATGGTTTTGGGCAAAAGCGTTGCACGTGCTTCGTGTTGATGAAAAAGTACGCAATGCTGCTTATTCTATCGTAGAACATTGCGACTGGTTGCCGGGCTTGATTACCGACAAAACAGATCCATCTATCATTTGCCGTAGCCGTTGTGCTTCGGGTCACAAAGCCATGTGGCTGGAAAAATGGGGTGGTTTACCTTCAGAACAATTCCTGACAGCGCTTGATCCTTTATTAGCAGGTTACAGACAACGTCTTTACACCGACACTTGTCCAAGCGACAAAAAAGTGGGTTATTTGACCGAAGAATGGGCGGCCCGTTTGGGCTTAACTACCAATGTAGCTGTTGCTGTAGGTGCATTCGACTGTCACATGGGTGCTGTAGGTGCCGAAGTTAAACCGGGTGCTTTAGTACGCGTTATCGGAACTTCTACCTGCGACATTATGGTGGCCAGTTACGAAGAAATGGGTCATAAACTTATTCCCGGTATTTGCGGACAAGTTGATGGTTCGGTTATCCCCGGTATGATTGGATTGGAAGCTGGCCAATCGGCTTTTGGAGATGTATATGCATGGTTCAAAAACGTTTTAGCATGGCCTATTGAAAACATCTTGGCTAAAAGCACCTTGATTGATGCTGAAACCAAACAAAAACTGATCGAAGAATCGTTGGATCAAATTATTCCCGCACTTTCTGTTGAGGCAGCAAAAGTTCCGGTTTCGGAATCAACTGTTTTGGCTACCGACTGGATGAATGGTCGTCGTACTCCCGACGCTAATCAAATGGTAAAAGGCACCATCACCGGAATAAATTTAGGAAGCTCTGCTCCACTTATTTTCCGCGCATTGGTGGAAGCCACTGCTTACGGTTCGAAAGCCATTGTTGATCGCTTTATCGAAAATGGTATTGAGATTAAAGAAATCATCGGTATCGGTGGTATTGCTTTGAAATCACCTTTCGTAATGCAAACGCTGGCCGACGTATTGAACATGCCTATTAAAGTGGCGAAAGCCGAACAGGCTTGTGCATTTGGAACTTCTATGTTTGCAGCTGTTGTGGCAGGTGTTTACGACAAAGTAGAAGATGCTCAGGCGGCTATGGGTATGGGATTTGCTTCTGAATATTTCCCTAACAAAGAAAATGTAGAATTGTACAAGGAATTGTATAAAAACTATATAAAACTGGGAGAATTCACCGAAAAAGAATTATTTAGCTAATAATAAAAACGTCCTCTTGTCCCTGAAAACTAAACAGGTTTTTTCGGGGGGGGACGTTTCAACCTTTTATCAATAAAAATGTAAGAATATGAAAAAGAAACTATTATGCTTTTCATTCATTATGCTTGTTATTTTCGGGTGCAAAAGCAATGATGAAAAAACACTTTCGGGTTTGGATAAAGCCAAATTTCAGACCGTGGTAAATGGTGATTCAACCAATTTGTATGTACTTAAAAATGCCGCTGGTGCAGAAGTTTGCCTTACTAACTATGGCGGACGCATCGTTTCTGTTATGGTTCCTGACAAAGCCGGGAAAATGCAGGATGTGGTGCTCGGATTCGATAGTATATCCGACTACATCAATGTGCCAAGTGATTTTGGAGCTACCATCGGACGTTATGCAAACCGTATCAACCAGGGTAGAATTATTATCGATGGAGACACTATTCAGCTGCCTAAGAATAACTTCGGCCATTGTTTGCATGGTGGACCAAGAGGATGGCAGTATCAGGTTTTCCAAACGGTAAATCAGATTGACGCTACTACTATTGAAATGACGCGTTTCTCTCCTGATGGAGATCAAAACTTCCCCGGCAATGTAACGGCTAAAGTGACTTTCAAACTTACTGACGATAACGCCATCGACATGAGTTTTGAAGCGACTACCGATCAGAAAACGGTAATCAATATGTGTAATCACTCTTATTTCAACCTCTCGGGTGATGCTAACAACCTTATTACAGACAACTTGCTCTATGTGAATGCTGATAGATATACTCCTGTAGACAGAACATACATGACTACCGGTGCCATTGATTCGGTGAATAATACGCCAATGGATTTTCGTACAATGAAACCCATCGGACAAGATATTGATAAATTTGATTTTCAACAATTGAAATTTGGAAATGGATACGACCATAACTGGGTGCTAAATACAGCAGGTGACGTTACAAAACTGGCCGCTAAAGTAAGTTCTCCAATCAGCGGTATCACACTCGAAGTGTATACCAATGAGCCTGGTATTCAGGTGTACAGCGGAAACTTCCTGGATGGAAAGACTAAGGGAAAAAAAGGAATCATTTATAAAAAACGTGCAGGTGTTTGTCTTGAAACTCAACACTATCCTGATAGCCCAAACAAACCGGATTGGCCTTCGGTAATTCTTGAGCCGGGTAAAGTCTACAACAGCAGATGCATCTACAAATTTGTAGTTGAAAAATAATGTCAAAACAAAAAATATTTAAATTATGAATTGGAATTCTCAAGAGTTTATTTGGCTCGACTGGTTGATCATTGTAGTTGGAATTTTGGCAGTAACGTGGGCCGTATGGCGTTCGGTACAAAAAGACAAGCGTTTGCAACAAGGCGCCAATAGCGAAGACTATCTGTTCGGGAAAGGAGAACCATGGTATATTATTGGTGCGGCTATCTTTGCGGCTAATATCGGTTCCGAGCATCTTGTTGGTCTTGCCGGTACGGGTGCAAAAGCAGGTGTAGGTATGGCGCACTGGGAAATGCAGGGCTGGATGATCCTTATTCTGGGTTGGCTTTTTGTGCCATTTTATCAGCTTATGAACAATAAGTTAGGTAAAATTATTACAATGCCTGACTTTCTTAAAAACCGTTATACGCCACGTACAGGTTCATGGTTGTCGATTATCACACTGATAGCTTACGTACTTACCAAAGTAAGTGTAACAGCATTTACAGGTGGTATTTTTATGGAAAGTCTTTTGGGCTTGCCTTTCTGGTACGGTGCTATTGGTTTGATCGTATTAACAGGTATATTCACTGTTTTGGGCGGCATGAAAGGTGTAATGACTTTGTCGGCCATTCAGACTCCTATTCTTATCATTGGTTCGTTCCTTGTATTGTTCCTTGGTTTATCGGCACTCGGAGGGGGCAGTATTGGCGATGGCTGGACTGCTATGATCGAATACTCTAAAACACTGAATGTAGGAGCCGATGGTGTTGCCTACGGTACAAACCATATGTTCCATTTAGAAACCGGTGACCCGCTTTACGATGATTATCCGGGCTTTTGGGTATTTATCGGTGCTTCAATTATCGGTTTTTGGTATTGGGCTACCGATCAACATATTGTTCAACGTGTACTCGGACAAACTAAAGGAGAATCGAACGATGTAGTAATGAAACGTGCGCGCAGAGGAACTATCGCTGCCGGTTATTTCAAATTATTACCTGTATTTATGTTCCTGATTCCCGGTATGGTGGCTGCGGCATTAGCAGCACGTCCCGACAGTGGTTTTACTTTGGACAATCCGGATACCGCTTTTGGCGCCATGGTTAAGTTTGTGTTACCCGCCGGTGTGAAAGGAATTGTTACAATTGGTTTTATCTCGGCTCTTGTAGCTTCGTTGGCTGCATTCTTCAACTCTTGTGCTACCTTGTTTACAGAGGACTTTTATAAACCAATGTTCAAAGGTAAGACTGAGGAAACTTACGTGTTAGTAGGTCGAATTGCAACAGTTGTGGTAGTTGTACTTGGTATCGTTTGGATACCTGTAATGATGAGTCTCGGTAGTCTTTATTCTTATCTGCAAGGTATCCAATCGCTGCTTGCACCTGCTATGGTGGCCGTATTCGTGATGGGTATTTTCTCTAAAAAGATTACACCTAAAGCCGGAGAGTATGGTTTAATCATTGGTTTCCTTATTGGTATGGTACGTTTGCTCACCAATATCTTCACAAATACAGGAAAAGATATAATGACTGGTTGGGGTTGGGAATCCACCGCCTGGTTCTGGCAAACCAACTGGCTCATCTTTGAGATATGGTTGCTTGCGTTTATTATGTTGTTTATGGTGTTGGTGTCATTCTTCACTAAAAAACCAACTGCTCAACAGATTGAATTCATCACCTTTACCGGTGATTACAAGGCAATGATAAGAAATAGCTGGAACAAATGGGATGTTATTGCCTCTTTAGGCGTAGTTGTTCTGTGTGCTTTGTTCTATTGGTATTTCTGGTAATAAGTGTTATATGTGAACAGTGAAAAAAAGACTGATGAGATTTTCTTCATCAGTCTTTTTTTTGTAAATGTATTTTAAATATTAAATGCAAGTTTAATTCCCTGTATCAGCATATTAGCGCCTAACACTCCAATGATTATACCCATTATTTTTCCGATAATCACAAAGTTTTTGTCGCCCACTATCCTCACAATGTAACTGCTGTAGATAAACGAAAGGTAGGTAAGCAGAACAATGACTCCGAAAATAACAATGGTGGTAAGCAACATAAAAACGCTTACGTTTACAACGAAGTTCATGGCGGTTACAATGGTTCCGGGACCGGCAAGGATAGGGATGGCCAGCGGAGAAATGGCTATGCTCTCGTCGAATGTAGCCGATGGATCGAGTACCGAAGCAGGTTTTTTGGTTTGCAGCATATCGAACCCGATGTAAAAAATCAGGATACCACCAAAAACCTTAAACGCAGGAATCGTCAGGCCGAATACCTGAAAAATGTACTGACCAATCAGGATAAATGCCAGAACAATAAGAAAGGCAACTATTGTAGACGTTTTGGCAACTTCTCTTTTCTTTTTTTCTCCTTGTCCCTCTGTTAGTTTCACGAAGATAGGGATATTTACAATTGGATTCATAATGGCAAAAAACGCCATAAAAACGGTGAGGATATAGCTCCAGAGTTGCTCCATGTTTAAGTTTTAAAATTGAGTTGTACGGATGTCAGTTATTTCAGGTTGACTTGTTTCTGAAACACAAAGATATGTATTTCGGGTGGATAATTGGTTTTGCAGCTGTGCTCATTTGAAAACCGACACTTTTAATACCTTATTTTTCCTTAGGTTATTTTACAGGGCGGAAGCTTTCGGAAGAGGCTGAAAGTCGGAAATAGTTTCCGCTAAAAGCCTTCAGATTACCACTTCTTTTGCCTGCTTGTGGCCGAAAGAACAACAACTGTTGTGATGTAAAAGGGATAAATGAATGAAAGCGACAGCAAGAGTTGTGGTGAAAGCTGAAGCGAGAAAAATTCTTTTATCTTCATGCAGAAAATAAAATCGATCAACAGTTTAATGCAAAAAACAGTCAGGAAGGCTATAAAGTACTGCGCCGATAAAAAAGAAAGAAAAAGAAGGATGAGTTGACTGGTAGAAATCCCGAAAACAGAGAGGGCGGTCAGGATTAAATGAAAGTCGGTGTAAGCCGGTGCTTTTGATGTCCAGCGCATGCGTTGTCGTACAAAAGATTTTAAACTGCCGGCTGCTAATGTAGTCACCATTGCTTTTTCCGATTTCAGAAAACGAATGGTTCCCCTGCGTTTTTTAATGCTGAGCAACAAAAATACATCATCGCCTGAAATTTGCTCCTCGTGCAAATCGGTCTGACTTTCGAGCCAGGCCTTTTTTGTAAACGCAAGATTAGCACCGTTGCACATAACAGGCATTCCGGCACCTGCTGCACCCGCGCCCGATGCCACAAGGGTGACAAACTCAAGTTGCTGCAGTTTTCCCCAAAAACCGATAGGTGCCGATGTGTTTACAGGCCCTATGAGCAAGTCGGAGGGATGCTTATGCAGAAAACTGCAAATGGTTGCCAGCCATTGAGGATGAGGCCTGCAATCGGCATCGGTAGTTACAATCATCTCTCCGGTGGCTGCCTGAATGCCTGCTTTCAGTGCATGTTTTTTCCCGTTTTCACTGCATTCAACGATAATGATTTTGTTGAAAATGCTTTTGGTCGATTCCATTACAGCGGATGTATCGTCGGTTGAATTGTTGTTTACCAACACCAACTCAAAGTCCTTACTGCTTTGATTTTGCAACGCAAGCAAAAGCGATGGGAGCTGAAGCGCTTCGTTTTTGCAGGCTACCACAACCGAGAGCCGTAGGACGGGTGTGCTATCCGGATCAGCAGTAAAACGGTGCGTTTTGTCCCAGCCTTTTGCAAAAATAAGAATGAGTATTGCGTAAATCAGCGCAACGAACAATGAAATGCAAATAAAGAGCATCAGCTTTTAAAACAAATAGTTCAGGCCGATGTACATTCCCGAATTGCCATCCTGCTTGTTGAACGCCTTGCCATAGTCGGCCGAGATAACGAAATTTTCATTCCAGCCAATTTTTAAACCTATACCTGCGGCTGAGTGAAATTTACCCGACTCGTAATTGCTAAAATAGGTCGCCCGGTCGGTTGCCGAAACAGCCGATAAGTCCATTTCGATAGGTTGCAGCACAAGTCCAGAATCGAAAAACACATTGGTGCCCAGGTAGAAGTTTTGTTTCAGCCATTCGAAGCGCAGGAACTTATAGCGGAATTCGAAATTGCCAAAGCCTACAGCATCGCCCACTACCCGATTGCGCAGGATGCCACGCACCGAGCTTTTACCGCCAAGTCCCTGGTTCGAAGCAGCAATCAGGAAGCTTGTAATCAGTTCGGGTTGTGCAAAATAAGGCACTTTGTTGCTGCCAAGCGTGGTTTGGTAATCGAGCCGATAGGCGAATTGTAAATCCTTTGCCAAAGAAAAATACTGGCGATGAATGATGGCTAATTTTGTGTGAGGAAATGATTCGTTGATAAATTTAGGTGCCGACTGAATAACAGCTTCTGTAAAAATTCCTTTTTCGGGGCAGGCCAACTGGTCGCGCGAGTCATACTTAAAACCGGCTTTCAGATAGTTTATGCTTCCTCCATCGGCTTCAGCATCGCTTATCAGTCCCCAGCTTTTGTATTTTTGAAACAAATCGCCACCAGGCACTGCGGGCAAGTCTAATTTGTCGATATTTACACTGTCCATTTTGAAATTATAAAAAGCATATCCGGTTACCCAGCCAAACTTCGACTCGCCAAAATAGCCCTGAAAGTCGGCTTTTATTCTGAAAGTGTTTTTTTCGTTTTTATAAAAGTTTCGGTAGCTTTCGTTCAGATTGTCGTCGTAAATGCTTTGGTAACCATTGAACCCGTAAAAGTCGGCCATTTGGTCAGGCACATAAGCCACATCCAGCGTTGTGCGGATCTTGGGAATCAGGTGCTCCGAGTCATATCTCACCCTTGCAATCGTAGTTCCTTTTGTGTAAGTGGACAATTCGAGGTACAGCGAGTGGTTGTATTTGGGATAATTTGTACCATCGCCATAGTCGAACAGGTTGACAAGCGCGCCATACTGAAAGCCCAGATCTGAATCGTAGGAAATGGCAGGCAAAGCGCCAAATCCCAGACCTTTTTTTACTTTTTGTTGCGAAAAAACAGCTGAAACTGTCATTACAAAACTGATTGCCAACACTAATTTCTTCATAAAACTACTGATTTATAAGCGGGTTGATACATTTTTTGTTTGAATACAGGATTCAAAGATATGAAAAAATCACAACGAAAGCACACTGCAAGCGTGTGCTTTCGTTGATAGGTGCTTTTGAATGGATTAGTTTTGGTGGCATTCGTTGCAAACGCCTGAATAAGAAATTTCAACAGCATGCACATTGAAACCTGTATTTTTAGGTAATTCAAACAGTGCAGGGGAGAGATTGAAAATGTCGTACACTTTCCCGCAGTTTTTGCAAATAAAATGTCCGTGCGAAGTCGTGTCCACATCATAGCGGGCATTTTTTTCGTCGATAACAAGTTGTTGTACTGCTCCGCGCTCCAGAAAGAGATTCAGGGTGTTGTATACCGTCGTTTTCGAAAGTGTTGGCATCGATGGGCTTAATGCAAGGTAAATTTCGTCGATGGTAGGATGAGTCCTGTTTTTAAGTAAGTATTCCATTACGGCAGTTCGTTGAACCGATGGTTTTATCGAAAACTGAAGTAAATAACGATGTGATTGAATTGATGTGTACATTGTAGAAATTAAAGCTTTATATATAACTTGCAAAGATATAACAATTGGACTGAATTATCTCTCCGAAACCTTTGTTTAGGGTTGCTGACGGTGCAGAATTACAGTGTATTTAATGTTATTTAGCAACTTTATTCGATACTGAATTGTAATAGATACAAATTTATTAAATAAATCAAACAAAAGTCGCGATTGTTTCAGTCGCGACTTTTGTTGAAATGTGTATAAGTGCCGGAGCTTACAGAGCGTTGATTTCTTTCAATACATCGTTTGTAGCACGAACAGCAGCAGCGCTCTTAGCGAACAAAGCTGTTTCTTCAGCATTCAGTTTGTAGTCAAGAATTTCTTCCAGACCGTTTTTGCCAATAACACATGGAACGCCGATACAGATATCGTTTTGTCCGTATTCTCCTTCGAGAGCAACGCAACATGGGATAATTTTCTTCTGATCGTGAATGATTGATTCAACAAGATAAGCAGCAGCAGCTCCCGGAGCATACCATGCCGATGTGCCTAACAAACCTGTTAATGTAGCACCACCTACCATAGTGTCTGCAACTACTTTAGCTAAAGTTTCGGCATCCAACAATTCTGTTACCGGACGGCCTTTATAGTTAGCAAAACGAGTCAATGGAATCATTGTAGTATCGCCGTGGCCACCAATTACTGTACCTTCTACTTCGGTTGGATTAGCATTCAACGCTTTGCTCAAATAGCATTTGAAACGTGCGCTGTCCAAAGCACCACCCATACCAATAATTTTGTTTTTTGGAAGTCCGGTAGCTTTCAATGCCAGGTAAGTCATAGTGTCCATTGGGTTACTTACTACAACGATAATGGCATTAGGCGAGAATTTCAAAATATTTTCGGCAACGCTTTTTACAATTCCTGCATTTACACCGATCAATTCTTCGCGGGTCATGCCTGGTTTACGTGGAATACCTGAAGTGATAACTACAACATCAGAATCAGCTGTTTGTGCATAATCGTTGGTGCAACCAACAATCTTTGAGTCGAAACCCAACAATGATGCAGTCTGGAGCATGTCTAATGCTTTTCCTTCAGAGATACCTTCTTTTACATCCAGCATGATTACCTGATCGGCTACTTCGTTGAATGCAAGAACATTTGCACATGTGGCACCTACATTACCGGCACCAACTACAGTTACTTTTGACATATTAATTTGTTATTTTAAGTTTTACAATTTATTTCCTCTTCTAAAACGGATACAAAGATATAAATAATCCCGGCAATTAGAGAAAAATTTCTTTAATATTTTCTATTTTTAAATATTCATCTACTTTCTATGCAGGCGACCTATTTTTCAACACAGAGTTCCTGCTTACTGCATACAGAGTCGCGATTGAATTTATGTATTCAAAAACAGTTTGTGTAAATCCGGGAAATGCTGTACATTTGCACAATACAACACAAAATTAACGCTTATTTCTCATGAACAAATACCTTATTGCCGGAATTGCACTTTTCGGGCTTGTGGCCTGTAATTCGGCCGATCAGTTTAAAATAGCAGGAACCGTTGAAAATGCTGCCAAAGAAACAATGTATCTCGAACACATTGGATTGTTGAAAACAGACCTGCTCGATTCGGTAGTACTTAGCAAAGATGGCGAATTTAAATTCAAAGCGCCACGTCCCGAATATCCCGATTTTTACCGCCTGCGCATTGGCGCTAAGACCATTGATTTTGCAGTGGATTCCTGCGAAACAATCACAGTAAAAGCCGATGCTAAAAGCTTTGCCAGTAGTTATCAACTCGAAGGATCGCAAACAAGTGACGACATTCAGCAACTTCGTAAATCTGTGTCGGACATTCAGCGCAAGGTGAACAGCATAACTCCCGAAATGAGCGCTGCCGAGCGCAATGCAAAAATAGCCGAAATAACTGCCGATATCGAGAAGCATAAAGTGATGGCCCGTCAACTGATTCTGCAAAATCCACGTTCAGCGGCTGCCTATTTTGCTATTTATCAAAAAGTCAACAATTCCTATATTTTTTCGCCCTACGTCAAAGAGGACAAACCCTATTGCGCAGCTGTGGCTACATCGTACAATACTTTTATGCCCGAATACGTCAGGAGCAAAAACCTGTACGGACTGGTAATGGATGCCATTCAGACAGAAAGAAAAGAAAAAGCCAACCAGGAATGGGCCGAGATTATCAACAACGCTTCGGCAGGTTATATCGACATTGCATTGAACGATAAAAACAACAAACAACGGAAACTGTCGGAACTGGAAGGAAAGGTAGTATTGATTGATTTTTCGTCCTACGAAATGGAAAACAGCGTGCAATATACTTTTGAATTGCGCGAGCTTTACAATAAATACAGCGGCCGTGGTTTCGAAATTTTCCAGATTTCGCTGGACCGGAGCAAATTGCTGTGGGAAGAATCGGTGGCCAATTTGCCCTGGGTATGTGTGCGCGACGAAAACGGTCCGAACACCACCTTTGTTTCTTCTTACAATGTAAGAGCGATTCCTACTTTGTATTTAATGAACAGAGAGGGAGTGATCATTGGTCGCGATATGAGTTTCGAGGAGCTGAATGCTAAGATAGCTAAGCTTTTATAGGCTTATTTTTTTACAGTTTACGAATACAGCAGAAGGTTGTAGTTGCAGTGAAGCATCGAAACCTCAATCACAATATCATGCATAAATTTATAAAAGAGGCTGCACTTTCAATAGGTTTCGATGCTTGCGGAATAGCCCGGGCGGAGGCACTTACTGAAGATGCAGCTTTTTTACAGCAATGGCTGGCCGAAGGCAAACAGGGAGAAATGGGTTATCTGGCACGTAACTTTGAAAAGCGTACCGATCCCCGCCTTATGGTGCCCGGATGCAAATCGGTAGTGGTGGTGTTGCTGAATTATTACACTGACAAAGCTCAACCTGCTTCAGCGCCCCGCATTGCTAAATATGCATGGTCGGCTACCGATTACCATCAGGTATTGAAACAAAAATTGCTCGAACTGGAGCATAAAATTACAGCAGCATACGGAGCTGAATGTGTGAACAGCGATTACCAACATAGTTTTGTGGATTCGGCGCCGGTGTTGGAAAGACGTTGGGCACAACGTGCAGGACTGGGATGGATAGGTAAACACACACAGTTGATAGCCACCGGTATAGGATCATATTGTTTTATTGGTGTGCTTATGCTTACTGTGGAAACTGAATACGATGAAGCTGTTCCCGACCGATGTGGCAAATGTACCCGCTGTATCGATGCCTGTCCTACCAAAGCACTTATAGGCCGAAGTATGGATGCACGTCGTTGTATCTCGTATCAGACCATAGAATATAAAAAAAGGGTGGAACCTGAATTTCAATCGCTCTTAACGGGAAGAGCTTTGGGATGCGATATTTGTGCTGATGTTTGTCCGTGGAATAAGAAGTGGGCAAGGCAACACCAACATCCTGAACTTGCGCCGGTAGAAGCAATAGGCAGATGGGAATCGGCCGACTGGCAATTGATGACTCCCGAAGTTTTTAGCAAAACATTTAAAAGCTCAGCCATTCAGCGGGCTGGTTTTCGGAAACTAAAAGAGAATATTGACATTGTAACCGAAAACAAGCAGTCCACTTCCTAACTTTTTTCTGTTTTTGTTGTTTATTGTATTGAGTTTATTACAAGCATTGAGGCTTTATGAAATGTATTGACAAAGCGCTGACGTCTTAACTTCAATAACTTCTTAACTTCAATAACTTCTTAAAGAGTAACTTCATTAACTTCATAATTACTAACTTCATTAACTTCAAAACAAATAACTTCATAATATACAAGTTCTTATTAGCAAAAACGAATTTAAATCGAAAATAATAAAATGTGGAAAGTAAATCCTTTTAAATACAGTCGTCGTCCTGCCTCAGAAGTAAAGGTAGGAACGGTAAAGCTTGGCAGCGATTATCCCGTACGTGTGCAGTCGATGGCCAATACCGACACCAACGATATCGAAAACTCAGTGGCGCAATGCATTCGTATTGTGGAAGCAGGAGCCGATATTGTAAGGTTCACAACACAGGGCATACGCGAAGCCGAAAGTGTGAAACTGATTCACAATGCCATCCGCGAAAAAGGCTACAACACACCGTTGGTGGCCGATATTCATTTCAATGCCAATGCTGCGGATGTGGCAGCGCGCAATGTTGAAAAAGTGCGTATCAATCCCGGCAACTATATCGGAAGTATCAAGATAGGCGATAACTCCGATTATACAGATGCTGAATTTGCTACTGAGTACGAAAAGATAAGGGCGCGTTTTATTCCTTTCCTCAATATATGTAAGGAAAACAATACCGCCATTCGCATAGGTGTAAATCATGGATCGCTCAGCGAACGCATGATGAACCGCTATGGCGATACACCGCGTGGCATGGTGGAATCCTGTATGGAATTTCTTAATATTTGCAGGGAAGAAGATTTTCATGATGTTGTTATTTCCATGAAAACATCCAACACGGTAATGATGGTGCAAACCGTTCGCCTGTTGGTGGACGAAATGGAAAAGGCCGATCTGCATTATCCTTTGCATTTAGGAGTTACCGAAGCCGGAGATGGTGAAGATGGACGAATTAAATCGGCCATTGGTATCGGTGGACTGTTGTTGGATGGCATAGGCGATACTATTCGTGTGTCGTTGAGCGAAGAGCCCGAAGCTGAAATTCCTGTGGCGCGTTTGTTGGTTTCGTACATTGGCGAACGTGCAGAGGCAGCAGCCATACAGGCGGTTGAAAGCACTAAATACTCACGTTACGAATACATTCGCCGTACAACACATGCCGTTGGAAATATAGGTGGCGAAAATATGCCGGTAGTTTTTGCCGATAAGGATGGCGGATTCAGCACCATACCCGATTACTTATTAGTGGACAACCATGTGTTAAGTACCAATGGCGATACTTATCCTGTTTTCGAAGCAGATTATATCCAGACACTTCTTTCGGACAATTCGGCAATAAAATTCCTGAAACTTGAATATGCCGATTTAACTCCTGAGTTGATCGGTATCCTGAATGAAAGTACCGATATTGTTGTGTTGCTTAGCACATCGCATCCGAATGGCGTAGGCGAGCAACGTGCATTTTTCCATACTTTGCTGAACGAAGGTTGTACTGTTCCGGTGGTGCTTTGTCGCAGTTATGCCGAGACTGACCTGCAACACCTTCAGATAAAAGCAGCTACCGACCTTGGTGTTTTGTTTATCGATGGTTTTGGCGATGGTATTTTTCTCGAAAACAACGGCAATATCGGCGTAGAAGCAGTATGTTCGGTTGCTTTCGGTATCCTTCAGGGAAGCCGTGTACGCATTACCAAAACTGAATATGTATCGTGTCCGAGTTGCGGACGCACCATGTTCAACCTTCAAACCGTAATTGCCCGCATCAAAGCACGCACTTCGCACCTGAAAGGACTGAAAATAGGCATTATGGGTTGCATTGTGAATGGTCCCGGCGAAATGGCCGATGCCGATTATGGCTATGTAGGCGCCGGACGCGGTAAGGTAAGTCTTTACAAAAAGAAAGAATGCGTAGAGCGCAATATCCCCGAAGACGATGCGGTGGATAAATTGATTGAACTCATTAAAGTAAATGGCGACTGGTACGAATAATCAGCTGTCTGTTTATATTGGTTTTCATTGCAATAGGCACATCCTGTCAATAATACGCTGATTTAGCTAAGGGCGGTTTTGATTTCTCGAATCTGAAGCCTACCCAGATTTTTTTTCATTTAAACCGATGCTTGTGAGTAAAAACACACAGGTATCGGTTTTTTGTTTTAGAACAGGAATATTCATAAAATTTGATTTTTAAAATTAATATTTAGTATAATAGTAATCATAACCATCATCGCCATAGTCTTTAACTATTAATGTGTCATTTTTAATTTGGTATACAATTAGATATTCTGGCCATAAATAACCAGACCAACAGTAGCTTAATAAATATGTATATTCGTTATTTATGATTTTCTCTCTTTTCCATACGATTGTTGTATCAACAACAACTCCATAAGAATCATTTCCCATAGTTATATGGTTGTTACGACTTAAAGCCATATAAGAATTTTGTGTGTCAATATATTTGTGCGTCATTAATCCGCCGTAAGCATATTCTAATTTCCATTTCCCTTGAATATATTTCTGAATTGTAGGAAGGGGTTGGTTGTACAGTACAATATTGTGAAGTAATTCTTCGTCGTTATTTTTACATTGTGTAAAGCAAATTATCAACATTAAAGCAGAAATAATTACCAATGATTTTTTTTTCATGCGTTCATATTTATTTTATAGATATTTGTCCTCGCGCTGCCGCACGAATTGCATCGTGTGAAAATAACTTTAAATCAACACAATATTCAATAATCCTTTTTCTCCGGCATAATCAATAGCACTACTATCAAGGATTATGGAACTTATAATTTCTACTCATTGTAACTCTTGTTTTTTGATTATTGTTTACTCCTTACCTGCCACACGATGCAATCGTGCGGCAGCGTGAGTACCAATTTTTCAAATTCCAACTCCCAGTGACCGCTAACATTCTTCCTCCACCTTTACTCATTTCTACAATACTCCTGTAGGGATAAGTAATGGCCTGTCCCTACACAAATTCTTTCTTCTTTTCTGTAGAAATTCAAGCAAGTAATGTTTAAATATCCATAAAGAAAAACACATCTTAAATTAAGGTCACAAGACCTTGTTTTAGTCTATTCAGAACTGAATTAGCAAAATCCATATAGCCTGGTCCCGGAATAGGTTTATTTTTATCCAAAGCTGTATGTAACAGTGCCCAACCAATCTCACGAACCATACATACGAACTTCATTTCATGTAATGTTTTATGCTTTAGTTCATCGGAACTGCCAAAGTAGCTTTTCAACATTATTTCATCTAATGTGTGGTCAAAACCACAAGAAAATGATAATGTGGCAAGATCAAACCAGATATCACCCAACCCTGAAAGCTCCCAATCAATTATTTTAATATCTCCATTATCACAAATCATCAGGTTATGTGCAAATGCATCATTATGACAATAATGTTTTTGATAGTCGGGATCATTTTGACGTACTTTTTCAATAGCATTCACTTCTTTCAAGAACTCCTTTAAGTCAGTAGGGCAAGGTATTCCAAGTCGTTCAGCACCCTGAAGATAACCACGAGTTAAAGAAAATGGAGTACTACAACGTTTCCCTGAATATGGAATTTTATGGATTTTCGTTAGAATAGAAACCACTTTCTTTAAGTTGTCAGTATCTTTAATCTGTTCCTCCGACAACTGAGTTCCGGATATGAAATCAGTGATTAAAAAATCTGATTTATTCTCGCATTCCAGAGCCATTGGCGTTAAATCGTGTTTGGCTGCTTGAGCAATGATTTCAATTTCATCTTTGTACTCTAACCCTAAAAACTCATTTTGCTTACCATTTATTCTTAGTGCATAGATTTTCTCATATACAAAAACTTTATAAACAGTATTTGAATAACCACCGCTCAATGGTTCGTGTCGAATAGTTTTAGCCTTTTGCCAATCAGGAATATGCTTTACGATTTCTTCAATATTCATACTTGTATCTTTTTACTATACACTATACTTCTTTTGATTCTAATTTATTTCTAGCACAATGCCTGTCCGACTACTGGCGGATTACGCTTCGCTAAACAAAAAGACTACGATCAACAAGGGATGTATCAGATGATAGAGTATCTGTTTTCATCTGATTCATCTGCTTCATCCAAGTTCAGACTATTACCCACCAACCAACCTGCACCTTTGTGCAAGTAAGTAATGGTTATATATCCGAGAGGACAAGGGCTTAATTTGAAATGCAACATTCAAAAGTCTTCTACGTTTTGAAGTTTAGCTTTCTTCAGACGTCCGCAAATCTTTGTATGTTGAATGAGGATATCCGGTAGGACGGGTTAGTGATTTATCTGTATGTCGCAATAGTCTCTGGATTTATTAATTCATGGTTAAATGGTACATATTTATGTCCTCTATAGTACCTAATTCTGTCTTTTGATTCTCCTTTTGTTTTAATTAACTTGTCAATTAATTCATTTTTATTCTTGACATTAAATAATGTTTTTACTCTTTCAAAGTGTTTTTCTGAGGTCATTTTCACGAAAAAGGTTATTTCATTACTCTCAGAGTATATATAGGTTTTAGGAAACCATAAATTATAAGTATTCTGATCTTCAATACAACTTATGAAGTAACATAAAGTATCTGCTAAGATTACGTCTTCTTTTTTTAGTGTTTCAGAAAGATTTGTAATTAAATAATCTCCAAAACCTGTTACTTTATTAAATACTTGAGAACTATAATTCTCTAAGTTTTCATGATAATTAAATAAGAAGGTGAATGATTCTGGTTCATTTTTACTTTTATACTTGTCCTTTTTGTAGTATTTGGAATGTAATAAATCGGCAGTTAAAGCATAATTCTTATTTTTTAGACATACAGCAATGGTATAAATAAATAACTCATGAAAAATAATTTTAAATATTTCAAATCTTTCAGTTGTCCAACTACCAGAACTTTCTCTAGGATAATTAAATGTTGGCGCATTTTCAAAGAATCCAATCAAAATTTCATCGGAATTGTCAGTATCACTTGAAGAGAGTAAATCAATAAATTTAATGAAATCTTCTTTTAATGGTTTATAAGACTTTAAAGCATTTAATAATTGTGCTCCGTACAAAACTAAGTCATTAGGTATGTTTTTTTGGTCAAAAGACCATAAATTATTATTGAATAGGTCTATAAATGAGTTAATATCTTTGACTGAAAGAGAATTAGATTTCCTTAATTGATTTTCAATAGTTTTTAATTTATTATTCGTTTCCGATAGATTTATTGTTGAATCAGTAATATATGCTGGAGGTGTTGAACCCAGTTTTGGTTTAGGCAACGACGGTGCTTCTAAAATGTTTCTTAAAAGTTCCTCATAACTATCTTCAAAAGTTTCAATTTTCGAGAAATCAATATATTTTCTACTTTTTAAATATAAAGGTAGGAATGGCTCATCATCTTCATCTCTTTCTAAAACAAGTGGGATAAATTTTTCTTGTTTCTCTTTTGCATATATATTCGGAGTAATAATCTGAGTTTCTGTACCAACACCACCTTCACGTCCATCTGCTTTTTCTGCATACTTTTTATTGGAAATAATTAAAACTCTGAAAATATCTTCAGATTTAACCATCTCTTCCATAAAACTATAAATGTCATGTCCGTCTTTCAAAGACCATTTGTCTAAGATAACATCCACGGTGTCATTCATTAATCTAGTAGCTAAATTAACAACCAATTCTTGGTGTTCGCTATTTCCCCAACTATAGGATATAAAGATCTTCTTGCTCATATTTATTTTTTTTATCATTACCGCTAACAATATATATCCTTCCCTCAATTCCGTATATCCAGAAATAAACTTCGCATATATCGCATTTATGCAAAAAGCTCAAAGGATAATTGATTGTATTTGTCCTGTTTTTTAAGTATAAATATCATTCCTAACAAAATTTCCCAACATGCACTCCAGCTCTCTCAAGATGGAGTGTGTGGTTGTTATTCCCACGCTACCGACGCTTCCTTGCGGGGTTGTTCCGACCGCAGGAAGCCTAAGTATTATGCACAGTAATTTTGTTGTTTGTCAAACTATATATTTCAGAATAATACGTCCAATTTGAGTCAATTCAACTTTTGCAAAGTTCTCATGGTTCTCACTTGGAGGTCCAGTTGTCAAGTGTAGAGCTTCTATATATCTGTTCTTAATTAAGTCGTTCATTGAGTGAGAAATCTTTGCTTTCATGCTATTTTCAGTCATGTTTTTTATCGCAGAGTATAAATTTACAAATTCGGGCATCCAATCAGACGTAATTTTTCCACTATTCGACGAAAAAGATTGCATGCGCCAAGTTGGCCAATTTCTACTGTCAGACAAAATCGTCAATGCTTGTGGTGTAAGCATTTCTATTTGATTTAATGCATATTTATGGTCTTCAAACAATGAACTAAAATCAGTCTCAACAATGTGTTTTAATACTTTTGCCAAATGCTCAGTAAGTTCTAAATCTGGAGTTGAGTTGTCTAAAATTCGCAATATTTTATTAAACAATGTGTTGCCAGTTGGATTTGTGAGTAAATTTTTCAGACCATTCAATCCTTCTTCAATTTGGTCTTGTTTGTTGAAATATAGCGTGAGTAAAAATTCTTTTTTCGCTTCTTTTATATCTTTATCAACTTCGTCATTCCAATTTATTAATGTGTTGACAATGTCTCCAATTTTAAATAGTCCAAGTGCTTTATCTCTTACTGTTTTTATTGTTTTTGACGCAACAATCGAGCTCTCTTCTTCTTCCGAGAGGCTTACTTTTTCAAGTCGTTGTTCTAAACTCTTCTGTTGAGTGTAGAAATATAAGTCAGGATTCGTGATTACGATTTCACTCATTTTATTTTTCTATTATTGTGCCTAACGGTTGCGTGTATAAAACGTTGGGGATTGCGGAGCGACGTTCCTATCAACCGAGACGAAAGATTGATGCGGGTGATGAACTTCGCATACCTCTGAAACCCTTATTGGCTATACCGCGTGTTAGGCAAAGTAATTTTTTATATGTCAATAAATGTGCTTAAACATGACTAATCCAAGTATAATTAAGGAACTCGCTAAAAAGAATAGTTTTAATATCACAAATCGACATGCCCATTTTTTATTTCTTTTATCAACTTCATCGCTTTTTTTTCCATCAATCTTGCCTGATTTAACTTTAAGAAACAAATTCTTACTTGCTCGCCACATAAAAAGATACTGAACAAAATCTATTATAAAAAATGATAAAACTAAAGCCAAAAATAAATAAGTAAGATTTGCTGTATTTGTATTCGAATGAATTACAATAGAAAAACCAATAATTGCAAAACCAATAGTTCGAGCAGTATCTGACATAGTTTTTGAATTACTTTCAGATTGTTCTTTAAGTATTTTTAAATATTCTGTTTTATCCATGTTTTATAAATTATTCAGTTTCAAATCCACTTCTTAATCCACCTTTATTCCTTCCTATCCTTTTACTGCTTTTTTTAATCCCTTTGCGTAAACCTCTACTCAAAGCAGCTTTATTTTCTAATATTCTTTCAATATAGTTAGGATCAGGGACAATGTAACCTCCATCCTCTTTTACACGGATTTTTGCACTATAGCCATAACCATTATTGTCATTGTCATCATCGTTATCATCAGACGATTTTACGTAGATTGTATAAGCTGCACCACAATTTTCACATGCAATTTCTAATCCATCAATATTAACTAGAACTCCTTGCAGTAAGGATGCTAAATAAATTTTGTTTTTACATCCTTTGCATTGATAATATAGTCCCATAGTCTTTATTTTTTTATTATGCCTAACAATATATATCTTTCCCTCAATTCCGTATATCCGGAAATAAATTCCGCATATATCGCATTTATGCAAAAAGCTCAAAGGATAATTGATTGTTATCTTTCCCGTTTATAAGTATAATTACATTACCAAACACACACATCCCATCTCTTTCAAGATGGAATGTGTGTAGTTATTCAGGCTATCAGGAGTTTTTTACCATTTTCACCTCCATACTATACTGTTCATCGCCGGGTAGGGTAAGGGTAAGTGTTTGGGTGAGGTAGCCAATTTTTTCCACCGTAACGGTATAGATACCGTTTTCGAGGGATTTTATCTGGAATCCGCCTTTTTCGGCAGTTTGTTTTACGATAGGGTCGGCGGCGCTGCCATTCAGCTGAAGGCTAACGGTAACATTGGGGATGCCTGCACCTGTTGCAGCATCGGTTATTTTAGCTACGAGCTGCATCACATCCGTAGGCATTTCAATTCGGCGCAATGCTTTGTAGTCGGCGTAAAATTTCGGTTCTGTCAGGCGTACAATTTCAAGCAGCTTGTCGAAATGGCTTACCACTTTGTCGGCGGTTATGTAGTTTTCGTTCAAAGCCTTAGTAATGTTCTTTTTGTCGAGACCCGCATTTCCCTGTTGTGGGATAAATGCTTCGAAAAGGGTAATGTCGCTCAAAAAAGCAGTTTGTGTGTCGGCAGTCAGTCCGTATGCACTTAGTTGCTCTAAGTTCGTATTTACCAGATTGTACATTCCTTTGGCTATCTGTATCAGCTCAATGTCTTTCAGACGTGAGATTTTACTTTCGGCCAACTGTGAGTCTTTGAGTAGTGCCTTGTTGTCAACGGCATCGGCATAAGCCCCCGTTTTACGCGAAGCATCCATTGCATCCTGCACCACTTTGTCGTGCAGCTTTTCAAGTTGTTCTTTCTGTTCGTTACCACTCGCTTGCTGCAAGGCGATATTGCTCTGTATATCGGCAATAGCGTTGTCGAGAGCGGTTAGTAACACTGTGGCATTCGGTAGTTTTTCGAGTATTGCCAGATTTGCACCCAACAATACACGTAATGCCATGTACATTTTCAGTTTTTTGATCTGTAACGATGTCATTTCTTTGAAGTATTAAAAGGTTATTACTAAAAAATAAGCAGAAAACCGGAATATTCCTCTTTTCTGTGTGTCGGTTCTATCTTTATGATGGATTGTTTCTGTATTTTGTTGTCATTCGGCACTTTACACCTATTTTTGAGGTGTTTGCCAGCTAGCTAAATCATCTCTTTTGTTCTTTTGCATCGTCCGAAAGATGCTTTGCAACGCACTTTAGATGGTTTGCATCGTTCGTAAGATGCTCTGCAACGCACTTTAGATGGTTCGCATCGTTCGTAAGATGGTTTGCAACGCACTTTAGATGGTCTGCAACGTCCGAAAGATGCGCTGCAACGCACTTTAGATGGCTCGCATTGTCCGAAAGATGTTCTGCAACGTACTAAAGATGTCGGTTTTTGTCATTTAGATGGTCTGCAACGCTATGCAGATGCTTTGTTTTATGATTTAGATGACTTGCATCGTACCTCAGACAGCATTACATGGAAATATTATTGATGACGATAGGATTTTTATTGCAGGAATTGGTAATATTCCTGTGGGTGGACGGGGTAAACGCTTGTTTAGGGTCCTTCAAACTGTTTGTCCAGAGTTTTAAGTAAATATACATATTGGAAACTTTCGGATTTTACGTGATAAACAGTTTGTTTATAATTCTCCAATCGAAATACGCCTCAGCACATGCTCAACAATTGTTCTTCTTTTTTGCAAATGTATATTGTTTTTTCTTAATTTGCAAAATTAATGACATGTTT
Source organism: uncultured Paludibacter sp. (assembly GCA_963678465.1). Classification (GTDB taxonomy): domain Bacteria; phylum Bacteroidota; class Bacteroidia; order Bacteroidales; family Paludibacteraceae; genus Paludibacter. Next base: position 3,260,052 of record OY782858.1, read on the forward strand.
TTTGTAATAAATCTTACAAATAATTAAAATTACTGCTTTGATTGTTACAGATAAACAGTTTAATATATTGATATTATGAATATTAGTATTAAAACAGTTTCATAAAAAACAATAAGAAATGTAATAGGGCTGAAGTGCTGATATACATGGATAAAGCGCTTATCCGCGTTTCTATTTTAACCACATAGATCACAGAGACAAAACAGAGTTCACAGAGCTGCGTTGTACCAATAAATCGTAAATAATAGTAACGCTGATTTACGCGAATTAAGCGGATGAAATTCGGATAAAGACTTTATAAATAAAGTCAGCGGATAAATCCGCTATTTACGAAGTAAATTAATCAGTAATAAAATCCGTTTAATATTTTTTATCCGCGTTATCCGCGTTTCAATTTTAGCATATAGGTTGCCTCATCGGCTTTTTGCGTTAGGATAAATGGAATGATATAAATGGTAGATTCTTGTATTTAACGATTATTATAGTGTTTGTTAGAACTTTGTTAGAATTTTGTTAGTGTTTTGTGATATAGAATATGATTTATTTTCACTAATATTGCAGAGTTAAAATTTAAGAGAGTGAATACGTGGTTGTGAATGTTGTTTTTCATCCCATTCTTCAATCTCTGTACTGAGGAGGACTAAGGTTGGGTATAGTCAGTCGTCTGCAAAGTTTTGTATTTTTAATAAGGATATATGGTGGGACGAGGGAATATGTTTCGAATGGTTCAGCATTGTTTAAAGAATAATCTTATGAAATTATATTTATTGATAATTACAGTATTTCTTATTTCTTGTAGTAGTACAACAAATAAAAACAATACAACAGAAAGTAATTGCACTGAAATGCACAAATTACAAAAGTTGATTTATGAAGTAATAAACTTGCCTGAATTCCAGCAATATTATAGTATTCAAAAAGTAATAGGTCAAAACCATTTGGTGATAGCGAAAAATGATATGGTCAATGATAGTATTAACTTGAATAAATTTGAGCTCCCAGTTTTATTTATTTTAAAAGAAGAAATAGAAACACAAAAAATTAAGGCTTATCTAGAGTTTAAGGAACTTAAAATAAAAGGAGATAGTGCGAGTGTATATTTTAGATATGATATACAAGGTGTTGGTTGTAAAATAATATTTTCTTTACATGATTGTAACTGGAAGATAGAAAATGTTGATTTATGGGAGAACTAAAGTTTTCTTTCGGCAATGTCCGCAAAACTCTGTAGATTTAATGAAGATATCCGGTAGGACAGGGTTATGTCATCTATTCAATAATGGTTACAACAAAATCCAAATATCAAAGTAAACAATGGCAACTAAAATAATTAAAGTATTATATAGAGTTATAGTTATATTATTATCTTTATTATCAATTGGATTTCAATTAACGAATTTTGTTTTTGGCACAATGGTAAAGAGTTCTCTGAATAAACAAAGTGAATTAAGCTATTATACAACTGAGCTAATCCCACACTTATTTACCATTGTGATTTGTTTTTGGTTCATTATATACCAAATTAAGAGATTAATTTCTGATTCTAAAAAGTAGAGAATATAAGTAATGTATCGTGTCATGGAAAGTATCAAATGTGGCTATGGTCGATGATCATTTTTTTAAATATACACTAAGGAAAAGAGAAATTATACAAATTATCATACATATTGAATTATGAAAAGAATAGCACTATTAATGTCATGTGTACTGATTTGTTTTCACGGTTTGTCAGATAACAAAAAACAAAATGACACTGTCGTTTATTTGAAGGAATATAAAGTGGTTAATAAAAATATATATAACCTATTAGATACTGCTATAAATCATGAATTAAGTTTTTTCAGAAGGAATTGTACCTATGATATAAATTTATATAAAGAGCATGGTCATTTGAAACTTTCTATTGGAGTTTTAGATGAAGAACTCTTGAAGTATTACAATGCTAGACTATCAGGATATATTAAATACAAAGGGAGTCTGTTTTTTATAAGTTCTTACCCTGATACAAAGGTAAAATTAAAGAAGTTCTATAGAGCACAGAAGAATAGAACACAATTTACTTTTCAATACTACTCTGGAGAAATGGGACCTATTGTAGATGAAACAGGGTGGTTTTACTTCTATAAAAATGGTAAATTCGTTCTTGATTATCTTTTTGATATAAGAATACCTGGAAAGCCGTAACTTGTTAGAATAGATCTTTGTTGCATGTCCCCCGTCTATCCGGATGTTCTTTAAATGAACTAAAATTGGCACACATTGCTGATAGCCAGTATTAAAAAACTGAAGATTCATTTTAGACATTCGCGAAGCATTGTAGATTTAATAAAAATATCCGGTAGAATTTGATAAATATAAGCATTGAAGTTAGTGTCACATTTTAACCTCATTATTTAAAAGATGAAAAGGAAAATTATCTATATATCTTTATTTGTTTTTTTAGCTTCTTGTATGACAAAGAACAACATAAGAAACGACTCGTATAAAGGAGTGATTTTAAAAGTATATAACGATGTTAGCAATCACAATATTTATTCATTTTCTATCAATACAAATAAATATATTTTTATAGAAGTTGCTGAGTTTTTTCCAAATTCATGGGAATATGCAGAGATAGGAGATTCAATAATTAAAGAAAAAGGAGAACTATATATTACCATTAAGAAAAAGAATGGTGATAATAAAATTTTCTATTTTGAAGAATAATAGTTGGTGATTTGTTAGATCCGAATTTATCAAAATGCAACATTCTCAGTCATTCTTTCATCTAAAGAAAAAACAGTATTTTTATGAAACTGAATAAATATTTGATATTGATTTCGACGCTTCTGCTTGCTGTGTCGTGTGAGTCAAAAACTGATGCTGAAGCAGAACAGGCTGGTGTGAAAATAACGATAGGTACAGTTTGTGGTTGGTGTGCCGGGAATGATTCATTGGTTATTACAGAAAAGAGAATGACTTATATTCAGAAAGCCGTTTGTGACGGAAGTGAGTATAAGACTTCGAAATCTACTTCTGAAAGTAGCTGGAACAAAATAATTAGTTTGTACAATCAGGACGAGTTTGCAAAGGTGGATATAAATACCTGTCATGTGTGTGCCGATGGGTGCGACACATGGATAAGGGTGGAAAACGGAACGTTTACACACAAGATACGTTTTGGTGGTATTCGGGATTCGGATGAATTAAAACCCATAGAAGAGTTTATAAAACTGCTTGTTGATGAAAAAAGTAAATTTGCAGTTCAATAATTAAAAAGTAAATATTGAGAAAGGGTCCATCTCTGATATCCCTGAATCTCTTTCTCTTTAAGCCGATGCTTGTAAGCAAAACTTACAAGCATCGGTTTTTTGCTTTAGGGTGAATGGGTTGAGATCAATGATGCATTCTTATATTTAACAATTATTATAGTGTTTGTTAGAACTTTGTGAGAATTTTGTTAGTGCTTTGTGATATAGAATATGATTTATTTTCACTAATATTGCAGAGTTAAAATTTAAGAGAGTGAATACGTGGTTGTGAATATATTGTTTTCTCTTTTTGTGTTGCAACTCTAAAAGCACAAGAGCTTGATTTCTCCCTTGTTTTTTTACTTGCCGGTGCTCTTATTCAAAGCGAGGCATTTTTTCTTTTTCTGCTATTAGTTTTTCTTTTTGTCTCATTGTTAGTCACTAAAGTCAACACTATGTATAAGCTGTTCGTATCCTTTCTACTCCTGATTACCTGCTTCAGTACATACAGCCAGGTAAAAATAAGCGGTAAAATCACAAATACCAAAAACGAGATTTATCCGGATGTAACTGTAAGTTTACAAACTGCCAACGGTGCCACCATCTTGGCATACGATTATCCGAATGACGATGGAATGTATACTTTGGAATACAAGGGCGCTTCCGATTCGCTTATTGTGAGTGTTTCGGGTTTTAATATTCTGAAACAGTCAGTAAATGTTTCCCATACCACAACGACAGTCAACTTTAAGGTTGTTGAGAAAGAGATGGAGTTGAAGGAGGTGATTGTGAAATCAAAAAAGATATGGGGCGAAAAGGATACGGTGAATTACCTGGTTTCGGGTTTTAAAAGTGGGAATGACCAGGTAATAGGCGATGTGTTGCGCAAAATGCCGGGGATCACAGTAAAAGAGAGTGGTGAAATTTCGTACAACGGTAAACCAATCAATAAGTTTTATATCGAAAATCTTGATTTGCTTCAGGGACGATACGGTATTGCCACAAATAACATACAAGCAGCAGATGTAGCTACAGTACAGGTGTTGGAACATCATCAACCGATAAAAGCTTTGGACAATAACAGCACAATGGCCAACGAAACGGCCATCAACCTTAAGCTGAAAGAAGGTTCAAAAGGAACCTTCGGTTTACTGGCGCAGCTGGGCATAGGAGCGCAACCTTTGTTGTGGGAGAATGAGCTGACGGGATTGTTCTTTGGGAAGAAATACCAAAACATAAGTGTTTACAAGGGGAATAATTCGGGACGTAATATCACCAATGAATTAAATAGTTTTTCTGCAAGCCGGGGAATCACCGAAGAGCCCCTTCTTGCCGTAAAAATGCCTTCCGCACCATCCATCAACGAAAACCGTTACCTGTTCAATACTACAAATACAGTCTCCGTGAATCAGTTGTTTAAAAACACAGACGAAAAACAGCTTAATTTTAGTTTGAATTATGTAAATGATTTTGAAACGAAAAATGCATATTCCCGTTCGGAGTATTTTTTGTCCAACGACAGCATAATAACAGTTAGCGAAAATGCAAATGCAACTCAGAACACCGACCGGGTAACTGCGGCGTTGTTATTTAATAAAAACACAAAAACGGTGTACATGAACAATGTGTCGGAAATAGAATATGGTTGGCAAAAAAGCGGCGGCAGCATCGACAACCAACAGCAGATGTTTGGTCAGCAGTTGGAACAAAAGAACATTAATATCCAAAATTCACTTCATTATGTAAAGGTAAAAGAGAATGGGAAGTCTTTTATTGTCGATTCGCATCAGCAGTTCAGTTCGTCGCCTCAACGCATGCATATCACACCGCTTCTGTTGTTGTCGGGCTATAGCGATGGTGATGTTTTTCAGGACGCACAAGTGAATGAATTTAACTCCGAAAACAGTTGTTCGCTGCTTTCGATGAAATTAGGCACGGTGGTGCTTAAAGTCGATGGACAATTTGATCTTACCTACAAAAGCTTAACCACTGATGTGGAACAGGAAAGCGACCTGAGTGCACTTCCCGTTTTATCTCCCGACTCCACAGTAAACCAACTCACAAGCCTGAAAACGGTAAGCGGAATATACCCGCTGTTTAGTTTCTTGCGTTCATCCTTTAAACTGTATTGGGGTGTTCCTGCCTATTACGTGTATCTCGATATTAAAAATTCAGAGAACAAACCTGATCCTGCTCATCGCATTCATTTAAATCCGTTTGTAAATCTGTTTTGTAAATTAGGTTTTAACTCGGAACTGTCATTGAGTTACAATTTCAACAATGGCTATGGTGCATTGGGCGATGCTTCCACGGCTTACTATTTTACCGACTATATGACCATGAAACACAATCGTGGAGTTGTGTCCGAAAACCATGAACATAAGCTGAGTGCAGTATGGCAGTACAAAGATGTGCTGAAAATGTTTTTTGGAAATATAGCCTTATACTACAGTGAAAATAACAAAAATACGCTTCAGAATATATCCTTTCGGGAGGGGATGATGCTTTACGAGGTATTGCCATACAACAATAGTCCCCGCCAGCTTAGCGCCACCACGCAGCTAAGCAAAGGCTTCGACTTTATGAAAACTGTAGTGGCACTGAAGGCCGGTTACAGCAATTACAGTGCAGAACAAGCCAGTCAGGGGAACATGAATGCATTTGTTCAATCCAATTTTAATGTGGAGCTGAAAAGTTCATTGAGTGTTTCAAAAGCAATGGGGCTTGAATATAAACTGCTGTGGAATGACACGAAAGTGAGGGTAGATAATACAGGATACAACAATGAAATAAATACCCTGAACCATCAGTTGACACTAAGATGTGATATCTCTCGTAATTTTTACCTGACAACTTCTGCCGAGCACTATTACTTATCTGCTATCAATAATTCCTCGCAAAAGAATAAATTCTTTGCCGATATACACTTCAATTACACCTTAAAATCAGCATTTTTATCATTGGGCTATACAAATATTCTTAATACGGATGAATACATTTATTCTTCGTTCGATGGGATAAATTCATACTACAACAATTACAAAATACGACCGGCATGTCTGTTGTTTAAAATCAAATTTAAACTTATATAAGCAAGTTTCGGGTTTCGGGTTTTGGGTTTCGAGTTCCGGGTTGCAGAGATTTATTTGAGAATTTGAGAATTGAGAATTGAAAAATTTCGGGTTTGAGGGGGTTTGTTTGAAGATTTGAAGATTTGAGGATTTGAGGATTTGAACAGAGAATCAGTTTCGGGTTCTGAGTTTCGGGTTTCGGGTTGCAGAGACAATTGACAATTGAGAATTGAGAATCGAAGAGTTTCGGGTTCCGTGTTTCGGGTTCCGAGTTTCGGGTTGCAGAGACAATTGAGAATTGAGAATTGAGAATCGAAGAGTTTCGGGTTCCGTGTTCAGAAAAGAGTTTGAAAGTTTGAGAGTCTGAGTTTCGGGTTTTGAATAATTTGACACACGGCTACTTTCGACTTTCGACTTTTGACTTTCGACTTTCGACCTTTGACCTTTGACTTTCGACTTATTTGCACATTATCAAACTTCTCTCTATTCCCCTTTAGTGGGTTGGGGGGCAGATACATAAATTATAAAGATATGAAAATTAAAGAATTATTACTTGTTTTGTTTTGCGGGTTTGTATTTGTGAGTCATGCTCAAAATATGACTTATGCTTTTGATGGGGAACCAAGTATGGTGATTACCCATTTAGATGTTTCGAAATTTGCTGTTGTCGATACGGCCAATTTACAGGTTACGTATAAACTCTCTTATTTGGGCGATACTTTACAACGCATCACCCGGATAAGTGATGTTATGGTATTGCAGGTAGGTCGGAATTATTCAAAATTTTATAGTCAATTGATATATCTGAATGATTCTGTTTGTACCAAACTGTCAAAGCAAACAACAGATGTGCCCCTGAACGATCCCGGGTTGCAGGCTTATCAGATTTTCAGAACTAAAAACAACCTGAGAGTTACCAACCGGATGCCTTACTCGGATAATGTGTACACTTACAATGAAACAGTCCCGAAATTGAAATGGAAAATAAATACCGATACACAAACAGTTGCCGGATATAAATGTCAGCATGCAAGCGTTGAGTTTCGTGGACGAACTTATACAGCCTGGTTTGCGCCTGACATACCAATCAACCTCGGGCCCTGGAAATTGGGTGGTTTGCCCGGACTGATCCTCAAGCTTTCAGATAGCAATGATCATTATCTCTTCGAATGTATTGGCATACAAAAAACAAATGCACTTATAAAGGATTTCAAATGGAAAGATAGAACAATCACTATCGAAGAGTGGAAAAAATTAGAGGAAAAAATATACCGTAGAGCTGGCGATTACCTGAAAAGTAACAATATACAAATGAAGGTGCTGCGGAATGATGTGTGGGTAAATGTAGAAGGAGAACTGAATGTGCCGTACAATCCAATTGAAAGATAAAATGGGGAAATTGGATAAATGATCTGTTGTAGGTTGATGAAGTAATAAGTAAAAATAGAAGAACTATGTATCTAAAAAAAGCGGGTATTCTAATTGTTTGTAGTTTTGTTTATCTGTTGTTCCCACGGGTGCTTTGTGCTCAGAACAACATCTATACTGTTGTGGGCGTAGTGTGCGAACCCAATAGCACAACAACAATTCCTTATGTAACGATACAAAGCTATGTTGCAGGCACTACTTCGAACCCTGTATATTCTTGTGTGTCCGATGGGTTGGGTAAGTTCAACATCACGATTGCCAATCCGGGAGAGTATGATATTGTTTTTTCTTACATCGGCAAACGTACACATATAGCACATGTTAGTCTGAAAACTGAAACCACAATAAATTTGATGACAGTAAAACTGGAGGATCAGAGCAAGGAACTGGGAGAAGTGAATGTGTATGGACAGAAACCGCTTGTAAGTGTTCTCCCTGACAAAATAATTTATAATGTGTCAGATGATCCTCAGGCATTCAATTCAAACTTATTGAAGATTGCCCGGAAAATCCCTGTTTTGAATGTCGATCGTGAAAATGGAATCCTGCTAAATAATTGTACTCCATTAATTTTGATCAATGGAAGAAAAGTAAAATCGATCAACAGAGATCCTGTTTTATTCCTGAAAAGCACAGCCGCTTCTAAAATTTTGAAGATTGAAATTGTCTCTACTCCCGGTTCGAAATACGATGGCGATGAGACCTGTGGTGTGGTGAATATAGTTACCAACAAAACGAACGATACATCGTTGATGGTAGGCACTGAGGGCGATAGTAATCTGGGTTATACTATGTTTACTGATATTGGGTTTAAATCCAATAAGTTTACTGTTAACGGTAATCTTTCATATTCGTCGACAAAAAAGTTCGATTCCGAAAAGCATTCCGAAAGGTTGAATAAAAAGGATGTACTCAACTATAAACTTATTCAGAACAGTGAAAATAAGTTGGTTGGCAATGATGTTTCCAAAACTTTTTCAATCGATGCGAGTTACGAATTTGATTCACTCAACATATTAAATTTCGCAACAGGTTATAATCAGAGTAATTCGAAATACAGTAGACAGGAATTAAATACGATGAGTGATATTGCAGATATGCCCGTATATGCATTTAATGCAAAGGAATACTCCGGGCTTAAGTTCGGCGATTATAACATTGGGCTTAATTATGAGCATATTTCAAAAGACAAGATAAATACATTGACAGTTTTGGCACTGAAAGAAGTTGAATATGTTGAACAGTCGAAAGATCAGGAAGCGTTGTCAATATTGAACTATACAGGTTCACATTTCGTGTACGATCAAAATGAGAAAATGGATGAGAATACCTTGCAAATTGATTTTGTCCATGACTTCAAGAACGAAAGTAAGTTAAGCACAGGCGCTAAAACGATTTTTCGGGATAATTCTGATGTTTCGGAGAAGTATAACTATGCAGCAGACATAGGTGTACAAAAGGAGAATTTCAACAACAATCAGCTTGTTTTTTCACTCTATTCGGAATATGCTTTCAAAATAAAGAAACGATTGAATATAAGTGCCGGACTGCGTTTTGAGACTACAAGTATTGATGGCGGTTTCGAAAACAATGATATGGCCGATTTTTCGACTAATTATTCAAATCTTTTGCCCTATTTACTCATTTCTACAAAAACATCAAAGGGGATTCTATTGAGTACAAGTTATAATGCAAAGATGAAACGTCCGGGCGTTACCGCTTTAAATCCTACAATTTATGTATTAGATCAGCAGTCCATTTACTATGGTAACCCTTCACTTACATCCGAATATCTGAACAAAATCAATTTCGATTATTCAAACAGCTTAAAGCGTATCAAACAATTTGCAAAGTTATCGTATACTTTCTCCGAAAATTCGATTCAGAACAGTTCGGGTATTGCGAACAACATCTATTATACTACTTATATGAATGATGGAAAATTCAAAGATATAAACCTATACTTAAACCTTAGTTCACGCATCACTTCGTGGCTGCAGGCCCGACTGAGTGGAAGTGCCAGTTATATCACTTTGTCTAATAAGGAAGCATCAAATTCAGGGTTTACAGGGTCAGTGAATGCCAGCGCCTTCTTCGATCTCACCAAAGGGTATGAACTTAGTATGAGTGGTATGTATAGATTTCCCGGTATTACGCTGCAAGGTTACGGATTTAATTTCTATAGCAGTTATTTAGGCGCTTCAAAGGCGTTTTTCGATGATAAACTAAATGTTGAATTAGCCGTGTCCAATCCATTTTGGAAAACAAAAAAATACTCCAGAACAATGGATGCTGATGATTTCCGTATTGCCACCGATGTGTTCAACATAGGAAGAGAGTTTCTGATATCAGTTTCTTATACCTTCAACGACAAAGATATCAGAGCAAGTAAAACAAGCAAAAGTATAGAAAATCAGGACTTGGTTGGTTCTAAAGGTGCACAATAGAAAGAAAGGTGGCAATTTTTTAATATGCCAATTATTTAATATGCCAATGTGCCAATTCAAGAGTCAGCAGTTGGTGTGGCAGTTAATGAAGTTAAACCCTTGTTTGCTGTAGTCGAAGTGAACAGAACAGGAAAAACATAAAACCCCCAATGACCGAGATTAAAAATCGGGACACACAAGGAGATGATTAAAATTTTTACTAAACATTCTTTGTCCCTCTCTTATTCCCCTTTTAGGCTTCGGCGTGAGCTCAGTCGAACGGGGGTTAGGGGGCAGATATAACAAACTATATTATGAAAAAAAACATCGTGTTCATTTTATTGATTGTATTCCCTTTCTCATGTACGTTTACTCAAAAAAAGACAATGAATTGGGAAACCAGTGATGTAAGCCCACGCCAAATACATAATATGTCCGTTCTGTCTGATTGTTATGGTTATGTGCGCTATTTTTATCCAAATGCTTATGTGGTTGATTTTGATTGGACTAAATTTCTGATGTACTCCATAACTAAAATTGAACCAATACAGAATGATGATGATTTGAAAAGCACCTTGCTCGAATTGTTTAAACCGCTTTGTCCTCAAATTTCCTTTTCGAATAATGCTGTAGTGACAACAGAGAAAATCAGAACACCTTACTTTGCAGTTGAATATAAGGCAATCGGTTCGTTGGCTGAGATGAAATCGCCGATAATCAGAATAAAAAAAGATTTAAATTACAACAGTAACTATTCATTTAAAACAGATGAAAATATCTATGTGAATTTTCCGCTTGCAGTAAACAGCTTGCCTGCAAAAACAGATAGCTATACTAATTTGCTAAAGGAGATCAATAAAATAGATGAGGGTGGAGTAGGGCTATTCTCCGCATTGCTGAATGCAGAAAGTGTAAAAAATGCTAATTTGATATTTAAGCATTTATCATATAGGATGGCCGATTTAATAATAAGAAAAAATATTATTCAACATTTTTATCCTTATTTTCACGAAGATGGGCTACAGGAAATATGGGATAGTAAATTTGAAAACGCCATTATTGAACTTGCTCAGGTAAATAATTTAAGCGATTATTATTGGGGAATATGTAAGTTTTTGTCAAATGTAAAAGATAGTCATATTCAAATTTGGAATACCTTCAGTGTGGGCGCTGTGGCAACCTATGCGCCATTTTATTACCCTGATCTTTCGGTTGGATTTGCCAATGATACCTGCTTTGTTCTACATGTAGGTAAAGAGTATGATAAGCAGATCAAAAAAGGAGATATTTTGGTCTCCATCAACGATCGGCCAATCCACGAAATAATTCAGCAGAAGTTAGCTTTTTGTCCTCATTCCTCATACGAAGCCGGATTGTATCAGTTGTCAATCTTTGGTAATTTATTTGAAAGTACAGCAAAGGATGCTATTCTGAATGTTGCATTTAAAAACAGTAACAATGAACCAAGAAAAATTCAATTGAAGACAAATTTATCCGATAGCCCTGTTGATAGAAATACAGATTTTATAAAAAAAGAGGAGAATGGATTGGTTTATATTAATCTCTGTACGGATTCATGTACCTACGGGAATTTTACAAAATATATTTCGACACTGCAATCGGCTAAAGGCATTGTTTTCGATGTGAGAGGGCGGCCACAACCAGATGTCTTATCTGTTATCAGTCATTTTATTCACGAAAAGACAGAACTTGGGAATCTTCAAATTCCGGTTATTCGTTTTCCTAATCAGGAGAATAACGAATATGAATCAGCCGAAAAATGGTTTATCGTTCCGGCAATATCTCCGGAAAGTAAAGACGCAAGTAAAAGAAACGAGTATAAAACTCCCCATCCTGTACAGATTGACAAACCACTTGTTTTTTTATCAAACGAAAAAACGATAAGTTTTGGTGAATCGTTTATTGAAATGATGAAATACTACAAATTAGGAACTATTGTAGGGATGCCCACAGCTGGTTGCAATGGAGATGTAACCCGTTTCCAAATGCCGGCTGCTACTTTTTTTATGACTTACAATAAATTCCAGAACAGAGATAGTTCACAACATCATGCTATAGGTATTTTGCCCGACGTTTGTTGCGGGATGAAAATCATAGATATACAACGTGATATTGATACTCAATTAGAAGCGGCAAAGAAAATATTACGATAAACAATGGCAAAACCTCTGTCTTTTTGGATATATGTTGAGAAGAGCTAAAGTTAGCGCACGTTGCATGGAACCATTGGTCGCGACCGAAGGTTCTCAACAGACATCCGCAAAGCATTGTGTAATAAATATGGATATCCGGTAAGATAAGGTTTCGGTCACTGTTTAAACCTGTCAGATGGGGTGTAAAAAATATACATTAATGTAATAATATATTCGTTCCTTTTATTTATATTTGCAGAAAAAATATACTTATGGAAACAACTGATTGGAAAGCAAAATCAATTCAACGGTCAAAGGATAACAAACAGCTGAAAAAGAAAATAAAGGAATTGATTATTAGCAGAGATGAATGGAAAGTGAAATCAATTTCCCATAAATTAAGAGCAGATAAATTAGAATCTGATTTAAAAAAAGTGAAAGACAAATTGAACGGAATAATAAGTCAATAATATCCATAAAAGAACGTCCTAAATATCACACTTATTCTACTACTATTATTCAAATGGCAATAATGCTAATTAATTGTAGTGGAGTTAGTTTCCGATCGGTGAGTAAGATATTTTTTATCATGAATATTAGTTTTAATTTAAATTTGAGAGTACCATCACATGTTACAGTTCTGAATTGGGTTAAGAAGCAGGGTATTGCCAATTTTAGAGATAAAGACTTTTATACTAATGAAAAATGGATTTTAATTATAGATGAAAGCATTCAGTTTGGCAATAAGAAGTTATTGGCAATAATGGCAGTGCCGGCAAGCAAACAGAATCTGGGTAGAGCGCTGACGTATAAAGATTTAGTTCCGGTTGTTCTAAAGAGTTCGGAATCCTGGAAAGCAAATGATATTGAATCGGAAATAAAAAGTTGTATTGATATAGACCAGATACTTTATGTTTTATCTGATAATGGGAACAACCTAAAAAGCACATACAGTCAATTGGGATTAAAACATATAGAGGATGTTGGTCATAAATTTTCATGGATAATCAAAGAGACCTTAGAAAAACAAGACGATTTTGAGTCCTACACTAAGCAGCTTTCCGGAATGAGAGGCAGATTGTCTATGAGCAAATTTGCACATATTATACCACCAAATCAACGTATTGTAAGCCGATTTATGAATCTAACACCGTTGTTTAACTGGGGAAGTAAAATGATTAATCTGCTTGAAAACAATCAATTAAGCGACGATGAACGTGAAAAGGTTGCATTTGTAAATAATTATAGCGAGTTAATTCAACAAACAACTTCAATACTTGGAACTCTAAATAAGATACAACAATTACTTAAAAACAAAGGATTCAACAAACAAACTATGAATCAGTCCCTTAAGTTATTAGAGAACCACAACGATGAAAGAAGTGTAAAAATTAGAGAAAAAGTTTGCCAATACTTTCACGAAACAATTCAAAAAATGGAACAAGAAGCAACGATTCTTTGTAGTTCAGACATTATTGAATCCTGCTTTGGAAAATATAAAAGTATAGTCAAAGAAAATAAAACTGTTGGTATTACAGACCTTTGTTTATGTATCTCTTGTTTGATAGGTGAATCTGATTTTGAGCAAACAAAACAAACAATGACAAAAATAAAGATATCTGAAATTAAGGAGTGGAAAGATAAAAATATTGGAATAACATTATACCAGAAAAGAAATACGTTATATAAAAAGACGGGGTGAAGTTATTATTTTAAAAACTGAAATTTTTTACACCCCACCTGTCAGATTTCAAAAATCTGACAGGTTTGGAGGTGTAAAAGCGTTAAATAAGGATATCCAGTATTGTACAGTTTGATAATAACTGTACAATATTCTTTTTATTTACAATTAAACGCTCTTCACTGATATAAGCGCGTGGACCGATGGCTGAACTGCCTTATTAGTTGCCGATAATCCGTGGAACAATGAAAAATTACTGTTCTTTGATACCGAAATCCCAAAAATCGTTGAAATAACCGTTCAGTTGCATCACCAACTCCCTCAGTTATATCACGCATTTGCACAGTTGCGTCGTGCAACTGTGCATTTCGGTCACGCAACTGCGGGCTTTCGTTGCTTAACTGCACAAATGCATCACCCAACTGAGAGCTTTGGTCGTGCAAATGCGGGCTTTTGTTACGCAACTGTGCATTTCGGTCACGCAATTGAGGGGTTTTGTTGCTTAACTGCACAAATGCTTCACCCAACTGAGAACTTTGGTCATGCAACTGAGGGCTTTTATGGTTAAAATACCAGCACAAAACATTTATTCTGAGTATTCGAATACAATAAAAGTAATTGTCAACAAGTGATTTGTGTGTGAATTAATTTAATGTTCTTCAATGCTTTAACTTGTTTGTATGTGGCCTGTTTAAATTGTAATTATTATTAGTTTAGATACGTTTAGCATTCCGGACGGACCAGATGCTCAGCGCTAATCTGTAACTAATGTCGTAAAACTAATCACGATGAATACTTTAGCGTGGAACATACCTGCATTTATCCTTCCGGATATGTAGATGAATGAACTAAGGCAGGCGTACTTTTTCGTCAAACGTCCGCAAAGCTTTGTATATTGAATAAGGAGATTAGGCGGAGTGAGATTTGTTAGTGGTTTTGTTTTTAAAGAAACGTTCAAAAGTCTTCGACGTTTTGAAGTTTGAGTTGACAAACACTTGTTTCAAAATATCCCCTCTGCTGCCGCACGAATTGTATCGTGTGGCAGGTAAGTTAGCACGTAAATAATACTCAGGAACCAAGAGTTATAATGAGTAGGAATTATAAGGTCCATAATCTTTGGTAGCAGGCTCCGTCTTCAAACGTGCTTGTTTTCTTTTGATGATTTCTATTGCATCTTTTTCTGTTTAAAACGCATGTTTATCTTTGCTTTGCGAAACGAGTATGAATGTGAATTTTACTGTTTTTATATTGATATAAAAACAGCATCAGTGTTTATTGCAGTTAATTCAAACAGAATAACCGATTCGGCCGATTGTACCCAGTGTTTAAAGTTATTTGTGTTGGCATGATGGGGGATGTATTCCAGTAGTTTATCGAGATCGAAGCTGTCGGCCGCTACTCCTGCTCCTGAACGCATTGCATCTATTACATTGCATTCTTGCTCTATGTGCGTAGGCACCATAAGTACAGGTTTGTTTAGGTACATAGCTTCGCAAACCGACTCGAATCCTCCTGTAGTGGCATAGGCTTTGGCGCCTGTCATAAATTTCAGAAAAAGCTGATCGTTCAGCCGGTGCATGGTTAAATTATGGCTTGCTATTGTGGTTGTGTCGGCGTTTCTTCTGTCCCAGAAAAAATGTAATTCTTCGGAGGTATTACTTTCGCTCCATTTTTTGAGGTCTTTCATATAGCCATCATTGAGCAAATATCCAAGCATATAATTCCCCTTTCTTGATTTCTGATGCAATAGTTCCCGGCGAAGCAGCGGAGGTACAATGCCAATAGTGCCCTTGTTGCCTGTATCTTCTCTTCTGAACGAAAGCGCCAGTATTTTGCTCGAATTAAAGGCTGTAAAACGGGAGTAAAGGTTAAGTAAATAAAACTTAAACCATTTATTCCCTGTGTATTCGAAATTTGAAGTGAGAAAATAATATTGATGCGCCATGTTCACCATGGGTACTTCCGGATTGAAAACGCCATAGGTAATGCCACACAATAATTCGTAAAAGTTAATCACAATGTCTGCTTGCTGCTCGCGGATGGTGCGGCGAATCGTGAAAATACTTTCGATATAAACTGGTAAAAGTAAAATGTTATACAAAATGCTGGCTAAAAGAAATGGCTTTTTGCCTTTGGGCATAGGCATAAAATTAGGGCTTTGAAATTGTATAATTTCGGTATTCATTTTCTCCGGGAAAAAATCGGGGAGTACTCGTTTTTTGCTTTTCCCTACCATTACAGCCACTACTTCATGCCCGTTGTGCTCAAGCATTTGTTTCAAACTTATGGCTTGCGTTAAATGTCCACGACCTTCACCTTGTACTATAAATAAATATCTCATTGAAAGAACAGTTTTATAAATGGATCGAAAAAATTAAGTGAGTATGCTATTCTCTCCGATTTTAATGGGGATGTGTCGAGTTGTATGGCGTTTTTAAGCTTGTTGTCAGTTGGGATTTCCTTGTGTAGGTATACTTCCCATGTGCCGTCTTCATGTTCGAGCAGGGCCGACATGGTTTCTACCCAGTCGCCCGAATTAAGATAATGTATACCGTCGATGTATTGGTTGGCAGGTTGATGGATATGCCCGCAGATAATGCCATCTGCATGACGTAGTTGAGCCAGCTTTACAAGTTCGTTCTCGAAATCGGAAATGTATGATACTGCCGATTTTACTTTTTGCTTAATGCTTTGCGAAAGTGAGAAATAGGGGAGTCCTCTCCGGGTCCGATACAGATTGTATATTCTGTTGAGCCAAAGCAGTAAAGTGTATCCTACATCGCCCAACTTGGCCAGCCAAACCATTTTCGAAGTCACATTGTCGAAAATATCGCCATGCGTTACATAGTAGGTTTTGCCATTTCTGTTGTGTACATAGTCTTTTACAATAGTGATATTGGCAAATGTAAATGGTGCAATCTGATCAATAAAATCATCATGATTTCCACGGATATACACAACGTTGGTGTTTTGATTTTCCATCATTTTCATAATTACCTTGAAAAGCTCCGTGTGCTCCTTTTTCCATTTTCCTTTTCCGTTCTTTTGTAGATGCCAGCCATCAATGATGTCGCCGTTCAAAATCAGAGTAGCGCAATTTACTGAACTTAAAAAATGAGTGAGTTCTTTTGCTTTGGAATGTTCGGTGCCTAAGTGTACATCCGATATTACAATGGTGGGATAGTATTTGGGTAGCATCATATCGTTTTTACCTGCAAAATAAACCTTTGCGTATTGCAATGCCAACACAGTCAGGTGAAAAGAGCATGAAGTAAATATGACGGTCGAATTTCAAATCAATCAGAAGTTTACTTACATATCTGTGGTGTGTTATTTTTTCTATTCCTTTCCTACTGCCACTTAACTGAAAAGTTGTATCTTTGCAGCTTCAAAAAAGCGATATTACGAATAAAAAATAATACGATAACGAAATGAATTTTATCGAAGAACTTCAATGGCGTGGCATGATTCATACAATGATGCCCGGAACAGAAGAACAACTGGCTAAAGAACTGACTGCGGCTTATGTGGGCATTGACCCTACAGCCGATTCGTTGCACATCGGTCATCTGGTAAGTGTGATGATGCTTCGCCACTTTCAGCGTGCAGGCCACAAACCTATTGCATTGGTGGGTGGAGCTACAGGTATGATTGGCGATCCTTCCGGTAAATCGGCCGAACGTAATCTGCTGGACGAAGCTGCTTTGCGGCACAATCAGGAGTCGATTAAAGCACAGTTGGCCAAGTTTCTGGATTTTGATAGCGATGCGCCTAATGCTGCCGAGTTGGTCAACAATTACGATTGGATGAAGGACTATTCTTTCCTCGATTTTATCCGCGACATTGGTAAACACATTACTGTGAACTATATGATGGCCAAGGATTCGGTAAAAAAACGTTTGAGCTCCGAGTCAAGTGTGGGGATGTCGTTCACCGAGTTTTCGTACCAGCTCATGCAGGGCTACGACTTTTTGTGGCTCAATCAGCATAAAAACTGTAAACTGCAAATGGGTGGTTCCGATCAGTGGGGAAACATCACTACTGGTACTGAACTGATCCGCCGTAAAACCAATGGCGATGCTTTTGCACTTGTTTGTCCTTTGATTACAAAGGCCGATGGTGGTAAGTTTGGCAAGACCGAGAGTGGAAACGTTTGGCTCGACCGTCGCTATACTTCGCCCTATAAATTCTTCCAGTTTTGGCTGAATGTAAGCGATGCTGATGCCGAAAAGTATATAAAAATCTTTACATCTATAGATAAAGCAGAAATTGATGGTCTGATTGCCGAACATGCGGCAGCACCTCATTTACGCATTCTTCAGAAGCGATTGGCGCAGGAAGTTACAGTCATGGTACATTCGCAGGACGATTATGATGCTGCTGTAGAAGCGTCGAACATTCTTTTTGGTAACGCCACTTCTGAGGCATTGAAAAAATTAGACGAAGATACGCTCCTTGCTGTGTTCGAAGGTGTGCCTCAGTTCAAGGTGAAGAAGGCTGTTTTTGCCGAAGGCGTTAAAGCCATCGATTTAATGGTGGATATGGCTGCTGTTTTTCCCTCGAAAGGCGAAATGCGCAAACTTGTTCAGTCGGGTGGCGTCAGTGTGAATAAAGAAAAAATCGACAATCAGGATATGCTCATTACCCAATCTGAACTGCTGAATGGCAAATACCTACTGGCTCAGAAAGGTAAAAAGAACTATTATTTGCTCATTGCAGAAGAATAGAACTGAAAAAAATATACAATAATTTCAGTAAAAGATTTTGCTGAAATGAAAAACAATCGTATCTTTGCACCGCTTTTGTGAAAAGCACTAATGATTGTCTCATGGTGTAATGGTAGCACTGCAGTTTTTGGTTCTGCCTGTCGAAGTTCGAATCTTCGTGAGACAACAATAACCATAACGGTTGAATTTCAGCAATGGACTTCAACCGTTTTTTCCCTGAAAATTTCCAAAACTACTGTTTTGGTCAATAATAAAAATCTCTACTGTCTTATGGTGTAATGGTAGCACTGCAGTTTCTGGATCTGCCTGTCTAGGTTCGAATCCTAGTAAGACAACGTATAAAACGAAAACAAACCCTGATAATTCAAAATTATCAGGGTTTGTTTATTTTGGGGACTAACAGAAAAAGCCTTCAGTCGGTTAATGTTTCACAGGCTTGTAAATGTGCGACGAATGTCCGTAGAACAATTCGGCAGCTTCCATTACTGTTTCAGACAGTGTAGGGTGGGGGTGAATGGTCAATGCAAGGTCCTTTACGGTAGCGCCCATTTCTATGGCCAACACACCTTCGGCTATCATTTCACCTGCTCCTGGTCCGCAAATACCTATACCAAGTATCCTTTCCGTTTCAGGGTCGATAATCAGTTTTGTCAATCCATCGTTCCTGTCAAGCGTTGTGGCACGTCCACTGGCTGCCCAGGGGAATTTTGCCAACTCAAACTTGATACCTTTTGCCTTGGCCTGATTTTCTGTGATACCTGCCCATGCAATTTCAGGGTCGGTAAACACAACCGCAGGAATGGCAAGTGGTTCAAAGGCTACCTTCTTGCCCGAAATGGCATCTACGGCCACACGTCCTTCGTGCGAAGCTTTGTGAGCCAGCATAGGTTCTCCCACAATATCGCCAATGGCGTAGATATTGTCGTCGTTGGTCTTCAAAGTGTTGTCGGCAATGATCCAACCACGCTCATTCACTTGTACTTTTGTGTTCTCAAGTCCCAAACCGGCAGTATGTGGCTTGCGACCAATCGACATCAGTACATAGTCGAAAACGTGCTCTTCTATTTGTTTGTCTTTGTTTTCTATGCGTACCAACAGTCCATCTGCTACTTCTTTAATCTCGACTACTTTCGATTGAAGCATGATTTTGTCGAAAGATGCTGAAATGCGTTTCTGCAAATGCGATACAAGGTCCTGGTCGGCCCCCGGAAGTAGCCTGTCCATAAACTCCACAACCGACACCTGAGTGCCGAGTGCCGAATAAACCGATCCTAATTCGAGACCGATGTAGCCGCCTCCCACTACAAGTAGTGATTTGGGAATGGCTGGTAAATCGAGCGCCGAAGTGGAGTTCAGCAAGCGTTTGCTTTCAATCTGCAACGAAGGTATGGTAGCAATGACCGACCCTGTGGCAATGATGGCTTTGTCGAACGAAATAAGCTCCGTTGAGCCATTTTCTTTTGTTACCTGAACGCTTGTCGACGATACGAACTTCGCCCGTCCCTGTACGAAATTAATTTTGCGCTGTTTGCTGAGTATACCCAGCCCTCCGGTGAGTTTCGAAACTACTTTGTTCTTAAACCCGCGAAGTTTATCAAGGTCGATTTGTGGTTCACCAAAGTTGATGCCCCATTCTTTGGCTTCTTTTGTTTCGTTCAAAAGTTTAGCCACATGCAGCAATGCTTTGGATGGAATACAGCCACGGTACAGACATACACCACCCGGGTTTTTCTCCAGGTCAATCAATGTTACATTCATGCCCAGATCGGCGGCATAAAATGCAGCAGCATATCCGCCGGGTCCGCCTCCGATTACAACTATATTTTGACTCATATGTTTTTTTTCTATAAAGATAAATACTAATTGAATAAATGCTAAATTCTTTTATCCTTCAATAATAAATTTCATTGGGTTTTCGATCGCATCAATTACCCAGCGAAGGAAACGTATGCCATCGGCGCCGTCTATCACCCTGTGATCGTACGAAAGCGAAAGCGGCAACAATAGTCGTGGCTCAAATTTACCATCGATATACACCGGCTCCATATTGCCTCTCGAAACACCAAGAATGGCAACTTCAGGGGCATTGATGATAGGGGTAAAGAATGTTCCGCCTATACCGCCAAGATTGGTGATTGTGAAACATCCGCCCTGCATATCGGCAATACTTGCTTTTTTGTTGCGGGCTTTTTCGGCCAGTGCGTTCATTTCGCGCGAAATTTCAATCACATTCAGCTGATCGGCATTTTTAATAACCGGTACAATCAATCCGAACTCAGTATCTACTGCTATGCCTATGTTGAGGTATTGCTTGTAGATCACTTCTTTGGCCTGCATATCGACGCTGGCATTGAACTGCGGGAATTTCTTGAGTGCCGAAGCAATGATTTTTACAAGAATAGCAGTCACAGTTAGTTTTACGCCCTGTTTTTCGGCTGTTTTGGCATAACTTTTTCGGAATTCTTCCAAGGCTGTGATGTCTGCTTTGTCAAACTGAGTCACGTGCGGAATGGTGTGCCATGCATAGCTTAAATGTTCTGCTGTTTTGTAGCGGATATTCGACATCGCCTGGCGTTCCACTGCTCCGAATTTCGAGAAATCAGGCAATGGTTCCTGGTGTTGTTCTGCTTTGATGTGTTGTATTTCGTTCCGTTGCTGATGCAATGCTTTGCTGTAGGCTTTCACATCATCAAGTAGTATCCGCCCGCCGGGTCCTGTACCTTTGACCTTATTTACATCCACGCCTATCTCGCGCGCTAATCTTCGAACGGAAGGTGCGGCAGGAGCTGCATTTTGCAAAATCGGTGGTTGGTTTTCTACAGGAATAACTTTAGGAGCATCGGCAACTACAGCTTGCTGAGGAACAATTTCTATTGCTTTTTCAGCAACAACAGGAGCAGATGCCGAAGCTGCCGCAGGAGCTGAAGGTTGACTTTGAACAGATGAACCTTCCGATACCTTGAATATAACGGTGCCAATTTCTATTACATCGCCTTCGGCAACAAGTAGTTCTGTAATTGTTCCGGTCACAGTGGAAGGTACTTCGATGGTAGCTTTATCGGTTTCAAGTTCTAGTACCGACTGGTCGATACTCACTTTTTCGTCTACAGCCACCAATACTTTTATAATGGTTGCTTTGGTAATATTCTCACCTAATTCGGGGAGTTTAAATTCCTGAACTGAAGATGTAACTGCTGTTGGTTGAGGTGCTTCTACAGGCTGTGCTTCTGGTTGAGGAGGAGCAACTGCTTGTTTTTCTTCTGCTGCTGGTTCAGCTTTGGCCTGTTGGGTCGTTTCGACTGATTCGGCCGATTCAACAGAGAAAATAACCTGACCAATGCTCACGCTTTCGCCTTCGGCAACATTGATGGCAACTACTTTTCCGCTCACATCCGAAGGAACTTCGATGGTGGCTTTGTCAGTCTCGAGTTCCAGAACGGGCTGGTCAGTTGCTACAATGTCTCCTGTCTTGATAAGTATTTTGACAATTGTAGCCGAACTTATATTTTCACCTAATTCGGGTATTATAAAGTTTTTCATTTTTATTCTTTTAACCTTGATCTTCTGTTCGAAGTGAAGGTAGTTTTTATAAAATTTTCTTACAAATAGAATTATGAAATCATTGGATTTAATTTATTTGCATCAATGCCCTGCTCCTTCATGGCCTTTTTAAGGTCAGCCAGTTTGTATTTTCCATCTTTGTATAAAGCATACAAAGTAGCGGTAACAATATGCTTGGCATCTACTTCGAAGAAGTCGCGCAATTCATTGCGGCCTTCGCTTCGTCCGAAACCATCAGTTCCTAAGGTGAACAAACGTTTTGGCAACCATTTGGAAATGGAGTCGGGAAGTGTTTTTACGTAATCCGAAGCTGCGACAATTACTCCATCGTTCTGAATCACAGTTGATACATAAGGTGTCTTTTCTTTGTCGGGGTGCAATAGATTATGTCGCTCTACATCCAAAGCATCGCGTTGCAGTTCTTTGTAGCTGGTTACACTGTAAACATTTGTAGAGACGCCATATTTTTCTTCGAGTATCTCGGCAGCTTTTAGCGTTTCGTTCATTATTGTTCCACTACCCAACAGGTTGGCTTTTAGTTCTGAACTTTCACTTTTTCCGTTTTTATAAAGATACATCCCTTTTAAAATACCATCTTTAGCGCCTTCCGGCATAGGTGGCATTGGGTAGTTCTCGTTCATAATGGTGATGTAGTAAAATACTTTTTCCTGTTCCTCATACATGCGGCGTATACCATCGCGAATGATAACTGCCAGTTCGTAGGCGAATGCAGGGTCGTAAGTAACAAGGTTTGGTACCGGATAAGCGAGCAAGTGGCTGTTACCGTCCTGGTGTTGTAAACCTTCGCCGGCAAGTGTTGTACGTCCGGCAGTTCCTCCTACAAGAAATCCTTTGGCTGCCATGTCGGCTGCTGCCCATACTAGGTCGCCAATACGTTGAAGGCCGAACATTGAATAATAAACGAAGAAAGGCATCATGTTCAGGCCGTGTGTAGCATAGGCTGTTCCTGCGCCGATAAACGATGACATAGCGCCGGCTTCGGTAATTCCTTCTTCAAGTATTTGTCCGTCTTTAGCTTCTTTGTAATAAAGGAGTAGCTCTTTGTCTACCGGTTCGTAAAGCTGACCCACATGTGAGTAGATACCTAACTGACGGAAAAGTGATTCCATTCCGAAAGTACGTGCTTCGTCTGGGACGATAGGTACAATAAGTTTACCTATTTCCTTGTCTTTTAATAATTTTGAAAGAATACGAACAAAAGCCATTGTTGTTGATAGCTCGCGACCTTCCGATCCTTTGTAGAATTCCTCAAATACTTCTTCTGGTGGAGTTTTGATAGGGCGGACATCCACTTTTCGTTGTGGAACATAACCTCCAAGATCTTCTCTTTTCTTGCGCAGGTATTTCATTTCGGCTGAATCTTCGGGCAAGCGGAAGAAAGGTGTTTTGGCGACTTCATCATCAGAAAGCGGAATGCCGAATCGGGTTCTGAATTCTTTTAGTTCTTCTTCGTTCAGTTTTTTCTGCGAATGCGTAATGTTTTTACCTTCGCCACTTTCGCCCAAACCGTAGCCCTTGATTGTATTTGCAAGAATAACAGTGGGTTGACCTTTGTGGTTGACAGCTGCATTAAAGGCTGCATAAACTTTTTCGGGGTCGTGACCTCCGCGTTTCATTTTGCGGATTTGGTCATCGGTGAGGTGACTTACCATTTCGAGCAATTCAGGATCGGTGCCGAAAAATTCTTTTCGTACATAGTCGCCTGAGGCTATGGAGAATTTCTGCGACTGCCCGTCGACCACTTCGCCCATGCGTTTTACAAGTTTTCCTTTGTGGTCTTTTTCGAGCAGTTCATCCCACTCGCTTCCCCAAAGTACTTTAATTACATTCCAGCCTGCTCCTTTGAATATGGCTTCAAGTTCCTGAACAATTTTTCCATTTCCGCGAACAGGGCCATCCAGTCGTTGTAAATTACAGTTGATGACGAAAATAAGATTATCTAATTTTTCGCGGGCAGCCAACGAAATGGCGCCAAGAGCTTCAGGTTCGTCGGTTTCTCCATCGCCCAGAAAAGCCCATACTTTTTGGTGCGAAGTTGTTTTAAGTCCGCGGTCTTCGAGATAACGATTGAAACGTGCCTGATAAATGGACATAATCGGACCCAGCCCCATCGACACAGTCGGGAATTCCCAGAAGTTAGGCATCAGCCAGGGGTGTGGATAAGATGATAATCCGCTTTTTGATTGTAACTCTCTGCGGTAATTGTTCAGCTGATCAGCTGTGATTCGCCCTTCGAGGAAGGCACGCGAATAAATACCGGGAGCTGCATGTCCCTGAAAATAAATCTGGTCGCCATCGTGTCCGTCGCCTTTTCCTTTGAAAAAATGATTGAAAGCTACTTCGAGTAAGGTGGCTACAGAGGCATAAGTAGAGATGTGTCCACCTATTCCGTTTTCGTTCTTATTGGCCTTTACAACCATAGCCATAGCATTCCAACGAATCACACTTTTTATAAGGCGCTCAATTTCTCGGTTGCCGGGATATGGCACTTGTTTAGATCGGGATATGGTGTTGATGTACGGTGTGTTGGCGGTGAAAGGTAATTCCACGCCTGCTTTGTGTGCGCGTACCTGAAGCTGACGAAGCAACTCCACTACACGATCGGGACCCCATTGTTGTAAAACATAATCGAGTGAGTAAAACCACTCCTCATTCTCAAGTTCTTCAATATCTTTAGGTATAACCTTATTTGTACTCATTTTAAATAAAAATTTTGATTTGTATTCATTAAACAAAATACTTCAGTTTTAGTTTAATGTGCATTTTTCAAATTTAGCAGAGATTTATTTAAATGTATGATTTTGTGTTGATATATAGATAGTTGTGTTTTGGGTGGATCTATTGGAGAAAATTAGCGGACTTGCTTTTTAATGAAATTTTTGATAATGAAATGTCTGTGGATTTTTGACTTATCTCTTGGCTGGTGTTAAGCGACGGCAAGTGTGAAAATGCTTATTTTTACATTTGGAATGCTAAGTAGGGTGTTGATGGCTGCCTCGAGCGTTGAGCCGGTAGTGAGTACATCATCGATAAGCAAAAGGTGTTTGCCTTCAAGATGTGTGGGGTCTGAGAGCTCAAAAATACCTGCTGTATTCTCAAATCTTTCGAAAACAGATTTTTTTGTTTGCGTTGCAGTTTCCTTTATTCTCTTTAATGTGTTGGTGTCCTGTTGCTTATTGAGTACGGCGCTTAGTCCTTTCCCTATCCACTCGCTCTGGTTGTAGCCTCTTTTGGCTAATTTCTTAGGGTGTAAAGGAATGGGTATTATCAGGTCGATGCTGCAAAAGTCGGGAGCGTTGAGCAATTCTGCAGCTGCGTATTTGCCCATTATTTCCCCAATTTCTTTATTTCCCTTGTATTTCAGTTCGTGAAGTAGTTTTTGAAATGGAGAGCCTTTCTGAAACAAAAAGAATGAAGTTCCTCTGAAAATGGGCACTTTTCCCCAGAATCTTTTTTCTACCGGATTGTCGGGTGTTAAATGGTAATTTGTTCGCGGGATATTGTTCAGGCACGTAAGGCAAATGTGCGATTCGCTTTTCATCAATGTTTCACCACAAATGAAGCAAAGATTTGGGTAGATTAAATCTAATAAATCTGCAAATGGATTTTTCATGGCAGATATTTATTGAACTGATTTAGAAACTCTGTATAAATGCTATCCCTTTAGGTACGAAAATAATTAATCCTGCTATAGCTGCAAATATTGCTGCCACTAATACGGCGCCGGCAGCCGCATCTTTGGCTTTTCCGGCCAGCTTGTTTTTGTCGGGCGACACTAAGTCTACAACTGTTTCAATGGCAGTATTCATGATTTCGGCACTCATTACAATGCCAAAACACAAAAGGCAGATCAGCCATTCGTTGAGCGAAATTCTGAAAAAGATGCCGCAAATCACCACAAACACAGCCATTACCAGATGAATCTTCATATTAATCTCTGATTTGAGTGCTGCTTTTATGCCTTTGGCGGCATATCCAAAACTTTTTATTCTGTTTTTCATAGCAACTGAACTTTTGTGATTGCAAATGTATAAAAAAATCCGACAAACTTTGTTGTTTGTCGGATTTGTAATTGGTTCAGTCTGATTTTATTGTCAATTAAGCTTTTACACGTCCCAGGTAAGATCCGTCCCTTGTGTCGATTTCTATTGTTTCACCTTCGGTGATAAACAAAGGTACACGGATAGTAGCGCCTGACTCAACAGTGGCAGGTTTAAGTGTATTGGTAGCTGTGTCACCTTTCATGCCGGGTTCGGTATAAGTTACTTTCATTTGTACTTTTACGGGCATATCAGCGTAAAGTACAGTGTCGGTTGATGCATCCGAAACCACTTCTATGCTCATACCTTCGAGCAGAAAATCAACGCCGTTGATCAGGTCGTGAGCGATGGGTTGTTGGTCGTAGGTTTCCTGATTCATAAAGATAAAATCGTCACCTTCTTTGTATACAAATTGAAATGGACGACGTTCTACGCGTACATCTTCCAGCTTTTCGCCAATATTAAAACGGCGTTCAATCACACGACCATCGACAACATCTTTAAGGGTGGTACGCATAAAAGTATTGCCTTTGCCTGGCTTTACATGGAGAAATTCTATAACGAAATACAACTTTCCATCCATACGGATACACGTTCCGTTTTTAATATCCTGAGCATTAATCATGAAGTAATTTTTTTATAAGTTTATTTTCAGGCTGCAAAATTACGATTTTAATTCTAAATATCAAAATTAATTGATATACATAATATTACAACAGCTCTGCAAGTTTTTGCAGAGCTGTTGTTCGTGATCATTTAGTTTTATTGTTTCGAATCTTATTTTTCGTTCCTTTTCTGAACGTTGTAATAGATCTTCATTTGGTTGCCAAGGATTTTTGTGAATCCTTTTACGTCGTCGGCACTCCAGGCGCGATTAACTTCGCCGTATTCGCCAAAATCAGTTTTCATTAAATCGAATGAGCTTTCGACACCTACAAGGGTATAGTTGTAGGGACGAAGTTTTACGATCACTGTTCCGGTTACATTTTGTTGCGAGCTTTGCAGGAATTGCTCAATGTCGCGCATAACGGGTTCAAGATATTGAGCTTCGTGCAGGAACATGCCATACCAGTTGCCCAATTGATCTTTCCAGTACTGCTGCCATTTGGTAAGCGTGTGCTTTTCGAGCATTTTGTGGGCGTTGATAATCAGTAATGGTGCTGCGGCTTCGAACCCAACACGGCCCTTGATGCCAATGATAGTGTCGCCAATGTGCATATCGCGACCAATACCATATTTATTGGCTATTTCTTCGAGCTGATTAATAAGCAGTACTTTGTTTACGTTGGTTTGTCCGTTAACGGCACAAATTTCGCCGTTTTCGAAACTTATAGTAACAGTTTCTTCGCCTTCTTTTTCAACCTGACTTGGATAGGCCGATTCGGGTAAGGTCTGTTCTGATTTTAATGTTTCTTTTCCTCCGATTGATGTTCCCCACAAACCTTTGTTGATAGAGTATTCCATTTTAGTGAAATCGGCCACAAAACCATGTTCCTTCAGGTAGTTTATTTCGTATTCGCGGGTCAACACCATGTCGCGTGTGGGCGTAAGAATTTTGATGTTGGGCGCAAGAACGTCGAATGTCAGATCGAAGCGAACCTGGTCGTTGCCGGCTCCGGTGCTTCCGTGAGCTACATATTGAGCATCAATTTCTTTGGCGTAATTGATAATAGCAATGGCCTGAAAAATACGCTCAGAGCTTACTGAAATAGGATAAGTGCCATTACGAAGTACATTGCCGAACACCATGTATTTGATGCTTTTTTCGTAATACTCCTGAGTTACATCAAGTGTAACGTGGCTTTTGGCGCCTAAGCGGTAGGCTTTATCTTCAATTATTTTTAATTCAGTTTCGCTGAAACCTCCGGTGTTGGCAACAGCTGTATGAACTTCGTATCCTTTTTCCTGTGCTAAATACATGGCACAAAACGAAGTGTCAAGACCTCCGCTGAATGCTAACAAAACTTTTTCTTTCATTTTTCAATACTTTATAATGATTGAACCTATCTTCTTTTTTTATTTTTCTTTCTCTTTTTCAGGATCGAACAGCATTCCTGTGCACAAGCAGTGTTTACGGTTGGTGCGTTGCAAAATGTCGTAATTCACGCAGCTCTGACAACCTTTCCAAAAAGATTCATCATCGGTGAGTTCTGAGAAAGTAACCGGCTTGTATCCCAATTCCGAATTTATTTTCATAACAGCCAAACCTGTAGTGAGCCCGAAAATTTTAGCATTTGGATATCGTTGGCGCGAAAGTTCGAATGCCTTTCTTTTGATGCGTTTGGCCAGGCCGTGTCCTCTGAATTTATCCACGACGATAAGCCCTGAATTGGCAACAAATTTCTTGTTTCCCCAGGTTTCGATGTAACAAAATCCGGCGAACTCGTCTCCGGCGAGAGCAATAATGGCTTTTCCTTCTTTAATTTTTTGCTCGATATATTCGGGCGAGCGACGGGCAATACCCGTTCCGCGTACTTTGGCTGCATCTGCTATTGTTGTAAGAATAGTGTCAACATAGCCTAAGTATTTTTCGTCAGCAATTTGTACCGTTATTTCTTCAACGGTAATATCTTTGTTCATACTCTTTTTGAATGTTTTTTGTCTTGCTCTTTGTTTGTTCTTTTTGGAGCTTGTTTATTCTTCTTTTTCTGCAAAAGTGTGATTCATCATGTGGAGAATGTCCTCGCGACTTACTCCTTCACGGGGAATAACAAGAATTGTGTCATCTCCGGCAATAGTGCCAAGTATTACATCGGTTGCTTTATTGTCGATGTCCCAGGCTATGGCACTTGCGTATCCGGGTTTTGTTTTTACTACAGCCAAATGTCCCGAAAAATCGAGGCTCAGTACGGCGCCGTGCGAAATAAGAGTGTTAACTGTAGGTTGCGTTGGTATTGGTTTATTATAGGATGGTAAAATATATTTATATGTTCCATTGGATAGCGGAGTTTTGGCTACTTTAAGTAGCTTTAAATCGCGCGATAGTGTTGCTTGTGTAATTTCGCACTGTCGTTCGATCAGCATCCTTAATAACTCCTCCTGACTCCCCACTACATTTGAGCGAAGGATCTCCGAGATAATTTGTAAACGGTTACGCTTGTTTTTCATTTTATTATATTTATTGTTTGGTTGAAAGGAACTAAATCAGATAAATAAAAAATGCTCTCCTACGGCTCTTATTCATTACATGTGCATTTCTGTAGATCAAAAAATGGATATTTATTGATTCAGACTGCAAAAGTACGACAAGTTTTGCATTTTGGCAACAATATAAGGATTAAATATACAAAAAATATCAGAATAAGTTGATTTTATTGATGTTTTTTATAAATAAATGCATTTATATGCAGAAATGCATGTTTTTTTATCCCTGCAAAATCTGTAATAAAATACATATTTATTAATCAGTAATTGTGGACTCCCGCTTTTTTTTTTGCTTACAGGGCGTTTGAAGCGTTGATGTTTGGCTCTTTGGGTTAAGATGAAAGAGACAAAAAAACGACGAAGGAGAAATTTCTCCTTCGTCGTTTTTGGGGTTGCTTTTAAAGCAGTTATTTGTTTTTTATCCTTTCCGAAATAAATCATTTCGCGTAGCTTACTGCTCTTGTTTCGCGGATGACAGTAATTTTTACCTGTCCCGGGTAAGTCATTTCATCCTGGATTTTTTTAGCGATATCGAACGAGAGTAATTCTGTTTCTTTATCATCTATTTTATCGGCTCCAACAATTACGCGTAGCTCGCGACCAGCCTGTATAGCATAAGTTTTGAGAACTCCGGGGTAGGAGAGGGCCAGACTTTCTAAATCGTTCAGTCGTTTGATATAAGCTTCAACAATCTCGCGACGTGCGCCAGGGCGCGCTCCCGAAATGGCATCGCAAACCTGAACGATAGGAGCGATCAATGTTTCCATTTCCACTTCATCATGGTGAGCACCTACAGCGTTGCAAATGTCCGGTTTTTCTTTGTATTTTTCGCACAAACGCATACCAAGAATAGCGTGTGGCAATTCCGGTTCGTCATCAGGCACTTTACCTATATCGTGGAGCAGACCGGCGCGTTTTGCTTTTTTAGGGTTTAAGCCAAGTTCGGAGGCCATAGTGGCGCAAAGATTGGCTACTTCGCGTGAGTGCTGCAACAGATTTTGTCCGTAAGACGAACGGTATTTCATTTTCCCTACCATGCGAATAAGTTCGGGATGCAGGCCATGAATACCGAGGTCGATGGTGGTGCGTTTGCCAATTTCGATAATTTCTTCCTCTACCTGTTTGTGAACTTTGTTAACAACTTCCTCGATACGTGCCGGGTGTATACGTCCATCGGTAACAAGTTGGTGTAGCGATAAACGTGCAATTTCGCGACGGACAGGATCGAATGCCGAGAGCACAATGGCTTCGGGGGTGTCATCTACAATGATTTCTACTCCGGTAGCGGCTTCGAGTGCGCGGATATTACGACCTTCGCGACCGATGATGCGGCCTTTGATCTCGTCAGATTCAATATGGAATACAGTTACCGAGTTTTCGATGGCTGTTTCAGTGGCCACACGCTGAATGCTCTGAACGACTATTTTTTTTGCTTCTTTGTTGGCCGTCATTTTTGCTTCTTCCATTATATCGTTGATGTACGACATGGCTTCGGTTTTTGCTTCTTCCTTCATGGCTTCTACTAGTCGCTCTTTGGCCTGGTCGGCCGACAAGCCGGAGATGGCTTCGAGTTGTTCGTGCGCCTGACGGCTCAAGTGTTCAAGGTCTTTTTTCTTATTTTCGAGCAAGCTGAGTTGTTGCTCGTGAGTTTCGCGAAGTACTTCTACTTCGTTTATTTTCCGTTGCATTTCACCTTGTTTCTGGTTGAGCTGCATTTCGCGTTGCTGCAGTTTTACTTCTTTTTCCTGTACTTTAGCATTGCGTTGCATCACTTGTTGTTCGTGTTCGGCTTTGAGTGCAATAAATTTTTCTTTTGCTTCTATCAGTTTGTTTTTCTTGAGTAGCTCGGCCTCAGCCTCAGCCTCCAGCCTTGCTCTTTTGTTGAAAACCCTTAAAAGAACCACTGTTCCTCCGGTTCCCAACGCAAAGGCGATGATTCCTATTATTATTGATGTCATGATACTTATTGTGTTGTTTTTAAATTAATTGTTTGTATATGTTGATTGATTCATTGTTATAGTTATAAAAAAAAAGCATTCCGAAGATAGAATCCACACAAATCAATTGATTTGAATGAATAATCCATCAGCGCAATGCGGGTAAAATACAAAGTGTAAACGAAACGTTATTTTTTAGTAAGCAAAGTTTTTAATTCTTCGTCGAGATGTTTAATCTTTTCGGCCATCGGTACTAAGTCCTGGTCTATTTCTTGTTTTGATAAGGCAACGGCTAATCTGAAGGCTACTAAAACAAGTATTTCTTCAGTGGCTCGCTGGCTGTAAATTTTCTGGTACTCATCCAGAAACCTGACAACAAGTTTTTCTGCTTTCCGGTATATTTCCTCATCTTTTCGGGCAATATTCAGAGGCATTCTGAAACCGCCTATTTGGATGTGGATTTTAAATATTTCTTCGTTTTTATTCATACGCTTTATTCATCTAAAAGCGCTAAACATTTGTCAATTTCCCGCACCATTTTGTTTATTCGTTGCTTCGATTCGTTACGGTCTTCCTGACTGATACCTAAATTTCGGGCAATGCGTAAATGGTCGTAATTTTTCCGAAGTTCAAGAACATCCTGATGAGCATGCATTAGATCGGTGTGTTTCCGTTCCAGTTCGGCTTTTAACTCGGCATTTTGTTCCTGTAATGACTGGTACTCTGACATCAGTTTTCGCAGTTTTAATTCAAATGCGTCTATAAGTTCTTCGTATCTGTTGGTCATTTTATCGGTAAATTCGACACAAAAATAGTATTTTGCTTTGAATTAATAAAATTTATCGGGTCTTTTTCGATAAGTTATTTGAAATCTTTAATTTATAGTTAAAGATAAACAGATTAGGAAACGGAAGAATTCTGTATTTTGAAACACCAGTTTTGGTTTTCAGGGGTCAGTGGGGGGATGGCACAGAAAACTAAAAGCAGGGAAACCGGAAGGTGTTGTTTTAAAACATTTTTCGGATAAACGAATCAGTAAATGCTGACTTGTTTATCCGAAAAACAATGTAATCCAAAAGTTTTTTATTTGTTTTGCTCCTTTGCCCAGCTATCTTTCAAAGATACGGTACGGTTGAAAACAAGATGATCGGGAGTTGAATCAGGATCAATATTAAAATATCCGATACGCTGGAACTGAAAATGGTCTAAAGCTTTGGCATTTTGGAGTGACGGTTCTACATAACAGTTTGTAAGCACTTTGAGTGAATCGGGATTTAGTAACTCACGGAAATCGCGTGGGTCGGCCGATGGATTTTCGACGCTAAACAAGCGGTCGTAGAGTCGGACTTCGGCTTTGATGGCTTGAGCTGCCGACACCCAATGCAGTGTACCTTTTACTTTACGGCTCGATTCCGGCATGCCACTTTTTGTCATTTCATCGTATTCGCAATAAATTTCCTCGATATTGCCGTCCTCATCTTTTTTGCAGCCTGTGCATTTCACAATATAAGCGCTTTTCAGACGAACTTCCTGGCCGGGAGTCATCCGGAAAAACTTCTTCGGTGCATCTTCCATGAAATCTTCACGCTCGATGTAAAGCTCACGTGAGAATGGAATTTGTCGTGTTCCTGCTGATTCATCCTCTGGATTATTTCCGGTTTCCATCATTTCAACCAATCCTTCGGGATAGTTTGTAATAATAAGTTTTACCGGATTGATAACTGCATTGACACGGGTAGCTGTTTTGTTTAGGTTTTCACGCACAGCGTGTTCCAATAGTCCTATGTCGTTCTGAGCTTCAAACTTTGTATACCCGATTTTGTCGATAAAATTGTGAATGGCTTGTGGAGAATAACCACGACGGCGCAAACCGCAAATAGTAGGCATGCGCGGATCGTCCCAGCCACTTACCAATCCTTCCTGAACAAGTTGAAGCATTTTGCGCTTACTCATTACTGTGTAGGTCAGATTTAAACGGTTGAATTCAATCTGGCGCGGACGATAATCAGATGTTTTAAACTGATCGATAAACCAGTCGTAAAGTGGGCGATGTACTTCAAACTCCAAAGTACACAACGAATGTGTTACTCCCTCGAAGTAATCCGATTGACCGTGTGCGTAATCATACATCGGATAAGCTTTCCATTTCCAACCTGTACGGTGATGCGGGTGTGAAGTGATGATGCGATACATCAATGGATCGCGAAAATGCATATTGGGCGATGCCATGTCAATTTTAGCGCGCAACACCATAGCTCCTTCCGGTATTTCGCCGGTATTCATTTTATAGAAAAGCGCAAGATTTTCGTCCACAGGCCGGTTCCGGTATGGACTTTCGGTGCCGGGAACTGTAGGTGAGCCTTTCTGTTTGGCAATGGTCTCGGCCGATTGTTCGTCGATATAGGCTTTTCCTTGTTTAATTAATTCAACTGCCAAGTCCCAGAGTTGTTGGAAATAATCGGAGGCATAATATATGTTGGTCCACTGATATCCAAGCCACTGAATGTCCTCCTGTATAGAATCGACGTACTCAACATCTTCTTTCACCGGATTGGTGTCGTCGAAGCGAAGGTTGCAAACACCGCCATAATTGCGTGCGATACCGAAATCGAGGCAGATTGCCTTGGCGTGACCTATGTGCAGATAGCCATTGGGCTCAGGCGGAAAGCGGGTCTGAATACGGCTTCCGTTTTTGCCATCGGCAAGATCCTGTTCTACAAAAGTCTCAATAAAATTCAGACTTTTCTTTGGTGCTTCTTCGTTCATTGTTTCCATAAAACTAAAGTATTTATGAGTAAGATATTAATACAGTTAATGTCAGGTGTAAAGAAAATACACCTGACATTTTTTTCTATTGCCGCTTAACGCTTATTATTCAAAGTAACCTTTGATAATTCCGCGTGGAGAATTTTTAATAAATAAAAGAATTTCATCACGTTCTTTTGTTGCAGGAAGTTCTGCAGTAATGCGTTCTACAGCATGGCTTGTGTTCATTCCCGATTGGTAAAGATAGCGATATACATCCTGAATGTCGCGTATTTGTTCGTTGTTATAGCCTCTCCGACGTAAACCTATTGAATTTACACCTGCAAAAGACAGTGGGTCGCGACCGGCAGTTACGAATGGAGGTACGTCTTTGGTTACTCTGGATCCACCCTGGATCATTACATGAGAACCAATGTGCGAAAACTGATGCACAAGCACAGCGCCGCTTAAAATAGCAAAATCATCTACAACCACTTCGCCGGCCAACTGAGTTGAATTCGACATGATAACGTTGTTACCCACAACGCAGTCGTGCGCAACGTGGCAATATGCCATGAGTAAACAATTGTTCCCAACTACAGTTTTACCTTTAGCAGCAGTGCCTCTATTGATAGTCACATATTCACGCAAGGTAGTGTTGTCGCCAATAATTGCCAGCGTTTCTTCGCCCTTAAATTTTAAATCCTGAGGAATTGCCCCTATGACCGCACCCGGAAATATCTTACAATTTTTTCCGATTCTTACTCCTTCCATGATGGTCACGTTAGAGCCAATCCATGTCCCTTCTCCGATTTCTACATTCTTATCAATGGTAACAAAAGGATCGACAACAACAGACGATGATATTTTTGCATCAGGATGAATGTAAGCAAGAGGTTGTTTCATTAGTTTTATAGTTAAATTTATATTTATTTTGTTCAAATCTCACGATTGAACAGTTATGTTTATTTGTTTTTTACAATCTGAGCCATAAACTCAGCTTCGACGGCAACTTTGCCGCCTACAAAAGCGTAGCCTTTCATAATAGCACAGCCTCTGCGCATAGGTTCAATCATCTCAAGTCTGAAAACGATAGTATCGCCCGGAACAACCTTTTGGCGAAACTTTACGTTGTCGATTTTAAGAAAATAAGTCGAATACTGATCGGCATTTTCAAGGCCATTCAGCACAAGGATACCACCAGTTTGCGCCATTGCTTCTACAAGAAGTACGCCGGGCATTACAGGCTCGTCGGGGAAGTGTCCCATGAAAAATGTTTCGTTCACCGTTACGTTTTTCACGCCTACAATAACATTGCTCTTGATGTCGATGATTTTATCAACCAACAAAAAAGGCCAGCGATGAGGTAGTAGTTTTTTTACCGCGTTGACATCCAAAACAGGAGCAACAGTCTCGTCGTAAACAGGTGCCTGAACGTCTTGCTTTTTAATTTCTTTGCGTATCAGTTTCGCGATTTCGGTGTTTATTTTGTGACCCGGATAGCGGGCTATTACTTTTCCTTTTATTGGTTTGCCTATGAGCGATAAGTCACCGATCACATCCAATAATTTGTGGCGGGCAGGTTCGTTTTCGAAAATCAGATTTCCGCTCAAATAACCAGGGACGGTGGCATCGATTCTGCTCTGGTGCAGTTTGTCGGTAAGCTTATCCATCGTTTCCTGAGGCATAATCTCATCGTAAATTACGACTGCATTTTTCAAATCTCCACCTTTTATTAAATTCATATTCAGCAAAGGTTCAATTTCGCGCACAAAAACAAAAGTACGTGCCGACGAGATTTCGGTGGCAAAGTCGCTCAAACGGTCGAGCGAGGCAAATTGATTGCCTAATACCGGTGATTTGAAACCTATATGTACATCCAGGCTGAATATGTCGTCGGGTAAAATTGTTATTTTAGCTCCGGTTTCAGGGATTGTATGTTCAATTTTTTTGCGGACAATATAATAATCTTTATCAGCTTCCTGCTCCTGAATGCCTGCTTCCTGAATTTTCTCTACATAAGCTTTGGCACTTCCATCCAATATAGGAAACTCCGGTGCATTTACTTCGAGCAAACAGTTGTCTATTTCGAAGGCATGAAGTGATGCTAAAGCATGCTCAACAGTACTTACCTGTACATCACCTTTTTGCAAAACAGTGCCTCTTACAGTGTGAGTCACGTTTTCGGCCAGTGCTTCTATTATGATTGGCTCGGTCAAATCAACGCGTTTGATTTTTATGCCATGATTTTCAGGTGCAGGTACAAATGTTAATGTAATATCTAATCCTGTGTGTAATCCTTTTCCTTCGAATGAAAATGATTGTTTTATCGTTTTTTGTTTCGACATATATTCTGAAATCTTTTTCAGCTTTACGAATCCCTATGTAATAGTGAACGAGCTTAAAATTAATCTTTATTTTTTTTCTAAATCTGAGTTTTTTCTTTGTAAATCGTACACTATTTTTTGCAGATCGGAGAGGTTTTTGTAAACAACGCTCGAACGGCGGAAAACGCTTACCGGTACTGCAGGGTAGCCCTGATATGCCTGATTGGGCGTTTTGATTGAATTTGGAACTCCGGTTTGAGCGCCCAAAATCGTTCCGTCTGCTATGTGTAAATGCCCTGCTACGCCCACCTGGCCTGCAAAAACACATTGTTTTCCTACTTTGGTTGACCCGGCAATGCCGGTTTGCGAAGCAATTACTGTGTTTGTACCAATTTCTGCATTGTGTGCTATCTGCACTAAATTGTCAATTTTCACCCCTTTACATATCAGCGTGCTTCCTAAAGTAGCTCTGTCGACTGTTGAATTGGCTCCAATTTCTACGTTGTCTTCAATCACCACATTTCCCATTTGAGGAATCTTTTTATAAGAACCATCATCTGTCGGTGCAAAACCAAAACCATCGGAACCGATGACAACTCCTGCATGTAAAATGCAGTTATTGCCTACTTTACAGTTGTTGTATATTTTTACTCCCGAATATAATAAGGTATTTACACCGATAATAGCATTGTCTTCTATGCTGCAATTGGCATGAATTCGGGTATTGTCGGCAATTACTACATTGTCACCAACATACACAAAAGGAGCGATGTAAACATTTTCGCCTATCGTGGCCGACTCCGAGATATATGCTCTCGACGAAATGCCTGTTTTCTTTGGTGTACTTTGCTCTACAACTGTCAATAACAATGCCAATGATTCATAAGCGTTTTCAACCTTTATCAAGGTGCCCTTTACTTCTTTTTCGGGCTCAAAATCTTTGTTTACCAGTATTACACTTGCGTTGCAGTCGTAAATATACTGATTATATTTTGGATTTGATAAAAAACTAAGCGTACCCGGTTGACCTTCTTCAATTTTTGAGAAGGACTTTACTTTAACTGAAGGGTCACCAACGACCGTACCCTGAATAAAATCTGCAATTTGTTGAGCTGTAAACTCCATATTAAAAAATTTGGGTGCAAAAGTACGAAACAATTTCCAATTTATGCGTAAATAATAAACTCGATTTAATAAAGTGAGTTAAAACAAATGGAATTAGGTGTCATAATGCTATAAGATTAACGTTATTTATCCTGGTTAAAAAATTATATTTTGTAATAGCAAAAGAAATGTTTCTCTACTTTCTTTGTCAATACGGTTATGTTTAACATGTCCGAAGCATCAACAATGTCTTTAACCGTTCCATCTTTAAATAGTATATTTATATTATCATCTTCGGGAGAGTAGGTGTCGGTTCCAACAAGTTCGTCGCCCATAAAGTACTGAGCTTCGTGAGGGCTGATATTAAAATGTGCTGCATATTGTTTGGAGAGCTCATCAAACCTTTCCTTGCTTACGGGCTCTGTATTTATTTCGACTTTAAACAGATGCCTGTTGATGAAGTTACGGCAGAGCGTTGATAAAACGATATCTTCGTGAGTCATCCATACTTTTATTGCACATGTTAAATCAGCATCATCAAGTAAAGTAAAGTTTTGGATAGGGGCTTTTAGGTTTGCAAATGCTTTGTTATCGATATTTTGATAAAGGAAGTAGCACAATGCAGGTGATCCGAAAAGCACTGCTTCCTGTGCAGCCAACTCTTTTGCTCTTTTCAGTATGTTTACAAGCATTTTCTCGGCTGCTACAGAGGTTTTGTGCAGATACACCTGCCAGTACATAAGACGGCGTGCAACAAGAAATTTTTCGATGGAATAAATCCCCTTACTATCCACCACCAACCGGTCATTGTGGATATTCAGCATTTTAATGATGCGGGCGGCGCCAATAATACCCTCGCTGACCCCTGAAAAAAAACTATCGCGGCTGAGGTAATCCAGTCTGTCCATGTCTAATTGACTCGATACCAATTGGTGAAGGAATTTTTTTGAATATTCGTTTTTGAAAATAACCAAAGCAAGATCTAGTTTTCCACCGAATTCAGCATTTAGTTGCTCCATCAGCAACATTGAAATTTCTTCGTGGCTGATACCGCTTACCAAACTGTGTTCGAGCGCATGCGAAAATGGTCCATGTCCAATGTCGTGCAACAAAATGCAAGTTCGTACGGCTTCGGCCTCTTCAGGTGAAATTTCATGCCCCTGTTGCCTGAGTTGAGCAATGGCTTCGCCCATCAGATGCATTGCTCCCAGCGAATGCTGCATTCGAGTGTGCTGAGCGCCCGGATAAACCACAGAAGAGAGTCCTAACTGTTTGATTCTGTGTAGTCGCTGAAAATAGGGATGTTGAATGATATCGTACAGAAAATCATTTGGAATATTAATAAATCCAAAAACAGGGTCGTTGATTATCTTTAATTTATTCGGTTTTTTCATCGGTTGCATAATTTCGTACAGTTGATAGCCAGGCAAATGTAATATTTCAGACTCAGTAAAGTGGTTGAGTTTTTTTTTTGATACTATTTGTTCATCAAAATTTTGAATCCGCAAAATAACGAAATATTTCGGAAAAACTTTATTCCTCTGTTATAAATCAATAATATTGGATTTAACATTACTTACGATGAAGGAGTTTTAATACTGAAGAATAAACGAAAAAAAGCATTAAACGAATTTGAATGGTTTTATTTAATATTTGTCCAGATTTAAACTTCAACTATATTAGTGGAAATAAAAGGACGAAACTGAAATCAATTCTGTTTCGTCCTCCTGATTATAAAGAGCTTTCAATGAAAGCATTTAATCTGTGAATTCCATTAAATATGCTTTTATAAATGCATCTATGTCACCGTCCATCACTGCATTCACATTCGATGTCTGGTAGTTGGTTCTGTGGTCTTTCACGCGACGGTCGTCGAACACATAACTACGTATTTGCGATCCCCATTCGATTTTCTTTTTACCGGCCTCAACCACAGCGCTTGCTGCACGACGTTTTTCGAGTTCGAGTTCGTAAAGCTGTGAACGAAGCATGCGCAAAGCATTGTCTTTGTTACCAAATTGCGAACGACTTTCGGTATTTTCGATAATGATTTCATCGGGCGCGTTAGTTACAGGATTAGTAAACTTATAGTGTAATCTTACTCCGGTTTCTACTTTGTTTACGTTCTGACCACCAGCTCCTGACGAACGGAAAGTATCCCAACTCAGATTGCCCTGATTGATCTCAATCTCAATTGTATCGTCGACCAATGGTACTACATAAACAGATGTGAATGAAGTCATTCGTTTACCCTGAGCGTTGAATGGCGACACGCGAACAAGTCTGTGTACTCCATTTTCACTTTTCAGGTAACCGTAAGCCATTTCGCCTTCAATCTGCATGGTTACTGTTTTTATGCCAGCCTCATCGCCGTCCTGAATGTTGGTGATTTCGCATTTATAGCCCTGACGTTCGGCCCAACGCTGATACATTCTGAAAAGCATATCTGCCCAGTCCTGAGCTTCGGTACCTCCGGCTCCTGCCACAATTTTTATCACAGCACCAAACTGATCCTCTTCTTTCGAAAGCATATTTTGCAATTCGAGCGTTTCAATTTGTTCGAGTGCCAGGCGATAAGCTTCGTCTACCTCTTCTTCGGTTGCTACTTCTTCGCGATAAAAATCGTAAGCCAAT
Source organism: uncultured Paludibacter sp. (assembly GCA_963678465.1). Taxonomy (GTDB): domain Bacteria; phylum Bacteroidota; class Bacteroidia; order Bacteroidales; family Paludibacteraceae; genus Paludibacter. The sequence goes on from OY782858.1 coordinate 3,300,281, forward strand.
TGTAACTCTTCAATGGCTGTTTTTACACCGCTATATCCGTTGATCCATTTTTTTAATTCTTTTATTTTACGCATTTGCACTTCGGCAGCCTTGGCATCATCCCAAAATTCGGGGGCTTGCGTACGTAATTCTTCTTCTTCTAATTGGATGCTCTTCGAGTCGATGTCAAAGGTACCTCCTCAGCGCGGACTCGCGCTCCAACACATCTTTTAGTTGGTCTGTAGTAATCATTTAGTTTGTATTTTTAGTTTGATAAATTATTAATTTTGTATTGTTTCTGGCCGCGTCCAGCTGATTTTATCCGTTTATTTCTTCTTCTATTTCTTTAGATGTGCTATATAAATACACATGGTAAAAATACGGAGAAGAAGGCGAGCGTAAATCCGGCAAGTGTTTGTCCGGGTGTGTGAGCTTTAAGCTCTATTCGGGACAAAGCAATAAGCGCAGCAAGACATAGTATGCCGATAAGTAACCAGCTTGGGTTATAAGCCATTCGGTAACAAATTCCAAAAATTCCACCCGCTAAACCACCTATGCCCGACATGTGTGCCGAAATTTTCCATTTGAGATTGATAAAAGTGATCAATAAGATGGAAATGGCCGTGCCGATGCCCATGGCTACCATAAAAGGAGGAAATTTAAGTATTCTCCATAGGAATATTGTCCAGAAAATGTAGGAAAGAAAAGAAAACAGATAAGGAAGTGTTCTCTCTTCACGGCGGGAAATAAACAAGTCGTGTACTTCACCTTTTTTCATCAAAAACAAAATGGGGGTAGCCGGAAGCAATCCTGTAAACAACAAAGTACCCAAAATAGCAATAAGTCGCCAGGCAAAGGGTAAAATGTCGAAAACTTTTAGATTCAAAAGCATCATCATGCCATAAGTTGGCATTAACAATGGCTGAAATATTAATGATACTAAATTATGAAATTTATTCATTCACTTATAGTTAAAAGCATGTTTGCGAGTGAAGCCACGTATTTGCTATGTTAAATTTCTTTTCTGAGTCTTGCAACAGCAATATTTAGTTGTTCGCGGTATTTTGCCACTGTTCTTCGGGCAATCAAATAGCCCTTTTCTTTTAAAACTTCGGCCAGCGCATCGTCGTTCAGCGGTTTGCGTTTGTCTTCGTTATCGATGCAGTCCTGAAGTATTTTTTTAATTTCGCGTGTCGAAACTTCTTCGCCTGAATCATTTGTCATCGATTCGGAAAAAAAATATTTTACCGGGAAAATTCCAAATTCTGTTTGAATATATTTACTGTTGCTTACCCGCGAAATTGTAGAAATGTCGTAGCCTGTAATGTCGGCAATATCCTTGAGAATCATTGGTCTGAGGTAAGTGTCGTCACCTTCGATAAAAAACTCTTTTTGGAAGTTAACAATAGCCATCATCGTTGTCAGCAGTGTTTGTTGACGTTGCTTAATGGCGTCGATAAACCAGCGGGCGGCATCAATTTTTTGCTTAACAAACATCACGGCATCTTTCATCTCGCGTGTCTGATTTTTTTTGTTCGATGCATAATCCTGAAACATTTCATTGTAGGTATTGTTCACTCTCAGTTCCGGAATATTGCTGTTGTTGAGATGTACAGTGAGTTGATTTTCATCGTTTTCGAGAATAAAATCGGGAACAATCGTTGACATCGATTTTTCAAGAATGTTTCCACCCCAACTGTTGCCGGGTTTAGGATTCAGCTTCACAATCTCAGCAATTATTTTCTTTAACTGTTCCTCGTCAATATTGATGGCTTTGGTGATTTTGTCATAGTGTTTCTTCGAAAATTCCTCGAAATAATCGACAATAATCTTTATAGCTTGTTTTATTTCAGTGGTTTGCGTTTTTCGTTCCAACTGTAGCACTAAGCATTCCTGAAGTGTTGTTGCACCTACACCAGCGGGGTCAAATTTCTGTATGAGCGAAACAACGCGGTACATTTCATCATCGGTGGTTTGTATCCCCGACTGAAAAACGATATCATCTACCATCGATTCGGGTGTACGTCGCAAATAGCCTTCTTCGTCAATATTACCAATAACGTATTCAGCCAGTTGGTGTTCGTGTTCCGAAAGTTGCAATAAGCCCAACTGATCCATCAGATTTTCGTGAAAAGTCATTCCTGCTGAAAATGGAATGTCCTCATGTTTGTCATCTTTGGATGAATTATTGACTTTTAGTTTATAATCGGGTATGTCATCATCGGCCACATAATCGTCTATGTCGAAATCATCATTGTTTCCGCCATCCTCATTGTTGAAATCCTCATCAAATTCATCATCGTTTGTTTCAGCACCTTCTTCGAGTGCTGGATTTTCCTCAATTTCCTGGCGAATACGCTCTTCAAGTTCCAGTGTAGGAACTTCAAGCATCTTAATCACCTGTATTTGTGCCGGCGAGAGTTTTTGTTGTAGTTTCTGTTGTAATTGCTGCTTTAACATAATTAATCGGTCGTTGTGGTTGGCGCTGACCAACGGTTACAAAGATAACGGTTTTTTGAAATATATTTGTGAACTGACTCTATTTATCAAAATGCCTTTTGTGAGGGAACTGTTACTTTTTTTTCAGATCCAGATCAATTCTACCTAAGTACAAGCCGCTTTTTCCCATCTGCGAGATAATTACCTTTTTCCCGTTCGCATTGTTGGTTTTCACGTTTTCGAGTAAAGAGTGCGAATGTCCGCCCAGAATAATGTCAATGTGTTTTGTTTGATGAGCGACAGTAAAGTCGTTCACATCAACCGATGTAGAGTCCGATCCCAAATGCGAAAGACAAATCACAAGATCACACTTTTTTTTGTTTTTCAGAAATGCCGATAATTCTTGTGCTTTTTCTATCGGATCGCGATACACGAGTCCGCGATAATTGCTTTCAATAATTAAACTCTTAGGGTCGACATTCAAGGCCATAATGCCAATTTTTAGCCCGAATTTTTTTAAAATTAAATAAGGCTGAATCTGGTTCTTAATCGGCGTATTGTCAACTTCGTAGTTCGAACTTATCATGGGGAAACGTGCTTTTTGCAGAATTACAGCCAGGGTGTCGATGCCATTGTCGAACTCATGATTTCCGAGTGTGCCGGCATCGTATTGCATGCGATTCAGTGCATCGATTTCTACTCTGCCGTTAAAAAAGTTGAAATAGGGGGTTCCCTGCGAAAAATCTCCAGCATCAAAAAGCAGAACATTTTTTTCTTCCGAACGTATTTTTTCAATTACGCCCATTCGTCTGGCATATCCACCCATGTTGGCGGTTTTTAAATTCGAATTTTCAGTCGGCTCTACCTGGCTGTGTGTGTCGTTGGTGTGCAAAATCACCAGTTTTATTTTTTTTTCAGCAGCAAGCTGAAAAGTTGAAATAATAACCAGGAAAGCAATTGCTAAGATTTTATTATTTGGATACATGGTAATTTTTTTATTCATTTATTTTGATTCGCCCGTCCAGTTTCGATTGTATCATATTTCCTTTTTGTGTTTCGGATTTGATAAAGTCGAGCAACATGTTTCGGACTTTTACGCCTGTATTCAGCCTTTTTTCGTGTTCGGCCAGTTGTTCCATGTTATCGTTTCCGCCCGCCAGATAATCGTTAGTGGCTATAGTGTAAGTTTTGCTCATATCCAGGGGCAAACCGCCGATGGTTATGTCTACAGCTTTTCTATCGGATATTGTCATGCGTAATCCGGCAACGCCCTGTCCACCCATTTTAGCAAAGTTTTGTAAAAGTTCATTAAGCTTATCTCCACGCAGCCAAAGAATTACAAGTTCGTTTTCGAAAGGCATTAATTCAAAAACCTTTCTTACGGTAATATCGCCCGCCGGAACCTGAGTTCGCAAACCGCCAAGGTTTACAATGGCGATGTCCACTGCCTGTCCCTGAATTTCGCTTGCCTTTGCACAGTACACATCGGCACTAAAGTTAGATAGCAAACTCTCAGGCGCATGACCCAACATTGTTTCAGCAGCACGTCCTATAACTATGTTCATTTCAGCGTCAAGCTTTTGTTTCAGCGGTCGCAAAAAAGTGTTGTAAGCCGTATCGGCCAGTTGCTCGGTCTTGCTATCGATAGGAATTTTTGCAGACTGCGATTCGGTAATGATCCAATGCTTCGATGTGCACGACGAAAGCAGGCACAATAGCAGAACAACCGGAATAAATGTTTTTTTAAGCATAAAAAATTGATTTTTGTAGGGCGAAGATACAAAATTAGAGTTGAAACTAATTTATACCTTAGTCTTTTTTATATCAAAAATAATGTGGATGTTACAAATTAGTTCATTGTTGTGCTTTTGCTGCATCCCATTTTCTGCTTTTTTGTTTTGCTAAAAACTCATTATTTATCTCTAATCAAAATTGAAGTTCTGTATTTGTTTTGAACCTAATTTACATCAAAGTGTTATTAACATAAATTCTTTGTCCGGAAAATTAAAACAGTATCCCGCTGCCGTTTTAATTTGAAAATTCGAGAATTTGAAGATTTAAAGCGACAGAGTTTTACGATTTCTGATATGTCATTTTTTGCTTAACTCAACGTTATAATCAGATTTATTTTTTTGTTAATTGTATTTCTATAATTAAAGTGAATTAAACCCCGTTTTTTCTTATGAAGTTTAAAATTTTATCTTTTTTGATTCTGTTTTTCGTTTTAGCAAGAGCACAAACAAATATCAATGCCCAATCGGTATATAAATCGCAGATTTATAATGCCTATATCAATGGCGATATGAATAATTGGGCTGCTATTATTCAGGTTTTCGAAAAAGAAACGTCTTCGACAATTGAACGTAAGCTGGAGCTTGTAAGCTATTATTATGGTTATATCGGCTATTTGATTGGGGCAAAAAAGAATGATAAGGCACAAAAGTTTATTGTGAAAGGGGAAAAGCTGATTGCCGATGTGATTAAAATGTCGCCCAATAATGCAACTGCATACGCATTTAAGGGTTCATTTCTTGGTTTTCGCATTGGAATGAGCAAGTTTAAAGCCCTTTCGCTGGGACAGGAGAGCATAGAAAGCATTGAAAAAGCCTACAAAATCGATCCTCAAAATATTCAGGCAGTTGTAGACAGAGCAAATGCTTTGTACCATACTCCACGGCTTTTTGGTGGCGATAAGAAAGAAGCTTTAAGACTCTTTCAGGAGGGAGTAACCCTCATCGAAACTTCAAAGTCAGCTAAGAATAATTGGCTTTATCTTAATTTGCTTACTTCTATAGCACAAGCTTATGAAGCTGCCGACCAAAAAAAGAAGGCTGCCTTTACTTATGACAAAATTCTACGATTCGAACCTGAATTTAAGTGGGTTAAGAACGAACTTTACCCTGCTCTTCTGAAAAAAATGTAAATTGTTATTGATTTTAAAAGTGTATAATTCTTAATAAAACCTAAATATTGCGTCTTATATATGTCGTGTGCGATATAAAACATATCTTTGTATCGCAAACGACATAAAATGATTTTTAGTAAGAAATAAATTAAAACAAATAACAAATATTATGGGACAGAATTTTTATGATTTTAAAGCTACGAGCTTACAGGGAAAAGAAAAAAACATGGAGGAGTACAAAGGAAAAGTTGTAGTTGTAGTGAACACAGCGAGCAAATGCGGACTGACACCACAATACGAAGGGCTTGAGAAATTGTACAAAGAATACAAAGATAAAGGATTAGTAGTGTTGGGATTTCCTTGCAACCAGTTTGGTGGGCAGGAACCTGGCGGCGAAAAGGAAATTTCGGAAGGATGTCTGATCAATTACGGAGTTTCATTTCCGATGTTCTCAAAAATTGATGTCAATGGCGAGAATGCACATCCGATTTATAAATACCTGAAAAACGAACTGAAGGGGTTTCCGGGCAGCGAAATCAAATGGAATTTCGGTAAATTTATGCTCGATCGGAACGGAAAACCATACAAACGTTTCTCTCCGTTTACAAAACCAGAGAAATTGCGCAAAGACATCGAAAAACTATTAGCAAAATAAAAAAAGCGAACATAGCTACTGGGCAGTATAAACCATTCTGTTCAATATATTGTTATCTTTGAAGTTAAAAACGAATAAATGGAATACGAACAACTTAAACTCGAAAACCAACTTTGCTTTCCGTTTTATGCGGTTTCCCGATTGATAATCAGAGCTTATCAGGAAGATCTTGACAGGCTGGGAATTACTTATCCTCAATACCTTGTGTTGATGGTGCTTTGGGAAAAAGATGGCATTTCGGTGAATGAAATAGCTGAGAAGCTTATTTTGAACACCAACACTGTTACTCCGCTACTCAAAAGAATGGAAGCAATGCAATTAATTACACGTACTCCTTCGACAATGGATCAGCGTAAAATTATAATTCAGCTTACGGATCAGGGTTGGGCTATGCGCGAAAGTGCTGCCGAAATCCCCTTGAAATTAATGAGTAAGCTAAATTTAGAGGTGTCGGATGTTCAAATTGCTGAAGCGCTTCATCTGAAAAATAAACTTTACGAATTAATAAAAGTACTCGATAAATCCTCTAATTAAATGTGTATGAAAAACAAATTATTTCTCTTTGTAATTTTATTGTTTAGTGTAGTCGCTTTACAGGCTCAGATCAACCAGGAGTTTTATAATATCGAAGTAAAAAACATCAAAGGAAAAGATGTTAAGCTGAAGGATTATAAAAATAAAGTGATTTTAGTTGTCAATACGGCAAGTAAATGTGGATTAACACCTCAGTACGAGGGTTTGGAAAGCCTTTATAACCAGTATAAAGCTGATGGATTTGTAGTGTTAGGTTTTCCATGTAACCAGTTTATGGGTCAGGAACCGGGGACGGCAGAAGAAATTGAAAAATTCTGTACAACTAAATACAATATAACATTTCCGCTGTTCGAAAAGCTGAAAGTAAACGGAGATGATGCTCATCCTTTGTATCAATATCTGAAATCGGCTTTACCCCTTGATGGAAAAAATGATATCCGATGGAATTTTGAGAAATTTCTTATCGGTAAAAATGGGAAGCCTGCGAAAAGATATTCTCCAAAGACGAAACCAGCAGAGCTTGCAGCCGATATAGAAGCATTGCTGAAATAGTAAAAATATAGTTTTTGAACACAAAAAAGGCTTTTTTCACAAAAAAAGCCTTTTTTGTTGTTGTGTTAACAGATAATAACACTATTTTTACTTCAAATTTCAAAACTGCATTGTTGCAGGCTAAAAATTAATCCATTAAAATCGATATTTTATGAAAAGATTAAGAATGTTTTTTTTGTTTTTACCATCATTGGTATTAGCATCATGCTCAGGAGGAAATAATCCGGAAAAAATTGCCGAGAAATTTAACAAGGCGATCTACACTGCTGATTTTGAAAGTGCAAAGGCACTTTGTACCGATCAAAGCAAGCAGGCTGTGGATTTTGTGGCTGCATTTGCTTCGCAGAAAGTGGATGAAATGAAAAAAGCGAATATTAAATTCAAAGTGACCAACGTAACCCTTGCTGAAGATGAAAATTCGGCGGTTGTTGAAGCTGTAGTACTTGGCAGCATCGACCTCGAAAAAGGAGGCGTGAAAGATTCGGTTGATACAAAAACCAATTTGGTGAAGATTCAGGATAAGTGGTTGGTAGAGTTCAAATTGAAATAGGCAGAGGATTGATTTGTATTGGCCTGTTGTTTGTGTTGGCGCACTGTAGTTCTCCTACGCAAACAACAGGTTCTTGTATGTATTCAACTGATTCGTTGCGGAGTGGCGACATTATTCTTCGCAGGAGTTACGGACTTGTCAGCGATATCATTGTTCTGGAACTGAATGATACGCTTGATATTTCGCATTGTGGCATAATAATAAAAGAACCTGACAGCAGCTATAAAGTGATTCACTCGCTTTCGAAAAAAGTATCGGACACAGATGGGATTCAGATTTGTGAACTCGGGGAATTTATGGCCGATAGTAAAATTGAAACTGTCAGGGTATTTCGGTTCCTTGACGACACGAAAGAGAAAATAGCAGCGCAGGCATTGCGATATCTGAAGCAAAAAATGCCCTTCGATGAAACTTTTGATGCTACTGATTCTACTGCGTTTTATTGCTCTGAATTGCCGGTGCAGAGCATTCGGAATGCCTATAAGGTTGATGTGAGTTATGGGGCAAAAAAGCTAAAATTTTCTGTTTTTCTTCGACCTGATTTTTTCAGAGAAATTCCATTTGTGAGTAATTGCTTATCAGAATAAAGACAAACTTACTTTTACGCCGATACTTTCATATTTTAATCCCTCAAATCCTGCAAAAACGCCTACTCGTCCCAACATACCAAGCCCAACAGAATAGCCGGTTTCGAGATAAGTTCGGGGATGTTCGTCGTTCCAAAGCATATGTAAATGCAGGGATTCATTGAACTGTTTTGGCTGCAGGAAGCCTATGCGTTTAAGCAACAGATAATCAGAGTTCCAGTTGATGTGTGTTTCAAGCCATCGGTTTGTACTGAACGAATAATTTTCGAGTAGCTGAAATGTATAATCAAAAGGTTGACTGGTGACTATTAACGGGCTGGTGGCAAAATATTTATAATCAGGTGCAAAAACTTTTTGCTTCGACAGGAATGTTCCTGCAATCACTCTGTAATTTAGGCGATCGAACGCCGAAATTTTTAAACGTTGATAAATATTGAATTGGAGGATGCTGAATGAAGACTGCTCAGACTTGTCTGTTAGTTGAAATGCTTTTTTAACACCCAAACCAAAGCTAGGATAGTCAGAACTGATGTATTGTTTTTTGCGTCCAACTAACTTGTATTTATAGAAAGGTGTATACTGAAGATGCAACCATCCGGTGGCAGCTGAGTGATCAGGGAAAGAATTCAGATATGCTGCATCTGGGTAATTGGGCTGTGGCTTGTTGCCGAAAAAATGCATTTCAGCCAAATTGTTTAGTAAATGACGTTGCTCGTAGGACGCACTGATATTTAACACCAAACCATTGGCAACGTCGATGTTATTTTCGGCTTTTATGTACTGTTTTTGATAAAACCGAATTACATTATCGCCAAAAAACAGCGAAGAAACAGCATTTAAAAAGCGGGAAGTTCCTTGTTGCTCCTGTACATCGGCGCTTATATTTCCAAACGAAAGACTAAATCTCCCGTTCGAGGCGGGTGCATAATCGTAGCTTGAATTCATTTCCCAAACCGGAGTTTTCCTTGCTGTCGTGTAGTAGACGGAAGGACTGATTGTCAGTTTGGTGGCTTTTTTTGTATTTACGGTTAGCGATAATTTTTGTCCTAACCACCAGCCATCCGCAAAATTATATTCTTTGAGTACGCCTTTTAGTAGTCCATCGTAATATAAATTTACTTTTTCGCTCAGTTTTATATTTCCTCCGAGCAGCCATGATGTTGATTTATTGGAGGTCGAGAAACTTACTTCTATCGAGTTCGAAGTTGTTTTTACCGATTCGGGTGTCGACAACGAGTCTTTCAAAAGGAAACTTGCAGCCTCTTCTTTTTGTAAAGGAACTTTGCGGATATTCTCCCAGAAAATAGAATCTCTGAGTTCAGCAAATGAATCAACTTCAACTGTAACTGGTTGTATTTCTTTTATTTCAAGCGATTCGCGCTGTTCTTTTACTTCGGCAGGTTCAGAAATACTATTTAAAAGTTTTGATAACTGAATTGCATCTTTTGTTGTGAGTTTATCTTTGGAGGTGATATTTTCAATTTTTTGTTTTACTTTTAGATCGGTTTTTGAGGATAGGTTTATGTGCTTTTCAGGCTGCTTCTCAACAACATTTTTTATTGACTCGTTCAGTTTTATATTTTCATACTTCACCGACGAATAGAAGCTTGCGTGTCCTTTTACTCCCATTGTTCCTATGGTCGATCTCATTTGGTAGGTAATGGGCATAAATACAGTGGGTTGTACTTCCTGGTAGTTGATAATGTAACGCGTGATAGTTCCCATCTCGTCGGCGGTTAAATCTACAGCCGAAACGCACCAAATATCTTCGGGTATATAGATAAATCCCGAAAACAACTTATCGTTTTTGAATTTAGGAATAATTCTGATTTTGTTTACCTGATATCTGCCACTCGCATAAATATCTTCAAGCTTAAAATTGTAATACTTAAAAGCCTTAGGCGATAATGGTGAGATATAGCCCATGAAATCAGCTTGATATATGCTCGATGTGGAGGTGCGTAATCCACCTTTGGGTGTCATTTCTTTAGGAATGGAACTTTTGAAGGCGACTACTTTTTGTATGTATTTTCCCGGCGATTGGAAAGTTACTTCGCTTTGCGATTCGAGTACCAATAGTTTGCCGATAAGAGATTTTAGTTTCCGATCTTTGATCATCATTTTCATTACTGCCGGAATGCTTTCTATTTTTGCACTTCCCTTCATGTAATTTGTTGCTTCGTAACTCGATAGCTGGTAGAGATGAAATGGTGCCCGGGCAATACTGTGTCGGATTACTCTGTAGGCTGGATCTTCTTTTGATGGTTTTACAAGCAATTCGTTTAAAAATACAGGTTTTTCGGTCAGGGTAATTTCTATAGTTGTAATTTCGGAAGCAATATTGATTTTTCTTACTTCAGGTTCATAGCCAATGGAACGAAATTCGAAAGTGTAAGTACCTGAATTAAGTTTGGTTTGAAATTTACCATTTTCATCGGCCACCATGCCTGATGTAAGTTCCTGTATATAAATGGTCGAGTAGGGGATGGCCTGACCGGAAGTAGTTGTGATCGTTCCTTTAAGTGTTTGAGCGTTTGCGGAACAAAGAAATAATACAAAAATCAACAGCAATAAAATTTTTTGCATATGTATATGAGTTTTCGTTGTATGCAGCAAATGTATTTATTTTTTGTTAGATTGTTTGTTTTATGTTGATTACAGACTTTGGTTTTAACTTAATTTAAATTGACTTATATGTTGATATGCATTTTAGAATCAAGTATTTGTGAATTTTCACACACTTTATGATTCTGACGAAAAACAAAATAAGGCTTGATTGCTCAAGCCTTATTTTGTTGAAAATTCTAAAATGAATTTTATTTGTTGCTGATGTAATTCACCACCCATTCGCCTACTTCAGAGGTTGAATAGGCTTTTCCGTTATTGGCAATGTCCTCGGTAACTATGTTGGCATCCATGCTGGCTGCCACAGCTTCGCGAATCAAAGCGCCCTCTTCCATCATGCCGAATGCATATTCGAACATCAATGCTGCAGAAAGAATCGTTGCCAACGGATTGGCAATATTTTTACCGGCGGCCTGAGGATAGGAGCCGTGGATAGGTTCGAAAACCGAAGTGTGAATGCCCACCGAAGCCGAAGGAAGCATTCCCAATGAGCCAGTGATGACAGAAGCCTCGTCGGTCAAAATATCGCCGAAAAGGTTCTCGGTTACAAGTACATCGAAACTTTTTGGCCATTGGATAATGCGCATGGCGGCATTATCGACAAACATAAATTCTGTTTCTATTTCAGGATATTGTGGGGCAATTTCCTGACCAATTTGTCGCCATAATCGTGAAGTTGCCAACACATTGGCTTTATCCACAATTGTTACTTTTTTGTTGCGCTGTCCGGCGTATTTGTAAGCCAGGTGCAGAATGCGTTCTACTTCCTCGCGGGTGTAAATACATGTGTCATAAGCTGTATTGCCATCTTCAGCGCGACCTTGTGGACGTCCGAAATACATTCCTCCTGTCAATTCACGGATACACATAAAATCAGCGCCCTCCACCAAATCGGCGCGAAGCGGTGATTTATGAATGAGCGAAGGAAAAGTGGTCACCGGACGAATGTTGGCATACAAACCAAGGTCTTTGCGCATTTTCAACAATCCCTGTTCGGGGCGTACTTTGGCGGATGGGTTGTTGTCGTATTTCGGGTCGCCGATAGCACCGAAAAGTACAGCATCCGATTTCATACAAAGTTCGTGAGTGGCTTTAGGGTAAGGTTCGCCAACAGCATCGATGGCGCAGGCACCAACTATAGCTGTTTCGTACGTTAATTCATGACCAAATTTGGCACAAATGGCTTTTGTTACATTTAAAGCCTGTTCTACTATTTCGGGACCGATGCCGTCTCCCGGCAATACTGCAATGTTAAGTTTTTTTATTACTGACATATACTAATTTTCTGTTTATAAAGCGTGTATAAATAATTTAGGGTAAATGCGAATAATTGATAACAGGGATATTTCCGGATTCGAGGATATTCAGCATTTTCATTGTAGCTTTGATGGCTGCCACTGTCTGGTCGCCGTGTAAGCCGCGTGTTTTAAATGTTTTACCTTCGAATCGCCAGGTGATAATCGTTTGTACAATGGCATCGGTTTGTCCTCCGGGAGGAATTACTACCACGTAATCGAGCAGTTCGGGAGTTGGTTTCTCAAGACTTTTATAAATTTTCCACATGGCTTTCGAAATCGCATTGTACTGCCCGTCGCCCGAAGCTGATTGTTCGTAAATTTCACCGTTGATCTGCATTTTTACAGATGCCATTGGGCGCAGACCGTAAGTGAGTGAAAGTGAATAATTCAACAATTTTATAAGTTGATCTTCCTGAGCGCTGTTCAGTACATCCGAAACAATATAGGGTAATTCTTCGAGCGAAACGAGTTCTTTTCTGTCGCCAAGTTCAATGACGCGTTGCGTTACTTTCTGCATCATTTCGTCGTCGAGTTCGATACCGAGTTGTTGCAGGTTTTTCAGAATATTAGCTTTACCTGATGTTTTTCCAAGGGCATACTGACGCAGGCGGCCAAATCTCTCCGGAAGTAAATCGTTGAAATACAGATTTTTCTTATTGTCGCCATCTGCATGAACCCCAGCTACCTGTGTGAATACATTATCGCCGATCACTGGTTTGTTGGCAGGAATACGAATGCCCGAATAGGTTTCGACCACTTTGCTTACAGAGTTGACTTTTTCTTCTTTCAGATTGGTTGTTACCTTTGCATGGTCGTGCAAAACAGCAAGGACACTTGTCAATGGAGCATTTCCAGCACGTTCTCCCAGTCCGTTCACAGTGACGTGGACGCCTTTAACACCGGCTTTTACAGCTTCAAACACGTTGGCAACAGCCAGATCGTAATCGTTATGTGCATGAAAATCGAAATGAAGGTCGGGATAGCGAGCTATCATTTTTTCGCAAAACAAACGGGTTTCGTCCGGATTGAGGATTCCCAAAGTGTCGGGAAGCATGAAGCGTTTAATGTTTTCGTTTTTCAATGCATCCACCATGAAATAAACATAATCCTCCGAATCGCGCATTCCATTCGACCAGTCTTCGAGGTAGACATTTACAGCAATACCCATGTCGCGGGCATTTGCCAATACTTTTTTTATGTCTACAGTATGTTCCTCCGGTGTTTTCTTTAGCTGATAGCTGCAATGTTTGAGCGAGCCTTTACAAAGCAGATTTAATACTTCGCAGCCGGCGTTTCTTATCCAGTCGAGCGAGCTGCGGCCATCCACAAATCCGAGTACTTCAACTTTGTGTATGTGGCCATTTTTTCGGGCCCATTCGGCTACGCGTTTCACCGAATTATATTCTCCTTCTGAAACTCTGGCTGAGGCAATTTCAATTCGGTCGACACATAGTTCTTCGAGCAAAAGCCTTGCTATGCTAAGCTTTTCCTGGGCTGCAAAGGCAACACCCGATGTCTGTTCACCATCGCGAAGTGTGGTATCCATTATTTCTATGACCCCTAACCCCTGAAGGGGGACTATGTTAGCTGTGTTTTGCATATTGTCCTTTATAAGTTCTTTCTTATTATTCGTTTAAAAGTAATCAATACAAGTATAATTCCCCTTTAGGGGTTAGGGATTTATCTTGTTTTTTCGTACGCTTCAATCAGATCTTTTTTACTCAAAAGATAATCAATGTCATCCAATCCGTTCAGCAAACATTCTTTTTTGTATGCGTTAATCTCAAAGTTTTCAGACTTTTTGGTTGCATTGTTAGTGATTTGTTGATTTTCAAGATCGATAGTCAACGTAGTTTTCGGATCGGTGTTGACTGATGAAAAGATGTCTGCCAGAAACTCTGCGCTTACAACTACAGGCAGCACACCATTGTTCAGTGCGTTGTTTTGGAAAATATCTGCAAAAAAGCTCGATACCACCACCTTAAATCCATATCCATCGATGGCCCATGCAGCGTGTTCGCGGCTCGAACCCGAACCGAAATTTTTTCCTGCCACGAGTATTGAACCGCTGTATTGAGCGTTGTTTAATACAAAGTCGGCTTTTGGGCTTCCATCTTTATTGTATCGCCAGTCGGCAAACAAATTGTTTCCGAAACCATTTTTGTCGGTCGCTTTCAAAAAGCGGGCAGGTATAATCTGATCAGTATCCACATTCTCAATGGGAAGTGGAACAACTGTTGAAGTTAATGTTATAAATTTTTCCATTTTTAAAATCATTTTTGAACGCAAATTACGCAAATGAACGCAATTTTTTTGTTCTTGTTTAAATTCAATTTTGAATGTAATTAATTGCCTTTTCTTGTGTTAGAGAATACTTTTCTTCGAAATTCCGGCTTTTTGCCAAAATTCAATAAATATCCAACTTCTACTGTAGTGGCTCTTAAATAATTTATTAATTGTTTTTCGTTCGCCTCACTTAATTCTGAATTTGCTTTCGTTTCAAGAATAAGACAATCTTCAACTAATAAATCAGCTCTATATTCTCCTACGATTCTATTGTTGTGATAAATGTTTATCGGAGGTTCATATTCGCACTTTATTCCGGCATCTAATAATGCGAAATAAAGTGCTTTTTGATATACTTTTTCAAGAAAGCCATAGCCCAAATCGTTATAAACGCGATAAAAAATCTTCAAAACTCTATCCACAAGTTCTTTTGAAACTAATTCATCAGGTTCGTCAGATTTTTCCATGATTTTGCGTTTATTTGCGTAATTTGCGTTCAGATAAACTAGTATCTCGGATCTGTTATTTTTCCGGTTACGGCAGCAGCAGCGGCTACAAGTGGGCCAGCCAAAATTGTGCGTGCTCCTGGTCCCTGACGGCCTTCGAAGTTTCGGTTGGATGTAGAAACCGCATATTTTCCGGCAGGAACTTTGTCGTCGTTCATGGCCAGACAGGCTGAACATCCGGGTTGACGGAGTTTGAATCCTGCCTCTGTTAAAATATCCAGCAGGCCCTCCTCGCGAATTTGTTTTTCTACCATCCAACTTCCCGGAACGAGCCATGCCGTTACATTGTCAGCTTTTTTCTTGCCTTTTACATAATTGGCAAAAATACGGAAATCTTCAATTCGCCCGTTGGTACAACTTCCGATGAAAACATAGTCGATCGACTTGCCTTCAAGTTTTTCGCCCGGAGCAAAACCCATATAATCTAGCGATTTCTGGAAAGAAATACGTCCGGCTTCGTCGATATTCTCCAAAGTTGGAATGCTCTCTTTGATTCCCATTCCCATTCCCGGATTTGTTCCGTAGGTAATCATTGGCTGAATATCAGCAGCATCGAATGTAAGTTCTATATCGAATTTGGCGTCATCGTCAGTTTTCAGTGTTTTCCAGTAGGCCAGTTTTTTGTCCCATTCTTCGCCCTTTGGTGCAAATTCGCGACCTTTTACATAGTCGAAAGTTGTTTGGTCAGGGGCAATCAGTCCGCCACGTGCACCCATTTCGATAGAAAGGTTGCAAACCGTCATGCGTTCTTCCATGCTCATGTTTCTAATGGCCTCGCCTGCATATTCCACAAAATAACCAGTGGCACCGCCGGTGGTGAGTTTCGAAATCATGTAAAGTGCAAGATCTTTTGCGGTTACTCCTTTGCCAAACTTTCCATTGAATGTGATACGCATTGTTTTAGGACGGGTTTGAAGGATGCATTGTGTGGCCAATACCATTTCCACTTCGCTGGTTCCGATGCCGAAAGCAATGGTTCCGAAAGCACCATGAGTAGATGTATGGCTGTCGCCGCAAACGATGGTCATTCCCGGTTGAGTAAATCCGTTTTCGGGACCTATAATGTGAACCACACCATTTTTTTGATGTCCGAGTGGATAAAACACGGGCATATTGAAATCGACTGCATTTTTTGCAAAAGTATCGAGTTGGTGGCGTGAAATGGGGTCTTTTACAGGTTGGTCCTGATCGATGGTCGGCGTATTGTGGTCGGCTGTCATTGTTGTTTGTTCCGGACGGAATACTTTTAGTCCGCGTGCACGAAGTCCGTTGAAAGCCTGAGGACTTGTTACTTCGTGGCAGAAATGACGATCAATGTACAACTGCGTCGGTCCGTTTTCGACTGTTGATACGACATGCGCATCCCAGATTTTGTCAAATAATGTTTTGCTCATATTTTTTGTGTAATGAATTCTTTGTTTGATCTGTTAACTGGTTTTATTGAATGATAAAACCATAATTTTAAATGATTTGTTCAGAATGTTGATGCTTATTGTTTATTTCACAAATTTATTAATTGCATTGATATAAGCTTCTACAGAGGCAGCCACTATATCGGTATTGGCTCCAAAACCATAATAAACCGATCCATCATGTTCCACTTGCATATGAACTTTGCCCATGTCATCGCTACCCTTGTCGATGGCTTGTATTGTAAATTCGCGCAATATCATTTTACGTTTGATAATTTGTTTCAAAGCTTTGATAGCTGCATCTACAGGTCCGTTGCCAGAAGCGGCTGCTTCAAATTTTTCTCCGGCAATAACCAAACTGATACTTGCTACCGATTTTACGCCTACGCCTGAAGTTACTTGCAAATAATCAAGTTTGATGCGTTGTTTTTCAGAGCGTTCTTTGCCGGCCAGCAACAATACATCGTCGTCGTTGACGTCTTTTTTCTTGTCGGCTAATTTAAGGAATTCTTCGTAAATTTCATCTAATTTGCCGTTTTCAACTTCTACGCCCAGCACACTTAAGCGATGCTTCAGGGCGGCGCGTCCGCTACGGGCGGTAAGCACAATTGAATTTTGATCGATACCAACATCGTTCGGGTCCATGATTTCGTAGCTTTCACGATTTTTAAGCACACCATCCTGATGAATGCCCGACGAATGAGCAAAGGCATTGCGACCCACAACTGCCTTGTTGGGTTGCACCGGCATATTCATTAATCCGGAAACCAAACGGCTGGTAGAGTATATTTTTTGCGTATTGATTTGCGTGTCGATATTCAGCCCTTTATGGCATTTTAAAATCATTGCAATTTCTTCGAGCGAAGTATTGCCTGCACGTTCGCCTATTCCATTGATGGTTACTTCCACCTGGCGGGCGCCGTTCATTACTCCGGCCATGGTGTTGGCAGTAGCCATACCAAGATCGTTGTGACAGTGGGTGGAGAGTATGGCGTTATGTACGCCTTTTACATTTTCCATCAAGAATTTAATTTTTTCGCCATAATCCCATGGCAAACAATAGCCAGTTGTGTCGGGGATGTTTACAACAGTAGCGCCGGCTTTGATAACGGCTTCTACAACGCGGGCCAGGTATACATTGTCGGTACGTCCGGCGTCTTCGCAGTAAAACTCAACATCTTCTACGTATTTCTTGGCATGTTTTACGGCAGCTACAGCCCGTTCAAGAATTTCATCCTGTGTGGAATTGAATTTATGTTTGATATGAAACTCGGAAGTCCCGATTCCTGTGTGGATACGTTTGTTCTTAGCGTATTTGAGGGCTTCGGCAGCCACATCAATATCTTTTTGTACGCCGCGCGTCAATGCGCAAATGGTAGGCCAGGTAACCGCTTTTGATATTTCTACCACCGAATTAAAATCGCCGGGACTTGAGATCGGGAATCCTGCTTCTATCACGTCAACGCCTAAAGTTTCGAGCGCTTTGGCCACCTGAATTTTTTCAATGGTATTCAACTGGCAACCGGGAACTTGTTCGCCGTCGCGTAATGTAGTGTCGAAAATAAATAATCTGTCCATAATATTTTTATTTACTAATTTTTCATTTACAATTTGCAATTTCTTGCTATACCTTAAACAGGGGTTAAAAAAAAGCCTTTCGCACCGCAGTGAGAAAGGCTTTATATATTTATGTTGAATTATCTACATACCAAACTCACTTCTACTTGTTTTGCAAGAGAATAATAATACCGAGTAGAAGAATATGCAGAAAATTGTTGTTCATTGCTTTGTTTTCTAAATTCGTTGCAAAGATACAGCAAATTTTGAAACAAACAAACGAAAATGAAAATATTTTGATTATTTTCCTTTCAATTCAAAATAAAGCAGCATTAAAATGCGTGATTTTAATAGATTTAGTGCTTTATGGCATCGATCTGAATTTCCAGTTCGCCAAATTCTATCATGGCATTAAATAAGCGGATGCGCTGAAAGTGGTACAATTCACTTACCTTTATGTCTTTTTGAATCAACTTGTTCCCAGCAATCAATTGTGCTCTGTTCACGCCAAACAAAAGTGGAACTTTGGGTGTAATCCATTGTTGACCATCAAATATGGCTATGTTTGAGTAGGAAGTGTCAGTAAGTAAACCGTTTTTGACAAGTAAAACATCATCACAATCGCCACGCTGTGCAAAAGCTTTGTTCAGTTCAGTTCTGTTCTCTTTTTTGTAAAATAATGCTTCTGCCTCTGTTTCAACCAACTTTAATGATTTTACTTCACGGCGGATATAAGGTATGTATTCGAGAAGCTGTACTTCGGTATCGAAAACAATGCGGCACTTATGAATTCCGGTTTCAGGAAAATCATTTTTCTCCAGTAATTCAGCTAAACTCATTGGTTTTACGGCGGGATAGAAATCGGCAAAAGCTTTGTTGACCCTGGTCTGATGGAGTTCTAACCTGTAAAAACGACCCTCTGCTAATTTTATGGATTCAATGAAGCGGCACATATACTTTCTGAATTAATTCTTCGTACTCTTTTTCCAACTCGCTTTGAGATGTTATTCCTCCCCCGCTTTTGAAAACAAGTTGATCGGCTTGTTGTTCGATAAAGCGAATCATTACCCCTGAATCAAGGTTTTTGCCGTCGAACCAGCCAAAAATACCTGTGTAAAAACCGCGATCATACCCTTCGGCTTCTTCTATAATTTCAAGCGTTTTGGGTTTGGGAGCTCCGCAGATAGAGCCTGCCGGAAGCAGCGAAAATAAAATATCACCGAGTTTTTGGTGATAGTTGTCGGGAAGGTTTCCTGTGATTTCGGAACTTACCTGCAACAGCTCACCTTTATTTGTCGACAGTTTGTCGAGGTATCGATAACGGGTAAGTTCTACATTTTCGGCAACTATGCTCAGGTCGTTGCGTATCAGATCGACAATGGTGGCGTGTTCGGCTTTCTCTTTCGGATCGTTCAGAATAATATTTTCAGCGTTAGACAGCGCAGCGTCAATCGTGCCTTTCATTGGGAATGACGAGATTTCTGACTCCCGAATTTGAACGAAAGTTTCGGGAGATAGTACTGTAAATCTATCTTTTAGCCAAAGTTTGTACTTAGCTGTTCCAAACTCAAATAAATCGTATAAATCAAGGTTGATTTTTAATCGGGTAGGTTGTGTGAGGTTGACAAGAAAAGAATTGCCTTGTTGAATTTGCCCCTGTACATACTCAAATTTCTGCTTATATTCTTTTAAGGAGATGGGAGAAGTATACCAGTTAAGTTGTTGCTGTGCTGTTATTTTGTTTTGCTGATGATTCGTTTGAATTTGAAAACGAATAAATCGGGCATCCAATTCAGTTTCGGGAATCACATATCCTCCGGTCGCTTTGTAGTTGATGATAAAAAGAAAAGGGATGCAGGATGCAGACAAGCGGTTGATTTGCTGCTGTAATTGTATCCTGTTGAGCAAAGTGTATGGAAAGTGTTCTGTCATTTTTCGTTGTGTAACCGTTTGCCACGCAAAGTTACACAAAGTTTAATAATATAAAGTAATGAGCCGATATACACAGATTACAATATATAACCGAATCGATTGCAGCTTTTTATACAGATGAATTTAATAGTCCGTTAATCTTTATGTCAATCGTTTTATTTTCAGGAAAATAATCCGTCATTTCCGATTTGCCTGTTATTGTTGCATAAAAAAATGGTAACAGTAGAAATATTTTCGTTGTGAAGTGTGTCTTCACACCACTGTGAAGTGTGCCTTCATCCTGTTGTGAAGAATGCTTTCATACTACTGTGAAAACATAAGATTTTTGAAATCCTGTTCATTAATCAGAAAAACAAAATACCAACTAATCGTTCAGAGAATATAAGAGTTCGTTTTCCAATGCGGGTTCAGTAAAATACACATTCGCTTCCATGGCATAATGATCCGAAAGATTTGCAGGTGTTTGTCCGATTTTTTCATAGAAAGTCTGGACTTTTCGTTCTATATTACCAATCCACTGTTGATTTCGCACAAGTATATAATCGATCAGTTTCTTTTCGCCCGAAGCCTTCCGAACCAGGGTATTGTCAATTTCGTCGTAGGTAAATTTCACATCGCCACTGATTTCGCCGTTGTGAGCTCCAAGCGTATGGAGCATTAATTCATAATTCACAGGGTCGTTCCTGTCAATATTAAAATCGCCGCAAATGAATTGAGGTACATTGGGATTCGAGTATTGATCCAGCAAATGTTCATTGATTTCTTTGCATTGCTTTTCCCGTATCTTATGATCACCATCGGCCTGAAGATGAGTTGTAAGCAATTGAAATTTAGCCCCTTCAAATTCTCCTTCGAAAAGTACTGCGCCTTTGCGGGCTACCATGTCAAAGCCTTTACTGATGCTGAATTTAATCTCATCGATTTTTGTGAGCGGAATTTTGCTGACTACCCACAGTCCGCTGTTGGTACGAAAGGGTAAATGGCATTTATTGGCCGGACCATATTGAAACGGATAATTCTTTTTGAGGCGCTGTGCCAGAATATTTCTGCATTTACTGCTAAAAGCTTCCTGAAAAACTATAATTTTATAATCTGAATCGACCAATCGGTCGGCTATGTTTCTAGCACGGTTTCCATTGTTGTTGAATAAACTAAGAAAAGGGAGCATATAAATATTCCAACTGAGCATTTTAAATGTTTTTGAGCTTTCAATTGGCTTATTCATTGTTTGATGCGTTTGGCCTGTAGCGTAAAGTATTGTTTCCAGCATAAGTAAAAATATTAAGACGATTTTTTTTGACATGTCTCTTACTATTTATTTACTGCAAACTAACTATAAGTTTTTTTCAGTGGCGTGACGAATACGTGACTTTGGTATGAAAGAATTTGCGGGCTGTAGATTTTGTTTTATTTATCTTGAGAGTCGAAGTCATTGGTTCGTCATAAAAAACTCCCCTTGTATTGAGAATGAAATTTTTATTATGAACTTTTTAAAATGTAAGATTGATCAGGTGGGTCGACAAAAAAAGAGCCGCTCAATTGAAGGCGACTCTTGTTCCGAACTTATTTTCTTTGTTTATTTCTAATAAATTTTCCTTTCCCGGATGCAAACTTTTTATGTCCAAACCTGTGTTTCTCAGGTTCGTAAAGTGGAGCTTCGCCAATTTCAGCAGGTAATGGAATTTTATAAATATCTTTTTCGAGAAAATTTTCAATTTGTTTGAACTTATATTGCTCTTCTTCCGAAACAAATGTGATCGACATTCCTTTGGCGCTGGCACGGGCAGTACGGCCTATGCGGTGCACATAATCTTCGGCATCATGCGGAACATCGTAGTTGATAACCAACGAAATATCGTCGATATCGATACCGCGTGAAACAATGTCGGTAGCTACTAATATATTGACGCGGTTGTTCTTGAATTCGTGCATGATGTGGTCGCGCTGCACCTGATCGAGATCGGAGTGCATTTCGCCCACTGAAAGTCCCATTTGTCGGAAAGTCTTGAAAAGCTCTTTTACTTTCAGTTTTGATCCAGAAAAAATAATGACTTTATTCGCTTCCTGACCTACGAAAAGGTGACGGATAATGGCTTGTTTCTGGGCTTCGTAACAAATGTACGAAGTCTGCATAATGCTTTCGGGCGGACGTGAAATGGCAATTTTTACCTCAACAGGATCGTGCAGGATTGTTTTGGCTAATAGTCTGATTTTTGGTGGCATAGTAGCCGAAAACATAATAGTTTGCCGGTCTTTTGGCAGTCGGTTCACCACCTGCATAATATCGTCGAAAAAACCCATATCGAGCATGCGGTCGGCTTCGTCGAGAATAAAGTATTTTACATGCGAAAAATCGATATCGTATAAATTGATATGCGAAAGTAAGCGTCCCGGAGTGGCAATTACCACATCGGCTCCTTTTTGTAGGCCTCGTCGCTGCACATCCCAGGCTTGCGAGTCGTTACCGCCATACACTGCTACCGACGAGAAGGACGTAAAGTAGGAGAAACCTTCCATTTGCTGGTCGATTTGTTGCGCCAATTCGCGGGTAGGCGCCATAATAATGGCATTCACTTTGTCTTCGGCGTGAGGCTCGGCCTGTAAATTGTGTAAAAGGGGTAAAATGAAAGCAGCCGTTTTTCCTGTACCGGTTTGGGCGCAGGCAATCACGTCGCGTTTTTGTAAAATTACCGGAATTGTTTCGGCTTGTACCGGAGTGGCTTCTTTAAAATTCATGGCTTGCAAGCCGTCCAACACGGCATCGCAAAGAGGAAGTTCGTCAAATCTCATTGAAAATATATTAATATGTTGCAAAGATACTCATTTAATTCTCAAAAACATATTTCACCGTTTTTAAGTTTTCATCTGTTATCCGATTTATTTGTACTCAGTTGAATTTTTTATACTTTTACGGCTTTGATACGGATGACTTACTCAACTGCTATTTTAATTTTTCATTTACAGATTCATGATTATTTTCCGTTACGATAAAACTTTCGAAGGGCTGCTTACAGCTGTTTTCGATGCTTATAACCGCAATACTTTTCCTGAAAAGTTATTGGGGGTTGACGATATTGAGCCTTTGTTTGTGACCGAAACTTATACGGTTTTGACGCAGGAAGATAAATCGGCGCGCGTATGGAAAGGGTTG
This sequence comes from uncultured Paludibacter sp., assembly GCA_963678465.1. Lineage (GTDB taxonomy): Bacteria > Bacteroidota > Bacteroidia > Bacteroidales > Paludibacteraceae > Paludibacter. The sequence continues at coordinate 3,323,249 of OY782858.1, forward strand.
GAGAAGAAGACGGAACGGAATGTGCTGACCTATGTGTGGTTGTCCGAATTACCAGGAAGCGATGAATTGATTTTCAGATATATCAGGAAAACATTTGATAGCAAGGTGGATATTTCTACAAATTTTGCCGACCAGGATGTGATACAGGTTCACAAAACGGCTAAGAAAGTAAGTACCGAAAAACACCGGATGATAGAATTGGTACGTTTTCAGAAAGCAGCCGATGATATTTTTTTTGCACCCATTTCGCCCGATCATAATTGCTTGCCGCTCACCATTTCGCATTTCAGGGATCGTTTTGCCGATCAGAAATGGATCATTTACGATACCAGGCGCGATTACGGTTTCTTTTACGACCTGAAAACCGTTACTGAAATGACACTCGACACCACCGAGCTTTTCCCTGAAGGAAAATTGAACGAGCAACTGATGGCCGAAGATGAGCAACTGTTTCAAAAACTCTGGAAGGCTTATTTCAAATCGCTCACCATAAAAGAGCGCATCAATCCAAAACTTCAGCGGCAGCACTTACCGAAACGTTATTGGAAATATCTTACCGAAAAGCAATAGAAAAATGAAACTTTTCCAAAGTTCTAAACTTTGGAAAAGTTATTATTTATCTTCTATTTCTTTATACAAGCAACTATCGACGCCAGAAACTCAGGCGAATCAAAATCATCTTTTTTCGAAAATCCTGTGCGAACCACTACCAGCTCGAGCGATGGAACAATATAAATGTATTGTCCATCGTGCCCGCGACACATGTATAGATCTTTTGGAACATCAGGATAATCATTCGATTCGTTCAGCCAGAAAAATGATCCGTATTGACCATTCGAACCATTGGCCGGTTCTATGGCATTGTCGGTCCAGCCTTCGGGCAGAATTTGTTGTCCAAGCCAGTTGCCTTTGTTCAGATAAAGCAATCCAAACCGTACATAGTCGCGCATGGACGCGTATACATAGGATGAACCGGCAAATGTGCCCGAGGCATCGGTTTCGAAAACAGCGCTTCGCATACCTGTGGGGTTGAATAATTCCCGGCGTGGAAATGCGTAGTATTCAGCATCGTTGCTAAGCTTTTTGCGGATCAGATAGCTCACAACATTGGTCGCGCCTGAGTTGTACAACCAAACCGAATCGGGACGGGCAACAAGTTTTTTATTGAAAGTGAAATCGGCCATATCCACCGATTTATGTAACATTATAGTTACATCCGATAAATTTCCATAGTTTTCGTTCCATTCCAGTCCGCTGTTCATGTGCATCAGGTTTTGGATGGTGATGGCTCCGCGTTTGTCTTTTTTCCATTCAGGAATATCGGCCGGTTGCTTTGTGTCCAATAGTCCTTTTTTTACCATGATGCCAACGAGTGCATGCGTAAAACTTTTGGCCATCGACCAGCTCAGAAAACGGTTTTTCTCTGAAAAACCATCTTTGTATTTCTCTGCAATCAACTGATTTTTATAGGCAATGGCGATTGCAAAGGTTCCCTTGTTGCCTTCTTTTTCGTTGAATGCATCTACAATGGCTTTGTTTAACATTATCTGATCAATTTCAGCAGGAATTGTATCCGCCAGTTTGTCGCCGGCCGGCCAGGCCACTGTGTCAGGGTTGATGGCAGGCAGTGGAACGACTGTGTAAGGGCGATGCCGGATTTCGGCTTCGTTGCCACGTACCAAAGTACAGCCAAAGCCTTCGATATAAATAGCTTTTGAACTTGCCCAAAGGAAGCGACTTGTCACTTCTTTCTTTTCAAAATCAACAGTATTGTTCGTGAATTTAATAAATGAAAAATTCAAATCGGTACTTTCAACGCTTTTCTGCGTACGGTTACCTACAAAAACTCCCGAAGCCAGATTTTTGGCAGCATAGCCGGTAATGACCGGAGTTAATAGATGAATGTAGTAAATTCCACCGGCAAGTCCCAAAAGGAAAATGATGCCAACAATGCGAAGGATACGTTTTTTCATGGATGATTGATTTTGAAGTTTGTAAAGGCAAAAGTATGAATTATTTCAGATAATTTCGAATTTATCAGCATCTTTCCAAAAAGCAGATTTTTCTCTGAATTTTAATAATGGTTCAGGATTTAGTTCGTAGGTTTGAATGGATGATTCATTTTCGGGAAAAGAGAGCAGGGGAGTTGCTTTAAAATCGAGTAAAGTTGAATGTCCGTTGTAATCAATGCCCAAACCATCCGTACCCACGCGATTTACGCCACAAACATAAGCCTGGTTTTCAATGGCTCTTGCCTGCAACAAAATATCCCAGTTTTTAATCCGGTTTTTGGGGAAGTTGGCTACATAAATCAACAAATCGTACTCGTTGTTTAGGTTGCGCGCCCAGGCCGGAAAGCGCACATCATAGCAAACCAATAGTCTGATATTGAACCCACAATAATTGACAATAAGCTTCCTGTCGCCGGCGCTGAAATACTGATCCTCGCCGCCCATCGAAAATAAATGTCGCTTGTCGGCAGTTTCAATTTTTCCATCGGGAAATACAAAAAAGCCCCGGTTGAATATTCTGTCGTTTTCGGTAGCGATAAAACTTCCGGTAATTGCCATGTTGTATGTTTTAGCCCACTTTTGCAAGGTGCGAACTGTTTGGCCTTCCATCGTCTCGGCTAATTCTAATTGATCAGTACAAAAACCTGTAGTAAACATTTCGGGAAGAACGACTAAATTTGTTTTTCCGGCAAGTTCAGCCAATTGTTTTTCTGTTCTTTGCAGATTGGCGGCTTTATCTGCCCAATGTATAATATCTTGTACGAGGGTGATTTTCATGTCTGTGTGTTTTTCTGCAAATATAATTATAAAATAAAAAAAATCGGCCAACAAATCAACAATTAAAGTTGACTGTTGGCCGATAAATTATGTTGTAACCTTTAGGATGCGCTATTAGTCGATCATTTCAAAACCTGTGTAAGGAATCAAAGCTTTTGGTATGCGGATACCTTCGGGTGTTTGGTTGTTTTCGAGCAGTGCTGCAACTATACGTGGAAGTGCCATTGCGCTACCGTTCAATGTGTGAGCCAATTGTGTTTTTTTGTCGGCGCCTTTAAAACGACATTTCAAGCGGTTGGCCTGATAGCTTTCGAAATTCGAAACAGAACTTACTTCCAACCAACGTTCCTGAGCCGCAGAAAAAACTTCAAAGTCGAAAGTCAAAGCCGATGTGAAGCTCATATCGCCACCACACAAACGGAGAATTCGCCAGGGAAGTTCCAGTTTATCAACCAATGTTTGAACGTAGTTGACCATTTCGGTAAGCGTTTCGTACGATTTTTCGGGATGTTGAATTTGTACGATTTCCACTTTGTCGAACTGATGCAGGCGGTTCAATCCGCGAACATCTTTTCCGTACGAACCTGCTTCACGACGGAAACAAGCTGAATAAGCCGTGTTTTTGATGGGCAATTCTTTTTCTTCCAAAATAACATCGCGGTAGATGTTAGTGACAGGTACTTCGGCTGTAGGGATCAGATATAAATCGTCAACTGTACAGTGATACATTTGTCCTTCTTTGTCAGGTAATTGTCCGGTGCCATAACCCGAAGCAGCATTTACAACATAAGGTGGTTGTACTTCGAGATAACCGGCTTCGCGGGCATTATCCAGGAAGAAATTGATCAAAGCACGTTGCAAACGAGCGCCTTTTCCTTTGTAAACAGGAAAGCCTGCGCCTGAGATTTTTACGCCTAATTCAAAATCAATTAAATCATATTTTTTGGCTAAATCCCAATGAGGAACAGCGCCTTCCGGAAGATTTGGCATAGCTCCACCTGTTCGCTCAATCAGATTGTCCTCGGCATGTTTTCCGGCAGGAACACTTTCGTGCGGCAGGTTAGGAATTTGTACCAATAAGTTGTTGAGTGACTGCTCAATTTCCGATAATTTATCGTCAAGGATTTTGATACTGTCTTTCAGTTCAGTAGTTTTTTCTTTGGCTGCGGCGGCTTCGGCTTGTTTGCCTTGTTTGAAAAGCATACCGATTTCTTTCGATAGATTATTCATCTCGGCCGACTGATTGTCGAGCTGCGTTTGAGTGGCTTTGCGCAAACCATCCAATTCAACAACCTGAGCAATGATAGCAGCTCCGTCGAAATTTTTCTTAGCCAACCGGGTAATTACTTCCTGAGTATTTTCGGTGATATATTTGAGTGTCAACATAATGTTTAAATGACCCCTAAATCCCCTGAAGGGGACTTAAAGAATTTTTATGAAGTGTAAGTTTGTTTTGTCCTGAATTCCCCTTTAGGGGTTAGGGGTTATAAAAAATCTCCCGCAATTTTACACTACGGTAAAACGACAGGAGATTTTTGTTCGTTTAAATCTTACTAAACTTAGTTAGCTTCGATAGGTTTGATAGAAACGTAAGATCTGTTATCTTTTTTCTTTTTGAATTCTACTGTTCCGCTAATCAATGCGAACAAAGTATGGTCTTTACCAATACCGATGTTTTCACCTACGTGGTGAACTGTTCCGCGTTGACGAACGATGATATTACCTGCTTTTGCAAATTGACCACCGTAAATTTTAACGCCAAGTCGTTTGCTTTCCGATTCACGACCGTTTCTTGAGCTACCAGCCCCTTTCTTATGTGCCATTTTCTTCTAATTTTTTTCGGTTAATTAAGCTACGATTTCTTTGATTGCTAACTCAGTGAAGTTTTGACGGTGACCGTTACGTTTGCGGTAACCTTTACGGCGTTTTTTGTGGAAAATAATTACTTTTTCGCCACGTACGTGCGAGATAACTTCACAAACTACTTTTGCACCTGCAACAGTGGGAGCACCTACGGTAACTGCACCATCATTGTCGATCAACAATACTTTGTCAAATTCAACCTGAGCGCCTCTTTCGGCCTCATTCATACGATGAACATACAGTTTTCTTCCGGCTTCCACCTTGAACTGCTGTCCTAAAATTTCTACAATTGCGTACATTTATTAATACAATTATTGATTACATCGGGAAGGTGAGATGCTTCACAGCAGCGCTTCTTGCTGACCTTATCCGAAATGAGGGTGCAAATTTACTGTTTTTATTTTAATATGCAAAGAGTTGTGATTGTTTTTTCGTTTAAAAAACTGATATATGAGTTGAAATGAATCACAATACAAGTTCCGTAAACAATTTTTCAAGTGTTTCATCCAGATGATGTGTGAATCCGGAGTGAGGACGCGAAGTCTGAATACACGAGCTACGCACGGCTGTGAGCCACCGGAAACGTTCGGGAATATCGAATTGGGCAATCAGTCCTGCTGTTTTGTCGCCATTGCATATTTTTTCGAACGATATCAATGTTTCCTTCAGTAAATCAATGTCTAATTCTGACGAAAATAAAGATAAACGTCGCTCGTCCAGTTTGTACATCATGCGAATGTATTTTGCTTTTTTCGAGAACAAAATTACACCGATATTTATAAATTCTTCGCGCTCTACCTGAGGCAAAACACGAATGACTGCATAATCATAAAAGTGTTTTCCTTGCATCTTGAGCTTCGTTTAAAAAGATTTCTGAATTTTTAAGTCGTGAACTAAGAAATTGGTAGTACACTTCGCGAACCGATTCGGTAGTTTCACCAACTTCTAATGTACTTGCCCATTCGTCAGGAATAAGATTCATGATTTCACGAATAACTTCATCGGTAAGCAGGGCTTTACATTCAATGTCTGCAGCCTCCAGCTGATCGGCAAAAGGGAGAAGGACATGATCTTTTATAAGCGCAAAAGGAGACAAAGCATGTTTTTCGGGATGTATCCACGAATGATGAAAATACAAGGTTGCGCCATGGTCGATCAGCCATAAGTCTTTGTGCCACATTAGCATATTGGTGTTGCGCGCTGTGCGGTCCACGTTGGTCAGAAAAGCGTCCATCCACACGATGAGCGAAGCCGTTCGTCCATCCACTTTTGTGGTCACGGGATCGTAGGTGAGCGCCCCCGACAGAAAATGCAAGCCAAGATTAAGTCCCTGACTCCCTTTAAGCAAGTCCTGAATTTCCTCATCTCCTTCACTTCGTCCGAAAGCTTCGTCGAGCTGAACAAAAACAAGTTCCGGAATCCGAAGTTTCAGTATTTTGGCTACAACGCCACCAATCAGTTCCGAAATCAGTGCTTTAGCTCCATGGCCAGAACCCCGAAACTTGACAACATATTTAAAACCGTCATCAGCTTCGGCCAAAGCAGGTAACGAACCTCCTTCGCGCAAAGGAGTGATATAGCGGGTGACATTTACGGTGCGTAGGTTCATATTTATGGTTTTTTCTTCTTCAATATTTTCGCTCTTACATTTTTACTTCTTAAACAACACTCTGAAAGCTTCCTCCACTTTCTTTACCATGACTATCTCCATGTTTATTTTGCCAATATTCAGTGCTTTTACATTGAAATCGGGGATAATCATTTTAGTAAATCCAAGCTTTTCGGCTTCGAGAATGCGCTGTTCGATGCGGTTGATGGGGCGAATCTCGCCCGAGAGTCCTATTTCGCCGGCCACGCACACTTGTTTTTCGATGGCAATGTCGACGTTGGAAGACAGGATGGCCGAGATAACTGCCAGGTCGATGGCCGGGTCGTTTACCTTGATACCTCCGGCAATGTTGAGGAAAACATCTTTTTGGGCAATTTTAAAGCCGGCGCGTTTTTCAAGCACAGCTAAAAGCATGTTTAAACGTCGCAAATCGAAACCGGTACTAGAGCGTTGTGGCATTCCGTAAGCTGCCGAGCTTACCAATGCCTGCACTTCGATAAGGAAAGGACGTACGCCTTCGATGGCGGAGGCAATGGCCACTCCGCTCAGGCCCGAATGGTTTTGAGAGAGCAATAATTCGGATGGATTGCTTACTTCGCGCAGACCGCTTTGCTGCATTTCGAAAACGCCTAACTCGGCAGTGCTCCCGAAACGGTTTTTGATAGAGCGCAGGATACGATACATATAATGTTGATCGCCTTCGAATTGCAGTACAGTGTCGACAATATGTTCCAGCACTTTCGGACCGGCAATACTTCCTTCTTTGTTGATGTGCCCAATGAGCAGGACGGGAACACCAGAAGTTTTACAAAATTTGAGCAGATGCGAAGCACATTCGCGCACCTGCGATACCGAACCCGGCGAGGACTCAATCATTTCGGTCGAAAGCGTTTGGATAGAGTCTACAATCACTACATCAGGTTGTATGTTTTGAATGTGGACAAAAGCCTGTTCGAGTGAAGTTTCGCTTACGATATAGCAATCCGGGTTGTCGTATTTCAGACGTTCGGCACGAAGCTTCAATTGTTTCACGCTTTCTTCGCCCGAAATATAAAGGGTGCGCTTGCCTTTCATGTTCAGTACCACCTGTAGTACCAAAGTCGATTTCCCGATTCCGGGTTCGCCGCCAATCAATACCAACGAGCCTGGCACTAATCCACCACCTAATACGCGATTCAATTCGTTGCACGATGTGTCGATGCGGGTTTCTTCCGATGTTTCAACTTCGTGTAACCGAACCGGTTTTTGCTTGGTAATTTCAAGTCCGCCCATTATTATCTTGGGGCTGGTGTCTTTGCTGATAATTTCTTCAACATAGGTATTCCATTCGCCACAGGATGGGCATTTGCCTATCCACTTGGGTGAATCGGTACCGCAATTCTGACATATGTAGACTGATTTTGTTTTGGCCATGATGGGTTTAATTTGCCATACAAAAATAGATAAATTTTCGGACTATACAGTTTTTGGTTTTACACTAAATCCCTTGAAAACTTATTTTGTTGTAAAAAAAAGCTTCCGATTCCTTTTTATGTATTTTCATATTTAGGAAGGGAAGCTGTGTGAGATTTTTATATTGATTTTCGGGTTGTAAGAGGACTGTGTTTATGCAGTCAGCGAAATTGTGAAAAGTAAAATGAACGATAGAAACAAGGCGGTGTAAAATAATTTAAGAGAGATCTCTTTTCTCTTTTCTTTCATGTTTGTAAAAATTAAAAATTCACCCTTATAACATGAAGAAAAGAAATAAGTTCAGTAGTTGATTGTGACATTTGTGTGTTATGATATTCGAATTGTTGTCAATCATTTTCGAATCATCAAATCATCGAATCATCAAATCATCAAATCATCGAATCATCAAATTTTCAACTGCCCCCATCATCATATCCTGTTTTCGTGCCATTTCCCTTTTTGTAAAAACCAGTAGCCCAAACCGCCAATAAATGACCAGTAAATAAATTCTGAAAACCAAACGACAGCAACGGATTGAGGGTATAGAATGGCGGTGAAATATACATACGAAATATAGAAAATCAAAGTTACCATTTCTATGTAAAATGCCGTTTTTGCGCTTCCGGTGCCCGATACTGCATTGACAACAACGTTGGCGACAGCATAAAATATGACGGCTATCGATACTACTCTTATCACAGGAACTGAGGCCAGTATCAGCGAGTCATCGTCCGTGTAAATATGAGCAAAAAGTTCAGGAAAAATAAAAGTGAAAATGATCAAAGGTGCTACAAATAAGATGGCAATTCGTATGATCTTGTTGACGGTACTCATCACCTCTTCTTTGAGTCCGGAGCCTATCATGTTGCTTACCAGTGTCCCTGCTGTAGTCGAAAGGGCTGATGCCGGAATCATCAATAAGATGTACATGCTTCTACCGATATTGGTTACAGCCAATGGGCGTTCGCCCATACGTTCGATAAAAATAAAGAATAAAAACCATGTGGAAATAGAAATCAGAAACTGAAACATAATGAAAATGGACAGGTTCAGAATCTGTCCTACCGTTTTGAAGTCGACGCGCAGGCTGCTGAACAACCCGTATTTTTTCATATCAGTATAAATGAATGTATGGAGGATAAGGTAACCAAGCGTAGCTGCTTCGGCGATCACCGATGCTATGGCTGCTCCTGCAATTCCCAATTCAGGGAAACCAAACTTTCCGAAAATGAGCAGATAATCGAATATAATATTGGTGAGTGCGGTAATAATGGCCGAAGTGGTGAGGATGCGGGTGTCGGTTATTCCTACGTAAAAGCTTCGGAAAACTACATTGAGAAAAATGAAAAAGTAGCCATAAATACGCCAGTCGAGGTATTCTATGGTGGCCGCATAAATCTGGTCGGAACTCACCAACAATTTCATTAAATGTGGTATGCCGAGTGCAGATACCACAAATAAAAAGAGTGCAAACGTTCCATTGAAAATGAGGCTATTGTTGAAGATCGGACCGATTTGCTTGTAGTTTGCTTCGCCATTTCGGCGTCCGATAAGGATTTGAGCGCCCTGACTAAAGCCAAACCCTACCATATATATAGCAAAATAAAATACGCCTGCAATGGCTGAAGCGCCTAAAGCCACTTCACTTACCCGACCCAGAAAAGCTGTGTCGGTGACGTTGATAATGTTTTGAGCCAGAAGGGTCAGAATAATCGGATAAGTTATGTTAAGGATGTTTTTGGTTGAGTTCACAAGTGCAAGATTTGATGAATGTAATGTAACATCAGAAAATGTGATGTTGTTTTGCAAAGGTAAGAAAGATTTTTTCGTTATTAAAATTACTATTTGCGCTGTTTGGATGAAGGAACAAGGTATTTCCTTCGCAACTAAAACGATTGTAGGTTCAGTTATTTCCCGAATTGGTATTATATTTGTAAAATCTAAACGAATCCACAAAAACTCATCTGTATGAAAAAGATACTTTTCATTTCTTTAATAACACTTATTATCGTTTCGGGCATGCTGCTGGCTCAGGTAAACAATAAAATCACAATAGATAATCGTTGGAAAACGGTTGAAGAACTGGCTGAAAAACAATTGCCTGAATCAGCGCTCAAAGAAGTGAACGAAATACTTGCGCAGGCTCAGAAAGAAAAAAACAGCGGACAAATTATCAAAGCGATGCTGTACAAAATGCGTTTTACGCTGGACAAAGCACCTGACAAAGCGCCTGAGCTTATTCATGAATTTGAAATGTTTGCCGAAAAAAGTACCGACCCGGCCGAAAAAGCTTTGTTGTACTCGATGACGGCCGAATTGTATGCCCGGCACTACCAAAACAACAGCTGGACCATTAACCGTCGTACTCAAATCGCCGGTTTTGTGCCTAATGAGATAAAGGAATGGTCGAAAAATATCTATTTTGATAAAATTAGCGCTTTGCTGGATCGCTCGCTCGAAAATATAGAAGTGTTGCAAAAAACCGATGTGCTTCAATTCGATGTGCTGATCGAAAAAGGTGAAGATAGTCGTACGCTACAACCAACGCTCTTCGATTTTCTGGCTCATCGGAAAATTGAGATGCTAACCGGAATTACTGAAGCTATCGATCTGAAAAATCCTTTACATTCGGATCGTTATTTTGTTCCGTTCACTGATTTTGTTGCGTTGAGGTTAGATACAATATATAGTGTGTCCATCGAAAATCAGGTGTTGAAAACTTATCAGCAACTGATTGCTTTTCATATGAAAGATAAAAATGAGGCAGCTTTGCTTGATGTGGATTTATCCAGATTGGAATATGTAAAAGATGTTTCGGGTGAGACAGAAGCTTATCTGAATGCCCTTGAGGTATTGGAAAATAAATATGCTAAAAATGAGATTGTTGTAGAAGTGTTGTCGGAAAAAGCAAACTATTATTTGCAAAAAAGTTACGAGTCGGGCGAAAACGGAATTTTCAGAAAAAAAGCTTACGATGTTTGCACTGATGGCATCAAGCGTTTCCCTGAATACAAACGCATCGATTTGCTGAAGAACCTGCAAAAAACGATTACGCAAAAAAGCCTGAATGTGAGTCATAACGAAGTATCGAAACCGGCTTCCACTCTTTCACTCAACATAAATTCGGCCAATATCAATGCTGTTCAAATTAATATTTATCGCATCAATGCTACAGCTTTGGAGTATTTTACTTTTAAACAAAATAACCGGAGAGAAAATGAAGCTTTTTCAAAACGAAGTCTGCTCGAAACCCGAGAACTGAAGCTTAAAAAAGATCCGAATTTTGGTGTAACCGATACGGTTTATACTATAAAATCAGGTGATTATGGCATTTACGAAGTGAGCATCAATGTAAAAGGTGAGACGGATAAAGATAAAATATCGAACACGGTTTTCGTTGTTTCCGATTTTGGTTTTATCCAACGTTCGAATGTTCCGAATTTGCAACATCTGTATGTACTCGACCGCCAGAGCGGATTACCACAGGCGGGGGTTCAGGTCAGCGCCTACGAGCCAAAATGGAAGGACAATGGTTATAAATATGAATTAAAAAAACAAACAAAATCAGATAGTGAGGGATTAAGTGCTATTCCTTTTACTACCAATTTTTATGAAATGCAAGTGTTTTTCGAACGAGGCAAAGATAAATACTTTTCATCGGCATCGTATGCTAATTTTTACAATAGAATTTCTTCGAACAGTGAAAAAGTACAACTCAGTTTGTTGACCGATCGCTCGTTGTATCGCCCGGGACAAACCGTATATTTTAAAGGAATCGCTTACTATGCCAGTAAAAACCGTAACGAAGTGGATAAATCATCTGCCTATGAAGTTGTTCTTTACGATGCAAATCATCAAAAGATAAGTTCAAAGTCGTTTAAAACCAGCGAATTTGGTTCGTTTGCCGGTGAGTTTGTATTGCCCGAAGGTGGATTGAATGGCGCGTATCGTCTCGAATCCAAAGGTTTTTCGCAAACTATTTATGTGGAAGAATACAAACGTCCGACCTTTGAAGTGAAGATTGAAAAACCGAAGGCTGAAATCCGTTTCGGCGACAAAGTAACTCTTACCGGTAATGTGAAAGCCTATGCCGGATACAATGTGCCCGATGCAGAAGTAAAATATACAGTGACACGCGTAACCCACCGCTATTGTTGGTGGTGGAACGAACCATCGACAGTGGTGGCCAGCGGAACAGTAAAAACCGATGCAGAGGGAAAATTTGAAACGACATTTGTACCGGAGAAATCGAAAAATGCACCGAATATTTGGCGTGGTAACTTTTATACCTATACAGTTTCGGCGGATGTAACAGATGGCAAAGGTGAGACACAGCAAGGTGAGCAATCGCTTTCGGTGGGAGATAGATCCTTGTTTATAATTGCCGATGTGGCGAATAAAATTGACAAAAATGCTTCCACCAAAATAGAAATATATGCTGAAACATTGAATGGTGAAAAAGTGGATGCGGTGATTGACTATGAAGTATATCGCTTGGTTGAATCAGCTGAATATGCAGAGGAGAAAGATGAAAAAACAGAATTGAAAACTGCTGAAAAAGTTGCTTCGGGTCAATACAAAACTTCGGATAAATCATTGTTCATCGAAATGAAAAAATGGAAATCGGCGGAATATAAATTGGTGTTGAAAACCAAAGATGCTTTTGGCGCTGAGGTGAAAACCGAGCAGGTTTTTGTGTTGTACGACAATAATGATAAACGCCCGCCTGTAAAATCCTACGTTTGGATGCTAACGCCTAAAACCACTTGTGCGGTAGGCGAAAAAGCGGAGATTCGTTTCGGAACATCTACAAAAAACACGGCAGTGTTGTACGAAATTATGCAGGGAAACAAAGTGTTGGAAAGCAAATGGATCAGGTTCAACGATGAGATAAAGACTTTCGAAATTCCGTTTAAAGCTGAATATGGAGCAGGCGTTACGGTGCTGTTTAGTTTTATGAAGGACGAACAATTCTTTACACAGCAGGTACAGATCACCCGCAAAGTGGAAGAAAAAAAACTGACTCCGACGCTGAGCGTTTTCCGCGATAAATTGCAACCCGGCGAAAAAGCGGAGTGGACGGTGACAATCCCTGAAACAGCGAAAGATAAAAAAGCCGCCGAACTTTTGGTAGGCATGTACGATGCTTCGTTGGATGCCATTCGTCCGCACAGTTGGAATTTTAATCCATTTTTTCAGGAAGGAATTTTATATTCAGTGCCTTGGATGGCGAATAATTTAAGCCAAAGCAATGCTTATGTGCATTTCAATGCTGAAATAAAAGATGTTTATGATTATCGTTTTGATAATCTGAATTGGTTTGGACTGGAACTATCACAGGGATATGGTGGTATTCGTATCAGAGGAGCAAGGTCAAAAGGTGTTCAGGTTGAAGAAGATAATATTGTTTTTTCGATGGTTGAAAGCGCCGGTATGAAAAAAGAAATGGCTGCTCCGGTGGTTATGGAAGAAGTTGCTGAGGATGTTCAGACCGAATCAAAAAGCTCAGCTGATGTAAAAGTCCGTACCAATTTCAACGAAACTGCTTTTTTCTATCCGCAATTGAAAACTGATGCGCAGGGCAATGTGACATTCTCGTTTACTGCTCCCGAAAGTCTGACGCGCTGGAATGTGAAAATGCTGGCACATACGGCTGATTTGTATTTTGGTCGGGCCGAAACACAGGTGCTTACTCAAAAAGAACTTATGGTGCAAATGAACCTGCCACGTTTTGTGCGTCGTTCGGATCGGTTAGTATTGACTGCCAGTGTGGTCAATCTCACAGAAAAAGAATTGAAAGCTGATGTTGTTTTTGAATTAATTGACCCGGCCACCGAAAAAGTTATAAAACTGAAAGACAATAAAGCTAAATCAGTTGCATTGGCTCCGGCACAGTCCAAAGCTGTGGAATGGGAAGTGAACGAATTTGCGGCTTACGAACTTGTGATTTGTAAAATAGTTGCCCGTGCAGGAAACTTCAGTGATGGAGAACAGAAATATCTACCTGTTTTGCCTGATAAAATAATGGTCACCGAAAGTATGCCACTTACCATTCGCGGGAACGAAACGCGCATTTTCAATTTCCATAGTTTATTGAAAAATGCTTCGAAGGTGGAGAGCAAAAATCTGGCTGTTGAATTTTCGTCCAATCCTGCCTGGTACGCTGTGCAGGCTTTGCCAACGCTTTCGGCTCCCGAAAACGAAAATGCAATGGATTATTTTACGGCTTATTATGCAAATACTTTAGCCGCATTTATTGCCAATGCCAATCCGAAAATTGCAAAAGTTTTCGATCAGTGGAAAAATGCCAAAGGCAGCAGGGAAGTATTATTATCGAACTTGCAGAAAAATGCCGAATTGAAAAATATGTTGTTGGAAGAAACGCCATGGGTAATGGCTGCAAAGGACGAAACCGAACAAAAAAGGCAAATTGCCCTGCTCTTCGATCTGAACATGCAGAAAAATCAGGGACAACAGTACCTTGATAAATTATTGAAACTGCAATCGGCGAACGGAGGATTTGCATGGTTTGCCGGCATGCCCGATAGTCGTTATATTACGCAGGAGATTTTGCTGAATTTAGCCCGGATCAACAGAATGACAGGACAAAAGACAACGGCTGTAAATCAACAAACAGCCATTAATAAAGCGTTGTATTATTTGGATATGGAAATTTCGAAAGATTTTGCCGAACTGAAAAAACACAATAAAAACTATCAGAAAGAACAATGTGTTGCCGATGCGCAATTGTTTTACCTGCATTTGCGCTCCGAATATCCGGAGGTTCCGGTACATGTTTCGGCGCAGGAAGCCCTGAAGTATTATACTGCTCAATCCGAAAAGTACTGGACCAACTTCACGCTCTATGGCAAAGCCATGATGGCAATGGTGGCCAACCGTAATGGCAAAATAAAAGTAGCCAGCGAAATTCTGAAATCGCTGAAAGAAAATGCAATGAAAACCGACGAAACGGGCATGTATTGGGCTAAAAATACGTCGGGCTATTTCTGGAACGAACGCCCGATTGCTGTGCAGGCTGCTATGATAGAAGCTTTTGCCGAGGTAAGTAAAAATACTGCCGAAGTGGATGAAATGAAGATATGGTTGTTGAAACAGAAACAAACCCAACGTTGGGATTCACCTTCAGCCACTGTAAATGCCATTTATGCATTGCTTTTGCAGGGGAACGATTGGTTGGGAGACGATGGAAATGTGAGCATTAAAGTTGGTAGCAAAACGCTTCAACCCGTATCGACAGAAGCTGGCACAGGATATTTTAAAGAAACTATTCCTGTGGACGAAATAAAAGCGAATATGGGCAAAGTTACAGTTGCAAAAGCGGACAAAAGTATTGGCTGGGGAGCTATGTACTGGCAATATTATCAGGAGTTAGATAAAATTCAGGGACAAAGTGGCGCATTGAAAGTGAGTAAAAAACTGTTTGTAATGAATGGCACTACTATGCTTCCGATTGAAAAGGCAGAACTTAAAAAAGGCGATAAAGTAATCACCCGGTTGGTAGTTACTACCGATCGTAACCTTGAGTTTGTCGCACTGAAAGATTTGCGTGCAGCTTGTTTCGAACCTGTTGATCAACGTTCGGGTAGTCGTTGGAAAGAAAGTGTTTGCTATTATCAAACCGCCAAGGATGCTTCAACGCAGTTCTTCTTCGCTTATTTGCCAAAAGGAACTTATGTATTCGAATACGAATTGTGGGTGAATAATGCCGGTGCTTATACGAGCGGAATTGCCACTATTCAGTGCCAATATGCACCTGAATTTGTGAGTCATACCGGTGGCGAGAAAATATTGATTAAAAACAACTAACATCTCTTATATTCAGAGTTGTTTAATAATTTATCTCAAAAAAATATGGAGCTTATAGGTTACGTTCTTCTTGGCATAGCGGCAGGTATTTTATCAGGACTTTTTGGTATTGGTGGAGGTATCGTGTTGGTGCCCTCATTAATAGTATTGTTTGGTTTGGATATTTTGGATGCAAATGCAGTGTCATTAGCGGCCATGTTGTTGCCAGTTGGGGTTTTAGGAGTTTGGGCGTATTATAAAGCCGGATTGATTAATGTCAGAGAATCTCTTTGGATTGCATTGGGTTTGTTTTTAGGTTCATTTGTAGGGGGTGAATTTGCAGTAAATATAAGCGAAAGTCTGCTGGCAAAGCTATATGCAGCTATTTTGCTTTATATTGCATTAAGCTATTTCGATATTTTTTCTTATTTCAAAAAGAAAAAAGAGCCTAAGCCCATTGCCAGCATTGAAACTAAAAAACCTGTTTGGGCATTTATTCTGGTAGGTGTAGGTGCCGGAATTTTCGCCGGATTGTTCGGTAAGGGCGGTGGAATTGTGATAGTTCCACTGCTGATTGGCATATTTCATTACGACCCCAAAGCGGCTGCGGCCACTTCGCTGGCAGCTCTGCAATTGCCTGTCGGTCTGCCGAGTGTGCTTATCTATGCCAACGAAGGTCACTTAAATATATTGTTTGCAGGGCTTATTGCTTTAGGAATTTTAGGAGGAGCCTTTTTGGGCTCAAAGTTGGGAGTGCGATTGCCATCGGCGCTGTTCAAAAAAGTGTATGCACTGTTTTTAATGGCAGTGGCGGTGTTTATGGTTTATAAATACATATAATAAAAAGACGGCGAATTTTTCGCCGTCTTTTTATTCTTCTTTTTCTATCGCCTGCACCACCAATCCTGCTATCGTCATTCCGAACATAGCTGGCATATACGAAGTTGTTCCGTTGATTTTGGCTTTCAGGCTGCACCATTCATGATCTACTAAGTCGGGGTCGCCGGGGCCATGGAGCGATTTTGGACACATGCATTTGTCGGTTCCGCACGATTCATTTTCACCTTTGTTTTCCAGTAGCTCATCGCTGTACACACACATAAACTTTTTGCTTACTCCACCCGATTTTTTTATTCTGCTGCGCAATGCAGCTCCCAGCGGACAGCCCTGTACTTTCCAGAATTCAGCTACTTTGATACGTGTTGGATCCATTTTAAGCGCAGCTCCCATCGACGAAAACAATGTTGCACTTGTTTTTGCGGCAGTTTGAAGTAAATGTACTTTGTTGGATAAACTATCAATACCATCGATAATAAAATCGTAGCTATCAAGTTCAAATGATTCGGAGGTTTCCGGACTATATATCTTTTGTAAAGCCACAATGTCGGCTTTCGGATTTATTTCGAGCAAACGCTCGCGAAGCACATCCGTTTTTACTTTCCCAACCGTTTTGGCGGTGGCCATCAGCTGGCGGTTGATGTTGGTGATGCAAACCCTGTCCGAATCTACTATTGTTAAATGCCCAATCCCCGATCGGACTAAGCTTTCGGCACACCAGCTGCCAACTCCTCCAATACCAAAAATAATGACGCGTTTTTCCGATGCTTTTTCAATAAAGCTTTTTCCCAGTAGCAGTTGTGTCCGCTGAAATATACCTTTTTCTATTCCCATTCTATCAATTGATAATTCATAATTCATCGATCAAAATACAGATAATAAACGGTATTAATTTTGAATTATGAATTGAGCATTATGAATTATTTATCCGTTTTGACTAATTAATTTTAGTGATTTCTTGTTCACTATTTCTATTTGTTTTCCTTTAATTTTTATTATTTCATCTTTATCAAACTCAGTGAGAACACGGCTTACACTCTCGCGGCTTGTGTCCACCAGGTTAGCCAGTTCGGCTTGCGTAAGAGGGATTGTGAATGTGTCGGACATAAAAATTTTATCCGAGAATTCTAACAATGCGTCCGCCATATTTCCCCGTATTTGCTTTTGGGTTCGGTTGGCACATCGGTGAAACGATTCAAGCTCGTTCTGACAAAGTTCGATGATAATATCATTCGAAAATTCCCGGTTTTCGTTTAGTATGTTTTGAAATACATGTACATCGATAAAACAAACTTCGGCATCCGAAACGGCTGTTACCGAGTACTGATTTATCTTATCGCCAAATGTTGTGGGCAGACCAAGATAAGTCGGGGCTTTCACCACACGTACTATTTGCTCGTGATACGGACCTGCTAAATGAATTTTTGCTAATCCTGTTCGCAGAAAAACGACATTGGTAGAATACATTCCCTGTTTAATGATGGAATCTCCTCTTTTAAACTTTAGCACAAGATGATTGGCCGAGAGCTGCTCAAAACTTGTTTCACATAACGTTGCCGCCGCCTTGGAGTTGAACGGACATTCTTTACAATTGCTTTCCATAAAATATTGATTTAAGCAAATAACGATGCAAAGATAAACAATGTGACGTAAATCACAAAATAATGTATTCATCTACACTCACAATTCTTGAATTAATGTATTTTTCTTCAATACATTTGCAGAAATAATTCTTTAATCAATAAAATCTATTGTAAAATGGAAAACTCAAAAGAAATAAGCATTGAACAATTGCAGGCACAAATCACTGAATTGCAGTCAAAAATAGAAAGCCTTGAAAACTCACGCAAGGATCAACTTTCGATAGCTGTAGTTTCCGGTGATCTTGATAAAATATTGGCTGCTTTTGTGATTTCTATTGCTGCAGCGGCTATGGATACACAGGTGAAGCTATTTTTCTCTTTTTGGTCGCTATCAGCACTGCGCGATCCTAAAAAAGCACCTAAAGGAAAAGACCTTATCTCCAAAATGTTTGGAATGATGCTTCCAAAAGGAACGGGCAAACTCAAGCTCTCTAACATGAATATGGCTGGTATGGGGCCAAAAATGATTTCGTATCTCATGAAAAAACAAAACGTTATGTCGCTCGAAACCATGTTGAAAGAGGCCGGCGAATTGGGTATAGAAATCGTAATTTGTGAGATGTCGATGGGCTTGATGGGCTTCAAAAAAGAAGAATTTATCGATTATCCAAATTTGAGCTATGCCGGAGCTGCAACATTTGTAGCCGATGCAGGTGAAAGCTCGATACAGTTATTTATTTAGAACAAAGAACAAAAGACTTTCTCAACACAATTTACAGTTATACAATTAATCAGTTCAACAATTAAACAACAAATATTATGACAGCAGAAGAATTAAAATCAGTAGATGTAGCAAAATCAGTAGATGCACGCGGAACAGCATGTCCGGGACCACTTTTGGAAGCAAAAAAAGCAATTGGTACTATCAAAGCCGGTGATGTAATGGAAATCCTTTCGTCGGACGAAGGAACAAAGCAAGACATCCCCAAATGGTGTGGCAAACAAGGTCATGAATACCTGGGATTTGCAGAAGAAAACGGCTACTTCAAAGTGTACATGAAGAAAAAATAAGGATTCTTACTATTGAACCACAATAGAAATAACAGTTAAAGAAATGTCTATTGTTTCTATTGTGGTTTATTTTCAACATTTAATCGACCATCATGGCAGAACTGAACAAAAAAAGTGCGAAAATACTGGTATTTTCCACCGAAAAAATATCCGATCCGGCAATTGACATGGCCGGTTTGCTCAAAATGCATTACCCGCCGACTGTGTACACGATTAGTATTCCCTGTTCAAGTGGAATAAAACCCAGCTGGATACTGTATGCCTACGAAAAAGGCTTCGATGGTGTATTCATTGCAGCCGATGGTAGCGACTGTGTCTTTGGAGAATCATGTACTGAAAAAACCGGACACCTTGTAGGGAAAACACACAACTTGATGAAAGAAAATGGCATTGAACCTGCACGTTTGCGCATGGCTGCTATCTGTTCGGTTTGTAGCGAATCATTTGTAAAGCAAATGCGTAACTTCAACGAATACTTACTTAAAACACTTCATGCTTGATGGAAAATCCGATTAAAAATATAACCTACGATGCACTGGTAGTTGGTGCCGGTATTGCCGGTGGTGAGGCAGCATTGAATCTGGCTAACACAGGTTTCAAAGTGCTGTTGGTGGACAAAGAGCTTTCGGTAGGTGGCAAAATGATTATGCTTAGTAAGGTATTTCCTACTCTCGATTGCTCAGCTTGTATCACTACTCCAAAGGTTTCTGAAATATCGCGTCACCCGAACATTACCATTTTTACCGGAAGCGAAGTAGGCGAGATAAAAAAAATAAGCGACAATGAATTTACAGCCAAAGTAACCAAACATCCCCGTTATGTTCGGGTAGAAGATTGCACGGCTTGTCAGCTTTGCGAAAAAGCCTGTCCGGTAAATGTGCGCGACCAATACCAGTTTGGCCTAATTGGACGTAAGGCAGCTTTTATTCCGTTCAGTATTTGTAGTCCCAAGGCTGCTGCTATTGACATTGACAACTGTACCTTATGTGGAGCTTGCGAAAAAGCTTGTCCTACCAATTGTATTGATTTTACCCAAGAAGTTGAAGTGTTGGATTTGCATGTAAAAACAGTAGTTATTGCTACCGGTTTTGATATGTTCGACGCTAAGAAAATGCCCCGTTATGGTTACGGACAATATAAAAATGTAATTACAGCTTTGCAAATGGAACGTGAATTGGCTCCAACCCGTCCGTTCAATACCATTCTCCGCCCCGGAGATGGGAAAGTGCCCGATAAAATTGCGTATGTACTCTGTGTTGGTTCGCGCGATGCCTCAGTTGGAAATCCTATCTGCTCGCAAATTTGTTGTATGTATTCCATTAAACAGGCTCAACTGCTGATGGGTGCTTTGCCTATGGCTGACGTGACGATTTATTACATCAATATTCGTTCGTTTGGTAAAGGATTCGAGGAATTCTATCAACAAGCCAAAGGTATGGGTGTGAACTTTGTGAAGGGGAAAATAGGACGAATCAGTGAGAAAGAAGGTGGAAATCTTATTCTTCGTTACGAAGACATCAACGAAGGAAAATTGCAGGAAGCCGAACATGACATGGTTATCTTATCGACCGGCGTATTGCCCAATAAAGGCATCGACAAATTCTTCGTAAATGAAACGCTAGCACTCGATCCGTTTAGTTTTGTGGGACAAAGTGATATGCTTGCCAGTCCGGCAAAAACAAGTATCGAAGGCGTTTTCGTGGCCGGTACTGCCACCGGACCTATGGATATTCCTGATTCAATACTTTCGGCCGGAGCTGCTTCGTCGGAAGCGATTAGCTATTTAATTCAACACTCTTAAAATACGAGACAAATCATGGAAAAAAAACCAAAGAAAATAGGAGTTTATATTTGCCATTGCGGTGGTAATATATCCGATTATGTCGATGTTGAAAAAGTCCGCCAGTCGGTTGAGGGTGAAGATATTGTTTTTATTGCCAAAACAACCATGTTTGCGTGCTCAGACGCTAATCAGCGCGATATGGTTGAAGATATTAAAGCTAATGATCTCGATGGAGTGATTGTAGCTTCTTGCTCACCCAAACTTCATCAGTTGACTTTTCGCAATGTGTCCATTCGTGCCGATTTGAACAAATACACCTATGTTCATGCTAATATTCGCGAACAAGCTTCGTGGGCACATTCCGACAATAAAGTGGGTGCTACCGAAAAGGCAATTCATTTGGTTCAGGCAGCTATAGCAAAAGCTCGTTATGCCGAAGCGCTGGAAACAAACAAGATAAAAGCTAAAAAGGCAGTTGCTGTGATTGGTGCAGGTGTAGCCGGAATAAAAGCCGCAATCGCTTTGGCCGAAAAAGACACTGAGGTTATTCTGATTGAAAAAGCACCCGAAGTGGGTGGACGCGTAGCTCAGTGGGGCTCACTGTTTTCAACAGACGAAACAGGGAGAGACATGATGAAACGTCTTTCTTCTGAATTGTCAAAACACCAGAATATCACACTCATGACCAATACCGAGGTGATTGAGAACAAAGGAAGTGTCGGAAATATCTCGCTAAAAGTTCGGACTTTAAACGACACAGTGACTGAATTAAATGTAGGCTCGGTACTTATGGCTACCGGTTTCGACTTTTACACACCTGCCGAAGGAGAATTTGGATACGCCACTTCGGACAAAGTGATTACCTTGCCGGAGTTCAAACAAATGATTGATACGCAATCGGGCAAACTAACGCACAAAGGCAAAGAAGTCAGAAATATTGCTTATATCTATTGTGTAGGTAGCCGTCAGACAGAAGGTGAGAACACCTACTGCTCCCGCAATTGCTGTACTTCTACCATTCATGCTGCTGTTACTGCCAAGCAAAAATTTGTCGATATCAACAATTATCATTTCAATCGTGGTTTGCGTACCTATGGAAAGCAAGAAATTTTGTATGCCGATTCATTACGTTCGGGAGATATTTACCTGCAATCGTACGAAGATGGATTGCCAACCGTAATTACTGAAGGCAAGAAGACTATTGTAAAGATCAATGATATTTTGACTAATGGTCGCGAGATAGAGGTAGAAGCCGATTTAGTAGTATTGGTAACCGGTATGGTTCCCCGTAGCGACAATAATACCATTGGAAGTTTATTCAAACTGCCGAAAGGACGTGATAAGTTTTTCAACGAAGTGCATATGAAACTGCGTCCTGTAGAAACGGTTATCGACGGTATTACAATTGCCGGTACTTGTCAGGGTCCCAAGAACATTGCTGAGTCAGTCAATTCTGCACTTTCGGCAGCAACAAAATCTTATTCAATTCTAAGTAAAGGAGAATTGGAAACCGATCCTTTGGTGGCGACTATTGATCCTGAGAAATGTACCTGGTGCGGTGCTTGCGAGGCAGCTTGTCCGTTTGATGCCATTCTGAAGGTAGAGAAAGATGGTAAAACAATCGCTGAAATCAACAATACGGTTTGTAAAGGTTGTGGTATGTGTGCTCCGGTTTGCGATCCCGATGCCGTGAATCTGATTGCCTGCTCGAGCAAGGAAATAATGAGTATGATTGATGCGCTGGTTTAATACTACCCCTAAAAACCCCCAACCCCTAAAGGGGAGAAAGAAATATTACCTTTGATAATTACAAAGTATTTTTATATGAAAGAAATAGATAAAGACATACAAGACAATACTAACTCCAACTCCCCTTTAGGGGTTGGGGGTAAACTAGGAGCCGGGGGTTCAACAGCAAAATACCTGCGCGAGAAACTGGGAGGAATCCCTGAGCAGGCCAAAGAAAATCTGAAAGCATTCAATGCTATCAAAAAACAAATACTTGAAGCGTTAAAAGATGAAGATTTGACAATCAAACAACTCACCGAAAAGCTCAATATGCCTTCGGATGAAGTGGTTTATTATCTGATGTCGCTCGTGAAATACGGTTTCGTAAAAACCGGTGAAGTAGATGATATGGACGAGTATTACACGTATAAATTGAACAAATAATGGCAAAGATAAATCCTGCATTTGGAAAAGAACTGAACAAATATGGTGCTGTGAACTTCAACGCCTGCTACAACTGTGGTAATTGTACAGCTGTATGTTCACTATCGACTGAAGATGATTCGTTTCCGCGCGAAATGGTGCGATTGAGCGCTCTTGGACTCGAAGAAGATATCAAAGCATCTCTCAAGCCCTGGGAATGTTACTATTGTGGCGAATGTTCTACGCATTGTCCGCAAGAAGCCAATCCGGGTGAATTGATGATGTCGCTCCGCAGATATTTGACAGCAAAATATGATTGGACAGGGCTTTCGGGGCTTATGTACAAATCACTACCCATAAGTCTGGCAGCTTTTATTCTTACATTCGTTGGGGTAATAGCGTTCGTTGTGTCGGTTGGTTTTGAACTGGAGAAAATGGTTCACTTTGGTCACCTATTCGAAATGATAGCCATCGGAACCGTTGGCTTGGTTATTTTATTACCTAACGTGGCACGCATGTGGTACTTTACTATTCTGAAACCGAAAGTAAAGGTGTCGTTGGGTAAGTACGTAAAAAGCATGGGCGAGTTATTCATACACATGTTTACACAAAAACGGGCCCTGGGCTGCGACGACAATCAGTTCCGTTGGTTCGAACACTTTATTCTGGTCATAGGCTACTTGTCCTTGCTGTTTACTACAGTGGTTTTGGACTGGTTTGCATCGCCACATTTATTTGTTATTATCTTAGGCTATGTGATGAGTGCCATCGTTTTTGTTGTAACTGTCGATTTTGTTCGTGGACGTATTCAGGCTAAAAAAGAAGTGAGCAAACACTCGCAACCTTCGGATATTTTCTTTGTAGTATGGTTGTTCCTAATGGGATTAACTGCTTTTCTGGTTCGCCTGTTTATCGACATCGATATACTTGAAACAAACAAATGGCTGTACATTTTCCACCTGACAGTATTGGTTCAATGGGCATTGATCATTGTTCCTTTCGGAAAATGGACGCACTTCCTTTATCGCTCATTTGCGATGTATTTTGCTAAATTGAAAGAAGAATAATGTGCCAATAAGTCAATGTGCCAATAAAGATAAAACCGGCTGAATTTCTGAGAAGAGATTCAGCCGTTTTTTTATCCTATGCAACGAAAGTTAAATGAGTTGCATCTGTATTTTATGTTTTTTGTTCAATAATACAGTTCCATCAAAAAGCGGAATTAAAAGCATCTAATCTATTTTTCACCATCAAAAATGCGCATATGAAAACAATTAAAAAAATCAGTTTTTTTGCAGTGTCGGTATTTCTGTTTTGGAGTTGTACGAGTTATGATGACTCAATGAATTATTCGTTTATGGATGGAATGTATGAGCCGGTCGAAACTGAAAAGTACAAGGATTACGAAGAAAATCCTTTTTTCAGCGTGAGCGAACATCCGGTTTCCACTTTCTCGGTCGATGCCGATGGTGGCGCTTATGCCAATATGCGTCGGTTTATGCATCTCGGTCAAACGCCTCCCAAAGCCGCTGTGCGCATCGAGGAGTTTATAAATTACTTTACTTTCGATTATGACAACCCCGCAGACAACGAAAATGTGGCGCTTAATTCGGAACTTGCAGTTTGCCCCTGGAATGCCGAACATCATCTGATGCGCGTGGGGATGAAAGGCAAATCAATTCCCGAAAATGAAATGCCCAATTCCAATTTTGTTTTCCTGATTGATGTTTCGGGGTCAATGAGTTCGCCCGATAAGCTTGAAGTGCTCAAAGCGGGATTTAAATTAATGACCGATCAGCTCAGGGATAACGATAAAGTGGCCATTGTTACCTATGCAGGTGCCGCCGCCGTATTGCTACAGTCGACTAATGGCGATGAAAAATCGAAAATCAAAAAAGCAATTGATAAATTAGGTGCTGGTGGTTCTACTGCCGGTGCCGAAGGCCTGATAACGGCTTACGAAATAGCACAGAAAAACTTTATTAAAAATGGAAATAACCGCATCATTATTGGTTCGGATGGCGATTTCAACGTTGGCCCATCGTCAACCGAAGAGTTGATTAAATTGATCGAAGAAAAGCGGGAATCGGGGGTGTATATAACTGTTTTGGGCGTGGGCACCGGAAATCTGAACGACAATATGATGGAGCAGATTGCCAACAATGGCAACGGCAATTATGAATACATCGATAGCGCCGATGAACTTGTAAAAGTGTTTATCAACGAAAAATCAAAATTCTATACGGTGGCCAAAGATTCGAAAATACAAATCACCTTCAATCCCGATAAAGTGGCTTCTTACCGCTTGATTGGTTACGAAAACCGTTCGCTGAACAATGAGGATTTTGTGAACGACTCCACCGATGCCGGTGAGATTGGTGCCGGACAAACAATTACGGCCCTTTACGAAGTGGCGTTAACTACCAACTTATCTGCCGGACCTTATGCGCAGTTCGATTTCCGTTACAAAAAACCCGGCGAAAGCCAAAGCCGTTTGCTGCAACACAGCATCAATAGCAGTCCAAAACAAATGGCTCAGGCGTCCGAGAATATGCGTTTCGCGGCTTCGCTCACTGCTTTTGGATTGATAATGAAACAATCGGCTCACAAAGGCACAGCCGATAAACAAATGGTGCTCAACTTAGGCAGCACGGCCAAAACGTTCGATCCTAACGGATACAGATCGCAATTTATCGATATTGTAAATGAATGGAAACCTGACTAATACCTTTACTTGTGTGTGTTTTTAATTTTGCAAAAGGCTCAGCAACCGAAATAATTGCTGAGCCTTTTTTGCGGAAATACCGAAATAAATGTCCGTTATTGTAATGCCTGTTTAAAGTCAAGATACAGGTCCTTCACATCTTCCAACCCTACCGAAATTCTGATCGTTTTGTCCGATACATTCATTGCTTTACGTACTTCGGGAGTGAATGTTCCGAAAATGGTGCTGGCGGGGTGAATGGCGAGCGTTTTGTTGTCGAACAGGTTTGTGGCGCGTTTTACAAGTTTGAGCTTGTTCATAAAGCTGAAACAGGCTTCGCGGGAACTCAGGTTGAAAGTAAACATGGCTCCGGGGCGTTCACCAAATTGTTTTTTACTCAATTCGAAGTATTTGTTTTCGGGCAGTCCGGTATAGTTGACCGATTCTACTTCGGGGAATTGTGCTACCAAATGCACTAATTCCAAACAATTGGCAGTTGCTTTCTCGTATCGGAGCGACATGGTTTCCAGCCCCAGCGTTTGCATATAAGCCACCTGAGGAGTCATGTAAGCGCCTAAGTTTCTGTGTATTTCTTTTCTGAGTTTCGTTGTAAATGTCATTAAGCCAAATTCTTTGGCCAATGTATGCAGTTTTGGCGACGACGACCAGTTAAAAGTGCCATAATCCAGAATTAAACCTCCCAGGCTTGTTGCACCACCCGAAATATATTTGGTGCTCGATACAATTTCTATATCAATGCCAAAATCTTTTGCTTTAAAAGCGCAAAATGGAATGATAGTAGTATCGGCAATCAAAGGAACGTTGTTGGATTTGGTAATTTTCGAAAGTGCACTCAAATCAGCTACTTCCATTTGAGGATTTGTAATGATTTCCAGAAAAACAGCACAGGTGTTATTGTCTATTTGCGCCTCAACTTCATCGGGGTTGGTGAGGTTGCAAAACCTGATCTCAACTCCAAACGCTGCCAGTGTATTTGCAAAAAATGAATAAGTGTTGCCGAACAGGTGGCGCGAAGTGACGATATTACTTCCCGTCTGAGCTATAGTTATCAACGTATTCGAAATGGCAGCCATGCCCGAATTTAAAGCGGTTACACTCACAGCTCCGGTGGTGGATTTAATCCTGTCTTCGAAGTACTGAACTGTTGGGTTAGTAATGCGCGAATATGCAAACTCGGATGTTTTTCCGGTGAAAGCCGATTCCATCTGTTCTGCCGAATCAAATTCGTAAGCAGCAGAATTGTAAACAGGCATACTCAAAGCGTTGTATGCGTCCGGTTTTGCATAAGGGGTATGCAAAAGTTCAGTTTCGAATGATTTGTCTTCCATTTTTTTATAAAATCATGAATCAAATTTTAGTGTCTGATTCGTTTATAAAATTAAACTTTTCCTAAGTGCAACACCCGGGAAAAGTTTAAGTTGATTCTAATTTGGTTGAGTGAAATATCAACTATCTGAGCTTAGCTCCGAGTTTGTTTTCAAAGTTGCCAAGCATTTTTTTCATAATGCTTTCAATCTGAGCATCAGTCAATGTTTTCGTTTCGTCCTGAAGTATAAAGCTTACAGCGTATGATTTTTTACCTGCTTCCAGATTTTTTCCTTCATAAACATCAAACAAAGTTACTTTTTTAAGCAATTTGCGTTCTGTTTCGTAAGCAATTTTTTCAATTTCGGCAAAAGTCACGTTTTTGTCAATCAACAAAGCCAAATCGCGTTTTACTTCGGGGAATTTCGGAATTTCGGCATATTGAACCTTGTGTTTGCCAAGTTCCGAAAGAATAGCATTCCAGTTCAGGTCGGCATAAAATACTTCCTGATCAATGTCCATTACCTTGCGGATTTTTGGGTGAACAATGCCATAAACAGCTAACTTATTGCCTCTCGCGCTGTACACTGTTAGTGCTTCGCTCAATAAATCATCGGCATATTCTCCGGTAACCAATTTGCGAAGATTAAACCCTAAGCGGCGGAAAATGTTTTCAATATATGCTTTCAGTTCGTAAATGCTTGCTTTCTGCTCGGCCGCAGTCCACGATTGAGCTTGCTTGTTGCCCGTAAGCCACATAGCCAGGTGGAAATCCTCATCGTAAGCAGCCAATGTTTCGCCTTCTTTTTTGTTGTCGGCATTGTAATAATAGCAATTACCAAATTCGTAGAATTTCAAATCAGCATTTCGGCGGTTCACATTGTAAGCAATGTTTTCCAATCCACCGAAAAGCAAAGTCTGACGCATTACATTCAAATCAGAACTCAAAGCGTTGATGATTTTTACGCTGTGAGCCGCCGGGAATGATGTTAAATCAGTATAATATCCGCCTTTAGTTAGCGAATTATTCAAAATTTCGTTGAACCCTTGTGCTGTAAGCTGTTCGGCAATTAAGTTTTGCAACTTATGACTGTCAGGTTTTGAACTGTAGCTCAGGTTCGACATCAGCTTTTCGCCAATTTCTATGTTGTTGTATCCGTAAATGCGCAGAATATCTTCAATTACGTCAACATCACGTTGCACATCAACGCGATATGCCGGTACGTGAAGTGTGTAACCTTCGTCGGTACGGTTCACAATTTTCATTTCCAGCGCTCCGAGAATTGTTTCTATATTCTCTTTGCCAATTTCTTTACCAATCAAAGAGTTGATTTTCTGCAAAGTAATTTCCACTTCAAATGGTTTAACTTCCTGTGGATAAATGTCAACAATTTCGCTCGAGATAGTTCCGCCGGCAACTTCCTGAATAAGCAAAGCACAGCGTTTCAGTACGTAAATGGTGTTGGTTGGGTCGCAACCACGCTCAAAACGAAACGAAGCGTCGGTGTTTAAACCATGGCGACGGGCTGTTTTACGAATTGAAACCGGATTGAAGTAAGCGCTTTCCAGAAATACGTTTTGAGTGGTTTCTGTTACGCCGGAATCCAAGCCGCCAAAAACGCCACCAATACACATTGGTTTTTCTGCGTTGCAAATCATCAGGTCGGCTGCATTTAGTTTGCGTTCAGTGCCCTCGAGCGAAACGAACGGAGTACCTTCCGGCATACATTTTACGCGCACTTCGCCGCCAGCAATTTTATCGGCATCAAAAGCGTGAAGCGGTTGACCTAATTCGTGAAGTACATAATTGGTGATGTCAACAATATTATTGATAGGACGAAGTCCGATAACAAGCAATGCGTTTTTCAACCATTCAGGTGATTCCGTTACCTTTACTCCCGAAATTGTTACGGCAGAGTAGCGCGGACAAGCTTCAGGGTTTTCAACAGTTACAGGAATTGTAAGATTTGTATTTTGAACTTTAAAAGCATCAACCGATGGTTTTGTAAGTTGTATCGCCGGATTTTTTAATGCAAAAAATGCAGCTAAATCGCGAGCCACTCCGTAATGCGATGCAGCATCAACGCGGTTGGGTGTAATATCAACTTCTAATAAATAATCGCTTTTGATTCCGTAATAATCTTTGGCTAATGTACCAACTACCGCATCGGCCGGAAGTACAATGATTCCGTCGTGACTGGTGCCAATTCCAATTTCATCCTCTGCACAAATCATTCCCACCGATTCTACGCCACGTATTTTGGAGCGTTTAATCGTGAAACTCTCTTCGCCTGAATAAAGTTTTGTGCCAACAGTAGCAACCACTACTTTCTGACCTGCAGCTACATTAGGTGCACCGCAAACAATTTGTAAAGCTTCTTCAGCGCCAACATTCACAGTCGTAACGTGTAAATGGTCTGAATTTTCGTGGTTCGCGCAGGTAAGTACTTCGCCAATCACCAGTCCTTCGAGCCCTCCTTTTACAGTTTGAACTTCATCAACTCCGCCTACCTCAAGGCCTATTGATGTCAACGCTTTTGATAATTCATCGGGTGTTATATCGATGTTAATGTATTGTTTCAGCCAGTTGTACGAAATGTTCATATAGACAATTGTTTAATTTTCAGTTGTGTTTTTGAGTAAATGCGTTAATAAATGACGCTTTTTTATTGGTCACAAAGATAGACATTTTTTATAAAATTATTGTTTTAAATAAAATACGATCTTATTATTCAGAGTCAAAAACTGCGTTGTATTGTTTTTTCGTATAAAAAATCTAAAATTTTAAATCAAAACCCAAATTAATGCACATAAGAATGTTGATTGTGTATTATTTGGTTATTTTTGCATGTTATATCAACATTTATAGAAAACACACAACGCATGATACAAGAAAATTTTATCCGCTTATTTGAGGATTCCTTCCGAAATAACTGGGATTTGCCGGGCTTCAGTAATTACGGCGAAGAACTTACGCTTACTTATGCCGATATTGCAAAGAAGGTGGCGCGATTACATATTTTATTCGATCAATGTCAGATAGAACCAAATGACAAAATAGCTTTGATTGGACGGAATAATTCAAACTGGGCTGTGGTTTATCTTGCAACAATTACTTATGGAGCTATTGTTGTGCCTATCTTGCAGGATTTTAATCCGAATGATGTTCATCACATTACAAATCATTCCGAATCGAAACTTCTTTTTGTGGGCGATAATATCTGGGAAAATCTGGAAGAAGAAAAGCTGACTACAGTGAAAGCAGTATTTTCTCTCACTCAGTTTAACTGCATTACCTTGCTTAATAAGGAATCAAAACCTGAGTCCGATGAACATGTCGTTCATGAACAGTTGGTTGTTAAATATTTGCAACCCGACTATATCAATAGTCTTTTTCATGCAAAATACAGCAATGGTTTTCACAGAGACAATGTAAGATATATTGATAAACCCAACAATGAAATTGTATCTATTAATTATACATCAGGTACTACCGGCTTTAGTAAGGGTGTGATGACGAGTGGAAATGCGTTGGCAGGAAATATAACCTTTGGTTTCCGAACCAAACTGGTGGGTCCAGGCTATCGTATCGTGTCGTTTTTACCTTTGGCGCATGCCTACGGCTGTGCTTTCGATTTTCTGACGCCCGTTTGTGCCGGTAGTCATATTCATTTTATCGGTAAAACTCCTTCGCCTAAAGTGCTTCTGAATGCCTTTTCCGAAATTAAACCAAGTGTTATTTTCTGTGTTCCATTGATTATTGAGAAAATATATAAGAAACAAATACAGCCTTTATTGGCCAAACCATCAGTGCGTTGGGTACTTAGTGTTCCTTTCCTTGACCAGCCGGTACTTGCCCAAATCCGTAAAAAATTGGTAGATGCATTTGGAGGCGAGTTCTCCGAAATTGTGGTTGGTGGAGCACCTATGAATGCTGAAGTGGAAGAGTTTTTTCATAAAATAAAATTTCCTTTTACCATCGGCTACGGAATGACCGAATGTGCTCCTCTGGTGAGTTATTCAAATAAAAAGGATTTTGTGCCCAAATCAGCCGGCAAAATTCTCGATATCATGGAGGTGAAAATAATTCACCCTGATGCTGAAACGGGAGTAGGTGAAATTTGTGTAAGGGGCGAGAATGTAATGTCAGGCTATTACCGCAATCCTGAGGCTACAGCTTCAATTCTTGATGAAGAAGGATGGTTGCATACCGGTGACCTTGGAACTGTTGATGCTGATGGCAATATATTTATACGCGGACGTAATAAAACAATGATACTGGGAGCTAGCGGCCAAAATATATTTCCTGAGGAAATTGAAGCGCGATTAAACAATATGCCTTATGTGATGGAAAGTCTTGTCATTGAAAGTAATGGACGATTAATAGCTTTGGTGTGTCCTGATTACGAAGCTGTCGATGCCGAACATTTGGATCAGAAGCAGCTTGAAGAGTTGATGGAAGAGAACCGTAAAATACTTAATGCATCGGTTGCTTCCTATGAATCAGTAGCCAAAATTCAGCTGTATCCGCATGAGTTTGAAAAAACCCCTAAAAAGAGCATAAAAAGATATCTTTACTCTTCAGGTTTTCAGAGTAAAAAAGTTGTTGAAAATGAGGGTGATACTAAAAGGGGGATCAGAAAGCAAAAAAAAATAAAAAATAATTGACGAATAGTAAACGAAATGTCGAAATTTGATGTAATTTTGCAGCGATTTTGAATTGCAAAATAAAACATGTTAAATTTTAAAGGTTTAAAAAATGAAAAAAGTATTTTTATTTTTTGCTGTAGTTATCGCTTTTGCTTCATGTGCTCCTAAAGCTACTGAAGAAGCTGCTCCTGCTGAAGATTCAGTAGTAGTTGTAGATACTGTAGCTGTTGTTGACACTGCTGCTGTAGCTGTTGACACTACTGTGGTTGCTCAGTAATCGTAACTACGTAAATAATTACGTATTAATGTCGGATTGAATTAATTTTCTTTCCGACATTTTTTTCTTCAATATTGTTGACTTTTTTTTTAATTTTCTATTAATGAGTAGTTTGTAATTGAATTCTTTCAATTTATTAGGGGAATTATTTGTCAACGTAAAAAAAAATTAAAAAAAAACGATATTTATTAATGGAATATCAAAAAATGTTGTAATTTTGTCTCGATTTTGAATTGCAAAATATAACATGTTAAATTTTAAAGATTAGAAAAAATGAAAAAAGTATTTTTATTTTTTGCTGTAGCCATGGTTTTCGCTTCATGTGCTCCTAAAGCAACTGAAGAAGCTGCTCCTGCTGAAGATTCAGTAGTAGTTGTTGATACTGTAGCTGTTGTTGACACTGCTGCTGTTGACACTGTAGTAGCTCAATAATTCCGCTATTGCAAAAAATGCTAAAGCATTTGAAGTCCGTTAATTTATTAACGGACTTTTTTATTTTTATTTTTATGACAATCAAAGCTTTTTTTGTACTTTTGCACATCAAAATTAATCAGAAATAATATGTTACGTATAGCAATACAAGCCAAAGGCCGACTTTATGATGAAACAATGTCGTTGTTGACAGAAGCCGGAATAAAATTGGAATCCGGAAAACGACTCTTGTTGTTGCCAGCACGCAATTTTCCACTCGAAGTTTTGTTCCTGAGGGATGATGATATTCCTCAGTCGGTGGCCGATGGAGTTGCCGATATTGGCGTAGTGGGCGAAAATGAATATGCCGAAAAAAAGAAAAAAGTAAATATCACCAAGCGTTTAGGTTTTAGTAAATGTCGTCTCTCGTTGGCAATTCCCAAAGAGATTGATTATCCGGGCATTGCCTGGTTCAATAATAAGACGATTGCTACTTCATATCCCGAAATTCTTAAAGATTTTCTAAAAAAAAATAACGTAAAGGCTCATATCCATGTCATTACAGGTTCGGTAGAAGTAGCGCCTGGCATAGGGCTTTCCGATGCAATTTTTGATATCGTTAGCTCGGGTAGCACATTGGTAACCAATCATCTGAAAGAGGTAGAGGTGCTGATGAAATCCGAAGCTTTGCTGATTCAACATCCACATCTGTCGGCCGAAAAGCAGGAAATCCTCAAAGAATTCTTATTCAGGATTGAAGCTGTACAAATGGCTGAAGATAAGAAATATGTATTGATGAATGTGCCGGTAGAGAATATCGACAAAATCATTGAAGTATTGCCCGGAATGAAAAGCCCGACCATTATGCCATTGGCTAAAGAAGGTT
The DNA here is from genome assembly GCA_963678465.1 of uncultured Paludibacter sp. Classification (GTDB taxonomy): domain Bacteria; phylum Bacteroidota; class Bacteroidia; order Bacteroidales; family Paludibacteraceae; genus Paludibacter. The sequence goes on from OY782858.1 coordinate 3,356,447, forward strand.
GGAATTCGTTGCATGCAGTGATAGGCGAAAAACAGTTTTGGGATATAATTGGTAAATTAAAAGCGCTTGGTGCCGAGGGTATTTTAGTGATCCCAATTGAAAAAATGATTTTGTAAAATTTATATCATTTAATTTTTGCATGACGTCGTCGGATGTGAGTAAGTTTTACAGCCTTTGTATTGATCAGGGAAATTCAAGCACTAAAGTCGGGGTTTTTGCCAATGATGAATTGCTGGATTTCAGAACTTTTGTGAACTTAGATGAAACTCAGGTTGCTGAAATAATTGCAACGTATTCTATTCAGTACTGTATTTTATCAAGTGTTATAAACGAGAATATTGGTTTGTCTGAATTTATTAAGAGCAAAGTTCAAAAGTTTATCTATCTTGATCATCAAACTCCCGTTCCTGTGGAAATTAGGTATGCCACACCACAAACTTTGGGTAAGGACAGACTGGCGGCAGTTGTTGGTGCATCCTATTTAGAGCCCGATACAGACGTGCTCGTGATAGATGCCGGTACAGCCATAACTTATGATTTTGTGGATGCAAGCAGAATTTATCATGGTGGAAATATTGCTCCCGGAGTAGAAATGAGACTGAGAGCTTTGCACGAATTTACAAGTAAATTGCCATTGGTTACAGCTCAAACAGAAAGCCCATTTTTGGGAACTGATACTGTTTCGGCCATACGCTCCGGCGTTTTATATGGTATTCAGTTTGAAATAAATGGCTATATTGACACATTAAAGATTAAATATCCTGAACTTTCAGTATATTTAACAGGAGGTAGCACTTTTTATTTTTATACAAAGCTAAAAAGTGCCATCTTTGCAGAAAAAAATTTAGTATTAATCGGGCTCAATCGTATCCTACAATTCAATGTTTAAAAATAAAATCTTTCTCCTCGGATTTGTTCTTGTTTTGTTAAGTCAAGTATCAATCGGTCAAAACAATACAAATTCGCCATATACGCGTTTTGGATATGGCGATATTAGTGATACGAATTCAGGTGAACAAAGAGCCATGGGTGGCGTTTCTTTAGGTTCGCGATCGAAGAGTGGAATCAATGTGATGAATCCTGCATCCTACAGTGCTGTGGACAGCATGACTTTTATGTTTGATGTTGGTGTATCGGCCCTGGTTTCAAGATTTTCGGAAACGGGAGGTACAACAAATAAATTAAATGCGAACCTGGAATATATAACCATGCAGTTTCCATTGTGGAAAAAAGTAGGTTTTAGTGCCGGTTTGTTACCCTATTCATTTTCGGGATATAATTTTTATTCTACATCGAACTTACCGCTCGAACTATACCCCGATACAGTTACTGCAACGCAGTCTTTTATTGGTAATGGCGGTATAAATCAGTTGTATGGTGGTTTGTCGGTAGAGCTATTCAATCATGTTTCGCTGGGCGTAAACGCATATTATATGTTTGGAAGTTCAATAAATTCGAGATTGTTAACTTTTAGTAGTTCCGATTTTTATTCGTCGCTTCAGCGCGATTCGATTGTGGTGAGCAGTTTACGTTTTCGCTATGGAGTTCAGTTCTACAATACATTTGCCAAAAAACATGATGTGAGTCTTGGTTTGATTTATGAACCAAAATTGAACTTGAATGCAAGTTATTCGGAGATGACAGGAAGTGTGGATCAGGAAGCAACGCCATATAAAGATGTTTATTCGTCGTTTGAAGTGCCTGAAGTATTTGGTGTGGGTTTAAATTATTTGTACAACAAACAGTTGACGCTGGGGCTCGACTATTCATTGCAGAAATGGGGCGATGCCAAATTTTTTGGTGTTGCTGACTCTTTGTCCAACAGATCAAAACTTGCTATTGGTGCAGAGTTTATACCGAGCTTAAGAGGGCGCAGATATTATGAAGTAGTACGGTATAGGGTTGGATTTAACGTAAGCGATCCGTATTACAAATTGCAAAACGAAAAGTTGCCAAAAAACTATGGCATAACTTTTGGAATGGGATTACCATTGAGAAATAACAAATCAGTTATCAATACCACTTTCGAATATGGTAAAATTGGTTCAGTAGGTTTATTGAGGGAAGACTACTTCAAGTTTACTTTAAGCGCAAGTCTGAATGAAACCTGGTTTATGAAACGCAAGCTGTAAGAAGCTACAACGAAATAAAAAATATAAACAAATTAAACTTATACAAAATGAAGACGAGAAATCTACTTGTACTTGTTTTTAGCTTAGTAATGTTCACCAATTGCTTTGCTCAAAAAGACAACAAAAAAAACAAGAAAGAAAAAGAGGCTGCTACAACAGAAACAGTTGCACCGGTAGAAACAGCAGTTCAATCTAATTTAACACCTGAGGCGCTAGAAGAATGTCGCGTTAACATAAGTTTGTTCAATGAGTCGGCCAAGAACAAACAATATGCTGATGCGCTGGGACCCTGGAATGCCGCTTACTCTCAATGCCCGGGTGAAAATAAAGCTATTTATAGCCGTGGACGTGATATCGTTCAGTGGGAACTGCTCCAAACTAAAGATGCAGCATCTTATCAAAAAGTGTTTGATAAATTGATGGGAATGTATGATAGTCGTATCAAGTATTTCGGAAACGATGAAAGATACCCAACTGCATGGATTTTAGGCGTAAAAGGCTTGGATTATGTAGCATTCGTTAAAAACGATGAGCTTAAAAAGCCAGCTTACGAAATGCTCGAAAAATCGATAGATGGGCTTAAAGAATCTTCAGAACTTGAGGTGATTCGTGTTTTCATGGCTTTGTCGAACGGAATTTTTAAAGCTGATGCTAAACATGCCGAAAAATACATTGCCGATTACCTTAAAGTGAATGCAATTCTTGAAGCTATTGCAGGTAATCCTGAGCAAAAAGATGCTGAGAAAGCAGCACAATTGAAACCAAGTATCGATTTGATTTTTGCTCAGAGTGGAGCTGCCGATTGCGATATGCTTGATGCTTTGTATAAAGATAAGGTAAATGCTAATTTGAAAAATATTGACTATTTAGCCAATGTTATAAGCTTTTATAAGCGAATCAGATGTACTGAATCAGAAGTTTATTTTACAGCTGCTGTAGCTGCACACAAATTGCAACCAACTGAAGAATCGGCCAATGCTTGTGCTGAAATGTCGATTAAAAAGAAAGAATTTTCGAAAGCAGTTGGCTTTTACGAAGAGGCAACTAAATTAGCTACCAAAAATGCAGATAAGGCTGATTATCAATATAGGGTTGCTCAGTTGTACAGCAATTTAGACAATTATGGAAGAGCCAGAGAAGCTGCACGTAATTCAATTGAGTTTAATCCTAACAGTGGTAAACCTTATATTTTGATAGGTAAACTTTATGCAAGTTCTACAGTGTTCGATGATCCTGTATTGAGAAAAACAGTATTTTGGGTAGCAGTAGATAAATTTGTGAAAGCTAAACAAGTTGACTCGAGTTGTGCTGAAGAGGCTAATGAGTTGATCAGACGCTACAGTCCTCATTTTCCATCGAAAGATGATATGTTCTTCAAACCTGAATTGAACGAAGGAAAATCATTCTTTGTGGGTGGATGGATTGGTGAAAGTACAACCTGTCGTTAATAAAAGACGATTTGTTTTGAAACAAAACTTATATTTCAGAAAAAAAATGTACATAACAACCACCTCTATGGTGGTTGTTATGTTGTTATTTCTACTTTCATGTTCCCCAAAAGAGGTTGATAAAACAGCGGCGGTCATTGATCGTAGCACTATGCCAAAGCTGCATGCCAAAGAAATAACAACAGTGATTTCTGATTCGGGCATAACGCGTTATCGTATTTCAGCTCCTCAATGGGATGTTTACGACAGGGCGAATGACCCTTACTGGGAGTTTCCGAAAGGAATACACTTTGAGCGCTTCGACGAGAGCCTGAAGGTCGATGCTAACATCCACAGTAGATATGCAAAATTCAAGGAAAATGAGCAGTTGTGGGAACTAAAAGGGCAGGTGAGGATGACCAATATAAAAGGTGAATTGTTCGAAACCGAGCATTTGTTTTGGAACCAGCGTGAAGAAAGGATTTATTCTGATACGATCGTGAAAATAACTCAGGCCGTACATATAATTAATGCCGTCGGATTCGAATCGAATCAGCAGATGACCAAATACGTTTTTAGGGAGACGAGAGGAATTTTCCCTGTGAATGAAAACAAAGAGCCATAAAATTATTTTTTATGGCTCTTTGTTTTACTATTTCTTTTTTGTTTTCAAAATATTGGCAATGGCTGGCTGTACCAGTTCTTCCATCACTTCGTATCCTTTGGTTGTACAATGTACACCATCGTAGCTGTAGTCTGCTTTCATTCCATTCTTTCCATCGTTCATGTACGAAAAAAAGTCAAGGTAAACAAAGCCTTTTTGTGCAGCGTATGCTTTGATCATTTCATTGAGTTGAGGGATCTTGATATTTGGTTCCATTCCCTTTTTCCACGGATAATCGTAGGCCGGAAGTACCGAACACAAAATCACTTTTATATTGTTGGCGCGGGCAACTTCGGCCATTGATGCTAGATTGTCAATAATCATTTTGAGTGTCGAAGGGCCAGTGTTACCGGCAATATCATTGGTGCCGGCCAGTATAACCACAGCTTTAGGTTGCAACGCAATCACATCCTGACGGAAACGAATGAGCATTTGGGGTGTAGTTTGTCCACTTATACCCCGCCCAATATAGGCGTTTTTTTTGAAGAATTCCGGGCGTGTTTCCACCCACCCTTGTGTGATTGAATTTCCCATAAAAACAACTCTGTTCTCTTGCTTTTCTGGGGTTTTTAACTCGGCGTTTTCTGCCTGATAACGTTTCAGGTTAGCCCAGTCCTGAGCATCGACCTTGAACGATGTAATTAGAAAAGCGCACATAATCAATGTTTTAAAAATAGTTTTTGTATTCATTGTATTTTGATTTGATTTGAACTCCAAAAATAATGATAACTATTTATATTCAGCCATTAAAATGGTTTGAATTTTTGCTTTTTCGTTTTTATTCAGTTTAATCATGCAGTCCTGAATGCGTTTGCGGAATTTCCAACAAGTCATCTGGTTCAGTCCAAGTTGATCGGAATAGTTGTATGATGAGAAATCGCTTCCCAGCACACAAACATTATAAGCTATATAAAAAGCTTTGTTGATGGGGAATTTTATATTGTGAAATATGGTGTTGGCGGCTGCTGATTCTTCTTTTTTACATCTTGTACAGCGGCGCGAGTAAGGAGTTTTTCCTTCGCAATAGTTGGTGTGACCGCAATTTCGACATGCAAATCCATTTTCCCATTTTATGTCGGCAATAAACTTAAGCACCTTTTCGCTGTCGTTGAAAAGTTCTTGTGCAAGTTCGGGGGCAATATCCTCTTTGAATAACATAATTATCTAATCATCTAGAGTTTCAAAATTAATTTCGTTGCAAAGATAATAAAATAATTGGTGATATTACAATAATTTATTAGTGATACTATTGTAATTCAAAATAATTAAATTATCTTTGCAGCGTCTTTCGAAAAAGCATTTAAAAAAATGATTATGAAAGATGAAAATAGTATGAATGTTGATTGAAAATTAATGTATTATATGTTTAAGTTGATAAATAAATTATTTGGTTCAAAACCCGCAGTAGATTTTTCGGAGCTTGTAAAGAGTGGTGCGGTAATTTTAGATGTACGCACCAAAGGAGAGTATGCTTCGGGTCATATCAAAGGTTCAATAAATATTCCTGTGGAGCAATTAGGAAGTAACCTGAGCAAACTTAAAAATAAGAATAACGTTATTATTACCTGTTGTGCATCGGGAATGAGAAGTGCATCGGCCAAAGGACTTTTGACTTCAAAGGGTTATACAAATGTTTACAACGGTGGAAGCTGGAGTTCGTTAGAAAGAAAGATCAACTAATAAAAATTAAATTCGAAAGTTATAAAGAAAAATATATGGAAAAGATTGTGATCATCGGAGGAGTTGCAGCAGGGGCAACTGCAGCTGCTAAAGCCCGTCGAATTTCGCCAACTGCACAAATTACAATGATTGAAGCAGGGCCGGATATCTCGTTTGCCAATTGCGGTTTGCCTTATTATATAGGAGGCGATATTGAAAGTCGTTCGAAACTGATCCTGCAAAGCCCTGAGAGCTTCAAAGAGCAATATGATGTTGATGTTTATGTCAATACAGCAGTAACATCTATTGATAGAATAGCACATACAATTAAGACTGTGGATGCTCAGGATGGTAAAGAAAAATCTTTTGGATATACAAAATTGATTTTAGCACAGGGTGGCCGACCTATTAAACCAAGCTTGCCCGGAGCTGATGCCGATCATGTGTTTACGCTATGGACGTTGAACGACATGGATAAAATAGCTGGCTATATCAATGATAAAAAACCAAAAACTGCGGTAGTTGTTGGAGGTGGTTTTATTGGTCTCGAAATGGTTGAAGCATTGGTTAAACGAGAATTGAAAGTTAGCGTTGTAGAAATGATGCCTCACGTAATGGCTATAATGGAGCCTGAAACTGCAGGGTTTATCGAAAATGAAATGTTATCCTATGGCGTAGGTATTCATACCAATGCGGGAGTGACTGAAATACATAGCAAGTCGGTAAAACTTGATAATGGTAAAGAGTTAGACGCTGATATGGTGTTGTTGTCAATCGGAGTACGACCTACTTTACAACTGGCTAAAGATGCCGGACTTGAAATAGGTGAAGCTGGTGGATTGCTTGTGAATCAACTGTTACAAACCTCGGATGCCGATATTTTTGCTGCCGGCGACATGGTGGAGATTGAACATAGAGTGAATGGCAAAAAAGTGCGCATCCCCTTGGCCGGTCCAGCTAACCGTCAGGGGCGTATTGCTGCCGAAAATGCTTTGGGAGGGAATCATGCCTACAAGGGTGCATTAGGAACATCGGTAGTACGCGTATTCGAAGCGGTGGCCGGAATAACAGGATTGTCGTTGAAACAAGCTCGCGCTTTGGGATTCGACGCAGATGCAGTTGTTGTTCACAAAGAGCATCATACTTCCTATTTTCCGGGTGCCGAAACTGTTACTGCCATGTTGGTTTATGATAAAGGGACAGGACTTGTTTTAGGTGGACAAACGGTTGGTTATAAAGGTGCGGATAAGCGTCTGGATATTATTGCTACAGCAACGGCTGCCAAATTAACGGTAAGCGATTTGTCCGATATTGATTTTGCTTACTCGCCACCCATTGGCACTGCGAACGATGCCATGAATATGGCTGCGTTTACTGCAGAGAACAGAATGTCGGGTTTTAGTCCGTCGGTAACAGTAACCGAACTTGATGGATTTGTAAGTGGAAAAACTCCTGTTTTTGTAGATGTAAGAGATATTTTTGCGTTTCAGAAAAGTCATATTGCAGGTGCTATTCACATTCCATTGGAATTATTGTCGGAGCAACTTGGTTCGATACCTTCGGGGAAAGCTGTAATTGTTTATGATGAAACTGGTAAAAAAGGTCATCAGGCATTACGTACATTGGTGGGAGCTGGTTTTAGTAATGTTACAAATATTTCCGGAGGTCATACCTCATTACAACGTCATGCACGCGCCATAGAATTTAAAAATATTCAAATAGATCTTTTGCCAATTGAAGTAAAAAAAATTGGTAATGCGGTTGATATAAAAGACGTTAATGAAGTAAATGAAGTAAAGGCGGGTGATGCAAATCAGAACTCAGTGCTTGTGGTGGATGTGCGCACGGTACAGGAATTCAAAAGTGGTGCTTATCCTGATGCAATAAACATTCCTTTGGATGATTTAATGACAAGAAATGTTGAATTTGGCGATAATACAGATCGTGAAATAATTGTTTATTGTGCTTCGGGTGGTCGTTCGGCTTATGCGCAACGTATGTTGATGCAGATGGGTTATACGAATGTAACTAATGGTGGTGGGCTTTCGTCGATGATGGCGCGCAGGAATATAAAATCCCCTATTGTAGCAAAATCAATATCGAATGAACCATTGATTGTTGATGTGCGTAGTACAGGTGAATTTTCTGGAGGTGCTTATCCCGGCGCGGTAAATATTCCTTTGGACGAACTACCCGGCAGAACTAATGAACTAGGTGATAAAGACCGCGACATAACACTTTATTGTGCATCAGGAGCACGTTCGGCTTACGGTCAGCAGGTTTTACAGCATTTGGGATTCACCAATGTGAAAAATGGTGGTGGCTTAATGCATATGATGATGAGGAGATAAAAGTCATGTTGTGTTGAAAACATTCGCCGTGTTTTTGTGGTAGGGAGCTGAGTATTTTCATTTTTTTTGGTTAGTTAGGAAATTTTTTGAGATTTGATTTGCAACATATTGTCGGAATCTAACATCAATACAGTAAATTCAAAATTTAAAAATAAATTTACGTGTATGAAAAAGCTTCTTTTTATTGCATTGCTGTTTCCATTTTTAATAGCATGCAACGATGATGATTTGAATAATAATCAGAACGAGCAATTGCTTGATATTGCTACTGTAGAAAATCCGGATCAAAAAACTGACTTTTACTTTTTGACGGACAAAAAGGAACGTATGTGGGTAAAAGCATCGGCTCTGACTTATTATCGTCCGAAAGATGGACAGCGCATTGTGGTGAATTACAGCATTCTAACTACTACACCTCAAAGCAGTACTTATATGTATACAGTGAGAGTGAATGATGTGTATGAAGTGTTGACAAAGGGAATTTTTAATATTTCGCCTGCTACTCAGGATAGTATCGGTAACGATAAAATCAGCATTGGAGACATATGGGTAGGTGGAGATTATCTGAATGTAGAGTTCGTCTATCCCGGATATAACCGTACGCACTTTATCAATTTGGTGTCGGATGCATCGAAAACTTACACAGATGGAAAAGTGCATCTTGAATTCCGTCACAACGATAATGGCGATGCACCAACTTACAATCAGTGGGGAATGGCATCGTTTAATATCAGATCGTTGCGTCAAACCCCTGGTAATAAAGTCGAACTTGTGATTCACACCAATGAGTTTTCGGGTGGAAACACAACTTATCAGTTGACTTACGATTATACAACAGGTAGTGCGTCTGTAGCGCCAAAACAAATTAGGTTGCAAGGCGAAAGAGGTATTTCCAAATAAGATGCAATCTTAATTTGCAGTATAAAAATAAAAAAGTCAGTTCGGACATTCCGAGCTGACTTTTTTATTGTTGAATACTATATCATTAAATCGGTAAACGCGTAAGTTCGTCCATCGAACAATCCCTGATCGCTGAGTTTGAGTTTTGGAATTACAAGCAGCGACATAAATGCAACAGTCATAAAAGGGGCTTTCAGTTGCGATCCCATTTGTTTTACTGCGGCATCAAGTTCTTCATATTTTTTGGCAATTACATCTCCCTCTTCGGCCGACATTAAACCGGCCACAGGTAAAGGAAGTAGCAAAACTTTGTCTTTGTTGCAAGCCAGAATGCCTCCGGTACTGGCTATGATATGATTGATTGCCGATACGATTTCTTCATCGGAGGTGCCTACAGCCACTATATTATGGCTGTCGTGCGAAACAGTGGAAGCCAGAGCTCCCTGTTTGAGTCCAATGTTTTTAATAAATCCTATAGCGGGTTTCGCGTCCCGGTAACGATTGTAAACCACCAATTTAAGTACATCGTTCGTAGTGTCTGAAATAACATTGTCGTTGTCGATTTTAGGAACTACCAATTCGCTGTGTGTAAACAGCTGTCCATCGTCCACCACTATTACTTTCAGTTGATCGCCCGAAGGTTTAACGCGAATTTGTTCGGGGCTTAACGGCGTGGCTTTAAAATTATTGATCAGTTCATTAGGAATATAACGTGGAAAAAGTACTGCGTTATTTTCAGCAACTTTCACCCCGCGTATATAGGTTTGTTGTACATTAAAATCCGTCAGATTATTGACCACCAGAAAATCAGCATCGTCGCCTTGCTGGAGCAATCCTACATCGAGTTTGTAATGCCGAACCGGATTGAGCGAGCAGATACGCAATACATCCAATGGATCGTATCCTGCAGCTACTGCCCGGCGGGCAAGGGTGTTTATATGTCCGTTTTTAATTAAATCATCAGGGTGTTTATCGTCGGAACAGAACATGATTTCGTCAATGTACTTCTCGAGCAGAGGTAGTAAGTCATCGAAATTTTTAGCAGCGCTACCCTCGCGGATGAGTACTTTCATGCCAAGGGCGATTTTAGCTTCAGCTTCGGCAATTGTCATGCATTCGTGATCGGTTGTGATGCCAGCCGAAGCATAAGCTATCAGGCCTTCGCCGGTAAGTTCGGGAGCGTGTCCATCGATGGGTTTGTGGTATTTTTGGGCAGCCCGGAGTTTTAAATGTACCTGTTCGTCCTGCTCAATAACGCCCGGATAGTTCATCATTTCGGCAAGGAAGTAGATATCGTCACGAGCCAGCAAGCTACTTACATCTTCGGCATCGAGTTCTGCTCCGGATGAATCGAAAGGCGTAGCCGGCACGCACGAAGGAGCACCGAAATAGTATTTGAGTGGTGCATTTTTCCCGTTTTCTATCATGTAATTTACGCCGGGTATACCACATACATTGGCTATTTCGTGCGGATCGCAAACACAGGCAACTGTGCCACATGGTAAACTGTAACGTGCAAACTCCGATGGTAACATCATGGAGCTTTCAATGTGGATGTGTGCATCCACAAAACCGGGAATAATATACTGGTCAGGAACAGCCTCAGAAGCTTCAAAATTTACGATTTTTCCCCCATCGATGTAAAGAATTCCTTTTTTTATTTGGCGTGCTACCACATCTACTATGTGTCCTGCTATTGTATTCATTTTTCAGGTTTAATAAAGTTATCTTTATATGTTTTTGTTCTTATGTATTTGTATATAAGAGCAAAAATAAGATTTTTGTTCGGAGAAAAGGGTAAATAAATGCTGATGTGAATTTACTTTGCTATAGCTGCGGAATAACTTGTAGTATTCCGCAGCATAAATGCATATTTCTTGAAATGAAACAGAGTTACATAGATGCACCGATAATGATGAAAAAGTGAATCCATCCCGTTTTTTGTCAATACAACAATATAATAGGTAATTTTACAATTGTCAGTGTTTTTATTCTTCGGAAATTTTAAGTCAGTATTAATACCTGAAGCTACTTCCGCCCACAAATTCGCGCAACAATGAGGTTGGTGGAATTTCTCTTTCGGGTATCGATACAAAGTAATTCAGAAACTTGATAAGTCGGTGAGTTTCGGTATACTCATCACAAAACTTAGGGACTTCGGCAAGGATAGGTTCCGCGTGTTTTTTCAGTACTGCCAGTTCAAACAACAAGGCTGAGTTAAACATAACATCGGCATTTTCCTGAAATGGGAAAATCCACTTTTCTTCACCACGTCTTACGCTTGGCCATCGCGCAATTGTTTCGCGGGCTGAATAGTTTCGGAAACGGTAATCGCGAATGATGCGACGTAGCAGACGGGTGTCGGTAGTCGGTATCCAATTGTGATTGTCGATAGATATGGTGGTGAGAGCCGAAACATATATTTTGAAGGTGAAAATCTGAGGTATGTCGGGTATTAATTCCGGATTTAAGGCATGAATGCCCTCCAATAATAAAATGCTATCGTTTTCTAATTTAAGTTTTTCGCCTTTGAAATAACGTTTTCCATCTTCGAAATTAAAAAACGGGATTTCAATTTCCTCTCCATTCAGTAGTTGTTTCAGATGGCGGTTGAAAAGTTCGAGGTCCAAAGCGTGCAGATGTTCAAAATCCCACTCACCGTTTTCATCGAGCGGTGTATCCTCACGGTTTACAAAATAGTTGTCGAGCGAAAGAGTGACCGGCTTCAGTCCGCTTACCATCAACTGGATAGAAAGACGTTTGCTGAAAGTTGTTTTTCCTGAAGATGAAGGTCCGGAAATAAGTACAAACCTTACTTTTTCGGCTCGTTTTTCAATCATATCGGCTATCAAAGCTACTTTTTTCTCGTGAAGAGCTTCCGACACTTTGATGAGATTAAAGGACTGATTATTTTTGCAGGCAACGTTAAATTCACCTACGTTGTTGAGTTTCATTATTTTGTTCCAACCCATATATTCTTTGAAAATATCATACATTTTGGGTAGCATAACGACATCTTCTAAAATTTCAGGGTTTTCCCGGTTGGGGACGCAAAGCAGCATACCTTCGTAATAGGGAACTAAATCGTACAATCCCAAATAATCGGTAGAAGGTAAAAGTACACCGTTGTAATAGTCGATATAGTCGTCGATTCTGAAGAACCGACAATATGGATTGCCAAGAGTCTCGAAAAGAGATAATTTATCTTTCTGGTTCTTTTGTTTCGAGAAAAGATCCTTTACGACCATGGTTTGTTTTTCTTCACAAACAATTTTTCTTCCCTGCTGAATGATTTCATTTACTTTGGCTTTGATCGTTTCAATAATTTCAGGGGTTATGGGCTTGTTAAAATTATCGAGACCACAGTAGTATCCTTTCGAAATAGGATGTTCGATGCGTAATGTCGACTCAGGGAAAAGCTCGGTAATTGCCAATGATAAAACCATGCTCAGGCTGCGAACGTATACTCTCATGCCCGAAGGGGTACTTAAATCAATAAATTCAACATCTTTAGGTTTGTATATCAAAAAATTCAAATCCTCCACTTTGTAATTCACCCGCGCTGCAACTACCTTGTTTTTAAGTTCAATACCTAAATCATTGTAAATCTCAATCAATGAAATGCCCAATGGATAGTTGTGATATGATTTGGTGTTTTTGCAATATATAGTTACCTCTTTGTTCATCGAAATCTAATTTATTTTTGTTGCTTTCTGCTTTGCGTTGTAAAAATAGCTATTTTTTTTAAATGTCCTTATTTGAAGGTACGTATTTTTAAGTTACTTTTGCAGCTATCAATCAACATCAATGATTTATGAATTATTCTTTTTTTGATTTTCTTACTTTGGTCGGCTCGTTGGGGCTATTCCTGTACGGAATGAAAATAATGAGCGAGGGTCTGCAAAAGGTAGCCGGAAACAAATTACGCTCGTTATTGGCGACTATGACCAAAAACCGTTTTGCGGGAGTGCTTACGGGGCTTTTTATTACTGCTCTGATTCAATCTTCATCGGCAACAACCGTTATGGTGGTGAGTTTTGTAAATGCTGGGTTGCTCACCTTGCTGCAATCTATCACTGTAATTATGGGTGCCAATATCGGAACCACCGTTACCGCCTGGATCATTTCTCTTTTCGGGTTTAAAGTCAGTATCGCAGCATTCTCCATTCCTCTTATTGCCTTATCTATCCCATTTATTTTTTCGGCTAAAAGTAAACGCAAATCCATAGGTGAGTTTATTCTTGGTTTTGCGTTTTTGTTTATGGGGCTCGAAATGCTAAAAAACTCAGTTCCAGATCTGAAGAGCAATCCTGAAATGCTAGAATTTCTAACTAAGTATACACAATCAGGCTTTGGTTCGGTATTGATATTCTTGGCTATTGGTAGTATCCTTACTGTTGTGGTTCAATCCTCAAGTGCTACTGTGGCTATTACTCTTGTGATGGTAAGTAAAGGTTGGATAGGCTATGATTTAGGTGCTGCTATGGTACTTGGCGAAAATATCGGAACTACTATCACGGCAAATATAGCAGCTATCCCGGCCAATGTATCGGCTAAACGTGCAGCGCTGGCGCATACTACTTTTAATGTTTTCGGCGTTGTTTGGATGCTTTTTCTGTTCTACCCGTTTATAAATATGATTACCTGGCTTGTGACCGAATTTGGTCCGGGCGATCCGACGCAACTTACGCACTTTACTACTGGCCTCGACGCTCATACATTAGATTTAATTAATTCGGAGAGTAAATCGCTGAATACTGAACAAATAGCTTTACAACACCAACTTCAGAATTACCAAATTGCTACTTCGTACGGATTATCGCTTTTCCACACTATGTTTAACCTGATCAATACTTTTATAATGATCTGGTTTACTCAGGTTATTGCCAAAATAGTAACATTTGTTGTTAAGAAAAAAGCGACCGACGAAGAATTCCAGTTACAGTTTATTTCTACAGGTATGTTGTCAACTTCCGAACTGTCTGTACTTCAGGCATGGAAAGAGCTGAAGGTATATACTGAGCGAACTGAGCGAATGTTTAAAATTACACGTGAGTTGTATTACGAACAAAACGAGAATGAGTTTGTTAAGAAGTTTAGTCGGGTAGAAAAATATGAAAGTATAAGTGATAGGATGGAGGTGGAGATTGCCCGGTATCTTACAAAAGTTACTGATGGGCGATTGAGCGATGAAAGTAAACGTCAGATACAGACAATGTTGAGAGTGGTTTCCGAAATTGAAAGCGTGGGTGACGGCTGCTACAATATCGCTCGGACAATCGTTCGTAAACGCGACAATAAAGCTGTTTATACAAAAGAAATGGATGCAAATATCGATTTGATGATGAATTTAGTGGAAGGTGCAATTCATCAAATGAAAGAAGCCATGGAAAACAATCATGTAAGCAATGATGAGTTTAACCGGTCGGTGAACATCGAAGCTGAAATCAATAATTTCAGAAATCAATTGAAACTCCAGAATATTACGGATGTAAAGGATAATAAATATGATTATCAGGCTAGTGTTACCTATATGGACATTATTGTAGAGTGCGAAAAAACTGGAGATTATATTATCAATGTAGTTGAAGCATTAAACGAAGTAACTGTTAATGGTTAAAATATCCTATCGAAACAACGCAACTTTTTTGTTTGTAGCAACCGTTCATATCTCTCAGTGTGATCAGAGGAATGCGTATAAAGCAACAATGTGATCCTTGAATAAAGTACTCATTACCTGAATTCATTTTATTTTATAAAACATATTAATATGGATTATTTCTTAATTTTAATTGGATTTGCAATACTGATTGTTGGAGCTCATTTCCTGGTGGATGGAGCTACTGGATTTGCAAAACGGTTTAATGTATCCAATTTGGTTATTGGCCTTACAGTGGTGGCCTTTGGAACATCAACCCCTGAATTGGTCGTCAATCTGGTGGCAGCTTCTAAACCCGATACAACAGACATTGCGCTTACCAACATCATTGGCAGCAATACGATTAATGTTTTCGTTATATTAGGTTTGGCCGCCCTTGTTTATCCCATCAAGTCGCAGCTCAGTTCGCGGCGGTTCGATATTCCGATGAGCCTGATTGCTCCTCTTCTGGTTTTATTACTTGCCTGGGGAATGGATGATACGGTTTCGAGAGCAGATGGTTTGGTTTTACTGATTTTCTTTGCATGGTTTATGTATGTTATGATCAGAAAATCTATTAAACATCCCGAAGAACTTGTCGATGAAGAAATTAAACCGATGAAGTTGTGGTTGGCTACCCTCATGGTTTTGGGCGGATTGGGTGCATTGATTGCCGGAGCTGATCTGATTGTTCCGAGTGCCGTTCGGATTGCCGAAACATGGGGCGTTAGTCAGTCGGTTATCGGGCTTACCATTGTGGCTTTAGGAACCTCCCTGCCTGAGTTGGCAACATCGGTAGTTGCAGCTTTTAAGAAAAATTCCGACATAGCTCTCGGCAATATTATCGGATCCAATATTTTCAATATATTTTTTATCCTCGGAATAAGTTCTGTTGTCCGCCCGCTGCCGGGCTACAACGGCATGATGATCGATTTGCTGATTGTTGCTCTTGCAAGTATTTTAATCCTTTTATTTGTAAACAGCAACAAAAAACATCAAATCAAGCGCTGGCACGGAGGCTTACTTTTACTTATTTACGCTATCTATCTGGGTTGGATGATTTCAAAACCAGTTTAAATCTATATTTTTTTATTTCGAATCATTTCAAAAGAAACAAAAATGAATCTATTTAACGTTTATCCGCTTTTCGATATTGAAATAACCAAAGGTGTTGGCTGCAGAACCTATGATAGCCAAGGAATTGAATATCTCGATTTATACGGTGGACATGCTGTGATCTCCATTGGTCATTCTCACCCATATTATGTAAATAAATTGAAGGAACAATCTGAAAAGCTCGTTTTTTATTCAAATTCGGTTGTAAATAGTTTGCAGACTGAGCTTGCAGATAAACTTGGAAAGATGTCGGGTTACGAAGATTATTCTTTGTTCCTGATTAATTCGGGAGCAGAAGCCAACGAAAATGCACTGAAACTTGCATCGTTTCATAACGGTAGGAGCAAAGTAATTGCTTTCGAAAAGAGTTTTCACGGACGTACTTCGGCAGCTGTGAGGGTGACAAATAATCCGAAAATTGTGGCACCTATCAATGAAGGATTTGATGTCGAATTTTTGCCTTTGAACGATATAGAGTCTGTACGTAATTCGCTTAAAAACGAAGATGTTTGCGCAGTTATTATTGAAGGAATTCAGGGAGTGGGAGGTATTCAGGTACCTGATCATCAGTTTTTGTGTGAGTTGAGCGATGCATGCAAGGCAACAGGAACTGTGCTTATTCTGGATGAGATTCAGTCGGGATACGGACGGAGCGGAAAATTCTTTGCACATCAACATGCAGGGATTCGCCCCGATATTATTACGATGGCCAAGGGAATGGGCAATGGCTTTCCTATTGGTGGAGTACTTATCAGTCCGGCTTTCGAACCTTCGTTTGGGCTACTGGGAACTACTTTTGGTGGAAGTCATTTGGCTTGTGCTGCTGCCATAGCTGTACTCGATGTAATAAAAGCTGAAAACTTGATTGAGAATGCCCAAAAAATTGGAGATTATTTGCTGACCGAATTGCGTAAATTAAGTCAGGTGAAAGATGTAAGGGGCTTGGGTCTAATGATTGGGATTGAATTCGAAGGCCCGGTGAAAGAGTTGCGTTCCAAACTTTTATTCGAGCATAAGATTTTTACGGGTGTGAGCGGATCAAGTACAATTCGTTTGTTGCCTCCTCTTTGTCTGACAAAGGCAGATGCTGATGTATTTCTTGAAAAATTTAAAGAGCTGTTGTAGAATTAAGTATGCCTGAGATGCTGAAAAGAACTGTTGTTATTCTGTCTGTTTTAATTTTATGCTGGAGCAACGCTTTTTCACAAAATACAGAAGTTGATAAAGTGCTGCTTCGGAGCGGCGAAGCTTATTTTGGAGAAGTGCTGCTTCGAAATGCTGAACTTATAATGATGAAGACGCAGGATGGGACGCGTTTTCAGTTCCCTTTGAGCGAAATAAAATCGATCGAAAAGGTAAGTGTTGCTGATGCTTTGCGGTACTATAATTCTGAAGAGTTGAATAATACTGTGGACAATGGGAATCTCTGCGGAATGCTCGAAATTGCCGGAGGTGTGGGTCTAGCAAAAAACAAGTTCGATGCTGCTCCCTTAGGCCAAATCTCACTTTCGTTCGGTAGGCGTATGCTCGCCGATAAAACCCTTTTTATTGGTATTGGAACTGGTATTATGTCCTTTATACGACCTTCCGGGAGCGAGTCGTTCGGTTTTATTCCGGTATTTGCTAGGGTTAAAAACAATTTTACATCAAAGTCAAATTCTCCGTTCTTCCTTTTTGATGCGGGTTATTCGTTTGCTGTGGGTAAGGAGTATTCCGGAGGTTTATATGGCCGACTTTCAGTTGGTGTTCAACGCTCTGTTTCCGCGAAAACTACTGTTTTTTTTGGAGCTTTTTCGTCATATCAGGCTTTTTCAGCTCAGCTCACCGAGACCGTCGCCTCTCAACCATTTTCATATTATGGCAATGCTGTGGCAATGAATTTTGGAATTAATGCCGGTATATTGTTTTAATTGTTTTTCGGAGTAACTGCTTTGTCTTTGTTTGGCCATTGGCCTCTATTTTCCAATCGGGACGTGCAAACAAACAGCAAAACAAGGTAAAAGCACTGACTCCCTTTTGTATGGCCAGAGGCATCTCGGTCATCATTAAAAATGTGAAAATAAGCATAAAATACAGCAATATGTAATTACGCGTCACTATACCGTAATGCAATATCTTAGTAATAAGTACTATAAAAATAAGCAATCCTCCTATACCCAGATGGAATAATTCCCCAATAAACTGATTGTGTGCATTTACAGCCTGAATCACTGTAGGAATAAGCTCGAGTCTCATGCTGCCTGTACCAGTGCCTGTCAAGGGATGGGCTTTTATATAATTCACAACATAGCTATATATATTTTCACGAATAGGATCCGACATAAACGAAAAATCTGCTTTGTTCTTATAAATAACAATAGCAGCTACAACCGCTATAAGAATCAGTGAGTAAAGTATAAAAGGCAGTGCCTTGCTTTTCCTGAGAAGAAACAAAACAGACAAAAACAAACCGAATGGAAACATTAAAAACCCGATTCTGCTTTTGATGATGAAAATAACGGTAGCAGATAAAAACAAGAACGCAAAAAGCTCTGTGTTCGATATTTTTAGTTTGCTACCCTCTTCTTTGCTCCACAAATAGAAACTCACAGGAATCATAGCGACAAAGATGAGAGAAGTGTAAGCCGGATGTCCATATCCCGACCCAACAAGTATTTGCTCATACACGGTATCAAGTTCGGGCGACAAGGGGAAGTATACCTTTTCGGTTCCGAATCCTACCCAAAAACTCAGGTCGTGGAAATACACCTGAAAAAGATAGCCTAACATTCCCATCAGCAAAAAAACGATTAAAAACCGGATAAAGAAGAGTAATACTTTGTCCCGTTGCTGCGATGTAATTGATAAAAGGCTGAATCCAAGAGGTATAATTATGAATGACAACCCTTTGTCTATGAATTTTATTCCTTCATCTATGTCTATTGTCCACAATAGTCCTATCAATTGAAATCCATAATAGGCCATCATCACTCCCAAAAGTGGATGGAGACTGAATTTGCTCTTTTTTACAATAGCCATACTAATTGTAAATACAAGGAACAAAAATGTGACTATTGCTGATGTTGTCGTGTTAAACAGGGTTGCAAACAATAGAATCAAGAGTGCAGTGTTGATGATGTTCTCGGTTGTCAATACGCTTTTCAAAGGTCTGGGCAAAAAGATGCAAAGCGCAGATATCATGCTGATAGCAAGAAATATGGCAGAAACAAGCAGCGAAGTAGAGGCGTTATTGGCAATGGTTAAGTGGTTGTTGGCGAAAAAAAGCTTCAAACCGATAGAAAAAAAAATGAATAATAAGACAGAAGTGATTAAAAATCGATTGCCGGAAGATATTTTACTTAACATATAGCTTGTAAGTGTTCTGCCTTGTGTTGAAAGCATGAATCATTTGAAATTTATTTCGACGAAATAGCCTTTGTATTTAAAATTGTACGAAAACTCTTCGTAACTGCCCAAAGGGTGATAAATACATTGGTTCGACTCATTGCCTGATGCATAATTAGGGTCGGTTGTTGCATTGAGTCGTTTTTTATTTTTATTAAATTGCGTTTTCGACCCGAATAATGCGACTCTCAGAGTATATTTCTCAAAACAAATTTCAATAATATCTTTGTTTGTAAGAGTTTCTTTTCTCTGATTGTAAACCATTTCCGGAATTGTATACAACAATTCATCAAAAGTTTCGTATCCCGGAAAGATGTGTATTTTCGAAGGATTAAATACACGATGAAAATAATTAAAAAACTTCGACAATTCCCTGATGTAGTGTAGTTTGCCCCCAAGAGATTTATGCATAAAAGCTTTGTGCCTCAGATTCATTAAATCGATACTTTCTTTTTTCTTGTTTCGAACAGCAACCCGTTTGGAACCGGGATGAATCCGATAATAAAAACACACTTCGGGAATTCTGACTACTTTCCCTCCGTATTTCAACATAGAAATCCAGAAATCCCAATCCTCAGGTCCTTTAATTTCAGGACAGTAACCTCCAGTTCTCTCGTAATCCGATTTTCGGTAAAGTCCGCTTACAAAAATCAGATTCTTGCGGGCCAGCAGTTCGAGACGAAACGGTGGCAGTTTCCATAAACCTGTTTTATCGCCAATAAATTCAGCTTGTGAGTACACCACTTTTACCTCCTCGTCGGCGCTTATAATATCAACAGCTTTCTGAATATAATCGGGGGTGATCAAATCATCGGCATCAAGCGGTAAAATGTATTTTCCGCTTGCCTGACTAATGGCCAGGTTGCGTGCTACGGCTACACCCTTGTTCTCCTGTTCAAGTATTTTTATTTCGGGATATTTCTGCTTTATAATGCTTAGCTCTTGATCTGTGCTGTCGGTCGATCCATCATTGACGATGATAACTTCGATAAACGCATAGGTTGAATGCATGACAGACTCAACGGTTTCAGCGATGAACCGAGCGGCATTATAAGCTGGAATGATAACGCTTACTGTATTGTTTTCAACACACATATTTAAATTTTATCGCGTTTATCTATTAGTTTCCTCCAGTAGTATTTTATTGGATTTGTGTATTTCAATTGCTTCCAGGGCCTGCTGCTATGTGGCAAATGTAGCACCGGTAATGCTGTAATCAGATAATTATTGAATCCCAATTCGATAGATTTATGTGAAATAAATACATCGTACCACGACTTTTCAGGATTCAAAAGGCCAAAATCAAATTGTTTCAAGAAATCGTTCGTCAGCAAGGTACAACAAAAACTGAGTCTTTTTTTTGTGCTGATTACCTTGCGTTTAAATTTCCGTGCATATAAATAGGGAAAATTAATATCACCATCTGTATCGGTGGTTACAGCTGCAATCATTCCAGGCCGATCCAATAAATTACAGTAGTCGTATAGTTTCTGGATTGTATCTTTTTCAACAAGTACATCTGATTCAATAATAAGTAAATGTGCTCCATCGCTCAGTGCTTTTTTTTGTGCCATTTGCAATACAAGTAAGTAATTAGGCGATGGGTGAGATGTTACGTCTTTCAGATTTATTATTTCGAAATCAAATTTTGGGGCAGATTCAGTAAGGCTTTCGGTTGTTTCTTCGCTACTGAAATCGTTGTATATAGTGTAGCTCGACGAAAACGATTTTTCGGCCTTGCTTATACACTCTATGGTTTTCAATGTCGTATCTAACGAATCTTTGACAGGCGTAATTATGTGTAAGTGATGCATTTGTTTTATTTTAATACGCCTTTCACAAGGCGAAGGAATTGTTTAGGTATTTTGTTTACCGTAAAGTAGATGATCTTCTGAGCATATACCTCAGGAATTATTGTTCTTAATCTTGTTTGTTTATTGCTCAGATCAATGCTATTTATAAAGTAGCTGATTTCGGCAACAATTTCGGTGGTCGGGAACTCGCGTCTCACAAGTTTTCCCAACAGCCTTGAGACTCCTTTTTTTTCGATTACCGATAACTGTTTTATTTGCTCTTTCGGTGCATTTTTCAATGTTAATGGCAAAAGATTTGACCATTTCCGGAACACTTTTATAAGTATACGGTAGTATTCGGCATTCGGATTTCCACGCGAAAAGTGCTCTACCTCGATGTCGTACATTACATAATTGTCGAAACCATTTACAGCAGCCTGAATGCAAATATCAAAATCGTAGCCGTGAAATCCTTCCAATTTGTCGTCGAACCTAATATGATTGAAAATTTCCTTTTTCATACATAACATAACGCCATCCAACAAAACAACGTTTCTGCGTTCGAGCTTATATTGTGGTGGGTTGAGTCGCTTTTTCGAAGATTTACGACCTGAATGATCGGACTGAATGATGTTGACACTTGGAAGTTTTACTTTCCACGAAGCCGGTACACGTGTTACAAAATCACGTCCGGCCAAACCACAAATTCCTACGTTTGGTATCTGTAGATGATTTATTATTTTTTTTCCCCAGTTGCGCGAATGAAAAAATACATCTTCGTGAATAAAACAGACGTAAGGATATTTACAGCGCGCAACTCCTTCGTTATAAGCCGAAAATATTGAGTGTCGGTTGTCGTAATTGTCAATATAAACGATTTCGTGCTGCACACCAATGCTTTCAGTAATATTATTTACTAATGCTTCTGATATTTTTTTATGTGTAGAACAAATGACTAATGAAATCATGCCAAGGTATTTGTTTGTTGAAGTTCCTAATAGGATGTTTCGCCTATCCATAATTCAAAGCAAAATGTTTTATAATTTATTTTTATAAAAGTGAACGTTTTTTTATCGTTCTTATTTTACAAACCGGTTGATGATGGGGATATTTTTCAATGGAAAATCCCGTTTTATCAATAATATTATAAAAGCGAGCATTAAAATAGACTTCAATCCTACATTTACAACTACGTATGGAGTGTTTATAAACAAACTGATTGCATATAGCACAACTGTAACGATAGAATATAGCCCAATTGTTTTTAAATCGTATTTTATGGGCATATGTTTTTGTCCAAAATAATAGGACACCAGCATAATTACAAAATAACATACCCATGCAGCCCATGCAGCTCCGGTGTAACTGAACCGGGGAACAAGTAGAATGTTGCCAAGAACTATGATAACGGTACCGAGTATCGAAAACCAGGCACCATACATGGTTTTGTCGGTGAGCTTGTACCAGAGAGATAAGTTGAAAAAGATGCCCTGAAAAATAAACGACATCAACACAATGGGCACTATGCTGAAGCCCGACCAGTAATTCTTTTCGATAAATAGTTTAAAAAAATCCATGTACAATACCATGCCGAGGAATATGAGCAGCGAAAACAGGATAAAGTACTTCATGGCATCGGCATAGGTTGCCAAACTGTTTTTGTCCTTGTTCTGCGCAAAAATGAAAGGTTCGTAAGCATACCTGAATGCCTGTGTGAACATCATCATGACCATGGCGATTTTCGATGAAGCGCCATAAACGCCAAGTTCTCCTTTTCCTATTTCTCCGGGGCGTAAAAATGGAAAAATAATTTTATCAAGGTTTTGATTCATTATTCCGGCTATCCCTAAAATCAGCAATGGAAACGAGTATTTTAAAATAGGTTTCAACAGGTTGAAATCAAGTTTAAATTTGCCCGGAAACATATAAGGCACTAAAAACAATGTTTGAATAATGGTGGCAATGAAATTTGAAATCACCACGTAACCAACGCCATAAGTGGGGTCGTAGAACCAACTGATGGTTTGTGGCGCATGAATCATCAACCATGGGCAGGCTACCAAAAAGAACAGGTTCAGTACAATGTTGAAAACGATATACAGAAACTTGAGAACAGCAAACTTTATAGGACGGTTTTTGTACCTCAGATAAGCAAACGGAATACACGCAAAGGCATCGATGGCAACAGTTATACCCATCATTGTAATGTATTCGGGGTGGGAGGTGTATCCTAAAAAGTTGGCTGCTGTAGTGTTAAATATAAAACACAAAAGTATAAATATCAACGAAGTAGCACCAACGGATATTAAGGTGTTTCCGTAGATATTCAGTTCGTTTTCTTTGTTTTTATTTGCAAAACGAAAAAAACCAGTTTCCATGCCATAGGTAAGTGCGACCAGCAGAAGTGAAGTCCAGGCATACAGATTCGTAACGATACCGTATTCGGCCGGACCGCCCACAAGATAGAAAGTGTAAAATGGCATCAGAAGCCAGTTCAGAAATTTACCCAGAATGCTGCTGACTCCATATATGGCGGTTTCCTTCGCCAGTTTTCTCATTTGTTTCTCTGCCATACCTGTTTGCAAAAGCAATAGTTAATCGTTCTTGTTGCTTCTGAATTTTGAAAGGAGATTGTCCAGCCATTTTATTTCCGATACTGGCTCTAAATCTTCTTTTGTTATGTATCCGCCTTCCAAAAGTAAGTTGATTGTCTCTTCCACTTTGTCTTCGCTTACCTGAAGTTTAACACCTCCGTTCATACCATTCAGATAGGCCCGGTTGGTTATTTCATCGCGTCCGAAACATTCAATCCCGCACGATGCGAGATAGGATTTCACCATTTCAAAATCAACAGAACTGGCGAATGACTTGATAGTTACTAAATTATTCATATGCTTTGTTGTTTAATTAATACCACGGATATTTTTTATGTTTTCGTAAGCAGCATTGATCGAACGGAATTTCTCTGTTGCCGACTTCTTCATGTCTTCGCCCAGGTTGTTTACTTTGTCGGGGTGATATTTCATGGCCATTCGTCGGTATGCTTTTTTTATCTCATCGTCAGTGGCCGAAGGTTCGATTTCGAGCGTTTTATAGGCCCAAATCGGATCGGTCTGTTTGTTATAAGGCGCTTTTATCGAATTAAAATCGGCTGTTGATATGCGAAATATCCCTGAAATTCTTTCAATCAGACTTAATTCATTGGCTTGAATATTTCCATCCGCATAAGCAATGTCAAACAATAAATGTATTAACTGAAGTTTGGCCGAATAATTCATGTACTGATTAATCTGCATTGCAACCTCAGTTTCATCGATGGGCTGATTCAGTAAGTTTTTCAGTATCTGTAATGCTTCCAAAGCTCCTTCTTCTCCGAAATTGGCTACTAAAAACTTTTTCACCACAGCCAATTCTGATTTATGTACTTGGCTGTCAGCTTTCATCATGCAAGCCATCATGACGAGCAAACTCATTTTAAAATCAGATTCGGTGGTTTGTCTCGTTTGCGATGTGCTTTGCGATACATGCTGAGTTGAAGCACCTTCGAACATCGAACCTACCGCAAAACCAATTAATGCACCAATCGGCCCACCAAAAGCCCAACCTAATCCACCTCCAATCCATTTTCCAAAACCTGCCATAAAATTTAAATTATAAAATTGTTATTTTTTATTCGACAAAGATACATAAAACTAGAAGCATCAATTTCGAATTCAACATTTACGATGCTAATACTTAAAAAAAACTGCTGATTTGGCGAAAAATTTATTTTTATCTGTCGCGCCATCTTTTTGTTAAATCCTCAAAACTGTCAATTCGTCGATCCCTGAAAAATGGCCACATGCGACGTACGGTTTCCGAACGTTGTAAATCAATATCAAAAACAATATTTTCTTCTTTGTCGTTCGAAAGTTGAGCCAATATCTCGCCTTGTGGCCCTACAACGAAACTATTTCCCCAGAACTGAATGCCATTGGTTACTCCCGATGGATCAGCTTCGTAGCCTGTTCGGTTGCAGGAAAGGACATGTAGTCCGTTTGCCACAGCATGACCTCGCTGCACAGTGATCCATGCATTGGTTTGGCGTTGTTTTTCTTCATCAGTATCTGTGCTTTCCCAGCCGATGGCGGTTGGGTAAATGAGCAGTTCGGCGCCGGCCATAGCCATTAAGCGTGCAGCTTCGGGATACCATTGATCCCAGCAAACCAACACGCCCAGTTTCCCAACGGAAGTCTGAATCGGTTCAAAGCCTAAATCGCCGGGAGTGAAATAAAATTTTTCGTAATATGCCGGATCGTCAGGAATATGCATTTTGCGGTATTTTCCTGCAATTGTTCCATCCTTCTCGAGCACCACGGCCGTATTGTGATACAACCCTGCTGCTCGTTTTTCGAACAATGAAAGTACTAAGACGACTCCAAGTTCTTTGGCTAATTCACCAAAATAAGCTGTTGACGGACCCGGGATGGTTTCGGCTTGTTCAAAAATATCGGGATCTTCGGTTTGGCAGAAATACAGACCATTGTGCAGCTCCTGCAAAACAATCAGTTCGGCGCCCTGACTGGCCACTGAACGTATGTTTTTTTCAAGCTTCGCTACATTTTTAGCATGCTCAGCTGTGTTCGACTGTTGAATTAATGCAATTTTCATTGTTACTTTCGGATGTTGGCATCGCGTTTTTTGCGAAATGTCTTGGTTTCTGTTATGTGCTATGATTTAGGAAATTGCATTGTCACGCAATGTAATGAACCATGTTGTTTGATCAGTGCATTACAATCGATGCCTACAATTTCTCTATCGGGAAATGCTTTTTGCAGTTGTTGTTTTGCTAACTCATCCTTTGGCGAATTATAAGTTGGCATCAAAACAGCTCCATTGATAATTAAAAAATTAGCATAAGTAGCCGGCAGGCGTTCGCCATCTTCGTAAACAGCATCGGCCATCGGCAATGGAATAAGTCTGAAATATCCACCTTCGGAGGTTCTGAACTGACGCAGTTCTTTTTTCATTTTTTTAAATTCTTCAAAATGCTCATCCTCTGCATCGTCGCATTTCACGTAGGCAATTGTGCTTTTGTCACAAAACCGTGCCAGCGTGTCCACGTGGCTGTCGGTGTCGTCGCCTGCAAGATAACCATGGTTGAGCCACAAAACTTGTTTCGCTCCAAAATACTCTTTCAGTTCTGCCTCTATATCATCTTCCGATAAATGATTCCGGTTGTCGGAAAGCAGGCACTCGGCTGTAGTAAGCAAGGTTCCCAGACCATCCGACTCTATACTACCACCTTCGAGAATAAAACCAAAGCAGTTTTTGTGACCTGCATCGCCAAAGACTCCCGACATATACAAGTTGCGTGTAATCAAATTGTCATGATTGGCTGCAAACTTCATTCCCCAGCCGTTGAAGGTAAAATCATAAACAACAGGTTTTCCATCTTCCAAAACCGTAATACCTCCATGGTCGCGTGCCCAGGTGTCGTTGGTAGGCATTTCCACGAAAGTGATATTGCTCAATTCTTCCTCGCTGAAAAAGGTTTCGATCTCATCTGTGTCAGCGCATACAATCAATAAGTTTTCGCGCTTAATAATCTCACGGGCAATGTTGACAAAGCATTCGTTTACTTCGTCGAGCATATGTGCCCAATCAGTTCCGGCATGTGGCCATGTGAGTTGAACAAATTCTTGTGGCGCCCATTCGGCAGGTAGTATCTTTTTCATTTATCCCTCTAAATCCTTCAATGGAGGATTGCTATATGTCTTTTTTTTATTTATTCTGCAAAAATACAAAAAAATACTGAAGTGCTTTAAGTATATGGTTCAGCAGATAAGTAAAATGCAGAATTAATTGTTTTTGAAGGAGAACAAATAAATATTCATTTTTCTAATTGCGTAAAAAGAACTATTTTTGTAGGCTAATTTTTATTCAATAAATAAAACACTCAATAACAAAATAAAATGGGAAAAGTATTGATTATCGGTGCCGGAGGTGTTGGAACCGTGGTGGCTCATAAAGTAGCTCAAAATCCGGACGTATTTACTGAAATCATATTGGCCAGTCGTACCAAATCGAAATGCGATGTGATAGCTGCCGACGTACTGAAACGTTACGGAGTAGTAATAAAAACAGCTCAGGTGGATGCTGACATTGTACCTGAACTTGTAAAACTATTCAACGATCATAAGCCTGAATTAGTGATCAATGTGGCGCTTCCTTATCAGGACCTTACCATTATGGACGCTTGCCTCGAAGCCGGAGTAAACTATATGGATACTGCCAATTACGAGCCTAAGGACGAAGCACACTTCGAATATAGCTGGCAATGGGCGTACAAAGAAAAATTCGAGAAAGCAGGACTCACTGCTATACTTGGTTGTGGTTTCGACCCAGGAGTAACAAGCATTTATACTGCTTATGCCGCCAAACATCATTTCGACGAAATTCATTACCTGGATATTGTAGACTGTAATGCCGGCGATCATCACAAGGCTTTTGCTACCAACTTTAATCCCGAAATTAATATTCGTGAAGTTTCGCAACGTGGAAAATACTGGGAAAACGGTGAATGGGTGGAAACAGAACCACACGAAATTCACCAACCACTCAACTATCCCGAAATTGGCCCAAAAGAATCGTATGTGATTTACCATGAGGAGTTGGAATCGCTTGTAAAAAACTTCCCGACTATAAAACGTGCTCGTTTTTGGATGACATTTGGTCAGGAATACTTAACGCACTTGCGCGTGATTCAGAATATTGGTATGGCACGTATTGACGAAGTGGATTATAACGGACAAAAAATTGTGCCGATTCAGTTCCTGAAAGCAGTACTTCCTAATCCGGGCGATTTGGGCGAAAACTACACTGGCTGGACTTCTATCGGCTGTCGCATCAAAGGTTTGAAAGATGGAAAGGAAGTAACTTATTACGTTTACAATAATTGTAGCCACGAGGCAGCTTATAAGGAAACCGGAACTCAGGGCGTAAGTTACACTACCGGAGTGCCTGCTATGATTGGCGCCATGATGTTCCTGAAAGGATTGTGGAAAAAACCGGGTGTTTACAATGTCGAAGAATTCAATCCCGATCCATTCATGGAGCAATTGAACATTCAGGGTTTGCCTTGGGTTGAATTACACAATGTAGATCTGGAGCTGTAAAAAATAGTGTAAAAACAAATAGTGAATGAAAAGACAGGAATACGACCATTGGTTGCGATTCCTGTCTTTTTTTATATCTGAAGAGATTTTTTCCATTGCCGATAGCCAATGATGGCCATTACGGTGTAAATAACAAATAAAATGGCAGTGGGGTACAATGCTTTGTAAAAATAGAGCCCGGCCGAAACGCTGTCTACTATTATCCATAGCCACCAATGTTCAATCATTTTGCGTGCCAGCATCCAGGTGGCTACTATGCTTAGCGCTGTTGTAAAAGCATCGGCTTTGGGAAGTGGAGAGTCGGTGTATTCTGACAGTATAAAGTAATACAGAAAATAAAAAACTAATGCTGTAATCAGAATGATTGCTCCCGACAGGGGTGTTGTTCGTTTTACGGGGAGTTCTTTGCGGTTTTCGGGTTTACCAGCCTTCCAACTGATCCAGCCAAATACGCTGACGCCCAGATAATAAAACTGCAGGCTCATATCAGCATAAAACTTCGACTGAAAAAAGACAACCACATACAGTGAAGAGCATAAAAACCCGAAAATCCACAAACTAACTTTTTGTTTTATGGATAAATAAAGGTAAATAATACTCAATGCCGAGCCTAGCAA
Source organism: uncultured Paludibacter sp. (assembly GCA_963678465.1). Classification (GTDB taxonomy): domain Bacteria; phylum Bacteroidota; class Bacteroidia; order Bacteroidales; family Paludibacteraceae; genus Paludibacter. Next base: position 3,385,285 of record OY782858.1, read on the forward strand.
TTCTATCCAGTTGGCCTGTAGGTAGGTAAAAACCATTTCCATCGTTTTATTATAAAACAATCAATTTTTCCAAAGTTATAAACTTCGGAAAAATTGATTCATTTTTAGGTTGTATTTCTTTAGCGTGTCTATTTCAGCAAACTTTCGTAAGTTCCGGGTGTTTGTAAAATCTGTATCGCTTTATTCAACGATTCGTTTTCGACATCAATCACTTGATAGTATTCGTTTATTTCCCATAAATCCCGGGCAATAAGCGCTTTGATTTGCAATTTTATTAATGGCTTAGATGTTTCAAACTGAGCTGAGTTAAATTCAATTTTTTCTTTCTCCGCTAAAAGTTTCAATTTTTCAAGCACTTCATCATTTGTTTGGAACAATGCGTTGAATTTCTCGAACTTAGGATATTTCTTTTTCAATTCGGCTCTGTTTTGGTCGATGTACTGAACCACCACTTTGTTGATTACGCCACGATTTCCTATTTTATTATAGTATTCGGTATAAAAAGTGGTATCGAGCGGTACGAAAATGTCGGGCATAATGCCTCCGCCTCCGTACACATTCCGTTTGAGCTGAAGGGTTTGATACCGCAGCGAGTCGGGGAAATGAATGCTGTCGGCATGCAACAGTTCTCCATGATTAAATCTGTTAATCAGCTCTTTCGAGTACTTCTCTAAACCATCTTTATAGGGTTTTTGTATCGAACGTCCGGTAGGTGTATAATACCTGGCAGTAGTGAGGCGCAACATGGAGCCGTCGGCCAATGGTAGCTGGCGTTGTACAAGTCCTTTCCCAAAAGTACGTCGGCCTACAATGATGGCCCGATCCCAATCCTGCAATGCTCCGGCCACAATTTCACTTGCTGAAGCCGAATATTCATCGACAAGAACAATCAGTTTGCCGGTTTCGAAACGACCGCTTGCTGTCGATTCCATTACGCTTTTAGGCTGGTTAAGTCCCTGGGTATAGACAATAAGTTTATTCCGGTTCAGAAATTCGTCAGCAAGTTGATGTGCTGCATTCAGATATCCTCCACCGTTCCCTTTTAAGCTAAGAATTAGGCTTTTCATTCCCAATTTACTCAGTTTTGTAAAGGCTTTCTGGAATTCGTCGACGGTGGTGCTTCCGAAATTATTTATTTTGATATAGCCAATGTCTTTGCCTATCATATAAGAAGCATCGATGCTGAAAACAGGAATCTTGTCGCGCGTTATTTTGAAGAGGAGTAACTCCGCTTTTCCGTTTCTTTTTATTTTTACATTTACTTCCGAGCCTTTAGGACCCCGCAAGCGCTTCATAATGCCCGAGTTTTGTATTCCTACGCCGGCAATTAGCTCGTCGTTGATGTAAATCATTCTGTCGCCCGGCAATACCCCAACTTTTTCGGAAGGACTACCCGATACGGTTTGTACTACCAGTAAAGTGTCGTCGAGTAGTTGGAATTGTATGCCTACTCCTTCGAAACTTCCTTCGAGTGGTTCGTTTACGCGATCGACTTCTTCTTTTGGAATGTACGATGAATGTGGATCTAATTTTTTTAACATCGCTTCAATGGCCGTTTCGACTAACTTTTTATCGCTTACCGAATCGACATATAAACTTGTTATGGCGGTGATAGCGTTGTTCAGTTTTCGTTGTTGAATCGACGTATAACCTTGCCCGTAAACAACAGTCGACGAGATGATTGAGAGAAAAATAATGAGGTATTTCTTCATTTCTAAAATTTAAAATGGCACAAATTTACTAATTTAATCCTTAAAGTGTGGTATGATGGCAGAATATATAAGCATCTGCTAACAATAAAACAGCTTTAAGATCTGACAGCCGGCATTCAGCTCCGATGGTTGGCAGGCTTTTATCACTGATATGGTTTTATAAATATCTTCAATTTTCATGAAACTTGTATCTGTTTCGATACAAAGTTGATTTAACGGTGTTACATCCACGCTCAATGGATTAAACTTTTCTCCGAACGAAAGAATAAAGCCCATTTTCAACAATTGTTTGGCTAGCTCGGGCTTGCCTCTGAATCCATGAATAATCCAGGCTTGCTTTGGTTGCATTTGTTTTTTCATAGCCATTATTTCGTTGAAACTTGCAACTGCGTGTATAATCAATGGTTTCCCAAGCTTTTCCGACAGCATAACCTGTCGCTCGAAATAATAATCCTGCTCTTTGATGCTGGCGATGCTGTTTTTATCAAGGCCACACTCTCCAATGGCTACCACCATTTTGTTGGCTGCCAGTTTCTCAAGTTCCACTATCATTAGAGTGTCGGCTAAATGAACATCCCAGGGATGAATTCCTATCGAACAATAACTTTCGGGATGTGCGTCAAAGAAAAGTTTTGCTTCATCTATTTTCAGATTTCGAACGGCAAATGGATTGTGATTTTGCTCGCTGTGCGTGTGAATGTCGATATAAGCAGTCATTTTTCTTGCCGTGGATGATTGATTTTTAAAAACAATGGAACAAAAGTATAAAATTTCATTGAAAAATTGTAACTTTGCAGCCCTTTAAACTGATTAATAAAACAATAAAAATCAAAACGTTAATTAAAACATATCATCATGACTGAATTATTCAGCAATTTACCTTACAAAGTAGCCGATATTGCTCTTGCCGATTTCGGACGAAAAGAAATTGAATTGGCAGAAAAAGAAATGCCGGGTTTAATGGCCCTGCGTGCAAAATACGGACAACAAAAACCACTTAAAGGAGCCCGCATCATGGGTTCGCTTCACATGACTATTCAAACGGCCGTACTTATCGAGACGCTCGTGGAACTGGGTGCCGAAGTTCGTTGGTGTAGTTGTAATATTTATTCAACTCAGGATCACGCTGCTGCCGCTATTGCTGCTGCCGGAGTGCCTGTTTATGCATGGAAAGGTGAAACACTCGAAGAATACTGGTGGTGTACGCTTCAGGCGCTGACTTTCGAAGGACATCAGGGACCTACCGTGATTGTTGACGATGGAGGCGATGCTACCATGATGATTCATGTGGGTGTGGCTGCCGAAAAAGATGCAACTGTTCTTGATAAAACTGTTGATGGCGAAGATGAGCGTCTGCTTTATGCCATTCTGAAAAATGTGCTCAAAGAAGACAATGGCATCTGGAGCAGAATGACTCCCGGAATTCGTGGAGTGTCGGAAGAAACAACAACAGGAGTTCACCGTTTGTACCAAATGTTGGAAGAAGGCTCGTTGCTGTTCCCTGCTTTTAACGTGAACGACTCGGTGACCAAATCGAAATTCGATAATCTCTATGGCTGTCGCGAATCGCTGGCCGATGGAATCAAACGTGCTACCGACGTAATGTTGGCTGGTAAAGTGGTGGTAGTTTGCGGCTATGGCGATGTAGGTAAAGGTTGTGCTAAATCGATGCTGGCTTATGGCGCACGCGTAATCGTAACTGAAATTGATCCGATTTGTGCTTTGCAGGCTTCGATGGAAGGTTTCCGCGTAACCACTATCGAAGAAGCATTGGCCGAAGGAAATATCTATGTTACTACTACTGGAAATAAAGACATTATCCGCATTGAGCACATCGAAAAAATGAAGGATAGCGCGATTATTTGCAATATCGGTCATTTCGATAACGAAATTCAGGTAGATAAACTGAAAAAATATCCGGGCATTGAACTCGTAAACATCAAGCCACAGGTAGATAAATACATTTTCCCCGATGGACACAGCGTGTTGTTGCTTGCTGATGGTAGGCTAGTGAATTTGGGTTGTGCCACAGGTCATCCTTCGTTCGTGATGAGTAACTCATTTACAAACCAAACTCTTGCTCAGATCGAGTTGTATACCAAAGATTATCCTGTAAATGTGTATCGTTTACCAAAACATTTGGACGAAGAAGTAGCACGTCTGCACCTAGAACAACTCGGTGTGAAACTTACCGTACTTACCCCTGAACAGGCTGCTTATATTGGCGTAGATCAAAATGGTCCGTATAAACCTGAGCATTACAGATACTAATTCTTTTTAGAGTCAGGTTTGCTCTGGCCTGATCCTGAAATTCTTTTTATATTTCAAACTGCCTTCTGCCTTAGGGTTGAAGGCAGTTTTTATTTAAAAAGTGGATTCAAGAAGCTCTGGAGTTTTTGTTTCAATTTTGTTCCGCTTTAATTTATTGTTTTGCAATTGCTTGGTTTAATAAATAAAACTTTTTTCAATCAGTTCTTTGTAATTTAGAAAAAATGCCGTATCTTTGCACTCGCAAAACAAAACAATGGCTGCGTAGCTCAACTGAATAGAGTACCACACTACGGATGTGGGGGTTACAGGTTTGAATCCTGTCGCGGTCACTTATTTAAAAGTACATTTCTCCTTGATAGTTTATTAATTATCAAGGAGTTTTTGTCTAAATGATCTTCCTTTTTTTATAGCTATTTCAACGCTTTTTTGTAATGAATGATTTTTCTCAGGTCCGAAAGATGCTCTTCGTTGAGAATTGTCATCGAAAGCGGAATAAGCTTTCCTATCAATGTGGCTTTTGTAAAACGCTGTTTTATTTCATCGCTTATCGCTAATTCCAAAACGCCCTGACGCGTCTTTTCAGTAAAATAGAAACTTGTTTTTATTCCTGTATCCCATACCGAAAGCCAAAAAACAGTTTTTTTTCTGTAGCTCACTTTACAGAGCCAGGCTTTTCCATCGTTGTAGTAATTCCACTCCGGGTTTAATTCAAATTCAGAACTGGTGATTGTTGTGTGCAGTTTTTTGTAAATCGAAAAAATTTCTTTTCCTGCAATATTTTCTAAAACATCCATAGTCGGAGTGATACCCGCATCCCGCAATAGTTGAATTTCGTTCATAACTGATTTCTCCTTTTATTATGTTAATCGTTTCTGTTGTTCGCTGGCGTTTATTGTTTTTTCAAGTCTTGCCAGTCGCGTACTTTCCTGTTTAGCGCTCACTATCCAGTTTGTAACTGCTTTTTTGTACGATGGCGCTTGTTTTGAGAAAAACTCCCAGGCTATTTTATTGCTTTTAAACGTGTTTTCGAAATTTGTATCGAAACCAGAGTACTTATTTTCGTGCGAATAAATCCCAGACTTACTCTCTTTAAGTAGACTGAAAGCTTTTAGACCTTCTGGTGTCATTAATCCCGCCTTTGTCAGGTTTTCTACCTTCTTTATGTTTATATCGCTCCACACGCTATTGCTTCTGCGTGGTGTGAACCTAATACAGTAGCTTTCTTCATCCACCGATCTGCGAATGCCATCTATCCATCCAAAACACAAGGCCTGATCTACCGACTCCGACCATGTCATGGATGGTTTCTTAGAACTTATTTTATAAAAACCAACGTAGAGTTCCTGGGCTGTTTTATAATGCTCCATGAGCCATTTTCGAAACTCATCTTGTGTTGAGAAAAAATGCAGGTCCATTTTGCTTATTGGTTTTGGATATTACATGTGTGAGGACTGATCCTTTGTAAATCAGGTTTCAAAGATAAAAATTATTTTTTCACAAATTTGTGTTTTTTCAAAAAAAATCTCCCGACGAAAATATATTCGCCGGGAGGTTTTAGTTTTTTGTCTTTAAAAGAGTCAAATTGTTTTACAATACTTTATAAATATCTACATTTTCAACTTCGAAAGTTTTGATGTAGGTAGCATGTTTACGCACTTCCACTTCAGCAAACTTGAGATAGATTTCAGCCGATTTACGGAACAAATCTTCGGTGTCGCGGGTGGCATCCAAAATAAGCAGATAACTCATTATAATATGACCTGCCATTTCTACCAACCGACGAGCCTGGAAGTCCAGGTATTCCTGATTCTTGGTTTCAACTACGCGTGTTGTTGAGTTTTCAAACAGGGTAGTCATGCTGATAAGACGTTTGCGCAATGAGTCGAACTCAGGGTTGATAGGTAAAGTTTCGTAATGGCGAATTTGTTTCAGATATGAGCCTGTGGTTACGTGGCGGATGGCGGCTACGGTTTGTAACTGCGAAGTTCCTTCGTAAATAGTAAGGATGCGTGCATCACGATAAATACGCTCGCAGGCATAATCTTTCATAAAGCCTGAACCTCCGTGTACCTGAATGCTATCGTAAGCATTTTGGTTGGCAAATTCGCTCGAGAACATTTTCAGAACTGGCGTAAATGCATCTGCAAGTTTTTGGTATTCTTTGTAATCGGCTTTTTCTTCGGGAGTTAGTTTGCGGGTAGCTTCGAGACTTTCGTAGGCTTTATAAACGTCCACAAAACGGGTTGTTTCGTAAAGCAAGGCGCGTGTAGCATCCAGTTTGGCTTTCATCATCGATATCATTTCGTAAACGGCTGGAAATTCGATAATTGCTTTTCCGAACTGGCGTCGATCACGGGCATAAGCGATGGCTTCGTCGTAAGCAGCTTGCGAAACGCCTACCGATTGAGCGCCAACGCCCAAACGAGCGCCATTCATCAACGACATTACGTATTTAATCAAGCCCATTCGGCGTACGCCAACTAATTTGGCAGGTGTATTGGTGAAAACCAATTCGCAGGTCGGAGAACCTTTGATACCTAATTTATTTTCGATGCGGCGCACTTTCACTGTATCATCGTGTTTGTTGTCGGCCACGAAATAAGACAAACCGCGTCCGTCGTTGGTACCTTCTTCCGAGCGGGCCAACACGAGTTTAATTTGTGCATCACCGTTGGTGATAAAGCGTTTTACTCCATTTAGATACCAAACTCCATCTTTTTCGTTGTAAGTAGCTTTAAGCTGTACGGCTTGTAAATCCGAACCAGCATCAGGCTCTGTTAAATCCATCGAACAGGTTTGTCCTTCGCAAACGCGAGGTAAAAATTCTGCTTTGATATCTTCGTTGGCAAATTCGGCAATGGTTTCTGCGCAGTCCTGCAATCCCCAGATATTGGCAAATCCTGCATCGGCACGCGATACCATTTCGCCACCCATGACGTAGGGAACCATAGAAAAATTTAAACCACCATACTGACGTGGCAATGCCATACCGTAAAGACCGGCCTGAGCCAATGCATCATGGTTTTCCTGTGTGCCGCGGGCGTATTGTACGCGGTTGTTAAGTACCAGTGGGCCGTCGTGGTCAACGCTTTCGGCATTGGGGGCAATGACATCAGCACAAATCTCACCGATAATTTCAAGCACTTTTTCGTAATTATCTATTGCATCTTCAAAATCGCGCGATGCATAATCATATTTATCTTTGTCGGCAAAGTTTTGCTCTTTGAGCGTCACAATTTTTTGCATCAACGGATGCGATAACTGAAACTTTAAAGCCGGATTGTTACTAAAGTAGTTCATAATATTGTTTTTATGAAGTTATAGAAGTTTTTGATGTGAAGTTATAGAAGTTAGTTTGGATTATATGAAGTTATAAGAGGCTGAAATTTAAGCTATTTTGCCTTGGTATTTAAATCTATCAATATCTTTTCGCAATAATTATTTAAAGATTTACTGGTATCTTCCAAAAGAGTATTTAATTTTTCCGACTGATTGTTATCAATGTAATTTATATCTTTTGAGAGAATAATATAATACCTGCATTCTTCAAGGCTACTTTGAGCAATATTGAAAAATCTTAATTTCTCAGTTCTGCTCAATCTTTTATATCCTTCAGCTATATTTGCTGGTATTGATATTGCAGCTCTTCGAAATTGTGATACTAAACCAAAAAGTTCATGTTTGGGATAAGTTACGGTTAAACTGTACATTTCTAAAACAAAACAATGAGCCTGTTGCCACATTCTTAAATCTATAAATGAACTTGTTGTAGCCATAACTTCTTAACTTCAATAACTTCTTAACTTCTCTTTCTAATTACTTCGAATTTTTTTTATAATATTGAATCATTTTCGGAATTACTTCTTCCACAGTGCCGGTGATTACGTAATCGGCAATCTGGTTGATAGGTGCATGAGGATCGCTGTTGATGGCAATAATCATAGCGCTTTCCTGCATACCGGCAATGTGCTGGATTTGACCCGAGATACCGCACGCAATGTACAGTTTGGGGCGAACGGTTGTTCCTGTTTGTCCAATCTGACGTTCGTGTTCAGTCATGCCTGAGTCAACGGCGGCACGTGAAGCACCCACTTCGCCGCCCAAAACGGCAGCCAAATCGTAAAGCATTTTGAAATTTTCGGCACTTCCCATTCCATAGCCTCCGGCTACAACAATAGGTGCAGCTTTCAGGTTTACTTTCGATTTTTCCATGTGGCGTTCAATCACCTCAATCACAAAATCAGTATCCGAAACGTATTTAGCTACTTCCAGTTTTTTTGTTTTTCCGGCAAATTTTGCATCGCGGATTTCTTTTTTCATTACGCCTTCGCGAACTGTTGCCATTTGCGGGCGGCAATCAGGATTCACAATAGTTGCAACGATATTTCCTCCAAAAGCAGGACGAATCTGATACAAAAGGTTTTCGTATGTTTTTCCGGCTTTTTTATCTTCATAAGTTCCAATTTCGAGCGAAGTACAGTCTGCTGTTAGTCCGCTGAACAAAGCTGATGAAACACGCGGGCCTAAATCGCGACCGATAGAAGTGGCTCCCATCAGGGCAATTTGAGGTTTTTCTTCTTTGAAAAGATTTACCAGTAACGAAGTGTGTGGTAAAGTGGTGTAAGGAGCCAAACGTTTGTCGTCGGCCAAATAAAGCGTATCAACGCCATAAGGGAAAACCTGCGCACCAATTTTGTCGAGCTGATAGCCGGCAGCTACCGCTTCGAGCTTGCATTTTAGCTGATCCGCCAAAGAGCGACCTTTGGTGAGCAGTTCAAGACTAACATCGCCTACAATGCCGTCTTCTATTTCGAGATATACAAATATGTTATTCATTATTTTTTCCAGGAATTTTAGTTACAAATGCATGTTTAATGAAAAAGTTTGAAAGTTTATAAAGTAACATTCTGTCAATTATCAACTTTCAACAGCTTTACCCAATCGTGTGGTTGGCAATCAATTCTTTCATTAGATCTTCAATTTCCACATCCGAAGCGTTCATGCGCTTACTTTCTTTGGCAGTAAATACTACGTTTTCGATTTGTTTTACTTTGGTTGGTGAACCCGAAAGTCCTAACCACTGGATATCGTGCTCAATATCACTAACTCCCCATTCGTTGATGTTGAGGTATGGATGTGAGCTATACAAATCGGTGTAATCTGAACCTGATTCCTGTTTCTCGGTAGGAGTGGCGGCATGTTTGTACTTGAGGGTAAGTTTCGCGTGGCGTGGACGACAGTTGGCAGCCGAGCCATTTACTGTAACAAGTGTTGGTAACGAACCTTTTACTACTTCAATACCACGTTCTAGGCGACGTTTTACGGTAATTGTATTGTTGGAACAATCGAGAATTTCTTCGGCATACGTAATTTGTGGTAAGCCTAATTTTTCGGCAACCTGTGGGCCAACCTGTGCAGTATCACCGTCAATTGCCTGGCGACCGCAAACGATAATATCTATTTTGCCCATTTTACGAATGGCGCAAGCCAGTGCATACGAAGTTGCCAGTGTATCCGAACCTGCGAACTCGCGCCCGCTCAACAGGTAACCGCCATCGGCGCCACGATACATACTTTCGCGAATAATTTCGGCAGCACGTGCTGGCCCCATGGTGAGTACATGAACTGTTGCACCTTCGATTTTTGATTTTAAGCGCAATGCCTGTTCGAGTGCGTTGAGATCCTCGGGGTTGTAAATGGCAGGAAGTGCAGCACGGTTTACCGTTCCATCGGCTTTCATCGCATCTTTACCTACGTTCCGGGTGTCGGGCACTTGTTTGGCAAGAACTACAATTTTAAAACTCATAAGCGTATTGATTAGTTAATTTATATGGGAGTGATTTTCTGTTTATTTGTTTTAGCAAATGCAAAAATAACAGTTTTTATCGAAACGGCAACTTGAATATGCACACAACTGTAAAATTGTGCAATTATCAGTATTAATACAAAAAAACGCGGGACTTTTCACAAAGTCCCGCGTTTCAATAGGTATTAGTTTTTTAAGGTATAAAAAAGATTGTGTTGTTTAGTTAACGGTTGCAAAGAAACAGCGAAATTTCGAAGCTTACAAGTGAAAAAACATGTTTTACAACCTATTTTTGACTATTTTCTATATTTTTTTTAATGTCTCAAAAGTTAAATGTATGGCTATCTTTCATTGAATTAGTTTGTTATGTGTTTTTGGACGTTTCTAACAAAAATAAAAGAAATAATCATTTTGTTTGCAATTATAGAAAACACAGTTTAAATACTGTTGCTATTTCGCAAAGATATAAAATATTCAATGATATTTCTAAAATAATTGAACAGTTAAACATCAAAGGTAAAAAAGATATAGAATGCGCGGGATAGGTTATAAACTTTATCGGAAAACAGCTAATTATTTATATCTTTGTAGTTCATTTGACTAAATATGAAGAAAATATACATTTTTTTGTTCTTTACTGCTCTGCTTTTGGGTTGCAATAAGTCGGCAAAAACACAAGCAACTGCAACTATGGATGTTCAAAAGGTGATTGTGCCGGTGTTTGTTGCAGATTCAGCTTACAAATACGTGAAACAACAGGTTGATTTTGGTCCACGGGTACCAAACACAAAAGCCCATGTGTTATGTGCAACGTATTTGGCTGAAAGTCTTAAAAGTTTTGGAGCGGAAGTGACGCTGCAAAAGGCAACGCTTAGCACTTTCGATGGAACGAGGTTAAATGCTGTCAATATTATCGGATCATATAATGTAGAGAATGAGAATCGGATTCTGCTTTTTGCGCATTGGGATTCGCGTCCGTGGAGTGACAATGATCCGGACCCGACGAAGCATCGACAAGCTGTTGATGGCGCTAATGATGGTGCCAGCGGAGTGGGTGTTTTGCTCGAAATGGCAAGACAATTTGGTTTAAAACATCCAACTGTAGGAGTAGACATTGCTTTTTTTGATGCAGAAGATTATGGAGCACCCTCAGATTTTAAGGGAAATACAGAAGATTCGTGGTGTTTGGGTACGCAGTATTGGTGCAAAAATCCGCATGTAAAAGGATATCGTGCAAAATATGGTATATTGCTCGATATGGTTGGAGCTCCGGGTGCTACTTTTTATAAAGAACAGATTTCGATGTATTATGCGGCTCATGTGGTGAATAAGGTTTGGTCGGCGGCCGAAAAGCTTGGCTTTGGTCAGTATTTTGTAAACGCTCAGGGCGGTGCGGTGACCGATGATCATTTGTACGTAAATAAAATGACCGACATACCGAGTATCGATATCATACAGTACGACCCAAATACCGAAAGTGGCTTTGGGGCTTATTGGCATACTACCAATGATACCATGGAGAATATTGATAAAAATACGCTTTACGCAGTAGGAACTACCTTGTTGGATATAGTGTACGCCGAATGAAAGCATTTCCATGTTTTTTCGGAATATCCGCACAGATAAATAACAGAGCAAATTAGTGGAAATGAAATTCAATAAAATAACTGTAAAGATTGGAAGTAATGTGCTTACACGTGCTGATGGAACGTTGGATGTAACACGTATGTCGGCACTTGTGGATCAAATTGCAGTATTGCACAAAAGAGGCGTTGAAATTGTAATTGTTTCGTCGGGTGCTGTTGCATCTGGGCGAAGCTTATTGGGGCTTACCAAAAAGATGGATGTTGTGGATCAGCGACAGCTTTTTTCTGCCGTTGGGCAAGCCAAGTTGATAAATCATTATTGGGATTTGTTTCGCGATCATGGAATTACGGTAGGTCAGGTGCTGACGATGAAAGAAAATTTCGGAAGCCGTCGTCATTATTTAAATCAACGGAATTGTATGAGGGTGATGTTGGAAAATAATGTCATACCCATTGTAAATGAAAATGATACGGTTTCGGTGTCGGAGTTGATGTTTACCGATAATGATGAACTTTCTGGCCTGATTGCATCGATGATGGACATGGAAGCCTTGATTATTCTGAGTAATATTGATGGAATCTATAACGGTTCACCGGCTCATCCTGAGTCGAAAGTTATTCGTCAGATTGAGAAAGGTCAGGATATTTCGGACTTCATTCAGACGACCAAATCAACCTTTGGACGTGGAGGAATGGGCACAAAAACAACAATTGCACGTAAAATTGCCGACGAAGGAATTGATGTAATTATTGCCAATGGAAAAACGAACGATATCTTGATCCGGTTGTTGGACAGGAACGAAGATGTGGTGTGTACCCGTTTTGTGGCCTCGACAGAAGGAGTGTCGAGCGTTAAAAAATGGATTGCTCACAGTCAGGGTTTTGCAAAAGGAGAAATTCATGTCAATGAAAATGCAGCGAAAGCGCTGATTGGCGAAAATGCAGTGAGTCTGTTGCCGGTGGGCGTTGTTAAAATAGAGGGCGAATTTGAAAAGGATGATATAGTGAAAATTTTCGACCATGACGCTCATTTGTTGGGCGTAGGCAAAGTGCAGTACGACAGCGCAAAAGCACAAGATCTGATCGGGAAGAAAAATCAAAAACCCCTGGTACATTGCGATTATTTGTATCTCGAATAAAACTAAACTCAACTCAATAAATCATTTTCCTATGCATTCGAAAATTCTCAAACTTATTTTTGTTTTAACTTCAGTATTTGTACTGCAAAGCTGTTTGACCAATAAAAAAATAACTCAACTGATTGAACGAAAAGTTGGTAGTGAGGTCAGAACGCAAAAAACAGTGAATACAAATGCTTTGTTGCTTAATACCGATTCGTTGTCAAAAATGGATGCTGTTGCAGTTGTGAAAAAAGGGAAATCGTTTGTCATTCCGGCTATCTTTTTTTGGATGTGGAATAAAGATACGAGCTGTGAAATTAATACGATGTATTTCAGTAATTTATTTGCCGGGATTCTAATTGAGAAAGCAAATGAGTTTAAACTGGAAAAGCACCTGGGAAACAAGAAAATTGAGATTTCGTTAGTAAAAGTACCGGCACGTTTTACCTATGCTAATAGCGGGACAATTATTTATGGTTTAGTGTTTTATACCTATAACTTCAGCGAAACCATTCGTATCGACGACCAGGAATTTGTTTTTGCTTACCGGATTACACAGGAGGGTACGGAGATAAAAGCCGATCGTTATACCTACAGTTTTGATACAGCTTATAGGGATTTTAGTCTTAGATCAGAGAAATTCATCGAAAAGTATCTCGATCAGATGAAGCTGGATTTTGAAAAGAAAAGCAGTGACTTTATTGAACAAATTATTGAAGAATTATAAAACCTACTGCATTGAAATACTTATTCGTTTTGCTATTCATTTCGCTGACATTCAGTTTTACACTTGATGCAGCCAATGTGCCGGGCTATATTATAAAGAATAGTTCCGATACGGTTTGGGGCGAAATTAAAGTGAGCCCGTTCAGCCGGATAAAAGGAAGTCTAAATCTGAACGGCCCTGAGACAAGTTCTTTTTATTTTGGAGTAGTTTTCAGAGAGAACTCAGCCAGTGATTTTGTAACTTATTACCCAAAATCACTTCAGGGTTTTTCGTTTCAGTATAAATCAGTGTACTATCATTTCAATCGCTTTACGCTGAATTATAAAAGTATAGTGGTTTCCGAAGAGAAAAGAGATCAGTTTTTGTGTCTTTTGTACCGCGATTCAAATTATCAACTATACAGGAATGTGCTTGTGGATCCGGCCAACGGATTGATAAGTGTTCCGGATAAATGGTTGCAATACACGATTTATTATTTATACAGCCCCTCCAAAGGAATTGTAAAAGTAGAAAAAACCAAACAATATAAAGAGTTTAGGTCTTTGCTTTCAGCTTATGGTTTTGATGCTCAGTTTGTGGCTCAACTTGATAAGTCAACCGATTTTGTCGATATAATGAACGTGCTTAAACAATATAATAGTTGGTTGAAAATCAACAAAAAATAGTAATTTTTAGAATATGAGTTTACAATCAAATACCAATCGATGGGGAAAAGCTGTGCTTAAAGCATCGCGTTCGTTACAACTTGTCGGCGACGATGTGCTTCGTCAGGTTTTATTGGCATTGGCCGATGAGGCTGTGCTGAAATCGTCGGATATTATTGCCGAAAATGCAAAGGATTTAGCCTTGATGGAGAAAAGTAATCCGATGTACGATAGGCTTTTGCTTAGTGTGGAGCGGATCAAGGGAATTGCTTCGGATATTCGTAATGTTGCTTCGCTGCCATCGCCTCTTGGGAAGGTGTTGAGATCGACCGAACATCCCAATGGAATGACAATTAAAAAAATTTCGGTTCCTTTTGGAGTGGTGGGAGTTGTTTACGAAGCGCGTCCCAATGTAAGTTTCGATGTTTTTTCACTTTGTCTGAAATCGGGAAATGCATGTGTGCTCAAAGGTGGGACAGATGCCTATAACTCTAATTTGGCAATTGTGAAGGTGATACAGTCGGTACTCGAAAAGTTCGGCCTAGACATAAATATTGTGACTTTGCTTCCTGCTGGTCGGGAGGCCACTGCTGAACTTATGAATGCGGTTGGGTATGTGGATGTGATTATCCCGCGTGGAGGAAAAGGGCTGATAGACTTTGTGCGCGACAATTCCCGTATTCCGGTGATCGAAACCGGAGCTGGTATTTGCCATACTTATTTCGATGAATTTGGAGATGTTGAAAAGGGGAAAAACATCATTTTTAATGCCAAGACAAGGCGCGTAAGTGTGTGCAATTCGTTGGATTGTTTGGTGATAAACGAGAAGCGATTGTTGGATTTACCTGTTTTGTGTCAAATGCTGGCAGATAAAAATGTGGTGATTTATGCGGATGAAAAAGCTTTTTCGGCATTAGCGGGACATTATCCGGCCGCTTTACTTCAAAAAGCAACAGCCGAAAGTTATGGCATTGAGTTTCTCGATTATAAAATGTCGGTAAAGACTGTGGCTAATATCCATGAGGCGATAGAGCATATTTCGATGTATAGTTCGAAACATAGCGAATGTATTGTGACTGAAAATCAAGAGGCTGTACATATCTTCGAAAAAATGGTGGATGCAGCATGTGTATATACAAACGTGTCCACGGCATTTACTGATGGTGCTCAGTTTGGGCTGGGTGCCGAGATTGGTATTAGCACTCAGAAGTTGCACGCCCGTGGCCCAATGGGGCTCGAGGAATTGTGCTCGTATAAATGGATAGTGAAAGGTGAAGGTCAGGTGAGGGCATAGTTTTTTTGTATAAATATTATCATAATGTAACATTTTGTCTTGCTATTGTTCGTAATTCAACATATATTTGGTTTAATTCGAATAAATTTTGATAATTTGTTGCGAAATTAAAATTAATTGGTTTTCTTTGCAAACGTTAAGATACTGTATTCCTCTCGTTTGGTTATTCCTGTCTTTTCTTCTGTGAACAGATTTCTTTTAACCTCGTTTGTTTATGCTGTTCTTGAAATCAAAATTTTATAACCACTTTTTTTAATTTATTCTTATGAACATTTATGTAGGTAACTTAAGTTACAAAGTTCGTGACAACGACCTGTTGGGAGTTTTAGCTGAGTATGGTAAAGTTGACTCTTGCAAAATTATCAAGGACCGCGAAACCGGAAAATCGAAAGGATTTGCATTTGTGGAAATGGCCGATGATGTGGCTGCTGCAAAGGCAATCGAAGAATTAAACGGTGCTGAATTCGACGGTCGGACGATGGTAGTTAAAGAAGCAAGACCAAAAGCTTGATGCCATTAAAATCAAACAAACTAAAACTTCTGTTGTCGTTGGACGATGGAAGTTTTTTTTGCTATGAATGGTTGTTGTTGTAATAAAGTATTTAAAACATGATAAAAGGGATTTTTAAAGACTCAGGGGTTTTGTGGAAGCTGCTTCAATTGATAGCTGTTTTTGCTTTCGTAATGATAGCCACGTTGTTGGTTACTGTGCTTGTTGCAACTAACGATATGAATGATATGTCGAACGTGAAAGTTATGCAATTGATCCAATCGGTAGGATTGTTTATCATTCCTCCTTTTGTAATGGCTTTTTTGTGGAGCCAAAATGCTTTTGAGTTTTTACGGCTGAAGTCGAATCTCAGATGGTCGACGGTGTTGTATGTGCTTGTTTTTATGTTAGTAGCTATTCCTTTTATCAATCTGCTTTCCTGGTTAAATCAGCAGATTGTTCTTCCTGAGTCACTTTCAGAAATTGAGAAAATGATGCAGTCTTCCGAAGCTCAGATTGCAATAATCACTGAAAAGATGCTCAACGTTAATACATTGGACGCTCTTCTTTTTAATGTGTTTTTAGTGGCCGTAGTGCCTGCATTGGGCGAGGAGCTGTTTTTCAGAGGAACCATACAGCGACTTCTTTCCGATTGGAAAGGGGCGTTTTTTGCAATTTGGATGACGGCCTTTATATTCAGCGCAATACATATGCAGTTCTATGGATTTTTTCCGCGTATGTTGCTTGGCGCTTTTTTTGGGTATCTGCTACTGTGGAGTGGTAGCCTGTGGTTGCCAATTATTGCTCATTTTGTGAATAATTGTGTGGCAGTTATTTTCTATTATCTTAAATTTAATGGAATAAAAGTTGTAGATATAGAAATAATTGGTACAGGTGAAACGCTATGGTTGGGGATATTGAGTGGAATTGTGTGTGTGTGTGTGGGCTATCTGATCAGGAAAAGCACTCTGAAAACAGCCTCCAAAACACAGTTATAGTCCCCGGCGTTCGCTTACAATCAGCAATGCCTGTTCCCTCAATTCGAGCGGCAGCTGAATCCTGCGTACTTGCAGGCTTCGTAGCCATGCTGCAACATCGCTTTCCCGTAAGGTGTAAAATACATCAGATAGTTGATTAAGCTGATCGTCGGTGAATTTTTCGGGTTGTACATCGGCCAGTGCGTCAAGGTTCTCATCGTCGAAATATTCCACATTGGCATCAGCGCTCAACAAACTTTCGCGGTCGCAAACTTCGTGCGCTCCGCAGCATTCTCCATCTTCATTTATTGTGATTTCGGTTTCAACGTTTTTTTTTCGTCGGCTGATATAAGTTGCAAGCATAAGAACTAATCCAAACAACACCAAAATTATAATAAGTACCCACATAATCTTAAAAATATATTTCCTTAATACAACGTAATTTTCGCTGCAAAGTTAAGTGTTTGTAGTCAAATTTGAGTATTTTTGTGAGTTAAAAACACAATAGATTCCAGTTTTTTAAGTTTGTATTTTGACTTGTATATTATTATTAAGAAAACCATTAATACCTGCTTCTTTTTGAAACTAAAGTTTTTACATATCCTTGTGTTTTCGCTGGCCGTTTTTACGTTTAGTGCATGTTCGTTGAAAAAGAACACCTGGTCAACACGTGCTTATCAGTCAATGAATACACGTTTTAATGTGTATTTTAACGGAAAAGAGAGTTATGAGGAAGGGCTCAGGAATATTTATAACAGCAATAAAGAAGACTATTCGGCCATCATTCCGATGTATCCAATTAGCCGGCACGACAATGCAAATTCGGCAAAATCGAACATGGATAGAACCATTGAAAAATGCAGAAAAGCCATTAAACTTCATTCTATCAAACAAAAACCATTGCGCAACGACCGCAAGTGGAGTAATCCTGAGTATCAGTTGTGGTACAAGCAGGAAGAGTTCAATCCCGCGCTGAAAGATGCCTGGATGCTGCTGGCTCAGGCTGAATTTCATAAAGCTGATTTTATCGGATCGGTGGGTACATTTACATATATCTCTCGTCATTTTGCCAACGACAAAGACATGGTGGCTCGCTGTCAGTTGTGGATTACACGTGCTTATGGTGAGTTAGGTTGGATTTACGAAGCGGAACAAATGCTCACCCGATTGAAACAGGATGATCTGAGATTCAATCACATTGGTTTGTTCGCAGCTGTGAATGCCGATTTGTTGCTTAAAAAACATCAATACAAGGAGGCTATTCCGTTTCTTGAACTTACATTAAAAACTGAGAAAGATAAACCTCAACAACAAAGGCTTAATTTTCTGTTGGCTCAGTTGTATAAAAAAACGGGTGACAACCAACGAGCATATCAGGCATTTACAAAGGTAACAAAGCTGAATCCGCCTTTCGAAATGGACTTTAATGCGCGGATTTACAGAGCCGAACTTGATAACCGCAATGTAGAATCGGTACGTAAGGAACTGTATAAAATGCTCCGCAATCCCAATAATAAAGAATACCTTGATCAGGTTTATTACACTTTGGGCAAAACCTATGTTCAGAGAAATGATACAGTTAAAGCGCTTGAATATTTTAATACATCTATCAAAGAAAGTACCCGAAACGGATTTGATAAGGCAGTATCACTGATTACATTGGGCGATTTATATTACAAAAACAGAAATTATATAAAAGCTCAACCCTGCTATAATGAAGCTTCTAAAATAATAACTACCGAACAGGAGGATTACGCAAGGGTATCGAAACTGGGAGAAACACTTTCAGAACTTGTTGTACAAAACGAAATCGTTGTTCTGCAGGATAGTTTGCAGTATTTATCTACCTTGTCTGAGGGAAAAAGACTTGAAATAGTAAATAATATTATTGCGAAGCTTATTGCTGATGAAAAAGCTTCAGCCGAAGCCGAACTGGTCAAAAAAGAATCAGGATTTAATCCTGACGAAGAAAACATGACACTTATTGGAGAAAATCCGGGGGGTGTGGGCAGTTGGTATTTTTACAATTCAAGCTTACGGAAAACGGGGCAAAGTGATTTTCAGAAAAAATGGGGAAAACGTAAACTTGAGGACAACTGGAGAAGGGCAAATAAATCATCTGTGCTTTTTGCAGAAGAGACCGAGGCCAACGCTTCGCCTCTGTCAGCTGAAAATCAGAACGATTCAACTCCTCCGAACGCAACTTCTGCATCCGACAATAAAAATCCGGCGTTTTATCTTCAGCAGATACCTGTTACTCCACAGCAACTCGAAAAATCAAATGCTGAGATAGCCACTGCTCTTTTCAATATGGGAATGATTTACAAGGATAAAGTAGAGGATTATGCAATGGCGGTGAAAACTTTTGATGAATTTGCTAATCGTTTTCCTGCCGATGAACGAAGGCTTGAGACTTATTTCCAGAGTTATATGCTTGAGTCAAAAACCGGAAATCCATCAAAAGCCGATGTTTATAAAAATAAGTTGATCAGTGAATTTCCGAATTCTAAATATGTAGAAGTTATTTCGCAGCCCGATTATTTCGACCGAATGACGCGCATGTACCGAGAGCAAGATTCGCTTTATAGTATCACTTACAGTGCTTATAATGCAAGCGATTACAAAACAGTAAAAAAGAATGTGGAGTTTGTGAAAAAGAATTATCCGCTTTCGGTATTGCTGTCAAAATTTATGTTTTTGAATGCTTTGAGCGTTGGCAAAACAGAGCAGCCTGATGTGTTTGAAACCTCGCTGAACGATGTTGTAGAGAAATTTCCGGAAAGTGATGTAAGCGCTATGTCAAAAGATATACTGGCTCTTATAAAACAAGGGAGAGAAGCTACAACCGGAACCTCGCACGGCACCTTGTTGAGTCGACGTGAAAGTGATACAAAACAAGCTGAATCAGATATTGTTACCCGTCAGTATTCTGGCGAAAAAGCAACAAAACATCGTTTGATGCTTGTCACCGATGCCGATGTTCAGGCGATGAACAAATTGCTTTATAACATAGCGGCTTATAATTTCAGTAGTTTTATGGTGAAGGATTTCGATTTGGTGACAGGGAAATTGGATGATGTTCGTAATTCACTATCAATCACAAATTTTGAGTCATATCAAGAGGTGGAATGGTATGTGAATTCAATATCAAAGAACGCAGCTTTGTCGAATTTAATGAACGAACTGAAAATTGAAAAAGTGATTATTTCGGAAGAAAATTATGGTATTCTGAGATCTTTGTCATCTTTGGAAGACTATTTTGCATTTCAGTCAAAAAATCTTTTGGCAACAACGCCGGTGCCACCTACAAAAAATAATGTGGTAGAGAATAAAAAAGAAACATCTTCAAAAAAATCAGTAACAAAGAATGAACCAGCTGCTGTACAGATAGAAAAACAAAAACAAGCCGAAAACCTGTTAGATAAAAATGCACTCGAAACTGCAGCGCTTAAGCAGCAAAAAGCCGATACTACAACAGTAGCTCCGAAAACCTCAGTTCAACCAGCCGCTCCTGTAGTGGTACAACCCAAGGAAGAAGCTGTGCCGTTGTTCAAAAATCTTTTTGCTTACAGAGCCA
The DNA here is from genome assembly GCA_963678465.1 of uncultured Paludibacter sp. Classification (GTDB taxonomy): domain Bacteria; phylum Bacteroidota; class Bacteroidia; order Bacteroidales; family Paludibacteraceae; genus Paludibacter. The sequence goes on from OY782858.1 coordinate 3,405,490, forward strand.
ACGAACCACATTATGTGTCGGTGGCAGTTCTTTCGGGTACTTTTGATTATGACAAAGTAAAATCAGCATTTGATATGTATAATTCTCAGAATTATAGCATGTTAGATTTGAAATTAAACAAGGAGGATGTTGCTAAAATGCAGATAATCATTATCGGTCCGTTTGCAAATGCCGATTTGGCAAAGTCATACCTTATCCGTATGGTGAAAGAGCGGTCGTTGTTCGATCACCTGAAAGGAACCGATTACCGTAACCTGCTTGGCTCGCAGAAAAATTTGAACACAATGCTCCAACAAAATGCGATGAGTACGTACTTCGAATTTATGCAACAGTATTATCTAAAATAGCAGTTGATATTAGTTGTTAAAATCAACATTGAAAAAAACTAACAAATGAGAAAAGAGCGCATACTTTGGGCTGATGATGAAATAGATTTACTTCGTGCATATGTTCTTTTTCTTGAAGAAAAAGGCTACGAAGTAGTAACTGCAAACAACGGCAAGGATGCTGTTGAATTGTGTCAAAAGGAATCGTTCGACATTATCTTCCTCGACGAAAATATGCCGGGTCTGTCAGGTCTCGAAACCCTTGCGTTAATTAAAGAGATCGACGCCGATGTGCCCATGGTGATGATTACCAAAAGTGAGGAAGAAAATATAATGAATATGGCCATCGGAAATAAAATTGCCGATTACCTCACCAAGCCCGTGAACCCGAGTCAGATATTGCTGACTCTCAAAAAAAATATTCATAAAAAAGAAATTGTTTCAGAGCATGCCACAAGTACTTATCGTTCGGAATTTGGACGGATAGGGATGCAAATTAACGATTCGCTGACCTACGAGGACTGGGTAGAAGTGTATAAGAAGTTGGTTTACTGGGAACTGGAGCTGGCTGATACTGACAATGGTATGGACGAAATGCTGCGGATGCAGAAAACCGAAGCGAACAATACATTTAATAAATACATCAAACGAAATTATCAGTCGTGGTTCGAACATCCCGAAAATAGACCGTTACTGAGCCCCGATTTATTTAAAACCAAAGTGTTCCCTTTATTGGACAAAGGAGAGAAAGTGTTTTTTGTGTTGGTTGATAATTTCCGCTACGATCAGTGGAAAATTATTCGCGAACTGATGAGCGAATTTTATACCTTTACCGACGAAAGTTTGTATTGCAGTATGTTGCCTACTGCAACTCAATATGCCAGAAACTCTATTTTTTCCGGATTATTGCCTTTGCAAATTCAACAAATGTTTCCTGATCTATGGATTGACGAAGAAGAGGAGGAAGGTAAAAATATGAATGAAAAGGAATTGATTCAGACTCAATTACAGCGATTCAGAAAGAACTACAGCTTTTCGTATCATAAAGTAAACGAATCGGCTTTCTGTGAAAAACTGATTGAACAATTGCCTCGATTGGACAATAACCAGCTGAATGTGATTGTTTTGAATTTCATTGATATGTTGTCGCATGCACGTACCGAATCTAAAATGATGCGTGAACTGGCCAACGACGAACAAGCTTATCGTTCGCTGACGCTTTCGTGGTTCAAACATTCGGCAACCTATGAACTGATGAAAGCCATTTCGAAACGAGGTTATAAGCTAATTTTCACCACAGATCACGGAACAATTCAGGTCACGAATCCGATCAAGGTAATTGGTGATAAAAATACGAATGTAAACTTGCGTTACAAAGTAGGCAAAAATCTTAGCTATAACAAAAAAGAAGTTTTTGAAATAACACAGCCATCAAAAATTGGCTTACCAAGTCCGAATGTAAGTTCAGCTTACATTTTTGCCGGTAACGACGATTTTTTTGCGTACCCGAATAACTACAACCATTATGTGAGTTATTATAAAAACACTTTTCAGCACGGAGGAATTTCGCTCGAAGAAATGCTGATACCGTTAATTGTGATGGAACCTAAATAATTAACCCCGACCCCTAAAGGGGAGAAAGAGAAAATAACGCCTAATGGGAGATAAGAAATATTAGTATTACTTGTTAATAACAGGTTTTATGAAAAAGAAAGAAAACGATGCTAATTCAGTTCCCCTTCAGGGGTTAGGGTTTAAATCATCAATAGGGAACACGGGCAATTCAATGTTTTATGGCGCTTTACCTATTCATTTTGAATTAGCTAAAAAGCTTAGAAACAATCAAACTGAAGTCGAATTATTTCTTTGGGATAACTTACAAAGATTGGCATATTTGAACATAAGATTTAAACGTCAACATCCGGTATTGTATTTTATTGCTGATTTTTATTGTCATAAAGCAAAAATTATTATTGAAGTTGATGGTGGATATCACGACATTCCTGAACAATACTTATATGATAGAAATCGTGAAAATGAACTCAATGAATTAGGAGTAAAAGTTGTCAGATTTACAAATGATGAGGTCTTGAACAGTATTGAGAAGGTTTTAAAAACGATTGAAAAAGAAATTAAAGAAAGAATTTAAAATAAAATACACATGAAAGATGTAAAGAATGATTTTAAAAACAAAAGCAACTCAGTTCCCCTTCTGGGGTTAGGGATAAACTCCCCTTTAGGGGTTGGGGGTCATTCATATACGAACGTAAAAGACCTCGGCAATTTGCAGGAGGCAATAAAAGAAGCTTTAGAAATAAAGAAAAACCGTTTTGGCTACAAACATTTGGGCGAAAACAAAACATTGTTGATGGTGTTTTTCAATTCCAGTTTGCGAACCCGTTTGAGTACTCAAAAAGCGGGAATGAACCTTGGAATGAACACAATGGTTCTCGATGTGAATGCAGGAGCATGGAAACTCGAAACCGAACGTGGCGTAATAATGGATGGCGACAAGCCCGAACACATCCTGGAAGCTATTCCCGTAATGGCCAGCTATTGTGATGTGATTGGCGTACGCGCTTTTGCGCAGTTCGAAAGCAAAGAATTCGATTATCAGGAAACCATTATCAATCAGTTTATCAAATATTCAGGAAAACCGGTTTTCAGTATGGAAGGTGCCACTTCGCATCCATTGCAGGCTTTTGCCGACCTGATTACCATCGAAGAATACAAAGAAACGCCCCGTCCGAAAGTGGTTCTGACCTGGGCTCCGCACCCAAAAGCATTGCCACAGGCTGTTCCAAATTCGTTTGCCGATTTTATGAACGAAGCCGATGTGGATTTTGTAATTACGCATCCCGAAGGTTACGAGCTTGCTCCTGAATTTGTACGTGGCGCACGCGTGGAATACGACCAAATGAAAGCTTTCGAAGGTGCTGATTTTATTTATGCCAAAAACTGGGCAGCATATCAGGATCCGAACTACGGAAAAATTCTGAGCAGTGACCGTTCGTGGACTGTAAGCGACCGCCAAATGGCTGTCACCAACAATGCGCGCTTTATGCACTGTTTGCCCGTGCGACGCAATATGATTGTGACTGACGAAGTAATCGAAGGTCCACGCTCAATTGTAATTCCAGAAGCAGCCAACCGTGAGATTTCGGCTCAGGTAGTCATCAAAAGATTATTAGAAAATATTTAAAAAAAAATAAAGCACCAGGAACCATTTTTTCGAAAACGAAATTATCCCTATTGTGCCTAATATGGTTTATATATGAACATAGAACAAGTGATTGCGTCGATACGCAACGTACCTGATTTCCCGAAACCGGGAATTTTATTTAAAGACATTTCAACAGCACTGAAAGATGCTGAAGTACTAAAATTTATTGCCGACGATTTGTACGAATACTACAAGGACAAAGGCATTACAAAAGTAGTAGGTGTGGAAAGTCGCGGATTTGTACTGGGAAGTATTTTGGCCTATAAATTAGGGGCCGGATTCGTACTTTTACGTAAACCGGGCAAATTACCATCGGAAACTTTCAGATACGAATACGACCTGGAATATGGCAGCGATGCGCTTGAAATTCACAAGGACGCCATTGAAGAAGATGACGTGGTTTTGCTGCACGACGATCTTTTGGCAACCGGCGGAAGTGCAAGTGCTGCGCTCAAACTTATCAGCATGTTCAAACCTTCATCGGTTCTGGTGAGCTTTATGATTGAACTTGAATTCCTCAATGGCCGTCCAAGACTCGAAGGTACACAGGATATTCATTCGTTGATAAAGTTTTGAAATTAGTTCTGATTTTTAGAATCTTATTTCATGATCAGGCTTTATGGAAAATCAGTTTTCCGACAATAAGTATTGAAATATAAGACTTGTGTTAACTAATTTATATAGTGTGGATTATGATAAGAAATCTTCTTCTTATTTTGCTTTTATTTATATTTTGTTTACCTGTTATAGGCCAAAACGAAACTGATAGTATCATTGAAGCTAAAACAACAAATGGCATTCGTTTTGAACAGTCAGGTAAAGTTCTAAGTATGAAAGATATCGAACATATTGTATGTGACAATGAAGCAGCGTTGACTATTTTTAAGACTGCTAAAACATATAATGTCATTGCAAACGTACTTTCAGGCTGTGGAAGTTTTATGATTTCATATACAATCGGATATTTTATACCATCGGGATATTTCAATGCAACTATGTTTGTAGTTGGTTGTGGGTTAGGAGTAATTGCGATACCGGTAACTTTAGCCTTTAAAAATAAGCTAAGACAATCGATAGCTGCTTATAATGGCCGGTTTAGCCCTATTGCAGATAATACAACATTAAATTTTCATGTTGGTATTGTTCCAAACGGTGTGGGAGTTAAAGTTTCATTTTAGAAATTATAAAATAAAAAAAGCATGCGGCAACACCTGTTAGTCTTTCTGTATTTAGCAGCTATTAACGCAATACTTGTAAGTTGTGAATATGAACTCAGCGGTGAGTTTTATAATGAAATAAATAAGCCCTCTCAGTCACATAGCGGGGAAATTATTTTAGACACTCATACTGACTCAATTGTGATTTTTGTGCCGACTGACATAAAATACTCATTAAACACTTTCGGACTAGAATGTAATGCGCTACAGATTGAGTATTTAGATAAAACTGAAAGCAACCTGTTTACCCCGGTTGGACAATTTAGAATTACACCCGATTTTAGCATTGATGAATGGTTTGATTTAAAAGCGACATTCTATCTGGGTACTGGTTCAGGTAGCATTGCTGACAGATTTAAGGCTGAAAATTACGTAGGAACTAAAACATGGAAAGTAAAATTTGTAGAATTTAAAAAATATGATTTTCAGACAGGAATGCGAGTGAATAAAGATGGTTTTTTAGAAATATTCTGGATCAAACCATCATATTTCCCGGAAATCAGAAGTTCTATAAATCAAACCAGCACGATACATCCCGAGATAACTAAAATAGCTGGTGATACGATAATTTTCACAGACTCAGTTTACTTTGGTGGGAATTCTACAAAATATTATTTGCAGTTATTTTTTAATGAGAACAATTCTATTCAGAAAATTCTTCAGCCAAATTATCCATTTCCTCAAGTAAATATTTCTCCAATAGGGCTTGACAGTGTTTTGGTTTCGTGGTCAGAAAGTCCATTAAATCGATATTATAGAGTATATACTGATAATGGGGGATGGCAAAGGTATGTGTACACCGGAAAGAGCAACTCTTTTAAAGCAGCAATAACACCGTGTGTTTCTCAAATATTCTATTTAGAAACATACCCCAATGACAAGGTTCGATACGGATATCAAACAGTTAATGCAAATTATAAAAGAGGTGAAGATGCAAATTATTACTCCTATTATTCTTCTGAAAAAGAACAGTTTTATATTATAAGTCCCAATAACAAAACCAAAATTGAGGCTGTAGATATTACGACTACTGCTGGCAATGAGTATGCGAATAACAGTCCCAATAAATTTCCGTTAAGAGGAAATTATATGGGAAGTCGGTTCGTAGGCATTTTCGCTGGGGAAATAGAGGTTTTTGATTCAGAACTTAATGAGATAAACAAAATACAGGTAGCTGATGTAAGCCCCTCTTTAGGAGGTCAAATGTCTACCAACAATACTTTTGGCTATTATAATTATACGACTGGAATATATACGCTTCTTAATGTTGGAGATGATGCAGGTTGGCAAAAATTCACATTTAAACCAAGTCCGGATGGTGAAATATCACTTGGTTATACAAACTTATCTGTCGATGGCAACTATATTTTTTGGCAGGGGTGGACTGGTGAGAGTTTTATAATTTATGATATTAGCAACCATAAAAATGCAGTGCAAATATACAAGAGTTCTATCTTGGACATATATAGCCTAATAGTTAATCCTCAAAAGACAAATGAAATAATAATAGGTAGAAAAGACAAAATTGAATTCAGATCAGTGCCTGGATTTCAGCTTATAAGACAAATTGATTTGCCGGGACAAGGTAATGTAATGGTATTAAATGCTGATAGTAAGTACAATTCAATTCTTGCCTATTGCAATAATTACTTTAGAATATTTAAATTAGATGATTTAAGTTTAACTCTAAAGTTTGATGGAAGTACTGCAACATCCCCCAATGGTGCAAGACTCTACAGGAATACTTTTTTCTTCAGAAACTCAAAAATTGACCTGAAACCATATCTTTCAAATAAATGAAAAATTTATCCTTAATATTGTTTTTGATGATTGGATTTTCATTGAGCGCCCAAAAAATTCGTATTACTTACGAAACAGGGTATGGAATGTATAGTCTATCAAATCTAAAAGATTTTCAGGAATCACACTCCAGTCAAATTAACGAATTACCTGTAAGTGCAGTTGTACGATTTCCAAATTATATAAATCATTCGGCTACTTTATGCATATACCTGGATGAAAGCAATCTTTTAGGAATCAATTCAGCATATTTGACAAGTGGTGGCAGAAACTCGCTAATGGATTATTCGGGCGAATACATTTTTGACATGATATTAAACGGATTTCAATTTGGGATTGAGAGCGAGCACATTCGCAGGTTTAAAAACAATTTTGGTTTACATCTTAATTTTAAGTTGGGATTAATAAAATCCGAACTAAAATATTCAGAATCATTTAAAATATATGGAGTTGGAGAGTCATCTTCAACCGACAAATTAAGCCAGTATGATTTCTTTTTAGAACCTAATATAAATTTTTCAAAAATAATTATAAGTGGGCTTGCTATTAAAGCAGGTTTAGGTTATAACCTGAATACAAGTTCATTTTACGGAGGTATGATTAACTGGAGTGGATTAAGACCAAAGGTGGGGGTAAGCTACTCATTTTGAGTAGGTTATTTCAATGTAATCAATCGCAGTAAAATGATTAAAAAAAACCTTATATTTACAACACAAATTGTTGAGACTAAGATTTTGACCAATAATTACATCAATGATCTCAACACCTAATATTGAAACAATGAATAAACTTACACTTGTAAAAGTCGGAGGTAAAATCGTAGAAGACTCCGAAACACTCAAACAATTACTATCTGATTTTTCAAAAATTAATGGACACAAAGTGCTCGTGCATGGTGGCGGTCGCTCAGCTACTGCCATTGCAGCAAAACTAGGCATCGAAAGCCAAATGGTAAACGGACGCCGCATTACCGACGAAGAAACACTGAAAGTAGTGACTATGGTGTATGGCGGATTGGTTAACAAGCAAATTGTAGCCGGGCTGCAGTCTATTGGCGTAAATGCACTCGGACTTACAGGCGCCGACCTGAACTATATGCGTTCCGAAAAACGCCCCGTAAAGGATGTGGATTACGGATTTGTTGGCGATGTAAAAGAAGTGAATGCCGACATTTTGGCTGATCTGATTGCCCGTGGCGTGGTGCCTGTTTTAGCGCCACTTACACACGACAATGCTGGGAATATGCTCAATACCAATGCTGATACTATTGCCGGAGAAGCTGCCAAAGCGCTTGCAAAACATTTCGAAGTGACATTGATGTTTTGCTTCGAGAAAAAAGGCGTATTAATGAGCGAAACCGACGACGAAAGTGTAATTCCCGAAATAACACCTGCTTTATTCGAAAAATATGTGACCGAAGGAATTATCAACGGAGGCATGATTCCCAAACTCGAAAACTCATTCGAAGCCATAAATGCCGGTGTAAAACAGGTGGTGATTACACGGGCTGATTTGATTCACACCAACGGCGGAACAAAAATCATCAAATAAAAGAATAAGTACCATGAAACACATTTCACTTATTATTGCACTGATAATGAACATTACACTCATTGCTGCACAGGAAGAAATCAAACTCTATCCTAAAGGCACTCCCGAAAGTAACGGTCTTGAAAACAAAGAAGAATTCCGCGATCCTGAATTTATCGTGGATATCAGCAAACCGCGTATGTATGCATATCCGGCTCCTAAAGAAATTGCCAACGGAACAGCCGTACTTATTTGTCCCGGAGGAGGATATTCGGGCGTTTCGCAGATAAAAGAAGGTTCGGAGTTTGCCGAATGGTTCAACAAAATGGGTATAAGCGCTTATGTTCTTTATTATCGCATGCCCAATGGAAATCATTTTATTCCACTGAAAGATGCGCAAACAACCCTTGCCATTATCCATAAAAATGCAAAAAAATGGAACATCGACAAGAAAAAGATCGGAATTATGGGCTTTTCAGCCGGTGGACATCTTGCAGCTACAGCAGGAACACATTTCAAAACTAGAACAGAACGTCCGGCATTTATGTTACTTGCATATCCGGTAGTGACTATGGATAAAAATGTGACTCATGGAGGTTCACGCAATAATTTGTTGGGCAAAAATCCTTCTGAAGAAATGGTGAAACTTTACTCGAACGAACTTCAGGTAACAAAAAAAACACCGCCCACATTTATGGTTCATGCCAAAGATGATGGCGCAGTGCCTATCGCTAACAGCGAAAATATGCTGAAAGCGCTTGAAGAAAAAGGTATTCCCGCAAAACTTGTGGTTTACGATAAAGGCGGGCATGGTTTTGGAATGCGTACAAAAGGAATCCCTGCCGACAACTGGCCCGAAGAGCTCAAAAAATGGATGATTGCTCAGAAATTAGTGAATCCATAAATAACACATCTCATTTACAAAACCAATGAATCCAATGATATTTGACCTAAGCCAGGAAGCCATTCAGCTACTTCGCGATATGATTTCAATAGAATCGTACAGTCGCGAAGAAAAAAATGTGGCTGATTTTCTCGAAAGATACATCGAGTCGAAAGGCTATGTGGCAACACGCAGTAATAACAATGTCTGGTTGATGAATTCAGGATTTGATACTGCTAAGCCCACTATCTTGTTGAATTCGCACATTGACACTGTAAAGCCAGTGGCTGGTTGGGTAAAAAATCCGTTTACACCGGTTGTTGAAGATGGAAAACTTTTCGGTTTAGGAAGTAACGATGCCGGTGCAAGCGTTGTCAGTCTGCTTCAGTCTTTTTTCTTTTTAACTCAAGATAAACAGGCCTATAATCTGATATTTGTAGCAACATCCGAAGAAGAAGTGTCGGGGAAAAATGGTATTGAAAGTCTGATTCGCGAACTTCCGAAGATTGATTTTGCCATTGTGGGTGAACCTACCGGAATGCATTTGGCGGTTGCCGAAAAAGGTCTGATGGTACTCGATTGTGTAGTTTACGGAAAGGCCGGACATGCAGCCCGCAACGAAGGCGAAAATGCCATTTATAAAGCTTTAAAAGATGTGGCATGGTTCGAAAATCACAGATTTGAGAAAGAATCGGAATTACTGGGGCCTGTAAAAATGACTGTCACACAAATAAATGCAGGTACACAACACAATGTAATTCCCGATAAATGCAGTTTTGTTGTTGATGTTCGGAGCAATGAAATGTATTCGAACCTGGAGATTTTGGAAGAAATTAAGAAAAATGTGGGCTGCGAAGTTCAGCCACGTTCCACTCGTTTAAGCTCTACAGCAACTCCGCTGGATCACGCTTTTGTAGCAAAAGCACGTCAACTTGGACGTAACATTTATGGATCTCCAACTTTGTCAGATCAGGCCTTAATGCCTTTCCCTAGCGTTAAAATTGGCCCGGGTGAGTCAGCACGATCACATACCGCCGACGAATATATTTTGGTTTCGGAAATTGAAGAAGCTATCCGGCTTTATATAGAATTACTTCATCGGCTCGAAATAGCTTAAGCTTATTATTCATCAGGAGTTTATTTGGTTTCAACAAAGGAAAAACGTTCCTGAATAAAATATTCACAGTGTTATTAAAAAAAAACAGGGTTGTCGGAATTTTCCAACAACTCTGTTTTGGTATTTATATCAAAAGATTTTTAGTCTTCTGAATTTCCATCTTCTATATCAAGCACATTGCGGCGGGCATCTACTTTTTTGTCGTACTCATCGCGTGAGTAAACCACAATTTTATCGAGGTCGCGCTGACCAGTACCAGCAGGAATCAGGTGTCCGCAAATAACGTTTTCTTTCAAACCTTCCAGACGGTCGGTTTTTCCGTTGATAGCAGCATCGTTCAACACTTTTGTTGTTTCCTGGAAGGAAGCAGCCGACATAAAGCTTGTAGTTTGCAATGCAGCACGGGTAATTCCCTGTAGAATCTGATTCGAAGTTGCAGCGATGGCATCACGTGTTTCCACCAGACGTAAATCGCGACGTTTCAAAGCGCTATTTTCATCGCGCAATTTACGAGGAGTAATAATCTGACCAGGTTTCATTGTTGCTGAATCACCGGCGTCGAGAATTACTTTTTTACCCCAGATACGGTCATTTTCCTCCATGAATTCATGCTTGTCTACAATTTGTTTTTCGAGGAAACGGGTATCACCTTGCTCCAGAATTTCAACTTTACGCATCATCTGACGTACAATTACTTCGAAGTGTTTGTCATTGATTTTTACACCTTGCAGACGATAAACGTCCTGTACTTCGTTCACAATATAATCCTGAACAGCAGTAGGTCCCTTGATTAATAGAATGTCAGAAGGAGTAGTTGCACCATCCGAAAGCGGAGTTCCGGCACGTACAAAGTCATTTTCCTGAACAAGAATCTGTTTCGAAAGAGGAATCATGTATTTCTTAACTTCACCTGTTTTTGAAGTTACACTCACTTCACGATTACCACGTTTGATTTTAAGGAAGTTTACTTCACCATCAATTTCGGCTACTACAGCTGGATTGGATGGGTTACGTGCTTCGAATAATTCGGTAACACGTGGCAAACCTCCCGTGATATCACCTGTTTTACCAACAGCACGCGGGATCTTAACAAGCATTTGACCTGTTTTAATCTTATCGCCATTGTCTAACACAAGGTGAGCACCTACCGGTAAGTTGTAAGTACGCAAGATATTACCTTCTTTGTCAAGAATGTGTGCACTTGGCACTTTATTACGATCCTTCGACTCGATAATGATTTTCTCTTTCAATCCTGTGGCTTCGTCGGTATCTGTTTTGAATGTTTGATTTTCAACCACATCTTCAAATTCGATCTTACCTTCGTTTTCAGCAATGATTACAGCATTAAATGGATCCCATTCACATACTGTCAAGCCTTTGGTTCCCATCTCACCATCTTTTACATATAGTTTCGAACCATATGGTATATTCTGAGTTGTCAGTGCAATGCCAGTATTGGTATCGATCACGCGCATTTCGGCTAAACGACTTACAACTACCTGATAAGCATTTGTGTTGTCATCCACTGCATCTACGGTACGAAGTTCATCAAATTCGATGCGACCATCATAACGCAATACAATTTTAGATTCGGCACCAACGTTCGAAGCAACCCCACCGACGTGGAAAGTACGAAGTGTCAGCTGAGTACCCGGTTCACCAATCGATTGAGCAGCAATAACTCCCACAGCCTCACCAATATGTACCATTTTATTGGTAGCCAGGTTACGACCATAACATTTTGCACAAACTCCTTTTTTCGATTCGCAGGTTAATACCGAACGAATTTCGACGCGTTCGATTGGAGATTCCTGAATCTTTCGTGCTAACGATTCAGTAATTTGATCACCTGACGAAACGATTAACTCGCCCGACAGTGGATGGTAAATATCGTGTACCGAAACACGTCCAAGAATTCGTTCGTACAATGAAGAAATCACATCTTCGTTGTTTTTCATTTCGGTGGCAATCAATCCACGCAAAGTTCCGCAATCATCTTCGTTGATAATTACATCCTGCGATACGTCTACCAAACGACGGGTAAGGTAACCAGCATCAGCTGTTTTAAGCGCTGTATCGGCCAAACCTTTACGAGCACCGTGGGTAGAAATAAAGTATTCCAATACTGAAAGGCCTTCTTTAAAGTTAGCCAAAATTGGGTTTTCAATAATCTGACCACCTTCGGCACCTGATTTCTGAGGTTTTGCCATCAAACCACGCATACCTGAAAGCTGACGGATCTGTTCCTTAGAACCACGCGCTCCTGAATCCAACATCATGTACACAGAATTGAATCCCTGATTGTCGCTTGATAATTGTTTCATCAAGATATTCGACAATTTCGAGTTTACGTGTGTCCATGTATCGATGATCTGATTGTAACGTTCGTTGTTGGTTATGAATCCCATGTTGTAGTTATTCATAATTTCTTCAACTTCGGCATTACCTTCTTTTACCAACACTTCTTTTTCCGGTGGAATAATAACGTCGCCTAAGTTAAACGACAATCCGCCTTTGAAAGCCATGTAGTAACCCAAATCTTTGATATCGTCGAGGAATTGAGCTGTACGGGCAACTCCGCAAACATCGATCACATTACCGATAATATCACGAAGCGATTTTTTCGAAAGTAATTCGTTGATGTAACCTACTTCAAGCGGAACACATTTGTTGAATAAAATTCGTCCAACAGTAGTTTCGATTAATTTTGTTACTATTTCGCCATTTTCATTTAAATCTTTGGTTCTTACTTTGATCCAGGCATGAAGTGTAACTTTTTTCTCATTATAAGCTATTTCAGCTTCTTCTGGAGAATAGAAAATCAAGCCTTCGCCTAAAGCACCTGTACGTGGTTTTGTAATGTAATACAATCCAAGCACCATGTCCTGCGAAGGTACCGTAATTGGAGCTCCGTTGGCAGGGTTCAAAATATTGTGCGAAGCAAGCATCAGCATTTGAGCTTCAAGCACTGCTTCGTTTCCAAGAGGCAAGTGAACAGCCATCTGGTCACCATCAAAGTCGGCGTTGAAAGCCGTACACGAAAGCGGGTGAAGCTGAATGGCTTTTCCTTCAATCATTTTGGGCTGGAATGCCTGAATACCCAAACGGTGCAAAGTCGGAGCACGGTTGAGCAGTACTGGATGTCCTTTCATCACGTACTCTAAAATATCCCAGATAACAGGGTCTTTACGATCAACAATTTTCTTTGCTGATTTCACAGTTTTTACAATGCCACGTTCAATCAGTTTGCGAATAACAAACGGTTTGAAAAGTTCGGCAGCCATGTCCTTGGGTAATCCACATTCGTGCATTTTCAATTCAGGACCAACGACGATTACCGAACGTGCAGAATAATCCACACGCTTACCTAATAAGTTCTGACGGAAACGTCCTTGTTTTCCTTTCAACGAATCGGAAAGAGATTTCAACGGACGATTGGCTTCAGTCTTAACAGCGCTTGATTTACGTGAGTTATCGAACAATGAGTCAACAGATTCCTGAAGCATACGTTTTTCATTACGTAAAATAACTTCAGGCGCTTTAATCTCAATCAGTCGTTTCAGACGGTTGTTACGAATAATTACACGGCGATACAAGTCGTTCAAATCGGATGTAGCAAAACGACCACCATCCAACGGCACCAACGGACGTAATTCAGGCGGAATAACCGGCACGATTTTTACAATCATCCATTCCGGTTTGTTGCGCATTTTCGAAGCGCGGAACGATTCTACAATCTGCAGACGTTTCAGTGCTTCGTTTTTACGTTGTTGCGAAGTATCGGTATTTGCTTTGTGACGTAAATCGTAAGATAATGCATCTAAATCAAGACGCGTTAGCATATCGTAGATAGCTTCTGCACCCATTTTAGCGATGAATTTATTTGGATCACTATCTTCAAGCAATTGATTTTCGCGTGGTAATTTTTCGAGTAGATCCAGGTATTCTTCTTCCGAAATTAACTCACCCTGAGCAATCAGGAGTTCACCTGTTGCAGCAGTAGCAGTATTATCGGCAATACCTGCCTGAATAACCACATATTTTTCGTAATAAATGATTGAATCTAATTTTTTTGTTGGCATTCCCAGTAAATAACCGATTTTATTCGGCAATGAACGGAAGTACCAAATATGCGCTACAGGCACCACCAACTGGATGTGTCCCATGCGCTCGCGACGCACTTTTTTTTCTGTTACTTCAACTCCACAACGGTCGCAAACAATTCCTTTATAACGAATACGTTTGTATTTTCCGCAATGACATTCAAAATCCTTTGTAGGACCAAAAATGCGTTCGCAAAACAAACCATCACGTTCGGGTTTGTAGGTACGATAGTTGATGGTTTCAGGTTTGAGTACCTCGCCACTTGATAATTTTAATATTTCTTCGGGCGATGCAAGTCCGATTGAAATTTTATTAAAACCAGTTTTAAGCTTATTATCGTTTTTAAAAGCCATAATCTTTGTTTTTCTTTTAACTGTTTAACTGTCTAACCTTGTTGCGTCATTATAAATGTTTGTCATTTTCTAATGATTCAACAATTCAACACATTTAGTCTAAATTGATACTCAAACCTAAACCGCGAAGCTCATGTAATAATACATTAAGCGATTCCGGAATTCCCGGAGTTGGCATTGGATCGCCTTTTACAATTGCCTCGTAGGTACGGGCACGACCCATAACATCATCGGACTTAACAGTAAGGATTTCCTGAAGAATGTGTGCTGCACCGAATGCTTCCAGCGCCCAAACTTCCATTTCTCCGAAACGTTGTCCCCCGAATTGAGCTTTACCTCCAAGCGGTTGTTGTGTAATAAGTGAGTATGGCCCAATCGAACGGGCGTGCATTTTGTCTTCGACCATGTGGCCCAGTTTCAACATGTAAATCACACCTACAGTAGCAGTTTGGTCAAAACGTTCACCGGTTCCACCATCGTAAAGATAAGTTTTACCGTAGTTAGGTACACCTGCTTTATCAGTCCATGCGTTCAAGTCATCAAGACTGGCTCCATCGAAAATAGGGGTTGCAAAACGCAAACCTAATTCTTTTCCGGCCCAACCTAATACAGTTTCGAAAATCTGTCCAAGGTTCATACGCGAAGGTACACCAAGTGGATTCAAACAAATATCTACCGGTGTTCCATCGGCAAGGAATGGCATATCTTCCTGGCGTACGATACGGGATACAATCCCCTTGTTACCGTGACGACCTGCCATTTTATCTCCTACGCGGATTTTACGTTTCTTGGCAATATATACTTTAGCAATTTGAACAATACCGTTAGGTAGTTCATCGCCTATAGTGATATTAAATTTCTGACGTTTTATCTGAGCATCCAATTCTTTGTGTTTTCTCAGATAATTCATTATCAATTGCTTGATAAGTTCGTTCTTGTGATTGTCAGAAGTCCATTTACTTAATTGAATAATGCTGTAATCAATTTCACGTAGTCGTTCAGGAGTAAATCTGCTGTTACGTGAAATGATATCAGAACCTAAAAAGTCTTTTACACCGGCTGATGTTTTGTCGCCAACGAGAATCATTAATTTGTCAATCAATGTTTCGCGCAGAATGCTAGCTTGCGCTTCGAATTCTTCGTCCAAACGTGGCAATACAGCTTTGTCGGCTAGTTTCGATTTTCGATTCTTTTGCGCTTTGGAGAAAAGACGTTTAGCAATTACTACCCCCGATAATGATGGAGTTGCTTTTAACGAAGCATCCTTCACATCGCCTGCTTTATCGCCAAAGATAGCGCGAAGAAGTTTTTCTTCGGGCGAAGGGTCCGATTCTCCTTTTGGAGTAATTTTACCAATGATGATATCGCCCGGCTCGATGCGTGCACCGATACGGATAATACCGTTTTCGTCCAAATCTTTAGTAGCTTCCTCGCTAACGTTTGGAATGTCAGAAGTAAATTCTTCAATACCACGTTTCGTTTCACGTACATCGAGCAATTGCTCTACCACGTGAATCGAAGTAAAGATATCTTCGCGTACAACCCGTTCGTTGATTACGATTGCATCCTCGAAGTTATAACCTTTCCAAGGCATGAAGGCAACTTTCAGGTTTTTACCAATGGCAAGTTCTCCGTTTTGAGTGGAGTAACCTTCAGTCAGAATCATACCGGCCTTCACTTTTTGTCCAACTCTAACTGTAGGACGAAGATCGATTGTTGTATTCTGATTTGTCTTCTGGAATTTTGGTAATTTATATTCTTTTACGGCCGAATCGAAGCTTACGAATTCTTCATCTTCGCTACGATCGTAACGGATTTTAATACAATTGGCATCTACATATTCAACTATACCTTCACCTTCGGCTGTTACCTGAGTACGTGAGTCACGAATCAACTGGCCTTCGATTCCGGTTCCAACAATTGGTGCTTCGCAACGCAATAAAGGCACTGCCTGGCGCATCATGTTCGATCCCATCAAGGCACGGTTCGCATCATCGTGTTCGAGGAAAGGAATCAATGCAGCGGCAATAGAAGCAATCTGTGATGGAGAAACGTCCATCAAATTAACTTCAGAAGGGGCTACTACCGGAAAATCAGCGCCCAGACGTGATTTTACTTTTGTACGAATAAATGTTCCATCATCATTTAGTGGAGCATTTCCCTGTGCTACTGTTAGGTTTTCTTCTTCTTCTGCGGTAAAGTATTCAATATTCTCGTTCGAAATATCAACTTTCGCATTTTCAACTTTTCGGTATGGAGTTTCGATAAATCCAAGCTCGTTGATTTTGGCGTAAATACACAACGACGAAATAAGACCAATGTTTGGTCCTTCCGGAGTTTCAATAGGACATAGACGTCCGTAGTGAGTATAGTGTACGTCACGCACCTCGAAGCCTGCACGTTCACGCGACAAACCACCAGGCCCGAGGGCAGACATACGGCGTTTGTGTGTGATCTCGGCCAATGGATTTTGTTGGTCCATAAACTGAGAAAGCGCGTTGGTTCCGAAAAACGAGTTGATTACAGACGAAATACTTTTCGCATTAATCAAATCGATAGGAGTAAACACCTCGTTGTCGCGAACATTCATACGTTCACGAATAGTGCGGGCCATACGCGATAATCCAACTCCAAACTGATTGTGAAGTTGCTCGCCAACGGTGCGCACACGACGGTTACTCAAGTGGTCGATATCATCCACATCGGCTTTCGAATTGATAAGTTCGATGAGGTATTTGATGATTTCGATAATATCTTCTTTTGTAAGAACTTTTACATCCGGATCAATGTTCAGATTCAGTTTCCTATTGATACGGAATCGACCTACATCGCCCAGATCATAACGTTTTTCAGAGAAGAATAAGTTGTTTATTACTTCACGAGCTGAAGAATCATCAGCAGGCACAGCATTACGCAGCTGACGATATATATACAAAACAGCTTCTTTTTCCGAGTTGCTCGGGTCTTTCTGAAGTGTGTTGTAAATAATTGCATAGTCGTTCTGATTGGCTTCAGGCTTGTGTAATAAAATAGTTGGTGTTTTTGATTCTAAAATTTCGTCGATGTGACTGTTTTCAAGAACCGTTTCACGGTCGATAATTACTTCATTACGTTCAATTGAAACTACTTCACCGGTATCTTCATCTACAAAGTCTTCAATCCATGTTTTAAGTACGCGGGCAGCTAATTTTTGACCTACAGCTTTTTTAAGCGCAGTTTTGCTTACTTTAACTTCTTCAGCAAGGTCGAATATTTCCAGGATGTCTTTATCGCTTTCGAAACCTATGGCACGCAGTAAGGTGGTAACCGGTAATTTCTTTTTACGATCGATGTAGGCATACATCACGTTGTTGATATCAGTTGCAAATTCTATCCACGAGCCGCGGAAAGGAATAATACGAGCTGAATAAAGTTTTGATCCGTTGGCATGAATGCTTTGTCCGAAGAATACACCCGGAGAGCGGTGCAGCTGCGAAACAATTACACGCTCGGCACCATTGATTACAAATGTGCCTTTGGGAGTCATGTAAGGGATAGGTCCCAGGTATACATCCTGAATTACTGTATCAAAATCCTCATGATCAGGATCAGTACAATAAAGTTTTAATTTTGCTTTTAGCGGAACGCTGTAAGTAAGGCCGCGGTCAATACATTCTTCAATCGAATAACGTGGTGGGTCAACGTAGTAGTCGAGAAATTCGAGGATGAAGTTATTTCTTGTGTCGGCGATAGGAAAGTTTTCGGAAAAAACTTTATACAAACCTTCAGTTTTTCTTTTTTCAGGAGCAGTGTCCATCTGAAAAAAGTCTTGGAAAGATTTTAATTGTACTTCTAAGAAATCAGGATATTCCAACTGATTTTTAATCGAAGCAAAATTGATTCTTTGATTTTGGGTAATTGAAGACATTTTCAAAGAGTTTATTTGGTTGCGGTGAACTCAATTATTTTATAGACAAGAAAAGGTTTAGAATCCCTTTAATAAAGGGAATCTAAACCAAGGGCCTGATATACAGGTAAATTTATTTAAGTTCAACTTCAGCTCCGCCTTCAGTCAATGCTTTTTTCAAAGCTTCAGCTTCGTCTTTAGTTGCACCTTCTTTGATTGCTGAAGGAGCAGCATCAACTAAATCTTTAGCTTCTTTCAAGCCAAGACCTGTTAATTCTTTTACTAATTTAACGATAGCTAGTTTATTAGCACCGGCGGCTTTCAATACTACATCAAAAGATGATTTTTCTTCTACTGCTTCAGCAGCGGCTGCAGGACCTGCAGCAACAGCAACAGCTGCAGCAGCTGGTTCGATACCATACTCATCTTTCAAAATTTGAGCTAACTCATTTACTTCTTTAACTGTTAAGTTAACCAATTGTTCTGCAAAAGCTTTCAAATCTGCCATTTTATTTTATTTTTTATGATTTTATTTTTTTGTTTTATATATGAGAAATTATCTTTCGGACAATGTTTTCAACACGCCGTGGATAGTAGTTCCTCCTGATTGGAGTGCGGACACAACGTTCTTAGCAGGCGATTGGAGTAAACCAATAAGTTCGCCGAGAAGTTCGTTTTTACTCTTGATGTGAAGTAATGCATCTAATTGATTTTCGCCAATGTAGAAGCTCTGTTCTACGTAAGCTGCTTTCAGTACAGGTTTTTTAAGCTTGTTGCTTTTTTGTTTGCTGAAGTCTTCAATAACTTTAGCAGGTGCATTTCCTGTGTTCGAAAGTAACAAAGATGTTTCTCCCTTCAACGAACCGTAAAGTTCACTGAAGTTCACTGTTGAGTTCTCAAGTGCTTTTTGAAGCAATGTATTTTTTACAACAACAAGTTTAATATCCTGTTTGTAGCATACACGACGTAATTCACTGGTTTGCGCAGCATTTAAGCCGGCAATATCAGTCAAATAGAAGTGAGCATACTCACTGATAGTAGTCTCGAGTTGTTTTATAATCGCGCTTTTATCTTCCTTTTTCATAAACTTTTGATTTTATTCTTCAATTGATTTTGGGTCGATTTTAATACCCGCACTCATTGTGCTCGAAAGATAAATGCTCTTCACATAAGTACCTTTGGCCGAAGTTGGTTTCAGTTTCATCAAAGTTCCAACAAATTCCTTGGCATTGCCAATGAGTTGTTCGGGAGTAAACGATACTTTTCCCACCGAAGTGTGTACGATACCATATTTATCAACTTTAAAGTCGATTTTACCCTGTTTTACTTCTTTAACTGCTTTGCCTACTTCATTGGTAACAGTACCACTTTTAGGGTTTGGCATCAATCCACGGGGACCGAGAACACGTCCTAAAGCACCTAATTTACCCATAATTGCAGGCATAGTGATGATAACATCAACATCTGTCCAGCCTCCTTTAATTTTTTCGATGTATTCATCGAGTCCTACATAGTCGGCACCAGCTTCTTTGGCTGCTGCTTCCTGATCAGGAGTACATAATGCTAGAACCCTTACTTGTTTACCTGTACCATTGGGTAGCGAAACAACGCCACGAACCATTTGGTTGGCTTTACGAGGGTCAACGCCTAAGCGTACATCAATATCAACAGAAGCATCAAATTTGGTAGTCGAAATTTCTTTTACCAATGTGGCTGCTTCTTTGAGTGAATAGGTTTTTCCTGCTTCAATTTTTTCTAAAGCTAACCTTTGATTTTTTGTCAGTTTACTCATTGTAATTGAAGTGTTAATTAATTATTACCAGGAAATGCACCTTTTACGGTGATACCCATACTTCTTGCTGTACCGGCAACCATTTTCATAGCTGCTTCTATCTCAAAACAATTCAAATCCACCATTTTATCCTGAGCAATGGTTGTAACCTGATCCCAGCTAATTTCAGCAATTTTCTTACGATTTGGTTCAGCTGAACCGCTCTTAAGTTTTGTTGCTTCGAGTAACTGAATAGCTACAGGAGGTGTTTTAACAACGAATTCGAATGATTTATCTGTATAATAGGTGATGACAACTGGTAAAATTTTACCAGGTTTGTCTTGGGTTCTGGCATTGAATTGTTTGCAAAACTCCATAATATTGATCCCCTTAGAACCTAATGCAGGTCCTACTGGAGGAGATGGATTTGCCGCGCCTCCTTTAATCTGTAATTTAATAAGTCCAGCAATTTCTTTAGCCATAATTGTATAATTTTTGTTGTTAAAGTGGAATCGTTCCGAGTTGTAACTTAAACGGAATTATTCCTTTTCTACTTGCGTAAACGCTAATTCGAGCGGAGTTTTCCGTCCGAATATCATAACCATAACTTTGAGTTTTTTCTTCTCGGTGTTCACTTCTTCGATAACGCCACTGAAACCACTGAATGGTCCGAAAATCACTTTCACATTCTCGTTGACAAAGTATGGTGTTAGCATTTCTTCGCCGGTTTCCTGCATTTCGTCCATAGTACCTAAAATCCTGTTCACTTCTGATTGGCGAACGGGAATAGGTAAATGGCTTTTTTCTTCAAGAAAACCGATCACGTTGGGTGTGTTTCGGAGACGATGAACAATTTCTCCGGATAGATAAGCTTCAATTAACACATATCCCGGCATACAACTACGTTCTTTTGTAATTTTTTTGCCGTTACGAATCTGATAAACTTTCTCAGTAGGTATGAGTACCTGCGCAACATACTGACCAAGATCAGAGTTTTTGATTTCTGCATCAATATACTCTTTCACCTTGTTCTCTTTTCCGCTTATGGCACGCATAACGTACCATTTGAAATTTGTTGTTTCGGACACTTTTTTTCCTCCCTAAATTAAAAATTACGACAGTTTTTCGTAGATAAATGTCATGATAGCTTCAAAACTTGAATCCATAAGCCAAACAATTAGCGCAATAATGATGGAAGCAATCAATACCACAATTGCACTGTTGGTAAGTTCGGAGCGCGAAGGCCACGAAACCTTATGTACCAGTTCTGTATAAGACTCTTTGATATAGTTAATTATCTTCATATTGTAAATATAATTTGCACGGGCAGAGAGGCTCGAACTCCCGACACCTGGTTTTGGAGACCAGTGCTCTACCAACTGAGCTACGCCCGTGTGTTTTTAGTTACGAGTTACAAGTAATTAGTTACGAGAAACAGGTAACGAAAGCTTTAAGTTTCGAGTTACAAGTTACAGGATATTATCTCGTAACTCGTAACTCGTAACTGTTTTTTTTAGTCTAACAATTCAGTGATCTGACCAGAACCTACTGTACGTCCACCTTCGCGGATAGCGAAACGTAAACCTACGTTACAAGCTACTGGGTAAATCAAAGTTACTGTTAATTCCAAGTTATCGCCTGGCATAACCATGTCAGTTCCTTCTGGTAAAGTGATTTCACCAGTTACGTCCAATGTACGGATGTAGAACTGAGGACGGTAACGGTTGTGGAATGGAGTGTGACGACCACCTTCTTCTTTTTTCAAGATATAAGCAGCAGCTTTGAAAGAAGTGTGAGGAGTTACTTTTCCCGGGTGGGTAATAACCATACCACGTTTGATTTCTTCTTTGTCGATACCACGGAGTAATAAACCTACGTTGTCACCAGCCTGACCATCGTCAAGAATTTTGCGGAACATTTCCACACCTGTTACAACTGATTTTTTTGCTTCATGACCTAAACCAATGATTTGAACTTCTTCACCAGTTTTGATTTTACCTGTTTCGATACGACCTGTTGCAACTGTACCACGACCTGTGATCGAGAATACGTCTTCAACTGGCATCAAGAAAGGTTTGTCAACTGCACGTGGAGGTAATTCAATCCAAGTGTCAACTGCATCCATCAATTCCATTACTTTATCTTCCCATTCTGGAACACCATTCAATGCACCAAGAGCAGAACCACGGATAACAGGAGTATTGTCGCCATCGAAATCGTAGAATGAAAGCAATTCACGCATTTCCATTTCTACTAATTCAAGCATTTCTTCGTCATCAACTTGGTCACATTTATTCATGAAAATAACCAAACGAGGAACGTTTACCTGACGAGCCAAAAGGATGTGCTCACGAGTTTGTGGCATAGGACCATCAGTAGCAGCTACTACAATGATAGCACCGTCCATCTGAGCAGCACCAGTTACCATGTTCTTAACGTAATCGGCGTGACCTGGACAGTCAACGTGTGCATAGTGACGTAAAGCAGTTTGGTATTCTACGTGTGCAGTATTAATAGTAATACCACGTTCTTTTTCTTCAGGTGCATTATCGATTGAATCGAATGAACGCAATTCAGAAAGTCCTTTTTTTGCAAGTACTGTGGTAATTGCAGCGGTCAAGGTAGTTTTGCCGTGGTCAACGTGTCCAATGGTACCTACGTTAACGTGGGGTTTTGACCTGTCAAATTTTTCTTTTGCCATAACTCAAAGATTATTTAAAAATTAATTATATGTTTTATAAAAGCTTACAAAGTTGAGCTGTTGATGAGAATTGAACTCGCGACCTCTTCCTTACCAAGGAAGTGCTCTACCACTGAGCTACAACAGCAAGAATGGATTTTATCAATCAATTCCGATTTTACACTCCATTATGGAGCGGAAGACGGGACTCAAACCCGCGACCCTCAGCTTGGAAGGCTAATGCTCTATCGACTGAGCTACTTCCGCAAATTAATTTGAAAATTTGAAGGTTTGAAAATTTGAAAATGAATCTTCAAATTTTCAAATTTTTCAATTTTCAAATTTGTTGTGGGCAGTGAAGGATTCGAACCTCCGAAGTCGAAAGACAGCTGAGTTACAGTCAGCCCCAGTTGGCCACTTTGGTAACTGCCCAAAATTATTTTTTTCATTTTTCAATTCACAATTCATAATGCATAATTGCTCCACTTTTGGATATTATGCATTATGAATTTTGCATTATGAATTGTTTTTGAGCCTCTTGTCGGATTCGAACCAACGACCCCGAGATTACAAATCACGTGCTCTGGCCAACTGAGCTAAAGAGGCGAAGTACTTTTTATCAGCTCTTTACAGAGTAAAAAGCCGTTTAAATACTGCTATTCAAACGGCTTGCAAATGTACGAAATTATTTTGGACTACAAAACATTTCTATGATTATTTTATTTTTTGGTCGTTTTTTCCTTGTGTTTGCGGATTTGTTTCTCCAGGGCATCTACCGTAAGGTCAATTGCTTCTTCAAAAGAATCGCAGGTTTTTGAAGCAAAAAAATCTACATTTGGAATTGAAATTTTAATTTCTGCTTCTTTGTTTATTGCCGTTTCGGGCTTTACAACTTTTAAATATACTTCTATATTGATAATTTCATCGAAAAACTTGTCCAATTTTGATATTTTCTTGTTGATGTACGATTCCAGAGTTGTTGTAGCATCAAAATTGATGGATTGAATCCTTAGTTTCATAAATACCTCCTTTTTTATTTTGCCCTTGGATGGGCATGTTTATATATATTGTATAATTCGTCAAAACTTGTGTGTGTGTATATTTGTGTCGCGGACAGACTGCTGTGTCCGAGAAGTTCTTTGACAGCGCTTATGTCAGCCCCTTCGTTGAGCAGTCCTGTGGCAAAGGTGTGGCGCAATACGTGCGGGCTTTTCCGGGAAAGACTGCTTATTTGTGACATTGTATTGTGAATAAGATTGTATACCATGTAGGGATATAGTTTCTTTCCATTTTTGCGAACGAATAAATAGGGTGTAGTAGCCTCAAGCTGTTCGTTTCGAAAATGTATATATTGTTCTATTTTTTTTGAAAAATCTTTGCTGAATGGGATAATTCTTTCTTTGTTCCGCTTACCTGTTACTCGTAAATTGCCTTCGGCTAAATCGACATCTGTATCTTTTATGCCGATTAGTTCTGATAGCCTGATTCCTGTAAGATAAAACGTTTCAATGATCAGGTGATTTCGTATCGCATTAAAGTTATCGGGACGAAATTTTTCGCTGAGTACAATTTCCATCTCTCTTTGTTTGAAAAACAAGGGGAGGGGCTTATTTGTTTTTGGTAATATGATTTTTATGGTCGGATTTTTTGTGGCATAGCCCCGAATGAGTAAAAAGCGCCAAAAAGATCTGAGTGTTGATATTTTTCTGGAAAGAGTGCGTGCTGATAGTTTGGAAGCCATTAAAGCTAATACCCATTGTTGTATTTGCTCGGGCTCTACCCGGGTTGGTTCTAATTTATCAGTGTCGGTAGAGAGAAATTCACAAAACTGAAGAAGGTCGGTATGATATGACAAAACAGTATGAGAAGAATAATTCTTCTCATACTGTAAATATTGCAGAAATTCGTTGATCATAACCGTAGGTTCAATTCTGCAACGAAAATAAGATAAAAAAATCAGTCAAACAAATATATGTCTGATTTTTTAGCTTTTTTATTCTTCGCCTAATTGCATTTTTTGTACGTAAATCGCGTGCATTTTTTCTTCGCGAGTTACTACTGAAGGTTTGTCGAAGCATTGACGACGACGTAATTCTTTCACGACGCCAGTTTTTTCGAATTTACGTTTGAATTTTTTCAATGCTCTCTCAATGTTTTCGCCTTCTTTTACGGGTACTACGATCATAATTATTAGTTATTTAATATGTTTATTTATTTGTTTCAATTTTGGTCTGCAAAGATAGATAATCATTTCGAAATTTCAAAACCTTTTTTTGTTTTTTATTTTGTCAACTTGATTCTCTGTCTTTATCTTTTCATTTTCAGCGTCTTTAATCTGATTTTGTTTAATGTTAAATGAAGTTTTACGCTGAAAAATCATCTGTAGAACGTAAAGTTCTATTTAAGGTATTTTTCCAGAAATTTATCCTGTTCCCAAAGTAGATGCATAATATTTTCGCGAGCCACATAGCTGTGTTGTTCTTTGGGTAGTATTACCATGCGTGCCGGTCCTCCGAGTCCTTTTAATGCCTGAAAGTAGCGTTCGGTTTGTAGCGTGAAAGTTCCGGGGTTGTTGTCGGCTTCGCCATGTACAAGGAGCATTGGTGTTTTCATTTTATGAGCTTGCATAAATGGTGACATGGCATCATATACTTCCGGTGCTTCCCAATAGTTGCGTTGTTCGCTTTGAAATCCGAATGGAGTCAGGGTACGATTGTAGGCGCCACTTCGAGCAATGCCACATGCAAATAGATCAGAATGAGTCAGCAGGTTTGCTGTCATAAATGCTCCGTAGGAGTGTCCACCAACTGCCACTTTTTTAGGATTGATATAGCCAAGTTCATTTACAGCGTTGATTGCAGCTTTGGCATTGGCTACCAACTGTTCGATAAAGGTGTCATTAGGTTCAGTTTTGCCTTCGCCCACAATAGGGAATGATGCATCGTCGAGCACGGCATAGCCGCGCGTTACCCAATAGACAAACGAACCATAGTAGGGGTAAGTGAATTCATTTGGATTGGCGGTGCTTTGTCCGGCGCTGTTTTTGTCTTTGTACTCAGCAGGATACGCCCAAATGAGCAAAGGTAATTTCTCGTTTTTTGCTTTTCTGTCGTACCCGGCCGGTAAGTATAAAGTGCCCGAAAGCTCAACTCCATCTTCGCGTTTGTATTTGATAAGTTCTTTGTAAACGTTTTTAATGCTTTCGAATGGATTGGGGAAATGAGTCAGTTGCATAGGAGCCATTCGTTTTTTAAGATGGCGGATATAGTAGTTTGGAAACTCATTTTTAGATTGAAGCCTTATGAGTACTTCGCCTTTTGCCACATCCATTATATCGAATATCTCTTCCATCTTGTCGGTGTAGGTCGACTGATAGATGCGTTTTTTATTCAATGATTTCAGGTTCAGCTCGTCGATGAACGGAAATTGTCCGTTCGGAGTGAATCCTTCGCCAATCATATAAATGTTTTCTTTATAAATTGTCAATACATATTTTCCGTATTCGTTTTTGCTGGTTTCGAAATCGCCCGGGTCAGAATATAGATCCTGATAATTGCGATCGACAATCACTTTAGGTTTTAGTTTGGAGTTCGAAGGATTTAATAAATATGTTTTTACCTGACGGGTATCGTACCATTCGTCCTGAAGGATGGCTGTAGTTGCATTTCCCCAAACGATATGCGAAAAACGGAGGTTTGTTTTAGTAAGTAGCGTAGGAATCTGATTGAAAGGTGCTTTCCAAAGGTAAACTGCATCGCGATATTCAACTTCAATTTTAGGATCTCCTTCGTCGAGCGCTTCGGTAAAGAACAATGTTGCCGGTTCGTCCGAACGCCAGTTCATTGCTCGTTTTCCTTTCCGAACGGCCATAAACCCTTTAGGCAATACTTCTGTGAGTGGCACCTGATTTACTGTTTTTACCAGATTTCCGGCCAGGTCGTACACCGAACTCATTTGTGGAAATCTGTTAAGAGGAACTATGTATGAAAATGGTTTGCTTAGAGTAGTTATCAGAATGTAGTTACCATCAGGCGAAAAGTTTTCTCCGGCATACATATCGGCTCCTTTAAAAAGGGTTTTCGTTCCGTTTAAATCTATTTTGTAAAGTTCAGAAGTAGTGAGTGTAACAAAATTAGCTTCATCCGAAGGGTTTTTGAGCATATCCTGATAAGTCCTGTTTTGTGCTTTCGATCCATCGCTCATCGAGATGATTGGGCCGGTGGGGAGTGATTTTTTTGGGTCGATCAATGTTTGGCGATTGGTTTGTAATAGTCTTACTAATAATGACTTGCTATCACGATACCAGTTGAAGGGGTTGCCCAGGTTGGCGTTTAAAACGGCTGGTGTCAGTTTGATGGCCTGGGCTGTTGCCAAGTCCACTGTCCATAGTTCAACTCCTTCAGGGGTTGTATTTGTAAAAGCGACTTTCGTTTCGTCGGGCGACCATGTGAGATAAGTGATGCGTGGTTGCGCCGGAAGTCCTTTTACCTGTATAGCTTCATCGTCACTCACTTTTCGTATTTTTAAGTTGGCGATATAATTGGTGGATGAGCTTATATTTGTGATTGGATTTACGCGCAGTCCGGCCAGGCTTATTTCCTGTTGATTCAGATCGTTGAGCGATTTATAGGTGTCGCGATAACTTAGCAGCATGTATTCTTTTTTTGAATCGATTGTTACTGCGGGTGGTCGCTGATAATCGGCGAGTTGAAGAATGCTTTCAGCAGGAAGCTGATAGTTTTGATTCTCCTGAGCTTTGGTGATTGTAATTGACATTATTAATGTAAGTGTTATTATAAGCAGTTTTTTCATATTTATTTTCTAATTGTGTTGATTTCTTTGTTTTGAATTGTATGGTTTATTGTTTTTCTTTCAAATTAGCAATGAGTGAAGCACTAAAATGGGATGAAAGTATTCAGATTCAGGAATCTTATTTAACCTCTATCCTTTTGTAAAAATAATCAATAAACAGATTTGGTTCGGGGCGTTGATAAAAAATGTCTTGAGTTTCGTCAATTTCCTGAGTGCTGGCATCAACTATTAATCCGGGCGCTCCGTTTTCTGTAATTGGTCTGTATGTTGAATCATCTGATTTATATTTGTTTAGGATCCAATCGAACATAATACTGGGTTCGTATACAAAATATCTTATGTAATCAGAGTTCATTTTGCCATTGCCGGTATACCAGCTATTGGTTTTTTTTATTGTTCTGTTTTTTATTTTCTTATTCTGATTTATTTCACCTCCAATAATAGTCATTGGGATATTTACATCAATTTTCCATTCGTTCGCTTCGGGAGGTAAAACATTGGCCAACTCGAGTAACGAAATGCCAAAAGCAGAGCATCCGGCACCTTCGTTGTGATATCTGGGCCAAAAGGCGCCGCCGTAAAAGTCACACGGAGCGAAGTTGCCGTTTGTTTTGGCAGAGTAGTGTTGAAGGAAGTCGAGAATGCGCTGAGCTGCTTTGTGGCTTATCTTGTATTTTATAAATGCCAGTTTTTCTCTTTTCGTATAAACATTTAATTTGTGAGTGAGTTCAGCTTCTGTTTCGAGTCTGCCTTTGAGTGTGATGCCCATGATGCCGAATCCTACTTTTTGGTTCAGCACTAAATCTATTCTTTCGCGAGCCGATGCTGATGCTTGAGCGACTAACAGAGGCTTAGGGAGTAATGGGGTTTTTAGTTTTACGGCCACATGACCCAAAAGGTAATTGTCGGAAAGAGTAATAGTTTTTAAATAACACTTTCTCATGCTTTTGTACAATGAAGCAGGGCTACTCCAGTCGAGCGGATGTAGTGTTGGCATTGCATATATCGTAAGTTCACTTGTACTATCATTTGTTGCTGAGGTTTGAGCATTTGCTCTGAATACAAAACAAAATATAACAAGTGAAAAAATGAGGGTAGATTTTTTAATCGAAAAATTCATATTTATTTAATGTGGCTGAAAAGCAAAAGTAAAGAAAAAAAACTGTTTACAAATGATTTTATCGTTACTTTAACTTTTTGTCGTCCTAATTGCTTTGATTGGGTGTTGATTGTGGTGTGTTGCCAAAGTCTTTGACATTCATAAATGTGCTGTCATGTCTCATAATCTTGTTTTTTTTCTCAGTCTTATAATTTGTTTTATTTTAGCCTGTTGTGTGCAATTTATGTTTCGTGTCCGATCAAAAACCAATTCTGATAAATCATAAATTTAATGCAAACGTTTGCATTGTTCAAAATAATGACTATTTTTATCGCGCCAAAAAAATTATTTTTAGTTATTATAAAGTATTATTATGAAAAAAACGTTACTTATTTTTATGTTGTTTGGGCAGCTGTTGTTTGCTCAAAAGATTGACGTTCTTTCTATTAAGATCGTCGATAAAACGGCTTCAGGAGGGTATTATCATCCTGTTTTTAGTCCTACAAACCAGTATTTGCTTGCAACTGATGTATCCTACAAAGGATTGAAACAAATTTCACTGATGAATGGTGAGATTAAAAGCATTACCGAAGATACGGGTGCTGGTTATGGAGTGCGTATCAGCAATGATGGCAATGCAATTTTGTATCGTAAAAATGAACTAATCAATAATTTGAAATATGGTTCATTGATGGTATATTCAGTAAAAACCGGAACTAAGCAACAGTTGGTGTCGCGTACGCGTGAACAAATGGTAACAGCATTTTCGGCAAATAAACCATTTTATGTAAAGGGAACTAAACTGAATCGGCAATCGGTTGCAGTATTGGAGTTGATTCCGATCACTCAAACTGAAGACCGGAAATTGGTACTTTATAATAAAGGGGTTAGAAAAGTGTTGGCACCCAATGGTGTAAACGAAAGCTATTTTTGGTCTTCAGTGTCACCCGACTTTACAAAAATTGTTTATACCGTTGCAGGTAAAGGTACTTTTGTTTGCGACATGAATGGATTGAATGTGAAATCATTAGGGAAATTAAGTGCGCCTAAATGGTTGAATAATAATTGGGTAGTTGGCATGGACGATAAAGATAATGGCGAATTTATTACGGCATCGTCAATAGTTGCGGTGTCGGCAAATGCTAAAGTGCGTCAGGCCCTAACGCAAAATGTCGACATGATAGCACTCTATCCTGCTGCGTCGGCCGATGCTAAACAAATTGCTTTTTGCACGGAAAAGGGACAATTGTACTTAATGAATATTAATATTAAATAGGAGGAGCGCATTATGAAAAAATTTATTGGAATCTTCCTTATGTTGTTTGTATGCCTAAGTTCATACGCAACCGATTTTACAGGAGTAAAAATATATATTAACCCCGGTCATGGAGGGTACAATGGTGCAAATGATCGTAATATAGCGACAATTAATTTTGCATTGGGCGATACTTTGGGCTTTTGGGAGTCGTGGAGTAATTTGCAAAAGGGTCTCGCGTTGCGCAATATGTTGCAGGTGGCTAATGCTACTGTTTACATGTCGAGAACTCAAAACAGAGATGAAGATGATCGTCTGCTGAGTGAAATTGCTGAAGAAGCTAATGCAAATGGTGTTGATGCTTTTTTATCGATACACAGTAATGCACTGGCAACGAATACAGGAACCAATTATTTACTTCTGTTGTTTCACGGCAACGATGGGGCTCCAACAGTTGCTGCCAGTTTACCTATGGCGCAGTCGGCCTGGCCCCGGCTTGTTGACAATGGATTGACTGTTTGGACCAGTTATACAACCAGTAGTAATATCCGGGGGGATTATTCGTTTTATGGAAATACTTCGGGTTTGGGTGTTCTTCGTCCTCTTACCGTACCAGGTTTTTTGTCCGAAGGTTCGTTTCATGATTATCAGCCCGAAACTCATCGTTTATTAAACCAGGACTATAGACGGCTTGAAGCAACAAATTTTTATAAATATTTTTGCGACTATTTTCAACGGGATTTACCTACAACAGGAGTAATCGCCGGATTTGTAAAAGGGAAAGATCAAACATTTAGTAATAGTAAATTTACTTATAAGTCAGGAACGCACGATCGTTGGTTGCCTCTTAATGGCGCTAATGTAAAGTTAATGAATTCGGCGGGTGATTCGTTGAATAATTACACCGTAGATACGCTTTATAATGGTGTGTTCGCTTTTCATAATCTTGTACCCGGAAATTATAAATTGCGGTTTACTGTAAAAGATCATTTGACTAAAGATACAACTGTAACTGTAGTCTCTGCCACCACTACTTATGCAAAAATGATGCTCGTAAATCCATCCATTGTAGTAGCACAAGATACGACACCTGATTATCCTGAACCTATCCAGGAAGCTGGTGTAATTGCCATGAGTGAATATAAATTTGATGTTTTAAACAACCCGTCAGCACCGGAGTGGCTCAATCAAAAGCAGATTAAAAAGGTAGTTTTTCGTAACGAAAAGTTGTATGTGCTAACGACAGATCCTAAAATACTTGTTGTGAATGCATCAACCAATGCGTTGATAAGAGAGATGGATATCACAGGTGTTTCTTCAGGAGTAGAGCTGCTAAGTGATATTGCATTTACATCTGATGGTTATTTACTGGCCTGCAATAAAGATTCAATTTCGTTGCCTGAATTGAAAGGGCGATATCTCAAAGTGTACACATGGGATAATGATTCTGTAGCTCCTAAAGTGCTTTTCCAGACTCAGTATCAGGCTTCATGGTCTACAGGGGTTGTGGGAGGAACATTCGCTGTAAGTGGCCCTCGCTGGAAGTGTACATTGTATACATCATCTGTTACGGTAGGGTCATCGAAACAAGTCAGAATCATGGGCTTACAATACGAAGAAGGGGTGTCGGCTATTGGTTATAAATTCATGTTGGATGTTGCCAATTATACGGAAAATTTATGGGGAAAGAAATTTAAATTCAGCACGTCAACCACTGGCTCTGATCATTTTTATATCGATAGCGATAAGCTTCTTCCAACTGAATATCAGTTTAACTGGGGATTGGCCGACCGATCGGCGTTGGTAAAAAAAGCTGTATTTGCTGAAAAAGCGGGATATATACTACAGCCGGTAGCTTCTGGTATTCAGTTCTTCCGCCACGCAAAACATGTGTTTATGGCTTCGCCTGTTTGTGGTGCCGATTCTACTGCTGTTGGGGTTGCCATGTTTGATGTGACAGATGGACTTGCCAATGCAAAAAAACTGACAGTAAAATATCCTGAAATCGGACTTGGTACTCAAAAAGCAACTTATATGATGGCTGCCGGTAAAGTTACAGGATATGATATAGATTTGATTATTCTCGCTCAACAGCAAGGAATTGCTCGCTACCGAACAGTAAGCCCAACAGCAAAAGCAAATGTGTATGCATCGGAATTGAATCTGATAAGTCCTACTTGCGTGGATTGTGCGAATGCCTATGAATTTGGCTTTACCCTGAATGAAGCTGCTGAGAACGTCAATGTCAATATCATGAAAGGCACCGAAATTGCAAAGGTGATTCCAGTAGGGCCGCTTGCGAAAGGAGTACATTCGATATCAGGAAACTTTGATGGACTTGCTGCTGGTGATTATGCGTGGGCGGTTGAGGTAACCGGTTCCGGGGTCGATCGTCCTGTTAAGGTGTCTGACAATGCAGATGCATTGGTGCAGTTCAATTACCCACGAAGTGTATCAGTCGATAATAATTTCGAAAGCCGATATTTCGGGCGAGTATATGTTTCTGAATCAGCTCAGGGCACATTGCCTGCCAGGACAACGCGCGATGGTGTTTATATTTTAAATAGTGCACTTCAGGACATTACCAACCAGGGTGCAAATGCTTATAACGGTTCAGTTGCGTGGGGTTCCACGAGTTCAAGCAGTCCAATGCGACTTTCGGTAGGTGAAGATGGTAATGTTTATATTTGTGATTGGAGTGATGCTCATCCGGGAGTTTGGGTAATGAATCCAGAGCGACCTGCCGATTCGTTTGTTCCTGTTTTTAACGGTCTTACAAAGGCATCTTCAGGGTTGTCTTCGTTTAATGGGGTTGATGTACATGGCTCTATTGCTCACTGTTATTCTACAGGGACAGGTGATGAGACGAAATTATTTACATTTGATGAGGATTATGTAAATGCCGAAGCCTCAAGTACCGGAAACTTACTTCAATATAATATTGGTAAGCGAACAGCGCCTTATCAGGCAGCGCCGATTGTGGTGTATAATGATGCGTTGAATGGAAACTTGCAGCAAAACATGAATTCTTGTATTGCACCCGATGCGCGTGGTGGATGGTGGATTTCGCAATATAGATCTGCCGATGCATCAACAATTCCTTCGTTGATTCATGTAAATACAGCAGGATTAGTTGATTTTAATTCAGGTTTGACTCCGACGCTTGTCGAAAACTCTAATCATGGTGGAATGGCTGTGAGTGCCGATGGTACGAGGTTGGCTATGGGATGTGCTAATGAGATTAAAATCTTTTCGGTGGCCTATAATACTGCGGGTGTACCGGTGTTAACCAGACTTCATTCAATTAAACCAGCTTTGGGAGCGAGTACAGCAGGACTTTCGTTCGATAGAGCGGGCAATGTTTATGCTGTTTCATTTTCAGATAAACTAATGGGTGTTTGGGCACTTCCGAAAGCCGATCAACAGTTTACTACACCAGCTCCTTCGGCTCAGACTGTCAGGGTGGTGATAAGTGCAGTGGAGAATATTCCTTCGGCCGATAACTTGGTGCTTGTTTATCCTAATCCTACTGTTGACAGGGTTGTGGTTGAAAGTAAAGAGGTTGAAGTAGAGTCTTATGGTTTGTTTGATTTAAAAGGTCAGTTAATAGCTTATGATATTGTAAATACAAATAAAATCCAAATTTCTTTACGTAATTTCGAATCGGGTGTCTATGTGTTGAAAGTAAAAACTTCGGAAGGCACATCTGTTCGACGTATTATCAAGAATTAAGAAATATAATTTGAAAAGAGAATCTCAGAGTGTTTGGCATGTTAATGTCGGGCGCTTTGAGATTTTCTGGTATATAAGGTGTTTTTTTTTTCTGTTATCCGTTTTCTTTCTCAAAATATATTTCAATTGCTTAAAACAATGTTATTAAACATTAAAAGTGCTATTGCAAACGTTTGCAACTAATCATATATTTACAGCCTCATATTATTATCAATAGTATTCATTTTAAATTTATTATTTATGAAAAAAATTACTTTATTAATGGCAGCATTAGCTATTACGGTGGTAGCAATGGCACAAGCCATGTCAGGAACTTATAAAGTTGGAACCACTGAGGTTTCTCCGAATTTCGCTTCGCTGAGTGCGGCGGTAGCTGCGCTAAATACTAATGGCGTTAGCGGTGACGTTGTTTTAGAGATTACTTCTGATATCAGTGAAACTGCGAATATCGGTTTGGGTGTAAACACAAAAGGTTTTAGTATTACCATTCGTCCGGATGCAGATGTCGACAGAACAATTACTTTTACAAAGTTAGCAGATAATACTAGTCCGACAGGACATTTTGTGATTGGATATACAGATTTAACCACAGCGTGGTCAGACGCAAATACCATAGCAACTAATAATGTGACGATTGATGGCTATGCAGTTGGAGGTACAACTAAAAGATTGATATTTACAAATACAAATGCAAATCATGCAAGTGCCAGAATGATAATGGTGGTTGGAGCTTGTCAGAATACAGTAATCAAGAATTGTATCGTTGAAAATAAAACAACTAGCACAGGGTCTCCATTTACTGTAGGTGCTGTTGTAAGAAAAGGAACAGCTATTGAAGTTGCTCCAACAAATCTGACAATTGAAAACAATATTCTTACTTGTACAGCTTCTACTGTTGGTATGGGGATCAGAATTACAAATTCAGGTACTATCACGTCGGCTAAACTTACAGGTTTTGTTTGTAAAAATAACGTTATCTCCGCTCAGCGTCGTATTTTGGAAATCAACTATACAAATGGTG
This sequence comes from uncultured Paludibacter sp., assembly GCA_963678465.1. Taxonomy (GTDB): domain Bacteria; phylum Bacteroidota; class Bacteroidia; order Bacteroidales; family Paludibacteraceae; genus Paludibacter. The sequence continues at coordinate 3,440,299 of OY782858.1, forward strand.
GTGAAATTTTTGGAAATACAATCTCTTTAATTCAGCCCACGAGTACAGCTTTAGGTTATGGAATATGGACTTCGAGTGGTTGCTCAGGTGTGTTTAATATATTTAATAATAGGTTTATAGCTTCATCTTGTTCTGGCCCGGATGCAGCTGCGGGAGGCCAGAGGGTGCTGTCTTTAGGTGGCTCTGTTACCTGTAATGTTTATAACAACACATTCGCAGGGATGGACAGATCAGGAACTGGAACTGGTGCTGTAAACCAAACTTATTGTTTCTTTGGTTGTGCGGGGAAAATTTACAATAATACATTCTATATGCCTGCATTGACAAAACCAACTATGGCTGGTTATTACAGAGCCATTACCTTATCGTTTGCTAACCCCGAAATCAAGAATAACATTTTTGTTAGCAATGAAGATGGTATACTCAATGAATTGATTGGAACTGTCACTACAAGTGCATCCGATAATAATATATTTTATTTGAAAGCTGGTAATGCTAACGCTAAAGTTGTTGGTACTTATGCCGATTTAGCTTCTTATCAGGCAGCGAATTTAACCAAGGATGTTAATTCAAAATCGATAGATGTTAACTTTGTGAATGCGGCTACTGGTGATTTACATATCGCTGGAAGTTCAATTGACGATTTTAATATGGCTGCTCCTATGTTGGCTACGGTAGCTACCGATATAGATGGTGATGCACGCACGGCTCTGACTTATATTGGCGCCGATCAGGCCAGCGATTTAACCTTAGTAGCAAAACAATTCAAGGTAACAGTGCCAAAAGGAACTTCTAAAGTGTATGTTGTAGGTAGCTTTACTGGTAAAAACTGGGATATTGCAGATCCTTTTGCCTTGAAAGCTACAGGAGTTGCTAACGAATTTGGAGCTATTTTGCCATGTGTTGATGGTGTTGGATATAAATATCTTTGTGAAAAAGGAGATTGGGATTATCAGGAGGCTGTTTTCGATGGAGGAAACCCTCCACTTGAGGGAACAGATCGCAGCTATTCAGTAAGTGATAATGTGTCTATCTGGTTTCGCGTGAATAAAATTACGTTGAATACTACTTTTGCAACTGCAGTTCCCAATACATTATTCGTAAAAGGAAGTTTCGATGCATGGGCTGCCGGTCACGAAATGACAAAAAACGGAAGCACTTACAGTATAGTGATTGGAGGTAATGCCGGTGATAAATACCCTGCAAATACCGAATATAAATACTACACAAATGACATGAGTGCTGATAACTGGGAATCGAACAGTAATGGCTCGAACAGAGACAATCGTTGGGCTATTGCTCCGGTGATGGACGATGAAATTGCCCGGTTTGTTACAGCTATTCCGCAGACTGGTGTTGATGAAATTCTCGTACCGGCACGTATTATGCGTACTTCATCTGGTATTGAAGTGATGTTAGATGGCCAGGCAAGTATCGAGTTGTATTCGATAAGTGGGGCTTTGCTTGATAAAACAGTTGTTAGCAGTAGCTATAGCAAAGCGTTGAACAGTGGTATTTACATTATTCGTGTGAATGGAGTTTCTACTAAATTTGTGAAATAAGGAATATCTCTTATAATAAAAATACGAGCTTTTCAACCGCCTTTTCCGTTTAGGAAGAGGCGGTTCTTTGTTTGTAATGAATAATGTCGTATGAATTTGCAAAAGGAGAAAATTGGCAGCAATAATTATGATTTTTAGTTTTTTTATTTTTCAACAATATACAAGCTATATTGCTTTTTAGTAATTTTACGGCAACTATAAAAAGCATTCTGTTATGATGAAAAAATATCAACTATTAGTAATCTGCATACTGCTGAGTGGATGGGTTTCCGCACAGAAGATTGGTTTGGTGCTTAGCGGTGGCGGTGCAAGGGGGATAGCGCACATTGGAGTCATCAAAGCGCTTGAAGACAACAATATACCTGTGGATTATGTTACAGGAACTTCGATGGGTGCCATCGTTGGAAGTCTGTATGCCATGGGTTACTCGCCCGACGATATTGCTGCGGTGCTGAAATCAGAGGATTTCAAACGCTGGTCCACAGGCGAGCTTGATCCTGAATATGTATATTACTACCGGAACGCCGACCCTAAACCAATCATAGCAGAGTTATCTTTCAACCCCAAACAACTTGACTCTATAAACTTCAGACCTACTTTTTTGCCTACAAATATAGTTTCGCCCCGTCAAATGAATTATGCTTTTGTTGAATTGTTCAGCAGGGCTAATGCGTTGGCAAAAGGAAATTTCGACAATCTTTTTGTGCCTTTCCGCTGTATAGCTTCCGATATTTATAGAAAGGAAGCGGTGGTATTCCGTAGCGGAAACTTGGGAGATGCCGTTCGGGCATCAATGACTTTCCCGTTTATGTATAAACCTATTATGATTAACAATCAATTATTGTTCGACGGGGGCATTTTCAATAATTTTCCGGTGGATGTGATGCGCTCCGATTTCAAACCGGATTTTATGCTGGGGAGTGCTGTCTCAAATAATCCGCCCAAACCTGATGAAAATGATATTATAAGGCAGATTGAAAATATGATTATGAGTAAGTCGGATTACAGTATTCCGGAGGTAGAAGGCGTGATGCTTAATTTTAAGTTGGAAAACGTGAATACTTTTGATTTTAGCAAAGTAGATCAGCTGGTGAAGTTGGGTTACGATGAGGTGATGAAGCGTATGCCGGAAATCATGCAGAGAGTGCAACGCAGGGTGAGTAAAGAAGAGATGGTGCTGCGGCGCGCCCACTTTAAAAATCAACTGCCTGCGTTGAAATTTAAAAAGGTGTATGTTGTAGGTGTCGATAGTTTGCAGAAACAATATGTAGAAAATATATTCCACACAGGTAACAAGGAATTTGATGCCAAGGCCTTTAAAGAGGGTTATTTTAAACTTATTGCCGACGACAAAATTTCGGAAGTTATGCCCCGTGCTATTTATAACGATTCGACAGGAAATTTCGATTTGCGCTTGAGGGTGCGTGCCGAAAATCAACTAAAAGTAGCTCTGGGAGGAAATATCTCTTCATCCACATCGAATGAGGCTTATTTTGGTCTTACTTATCAAAATCTTAAAGAATATTCGCAAACTGCATACCTGGATGCACAATTCGGCAGGGCTTACAATGGTTTGAGTATTGGATCGCGCATTGATTTGCCTACAACAAGAGACTGGTATATGAAACTGGTCTTCAATATTCATCGTTTCGACTATTACGAAGGCGACAGGGTGTTTTATAACGACGACCGAACTTCTTACTTTAATCAGTCCGAATTGTTCAGTAAGTTTAGTTTTGGCTTTCCGCTCACCATGAAAGGGCGAATGGAATTTGGGATAGGCTTTGGTCGGCTTACTGATAAATACAGACAAAATTTATCGACCGGAACAAGCGGAATGAACCAAAGCGTTTATAATTTGGGGAGTGTTTTCGGGCGAGTGGAGTCTTATACGCTCAACAATGTAGTGTACCCGACAAAGGGTCATAGCTATATGGCAAGTCTGCAATTTGTTGGTGGCGACGAACAATTTAAATCAAGTCTGGCTCCCGAAATTCACAACGACGAGGGCAAGGCTATGTGGCTTCAGTTCAAAGTGAAATCAGATAAGTATTATTCTATTGTACGTCATTTTACTTTGGGAGCATTTGCCGAAGTGTCCTACACAGGACGGGCGCATTCGAACAATTATACTTCAACGATCATTCAGTCTCCGGCATTTCGTCCCACACCTCATAGCAAAGTCGTTTTCAATCCCGCTTTCAGTGCGCATCAGTATGTGGCCATTGGGGTGAAACCTGTTTATGTAATTACTGATCAGTTACATTTCCGGAACGAAATTTACTGGTTTGTGCCTTATCGGAGTTTCTACAAACAAGCCGATAATTCTGCAGGATTAACAACGCCTTATTTTTCTACTGAGTATATGGTAGAATCTACTTTGGTGTTCGATTTCAAGGTGGCATCAGCAGGCGTGTTTGTCAATCATTACAGCGATGGCTCAAGTCGCTGGAACTTTGGGTTGAATATCGGATTTTTATTGTTCAATAATAAATACCTGGATTAGCGTTTTCTGCATCATTTGACTTTTCTTATTTCCAACTGTAACTTTATTGTGTCTGGAAGAAGGTGTTCTATTTTGTGTTGTCTTAACGTTTTATAAGTGTGAAATATAAAGATGTGAAATAATAAGGACGGTAACACGTTTGTTTTTAATGGAATTGAAATTAATAAATTAAAATTCTTACTTTTGTGTTTGCTTTGCCCGATGGCACATGGATATTCGCGTTTTCGTTTCCATGCATATAACTTATATATTATTAAATACTTACAATAAAAATGATATTTTCAATTCTTCTTCAGGCACCTCTTGCTGCTGATACAGTAGGTGCGCAAATCAATACGCTTCCTGTTGTTCCCGGTGCTTCGGCATTCAGTATGTGGGAAATTATCCAAAAAGGCGGTCTTATCATGATTCCTATTGGTTTTTTGTTTGTGTTGGCCATTTACATTTTTATCGAAAGGTTTATTTCCATTCAGAGAGCTTCGGCCAACGAGGGCAATTTCATAAAGGAAACCAAACAACTCATCGAAGCAAATAAAATTGAAGATGCACTTCGGTTGTGTGCCCGCAAAGATCTACCTATTGCCCGCATGGTGGAAAAAGGAATCGGACGTATCGGAAGCCCGATAAAGGAAATTGAAGAGTCGATTGAAATAGTGGGAAAGTTCGAGGTGTATGAACTCGAAAAAGGATTGCCCGTGTTGGCTGTCATAGCCGGTATTGCACCAATGTTTGGGTTTTTAGGAACAATTTTGGGTGTTATCAAAATATTTTTCGATATTTCGCAAACGGCAGATGTAAGTATCGGGGTAGTTTCGGCAGGTCTTTATGTGAAAATGGTTTCGAGCGCTGCCGGTCTTGTTGTGGGCGTTTTGGCATACATTTTTTATAACTGGCTGAATATTAAAGTGGGTAAAATAGTGAACCGAATGGAGCGGAATGCTGTTGATTTCCTCGATTTTCTGAAAGATACCAAAAGATGAATTTGCGATCCCAAAATAAAGTAAAAGCTGAAGTTTTTACTTCTGCCATGAATGACATTATGTTTTTTCTAATGTTATTCTTTATCATTGTTTCTACGCTTTTGAGTCCGAATGTGGTTAAGCTCAATCTTCCAAAAGCCGAAAATACCCAGTCTATTCACAAAAAGGAAATTTTGCTGTCGGTGAACAAAGAACTGCATTATTTTGTGAACAACAAGCAGGTTGCCTTTGAGATGCTGCGTCCGACTTTGCAAAACGAAATCAGCAAAGCTCCTGAAGCGCTTGTGGTTGTGCGGTGCGATAATTCACTCACCGTTCAGCAATTGGTGAACGTACTGGAGATTGGAAATAGTCTGAATGTGAAAATGATTTTGGCCACTAAGAAAGAATAGATTTTTCCCCGATGTGCTTCAAGTTTAAATTTATGAAATGCCTGTAAAACTGTGTGTTTATAATTTTCAGAAATGTTTTCTTTAAAAAAAATAAATAGTCATTATTTTGCTTCAGCAGGTACTCTTTTGATCTGTTTGCTCATATTCGCGCTTTTTCAGTCCGATCTTTCGGGCGATAAGTCGGGGCAGATGACAGATGCCGAGATTGATGATCTTGAACTACTGATGGAGGATATGATGGCCGAGAACATAAATGACGATGCTTTACCCAAGCCCGACGGAAAAGGGGATGTTGTGAATGAAAACTCCGACAAAGCATCGGAAAGCACATCGGCCGACAAAGGTTCGTTTAAAGTCAGCGATCCGACGCCAGCTCCGCTTCCCGAAAATGTGATCGAAGAAAAAGTGCTGGCCGAAGATACGGTAATGAAGAAAATTGAGGTGATGCAAGCGTTGAAAGTTGATTCGGTAAAAACACTGCCCGATGATGTGGCTGTAGTAGCTGAAATACGGGAAATAGCAAAAGCCGCTACTCAGAAACAAGGAGCTGAACGCCAGTATCACAAGGACAGCGAAAACTATAAATTTCATCAAAAAAATTATCGAAATATCCGTAATTTCAAAAAAGTATATCCTTATGCTTTGAAAACCAGGGATCTTATGGCCGATTTGGATGCGCGCTTGAGTCAAATCGAAAGCGAATCGGAACGCAAAAAGCTGATCAAGGAGACTGAAAAAATTCTGTTTCAGCAATACGAAACAGCCGTGCGCACTATGTCGGTCGCTCAAGGAAAGCTGCTATTGAAGTTAATTGCCCGTGAAACCGATAAAACAGGGTACGAAATTATTAAAAACTATCGAGGTGCCTTTTCGGCTACTTTTTGGTATAGTGTGGGTAAAATTTTTGGAACCGATTTGAAAACCGAGTTTCACAAAGAGCAGGATTCAATCATTGAAACCATCGTCGAAAAATATAAAAACGACGAGCTGTACTGATCCTGTTTTCAGACTTTTATCGTTATAATTTCGTTCAGGTTGGTGCTGTAGCGTGGCGACAGTTTTTCCTGTTTCATTTTCCATACTCTTCCCGTATCCTGCGCGCCCAGCCTTATTTTTTGCTGTCCGTACGAAGTGTTAATTTTGTCTATCACCTTCATCAGAGGTCGGTGTTTCGGATTTTGGGCTTCGAAAAGTGTGAGTTGCTGATGTTCCTCCGACGAAAAATCCATAAGGATGACACCAGCTTTTTTGTAAGCATAACCTTTTTTGAAAAGTTGTTCGAAACCTGCTGTGGCAAATTTCACAATGTCGATGGATGAATTAGTTGCAAAGGGCAGTTTAATGACTACGCTCTGGCTGTGTTGTGGCAAATCGTCCCGATGTCCGTTGGTGGTTATAAATACCATGAGGCTCTTGCAGCACGAACCCTGCCTGCGTAGCTTTTCGGCACAGGACACAGCAAAACTGGCCACACGTTCGCGTATTTGATCTTTATCGGTATAATTGCCATCGAAAGTGCGGGTGGTGGCTATGCTTTTGCGGGCTTGCACTTCTTCCATTTCCAATACGGGGATGCCCTGCAGTTCTTTTAGCAATCGCACGCCCACTACTGACATGTTCTTTTTGATCCATTGTTCGCTCATGTTGCAAAAATCGAAAGCTGTATGGATACCAATGCCCTGTAATCTGCGGGCGTGTCTGCGACCTATTCCCCACACATCCTCTACTTTCAGCCATTTCAATGCTTTTATGCGTTTGTCTTCAGTATCGATAAGGTAAACGCCTTTAGTACGCTCCGGGAACTTTTTTGCAATTCTGTTGGCTGCTTTCGCCAATGCCTTGGTGGGTGCAAACCCTATGCTTACGGGTATGCCTGTCCATTGTTCCACTTGCTTTTTTATTTTCGTGCCAAGTTCCTCCAGGTCATGAAGGTTGTAACCATTAAAATTCATAAAGGCTTCGTCGATACTATAAATTTCGATATTCTGACAGAACATGCCCAAAATACTCATTACACGGTTGCTCATGTCGCCGTACAATGCAAAATTAGCAGAGAAAACCTCAATATGTTCTGTCTCGAATAACTGTTTGTACTGATAGGCCGGTGCGCCCATGGGAACTCCTGCTTTTTTGGCTTCGTTGCTTCGGGCAATGACGCAACCATCGTTGTTGGATAGTACAACAACGGGTTTGCCATTTAAGTCGGGGCGAAACACCCGCTCGCATGAAGCATAAAAATTATTACAGTCGATCAGTGCAAACATTATACTGACTTAATTACATGTGTAACCACTCCCCAAATCCGAAGGTCGTTCGATTCGGTAAGATGTATGGGCTCATAATTTTCGTTGGCCGGAATAAGCCATACTCCATCTTTATCTGTTTTAATTCGCTTCAGCGTAAAATCACCATCCACAAAACATACCGCTATTTTTCCGTCGATAGGGGCAATGCTTTTGTCAATGATTAGTAAATCGCCATCGTTTATTCCGGCATCTTTCATCGATTCGCCTTTCACTCTTCCGTAGAAAGTAGCTGTTGGGTGTTTTATCAAATGCCGGTTCAGGTCGATATTTAAATCGATAAAGTCCATGGCCGGCGAAGGAAACCCTGCACTTATTCCGGTCAGTAAGGGTAAATCGAGAACACTATCGGTATCGGACGAGTAGATATCGAGAGTAGATGAGCTATTTAGTTTTAAAGCTGACATTATCAAACTGTTGTGGCAAATACTTTTTGAGATTGTTGTTGATGTAAAGGTATAAAAATTGAATGAAAAACACCAGATATTTTCATGAAAGAATAGGAGCGGAGTTATTTTCGGTAGTCAAAATGGTGTTTGTCCAGTGATTCTGTGGATAAACAATACGATTCAATTTACGCTCAAAATAAAAGAGCTTCGCCGAAATGATCAGCGAAGCTCTTGAAATTATTTTTTATTACAGTCACTTTCCACTACTTACTCCAGTTTAGCATGGCTTTTTTCAGGTCTGTGGAATTACTTCCGATTCCGATTTCAAAATCACCACCTTCCCAATCGTAAGTTAAATTATGGTTGTAGAATTTCAGATCTTCGGGAGTTATATCGAATGTAACTGTTCTGCTTTCATTTGCCTTGAGTTGTATTTTCTGAAAGCCTTTCAGCTCTTTTACCGGACGTGTGTTGCTTCCCACTACATCGCGAATATAAAGCTGAACTATTTCTGCTCCATCGAATTTTCCTGTGTTAGTGATGGTTATGCTGGCTTTTAATGTTTTAATTCCCACGAGTTGTGTTGCGCTCAGGGTAATGTCGCTATATGCAAAAGTGGTGTAACTAAGTCCGTATCCAAATGGAAATAAGGCGGAGTTAGGTGAATCCAGATACACCGACCTGAATTTGTCATATTTGTCTGTTGCATTTTCGGGTCGACCAGTGTTTTTGTGATTGTAAAAAAGAGGTATTTGTCCCACATTACGTGGAAAGGTCATAGGTAATTTGCCTGATGGATTTACTTTTCCGAAAACCACATCCGAAATGGCATAACCGGCTTCGCTGCCTGGGAACCATACATTGAGTATGGCATCGGCGATTTCATTTTCTTCGTTTAACACCAACGGCCGACCTGTAAAAAGAACAAGCACAATTGGTTTCCCTATCTTTTTTAATTCTTTCAACAAATCTTTTTGTGCCTGTGGTATGCCGATATTGGTTCGGGAACTACTTTCGCCACTCATTTCGGCTGTTTCGCCAATGGCAAGTAAAATCACATCTGCTTTTTTTGCAGTTTCAGCAGCTTCAGTCAGTAGATGTTCTACTGGTCTTTCGTCGCGATAGGTGTTTTTTCCAAATGCGGCGGCACGTTTTTCCATTTCCGCATCATAATCTATATTGCTTCCCTTGGCATACACGAAATTAACTTTTTCGCCCATTGTTTCTTTGAGCCCTTTTAATAAAGAGATCGATTGATCATGTTTCGCTGCAACGCTCCATGTCCCGGGCATATTCTCTGCATTGTCAGCCAAAGGGCCAATCACAGCAACAGTTCCTGTGTTTTTCAGCGGTAAGACTCCTTTTTCGTTTTTCAATAGCACCATTGACTGGCTCGAAATATTACGGGCAATAAGACGATGCTGTTGACTGTAAATTTCAGCTTTTGCACGATTCAAATCGCAGTATTTATAAGGATTTTCGAATAATCCCAAACGATATTTAGCTTCAAGAACCCGACGCACAGCTATGTCAATTTGTTCATAAGTGATTTTTCCTTCGGCCAATGATTTTTTCAGGGTTGTGAGAAATCCTTCACCAACCATATCCATATCGATACCGGCTTTCAAAGCTTGAGCAGATACCTCCTGAAGATCTCCGATACCGTGATCAATCATTTCGTTGATACCGGTATAATCAGTCACTACAAAACCTCCGAAGCCCCACTGATTACGGAGTACATCTGTTTGTAGCCAACGGTTGGCAGTTGCCGGAATGCCATCAACCTCATTGAATGAGGCCATTACACTGCCTACACCAGCATCAACGGCAGCTTTGTAGGGTGGAAAATATTCGTTGTACATTCTTACCCGACTCATATCTACGGTGTTGTAGTCGCGTCCGGCTTCGGAGGCGCCATATAGCGCGTAGTGTTTTACGCAGGCCATCATGGTGTTGTTGTCGGCTAAACTTTTGCCCTGATAGCCGTAAACCATTGCTTTTGCAATTTGCGACCCAAGATAAGTATCTTCGCCTGATCCTTCGGCTACTCGTCCCCAGCGCGGGTCTCTTGAAATATCCACCATGGGCGAAAAGGTCCAGCAAATACCATCTGCTGTAGCCTCCTGAGCCGCAATACGAGCCGATTGTTCAATCAGATCCATATCCCATGAAGAAGCGAGACCAAATGGAATTGGAAAATTGGTTTCATACCCATGGATAACGTCCATTCCGAAGATCATTGGTATTTTCAACCGGCTTTTTTCAACAGCTACTCTTTGTATGTCGCGAATTTTTTCGACCCCCTTTATGTTGAATAATCCTCCCACTTTTCCCTCTTCCACTTTTTTACCAATATCGGAGTTTGTCGCTTGGCCGGTCACAAAATCACCCGAAGAAGGCAGATTTAGCTGTCCGATTTTTTCGTCTAGGGTCATTCGCAACATCAGGTCGTCGATGAAATGATCCATTTTGGAGTCGGCTTTGAAATAGAGTGATTTACCTCTTGGTAATTCCGGTTTGACTTCCTCTGTAACCATCTTAGGATTGTTTTTCTTCTTGCTTTTCTGAGCCTGACTGTTGCTGATAAATAAACAACTGATGGCTAATAATAAGATTTTTGTTTTCATCTGGTTATAATTTATTTTTAAAATACAAGTAGTTTGCTGATACCCGCGTTGGTCTTGATAATATACGCTCCTTTGGATAAATAAATATTTAACTTACCAAATACGGCTTGACCTTGCATGAATAAAGTTCCATTTGGAAAATAAACTTTTACATCACCTGTGTAATCCTCGATGTTTAGTAAACCATTGGAATAATGTGCTTTAAATGTATTGGCTTTTGCCGGATTAACAGAGGTGTTGCGGTCACTTCGCTTCACTCTCATAGCTCCAATAAAATAAAATTTATTGCTATTGTTATTGTTGGGGCCGGCTTCGCATTTTATGCTGATAACCCCATTCTGATCAGGTGTTATGTTGTCGATCAGTGATATATTAGTAGTATTGTTGGATGGGTTAAGAGTTGATGTTTTGGTGTTTGCACCTGTAAAAGTGTAAAGTGTTTCTCTGTTATCCGAAACTCCGGTGCGTGATGCAAAGACTGTAAAGCTATAATTTTTTGAGTTGTCAAGACCACTAAGTGTGAATATTCCTTCAGGGTTGGCGGGATTTGGTGACCATGCTAAGCCATGTCCAAAGAAATTATCGCTTGTGGCAGTAGTTGGAAATACTGCCGCATCGCCGGTTATGGTTGTGGTGCCAGTCGTGTTGTATCCATTATAGAACGGATCTGTTACTTTTAGCGTAATGCCAGTGGCAATAGCCTGGTCGTCAATTAAATTCATGTTTGCTGTTTGATGATCGGTAACATTGTTCCAGTTCCCCGGAGTGGTTGTTGCATCCGAACCGAAGTCAATATAAATATCACCGGAACTGTTTCCTCCGGGAGAAGTGCCACTTTTTGCACGGAATATAATATCGTCAACGTAGAAAATGACAGGATTATTGTTTGGGTTTTGTTGAGTAAAGAAAATAGTTTTTACATTATCATAGCTAAATGCGGGTGAGAGTGATTTCCAGTTCTCGACGGGAATGGATATTTTGGTCCATGTATTGGCCGGAATTTCGGAAATATATTTCGCAAGTCTCAACTTATTCGTGGTGGTACTTGTGAAAGATTCTATGTAAACCGCAGGTAGATCAATAGAATCGACTTTGGTTTCAGAGAAAGCATAAAATTCAAGGACTTCTGACTGACTTATATCGAAAGGTACCCAATCGGCAGCAGCTATACAGGCTTTCCAGTTTCCACCTTCAATACCCCGATAAGATAATCTCAACGATGTACTGCCATTGTGAAAATAATTACTGTCACAGGAAATTTTACCGACTACATTGGTGCTGAAAGTGCTTGGTAATGTTGTGTTTACCCAACTTTGGTCGTGATAGGTAGCGTGACTGCTTTCGGTAAAAATTGTTTTGTCGGTCGAAAGTTCTGGACCTGATGTTGAAGTGACGAGAAAAGGTTTCAATACTGATTTCCAAATGGCATATCCGCTTGTGTTCATATGTAGCATATCAGGTCCAAACAAACTTGTATCGGGATTTCCGTTGGCATTCAGCATTGGCGTCCAGGTGTCCGCATATTCAATATTATCGTATTTGTCGGCATAACTTTTCATTAATGCATTTGCTTGCAGGTATGTAGGGAATATGCTTGCCCTTGAAGGACTGGGTTTAATGGATACTAAAAGAATTTTGGCATTTGGAAAATAGATATTGATCATTCTGATCATTGTTATCACATCTTCCATAAATCCGTCAGCAGTTTTGGATGTGCCGTATAAATCATTATCTCCCTCGTAAAGCACTACCTGACTTGGCGTGTAGGGAGCCACCACCTGATTGAAATAATAGATCAGGTCAGTCATCCACGAGCCTCCAAATGACCGGTTTAATATTTTAGAGTCAGGGAAATCTGTTTTTAAAGTTCCCCAATTGGTAAAGGTGGAACTACCTGCAAATAGAACAACATTTTTTTGAATTCCATTTACCGCATCCTGTGAAGCAAAATTTGACATATTTCCTGTCCATAAAGATGCACGTGGATATTGAGCGGCTGCTGTTATAAAAGCAAAAAGAAATAAGCTGAGTAATAATTTTCGATTCATTTTTAACTAATAAAAAGTGCTGTGAGGAGGATCATTTGATTTGCTTAAGCAAGACTCCGTAGTGTTTGAATAACTACGGAGTCTTTTTTTGATGAAATGAATATCTCAGTGAATTACAGAGTATTATTCTCTGACAAAAAGTTTGAGATTGCCTTTTGAAGTGGTTACTATATAAACGCCTCTTTGCAAATTCATTTGAGTATAGCCAAATACGGATTGCCCTTCGGCTACAAGGCTACCTGTAAGGTTGAACACATTTATTCTGCCTGTGTAATCCCCGATTTTCAATACACCATTGCTGTAGAAACCTTCAATTGCCGGTGTTGATTTTGGCGTAAATAAACCAGTTGGTGTATCGCTTATTGTCATTTTCATTGCACCGAGGAAATAAAATTTTTCAGCACTTGTGTTGTTTGGACCAGCTTCTACTTTCATTGTAATAATACCTTCGGCTGAAGGACTTACACTGACTACTTCGGCTACTCTCGAAGTATTGTTTGATGCATTCAGCGTATCCATTTTTTCTGTACCTGCACCTGTAAATGTGTATTTAGCATCCCTGATGTTGGTTACACCGTTTCTTGATGCAAATATTGTAAACGAATAGTATTTTGCAGGGTTCAAGCCGCTGATTGTAATAATACCTTCGGGATTTGGTGTTGCCGGACTAAATGTAGCTCCGTGTGCAAAGAAATTATCTGATGATGCATTTGAAGAAAAAATGGCGGCAGCTCCGGAAGTGGCAGGAGCTCCGGAAGTATTGAAGCCATTGTAAAATGGATCAGTTACTTTTAATGTTGCTCCAGTAGCATTTCCGTTCTCATCAATTAAGTTATTTACAGCAGCTTGATGGTCGGTGATATTATTCCAGTTTCCAGTCATCATTAGCGCCGGTGAGTTTGATCCGAAATCGAACAGCACACTTGCATTGGCTGGGCTTGCAGGGAGTTTTACAAATTTAAAGTCGTCCATAAACATTGTATGTTCTACATTGTCGGCTACATTTTGTTCGAAGAAGATTCCTTTTACAACATTCTTAGCCGCGAATGCTGGATCAGTTGCATATAAATCAGCCAAAGGAACTTTCACTTCAGTCCATGTGTTTGCGGCCAGGCTAATTACATAATTGCCCATGGACAGCTTTCCGGTTTTATTTGGATTTCCACTGTGCGATTCAAGGAAAAACTTTGGAAGTAAGTTGTTTGTCAATGTAACCGGCGAATTTACCCAGAATGACAAATGAGTCATTTCACTGATATCGAAAGATGTCCAGCCAACAGCAGCTACAAGTGCCATCCATGATCCTGTATCTACTGATTTCCATTGTAGTTTCAGTGCGTTCGCACCACTTTTTACAGGAGTAGTAACAACCGGTAATTTATCTCCATCAGGCAATCCTGATGCTTGCCAATGTTCCTGTAATAAGGTGCTTGGCGCTGTTTTGGTTGTCCAGCTTTGGTCATGGAAACGATCACTCGAACTGTTATCGAACAGAACTAATTCAGGCGTTACAACTTCGAATTTAATCTCGTCAATATACAAAGTGTGTTCTATGTTATCGTTTCCGTTTTGAGATAGAAAAATACCTTTTATTACATCCTTAGCTGTAAAAGTGGGATCGGCCGCCCAAATGTCGGCTAATGGAATGGAAACTTCTGTCCAGGTGTTGGCAGTTAGGTCGGCCGTCAGATAATTTCCAATTTCAACGTTACCTGTATTATTCGGTGTGCCACTAAAGGCTTCGAAGCGAACTTTTGGTAATGACGATTTTTGCAGAGCGACGGGTGAATTTATCCAGAATTTAAGATGAGTCATGGTATTAAGATCAAATGGTGTCCATCCAATAGCAGCCACTAAAGCCTTCCAATCGCCTGTTTCTACCGATTTCCATTGTAGCTTCAATGCATTAGCACCAGCTTTTACAGGGCTTGTGACTACTGGTAATTTGTCGCCGGGTTGTGTTGGATCCGACCACAGAACAGCATTTACTGTGCTCGGAGCAGTAGGGTTTACCCAACTTTGATCGTAAAAAAGATTGCTGGCACTATTGCTGAATAATGTCAATGATGTAGGGGCGGGAGGAGGTACCACAGTTGGATCATAAACAATTTTAATGTCGTCAACATAAACTTTTGCATTCGGATCAATGGGCTCGTAGAAATCGGGGAAGAATCCAAATACCTTTATGTTTTTAATACCATTGCTATAGATGTCAAACACCATTGTTTCCCATTCATTGGTTTTGGATGCTGGTGTAACTGCGGCTATTTCTTTGCTTATCGCACCTTCAGGTTTAATTTTAATTTGAGAGGTTGCATTGGTTCGTAAATACTTAATCTCAATCCGGTGATAACCAGATGCAATCTCGTTTTTCAACGTAGAATAAAATCCTGCCCAGATCTTATTTTCTGCTTCAGCATCATAACGTTTCCATTCCCAAACTTTGTTGCTTGTGTTTATTCCTGCTTTAACGGGATTGTCGACTACCGCGACATCGAAATGAGCGGGTGGATTGATGTTAACAACTTCCGTAAAACTGACTGTTCCTGATTCGAAATCGTCAAGCATAAATGTTGCCTGAGCCATAGTGAGAGTGCTGAACATGAACACCATCACCAAGGTAGTAATTAATTGTTTCATAAAAATAAAAATTTAAGGAGTTAATAATAAATAGTTTTTAGTTATCTTAATCTTACAATAAGTGTGTAGGTCTTGTTGTCAGGACTTTTCATTGTTATCGTATATTTTTTTCCATTCAAAATGGAGGTTGTATTCTTAAATCTGAAAACATTTTCTCCTGCCAGGGCATTGATTGTTGTATCTTTCAGCAATAAATCGTTTGAATTTTTAAAAGAAAATTGTGCTTTGCCTGCAGAATTCAGGAAATAATCCAATTCAAAACTTCCACGATCGGGATGTCGCATCATATCGTACTCATTGCTGTACGTGTTTGGCATTGCCTTATGAAATCCTTCTTTGAAATCGGGTTTGGTTTTCATGCCCGCCAATGCTAATCCTTTTTGGATATCGGTGTTTTTCATTAGAAGATTCCAAATTAAACCGCTTCGATAGTTTTCAATCATCACTACGATTGGACCCTGATCGATCGCTAAATGTTTTTTTTCGGAAGTGGAGGTTTCCGGAGAATAAGCATCGGCAAAACCGTAAGCACCATGAACAAAACTTTGTTCAGCCAATCGCATCAATACCTGAGTGCTGTAAAATGGGGTGTATGGATACGAGCCGAGCGCTGCTGTCGGAGCAATAACTCCATCGTCGTTTTGTGGCGACCGGGCCGAGTAGTTCCAGGGGGGACGTCCTCCGTAGCAAGCTGTCAATCCCCAATCCTGTTCGGTGTATTTGAAGGCTTTAGGGGCTTCGTAAATGCAGTAATGGCGATTAATCATTGTATGTGCAGTATTTTGTTGCCAATAATTCACGTAATTATCCTCCATATTATTGGGATTTAAACCCAGGAATGAATAATGTGCAAAAAACATTGGTCCACCGTAAGGTTCGCCTAACGGGAGTTTATATTCATAATACTTCCTGTTGTTGTTGACGATGGTACCATTTTTCAGCCAGCCATTTTTGTATACTTCAGCAGAAATATTATGTGGTTCGGGTGCACCTAATCCAAGTATGTAACTGATAAGTCCCTCGTTCCATCCTGTAATGTTTAATGCAAATCTGTTTTCTTGCGAATACCAAAGCCATTTCAGTACGTTTTCATTGTTGCTGTAAAATCTCCAATTAATTGTTGAACTGAATGATGCCACTGAATCACGTATTTCTTTTTCCGAAGATGAACTGCCGCTGAAGTATTCTTTGGCAGTTAACAAGCCAGCCATTAAAAATGAGCTTTCGATTAAATCACCAGTTTTTACCTGATCTCCAAATGGATGTGCCGTGCCATCCGGATTGTACCAATGCGACCATACTCCTTTGAATCTTTCGGCCTTGCCAAGGAAATTCGCAATTTTTTTAATCTGATTTACCCCTTGTTCTCTCGTAATAAACCCTCTGTCAACGCCAACGATCAACGCCATTATTCCAAAGCCTGTTCCTCCTGTTGTTACCACATCTCCACGTTCATTGCCTTCGAGGGCTAAACCTGTAGGGCTGGCTCCTTCGAAAAAGAAACTAAAGTTTTTACGCTGCCATTCGTCCATTACTGCTTTTACTTTTTCAGGAGCGTAAGTCTCATCGTTTTTCACCACCACTACAGTTGGAGGATCAGGTTCCTTACAGGAGTAAAACAGAAGAAGGAGTACCCCTAACCCCAGGCGAGGTACTGAAAGTCTTCTTCTCAATGTTCTGCGAATAAATAGATTCATTTTTTTAAAAATTAGGGGTTGAAATTGAATTAATATCCGGGATTCTGAGTAATTAAGCCCTCAGAATTATCTATTTCAATCTGAGGTATAGGAAATAATTCATGTTTCCCGCTTACGAAATTAGGAATCACGGCTTTGGCTTCGTCCCAACGTACCAAATCATAAAAGCGTTCCCATTCCAGCGCTAATTCAATACGTCGTTCCTGATGAATTTTGGCCCTTAATTCTTCTTTATTGGTAGTTGTAATTTTAGGTAACACATTGCTGTTTCCGTTTCTGGCGCGGTTTCTTACAATTTCAAGTTTATCAAGTGCCTCAGCTGTGTTGCCAACTTCACATGCTGCTTCTGCATGCATTAATAATACGTCGGCGTAACGAATAAGTCTGATATTTAACCAATAGGCTTGAATGTCGGTGCTGCGGCCATATAAAGCTCTTTCGGCCAGACTTACATACACTTTCTTGTTGAAAAATTTATATCCGGCGGCATCAGCTTTAATTTTCTTGCCTTCAATTGTTTCACCATCAGCAATTACTGTTGCAGTTTTGCGGGGGTCGCCTGCCTCATAAGCATCCATAAGCAACTGGCTTGGTCCATTGAATCCCCAGCCAAGGTTTGGTATGCCGCGAACTCCTTGGATCTGACCATATTGTGTGGACAAATATATTTGCTCAGATGGCTTTTGATCGGCATAGACTTCGAAAACTGATTCAGTCCCATATTCATTGGCTTCGGTAAACATTTCTGCATATGGAGTACTTAAGTTATTATCTCCCGAATTTATAATTTCGGTAGTCATTGCCATAGCATCAGGCCATTTCTTTTGATACAAATACACTTTTGCTAATACGGCACGAGCAGCATTCTGTGTGGCACGACCTTCATTTCCACTACTGATTAACTGAACCCGTGATGGAAGATACGGTATGGCCCATCTTAAATCCTTTTCAATATTAGCCCAAACTTGTTCGCGCGTTGAGCGTGCTGGTGTTTTGTCAGTTTGTGCCAATACTTTATCAACATAAGGAACTCCGCCAAAAGCCTGAGCAAGTCTGAAATACATGACAGATCTCATGAATAAGGCTTCGGCCATGTAGGTGTTTTTGTTGCTTACAGTGTCTGCCAGCGAATTGGCCAAAGCAAGTGCTTCGTTAGAATAATAAATACTTTTGTAGCAGTTCGAATAATAGTCTTTGATAGGGCCATTGCTGGCTGTGTAGCTCAGTGATTTAAACTGGGTTACTTCACCTCCATCACTCGGAGTACTTCCTTTTTCGGCATCGGGCGTTGTGTAATTGTTCATGGCAAGTCCTGCCCACTGAAATGCCCATGCTCTTAATGTGGCATAGCTTTCGCCCAGTTTGGCTTCTACTAATATATTCATCGAAAGAGAATCGTCTGGCGAATAATTACCTTGATGCCAACGACCTTTGGGATAACGATCTAAGAAATCATCGCTACAGGCGCTTGCTGCTAAAATAATTGCAAAAAATAATAATATCTTTTTCATTGTATTCAAATTTTAAAAGTTAACTGAAACTCCTGCTGTATAGGTGGTTGGAAGTGGATAAGTGCTCCCGTTGTCGATGCTCCCGCTAAGGATTGATCCGCCAATTTCGGGAGTATACCCACTATTTTGTTTAAATGTAAGTGGGTTTTGAGTGTTTGCGAAAATTCTGAACTTACTTACTCCAATGGCTTTCAATACTACTTTTGGCAAATTATATCCCAATTGAATTGATCTGATTCGGAAATAGGCACCACTTTCAAGTAAATTAGTGGAAGGAACAAAATTATGACCGCGTGATGTGTCCAGTATCGGCTCAAAATTTGAAGTTCCTTCGCCATGCCAACGGTTCAAGGATGTTGTGTAATAATTGAACTGGGCGTAGGTGGGCAATTTCTTGGTGTTAATAATTTCACTCCCATATGCTCCATTGAAATCAATACTTATGTCAAAATTCTGATAGCTTGCATACAGATTTGCACCATAAGTAAATGTAGGTATTGTACTCCCAATAAAATCACGATCGGCAGCTGTTATCTTTTCGTCTCCATCCAAATCTTTATAACGTATGTCTCCAGGTTTCGAAATCCATGAAGCCGGATAGTAATTATTTATTTCGTTTTGATTCTGGAAAACTCCATCTTGTACATAACCGTAAATAGCTCCAACAGGATGTCCAACCGAAGTGCGGTGATAGCTTCCGGTAACAATATCAGAGTTGTCGTTACCAAGGGCTAATACTTCGTTTTTCAAAGTTGCGCCGTTGATACTTGCGCTATAATTAAATTCACCTATTTTGTCGCGCCATGTGAGCATAAACTCAACGCCACTGTTTTTGAGTGAGCCTGCATTGGTAATGGCAAAACCGGCACCTACCGATACCGGAGGTGCAACATAAGCCAACAGGTCGTTGGTTGTTTTTGTATAGTAACCGGCTTCGAGTGTTAACTTGCTGTTGAAAAGCTGACTTTCGATGCCAAAATCAAAACCTGTAACTACTTCCCAATGTATGTTTTCATCAACAAGATTACTTACTGTTGGTATATAATAAGTTTTTCCATTGACTACAACTTGTTGTCCTTTGGGATTAATTGTAGGAAACCACAGGTAATTACCTATTTTGTCGTTTCCTAATTTACCCCACGATGCTTTAATTTTGGTGTAATTTAATACATCTTTAAGTTCTCGCATAAAATTTTCATCTGTTATTACCCAACCTAAACCTACTGAAGGAAAATATCCCCAACGATTGTTTGGCGAGAATTTGGAAGAACCATCAGTACGAAAAGTGATGGAGGCCAAATACTTGTCGCTGTATGAATAATTTAATCTACCCAGGTACGAAATAAACGATTCAGCTTCGTACCAATCACCGTTGGTTTTATTGTTTGTAGAACCCATGCTCAACATCCAGAAATCCTCAGGAACATCCCATATGTCACCGTTTACCAAGGTATCTACACCTGCTGAAAAGCCCTGACTTTCCTGTACACGTGCAGTGTAACCCGCCATTGCCGAAATTCGATGTAAATCAACTTTCTTATTGTAATTTAAAATAAGGTCTGTTTGGTATTTTGTATATTCAGCTTCATTTCTGCTGAAAGAAGTTTTTTCACTTTTATGAGATGAATTTGAACTGCTGTTATTTACATTGAATCGGGGAGTGTAGTTACTTCCTAAATTGATGCCTATGTCTCCATAGCCCGTGGCTTTGAAGGTAAAATCCTTTAAAAAATTAAATTCAACATACACATTGCCTACCGAACGATATCCATAGCTCTTACTGTTGCCTTTGTTTATTTCCATAACTGCTACAGGGTTGGCTACATCCTTCTGAATGCCCGGAGAAGGAGTGTAGTAGGATCCGATATTCTGAGGATCATGGTCTTCTTCAGGAGCATAAGGTGAATATGTAGGTAAGGCTTGTACTGCATTGGTTACACTTGCTGTAGCTGCAGTATTGTCCCAACGATTAAGTGTGACATTTCCTCCAATTTTCATATTTTTAGTAATGGTATAATCTCCTGCCCAACGTCCGTTAAAACGTTGATATGAGTTGTAATTAAGTATACCATCCTGCTTGAAATAACCAACAGAGAATACTGTGCTGGCTTTCTCATTTGAATTACTCACCGAAACGCCATGGTTTGTCACCATTGCCGGACGGAAAATGTAGGACTGCCAATCGGTTCCGCCACCCAACAAATCGCCGACCCACTCGGTGGCTGTTGGATTTGCGTTTTTTAACTGTTCGTTGTATAGCATTGTAAACTGATCGGCATTGGTAAGGCTTACCCTGTCACGATTATGTAGAATCTGTGTGCCGATATAGCCATCGTAACTTACGCTCAGTTTTCCTTTGTCTGCACGTTTTGTTGTGAGGATTATTACTCCATTTGCACCCTGAACGCCGAATATTGCCAATGATGACGGGTCTTTTAAGACTTCAATAGAAGTAATGTCGTTAGGATTAATAAAATCTATGTTGTCGATGAACATTCCATCAACTACATACAGAGGTTTCGTGTCGGCATTTGTGGTAGCAACCCCACGGATCCTAACTGTAGGACTTCCTCCTGCAGAGCCACTGTTGGTTACCGATAATCCCGGTACTTTTCCTTGTAGCGATTTTACAGGATTATAATCAGGCGAGGATTTGAGGCTTTCGCCGCTTATTGATACAATAGAGCCAGTAAGATCTCTTTTGCGTGAGGTTCCATAGCCTACTACAACTACTTCTTCTAATCCTTTAGCATCCGAATCAAGTGATACATTAATAATTCCACTTATGGTTGCAGTCCTGATTTCAGATTTCATGCCTACGTAGCTGAAAATAAGCCTGCTGTTAGCAGGTATACCCATGAGTTCGTATCCTCCATCTAAGTCTGTAATAGTCCCCAGTGTGGTGTCATCCACTTTTACGCTTACGCCAATCAGCGTTTCTCCTGTTGTTTTGTCTTTTACTGTTCCTCTTACATTAATCTTGTTTTGTGCCAACAGTGAGGCACATGCTAAGAATAGCGCTAAAATAATACTTAATAGTTTTCTCATAATATTTTTGATAGTAAGTGTGATTTAATATTTTATTTTAAAAAGGATGTGTTAAATCCTAATTTCACAAGACCTTTTTCAATTTCACTGTTTTGCATAAACAATTTCCACAGCAATCCACTACGGTAATTTTCAATCATCACTGCAATAGGTCCCTGGTCAATTGAGAGATAACTTTTTACCACCTGTTGACCCTCCACCAAACCTGGATTATATGCATCGTAGAATCCGTATTTGCCAAATGTTTTACTTCCGTGATTGAAATAAAGGTTTTTCAATACCTGCATCGATTCAACTGGTGTATAAACAATGGATGAAAGTGCTGCAGTTGGTGAAACAGTACCATTTTCATCGTTTGTACCGGGATGGTGCGATGTATAGCCCACTAACGGATCGTCAGAAGAAGTGAAACCCCATAAGTTTTCTCCAAATCCTGTATGCTTTTTGGGGTTATCGATGGCGTATGCTCTGTGAATAAGCGCGTGAGCTTTATTCCTTTCGAAGTAGTTGGTGTGTTCATCAGTAAGTCCATTTGGATTCAGACCCAGGAATGAATAATGTGTGAAGAAGAGTGGGCCACCCAATTCCATACCTAAATCCAACTTAATATTATAATACGATTTCCCATTCAAAAAGTATTCAGAACGCTTGTATCCGTTTTCGTAAACTTCGCGATCGATAGGGTAGGTGGGCGAAGATGCTGCCAATACATAGGTGATTAAGGTTTCATCGAATCCTTTGATCCGGTGATTCATTTTCCAACCATAGTTTTTCGACCAATGCCAGTAAAGCGCTTTTTCTCCGTTACAGTACCAGCTCCATTCGACGGTTTCCCACAATTGCGTAATGCGGTTGGCCAGTAAGCGTTCGTTGGTATTTCCATTTTTGAAGTATTCGCGGGCAGTGAGTAGTCCTTGTACAAGAAAGGCTGTTTCCACTAAGTCGCCACCGTCATCGTATTGGCTGAAAGTGAAAGGTTTTCCTGAATTGGCATCGTACCAATGTGCCCATGCACCATGAAATCGTTCAGCCTTTTCAAGAAACGAAACTATTTTTTTTATTGTTGTAAATGCATTTTCTCGGCTTATAAACCTTCTTTCGGCACCGGCAATTAACGCCATAATACCAAATCCGGTTCCACCTGTAGTTACAATATCGCCATTAACATCGTTACTCCGCTCACGCGCCATCCCGGTAGCAGGTTCTGCAAAATCGTAAAAGTAGCGTGTTGTATAGCGCTGAGTCATGTCAAGCAATGCATCATCGCTCGATGGTCGAAGCATTGCTTTTACCTCAAATTTGCTTAAATCAATTCCTTTTGTACTAATACCTTTGGGTAGAACTCTGTAAATTCTTAATTTTTCGCCTGATGCAGTTACATCAACGAAATCAAAATAATTATCCAAGTCTGTTTCCGCAAGTTTATTGAATTTTTTACCATTATCGGTGGAGCAATAAACCTCATAATTGAATCCGGTATTGTTTTTCCAACTGATTTCAACGTGTGCCGGGTATGCTACAGCTTTCAAACCGGAAACTGCATTGTAATTGAGATTTTTAGCGAAAATTCCGGTGAAGATCAATAGTGCGAAACTTAAGATCATTATTCTTTTATTCATTTTATTTTGCATGATTTGAATTAATATTACTTTTCTCTCTGTTGATTAACGCAAGGCAGGTTTCTCCAATTTAATTGGAAAAACCATTTCTTGCCTGTGAAAGTCAACGAAACTAAAACAATAACTAATACCTTTAATTCTTGATTTGAAGGGGTTGTAAATGAAGGACGCTAAATAAGAAATAAATGAGTGATATGAATGTAGGCCTGAAATGTGCGAAGTTTGAATATTATCTGCTTCAACTTTTAACTCAGGGTATAATATGTGTTTTGATATTTCAGTAAGTGCGAAATAACACAAACATTGTTGGACAATATTATTTTTCATTATCGTGATCGTTTTTTACAATAGAATTAAGTGCTGCAAATATAACAGCATAAATTTTGCAAAGTTGATTTTTGTACCCCAATATGAATACTACAAAAAAATAAAGTCTTTTTTAGAACCCTATTTTTTCACTACAATTGTTCTTTATTGAGAATTAAAATGCATTAATTTAGTCAGTTGTGCTAATTTACTTTTTTGAGAAAATATCGAATTTTAATGTGATTAATGATTAATGATAGTCGAAAATAGGATGTGTTTGAATATAAGTTTTTTATTTACTTAAAATATTTGAGCCGTCAAAAACTAAAATGAGGAAAAGAAACCAGTATGGTAACTTCTCCCCAATCATATATTGTTATTGTTTTGTTGCTTTATGTTATTTGAATTCGATCATAAATTCAGTAAGGCTTTTGCTTGAAGGGATTCCGATTTTTTTGCGGATTCGGTATCTTCCAACTTCAACTCCTTTAAGTGATATGTTCATTAAGTGAGCAATGTCTTTACTGCTCAGGTTTAACCTGAGATATGCACAGAATCGCAGATCGTTCGATGTTAGTTCAGGATATTTAATCAGTAGGTTACGGAAAAAGTTTTCATGTATACGGTCAAAGTTAGTTTGAAAAATAGCCCAGTCGGCCTCTGATGAAAGATTTTCGTCGAGCAATTTAATTAGTTTATCATAATACTTGTTAGGGTATTGTGAACCGAGTATGTTCTTTTGAGCCATAACTTCTTCTTTGATGTTGACTAATATCTCATTCTTTTTGATGATTGTCATTGTCGATTCTGCCAACTCTTTGCTTTTTAAAGTCAATTCCGATTCAAGTTTTTCCTTTTCAAGTGCAATGATCTGGCGTTCGCGTTTTTCAATTTCTTTTTTACGGATACTTTCTTGTTCTTCGTGGATTTTCTTTTTTTTCACCACGAATAAATGCTTAATGTACAAATATGTACCGAATAGAAGTGAAATTACAAGTAATAAATAAATAATTTTGGCAACAGTAGAGAGGTAGAAAGGAGGATTCACTTCGAATCGATAATTCAAGTTGCCTAATCTGAATCCGCTGTTCGAAAGCACTTCTACTTTAAGATTATAATTTCCATAGGGAAGATAATTGTATCTTTTCCAGGATGAAGTGCCGGGTTCGGACCACACTTTGTCCAGGCCTTCGAGTTTAAACCTGTAATTAACATTGTCGAGTTGTGAATAATTTGGATAAAATACAGTGAAAATAATATTATTGAATTTATAGGACGTGACAGGTCTTACCGAGTCTGATAAATTGAGATAGATGGTTTCCTTTGACTCAGCATCGCTGGTTTGTACCGACTTTAACTGAAGTTTGGTATCATTTGCCTTAGGCTTAAATTTTCCGGCATCGTAAATTGCCAATCCGTTTTCTAAGGTAAAAATACATTCGTTATCCGAGACCGGTATAATATTCTGATAGTCATCCACTGTCTGGTTCAGAAAGAGTGAATACTGTACTATATCAATTAGTTTAATGCTGTTTGGCTGAATCTGTACCAATGCAGCTTCTTCATTGCGGATAAACCAGTATAAATCGGATTTGAAATGGCAAACGCGGTATGCCTGAGCAAAATTACCTAAGTGCTTATTTAATTCCTTATGAGGTATTATTTTTTTATCTATATCATCGAAGGTATAGAAGCTGTTGTGATCGGTAAATATTACCCGGTTGTTGACTGAAAAAACATTGATGTTATACTCGTTTTTTTGATCTAAAGATTTAAATGTTCTCAAACTGGCTATTTTTCGTAAATCATTTGTAAGTTGAATGGCGTAAAGTCCCTGGTGCATATGACTGGCCCAAATTGTACCGGTATAATCAATTTCGATATAGCGTATGGGATTAATAAATTGTTCAACACTGTGACTATACTCCCAACGTCCATCTTTTTTTAGGTAAATACATAATTCAGAGTAAGTGCCCTGTACCAAAACTTCCTGTCCGTGGATCACCCCTTTGCTGATACACATTCCTCCTCTGACAGGCGAAATCATCGATGCCTTCCTGCTTTTTATCTCAAATGTTTGTTCGTTGTTTCCACAAAGATGTTGACCGTCGATATTGGTCAGATTCCATACCTGGCCCTTTACTGCCGATTCAAACCTGACCTCTGATAGTGTTTTGCGATTCACGTCGAAGCGAGCTGAATAAAGGCCCTGATTGGTTCCAATATACAAATATGGAGCCTCGTAACTCAATGAATAAATGGCACCAACTGCCGGGCTGAACGAATGAATGTATTTTAGGGATGAATTGAGTTGAATCATTGAAATTCCTTTGTCGAGACACACCCAGAGGTTATTGTCTTTGTCGCAGTGCATGCCCAGTATGGTATTGTTCTGAAGTACATTTGAACTGTTGAGAGTCCAAAGTTTTTGGCCGGTTTTATTGATGGCAATCACCCCGTTCAGAATAGTTCCTATCAGAATTACCCCATCTTTCGAAACCGTAGCCCTGTTAACATCCGATCGTCTGAGTTCATCATCGGCATTGGTGCTGAATTTGCTTATGTTTTTACCATCAAACAAAAATAATCCATCTGCCTTTGTAACCAAAAGAGCATTATTTGCATCGTAATTGAGTACGCTTATTACAGGGCTTTTGAGTTCTGCACTTAAAATGGGGTTAACTTCGGGTACCAATGGGGTCAGTTGGCTAAAGCCATTCTGGCTTGTGTGCGTGTAGATTTTGTCTTTGTAGATATTGAAAAAGAGGAAAGTGTATTTACAACGTAATCCTTTTGTGTATTTCCCGTCGTAAATAAAGTAACTTGTAAACGATTGGAATAATACAGTGCCGTTTAGTTCAATAATATTCCATATCTCATCGTTTTTCATTTTGTAGTCTTTCAGCTCAGCTGATAAAGATGTATATTGTAAGTTGCCAAATGCATCTTTTTCAAAGAAACCAAACTCCTGAAACGATCCTACATAAATGCGATCCTTACTATCAATCATTAATGATCGTACTATTTTGTTTTGTGGGAGTTTAATGCTTCTCCACATACTGCCGTCAAATTCAAGTAAGCATTGATTATTCCCAAAATACATTACCCCATCTGAAGTCTGCCCTACTGCCCAGTTCTGATTAGCTGCATTATAATCTTTTTTTACAAACTGTTTCACAATTGGAGTGAACTCCTGAGCGTGCAATACGATGCAGCAGATAAGAAAAATGGTTAGGAAGCAATGTCTTTTAGTAAACATATTTCTGGATGATCAAAAATGTAGAACGTGATTTTCGATACAAATTAATGAAAGTTATTTGAATCTGCAAAATTATTCATTTATTAACTTGCGATCATTATTCAATTTAAGCTCAAAACAAAAGAGCTTCGCTGAAATGATCAGCGAAGCTCTTGAGGGCTTTATAAAACGTATAAAAAATTATTTTTTTTCTGTGGCAGCAGTTTTAGCTGAGGCCAACTCTTTTTTCTTTTTCTTTTTCAAAACAATATCATGAGCAATAGGTACTGCCACAAAGAGTGTAGAGTAAACCCCTAAGATTGTACCTATCAACAGCGCAAAGATAAATCCGCGGATAGTTTCACCACCCCATACAAAGATAGCAATCATTACTACCAATACACTGGCAGAGGTACTAAAGGTACGGCTAAGCGTTTCGTTCAACGATTCGTTCATGATATCTTCTCTGCTTCGTTTTGGATAAAGACCTATGTTTTCGCGGATACGGTCGAAGATAACCACCGTATCGTTCACCGAGAATCCGACATAAGTCAGAATAGCGGCAATAAACGATTGATCCATTTCCATTGAGAATGGCATTATGCTATACAATAGAGAGTAAGCACCCAAAATGATAATCACATCGTGGAACAGTGAAGCCATAGCTCCAATGGAGAATGCTATATCGCTGAATCGGATCAGAATGTAGAGCGAAATACCAAACAAGGCAACAATTACAGCCCAGATAGCACCCGTTTTAATATCGTCGGCAATGGTTGGACCTACTTTCTGAGAACTCTTAATGTTGTTCTCAACAAATTGTTCCTGTGTTACATCTGCTTTCAATAAAGATTTCAAGCCGGTGTATAATTTACCTTCAATTTCTCCTCCAACATTTTCAGAATTGTCATCAATTTTGTATTTTGTCGATATACGCACCTGATTTTCATTTCCAATGCTGATCACCGAAGCGCTTGAACCTTCGAATTGACCTTCGAGTAAATCACGCACATTTTCGGTGGATACAGGTTGGTCGAAACGAACGATATAGTTACGTCCACCGCTGAAGTCAATACCCAAACTTAATCCTCTGGTTGCTAATGAACCTAAGCAGATAACAATCACGACGCTTGAAACGATATACCATGTTTTACGTTTTCCGATAAAGTCAATTTTTGTATTTTGAAACCAGGCTTCAGTGGCTTTGGTTGTAAATGGCAATTGTTTTGCATTTTCTCTGTTGGCATATATTTCCAGCATCAAACGGGTTAAGAATACCGAAGTTACGAACGAAGTAATAATACCAATAATTAAAGTGGTGGCAAAGCCCAGAATTGGTCCTGAACCAAACACAGCTAATACAATACCTGCAATCAATGTAGTTACGTTGGCATCTATAATTGCCGAAATAGCGTTGCTGAATCCATCCTGAATTGCTTTTTTCATCGTTTTACCTTTGATAAGCTCTTCACGCACACGTTCGTATATCAATACGTTACCATCCACGGCCATACCCAGTGTAAGCACAATACCTGCAATACCCGGTAGCGTAAGTACTGCCTGGAAGGAAGCAAGGATACCCATCAGGAAGAATACGTTAATGAATAAGGCAATATCGGCAATAAGTCCCGGAATGAAACCGTAATAAAGCATCATGTAGATAAGTACGAAGATAAAGGCAATTACAAACGACCACAGACCGTTGTTAATAGCTTCCTGACCCAATGAAGGACCTACAACATCTTCCTGTACAATGCGGCAAGGTGCCGGCATTTTACCCGATTTTAGCGTGTTGGCCAAATCCTTGGCTTCTTCTACAGTGAAGTTACCTGTAATCTGAGAACTACCACCTGTAATTTCGCCATTTACAGTAGGGAATGAATAAATATAACCATCCAAAGAAATGGCAATACATTTTCCAATATTATCTTTGGTCATACGTGCCCAGGTTTTAGCTCCTTCGGCATTCATTGTCATCGATACATTGGCATAAGCTGAAGTCTGACTGAAGTCGGCACGTGCATCGGTAATCACATTTCCGGCTAAAGGCGCGCGACCATCACGATTTGTAACTTTAATGGCAATTAACTGGAATATCTCTCCGTTTGTGTCAAGTGCTTTTACAGTCCAGCGTAAACCTAAGTCGCGCGGAAGTACTTCTCTCACTTGTTTCATTGCAAAATAAGCATTGATTTTAGCAGTGTCTTTGCTGTGTGCCATACCAATGATAGGGCCACGACTTACCTGGTTGCCATTCATTGCTAACTGAAGAATTGAAATCAAAGGATTTTCTTTGGCCCACTCTTGTTGCATTTTTGTTGAATCGGCAGATGCTTCTGTTTTTTTGCCCAATGCTGCTTTCAAACTGTCGACGCCCGAGGCTGGTTTTGCAGGAGTAGCGGCGGTTTCGGTAGTTGCAGCCTTTGTAGTGTCGGCTACTGCTGCCGGAGCAGTGCTTGCATTTGCCAATGAAGCAACCACCTGATTGGCTTGCGATATGTTGTTGATAATTTCCGATAATTCGTATGTTTCCCAGAATTCGAGGTTAGCCGATCCCTGAAGTAATTTACGTACACGTTCAGGTTCTTTGATACCCGGTAATTCAATCAAAATACGACCTGTGTTGTTGTTGTCGCGCTGTATGTTTGGCTGCACAACCCCGAAACGGTCGATACGTGTACGAAGCACATTGAATGAGTTGCTAATAGCACCATCAATTTCTTCTTTTAATACTTTTACCACGTCTTCGTTTGAAGTAGTCAACGAAATCTTATCTTTTAATTCGAAAGTACTGAAAACGGTAGAAAGCTTAGCATTAGGGTCTAACTCTTTGTACGCCTTAACAAATAAATCAAGGTACTGAACCTGACTGTTCGTTTTTTGTCTTTCGGATGCAGTTGCGATTGCTTTGTTGAAATTAGGAGTAGTGTTATACCCTGATAGCGAACGGATAATGTCCGGAACCGATACTTCGAGCGTAACGTTCATACCACCCTTCAAGTCGAGACCCAGATTGATTTCTTTTTCGCGACATTCTTTCAAAGTGTAACCTAACCAAACGCTTTCGTTGGCCACAGAGTCCAGGTACTGAAACTCTTTCATTTTGTCCCCTGCTGCGTAGTCAACTGCTTTTTTATTGTAGGTACTTGTAACAACAGTAAAGGACAGGTAAAACAAACACACCAAAGTGAGTGCTACTGCAAAAATCCTGATAAGTCCTTTGTTTTGCATGGAAAATTTATTTAAAGATAAAACATTAATTATTTCAATTTTTTCAAACGAGGTGCAAATATAGCATTTTTTTTATTATAAACATAAAATTCAATGAAACAGTATTCCAAATGAATTAAAATATATAAATTCAAATTTTTTATGCATATTAAGCAAAAAAAAGGACTCACGAAAATCATGAATCCTTATTAAGTTGCGGAGGCCCGACTCGAACGAACGACCTTTGGGTTATGAGCCCAACGAGCTACCACTGCTCCACTCCGCGATATTTTGTGAGTGCAAAGATACTGCTTTTTTGCTACGAAACAAATTTTTATTGCTTAAATATTTGTTTTGACAGGCGTGTGTTGGGTATGTTCCATTATATAAGCAGTTTTGATGCCGAAAAAAAATAGAGATTTTGTGTGTAGCTCATCCGGAAAGCTTTTCAATTCCACTCCGGCTGCTTTAAAATGTGATTCATTAATGTCCGGGCGGCTAATATAAAAGCGTCGTCCCGAAAAACACGCTTTTCGGGACGATACAATTACATTTTTCATTTTGGTTGCCAGTAGCACATTTTAGGAGATTCTATAGAGCCGTCGGCTTTTAAAGCTTTCATGGCTTTGTCAACTTCCTTGCGATCCAGGCCTGTTAATTCAACCAGTTTACCTGCGTTGACGGGTGCACCCGCTTTTTTCATGGCGTCCAATACTTGTTCTTTTGTTTCCATTTGATACGAATTTTTAATAAATGAATACGAATTATACGAATTTCAAATCAATTGTTTTTCTTCCTTTATACCATCAAAGGTAAATCTATTCTATGTTTTTTCTCACTTTCGTCAGAAATGCCTGCATCTTTTCAGTGTCTTTGTTTTCAATCATATCCAGCAGGTTTTTCAGCTCAGCGCGGATATTGTTGATTTGTTTGGGTGTATTGGGGTTGAAAAGAATTTCTGTCAACAAATAATCGTCCTCCGAAAGCAGTCCTTTGGCAATGTCCATGTGGCGTTTAAATGTAGTCCCCGGCGCTTCCTGATGTTTCATTACCGAAGCAAAAACCAGGGTGGATGCAAAGGGGATGGACAACGAGTAGGCGATTGTTTCGTCGTGCTCGTCGAAAGTGTATTCAAAAATACGGAGGTGCAGCGAACCATACAAATCTTTGAAAAATGCTTTTCCCATATGGTCGGATTCAGAAATGATAATGGCGCTTTGTGTGCTCAGGTTGTCGAGCGTGGCAAAGGTAGGGCCAAACATCGGATGTGTTGAAACATAACGCATACTAGTGCTTTCGTAGTAAGCTTGTAATCCCGTTTTTACCGAAGCGATATCTGAAATGATACAGTTTTTTGGCAGAAAAGGTAGTATTGTCTGAAAAGCATCGATTGTATATTTAAGGGTGACGCAGTTGATAACCAACTCCGGTTCAAATTCACGAACTTCCTCGTATTGAGTCATTCGAAAGGTGTTGAATACAAAACGCAGGCGTTTAGGGTCGGTATCGAAAAGTGCAACTTCGTGTTGAATACACAATACATCGGTCAGAAATGTGCCCATTTTCCCGGCACCAAGAACTAATATCTTCATATAAAACTCCAGTCCCCAAAGTCATCCATGTAAGGGAGACTTTCAGTCGGGACAAATTATTAAATGTTATATTGTAACAGAATTATTGTGTGCAAAAGTAAAGAAAATATGCCAAAGAGCCAAAGAGCCAATATGCTAATGTGCCAATGAGTCAATATGCCAATATGCCAATAAGTCAATGAGTCAATGTGCCAATATGCCAATGAGTCATTGGCACATTAGCATATTGGCACATTAACTTCTTAAGCTTCCTTCTTTTTTATACCGTAGTTTTTGTCGATTTTAATAAATGGTATAACGGCGAGCGTAGGAATGGCGCAGATCATTACCCAGATAAAGAAATGATTGTAGCCCAGCAAATCCTGCAACCAGCCGGCTATCATGCCCGGGAGCATCATGCCCATGGCCATAAAACCGGTACAAATGGCATAGTGCGCTGTTTTGTGTTCTCCATCGGCAAAATAAATCATATATAGCATATAGGCGGTAAATCCAAAGCCATATCCAAACTGTTCGAGCGCCACTGCGGCATTGATCAGGAATAGATTTTCGGGTAAAAACCACGATAAATACAGGAAGGCCAAATGAGGCAGCGTGATACACAACGCCATGGGCCAAATCCAGAATTTAAGTCCGCGGCGCGAGGCGGCAATACCTCCTACTATACCTCCGAGTGTGAGTGCTATGATTCCAACAGTTCCATATACCAAACCTACCTGACCTGTTGTAAGCCCAAGTCCTCCTACTTCGCGGGCATCGAGCAGGAACGGAGAGGCCATTTTAACCAACATGGCTTCGCCCAAACGGTAGATAAGCATAAAGGTGATGGCAAGTGTAACTCCTGGTTTTTGGAAAAATGATTTGAAAGTTCCTCCGAATTCGCGCAAGATGTCGTTTGCCGAATGGGTGGCAGTGGCATGGTCGGAAACCGGGCGGGGGAGTACAAATCTGTGGTACACAAAGAACAATATAAACATACCGGCAAGGATAAAGAAGGTAATACTCCAGGCCAATTTTATATTTCCGGAAATACCTTTGAATTCGCTTTTTACTTCGTCTCTGAGTTTATAATCGAGCTGAACAACCAGATAAGCGGGTTTGTCCCAATTGCTTTCGTTAAATACTACGCGTTCGCCCGAGAGCAAAGAAATACTCTTGTCGCCTTTTCCGAAACTTGAATTTAACACCACATCTTCTCCGGGTTCAGGTTTTTTACTCAGCCGAACAGCTACAACGCCGGCATTTCCCACTTTCCCATCACTGCCCGAAACGATCTCTCTTTTTTCGCCAAAATTTGTTTTTATAAAATGACCCAAAGGAGCCGAAACGTTATGCGTCCACCAGGAGGCATCGTCTTTTTTGATCTCAGCCGCTGTTTTTTCGACAGCAACAAAGCCATTCGCCTGATTTTGTTCCGAAGCAAAAGTCTTGATTTTATTCAATGTATCGACACTGATGTTGTTTGTGCTCAGAACAAGGTTTTCGGGAAATGCAATAAAAGTCATTTCGTCGGTGGAAGCGATGGCTGCATTCCCAGCCGGCATCACCATTTCTGTCTGTGCCGTATTGGACGATTGGACCGTAAATTGCATGGGTTCAAGTCCTGTCCAGCTTTCGAGACTACCGGCAATGATAATCAGTACGCCTTGTCCCGAAATCATAGCCAGGCGATAAAAGGTGCTGCGGATGCCCACAAAGAAAGACTGCTGTGAACTATCGAGCGCCAACATATAAAATCCATCGGCGGCGATATCGTGTGTTGCCGAACTGAAGGCAATCAGCCAAAGCACAGCCAGTGTAGCCTGAAAGAAGAAGGGCATGGGAATGAGAAATGCCACTCCGGCCAGGCCGGCGCCGATCAGCATTTGCATGCTGACTATCCACCAGCGTTTTGTTTTTATTAAATCCACAAACGGACTCCAGAAAGGTTTAATAACCCATGGCAAATACAGCCAACTTGTGTAAAGGGCAATATCGGTGTTCGAAATGCCGAGACGTTTGTACATAATTACTGCTACCGTCATGGCCACTACATAGGGTAAGCCTTCTGCAAAATAGAGGGTAGGTATCCATGCCCAGGGTGAGCTCTTCTTTGTTTGTTTGTTTTCCATTTGTATTGAAGTTTAATTTCTTGTTTTCTGTTTTAAATTTGAGGTTGTTCTCTGATGATTTATTTCCTTGTCGGGTTTTTATCCGACCAGTTTGTTGAATTGTAACAACTGTTGGATTAGTATATTTTTTCTAACGATGCTCCTCTGAAATAGTGTAACAAGATTTGTTTGTATTGATAACCTTTTTCTCCCATAACGGCAGCGCCTATCTGACAAAGACCTGCGCCATGTCCCCAACCGGCTCCTGTAAGTATGAATTGTTGTGGAATGTTATTTTCGATAGCCGTTTTGTCAACTACAAAAGCCGAGCTGTAAAGGTGTGAGTTCGAAAGCCATTTGCGGATTTCTAATTCTTTGCCTACAATGACGGTTCGCTTGGTTCCAACGATTTTAAGTTCAACCAATCGTCCCGATTCGCCTCGTTTTACTGGCACGAGGTCGATGATGGCACCAAAATCGATGCCCGAACGATGGAGCAATAATTCTGATAGCTCCGATTGGCTGTACTCTACTTTCCAGCGGTAGAAGTCGGTGGTTTCCTGATCGTAATTGTTTAATACCTGCGCCAATACTTTTTTGTCGGTACTGTTGCAAAATGCTTCGGGTGACTGACGAATCCATTTGTCGGCATTGGCTTCAACGGTTAAATCGAGATCGAAGCCTTCGGGTGCAGTCGGGTTGTCGATCACTTTCGAAAGATACGTGTAATGTTTGGGCGCCCAACAGTTCTCGAAAGTCTCGGAAACGCCGCCACAGGATTTTGAAAAACGGGCATCGCATATTTCATCTCCTGCCATCAATACTTCGCCGCGGGTAGCCTCG
Source organism: uncultured Paludibacter sp. (assembly GCA_963678465.1). Lineage (GTDB taxonomy): Bacteria > Bacteroidota > Bacteroidia > Bacteroidales > Paludibacteraceae > Paludibacter. The sequence goes on from OY782858.1 coordinate 3,474,900, forward strand.
ATGGCTTTTTCCACCGCTTTGGTAGTAGCGCGTGTAATGCCCTGGTAGCGCTGACAATGATCGTCGGCACAAACATCGAAGTGGGTATGGGCGTCGCGTTCGTACCATTTGATGTGTGTTTCAATTGCATTTTCTGTATCCACAGTGTTGAATTCTGTTTGTGACGCCGGCTCGTGGCTCGCGCTATCTTGTTCGTGTAGCGGTTTGAGTAACCAACTGCGCGAAATTACCGCATGTGCTTTGAGCAATTCGTCGGAGGCTGTTGCGCTCATTTCGCTCGAAATTACACTTGTGAGGTAGTCTTCAACGCCAATACGGTTGATGGCAGTGATGTTGTTTTCTTCAGCAATGATGCGCAGTGCGCCTTTGAAACGCTGGTCTTCTTTGCGTTCCCAGTGAAAATTAATGCCGATGACCACATTGATAAGGTCGAATGATGTTTCGCCGTTGATGGGTTCGAAAATCAGTTCATCGAACTCTTTTCCGTCGAAAAGTACTTTGCCATTGTTGTATGCGGCAGTTTGATGGCCGCTGTAGTCTTTCCCATTTTGTGCTATGAAAATACCGTTCAGCACAAATTCAATTTCTTCTGAGGTTAAAATACCTACTTGTATTACCGGTTCTGTATGATTCATTTGCTTTGATAAAGGGGTATTCCCATCCAATTGTAGTTATAAAATAATGATTTTCTGAATATCTTTGAAGTTGACAAATATTTATCTAAAAAAGTTCTCTGCTCAGCCAATGCTTGCTCCATGCTTTGCATTGTTTTGTTGAGTTCGCTCAATGAGTATTTTATAGCTGGATCGGCATAAGCTATGCCGGCCACTTCTGTTTTGTATCGGGCAAGGGTTACTTCAATGTTCTCGAGCATCAGTTTGAGCGCAGCATCCGATCTTTTGGGTGTAAATTGTTTGTTGCGATAATTGATAAATTCATTCAGGTCGTTCACTCCCTGGTTGAGCGTATTCACTGCATTGTTAAATGTTTCTATCGATGTGTTTTTCTGTATGCCGTTGATTCGGTTTTTTATTTGATGTTGATTTTCCTGAAGTAGTTTACTGTTGATGCCATTGTTTTCCATTCGGCGCAGCTCCGCTTTTTGGCGTGTCAGTTCGTCGGCTTTTTCGTAAGCTGCAATCGAATCGTTGAAACTGAACAGAGGTTTGCTTTTGTCGATGGTTACAATTCCTTTCGAAAAGTTGTTGTTGTCGATAGGGTACTGTAGCAATTGCCACATCGGATCGAACGGACAATGTGATTTGATGCTTTCTTCAGGTTTCAGCAGAAAAAACTCATTGTTCAGCTGGCGTACAAATTTGCCGTTGACCATTTGACCTGCACCCCAGGTAGGGTCGATCATTTGCCATTTTCCACCCACAAAGCTTACGTTCCATGCATGCGAAAGCGCGTCAACTTTTCCGTTCTGACGCGTATAGCCACCCACTACAAAGGTTTTTACGCCAGCCCGGTTACAAATCCAGCTCATAAGGGTGGCGTAATGCATGCACACGCCTTTGCGCGATTTCATTACCTCATCCACTACCTGCTGTTCGTTGTCGTAATAGTTGATTGTGCTCATGTTGGCAATGTCGTAACTTATGGTTTGCGAAATCCAGTAAAAAACGGCACGTGCTTTTTCTTCGTCGGTGCTGAAGTTAGCCTTTACGTATGCAGCAATGTCATCAACAGTTCTTGTTGATGATTTTGGTATTTGCATGATGCGCACGTCGGTGTCGACATGCCTGGCCGTGCTTTGGGCAGAAGCAAAAAGCGAAAAACATAGGCACAGAAGGAGCGTTAGCCTAAATCTCATTGCATTATGGTTTGAATTTGCTGATCACATCCTTGTAAACCGATAGTTCAAGGTTTAGTTTCTCCATTTGGGCTTCCAAAGCTTTTATTTTTTCTTCCAATTGTATTTCTTTGCCCGATTTGTACTCCACAGGCAACAATTCGCCCAATTCGGCCACAAAGTTATGGCTGAGCGCAATACTGGCATTCCACAGAATGCTCATCTGCAACGATGAACTTTCGGCGTACTGATACACACTGGTGTTCGAGACCTTCATTTTGCGGGCAAGCAATGCACGATTGATACCGTTTTTCAGCACATAATCTGTAAGAAACTTGCCGTTGTGTGGCATGTTGTTTTTGGTTTCGTCGGGTGACATAATGTTTGTGTTCATACTGTATTGGTTTTTATTTGCTCATAAAAGTAATACTATTTTTTGTATTAAAAGCGTGAATTTAAGGAGTTCTTATTCTTGTAAAATGCTTTGTGTTTCTATTTAGATTCTTTTTGCGTCTCCGAAAGTGCTTGTCATATCTTTGATGTAGCTTGTCATATCTTTGATATAGCTTGTCATACCTTTGATATAGCTTGTCATATCTTTGATATAGCATATCGTATCTTTTACATAGCTTATCATGTTTTTGTTATAGCTTATCGTATCTTTTTCATTGCTTATTGCATTTCAGAAGGTTTCTTTCTGATTTATATAGATATTTTATATATTGTTTAAATTGCTTTGTGCTTTTTTGTAGATATATTAGTCTGTTCCTGAAAGTCTTTGTTTTTTTATAAAGAAGTGTTTTATTTCTTGCTACATATCAAAAACTTCATTTTTTTTATGAAATTGTGTGTTCTGTACTTTTTGATTAAAAACTCACTTGTTCCAATATGCTGATTACATCTTCTTTTGTTATTTTTTCGAAATGTTTTTCGATAGGAGTTATAAAAGTGCCACACATCTCCACCGTAGCCGGACTCACCATTAGCTGCTGATCTCCTTCGGCAGTAAATTGCCAGGGTCGAAACGCCTTGCGGGGAAGGACGAATGTGTACCATTTACCATTCTCGAAAGTACACACAACATTCATCATGGGTTCCTCGGTGTTCGATTGCTGAAGGTTGGTGTATAGCGAATTAAATACCAGTTTCGATTCTTTAGCATTTCCCGATTCAATGCAATAAACGGTGCGCAGGTAATTCTTCATGCTGAATACTTTATACTCATCATCTTCCACCAACACATTGGTGTGTGTGGCTTTGAGTTTTTTATAATCGCTGATGAGTGGCAAAAAGTCCCTGGTGCCTGCCTGAAAATGCATGTGGTCGGGTGCCGAAGCGCCACATTTGGGTCCGTTATAAAAAATCAGGTAATTGTCCATGGCTTTGGCAAGTTCGAGCATATCGCCAAAAAACGGTTTTATCTGTTGTTCGATATGTTCGATGTGCGGAATTGTGAAATGTTCAGGAAAAATAGGGAAGGGGTTCACCAAAACCGTATAATTTCCCGCCTCTATTCCTTTTTGTTCAGCTGGCAAATGTTCGCTGCACAGGAAGCACTTGCGTTCGGCTATGGTTTTAGCGTCGACTTTTGCTCCTGAAGATACAATGCGCGCCGGGTTAAATTGTACTTTTATGTCGAAATCGCCGAAATTAAAGGTCTTGGTTTGTACAGTTTTGAGTCCTGCAAAATTCCGACGGGCAAGTTCCCAGTTGGCAACTTGCTCGTCGAATAAAGATTTTACCTGATTGTTGAGTTTGTTCATTAATAAAAAAAGTGTTGTTGTTTAGAAAAATGCGTAGTTCAAAGTGGCATTAAACTGCGCGTTAAAATTATTAGCTTTTGAACCGGAATCTGCATAATTGCTTCTATGATAAGTTTTGTATGCCCATACTGTTCCCGAAATTCTTAATTGCGGGGATAAATAATAGTAGGTCGAAAAATCGATTTGTGTTCTGGCGTTGATGTTTTTAGTTTGATTTGCAGCTACATTAACCGTTGTGCTTTTTGTAATCTGCCGACCAAATAACTGACTTATTCCAAGCTGAAGATTTGTACGTGAATTTGGGTAATATCCTAAAATGTAATTTCCGGAAAGCGATATCTGGCTGTTGTTATAAGAGGCAATGCTTTTGGTTGTGCTGTTGCTATTCGAATTTGTATGCTCGATAGGTTCGGTAAAAGCGTTTAATACTGCATTTACTGAATGTTGCCAGTTGAGCTTAAACGGTTTTTCGAATGTGTATACAAAGGCCAATCCGGCACTACGCTGGTTGGAGTTGTATTTGGTCCAATAGACTGAATCCTGAACGGTAAAGTTTGTTTCAGTTTTACCGTAACTTTTTATAAAGTCACCGTTGATTTGAAATTCAAAAGTCTGTCCCGATTTTCTTTCAAAAGCGGCTCCATACAACCAATTGTCGTACAAAGTTGTAAAATAGGCAGCATCTGATTTGTTAAGTAAACCATTGTTTACAAAGAAAGCATCGATGGCTGTAACTTCTTCGATCAAGCGTAAACGTGAATCGAGGAAGCGTTTGTTTTTTATCTTCGACATTTGCTGTGCAAGACTGAAAACTTCATTATTTGTTAGTTGTCGGCTTAAAACCCCTTTTTTTGATAAATCATCCAAAAGGTAGATGGCCTGACGGGCATCCTGTACCTGCTCTATTCTTCCTATACCTATTCCTATAGATGGATTAAAATAATATCGGTTAATTTTTTCATTTATTTCTCTTGGATTTGGATCGGATTGCAACTGTTGTTTGTTGTATGTTGGGATTAACCGAGCTATTATACCTGCTGAAAGAAAAAGTGTTGATGTTTTATAAAACTTGTCGGAATAATTTAAGTTCAGACCACCAGTGTTGCTGTTATTTTTGTTGGTGGATCCGGTTGTCTCCCGGATTGAGGAATAAGATCCTGAGAAAGATCCGTTAAGCATCAGCGACGAAATTCTTTTCAGCGTATTTCTATAGGTGCTGAATGAGGAATTTATTGTGCCAGCAATGTTCGAAGAAAAAGACTCGTTGGTAACGGACAGATGATCAAACTCGTTATATACATTTGCAAATTGACCGGAAGAGCTAAAGTCTAAATCCAGCGCATTGCGCACAATGTCTGGTGTGTAGTACTTGCTTAAATCGAAATTGTTGTACTCCTGAGCCGATAGGCGGAAGGAAAAAGTTGTGCATAAGAAACACAAACACAAGCTAAAAATGTAATGTTTTTTCATTTCTATTTTATTTTTAAATTATGTTTCTTATGCAGCAAATTTTATTCCGTTAAAATTCAAATTCCCTTCTTCTGTGCCTTTTTCATTTAAGTTAATTGCTTTGTCTCCATAATTGGCGATAATTAACGTTTCGAAGAGCAAGGAAGCCTGATAAGTGCTTTAATTTCTGTTCTTTCGGGCCATCAATTCAATGGTGCGGATTTTATCTTTGTAGAAGTTGTGTCCGTTCATTTTTACTACATCGAGTGATGCATCCGAGTTGTCGTCCCAGCGGCGGCAGAGGTAAACCGAATTGTAAATTCTGCCGATCTGGTACTCGCGGCTTATGGCCAGTCCCAGGGCGTAATCTTCGCCATAGCTTGTGTTTGGCACTTTGATGTTACGCAATACCGGTGTGTAGAAAGCACGTGGTGCGCCCAGTCCGTTGATGCGCAAAGCATTGTTTCTGCCGTTTTCGGGCGTCCATTCTTTGTGGTCAATCAGTCCAGGAGCAATGGTTTCCATGGCAAAGTTGGTCATCGTGTACGAGCCGATTACCATGGCGCAGTTTTGCTCGTAAAAAGCATTTACTATGGTTTGTAAAGTATTTTCGTTTTCGTACACATCGTCGCTGTCCAGCTGCACTGCAAATTTTCCGCAAAGTGCTGAGTCCACGCCTGCATTCCAGCATCCGCCTATACCAAGGTCGGTACGTTCGGGTATCAGGTGAATCAGTCGGCTATCGGCTTTTGCATGTTTCTCGATAATTTCCGTAGTGCCGTCGGTTGAGTAATTGTCCACAATGATGAGGTTGAATGCAAAGTCAGTTTTCTGAGATAATACCGAAACGATAGCATCTTCTACTGTTTTTACACGGTTGCGCACGGGGATAATTACCGAAGCTTCCACAGGGAATTTACCTTCGTTGAACTCTATTTTTTTGAAATCGGGTGCCAGATAAGCACCTGTTTTTTTCAAATGCTCGGTACAGGCCACTTCCATTTCTATCTGTGCTGCTCTGTTTTTTGGATCTACATAGTCGAAAATCTTTTCGCCACTTTTTCTTGTATCCGATTCCACTTCCGAATAAAGGTACTCGTTCATATGGAACAGTTCGGCATATTCCGAAACTTTCAGACGCAAGTTGTATAGTCCGGCAAATTTGTATTCCTGAGTAGTTTCCTCGGCTGCTTTTTTCAAACAGCTTGCGTTGTAAAACAAAACAGAACCAAAATTAAAATCGTCGCGCAAACTGCCCTGTTGATAATCAATTACAGGCAAATTGGAACGAACGCCGTCGGCAATCTGGTAATAATCCGAATAAACCAAGCCGGCGCGGGTGTCGTTGGCCACTCTGAGAAAGCGTTCGAGAGCGTATTGTCCCGGCTCCAGTTTAGTGAATTTTGTATAAATCAGGCTGTACTCGGTATCCGATTTTTCTGCTATTTTACGAACGGTGGCGCTGCTGCTCATCGAGTCGATGAACAGTATTTCGCATCCCGGAACTGTTTCGTCGGTTGGCGCAGTGGCCAAAAGATAGACTTTGTTTACAGTCGCTGATTTTAATAAATTTTCTACTGTCTCTCGTGTCTGAGCAGCATCTTTAAATGCAATAAAGCAATTAATTTGTTTCATTAGGTTGTAGTAAATATGTGTTTTTAGTTTTATACAAAATTCATTAGTAAATTAAACCGGAATGTATTGAACAAATGCTTCAATAGCTTCGTACGAGGCCAATCCTAATTGAGAATACAGCTCGGCAGTGGCTTTGTTACGATCTTCTGAACGTTGCCAGAAAAGTCTTTCGTCGTTCCCCATGTAAGGTGCACTTTCCATTTGGGATTGGTGGCGAAGAATGGCGTTGCGTTTATTGCGTAACTCTTCAGGGCTTATTGGTACTGCCATTTCGATGTGGTCAATTTCCCATTCTTTCCAGGCGCCACGATACATCCATACACGGCAATCCTTCATCCATGCTTCATCTTTCATTTCGTCGATGGCGGCCAAAATGGCGTCCAGACAAACTTTATGAGTCCCGTGCGGATCGGCAAGATCGCCTGCTACATATATCTGGTGCGGTTTCAGTTCTTCGAGCAGCGCTTTTACTATGTCCACATCTGCCTGACTGATAGGCGATTTTTTTACAGATCCTGTTTCGTAGAACGGAAGATTCAGAAAATGAATATTCTTAGATGGCAAGCCAATGTAGCGACATGCTGCTTTGGCCTCACCGCGACGAATCAATGCTTTTAAGTCGAGTATTTCACGTGTGTCGGCATCTCCTTCTTTTTTGTCCTGAAGAATAAATGTTCTGAATTCGTTGTATTTGTTTTCAAGTACTTCATTTCCCGAGTCATATAAATTTTTGAACCCTTTCAGAAAAGCAAGGAAACGTATCACTTCATCGTCGGCTACAGCTATGTTACCCGAAGTTTGATAGGCAACATGCACATCATGATTTTGGTCGATAAGTCTTTTGAATGTACCGCCCATCGATATTACGTCATCGTCGGGATGCGGGCTGAAAATTAATACTTTTTTAGGAAATGGCAAAGCGCGTTCAGGGCGGTTGCTGTCATCGGCATTTGGTTTGCCTCCGGGCCATCCGGTAATTGTGTGTTGTAAATCGTTGAAGATTTTAATATTGACATTGTAGGCCGAACCATAAAGTGCCAGTAATTCGCTCAATCCGTTTTCGTTATAATCTTTGTTGGTGAGTTTAAGTATGGGTTTGTTCACCTTCATGCATAGCCAAACAATGGCGCGACGAATGAGTTTGTCGTCCCAATCGCATGAAGTGACCGACCATGGACGGCTGATACGTGTAAGTTCGCCTGCGGCATGCAGATCTATCACCATTTTCACGTTGGAATGCAATTGCAGGTACGATGCTGGCGTATGTTCCGAGACGGCTCCTTCTACAGCGCTTTTAATTACAGAGGTTTTGTGTTCGCCCCAGGCGGCAAGAATGATTCTTTTAGCCTTGAGAATAGTGCCTACGCCCAAAGTAATGGCGCTGATAGGAACTGACTCTACGCTTCCGAAGAGTTCTGCCGCATCTTTGCGCGAAATATTGTCGAGTAAAATTAGTCTTGTACCCGAATTGGATTGCGAGCCCGGTTCGTTGAAACCAATGTTCCCCGAACGACCAATGCCCAGAATCTGTAAATCGATTCCTCCAAAGCTTGCTATTTTTTGTTCGTAACTTTTACAAGCTCCCATGATTTCCGATTTGTCGAGCATTCCATCGGGAGAGTAAATGTTTTCGGCAGGAATATCAATATGGTCGAAAAGCATTTCATGCATTTGCGCAAGGCAGCTGTTCGATGTATTGTTCAGCGGGTAGTACTCAAAAAGGTTGAATACGATGACGTTTTTAAAACTAAGTTCTCCTTTTTTGTGCAAACGGATCAGTTCGTTGTAGATGCCTACTGTCGATTTCCCGTTTGTAAGTCCTAAAATGCAATTTTCACCTGTAGCCTGTTTTGATTTTATAAGTTCGGATATTTCCTCGGCTATTTTTAATGAACCATCTTTTTCGTTTTCGAATATTTCAGTTGCTACTTTTTCGAATCGGGTAACGCGTGAGAGTTCAAATACATCATCGGGCTGATAATATCTTTTCGATATGCGTGTCAGCGTTATTTGCGAGCTTAAATTTGTTCTCATATAATATGTTCTGAGTTGTTTGTGTGTAATATTTTGCGACAAAAATACAAAAAAAATCGGATTTTTCAAATTTAATGCAAACGTTTGCACCAAATATTCAAATTTTTCTGTTTTCCTTTGGTTAGGTGAAACCTTTTGCTTTATTTTGCAGTTTGAAAAAAGACATATTAATAAGAAAATAGTGTTTATGCAGTTATTAGTAGACAGTGGATCCACCAAAACAGAGTGGCTTGTAGTTGAAAATTCAGGGGTGGTAAAGCAAATTTTTACCAAAGGGATCAATCCGTTTTATCAGACCGAAAGTGAAATAAAGTCTGAAATAGAGTGTTTTTTGTTGCCTGAATTAGGCGATTTGCCCATCAGTTCTATCTGCTTCTATGGTGCCGGTTGTTCCTTTCCTGAGAAAAAAGCAATCGTTTGCAATGCCCTCGGTTTTTACTTTAAACACATCCCTATCGAAGTGCAGAGCGATTTGTTGGCGGCTGCCCGCTCGCTGTGTGGAACAGAAAAAGGAATCGCTTGTATATTGGGAACAGGATCGAATTCGTGCTATTACGATGGCACCGAGATAGTGGACAATGTTTCTCCTTTAGGTTTTATCTTGGGCGATGAAGGAAGTGGTGCTGTGCTGTCGAAAACTTTTATGGCCGACTGCTTAAAGAATCAGATTCCTGCCGAATTGCGAAAAGTTTTTATGGATAAATACGAACTCACCCCGGCAGTAGTGCTCGAAAATGTTTATAAAAAACCTTTCCCGAATCGGTATCTTGCAACCTTTACTCCTTTCCTCAGCGAAAATATTTCAGAACCAGCGATTCGGAATGTTGTGTACAACGGATTCGTGGCATTTTTCAAAAGAAATGTAATGCAATATAATTTTCAGTCAATGAAAACTTCGTTTGTAGGTTCGGTAGCATTTCATTTTGAAGAGATATTGCTTGAAGCGGCGGCCGATTGTGGCGTTACTGTTGGTAGTATTGTGAAAAGTCCAATGCAGGGCTTGATAAAATATCATGCACGTCAGCAATAGTATTTCTATTTTTCGGAAAGTTGACATCAATAAATAAAATAATCAAAATCAGAACATATGGCATTTCAAAAAATTACAGAGCAAAATTCACTACACGAAAATTTAGACAAAAAATCGGTGCACGATTTGTTGATCGAAATGAATGAAGAGGACATGAAAGTTCCGTTGGCTGTTTCAAGAGCCTTACCACAAATAGAAGAACTTGTCGAGAAAATAGTGGAGAGAATGAAGCGTGGAGGTCGGATTTTTTATTTGGGAGCCGGTACCAGTGGGCGTTTAGGTGTACTTGATGCATCCGAAATTCCTCCCACCTTTGGTATGCCTTCGAGTTTGGTAGTAGGTTTAATTGCCGGAGGTGAAACAGCTTTGCGTAATCCGGTAGAAAATGCCGAAGATGATATTGAAAAAGGATGGCAGGAATTGCAGGAAAGAAATATAAATCAGAACGATACTGTAATAGGGATAGCAGCTTCGGGTACAACACCGTATGTGATTGGCGCTTTACGCAATGCACGTGCCAATGGTATCCTTACTGCTTCAGTTTCTTGTAATCCGGATTCACCTATTGCTCAGGAGGCTGAGATTAGAATCGAAGCCATTGTAGGGCCGGAGTTTGTAACAGGAAGTACCCGCCTTAAATCCGGGACTGCTCAGAAGTTGATATTGAATATGATAACCACCATTACGATGATTAAACTCGGACGCGTAAAAGGGAATAAAATGGTGAATATGCAGTTGTCGAATGCAAAGCTTGTGGACCGTGGCGCCCGAATGATAGTGGAAGAGCTTGGGATTGATTACGAACATGCTAAAAATATCCTGCTTATTCAGGGCTCGGTAAAAAAAGCGGTGGATGCTTTTAAATTACAGCATAATAAATAAGGATTAAATTTTTTGCACAATGAAACAATCATTTCTGTTAATTTCTCTAACTGCATTTCTGTTGAGCTTTTATCTTAAAACCGAAGCTCAGAATGGCAGAAGTGTTGTTTCTTTTGACAAAAAGGATAGCCTGATTGTCGAAAATATTCTCGGAACTCTCAAGAATAAAACCACTTTATCGACAGGTGATCTGATTATTGCAGGCGGAAAAATGCTGGTGGGAACGCCCTACGTTGCAAATACTTTAGATGGTGGAGCAGCAGAAAAGCTGATTATTAACCTGCGAGCGCTTGATTGTACTACTTTTGCCGAAAATTGTTTAGCCCTGGCTCGTACAGCTCAGTCAGCAACTCCGAATTTCGCTACTTTCGTGAATGAATTAAGGAGTATAAGGTATAGAAATAAAAAAATAACTGATTACAGCTCCCGTTTGCATTATTTCAGCGACTGGATTTATAACAATGAGCAAAAAGGGATAGTGAAAAGTATAAGTTGCGAATTAAATACGGCGAATACTAATTTCAATGTTGATTTTATGAGCACGCATTCCGAAAAATACACTCAGCTAAAAAATAACCGAAAGTATATTGAAGTAATAGCAACACAGGAAGTTGAGATTTCGAAAAGAAAACAATGCTTCGTTCCGGAGAGTAAAATTGCTTCCATAGAAGATCAGTTGAAAGATGGTGATATATTGGGTATTACTACCAATATCCAGGGGCTTGATATTCAGCATGTGGTGTTGGCTTTCCGAAAAAATGGAAGAATTCATATGCTTCATGCCAGTCAGAAATATATGAAGGTGTTGATTTCTACCGAGACCCTGGAAGATTACCTCATGGGCAGTAAGGCTGCTACCGGAATTGTGGTAGCACGTCCCTTTTAATGCATACTTATAGATATGGTGATTGATCCGGATAAAATTGAAATAGGCAGGGTAGGTGCTGAGGATATCGAAGCGATGGTAGGCTATCGTATTCAGTATCTTATAGAATTGCAGGGAGAAAGACCGGCATCTGTTGTTGCTGAGTTGAAGAGTGAACTCAACCGATATTTCACTTCAGGCATTCAGAATGGTAGCGTAATTGCATTGGTGGCAGTTTTCGCGCAAAAACCAGTTGCTTATGGAGCAGTAGTCCTTCGTTCTGTTCCGGGTGATTTCAATGGTACTGCTTATGTTGAAGGCGATGTGTTGAATATGTATACAATACCAGAGGCAAGACGCCGGGGAATTTCTAAAATGATTCTTCTCAGTTTAATTGATGAGGCTCGAAGACAAGGAGTTTCCAAACTTGCTTTACATACCACAGCTGCCGGAGAAAAACTATATCGATCGGTGGGTTTCCACAACCCTGTGTATCCATATCTCGAACTTGAATTAGGAAAAAAGTAATTGTGTTGTTTAGTCATTGCTTTATTCCAACTAATGCCGGCTTTTGTCGGCATTTTTTATGGATAGACATCTGGCTGTTTTATTTCATAATATCACTAAATGCATTTAAGAAACTGTTTAAAAATAAATCTTAAATTGTTTTTCAATTATTTTTCAGGCTAGTTGTGGCTTTATTTTTCGAAAAATAGCGGGCTATTTGAGAAAAATAAAGGTGCAAATAGACAAAAAAGAATGGAAAACAATAAGATAGTTTGCTCTTCTGAAATGCATTCAAACTTCTGTTTAACAGAAAACCAAATCAAATATAAAATTGACGTTTATCTTTAAACAGTTTCTAAGTGTTGAGTGGGATATATAGTTCAAAAAGAAGAGCCGTAAAACAGTGATTTTTGTCAGTTGTTTTACGGCTCTGGATTTAATTTACGGCTGCTTTTTATTCTATGAAAGCAGAGAATTTAAACTTATAACGGATTTTGAGTTATAACTCCTCCGCTGGCATCTATTTCGGCTTGAGGAATAGGCAGTAAGTCGCTTACGCCTGCTCTGAAAGTACCTTTTCCAGCGAATGCGGCAGCAGCCTTACCTGTACGAACCATATCCCAGAAACGGTGACCTTCCATTGCGAGTTCTAAACGGCGTTCGTTGATGATATCGTTGAAAAGTGCTGTTCCTGAGCTGTTTTTGTCAGGCAACGAAACGCGGGTTCTTACTTTGTTCAGGTACAATCGAGCTTGTGTTTCTCCGTCAGATGCAGAAGGAGCCAGTGCACAAGCTTCGGCATAATTCAAATATACCTCAGACAGACGAATGAGTCTGATGTTTACAGGATTGTTACGGATTTCTACTGAGCGTTCTGCTGGTTTAAGATAATATTTCTGATTCCAGTATCCTGATCTTACATTGGTTACTTTAGCCACATTAGCAGGTGTTTCCCATAAAGCCAAATCAGCCAATGTAAGTAAAGTGGCATCTTTACGGATAACATCACCTTCGGCGTCAAAAGCAGCAGCCAGACTGGCTGAAGGTTGGTTGATTCCGTATCCATAGGTAACGCCACCCGGCATCATCATCAATACGTGGAAATTACCATTGTTCGTTGTTGCAGCACTTTGAGTTGTCGAATTATAGTGGTCAATTTCTAAAATAGATTCAGATCCATGTTCTCCGGCCAAAGTAAATACGTCGGCATAATTCGGTACCAATGAATAGTTTTCTTCAAAAACAGCTTTAGAAGCAGTTTTACATTCAGCGTACTTCTTTTCGAATAGATAAACTCTTGACAACATTGCGTTGGCAGCCCCTTTTGTAATTCTGCCTGCATCTTTTGCAAGATTCTGATCAGATTTCTTGGGTAAATAACTTGCTGCTTCAATTAAATCCTTTTCAATTTGCGCATATACTTCAGCCACAGGTGTTCTGGTGAGGTTTTTGTCAACAATAGTAGGGGTTGTTGTCATTAAAGGTACTGCTCCGAAAGCAATGACCAATTCATGGTAGTAATAAGCGCGCAAAAATAGCGCTTCACCCAGTAATTGTTTTTTGTTCATAGTTTTGAAAAGCGCATCATCCATTTTTTTGATGCCATCGATGGCTTGATTGGCTTTATTTACTCCTCTGAAAAGTATTTGATATCTGTTGAGGATTCTACCATTGTCAGTAGGATAATTAAAGGATTCCATTGTAGCGTAAGCTTGTGCATCAGCAGCACTACCGCTGTAAGTTGCATCATCGCTCAATACATCGCCCAAAGCCCAAATGGTCCAGGTGTAACGGTAATCTTTTAAGTCGCTGTAGGCAGCAATTACTGCCTGATTTGCATCGATCTCAGTCAGGAAAAATTTGTCGGTGGACAAAGCTCCTAACTTTGATTTATCCAGAAAGTCTTCACTACAGCCAAAAAATAAAGTGGCTGATAAAATTAGTCCTAATATTTTAGTTGATTTCATATTGCTTTCCTATTTAAAATGTTATGTTAATACCAGCTGTAAACGTTTGTGCCTGTGGATATGTACCTATATCAACACCTCTACTCAAAGTGTTAGTACTTGTGATTTGGCCAATTTCAGGATCGGGTCCTGAGTATTTTGTAAATGTCAGCAGGTTTTGGCCTGTAATAAATACTCTCAAACTACTCATGTATACCTTGCTGCTTATGCTCTGAGGGATAGTATATCCTAATTGAAGCGTTTTAAGTCTTAAGTATGACCCATCTTCGACGTATAGGTCGGAGATGCGTTTGTTGTCGTTTTTGTCGTTACCATTCAACCGTGGTATAGTGGTATTTGTATTAGTGGGTGTCCAGTAATTCAAAACATCAACAGATTTGTTGGTCACATCACCTAAATCGTAGGTAAAGTAGCGCATTGCGTTGAAGATGTCGTTGCCGTAAGTGCCTTCGAATATGGCGGCAAAATCAAGCCCCTTAAATTCGAAACCTACATTAAATCCATAATAAAAATCAGGAAGTGGTTTCCCAATGATAGTTTTGTCTAAATCAGATAAAACTTTATCATCGTTTACATCTACAAATACAACATCTCCCAAACCTGCATTTGGTTGTCTTTTTTTAACATCGGCCAGTTGTTCATCTGTTTGAACTAGTCCATTTGTTTTGTAACCCCAGAAAGAGCCGATTGGATTTCCGACAGAAGTATAGGTTGCATTTCCATTTCTGATAGCTCCACCCGAAATAAATTTGGACGAACCTAAACTTAGCATTTCATTTTTAATTGTCGAGATGTTTCCACCGATATTATAGTTGAAATTTTTCCCTATTTTAGCTCTCCATTCAGCTTGAATTTCGACGCCACTGTTACGAGCTGAACCCACATTGGTGGTTGGTCCTGTTTCAAATCCTAAAAATAAAGGAATAGGTTCTTGAATCAACATGTCCTTAGTGGTTTTGTTATAATACTCTACCGATGCAGTCAATTTGTTTTTGAAAAATCCTAAATCAATACCGATATTGGTTGACTCAGTGGCTTCCCATTTTACATCTTTATTGCCAAGGGCAACGGCTACTGCTCCCTGATAAACAACTTCTGGTTTGCCGAATAAATAAGCATATTGTCCGTTGGTGCTGATAAGGTTTTGAAATGCATAGTTGGAGATGCTTTGATTGCCCACCTGACCCCAACCAGCTCGCAATTTTGCACTGTTCAGGATGTTTTGGTTCAAATCAACAAAGAAAGACTCGTTGCTTATTTTCCATGCTAAGGCAAAAGAAGGAAAATTACCATACTGGTTTGATTTACCAAAACGTGAAGATCCATCTCGTCTGATAGATGCTGTGGCGAGATAACGGTCATCATAACTGTAATTTACGCGTCCTAAAAAAGAAAGGATAGAAGATTCATAAGCTCCTCCTGCAGCTGTTGCCGATGTTGCAAGTTGAGCAGCGTCAAGATATTGGAGTTCAGGATCGTTGTTGGGTGTGTTTTGTTTGGTTGCGTAGATGTTTTCGTATCTTGTTTGTTCGGCTGTATACCCCAATAAAGCACCAAAGTTATGTTTTTCGTTGAAAGTGCGATTGAAGTTCAATGTGTTTTCAAACAAAATGTTGTTGTTTTTTGAATAACCGCGGGATACTTTATTGACTGCATTTTTCTGATAGGTGTTTACGGTGTAAACAGGATCAAAATCATATGAGTCGTAACGAAGATAATCTATTCCCAATGATGATTTAAAATAAAGTCCTTTTGCTAGATTTACTGTAGCATAAATATTTCCTACAAAATTAAGGTTTTTTTCATTGCTGTTTGTAAATTCGATAGCGGCCACTGGATTAGGATAGTCGATATATTTTGAAGCACCCCATGTTCCATCGGCGTTTTTTACGGGAACAACAGGTTCTAATTTAATGGCAGAGTTAATGATACCCACTGTGTTGCTTCCTTCCAGTACCTTGTTGCGCGAAGAACTGGAAATAGCAGCATTTGTACCTACGGTTATGACTTTATTCATTTTACGCTCCATGTTGAAGCGGGCATTGATACGTTCATAATCAGTCTTTTTGATTGTGCCTTCCTGATTAAGATAGCCTAAACTCATATTGTAAGTGAAGTTTTCGCTACCGCCCGAAAAACTCAAATCATGATTCTGCACAACGGCTTTTTGAGAAACTTCTTTCAGCCAATTAGTCGAAATATTTGGGTCGGCGTTGGCTAAATTGATAGGAGTGGTTCTCGTTTTATTGATCTCGGTTTGCAAATCGTACCATTGTTTTCCAGTGAGCAAATTCAAGTCAGTGTTAATTTGCGAAGTTCCCCAATAAGAATTAATGCTGATTACATCTTTTCCTTTCTTACCGTGTTTGGTAGTGACCATAATTACACCATTTGCACCTCTTGCACCATAGATAGCAGTAGCCGAAGCATCTTTCATGACTTCGATGGCTTCAATTTCGTTGGTGCTTAAATAAGCAATGTCGTTTACTGGCATTCCATCAACTACATATAATGGATCAGAGTCTCCAACTGTACCGATACCACGAATTCTTACCGAAATTGAACCTCCGGGAGATCCTGAGTTGGCAGTTACTTTCACTCCGGGTACTAATCCCTGAAGTGCCTGTGCTGCACTTGCAACAGGTTGACGGGAAATAGAACTTTCTTTCACTGAAGATACAGCTCCGGTTAAGTCTGATTTTCTTACTGAGCCATAACCAATCACCACAAGTTCGTCGATTTGTTCGGTCGACTCAGCTAGCTGAATATTAATAACGCGCGAAGTGCCGATTGTGACTGCTTTATCAGTGTACCCGATGTAGCTGAATTTTAATTCAGTTGCTGTTGTGGGTACTGATAAAGCCCATTTACCATCAATGTCTGTAATTGTTCCCGAGGTGGTGCCTGTGGCTACTACATTGACACCGATTAAAGCTTGTCCTTTTAGGTCTGTTACCGTTCCGGACAAAGAAATTGCTTTAGACTGAGCAAAAGCCTGAATTCCTAAAAAGCAAAACAGAGATACCACCAGTAATCGGGAGGTTAATCCTGTGATTGATTTCTTTTTGTTTGTAATTTTCATTGAATAATTGTTTTAAATAATTGTTTCAAAAGGTTTTTTAATAACATAGATACAATAATAAAAGACTGTTTTGTTCGATTAGATTTTTAGTTTTATTGTTTAGTGCAAACGTTTGCAACGGGTGCAAATATAAAAATAACTATTGAAATAATAATGAAATCAAAAAGGAAATAAGAAAAATAAATTTAGTAATTTAAATAAGATATTGATATATAGCGATTTTTACAGAGTAATTTAATTTGGATGAAATGTGTATTAGATGAATTGTATTAAATTTTCCTAATCCCTATTCCCGGTCTATCGTTGAGGGTGACTTTACCATTAATTATTTTTATGCCTTCAAATACGTCGTTTGTAATGAGTAAGTTGCCATCTAAATCGGCCCAATCAGTGAGTGGCGATAGTTGAGCAGCGGCCGAAACGGCACAGGAAGTTTCGGTCATGCAGCCTATCATCGTTTTCATATTCAGTGCCTGGGCAAGTTCTATCATTTTGTGAGCTTCGCGCATACCTCCGCATTTCATTAGTTTTACGTTAATACCCGAATAAACCTGGTATAAATGTTTTACGTCGGCAAGTCGCTGAACAGCTTCGTCGGCTATGACGGGCAGAGGACTGTGTTGGGTAAGCCAGGCCATATCTTCCATGTTTTCTTTGCTCATGGGTTGTTCTACGAAAACTATATTTTTTTCTTTCAGCCAGTAAATCATGTCCAGCGCCATTTTCTTGTCGGTCCAGCCCTGGTTTACGTCTACGCAAAGCGGTGTGTCAGTCACCGAGCGTATGGTTTCTATCATCTCCTTGTCGTTGTTGCGCCCGAGTTTTACTTTTAATATTTTGTATTGATTTCCGGCTTCAAGGGTTTTTTCTTTTATAATTTCCGGTGTGTCGATGCCTATTGTGAAAGAGGTGTTGGGCGTGTTTTTCTTCGAAAGTCCCCATATTCTGTGGATAGGCTGATTCAATATTTTGCCTGTCAGATCGTGCAGGGCAATGTCGATGGCGGCTTTGGCGGCTGTGTTCTTTTCTTCAATTCCATCAATGTAAGCCAGAATTTCA
Source organism: uncultured Paludibacter sp. (assembly GCA_963678465.1). GTDB lineage: Bacteria > Bacteroidota > Bacteroidia > Bacteroidales > Paludibacteraceae > Paludibacter. Next base: position 3,492,968 of record OY782858.1, read on the forward strand.
TCCAGCTGAAACGGATCGTTAAAGGACGACAGGTCGACTTTTGAAAGAAACTTTGTGACCGATGCCTGCGTTTCGCCAAGGTAGGGAGGCATTGAGGCTTCGCCGTACCCAATGATGCCATCGTACTCAATTTGGGTTAATACTACAGGCGTTGTTGTGCGTGAATTGCTGGCCACAGTGAAAGTGTGCTTCAGCATTAAGTTATAGAGTTGGAATGATAGTTTCATTTTTTGCGTTTTTTTTGAACCGAAACAATTTATAAGCGGAGCTGCAGCCGATTTTGTGTCAATGAAGGATAAACCCAGTGTAAGTCCGGATATTTTCAGAAAATCCCGTCGATTTGTAGTCATAACTGTATAATTTGAGATGATGTTAGTGTTTGTTGTAAAAATCGCTGTATTTTACTTTTGTGATGTTTTCGGTGCCAATTGCCGAAATGTAATCGCTTGCTTTTATAAACGAGTTGGCACGGTAGGCACTGTAAATGGGAGAGTCGCTGTCAAAACTGTTGTGTCCCACCATGCCCGAAGCGTGGATGTATTCGTTGTTCCTTATATAAATTGCTACGTGAGTGATAGATGTTTTGTCTGTACTTATGTCTTTTTTGCCAAAAAAAAGCAGGTTGCCGGGTTGCAGCGTGTCGAAAGTGCCATCGTTTGAAATAATTCCATGTCTTGCCTGCTGCGACGCATCGCGTTGGATGATAATGCCGTGAATCAAAAATGTGAGTTTTGTAAAACCTGAACAGTCAAGTCCTTTTGATGAAGTTCCGCCCCAAAGGTAGGGAATTCCGGTAAATGTTTTTGCTGTTTTGATAATGTCCGCTGGAGTTGGATACGGTAGGTTGATCCATTTACTGTAGTCGATACAGTCGGTTTTCTTTAAAAAAGCCACTCTTTTGTCGGGGTACATTACTTTTATGAAATTTCTGTTTTCTGATAAGTACTCGAAAATATTGCAAATCACAACATCCGAAATGGTTTGAGATCTTGTGTCGGCTTTTTCGTAGCTGCTACCATAGTTTTGGTAGTACACTATTTTTCGGGCATCCATCCACTTGTTTATCTCTTGTCGGTTCAGAAGGGTTACTGTGCTTTCCTCTGTCCACGAAACATAGTTGTCGGGAGTTTGCACCAGCAGCCAGTTGTTCTTTTTGTCGAGTATATTGATGGGTGTCCCTAAAAGTGCCTGTGTCGAAAGTTCGGCGGAGTGCAGGGGTTCGGAGCGAAGGTTTGCCACCGAAACATTGATGAGTCCGTATACTTTATCTCCCAATGCCGGATTTGATTGAAGGCGCACACTGTCGGTAAATACAATTTCATTCTTTTCCAGATTTTTCTTCAACAATAAAAATTCTTTCGGGTGATTGGTTGTCCCTGTAAGTTGAGTTTGTAGATGATTGTTTGTGTTAGCACTAATCGTATAATGTTCGTCCGACTGGCGATTAAATGAATCCACAAGTGTCTGTACTATAGCCGGGATGGTTGGTGTGTCGGCGTATGTCCGGGCGTGACCGAATATTATAAAACTATATAAAAGTATTGTTTTGATAAGTGTGTGGCTGATGCTGTTCATTTTATGTGGAGATTTTTGTGTTTTGCCCTGATCAATTTAGACGCAATGTGTTGTTTTGTTTGATGCAATCGTTTGTTTTAACGAGTTCAATTCGTAATGTGCACATTAATAGCTGTATATGTTTCTCTGTTTTTGAGTTGTGCCTTATTGTGAAAAAATCCTTTAGGTTAAATAAAATCAATTTTATTTTTCAAATAAGGTCCTTGTTTGAGAGGATGGCTTATTGTATATTTTTTTATTCAACTTTAGGGTTCGTTTTTTTGTTTAAATAACGATAGCCGGGTATTGGTTGCCTGTTTTTTTAGTTAACAATAATGTTAAAGTTGAATTTATATTGCATCAAGTTATTTATTGTCAGGTAAATAATGTTCTATTTTAGATGTTTTTCTAAAATTATTGCAAATATATGGATTTTTTAATAAGATAAACAGCATTTTATTGAATTATTGAAATAAAAATAACATTGTTTTCTTTTTGTATTTTCATTCTTTGTTTTTGTGTGTCGAAAACTTTCGTTTGTGAGTTGTTGGGGTAATTAATAATAGAGAAAATTGTGTGAGCTTATTGTATAAAAATAAAGCATTTTACAGATGTGTGAAAATACAATAAAAAATGAGGACTTTGTATTAAATTTTTTCGTTTGTGCATTTTGATTTGTTTGTAATTGATGTTTGGTTGTTTTTTATACGAATTAGAGTTTAAAATGTTAATAATCAGCAATAAGTTTTGTGGCTGATCGATTGATTTAAGGCGAATTTGTTAATGAAATCGAAGCTATTTTAATGATAAATTATGTTTTACAACATATTGCAAACGTTTGCAGGTTGATTTTTTTTTTGTTCTTTTGCAAACGTGATTTATTGAATAAAAGGATTGGATTTAAAACTCATTTAATAACAAATTATATTTATGAAAAGGACCATACTATTACTTGTCGGTTTCTTTTTTGTTTGGCAATTTGGTTTTGCTCAGAAAGCAGTAATTACAGGTACCATCATCTCTAAAGAGGATGGTTTGCCTATTATTGGAGCATCGGTTGTCGAAAAAGGAACCACAAACGGAACAGTAACAAATTTTGATGGCGTTTACACAATTTCAGTTTCGCCTGATGCTACATTGGTGTTTAGCTATGTGGGGATGGAAAAAGCAGAACGTAAAGTGGCAGGAACATCAACCTTAAACTTAGAGTTAGTTTCGAATGCGATAAGTATTGATGAAGTCGTGGTAACGGCTATGGGTGTTAAATCGGAAAAGAAGAAACTAAACTTTGCAGTACAGAGTCTGAATTCAGATGAATTGATGAATGGTCAGTCTGCAAACTTTGTAAATTCGTTACAAGGTAAAATTGCAGGTGTGAGCGTAACCAATTCCGGAGGTTCGGCTAATGCCGGTTCGCAAATCATTATCCGTAGTATTTCGTCTATAAATCCATCACAGAACAATGAACCTTTATTTATTGTAGATGGAATGCAAGTGTCGGGAGGCGCTAATAAAGCTGCCGACATTAATCCTAACGATATCGAGAACATGACAGTACTTAAAGGTGCTGCAGCTTCGGCATTGTACGGACAGGAAGCAGCTAATGGTGTAATTATGATTACAACCAAAAGTGGTAAAGAAGGATCTATTAAGGTGAACTTAAATGCGAGCTTACAAGTTGATAATGCAGTTCGTGTTCCTGAAATTCAAAGTCTTTATGGTCCGGGAGCTGCCGGATTTTACAAAGAACAAACCGGAGGTGGTTGGGGTCCGCTGATTCAGAACGGAGAACAGATTTATGATAATGTTTCCGGCTTTTTATCTACAGGAATTTACCAGAAATACGATGTTTCAGCTTCGGGAGGTTCGAAAAACTTCAATGCATATGGATCGGCTAGTTATTCTGATACAAAAGGTGTTGTGCCTGATGATTATTTGAATAAAATTAGTGTTATGCTCAAAGGAAGCTATAATTTCTCCAAAAATCTGAGTCTTAATTTAATGTCTAATATTGTTAACAATAAATCAAGAGGATTTGGAAATGCCATGTCGTCCATCTATAACTGGCCTATTAATGATGATATGAGCAATTATAAAAACCCGGATGGTTCGATAAGATGGCGTTACCTTGCAGACAAGAAGCAGGAATCTCCACTAAATCCTTATTGGTCTCGTTACGAGGATTATGGTCAAACTCAATCGACACGTAATATTGTACAAGGTTCTCTTCTTTGGAAAGCTTTCAAGAATTTTGAAATAACAGGAAAGCTGAATTATGATCAAACAAATACAGCTACAATATCGTATACAACACCACGTTTTGCAAAATCTGATTTCACTCAGGAAGAGCTGCCATCAGTTCATCTTGATTATTTCGGAACTTTTTCAACTTCACAAAGCAGAAGTCAAATGTTTATGGCTCAGGTGATGGCTACATATAAAGTTGATTTGGGAAATGATTTTGGACTGAACTTTTTGGCTGGTGCTGATTTGAAAAGTAACAACGGACTTTCGTCGGCCATTGGTGGACGCGATTTTATTATACCCGGTGGTTTTTACAGTATTCAAAATGTAGCGGAAATTATTCCAGGTTCGGATATTAGTGTGTACCGCACGCAAAAAAGAAACTACGGATATTATGGTGAAGCCAGATTTGACTATAACGGACTTGCACATTTAAGTGTTACAGGCCGAAATGACCACTCATCAACCCTGGATCCAAATCATAATTCTTATTTCTATCCATCAGTAACGGCGGGTGCAATTTTTACTGAATTGTTTCACCTCGCAACTGACTTCTTCAATTATGGTAAAATTCGCGGAAACTGGGCTAAGGTGGGTAAAGATGCACAAGCGTATTTATTCGATCGTAAGTTTAAACAATTTCAAACTTTCCCAGATGGTGGATATGCAGCCGATCCAACGGCGAGTGTTGCAAAAAACCTGAAACCGGAAATGACAACTTCATGGGAAATTGGAGCTGACCTTCGTTTTTTCAAGGACAAAACAAAACTTGATGTAGCTTACTATTCTACAATGGTGGACGATCAAATCGTAACTGTACGTGTTTCGCCAGCTGCTGGAAATATCCTGGAAACACGAAACGAAGGATCGGTAAAAAATAATGGTGTTGAGTTTACGCTCGATCAGCAAATTTTGAAAACAAAATCGTTCAGATGGAATGCTAATTTAAACTTCGGATTGAACCGCGGAACAGTTGTTTCGTTGCCCGATCAGTTGACCGAAATACAAGGTACTCAATATGGCGATATTTTCCCAACTGCCTATTTGCATGGGTCGACTACAGCCATTACAGGTAAAGATTATACAAGAACAGAAGATGGTAAGATTTTAGTAACCAAGGAAGGTCTGCCGGTAATTAGCCCTGCTAAAGGCAACCTGATTGGAAACAGAGAGCCTGACTTTCTGTTAGGACTTTCGTCGACAATGAGCTATAAACAACTCACATTTTCGTTCCTTGTCGATAGCCGAAAAGGTGGAGATGTTGTGAATTTAACCTCGCGTTCGTTGTTCTCAAGCGGAATGAACAAAAGATTAGAAACTTACAGAAACAGAGAGGTTATATTTGATGGAGTTGTGCTTCAGGACGATGGAACATATTTACCAAACACAAAACCTGTAATTTTTGATCAGCAGACAATGAATAATTATTTCACTTCAGTAAGTTCAAACTTTATCGAAGATGGATCGTACATTCGTTTGAGTTACGTTACTTTAGGATATGATTTTACGCCATATATTGCTAAATCATCTGTAATTAAAGATTTAAAACTCACTTTCACAGGTAGAAATCTCTTTTTGTTGACAAAATACTCTGGATCTGATCCACAGATCAATGTTAGCCCTACTTCGGGTGGTTCTGGTGGTGCAGGTATCGATAATTTTTCGGTGCCAAACACAAGAAGCTTTAATTTTAATGTTAATATAACCTTTTAATACGGTAATTAAAAATGAATAAACTTAGTATAATCATCATTGCATTTTTAATGCTTACATTCTATGGGTGTGATGAGTTTTTGGATATAAATACTAATCCTGACAAGGCTGTTACTGTAACTCCCGAAAAAGAATTGCCGGTTATCGTATTCTACGCTGCTCAGTTAAATTATGACCATGCAGAATACGGAACATATTTATCGCAGGCACTCACAACCGCCGGAAGAAGTCAAACCGGATCCACTGCTTATCGCAGTGGTTGGGAGTTCTTGTCGATGAACAGACATCCTCAATGGAGACGTCATTATTATGATTTAGGTGTGAACATAAATGAAATGATAAAACTTGCCGAAAAGGAAAAGTCATACAACTTCATTCTTATTGGTCGTTCTATCCGATTGATGTCTACGTTGTTTACTACCGATCTTTTCGGAGATATGCCACTTTCGAAAGCTTATACTTCTATTGCGCCATTGTACGACACACAAGAACAGGTATATGACTGGATGATAAAAGAGGCAGATGATTTGTTGGCATTGTATGAGAATAAGGAGTGGACTGAAGCTTCTACCAATAAAAGACTTACTGTCACCGAGGATAGAATTTATGCTGGTAATTTAACTCACTGGAAGCTCTTTACGCAAGCAATAAAAGCAAGAATTCTTTTGAGGAAACTACCAAACTGGGACAATACACCGGCAAGTTGTGACGCAATTATTGCTGCTGTTGATAAAACGCTTACTGCTGATTGGGTAGAACCAAATTATGTTTACAGTGGAGGTTCGGGCGAAAAAAATAATCCCTGGGGTTCGGCAAAACCTGTTATTAATTCTTGGGAAAGCAGAGCCAATGATCTTGATAAAGCCATTCCTTCCGAATTCTTTTTGGTGGATATGATGGGGCTTTATGCCACTTCGCAGGGATTGAAAGCCGGCGATGCAGAAGATCCACGTCTGACACGATACATGGCTAAACGTGCCGGTCCTACAACAGGAAACGATACGGGAACCAAATATCGTTATTTGAAGAATAATATTGGTATGGATGTGTCGTACAAAGAAACAAATTATCCCGATTTATATGCCCCAACTAATATTTTCACTCAAAATACAGGTTATGTGTCGCTTATGTTGACCGAAGAGTTACTTCTGATGAAAGCCGAAGCACTGTATTGGAAAGGCAATAAACAGGAAGCATTGGATGTAATGAAAGCGGCTGTTGACAAGAGTTTGGAGCGTCACGGAGCCACATCTGATAATATCGCAATATATAAAGGTGTATATATTGCTAAAAATGCAGGTGCTACCGAAAAAAGATATCAGGAGTTGAGTGTGACATTAGGAGCCAAGTATTTCCCTACTGTTGATAAATTCACTATCGGACACATTATGCGTCAGAAATATGTTGCAATGTATTTGCAGCCTGAACAATGGAATGACATGCGACGCTATCAGTACAGTAATTCGAAAAATGGTAAAATGTATGATGGAACAGTTATTTATCCAAACTTAAAACGACCATTTAATCTGTATGAGCCTTATTGGGTCACTCCTCAGGCAGTTGCCGAAGAACATTGGGTTCAACGCCTGAATTATGACCCCGAAACAGAAGAAAAGTATAATCGCTCGGAACTTGAAAGACTGGGAGCTTACAGAAATTCAGACTGGTTGAAAAAACCAATGATTTGGGCTGTGTACGATGGAGCTCACAAATAATTTATCCTGTAACAGAAATAATATTGAATATATATGAAAATCAATAAAATAGTATCATTGTTTTTGTTGTCGTTTGGTCTGGTTTTTAGTTCTTGCGAAATAAACGATCAGGTTGACAATATAGTAAGAGTGGGTTATCAGGCCCCTCATATTTACTGGGAGTTACCATCCACAAGCGTTGCTGCCGGCGATCCTGTTGCCTTTCTGGCGCAGTATTATGTAGTGGACAAAGATGTGAATGTTGATCATCTTGAAGTTTGGTATAACGTAAATGAAAAAGTGCAGACTTCGGTTACCTGCCCGTTGCTTAGCACATTTAAATTTGCAATGACAAGTGAAAAAATGAACTTATCGCGCGAATTTCAAAAAATTGAAGGTTTCAATCATCAGGCTAATTTTTGGGATCCGGTAAGAAAAGCTTTTGTTCTGGATTCAGCTTTTATGACAAGTAAAACATTGCGAACAGTGGAGTGGAACGAAGTGAAAGAGTTCGATAATCAAAAGTTTGCTTCGCTTTTCCCTGCTAATTTCGCAACTCAGTTCAAAGACAGTGTGTTGAAACAGATGAAAGTGGCCGATTATCGCAAAATGTTTATCAGTTTGCAGGTGATGACTGATGTAGAATTTAGAGCCTGTACCGACTCTACTTTTAACGATAACACAGGAGGCTGGGATTATACTATTAAACCAGCTTCGCAGGAGTTGATTCGTACGAAATATAATGGTATTGAATTTAAAGATATCATTTATGATTCAAGTGCTCAGCTGTATAAAATTGAATATCGAAAAAGTTATTCTTTGGAAGCCAGAATCAAAGCCATTGATAACAAACAAGTAGTAGGTGTTTCAGACGAGAAGACCATTGAATTACGCTAAAAAAATTGATGTATGAAAAAAATAAAATCTTTATTGCCAATAGGGTTGTTGTCGATATTCGCTTTTGTAAGTTGTATCGTTAACGAACCTCTGATAGAGGACTTTCCAAGCGACAAAGTCTCATTTAAATACGAAGTTGTCGGCGACTACGGAATTGATTATTTAGTCGGATCGCCTATTCAGTTTACAAATATCTCGGAAGCTGTGGGAAATGTAAGCTGGGACTTCGGTGATGGCTCTCCGGTAAGTGCCGAAGCCAATCCAAAACATATATATCAAACGGCAGGAACTTATGATGTGAAGTTAACGGTGGATGGTGAAGGAACTACAACTAAACGTGTATTAATCAGCGATATATTTCCTACAATTACTATCGGAGAAATGCCCAATGGTATTTGTGAGGTTAAAACTACTGCTGTAGAGTTAAGTGTTGAGTTACCAAATCCACAGAACTTAGCGGTTGAATATACATGGGTTTTCCCGCTTGGAACAGTAAACGAAGCTGGTGAAATGGTTCAGTTCAGTTCGCAGGCTAACCCCGGAAAAATTAAATTCCTTAATGTCGGATCTCAGAAAGTAAGATTGCAAACAAAACTTGGTGGACGCTTACTACAGGAAGGTGTTGTAAATGTTCAGGTTGCGTATAATCAACCTGTAAAAACGCTTTATTATGCTGTGAAAGGTGGAAATATAATGGCTGTTAAACTGGTAAAAGATGCACCTGCTGACATCACAATTTTACCTTATGACCTTGGCGTTAAGTCTGGTCAGCATTCTTTTAATCTTTTGTTTAATGATTCTTCATTGTATGTTTTAGATGCCGGTAAACAGTATTATTATGTAAATGATGTGGACATGAATCTGGGAGATGGTGGAATATCAGTTATATCAAAGGATGGCAAGAAAGTAGAAACCATGTTGACAAACAATGGTGCTTATGCATTTAACGATCCATATTACGGATATATTGATCCAACTACACGTACACTTTACTTTTCGGACAGAAACACTGGTATTAGTACAATAAGTCTTGATACACGTAATGTGTCGATGGATGGAGGAAAAGAACCGAGCGACAGGAAGACATTTCCTTATTGGGTACAAAATGCTACGCTGGGTTATTACGGAAATGGTTATGTATATGGTGCAATGAATTCGAACTTTATGAAAGTTGGAGATACATGGTGGTGGTCTAAAACTTATGCTGGTGCAGGAATTTTCAGATTTAAAGACAGTGATATCTTGAAAACCCCTACAGCCGGAGGTTTGCCACAGCCTGCTTCGGGTATGGTGTTACCGGGTATGTTTGCCAAATCGTTTGTTGTTGATCAAACAAGAGGTTTTGTCTATTTCACTATTTACGATGCTGCTGTGGCCGGATTTTATAAAGTCCCATTGTCTGAAATAGCTAGTATAAAAGAATTCAGCAATTTAAATGTTGCTGGTCGTAAAATTGCCGAACTTGTGCCCGATACAGAAGGTAGTGCAGGTGAGTATGTGTCAGTAAGCCAGATGGTATTAGACCCGGAAGATGGGGCTGTTTACTTCGGATACAGAACAGGTGATGCTGCTAAAATGAAATCAGGTCTTAAACGCTATAATCCTACTACAAATAAAGTAGAAAGTGTGGTCGACAATGTTGAGATTTATGGTGTAACTATCAATAATACAAAATCTAAATTGTTTTAATAAAATCATTGTTCATGTTTGCTGATTGTTTCTAAACAATCGTCAATAATGTGTATTTCTATATCTTAAATAATAATATGAAACGTATATATTTAGTATTTTTCTTCTCTCTTTTTGTCTTGTCTATTTCAGCTCAAACACCTAAGCGCGAGATGAGAGCAACATGGCTTGCTACAGTTTGGCAAATTGATTGGCCGGGCAATGTAGTAAGTACAACTGGGAGTGCGATAGAAATTAATTCGCAGAAAAATATGATGATACGTATCTTAGATTCGTTGGCTTCTGCCAATATGAATGCCGTTTGTTTCCAGGTTCGTTCAAGATGTGATGCAATGTATCAGTCTTCGTACGAACCCTGGTCGACGGATCTTGTTGCTACCCGTGGTATGAATCCGGGTTACGATCCTTTGGCATTTGTTATTCAGGAAGGTCACAAAAGAGGTATTGAAGTACATGCATGGCTAAATCCGTACAGGTTCGAGACAGCATTGAACCAATGGAGCGGAAAACCCGGTGATTATCGTGCAACAAATCCTGACTGGGTATTGACCTATGCTTCGGGTAGCAGTATTCTGGATCCTGGTCATCCCGGAGTTGTGAAACGTATTCAGAGCATTGTAGCTGAAATTGTGAACAACTATGATGTTGACGGTATTTTGTTCGACGATTATTTTTATGCCTATGGCGGTACGCCTGCTTCGCTCGATGCTAATACGCAGGCACTGTATAAACCAGCCAACATGGATTTAGGTGATTGGCGCCGTTCGAATGTGAATAAAATGGTGAAAGCTGTTTACGACACTATTCAACAGATTAAACCTTATGTGCGTTTTGGAGTTTCACCTTTTGGAATCTGGACAACAAACCAGACTGTTGCTGCCAAACAAGGCATAGAACTTCCAAGTGGAATCTCGGGTAGTGATATGTATGCTAGTATCTATTGCGATCCGGTTGCCTGGTTAAACGAAGGCTCGGTCGATTATATTTCTCCACAATTGTATTGGGCCACAGGAGGTCCACAGGATTACGGTACATTAAGCCCCTGGTGGTCGGCACTATCGAACAGATTTGGTAAACATTTCTATTCGAGTCAGGATCTCGCAGGTTTGGCAACATCGAATTACGCACCTCAGGCAAGAGCTGCCGGGACATCGGGCTTTGTTTCTCCACAAGGTGAAGCTGTAAACATCAATGCAATGACGAGCATAGAAGGACGATTAATTGGATCGAATATCATGCGTGCCAGTGCAAGCAATTTCACTCAGGAAGAAATTGGAAAACAAATTACGATTAACCGAACAGCGGATGAAAATGGAGCACCGGGAAGTATCTTTTTCTCAACAAAACAACTTTATCTGACAAAAGGATTTATAAACTACCTGAAGAAATTTTTCTATTCATCCAAGTCTCTTCTTCCTGCTATCGACTGGAAGCAAAGAACTAATTATGGAATGGTTAGCAATATTTCGGTATCAGGAAATGTTCTTAGCTGGAATAGCGCATTTACGAATGTTCGTTATGCGGTGTATGCAATACCCAACGACAAGGCGGGTGCAACAGGTAATTTTAGCAACGCTCAGTATTTATCAGGCATATCGTATAGTACAAACTTTACATTGCCCAAAAATATATCGGCAAGTACTCACACTTTTGCGGTAGCGGTGTTGGATCGTTACGGAAACGAATCTGCTCCTCGCGTAATGGGTCAGCAGGAAGGAGCACCGGCTGTGGTTGCACTTACAGCTCCTGCCAATGGTGCCAATTTAATTAAACCGTTCGAATTTTCGTGGGTTGCCAATAGTTCAGCGGAATTGTATTACCTCGAAATAGCCGAAAACAATACTTTCACTCAGCTTGTATGTTCACGTGAATTAACTGGCAATACGTTCTCGACCATAAACTTAGATGTGTTAGAAGTAGGGAGAACTTATTATTGGAGAATCAGGACACGTAAAGCAAATGCTCAGGATGGAGTTTCGGAAGTGAGAACTTTTATAGCCCAGGATTTTAAAATCCTTCAACCCACAACAGGTACAACAAATACTTCTTTAACACCTACAATTAGTTGGACTAATTTGGGTGCTTCAGGTTCCTATTTTGTTGAAGTTGCAACATCAAATTTATTTGGTCCAAGCGCTGTTGTTTATAATACTACAGTGAACGGAACGAACAGTGTTACAATTCCCGAAAAGACACTTACAGGGTTAACTACTTATTATGTCCGTGTAACTGTCAATGGTATTTTATTAAGATCGGAAGTTATCAGTTTTAAAACCAAAGAGGTGATACCTGCTGTTCCTTTGATACTTTCGCCGGTAACGAATAGTACGGTAACAGGAAATAAGATAAAAGTGAATTGGTCCGAAGGGCTTGCTTCGGGATACAGGGTTGAACTTTCGACAACTTCAACTTTTCCGGCTCGTAGTGTAAAAATCAGTACTGTAGGGCCTTATATATCTGAAACTGAATTTACCGACTTAAATGCTGGTGATTATTATATAAGAGTGAATGCAAAATATTCAGATAATTTATCAACAGCATGGTCAGAAACCACTAAAGTAACTTTAATTGCAGGCAATACAGCTGTAGATAAGGTGCTGGAAGATAATATGCGTTTCAAATTGTTGAAAATAAATGAAAATGAGCTTTCAATACAGCTCAATTCTACTATTACAACAACAATGACTGCCTCGGTAGTGTCGGTAAATGGAATGGAACTGCAACGCATTTGTACAAATAAATTGATAGTTGAGGGCGACAACGACATTCGTGTATTTACATCAGGGCTTTCTAAGGGTGTTTATCTTGTGCACTTGAAAACCCGGAGCGGTCAACTTGTTTTGAAGTTCATTCATTGATTATTAAATCATAAAAAAAGAATACGGGTTGCTTTTCAGCCTGATATAAAAAAGTTATTAATTAAAAATTATTACAATCATGAGAAAATTATTACTCGGAGTTGCATGTTTATTTGCAACTGTTGCTCTCAATGCAACAAGTTTAATTGTTGACCCTGCTACCTACGATTTAGGTGCTGGTTATAAATTCGAAAACGTATGGATTCAATCGCGTAATGCAGGAGGATTCCCTGCTAGTGGTGGTTATGGTGTTACTGATATGTCACGTGGTATGGCAGTGAAGGATGGTAAAATATTAATTACTAAACGTATTGCTCAAACTGCACCTGCGTTTACACTTTGCCAGGTATTGGTATACGATGCTGCTACCGGAGACTTGCTTAAAGAAGTAGCATTACCCGACACAATGTTTACTATTAAAGGTACTGATGGGGTACGTACCCAAACAGGTTTACCAGCTAACGATATCCAGGTAGACGATGCAGGAAATATTCTGATTGCGAATTACACTTCAAATATTTATACATCGCCTTATCAGATTTATATGATCGATATCGATTTTACTGCGGGAACTGTTACCAGTGTAAAACAAATTTTAAATTATCAGGAACCATTTGTAGGTGAAACTGCTCCAGCGGTTGTACGTCTCGACTACTTTGGAACCCATGGCGATATGAATGGCAATGGTTATATTATGTCGTCAGTAGGTGGTACAACGTCTGGTGTTGGTAATACAGTGCTTAAATGGGGTGTTGTAAACGGTGTGGCTACTGATTATTATGACCAGATTATTATTAAGGAATATTTCCCTGCTGCTGCAACAGGAAATGATACAGGTTCTAGAGTAACACCTTTGGATGAAAATCTTTTTTATCTTGATGGACAAGCTTCTTTTGCAACTCTTTATGATATTGACGGTAACTACGTAGATGGATTCAAAAGTATTGGTACAAGCGATTTCATTAAAAATGCAACAGCTGGAAATAACGGTGTTGATGAATTTATGTTAGGAGGAAAAAGCTTTATGGTATTTTCTTATCGTAACACAACCGGTAGTCCTGCTTCTTCATGGGCGATTGCTGAATTAGACCTTACAGGTGCTAATCCTATTAAACCATTGACTGTTTTTCCTGCAGCTGGTATGGGAACAACATCTAACGGAGTTCGTACAGCTCTGCCACGTATCGAAGTGATTGGTGATGTTGCACATATTTTTGTGTATGGTTGTAACAATGGTTTGGCCTATTACAAATTCTCATTGGCTCCAGCAGCTGTTCACAATCCTGATGCATCAAAGGTTAACATTACAGTTGAAGGCAATGTGATTAAAACATCAGAACAGGTTGCAAGTATAGAAGTAATCAGCTTGACAGGTCAGAAAATGTCGAAAATTTCTAATGCTTCAGCAGTGAACGCACCTGCAACTAAAGGTGTTTATATTGTAAATATCGTAGATAATACTGGAGCTAAAAAGATTCAGAAAGTATCTATCAACTAAATGATTATAGGAAGGTGATGGGTTTTCCATCACCTTCCTGTTTCTCTTTTCCTTCCCTTTTCTTTTCTCCTCCTGCTTCTCATCCCCAGAGATGGGTGGCTATATTCCTTATTTAAACATCAGTCAATATGAAAAAAATACAATTACTTCTTTTCATGCTATTTTTGTCATTGGTTGTGTTTGCTCAATCAATACAAATTGATGGTAAAACTTACACAATCGATACTTTGTCCAACTTTAAGGTTGGTCCGGGAAGTGAATATACTGCTTTAAGGTTAAAAAGCACTACCCGTCTCGATGTGTTTTTTCTAAAAGTGGATGCTTCTCATCCTAATATCTCCTTTAAAGCTGTACTCGGACGCGATTCTATTTATACCGGTGAACAACCTTCGGCAATGGCTAAACGCAAGAGCAAAGAAGGTGCTGTGTATTTTGCCGGTACAAATGGCGATTTCTATGCTACTACCGGTTATATCGGATATCCGGTTGCTGGCTGTATGGTCGAAAGTGAAATTGCTAAAATTCCCGCTACCGACAGAAAAATTATTGCTTTCGATGAAAATAAAAAGCCTACCATTGGTGTGATGACTTATTCAGGAAATGTAAAATTTGGTACTTCAGTCTGGACTATTAATAGTGTAAATCATTTAAGATCAGATAATAGGTTGGTTCTTTTTAATCAGCACAATGGTAAAGTGACCCGTACCAATGCCTTTGGAACTGAAGTATTGCTACAACTTGTCGAAGGTCAAAACTGGGGCGCCAACAAGGCCATCAGAATGAAAGTTGTAAATAAAGAAATTAATGTAGGCAACATGGCTATCCCTAAGGGATTTGCGGTGTTATCGGGGCACGGAACTGCTGCTACAAATTTGAATACGCTTAATATTGGCGATGAAATTGAAATTAATTTAAACCTTACACTCGATGGACAGAATGGTTCGTACACCGAAGTGATTGGTGGTGATAACAGAAATCCAATGCTTAAAGATGGAGTGGTGGAAACGGCAGAAGTTTGGGCCGAACTTCATCCACGTACTGCTATTGGTTATAGCGAAGACCGGAAAACTGTTATCTATTGTGTTGTTGACGGCCGTGGATCGTCAGCTGGAGTTACTACCAAACAATTGGCCGAGCTGATGAAAAGTGCCGGTGCATATACCGCCTTTAATATGGATGGTGGAGGTTCAAGCAGTATGTATATCAAAGAATTTAATCAGGTAAATGTACCAAGTGATGGTTCTGAACGTGCTGTATCGAATGGAATATTCGCTGTGTCGTCTGCTCCAACCGATAATACAATCAGCGAAATAAAATCATATACCCGCAAAATTCAATTGCCAAAATTTGGTGTTTTTAAACCAAAATTTTTAGCATATAATCAATATGGTGTTTTACTTAATAAAGATTTGCCAGGAGTAAGCTTGAGTTGTACGCCTGAAGTGGGCGAAATTGACGCGGATGGCCGGTTTGTTGCTTCGGGCAATCAGGGCGGAACGATAACTGCAACCTATAATAATATTCAGACTCAGTTTCAGGCGGAGTTGATATCTTCAGCCGAAATTGCATTTAAACTTGATTCGGTACTTCTTGACAATCGTACAGATTACTCGGTGCAGATACAAAGTGTCATTGGAATTAATACGATGGAAGTGCTACCGGCTGCATTGAACTGGACAGCTGTAGATCCGTCGGTATGTGCTGTTCAGAATGGTGTTCTGAAAGGCATTAAAAATGGTGCTACATGGGTGTATGGTACTTTAGGCGATTTTAAAGATTCGATTAAGGTAAAAGTTCAACTTCCACCGGCAGCTACAATGATAGGCGACGATATGAAAGTTGAAAATTGGGAATTGCAGGCTTCGAGCGAGCTCAATGCTGTACTGAATACTGCAAATCTTCCTGTTAGCTGGACCCACGGAGCTGCTGTTAACTATGTATATAAGTCAGCACGTGCACCTTACATTAAGTTGTCGAAAAATTTTGCAATGTACGGTTTGCCCGATACAATTAAGCTGGTAATGAATATCGGAGATATGAATATCTCCAGAGCTATTGTGTCATTAAGGGCAAACAACGTCGCTCAGATCACAACCAAAGAATTCACCGGATTAACAAAAAATGCAGATACTCAAATAACGATACCAACAAGCAGCTTATTCAATACAGCTGATATTGCTGTGTATCCGATCTGGTTCAACAATGTAAACTTTTACCTGGGATCACAGACAGCCAATCAGGCGTATACCCTTGCTCTGAAAGAGATTGTTCTTAGTTATAAAAATGTTCAGATATCGGGTACTCCTTCTGTGTTTATGTCGCAAATAAATGTCTATCCAAATCCGGTGGTGAATGGAATACTGAATATTAAATTAGGCGACAGTCACGCTCAGCAGGTAAAGGTAGAGGTGTTTTCTATGATGGGTCAGCAACTGCTATCGAAACAATATAAAAACAACCAGCAGGAAGAAATTTCATTCTCCATTGGTGATCTGAAAAGCGGTACCTATCTTTTAAAAGTATCGCAGAATGATACAACTGAGTCTGTAAAAATAGTGCTGAAGTAAGCTTCATTTTTTAGTGTTAAACAGAATATTAAATTATGAAAGCTATGAAACATTGTTTTTTGACGCTGCTGTTTTTCTTCCATATCTCTGTTTTATTTGCCGGGAATATTGATATATGGGGGCAAAGTAAAGCAGTTGATACGCTCGAATACAAGTCGGTGGGTCCGGGAATGAAGTACGCAAAAATGAATTTTTCGGACTACCCAATGACTGTTTATATGTTGACTGTCGATCTGAATAATGCTTACAACAGTATCGAAACCTTTCAGGCAAACGATCATCTGGGCAAAACAGAAGCAATGACAAATGCATATACGCGTCTCAGTTCTGCACAGCGTAAGCCTATTGGAGCAATTAATGGAAATTTTTGGGCGGTGTCGGGTCAGAATCAGCCTGCAGAATTGTTAGGAATTCCTTACAGCGGTAGTGCCATCAATGGCGAGATGCTCACCGAACCAAGTAGTTGGAATCGTGGTAGAACCACTGTGCCTGAAGAGTTGTTACAGGAAATAGGGTTCGCAGTGATCGATGAGGACAAAAAAATGTGGATCGATGATTTGAGTTTCGATGCTAAGGTTGAAATTGATGGAGTGGGTACATTCCCAATCAGCCAACTCAACCGTCAGCGTGCTGTGAATAAACTTGTGTTTTTTAATCGTTATCTGGGCCAGCCTACACGTACCGACGATACTGGTATCGAGGTGTTCATAAAACCGGTTGCCGGTCAGAAATGGTCGGTGAATAGCGACGTTAGTTGTGTTGTAACCCGAATAATAAAGGACAAAGGCGCCAATGTGATAGAAGAAGGTGAATCTGTACTTTCGGGCAACGGAACTGCACGTACTTTCCTCGAAAATTTGTCGGTGGGCCAAACGGTTAGCGTTAATATGGGTATTTTCACATCGCTCACTAACGAGAGACCAAAAGTAAGAGAAATGCTTACAGGCAACGCTTTGGTGATGAAAAATGGTCAGCTTACAATTCGCAATACAAACGAAGCTTACAATTCTACTTTATATCCACGCACTGGCATAGGCATGTCGCAGGATGGTAAAATTGCTTATCTTATTGTTATCGATAAAATGGGAAGTTCTGTCGGTGCCAATACAGCTACAATGTGCGGCATTCTTAAAGCTGCCGGTGCATGGAATGCTACATCGATGGATGGCGGAGGTTCAGCGCAAATGATGCTGGATGGTAGTATTGTGAACAAACCGGCGGATGGAAAAGAACGTGCTGTGGCCAATGGCTGGATGCTGTTTCAGAATGCTCCTGCCGATAATGTTATCACAAGACTCGAATTTGCCGATTACAAGGTTGATGTACCTGTTTTTGCATCATATAAACCGGTAATCCTCGGATATAATCAATATGGTGTACTCATCAATTCGAATGTACAGGGATTTTCATTAACCTGCACTCCCGGACTTGGCCAAACGGATGCAAATGCAAACTTTGTTGCTTCGGGAGTAGCTCAAACAGGTACGCTTACCGCTTCGCTCAATAGTATTACCGTAAGCAAACAGGTGAATGTGCTTGCTGCCGATATTCAAATCCGTCTTGACTCAGTCTTGCTCGATCAGCGACGTGAGTATCCAATCGAAGTTTTAAGTACGGTGGGAACTAAAACAATGTCTATTGCTCCTGCTGCCCTGGATTGGAAAATCGAAAATGAATCGGTTTGTGAAATCAGAAATGGAGTACTTAAAGGTTTGTCAAATGGCGAAACTCGTATTTTCGGAAGTCTTGGCGAATTTAAAGACACATTGAAAGTGAAAGTGCAAACTTACAGTGCAGCCGAAATTGTTCATGAAAATTTTAGTGAGCTCAATAAATGGGAACTGACATCTTCATTGACAGCCTGGAATACGACTTTTAAAACAGAAAATTTACCTGCAAATTGGTCGCACGGTGTAGCGCTGAATTATACTTATCAGTCAACGCGCTCTCCTTTTGTGAAACTGGATGGTAATTTACAATTGTATAGTTTGCCCGATACAATTTCAGTTACTGTGAATACTGCTAATGTAGAGGTGAGCAGACTTATTGTGGCCATTCGTCCTAATCATCTGACGCAATCAACAGGAATCACATTTAATTCTTTACCTAAGGCAAAGGATGTGAAATTGTCAATTCCTGTCGATCAGCTTGTTGCAGATCCTTCTGATTTAATCAATTATCCGCTTTGGGTCGATTATATGAATTTTTATATTACTGCAAGTTCGCAAACAGCTGGTGTAAATTATAACTTGTTTATTAAAGATATAAGCCTTCAATACAAAGGGATGAATGTAAGTTCGGTCAGTGTGCCGAAAACCGGATTAGCGGGTGTTTATCCTAATCCTCTTTCGGGAGAAGAACTGACGATTCAACTGAACGAAGCAACTTCTTCGCTGCGTTATACTATTTTTGATCTTGCAGGTCAGCGACTTCAGGATGGTGTGATTTCAAACTCTGCCAATACAGTGTATAAAATTCCGGTTCTTGCGCTTGGCAAGGGAGTTTATATGTTACAATTAGACTATAACAATTCCCGGAATAGTGTGAAAATAATAAAGAATTAAATTGTAAATCAAATAAATTATGAGAACAATTAAAATAAGTTTATTCCTGATGGTGCTAATGACAGGTTCATTGATGGCACAAACTATTACAGTTACAAATCGCAGTGAAGTAATGACCGGTAAAGCTGCTTTTTATCCGGTTTTTAATTTCAAAGGAGATAAGTTGTTATTTTCGTCCGATAGTTATATTGGCCTGTCAATGTACGATTTGTCCGCTAAGTCAGTTGTAGTCATTTCCGATGAACCGGGTGCAGGATACGAGCCAATCTTCGATGCAAGCGAGTCAAAAATCTTCTATCGCAAGACCTCTTACGATAACCGTCTCCGCAAGGATGCGATCGAATGTTTCGACATCGTAAATAACAAAAAAACGCTCATGCTCAGTCCGCAGCGTAATTTGAAACAAGCCCGGAATTTTAAAAATGGCTTTGTGGTGACTGCTGATAGAAATCTGTTGAAATCTACATTTGGAAAAAGCAAGGAGGCTTTGCCTGTATATGTCACTACACACGATCTTAAAATATATCTGTATAAAGGCGAAAAATTTCAACAATTGAATCCATTGAACGAAACCGAAAGCAGATACCTCTGGGTTTCATTATCGCCGGATGCTCAAAAAATTCTTTTTACTGCAGCGGGTAAAGGCACTTTTGTCTGCGACCTGAATGGCAAAATTACAGCAACGCTTGGCTATCTCAATGCACCTGTCTGGTACGACGATAAATATGTTGTCGGTATGCAGGATAAAGATGATGGACATGTGGTTACTTCATCTAAAATCATGATGATGTCGCTCGATGGTAAAACAAAAAAGGAAATCAGTACCACCGACGAAATTGCAATGTATCCTACAGCTGCAGCAAGCGTAGCTAAAATAGCTTACAATACATTGGATGGGAAAATTAAAATAGCAGCAATTCAAATTAAATAGTCTGTTGAATATGAAATACAAAATAGCTATAGCGTTGTTCTTTGTGCTCAGTTTCGGGCTGAACGCTCAAAACCTGACAGGGATAAAAATATGTGTTAACCCCGGACATGGCGGTTACGACAGCGATGACCGCAACGTGGTAATTGCACCCTACACTTCCGGAGATCCGAATGGCTTTTGGGAGTCGCAGTCGAACCTTGACAAAGGTCTGCAACTGCGCGAAATGCTCGAAGCGGCTGGCGCAACAGTAATCATGACACGTGTCACTAACACGACAGCCGATGATTTGCCTTTGTCGCAAATCGTAGCCATGGGAAATCAGGCCAATGTGGATTTTCTGTTATCTATTCACAGTAATGCCGGAAACGGAGTTGCTAACCATGTGCTGATGTTGCATGTTGGGGTTGATGTCGGCGATAATACCGTTTATAATACCTTCAATCCCAATAATGCAGCTCATAAATTGCTTTCTGACAATAGCAGAATCATAAGTACCGAGATTGCTAAAAATCTATATGCTAATCAAATCACCACATGGTCGTCGACTTACTCTATCCGCGGTGAAAAAACATTTGCCCGTACGGCAATGGGTTTCTCCGATGGATATGGTGTGATGCGTGGCCTTTATGTGCCGGGTGTTATTTCCGAAGGAATGATGCACGATTATATCCCGGAAGCTTACAGGTTGATGAATATGGAATATAAATGGCTCGAAGCCTGGAATTTCTATAAAACTTTTTGTGCTTATTATAATGCAGGTCAAATACCTACAGGTAATATCGCTGGGCAGGTAAGAGATAGCCGGTTAATACTAGAGACTTCGTACAATAAATTTGCAGGGAATGACAGACTGCTGCCGCTGAATGGTGCTAAGCTTACATTGATCGAAACAGGCGAAACTTACACTGTTGATCAGCTTCAGAATGGCGTTTTTGTATTTAAAAATCTTGCTCCGGGCGTTTACCATGTCAAAGCAGAGTTAGATAAATATTATTCGCAAACTGCCGAAATTACTGTTACTGCCAATAATGTTGCTTATATGAATTTCGGTCTTAACAGGGTACGTAATACTGCTCCACAGGTGGTTTCTTACTCACCGCAGGTGCAACTCACCGATAGCGTGGATGCTTCTACCGATATTATTCTGAATTTCAACTGGGATATGGATGTGGAGAGTACTTCGGCTGCATTTTCTATAACACCTCATGTAGATGGTAAAATCACCTATGAGGATTCGCAGTACCGTTTGCGTTTTACACCGGATAAGCCGCTTGACAAATCTACAGTATATACTGTGAAATTGGCAAAATCGGCTTCTCACCCCGATAATTTAAGCATGACTGAAGATTTCAGCTTCCAGTTTATGACCAAAAACCGTAATCGCTTGTCGCTTATTACAAGTAACCCATACAATGCTAACAATGGAGTTCATTATCAAACGCCTTCGTTCCGTTTGATTTTCGATAGAAAACTCAATACTACAAATCTGCAGACAAAGGTAAATGTGTTGGACGAAAATGGAGCTGTTCTTGGCAAAAATAGTCGTTCATTTGTGAATAATTCTATATTAGCACCTTATGGCTCAATTTACTTTACTTTGTCGGCGAACCTGGTTGCCGGGAAAGAATATACACTTGTTGTGAATGGAGATTTGGCTGATGAAATCGGAATGAAGGTTGTGGAACCTATCGAAATGAAGTTTAAAGCTGTCAATGCAATGGTAACCAATCAGCCTGTTGTGGATACTTTCGAGGCTTTGAATTATGTTTACGATGCTACTCAGAGCAACGGAGCAGGCGCCGCTACAGCGACTACTTCAACAACAAAACTCTTCGGTAGTTTCTCAAATAAACTAACAGCTCCTTTAACCTCAGTTGCTTCTTATGCTACTTTTAAACCCAATACGCCAGTAACTGTGGCCAGCGATAAAGTGATAGGATTACATCTGTACGGCGATTTGAGTGGTGCCGAAGTACAGCTTCAGTTTGCTGCCGGCGACGAGCTTAAATACGTTCATTTGTGCGATCTGAATTTCTTTGGTTGGGAATTCCATGAGGCTAGACTGAATACTTTGACAGTAGGAACCGACTATCAGCTGACTGGAATCAGGATTGTTCGTAAAAATGATTGGTTGTTCGCAGCTCAGTCGGAAATCTTTATCGACAATATGTTGCTCTACAGCGCGCCGCTTTCGTCGGTCGACGATACTGCTTATGCAGCATTAAAAGTTTATCCGAATCCTGTTTCCGACATCGTTCGTGTTGCTGGGTTGGATGCTGAAACGCCTGTGCTACGCTTGTATACTCTGAATGGAACTTTCCTTAAAAGTGTTAACTCGAATGAGTTGAATGTGAGCGATATCGGTGCAGGTACATATCTGTTGAAAATTAACCTGAAAAATACAAGCTTACATCGACCTCTGATAATTGTCAGATAGCTGGCTTCGTATTTTTACAAAAAAAGATTGAATCATTTCGATTCAATCTTTTTTTTGTCTCTCAATCCTCTAATTTTTGAATCTTCACCTTGTTGAAAACCCAGTGTTTCTGCAGTGTGTAGTTGAAAAGCAGCGAAACCATTAGATCCACAATGATACGGCTTATTTTGTAGTCGATGCGTATGAAGTTTGTAATCAGGAAAGTTCCGGTCGATTTCAACAATATGCTGTTCAGTACAACCAAAACAAATTTAAGCAATTGCTTGCGAACTGAGCTTTTGTAAGGTTGGCTTTTGTTGCGAAATGTCCAGGCTTTATTCAAACTGAAATTGATAATGGCTCCGATAATTCCGCCAATTGCAATAGATATGGTATAGTGTACATGAAAAACTTCTGTTACAAATACCATTATGGCGTAATCGCTTAAGCCGCCTATAAATGCCGATACCTGTGCTTTGGCAAATGTAAAGACTCTGTTGAGTATTTTATGCGTTTTTAGCGCTTTCTTTTTCTCTTCTGTCCCGGTCATTGGCTAATTTTAATAATTTTATGGAGTCAACAATGTTTGAAATAAACAGAACAATACAAGCAAGAACAGCCGAATAATGGATCGAACCCACAACAAATACTTCAAGAATCAGGATCAATGATATCACGATTCGTACTTCGGTAGGGCCGAGTTTACCTGAGTCGATTGAATACTGATCGGTAATTTTGTAACGTAGCAGGGTGGTCATCATTTCCCAACCATATAGGACTACAAATCCGATTCCGAAAAATTCCCAGGCATTATGAGCATAAATTACAAACCCGAACCCTACAAGTACAATGCCTATCCAGTCGGTAGTGAGGTCGAGTGAAAAGCCGTACCATTTTCGTTGTTTGTTGCGGTAGTAAGCTATGCGGCCATCCAGCGAGTCGCCAAACCAGCTCACTAAAAAACCGAAAACGCCGATCAGTAAATAATAAGGATGCAGGAAATGCGCCAAAACAAAGGCTGTAAATATAATTACGTTGCCAAAAAGCCCGATTCCCGTCAACATATCAGAGCTGATAAACTCGGGAATTCTTTCCACCAGGTAGGCAATTGACTTTTGCTCATATTTTTTCAGGAGATTGGTTCTTTCCCTGTCTTTCGAAATAATAACTAATGTGTTTAGTTCATCGTGTGTCTTCTTGTTTTCCATGTGATTGGTTATTTTTGTGAAAATGAAAATAAACTTTATATTAGAATTTCTATTTAAATGAAAATAAAGCCGTTGTGGATATTATATTACTACTTAGTGTGCTTTTTTATAATTATCCACATGCACATTTCCCAGTTTTGTCATTGAAAACTGACTTTTTGAATGACAAAGATAATTAAATATCTTCTGTTTAACATATTAAGCGTATAAATTTAGAAAATAATTCTGTCAGTTATTCAATTATGTGTGTTTTCTCGTTTGATTCATACAAAATTAATGACTTTTCCTGTAACTCAACACAGCCCAGCCATTGAAAAATACTGCAAAGCCAATCAGAGCAAATAATTGCTTTGATAATTGCATAATATCACTCCCTTTCAGGTACGCAGCGCGCATCACTTCCATCAAGTATTTAAGTGGATTGAAGGCTGCAATCCATTTTGCCCATTCCGGCATTCCATCGGTAGAAGTGTAAAGTCCACTCAACATGATAAATAACATCATGAAAAAGAATACAATAAACATGGCCTGTTGCATGGTGTTGGCATAGTTTGAAATCACAATTCCCATCCCTGAAATACCAAGAATGTAAATGGCTGCAAAAAAATAAATTGTTAATAAGTGTCCTGCCGGAATTAATCCGTATACACCCCATGCCACTAAAAATCCAATCGTTATAACAATAAAACCAATCATCCAGAAGGGAATAAGTTTAGCAAGGATAAAGATTAATTTAGGAACGGGGCTAACATTGATCTGCTCCATAGTACCAAGTTCTTTTTCAAAAACAATAGAAACTGCCGGTAAAAATCCGCAAAGCAAAGTCAAAATCATGACCATCAGTGCAGGTACCATAAATACCTGATAATTTAAATGATTGTTGAATTTGTAAATCGGGTCAATCTGAATCACCGGTAGGGCTACATTTGTTGTGATTGGTATTTTTTCAGAAATCAAAGTCGTGTTGAAATCTGCAATAATGCGCGACAAATAGGTCATGGCTATACCACCTTTCATGCCATTCACAGCATCTGCCGACAACATAACTTTCCCTCCCTCGCGATTGACAATGTTTTTCTCAAAATTACGAGGAATTTCAAGGATGATGTCTGATTTATTTTTTTCAATACTTTCCAATGCTTCGGAATAATTGCCGGAATAATTGCTTAGCCGGAAGTAGTTCGACGAAATAATTGTTTGTGTCAAACGTTGCGAATAAGATGAATGATCGTTGTCGATCACGCTCAGGTTCAAATTACGAATTTCGTAACTTGCTGCCCACGGAAAGACGAGCAACACCATCAATGGAAATGCAAAAATCATTTTCGGAAGTATTGGATTCCTAACGATTTGCTTGAATTCTTTCTTTAATAAATATTTTATCATACTTTATATTTTACAATTATCCACTGTCAACTACTTTGTCGTTTTAATTTTTTCAAAAAACAGTTATTTCTTCAACTGTCAACTGTCAACTGTCAACTATCCACTATCCCCTACTCAAGTCTTACTTTGAATTTTTTCAAACTAATGGTTATCAACACGGTAGCCATCAGTGCTAATATCCCTACTTCTTTTAAAACAGAACCAATTCCAAGTCCTTTAATCATAATTGCTTTTACAGCCACAATATACCAACGTGCAGGTACAATGCTCGAAAACCACTGAAGCCAGGTCGGCATATTTTCGATGGGGAATATCATTCCGGAAAGCAACATAACAGGTATCATAAGCGCCATGCCTGAAATCATCATGGCTGCAAGTTGCGAACTGGTAAGGGTGGAAATAAGCAAACCCAATGCCAATGCTACAAAGATATACAACAATGAAACTACCAGTAAACTAATGAAACTACCCATGATGGGAACTTTAAGTACAAAAACTGACAGCAATATTATTGTTGCAAAATTGATAACCGACAGTACAAAATAGGGGGCAATTTTTGATAAAAAAATATAAATTGGTTTCATTGGAGATACAAGAAGAATTTCCATCGTTCCCATTTCTTTTTCGCGTACGATGGCAATGGAGGTCATCATGGCGCAAATCAGAATCATAATCATACCCAACACGCCCGGTACAAAATTAAATGCACCAATCATTTGCGGATTGTAAAGCATTTTTACTTCAGGTTGTATAAAGCCTGTGTTTGGAGTTTGAGATGTGAGATCTTGCTGAAAGTTCGTTATGATGTTACTGGCATAAAAAACAAAGGAAGTGGCTGCGTTGGGGTCGGTGGCATCGGCAATAAGTTGTACATTTGCTTTGCCGGTGTGTTTAAGGTTTTTAGCAAAATCGTTTTCGAAAACTACAGCAAGTTTGGCTTTTCCATCTCTGAACGCACTGTTTATTTCGTTGGTATTATTAACAAAGCCTGTAACATCGAAATAGTCGCTCGCATCAATTCTGTCAATTATTCGTTGCGTTGTTTCGTCGTTATGGTTAGCCAAAACTACAACCTGCGTATTTTTGACCTCATTGGTAAGGGCAAACCCAAACAATATTATTTGAATAATGGGCATGATCAACAAAATCATAACCGTGGTTTTGTCTCTGAAAATATGTTGAAATTCCTTTCGGATAAATGATAATAGTTGTTTCATGTCGTAAGTTGATAGTTAATAGTGGACAGTTGACAGTGGATAGTTGATAGTTATTTTTTGTTATTCGTTTTTGTTGTTTTAATAATGCTAATCAGCATTTTAATTAATTCCTGACAGTCCGATGTAATAGATTGAAATGATTTATCGTCAAAAAAATCACTATCATGTAAAAGCATTAGCCAGTATTCAGTTTCATTCGCTTCTTTCAATGCGATACTCATTTTGTGAATAAAATCAGCTTTTGATTCAGCATGTTCCGCTTCTCTGATTAATGCTCCAATTGCCGTTCCGCTCCTCAATAATTGTTTGGAAAGAACAAACTCCCTTTGCTCAGAACTTAAAAACTTATAGGCTTTGATGATTCTTAATGCAAAAGCATAAGATTTATATTTGACGGTTTTCTCTTCCATTTTTAACTAATTAATTTGTGTATTCGCTATCAACTATCAACTGTCAACTATTAACTATCCACTCTCTTCGCTTTTCGCGCCAATTGTTGAAATACCTCATCCATATTCTTCGCCCGAAATTGTCTCTTGAGATTCTTTGGAGAATCCAATGCCTCAATTCGTCCATCTACCATGATAGAAACCCGATTGCAATACTCTGCCTCGTCCATGTAATGCGTTGTTACAAAAACGGTTATGCCTCTATCAGCTGCATCGTAAATCAGTTCCCAAAACTGCCTTCGAGTAATGGGGTCAACACCGCCGGTTGGTTCATCGAGGAAAACAACTTTAGGTTGATGAAAAATCGATACAGAGAAAGCCAGCTTTTGTTTCATTCCAAGTGGAAGTGATTTTACAAGTTTATTTCGTTCATCCTCGAAATTGAGTTTTTTCAGTAAATCATTTGTTTTTAGAGCAATCTCAGCATCGTTCATACCATATATTCCTCCAAAAAGCTCGATATTCTCCCATACCTTTAAATCATCATAGAGCGCAAACTTCTGACTCATATATCCGATATTCTTTTTAACAAGTTCGGATTGTTTGGCAATGTCATAACCCGCAACAATTCCTTTTCCACTGCTGGGGTTGCTTAAGCCGCACAACATACGCATGGCGGTTGTTTTTCCGGCGCCATTGGCACCGAGAAAACCAAATATTTCCCCTTTTTCTACTTCAAAGGATATCTCATCCACGGCAGTGAAATTTCCAAATTTCTTGGTTAGTTTTTCAGCTACAATTACCTTGTCGGAATTTTGTTGTATTATTTTTTCCATCGTTTTCCTCTTTACTTACCTCTGCGAAAGTTCCATAAAACAATCTTCGATACTTGGTTTAATTTCATGAATTTCAATGCCTTTATGACCATTTGATGTTAGAAATTCTGTTAGATTGGCAGAAGTTAACTCTGTATTTTTTATGGAGAGGTGAACTGAATCGCCAAATGCAAAGCACGTTTTCACATCGGGATGTTTACGTAAATCAGCAAGTAATCCGTGCATATTATTTGTATGCGCACCCCACAGAATATCCTGATATTGACTTACAATATTCTGAGGTGTATCAATTTTTAAAAATCCTCCGTTTTGTAGCAGCGCTATGCGGTCGCACAGACTGGCTTCGTCCATATAGGGCGTAGAAACAAGAATAGTAATGCCCTGCGCTTTAAGATTCTTGAGCATTCCCCAGAATTCTTTCCGCGAAACCGGATCGACGCCGGTAGTGGGTTCATCCAAAAATAACACAGTGGGTTTATGTATCAAAGCGCAACTTAAAGCCAGTTTTTGCTTCATACCGCCCGAAAGTTTCCCGGCTCTTCGTTTTTTAAACGGTTCTATTTGAACATAGATGTCTTTAATCAGCTCATAGTTTTCTTCAACAGTAGTATTAAAAACGGTCGCAAAAAAGTTCAGATTTTCCTCAACGGTCAAATCCTGATAAAGCGAAAAACGTCCCGGCATATATCCTACACATTCCCTTATTTTTTTGTAATCTTTCACCACATCAAAGCCATTAACAGTGACACTTCCGCTATTGGCCAGTATTAAGGTGGTAAGAATGCGAAATAAAGTCGTTTTTCCGGCACCATCAGGTCCGATTATTCCGAAAATTTCACCTTTTTTCACATCGAAAGTGATATTTTTGAGCGCCTTCACATTTTTATAACTTTTACACACCGACTCGCAACGAACTGCTATCTCCGGATTGTTATTCTGATTATTCATTAATTTCTAATTTAAAATTCACTGTCAACTATCCATTGTCAACTGTCAATTAAAACTTACATTTCCATACATTCCAATTTTCAAAAAACCATCATTTTTCACCTGAATTTTTACGGCATAAACCATATTAGCCCGCTCATCACGGGTGGCAATGGTTTTGGGTGTAAATTCCGATTTGCTTGATATCCAGTTTACTGTTCCTTCGTATTCTTTCTGTTTGTCATCGCCTGAATCTGCAAACACCTTTACTTTTTGTCCGATTTTTATTTCTGTCAGCTGGCTGTTTGTGATATAAGCGCGCAAAATCATCTTGTTGATGTCGGCAACTTTAAATAGTGCTTTTCCGGCTGCTGCAAGTTCTCCTTTTTCGGCATATTTGGTGAGTACTGTTCCTGCAATCGGACTGGTAATGCGGCATTTTAGCAATTGATCTTCAATTTGCTCAATCTGTATTTGTAATGCCTCATTATCACCTGAAATCCCGTTGTTGGTGGTTTCGAGTGTAGATTTTGTGGCTGTAAGTTGTTTTTCAAGAACCGCAATTTGCGCATTCACATCGTCAAGTTGTTTGGTGTTGGCAGCATTGGCTTTTACCAGATTTTCAACTCTTTTTTGTTCCGACTTTGCGGTTGAAATTTGCTGTTGGATGGTTGCAATTTGCTTTTGAATGTCGGGTCTGCGACTTTGTAAGGCTTTTTGAGTTGCGTTTAGCTGGCGTTTTTTCAGATAAAGTTGTGTGCTGTCGATAGATCCAACGATTTGATTTTCAGTGATGGTTTGACCTTCTGTAATCTCAAACTGCATTATTTTACCCATTGCTTCCGACGAAACAACTACTTCGGTAGCTTCAAAAGTTCCGGCAGCATCAAAATCGCTATCTGATTTACCACATGAAGTAAAACCTAATAAAAAAGCTAAACCTATTATCAGTTGAATGTTTGAATTAATGTTTGTTTTCATATATATTGTATTTTAATCCCCTTTAGGCTTCGGCGTGAGCTCAGTCGAACGGGGTTTGGGGTTTAATTATTTATGTTGTTTTTTAATTGATATACAGCCATGTAAAGCTGAATCTCATGTAAAGTCCGGGCTTGGCGAGATATATTTTCCGCATTTATTTCGCGTAATAAATCGGTAATTGTAAGCGTTCCGTTAGTTACTTTTGCTTCAGCTGATTTTTTTATATTGTTTCGTAATCCAATAATTTCATCATCATTTTTCAATGTAAGTTTTAATTTTTCAATATCATTCTGTTGCTGTTTGCTTATCAGATTGTTGTTGAACAAAAATGTTTCTTTTTGTACTTCCACATTTTTTTTGCTTACATCTATTTTATTCAAATTGTTTTTCTGAGTATAAAATCCACTCAAATTCCACGATAAACGTACACCACCTATGTAAAAGGTAGAAAATTCGGAGGTAAACATATTCAATCCCGGACGTCCGTAGCCACCCTGAACAAACAGTCCGACTTTGGGCAGATTGGCAGCATAAACAGCATCGCGTTGTGAGTCCAACATCTTGTTTTGCGAATCGAACAGCATCAATTCAGGTCGTTTGTTTTCTACGCTTATTACGGTTTCGGGCAAAGTAGGTTTTTCTAACTTCGTGGTTTCAGTTATTTCCAAACCTGTAAATGCCGAAAGCATTTGTAAATAACTTTGCTGCATTGTTTTTAAATCAGTTTCATGCTGACGGGCATTGATTTGTTCTACTTTTATCGCATCTACATCCGATTGTTGTGCCACTCCGTTTTGTTTGAGAGCTTCAATTTTACTGTTATTTACTGATAATTCGTCCTGTAAAGTATTATTTTGTTTCAGTTGCTCGTTAATCAGCATAATTCCAAAATACAAATTGTTGATGCGATCGTTCAAAGCGTATAAGTCGACTTCAAGTTTTTGCTTTTCGGCTTCTGTCGAAGCTTTAATTCCTTTTTTCTGTGCGGATGTTAATCCTCCGTCCCAAATCAGTTGATTAACTTCAAGTACAGCCTGATATTGATCTTTGCTCAAAGACGGAAACGAAAATGGTTTTCCGGTTAATTGCGAAATGGCCTGACCGAGTGAAGCCGGAATTTCTGTGACGTCCGACTGATAAGTTGCTTTTACAGCAAAATTTAGCTGTGGCAGATATGCTTTGTTGGCATTTGACAGATTGTAATCTGCTGTTTTCTCAATAAGTCCATATTGTTTTAGCAGCGGATAATTTGCATGTGCTTTTTGGCGGCAACTATCCAATGTTAACGGTTGTCCAATAACAAAAAATGGTACGAATAAGAAAACACAATTTAATAATAACCTTCTCATATTGAATTATTTTTGTGAAATATATTTATGGTTTTAAGTAACTCAAAACTACATTTACATTTTCCGACCTGCGATGGGCCATCATAAATTTTTGTTGTTCTTCAGTAAGTTGTATGACACTGGAAGCAACCGGTAGCATAGTGAATAAAGCTACATTGAGTGAAACGATTGTTACTACTATATCTACGAATTGAATTTTTTTTATTCTTCCGGCTTCAATTTCAAGTTCTAATTCTCTGTTCATTAAAGAGAATAATTTCTCAGGCAAAGTGTGAAGCTTGTCGCGAAGCACTTTAATTTGCTCCGGTTGTCTGGCTAATTCATTTAAAATAAGTATCGGTATTTTAGGATTTTCAGCCAATAAATCGAAATGTGTTTCAACGATATGTTTAATTTTATCCGTAAAACTCATATTCTCTAATTGCGTTGTATCAAAAACCTTCTGAAAGAAAAGTTTGAATTTGCTCTCAAAAATAGTATTGAACAAATTATCTTTTGTTCTGAAATAATAATGTACCAATGCCTGATTGCATCCTACGGCTTTCGCAATTTGTGTCGTCGAAGTTGATGCAAAACCTTTCTCAAGAAACAGTCGTTCCGCTGTTTCGAGGATAGCCTGTTCCATACTTTGTTCGTTCTTAATTTTCATGTTTAATAATATGGTTTAATAGACTTATTAATTATGATGCAAATTAAAGTAAAATATTTGAATTTATTGTCACATTATCCGGTTTATTTTAGCTCCTGATCTTTTTTTACTATTCAATCAAATCCAACAGAAATGAAAAAAATAAAATAAAGATGACTTTCTGTTTTTAACTTTTAATGTTCAGCTACTTTTCTCATTACTATAACTCTATAAAGGAAAAATATGCACATTATTGGCGTGGATGTGCCGATATAAGACAAGGAATTGATTTTCAGCTCTCATTTCAAGTAAACAATCGGTACAAAAGTGTTGTTGTACTTTGAGTTTCGAAATCAGAAGAAATCAAATATTATAACTAAAACAATTTTTTTAATGCAATTAACTCCAACCGAATCATCACATTCAAACAACAAACATTCAGAGACTTTTAGCGAATATCTTACAAAGTTTAAATCAATTTTACAAACAGTATTTCACGACGAAAATGATATTAACCTGATGAGCATTCAAAGAGGAATGGAACCCGATGTGCTTCAGAAAATCATGTCATGTCAGCCCATGTCGCTTGTTATTCCTACCGAATATGGAGGACGTGGTGGAAATGTTCAGGAGAATTTGTTGTTGCTCTCGGCAGCTTCATACGAATCCCTCGCACTGTCGCTCACCATGGGCATTAA
This sequence comes from uncultured Paludibacter sp., assembly GCA_963678465.1. Classification (GTDB taxonomy): domain Bacteria; phylum Bacteroidota; class Bacteroidia; order Bacteroidales; family Paludibacteraceae; genus Paludibacter. The sequence goes on from OY782858.1 coordinate 3,525,212, forward strand.
TAGCGCTCTTTTTCTTCAACCGGTGATTAAATACGGGAATGAAGATGTAAAACGAAATGTTTTCGACCGCTTTGTGAAGGAGCAAAATATGGGTGGACTCATGATAACCGAGCCGGGATTTGGTAGCGATGCGCTCAATATGCAGACGGCTTATACCGAAAACGATGATCATTATGCTTTAAAAGGGACCAAACATTGGGCAGGACTTACCGGACAGGCCGATTTTTGGGTGCTCACAGCACGCAAGCAAACGCCGACGGGTAGTTTGCAACGCGATGTGGATCTGTTTGTTTGCGATAATTCTGCACACAATCAGAAAATTGTAGTGGATGAGAAATTTGAGAACCTGGGTCTTTATCAGATTCCTTATGGTCGTAATCTATTGGATGTGAAAATCCCTAAAAATCAGCGATTGATTCCCAAAACAACGGGTGTAATGATGTTGCTCGATTTGTTGCATCGCAGCCGTTTACAGTTTCCGGGCATGGCACTTGGTTTTGTAAAGCGCATGCTCGATGAGGCCATAGCGCACTGTCAACAACGCATGGTGAGTGGTAAAAATCTGTTTTCCTACGATCAGGTGCAACAGCATTTAGCGCGCCTGCAGGCTAATTTCACTATTATTTCGGCCCTGAGTATCAAAAGCAGTGAGTTGGCTGATCTAAAAAATGATTTACAACCTTTTGGTTTGGAGGCTAATATAGTCAAAACAATCAGCACTGATTTGATGCAGGAATCTGCTCAGACTTTGGTGCAACTGGTGGGAGCCGAAGCTTACAAACTGAACCATATTGGCGGTAGAGGTATTGTAGATAGTCGTCCGTTTCAAATTTTCGAAGGCGCCAATGATATTCTTTACAATCAAATCACCGAAGCTATTGTGAAACAAATGAAAGCTGTGAAAGAAAGCAATGTTTTTGCTTTCCTGAAGGAACACAAGCTGACGAGCCATGCTGCCGAAAGATTAAAAAACCTGCTGAACTTCAATGTCGATGCTCAAATGCCGCAACGAAAGTATGTGGAGTTCGGAAAAACGCTCAGCCGTATCGGCTCACTTCATTTGGTGGTTCAATTGGGTGAACTTGGATTTCGCAAAGATTTGATTGAAAATGCAATCTCAATTCTGCATCAGGAAATTGATCAGTTGATGGCGCAGTTTAATTTCAACCAATCAGCTGTCGTGATTGAAGATTATAACGAAAACAGTGATTGGTCGAAATTCGTAGTTGCGTAAACGACAATTCTATAAAAAAACTATTTTAGCTCTCCCTGTCTCTTTCTTAGAAGAGGGCTGGGGAGAGTTTTTTATATGCTTTTCCCATAGATTCAAGTACGTCGCCGGCCAACAAGGATTGTTCGGATGTTGTTTCTAAAGCCAAATCGCCGGCAAAACCATGTAGGTAAACGCCCAGTATTGCTGCATTTTCAGGCGTATAACCTTGTGCCAGCAGTCCGCCCAAAATTCCGGTAAGCACATCCCCCGTTCCGGCAGTTGCCATTCCCGGATTTCCTGTGCTGTTGAAAATAAGTTGTCCATCGGCCATAGCTATCATTGTATGAGCGCCTTTCAGTACAATAATCATCCTGAGTTGCTGCGCTTTTTCACTGGCTAACAGCATTCTTTTGTAATGTGAGTCAGTTTTGCCAAATATCCGTTCAAATTCCTTTGGGTGGGGAGTGAGGATGCTATTGGCCGGAATTTTATCAAGTAAATTTTTGTTTTCAGAAATCAGATTCAACGCATCTGCATCGATGACGCAGGGTTTTTGTATTTGCGAAAGCAATTGCTCCAGGGCTTCGGCTGTTTCAGCTTTTTGTCCAATGCCGGGTCCGATGGCCACTGCACTATAATTTTTTAATTCAGGAAATTCAGTAATTATGTCTGAGTTTTTGTCCGAATGAAAAATGGCTTCGGGGATGGCGGTTTGTACAATGACCCGATTGCATTCGGCGCTGTGAATGCTAACAAGACCAACGCCACTGCGCAAAGCAGCTTTCCCCGAAAGTACTGCGGCTCCTGCCATGTCCCTGCTTCCTGCGAGCAACAGCAAATGTCCGAATGTGCCTTTGTTCGAGAATTTCGGACGGTGAGCTATGATTTGACTTACTTCAGCTTTTTCTAAATACTGAAACCGGCTTTCGGTGTCGGCTATTCCTGTCGGATGAATGCCGATATCAAGTATCTGCCATTCCCCGGCAAACACGCCGCTATCGGGAAGCAGGAAAGCTAATTTTGGAAATTGAAGGGTGAGCGTATGATTTGCTTTTACAATCGGAACGGTCAGGTCGGCATTTTCTTCGCCCTGTAATCCTGAAGGTATATCGATTGAAATGATTGTGTTGCCGGTGCTGTTCATCCAATTTACTGCATCGGCATAAATTCCCTGTAGCGGACGTGTGAGTCCCGATCCAAAAAGCCCATCGATAAGAATGGTGTTCGGAAAAATTTCAGGAGCTGTAAACGCTTTCTCAATTTCGATGATGTGTTCTGCATGTTCAGCTTTAAGCAAGATCAGTTTTTCTTCGCAATCGGCTGATAATTTGCCTGTATGGAGCAACAACACTTTTACGTACATTTCTGTATTTAAAAGTTTTGTGGCGAGGGCTAATGCATCGCCACCGTTGTTTCCCGGACCGGCTATAACGAGAATTGGCTTTTTGTAATCAAAAGTCAGAATATAGCTTTTGAAAAGAGCAAGTACTGCCCGTTCCATTAAATCAGATGAAGTGATTGGCTCTTCTACAATTGTGTATTGGTCGAGTTGTTTGATTTGAGGGGTGCTGAAGAATTTCATATTGTTCTTGTGATTTTTGATGTTATATACTGGTGTCAGAAGATTAACTTTTTTCAAAAAAACAGAATGAACTTTTAATTAAAATCGGGTCGAAGTAAAATACTTAAAAATATTTGTATTGAATTTGTTGACAATGGAATGCGCATTTACAGCGCATTCCATTTTGTGTCCTGCCACTTTTTTTGTTGAGCCTTATTCAAAAATGACCAGGCTACAATTCGGCTTACTTTTGTTCCCTGACCCATTAGTATTGTTTTTATTTCAACCGCTCCGGCCTGTTTTATGGCTTCGAGAATGGGAGCAAGGTGGTCTTTTTTGGCCACGAGGGTCGAAAACCAGTAACAATTCGTAGAGAATTGTTTGCTCTGTCTGATCATGTCGCGTACAAAACGTACCTCGCCGCCTTCGCACCACAATTCGTTGTTTTGTCCACCGAAATTCAAAACCGGAGTTGTTATCTTTTTTTTATTCAGACTGCTTATCTTTTTTAATGTTTCCCTTTCCGACTCTTCAGCCGAACTGTGGAATGGCGGATTACATATTGTAATGTCAATAGGTTCTGAACGTTCCATAACGCCGTGAAAAATGTCTTTTGGGTTTTCCTGCAATCGCAGGGTGATGTTTTTTGTCAGAAATTCATTCTCCTGAATGATTTTTTGAGCAGATGCAAGTGCTTTTGGATCAATTTCGGAACCAATAAACGACCAGCCATACTCTTTTTGCCCAATGATGGGGTAAATGCAACTGGCACCAACTCCAATGTCCATGCACTTCACTTTATTGCCAACAGGAATTTTCCCGTTGTTCGAACTTCCCAACAATTCGGCGATATGATGAATGTAATCGGCTCTGCCGGGAATAGGCGGGCAAAGATAACCGGTGGGAATCGCCCAGTTTTCTACCGAATAATAGGTTTGAAGCAATGCTTTGTTGAGCCATTTAACGGCTTTGGGGTTGGCAAAATCAATTGACTCATCGCCATGTGCGTTGATTTTTACATATTTTGCCAGTTCAGGACAAGTTTTTATCAATGTCCCGAAATCGTAACGATCCCGATGTTTGTTGCGCGGGTGTAAAACGGCTTTTTCAATAATTTTTTCCTTCCCTTTTTGCATTGGTCGGGTTGATGTTGTGTCTGTCATTTTGCAAAGATAGACATTCTAAATTGTAAAAGCTTAGGATTTAAAGAAAAGAGAGAGTGAATTTTTACTAATTTTATCCAGCGGTTTTGTAGTTTTGAAAAATAATTTTATATAAAACCGGAAATAATGTTTGTAGTTAGTAGAAACTAACTATATTTGCAGCATGGAAAAATTAATAAATATCATCTCAGGTTTATCCACACTCATTGGTAATACCGAAGAAGAGGCGAAAGAGCAATTCAATTTGTTTCAGCTCACTTCCCATCAAATGCATTACCTGGAAACAATACATTTACTTGATAATCCAAATATTACTGAACTGGCCTTGCAGCTTAGACTCTCTAAGCCAACTGTTAAAGTGGCTATTGATAAATTAATTGAGAAAGAATATGTATATAAAATCCGTTCGGATGAGGACAGACGAAGTGCGCATCTTCATTTAACGGAAAAAGGAAAGTTGATCAATCATATGCATGAATATGCGCATAAACGTATTGCTGAAACCATTCTTAGAAAATTGAATAACGACGAGCTTAAAACGCTTGAAGACCTATTAACTAAAGTATTAGTTGATAAATAATTTTTTTTATTTACATGGTTAGTATGCACTAACTATATTAAGCGAATTGAAAATGAAAACAACATTTCAAACCGAAAAGCTCAAAGGGCTTACGTATCAGGAAGTTGAGAAAAAACTTGCCAGTCAAGGGTATAACGAATTACCCTCGTCAAAACCAAAAAATGTTTTTCAAATAGCATTGGGAGTCGTCAAAGAACCCATGTTTTTACTTCTGGTTGCCTGTGGAACGCTTTACCTTCTGTTAGGCGATGTACAGGAAGGCCTGATGCTACTCAGTTTTGTGTTTGTGGTGATGGGAATTGAGTTTTTTCAGGAAAAAAAGACCGAAAAAGCATTGGATGCACTGAAGGATCTCGCCAGCCCGCGAGCGCTGGTGATACGCGATGGCGAAACAATTCGCATTGCGGGACGGGATGTTGTAACCGACGATATAGTGGTGTTGCAGGAAGGTGACCGTGTTCCGGCGGATGCAGTGGTCGTTAGCTGTATCAACCTTTCGGCCGACGAATCGTTGTTGACAGGCGAACCCGTGCCAGTGAGCAAAAGAGAATGGAAAACGGGAGATGCTGCTTTTACGCCCGGCGGAGATGACTTGCCTATCGTTTATTCCGGTTCTATGATTGTGCAGGGCAATGGTATTGTGAGGGTTGTGGCCACTGCGTTAAATACCGAAATAGGTAAAATAGGGAAGGCGTTGCAGTCGGTGAAGGATGAGCCAACTCAACTAAAACGGGAAATGGGAACTTTGGTGAAAAGGTTGGCCATCATCGGAGTTGTGATGTGTGTGTTGGTCATTGCCATCTACACCCTTACAAGAGGTGATTTGTTGAATGGTTTTTTGGCAGGTATTACGCTTGCCATGGCCATGTTGCCCGAAGAATTTCCTGTTGTACTCACCATATTTTTGGCGCTTGGCGCATGGCGCATGTCCAAAAAAAATGTGCTTACACGTCATCCGGCGGCTGTTGAAACATTGGGTTCGGCCACAGTACTTTGTACCGATAAAACAGGTACTCTGACCCAGAATAAAATGACAGTGACCCGCCTTTATAACGGGAATGATTTTACGGATATAGTTTCGGGTGAAACATTTACCGATCCTTTTCATGAAATCATTGAATACGGTATTTTGTCCAGTCAGGCCAATCCTTTCGACCCGATGGAAAAAGCAATTATCAATATAGGGGATCAATTTTTGCAAAATTCGGAACACATTCATGCCGACTGGGTGATGGAAAAAGAGTATGCGTTGTCGAAGGAACTATTGGCAATGTCAAGGGTTTTTTCGAATACAGGAACGAAGGAGCAGGTAATTGCCACCAAAGGTGCACCCGAAGCTATTTTCGATCTTTGTCATTTGGATAAAAAGTCGATAGAAAAATATGAACAAGCCGTGGCCACGATGGCTTCCACAGGATTAAGGGTACTCGGCGTAGCAAGGGCGAAAATAATTCAGGGCGAACTTCCGGCCATTCAACATGATTTTGATTTTGAATTTCTCGGTTTAATAGGTCTTTCGGATCCGATTAGGGAGAATGTGCCGCTTGCTGTGGCCGAATGTTACAAAGCCGGCATACGTGTGATTATGATTACCGGCGATTATCCGGTGACTGCCACCAATATCGGGAGAGAAATAGGCATCAAAAACCCTGAGCTTTTTATTACCGGCAGCGAATTGGAACAATTGTCGGAAGATGAACTTTGCAAACGAATAAGTAATGTGAATATCTTTGCCCGTGTAGTGCCCGAGCAGAAATTGAAAATTGTAAATGCGCTGAAAAAGAACAAAGAAATCGTAGCCATGACGGGCGATGGGGTCAATGATGCACCGGCGCTCAAAGCTGCCAACATTGGTATTGCCATGGGCGAAAAAGGAACTGATGTGGCGCGCGAAGCTTCGTCGTTGGTGTTGATGGACGATAATTTTTCGTCGATTGTAGGGGCGGTACGAATGGGTCGTAAGATTTTCGATAACCTTCAGAAAGCGCTGGCTTATATTTTTGCCATTCACGTGCCCATTGCCGGTTTGTCACTGATTCCTGTGTTTTTTGCCGATATGCCGCTTATTCTTTGGCCGGTGCATATTGTCTTTCTCGAATTAATTATCGACCCGGCTTGTTCCATTATTTTCGAGGCGGAGAAGGAAGAAAAAAATGTGATGTCGCGACCTCCAAAAGATATCAACGAACCATTCTTTGGCGCAAAAAAAATACTCTTGAGTTGTAGCCAGGGCATAGGTATCTTGTTGATTTGTTTGCTTGTGTATTTTGTTGGTCTTAAAATGGGTTACAGCGCCAGCGGTGTGCGAACGCTGACTTTTGTAACGCTGATTATTTCGAACATCGCGGTGATTCTTTCGAACCGATCATGGACATCAAATATCTTTACAATATTGTTTACGCCCAATAAAGCTGTGAAATGGGTAGTGGGTGGAGCTGTTTTCTTCCTGATGCTGATCTTGAATATTCCTTTTTTGCTAGATTTGTTCCAATTTGAACGGATGGGTTGGCTGGAATTATTGGTTTGCACTGCTGCCGGTTTTTCTTCTATTGTTTGGTTCGAAGTTTACAAACAAATAAAGAAGGCCTAAGTACATGACTAACTGAAGGGTGTTTACTGTCGTGTGTTTGATAATGATAATTTAAACCACAATAGGCACAAAAGTTTTAATGAAGCACGCAACAGACAAAGTCCTATTGTGTCTGATGTGGTTTAAATTAAAATATTTCTGTGTTTTGTTATATGTTCAAATGCATATAAGTAGAGAATTAAAACTTACGGTTTTAATGAAGTACGTATCAGGCAAAGTCCTATTGTGTCTAATGTGGTTTAAATTAAAATGGTCTTTGGGAATCAATAAAACAGTTGCTGATATTGTCGGTTATCTAATGACAGGCAAAGAAGTTGTTTTCCCTTCGAAAGCGCCTATTCCGAACAAGGCAAAATCATATTTGATAGGATCGGCCGGGTCGAACGAACGCAAAATAGCCGTGATTTCTTCCACAGCTTTCCAATCGTTTTGTTTCCGGGCAAGAATTCCTAATGCGCGTCCCACATCGCCGGTGTGTACATCGAGTGGAAGCATAAGCGCCGACATGGGAATGTTTTTCCACAATCCAAAATCCACTCCGTTCTCGTCGTTGCGCACCATCCAGCGCAGGTACATGTTCAGTCGCTTGGCGCTCGAATTGGCAGTTACGTCCGATAAATGTTTTCTGACATGAACATCATGGGCGGGTGCTAAAAATATTTTTCTGAAATGCTGTAAAGCGCTAAATGCACTGTTTTCAAGCAGATATCCATCGCTGAAGACCTGTTCCAACCCTCCGTGATGTTTGTATATATTCTTCAAAGAATGAAGAAAAAACAAACAATCATTGCCGTTGAAAGTACGGTGTACGAACTTGCTTACCACCATTTTTTCAGTAGTACTGCTCCCAGTAATAAATGCGTAAGGGTCATTGTCCATCATGCCTAACAGTTTGTTAGCATTGCCGATAATGCTTTTCCGTTGCCCCCAGGCTATGGTTGCCGTCAGAAAACCTGCAATTTCTATATCTTCTTTGCGGCTGAACCGATGAGGAATTTGAATGGGGTCGGTGTCGATAAAATCGGGGTGGTTGTATTGATTTACGCGGTCGTCGAGTAAGTATTTTATGTCTGCAATAGTTGATTCCATTTTATAATTTTTATACCAATGAAACAGAATCTAGAATGGATTGTTTTGAACCATTTTCTTAAATAAAGTGGCACATCCGAAAGTTCAATCAGTTGGGCTGTTTCTTCGATACAACACCTTTGAAATTGGTTGTTTCGTATTGAGCCTTTATTTAGTCACAAGGGTTTTCACAAACCACTTCTTTTTCAACCAAAAAGCTACATTCACAAGTCCAATCATTACCGGTACTTCTACCAGCGGGCCGATAACGGCGGCAAATGCTTCGCCGGAATTAATCCCGAAAACAGCAATGGCAACGGCGATAGCCAACTCGAAATTATTACTGGCAGCGGTAAACGATAGGGTAGTGGATTGCTCGTAAGTGGCACCTGCCTTCTTGCTCATAAAAAATGAACCCAAAAACATGATGACGAAATAGATAAGCAATGGCACAGCTATCAACACTACATCCATTGGTATTTTTACAATATACTCACCTTTGAGCGAGAACATCACCACAATGGTAAATAACAATGCAATGAGTGTCAGCGGACTTATCTTAGGGATAAATTTGGTGCGATACCATGTTTTGCTTTTCACCCGGATAAGAATATAGCGTGTGAGGAATCCGGCGATAAACGGAATACCCAGATAGATAAATACACTTTCGGCAATTTGTCCAATAGTAATTCTCGACACGGCGTCGCTGGTGGGAATGCCAAACCAGGCAGGCGCTACAGCTATAAAGAACCATGCATATACCGAGAAGAACAGTACCTGAAAGATACTGTTGAAAGCCACCAGACCTGCTGCGTATTGCGTGTCGCCTTTAGCCAGATCGTTCCACACAATCACCATGGCAATACAACGTGCCAATCCGATCATGATGATACCATACACATATGGGAGGTTGGAGTTGTTTTCGCCCGGGAAGAATTTGAAAAGCAGAATAGCGAGTGCAAACATCAGTGCCGGCCCTATAATCCAGTTTTGAACCAGTGATAAAGTGAGGATTTTGGTGTTACGAAATACTTCGCCCAGTTCTTCGTACTTTACCTTTGCCAATGGCGGATACATCATTACTATCAGGCCAATGGCGATAGGAATATTGGTGGTACCTACCGATAGGCTGTTCCAGAAATCCGCTATTTGCGGAAACATCCAACCAGAGAAAACTCCTATTGCCATGGCAAGGAATATCCATAAAGTGAGATATCTGTCGAGAAATTTTAGTCTTGTCTTCATAATTTATATTGATTTGGAGTAATTATTCGGAGTGCGACTTAGAGTCGCGCCCCGAATTGTTTTTAGTTCTTAAGCAAGTAATAATATTCAATTATTTTTTTTCTGAAATTAAAATTCAGGCAACAACTCGTAACTTGTAACTCGTAACTCGTAACTATTTAATTAATTCGCAGCATTCCAGTTTTATGCAAATCGTTCGTTTTGGACTTACTGTTAGCGTTTCAGTTACTATCGGATAGCCAAGCAGATCAAGTAGTTTCTCATTGAGTTTCCGGTTTTCACCTTTGTATGGATGGCAATGAATATGTATGGCCGGATTGAAATTCAATTCAATAATCGCATAATTATCATCGCCGGCTTCTTGTGTGTAATCGGGAATAATCATGTCGAGTCCGGTGATTTTTACGCCCAATGCCTGTGCCGCTTTAACTGCTATCTTTTTGTACGACTCAGGAATGTCATCCGTAAAATCAATGCTGTCGCCACCCGTGCTGATGTTCGAATTTTCACGCAGGAATACCGTTTCATTTTCCAACGGAATAGTATCAAAGTCTTTGTTTTGTGCTTTTAGAAACATTAATTCCGCCTCACCCAATTGAATTTTTTCAAGTGGCGTATGATAGCCTTTTCCCCGCAAAGGATCCTTGTTTTTCTCAACGACCAGTTCCCGAATGGTATGGCTACCGTTGCCGGTAACATTTGCCGGAACACGATGCAAAATACCCACCACCTCATCGTTCATTACAAATATCCTGAACTCTTTGCCGTCGATAAATTCTTCTATCAAAATGCTTTGATCGGCTTCAAAGGCAATATCTATGGCTCTTTCAAAGATGTGGACATCATTATTGTTTTTAATAATTGTAATTCCAAGCCCGAAGTTGGTCGATTTTGGTTTAATAACTACCGCTTTGTCTTTGAAGTATTGAAAATCGGCTTTCGCCATTGTGCTGTCCGTGTAATTCAACCCCTTGGGTACTCTGATGCCGTGTTCATTCAGAATTTGCTTCGTTAGCACTTTATTTTCCATCGCCAAAATACTGGAGTAATTATCGAGCGAAGTCTTCGTTGCCTGACGCACATATTGAATGTTTTCATCGCGCTTTAAACGAACGAAGTTTTCTTCTCTGTCGAGAATATCAAATGCAACACCACGGCGTACAGCTTCCCGCAGCACGAGTTGAGTCGACAGTTCCATATCCTCCAACCCTTTGAAGTTGAATTTATTTAGTTTGCTTTCTTGCAAGTAATTCTTTGCCATAACCAGATGGAACGGAATAAATCCATTTACGTCTGTCTCGTTTAATACCTGCTGAACAATTCTTCGTTCGGGATATTGAATCATTTCCTGAACATATTTTAATGTGTTTAGGTAGTTCTGATTTTCAATGCCAAGGGTTGTAAATAAGCTTTGCATATTCGAAACCAATAGTTTGGCTTCCTCCCATGCATCCGATTTTGAACCATCCTCCCGGATAAAGATTAATTTTTCTAACAAACCGTACAAAGAGATGTTGCCATGATTCATGTTCGCGATGGCCTGAAATTCGGAGCTGAAATCATTTTGCTCGTCGGTAAGTAAACCGTAAATAGCCAATCCATGAATAAACTGCAGCATCTCCGCTGTAAGCCCTATTTTACTCATTGGGTTAATGTCAATAAAACGCGCTTCAACATAAGTGATATGTTCCGAATGATTGATAAATTTGGGTCGTACCGATGCGTACAATTCCTTACCTGCCGATAGTGTTCCTTTTTTTACCATTTCCTCAATGCTCTGTTGATAGCCTTTGGTTGAGCTGTAATCGGGATAAAGATCTTCGAGATTCCCGTACCCAAAGCAGCTGTTGCGAAGCGACAGTCCACGTGTTTTGGAATTAAAATAGATGGGCAGTTCGCGGCATTTCAGATCGAAGGTAGGATCCACGATGGGACTACAGCCAAATATCAATACATAAAGCCACCGGTACCGGAGGAGTTGACGTGTTATTTTCAGGTATACTTCATCTCTGAACGCTTCAAATGAAATCTCTTGTGATGTATTTTGATAAAGCGCATGTAGTAGCGTTTCATTCAGCGAAATATTGAAATGAATACCCGAAACAGCCTGCTTTTTTCTGCCGTATTTTTCTGCAATTTTTTCGCGGTATTCTATTTCCTTTTTTCCTCTTTTTGCATACTGAGCAATTGGAATTTCTTCCTCATTGGGCAGAATAGGCGGTATGCTCTGTGGCCAGAGGTATTCATCGTTCAGTTCAATACTTACGATATCATGAATGGTTTCGAGAAAACCCAATGCTTCAGCAACACTTGGCAGTGGAGGCGTAATCATCTCCACCTGACTTTCGGAAAAGTCGGTAGTGATATAGGCATGACTTAATTTGTCGCCAAATACCGCCGGATGCGGTGTTTGGGAAATAACTCCGTTTTTATCCACACGAATGTTTTCTTTCTCAATGCCAAATAGCCCTTTGAGCCAGATATTACCTTTCAACGGCGAATGAGTCGGTGTGAAATTCAGTTGAAGTCCCATATAAATATTATTTTTTTCAAAATGTCAAAGTTGATATTTCATGCAAATGGCTGCCGACGGGCAAATAGACGAAAATTCAGTAGTGCTTCCAATGTTTTCAGGAACATCGTTTCTGTTGATCATTTCCCAACCCAGTTTCCCGAAAAATTTGTCGGCAGTGGTGGTGAGCAAAAAGAACTCTTTAATGCCTTGTTCCTGTGCTAAAGCAAAAATATTGTCTATCATTGTGTGCGCAATCATCATATTTCGATACAATGGTTTTACGGCCAATGAACGAAACAAACCGTTTTGATTGTAGGCTTCATATCCGGCACAACCGATTATTTGCTGATCAATTTCAGCAACAACAAAATGTTGTTTCCCTGGCATAACATCCGAATATGGCAATTTACATTCATCAAGCAACTGTATAATTGCTGGTAGGTCTTCAACGGTGGCTGTTCGGTAGTTGATAAAGTCGACTGCTTCCAAAGAAGTGGAGTTGCCCGAACACGAATACTGTGTTCGGACTAAACTTTTGCGTGCCAGCTCGGTATATTCTTCAATGCGCGATTTGTTCGGGTTTTCTGAATTGATCATATCTTTCTCAAATTATATCGAATCTTCAAATCTTCGAATAATATCGAATCTTCAAATAATATCAAATTTTCAAATCTTCGAATTATATCGTTTTTTCAGCAGAAATTGTGATGCTGTAAATTCCTGTGTCTCCTTTTCTGAACAATTCAAGTTCATCAGTACCCATATAGTTTTTCAAAATTTCTACGGGGATGACAATGTCTTTTTTCTTGTGAATTGTAATGTTTAGGAAACCAGTGTTTTTGATAATATTGGTGTATTCGTTGATCTCAATAGCTCCCGAAACACAACCGGCATACATTTCAGCATCTTTCTGAAGTTGCTCCGGCAATTTACCTTTTATCACCACATCCGAGACACAAAAATGTCCTTCGGGTTTAAGAACACGGTAGATTTCGGAGAATGCTTTTTGTTTGTCAGGGACTAAATTTAGTACGCAATTTGAAACTATCACATCAAACAGACTGTCGCCTAATGGCATTTCTTCAATGTCACCCTGAATGAATTCAACATTTGTGTATCCTAGTTTGGCATTGTTGGTACGGGCTTTCTCAAGCATGGCCTCCGTAAAATCAATCCCCGTGACTTTGCCTGTTTCGCCCACAATGGCACGAGCCACGAAACAATCGTTTCCGGCTCCACTACCCAAATCCAACACCGAATCACCCTCTTTGATATTGGCAAACTGTGTAGGAATACCGCATCCCAAGCCTAAATCAGCATCAGTGTTATGGCCTTTGACGTTTACATATTCGTCACCAATCATGCTAAATTCCAATTCTCCGCAACAGCCCGAAGTACCGCAACAAGATGTTTGCTCATTAAGTAAACTTTGTTGAGCTATTTGTCCGTACTTTTCCTGAACAATAAATTTTAAATCTTCTGTTTTCATTATTCTCAAAAATTAAATATTGATCCCGAATTTTCTCAAAACAAACAACATTATAAAATAGCCTATCACCATAATTGTGAGCGAAATTCCCAACGACAACCAGAAATCCACATTCTTCTTCAGCAAAACAGGAAAAAGAACAAAGAAAAGCAATGAGGGTATCACCAGCCAAAAAATCCCCTGCGACAGTTCTGCAATTTTTGCTGTATCCTTTGTATCGATATACATCCACACAAAAGCCAGTAACGACACCAGCGGAATGGAGGCCAGAATGCTGCCCAGCGTTGTGCTGCGTTTTGATATTTCCGAAATAGCCACCAATGTCACCGACGAGAGTAATATTTTGATAATGTAGTAAATCATAATATTAATTTGAAAGATTAGAAAATTCGATATAATTTGAAAATATACCCCGATAGCTATCGGGATTGAAAATGAAATGAGAATTTAAGTGGTCTTTCATTTTCAAATTTTCAAATTGATTTATTTTCAAATTTATAGTAGAGGTTTAATTTGTTCAACGTAAAATTTATAGAAACCGGCTTTGATTTCATCACGAACACGGATAAATTCGCTCCGGATAAATTCATCTGTCCCCACAGCATGGCTTGGATCATCAAAACCAATGTGCAAGCGGTTTTTTACTTTTCCGAAGAATGCCGGACATTCCTCATTGGCGCCACCACAAACGGTAATCACATAATCCCATTCATCTTTCAGGTATTTTTCTACTGAATCGGAAGTGTGTTGGCTGATGTCTATTCCGGCATCTTTCATGGCTACCACTGCTTTTTGGTTGAGTTTCCCTGAAGCTTGTGTGCCAGCGGAACAAACGGTGATTGTTGAATCGAACGATTGTAAAAAGCCGTGTGCCATTTGGCTGCGGCAGGAGTTGCCGGTACAGAGAATTAATACTTTCATGTTTGTTTTAATTTGAAGATTTGAAAATGAGTTAATTTGATAAGTATTTTAGCAGCAACCATCACTTCCACAACCACATGAAGCGGCTGGTTTGGCAAATGAAAAAGTGCGGGGTGCTGTTTTTACGGGCAATCCTGCTTGCTGCCATGCTTCTATACCGCCCTCAAGACTAAAAATATTGGCTTCATCCCAACCCTGAATGACAAGAAACTGTGCAACTCTCAGACTTCGGATGCCTAAATGACAAGCCACGACAATTTTCAGATCTCTGGGAAGTTCGTCATAATTCTCGTCGAAATTGCTGAAAGGGATATTCAATACTTCGTCGTGCACAAATGCTTTTTGCTGAATTTCATCCTTTTCACGCACATCCAAAAGCATTGCGCCTTCAGCCAATAACTCATTGGCTTCGTTTGCGGATATTTCCTTTATGTTCATATTGATTTTTGTTTATTTGCATGAGAATTCCTCACAAGCTATTTTGCTGAAAAAGGCATCAAATTTTGCCAACTTTTCTTCAATTGAGCTTCCGCACAAACAGTAATTGATTTTCAGTCCGTCAATTTCGCCATGAATTAAACCCATGTCGCGCAATTCTTTTAAATGCTGCGACACCGTTGTGCGACTCAGTGGCAACTGATCCGAAATATCGCCCGAAATGCAGGTTTTTGTTTCGGCCAGATACTTTAAAATAGCCAAACGCGCGGGATGCGAAATCACTTTGGCAAAATTAGCCAGTTCCTGTAACTCATTATCAAATACTTCCGGTTTTCTCATGTTTGTGTTGTTTTATGTCGCAAACATACGACATAGTTTTGAGATTACAAAATTTATTGTGTGTAATTTATGATACAATTCAATATTTTATGAATACTTTATTTGTACTTTTGAAAAAATATTTCATATCCGATGTTATGTTTCCGTTTTTTAATCGTCGTAGTTATAAATGAGTCAGGAAAGATTTAAGGCAGAGATACTGCCCATACGCCAAAAGCTATTCCACATAGCGCAACACATACTTGTGGAGGAAGAAGAAGCAGAAGACGCCGTGCAGGAAGTTCTTCTCAAGCTTTGGCACACGCGTGACTCGCTACAGAACTACGATAATGCGGCAGCTTTTGCAACAACGGTTACAAAAAATCATTGCCTCGACCGGTTGAAAGTAAAAAAAAGAACCGATGCGTTGGACGATACTTACAACGCTCGCGCCGGTACCGACAATCCGCATTTGGAACTTGAGCGCAAAAACACGGAGGAGATTCTGAAAAAAATTATAGGTCAACTTCCGGCATTGCAGCAAGCCATTATCCGAATGAAAGATATTGAAGAATACGAAGTGGAGGAAATTGCAGAAATAACAGGAACAAAACCCGATGCAGTGCGTACCAATTTATCGCGGGCACGAAAAAAAGTGAGAGAAGAATACATTAAACTAACAACAGTATGAAACTGAAAATAAAACATAAAATTACTTTCGAACAGGCTGATAAGCTTATTGAAAAGTACTACGATGGATTCACAACCGTCGATGAAGAAAAGCTGTTGCAGGATTTTCTTTCACAATCCAATTTGCCGGCTAAGTACAAACCAGAGCAAGCCATTTTCGGATATTTCGAAACTAAAAAGCAAAAGCCTGTTTTCAGTATCCGACCCTATATTCGATGGGCAGGAGCAGCTGCTGCCATGCTTGTGTTCGCAGTTGGCATACAAACTTTTGTGCAGCAGAATACATCAAATTATGCCTACGTGGATGGCGTGAAAATAATAAATAAAAATGAAATAAAAACTCAGGCTATGGCCTCACTAAGTAATGTTTCGGCCGACAATAACGAAGTGGAGCAAAGTCTTGAAAACCTGAACGACAACGAGATTATGCAACAGCAGCTCGACGTCTTTGCAGGATTAGGTGAATAAAAAAAATGAAAAATATGAATCCAATTAAAAAGTATCTGATAATGTTGCTGATAGGTGGTTTTGGTGTTTTGCCAAAGCTTCAGGCGCAGAGCGATTTGCAAATCAGCAAGGTCTTTGACCAGTACGGCGAACGAAAAGGCGTTGTGATGGTAGAACTCTCCAACGAAATGCTGGATGGGTATGACTTTAGCCTTTTCAAAAGTATAACGATAAAAAACAATCCGGCGGCGGCCGATTTTATTCGCAAATGTCTGATAAAGGACGAACTGGGAGCCAAAAAAGTGAAGCAGGTGGTAGCCAATGGAGTGCCAACGTCAATTTATCTGCAATTGCCACGCAAAGCTGAGTTTTACAGACTGATCCTGTTCAACGAAACCTTTAAACCCGAAAACATGATTACGCTCATTTACATCGAATCGAAAAATGATTCGGAAGATGTGCTGAAACTCATTTTAAAGAAAAAATAAATACAAACGACTTAATAATTAGACACAATGAAAAAAATTATTCCATTTCTGATAGGATTTTTACTCGGACTCGTGCAAATAACTGGTGCCGAAACATTAACAAACGATACTACTTTACAGTACAAAAATAAAACAATTCATTTGCAGGATAGTATTGGTCAGATGAAGGTGATAGTATTCGATAATGACTCAATTCCTTACAAAAAAGTGTACGAAGGTATTTTTAGCGACAGCAAAAGTTACGAAAAATGGACAGTGGTAGAGGAGCTTGGTATTCAGTTGCCATTTCTGAATAAACTTGGTAGCAAAAAGAAAAAAGATTACAAAATGGAGGCGCACTGGGCCGGAATAGGATGGGGCTTTGCCAACATATCGGATGCCAACTACAAGCTGAATAACATCGATGGTGTATCGCTGAAATCAGAATCAAGCAATGAGTTCTACTTCAACCTGATTGAAAAAATATTGCCGATCTACAAAAACAACCTGGGGATTACCACCGGACTTGGTTTCGACTGGCACAACTATTTCCTCGACAACAACACCCATTTGCTCGAAGTTAACGACTTAACTGATGTTTACCCGGCTCCGGCAGGTGTGAAATACGAATACAGCCGTTTGCGTACTTTCCAGATAACAGTACCGCTGATGCTCGAATGGCAACCAACTTTTGGTCACAATCGTGAGCTCTTTGTCACTGCAGGTGTTGTGGGAGGTGTAAATACATTTGCTTCGTACAAAGTGAAATACAAGGATGCCAATGGAAATGCATTGAAATTGGTCGAAAGCAAAGGACTGAATATCGCTCCGCTTAGCCTCGACTTTATTGGTCAGTTGGGCTATGGCGATTGGAGTATTTATGCCAAATACGCTGCTTTCAGTATGTTTCAGTCGGGCAAAGGCCCTGATGTAAGAGGCGTTTCGCTCGGTGCAACACTCAGCTTCTGATCAGAACTGTTTCCTGCCAGACAGGTTTTTAAAACCTGTCTGGTAGGAATCTCCACCCTCCGTCATATGACGGCTTCTAATCACCATGTTGCCATAATTTATTGTTACTACAAACATAAAAGGTAGTTCCTGTAATTTCGGAACCTCTTCTCCCATTGGCACCACATTTATTACCAATACATAACCAGCCACCACAGGTACGCCATCTTTTATGGCAGGCAACCATCCCGTGTTGAGTTTGCTAATGATCTCCACTATGTTTTTGTCAAATTCACGATGGAGCGATTGCTTGATTTTAATATTCGCAACATTCCCTTTCGTATCTATTTCGAAAGTGGCGATGCTTTTGCCTTTGATGCTTTTATCAGGGATGGTTATGGGCAGTTTTAAACTGGTAAATGTACGGAAAATATCAACTTCATTGCTCAGATAGAGTGGCGGACGATCAACAGCTGTGTACTTAAGTGCCGAATCTGTTTTGACAAAGAATTTATCCACTGCCTTTATCGTGTCCGCCAGGTAGGTCACTGCTTTGTTCAGGTAATCATATTTGAAATAAAGTTTTCCATGCTTATCGTAAAAACTCCATTCGCCGGCCCGCTCCCCGTTTTCGTACGCACCTTTCATCAGTGTATCAGGCGTCGCGTTGTTCATGCGGAGATACGGTCCGTGCTTTTGCCTTGTCTTTTTTTTGACTGCAAAATACTCGGTGTAATCCCTATTTGTTGTTTTTTTTGCTTTGATTTCCTGTGCAGAAGTTGTTAAACAGCACATTACGCACAATGACAGTAAGATTTTTTTCATATATAAATGTATTAAATGTTTCTTTCAAAAGTAAAATGAAACTATTACCTGATCATTGAATTGCCACCGTTTTTCTATCCTCATCGTTTTTAAATAGTTAAAATACAGACATGTTCGTGAAAATGACACTAATGCATAAGGAACAGGATATTACTAAATTTAAAATCAAAATTCTTTCTCTGACAAAATTCTTTTTCTCCATTAATTTTAAGTATTCGACAGTACTTATTTTTGAAGTCATCTATATATTGCTATGTAAGTAACTTATGAGATGCAAATGTATTAATTTTTTTTATTTTTTTACAATTGTGCGATGAAATGATTTTGGATATTATTCATTTATAAAAAGAACAGGCGACTCACTTTAGCGAGTCGCCTGTTTTTAAAAAGGGTCGGAGAATATTTATTTTTTACCACTTGCACGAAACCACACTTTTAGCCGGAATACTACATTCAAATTCTTGTTTTGGGTCTGCAATTGTGATATTGATTGTATTTTGTGAGTCATTTAAAAGCACTATCCCGTAAGTGCCATCCGGGTTTTTTGCTGCCGTGTAATGCAATCCATCAAACTTGTAGTTGTTCGATCCTATTCTTACTGCGTTTGGAGCAATTACTTTGGATAAATGGCCGATAAGGTAAAAATGGGATTTACGGTCGAGCGTTGCATAGTCCTTAGTACTAATGTCTACAGCTCCGTAGCAAGTCGTGCAACCGCCAGGGCGATTGGGTGCTCCGTTTTCGTCGAGCATGAAATTCCATACAAGGACGTTTTTACAGAAATTGTTCAAACTCCCGATACCGATTTCGCGCATGCTCCACATCAAATCACCGTCGAAACTGTAATTCCAACTTCCAATGGACATTTCGGTGAAATACAAATTCTTGTCGGGAAAGGCGTTGTGAACGTTCATTAATTCTTCTTTTTCACCGCCATAGGCATGATAGGCAGCGCCGTCGATATATTTAGCAGCTTCAGCATCTTTATATATATTGACCGGATATCCTTGTTGATCGGGGATATTGTCGTAGTTGTAGTTGTGGTCGAATACTACAATTTTAGTTTTTAAACCTGCTTCTGAGAATTTTGGTCCAAGTGCAGTCTTAATAAATTCGGCTTGTTCCTGCCACGACATGTAAAGCGATGCTGAATTTCCGCGGTTCAACGGTTCGTTTTGAATGGTTACCGCATAAATAACGAAGCCTTCTTTTTTCATCTCCTGAATGAATTTTACAAAATAGGTGGCATAATCCTGATAGTATTTGGGATTTAATTGTCCGCTTGTCCACGATTGAAGAGGCTGAAGGTCTGTAAGGTTGTTTACTTTCATCCACCTCGGTGGCGTCCATGGTGAAGCCAGTATTTTTATTGTTGGGTTTATAGCCAGTATTTCCCGGAGAATAGGGAAAAGATCGCGTTTGTCAAGTTCGTGAATCGCAAAGTTTTCTATGCCTGGTTCATCGCAACAAGTATACTCATCCAGCGAAAAATCGGAACAACCAATGGCGATACGAATTTCGCTATAACCCATTCCTTTTATTGGGTGAAAAGTTTCATTCAACAGCGCAGCTCTGTTTTCCTTTGTCATTTTAAGCAGGTTGTAACAAGTCGATCCAGTGATGGCTACACCAAATCCGTCGATTTGCTGAAAGGTTTCATCAGGATGTAGTTGTATTAAAGCTTTAGAATTGTGCTTTGTTTTTAACTTCAAAGGAAGTTTTTCGAACAACATCGAGCGATCGGCAGTAGTAACATATGCCTCAATTTTCTGTTTTTTAGACGATTTACATGCTGTCTTTTTTGCAGTTGATATGCCTGTGGATAACAGAACTGAAGCTATCAAAAGCAAAACGGGAATTGTTTTTTGACTTCTCATGGATATTAATATAAGATTAGAATTTGCTTTTTTATTTGAAAATGAAAGAAACCACCGATGCATTGTATTGCTCGTACATAAATTTACGACTGCCACAACGAATGTTGTATTTTTGCTTTGCGCCACTACGGTTCATAATTACTGCCACTTTAGTGCCATCGGTATTCAAAAAAGAGGATACCGTTAGGCCTTGTGGCCAGTTTGTCGAAGAATTTTTGATACGAACAGCGCCAAGGCGAACTAGTTTTGAAAAATGCCCAAGCAGGTAATACTCTTCGTTTCGGAGATAGGTTCCATCGGCTTTAATGGTTACTACACCACGACAATTTTGACAACCGCCGGTGGTAGTGGTAGGGCCATTCTTCTCGTTTAGTGCCAGGTTCCACATTACAAAGTTTTTAGAACCACGATTGACGGACGCCATCAGGAACTCTTTCATGTACCAGAACATATTACCCATACGAGTATCTGTATTCCAACCTCCGCCCGATTGTTCGGTAAAATAGACATCCTTGTCGGGGTGTTGAGCCTGGACGGCATCGATTGCCGATGCAGTTCCTCCGTATCCATGCCATCCGGTTCCTGCCACATATTTCCGGGTAATCGGATCATTAAGTATATTGATAGGGTAGTATGACATATCGAAATTATGGTCCCAGATAATTATTTTGGTATTGATGTTATTAGCAATGAATTTTGGCCCCAAAAAGTCACGAATAATTGTATTTTGTTCAGTCCATAACATTTTCATGGTTGGATATCCGTTGGTTTCGTGCATTGGCTCGTTTTGGATAGTAATAGCATCGATATTAATTTCTTCGGCTTTGAATGCCTGAATGTACTTTACAAAATACTCGGCAAAGTCATTATAGACTTCGGCACCTTTTAGGCTGCCGCCGTTCATGCTGTTATTCGCCTTCATCCAGGCAGGAGCGCTCCATGGACTCGCCAAAATCTTTATTGTAGGATTAATAGCCTTAATCATTCTGAGTACGGGTAATAAATCATTTTTATCACGCTCAGGAATTGCAAATGTATTGATATCAGGGTTTTCACAATAACTATAAGTGCCTATAGAGAAATCGGAAGAACCGATGGTGATTCTTAAATAATTCAATCCGATGCCTTTTTCTGGATCGAATAAGTCTCTTAACAGTTTATCCCTGTCAGCTGAGTTTAGTTGGTTGATTAAATAAGCAGAAGAGCCGGTTAAAGCAGCTCCGAAACCATCAATGTATTGATAAGTGGTAGCAGTATCCAATACAATCGTAAAATCACCAATTTCTTTTGAAAAATCTATCGGGCTTTGTTTGTTGAGCAGATGTACTTCGTTGTCAGTGGTTTGCCATGCGTAAACATCTCCAACAGAATCGTTGATCTGAGGATCAGTGTCAGGGTCAATAACTACCGGATCTTTGCAGCTGTATTGAAACAGAAGAAATACTGAAATAAATATAGAAAATTGGAGGAGTTTTTTCATTGTATATAAATAACAATCCATCCAAAAAGACAGTTCTTTTTGGATGGATGAAAGGTACAATTATTATTTGATTTTTACAAAACTGGTTGTTTTGTTGTTGATATTAATCGTGAAGCGATAAATTCCCGGTAGGTTTGCAAAATCATCAGTGCCATTAAAATTACCTTTATCGTTTGGTGAAGGCGAATAAAGATAGCTGTTAGGCATAGCGTAGTTTTGCGAGCTTTCTTCGTTGCCCCAGTTTCTTTGGTGCATGAATTTTACTCCAAATGTAAGTCTCCAGGGTTCTGCAGCAGTAGGATCTACTTCGTGATTTGCAAAGAATACAGTTTCGAAAACGCCTTCTGAAACTTTACGGCAGAAACGATATTCGAGCGGTGAATTCAAGTTCCATGAGCTTGTTTTTACTCCCGGCGTTCTGGCTGGGCCCATACCAACACCCACTAACCAAAGGGCATTTGGATATACTGCATCCGTTTGTTCTACAAATACATAATTCAAGCGAGGCAAATAATAAACTGTGTATACACCGGTTTCACCCAGGAATTTAACTGTATTTGTTCCCGTTACTTCAAAGAAAGTTGGATCCATAGAGTTAGCTACATCTGATAGATTGCTGATTGTCATCTCAGTTCCTTTTCCAAGATACATTTTGCTGTTTTTCCAGTTCTCTTTCGTGGTAACGTTTAAATGATCGGTGGAGGAAAGTTCTACAGTTCCGAAATTGTTTATATTCATCGAAGTTGCAGGCATAAGTTTATCGCCTTCGCCTTTGATTGTGAAATTAAACAAGTCGAGCGTGATTTTTTTGTACCCCACTAATGTAGGATCTGCAAGCTGAATTACATCGCCTGTTGTGCTTACTATATTGTTATTGATTGTCACGTCAATCAAATTTACACCACCGTTTATCCATCCAAAAACCAGATTGTCAGGGTTTACCCAGTCAATTTTTTTAAGCCAGTTTATTTTCGTTGCCAAGCGGAATGAAATTTGATTTTCGAAGCTTAAACCTTCAGCTGTGTAAATATGTTTTGCCGCATCGGTTAATTTTAGCTCTACTGTTTTGTTGGCAGTGACCAGATAAATTGTTGGAATTGCCGGACGCGATGCAATAGTATTTTCAATAATCGTATCTTTTGTAGTTCCCTCTACATTGATGGAGCTTAAATGGACTTCCACTTTAGCGCCATGAGGCATATGCGCCACAAATGGAACAGCGTATTTTTGAGTATAAGTGGCGCTATTGCCTTTTGTTCTTACTTTTTCGGTGGCAATAATTTCGTCGCCTACCACAACTTTAATTTCGAGTGTCGAAAGGGGAGTCAACGGGTCAGATACTCCAACCGAAAGACTGATAGAATCTCCGTATACAATTGCGTTTTCGGCTACTACTGCATTGTCGAATACAGGCATTGAAATTGGGAAATGTACTCTCAACTCTTCTTCCTGACACGAGGCTATGAAGAAAGTCATCAGCCCGAATATAATTGATTTAATATTACTTTTCATATTGAATTTGAGTGATTTATAAAGATTAATAGCCTGGATTTTGAACAAGGTTTGTATTTAAGTCGATGGCTGTTGTAGGAATAGGGAACAGGTACGAAGTTTCGCTGAAAGTGCGGCGAAGCGGTAAACGTCCACTGTCGCGAGTAGTTAATGAATTGAGCACTTCTTCTACTTTTTCGTAACGTACCAAATCGAACCAGCGTTGGCCTTCGAAAGCAAGCTCAAGACGTCTTTCTTTCAGGATGGCATTCAACATACTTTCTTTCGAAGCTTTTGTGCTTGCAGGCAATGCAGGAAGCGAAACACGAGCTCTTACCTGATTTACGATGGCTTCGGCCGCTTCGAGGTTTGATGCTCCATTCAGATTTGCCAATGCTTCAGCTTTCAATAATAGAATATCAGCAAAACGCATTTTAATAATGCTGTGTACCGCTGAGCGCATTTTATACATGAAAGGATAATTGTTCGAAGGATAGTAATTGCTCCAACTGGTCTGATAATAAACGATCGATTCATTCATGCGGATGTTGTCGTTTTCGGCTTTGAAAGCTGCAATTAAATCGCGTGATGGAGTTACCCATTTTGCCCACGAGAAGTTTGCTTCGGGATCCAATAGGTCTTTACCAAACATCCATGTCACCCAGTTACCACCACCGGTAAAGAAATTTGCTTCAAGGATAGATTCGGCTGTAGATCTGTTTTTTAGATCGGTTCCTGCTGAGTTCAAAGCATATATATCGCTAAAATTTGGATTTAATTTAAAACCATCGGCAATTACATCGTTGCAATATTGGAGTACTTTAGTGTAATCGCGTGCAGGTTTCTCAGCATAAGCTTTTGCAAGTAAAGCTTTCGCTACTGATTTTGAAAGCATAGTTTTGTCTCCGGCATTATTGGCGGGTGCATCAACTATGGCTTCGGTCAAATCTTTAATTATCTGTGCATAAGTGTCGGCGGGTGTAGTTTGTTTCGGATAATATAAAGGATATACTTCTTCAATATTCTCAGCTGTAATATCGGTTCCTTCTTTTGTAACCACTGGTATATTTCCCCATAAACGAACCATGTCAAACCAAACCAGAGATCTGAAGATTTTTGCTTCGGCTTTCCATTGTCGGCGTTCGGTAGCAGTTAACGATGCATCCGGAACTTTATCAATGTTTTCGATCACTGTATTTGCCTGAGCCACATCTGCTAAATAGCGATCCCAGTCGCGGGCTAAAACACTGTTTCCTCCATCAATAGCGTTGGTCTCAATGGGCACTACCTGCGATCCGGTACTGCCACCGTAAGAATTATCCGAACGTGTTTCGCAAATCATTGTCAAATCCAGGTACCAATGTTCCTGCTCTTTCAGCTTCTGATACAACGATTGGTATTGCGAATACATTTCGGCTCTGGTTTTGTATTTAATGGAGTCGGTGCTCGATGTTTGCCCGTATGTTCTTTCAGAATATTCCGAAATCGGATCGTAGTCGAGCGAGCAGGAAGCAGCCGTAAGCGCTAAAGCTCCTGCAAAAACTATTTTTGATATATATTTTGTCTTCATCTGATTCTTTTTTTTTATTAAAATTCAACATTTAATCCTACAATGAAAGTTCTGGTTTGTGGGTAAGTACCCCAATCGATACCTTGAACTGTTCCGCTGTTTCCCCATTGATTAACTTCAGGGTCGAAACCGAGATAATTGGTGAATGTAAGCAGGTTGGAGGCAGTGAGGTAAGGCTGAAGTTTTGTTATGCCCAGTTTCTTCATTTTTGATGGAGTTACATTGTACGATAACGTAACATCTTTAACTCTCAGAAAACTTCCATCCTCGATAAAATAAGATGAAATTTTCATATCATAATGTGCTTTCGGAATAGAAGTAATCATTCCCGGACGACGCCACCGTTCAAGTACACGGGTCGATTGGTTTTTTCCATCGTACATGCCTTCGGTTTCCATACGCGATGCATTGTAAATGTCGTTTCCGTATGAACCCTGAAGCAAAATACTTAAATCAAAGTTTTTGTATGAGAAGATATTGGTCATACCAAAAGTGAAATCAGGATTAGGATCTCCAATATAATCACGATCGGAGTCGGTAATTGAACCATCGTTATTTAAATCACGATAGATTAATTCGCCTGTTTCAGGATCGACACCATCACTGAAGTAACCGTAAAATCCTCCGAGAGGCTGACCAGGTGTATTTCTTACCACAAATTCGGTAATCTGTTCGGTTGTTTTAGCAGTATTATATGTCTGAGATAAAACTAGCTTAGTGAGCTGATTTTTATTGGTCGAAATATTGAAATCAGTATTCCATTTAAAATCTTTTTTATCAATATTTCTTGAATTTACACTAAATTCAAAACCTTTATTGGACATTTCGCCTTCGTTACGTGTAATAGTAGAAGCTGTAGAAGCACCGGGAGGAAGTGTCACATACATCAACATATCTGTTGTGTATTTTGAATAATAATCAAGTGCAAAAGTCAGTCTGTTTTTCAATATTGTCAAATCGAGACCGAAGTTGGTTTGAGTGGTTGTTTCCCAGGTAAGATCCGAGTTACGAAGTTCGTTCTTAGTGATAATCGGAACGGCTTTTTCATCGCTCATCGGTGTCCACCATTCTTGCTTGTTAATAACAAAGCGTTGCAAGTAGCTATAATCGCTTAGGCCGGCCTGATTACCTGTTTGTCCCCAGCCTCCACGTATTTTTAAATCGTCAATCCAGGTCAGGTTTTTCATAAAGTTTTCAGACGAAATGCGCCACGCTGCCGAAGCAGATGGGAAGTATCCCCAGCGGTGATTCGGATTCAGTTTCGATGAACCGTCTACACGCATATTGACTGTGGCCAAATATTTACTATCGTAGTTGTAGGCCAAACGACCTACGTATGACATAATAGCCCATGCTGATTCAAATGAACCGCTTCCTTGCGATACTTTGTTACCAGCATTTACAGTTTTAATACTGCCATCGTGAAAGTATTGTGAGCTTACATATGATTTGCTATAGTTTGATGTGGTAGCCGAAGTTCCCCCCATGAAATCAACATTGTGTTTTCCAAATGACTGATTGTAACTTAAAATGTTATCGTAAATCATTACAGTTCCTAAAGAACGGTCATCGCTCGAAACACCTCCCATGTCACGGCCATAACCTGTTTTTACAGGGTCGAGGAAGCTTGTGTAGTTGTTGTAAAGGCGATCAAGTGTCACCGAAGATCGTAGTTTTAAGTTCGGAAGGAAAGTGACTTCAGCGCTTCCGGTACTTATTAGACGATTGTTCATGGTTTTGTTGTCGGCTGTACGCGACATGTTTTCAACCGGTGAAGTGATATTAACCCCATAAAACTGTTCGTAGTAATGTTTTGGATTATCTTCATCCCATATAGGGGCGTAAGTTGGTGTGTTGATAACTGAAAGTACCACACCGGCACGATTGGCACCCAGTCCACTCACAATTCCATTGCTTTTGTAGTCGGAATAAGAAACATTCGCACCGATTTTTAGCCATGGCCGTATTTGATTTTCAATATTGGTGCGGAAATTAAAACGTTCGAAATGAGCTACTTTGATAATACCTTCTTCGCCGGTGTAACCAGCTGAAAGATAGTAGTTAATTTTATCGGTAGCATTCGAAATCGAAAGCTGATAGTTTTGTGTCAACGCATTTTGGAAAGTCTCGTCATACCAATCGGTTTGGTCGGTAAGTGTGGCAGGCAAAGCAGTGGTTGAGCCCATATCTTCGAGTAGTTCGCGATATTGATCCACATTCAGCGATTCGATGCGTTTTGTTAGGCTTGTAACTCCTGCATAAGCATTCAACGAAATCTTTCCTTTTCCTTTGATACCTGTTTTGGTCGTAATAAGAATAACGCCATTGGCTGCACGTGAGCCGTAAATGGCTGCTGAAGAAGCATCTTTCAATACCTGCATACTTTCGATATCGTTGGCCGAAAGAAAAGAAATGTTGTCAAGCGTCACACCGTCAACTACATACAATGGATCATTGCTTGAGTTCATGGAAGTTGTACCACGCACACGAATTACCATGCCTTCGCCGGGTAGTCCATTGGGTTTTATTACCGACACACCAGCGGCTTTTCCCTGTAATGCCTGATCGGCCGATACGATGGGTCGTTGATTAAGATCTTTGGTGGAAACTGAAGTGATAGCTGTGGTTACGTCACGCTTTTTTACCGATCCATAACCAATCACTACTACTTCGTCGAGTGCTTTGGTGTCTTCGTTCAGCACTATTCTGAATTTCTTTTCTGAACCCACAGTAATCTCTTTAGGATTCATGCCAATGTAGCTTATAATCAGAATGTCTTTAGGTGATGCTTCGATGTTAAAGTTACCATCGAAATCGGTAATTGTTCCTGTACTTGTTCCTTTTATGAGTACGTTTGCCCCAATAATCGATTCGTTTTTACTATCCACAACCACACCGCTAATAACGGTTTTTTGTGCAAACAAATTGAATGGAATAGCCAATGCTATTATCAGTACATACCGTAGCAGATAGTTGCTGCCGGAAGTGAAAATTGTCCATTTTTGTTGAGTGATTTTCATTGATATAAAATTAGTTTTGTTTATATATAATGTTTTTTAGTTGAAGTTTTCTGTATAAGGATAGCTTTTTTATCTAACACATTTGGTTAATTGCCTGATATTTTGTTGGCAATAATTGTTGCAATTTTTTTAGCTCCCTGTTCGTTAGGATGAATATTGTCGGGAAAATTTTCCGGTTGATTCGACATCCCCTGATATAAATCTATCAATGTTAGTTTGTTGTGCTGTGCCAATTCTTTTATGATAGGAATTACGCCTTTCACAAGAGTAGAATCGTTGATTCCCCATTCGGTTTTGTATACCGGAACAGGCAAACACAGGTAAATTTTGGGTTGACCCGGAATGGTTTTAAGCGTGTCGATAAAAGCCTGATAATCTTGTTTAAATCGGTCGGCTTGCCAGTTTTGGCTTTTTGTGTCGTTAGTTCCTAATTTTACAATAATAATATCGGGCCGATAGGTAAAAGTGTTTGAAAATTCTTTGCTGATCCAGTACGGAAAATCTCCTTGCTTTTGAAGAGTAGTAGCGCTGCGTCCACAGTTTAATACATTGTATTTAGGGCCGAGCAGGCTGTCGAGCATGACAGGATAGCTTGTTTTGCTTTGTATCTCGAGGCCGGCGCCTTCGGTGATGCTGTCGCCCACGCAGGCAACTCGCAATACTTTGTCAGTACAGCCACTAAGCAGAAGGATGCTAAGTAGAATGAATGTGAGTCTTTTCATTGTATTTCAGATATTTGGTTTGTTGTTGAGCTATAGTGTCAACTTAACAATAAGTTTGATGCTGCAAATGTATATTATAATATTTTATTGACCAAATAAAAATGTGTTTATTTTACACTAAGTAGCTTGTTTTTTTTCTTTGAATGATATCAATTGTGTTTTTATGACACTATTAGTTTCGAATTCGGTATTTTTTTTTACCTTTGCTGTGTTTATTTTTTGAGATACAAAGATTTATCTAAATACAAAATGGAAGGAACAGAGACTAATTTCGAAACGCTTGCCTGTGTATCGGTGGATTGCGTTATTTTCGGCCACGAAGATGGTGTGCTTAAAGTATTGGTACGTCGTGAATTTGTTCCCATTGATGGGGAAATTCAACTTGAATGGAAATTGCCCGGAAACCATGTCCGCCGAAATGAGGAAATTGGTGAAACTGCTTCACGCATTCTGAAGGAACAAACCGGTCTCGAGAATATTTTCGTAAAGCAGTTTTCGGTTTTCAGTGATCCAAATCGTTTGATGCGTAGGCCTCAGGATTATGAGTGGGTGAAACCACGATTGCTTGACGGACGTGTCATTACCATCGGTTTTTATTCGTTGATCAATATGAGTGATGTGGACAACAGCACTCTGATTGATGATGCAAAATGGGTAAATGCTTACGAAATTAAAGATTTGATGTTCGACCACAATGAAATTTTTGACGAAGCCCTGAAGAAACTTCGTTACGATCTATTGCACGAACCTTTGGTATTCGAACTATTGCCTGAGAAGTTTACCCTCACCGAAATGCAACGTTTATATGAAGCAATTTTCGATACCACTTATGATAAACGAAACTATCGGCGCAAGGTAAATAAAATGGCTTATCTCATTCCATTGGACGAAATACAAACCGGGGTTTCGCATAAACCGGCAAGGCTTTATTCTTTCGATCGTACTATATATGAAAAAACACGCACTGAGCGTTTCGACTTTCGTGTGTGATGACATATAAATATAAATCCACAAAACCGGCTGTAGTTATTTTATTGTAACTACAGCCGGTTTTGTATTATCTGTATTTGTTGTAATTGTCTATTATATTGATAGTTTGTCTTTTCCGGTTACTGTGTTTTTCACTTTCATAACGAAAATGTAAACAATAGGGAATAAGGATAGAGCATTGGCCCAAATAAGTGGAGCGTCGTGTAGTAATATGCCATAAATAAGCCACATGGTGATACATACCACCACGATGCAATACATCAAAAGTGAAATGCTGTGTGTGTCTTTCGAACGGAAAACTTTTATTGCTTGCGGAAACTGATTCAATACCGATAGGAGTGAGGCCGAAAAACCAACGAATTCAATTGCTGTCATAGATTTATATTTTTTATTTGGGCGGCAAATTTACGAAAAGAAAAATGCCTGTGCAATTGTGGTTAATATTTTGAATTATCTGAAATGTAATTTCTTTCGAACAGCAAAAATGAATGCTGATGCTTTTACAAACTAAAGATCAAAAAAAACAGGAAGTACACATTTCTTATTAAACGAGTGCTTCCTGTTTTTTTATGGATCTTATTTTAGTTTAAAACCAATTTTACTTTTTAGGTTTGTCGACGAAGCGCCTATAATCGCTTCGAAATCACCTGGCTCGGATATCCATGCATGTTTTGTATCGTCGAAAAAGCTCAGGGCGGTATTGTCAATAGTAAATGAAAGTGTCTTGGTTTCGCCGGGTTGCAAAGTCAGTTTTCCAAAGTCCTTGAGTTCTTTTGCCGGACGAGGCAATGATGATTTCAGATCGCTGATGTAAAGCTGAACAATTTCAGAGCCTTCGCGATGGCCAGTGTTTTTTACGCTTACTGTAAAAGTGATTTTGTCGGATGTGGTCATTTCCTTTTTGTCGGCAGTTACTTTACCGTATTCAAAAGTTGTATAACTTAAACCATGACCAAAGCCGAACAAGGGCTTGATGTTTTGTTTATCGTTCCAGCGGTATCCTACAAATATGCCTTCCTTATAATTTACCTGACCATCTTTGCCCGGAAATTCTCCTGCCGAATGTGCTGAATTATCCTCTAGTTTTACCGGAAAAGTAAAAGGTAGTTTGCCTGAAGGATTTACATCGCCCAACAGAACTGCTGCTAAAGCATTACCGCTTTCGGTGCCCAGAAACCAACCCTGAACAATGGCCGGTACTTGCTGTATCCAGGGCATGGCCACTGCGTTGCCCGAAATATTGACAACTATCAGGTGTTTATTTACTTTCGCTAGTTCTGAAATTACTTTGTCCTGATGGTATGGTAATTCCAGTCCTTTTCGATCAGCTCCTTCACTATCCTGAAAATCACTTTTGTTCAATCCTCCCACGAATATAACATAATCTGATGTTTTTGCCACTTCGAGTGCTTCGCGTAATAGTTCATTGGCCGAACGATTGTCAGTCAAATTCTGGCCGGTCTCAACGCCGTTGTAGCTGCCACCGGGATCGCCCACATAGCCACGTGCAAATACTACTTCGGCCTCATTACCGATTCTGTTCTTGATTCCATCGAGCGGCGAAACTTCATATTTGGCTTTCAGCGAAGAGCTTCCCCCGCCCACTGTCATCATCTTGATGGCATTTTCACCAATTACAGCTATTTTTTTTGTCTTGCTCAGGTCGATTGGTAATATATTGTTTTTGTTTTTTAGCAATACGATTCCTTCTTCTGCAATTTTACGACCTGCAAGAGCATGTGCATGTGTCCCAAACGAGCCGTAAGGCTTGTTTTTGTTCATTGTTGTACGAAATGCCAAACGCAGAATGTTTCGTGCTTTCTCATCCAACTCTTTAGTACCTACTTCTCCTTTGCGGATCAGTTCAAGGTATGGATTGGCCAGATAATAATTGTCGTAGGCATTGCTTGTTCCTGTTTTTAATCCGTCGGTCCATGTGCCGAATTCCATATCAAGTCCGTTGAAAATAGCTTCACGGGTATTGTGCGTTCCACCCCAGTCTGCAATCACAACGCCATCAAAACCCCATTCGTCGCGTAAAATATCTTTTAGTAAATACTGATTATGGCAGGCTTGTTGGTTTTTATATCTGTTGTATGCACCCATAATGGCCCATGCTTCACCTTCCTGAACAGCTGCTTTGAATGCCGGTAAATAAATTTCGTACAAAGCACGGTCGTCTACGTTTACATTTACTGAATACCGGTCGGTTTCCTGATTGTTCAGCGCAAAATGTTTGACACAGGCAGCTACACCATTTTGCTGAACGCCTTTAATATAAGGAACCACCATTTGACCTGCTAAATACGGATCTTCACCCATGTACTCGAAATTCCTACCATTCAGTGGTGAACGGTAAATATTAACGCCAGGGCCAAGCAAAACGTTTTTGTTACGATAACGGGCTTCTTCACCAATGGACTGACCATATAACAAGGACATGTCTTTGTTCCAGGTGGCAGCAAGACAGGTGAGTGCCGGAAATGCAATGCATGAATCATTGGTCCAGCCTGCTTGCGACCATTCGTCCCAAAGCACTTCGGGGCGGATGCCATGCGGTCCATCAGTCATCCAAAAGTCCGGAATTCCAAGGCGGGGTACTCCGGCCGAGCTAAATTTAGATTGTGCATGACACATGGCCACTTTTTCTTCCACTGTCATGCGGGCAAGTGCATCTTCCACGCGCTCGTCGATTGGCTTTGTATCGTCCAGATAAACGGCGTATTTGTTTTGGCTAAATGCACTGAATGATATTCCTAAGAGTAGGATTGTAATTTTTCTAAGTTTTTGTAGCATAATGAATAATTTAATGACTTTCCCTGATGTGTAGCTTTTAGTCGAAATTTTAAATATTGTTTTAGTTTAATGTCAGTGCAAATGTAATAATAATTTTTTAGATAGTGTCATTTTGACAATAATATTTATTTGATTTTTTTCGATCAGTTTTTTCTAGTTAGGCATATTCGGTTGGTTGTGCTGGTGCATAATAGAAAATCAGATTTTTTTGTTGCATTGCTTTTGTGAAATTAAATTTTTAGTAAGTCGCTATTGTATATCAAAAAATTATTCTTACCTTTGCAACCCAATTTGGAGAAAAACCATCTTGTCAGAAAATTAAGTAGTTAAAGTAATAAAAACAAAGTAAGATGCCTACAATTCAACAATTAGTTAGAAAAGGAAGAGCAGAACTCATCGACAAAAGCAAGTCACCTGCATTGGATTCATGTCCACAGCGTCGTGGTGTTTGTGTTCGTGTGTACACTACCACTCCTAAAAAACCGAACTCAGCAATGCGTAAAGTTGCTCGTGTACGTTTAACTAACCAAAAAGAAGTGAATGCTTACATTCCGGGCGAAGGACACAACTTGCAGGAACACTCTATCGTAATGGTACGTGGTGGTCGTGTAAAAGACCTTCCGGGTGTACGTTATCACGTGGTTCGTGGAACGCTGGATACAGCGGGAGTAAACGGTCGTACACAACGTCGTTCGAAATATGGAGCAAAACGTCCGAAAGCAGGTGCTGTAGCCGCAAAAGGTGCACCAGCAAAAGGTGGTAAAAAGAAATAAGCTCTGAGTTCCGTTAAGGGAATTCTCTTTTCAAACAAACAAAAAGATTAACAAAATCAAGTTTAAACACTTGTTTGCGTTTTAAAGGTAGCAGATGAACAGGTTGAGTAAATGATTCGGAGGAATTGTTGAAGCAGAACTAAAGCAACCAAACAAAACAAAAACGGAAATTTTATTAAAAATGAGAAAATCGAAACCAAAAAAACGGTTGATCTTACCCGATCCTGTTTTCAATGAGTCGATGGTTACAAAATTTGTAAACCACTTAATGTACGATGGCAAAAAATCAACTGCTTTCGACATTTTCTATTCATCGCTCGAAGTTGTGAAAAACAAACTTCCGAACGAAGAAAAATCTCCACTCGAAATCTGGAAAAAAGCCCTCGAAAACATTACTCCGCTTGTCGAAGTGAAATCGCGTCGTGTGGGTGGTGCTACATTCCAGGTTCCTACCGAAATCCGTGCTGATCGCAAGGAATCAATTTCAATGAAGAATCTTATATTATACTCACGCAAACGTGGGGGACGTTCGATGGCCGATAAGTTGGCTGCCGAAATCGTTGACGCATTCAATAACCAGGGTGGTGCCTTCAAACGTAAGGAAGATATGCACCGTATGGCTGAAGCGAACCGTGCATTTGCTCACTTTAGATTCTAAATTGAATAATTATAAATTTATATAAAAGAAAATTCAATAGTTGACAAATGGCTAAAGGAGATTTAAGTTATAACAGAAATATCGGTATCATGGCGCATATCGACGCTGGTAAAACAACTACGTCTGAACGTATCTTGTTTTATACAGGTTTGACTCACAAAATTGGTGAGGTGCACGATGGTGCTGCTACAATGGACTGGATGGAACAAGAGCAGGAACGTGGTATTACAATTACTTCGGCTGCTACAACCACCTCATGGGACTATGAAGGTGATAAATATAAAATTAACCTCATCGATACTCCGGGACACGTTGACTTCACAGTAGAAGTTGAACGTTCGCTTCGTATTCTCGATGGTGCTGTGATGGCGCTTTGTGCTGTTGGTGGTGTTGAACCTCAATCGGAAACAGTATGGCGTCAGGCTGACAAATATAATGTACCGCGTGTATGCTACGTAAATAAAATGGACCGTTCAGGTGCTGATTTTTTCGAAGTAGTACGTCAGGTGAAAGCTGTATTGGGTGCAAAACCTTGTCCTATTCAGATTCCAATCGGAGCTGAAGAAAAGTTCAAAGGTGTAGTTGATCTGGTTAGAATGAAAGCTATCCTGTGGCACAATGAAGCAATGGGTGCTCAGTACGATGTGGAAGAAATTCCTGCTGACCTACTCGAGGAAGCTCAAGAATGGAGAGACAAAATGCTCGAAATCGTAGCTGAATATGATGACGTTTTGATGGAAAAATATTTTGATGATCCTTCAACAATTACTGAAGACGAAATCAAAGTGGCTATTCGCAAAGCAACTCTCTCGATGGAAATTAATCCTATCATTTGTGGTTCGTCATTTAAAAACAAAGGTGTACAAACTATGCTTGATGCTGTTTGTGCTTACCTTCCAAGTCCGTTGGATACTCCTGAAATCGTTGGTAAAGATCCTCGTTTCGAAGATAAAGATACAGTTCGTCATCCCGATGCAAAAGAACCTTTGTGTGCTTTGGCGTTTAAGATTGCAACTGACCCTTACGTAGGTCGTCTTTGTTTCTTCCGTGTATATTCGGGTCAGCTTCCTGCTGGTTCGTATATTTACAATACACGTACCGAAAAGAAAGAACGTATTTCACGTATCTTCCAGATGCATTCAAATAAACAAAATCCTGTTGAATTAATTTCGGCTGGTGATATTGGCGCTGGTGTTGGTTTTAAAGATATTCGTACCGGTGATACACTGTGCGACGAAAATCATCCGATCACATTGGAATCAATGGATTTCCCTGCACCGGTAATTGGTATTTCAGTTGAGCCTAAAACTCAGAAAGACCTTGATAAATTAGGTATGGGATTGGCTAAATTGGCCGAAGAGGATCCAACATTTACTGTTCATACGCAGGAACAATCAGGACAGACTATTATTAGTGGTATGGGTGAACTTCACCTCGAAATCATTATCGACCGTCTGAAACGTGAGTTCAAAGTTGAAATTAATCAGGGACGTCCACAGGTGTCCTACAAAGAAGCAATTTCTAAAGCAGTTGAAATCCGTGAAGTTTACAAGAAACAATCGGGTGGTCGCGGTAAATTCGCCGACATGATTGTTCGCGTTGAACCTGCCGACAAAGATTTTGATGGTACTTTACAATTTGTTGATGTGGTAAAAGGTGGTAATATTCCTAAAGAGTATATCCCTTCAATTCAGAAAGGTTTCCAGATTGCTATGAAAAATGGTGTGTTGGCAGGCTTCCCACTTGATAAACTAAAAGTAACAGTAATAGATGGTTCTTATCATGCGGTTGACTCGGATCAGTTGTCATTCGAAATTTGTGCTCAGATGGCTTATAAAGAAGCTTGTGCCAAAGCAAAACCAATTCTGTTGGAGCCTATCATGAAAATGGAAGTGGTAACACCGGAAGAAAGCATGGGTGATGTAATTGGTGACTTGAACAAACGTCGTGGACAAGTGGAAGGAATGGAATCGAGCCGTACAGGCGCTAGAATCGTAAAAGCAAAAGTTCCATTGGCCGAAACTTTCGGTTATGTAACCGCTTTACGTACTATCACTTCGGGTCGTGCAACTTCTACAATGGAATTCGATCATTATGCTGAAGTTTCAAATTCAATTGCTAAAGAAGTAGTTGCTGAATTTAAAGGTAAAGTAGAACTTTTATAAAATAAGTAAGGACAACAGGCATTCGTCTGTTGTCTTACTCTGTTTTAAACAAAACCGGATAGTGAATGACTCTTATCCGGTTTGCAAATACAAATAATTAAAAATAAAATCGACATGAGTCAAAAAATTCGTATTAAACTGAAATCGTACGATCACAACTTGGTGGATAAATCAGCCGAGAAAATCGTAAAAACAGTGAAAGCAACAGGTGCTATTGTAAGTGGTCCAATTCCACTTCCTACCCACAAACGTATTTTTACTGTTAACCGTGCAACTTTCGTGAATAAAAAATCACGTGAGCAATTTGAACTTTGTTCTTACAAACGTCTTATCGACATTTACAGCTCTACAGCAAAAACTGTTGATGCGTTGATGAAACTTGAATTGCCAAGTGGCGTAGAAGTAGAAATTAAAGTGTGATAGAAGCACTTTTTATCAAGTAAATATAATTTTTATATAAACATGACCGATCCCCCGCAAGGGGTTAGGGGTCTTAACAACAATTGAAATGCCAGGATTATTAGGAAAAAAAATCGGAATGACATCCGTTTTCAGTGCCGATGGTAAAAATGTACCATGCACTGTTATCGAAGCAGGTCCTTGCGTTGTTACTCAAATCAAAACTGTAGAAACCGACGGTTATGAAGCTGTTCAGGTAGGTTTTCAGACAAAAACTGAAAAACACACCAACAAAGCTGAAGCCGGAATTTTCAAAGCAGCAGGAGTAGCACCTCAAAGACACTTGGTTGAGTTCAAAGGATTTGAAACTGAATTCAAATTAGGTGATGCTATCACCGTAGAAATGTTCGAAGCCAATACATTTGTCGATGTAGTTGGAACTTCGAAAGGTAAAGGATTCCAGGGCGTTGTAAAACGTCATGGTTTTGGTGGGGTAGGACAAGCAACCCACGGTCAGCACAACCGTTTGCGTGCGCCGGGTTCTTTGGGAGCTTCATCATATCCTTCACGCGTATTTAAAGGTATGCGTATGGGTGGACGCATGGGTGGCGATCAGGTTACTATGCAGAATTTGCAGGTATTAAAAGTAATTCCAGAACACAACCTTATTCTTATCAAAGGTTCTGTACCCGGAGTTAAAGGTTCAATCGTAATCATTAATAAATAATCATGGAACTGAAAGTAGTAAATATTAAAGGAGAAGACACAGGTAGAACTGTTGCATTAAGCGATGCAGTCTTCGGTATTGAGCCAAACGACCATGCTATTTATTTAGATGTGAAACAATATTTGGCTAACCAACGTCAGGGAACACATTCATCAAAAGGCAGAAGCCAGTTGTCGGGTAGTACTCGTAAATTAGGCCGTCAAAAAGGTGGAGGTGGTGCACGTCCGGGTGATATCAAATCAGGTGTCCGCGTAGGTGGAGGCCGTATGTTTGGACCAACCCCACGCGACTACAATTTCAAACTGAATAAAAAAGTAAAACAGCTTGCCCGCAAATCGGCCTTGTCATACAAAGCAGCTAACAACCTTATTACAGTTGTTGAAAACCTGCAATTTGACGCACCGAAAACCAAAGATTTTGTAACTTTGACAAAAAGTTTGCAAGTTGCTGATAAAAAACCGTTAATTGTTTTAGCAATTGCAAATAAAAACGTATATTTGTCGGCTCGTAATTTATCAAGAGTAAATGTGGTAACGGTTTCGGAATTAAACACTTACGTAGTGCTTAATGCGAAGTCGCTTGTGTTAACTGAAGATTCAGTTGCAGCAATTGAACAAATATTTAAAGCATAAGGAGAACGGAAATGGGAATTATAGTAAAACCAATCGTTACAGAGAAGATGACTAAGCTGGGCGAAAAACTGAACCGCTATGGCTTTAGAGTTCAAAAAACCGCGAATAAGATTGAAATTAAACAAGCAATCGAAGCAATGTACGATGTAACTGTGACAGAAGTGAATACGCTTATTGTTGCTCCGAAAGTGAAGAGCCGTTTTACAAAAAGCGGTGTAATCAGCGGAAAAGCATCAGCTTATAAAAAAGCGATCGTTACAGTAAAAGAAGGAGATCAAATCGATTTTTATAGCAACATCTAAAAATAATTTACAATTTACACATTTACGAATTACAATTTAGTAAGGAGCGTAAATGGTAAATTGTAAATATTAAAATAGTAAATAAATAAATGGCTGTACGTAAATTATTGCCCACAACACCGGGGCAGAGACACAAGATTATTGGCACATTCGACACAATTACTGCAAGTGCGCCAGAGAAATCTCTTGTAACAGGCGGAGGAAAATCCGGTGGTCGTAACCATGATGGTAAAATGACCATGCGCTACATTGGTGGCGGTCACAAGAAGAAATATAGAGTAATTGACTTTAAACGCAACAAAGACGGTGTTCCCGCAACAGTAAAAACAATTGAATACGATCCGAATCGTTCGGCACGTATTGCTTTGTTGTTTTATGCTGATGGGGAAAAAAGGTACATTCTTGCACCAAACGGATTGCAAGTTGGTCAGGTAGTTCTTTCAGGAGAAACTGCTGCTCCCGAAGTAGGTAATTCATTGCCTTTGCAAAATATTCCATTGGGTACGATAATTCACAACATTGAATTACGTCCGGGTCAGGGTGCCGCGATGGTACGCTCGGCAGGAACTTTTGCTCAGTTAACTTCTCGCGAAGATAAATATGCAATTATTAAGTTACCTTCAGGCGAAGTTCGTAAGATACTTTCAACTTGTAAAGCAACTATCGGAACTGTAGGAAACTCAGATCATGCTCTTGAGAGATCAGGTAAAGCAGGTCGCTCACGTTGGCTGGGACGTCGTCCTCGCGTTCGTGGTGTAGCTATGAACCCGGTTGATCACCCCATGGGTGGTGGAGAAGGCCGTGCGTCAGGTGGACACCCACGTTCTCGCAAAGGCTTGTTAGCTAAAGGGTACAAAACACGTGCTCCTAAAAAACAGTCGAGTCAATATATTATTGAAAGAAAGAAAAAATAATCGAAAAAATTAAGTAAATAATATGAGCCGTTCATTAAAAAAAGGACCATACATCAACCTGAAGCTTGAAACAAAAGTTTTAGCCATGAATGAAAGCGGTAAGAAAACCGTGATCAAAACATGGGCTCGTGCTTCAATGATTTCACCTGATTTTGTAGGTCACACAATTGCAGTTCACAATGGTAATAAGTTTATCCCCGTATATGTAACCGAAAATATGGTAGGTCACAAGTTAGGCGAATTTTCTCCTACTCGTAACTTCCGCGGTCACGGTGGTAAGAAAAAATAATCCATTGAAATTTTAATAAGAAAAAATAATCATTTCAAGAAAATGGGTGCAAGAAAAAAAATATCAGCCGACGCAAGAAAAGAAGCGAATAAAACTCTTTATTTTGCCAAGCTTAACGACGTTCCTACTTCACCACGCAAAATGCGCCTTGTGGCCGATATGATACGCGGGATGGAAGTAAACAAAGCGTTGAGTGTACTGAAGTTTTCGTCAAAAGAAGCTTCAGGAAGATTAGAAAAATTGTTGAAAT
Organism: uncultured Paludibacter sp.; assembly: GCA_963678465.1. Taxonomy (GTDB): domain Bacteria; phylum Bacteroidota; class Bacteroidia; order Bacteroidales; family Paludibacteraceae; genus Paludibacter. Next base: position 3,564,745 of record OY782858.1, read on the forward strand.
CAGCTGTAGCCAATTGGGAAACCAAAACTGAGCAAAAAGCTGATAACGCTAATTTATATGTAAGTAATATAGCTGTGGATTCAGCAACGATGTTGAAACGCCTTCGTACCGCTCCTCAGGGTCGCGGATACCGCATTCGCAAACGTTCGAATCACGTAACTATATTTGTAGATACCAAAATTACTAACGATAACGAAAATTAATTGCTCGATGGGACAAAAAATTAATCCGATAAGTAACCGCCTAGGAATTATCCGTGGATGGGATTCAAACTGGTACGGTGGTAACAATTATGGTGATACCATACTTGAAGACCACAAAATCAGAAAATATCTGAATGCTCGTCTGGCTAAAGCAAGCGTATCTCGTATCGTTATCGAACGTACGTTGAAATTGGTAACTATCACTGTTTGTACTGCACGTCCCGGTATTATTATCGGTAAAGGCGGACAGGAAGTTGACAAACTCAAAGAAGAATTAAAGAAAGTAACCGATAAGGACATTCAGATCAATATTTTCGAAATTAAACGCCCGGAACTCGATGCTGTAATCGTTGCCAACAACGTAGCTCGTCAGGTAGAAGGCAAAATTGCTTACCGTCGTGCCACAAAGATGGCAATCGCAGCAACAATGCGTATGGGAGCAGAAGGTATCAAGATCATGTGTTCAGGTCGTTTGAACGGAGCCGAGATGGCACGTTCAGAAATGTATAAAGAAGGACGTACTCCTTTGCATACCCTCAGAGCTGATATTGATTATGCACATGCCGAAGCATTGACTAAGGTAGGTATCATCGGTATCAAGGTTTGGATTTGCCGTGGCGAGATCTATGGTAAAAAAGACCTTGCTCCAAACTTTACTGCAACCAAAGAAGCATCACGCGGTGGCGATCGTTATAACAATGATCGTGGTGATCGTAGAGATCGCAACGACAGAAATGATCGCGGTGGTAAAGGTGGCTTTAAAAAGAAAAAAAATTAACTGTTATAAATGAATTTGATTAAAGGAAATTATGTTACAACCTAAAAAAACAAAGTTCAGGAGACAGCAAAAAGGCCGTATGAAAGGCAACGCCCAAAGAGGTAATCAGTTGGCTTTCGGTTCGTTCGGAATTAAATCTCTGGAATCAAAATGGTTAACCGGTCGTCAAATTGAAGCTGCCCGTATTGCTGTTACTCGCTATATGCAACGTCAAGGACAAATCTGGATCCGTGTATTCCCTGATAAACCTATCACTAAGAAACCTGCAGAGGTTCGTATGGGTAAAGGTAAAGGTGCGCCAGAAGGATTCGTAGCTCCTGTTACACCAGGACGTATGTTGTTCGAAGTAGAAGGAGTTTCGTTTGAAATAGCTAAAGAAGCATTGCGCTTGGCTGCTCAGAAACTTCCGGTTACTACTAAATTTGTAGTACGACGTGATTATGATTTTACCTCTCAAAACGTGTAAGGAAAATGAAAACAAGAGAAATTAAAGAATTAAACACAAAAGAGATTCAGGAACGTATAGATGTAGAAAAAGGGCATTTGGTTCGTTTAAAGCTGAATCATGCCATTTCTCCACTCGACAATCCGTTGCAAATTAAAGTGGTACGCCGTACATTAGCACGTCTTGCAACTGTGTTGCGTCAGCGGGAAATTAATCAATAAAAATTAGATCCTGATGGAAACAAGAAATTTAAGAAAAGAGAGAACGGGTGTGGTTTTCAGTAACAAGATGGACAAAACCATTACTGTGGCTGTAAAATGGAAAGAAAAACACCCTATTTACGGAAAATTCGTAAATAAGACAAAAAAATACCATGCTCATGACGAGAAGAACGAATGTAACATTGGAGATACAGTTCGTATCATGGAAACTCGCCCGCTGAGTAAATTAAAAAGATGGAGATTAACTGAAATTATCGAAAGAGTTAAGTAATTATGATACAACAAGAATCAAGACTCGTAGTTGCGGACAACAGTGGTGCCAAAGAAGCACTTTGTATCCGTGTATTGGGAGGAACCAGCAAACGTTATGCAACGCTTGGTGATATTATTGTGGTGGCAGTGAAGAGTGTAATTCCTTCATCCGACATCAAAAAAGGTATCGTTTCAAAAGCTGTTGTGGTTCGTACAAAAAAAGAAGTACGTCGTGCCGACGGTTCTTACATTCGTTTCGACGATAACGCCTGCGTATTGTTGAACAATGCTGGCGAAATCCGCGGAAGCCGTATATTCGGTCCGGTAGCTCGTGAATTGCGTGCTACAAACATGAAAATCATTTCACTTGCACCTGAAGTGCTTTAATCTTCGAAAAACAAAATAGAGATGAGTAAATTACACATAAAAAAAGGTGATACCGTTTACGTAAATGCCGGGGTTGACAAAGGAAAAACCGGTCGCGTGTTGGAAGTGCTTGTGAAAGAGCAACGCGCCATCGTAGAAGGTGTAAATATGGTGTCAAAGAGCACTAAGCCTAACGCAAAAAGTCCTCAGGGTGGCATCTTGAAACAAGAAGCAGCTATTCATATTTCTAATTTAAATCCTCTGGAAAACGGTAAACCCGTTCGTGTAGGTCGCAAATTGAATGCTGAAGGTAAATTGGTGCGTATTTCTAAAAAATCAGGAGGAGAAATTTAAGAATGAACACAGCAAGTTTAAAACAAGATTACAGAGAACGTATCGTTCCTATCTTAATGAAAGAGTTTGGTTACAGTTCTGTTATGCAAGCTCCAAAATTAGAAAAAATCGTTCTGAACCAAGGATTGGGTATAGCTGTTGCCGATAAAAAAATTATCGAAGTTGCTATCAACGAAATGACAACAATTACTGGTCAGAAAGCAGTGGCTACAATGTCTAAAAAAGATATTTCGAATTTCAAACTTCGTAAAAAAATGCCTATTGGTGTTCGTGTAACGCTACGTGGTGATCGTATGTACGAATTTTTGGAACGTCTTATCCGTGTTGCCTTGCCACGTGTACGTGACTTTAAGGGTATCGAAAATAAATTGGACGGACGTGGAAATTATACGCTCGGTATTACCGAACAAATTATTTTCCCTGAAATCAATATCGAAGCTGTTTCTCGCATGTTGGGTATGAACATTACATTTGTAACTACAGCCAACACCGACGAAGAAGGATTTGCTTTGTTGAAGGAATTTGGATTACCATTTAAGAAAAACTAATCAGAGAGATATACAATGGCAAAAGAATCAATGAAAGCCCGTGAGGTGAAAAGAGCCAAACTGGTAGCAAAATTCGCTGCAAAACGTGAAAGTTTAATCGCCGAGGGTAATTACGAAGGTCTTCAGGCTTTACCAAAGAATGCATCTCCGGTACGTTTGCACAACCGTTGCAAAATTACCGGACGTCCTAAAGGATACATGCGTCAGTTCGGAATTTCACGTATACAGTTCCGCGAAATGGCTTCGAAAGGTTTAATTCCGGGAATTAAGAAAGCAAGCTGGTAAACACATTTACTATTTCATTATTTACCATTTCGATTGTAAATTTTAAATAGTAAATGCTGAATTATTATATATAGTAAATTTTATAAATATTGTCCCGGCAGTCGGGATCAATTTAAAAAAACAATTTTATGACAGATCCAATCGCAGATTATTTAACCCGATTGAGGAATGCTATTAAAGCGAACCACCGCGTGGTTGAAATTCCTGCATCGAACTTAAAGAAAGAAATGACCCGCATTCTTCACGAAAAGGGTTATATTCTTAATTACAAATTTGTTGAGGACGGAGTTCAAGGTTCCATCAAAATAGCCTTGAAATACGATCCGGTAAACAAAGTAAATGCAATCAAAAAATTGATTCGTATTTCTACCCCAGGTCTTCGTCAGTATGTTGGCCACAAAGATATGCCACGCGTATTGAATGGTTTGGGTATTGCAATTCTTTCTACATCGAAGGGTGTAATGACCAACAAAGAGGCAGCCGACTTAAATATTGGTGGTGAAGTTATTTGTTACATTTATTAATAGGAGGAAAGAAAAATGTCAAGAATAGGAAAATTACCCATTAGCATTCCTGCTGGAGTAACAATAAAAGTAGAAGACACCCTCGTGACTGTGAAAGGCCCTAAAGGCACACTGATCCAGGAAATAAATCCAAATATAACAGTTTCGGTTGAAGCGAATGTTTGTACAGTAACACGTCCGGACGATGAAAAAATAAACCGTTCGATGCACGGTCTGTACCGTTCATTGATTCAAAATATGGTGATTGGTGTTTCAGAAGGTTATCAAAAGAAATTAGAACTGGTTGGGGTTGGTTATCGTGTATCGAACCAAGGTCAGGTTTTAGAACTTGCTTTAGGTTACACACACAATATCTTTTTAGGTTTACCTGCCGAAATTAAGGTAGAAACCAAAAGCGAACGTAACCAGAATCCAGTGATCTTGCTCGAAAGTGCAGACAAACAATTAATTGGACAGGTTTGCGCAAAAATACGTTCATTCCGCAAACCAGAACCATACAAAGGAAAAGGTGTACGTTTTGTGGGTGAAGTTGTTCGCCGCAAAGCAGGTAAATCTGCAGGTAAAAAATAATTTACGTAAACTTGTGAAATTATGACAACAAATTTAGATAGAAGAACCAGAATAAAAGCACATATCCGCCACAAAGTGTCGGGTACTGCCCTTAAACCACGTTTGACGGTTTTCAGAAGCAATACACAAATTTACGGTCAGTTAATCGACGACGTAAACGGAAAAACTTTAGCTTCAGCCTCTTCACTTGGTTTAAAAGATAAAGTGAATAAAACAGAACAGGCTGCCAAAGTAGGCGCATTATTAGCTAAAGTAGCTATGGAAGCCGGAATTACAGAAGTGGTATTTGACCGTAATGGTTATTTGTACCACGGTAGAGTTAAACAATTAGCTGACGCTGCTCGCGAAGCGGGTCTTAAATTTTAATAAAGCAAGGCAACGAATATGAATAAAGTAAAAACGACCAACGATCTGGAATTAAAAGACAGATTAGTAGCTGTAAATCGTGTTACAAAAGTAACCAAAGGTGGACGTACCTTCAGTTTTTCAGCTATTGTTGTGGTAGGAAATGAAGATGGAATAGTAGGTTGGGGACTCGGCAAAGCAGGTGAAGTAACAGCTGCTATTGCTAAAGGAACAGAAGCTGCTAAAAAGAACCTTATTAAAGTGCCTGTGCTCAATGGAACCATTCCTCACGAACAGTTAGCTAAATTTGGTGGTGCTCAGGTTTACATTCAACCTGCATCGCAAGGTACAGGAGTAAAAGCCGGTGGTGCAATGCGCGCTGTGCTCGAAAGTGTTGGTGTAACTGATGTGTTAGCAAAATCAAAAGGTTCATCGAACCCACACAACCTTGTAAAAGCAACTATCGTTGCTTTAGGTGAATTGCGTGATGCACATACTGTGGCTCAAAACCGTGGTGTTTCTCTTGATACAGTGTTTAACGGATAAAAGTAAAAATTATGGCAACAATAAAAATTAAACAAGTTCGCAGTAAAATCAAATCTCCAAAAACTCAGAAATTGACTTTGGAAGCATTAGGTTTGAAAAAAATGAATGCCGTAGTTGAACACGAAGCAACACCTCAAATTTTGGGAATGGTAGCTAAAGTGAAACACTTGGTTGAAGTGATAAAATAATATTATTCTAAGACTCTTTAAATAAAAAGATATGAATTTAAATAATTTAACCCCCGCAGTAGGTTCTGTTAAAACCCGTAAAAGAATTGGTCGTGGTACCGGTTCTGGTTTAGGCGGTACTTCTACAAAAGGGCACAAAGGACAGAAATCACGTTCGGGTTATTCCAAGAAAATTGGTTTCGAAGGTGGTCAGATGCCAATTCAACGTCGTTTACCAAAATTCGGTTTTAAAAACGTTAATCGTGTTGAATACAAAGCTATCAATATAGAAACACTCGAAGCGCTTGCCCTCAGTGCAAAACTTTCGAAAATTGGATTGTCCGAATTACGCGAAGCTGGTTTCCTTTCGAAAACTGCTTTAGTGAAAATTTTGGGTAAAGGTGTTTTGACAACTAAAATTGATGTTGAAGCTAACGCATTTTCAAAATCGGCCGAAGAAGCAATAGTAGCCGCAGGTGGAACCGTAGTAAAATTATAATCGCATGAAATTCATAGAGACACTTAAAAATATCTGGAAAATCGAAGACCTACGTAGTCGATTGTTAACAACAATTCTGTTTGTTTTAATTTATCGTTTTGGTTCTTTTATCGTTCTTCCGGGTATTGACCCAACCGCGTTGACCGCGTTAAAATCTCAAACCAGTGGTGGTTTATTGGCATTGTTGGATATGTTCTCTGGAGGTGCGTTTGCCAATGCATCGGTTTTTGCATTGGGTATAATGCCTTACATTTCGGCTTCGATTGTAATACAATTACTTACAATTGCAGTTCCATATTTTCAAAAAATGCAACGTGAAGGCGAAAGTGGTCGTCGCAAAATGAATCAATATACCCGTTACCTGACTGTAATAATTCTGCTTTTGCAGGGTCCTTCGTACTTAATTAATTTAAGTGTGCAGTTGGCTCAGGCAGGTTCAGCTTTACCAAGCGGTTTTTGGTTTACTGCTTCAACCACGCTTATACTTGCCGGTGGTAGTATGTTTGTAATGTGGTTGGGCGAGCGTATCACCGACAAAGGAATTGGTAACGGTATATCGTTTATCATCCTTGTTGGTATTATTTCCCGTTTCCCCGGAGCTGTAATTAAAGAATTTGCTTCTCGCTTAACCGATGCAGGTGGTGGATTAGTAATGTTCCTTGTTGAAGTTGTATTCTTGTTGCTCGTTATTGCGGCTTCAATTATGCTTGTTCAGGGAACACGCAAAATTCCTGTACAGTATGCAAAACGCGTAGTTGGTAACAAACAATATGGTGGAGTACGTCAGTATATCCCTCTGAAAATTAATGCTGCAGGTGTAATGCCTATCATTTTTGCTCAGGCAATTATGTTTATTCCTATTACATTGGCCGGTTTTACTCATTCAGAAGCTGTAAATAGTTTTGTTGGTGCATTTATGAATAACAACGGTTTTTGGTACAATCTTGTATTTGGTTTGCTGATTATTGCATTTACGTATTTCTATACGGCAATCACTATCAACCCAACTCAGATGGCCGAAGACATGAAGCGAAACAATGGTTTCATTCCAGGTATCAAACCGGGTAAACGTACTTCGGAATATCTTGATGAAATTATGTCGCGTATCACTTTGCCGGGATCTATCTTTTTGGCAATAGTAGCTGTTATGCCGGCTTTTGCATCTTTACTGGGAATTAATCAGGAATTTGCACAGTTTTTTGGTGGAACTTCATTGTTAATCTTGGTGGGTGTTGTGCTTGATACACTGCAACAAATTGAAAGTCACCTTTTGATGCGCCATTACGATGGATTGTTGAAATCGGGAAGAATAAAAGGACGTTCGGGCGGAGCTTCTGCCTACTAATAAACGATTGAATGATTTTTTTAAAAACTGATGAAGAGATTGAATTACTCCGAACCAGTAACCAAATAGTAGCTAAAACATTAGCCGAAATAGCAAAAATAATTGCACCGGGCGTAAGCACGATGCAATTAAACAATCTTGCAGACGAATTTATCAGGGACAATGGTGGTATTCCTAATTTTTTAAATTACGGTGGTTTCCCATATTCCATTTGTGCTTCTGTAAACGAACAGGTAGTACATGGTTTCCCCTCAGAGAAGGTAATTTTGAAAGATGGTGACATAATTTCGGTTGATTGTGGAGTATTAATAAACGGATTTAACGGCGACTCGGCTTATACCTTTTGTGTGGGCGAAGTGAAACCTGAAATCGTAAGTTTATTAAAAACAACAAAAGAATCTCTGTACAAAGGTATAGAGATGGCAGAAGAAGGTAAAAGGATAGGCGATATAGGTTTTGCAGTGCAGACTTATTGCGAAGAAAGAGGTTACTCTGTCGTTCGCGAAATGGTTGGTCACGGAGTAGGCCGAAAATTGCACGAATCGCCTGAAGTACCCAATTACGGAAAAAAAGGGAACGGTGTTTTGCTAAAGTCAGGTATGACAATAGCAATCGAACCGATGATTAACCTTGGAAGCCGTCATTTGGTTTTCGAAAAAGATGGTTGGACAACCCGAACACTTGATCGTAAACCTTCTGCTCATTTTGAACACTCAGTAGCTATCAGACGGGGAAAAGCGGACATTTTATCGAGTTTTGAATATATAGAAAAAGTTTTAGGCAACAAAGCAATATAATTTATGGCCAAACAAGCAGCAATTGAACAAGACGGAACAATTATCGAAGCATTATCTAATGCCATGTTTCGTGTCGAACTGGAAAACGGTCACGTTATAACGGCTCATATTTCCGGTAAAATGCGTATGCATTATATTAAAATTTTACCCGGCGATAGAGTGAAAGTGGAAATGTCGCCTTACGATTTATCTAAAGGAAGAATTTCGTTCCGATACAAATAATTTCGGATTCAACGTTTGGCGATTTCGTTAAGCGTCAAGGAATTCAACAATCAGCATTTGATGGTTGAAAAAAGAAGAAAAACAAATTAAATATCTTCAGAAAATGAAAGTAAGAGCATCTGTAAAAAAGCGCACTGACGATTGTAAAATCGTTCGCCGTAAAGGCCGCTTGTACGTAATTAACAAAAAGAACCCAAAGTACAAACAACGTCAGGGTTAATTAAAATTTTATAAGCAAAATAAAGTAAGTTTATGGCTATAAGAATTGTCGGAGTAGATTTACCCCAAAACAAACGCGGGGAAGTTGGATTGACTTATATCTACGGAATAGGTCGCAGTAATGCAAAAAAGATTTTAGAAGAAGCTGGTGTTGATATCAACATCAAAGTAAAAGATTGGACTGACGACCAAGCAGCTAAAATCCGCGAAATCATTGGTGCCGGATACAAAGTAGAAGGTGATCTTCGTTCGGAAGTACAGTTGAACATCAAACGTTTGATGGACATCGGTTGCTACCGTGGCGTACGTCACCGCATCGGTCTCCCATTGAGAGGACAAAGTACGAAAAACAACGCTCGTACTCGTAAAGGTAAAAAGAAAACAGTTGCTAACAAGAAAAAAGCAACTAAATAAGGTTTAACTGTTAGCGAATTTTAGAAAGCTAAATAATATTTAAATAATATGGCAAAGAAAACAGTTGCAGCCAAGAAAAGAATCGTAAAAGTTGATGGAGTAGGTCAGTTGCACGTACACTCTTCTTTTAATAACATTATTGTTACACTTACCAATGGTGACGGACAGGTTATTTCGTGGTCGTCAGCAGGTAAAATGGGATTCCGTGGCTCAAAGAAAAATACTCCTTATGCTGCCCAAATGGCTGCTCAGGATTGCTCGAAAGTTGCATTCGATTTAGGCTTACGCAAAGTGAAAGCCTATGTAAAAGGACCAGGAAACGGACGTGAATCTGCTATTCGTACTGTACACGGTGCAGGTATCGAAGTGACAGAAATTGTAGATGTTACTCCACTTCCACACAATGGTTGTCGTCCTCCGAAACGCAGAAGAGTATAATTTGAATTTGGAGAATTAACCGTAACGTGTAAAACAGGTTGTCCGCTGATTTGGATTGCAGAATTATAACCTCTCAGCAGTCGCGGCTGTATCAATGCACAATCGGGGAGCACGCATCTTAAAAAAAATAATTAAAATAAAAGAATAAAATGGCAAGATATATTGGACCAAAGTCAAGAATTGCCCGTAAGTTTGGTGAAGCTATTTTCGGACCTGATAAAGTGTTAGCGAAAAAGAATTATCCTCCCGGACAACACGGTCAGGGACGTCGTAAAAAAACGTCGGAGTATGGTATTCAGTTACGCGAAAAACAAAAAGCTAAATATACCTATGGTGTGTTAGAAAAACAATTCCGTAACTTGTACGAAAAAGCACAAAGTAACCCAGGGGTTACAGGTGTTATTTTGTTACAATTATTAGAATCTCGTTTGGATAATCTCGTTTATCGTTTAGGATTTGCACCTACACGCGCTGGAGCCCGTCAGTTGGTAAGTCATAAACACATTACTGTTGATGGTAAAGTTGTTAACATTGCTTCTTATCATGTTCGTCCGGGTCAGGTAGTAGCTGTTCGCGAAAAAGACAAATCGATGGAAGTAATCGCCGAATCGTTGAACGGTTTTAACCACACCAAATATCCTTGGATTGAATGGAATGCATCTACACTTTCAGGTACTTACTTACACATCCCTGAACGCGAAGATATTCCTGAAAATATCAAAGAACAGTTAATTGTTGAGTTATACTCTAAATAATAAGTGAAACCATGGCTATATTAGCATTTCAAAAACCTGAAAAGGTAATCATGTTGGAAGCTGACGCATTTCAAGGTAAATTTGAATTTCGTCCGTTAGAACCGGGTTACGGTATTACCATAGGTAATGCTTTGCGCCGTATCCTTTTGTCTTCTCTCGAAGGTTTTGCAATAACTTCGATTAAAATTGAAGGAATAGATCATGAGTATTCAACAATTCCAGGAGTAATCGACGACGTTACCAACATTATTCTTAATCTGAAGCAAGTTCGCTTTAAGCAAATTGTTGAAGATATTGACAATGAGAAAGTAACAATTAATGTGGCTGGATTGTCTGTTTTAAAAGCTGGTGATATAGGAAAGTATTTTTCAGGTTTTGAGGTGTTAAATCCCGAACTTGTAATTTGCGAACTTGATCCTAGTGCAAGTTTTCAGATCGACATTACCGTAAACAAAGGACGTGGTTATACTCCCGCCGAAGACAACAGAGTAGCTACTGCCGAAATTGGTGTAATTCCTATTGATGCGATTTTTACACCTATTCGTAATGTAAAATATACGATTGAAAACTACCGCGTTGAACAGGTAACCGACTACGAAAAGTTGGTGATCGAAATTAGTACCGATGGTTCTATACACCCAAAAGAAGCTTTGAAAGAAGCTGCAAAAATTCTGATTCACCATTTTATGTTGTTCTCTGACGAAAAAATTTCGTTAGAAGTGACTGAAGGTGAAGGAACTGATGAATTCGATGAGGAACTTCTCCACATGCGCCAGTTGCTCAAAACAAAATTGACCGATCTCGAACTTTCTGTTCGTGCGTTGAATTGTTTGAAAGCTGCTGATGTTGAAACCTTAGGCGAATTAGCCGGTTTCCACAAGCACGACTTACTTAAATTCCGCAATTTCGGTAAGAAATCACTTACCGAACTTGAAGAAAAGTTGGAAAGTCTGAATTTGTCATTCGGAATGGATGTTGCTAAATATAAATTAGATAAAGAGTAAAGAGATGAGACATAATAAAAAATTCAATCATTTAGGCCGCAAAACGGCTCACAGAAAGGCAATGTTGTCCAATATGGCTTCTTCTCTTATTCAGCATAAGAGAATTGCCACTACTTTGGCTAAAGCTAAAGCATTGCAAGTATATGTAGAACCATTGCTTACAAAAGCAAAAGACGATACTACTCATTCGCGTCGTACAGTTTTCAGTCATCTGCAAAACAAGGAAGTAATCACTGAATTGTTCCAGAATGTAGCTCAAAAAATTGCTGATCGTCCCGGAGGATATACCCGTATTTTACGTACAGGTTTCCGTTTGGGTGATAATGCCGAAATGTGTATTATCGAATTGGTTGACTACAACGAAAATATGTTGAAAGAAAAATCAGCCAAGAAAGCTGCCCGCACACGTCGTTCGACTGCTGCTAAGAAATCTGAAACTGCTCCTGTAGTTAAGGAAACACCTGCAGTAACCGAAGAAAAAGCTGAAGTAGCTGAATAAGATACAACTTTCAAAACGATAAATGCAAAAAGAGCGAAATCTGTAAGGATTTCGCTCTTTTTGTTTGTTACCCAATGGGTGTTGTACTGTTGCTGAGTTGCTTTATGAAGTGATATTTGGCTGGTAACCTATTTGGCCGGCGACTAAATTCAAAGAATTTTCTATATTATCACTTTGCGATGCGTTCAACTTTAATCTATCTTTATCGTAATTGAAGTACTGTCGGTCTGTACAGAATCGTTTTGTTCAACCCCGATTTCGTTGCTTTGATGCGATGCCTTCTTTAGTTCATTTTTTACAGCAATTGTGCCTGTTAGCATTGCTATTACGATAATGATAAAAGCGCCTGTAAGTAATTTATTGCTTGTTTTCATATTGTTATATTTTCAATGATTTGAAATAATTTGTTTGATACCCGATAAAATAATTGTTTTTGTAAAATTGATCAATCTTTCAACTGAACTCTCCTGACTTTCTTCTGTACGTGCTATTTCTGCCATCGGATGATTGGAGACATCTTTTCCCGTTCCATCGAAATCAGAATAACTGTTATAGAGAATACTTATTCCTATAATTGCTATTACAAAGAAAGCTTTTAACTTTTTTCTTTTGATTGTTATATTTTTCATATTCAGTTGTTATTTCAATTTGTTTAGGAAATGTAGTAACAAATGCTTTTGCTTACCGTCAGTCAGTTTTGTTCCTTGTATTCATCGTATTGTTTTTTTACCTCCTCGAAAGTCATACCCAGTATATTCATGTTTTTAAAAAATACTGGTAATTCTTGTTCAATGAACTGCTTCCGTCGATAGGTGATAATCCTTGTTTTTGCTTCTGGCGAAACAAAATAACCTACGCCACGCTTGTTGAATATTATCTCTATCGATTGCAGAAATTCGAACGTTCTCATTACGGTATTGGGATTCACCTGCAGGGCTACGCCCAATTCCCTCACCGACAGAATGCGGTCGCCTTCGTTCCAGCGCCCCAGTAAAATCTGTTCGCATATATAATCGCCAATTTGCAGGTAAATGGCTTGAGTGTCTTTAAATTCCATAATGTTATACTTCTTTTTCGGTTAATCGGAAATAGCTTACTATCCATAAAAATGGTACTACAAGATAACTGCCTATTTCAAATGTTTTCGATAATACATTCAAAGTGGTGGATTGATTGAAATCGTAGTGCGACAGATAGAGGTTGTTAGTTGCTATTGAGTAAGTACCAAATGATATTTTGACAAAAAGAATTTCGATGGCAATTAATATCGTGCCGAAAAGCGCTATTGCCAGCATAGTCTTACCAACGGCGTTTCTTTTGAAATAGATCGACCCCAACAGAAAAACAGATTGGATAAATGCAAAAGTACCAAATGTCTTAAAAATACTGTTTTTCACAAAGTGCTGAAGGCTTTCAGGCACGCCGTTGATGTTTGCATCTATGCTGAATATACTTAAATCAATAGGATTGTTTAAGCCGAAAATCAGATTTCCGACAACGGTACCAAGGCTGTTGCCTATGACGTAAGTGATCAGAAACATTATAAAATAATAAACAGTACTCAGAAGTATTGATGCTGTAAGTTTTTCGGTATGTGTTGCCGGAATCAGCAGGTAGTGCATTCCACCAGGGGTGTAGGCAAATATTTTAAACTGGTTGGCAGCAAATATAAATCCTGTGATATATAGAAAGAAACGAACTGTTTCATCATTGCGAACCAAAGCAAAAACAAGGATGGCTATTCCCCAAAAAGTTATTTCACGTTGTATGTTTTCAGTAATATATCGTTTCAGCAATAGTCCTAAACGGTTGAAGTTGAATGTTGTATTCATAATTGTGAGCAATTAAAAAATTTGAGTGATTTCTTTTGTTTTATTCAGTACGGCGTTGAAGAGCAATTCTATATCTACTTTGCTTTCTTCGCCATGTGGGTTTTTGCATACCTGATATAGTCCGCGGAGATTGTCTTCGCTGTAAAGGACGTTGATGTCCTGATCGTTTCGGTCACTCACCTTAAAGAGTAGTTTTTTAGATATGTTTTCGAGTGACTGGTTAAAGACAATTTCGTGTTTCTCCATGATAAGTATGTTGTCAATCAGGCTGTCCAAATCGTGTACCTGATGGGTGGAGATAATCAAACAGCGGTTCTCGTCGACTCCGGAAGCCACCATTCGGCGGAACTGTCCTTTCGAAGGAATATCTAATCCGTTTGTAGGCTCATCCATAAGTAGTAATTTGGTGTTTGTAGCCAAACCGAATGCAATAAAAACCTTTTTCTTTTGCCCGTGCGATAGTTTGTTGATCATGGCTTTCTTATTGTCAATGTCAAATTCCTTAAGGTATCCGTCGAATTGCTCGGCATTGAAGTTTGGATAAAAAGGAGCATATACCTTTTCGTAATTAGAAATGCTCATCGTTAGTTGTGGAAGCTCTTCGGGCAGAAAGAAAATTTCCTGAAGCATTTCTGGTGCACGTTTTCGCGGATCAGCACCCAATGTTACTATTTTACCCTCTTTTGGGAATACAAGTCCGGAAATTAGTTTCAGCAATGTGCTTTTTCCTTCTCCGTTTTTACCAAGCAAACCGTGTATACGTCCTGCCTCAAGTTGCAAACTAATGTTCGACAAAAGTTTAGTGCGTTTGCTGTAGCTAAACGCTAATTGTTCGATTGTTATCATTTGAATATATTTAAATTTTATAGTGTTCTAGTGAAATAGTACACCGCAAAAGTATTTCAATATTTTGATATTCCAACAAAATGAGCGTTAATTAATGTTAATCATAGAAAAATATATTTCAGATTTAATTATTGTGCTGAAAATCAAAATGTTTTAAAATTTCAGAAATATTCAAATAATGAATTCAATTTAATAATATTACCTTTGTCCGAAATTATAATCAAATAAAAAACAACTATACATGCTACATACTACCGAAGATAAGCTGAAGGAATTTGAACGATTGCTGAATATAATGTCTGAATTGCGTATAAGATGTCCGTGGGATAAGGAGCAAACTTTTGAGAGTCTCCGTTCGCATTCCATCGAGGAAGTGTATGAATTGACCGATGCCATTATACGCAATGATATGCAGGACATCAAAAAAGAATTGGGCGACATGCTTTTGCATATTGTATTTTATGCTCAAATGGGCAGCGAAACCAATGATTTTGATATTTATGATGTTTGCAAATCGCTGAACGAGAAGTTGATTTATCGGCATCCACATGTGTTTGGCGAGGTAGAGGCAAACAACGCCAAAACGGTAGAACAAAACTGGGAGCAACTCAAGCTGAAGGAGAAGGATGGTAATAAAACAGTTCTCTCGGGCGTACCTGCTTCTTTACCGGCAATGATCAAAGCACACCGGATACAGGACAAAGCCCGTAGCGTAGGTTTCGACTGGGAAGAACGTGAACAGGTTTGGGGCAAAGTACAGGAGGAAATTGACGAACTGAAAACCGAAATCGGAGCGATGGACAAAGATATGATGGAAGCGGAATTTGGAGATTTGTTGTTCAGCCTAATAAATGCAGGACGTTTATATGGAATTGATCCTGAAAATGCGTTGGAACGCACCAACCGTAAGTTTATAAGTCGTTTCAATTATCTTGAGTCGAAAACAATTACGCAGGGGCGCGACCTAAAAAAAATGACGTTGGCCGAAATGGATGAAATCTGGGACGAAGCTAAAGCTATTGAAAGAAGCAGGAATCGGTTCTGAGTTTCAGGTTTCGTATTCTGAGTTTCGAGTTCAGAAAAAATATAAATAAATCCTTACAAAACGCTCTTTATCCATTGATAATTTTATCAACATATAAAGAGCGCTTATTTTTTGTTTCAATAGTTACAAACTGCCAGTCTCCACAGACGGAAATCAGTTTGTTTTGGCTTTATAGGCAAGGGCGTACATTTTCATTTGTTTCACCATGGCCACCAAGCCATTGGAGCGGGTAGGAGAGAGATGTTCTTTCAAACCAATTTTGTCGATAAAATAGAGCTCTGTATTTAGTATTTCGTCGGGCGTGTGGCCGGACATGACGTTAATTAGCAGTGAAACAATGCCTTTCACCAGAATGGCATCGCTTTCGCCCTGATAGGTGATAATGCCATCGTTCATTTCAGCATTCAGCCATACACGACTTTGGCAGCCTTCGATGATGTTCTGAGGTGTTTTGTGCTTTTCATCAAGTGTTTCCAATGAATTTCCCAAATCAATAAGTAAGGCATATTTGTCCATCCAGTCGTCGAACTGGCTGAATTCTTCAATAATCTCGTCCTGTAATTCGTTAATAGTCATATTTATAATTTATTTTTCTTTCTTTTATGTGCTTAACTCAACATTGCGACCACTCTTTTAAGTGCATCCACAAAGCTATCAATTTCTTGTTTGGTATTGTAAAATGCAAAGGAAGCACGTACTGTTCCCGGAATTCCTAAAGAATCAATCAAAGGTTGGGCGCAATGGTGCCCTGTGCGAACAGCAATACCGAGCTTGTCGAGCAACATACCTATGTCGTAAGGATGGATGTCACCAACAAGGAACGATATGACTGCACTTTTTGCATCAGCAGTTCCAATAATGCGCATGTTTTCAATCTCACCCAAACGCTGAGTAGCGTAGACTGTAAGTTCGTGCTCGTAAGCGGCAATTTCTTCAATACCAATTTCCTGAACGTAGCGCAATGCTTCGGCCAGGGCTGTCGAACCTATATAATCGGGGGTTCCGGCTTCAAACTTATAGGGAAGATCGTTATAAGTTGTTTTTTCAAAACTAACTGTAGCTATCATTTCGCCACCTCCCTGATATGGAGGAATGGCATTCAGCCATTTTTCCTTTCCGTACAGCACGCCAATTCCTGTGGGTCCGTAGATTTTATGTCCTGAGAAAACATAAAAGTCGGCATCCGTGTCTACAACGTTTACTTTTAAATGAGGTACAGCCTGTGCGCCATCCAACAAAACAGGGATATTTTTTTCGTGTGCCAGCCGAATTATCTCTTTCACGGGATTGATGGTGCCCAATACATTGGATACATGGGCTACCGAAACTATTTTTGTATGTTCGGTAAGTAATAATGCATAAGCTTCAATGTCCAGTTCTCCCTTTTCATTCATAGGGATTACACGTAGTTTCATTCCTTTACGCTCGCAAAGCATTTGCCAGGGAACAATATTGGAATGATGTTCCATGACCGAAACAATTACTTCATCGCCGGGTTTACAAAAGGCTTCGCCAAAGGAAAATGCAACCAGATTAATGGCTTCGGTAGTGCCACGGGTGAAGATAATTTCTTCGCGTTTGCCCGACCCCAGAAATTCGGCTACCGATTGACGAGCTGCTTCGTGTGCTTCGGTAGCTTTTTGGCTCAGGTAGTGAACGCCGCGATGAATATTTGCATTTAAGTGGTAATAACCCTGGTCGATCTTCTCAACTACACAACGGGGTTTTTGAGTCGTTGCTCCATTGTCGAAGTAAATCAGCGGTTTATTATATATCTTTTCGGACAGAATCGGAAACTCTGCACGTATTTGTTCTATCTTTTCGTTGTTCATGTTCATGAAACTCTTTGCACTGTACTTTTGTTCTTGCAAAAGTACTAAAAATCAACTTAAATTTCCTCAGGTTACCGCACTTTTCCCGAAAACCCATTTTCAGCTTTTACAAGTTCAAAAACTTTGTCGGGTTGCAAATCTTCTTCGGCACAATGAGAAACATATATTATGGCCATCTGTTTTTCGGTAGCAATGACTTTTACCATATCAATAAAAAGGCGGCTGTTTTCATCGTCGAGTTCAATGGTTGGTTCGTCGAGGATAAGTAGGGGCGGATGTTTCACCATGGCGCGTGCCACCATCACCATGCGTTGTTGCCCGAGCGAAAGTTGCTGAAAATTTTTATTCCGAAATGAAGGCCCGAGCATTTGTAACCAGCTTTTTGCAATATCTTTTTGTATATCAGTCGGGACTGTATAAAGGCCAACAGAATCGTTCAGGCCGGAGATGATCATATTTTCCACCGATTCGGCACGGGTAAATTGTTGGATCATAGTTGGTGTGAAGTAGCCAATTTGTCGTTTTATGTCCCAAATGGTTTCGCCTGAGCCTTTTTTTTGGCCAAAAAGTATCATGTTTTGTCCGTAAGCTTTGGGGTTATCACCGGTAATCATCGAAATAAGTGTGCTTTTCCCGGCACCGTTCGGACCTGTTAATTGCCAGAATTCTCCTTTGTGTATGGTCCAGTTAATATCCGAAAGTACCTGCTTGTCGCCATACTTCACCGAAACTGAATGTAATTCAACGAGGGTTTCCAAATTATTGTGGTTTTCGGAGTATAAGGTTGGCAGTTTGAATTCATGCGGTTTTAGGGCAGGAGATGAGCTGGTTTTTCGGAACTCATCTACAACTTGTGCCGAAACAATTTCATTTTTCTCGTTGAGCTGATAAACTACATCTATGCAAGGTAATAAGTCACGTTTTCGAAAGAAAAGCTGAATGAGCAAGGTTTGTTCCGAAAGTTTGCTAAGTGTGTTGGTAATGTGTTGTTGGGTTGCAACGTCAACATTGCTATACACATCGTCGAGTACAATGTAATCGGGTTGCTGATCAATAAGGTAGGCGAGTAATGCTCTTTTTTGCTGTCCGCTCGACATGGTTTGCAGCGATTCATTTTCTTCCGTATGCACAAGTATATGGTCGTGGCGCAGTTCATCGTTTATCATGCGGTCGATAGTGATGGACGAGAATAATACACCGTTTTGCTCGCTTAAGTCAACTTGTTTATGCAGCATATTGTTGGTCATAATCTGCTGAATAATATGTTTTTTGTTTGCCGTGTTAAAGAGATAAATGCCTGTATTTTTCTTATTCTTCATCTTTGTCGATTGTGAAATACCCTTTTCAGTTAGCAAAAGTATGAAATGTTTTTCCCATTTAGGTTTTTAGGCATCAAAAATACTAACTAAAAAAAACAACCGGGAAAACTTTTTCAAGCAATCCCGGTGTCATAAGTGTTTAAAATTCAATATTAAATTTTCAGAGTTTCTTCAAACCTTTCATTTCTTCTTTGGTCGTTTTTTTTAGGCTAATGGCCACGCCGCCGCCGGGTGCAAGTTTTTGTTTCAATACAGTTTTGCTGTTTACAAGTACTTTGCGAATGTTGTAGGCCATTGGATTTTTTTGCCAGTCGGCATCTTTTGCATCTTCATAAATATTTGCAATGTACCATTCATTTTTATCGAGGAAATCGAAATCGATAAGAGCTTTGCGTGCTTCTTCGTCGGTGATGGCGCCAACAAACCAGTTGTCAGCGTTTTTTTGCTTACGTGCCACTGTGATGAATTCTCCCGGCTCGGCTTCAAGGTATTTAGTATCGTCCCAATCCACAGCCACATCTTTGATAAACTGAAATGCATCCATGCGTTTTTCGTAATTTTCGGGAAGATCGGCAGCCATTTGAAGCGGACTGTACATAGTTACATACAATGCAAGCTGTTTTGCCAAAGTGGTGTGCACCTGATTTGTTTTGCTTGGGTCGTAGTAACTCATTTTTATTTCGAAAATGCCGGGCGTATAATCCATAGGTCCACCCATCAAACGGGTAAATGGTAATATCGTTTCGTGTTCGGGTGGATTTCCTGCGCTCCAGGCGTTGAATTCGTTACCGCGCGCCGCCTCACAAGCCAACCAGTTAGGATAGGTGCGATGTAAACCGGTTGGTCGAACAGGCTCGTGTGCATCCAACATGATACGGTTTTCGGCAAGTTTTTCTGCTACACGTACGTAATGATTCACCATCCACTGTCCATCATGTTTTTCTCCACGGGGAATAATCCAACCCACATAACCTGTTTTTACGGCATCGTATCCGTTTTCTTTCATAAATTCTATGGCTTTGTCAATTTTCCTTTCGTAATTGGTGACAGATGCTGAAGTTTCGTGATGCATGATCAGTTTCACACCTTTCCCGGCGGCATAGGCATTCAGTGCTTTTACATCAAAATCGGGATAAGGAGTAACAAAATCGAAAACTTCTTCTTTCCAGTTGCCTGCCCAATCTTCCCAACCTACATTCCAACCTTCTACAAGAACTCCTGCAAAACCATGTTCGGCTGCAAAATCGATATAACGGCGAACATTTTTGTTGCTGGCACCGTGTTGAGGCAGTGGGGTAAGTGCATTCCAGTCGGTGTCGTTGAGTTTAATATTGGGTGCATCGGCATAATTCCAAGACATGGTGTTGGGTACATGCATTCCCCACCAGATGCCAATATATTTCTGAGGTTGAATGAAACTTGGATCAGCAATTTTGCTGGGCTCGTTCAGGTTCAAAATCATTTTCGAGGCCAGTATGTCTGTTGACTTATCACTCACAATAATTGTACGCCATGGAGTGTGTTGTGGTGTTTGCATATAAGCTTTTGTGCCCACAGCATCAGGAGTAAGCGCAGCCGTGAGTATCAAATTCTTTTTGTCGATGAGCAAATGCATGGCCGGATAATTGACAAGTGCAGCTTCGAATATATTGATGTACAGTTTATCATCTGTTTTCATCATCAATGGAGTTTGCACCGCATTTTTTGCAAAATAACCATGCGTGCCTATCCCTTCACCATCCACTTTCGAAGCATCTACTTTCGAAATTTTTGTGGTGCTGTAATAGTACTCGTTGGTGTCGTAGTCGCCCGGAATCCAAAAAGCTTCATGATTATCGGTAAGTGCAAATTCGGTTTTTTCGTCGGCAATTCTGAAATAATTCAGGTTGGGTTGCTTATCGAACTCGTAACGAAATCCCAAACCATCGTTGAACAGACGGAATCGGATTTTCATGGTTCTTTTTTCCTTTTTTTGTTCGAGTACTACCAATAACTCATTGTAGTTATTCCTGATCTCTTTTACCTCGCCCCAAACCGGTTGCCAGGTTTCATCCACAGTGCTCGTTTCGGCCTTTACAGTGCTGAATTCAGCAGTTAGTGCCGGAGCGTTAAGTAACTCGAAGCCTAATTTAGATGCATTTATTACAGTTTTTCCCTTATAGGCAAGTGAATAGGTGGGCTCTCCTTTCTCGTTTAATGTAAAATCGAGTCTGAAATTATTGTCGGGAGAAATAAGATTTTCTGCCTGAATGACATAATTTCCTAACAAAATAATTGTTAGCAGAAGTTTGATTCTCTTCATGATGAATAGTATTAAGAATTAATTTATCGAAATGAAACTTGAAACAAATGTACTTAAAATATGAAGTATAGAATACAATAGCCGTTTAAATATAACGATTTTTATTGCAAACGTTTGTTGTGATGTGCAGCAAATTGTTTTTTAAGATGAATGATTGATTTTTTGAAGGCATCGCGAAAAACCGTACAAAATGATTATATCCCTAAAAATTATTGGAATTAAGTTGGTTTTGATTTAAAACCATGCGGTTTATTCGGGATTTTTTACGAACTTTGCACCCAAATATTTTTTAAAACAAAAGTACATAATGATTAGCAATGAAAAATGGCATGGAAATTCGAAAAGCAATTCGAATTCCGGAGCCGGCCGTGATGGTAAACCATATGAAAAACGTGATGTGAAATCGATACTGAAAGGTTCTCGTGGAGCTGCCAAATTTTCGAATGATAAACCGGTTTACGAAGAAAAATTTCAGGGTGATAAACCCGTTTTTAAGAAAAGAGATGATAGTCGTCCTGCATTTGGCGACCGTAAGTCCTACGAAAACCGGGGAAACTCTTCGTACGGAGACCGTAAACCTTATGAAAATCGTGAAGGGCGTCCTTCGTACGGTGATAAAAAACCTTACGAAAGCCGCGGAAATTCGTCGTACGGCGACCGCAAACCTTATGAAAACCGCGAAGGTCGTCCCTCATTTGGTGATAAAAAACCTTACGAAAACCGTGGAAATTCTTCTTATGGTGAGCGTAAACCTTACGAGAATCGTGAAGGTCGCCCTTCATTCGGCGATAAAAAACCTTACGAAAACCGTGGAAACTCATCTTATGGAGAACGTAAACCATACGAGAATCGTGAAGGCAAACCTTCATTTGGAGGAGAAAGAAAACCTTACGGCGACAGAGATAACAATCGCCCGGCTTATGGGAACAGACCCAGTCGTCCACGCATAAGCCATGACGACGATCATTATGGAAGACGAAATTACAATACACAGGAGGAAGGACCAGCCGAAAAACTTGCATTTAAGAAACCGGGAGAAAACAGTCCGACAGCATACATAGAAACCCGTTTCGACAACAAAAAAGATGGTGTTACGTTCCGTAAACCGATGCGTAAACGCGATGACGATTACGATCCGAATGCAAAATACAGTCAAAGGAAACAGGTGGAGTTCAAAAAGACTTTTGTCGATCTCACCAAACCTGTACGTTTGAATAAATTTCTTGCCAATGCCGGAATTTGTTCGCGTCGCGAAGCCGATGAATATATTCAAGCCGGTGTTATTTCGGTGAATGGCGAAGTAGTTTCTGAATTGGGCGTGAAAGTGCTGCTTACTGATAAGGTGATGTTCCATAATCAGTTGGTTCGGTCGGAACGTAAAGTATACCTGCTTTTGAATAAACCTAAAGATTGCGTAACTACTTCGGAAGATACGCATGACCGACTTACAGTGGTCGATTTGGTTAAAAACGCTTGCAGCGAAAGAATCTATCCGGTTGGTCGTCTCGACAGAAACACGACTGGTGTAATTCTTTTGACAAATGATGGTGATTTGGCATCGAAATTAACACATCCAAAATATGATAAAAAGAAAATATATCATGTGGCGTTGGATAAACCGCTTGAAACATCCGACTTCGAATCCATTTTAAGTGGTGTAACGCTTGATGATGGTGTGATTGCTGCCGATGCATTGGAATATGTTAAGGATGGCGACCCTAAACAAGTAGGTATCGAAATCCATTCGGGACAGAACAGGGTCGTGCGTCGTATTTTCGAAAAACTTGGTTATAAAGTAATTCGCCTCGACCGTGTTTATTTTGCCGGACTTACCAAGAAAAATCTCCAACGTGGTAAATACCGTTTCCTTACCGAACGCGAAATTAATATGTTGAAGATGGGTGCTTACGAGTAATCCACTTACATTTAAATATAAGCTCCTTTGCATTTTATTGTAAAGGAGCTTTTTTTATGCACCGGGTTTTGCAAATTCAGTTCTTTATTTTACATTTGTTTTTGTTTCAAATGTATGTTCTGTAAAAGCAACTAAAATATGAATATATTAATTGCCGGAGGCACAGGTTTTATCGGTGCTTATCTTAAAAAGAGATTTGAGGACAGAGGCGAAACTGTGAAATTAGTTTCGCGCAAGGGGACACATGTGCCGTGGATTCATCAAGCACTTGTAGATGAGTTGGAACGGACTGATGTGGTGATCAATTTGGCCGGAAAAACAATCAATTGCCGGCATACCGACGAAAATAAAAAAATGATTCTGGAATCGCGCATAAAAGCAACTAATTTGCTTGGCAATGCGATTGCGGCATGTAAAAATCCTCCTGTGTTATGGGTGAATGCTAGTGCATCCGCTATTTATAAGTCGGATAAAATTGCTCCGGCAACTAAAAATTCACAGGGTTTAACCGATGATTTTCTTGCGGATGTGGTTCGCAGTTGGGAATACGCTTTTTTTAGTTTCAACTTACCATCGACCCGACAAATTGCGCTGCGTACTTCGGTTGTATTAGGCCGAAACAAAGGAGCATTCCCATCGCTACTCCGGCTTACACGCTTAGGATTGGGAGGAAAAGTGGGCAATGGAAAACAATTTTTCAGTTGGATTCATATCGGGGATTACTTTCGTATTGTGGAATTTATAATGGAAAATGTTTCAATAAACGGAATTGTAAATTGCACTTCGCCTGCTCCATTGTCAAATGCGGAGTTGATGCAAAAAATGCGTAATAAGGCTAAAGTTCCTTTTGGTTTACCTGCGCCTGAATTTGCGGTTCGCATAGGTGCTTTCTTTATTGGAACCGAATCAAGTCTGTTGTTTAATAGCACGAATATCTATCCTGAACTGCTTTTAAACGCAGGTTTCAGTTTCGAATTTGGTGACATTGATGCAGCCATTGCAGACTTAATTCATTCAAAATAAATTTACGGATACTTTGTATCTGAATTTGATTTGAAAATTGATAATTAATGAAAACGAAATCAAAAAATAAAAGCTTTGTGTCGCGTTTGGGACGATTGTTCCGAAATTTGGTGTTGTTGTTTTTTGCAACAAGTATAGGTTGGGTTATTTTAGCCCGTTTTGTACCTGTTTATGTCACACCGCTTATGTTCATCAGAAGTGTCGAAGCACTTGCTGCCGGCGAAGTTCCCCGTAATTCCAAGGATTGGGTGTCGATGGATAAAATTTCTCGTAATATGGTTCAGGCGGTGGTAGCTTCGGAAGATAATTTATTTATGCAACATCACGGATTTTCGGTGAATGATATTGAAAAGGCCATTAAACACAATAAAAAAGGAAAACGCATAAGAGGTGGTAGTACCATTTCGCAGCAAACAGCTAAAAATGTGTTTTTATGGCCTAAAAGATCTTATCTCCGAAAAGGCCTCGAAGCATATTTTACAGTTTTAATTGAACTTTTTTGGTCGAAAGAGCGTATTATGGAAGTCTATCTCAATGTAATTGAAATGGGCGATGGTATTTATGGTGTTCAGGCTGCATCGCAGACTTATTTCAATAAAGATGCGCTTCAACTCACAAAATCGCAATCGGCACTGATTGCTGCCTGTTTGCCAAATCCCCGTAAATACAGCGTGTCAAATCCAACGTCATATATCCAACGTCGTAAATCAAAAATTGTGAGTTTAATGGGTAAAATTGAGCAGGTCGATTTTGATAAAAAGAAAAAAACAGAAGAAAAAAAGAGAAAGCGATCAAAAAAATGAACAGGGAAATTAAAAGTGCCGATTGGGGCATGATAGAGTATAATGAGGCCTGGAGCAAGCAGGAAGCCATTTTTATGAATACCATTCAACAGAAAGTTGATGGTTTGAACACCGGGAATCTACTTGTTTTTTGCGAGCATCCTCATGTATATACCTTAGGTAAAAGTGGAGATGAGCACAATTTGTTGCTGAATTATATGCAGCTTCAGGTAAAAGATGCTGTATTTGTGAAAACGAATAGAGGTGGAGACATTACCTATCATGGCCCCGGACAGTTGGTAGGTTATCCTATTTTCGATTTGGCAAACTTCGATTTAGGGCTGAAGCAGTATATATATAATATTGAAGAAGCCATTATAAAAACATTGGCTACATATAATATTGCCACTACCCGGCTCGAAGGAGCCACCGGTGTGTGGCTCGATATTGATCAACCCACCTGCAGGAAAATTTGTGCCATTGGCGTTCGTAGTTCCCGTTACGTGACAATGCATGGATTTGCCCTCAACGTAAATACCGATTTATCGTACTTTAATCACATCAATCCCTGTGGGTTTACTGACAAAGGAGTAACTTCTATGGAAAAAGAGTTGGGACATAAAGTGGATATGGAGGAACTTAAACAGAAATTAAGAACATCGATAGAAGAACAATTTCAATAATTATAACCTGATTTTTTTAATTCCCGTCGAAGTATCAAAGAATTTTTTTGCTACTTCGATTTTTTTTATGTTATCAGGTCGTATGTATTTCTAATAAATCAACGCAACAGATTCCTTTTTCCAGTAATTTTTTATCGTTTTTGGTATTTATTTTAGTTCTCGGAATATGTGTTTCAGTTGAATTGCGGTATATTTTTTCACAAAAAAGGAGAAGAGGCTAAATTTTTCAAAAAAAAGTTTGTCATAGAACGCACTTTTTGTCAGTTATTTAGCGAGAAAATATGTTTTATAGCAGAAAAAAGGTTGAAAAACCCTTTGTAATAAATAAAAAAGTCACTACTTTTGCAGCCGCTTTGAGAGAGGAGCACGGTTTAGAAGAGTTGAAAAGGGGTGAAGAAATAAAAGGAATTATTTTCCGAAAACATTTGTCAGTTTAAAAATAAGCATTACCTTTGCAGCCGCTTTGAGAGAGAAGCTATCGAGTGAAAAGGTTTAGATTAACCAATTGTTTAAAAGCAATTTAATCCGCCAAATAAGCTCAGGAGTTTTAAATAAATGAAACAAACGAAACGAAATTATTTTTTCAAAAAGTTTGGTAGTTTAAAAATAAGCATTACCTTTGCAGCCCATTTGAATCACAAGTTTTACGAAAGCAAAGCAATGGGCAAAAAAAGTTACTGAATAGGGAGCTATTCAATAATCACACAAGAAGTCTTTTTAAGAAGTCACTGTGAAGTGAAGACAACTAATTATGAATTATGAATTCCTAATTATGAATTAAAAAGCAACGATCTTTGAGAATACATGAACAACGAAATAATGTAGTATAAGGAAGGGAAATTTCTTTTAAAAAGGGAATTCGATATGAGAATATCAAATTTTTTATACCACGTCAATTTTCTACAATAAATTTAGGAATAGATAGCATCCGAGCAAATATAAAAAAAAAGATACAACGAAGAGTTTGATCCTGGCTCAGGATGAACGCTAGCGACAGGCCTAACACATGCAAGTCGAGGGGCAGCATAAAGGTAGCAATACTTTGGTGGCGACCGGCGCACGGGTGAGTAACACGTATGCAACCTACCTGTAAGAGGGGAATAACCCGGAGAAATTCGGACTAATACCGCATAATACCACGAAGCTGCATGGCTTTGTGTTTAAACATTTATGGCTTACAGATGGGCATGCGTATGATTAGATAGTTGGTAGGGTAACGGCCTACCAAGTCAACGATCATTAGGGGTTCTGAGAGGAAGGTCCCCCACACTGGTACTGAGACACGGACCAGACTCCTACGGGAGGCAGCAGTGAGGAATATTGGTCAATGGGCGAGAGCCTGAACCAGCCAAGTCGCGTGAAGGAAGAAGGTTCTATGGATTGTAAACTTCTTTTGTAAGGGAATAAAAAGAGTTACGTGTAACTTATTGTATGTACTTTACGAATAAGGATCGGCTAACTCCGTGCCAGCAGCCGCGGTAATACGGAGGATCCAAGCGTTATCCGGATTTATTGGGTTTAAAGGGTGCGTAGGCGGACCCGTTAGTCAGTGGTGAAAGTTTGCAGCTCAACTGTAAAATTGCCATTGAAACTGCGGGTCTTGAGTGTAAATAAGGTAGGCGGAATGTGTTGTGTAGCGGTGAAATGCTTAGATATAACACAGAACACCAATTGCGAAGGCAGCTTACTGGGATACAACTGACGCTGAGGCACGAAAGCGTGGG
Organism: uncultured Paludibacter sp.; assembly: GCA_963678465.1. Classification (GTDB taxonomy): domain Bacteria; phylum Bacteroidota; class Bacteroidia; order Bacteroidales; family Paludibacteraceae; genus Paludibacter. The sequence continues at coordinate 3,591,844 of OY782858.1, forward strand.
GATCAAACAGGATTAGATACCCTGGTAGTCCACGCAGTAAACGATGAATACTAGCTGTATGCGATATACTGTATGTGGCAAAGCGAAAGCGTTAAGTATTCCACCTGGGGAGTACGTTCGCAAGAATGAAACTCAAAGGAATTGACGGGGGCCCGCACAAGCGGAGGAACATGTGGTTTAATTCGATGATACGCGAGGAACCTTACCCGGGCTTGAAATGCAGACGACCGATCGGGAAACCGATTTTCCAGCAATGGCGTCTGTGTAGGTGCTGCATGGTTGTCGTCAGCTCGTGCCGTGAGGTGTCGGCTTAAGTGCCATAACGAGCGCAACCCCTATCATTAGTTACTAACAGGTTAAGCTGAGGACTCTAGTGAGACTGCCACCGTAAGGTGTGAGGAAGGTGGGGATGACGTCAAATCAGCACGGCCCTTACGTCCGGGGCGACACACGTGTTACAATGGGGGGTACAGAGGGTTGCTACTTGGTGACAAGATGCTAATCTCTTAAAGCCTCTCTCAGTTCGGATCGAAGTCTGCAACTCGACTTCGTGAAGCTGGATTCGCTAGTAATCGCGCATCAGCCATGGCGCGGTGAATACGTTCCCGGGCCTTGTACACACCGCCCGTCAAGCCATGGAAGCCGAGGGGACCTGAAGTACGTAACCGCAAGGAGCGTCCTAGGGTAAAATTGGTAACTGGGGCTAAGTCGTAACAAGGTAGCCGTACCGGAAGGTGCGGCTGGAACACCTCCTTTCTGGAGTGATGTTATCTTGAATAATTGACAATTGACAATTAATAATTGACAATGACAAATTATAAACCGATTTAAGTAGAAAAGTGGTATATACAAGGGATTAACATTCCGAGTACTACATTATGTTGTTTATGATATAAATACAGTTGACAGTTGAAAGTTGTCAGTTGACAGTTAGGTTCTCTTAACTATCCACATTAAACTATTCACTATCCACTGAATACAGAGCCCATACAAGAGGCGAGAAATGAAAGCCAGTCCTATAGCTCAGTTGGTTAGAGCGCTACACTGATAATGTAGAGGTCGGCAGTTCAACTCTGCCTGGGACTACAAAAGAAGTTGACAATGGAGAGTTGACAATTGACAGTTAAAGAGTCAATCCTACTACCCGAGTCAAAAAGAAAGAACATAATTGTCAACTATCAACTGTCAATTATGAACTAAAAACCGGGGGATTAGCTCAGTTGGCTTAGAGCACCTGCCTTGCACGCAGGGGGTCATCGGTTCGAGCCCGATATTCTCCACAAGAAATCGACCAGCGGGTTGTTTTTTTTTGAGAATAAGAAAAAAACAGAAAAGATTATTAGTAATGAACCACTAACAATCAACACATTATTGAGGATTTGTTCATGTTTGCCTTGTCATTGTGAAATGAAATAGTAAATAGTAAATGAATAAATAGTAAATAAAGAAGATCTTTGATATATTGAAAGAAAGAGAGAAAAAGTAGTAAAGCAATATTTTAATTGATAATTGACAATTAATAATTGATTAATTAGAGATAAGGTATTGAGTATTTGAAATAAGATATGGCAACATATCGGACTCAAGTACGAGCAAACAAAAGAATAAAAAAAGCAAATAAGAGCGAACGGTGGATGCCTAGGCTCTGGGAGGCGATGAAGGACGTGATAAGCTGCGATAAGCTCGGGGGTGGTGCAAATAACCTATGATCCCGAGATTTCCGAATGGGGCAACCCAACATAGTGAAGCTATGTTATCCTATTATATAGGAGGCAAACGAGGGGAACTGAAACATCTAAGTACCCTTAGGAGAAGAAAACAAAAGTGATTCCGCAAGTAGTGGCGAGCGAACGCGGAGTAGCCCAAACCAATGATGTAGCAATGCATTATTGGGGTTATAGGACTGCGACATTTGAATTAAAAAAGAACTGGAACATTTTGGAAAAAGTGATCATAGAGGGTGATAATCCCGTACAGGTAAGAATTTAATTTGATAGCAGTATCCTGAGTAGTGCGGGACACGAGAAATCCTGTATGAATTCGGCGGGACCATCCGCTAAGGCTAAATACTCCCCAGAGACCGATAGTGAACCAGTACCGTGAGGGAAAGGTGAAAAGTACTTCGAATAGAAGAGTGAAATAGACCCTGAACCCGTTCGCTTACAAGCGGTCGGAGCCACTTCGTGTGGTGACGGCGTGCCTTTTGCATAATGAACCTACGAGTTACTTTCACTGGCAAGGTTAAGCACTTCAGGTGCGCAGCCGAAGCGAAAGCGAGTCTTAACAGGGCGCCATAGTCAGTGGGAGTAGACGCGAAACCAAGTGATCTACCCTTGAGCAAGTTGAAGGTTGGGTAACACCAACTGGAGGACTGAACCGGTATACGTTGAAAAGTGTTCGGATGACTTGAGGGTAGGGGTGAAAGGCTAATCAAACTTGGAGATAGCTCGTACTCCCCGAAATGCATTTAGGTGCAGCGTTGCAATAGTTTATATGAGGTAGAGCGACTGATTGGATGCGAGGGCTTCACCGCCTATCAAGTCCTGATAAACTCCGAATGCATATAAATGTTTTGCAGCAGTGAGGGCGCGGGTGCTAAGGTCCGCGTCCGAGAGGAAAAGAATCCAGACCATCAGCTAAGGTCCCCAAATATATACTAAGTTGAATTAACGAAGTCGAACTGCAGCGACAGCTAGGATGTTGGCTTGGAAGCAGCCATTCATTTAAAGAGTGCGTAACAGCTCACTAGTCGAGCGGTTTGGCGTGGATAATAATCGGGCATAAGTATATTACCGAAGCTATGGAATCATACAATGTATGATTGGTAGGGGAGCATTCTATTCAGCGTTGAAGGCGTAAGGACAACTTACTCTGGAGCGGATAGAAAAGCAAATGTAGGTATAAGTAACGATAAGGGGGGCGAGAAACCCCCCCGCCGGAAGACTAAGGATTCCTGATCAACGCTAATCGGATCAGGGTTAGTCGGGGCCTAAGGTATAGCCGACAGGCGAAGCCGATGGAAGAACTGGTTAATATTCCAGTACTACTTATAAGAGTGAAGTGGGGACGCAGAAGTGAAAGTCCTGCCAACTGACGGAATAGTTGGTTAAAGGGTGTAGATATTGAGGGGGGTAGGCAAATCCGCTCCCTGAGTCGAACCTGATAGTACCGAGAGTACTTGTACAATCGGATATGGATGTAATCAGACTGCCAAGAAAATCCGCTAAACGTTAATCTTATAAGTACCCGTACCACAAACGGACACACGTGGTCAAGTATAGCGTACTAAGGCGCTCGAGTGATTCACAGCTAAGGAACTAGGCAAAATAGCCCCGTAACTTCGGGAGAAGGGGCGCTTCCTCATGTTGAATGAGAAGCCGCAGAGAAATGGCCCAGGCGACTGTTTAACAAAAACATAGGGCTATGCAAAATCGAAAGATGAAGTATATGGCCTGACACCTGCCCGGTGCTGGAAGGTTAAGAGGAGATGTTAGAGCAATCGAAGCATTGAATTGAAGCCCCAGTAAACGGCGGCCGTAACTATAACGGTCCTAAGGTAGCGAAATTCCTTGTCGGGTAAGTTCCGACCTGCACGAATGGTGTAACGATCTGGGCACTGTCTCAGCTGTGAGCTCGGTGAAATTGTAGTATCGGTGAAGATGCCGATTACCCGCAACGGGACGGAAAGACCCCGTGAACCTTTACTGCAACTTTACATTGAATTTGGGTAATTGATGTGTAGGATAGGCCGGAGATTGTGAAGCAGGTACGCTAGTATTTGTGGAATCACCCTTGAAATACGGCCCTTTAATTATTTGAGTTCTAATTCCCTTATAGGGAAGACACTGTATGGTGGGTAGTTTGACTGGGGTGGTCGCCTCCAAAAGAGTAACGGAGGCTTCCAAAGGTGCGCTCAGCATGATTGGTAACCATGCGTAGAGTATAATGGTATAAGCGCGCTTGACTGAGAGACCGACAAGTCGATCAGGTAGGAAACTAGGGCATAGTGATCCGGTGGTTCCGTATGGAAGGGCCATCGCTCAAAGGATAAAAGGTACTCCGGGGATAACAGGCTGATCATTCCCAAGAGCTCATATCGACGGAATGGTTTGGCACCTCGATGTCGGCTCGTCACATCCTGGGGCTGGAGAAGGTCCCAAGGGTTGGGCTGTTCGCCCATTAAAGTGGCACGCGAGCTGGGTTCAGAACGTCGTGAGACAGTTCGGTCCCTATCTGTTGTGGGCGCAGGAAATTTGAGAAGGTCTGACACTAGTACGAGAGGACCGTGTTGGACGAACCTCTGGTCGATGGGTTGTTCCGCCAGGAGCACTGCCCAGTAGCCACGTTCGGTTAGGATAAGTGCTGAAAGCATCTAAGCACGAAGCCATCTTCAAGATTAGATTTCCATTGAGGGTCGTCGAAGACTACGACGTTGATAGGTTACAGGTGTACAATAGAAATATAGAGCCGAGTAATACTAATTGCCCGATAGCTTTTTTGAATCGGTTTGCCCCCTAACCCCCTAAAGGGGGAATAAGACAGGTAAACCAACCAACCGCTCTTTATAACATTTTCTCTCTTTTTTCTTTCAATTGTCTTTATAAAACCTATACGAAGAGTAATTATTAATTCTACATTATTAATTATTAATTGAATTTAGGTGGTTATAGCGACAGGGTTCCACCTCTTCCCATTCCGAACAGAGAAGTTAAGCCTGTCCACGTCGATGGTACTGCCGAAAGGTGGGAGAGTAGATAGCCGCCGTTTTAAAGCCCTCAGATATTAAGTTATCTGAGGGCTTTTTTTATTGTGCTATCTGAGAGTTAATTGTTGAACTGTTGAATCGTTCAATTGTTGAATCGTTGAATTGACAAATAACTTTTAGTTGTCTGACGAAGGAAGACACTAAAACGTATCTTTGTTTATAGCTTCATTTCTTGAAAAAAGAAACGTTCAAAAGTCTTCGACGTTTTGAAGTTTGGGTGCGTTTTGAAGTTTGAGCGTGTGCAAACTTTTAGTTGTCTGACAAAGGAAGACACTAAAATGTTTCTTGGTTTTGAAATAGCATGATTTATTGAAGAAACGTTCAAAAGTCTTCGACGTTTTGAAGTTTGGGTGCGTTTTGAAGTTTGAGCGTGTGCAAACTTTTAGTTGTCTGACAAAGGAAGACACTAAAATGTTTCTTGGTTTTGAAATAGCATGATTTATTGAAGAAACGTTCAAAAGTCTGCGACGTTTTGAAGTTTGGGTGCGTTTTGAAGTTTGAGTGCGTGCAAACTTTTAGTTGTCTGACAAAGGAAGACACTAAAATGTTTCTTGGTTTTATGGCTTTGTTTTTTGAACAAAGAAACGTTCAAAAGTCTGCGACGTTTTGAAGTTTGAGTGGGTGTTTGAGGTGACAGGAACGTTTTTTGAAATTCCCCTTAAAACTCTCTAAAACTTTCAGGATCTTTCTCGTGGTATATCAAGAACTGATCTTTTCCTCCAAACAGATCAATAACAAATTGTCGCTCAATTAAAGTTGGTTTTTCTGAAAGTATCGCTTTATAAGAACTCCACTTATAATCCTCAAATGATTTTGCAAAACCATCTTTCAAAGGATTAAAATGAATATATGCAATGCAATGACGTAGGTACAATTCACTTTCTATCATTCTTCTTTCGAAAGGATGTTCAAACAAACTACCGGTTCTTTGGTAGGCTTTATTTATTTTCTTTGCATAAGTATTAAAAAGGTGTGCAAATTGAGTTGAGACTGTTGGTTTTTTGTCCGGATTTTTGTGGCTCTTATCGGCTACAAACATCTTCAACTCATTGAAAGTTTTTATTTCAAACTCTTCTTTTGTACGAATAAGAAAATGAAAATGGTTCGACATTAAGCAATAGGCCAATGTGTCTGCTACAGGAGTGATGTATTTTGTATATAATTGCAAAAATTCTTTGTAATAGTCATCGGTTTTGAAAAGAACCTCTCCATTAGTCCCTCTGTTGTAGATATGATAATACATACCTGGTTGTAAAATAGTATTTCCCATATTGGCTGAGCGAGTTAATAGTGATCGGACAAATATAATAAAAACTTTTAGTAGTCGAGGAACGAGACACTAAAACGTTTTTTATTTAGTTTGTAGTTTTATTTTAAAGAAACGTTCAAAAGTCTACGACGTTTTGAAGTTTGGGTGCGTTTTGAAGTTTGTAGCGTGCAAACTTTTAGTTGTCTGACGAAGGAAGACACTAAAATGTATCTTTGTTTTGAATAGCTTGTTTTTTCGAAGAAACGTTCAAAAGTCTTCGACGTTTTGAAGTTTGGGTACGTTTTGAAGTTTGAGCATTTTTTGAAGTTTGGGTACGTTTTGAAGTTTGAGCATGTGTTTTGAGATTGGGGCGAGCGTAACGGGTTAGTTTTGCTTCGCTCGCCTCTCCCTAACACATATTCCGGTAATAATCAGTTCCGTTTTCCGGTGCTATCTGTTCACTTGTGTTCGCCCGTATTACTTTTTGTCGGTAATGCCATAAGCTACCCAGTTGGCTTGCGGCTCGGCCAGTTTTACTACCTTCTTGCCAAGTGCATAGTTTTTCTCAAGTTTCAACATAAGAGCATTCAGTTCTTCTGTTTTTGCTTTCAATTCGCTTTTAAGTCTTTCCTGTTCGTTGTTCAGTACATCCGCCTGTAGCAGGTCGGCATCCATTTCGTTTGTAAACGCGGGTAATTCAATGCCATATCGGCTGATTTTTTCAACATTTAATTTCATGTTCGACGACAGAACCGTCGCCTTTGTTTTCAGTTCGCTGAACGATAAACTTGTTGATTTTGTTGTCATAAATTTTGTGTTTGTTATGGTTAATACTAAAATAATGACAAAATTATACATAATATCTGGTTTGTGTACGCATAATATTATGTTTGTAAACATATTTTTGATAAAAAAGCTAAAAACGCCTTTAGTTGAATGTCCCGCGACCTCCCCCCGAAGTGCCGGGAACTTCCCCTAATGTGCCGGGAGCTTCCCGTAACATGCCGGAGCTTTCCCCTGATGTGCCGGGACTCTCCCGCAAGGTGCCGGGAACTTCCCGTAATGTGCCGGAGCTTTCCCCTGACGTGCCGGGACTTTCCCCTAAGGAGTTTGAAGCAAGCGTATAAAAAGGAAGTGGAATTTATGTTTTTAGATAAATCCCGCATTGCTTTATTGTCCTCATTCTTGCTCCCTCTCCTTTGGAGAGGGCCGGGGAGAGCTGTTTTAATACAGAATGCTACATAAAAAAGAAAATATCTTACAAATTTATCTGAAATTACATTGTAGTATGTAAATAAAGCTTTATATTTGGAGTCCTGAATATTTTAGATGCTCCTGCATGATGCAATGTAACTGTATTTTAATGCAAGACCAGCTGTAGTTAAGAATAGTCTGTTTATCTTTGACCCCTGAGAAATCTGAATATTTTGTAGTAATAAATTGAATCGGTACGAATGAACCTTGCCGATGGAGGACTTTAAGCCTTGTTCGATAACAATACCGGCTATTAAAATATAGTCTTAATACAATTAAAATAAACAACAAAGTAATAATAATTTAAATTTTTATTTTTATGAGGAAAACAATTACTTTTTTAAAAAAGAGCGCAGGGAGCATTTCCTCTCTTTATGCTTTTGACATTAAGCAGGGACTATCTGCATTGAGGCTCTTCGCTTTCGTTGTGGCTTTTTTAGGACTCAGCGCGAGTAGCGCGTGGGCAGGTACGATTACTGTTACCAATTCATCCATAGGCGGTATTTCGGTTCTTGGTTCTAACACCTACAATAGTGGTGCAGAAAGAACTTGGACACAAAACGATGTTAGTTTTGGCGGAAAAGCTATAACGAGTAATGTAAATAACACGCCATCAGGGGCGGCTGCAAACACTCACATTCAAGCACAAGCAAGCAACGGCGTTATTTATAACACTTCTGCACTTCCTGGCAGACTTATAAGTGTTCAATTTACGGGTTCTGCTTCGGTAGCTTCCTCATTATACGGAGGAACTTCACGATTGGTAAATACTGCAGCAGCGAATTATACAGTTACGGGAACTCTGGTTAGTGCACAAACTAACACTACCTATACATGGACAATAGATGCTGGTACCGATTATAGGTACTTTTGTATAAAAAGAGGTAGCTCAGCACAGTATTTTTCTTCTATAGTTATCACCTATGCTGACCCGGCTCCTTCGATTACCACCCCTTCCCCAGCTACATTAAGTGGCTTTACAACCACAGCAGGTACAGCATCTACATCACAAACCTTTACAGTTGGCGGTAGTAATCTTACGGCAGGCTTGGTGGTTACAGCACCAACTAATTACGAAGTACGAGAAAATGGTATCGGATCATTTGGTTCGTCTGTTTCTTTTACTCCTTCATCCGGAACAGTTGCTACTAAAACTGTAGAAGTGAGAATTGCTGCATCTGCGTCTGTTGGTACACCTGCAGGCGATGTGGTGGTTTCTTCTACAGGAGCCACGTCTCAAAATGTTGCAGTTAGCGGAACGGTAAATTCTGCGTCATCACCGGTTATTACAATAGACGGTGTAATTAATGTTTTTGCCAACACCGTGATGAATGCAACATCGGGAGAGCAAAGCTACACAGTACAGGGAGCGAATCTAACTGATAATGTTGTAATAACTCCACCTTCAGGTTTTGAAATTTCAAAATCATCAGGCTCAGGTTTTGTTGCAAATCCAAGCACACTTACATTCACATCAGCCGAAGTTGCGAGTGCACAAAATGTCTACGTTCGTTTTGCTCCTACAGCAGTGCAAGCATATAGTGGAAATATTACTCATATAAGCTCCGGAGCCACTCAAGTAGACAAAGCAGTAAGTGGAACAGGGGTATATGCTGAACCAACCAATCAGCCAACAAGCTTTACACCAACTACTAATTCAACTTCACAGATAACCGTAAACTGGACAGATGCAACAGGCGGACAAGTGCCAGCTGGTTATTTGGTAAAAGCCTCCACTGGAACGCCAACAGCTCCGGTTGATGGTATAGCAGAAACTGCTGGGACTTTGGTAAAAATAGTTGCTCAGGGAACTCAACAAGCTGTCTTTACGGGTTTAAGTGCTTCTACTACCTATAATTTTTCAATATGGCCTTATACAAATAGTGGTGCGGCCATTAATTATAAAACTGATGGAACTGTAGCTACTGCAAGTGCTACAACTGAAACTCCTCTGGGTGTTCCGGTGGCTACTGCTGCTACAGATGTTACTCCTACCGGATTTACAGCTAACTGGGGAGCTGCTGCAGCTGCAACAGGTTATGATGTAAGCGTATATACTAAATCAGGAACCACTGCAAGTGATTTATTTATATCTGAATATGGAGAAGGATCTTCTAATAATAAATATATAGAAATTTTTAATGGTACTGGCAGTTCTGTAGATTTGTCGACGTATGTATTGAAACAATCTTATAATGGTACTGGTTGGCCAACGGATACAAATTCACCGTATTTCTTGCCCTTAACAGGAATCCTTGCTAATAATGATGTATTTATAATATCTACGTCGGATGCAAACTCTACGATTTCGTCACAGGCAGATATGAAAATCGCGTATAGTACTTCTCAAGGAGGAAAAGCTATCTCATTTACGGGTAATGATGCATTAGGGCTATTTAAAAATGATGTTTTGATAGATCTTTTTGGTGATCCTAATAGCACTTCTACAATACCAGTAGCAGGTTTTTCTACTTATGGGCAAGATCATACTATTGTGAGAAAATCAACTGTTACTTCAGGTAATACTGATTGGGCTAATTCATCCGGAACTAACACAACTAACTCAGAATGGACAGGCTATGCTCAGGACACATGGACATATTTAGGCTCTCATACCATCGGAAGTGGTTTGACTATCACCCCTATTTCCGGCTCACCCTTTACAGTAACCGAAACATCAAAATCAGTAAGCGGTTTAAATCCGGGTACTGAATATTTCTATACTGTAGTGGCAAAGAATGCTTCCGGAAGTTCAGCAGCATCGAATGAAATAAGCGTAACAACTCCAAAAATTACCTTTACCGGTACTGGCGAATGGACAGAAACAGCCCGTTGGAATACAGGCGTTGTTCCGGGAACTACGGCCCAGGTGTTGGTTGATGGTACAGCTACAATTAATTCAGATGTAGAAGTGGCTGGCTTGACGATCAATTCAGGAAAATCTTTGACAGTGAATCCTGCCAAACAACTTACAATAAGCGGTACAGCTACAAATAACGGAACCATCACCATCCAAAGCGATGTCAGCGGTACAGGAACTATAGTAGGTAATGTAAGCGGAAATGCTACCGTAAATCAGTATTTAAAAGGAGATTACCGTACCTGGTATTTGTCGTCGCCCGTAGCCAATGCGCAGCCAGCCAATCTGGGTTGGATTAAGTATTATAACGAAGCTGATGGTAGCTGGCCAACGCTTTTCGATGCGAGAACCTCGTCGCCTGTAGCTTATGGATCGAATTCATTTGTTACTGCAAAAGGCTATTTGGTAGTGCCTTCAACTTCAGCAGTTGCTAACGCTAACATTCAATTTGTTGGAGAACTGAATACTGGTAACAAGAGTATAGCATTGACCAATAGTGTAACCAATACATCGAAGCCAGGTTTTAACCTTGTAGGCAATCCATATCCATCGTATTTAAAATGGGCTGATGTTTATGCTGCTAATATTTCAAAACTAGCTTCTGCTTCGATATGGTATCGCACAAAACAATTGAATGAACAAAGTCAATTGGAATATATGTTCTGGACTGTCAATGGTGATGGTGTTGTATCTCCGCTAGGGGTATCTGCAAGTTCAAATATACCACCAATGCAGGCATTTTGGGTAAAAACCACAGCTGGCGGTGGCACTCTCGAATTGACGAATAATATGCGTTCGCATGCTAATGCAACAGGTTTCTTACTCAAAGCACCTGCTGTGGACACAAGAACATTGATTCGCCTTCAGGTATCGAACGGAACAAATACCGACGAGGCAGTGTTGTACCTGAGCGATAACGCTAATAATGGACTGGATGCATTTGATGCTCCAAAAATGACGAACGATAATGCTTCCATAGCCGAGATATTTACACGTGCGGGCAGTGAGAAATTAGTAATCAATGCTATGCGTACACTGCCAAGAGATACAGAAATAGCTTTAGGCTTTGAAGCCGGAAGTGCAACATCGTTTACTTTGCGTGCTAACGAATTAAGCAACCTGCCATCGGATGTTCAACTGATATTGAAGGACAATGTCACCAAAGCTGAAACGGATCTGACAGATGGAACAGCTGTTTATTCATTCAGCAATATAGTAACAAGTGGAGATCGTTTCAGTATCATTTTCCGTACTGCCGGAGCTGTAACAGGTATTGATCAGCCAACTTTTAGTGGATTGACCGCTTACAGCAATGCCAACAATCAACTGACAGTATTGTACGATGGTGTAATCGATGCGCATACCGTTGTTTCGGTGTACAATGCAGTAGGACAACGTTTGGTAACTCAATCACTCAAGGGAGCTTCCACTATAGTAGATGGTGCGTTTACTCCTGGTGTTTATGTAGTGAAAGTAAATAATTTAAGTCGTAAATTGACAATTAAAAATTAATCATTTTACAATAAAAAAATAAAGGAAAAAATATGAAAACATTAAATATCCCCACAGAAAAACGTACTTATCTGCCTCCGGTGATTGAGAGCATCAGCCTGGACAATGAAATATCGCTGGCGCTTGAATCGGCTCCGACACCTGATAGTGGAGACGAAGTGTACAACACGCCTGAGTATTTCAACAACGATCCGTTCAAGGGCAACATGGCTTGATGTAAACAGTAAAAATGAAGGCCGGAGTTAAGTCTCTGTTATTCTATCAAAAAAATCCCTGAGCGATCGGGGATTTTTTTGTAGATTTGCATTTGTTTGCGTGCTGTCTTTTAGGCTGTATCAGAAAATGCTTTTTGAGACAAGCTTCTACGGACGATCGCAATTTCGAATTCACATTCAATTAAAATAGAAATATATGAACCAACATGATCAAAGATGTTGGACACACAAAGGCGTGATTAGTGATGTCTTTGCTCTTTGTTCTTTGCTCTTAAATTTAAAAAGATGAAAAAGATGCTTTTACTCTTTGGAGTAGTTTTTATGACTTTCGGCGCTTTGGCGCAGGACATTACCGGCGAATGGAATGGTGTGCTGTCGGTACAGGGAATGAAGTTGCGTTTGGTTTTTCATGTTTCGAAAACCGATGCAGGGTATACGGCCACTATGGATAGTCCCGATCAGGGCGCCAAGGGCATTCCGATGACTTCGGCACGCTTCGAAAACAATGTGATGACCCTGGAGCATAATCTGGCTCAGATTGTTTATGCCGGAAAAGTTGATGCAACGGATAGCATTGCAGGGAAATTTATGCAGGCTGGTCAGTCTTTTCCTTTGACCCTGCGACGTAAAGCTACTGCGTTCGAAAAACCAAAACGATCGCAGGAACCTGTGCCACCTTTTCCTTATGTGTCGGAGGAAGTGAGTTTTGTGAATGCAAAAGAAAATATACGTCTGGCAGGGACTTTTACATTTCCAAAGGGAAAAGCGCCTTTGGCAACGGTGGTGCTGATCAGCGGCAGTGGCCCTCATAATCGGGATGAAGAGCTGATGGGACACAAACCTTTTCTTGTGCTTGCCGACTATCTCACCCGCAATGGAATAGCAGTGCTGCGTTTCGACGACCGTGGTAGTTATGCTTCCGAAGGCAATTTTGCCACTGCCACAAGCAATGACTTTGCTACCGATGTGGAAGCGGCTGTGGCTTATCTGAAAACCCGAAAAGAAGTGAACAAAGGAAAAATAGGCTTGATGGGTCACAGCGAAGGTGGGTTGATTGCTCCCATGGTGGCTGTACGCAACAAAGATGTGAATTTTATAGTATTGATGGCCGGACCAGGCATTCGAGGAAGCGAAATAATGCTGCGTCAGCAAGCGCTTATCGGTAGGGCCAACGGTGTGAAAGAGGAGGATTTAAAGCAAACGATTGAGCTGAATGCTGCTGTTTTTAAAATGGTAGATGAAATAACGAATACCGATACGCTGAGGGTGAAAATTTCCAATTATATGCGTGGGCAATCGAAAACCCTAACTGCCCTTGCAGCCACCGATGCTAAAAAAACAGAGGAGATGATAGAAAGCCAGTTGGAGCAATTGTTGTCGCCCTGGATGTTGAATTTTATCCGTTACAATCCTTCGACTGCGCTCGAAAAAGTGAAATGCCCTGTGCTGGCCATTAATGGTAGTAAGGACTTGCAGGTGCCGTCGACAGTGAACCTGAACGCCATAGAAACTGCGTTGAACAAAGCGAAGAACAAAAACTTTGTGATAAAAGAACTGTCGGGGCTGAATCATTTGTTTCAGGAATGTAAAACAGGATCGCCCAATGAATATGCAGGCATCGAGCAAACCATATCGCCTTCGGCGTTGGAAGTAATTACACAATGGATAGGCGGGTTGAAGTAGTTTCGGGTTTCGGGTTCCGGGTTCCGGGTTTTAGTTTTTTTTAAATAGTAAATTGTAAATAATTAAATAGTAAATACTTTGATGAGTAAAATAAATGAGGAATTGATGATAAAATCAGTTCGTTTCAGCAACAGACTAGGGATGTCGCCCATGTGTCAGTATTCGGCAGTGAATGGTTTTGCCGGTGATTGGCATATGGTTCATTACGGTAGTCGTGCAGTAGGTGGAGTGGGGTTGATTCTTCTCGAAGCTACGGCTGTAGCGCCCGAAGGCAGGATTACACCTTACGATTTGGGGCTTTGGGACGATGCGCAAATAGATGGTTTAAAAAAGATCACTGATTTTATTCATGCCCATGGGGCTGTCGCCGGTATTCAAATAGCACATGCCGGGCGAAAAGCATCTCACGATAGTCCGGTGAACGGAAGCGCTCAACTCAGCGCTGAACAGGGAGGATGGGCTACGGTGGCTCCTTCGGCTTTGCCTTTTGATGCCAACGAAATACCGCCTTTGGAACTCGACGAAAAGGGGATTTCGGAAGTAATTGCACAATTCCGTGAGACAGCGTTGAGATCGTTGAAAGCCGGTTTTAAAGTGCTCGAAATTCATGCGGCACATGGTTACCTTATCCATGAGTTTTATTCGTCCTTGAGCAATAAGCGCACTGATGATTATGGGGGTAGCTTTGAAAATCGCATCCGGTTGCTGCTCGAAATTGTGGAGGCTGTTCAAACCGTTTGGCCGGCAGAATTGCCTTTGTTTGTGCGACTTTCGGCTACCGACTGGACATTGGGTGGCTGGACGTTGGATGAAACGGTTCGCTTGTGTGAAATTCTCCGCGAAAAGGGTGTTGATTTAATCGATTGCTCGTCGGGAGGAAATGTGGCAACGGCCCGTATCCCTATTGGTCCCGGTTATCAGGTGGCTTTTGCCGAAGCGGTGCGGAATACAGGTATTCTGACTTCGGCGGTGGGATTGATTACTACGGCAGCACAGGTGAATTCCATTTTGCAGAACGAAAAAGCCGATATGGTATTGTTGGGGCGAGAACTGTTGCGCCAACCTTATTTTGCACTTACAGCCGATGAAAATATCAACTGGCCCGATCAATACCTGAGGGCTAAATAAATGTATCCTAACCGCTCCGCGATGCTCGTCTCCTTTCAAAAAAGGGAAGATCATCGCGGAGCTGGGAATTGTTTATGAAGATTTGAAAGTTCTGAGTTCAGAGTTTTGAGTTCAGAGTTTTCATTATGAATGATTTATTGAGGGAAGCAGGAAGGAAACCCCTCCGCTTCGCTCGTCCCAAAACCTCACCCTAACCCTCTCCCCAAAGGAGAGGGAGCAGAAAGGGAAAATCATCGCGGAGTGGAGGTTAGTTTGAAGATTTTTGCTATTAATAACTAATTTATTCTTTGAGATAAACTTCGCGCTTCAAAATGTCCCCTTTGAAAAAGGGGACGAGCGCAGCGGAGGGGTTTCTGAAAATTAAAAATAAAGTTGTAAAACAAACCAGAGTTCTGATTCTAAACCGTAGTTAAAAACAGAAACGAGAAAAATTGTTGTATGAAAAATCAGGAATGTAATCTTTTATAGTGGATAAATCCAGTAATTAAAATAAACTAGGAATGTTTAAACAGGAATGATATTTTATATACAAATGAAAAACAGAAATTAGTTATAAATCTGTCAAGCTAATTTAGGACAAGACAGGAAGCAGAAAACATAAACAAATTTCTATACAGCGACCAACCATTTCTATGTGCTGACCAAGCATTTCTATGTGCCGACCAAGCATTTCTATGTGCTGACCAACCATTTCTATACGCTGACCAACCATTTCTATGTGCTGACCAAGCATTTCTATGTGCTAACCAAGCATTTCTATATGCTGCAATGCCATTTCTATATGCTGCAATGCCATTTCTATACGTTACAATGCCATTTCTATATGCTGCAATGCCATTTCTATATGCTGCAATGCCATTTCTATACGTTACAATGCCATTTCTATATGCTGCAATGCCATTTCTATATGCTGCAATGCCATTTCTATACGTTACAATGCCATTTCTATACACTACAGAGTGTTTTAGATCATGCTCCAGAATAGTGCGATATTCAACCCGGTAACAATGAGGCCCAATGAAAGAAGTACGATTTTAGAATAAGTTGAATTTTTGTATTTGCCCATCACTTTTTCCGACGAAGTGAGGTAAACCTGTAGGAAAATGGTGAACGGGAGTTGAATACTTAAAATCATCTGTGAGTAAATAAGCCCTTTGAAAGGGTTTGAAATAAAGAATATTATTGTAAGTGCAATGATCAGCGAAATGGCAACACCCAAGCGGGAGTGGTTATCCTTGATATCGTAGGGCTCCTTGTACATCCCGGCAAAAATACTGCCGGCAGCCATGCCTGATGTAATTGTAGAAGCCAGTCCGGAGAATAACAAGGCAACAGCAAAAACAACGGCTGCATTTTTACCCAGCAACGGCGCGAGCAAGCTATTGGCTTGTTGCATTTCGGTGACAGGCGTACTTGTTTTGAAAAATGTGGCAGCAGCAAGCAATATCATGGCGCTGTTGATGGCCCAACCTATGAGCATAGAAAACAGCGTGTCGAAAAATTCGTATTTAAGTTGTTTCTTTATAATTTTATCGTCCTGCAGATTCCATTGTCGGCTCTGGATAACTTCGGAATGCAGAAATAAATTGTGAGGCATAACCACGGCTCCCAGAACGCTCATGATCACAATCATCGATCCTTGCGGAAAAGAAGGAGTCACCCAGCCCACGATGGCGCTGTTCCAGTCGATCTCGCTCAGCCACAATTCGTAAAGAAAGGACAGACCGATGACTGATACAAAGGCAATGATCCATTTCTCGACAACTCTGTACGAATTTGAGAACAGCATAATGATCACAAAAATGGTAACCAGTAGCGCGCCTATTTTTATAGGTATCCCGAATAACATTTCTAGCGCAATGGCTCCCCCCAGTATTTCGGCCAGCGAAGTGGAGATGGAAGCCAACATGGCCGAAGTAAGCAGGAATTTGGAATAGGCAGGTTTCATGTAAATGGTAGTGGCCTCCGAAAGACAAAGACCGGTGGCGATGCCCAGGTGGGCTACGTTATGCTGAAGAATAATGAGCATAATTGTGGATAAAGTAACCATCCACAGCAGGGCGTAACCATAATCGGCACCTGCAGCCAGATTCGATGCCCAGTTACCCGGATCGATAAACCCGACAGTTACCAACAGACCGGGACCTATGAACTTAAAAATTTCCAATCCACCGAATACAGGACGATAATTTTTTTTGTCTATATTTCTGAATAATTTGAACATAATCAGCAGGCTAAATTTATTTTTTACAAAACTACAATTTCTTTTTGTTTTTCCTTAGTTTTATCTATATGAAAGAACAAATATAATGAGTTAAAAAAGCGAAGGGTTGATATCTGTAAACACCAACCCTGTCCCATTTGTTTTTATATCACTATGCTTTTTTGAATACCCAGTATTTTTGCAAATTAAAATTAAATACCAGCGACACCACTGCATCAACGAATAACCGACTGATTTTATAATCGATACCAATGAATTGCGTAATCAGGAAAGTGCCGTACGACTTCATAAAAATGCTATTGATCACTACCAAAATAAATTTGATAAGTTGCACTTTAAGTCCGTGCTTATAGGGCTGGTTTTTCGAATGAAAAGTCCATTTTTTATTTAAACTGAAATTGATGACTGCGCCGATCACGCCACTGATAAGAATACTTACCGTGTAGTGCAAGTGAAACAGCTCGGTCAGCAGAATCATGATGCCATAGTCAATCATACCTCCACTGAAAGCCGACAGCTGGGCTTTTGAGAAAGTAAAGGCCTTTTCGCGCAGCCAGCTATTCAGTTTTGCTTTTCTCCCTGATGTCCTGCTCATCGCCCAGTTTCAAAAGTTTTATAAAGTCAACCATGTTGAATACAAACAAAAGCGCAGTGATGAAAGCCGAAAAATACAATATGCTTCCGGCCCAAATTACTTCGAGCGCCAGAAACAGTGAAATAATAATTCTCACTTCGGTAGGGCTGAAAATGCCTGAATCGATGGAATACTTACCTGTAATTTTGTAACGTACCAATGTAGTGACCATTTCCCAGCCGTACATTACTACAAACCCAAAACCGAAAATTTCCCAGCCGCCTTCGGCATAAATTACAAATCCAAGTCCCATCAGAATAATGCCCAGCCAGTCGGTAGTAATGTCGAGAGCAAAACCATACCATTTGCGGGGAATTTTGCGGTAATAGGCAATTCTACCATCGAGCGAATCGCCAAACCAGCTGATCAAATAGCCCAATACGCCTATTAAAAGCAGAGAACGATCCACGTAAGCGGCCAGTACAAAGCTTAAAAAAACAATTACGCCTCCTATAAAGCCAATGAAAGATAACATGTTGGAGCTTATCCATAAAGGAATACGTTGCACCAGATAAGCAATTAGTTTTTGTTCGGGATTTCGGAGCAGATTGGTGCGCTCTCGGTCGGTAGATATTATTTTACGTACCGATGCATTATCAGTTTTTTTCAGGGTTTCCATTTTTTTTAGTTTTAGTTTCTGCATATAAAAAAAGTGCGGTTGAAGTAGTGTTTCAGGTTTGTCCGCACGAAAGCATAATGTTTTTATGTCAATATTTTTGATATAGTGTTTGTTGTAGTCGGTAGCGTAAAAACATGTTTTTAGGCCGACTGAATTATGTTGAATATTTTGTCCTGCAAATGTTCGGTTTCTTGCAGCACAGGAGAATTTGTTCGTTTAAGCTTGAAGTAGCGATACTTTGTTCTCAGGTTTTTATAACTCTTGTACCACTGAAAAGTGAATTTCCCGAAAATATATTGCAGTGGTATAATAAGTAGTAAATTCCATATTTCGCCTTTCATTTTTTTGTAAATTATCCAGCCTTGCAAAAAATAGAACAACGGAAAGGTGAGGATGCCTAAGCCGAAACGCAAAGAGCCAAGTCCACCCGGAAACTTTATTTTGAAGATTTTAAGTATAAAGTCGGGAGCGAAAAATGGCAGAAAATTCAGTGCTAACCCTACTGCAAAAATGGGGAAAGTAACAAATAGCAATATGAAATTGAGCCAAAGGTGGCTTGTTTTCAGGTCGTTGTCCAATACCCACGATTTTAGTTTAAGTTCTTTCATATTTTCACGGTAGTTGGCGCTAAGGCTTTCGAGCTGTTGCAGTAAATCGGGCATTTTTTTCTCGAGGCTTAATAGTTTGCGTACAATTTTCTGGCGGCTTACAAAGCGGTGTAAAGTGTTGTCGGGTTGCAGAAGTTTCCGGTTTACTCTTGCTTCGGTGGCTTCGGATACTGTTTCGAAGCAGTCGTAGTGCTTGTCAGTAGCCACATCGTATGTAAGTTTCTTAAGTTCCCGCTGTAGCTTGTCTCTCAGTTTGTTGGTGGCCACCACCTGGTTTTCTTCGTAGGTTTTCATATAATCCGAAACCTCAATAGGCGCTCCGATATTGATAAGCAAGTGCTCGCCAAATTTATCATAATGTCCGTAATCGATGCCGATAGGAACAATTTTTACGCCTTTCCCGTTGCCGAACTTTTGCTGTGCGGCAAATGCAATTCTGAAAATTCCTTTGGCCAGTGGTCTGATTTTCTTAGCAAAACCCTGGTTGCCTTCGGGCATAATTCCCAAAGCCATGTTTTTATTCAATACATCCACGCATTTTTCGAATACCATGTGATTTTTTTCAAGATTTTCAAGTCCATCGCGCATACGAAATGCTGGTAAAATTTTGAAGTATAAAAGGATTTTTCGAACAGTTTTGTTTTTGAAATAATCGGCCCGTGCCAGGTACACAATTTGTCTTTTGGTGGGTAGCAGCGAAATCACTGCCAGCGGATCCATTAATGCATTCAGGTGGTTGGCAGCGTATATTACAGGTCCGTTTTCGGGTATATTTTCCTTGCCGTTCACTATGTATTCGCCGTAAAAGCGTTTGAAAGTGAAAATGACATATCGTCGTATGATGTTGTAGGCTCTTCTGTATTCACAAATATCTTTCATTGCCATATATTAAAATGGTTATACCAATGTGCTGATTAAGCTGCAAAATTACATTTTTATTCTTCAAATCGAACTGTTTTTTAGGATTTATTGTACCTGTCTTTGGTTTTAGCTTCTTAAAATAAGTTTAAAATAAGATCTATTACCTTGTTTAATAGTATTTTGTTGCTATCTAAATGCTAATTGTTATAAAAGTTGAATTAATTTTATATTTTGCTATTTAGTTTGATATTACTTACTAAATTAAAATTATTAATTACTTTTGTACTCAATTTTATCGTAGCATTTTTTCGGGTGTTAGCGTATTGAATAAATTAATAAAACGCCATAACTCATATAGTGTTCGAATTTTAAAAAAATCATCTATCGATGCTTTGTAAAATTAATGAAAATATACCCAACTGCAAAATGAACGATTTCAATGTTTTGATATATTATCTGTCGGATCTGATTGAAAAAATACTGTCGGAAACGTTTAAGGATGCTTGTATTCAGGATTTGTCGCATCAACAGTTACATTATTTACAGGTAATATTGCGCATGGGCAACCCTACAATTACTGAGTTAGCCAATGAGCTAAAGCTTACAAAGCCTACTGTGACGACGCTCGTGGATAAAATGGTGAAAAAAGGGTATGTAAAAAGAGTGCCATCGGATAGCGACCGTAGAATGACTCATCTGTGTATCGATCAAAAAGGAGAAATCATACAGCAACTTCGTCAGAAGGCTTTTGCCAGGCTTGAGGAGGTGATTGGCAAAACGCTGAACAGTACAGAGGTAACAATACTCACCGAAGTGCTAAAAAAACTGGCTGCCCAGTCGGAGACAACGACTACAGCACTTGTGAAATAAAACCTGTTTCAGCTTGAATATAAACTGTTTTATGTTATGAGGATAAAAAGAGGAAATGACGTTTTCGAAAACGAAGTGTCCGATAAATCTCTTTTCGGTTTCAGTCGGAATGTAATAAATACCGGCTTTGTAAGTTTTCTCACCGATTCATCGGTAAAGATTATTTACTCCATTATGCCGATGTTTCTGCTCTCTCTTGGAGCTACCAAAACAAGTTTAGCTCTGATAGAGGGAATTGCAGAAAGCACAGCCTCCATTTTCAAGGTCTTGTCCGGTTTCTGGAGTGATAAAGTTGGAAGGAATAAGCCCTTTATGTTGGTAGGATATGCGTTCTCGGCCATTATTCTTCCTTTGTATGCATTTGTAGTGAGTCCTATGCAGGTGCTTGTGATTCGTTTTGCCGAGAGAGTAGGGAAAGGCATCCGGACGGCGCCACGGGATAGTTTGATTGCTGGGTCGGTAACGAATGGAGAAACGGGGAAGAGTTTCGGACTACAAAAAGCAATGGACAATAGCGGTGCCATATTCGGCCCATTAGTTGCTTTTGGCTTATTAATATTCTTTCCCGGAAACTACCGTTTGATATTACTGCTTGCAGGCATCCCAGCACTGTTAGCTTTGTTTGTGATCGCCTTCGGCATAAAAGAAGTCAGAAAGAACAAAAGTGAGCTTTTTACAAAATTTCATTTCAGCGATTTCACTCCCCGATTTTATTTTTTCCTGCTCATTGTTTTTGTTTTTACTATGGGGAACTCCACAGATGCACTCCTAATGGTGAAGGCTAACGAGCTGGGTGTTAAAGTTGCTTTCATTCCGTTGGTTTACTTAGTTTCGAGTGTGGTGTCAGTTGTAATGGCTGTTCCTTTAGGCATTCTTTCCGATCGGTTGGGAAAAGAGAAAGTGCTGATAGGGGGATTTTTGATTTATACAATTGTTTATTTCGGATTTGGAATCGCTTCGGGTATAGGGACTATTGTTGCGCTTTTTGCCCTCTACGGACTTTATTCTGCCGCTACTGATGGCATTCAAAAAGCTTTTATTGCGGACATGGTGGATGAAAATAAAAAAGGTACGGCTATGGGCATTTACAACGCTTTGCTTGGAATTACCCTGTTGCCTGCCAGCCTCGTGGCTGGCTTGCTTTACGATAAGGTGGACTCGCATTTGCCTTTTTATTTCGGTGCTGTAATGGCTTTTTTGGCTGCAGTTTTAATGATATTTTTTATTGCTTTCAACAAGAAATGGAGTTAAAAAAACAACCGATAATGGCGTTTGATTTCCATTTATCGGTTGTATTAAAAAAACATAGTCGTTGGTTGTATTTATTTTGCCTTCTTGGGACCCTGTGTTTTGGTCTCCGTTAGTTCAGACATTTTATTTCTTCTTTCGTCTTGCTTCTTAATTTCCTGCAATGTTTTTTCGAGTTCCTGTAATTGAGGTCTTACTTTTTCGAACTCCGTACGGAGTTTATTCAATTCTTGCTGTAACGAGTCTGATTTAGCTTTTGCCTGTAGGGCAGGAGTTAGCGCTTCGTTCAGATAATAGTCGTGTGGACGTAAGTTGCGTACGTGTTGTTTTTTGTCAGAGTTAAATTTCCAGCGTAAATTCAACATAGCCACCGAAACAAAGTCGTTAGTAACTCCTTTGTAGTCGTAGGCCGGATTGCCTTCAAGATTATCCTTGTTGTGCGAGCGGTATTGTAATTTGGCTGCCAAAGCAATGGACCTGGAAATATTATGCTCGATAATCAAGCCTACCGGTATTGTTAGTGCCATTTTTGTTTCCGGATTTTCTATTTGAGGTACGTTGTTCACATAATAAGTGGAAGCGTAGGTGGCTATTCCTGCGCCTACCGTACCGTAAATAGCCCATCGGGAATTATTATATTTGTTCAGAATATTTAGAATATTCATTGATAGGTAGAGGTTGTAATGATTCAGGTTGCTTGCAAACATGTCATTCCCCTTTTTTGCCGAAAGAGGTAGGTGATAATACTCAGCGCCTAAACCAACGTAAGGGTTGAATGAGTATTCCAACGAGCCTCCATACGAAAGCTGAAAGCTCGTTTCGGGGATAAGGGAATTGTAATAAACCGTCATGTCTCCGTCGAAAAAAACACTACCAGTTTCAATTGTTGCCGACCAATGATTGGCGTCGATATTTCGTTGAGCAAATGTAATAGTAGTAAAAATTACAAATATAACGAGCAAAAAAAACTTTCTCATAATGATTGAGTTAATGAAATTTCATTAAATGTTTTAAAATAATGATGAGTGAAACTAAAAATTAGATTTTTATTATTAAGCTTGTATTCAGGGAATAAAATGTCTGCGATTAAAATGAATACAACTCTTTAGATGCCCAAAATCAAAAAAATATAAATTTCGAGCACAAAAATATATAAATAAATTGAATTTGTAGCAATTGTAATATAAATTTATTTAGAATGTAGTAAAAATTATTGTTTGTGTAATGTTTATTTTTATTGTCGTTGCTGTTAGTTCTTTTTGTAATGCGAGCCGTCCAAATGTGTTTTTATATCGCAAGTAATCAGACACATACATCTCCATATGTGCTTATTCACACTGCTGATGAATTGCAGAATAAGCCCATTTAAAGTTAAAAACTTCAACGATTTTAGGGTTGAAAAAATATTTTTTGTGCCGTTTTGACTGATCCTCTATTTGAGCTAATCAATTAAATATATTATATTTGTACGCTCTTTTTCCGAAAATGTTTTTGCGTTTACCGGATAAAATGATTCAACAATTACTGTTGAATGAGCGTTTGTTAAATAAAAAAGTGCTTTGGTGGCAGTAGAACCAACTAATAGTAGGTTGAGAATATTCATTTCAACCCTCAAAAGAAACAATACATCATGTCCGATTCTTGTGTTTTTGGGTATACATAGGCTACACTAAAGCAAAATTTTACCATATCATTTTCCGAATTACAACAATAAAGAAATAAATATTCTATTTATACAATTTTAATGAAGTTTCAAACCACAAAGAGACTGTTTTCGATAACAGTCGTTAAAATGTTATTTATAGCACTTGTCTGTGCTTTTCCAATGCTCGCTGCAGCACAAACCATTACATTCTCTTCGACAAACCCTGCTGTCCCGGCAACAAATTTAGCATTGGGCAGTACAAAACAGCCTATTTACAGAGCAATCGTTAATTTTAATGGAATAGGTTGGCAAGGTGCCAATTTTAATGGGATTACCTTTACGCCACGAGGAACTTTTACGACAGCAGATATTAGCAAGTATCAGGTATGGTGGAATACAATCGATGACTTGGCTACAGCGACATCAAATCATGCTGATGTAACGGTTCGTTCATCTGGTAATCAGGTAAGTGTATCCATATATAGTCCGTATTTTAATGATAAAACAACCTATTATGTGTGGATTACTGCCGATATAAGTGCAACTGCCACCAAATATCGGACACTTACTGTTGATCCACTTACGACATCTAATTTTAGCTTCTCTTCAGGATCAAAATCAGGTACTATGTCGGCCGGTGGTACTCAGACATTAGGATTTTATGAACAATACCGGACCAATGGTTCTGGGAATTGGAATACGCTTGGTACCTGGCGACAGTCGTCAGATAATGGCGCTACCTGGGTTGCCGCTACAAGTACACCTACAAGTGTGGATGGATCAATTACTGTTCGTAGCGGACATACAGTGACAGTGACTTCAAGCGTAACAGTCGATGAGTTAACAGTCGATGCAGGGGGCCAGGTTACAGTGAATGATGCACGCACCTTGACGATTGCTGATGGTGTCGGAACTGATATGCAGGTAAACGGGAAATTAGTAAATACAGGTGCAGTAACCACTACCGGAACATTGGATTTTGGGAGTGGATCCACCTATCAACATAGCAGAAATGGTGGAACTATTCCTACAGCCAGTTGGGATGTGGCTTCTACCTGTTTGGTGACAGGTGTAGCAGGAACGACACCTACCGCCACATCCTTTAATCAGACTTTTGGTAATTTTACATGGAATTGTACGGGACAAAGCGGAACAATAGATCTTAACGGTAATTTAAGAAATGTTCAAGGAAATTTCACTCTTATGACAACAAACGGACAAGAGTTAAGATTAGCATCCGGCGAAACCCGGACTTTAAATGTAGCTGGTAATTTCGAGATGACTGGTGGAACACTTAATATCAATTCTACTAATACTGCTAGTACTTTTACTGTGGCTGTGGCTGGAGATTTTACACACACAGGAGGAACTATAACAGAAACACAAAGTAGTTTGGCAGCTATTGTATTTAATGGCGGAAAGACTCAGACTTACACTTCGGGAGGAACAATATCGAATACAATTAATTTCACAGTAAATAGTGGCACACTTCTACAAATGGCAGCAGAAGGCACCACTATTTCTGGTGGAGGCTCATTTACTTTGGCACCCGGAGCTACTCTGGGTGTAACATCTGCCAATGGAATAACAACAGGGACTACTGCTTCTGGCAATATAAGGGTAACGGGAGGGCGTACCTACAATACAGGCGCCAGTTATATTTACAATGGAACAGTGGCTCAGGTGACAGGAAACGGGTTTACTACCAACACTCCAGCTAACTTGACAATCAACAACAGTGCCGGAGTTACTTTAAGTGGCCCAGGATCTATCTCCGGGGTGTTAACATTGACAAATGGGGTATTAACAACAACGACAACGAATTTACTTACACTTAATGCCACTTCGCCTGCTGCTATCTCGGGTGGTTCGGCTACAACTTATATCAACGGGCCTGTCAGGTGGACACTGCCAACAAGTTTGGGAAGCGGATCCACCTATGTTTTTCCTGTAGGGGAATCGGGTAGTTATAAGCCGTTTTCGTTGGTAAACCCTACAACAGGAACGGGTACAACTACTGTTCAGGTGGAGGCTTTCGCAACCGGATCGGGTGGAAGCGTAGATGCGACTTTAGAGTCGATCAGCACAGAAGATTATTGGCTATTAACAAAGACTGGAAACTTAACAAATACATCTGTTTCGTTAGGACGAACTACAGCTATTGCGCCCATGAATTCAATAGCTTCGGCTACAAGTGTGAGTGGTCCTTATACAGCGCGTAACGGAACTGTAAGTACAAATGAAATTACAAACTCAAATACAATTACGATTGGGGCTAATACATCATGGCATTTTGTCCTCGGAAGAATAAGTCCAAAAATAACAGTTTCGACAATAAATCTTACAGGATTTACTTATGCCGAAAATAACGGACCTTCCACAGAGCAATCGTTCACTGTAAGTGGTACGAATATGGCAGAAAACATAAGACTTTCATTGCCCCCCGATTCAAAATTCGAACTTTCAACCGAAAGTGGTGGTGTGTTTTTAGGAAGCGTTAATGCATTGTTGATTAACAATGGTTCAGGAAATGTGCCATCTACAATAATTTATGTTCGCCTGAAGGCTGGTGTCAGCGTTGGTAGTTATAGCGATGTTATTACAGCTTCCTCTACAGGTGCAACCAGTAGAACAATAACGGTGAGTGGTACTGTAACCAACCAACCCATAATAACAGTTACACCAGGCGCTTTAACCGGAATGAGTTATGTGTTAGGATATGGCCCGTCTGCTACTCAGACGTTTAACGTCAAGGGAACAAGTATTGTAGGTAATGTAACGGTTACAGCCCCTGCCGATTTTGAAATTTCGAAAACATCGGCTACAACAGGTTTTACTTCGACAAGTTTTACATTCACAAAGGCAGACGTAGAAGCAAGCATCGGAAAAACTGTGTGGGTAAGGTTAAAATCAGGACTTTCTACATCCACCTATAATCAGGATATTACACTAACAGCAACTTATGCTGATGATGTAATTGTAAATTGTCAGGGAACAGTAAACAGGGCCACTATCAATGTGTCTCAGTTTACATTAGCTGGTTTTATTTATACTTCAGGAGCTGGCCCTTCCGAAGTTCAAACGTTCAATGTAAGTGGTTATGCATTGTCATCAAGTGTTACGATTACTGCTCCTGCGGATTTTGAAATTTCAACTTCTTTGAGCGGAACCTATGGGTCAAGTATTCCACTATCAATATCATCTGGAGTACTTGCACAATCAACCGGAGTCTTGAATTCTACTCCTATTTATGTAAGAATGAAATCAGGTAGATCAGGCGTAGTTTCTGCTCAAAATATTTTACTTACAGCTACTAACGCCATCACACAATCAGTGGCTTGTAGCGGTGCGGTTGTTAGTGGTGCCGCCAGTATCAGTTCAAATCCCAGCCTGAATGGTTTCTTTTATATTCTGGGGCAAGGTCCATCAATTGTGCAGTCGTTTACAGTAAGTGGCGTCGGACTTACAGCCGGTGTAACAGTTACCGCGCCAACCGATTTTGAAATCTCCAGCTCCGGAGTAGAGGGATCATTTGTAAATAATTTTACGATAGCTCCCAATGGAGGAAAAATTAATGCTTCCCGTGTTTACATTCGTTTAAAAGCAGGAAAGACCGTAAATACTTACAACGGAAATGTTACCTTGACATCAACTGGTACGACTCCTGTCACTGTAGCCTGTGTAGGGAAAGTCGTTCCGGTACCCACTATTACCGCCGGTCCTGCAAATCCATATAATGTCTGTGCAGGAAGCAATGTGACGCTGACAAGTACGGGGAGCAATATTATCAATCAAAGCTGGAGTGGTCCCAATGGTTTTTATTCTACGTCACCTAACCCTAATTTGGGAACAGGGACTACGGCATTAAATGGTAATTATACTGTTACCGGGGCAGTGGGGTCGGGTGTGAATCTGTTAACCAATGGTGATTTTGAATTGGGACATACAGGATTTGGTTCTACCTATGCGTACAACACAGGCACTTATGGCAGATATGTAATCACCAACAATCCAAGCAGCGTTGATAATACTTACTTTATTAATGGAACTGACCATACTCCAAGCCCCGGTACTCAAATGATGGTTGTGGATGGTGCTGAAACAACTGGTGCCATTATTTGGTCACAAACCATTGCCGTTAACCCCAATACAGCCTATCAATTTAGTTATTATGCTGAAAATATAAATAAAACAGGCAATGCAAATCATGCAAAACTACAATTGTATGTGAACAATGTGCCGGTAGGTCCGATTAATACGCTTAGTGCTACAGCCTGGAGTCAATATCTGTGTAATGTCAATTCAGGAACATCTACATCCCTGCAATTGACATTGATAAATACTTTTATTGGTGGAGATGGAAATGACTTTGGTTTGGATGATATGGTTTTTGAACAGGTATTTCAGGTAAGCAGTACACTTCCTCTGACAGTAAATCCTCTGGTTACACCAACTGCTGTCATTGCAGCATCCTCAAATCCTTCCACTCAGGGTGCAACAGTTACTTTTACAGCTACACCTACTAATGGTGGTGCAGCTCCAACTTATGCGTGGTATGTAAATAATGTGCTACAGGTTGGCATCGGTGCTACATTTAGTTATGTGCCTCAAACCGGCGATCAGGTGAAATGTGTTTTGACCTCGAGCCTGCAATGTACAACAGCAAATCCTGTGAATTCAAATACAATTACGATGGTTGTTAATCCGTCGACTAACTATTGGAGAGGAACTAACAGTACCGACTGGGGAACAGCATCGAACTGGACGGCAAATTTTGTTCCGATTCCCGGGGCGGATGTTGTTTTTGCAACGGTACAGAATTTTGGTTCTGCGGCTGTGAACGATTTAGTATTGGATCAGAACAGAACACAGGGAAGTTTAATCAATCAAACTACCAAAAGACTTGTAATACCTGCAGGGAAAGCACTTACGATAAACAATAATATTACTACCGATGGAAACACAAGCAGGATACACATCCAGGCTTCGTCAACAAGTCCTAACGGTTCTCTTATTTACTATGGTAATAGCGCTGTTTATGCTACGGTTGAGATGTACTCAAAATCAAGTTGGGATGTGACAAAAACAAATCCGAAACAGCGCTATAACTGGCAGTATTTTGGAATTCCTGTGGATACGATTAAGGCAAATCCTACTTTCTATGGAGCTTATGTCCGTGAGAGAAATGAAGCCGGAAACGATACATTGACACACTGGCAATCCTTAACAAACGAATCGAATGTTGTGCCTTTCAGAGGATATGAACTTTGTTATGAAACTCCGCGCCTGATCTCTTTCAAAGGAAAGCTTGTGAATCGTAATTTTAATTCAGGCCCATTGTCGAAAACCACTTCAGGCGGAGTGCTTTATGCCGGTCAGTATATATTTGCAAATCCATATACGGCGGCCATAGATATTCTTCAGCTGGGCTTAGGTAGCGATATGGAACAGAAGATATATTTGTACAATACCGGAACTTTTCAGCAATGGAATGCCGTGAAAGGGACAGGTCAGATTGGTAATGCGCCGGGACAATACACTGCTGTGCCTAAGGGCTTGGCTGGAACTAATCTTATTCCAAGGCAATTGCCTTCGATGGGTAGTATGTTGGTAAGAGTTGCTGACCCTACTCCAAACGCCTATGTAAGTATAAACTATAATTCGGTCGCTATGGGTAATACCGATATACAACGGGTGCCTTCAGAGCAAATGAGGTATACCGGAATGTCGACACGATTTGATATTGAAGGAAAAACCTCGACAGACAGAATGTGGCTCGTGGCTGATGAAAAATTCACAAAAGCCTATGATGATGGTTACGATGGGGAGAAAATTCCGGGTTCATCACTCGATCCACAGATTTACGCTATTGAGGAAGATGGAAACTATCAGGTAGGCGCCATTGACGATCTTAACAATACAACACTGGCATTTCAGGCAGGACAGGATACTGAGTACAAAATGACAGTGGTGCATGAAAACGCCGAAGGTAAATATTCCAAAATATATTTGGTAGATATTGTTGCCAATGTCGTAGCTGATATAACAGAAAGCGGAACAGAGTATCTTTTTGTTGCAACTTCTACTGCAAAGCCAATCAATCGCTTTAAGGTGATAACCGATTATAGTGTGGATGGTGGTGAAAAAACATCAGGGATTAAGGTGTTTACGATGAACAATAATCTGTGTGTTTATAACAATACAGAGCTGGAGGCAAGGGTTTCGGTATTCGATCTTGCCGGTCGTAACTGCGGATATAAAACTGTAAGTGCAAACGGAATCACTACATTCCCTGTTCAGTTGCAGCAAACTTATATAGTGAGGGCAGTAACGGATGTATTATCCGAAACCGCCAAAATAATTATTAAATAAATTCGAAATCGTTTTTTTAATCTTTATTAAAGTCCGGCGGAATATAGCACTTTCGCCGGACTTTTTTGTTATATAAGGTTTTTTAGTGTTGGTTTTGATGTTTTTAACCGATTGCCGGAACATATGATGCAACTATCGTGTTATTAAAGAAATAGACGAAGCATTCATAAATAAATAACGTGTCGATTGTTCTTTATTGTCGCAATGACAACTATAGCTGTTTATTGATATACTCTTTTTCGATGTAGCTGTGTGAGTTAGTTTTTAGTCGCTGTTAACCCAAATTTTCTAAATCGTTTCCGTATGAAAATTGATATTGAAAAAATATTTTCTCAACAAGTATTCAAAAAGCTCATTTTGCTTTTGATGGTGCTGGCTTTGTGGGTAAACAATGCTTATTCAATAGATTATTATCAGCGACAATCAGGTGCATGGAACAATCCCACAACCTGGACTACTGAGAGCGGGCATTATAAAACTGTAAATACAGGAACCTATCCACAGGCAGGAGATAATGTGCATTTAGACAATAATAGTAATCCAGCCACCATAACACTGACGGAGAATGCCCAGTGCAGCAATTTATTTTTCGAAAATTCAGGCCTTGGTGTTATTGCAATGGGAAATTTTGATCTTATTGTTACCGGATCCTGGACTGTTGACTGGGGAAATACATCTAGCATTACTCAAGGTTCAGGTTATTTACAGGTAAACGGAGGAATTCCTATGTTTAATGAAGCAAAAACTATAAAGAATTTCAGAATCGGTTCAAGCTCCTTCAGTTTTACTCAAACAAACCAAATAACATTAACGGTGTCGACCAACTACGACCACAACTGCTTTACACAAAATATACCTACAGGCATAAAAGCAGCATCTGCCACAAAGCTGAATGCTACTCCTTGTGCTCCTTCTCTGTCGGCAACGGCTTTAACAGGTTTTGGATCGGTGTGTACAGGAACAACCGTTGGACCTATCACTTTTAGAATTTCAGGTCTGGCACTCACAACTGCCAATGTAACGGTCTCGTCGCTTCCTGCTTTCAGCTTTTCGACAACAGCGAATGGTACTTATACCAGTTCATTGTCGCTTTCGCATCCAGCTGGTAATTATTCCCAACTTATTTATGTAAAATTTTCTCCTTTCGATCCTATCAGTTACAACGGAAATATTGTAGTTAGTGGTGGCGGGGCAACTAATATAAATGTTGCTGCTGCAGGTAGTGGTGCTGCTTCGGTGGCTCCAACCGTTACTACACCGACAGCAACCAATGTAATGGCTACAACTGCAAGTTTAGGAGGTACTATCACTGTGGATGGTTGTGCTTCTCAAACAATTACCGAAAGAGGTGTTTATTATAGTACCACCAATGGATTTGCCGATGGTTTTGGAACTAAAGTTTCGGAAACCGGCACTTTTGGAACAGGTACTTACAGTGTAAATGTAGCGGGCTTAACTCCCAATACTACCTATTACTTCAAAGCTTTTGCGATCAATAGCATAGGTACGAGATATTCGGTTCAAGGCACTTTTAATAATTCTCCAAGAACATATTATTCAAGGCAAACCGGTAATTGGACGAATCCAGATACATGGACTTCAGTTGCCTGTGGGGAAACAATTAATAATGGTTCTTATCCGATGGCTGGCGACAATGTTGTGATTTGTCAATCACATATTATAACAGTTAACTCTACGGGGCTTTCATGCAATAACATAAATATGACTGCTTATCTCACCAGACTTATATTAAATAATAATCTCACCATTAACGGAAATTTTAGTATTGGTGATCAAAGTTATGTTTCAGTAGGCACTTATGACCTGACAATAAAAGGTAATTTTGTTCGCACAGGTTTTGATGCAAGAGTAGAGTACAGTTCAGGAAATGTAATTGTCGGTGGCAATATCAGTACTGATTATACTGGTATAGCGCCCTTTGTTTGTACAGGTACTGGCTGGCTTACTATGACCGGAACTTCAAAAACATTTACTACTTCTAATAATAATGTGACCGTACCGAGATTCAGACAGCCTGCCACCGGCTTTACAAAGGCCGGAGCTACAACACTTACAATTTCCACTACTTTTGATAGAAATTGCGGTCCTGCCCCCGTAGTGTCGGGCGGAACTTTTAGTCCAACTGGTACAACAATCAATACAACCTGTACTCCGAATAAAATTTTCAGATCTTCAGCTTCAGGTGATTGGAGTACAGTAACCATCTGGCAACAGTCCACTAATGCCGGAACTACCTGGGTGGCAGCTACTGCCCTTCCTTTAATTACAGATGGCTCGGTGACAATTCAGAGTGGGCATACAGTTACACTCACTGCCAATGCTGCGGCAAGCGCCCTTGTCATTAATGGAGTGCTCAATTTGGCTACATACAGTTTAAACGGGACCGGCACTTTTACGCTCGCTTCGGGAGCAACGTTGAAAATAAGTGAAGTTTCCAATTTTCCGACAGGTTTTACTACGATTAACCTCAATAATGGTAGCACTGTTGAATATAACAGAACTGGTAATCAGACAATATCACCCCGTACCTACAGCCACCTTTCTCTTTTGGGTTCCGGGGTGAAAACCACAAACGGTGTTGCTGTGACCGGAATTTTGTCTTTGCAGGGCGATGTGACTACTTTAGGTATTATTGTGCCCAATGTGGCGAGTACGATTGTAAGGTACAACGGAGCCTCTACTCAGTATTTGTCCGATAATTTTATTCTTGGTAACAAAATTTATAGCATGATTGTGGACAACACTGCCAATGTTATAGTAAACAGTAATTTTACATTGAACAATCAACTTACTATCAATAATGGAGGAGTGCTAACAATCAATCCGCAAAAGTCGCTTATTGTTTTAGGCAGTATTTCTAATTCGGCAGGCACATCAGGACTTGTTGTTAAGGCAAGTACTACTTTGGCCAATGGATCATTGATATTTCATAATGCAGAAAATAATCCTGTTTTGGCAACGGTGGAAATGTATTCGAAAGCAACTTTCGATACTTTACGTGCTGTAGGCGACAAATACAAATGGCAGTTTTTTGGTGTGCCTGTTCGTTCGGTAACGGCCAACCCAACGTTTAATGGTTCGTATCTGCGCAGGATGGTGGAATCGGGAACAACTACTCAAAACCACTGGGTGTCGTTGGTTAATCAATCGGTCTTGACATCGTTTACCGGTTATGAAATCTGTCAGCAATCTCCGACTACATACAGCATAAAAGGAATGCTTGAAAATGGTAATTTCAGTTCGGGACAATTAGCTAAAACTCCTACTGCATTGTTTCCCGGTCAGCATTTGTTTACCAATCCTTATACTGCTGCTATCGATATTCGTGCACTTGATTTTGGAAGCGACACTGAAGCTACCGTTTATTTGTACAACGCCGGAACTTATTTGGACTGGGATCAGATACCGGCAGGCACATTCGGAACATCTGCCGGACAGTATACTGCTGTGCCAAAAAATGAAGCAGGGAATTCAGGGCTTCCAAGACAAATTCCTTCTATGGGATCGATGTTGGTAAAGGTGAAGGATGATGTTCCAAATTCTACAGAGGATTCTTATTTCAATATCAACTACAGTGCGGTGATGCCAAACTCCGAGCCAATGCGTGTCCGCGAAGATGAGAATGTCGAAAATGACGAAAGTAACGAAAATAACACTGTCGTGTCTACTGTGATTGATGTAAGAGGAAAATACTCGGGCGATAAGATGTGGATTTTTAGCAACGATGCAACAACGCGAAATTTTGATAATGGAAGCGATGGTTATAAAATTATAGGGTCGGCTCTTCTGCCCCAAATTTATGCTGTCGAAAAAGATGGTATCTATCAAATCGATGCTATTGCCAATATGAACAATACAAATATTGCTTTTCAGGCAGGGCAGGATACAGAATACACAATGACTTTTACACACGAGAATGCTGAAACACAATACTCAGGAATTTATCTTCATGATCTGGTTTTGAATACTGTACACGATATTACCGAAAGTGGCTCTACTTATACTTTTACGGCCGAATCCACACCTCAACCTGTAGTACGTTTTAGAATTCTGACTGGAAGTTTGATAAATAATCAAGCGCCTTCCGATATTGATTTTCAGATTTTCAATAGTGGAACTAATGTCTATGTAAGAAGTTTTACGGATGAAATAGCCGATGTGCTGTTGTATGATATTTCGGGCAGGTTGATTGCCAGGACATTATTAAATCCATTGGATATTACAACGATAAAAACAACTTTGCATCAGGTTTATATCGTAAAAGTGAAAGGAAGGAATTATAAATTAACGAAGCAAATTGTTGTAAAATAAATAGTTTGTCGGTCGATTTCATTAAAAGAGAGTTGGGTATTGGTACTTAACTCTTTTTTTTTCAAAACATTCCTGCTTCGGTTTTTTTATCAATTTTGTATCTATTCTGTTAGAATTTAATTTGTAATTAGTACAAATATAGATGTTTATAAATTTAGTATTCAGTAAAATAGATATTAACGAAATATTTCATTAATTATAGCTGAGATATAATGAAAATATTGTATTTTTGCAACGCTTTTCTATAAAAGTATGTTTTTATGTATTGAAAGGCTTATTATTCTTTTATTTAGCGTGTTATCTGTAACTTGTTTTGGATACGAAAGCTCAATAAAAGGTCGGTTTGTCCGCAAAGTACACAAACACAATACTTACTAAACAACAAGCACAAACTAATTTTACAAAAATTTATATGGCTAATCTGATTAAAACTAAACGTGGTTTGGACATCCGGATAAACGGCAGGGCAAAAGAAACAATTGGAAGCACAATTGTTTCGGAAACCATAGCTATTCTTCCTGACGATTACCATGGAATCACGCCAAAAGTAGTTGTGAAAGAAGGTGATGAAGTGAAAGCAGGAAGTCCTGTTTTTTACGACAAAACATTCGATACAATGAACTTCGTTTCGCCGGTAAGCGGTAAGGTGTTGGCTGTCAATAGGGGCGAGCGACGCAAGGTGTTGAGTATAACCATTCAAAGCGACAAGAAAAACACTTACCAAAGCTTTGATGTGAAACCTGTAGAAAAACTAAACAGGGAGGAGTTAAGAGAACTGCTTTTGAAATCGGGACTTTGGGTGTATATAAAACAACGTCCTTACGATATTATCGCTAATCCGACACAAACTGCAAAAGCTGTTTTTATTTCGGCATTTGATTCGGCACCATTGGCACCCAACCACGAGTTTGTAGTGGCAGGCGAGATGAAGGAATTTCAGCTTGGCGTTGATGTTTTGTCAAAACTCACCGATGGTAAAGTTCATTTGGGAGTGAAAGCGGGTGTGAATTCTGTTTTTTCATCCGTAAAAAATGTTGAAATAACTTCTTATGAAGGGCCACATCCGGTTGGAAATGTTGGCATTCAAATCAATCATATCGATCCTGTAAACAAGGGTGAAATCGTTTGGACCATTAATGCGCAGGACGTTTTATTTATCGGTCGTTTCTTTAGCAAAGGAATCGTTGATTTGAAACGCACACTTGCCCTTACCGGACCTGAAGTTAAGGAACCTCAATACTATCAGACCATTGCAGGAAGCAGTATTGCCGAAATAGTAAAAGGAAAAGTAACCAATAACGAAGAACTTCGATATATTAATGGTAATGTGTTAAGTGGCGTTCAGGTAGGTCTGGATGGCTGTTTGAGTCCTTATGCTACACAAATTTCGGTGATTAAAGAAGGTCACGATCAGCACGAACTGATTGGCTGGGCAATGCCACGATTCAATAAGTTCAGTGCAAGCCGTATTTATTTTACCGGAGTGCTCCAGAAAGTGTTTGGAAAAAAAGACTTTGAATTTGATGCCCGTATCCTTGGTGGTCGTCGTGCTATTATCATGTCGGGTGAATACGACAGGGTTTTGCCAATGGATATTTTGCCCGAATTTCTGATCAAGGCAATGATAACCGGAAATATTGATAAAATGGAAGCACTCGGCGCTTACGAAATAGCTCCTGAAGATGTGGCGCTGTGCGAATTTGTTTGCACATCAAAATTACCTGTTCAGGAGATTGTACGTACGGCATTGGATAAAATGAAGTTAGAAATCGAATAAAACCCAAATCCCTTTCGGGTGAACTTAATAAATATGAATGCATTAAGAAATTTAGTAGATAAAGTGAAGCCGAACTTTGAAAAAGGCGGTAAACTTGAAAAGTTCCATTCGGTTTTCGATGGTTTTGAAACGTTTTTATTCGTTCCGAATACCACCGCTAAACGTGGAACGCATATACATGATGTAGTGGACTCCAAACGTACAATGATAATTGTGGTGCTGGCTTTAGTACCTGCCTTGTTGTTTGGTATGTTCAATGTAGGATATCAGCATTATTTAGCCATAGGCGAAACTGTAAGCTTTTGGCCTACTTTCTTGTTTGGCTTTTTGGCAGTGCTTCCGCTGATTTTAGTATCGTATATCGTTGGTTTGGGTATTGAATTTATTGTTGCTCAAATCAAAGGACATGAAATTCAGGAAGGTTTTCTGGTGTCAGGTTTTCTTATTCCCTTAATTGTTCCTGTAGATACTCCACTGTGGATGGTGGCTGTAGCTACTGCTTTTGCAGTGATTTTTGCAAAAGAAGTATTTGGCGGAACAGGAATGAATATCTTCAACGTAGCGCTTGTAACACGTGCTTTCCTTTTCTTTGCTTATCCAACTTTCATGTCGGGCGACGTGGTTTGGGTGCGTACCGGATCGACATTCGGAATGGGAGCAGGTTCGGTTGTGGATGGTTATTCGGGTGCTACTGCCCTCGGACAGGTCGCTACTGCCACTACTCAGAATGCAGAACTTGTAAATATTGTAGGGAATCCAATTGGTTTTATGGATGGTTTCCTTGGATTGATTCCCGGTTCTGTAGGCGAAACTTCGGCTCTTGCTATTTTGATTGGCGCTGTGATTTTGCTGATTACCGGAGTGGCAAGTTGGAAAACAATGTTCTCGGTATTTGCAGGTGGAGCGCTTATGGCCTGGATATTTAATGTGGTTGGTCCCGATACGGCAGCGGCACATTTCCCATGGTACAATCACCTTGTTTTCGGTGGTTTTGCATTTGGTGCAGTATTTATGGCTACCGACCCTGTGACCTCAGCACGTACCGAAACTGGTAAATACATCTTCGGAGCATTAATTGGTGTTATGGCAATAATTATTCGCGTACTCAATCCGGGTTATCCCGAAGGTATGATGTTGGCTATTTTGTTAATGAATATCTTTGCTCCATTGATTGATTATTATGTGGTTGAATCCAATATTAAAAGTCGTTTGAAACGAGCAGTGAAAAAATAAATAAACACCAAAACGATGGATACGAATAAAAACAGTTATACAATTATTTATGCCGCAGTGATGGTTGTTATTGTCGCATTATTGCTGGCGCTTGTTTCGAGTGGATTGAAGGAAACTCAAACAACCAATGTGAAGCTAGATAAGAAAAAGCAAATTTTGAGCGCTCTTCAGATCAATCTCGAAGATCAGGATGCTGCCGCTTTGTACGATCAATATATTGTAAAGGAATTGGTTGTGAATACTAAAGCCGATATTCTTTCGGAAGTAAAGGGTGAAGCTTTTGATATTGATATCGTGAAGGAAGCTGCAAAACCACTTGAGAGTCGTCAACTCCCTATTTATGTTGCTCAGCTGGAGGGACAAACGAAGTACATAATTCCTTTGCGCGGGGCTGGACTTTGGGGTCCTATTTGGGGGTATGTTGCTTTGAACGATGACAAGAATACGGTTTTTGGAACCTATTTTTCGCATGCAAGCGAAACTCCGGGTTTAGGAGCCGAAATCTCTTTGCCTAAGTTTCAACAGGAGTTTGTTGGCAAACATATTTTAAACGACAGAAATGAATTTGTTTCGATTGCGGTAATGAAAGCGGGACAGAAATCAGATACGCAAGAACAAGTTGATGGCATCTCCGGAGGTACAATCACAAGTAAAGGCGTTGAAGCTATGTTGCTCAATAGTATCGGACAATACGAAGCTTTTTTAATTAAATCAAATGGAGGAACCCAGGAATGAGTAAATTTATATCAAATAAAACGAAAGAGGTTTTCTTAGGTCCACTAAGTAAAAATAACCCGATCACCGTTCAGGTGTTGGGAATTTGTTCTGCGCTTGCTGTAACCGCAAAACTGGAGCCGGCTATTGTAATGGGCTTGTCGGTTACTATTATTGTGGCATTTTCAAATGTTATCATTTCGCTGATACGAAATACAATCCCGAATCGAATTCGTATCATTGTTCAGCTTGTGGTTGTCGCTGCGTTGGTAACCATAGTAAGCGAAATTCTGAAAGCTTTTGCTTACGATGTAAGTGTGCAGCTATCGGTATACATTGGTTTGATTATTACCAACTGTATTCTGATGGGCCGACTCGAAGCATTTGCAATGGCCAATAGCCCCTGGGAATCGTTCGTCGATGGTTTAGGAAACGGATTTGGGTACGCCTGGATTCTTGTTGTTGTCGCTTTCTTTCGCGAGTTACTGGGTTCGGGTACGCTTTTCGGTTTCAAAATTATTCCACAGGCCGTATATGATGCTGGTTATGTAAACAATGGATTAATGATTTTGCCTCCAATGGCGCTGATCCTCGTTGCATGTATTATTTGGGTACACCGTGCAAGAAATAAAGAATTACAGGAAAAATAAATTGTAAACAAGGAAATAAGTAAACAAGTAAACGAGGAAATAAAGAGTTGTGAATTGAAAAAGAATTACTCGTCCAGTTATTTCTCGATTACTGATTAAAAAATATAATATGGAAAACTTAGCCAGTATATTTGTGAAGTCGATTTTTGTCGACAATATGATTTTTGCATTTTTCCTCGGGATGTGTTCTTATCTTGCGGTTTCGAAAAATGTAAAAACATCAATGGGTTTAGGGATAGCAGTAACTTTTGTGTTGGCAATCACTTTGCCGGCCAATTACCTGCTCGAAAACTATATTCTAAAAGAAGGTGCACTAAAATGGTTGAGCCCTGAGTTGGCTTCGCTTGATTTGAGTTATCTTGCATTCATTCTGTTTATTGCTGTAATTGCCGCAATGACTCAGTTGGTTGAAATGGTTGTCGAAAAATTTACTCCCTCTCTTTATTCGTCTTTAGGGATTTTCCTTCCACTGATTGCGGTAAACTGCGCCATCATGGGTGGATCTTTGTTCATGCAACAAAGATCGTATGCTACCTTAGGCGAAGCTACTTCATATGCATTAGGTTCGGGAGTAGGTTGGCTGTTGGCCATTGTAGGTTTGGCAGCTATCCGCGAAAAAATGGAGTATTCGGATGTGCCTGCACCGCTGAGAGGTTTAGGAATTACCTTTATCACTGTAGCTTTGATGGGAATCGCATTTATGGCTTTTTCAGGTTTGAAAATCTGATATTGCTCTTCTCCGGGAATTAATATATTTTTATCATAACAAGTAAATAACAATTTAATCAGTCCCCATATTTTAAATGAGTCGGAAGCGATGGTTTAAAGGGGTAAATAATTTATGATATTAGCAATAAACACAACAATGGTAATTACCAGTTTGGTAGTTTTTCTTTTGGTGATTTTACTTTTGGTTGTCATCCTTTTGGTGGCCAAACAGTATTTGGTAGCTTCGGGTGATGTAACTATTACTATCAATGATGAAAAAGAAGTAATTGCTCCTGCCGGAAGCACGCTTCTCAGCACTTTGTCGAGTCAGAGTATTTTTCTTCCATCGGCTTGTGGTGGTGGTGGTTCTTGCGCTCAGTGTAAATGTCAGGTCATCGAAGGTGGTGGCGAAATTCTCCCGACTGAAACTGTACATTTCACCCGCAAGGAAATAAAAGATAACTGGCGTCTGGGCTGTCAGGTAAAAGTGAAAAACGACATTAAAATCAAAATGGATGAATCGATTCTCGGTGTAAAAAAATGGGAATGCGAA
This sequence comes from uncultured Paludibacter sp., assembly GCA_963678465.1. Taxonomy (GTDB): domain Bacteria; phylum Bacteroidota; class Bacteroidia; order Bacteroidales; family Paludibacteraceae; genus Paludibacter. The sequence continues at coordinate 3,631,558 of OY782858.1, forward strand.
GTAGTTTCGAACAAGAACGTGGCTACCTTTATTAAGGAATTTGTGGTGAAATTGCCCGCAGGCGAACACCTCAACTTTATATCAGGTGGTTATATCCAGATTGACATCCCTGAATACGACATTAAATATTCCGATTTCGAAATCGAAGACAGATTTCGTGGCGATTGGGATAAATTCAAAATGTGGGATCTTACCTGTAAAAATGAAGAAGAAACCATGCGTGCCTATTCCATGGCCAACTATCCTGCCGAAGGTGATATCGTTATGCTGAATGTTCGTATCGCTACTCCTCCTTTCGATCGTGCCAAGGGCGGTTGGATGGATGTGAAGCCGGGTATAGCCTCTACTTACATTTTCAACCTGAAACCAGGCGATAAAGTAATGGTGTCAGGGCCATTTGGTGAGTTCCACCCAATTCTAAACAGTGAACGCGAAATGCTTTACGTAGGAGGTGGAGCTGGTATGGCGCCGCTTCGTTCGCATGTGTTACATCTTTTGAATACACTTAAAATTTCCGATCGTAAAATTTCTTACTGGTATGGAGCGCGTTCGAAAAATGAAATATTCTACGAAGAAGATTTCCGTAAACTTGAAGCTGAATTTCCTAATTTTTCATTCCATATTGCATTGAGTGAACCACTTCCTGAAGATAACTGGACTGGTCCTGTTGGATTTATCCACAATGTGATTTTGAATAATTATTTGAAAGACCATGAAGCTCCCGAAGATATTGAATACTACATGTGCGGCCCCGGCCCGATGGCAAAAGCTGTTGAGAATATGCTTTGGGATTTAGGCGTACCACGCGAAATGTTGATGTTCGACGATTTTGGAGCCTAATAAGGATACAAAAATGAAAAGCCTTCGGAAAAATTCCGAAGGCTTTTTTGTAAACAAATTTTCAAGTAAACTTCAATTTTTCAATTCAATAAATTCGTAGTTATGATTTGAAATTCTATTGCCTAGTTTCATCTTTATTCAATGCCAATTTTCCTGTTCACAATATCAAGAATCTGTCCTTCGAGTTCTATTGTTTTTTGTTCTATTTCAGCCACTTTCCGAAGTATTTCGTTTACGTAGTCTTTGTCGTTCAATCCAGCGGCATTTATTTTTACATTCAGAGCAGCGCCCAGTATAGCCGACCGGGCAGCAAGCGCACCTACTCCTGCATCCGAAACCGAGTTTGGATTGCCTGTTTGTGCCATGTGCATCATTACCTGCATCGAAGCGTAGCTTGTCTGTAGTACTTCAAATGGAATTTCAATGGCAAAACGGGTGGCTGCCTGAATAGCTTCGCGGCGTACTGTTTTTTCGATGTCGTTACGTTGCGGTAGTCCAAAGGCGTTGAGAATGCCATTGAAAGCCAGTGTGTCTTCGTCGATCAGATGTAACAGTTTATCATGGAAAGCTTTGCCTTTTTCAGCCCAGTCCGAGAACTCTTCCCAACGGTCATCCCAGCCTTTTTTGTGTGCCGACAGATTGGCTACCATAGTTCCTAAAGCAGCGCCCATAGCGCCCATGCAAGCCGCTACTGATCCACCACCAGGAGCAGCTGATTCTGAAGCTGTTTCGTATGTGAAATCTCCTACCGATAGGTCTATAAGTTTCTTCTGCGAATTATCTTCTATAAGATATTCGATGATTTTCTTTCGCGGATCAAAGGCGGCGAGTTCGTCAAGGCCCATTGATTTAATGGCGATTTTCAGAATTTCCTTGTCAGGTATTCCTGTGGAACGATGTTGTTTGCGCAGGAAATACCTACCGGCGTCGAGCAATATTTGTAAAGGTACAACTCCTACAAGTTCAGAGCCAGTTACCCTGATGCCCCGCAATGCAGCACGTTCGCATGCTAGGTCGAAGAGTTGATGCATGGTCACCTGAGTGGTGTCGGTAATGTTGAACGAAAGCTGTGCAATGCCGTATTCTTCGATAAACCATCCAATGCCTTTCACGCCTTTCAGCAGGCCCGGTGAGTAAACCGGATCACCATTTTCATCTTTTACAATTTTGCCTGTCAATGGGTTCCCGGTGCGCATGACACGTCCTTTCTCCCGGATGTCGTAAGCAATTGCATTTGCCCAGCGGGTGGAAGTTGTATTCAGATTTATATTATAAGCTACCAAAAAATGACGCGCACTTACAGCGGTAGCTCCCGTTTTCTGAATTTTCTCACTCCATGTGGTGGGGCCAAAATCAGGTTGCCAGGCCGGATCTTCTAATTTTTGAGGCAAACCTTCGTATTCGCCTGATCGGCAATTGGCCAGATTACGTCGTTTTTCCTCTGTGGCAGCAAACTCATAACAATATACAGGAATTTCCAGTTCATCTCCAATGCGTTGTCCCAATTTTTTTGCATAAATGCTAACTTCCTCCATACTGATTCCTTTAATTGGAACCAATGGAAGTACGTCGGTAGCTCCAAATCGGGGATGTTCGCCTTTGTGTTTACGCATGTCAATAAGTTCGGCAGCTTTTTTTACGGCACGAAATGCAGCTTCACAAACCTGTTCGGGCGCTCCGACAAAAGTAATTACTGTTCGGTTTGTGGCTTTTCCCGAATCAACATCGATCACTTTTACACCCTCTACCGACTTAATCTCTTCAACGATACGTTCGATAATTTGCAGATTGTTTCCCTCGCTAAAGTTGGGAACACATTCGATAAGTTGTTTCATATTGTAATGATTTTTTTTATTGCTAAATGTCTTATGTGCGGTTTATCTTCTTTTTGTTAAATAGTAAATGGTATATTGTTAAATAGTAAATGCATCGTTGGTTTTAATTGACCCTGATTGTACAAAATTTCCCGATAGTCATTGGTTTTAAATACAATAAAGTCAGCTTTCATTCCGACTTTCAGTATGCCTCTATCGGTTTTGTTCAATGCAGCTGCTGCTCTGTAGGTCAGTGCCGCCCAAACTTCGGCCATTGTTAGTTTTTGCATTGCTCCCAGAATGGCTGCAGAAGTTAGCAAGTCGCCCATAGGTGCCGAACCCGGATTCCAGTCGGAAGCAATGACGAGTGAAGTTCCGGCATCCAATAATTTACGCGCCGGGGCAAAAGGTTCACCTAGCCCGAGCGAAGCGCCCGGAAGCACAACCGGAATCACATTGCTTGCTGCAAGCAATGCGATTTCTGAGTCATTCGCAGCTTCGAGGTGGTCGATACTTAGTGCATTTAGCTCTACGGCCAATGCGGCAGCTCCGGTGCTGAACTGATCGCCATGCAACACAACATCAAATCCATTATCGTGCGCAGCAGTCAGATAACTTTTGGCGGCATTAATCGAAAATGCCGTTTTTTCAACAAAAATATCAACCCGGTTGGCCAGCTTTCTGCGTTTAATTTCAGGCAAGAGTTCCCTGGATATTAGCTCAAGATGTTCATTCTCGTTTCCTTTAAAATCTTTTGGAAGTATGTGAGCTGCCAAACAGGTAGGGATAAGCTCTGATCTGGTTTTTGTGTTAGCCAGGGCTATGGCTTCCAGTATTTTTAATTCATGTTCTATAGTCAAACCATATCCGCTTTTTACTTCAATAGTTGTCACGCCTTGTTTGTATAAAGTCTCAGCTCTCTCTACTGTCGAAGCCACCAATTCGTCGAACGAAGCTTCGCGTGTTTTTGTTACCGTATCCCAGATGCCACCGCCGGCTTCAGCTATCTCCATGTAAGTTTTACCTGACAGGCGCATGGCATAATCTTTTGCACGCGAACCAACCCAGCAAATGTGCGTATGCGCGTCGATCATCCCGGGCAGACAGATATTGTCGTCGGTATATGCATCAATTATCGCCGAAGGATATTTCTGTTTTAAAAAATCGAAATTTCCTACTTCCACAATCTTATCGTCCCGATGTGCAATGCCGGCATTCGGAATTATTTCAAGTTGGTCATCGCACAATGCGCCCCTTAACGGAAGTTTATCCATGCTAAGAAGTTGCGTAAATGGTCCTGAAACAATCATCATTGCTGGTTTTTGCAATGGATCATTTGCCTGATATTTGATTTTTTTATCTTGAAATGTCATTCTTATTTTTTTATGGGAAATGACTTGTACTGAATTTATGAAAATCTTTTCAAGTCAATCATGGGTTTAAAAGCTTTTTATTTTCTAAGGCCTTCTCATATCCTGCATCAGCATGGCGAAAAACACCCATGGCCGGATCGTTGTACAATACACGCCTCAGGCATTCGGCGGCTTGATCTGTTCCATCTGCTACCACCACCATACCTGCATGTTGCGAGTAGCCCATGCCTACACCTCCACCGTGATGAAACGAAACCCAGGTAGCGCCACCACTTGTGTTGGCCATCAAATTCAGCAAAGGCCAGTCGGACACAGCATCCGAACCGTCGAGCATGCCTTCGGTTTCGCGGTAGGGCGAAGCTACAGAACCGCAATCGAGATGGTCGCGACCAATGACAATTGGGGCTTTTAGCTTTTTGGTTCTGACCAATTCATTGAACAATAAACCGGCCTTTTCTCTTTCGCCCATGCCGAGCCAGCAAATGCGGCTTGGAAGTCCCTGAAATTCAACTTTCCCTTGTGCTTCTGTCAGCCAGTTTATTAAGTGCTTGTTCTCGGGAAATAACTTCATTAACTCGCGATCGGTTGTATAAATGTCTTCGGGATCTCCCGAAAGTGCAACCCAGCGGAATGGCCCTTTTCCATCGCAAAAGAGAGGACGGATGAACTTTGGAACAAATCCATCAAAATCATAAGCATTGGTTTCGCCACCTTGTTTGGCATATTCCCGCAGGTTATTGCCATAGTCGAATGTAATAGCGCCACGAAGCTGCATTTCGAGCATAAAGCCTACATGGCGAGCCATACTCTTGAGCGAATGTTTTTTATATTCCTCAGGATTCGAAGTGCGCAAGCTGAGTGCTGCATCGAGCGTCATTCCATGCGGCACATATCCGTTCAGCGGATCGTGAGCCGAAGTTTGATCGGTCAGCACATCGGGAATAATATTATCATTCAGTAATTTTTGCAAAACATCGCCTATATCGCCCACTAAACCAACCGAAAGTGCCTTGCCATCTGCTTTTGCTTCGAGCGTCCATCGAATGGCCTCGTCGTAGTCGTAGGTCATTTTGTCGATATAGCGTGTTTCGAGGCGTTTTTTGATACGTTTGGGGTCTATGTCGACTCCCAGATAGGTAGCGCCTGTCATGGTCGCAGCAAGCGGTTGAGCGCCGCTCATGCCGCCAATTCCGCCCGAGACGATGAGTTTATGTTTCATATCTCCGCCGAAATATTTACGGCCACATTCGGCAAAAGTTTCGTAGGTACCTTGTAAAATACCCTGCGAACCAATATAAATCCAGCTTCCGGCTGTCATTTGCCCATACATCATTAATCCCCGCGCTTTAAGTTCTTCAAAATGCTCCCAGTTGGCCCAGGCCGGAACAAGATTACTGTTGGCAATTAAAACACGTGGAGCTTGCGGGTGGGAGCGAATAAGTCCAATGGGCTTACCCGACTGAACCAATAGAGAATGATGCTCATTCATTTCAAGCAAGATACGGATAATGTCTTTCACCGCTTCGGGGTTGCGGGCAGCCTGACCGGTTCCACCATATACAATTAGGTGTGCCGGATCTTCAGCGACTTCGGCGTTCAGGTTGTTGAGCAACATACGCAAGGGGGCTTCGGTTTGCCACGACCGGGCGTGTAAAGTAGACCCTGTTGGCGCTGCATAATGAGGATGAGTGGCGTATTTTTCAATAAATTCCGAATAATTCATGATCTTCGTTTTTAAAATCCAACTGATGTTTTTGTGCAGTGAGGTTCAATTCTTTGATGATTGTTTTGGCTTGCAGTAAAACAATTGCTTTTTCTATATCTTCCGAAAACAGACGGTCGGTATCGGCAAAAGTAATTTGTTTGCGAATGATTTTGTGTGCTTTTTCGAGCAGTACGCCTGATTTCAAGGGTTTGCGAAAATCAAATCCCTGTGCTGCTGTCAGCATTTCAATTGCCAAAATTTTTTCAAGATTCTGCACTATCCTCAGGCTTTTCCTGACGCCTACCGCACCCATGCTCACGTGATCTTCCTGGCCGAGTGAAGTGGGAATGCTATCGGCGCTGGCCGGGAAGCATAGTGTTTTATTCTCGCTGGCCAATGCAGCAGTACTGTATTGTAAAATCATAAAGCCTGAATTTAATCCGGTATGTTCCATCAGTAGTTTGGGCAAGCCGGGAACACTTTCCATCATCGAGAGATAAATGCGTCGGTCGGCTATATTTCCTAATTCAGATGCGGCCAGTCCTGCATAGTCAATAGGCATGGCAATGGGTTGTCCGTGGAAATGTCCACCACTGATTGTTTTGTCCTCGGAGAAAATAATGGGATTGTCGGTCACCGAATTGATCTCAGTGAGCATTGTTTCTTTCAAATGTAGCCATGCATTGCGGGATGCTCCGTGTACCTGAGGTATGCAGCGGAGCGAATAGGGATCCTGCACACGCGAACATTTTTTATGTGAAGTCAGAATTTGAGAATGCTGAAGCAGGATGCGCATTCGTTTGGCTACATACACACTGCCTGAGTAGGGGCGAAGGCTGTGAAGTTCTTCATCAAAACATTTTACCGATCCCATCATGGCTTCGTGGTTCATAGCGGCAATAATGTCGGCATGGTCGAGACAGTTCTGGAATTTTTCGAGGAGTACAATGGCATGAGCACTCATAAATTGCGTTCCGTTGATCAGTGCAAGGCCTTCTTTTGGACCGAGAAGTACTGGTTTCATTTTGAATTCTTTCAGTACTTTGGACATTTCCCTGATTTGTCCGTTGTGTATCACTTTTCCCATGCCTATAAGAGGAAGAAACAAGTGTGACAGTGGCGCTAAGTCGCCCGAAGCCCCAACCGAACCTTGTTCGGGAACACAAGGGGTTACTTTGTTGTCGATGTGCCATAAAATACGCTCTACAGTGTCGATAGAGATGCCCGAATAGCCTTTGCAGAGCGCATGCACTTTCAGTATCATCATCAGTGTGGCAATTTCAGGATCTATTGAGTTGCCCACCCCTACACTGTGACTCATCAAAAGGTTGTATTGAAGTTTACGCGTGTCTTCTTCGCTAATGAGTGTGGTGCACAAAGGGCCAAAGCCTGTATTGATACCGTACACTATTTTCTTTTTGTGTACTATGCGTTCAACTGTTTTTCGGTTTTTGTCTATCCTGTCGCGCGTTTCGGCCGTTAGAATTCCCTTTTCAATGCCACGCGCCAGATGAAGTGCGCGGCCTATAGTGAGTTGGTCTTCGCCATAGCGAAATACTGGTTGAGAATTGTTTTGCATTTATTTGTGATCTAAGGTTATGTTTGTGCGAAAGCGATAAATTAGAATATTTATGCTTTTTATTTGCAAATATAGGATATGTTTTTCAAAATAAAAGTACAGGCGACAGATTTTAGTGTAATTAAATTTTTTAATCGATATTGAGTGCTCGTAGCGTTATGTGCTACCCATAATTAATTCAAAATACGATTTTCGATAGTCCGATGTTAAGCAATGTTCAAAAAGATTGCTCTTTTGAAAAAATCTTCCTGACTTTTGTGTTGATTGAAATTTTGCTCCAGAAGGAGTTTTAAGTGATGCGGTTTTAGGAAAGTTATTGCCGCCGGATAAGCTTCCGGAAAAAATCATGAAGGTTGAATAAAAAAAATGATTTGGCACGATTTATAATTCTGTTACACGTGTTCCTTTTTTTTATTTGCGATTTAAGATTTTTGATCTTGTTATTTTGCGTCCATGAGGGTAAAAAGGATAGTTATTTAACTAAATATGATAGCAAAGCTATAAAATCATGTTTTAGAATTGAATTTATTTTTTTTGCATCACCCTTGTTTTAGGCCTTTCCTGAAGGGGTGAATTATAAAAACGAGATATTTTGCAAAAAAAACAGATAAATATCTTTTTAATGGCTTGAAATAACGAAAAAACTAATAAATTTGCGTTTCGAAAAAGAATAAATATTGGAAAATTTGTAGCGCCCGTTTTGGTGAATCGTGACTGAAAACAGACAAAGAATTGTTACTGCAGAATAATAATTGGTAATTTTCACAAACAAAAAGTGTGTTTGTATTGTTAGAAAGTTTGATATTAAGTTGCAATAAGAGCTATTGGAATAGATTATGTTGATTAACTTATGTTTTTTTGTTGATAACGCTAAAGAAAAAGCAAAAAAAACAAAAAAAAGTACTGAAAAAGAGAGCCGAAATTCAAAATATTTTTTTAGCTTTGCAAATAAGTAGCTCATTCCAACGAAATATAAGTTCTGTAAGTGATTTAAAAACGCTAAAATGTGTCGCTTAGGCAATTGAAGGGCTGAAATAAAGTGCAAATACAACATAAATTAGTAAAGTTTTATAATTTTCGATTAAATAATATTCCAAATTATTGTGTAATTCATTTAATTGTTATAGTTTTGCACGGTATTTTTCACAAAACAACGCCAATAAATGTGCGTTACGCGAGTTAAAAGAGCAATGAATTATTGAGTAAACTGTTGAAATCAGTGCTTTTTAGATAAAATGGATAAAAATAAATACGGCATAAAGGGTTAATTAGGACCTCTTATGACGTGTTTTTGACAATTTTCTAAGAAAAACAAATGATTTTTTTTAATTTGAATCAATAATGCGTAAAACGAGTTGTAATTAATTAAAACAAATTAAATATGAAGAAAAGCTAATCCGTAACGTGATTCTCACCACACAAGTTTGTGATGGAATCAAATTTATTTTGTCAGGTTCTAATAACAAAAAAATAACTATAAAACAAATTTAATTATTTAACAAAAAAAATTTATGAAAAAAGTATTTCAAACCAAATTAAAAAGTATAACTAAGGTACTTACTTTAGTTATTATTGCTTCTTTAGCAACTTTTACTGGTTGTAAGTCTTATGATGAGGACATTACTACACTCACCAACGATGTTACATCCATAAAAACTCAATTAGCAAGTCTTGACACTTATACCAAAGCTCAGATTGATGCTAAAATTACAACATTGAATGGCGAAATTACAACGCTTAAGACTTCGTTGGCAACTTTGACTGCTAATGGTGCAACTGATGCTGAATTAGCAGCTTTGAAAACTGATATTGAAAGCAGATTTGTAACAAAAGCTGCTCTTGATGCTTACAAAACTCAGGTAACTACTGATATCGCTGCTGCTGTTGCTGGTTTAGCAACAAAAGTTTCGGTTGATGCCGTAAGTACTGAAGTAGTAAAAGTTCAAACAGCTCTATCTGCTTTAGGCGTGGCTGTAGATGCAAAAATTCTTGCATTGAAATCAGAACTTAATACTAAAGATGCTGAATTGGCTGCTGCTATTGGTCTTGTTGAAGCTCGTGTAGCTACATTAGAAGGTTTAGTTGCTGCTAACACTACAGGTGTTGCTGCAAACAAAGCTTCAATTGTTGCTCTTCAGGCTGAATTAACAGCATTGAAAGCCGGTACTTATACTAAAGCTGAGATCGATACTAAGTTAGCTGCTATTGATGCAGATCTTAAAAAACTTGGTACTGACCTTAAACTTGAATTCGAAGTATTTGCGGTTCGTCAATTGTCAGGTTTATTGTTTGTTCCTGCTTGGGTAAACGATGGCTTTAATGCAGTTGAAATTGGTTATATCGTTGATATACCTACAGCTCCAGCACTTTCAGTAAAAGCTATGTTTACACAACAAAATGTAACATTCAGATTTAACCCAACTACAGCTGATCTTAGCGGAACAACTTGGAGTTTTATCAACAATTCTGCTGTTTTCAATGCTCCTGGTGTAAGCGCTGCTCCTGGTGACGCATCAACTTTGTTTGCTGCTCCTGCATTGACAAACAACAACGATGGATCAGGTAACTTTAATTTGAAAGTTGGAACATGGTCAGAACCTGCTGCTGGTAAAACTAACTACTTCGCTCTTCAGGCTAATAAAGTAGTTGATGGAAAAACTTCAAGTGTAGTTTCTGATTATGTAAAAGTATCTACTACTGCATATAGTGCATTTATATCTGATGCAGTTAAATCAGTAGTTGCTACTGATAGTTATGTTCATTACAGAACTGCTATACCTGCTATCGGAGATGCTAATGACTTCGATTTGATTTCAGACAACTCTATCGTTACTGATCTTGATAACTTGGTTTTAGCAACAGCTAATAAAGGAGGCCTTTTAGAAAAAACTTTTGCTGCTTACGGATTCGGTGTTGCCGGAACAGATTATAAATATGAATTTTCTCTTCCAACATATCTTGGATTGGACGGTGTTACTAACCAGAATTCATTTGTATCTTTGGATGCAAATAACGTATTGAAAGTGAACCAAGGTTCTTCTGTAGTTGATCGTAACCCATTGGTTTTAGTGAAACTTAAATCAATGAGTGGCAATTTATTGGCTCAGGCTTATATCAAATTTAAAATTGTTGCTAAAATTATTGGTGGAGGAGTTGTTGAATTCCCAGTTCCTGCTGTAAATCTTACTTATCCTTCATTGTTTAAAGATGCTGTTGCAGGTGTTTCTGCAGGAGACGTAACCGATGTTATTCTGACTTGGGCTGATATTAACAATCATATCTACAATCCACTTGGATTAACACACAATGAATTCCAGGCTAAGTTTGGTGGTGTAACTCCAACAGTTGCTGTTACTGTAAATGGTACTGCTGTAGTTGGTGCAACTCTTGCTCAATATCCTTTGATTAAATCGATGTTGGCTCCGGATGTTGATACTTATGCAATGAAATATCAAGTAACTCCATTGGCTAAATTCGGTACAACTGTTGTAACCTATACATTTGATACTGGTATTGCAACTGAACCTAAGGTGAAAATATCATTTACTTATACTGTTGCTAAACCAACATTGGATAAAACTATCCTTGCCGGTTATCGTTTGAATGGTTCTGCTACCGATATCTTAACTCAAGGTATGAATGCAGGTTCAAATTACTTAATGCAATTGTATTTGGGTGAAGCATTTAGCTTCGGTACATCTACTTACAGAAATGTATTTGGTACTGCAACAGCAGGTAAAGTTGATGCTGCTACTCATACGTTTGCATTCAAAACTACTGTTCCTGCTCAAACAGGTGCTCAGTTAACTCCTGCTTCTGCTTCTACAATTGATGCTGCTTTAGGTACAAGTGCTGCTCCAACTACTGGCCAGTTAATGGACTTAACAACTAAATTGACTACTGATGAAAGAGTTTATGCTATGCAGTTTATCACTGTATATCCAAATGCTGAAAAAGATGTATTTGATTTCAATGTACATTTTGTAAATCCATTCTCTATCGAATTGGATCCAGCAGCTGACTTCCAGTTGATCGACAAAGTAAACGGTACTGAAGATACACAAGATGTAATGGCTAATTATATAGTTAAATTCAAAGGCAAGAAAATTGTAACTAAGGGTGTTGCTGAAACAACAAATACTGCAACTACTGTAGTAGCAACTGATTTTGTTGACATTACAAATGCTGCTTACGGTTTATTCTATCAATTAACTCCTGGAACTAGCTATTTCACTGTATCTAAAGCTGGTGGTAATGCATTCAACAAACAAAGTGTTATTACTTGGGATAATGTTGGTACTGCTCTTCAAACTGAACAAGCTGTTGCAACAACTCAAGTTAAGTTTGTAGCTTCGTTTGCTGAAATTACAAGAACTGCAGATAATGTAACTGTTAAACCTGAATAATTAAGATTATAGTTAAATCTTGTTATGTAGTTGGCAGCCCCGGAATTTATTCCGGGGCTGCTTTTTTTTGCACCTCACCCCGGCCCTCTCCCGCGGAGAGGGAGCAGGAGGAGATAGAACTCTTGTGTCGTTCTGAAATTTGTTCACAGATTTTTTAAATTAAAAATCAGTAAACCCCTCCGCTTCGCTCGTCCCCTTTGAAAGGGGACATCTACGCAGTTCGCTGTTTATCGCAAATAAAAAACTTTTGTATGGTTCGGTTTTAACAGAGTCTATAATTTACACAAATTCTTGCGGACAATAATCTCCCCTCTTACTCCCTCTCCTTTGGGAGAGGGCTGGGGTGAGGTTGGGAGTACCCGCAGGGGGAGGGGTTTGTTAATAATTCAACAGTTAGGAAGCCGAAAAATTTTTACATAGACAGGTTTTTAATTTTTACCAAACCCCTCCGCTTCGCTCGTCCCCTTAGAAAGGGGACAAACATCGCGGTGCTGGATTTATCAGAAATAATACCATCAGTAAGGTTTCATGTTTTATTTAAATCTATTAAGTTTTTCTAAATCTCGCGGACTATGATCTCCCCTTTTTAAGGGGAGTACCCGCAGGGGGAGGGGTTTGATGAAATTATATAAAAAAACAGCAACATTATGTCAAACCAACTAAATACACTTCCGGAAATGAAGCCTTTTCGCAGAAAACTGCGCAAACAAATGACTGCTGCTGAAGTGGCTTTATGGTTGATGATAAAAAACAAACAATTGGATGGAGAACGTTTTCTCAGACAATTTAGTATAGGTCATTATGTTGTCGATTTTTATTGCCACAAACATAAATTAGCCATCGAACTGGACGGCGAAGTTCATTCTTCAGAAGATCGTCAGACTTATGACAAAAAACGAACAGATTATTTAAATTCAGTAGGTGTTACTGTTTTACGATTTGAGAATTTTGAAGTTTTGCAGTATCCCACACGTACCTTAGATAAAATACGAAAGTATTTGAAATGATTAAGTGCTTGGTTTTTAATTTTACCAAACCCCTCCGCTTCGCTCGTCCCCTTACAAAGGGGACAAACATCGCGGTGCTGGATTTATCAGAAATAATACCATCAGTAAGGTTTCAAGTTTTATTTAAATCTATTAAGTTTTTCTAAATCTCGCGGACTGTGATCTCCCCTTTTCTTACTCCCTCTCCTATGGGAGAGCCTGCCTGCCGCAGGCAGGGGCTGGGGTGAGGTTGGAAGTACCCGCAGAGGGAGGGGTTTGTAGAAATTACATAAAATCAGCTACCGTGTCAGACCAACTAAATACGCTTCCGGAAATGAAGCCTTTTCGCAGAAAACTGCGCAAACAAATGACTGCTGCTGAAGTGGCTTTATGGTTGATGATAAAAAACAAACAATTGGATGGAGAACGTTTTCTCAGACAATTTAGTATAGGTCATTATGTTGTCGATTTTTATTGCCACAAACATAAATTAGCCATCGAACTGGACGGCGAAGTTCATTCTTCAGAAGATCGTCAGACTTATGACAAAAAACGAACAGATTATTTAAATTCAGTAGGTGTTACTGTTTTACGATTTGAGAATTTTGAAGTTTTGCAGTATCCCACACGTACCTTAGATGAAATACGAAAGTATTTGAAATGATTAAGTGCTTGGTTTTTAATTTTACCAAACCCCTCCGCTTCGCTCGTCCCCTTACAAAGGGGACAAACATCGCGGTGCTGGATTTATCAGAAATAATACCATCAGTAAGGTTTCAAGTTTTATTTAAATCTATTAAGTTTTTCTAAATCTCGCGGACTGTGATCTCCCCTTATAAGGGGAGTACCCGCAGGGGGAGGGGTTTCAAAACAGGAAAGTAAAAAGAAAAACCCCTCCGCTGTTCTCGTGCCATTAAAATAGGGTGAGCAGCGGAGGGGTTGGTGTTCTGATTTGTAGATAGCTTAAAGACCGATGATTTTAAATTTGATATAAGCTTCGGCCAATGAATTTCCTTCCATTGATTTGAGGCTTACTAAAACCAAAGGAGTGCGATCCATTGCTGAAATATTCTGATTCACTGTCAATATATTAGTTACACCATCTAAAGTTACAAACGAATTCTGGTTAGTTACACCATCCAATCCAAGATAAGTTGGAAGTGAAAATTCAAATTTATAATCTGTCCCGGCAAGGCCTAAGCCATAAGCGGAAAAGGTTTTTTCTAAACCGCTATCTTTAGTTGTGGTTGCCAATACCAAATCATCAAGATCAATACCAATAGAATTACCGAAAATCAAATTGAAGTCATTCGCATCACCAATGGCTGGAATAGCAGTTTTGAAATGTACATAGGTATCGGTAGATACTACAGATTTTTTGGCATCTGAAATAAATGATACGTAAATTGAAGGAGTGTTGAATGAAACTTCGTTGCCATAAGATGTGCCCATGTTGTTGGTTGCATACGCTCTTACATAATAGATAGTTCCAGATGTTAAGTTTGTCAGAGCACTGCTGAATATGCCCGGGCCTGCGCCATCTGTTGTTTTAAAATGATCAGTCGTTGGATTCGGGTTTGTACTCCAGCATAGGCCTCTGACCGAAACCGTAGCGCCACCATCGTTGCTTATATTTCCTCCACTTGTAGCACTGTTTGCAGTAATTTCGGTAACATCTACTGTTGTTAATGTAGGTTTTGTTGCCGTTGTTTTAAAAGTAATTACATTGCCATAAGCGGTGCCTACGCTGTTAGTAGCATATGCGCAAATATAATAAGTTGTTCCGGGGGTTAGTCCCGAGATGGAACTATTGAAAATGCCTTTGCCGCTTCCATCGGTTGTTTTTGTGTCGGTAATTGTAGGGTTACCTGTCGTATTCCAACAGATACCTCTTGATGTGATAGGGTCGTTACCATCGAATGTTATATTTCCACCACTTACCACCGATGTGGATGTGATGGAGCTGGCTGCTGTAGTTGTTATTACAGGTAAATCACTTTTAATACATCGTATGGAGAAACCAATTTTTTTAGACGAAACAAAGTTCTGGAAAAAATTATAGCCATAGAACATTGCCCTGTAATTCGCTTCAACATCTGTAGTTTCGTCTTTTGCCCAAAAGAAGCTCCCTTCTGTTTGACTGAAAAAGACACCAGATGTACCATATCTTCCACCAGCAGGTAGTCCATTGAAACCACTCGAATTATTGTTGTTCATGTTATTTCCCGGTGCACCTATACCACTGCTTACTTTCCAATAGTTATTGGAGGCAAGCGATTTTGCAAATTTATTCCCTGATGTTGACCCATCGTAATTAAAACTGTTGTTAATTAAATAATTTTCGAGGACTAACCATTCTTCGATGGTTGGAATATGCCAGCCGGCAGGAGCAATATTTCTACTGTCGTTTGTAGCATACCAGTTGTATAAATGTCCAAAAATACTGCCATTTGTTGGGCTATTATCGTAATCGCACCAGGCGGCAGTAGTAAGTCCAGCCCAGGCTGTGTTGTCGGTAACATTGGGTATGCTTTCGCCGTTTCTGAATTTTGTAGTTTTAAGGTTCTCGAGCATCCATGTTTGTGTACCAATTGTCACCGTATGGTATCTGTTGCCATCCAGGTCCTGGAAAGTGCCTGCCAGGGGCGATGGCGCAGTGAAGGTGATGCTGTCGATTTGAGCTACAGCGCGTTTGGAGACTACGGCTCCTCCTCTGTAAATGTACAGGGTGTCTTGTGCAAAAGCCATAACCGATGTAAAAGCAAGAACAAGTAGGAGTAAAGTATTTTTTTTCATATAGATATATGCTAAAGATTTGACAATTTTAGTTTTTAATTATTTTTTTGCTGATCACTTCGGTTCCGTTGTTGAATCGCAAAAGGTAAATGCCACGCGACCATGAGCCTGTATGAATGGATTGTGTGGTGTTGTTGAGTTCGAATGGTTTGTTGTACATTATTTTACCATCGATGCTTAGTATTTCAATGTTTATACTTTCGTTCGGCTTGTTGCTAAGATATCGAATGTTTAGTAAGTCGTGTACAGGATTGGGGTAAATGTTGATTTCGTTTTCGTCGCTGCCTGGGTTTGTTACTTCGGTGTATTGCGAAAAACTAAGAAATCGTAAGTCTGCAATGGAGTAGGGAATTGAAGTGCTTCCATCTTTTTTGTTCAGTACTAAATCGGTACCTGCAAAAGTAATCGATCGAAGACTTGTAAGTGTGAAATCGCTCGTTGCACCGCTTTTCCCGACTACAAAAAGTGACTGAGCCTGTATTCCTGTCAGCGCTGATAAGCAGAGGAAAAGAGCCCACAATTTGATTTTTTTGAAGTTCATATTGATTGATTTGTGTAAATGATTTGCTATGCTGCCAAAAATATAGCAAGAATACCGGCAGTACAGCAATTCAATAGTTAAATTGTCGGTAAATGTAGGAATAAATTATGGGAATTCAAAGATTTTTTAATTGTGAGATCAAAAATTTATCAGATTGGTTCGATATAATACCAAATTAACTACATTCTGTAGCTATTCTGCGAATATTGTAGCTATAAACAAAAAAAATCTCCGGGTTACCGGAGATTCATTTTTTTTGTTAAGATACTTACAAAGCGGAATACTTATTATAAGCTTCAATGTATTTTACAATATATATTGAAAATAATGTACACAGAAACTGGCTTGTAACTTTGATACTCGTAACTCGTAACTATTATTATCTAGTCTACCAATTTATTTTCGATAGCATAATGGGTTAATTCCACATTATTTTTGATGTTTAGTTTTTCGAAAATACGTAAGCGATAGGTAAATACAGTGCTTATGCTGAGTCCGAGTTCTTCGGCTATATCCTTTACTTTTACTCCCGATGCTATTTTAACCAGGATTTCGTTTTCGCGGCTCGAAAGTTGGTTGGCTGCGGGTGTTTCGTTTTCGGGGATAATGCTGAAAGCGAGTTGTTCGGCCAAGGTGTTGCTGATGTACCTTCCCTTGCTGTGAATCTTACGGATGGCGACTACCAATTCTTCGAGAGCGGTATCCTTGCAAAGGTAACCCGAGGCTCCGGCTTTAAGTGTGCGCAGGGCAAATTTGTCTTCGGGATGTATGCTGAGTACCAGGATGTGCATTTTTGGTTTCAACGCTTTGATATCGGCCAAAAGATCGATGCCACTTCGGCCCGGCATATTCATATCGAGTAACATAACATCACAGTCGGTGTTTTTGATTTTTCTGAGCGCTTCAATACCGTCCTGCGCTTCGCCCACCACTACTAAGTCGGATGCTTCTTTAAGGATCATTTTTAATCCCTGACGAATAATTTCGTGATCGTCGACAATAAATACTCTTATCATAATAATTTAATTTTACTGGATGAACAAACTATCTTGAAAATATGTTCTCGAAAATGTGTGTTTTTGATTTAATATCTTAATTGATATTCGATTGCGAATCCATGTTGTTGAGCTTCCTGAAAAAAAAGTGCTACCGGATACGTGTTTTTATTTATAAATTGAGATTCGTTATTTCTTTCTTTTGTTCACAATAATAAATTGTTTGTCAAAATTAAGAAATAATTTTGATTTTAAGCTGTGTTGACGCTAATTATTTTTGACAGACTGATTTTATTCAATCGGAAACGTCAGGGATACAGTAGTTCCTTTTCTGTGTCCGCTTCTAAAGTTGAGTTCTCCATCCAACAACAAGGTTCGTTCGCGCATTCCAATGTGTCCGTAGGAATCAATTTTTGCTTTTTTACTTAGGTCGAATCCAACGCCATCGTCATTAATTTCTATGCTTAAACGCTTGTTTTCTACTTTTAATTTCACCTCCACGTGTTTGGCTTGTGCGTGTTTTGCTATGTTCGAAAATGATTCCTGCACAATTCGGTACACGGCAACTGAGCGCTGAGGATCGAGCACGAAGTCAGTGTCCTCGGCAATAAAACTACACGGAATATGATGCAGGGTCTCAAAATTGAGAATAAATGCACGAATAGCCTCTACAATGCCGAGCAGCTCAAGTTCTTCGGATCGGAGTCCGGTCATGATGCGTCGGGTGGTTTTGATTGTTGTATCCACAAGTCCGCTCAATCGTTTAAACTGTCCGGTTATTTCCTGTTCGTTGGGAAGCGTTTTGTTTACCTTGAGCCCCAGCATGCCCAGTTCCATTTTTATGGCTACAAGTATCTGTCCAAGGTCGTCGTGAATTTCGCGTGCGAGGAGTTTTCTTTCCTCTTCGCGCACATTTTGCAAATGTGTCGAAAAGTTTTTAAGTTCTTCTCTGGACTGCTGGAGCGATAGCGCTACTTTTTTGCGTTCGGTGATGTCGCGGATGATATAAATGAAACCTGTAGGAATGTTGTTTTCGCTCCAAATTACATTACCGTTGACTTCGGCATCGAAAATAGAACCATCGTATCTCGAAATCTGATACTCAACAGAGCCCAGGTATTTGTCGAACATTAAATTGGTATTTGTTATTGCTTTTTGTCTTTCGTGCGGTGCAATGATATCGAAGATATTACGTCCGATAAGGTCATTATCCGAGTGTCCCCTGTATAATTTAGTGGCTATTGGTGACACCATGCGAACATAACCTTCGAGATCGACAATGGCAATAACATCGGGCGAAGTTTCGAGAATGGAGCGATAGAGGCTTTCGCTTTTTCGCAGGGCTTCGTCGGCCAGCTTGCGATTGGTGATGTCGGCCACGAAGCCTAATGTGCGGTCTCCCGATAACCTTACCGATTCAACACTGCAGTAAATAAGAGTATTGTCTTTCCGGGTCACTTCAAATTCGTCGGCGGCTACTCCATTTTCCCGGCAACGTTGCAGATGCATTCTGAACTTGTCATGGTTTTTTTCTTTGATAATTGTAACCGGATCCATGCTATACAATTCTTCTTTCGTATAACCCGTTATGGAAGTAGCCGCTTGATTTACCTCAATGTATTTGCCTGTTTCGTCCGAAACAAATACAGCATGAGGAGCAAAATCGATGTAATTACGGAATTTAGTTTCGCTTTCGCGAAGCGCTCTCTCGGTTGTTTTTTGCAAAGTAATGTCTCTGATAGTTCCGTCGATATGATGAGGAAGTCCTTTGTCGTCGTTGATGATAGTTGTGTTGATGGATACATATTTTTTCTTGTTCTTTTGTATCATCATCTCGAATTCGAAATCGGTGAGGGTTCCGAATTTTAAAAGTCGGGTCATAAATTTGTTCTTATCCACTGGTGTGAACAGCAAATCGAACAAGGATTGTCCCAGCATTTGGTCTCTTTCGTAGCCGGTGAATGATTGCACCGAAGGACTAATGTCGATAATTTTTCCTGTCAGATCCATTTGGTAGAATACATCCTGAACATTTTCGAAGATATTTCTGTATTTTTGTTCGCTTTCTTTTAACTTTTCAAGTGTTTGTGTGCGAATGGTTATATCGCGTCCAATGCCCACAATGCCGGTTATTTCGTCATCGTTGTTTCGCAATGGAATTTTTGAAGTAAGTAGCCAGCGTTTGTTTCCGTTTTTATCAACAATAACTTCTTCTCTGTTGATGAGTGCTTTGCCTGTATTTATTACTTCGAGGTCATCTTGGAGAAGCTTTTCGGCCACTTCCGGTGGATATAGGTCGAAATCTGTCTTGCCAATAATTTCATCTTCGGATTGTAATCCGGCAAAAGTTATTTCGGCTTTGTTAGCAAGTGTTTTGCGTAGTTGAGCATCCTTGGCATAAATTGAATCGGGAATATTATCGATAAGGGTACGCATCAGTGTTCGTTCGTCTAACAGCCGTTTTTCGAGTGTTTTGCGCTCATCAATATCAATGATGAGCCCTTCGAGTGCTTCCACTTCGCCGGCTTCATTGTAAATAGGAATTCCTTGTTCCCATACCCACTTAACGGTATTGTCGGCAGTAATTATTTTGTATTCTTCGCCTATGCAGTCATGCATTTCTGTTGCGTGTAGCCAGCATTGCCACAAATGTTCGCGAAATTCGGGTACAATAATATCGTTAAAGGACATTTTCTTGTTGTAAAGTAGCTCTTCAGCTTTGTAGCCGGTGAGGCTGTAACAACCTTCGGAAATAAATTCCATGGTCCATTCTTTATTGAAAAGGCAACGATAGGCTATGCCCGGAAGGTTTGACAGAACGACTGATTTAATACGTTCGGATTCGCGAAGCCTGTTTTCTGTTTCTACTTTTTTGGTAATATCAGAAATGACGATGACCACGCCTGTAATTGTATCATCAGTATTTTTTATCGGTGCAGCGCTGCTCGAAATCATAAATTCGTTTCCGCTTTTCGAAATCAGTTTTATAGCACCGCTCATCTCAACGATTTTTCCGTTAGTCATTATTTGACTTACAAGATTGTTGATGGGTTCTTTTGTATCTGTATTGATGATGTTCAAGACATTGAAAAGAGGTTCCCCTATGGCTTCATTCATTTTCCAACCGCTTAACTGTTCGGCAATCAGGTTCATTCTTGTGATGTGGCCGTTTGTGTTGGCTACAATTACGGCGTCGCCGATGGAATGAAGGGTAATGCTGGCTGAAGACTCAGCAGTCTCCAGAAGTTGTATTGATTTTTCGTGTTGTTTTACTTCCTGTTTTAATAAATAGTTAGCATAGGCTTTTTCGCACAATTGCTTAGTGAGCAGCGATAATAGTTCAGTGGTGTTTTTAAACTTTTCTTTCGACATCAATGGTATTTCGGTCAGCGCTTTTTTGTACTCTTCAATATCGGCACCTATTTCAATAGCATATTTAAGCATTTCTTCATCGTTCTGAACTTCGTTCCTCACCTGGCCTATCAACCAATTGGCGATATGTTTTCCACCTACTACTATGGGAACTCCAGCATCCCACAGGCCGCCGCTTAAACAACAATTAATCGTATAGCCTGTTTCAGTAAGCCCTCCTATGAGCGCATCGGATTTCATACAGTTGATACGCCCTTTTTCGGTTTTGCGTATAATGTCATTACAAAGCCTGCAAAAATTTGCTGAGCTTGTAATTGGTTTTCCATCAGGGTAGGTGATGAGCGAAGCCACGCCGGTGGCTGCTGAAAACGAATTTTGCATCTCCTGAATTTCGTGCATCTGAAACAAATCTTCGAATTGAAAATCTGATTCGTTATTGTCCTTGCCCTTGCCCTGTAAAGGTTTTTTATTCATGTTTAAGTCCATCTTTTATCGTCCTGTCCCAATGATTACTATTCCTTGTTGTTTGCTTTATTAGTTGTGATGCTGTACGGGATTTCAATTTTTATTGTGGTTCCTGCATTTTTTTTACTTGTAACAGTCAGGTTTCCATTGATGAGGAAAGCTCTTTCCTTCATGCCGATAAGCCCGTACGATTCCATTTTTGCGGCACTTTGCGAGTTAAACCCAATGCCGTTATCGCTAATCGTCAGCTGTAAACTATCATTGGTTTGCAGCAGTTTTACTTTTACCTCGGATGCTTTTGCATGTTTTACAATGTTTGTCAGCGATTCCTGCAAAATACGAAACAGCGTCAACGATTGTTGGGCATCGAGCTCGAAGAAGGAGCTTTTGTCTTCGAATGTGCATTTTAGCTCATTTCTTTCTGCAAATTTTGTGAGGTGTTGTTTGAGTGCATCTTTAATTCCTAAAACGTCCAGAATCTCAGGACGTAGATCTGTCATTATTCTACGTGTCGTTTTAATTGTTTTGTCCACCAAATCGGCAAGATGCTCAAGTTGGGTTGTAAAATCAACTGAAGTGTTCTTTTCAAAATGTTGGTTTGCTTTTAGGCTCAGAAGGCCAAGGTCAATTTTTATGGCCACCAGTATTTGTCCTAATTCATCATGTATTTCGCGGGCAAGAAGAATGCGTTCTTCCTCCCGTATGTTTTGTAAATGAGCGGCATAGCTTTTTAGTTGCACTTCCGATTTGATAAGCGATTCTTCAATTTGTTTTCTTTGAGTGATGTTGCGTATCATGGCTATCACCTTGGTTTCGCCGAAAGGCACCATATTGCATTCAAAAAAATTCAAATCTTTATTTAATTTCAATTTGTATTCAATCAGGTTTGGTTTTTTGTTTTCGAAAACAGCAGCAATGCTTTTCTTTACAAGCGGAAGTATATTCTGCGGCAATAGTTCTTCAATAGGCTTGTTGAGGAATTCCTCTGCCGGAATTATAAGGTTTTTCTTGTCTCCTGATTTAAAGTCAATGATTGTTTTATTGTTATCGAGTACAAATATTAAATCGGGAATGGCCGAAAGAATTGAGCTTGTGTATTGTTCGCTTTCTTTTATGGCCTGTTCTATGTTTTTTCGCTGGGTGATGTCAGTGTGTGTGCCAATGCAACGAATTGGATGCATGTCCTTGTCCCAGCTCATTGTTTTTCCTCTATCCAGTATCCATTTATACGATCCGTCTTTGCACTGTAATCGATATTCAATTTCGTAGAACGAAATCTCATTTTTAAGAAACATATCAACGGTTTTGTCAACCTTTTCTTTGTCGTCGGGGTGTACACGTCTTTCCCATTCATTTATATGGTTAGGGTATTCTTCCTCTTCGTATCCCAGATTTCTTTTTAATTGATGCGAAAAAAATACTTCGTTGGTTTGTGGATTCCAGTCCCATAAACCATCACCGGCGCCATCGATGGCGAAATGCCAGCGTTTTTCGCTGTCGTTGAGCGCAAGTCTGTTTTTCCAGTTTTGTTCCTGGTGGATCATAAGCAAGCCAACCATAAGTGTAGCCAATGGATAAACTGTGATCAGGGGAAGAAATGTGTCCTGAAATGTTGCTGCGCGAAGGTGATCCGGAAGCATTAAAATGCAGACCATCATCATCAGATGTACTACGAAACCTAATGACAAAAGCTCTGGTATGCTTTTTTTTTGCCAGCGAGGTCTGAAATGACCCCATAAAATGCCAATTACACCCGACAGCACGATTACAGTAACTCCCATGTAGAGGCCGGCACCACCTAAAAGAATTCGGTACAATGATGTGATTATTATTGCAATGATAGTGGGAATAGGTCCCAGAAATAGCCCTGAAACAGCGAGCAGTATAGAGCGTGAATCGAAAATTAATCTATCCAGTAGACTCCAGGGTGTAAGTATAAGCACTATGCCAATGAACCCAACCACAATGCCTGCTATTATTTTAAAAAGCAAGTTCTTGAATATGCTGTTTCGGGCCCACAAGTAATCGTATAACATTGTGAACGTCACCATTACTGCAATATTTTGCAATAAACTCAAGAATAATGAAGTTTTCATACCGGCAGATTTTTAAGTGGTCATATTGTGATTATAAAAATTATTTTAGTTCTTCGGGATAATCAATTTCAATTTTTACGGTTGTTCCTGCACCGGGCGAACTTAGCACTGTGAAGTCGCCGTCCAGCAGGTACGCTCTTTCTTTCATCCCAATCAAACCGTAAGATTCGTTTTTTCGTTTTGCTATATCAAAACCTTTTCCATTGTCCTTTATTTCGAGAAACAAGCGGTTTTTTTCTTTGATGCCCAGTTGAATATTCACCTGAGTTGCCATGGCATGTTTAGCAACATTGGTAAGTGATTCCTGAAGAATACGGAAGATGGCTACCGATCGTTGGTCGTCAATATCAATTGCATTGACTGTGCTTTCGAAGATGCATTCTATGGCATGTCGCTCCTGGAACGAATTTATGTAGGTACGCAAAGCATCCACTAATCCAAGAATATCAAGTAACTCGGGACGAAGGTCGGTCATTATACGCCTTGATGTTTTGATTGTGTTGTCCACCAACATGTTCAAGTGTTCGTATAATGATTTCAGCTCGTTGTTATTTTTATCATCCATATTGCCAAGGGCTTTGTGCTTCATCATCCCTAAATCTATTTTAATGGCAACAAGGATCTGTCCCAATTCGTCATGAATTTCGCGAGCCAGCAGGATGCGTTCTTCCTCTCTGACATTCTGGAGGTGTGCTGCAAAACTCTTTAGTTGTTCCTGCGAGTCACGCAAAGCTTCCTGAACGAGTTTGCGTTCGGTGATATCGATAATAAAGCCCGCTGTACCAATAATTTTTGAGTTTACGCTGATAGGGAATATAATTTGCTGCTGCTCTATTCTGGTTCCATCTTTTGCTGTTGTCGTCACTTCCTCGTCAATGACTTCACCGTTCAGCGCTCGTGAGTTGTTTTTTTGCCATTTTTCTGCTGTTTCTCCATTGACTAGCTCATTGTTTGATGGTCTTTTCCCAAGAATAGAACCAAAGTTCCTGACAAAATGGTTGTTTTCAAGAATGCCGGTGTTTTTATCATCCCTTGCCCAAATCTGGAATGGAGCATTGTTGATAAATGTACGTAAAAACATTTCGCTTTTTAACAGGGCGTCTTCCGCATGTTTTCGTTCAGTGATGTCAAGTATTAGTCCCGAGACAATCAGTGGCTTTCCGTTGGCATCAACTTTTGTTATTGAGCCAATGTCGTAGAAATGCTTGTAATTGTTATTGACATCGCGTATGCGGTATTCAACTTCGTATTTTTCTTTTGCTCCCACTAAATGTTTGTGCATCTTTTCCATCACTTTCTGATAGTCATCTGGATGCACAAGGTTCATAAAATCGTCGTAATGGTTGAAGTTTTCAGGCTGAAATCCAAGTATTTCGGCTTTCCTTTTTTCGAACCATATTTTGCCGGTGTTAATATCCATTTCCCACCAGGCCATGTTGGCTACTTTCATCGCCAGTGTAAGGCGATTGTTGTTTTCGAGTAAAGCCGACTCGGCATTTTTACGGTCTGTAATATCGAACTGAATTCCCTGAGAACCAATAATCTTACCATCGAAACCAAAAACAGGTGATTTTACAACCTGAAAGTATTGTTTGCTGCCATCAGCGTGTATATAAAGTTCTTCATTTTCGATGTACTCACCCGTACGCATAATGTATTTGTGATGATCCTCTCCTGCAAGTAAAGTGCTTTGCTTGAATCCGGTCTTCAGTCGTTCGCTATTGATTGATTTTTCATAATCCGAAAGTTCGCGGGGTGTTTTGCCAATCACCTGCTCGGGCGTCATTCCTTTTACTTCGCAGAATTTATTGTTTACGAAAATATAACGGCCTTCGCTGTCTTTTCGGAAAACAGCACCCGGTAGGTGTTCTACAAAGGAATGATATAAATTCTGAGATTCGGTGAGTTTTATCTCGGTTTGTTTTTGTTTTGTAATCTCGAGAAGTACAGTGACAAAATGATCTTGTTTGTACTGAAAAACCGCGCAGTCGTACCACCTGTCGTTCAATTTGTTGTATTCCTGAAATCGTTGCGGTTTCCCGATGCTGGCTGTTTTGTTAAATGTTTTAATCCATTTCTGAGTAGTACTTTTTGTTGTAATACTCATATTGCTGGCTTTATGGCCTATAGGGTCGATCCCGATATATTCTTTGTAGGTTTTATTTGCATCGATACACATAAAATCAACCGGCTCGCGGGCTTCGTTGTAGATGAGTTGATTGTAAATGATTGCAATAGGTCCGTTTTCGAACAATAGCCTGAAATTGAGTTCGCTCTCGCGTAGCGCTTCTTCGGCTTTCATTAGCTCAGTCAGGTCTTCTATCATGCACAAATGCAAAGGGTGAAGACTTTCGTCGAACAGAAAAGAGCTTACGGTCATCCGCACCCATACCTCAGTATTGTCAGGTTTGATGTATCTTTTGTTTAAGCGATAATTGCTTATTTCATCGTTTTTAAGCTTGAAAATATTCCTGAAGTCCTGCTCAAAGTCCTCCGGCTGAGTAATGGACATCCAGTCGATATGTTTTAATTCTTCAGCGCTTCGTCCAATGATTGTCGAAAATTTATCATTTACTTCGAGGATTTTTCCGTTTTTCGAATTAACCAATGCAATGCCAATGGGTGATTGCTCGAAAATTGTGTGGATAAGTTGTTGAGTGTTTTGTGTCGATGTTTCTATCTGTCTGTTGTCAGCCTGGATGAGGTCGGGGCTTTGGTCAATAGCAACTTGCACAAGAATGCATTTTTCTTCTTCACTGATAACGGTAAGCCTGACTTTTACATGCGTTGGGCTAGCGTTGGGCAGGCTCATTTGCGAGCTGATAAATTGCTTGCTGTATTGACTTGCTACCAGTTTTGTGGTCGACTGAAGATTGATATTGTTGAATGCTGAAAAGACAGATGCTGGTGCAAGTTCTTTAAGTTGTTTAATGTTTGTTTGTAATAATTGCAGAGCAGCCTCATTACAATCAATGAATAAGCCGTTTTCAACTACCAGATAGGCATCGGGCAATTTGTTGAACAGATTGAAGTGAAAATTTTTATTCATATGTTTCTACTGCTACTCTTAATTTAAGGTGCATTTCGTAAATCTTGGAAGATATTTGTCTGAAATCAATGTGTCCTGGCACTTACAAAGTACATTTTCTATAACTATCAGAATAATAGTAAAATACTTTGGTTGTTTGTGCGTTTGTAGCGGGAATAATTATAATTCAGCGTTTTCTTCTTATGCAAAGATATAAAATATCCTAATTGAAATTCAATGAATTATAAGAATATTTTTTGCGGAATGAAAATGTTTTTGTTTTAGCACCTGCCTAAGCTGCAAAAGTGGCTGTAGTTGTAACATTCGTAAAAAGGGAAAATGAATGATTTTCACAAAAAAAAAGCTGTCGATTAAATTCGTCAGCTTTACTTATTGAAGTTCTGTTGTTGCTTCGGCTAATCTTTTTTGTTTGTTTTTCTTCGCCGAATAAAAGAAATATAATGTGGCAAGTATCAGCAAAAATGGAATTCCATCGCCAACAGGAATTGGAGCACCAGGATCGCCACCTCCCGGGTCGGCCAAATCGCCGGTGGCCTGACCAGCTCTTTGCATTACAGCACTTGAGTTTTCAATCTCGGACGAGAATGGCTGATTTGCTGAAGCAATTCCCGATTCTAATGTTGACCCTTTTCCTTTGCCCGTGCTTGCAGCAGCAAATAAAGTTCCTGAGTTTCCGCTTGATGCAGGTGTTTGAGTATCGGCTATTGTTTTACCAGAAACGGCGTATGGACTTGTTGTTTCCTGACTGTAGTTTTTAGAGCTGCTGCTCTTAATGTTTTGTGCGTATTTAGGGTAATTGTTGTTGCTTTTAATTTCGTCCTCTGTTTTTATGTAGGGTTGCGAAGCTTTGATGCGTGGAGAGTTGCCTATTTTACCACCAAACGACACCCCTGAGGTGAAATTCTGATGACCTGCATTCACTGCCGAATGCAAATTGCCACCAAGTGGTGTGTAAAGCAATGCTAATACGAAGCTCGCTATGATTATGAATGACCAGATAAAAATAACTTGTTGTTTTCTCTTCATACGATATAAAAATCAATCTTCTGCTTATAAATTTGGTCTGAAAAAATATACATTAGAAAATCGAAATAAATTGTGTGTGCCCAAATTTTAATAAAATATTATTTTGTAATTATTACAATTGGATAAAAACTCCTTTTTTCTGAACAATTGTCTTTAAAACAACATATTAACAGATGAATAGTAAGGTTATTGTTATCCTTTGAAATATATTGCTACAAAAGTATGGAATTTTTACTACATCCGTACTATTTATTTTCAATAATTTTTCCAATTCACCAATATTTAACTTTTGTTTGCATTTGCAATCAGGTTTGTCTTTGCTCTTTGAGTTGTTGTTTTTTTTTGATGTTCACACTAGTAAAAATCGATGTTCACTAAAAAAGGAGTATTGAGTTTAATGCAAATGGAACTAAAATGTTATGTTTTTTGTTGCGTTGCTCGGTCTATAGGTTTGTTTGGATGTTTCAGGATGCATGGCAATAGGTATGTCGTAACGCTTTTTGCATTATTTTGAAATAGAATTTGTAGGTAAATAATATGAACATGAAGTTGAAAATACGACATGCTTTTGTAGTGTGCGCAACAAGAATAAATGATTTTCGTTTTTTTAACCGCCTACGAGCTACCGATAGAGAATAATTGTTGTACTTTTGTGTGATTTTTCCCAAAAACTGCTCTTATTCAAATTAGAATTATCCATGAATAAAACAATTATTGCCCGATTTACTCCACATATAGCAGCTATATTGTTGTTTACAATTATTTCGATGTTTTATTTCAAACCTGTTTTGGAAGGTAAGCAACTGATCGGACATGATACGGAGAGCTGGATGTATATGGCCAAAGAGACCATAGATTATAATAAATCGCATGACGATGTAACTTTGTGGACCAACTCGATGTTTGGTGGTATGCCAACTTACCAAATTTCGATGACACAGCCAGCCAATCTGATTAAATATGTTGAGGATGTTATTCATTTGTATCCCAATACAGTATATAATCTGATGCTATATCTGATTGGGTTTTATATTCTTTTATTGGCATTCGGCATTCGACCCTGGCTGGCTATAGTTGGGGCTATTGCTTTTTCGTTCGCTTCGTACAATTTTATAATAATAGCTGCCGGTCACAATTCAAAAGCCATTACGATTGCTTATATGGCGCCTTTGATTGGTGGGGTTTTTATGGCTTTCGGGCGCAAAAAAATAATTGGCAGCATCATTACGGCTATTTTTCTGAGTTTAGCCGTAAGGGCTAATCACGTTCAGATTTTGTACTACACATTTTTTATACTTCTTTTCTTTGGTGTTGTCGAATTTATATACAGCATTAAAAACAAAGAAATAAAGTCATTTCTTCAATCCACAGGCCTTGTGCTGATAGCAGCCATTATTGCACTCGGGATGAATGCTACTTCGTTGATTACCACTTATGAATATAGTCAGTATACTATGCGTGGAAAATCTAACGGACTCGATATTGATACTCAGAATTCGCAACATGGTTTGAATAAAGATTATATCACCCAATGGAGTTATGGTGTTGATGAAACGATGACTTTGCTGATACCCGATTTCAAAGGGGGTGCAAGTGGTGGTTTACTGAAGGCAGATAGCGAAACCGGAAAAAGGTTAAAAAGTTTGGGTGTGCCGAATGTAGATAAATTCATGAAGGAAATGCAGCTTCCGCTTTACTGGGGCGATCAGCCGGGAACTTCAGGGCCTGTTTATTTAGGTGCGGTTGTTATTTTACTTTTTGTATTAGGATTTTTTCTTGTCGAGAAAAGGATTTTGTTTTGGCTTGTGCCAATGATTTTGCTCACATTAATGCTATCGTGGGGTCGGAATTTTATGTGGCTTACCGATATCTTTATCGATTATGTGCCTTTGTACAACAAGTTCCGGACAGTGTCGATGACATTAGTGGCGACCGGATTTGGCATCACGCTTATTGCTGTATTGGCGCTGAAAGAAATTTTGAACCCTGAGCGGGATAAAAAGAAATTAATAAAACCATTGCTTATCAGCGCCGGTATTACAGGTGGAATATCTTTATTGTTCGCATTGATTCCATCGCTGTCGGGTAGCTTTGTAGCTCCAGGCGATGCTCAGCTGCAAGGTGACTACAGTTTTTTGAAAGAAACTTTACCGCTCGACCGTGAAGCTTTGTTGCGCTCAGATGCATTTCGCTCTTTGGGCTTTATTCTGGCTGCAACGCTTTTAATTTTTTTATATGCCAACAATAAACTGAAGACCAGTTTAATGATTAGTCTCTTTGGAATTTTATTTTTGGCCGATTTAATGCCGGTGGCCAAACGCTATCTGAATGATGATAACTTTGCACGTAAACGCAAAATTGAAACATTGATTGAGCCTTCGAATGCAGATAAAATGATTCTTCAGGATCAAACGCAATACAGAGTGCTTGATGCTTCGGTGAATATATTTAATGATGCAAAACCTTCGTATTTCCATAAAAATATTGGTGGGTATCATGCTGCTAAATTGCGTCGTTATCAGGAACTTATTAATATGCAGATAGAAGGAGAAATAGAGCAACTGTTCGGCGCATTTGGTAAAGCGCAGACTTTTGAGCAAATTACTCCTACGCTCGACTCGTTAGGAGTGCTGAATATGCTGAATATGAAGTATGTAATTTACAATAAAGATGCCGCTCCGCTTGTGAACCCTTATGCCAATGGAAACGTTTGGTTTGTAAAGAACGTGAAAGTTGCGGCTGATGCTAACGAAGAAATGATGTTTGTAGGAAAAATTGACACAAAAAATGAAGTGGTGGTCGATAAAGCGTTTGCTGCACAACTACCGGCAAAATTAATACCTGACAGTTTGGCTCATATTGCATTAATATCTTATAAGCCAAATCACCTGGTTTATTCTTTCGATTCGAAAACCGATCAGCTGGCTGTTTTCTCCGAAATTTATTATGACAAAGGCTGGAATGCTTATGTCGATGGTAAAAAGGCGGAATATATTCGTGCTAACTATTTGTTGCGTGCCATGCCACTGCATTCAGGAAATTATGAAATTGAGTTTAAGTTTGAACCGGCTTCGTATCGTATCGGAAATATAATTGCGCTTACTTCTTCTGTGTTGTTGGTGTTGAGCTTGCTGGTTTTCGCCTTTATTCAGATTAAAAAATCAAAAGAGCAATTAAATTAAAAAGACAAAGGAGATTTTTTATGAGTAGAAAAAATCAGGAAAAACCAAAGAAAAGGTTCAGAAGTATACATTTGACTTCTACTTTAAGTATGTCGTTGGTTTTGTTTTTGGTTGGTTTGATTTGTCTTTTGCTTTTTGTGGCAAGAGATGTAAGTGTGTATGTGAAGGAAAATATTAATCTTTCCATTGTGTTGGATGATGAAATAAGTAATTCATACAAGCAACGGATTGAGAAATATCTTACTTCGGCTCCTTTTGCGAAATCGATCACCTACGTTTCGAAAGAGGATGCATTGAAAGACCATATCGAATCCTTAGGTGAGGATCCGAAAGATTTTTTGGGTTACAATCCGCTAAAAGCCTCGATAGAGGTAAAACTTAAAGCCGGTTATGCTACTCCCGACAGTGTGGCAGTGATCGAAGCAAAGTTGAATACATTCGAACATATCGACCGGATTGCTTACCAAAAAGATATTGTAAGTTTGGTGAATGAAAATGTGAAAAAAGCGAGTCTCGTTTTGTTGGGGCTTGCTATTGTTTTACTCATAGTTTCGGTGGCACTTATCAACAACACTGTAAGGTTAGGTGTATACTCAAACCGTTTTCTTATCAATACAATGAAGTTAGTAGGAGCAACCAATTGGTTTATTCGTAAGCCATATTTGCTTAGCGGGATGCTGAATGGTTTATTCGCTTCGCTTATTTCGTTGCTAATGCTCGCCGGTATAGTTTATTACATAATGATTGAATTTGGTTTGACAGGTTTAGCGCTCAACCCACTTACAATTATTTTGGTTTCGCTCATAGTAATTGTATCAGGAATAGTGCTTACTACGGTTTCGAGTTATTTTGCTGTAGGCAGATACCTGAAAATGAAAACACACGACATGTATTATGCGTAGATCATCAGATACAAGACAAAAGACGAAAGACGAAAGACAAAAGACGAAAGATATTTGACAAAAGACATTAGACAGAAAAAGAACGATAGATAAAATGGAAAATAACAAGCATTTAAAATTAGGAAAAATAAACTTTCTGCTTATTGCTGTGGGTTTTGCAATCATAGTATTAGGATTTATTTTAATGACAGGTCCGGCGACTGTAACGGAATTTAACCCTGATATTTTCAGTACGCGAAGAATAACTGTGGGTCCAATGATTTCGTTTTTTGGATTTATATTTATGATTTTTGCCATTCTGTACAAACCCAAAAGTAAATAATAATGAGTGTTTTAGAAGCGATTATAATCGCTATTGTTGAGGGCTTGACTGAGTTTTTACCAGTTTCGTCAACTGGGCATATGATCATTGCACAAAGTCTGTTGAACATTGAAAGTACTGAGTTTGTAAAGGCATTTACTGTCAATATCCAGTTTGGAGCCATCCTTTCGGTGGTAGTGCTTTATTGGAAACGTTTTTTTCAGACTTTTGATTTTTACTGGAAATTGTTCATTGCTTTTATTCCGGCTGCTATTATTGGTTTTTTGGCCAGCGACTATATTGACGCTATGCTCGAAAATGTTTTTGTGGTAGCGCTGATGTTGGTCATCGGAGGGGTGTTTATGCTTTTTGTAGACAAATGGTTCAATAAACCAGTTGAAAATCAGAAAATGACATGGCAGCGTGCGTTGAAGATTGGTTTTTTTCAATGTGTTGCAATGATTCCCGGGGTGTCGCGCTCGATGGCAACAATTGTGGGAGGGATGACTACTAAACTATCGCGCAAGAATGCTGCTGAATTTTCATTCTTCTTAGCAGTTCCCACTATGGCGGCTGCTTCGGGCTACAAGCTAATGAAATTAGTAACCGACCCTGCAGGGGTTTCTTTACTGACCGACCATTTGGTAACTTTACTTATTGGAAACGTTGTAGCGTTTATTGTAGCCATAGCCGCTATAAAGTTTTTTATCGATTTTCTGACGAAGTATGGTTTTAAAGCTTTTGGTTATTATCGCATCGTAGTAGGGCTTGTTCTTTTGGTATTGATGGCGATAGGTGTCGATTTAAGTATTATCTAAAAAAAACAAATCCGCAGTGATGCGTATTTCAGCATATAACAAAAAATGAATTTTATAGAAGGAGAAGTTCTTTACGTCAAAAAACCTTTGCATTGGACATCGTTTAATTTGGTAAGCAAGTTGCGTTGGAAGTTACAAAGAACGTTGAAGGTGAAGAAATTAAAGGTTGGACATGCAGGTACTCTTGATCCGTTGGCCACTGGTGTAATGATTATTTGTACGGGTAAAGCCACCAAATTGATTGAAAGTTTTCAGTATCAGACCAAAGAGTATGTTGCGACATTGGAGTTGGGAGCTACTACGCCATCTTTTGATTTAGAATTGCCAGTGGATGCGGTTTTTGGGGTACAACATATAAACAGAGAGCTTGTTGATAAAGTAATAAGCGGTTTTGTTGGTGAGATATGGCAAACACCTCCTATGTATTCAGCCGTAAAGGTAGATGGCAAAAGAGCTTACGATTATGCCCGCGATGGACAGGATATTGAACTAAAACCCAAGTTATTGGTTATAGATGAGATTGAAGTGCTCGACTTTTCGCTCCCCATTTTAAAAATCAGAGTTGTTTGTAGCAAAGGAACGTATATTCGGGCATTGGCTCGTGATATTGGTGTGGCGCTCGGTAGCGGCGCTCATCTCACAGCTTTGGAACGTACCCGGATTGGAGACGTGAAACTTGAAGACTGCAAGGAAATTGAAGATATGCTTCTTTTTGTTGAAGAGGATATTTTGTCGTAAATGTCCTGATTTTAATAAAAATATCATAGTGTGTCTTTTCGAACGTACTCTAAGTGGTTCGTCGAGAGAATAAAATAAAGAAACATCACAAAAGAAAAAAATATGAAACTATCGAAGTTTAAATTCAAATTGCCCGACGAACTTATTGCTCAGTATCCGTCAAAGCATCGTGACGAGTCACGTTTAATGGTTTTGCATCGTAAAACAGGTGAAATAGAACATCGTGTTTTTAAAGATGTGCTTGAATACTACAATGAAAATGACTTGTTTGTATTCAACGATACGAAAGTTTTTCCTGCTCGTTTATTCGGTAACAAGGAGAAAACAGGAGCGCAAATCGAAGTTTTTCTGTTGCGAGAGTTAAATCATGATATGCGCCTTTGGGATGTGCTTGTGGAGCCTGCCCGTAAAATAAGGATAGGAAATAAATTGTATTTTGGTGAGGATGATTCTGTTGTAGCCGAAGTAATTGACAATACAACTTCTCGCGGACGTACACTGCGTTTTTTGTTCGATGGTACACACGAAGAATTCAAGAAAAGTTTATTCAATTTGGGCGAAACACCACTACCACGCAATATAACCCGCGCAGTGGAGGCTGATGATGCTGAACGTTTTCAGACTATTTTTGCGAAAAATGAGGGTGCCGTATCTGCTCCTGCTGCGGGGATGCACTTTAGTCGCGAACTTTTGAAACGTATGGAGATTAAAGGGATAGAAAGTACTTTTGTTACGTCGCACATGAGTTTGGGTAATTTCAGGGAGATAGATGTGGAGGATCTTACAAAACACAAAATGGATTCGGAGCAAATGGCGGTAACGCAAGAGGCTGCCGATACAATCAATAAAACCCATGACGAAGGGAAAAATATATGTGCTGTAGGTGTAACGGTTATGCGAGCACTCGAAACTGTGGCCGGAACCGAAGGCAGAATTAAAACATTTGATGGCTGGACGAATAAATTCATTTTTCCGCCTTATGATTTTACAGTAGCTAATTCATTGATTACCAATTTTCACCTGCCATATTCAACGCTGTTAATGCTTACGGCTGCTTTTGGAGATTATGATCATGTGATGAACGCATACGAAGTGGCCTTAAAAGAAGGCTACAGATTTGGAGTCTATGGCGATGCCATGTTGATACTTTGATGCAAATTAATTAAAACAAAAAAACACCACTTCTCTATTGAAAAGTGGTGTTTTTTTGTTTTAAACGAGTTTAAATCGTACCCGCCAACGTTCATTTTCAAAATCGTGGCTTATAATTTCAAAAGTCCCGAGTTCTGAAGTATTGTCCACATGCTGCCCAATGCAGGCACAGGCATCGTATTCGCCCACCCGGATTACCCGTAAGGTTTCGGAAGCATCTACGGGCAATTTTGATAAATCAGCAATTTTGGCTGCTTCATTTCTGCTCATCAATTCCTCCGTAACCGGTAAATTTTGTCGGATGATTTCATTCACCTTGAGCGTTATCTCAGCAATCTGATCATCAGTTGGCGCTTGTGTCATAAGGTAATCGCACTTGCTTTTTCGTCGCTCGATGTGAGCGTTGACCGATCTGCCACAGCCAAACATTCGCACCATTGTTTGATTCAAAATGTGTTCACAGGTATGCATGGGTTCGTTGTAGGTCTTTTTTGCTTCGTTTAATATTGGTGTTTCCATCTTTTCTTGATAATGGACAAAGATAAATAATTTGATTTTAAAAACAAAAAGCCTCTGCTATGAAGCAGAAGGCTTTTGTTGGTTGTCATTCAATGAATATCTTTAGATAAATATATATTTCAGAATAAACAGGATTGCCAAAATGTACATCCCAATGGATAGTTTCTTGAATTTTCCTGCCAATGCGTTGATGAATACATAACTTAATACGCCCAAAGTAATTCCTTCGGCAATACTGTATGTAAGTGGCATAGCCAAAATACATATAAATGCCGGAATCGATTCAGAATAGTCGTTAAAATCAAGTTCTTTGATAGGGGCGATCATAAATAAACCTACAAGAATAAGAGCCGGAGCTGTTGCTGCTCCCGGAATAGCCAAAAATACAGGTGCAAAGAACAATGCAACGGCAAAACAGATAGCAGTTATCAACGAAGTCATACCTGTACGTCCTCCTTCCGAAACACCGGCTGCACTTTCTACATAGGTAGTTACTGTGCTTGTTCCCAGCATAGCTCCGAATGTTGTTCCCAGTGCATCGGCCATAAATGCCTTTTTAATGTTGGGTACATTGCCGTTTTTATCGAGCATATTGGCTTTTGTCGATACGCCTACAAGTGTTCCGAGTGTATCAAAAATGTCGACAAACAAAAATGTAAACACTACGATAAGCATGTCAAAACTTAGAATGTTAGAAAACTCAAATTGGAAGAAAATAGGAGCTATGGAAGGAGGAGTGCTTACTACTCCATTGATTTGGGTGATTCCCATTGGAATTCCGAAAAGGGCAGTTAAAACAATACCAATCAGCAAATCGCCTTTAATCTTTTTTACAATCAATACCGAAGTAACCACTAATCCAATCATAGCTAAAAGCGCAGATCCGGTTGTAATATCACCTAAATGTACTAAAGTAGCATCGTTTTTCACAACTACACCTGCATTTTGAAGTCCGATAAAAGCAATAAAAAGTCCTATCCCTGCGCTAATGGCTGTTTTCACCGATTTGGGAATTGAATCAACGATTGCTTCGCGTACATTGAAAAGGGTAAGCAGAATAAATATAATACCTTCAATAAGTACAGCTGTCAATGCAAATTGCCACGAGTATCCCATTCCCAGTACCACCGAAAAGGCAAAAAATGCGTTGAGTCCCATTCCAGGGGCAAGCGCAAACGGAAGTTTAGCCCATAACGCCATTATTAATGTGCCTGCAATGGCGGCGATGGCTGTTGAGGTGAACAATGCGTTGGCATCCATTCCTGTAGCCGACAATATACTTGGGTTAACGGCAAGGATATAGGCCATTGTTAAAAAGGTGGTGATCCCTGCAATGACTTCGGTGCGCGTATTTGTGCCGTTTTCTTTTAATTTAAAATATTTTTCGAACATGATTTTGCTGTTTTTTAAGGTTAGAAATTCCATTTAGCGCCTAAAGTAGGGCATACTTTCACTCCTTCTACACCGGCAAAATTTGTAGCGATTTCGACCTCGGTACCCACCGAAAAATGTTCGCCAAAGTTGTACCAAAGTTGTGGTTCTGTAATAAATACAGTGCTTGTTGTGTTATTTAAACCAAAGGTATTGTCCTCGAGCCATAAATCGGCAAAACCGGTGAAGCTTAATTTGCGGTTCAAAAAGTGCAATCCCCAAACGGCAGTTAGCTGAGCCGATTCTTGTTTGCCGGCAATATGTTTGTAAAGTGCTTTGATGTTCAGTGTTTTGCTGAAGTCTGCATTATTCAGACCGTAGTCAAGCCCAACCAAATAAGCATTGTTGATAGGAAAAGCAAATTCGGTACCTACTGCATTGAATGTGCCAAGTCCGCCATTGTACTCAACATGCAGGCTAAGTGGTCCGTTCCAGAATTTTAAACAGCGGGCAATTTCCATATAAGCCGATGATGGGTGGTTTTTCTCACCCATGTTATAATCAAAATCCACAAAGAAGAAGGTGTTTCCCCATTTGTCCGGTTTGAACATTTCGAGGGTGGTGGTTACATAATTGCGGTTTTTCCCGAAATCGTAGTGAAATTGCAGATTGGTTTGAGCCTGTGCCGACATTGCGACAAGTAGCATCAATGCGAAAATTGCTTTTCTCATAAACGTTGATTTTTAATTGATTAATTGAATTTATTTATTAATATAGTTTCTGTTTCGGACATATACGTCTTCGGTTATCAAAAAAATAAAAGGCCAGCCTAAGCGTGCCCGTAATGAAATTCAAACATCAAAAATCAGCTGAAAGGAAAGTAAAAAAACAGGTTCGAATGAAGGTTATGAATAGAAATGGCTGTATTCTTGATCGTTATTTCTGTGTTTGTAAAAATATATTAAAGCGCAAAAATAATACAATTAAATTAAACTATAAAGCTATTTTCGAAATCTGTTGAATTTTTATTCAAAAAAATCAATTAAAAATTTAGCTTGCTTGTTATTTAAATTCTTATACAAAAAACACAAACGGATCATTCCATTAAGAAATGATCCGTTTATTGAGGTATGTATAATTTATGAGCGTTTTCGGTAAGTACTGCTTTTTCGCTCTCCGCCTGTTGCTGAAGGTCTACGGCTTCCACGTTCATCGGTGCGTTCGCGACTGCGCCATGGCTTGTCGCCACCACCGGAAGTTTCGGTTGAACGCGGACTTCTTTCGCTTGCACGATAGCCTCCCGAGCGTGATTCGGATGAATTGCTGCGTGTGCGATATTCGGGTTTCCGTCCACCTTCGAAGGATTTACTTCCTTTGGCTTCCGAAACCTGATAATCTGACTCTCCTGCAAAAGCGGTAACCACTTTTTCTACCTGATCGGCAAAAACATCAAAGAACGTGAACTTGTTCGTTACTTCAATGGCGCCAATGCTGATTGATTTATCGCCGGTTACATCATTTATAATTCCAAGGAAACGTTTCGGATCAATGCCTTCACGATCGCCAATGTTCATTTTTAGTCGAATGCGGTTACCCGATTTAGTACCACGTTCTCCTCTTTCACCACGTTCAGCTCTCTGTCCGCGCTCTCCACGGTCATCTCTGTCGGATCTTTCGCGATAATTTAAATCGTCAGCATCTTTGTAGTATTCGAGGAAACGGTTAAATTCTAACGAAACAAAACGTTTCAGAATTTCTTCTTTGCTTAGATCATTTAATTGATTCATTATCTGTGGTATGTAAGGAAGAATCTGTTCTTCGTTTACTTCAACATTTTGCATGCGGTCAATCAAAAAGAACAATTGCTTTTTACAAACTTCTAATCCGTTAGGGATTTGTTGCTGTTCGAAGTTCTTCTTAAGCATGCGCTCAATGTCTTTGATCTTGAATTTTTCTTTAGAATGAATGATGGATACAGAAACGCCTTTTTTGTTAGCGCGACCGGTACGACCGCTACGGTGTGTGTATATTTCAACATCATCGGGCAAATTGTAATTGATCACATGCGTCAAATCGCTTACATCCAATCCACGTGCAGCTACATCTGTTGCCACAAGTAGTTGAATATTACGGATACGGAATTTCTGCATTACCGTATCGCGTTGTGCCTGCGAAAGGTCGCCATGAAGTGCATCGGCGTTATAGCCATCGTGCATCAAATGATCGGCCACTTCTTTGGTTTCCTGACGGGTACGGCAGAAAACGATGCCATAAATATCAGGGTTCAAATCCACAATGCGTTTCAGCACCAGATAGCGTTGTTTAGCCTGCGAAACATAATAAATATGTTCTACATTTTCAGCTCCCGAGTTTTTGGTGCCAACGGTAATTTCCTCGAAGTTTTTCATGTACTTGCGAGCGATCATTGCAATTTCCTTTGGCATGGTGGCCGAGAAAAGCATTGTCCGACGGCTATCGGGAGTGCGTTGTAGTATGGTTTCGATGTCTTCTTTGAAACCCATGTTGAGCATTTCATCGGCTTCGTCCAAAACCAGAAAATCGATAGCACCCAACTCAATTTTGCCACGTTCGATCAGGTCGATCAGTCGACCCGGTGTAGCAACAATAATTTGAGGAGGAGTGTCGAGCTGTCGGAGTTGTGTGCGAATGTCTTCGCCACCGTAAACAGGAACGATACGCATGCCGCGCATGTTTTTCGAGTAGCCTTTCAGGTCGTTGGCAATCTGAATACACAATTCACGGGTTGGCGCCAGTACCAATGCCTGCACTTGCTTGCGGGTGGCGTCAATCATGTTCAGTACCGGTAGCCCGAAAGCCGCAGTTTTACCCGTTCCGGTTTGAGCTAAAGCCACTAAATCAGCGGTTTGCTCCAACATAAAAGGGATGGTTTTTTCCTGTACGGGCATAGGTTGCTCGTACCCAAGTTCTTCGATGGCCGATAATATATCAGCCTTCAAATTTAATTCTTTGAATGTCATTTTTAGTTTTTTAGTACACGTTTTAGAGTAGTCATCCGGCGATAATTTCATTCGTTAATGAAAACGTGTACCATTTTGGTAAGCATACTGCCAATATAAAGCAGTGAAATTCGGATATTTACTCACAACGTATAGTTGTTTTTAAATTCGGGTGCAAAGGTAGCTAAATTTTTTGGAAGTACTGTGCGTTGTCCGAAATAAGTAATTATTTTTTTTTGATGCTAATCAATAATTATTTTTTTTGATGTTGTTTCATTTGGTATTGTTGCTTTTACAATATAGACGGTTTGTTTTTGCAAAGCTATGGTAGTGATACCATTCGGATATAAATGCCGCTGAAATAATAACCGTCCTGAGATATCGTATATCATTACATTGCCGGTATTTCCATAATTGTAGATGTGCAGATTGTTACCCTCGGTGTAAAATCCGACTTTCGATGGATCTACATCCGGTGTTTGTATCTTTTCGGTAATCAGTTTAAATCGGGCGATGGAATTCAATTTCGGATCGGCGGTGAAATTATACACTGAACCATTGGCGGTAACATCCATCACCTTTTCTTTTGCTAAATCGAAAAGCAATAGTTTTGAGTACCTTTTTTCTAAATTATAATTATTGAAAATAAGTTGATAATCGGTATCTTCGCCCGGCTGAAATGCGATTGTTGTATTGTTCAGATCATCTACCGAATTGATTTGGTAGTTTCCGTCCTGTTCAATGGCGTAAATTTGCGCGATGTTTGGCGAAATGTATAATTTATATCCATCGTACCCATTGTCGAAGTTACGTGATAATTTTTCGTCAGCAAAAAGCCAGAGTCTATCGCTGGAAGATTTGCTTTCCAAATCAATTAGGGTGCAGATGTCTTCCGTAGTCTCTGCACTTTCTCTTTTTACTCTTTGTTGTTCCGTGTTTTGTTTTATTGCAGCATTGTAATTTATTTTCACATATGCATTGGATGTTGAATAATTTACTTTTACAAGCATTGAACTCATTGATGGAATCTGGCTGGGAATTCCGGGATCGTCAGCTCTGTTTTGGGGAATTCCAAAGTACTGACCGGGACTTCCCCCTTGTTTTGAAGAGTTGGCTTCCCATTGGCTAAATGATCCTGTGTTGTAAAGGTAAACTGTTTTGTCCATGTCGTTGCCAAATTCTATCTTTTTTATGTCGATGGCAGCGGTGTAGGGGTTGGCTAATAAATGCTGACCGGCATACAAAACATCTGCACCCGGGCTTTTTGCCAATTGTCCGCTATTG
The DNA here is from genome assembly GCA_963678465.1 of uncultured Paludibacter sp. Classification (GTDB taxonomy): domain Bacteria; phylum Bacteroidota; class Bacteroidia; order Bacteroidales; family Paludibacteraceae; genus Paludibacter. Next base: position 3,671,846 of record OY782858.1, read on the forward strand.
TAATCGCGGTTTACTAATTTGCCCGAAAACCAAACCTTACCTGGCTTGGCATAGCAAATCTGATAGCCCTGAAATGGAGTCACTTGCGAAGAATTAGTGAGCGACATCCAATGTTTAGTAGGGTCGGTGCTGTTTTCAATTCGTATGCGTACATATGCTCCGTAAAAAGTCGGATTGGCCGGAATAGCTTCCACGGGTATTCCGAAAAACTGCCAGTTGTATCTATTGTTGACAGGACGTGTTAAATCGTAATTGGATATACTGAACATTTCAACAGTTGCAGAAACAGGATTGGCTGATGTGTTATGAAAGATCAATGTACCGTTTTTTGTAGTTTCGGCTGTTGATGATTTTGCTTTTACAATCAATCGATTAGCGTCGGTATTGGTTATGGTTTCGCTTACAGTAAGTTGACTTCCTGCATTTACAGTCAGCGAAGCGCCACTTTCTATGGCTAAAATTTTCTTACATACAGCATTTATTGTTGCTACCTGTGTTGCTGTTCGAATGGTTACAATATCATCAACGGTGGGTACCCTTCCAATTCTCCAGTCGGAAGCTGTAGTCCAGTTGCTACCCGGGTTTTTGGTGATCATTGAGTATTCAACAGCACCTATGTCTACGGTTCCGTCGTAAGTGCGGTCGTTTCCGTTGATGTCTTTTTGTGACAAATAACTAATATTTAAACCTTTATTGACCATTGATGATAGTGGCGATAGATAATAGGACAGGGCCTCGGATGGAACAGCAGCTGCCACATCCTTGTGTGAAGTTATGCCTGTGAGTGAAAAGTTTCCTGTTCCCGTAGGCAAAGTCGTGTCCGAATTAGGCTGTACACCCGAATTGGTTATCGTAACAGTAGAGGCAATTTGGTCAAATTCGTCGTTGCCATATACAATGCAATTTTTCAGACTTATGGAGCCTGAAACTCCATTGGTAGGAGAGGCGCCCCTTAGACAGATTAAAGGAGTAATAACCGCGCAAGCCAAAAGGATGGTTTTGATTTTCATACTTTACTTGGTTTTACTTATTACTTTTATGGCTCTCGCCTTCTTGTTGTCTGATTTGGAAGTGTTTTGTGTCGGTCCACCGGCAGAAAAACTAAATGGCCATGCGCCGTAATTAGCTCTTTCAGAGGAAGACCAATATTCCCCTGTTGCTGAAATTTCCACTATGCTGGGTTGTAATGCGTGGAGTTTATTCAATACAAAGTTGACTATACTCAGCGTACGATAAATTTCGACGAGCTGATTAAGGGAGGGTAAAAACCAAACTCCGGCAACTGTGCCGTAATTATAACAGTACTTTGCGGCACAATTTGTATTCGTCAACGAAAAAGTTCCTCCTGCGCCATTGCCTGTAAAGCCCGTATGACCAACAATTTTAGCCGTGTTTGCAAATCCTTCTTTGTCCGAAATAGCTGCGGCCGGGGTGTCATAGTTAGTAAGGTTTGGAATGTCGGGTTGTTGGTATCCAATTGTAGGTGTCCACTGAATACTTGTGTTTTCGGTGATGGCGATTACAAGTGAATTGGCATTTACAAAATCATTGCTTTCGTTAGTCCAAAAACAAACTCCTACAACGTCTATAATGGTATATCCTGTTGGAAACAGCAATTTTCCATTTTTGTCATATTGTGGGGTGTAGACAGTTCCATCATTCATTAAAATGTCGCCGGGAACAACGATTTCCTTGTTCAGGTATAAATTATTATTGATATTGCTATTCAGTACTTCTCCGGAGGTTCCCGATACTCCAAAACCTTTTAAAGCATAGTTTTGGTTAACTATGCTGTTCATTAGTTTTCCTCCGTTCTGCAAATAAACCCCTCCGCCTTCCGATACTGTTTGCGCACTTACAAAAGTTGAAAATATGAACAATAACAGTGTGAAAAATGTATTTGTCCGTATTTTGATTTTTATTGGAGAATAATTATACATAACACTACATTTTAATTGTTGATACAGGTATGGCGACACCGGGATTTGTTTTTGACAAGTTATTAAGAGATGCTGGCGACCATGGGTATGAGTAAGTGTTTAATAGCCATGATTTTGTGTTGTTTTGCTCAGAAGAAGTCCAGTATGCTGTAGAAGAGAAAATAGTTGAATTGTTGTTGTATATTGTATTTAAAGCAGTCCAAAATCCTCTTTCTTTTAGTAACCTTGCACAAGCATCCATTTGTGGATAAACATCCCAAATGTGTAACATTTGGCCTGCGGCAGGCAGATACCAGCGACCTAAAGTTCCGATAGGGAAATTATAATATCTTGCGTATTTAAGGCCTGAGTTTCCAGAACCAAAATCTGTCCAGGGCGTGCCATCGGCAACCCATTTATTTGCAGCCGTTACCATATTTCTTGTGTTTGTAAAGCCTGCAGTATCTAATTTAGCTGCTTCTACAGTTGGGTGCGAAGTTACAGTTGGTATATCTACGGAACAATTTACCCAGTTACATGTAGCATCTACTTCTGTACCATTCATTTTTGGTATGCCCATTATGAAAAATTCCTTAGCTGATGGAGCTGGATTTACATAGTAGACAATGCCCATGGGGATGTGGCCGGTAAAGTGTGCCGCAGCAAGAGTCGCTACATATTTACCATTTGCATCAATGTAATAAGTGGGTTTAAGAATTGTGCCATCGGTGCAGTAGATATCCCCAATACTAGCCACAAATGTGCCGGGGATGACTTCGGGGCTTGGAGGTCGTATGGCAGACACATTGTTTTGAATAATGCAATTTTGAACGATGCCGCCGTCGATAAGTACACCGCCGCCATATCCGGCCGAAGTGCCTGCAGGACCTCCTATATAGGTATATCCTTTTTTGATTGTAAATCCATCGAGCGTACCTTTTGTAGTTGTAGTTCCTTTTACAGTGGCAACCCTGTGGCTGTAATTCCCATCGAGTACCGATTTTTGTGCTGCTGTGGCCACTCCCGGATAAATGCGCTGCTCGTAAGTGGTTGCGTTGGGTGGGAAGCCACCAATAACCGTTACGCCGGCAGGGATGATGAGTTCATTCTCAATATAGGTGCCTGCTGCTACCCAAATGATAGTATTTGCTGGCGCTCCTGATAATGCGGTAGTTATGGATGTAAATTTGGTGGCACCTGCAATGTTGCTGGTGAAATTGACGGTGCGGTTCGGTGTTTGCGAAAACGCCAAACAGGTCATTAATGTGAAATAAACAGTAAGAAAACGTTTCATTTCTGCAATTGTCTATAGTGTATAGTTAAAGAAAATATTCATTTCTTTATGCCGCTTGCTTTGATAAGTGTTGCTGTGGAGTGTTTGCTCTCGAATGGATGACGATTTTTTACAAACTACAGTGAAAAATATACAATTCCCGTTTTTGAAAAAATGCTTTCCTAGCATACAGTAGCTTTCATTGAGCTGTCTGTAGGTTGCTGATGCATTTTAATTGATTGGGTGTAATATTTTTTTTGTCTCCGCAATACACTTGTTGCCTTACTCTGAGGCTAAAATACAATAAAAGGGTTTGGTTTTCATTGAAAACTACAAAGTTAATGTAAATAAATAACAATTCAAAAATAATTTCAGTTAAAAATATGTTAAATCCAAATTTGGAGTAATTGTAAATTTTGAAAATTTGTGAAAAAGAGTGAGCGGGAACTAAGAAAGTAAGATCTTATAAGGGTTTGATAATGGTATCAAATGTATTTTTTTTGTAAATCTAAAATTTAACAGAGGATTAATGGTTAAATATAGAAATAATTGTATCTTTGTGTTTTTCTTGCTGATGTTACTTTCAGGTAATTCTATTTATTTTCAAACAATAAATTAATTTTTAATTCTATGAGAAAAATTTTCGTTTGTCTTTTGCTTTCTGTTTTTGTGTTTTTATTAAAAGCACAAGATAAAATTGTTACTTCTAAAAACGACACTATTTTTTGTAAAATAGTGACAATGAATACAACCCGGATTTTTTATGAACAGACAGAAGGGACTAAAATAACCGGGAAATCAATTGCTCTGGATAATGTTGCAAGCTATTCCCGTCAGGCAGAAACTACAGCAAAGCAATCGCAGCATGCCCATTCAACAGCTACCGAAAGGCGGCAAATTGTTCCTGAAAAAAAGATGATTTTCGAGCTTTCGGTAGGTGTAGCTACTATGCCCTGGTTGCTTGCCAGTGTGGGTAATTCAGAAATGGACGAGGCTTTCGAGCAGCTTAAAAAAGGGGTGACTGTGGGTGTAAGTGTCCATAATTTATTTACTTCTGCTATCGGGTTTGGTTTTCAGTATTCATTTTTTGGCTCAGGTTATCGTGGTGACAGTTTTCAGACGATTGATCCTACTTATCCCATTTATATGGTTGGTAATATAAAAACGCGCCAGTATGTAAGTTATTTAGGTCCATCTGTGTTGTTTCAGCAGTTTTTGGGTTCGAATCGTAAGTTGAAACTCAGCGAAACACTGTCGGGCGGCTTGTTGTCTTATCGTAACGAAGAGCAGTTTTCGATGGTTGTACCATCTTCGTCTTCTTATACAACTAATGCATATAATGTTTTAGGTAACGGACTTACAATAGGTGGACGATTTGGCTGCTCGGTAGAATATCTTGTGCTTCCTTATTTATCGGTAGGTGTTGATGGAAGTTTTTTGTATGGGCAACTTTCGACAATGAATTTAGAATATCGGGATTCGGGAGGAAATTCTGAAAGTTTATCTAATCACAAAATGGATAATTCACTCAACTTATCCCGTTTTGATTATGGATTAGTGTTGAAATTTCATCTCTAAGTAGAACTTATTAAAATCATGTAAATTATGAATAATTTTTATCGATATATAGCCTTTGTTTTACTGTTGACGGTTTATTCGTGCAGTAATGAATTCCTGAGCGATAACCTGACGCCGGTTAATTATCCGGCTGGTGAATCGGGTGTCATTATTTCCCCTGCCTGGGACGAATCTGACTATCAGTTTAGTTGTCCTGGTATGGGTAACGAAAGTTTCGAAATTGTAAAATCGCCAGTCTGGCTGCAAATCAGTACTCCATCAGGGCAACTTAGCAATAGCATAGCTACTGTTCGTTGCAAAGCCATTCTGCATCCGGCTTTTGAAAAGGTAGGGGTGTACATGGATAAAATTGAAGTTACTTCGGGTGGCAAAAGTTTTTTTATTCCGGTAAGTTACATCACTGAAGGAAATCCGGTGATCAACGTGAGCAATGTATTAAATATCAGTGGAGGAGCCTATAATGAGCCTGTGTTGAATATTAGGAATTCTGGTGAGGGTATTCTTTTTTGGAATATAGAGAGCATGCCCGACTGGTTGGAAGTTGACACTGAAAGATTAAATTCGTCCAGCTCTATTATTCCTCAAAACGGAACCTATCAGTTGCCATTGAAAGTTAATATCGAAAACCTGACATCGGGCAGTTTGGTGGGATCGATTGTGCTGATAACAAACGATAAAGCTAATCCTGAAGTCACTATTGCAGTGTCGGTCGATGCGGGTACTCCAACGTTTAATTTTTATTCCTCCTATGCTACAATTGATTTTGGACGTACTGAAACAACAAAAACAATAAGTTTTTCTAACCAGGGCAATGGTCTTTTGATTTGGTCGCTCGAAGGAATGCCGCAGTGGCTGAGTGTATCCAGCTCCTCGGGGATGCTCAGTAATTATTCTAGTGTAAGTCTTAATTTTCTTTGCAACAGGGCTTTGCTTCCTGAAGGGCAGGTGGATGTGAAAGTTACGTTGAAAACAAACGATTCGAAAAAACCTTTGCAGGAGCTTACAATACGTGCCCGTTCGGGTAGCAACAGCGCCAATGTACATGCTGTGGAAGGAAAAATTACGGATGCATTCCTTGATAAAAATACCGATATCCTCTATTATGTCACCACACAGCCCGATAAGCTGGTTGCTTATAATGTGAAAACAAAGGCAATTGCAAATACAATTGCTCTGAGTAAAGCGCCTACCTGTTTGTCGGTGTCGGAAGATGGCGCCAATGCACTGGTGGGGCATGGCGGGCTCATTAGCCATATAGATTTGATAAACAGTAAAGTTTTAAAAACGTATGAAGTGAACGGAATTCTTGCTGACATCGAGTTTGCAGCCAATAACTGGTGCGCTTATACCGAAGGTGGCAATTATAACATCCAACACACAAATATTTATTGGGTAAATTTATCGACAGGTGGTGTTACTAACGGATCGTCGGTTTACGAAGATTGTATGATCAGAAAAGTTCCTGGCAAGGATTATATCATAGGTGCTGAAACTGAAGTTTCGAGTGGATTTTATGTCTACGATAGTAATACACGGACTGAAAAGGCCGATATTTTTGAAACGGTAGATTGCTTTTGGTTTGTCAATGATGGGGAGCAATTAGTGAGCACTGGGGGAAATGTTTACAGAGTTTCGGCTGCTTTGTCTTATTCCGGCTGGAACAGCAATGGGCTTTCTCCTATTGGTCAGCTTCAGCGTCCGAATTCATCATCTGGTTTTTATGGTTTCGAATTTATAGATTACAGCAAATCGGCCAGGAGCCTTTGGTGTTTGATAAAGATGGATTATTCGTCGAATACCTATCCTCAGGTTTTCCAGATGGATGATGTAAATTATGCGATCGTAAAAACGTACAATTACGAGGATTATTACCGGGTAAATAATACAGACTATCAGGTGCAGGCAAAATATGTATTTGCCAACGCTGCCGGCGACGAACTTACAGTACTCCGCAATGCAACAACTATCAATGCATGGTCGATCGAGTTTATTCAGGTGACTAAATAAGATCCTCAGAAAGAGATGATATGTCCCCGGCACTAATCATTGAGTGTCGGGGACATATTATTATGTTCTTGTGTCATAATATAGCTTGTAGACCCAGACCTGTTGACTTCAATGTTCGAAAGTAAAATTGACAGTTTGTATTATTGATTTTTTTCATTAATTTTGCATGGGATTTATTATTAAATCATGCAATTGAATATCAAACCATTATAAAATAAAAATTCATTATGAAACCAATGACTAAAAGTCCATTGCAAATAGCGCGTGCAGCCTACCAACCTAAATTGCCTGCTGCGCTGAAAGGCAATGTTGTATTGAAAGAGGGCGTTAATACTGAATCGGTAGCTGATCAGGCCGACATCAAAGCACTTTTTCCAAACACTTACGGAATGCCTTTGATTACGTTCGAAGCCGGTGAGAAAAAAGAAAATCCAACAGTTGGCGTAGGTGTTATCCTTTCCGGCGGACAAGCGCCCGGTGGCCATAATGTGATTTCAGGAATTTTCGATGGCTTGAAAGCATTGAATCCGAACAATAAATTGTACGGTTTTCTGGGCGGTCCCAGCGGATTGGTCGATCATCAATACATTGAACTGACAAAGGAAATTGTGGATGAATACCGCAATACCGGAGGTTTCGATATCATTGGCTCAGGTCGTACAAAGCTCGAAGAAGAAGCACAATACGAGAAAGGAGCTGAAATTTGCAAACAGTTAGGGATTAATGCTATCGTAATTATTGGTGGCGACGATTCAAATACAAATGCTTGTGTGCTGGCCGAATATTATTCGCAAAAGAAAACAGGTATTCAGGTAATTGGCTGTCCGAAGACAATTGATGGTGACCTTAAAAACGAAATGATCGAAACTTCGTTCGGTTTCGATACCGCCTGTAAAGTGTATTCCGAATTAATTGGTAACATACAGCGCGATGCTAACTCGGCTAAAAAATACTGGCACTTTATTCGCCTGATGGGTCGTTCGGCTTCGCACATTACACTGGAATGTGCTTTGCAAAGCCAACCAAACATTTGTATTGTTTCTGAAGAAGTAGAAGCCAAAAATCTAACATTGAGAGATGTTGTTGAAGATATTGTAAACGTTATTGTGCATCGTGCAAGCCACGGCATGAACTTCGGAACAATTTTAATTCCTGAAGGATTGATTGAATTTATTCCGGCCATGAAAACGCTGATTGCCGAACTGAACGATTTATTGGCTCACAATGATGACTTCAATGGTTTGGAATCGGACGACGAAAAACGTCAGTACGTTAAAGGCTTGTTAAGCCCTGAAAGCAGTCAGGTGTATCGCGATCTTCCTAAAGGCATTGCCCGTCAGTTGACTTTGGATCGCGACCCTCACGGTAATGTTCAGGTTTCGTTGATCGAAACAGAAAAACTGCTGATCGAAATGGTGGCCAAACGCCTTGCCATGCTGAAAGCTGAAGGAACATTCAAAGGAAAATTCTCGGCCATCAACCACTTCTTCGGTTACGAAGGACGTTGTGCTATTCCTTCAAACTTCGATGCCGACTACACCTATTCATTGGGTTACACTGCTTCGGTACTTATTTCGGAAGGCAAAACCGGTTATATGTCGTCGGTGCGTAACCTTACAGCACCTGCTGCCGAGTGGAGTGCCGGTGGAGTGCCTATCACCATGATGATGAACATGGAAAAACGTCACGGAAAAATGAAACCGGTAATTCAGAAGGCTTTGGTACGTTTGGATGGCGCTCCGTTCAAATACTTTGCTGCTCACCGCGAAGAATGGGCTGATGAAAAATCGAGCTACGTTTATCCCGGCCCGGTTCAGTATTATGGTCCAACCGAAGTTTGTGACCTGCCTACCAAGACGCTGCAATTAGAAAAGGAATAGTCTTAAAATTATAAGTTGACACTTAAAAGTCCTGAAGAACATTTTTTGTTTTTCAGGACTTTTCTTTTGGTGTTGATGGAGGATGAAAGACGAAATCACTTTTTTGAATAGCCGATTTTTCGGCAAATTGCCATCCAACCTTGAATTAATCATTTCAAATAAAAACGATATTAGCAAAAAAAACGTATTTTTGTAACTTGAACAAATAATTAAAACGCAGAGCGAATGATTTTAAACTATATCTGGATCGGATTCATCTTTGTCGCATTTATTGTGGCTTGTTTTCAGCTGATTTTCAATGGAAACACACAAATATTTACAGATATAATTCAAGGTGCATTTGGCTCGGCCAAAACAGGTTTCGAAATTTCGCTGGGACTAACCGGAGTGCTTTCGATGTGGCTTGGTATTATGAAAGTGGGAGAAAAAGGTGGTGTAATTCAAATTTTCGCGCGACTTGTGGCTCCCTTTTTTACTAAAATTTTGCCCGATATTCCTAAGGATCATCCTGCGCTCGGCAGTATTTTTATGAATGTGTCGGCCAATATGCTCGGACTTGATAATGCTGCTACGCCGATGGGCCTCAAGGCAATGAAGGAATTGCAGGAGATAAACCCCGACAAAGAAACGGCCTCGAATCCCATGATTATGTTTTTGGTGCTGAATACTGCCGGACTTTGTTTAATTCCCATTAGTATAATGGTATACAGGGCGCAGTTAGGAGCGGCCAATCCGGCGGATGTTTTTTTGCCAATCATGATTGCTACTTTTATTGCGGCATTGACAGGACTGATTTCTGTGGCTATTTATCAGAAAATAAATTTGCTGGATAAAACAATTTTAGGAACGATTACGGGGTTGATTCTTTTTATAGCTGCTGTAATTTTTTTACTGAGCCAACTTACAAAAGATCAAATTTCACAATATTCTTCGCTGACAGCCAATTTTCTTTTGTTCGGCATTATCGTGGGTTTTATTGCTATGGCGGTGTATAAGAAAGTAAATGTGTACGAATCTTTTATCGAAGGTGCTAAAGAAGGGTTTCAGGTGGCAGTAGGCATTATTCCTTATCTGATTGCCATACTTGTGGCCATTGGTATTTTCAGGGCTTCGGGCGCGATGACTATGCTTACCGATGGAATCACCTGGTTGGTGGGACTTACCGGCATGAATACCGATTTTGTTGGCGCTTTGCCTACCGCTTTGATGAAACCTTTGAGCGGAAGCGGTGCCCGCGGGATGATGGTGGATGCTATGACATTGAACGGCGCCGATTCATTTGTTGGCCGGCTTTCGTGTATAATTCAGGGATCGACCGATACAACATTTTATATACTTGCTGTTTATTTTGGCTCGGTTGGGATTAAAAATACACGATATGCGTTAGCTTGCGGCTTATTAGCCGATTTTGTGGGTATTGTATCGGCTATTTTACTTGGTTATTTGTTCTTTCATTAAACTTCGTACTATTTGTTCGCGAAAACTTGACCTATGAAATTTAAAACGGCTCGTTTTTTTTAATATGAATATCCGTTTCATTACCTACTTCTGTTGTACAAACTCTCTTTAAGGATCGACCTCGTCCGGTGAGCCAAAAAATGGAGTGAAGCAGGCGTAGAAAACTTTTCTGTTTGAGTCCCGACGTATTTCGTCGGGGCGAGTTTAAAAGTTTTCAGCCTGCAAACGACTGATTTTTTGAGCGAAGCGGGCGCAGTCTAACACTTTATTCCTTTTTCCCTCTCCTGTTGGAGAGGGTGTCCGAAGGACAGGTGAGGTGTTTTTTGCTTACTTTTTTGTGTTAAGACAAAAAAGTAAGTGGGGTTTTAGGGGCAAAGCCCCTGTTGTACTGAAGTCTAAAGCATTAGGTAATCTATCGGATAATCATTTTTTTTAATTAATTATGGCAATGGAAAAACTATATTATTCTATCTCTGAGGTGGCTGCAATGTTTAAAATAAACCAATCGAACCTGAGGTTTTGGGAGAAGGAATTTAAACAGCTTAAACCCAGACGAAATGACAGGGGGACACGTTTTTATACAAACGAGGATATTGCTACGATTAAGAAAATCGTTTTTCTGGTGGAAGAACAAAAATTGACTCTGGAGGGAGCAAAACGTCGCCTGGGGCAGAAAAAGGATGCGGTTGAAAAACAACAACAGCTGGTGGAACGTTTGAAAAGTATACGCGAAGAATTAAAGGGAATTGCGAATGCTCTTTCATAAGTATTTGCTATTTATCCAGATGGCTTCGGGGGTATCATTTGCAATTTAATAAAAATAAGATAAACGGCATATTACTCGTTTATTAATGCGACATTATATTTTCTCATTACTTAGATAAAAATTATTTTTATGAAAAAACTGCTTGTACTTTCGCTCTCTGTAGTGTTGTTTTCGCTTACAGTTTTGGCTCAAGGGAAACCTAAGAATGTTGTTGTATTGATTGGCGATGGCATGGGCCTGGCTCAGATTTATGCCGGTATGGTGGCCAATAGCAACAAACTTCAGCTCGAACGCTGTAAAAGTATCGGCTTTTCAAAAACCTATTCAGCAAGTCATTTTACTACCGATTCGGGTGCCGGTGGCACGGCTTTGGCCTGTGGTGTGAAAACGAAAAACGGAATGATAGGTATGAATCCCGATTCGGTGGCTGTTCAGTCCATTCTCGAATTGGCCGAGAAAAATAAATTAGCAACCGGTATTGTTGTGGCTTGCGCGGTTACTCATGCTACGCCTGCTTCGTTTATTGCTCATGTGAACAACCGGAATATGTACGAAGAAATTGCCACCGATTATTTGAAAACCGATATAGATGTTTTCGTTGGAGGTGGCCGTAAGTATTTCGAAGAAAGAGCGGATAACAGGAACCTGATCGATGAACTTAAAGCCAAAAATTATCAGGTTGCTTATACAATAGATGATGTGAAGGCAATAAAATCAGGAAAACTGGCAGGTTTGCTTTACGAAGACCAAAATCCTGCGATGACTGAACGTGGAAAAATGTTACCGGATGCTACCATGGCGGCCATTGAAATCCTCGATAATAACAAAAAAGGGTTCTTCCTTATGGTGGAAGGTTCTCAAATCGACTGGGCAAGCCATGACAATGATGGGGCACAGATAGTTAAAGAAATGCTCGATTTTGACGAAACAGTGGGACGTGTGTTGGATTATGCACAAAAACATGGAAATACGCTTGTGATTATCACTGCCGATCACGAAACGGGCGGATTGACTTTTCCCGCGGGAAATATCAAAGCAGGTACTTTTGAGGCAGCGTTTACTACCAAAGGGCATACCGGAATTCCTGTCCCTGTTTTTGCTTTTGGCCCCGGCGCCGATAAATTTACCGGTTTTATGGAAAACATCAGCATCAAAGCCAAAATTGAGAGACTACTCAGGTTGTGATAATCGTTTTCTGTGCCTTTAGCCTGATTTCGGTTTAAAACACCAAACTAATCAGCCATAAAACCACCAACTTTTTCTTAAAAGGGCTGACGGAAAGTGCAGCCACTTTTCCATTCGCTGCAACCGTAGGCGGTGTTGCCTTTTATAACAGTACCTTTTCCGCACATGGGGCAAACTTTTCCTTCAGGATTGTTTTTGTTTTCGTGCGATGCACGTATTTCATCAATCGAACGGTTATCGCTTTTTACGTTCAGTACAATCTGACGAACCATTTCCTTTAGTTCGTTCAGAAAGTCGCTGGCCTGATATTCGCCCCTTTCCACCTGTCGCAGTTTTTTTTCCCAAAGTCCGGTCAGTTCAGCCGATTTAAGCATTTCTTCCTGAATTGTCAATATCAAATCTATTCCGGTATTAGTGGCAATCAGGTTTTTACGTTCCTTACGAATGTATTCCCGTTTGAAAAGTGTTTCGATAATAGCAGCGCGCGTCGAAGGGCGACCAATGCCGTTTTCTTTCAAAGCGTCACGCAATTCGTCGTTATCTACAAGTTTTCCTGCCGTTTCCATGGCACGGAGCAATGTGGCTTCGGTGTATGGTTTGGGGGGCGAAGTCCATTTTTCGGCCAGAGTCGGTGCGTGCGGTCCGCTTTCGCCTTTCACGAAAAGTGGAAGCGTTTTTTCATCTTCCTCGCTTTCTTTTTCATCTTCTGTTTTGGCTTTTTCGAATACTATGCGCCAGCCCGGATCGAGAATTTGTTTCCCGGTGACTTTAAATTCTACTTTGTCTACTTCGCCTAATACTGTGGTGGTCGAAATTTTACATTCGGGATAAAAATTAGCAATAAAGCGGCGTGCCACCAGATCGAATACCCGTTTTTCGTTGTCGTTTAATGCTGTTGGATGTATGCCTGTAGGTATAATGGCGTGGTGATCGGTTACCTTGGCATTGTCGAAAACCTTTTTCGTCTTTGGTAATTTCCCTGCTAAGAGAGGTTTTGTAATTAGTTCATAATCTTTCAATCCTTTCAGAATGTCAGGTATTTTAGGGTACATATCATCGCTCAGGTAAGTAGTGTCGACGCGAGGGTATGTAGTTATTTTTTTTTCGTAAAGACTTTGAATAATTTTAAGAGTTTCGTCGGCCGAGAAACCGAATTTTTTATTGCATTCCACCTGCAACGATGTAAGGTCGAAAAGCCTTGGCGCCGATTCGGTACCTTTTTTAGTGCCAATTTCGGTGATAAAAAAGTCGGCAGTTTTTACAGTTTCCAGAAAACCGGTTCCTTCCTCTACACTCGAAAATCGTCCTTTTGTAGCCGAAAAAAGCGTGTCGCGGTAAATTGTTTTTAATTCCCAATAAGCTTCGGGTTTGAAGTTTTCTATTTCGAGTTGACGGTTTACAATGAGCGCCAATGTGGGCGTTTGCACACGTCCGATGGACAGTATTTGTCGGTTCTTGCCATATTTCAGGGTGTAAAGGCGGGTGGCATTCATACCCAGAGTCCAGTCGCCAATAGCGCGTGAGAGTCCGGCTTCGTAGAGGTGTTGAAATTCCTTTTGGTCGCGCAATTTTGCAAATCCTTCGCGTATGGCTTCTTCGGTCAACGATGAAATCCATAAACGTTTTACCGGACATTTGCACAATGCTTTTTGCATCACCCAGCGTTGAATGAGTTCGCCTTCCTGTCCGGCATCACCACAGTTGATAACTTCATCGGCCGCCGCCATCAATGTTTCAATTACTTTAAATTGCTTTTGAATGCCGCTGTCGTTCATTACTTTTATGCCAAAGCGTTGCGGAATCATGGGCAACTGACTCAGCGTCCATGGTTTCCATTCGGGAGCATATTCATGGGGTTCGAGCAACCCGCACAAATGTCCGAAAGTCCATGTCACCTGGTACCCGTTTCCTTCGATATATCCATCTTTGCGGGTTTTAGCACCCAGTATTTCGGCAATATCACGTGCTACACTTGGTTTTTCGGCGATACAAACAATCATGATTGTGGGGGTAAAATTTGAAGATTAATGAATTGTTCTGATAGCATCAGGCTATGTTTATTCATTGCAAATGTACATAAAAAAAACATTTTTCTTTTCTACATTATTTTGTTTTGAATCACGTTGAGCTTAAGTTTCTGATGGCTAAGGTCGTTTTCGAAAACATTATTTTTGTTCGATTTTGAACTAAAGTAAACGTACTATTTTTAACGTAGTTTCAGCATTGAATCTCTTTTAGTGAGAAAGTGAAAATCTTTAATTTTTTCATATGTCAGTGTATGAGAGTAATGAAGATTTTGTATCTTTGTACCTCCAAGTTTTGGTCAGTCAATTTGTAATCATTTTGAAATTGCTTCAAATTCAGGATGAATTCAACGTTTGTAAGAAGAATAAACATATATTAAAAATATTTTATGGAAGAATTAAATGCTATTGTACAACAGGTTGTACAGGTTTCGCCTATCATGAAAGTGTTCAGAATAGCTCCACTGGGCTGGAATTTACCCGATTTCAAACCGGGACAATTTGTTGCCATTGGTTTGCCACCTACCAGCGAAAAATGTGCTGAAGCCACGGAAGAACCGGCTGAACCCGATCAGGAAAAATTGATTAAAAGGGCTTATTCTATTGCATCGTCGAATTTGTCGAGGGATTACGTTGAATTTTACATTACCCTGGTTCACTCAGGCGCTTTGACTCCCCGTTTGTTCAACCTCAATATCGGAGATAAAATTTGGTTGGGAAATAAATTTGTGGGCATGTTTACGCTCGATCAGATTCCTGAAGATCAGAACATCGTGCTGATTGGTACAGGTACCGGAGTTGCTCCTTATATGAGTATGTTGCGTACCGATGCGTTGCATCGCAAGGGGAACATTCTAGTTGTTCATGGCGCTTCCAATTCATGGGATTTGGGTTATTCTTCCGAATTAAATCTGCTTCAGAGTTTGTCGCCTAAGTTCCGCTATATTCCTACAATTACTATTCCTGAGCGCGAGTTTACGCCATGGTCGGGCCGCACTGAATTTATTCAGGAAATATGGGAAGATGGAACTGTTGAAAAACTGTGGGGCTTTAAACCCACTGCTGAGAATACACATGTTTTCCTTTGTGGTAATCCACGCATGGTTTCGGGCATGATAGAGTGTCTCGAAAAAGAAGGATTCAAAGAACATACCCGCAAGGAAGTGGGTCAGGTACATGCTGAAAAGTTCAATTGATTTCTTTTTCCTTATAAAATAAAATTAAAAACACCCGGTTGTGCATTTGTTCACAATTCGGGTGTTTTCTCTTAGTAGATTTTCGGAATAGTTTTGTCAAAGTTTAATTATCTTTGCAACTGCAATATAGTATTTACTTATAAAAACTAACTGTATGGAAGAACTGACGCTTATCACCCCAACCTTTTTGTTCTCGGCTGTTTCGCTCATTTTGTTGGCTTACACCAATCGTTTCTTGTCGTATGCTCAACTGGTGCGCACGCTGAAGGATCGGTATATGGAAGATCATTCGGCAATGACGCATGCACAGATTATGAACCTGAAAAAAAGGCTTTATCTGACCAAGAATATGCAAATGTTCGGTGTGGCCAGTTTGTTGCTTTGTGTAGCTACAATGTTCTTGATTTATATTGGCTCACATATATTGTCGGCCTATATTTTTGGGTTGGCTTTGCTGTTGCTCATTATATCGCTTGGTCTATCGGTTTGGGAAATACAAATTTCAGCTAAATCGCTCGAAATTTATTTGGGTGATATGGAAAAACTTGAAAAAGCCGAATAAACCGGTAGTATTGTTGCAAAAAAAAACAGAGAATAATTAAAGAGGAATAAAATAAAACTATCTATGAATAAAGGATTTGTAAAGGTTGCTGCCGCAATTCCTGAATTAAAAGTGGCCGATTGTGCTTTTAATGTCAGCAAAATCATTGAATTACTCCAGCGAGCAGAGCATGAAAAAGTGCAGGTGGTTTGTTTTCCCGAACTTACGGTAACCGGTTATACCTGTGCCGATTTGTTTTTTCAGGAAAAACTATTGCTGGATGCTGAAAAGTACCTGGCCGAACTTCAGTTGGCTTCTTTTGCCACGACTGCTGTGGCTATTGTGGGCATGCCTGTTCGTCTTCAGAATCAACTATTCAATGTGGCTGTTGTATTGCAGGGTGGTCATATCTTAGGTGTTGTGCCTAAAACAAATTTACCAAACAACAACGAATTTTACGAAAAACGATGGTTTGCTTCGGCAAAATCGACGGATGCCACCAAAATAAAAATTGGCGGTGAGGAAGTACCTTTCGGAACTGATATTTTATTTACAGATCGTAAATTTTCCTTTGCTATCGAATTGTGCGAAGACCTTTGGGTGCCCATTCCGCCAAGTTCGCAACATGCAATTCATGGAGCTGATGTGATTTTTAATCTCTCGGCCACCAACGAACTTATTGCAAAACACAATTATCTACGTCAACTTATCGAACAACAATCGGCACGTTGTAATTCGGGATATGTGTATGCTTCTTCCGGGTTTGGAGAATCTACCACCGATGTGGTGTATGCCGGGAACGGACTTATTGCCGAAAATGGTAAAATGATTGCTGCATCCGAACGGTTTTTGTTCGAATCACAACTTGTTGTTTCCGAAATAGATGTGGAACGATTGAGAGCCGATAGGATGAGGAATACAAATTTCAGTAACGAAAAATCAGACAAAAAATACAGAATTGTAAATATAGAGGATGCTCATTTTACGAATTTTGAATTAAAACGCAAATTTGGTAAACACCCATTCGTGCCTGCGATGGCCAACAGAAATGAGAGTTGTGAGGAGATTTTTTCGATTCAGGTGGGTGGTCTGGCCAAACGCTGGCAGCACACAAAAGCAGAAGCACTTGTATTGGGAATTTCGGGAGGTTTGGATTCCACGCTAGCCTTGTTGGTGTGTGTGAAAACTGCCGATAAGCTTGGCATTGACCGCAAAAGCATTATTGGCATCACTATGCCGGGATTTGGAACTACCGATCGTACTTATTCCAATGCATTGAATTTAATGACATCGCTGGGTATTTCGCAAAAAGAAATATCTATAAAAGATGCATGCATTCAGCATTTTAAAGATATTAAACATGATATATCGGTGCATGATGTAACTTACGAAAACACGCAGGCGCGGGAAAGAACTCAGATGCTTATGGACATTGCCAACAAACACAACGGACTTGTGATAGGTACGGGCGATTTGTCGGAACTGGCTTTGGGATGGGCTACTTATAATGGAGACCATATGTCGATGTATGCTGTGAATAGCGGTATTCCCAAAACTTTGGTTCGTTATCTTGTCGACTGGGTTTCGCATACTTTGGGCGGTGCAGCTGAGCTTATTCTTCAGGATGTGCTTGATACCCCGGTAAGTCCGGAGCTTCTGCCTGCCGACGAAAATGGTGAGATAGCTCAAAAAACAGAAGATTTGGTGGGACCCTATGAACTGCATGATTTTTTTCTTTATTATTTTGTGCGTTTCGGATTTACACCGGAGAAAATACGGTTTCTGGCCAATAATGCATTCGATGGAGATTATACGGATGAGGTAATTGTGAAATGGTTGAAGGTATTCCTGCGTCGGTTTTTTGCACAACAGTTCAAGCGTTCGTGTATGCCCGATGGACCGAAGGTAGGCTCTATCAATCTTTCACCGCGTGGCGATTGGCGTATGCCCAGTGATGCTGTTGGCTTTGGTCTGGATTGAAAATTGAATTTGAAGAGTAAATGCTATTATTAATCATTAAACTTATTGCGATAGATGTTTTCAGAAGTATATTTTGGTAATTCGTTAAAAGAGTGGCTCATCTCATTACTCATTATTGTGTGCGCCCTGATCCTGAATAAAGGAATTATTCTGATCAATAAGCATGTAATCAGGAAAGTAACATCCAAAACTAAAAACAGATTGGATGATATCTTATTTAAAATGTTGCAGGCGCCAGTGCTTTTAGGTATTATTTTACTGGCGATCTGGATTGCTCTAAGTCGGTTGGATTTTGATCCGAAATTCGATGCTTTGCTTGGTAAATCCTACCAATTTTTAATTATGCTAAACATCACCTGGTTTCTGGTGAGGTTTATTAATGCGTTGATTGAAGAGTATCTGGTACCAGCCGCCGAGGATCCAACGCGAAAATACATAGATAATACACTTCTTTCTGTGATTCGCCGTACTGTTTTAGGCGTTATTTGGGCCATTGGACTCATGATGGCGCTTAAGAATGTGGGCGTGGATGTAGGCGCTCTTATCGCCGGTCTGGGTATTGGAGGTTTGGCATTTGCACTTGCTGCTCAGGATACCATAAAAAATATTTTTGGGGGAATTACTATTTTTACCGATCGTCCTTTCCGCATTGGCGATCGCGTAAAAGTAGATGGTTTTGATGGATTTGTAGAGGATATTGGCATTAGGAGTACGCGTTTGCGTACCCTCGAAAAGCGCATGGTCACTATTCCAAACTATAAAATTGTTGAAGCTTCTATCGAAAATGTGAGCGATGAACCAATGCGCAGAGTGGTGATGGTGATAGGTCTGACTTATGATACTACGCCTGAAGCCATGAACGAAGCCATCACGATTTTGAAGAATATCCCGAAACGCATCAACGAAGTAGATGAAGACAGCCTGATAGCAGTGTTTTCAGATTTTGCTGCCTACTCATTGAATTTAAAATTAATATATTGGGTAAAAAGTACGGGCGATGTGATGGAAGTGCCTTCGAGAGTTAATTTTGAAATTCTGACAGCTTTTAATAAGGCCGGATTAAACTTTGCATTCCCCACACAAACAATTTTAATTGAGCCTACGGACGAGAAATTGTAATTCTTAAATTTCTTTGTTATCTGACTCAATTTAGATAATTATTGTTTTTGTTTATCGGGTTCTACTTAAATTTTTGTTATTTTTGTCAGTTGTATGTCAAAATTTCAGACATTAAACCAATAAAATTATGCAACACTCAGAAATACAGTCAGTAAAGCACAGATTCGGTATTATCGGTTCTTCCGAGCTACTGAACAGAGCGATTGATATAGCTGTTCAGGTGGCTCCTACCGATTTGTCGGTGCTCATAACCGGTGAAAGTGGTGTGGGGAAAGAAAATTTTCCTCAGATTATTCACTATTACAGTCATCGCAAACATGGACCCTATATTGCTGTGAACTGTGGAGCCATTCCCGAAGGGACGATTGATTCAGAGCTGTTCGGGCATGAAAAGGGATCTTTTACCGGAGCTACGGCCGACCGCAAAGGGTATTTTGAAGTGGCCGATGGAGGAACAATTTTTTTAGATGAAGTAGGCGAATTGCCGCTTTCGACGCAGGTGCGCTTGTTGCGTGTGCTCGAAGCCGGTGAATTTATAAAGGTAGGTTCGTCCAAAACACAGAAAACAAATGTGCGGGTAGTGGCTGCTACTAACCTGAATATGAGCCAGGCAACAAGAGATGGAAAGTTCCGTGAAGACTTGTTTTACAGATTAAATACAGTGCCGATAGCAGTGCCTCCTTTGCGCGAAAGGAAAGAAGATATTGTGTTGTTGTTTCGTAAGTTTGCTTCCGATTTTGCCGAAAAATACCGAATGCCGGCCATTAAACTCACTGATGATGCAAAAGCATTACTTACCAATTATTACTGGAATGGTAATGTAAGGCAATTGAAAAACATTACGGAACAAATATCGGTCATCGAGCAACAGCGCGAAATTAATGCTTCTATTTTACGTTCGTATCTTCCAAAGGACGATGTGGAAAGGTTGCCAGCCATCTTTGGGAAGGTGGGCAATGATCAGAAGTCGTTCAACAGCGAACGCGAAATTCTCTATCAGGTGTTGTTCGATATGAAGAAAGATATGATAGATCTTAAAAAACTTGTTCATGATATTATGGGCGCTCCTTCGGGAGGAAATCATGATGCCGGTACACATATGAATCCTGCGTTTCATACCTTGAACGATACGATTATTACTGCTCCTGCATCGAATATTGAATACAAAACAGATAACGTAAAGCGCGACAATCAGTCATTTTCAAGAGATTTGAACGAAATAGATGATTTTCAGGATGTGGAAGAATATCAGGAGTTTGAGTCGACACAAAAACCTCTGAGCCTCGAAGATATGGAGCGACAGATGATAAAAGCAACGCTTGAAAAACATAGGGGAAGAAGAAAGGCAGCGGCGGATGAACTGAAAATATCGGAACGTACCTTATACAGGAAAATTAAAGAATATGGAATTGAATAAAATAAAAGGTTTGAAAAGTGCTTTCTCTTCATTAAAATCGTTTCGATTTATTGCATTTATTGTCGTTTTAGTTGTAAGCGTTTCATGTACTATTTCGTATAAGTTTAACGGGGGGAATATTGATTATACAAAGACAAAATCAATTTCGATTGTCGATTTTGCAAACACGGCCGAGTTGGTGTACGCTCCTCTTTCGCAGGAATTCTCGGAAAAACTACGGGATGCATACAGAAAAACGACACGCCTGCAATTGCTAAAAAAAGGTGGTGACTTGCACATCGAAGGTGAAATTGTTGGGTATGAACTTACTCCAATGGGTATAGGTCTCGATTCTTATGCGCCTCAAACTAAGCTCACAATCACGATTAACGTTCGGTTTACAAACAATATAAATCCTGAGGACGATTTTGAGAAAAAATATACTGCCTATCATACCTTCGATAGCGATAACTCGCTCACAGCTGTCCAGGATGAATTGCACAAAGCTATTATCGACGAAGTGGTAGATAATATCTATAACGATACTGTGGCGAAGTGGTAACCGTCTAAAAAATTAATTTTATCTATCAGCAATGACGCACGAAGAATTCATTTCAATTGTAAAAAACCCAACATCCGTTTCGAATAAGCATATCGACGATTTGAAGGAAATGATTGGATTCTATCCTTATTTTGTACAACCGCGTTTGCTGTTGGCAAAAGCGGCACACGATGCTAAAAGTATTCATGCCCAGAAGTATGTCGATCGAGCGTCGATGTATTGTGCCGATCGCCGCTGGCTATTTTACTATATACATCCCGAAAAAAATATAGAACAGAGGTACAAAATAGAGCGGATTCCTAAGTATTCGGGTAGCTATTTCGATTTGGTAAATACAGTGGAGGCCGAAGGCGGAGATACCCGGCAGTCGCTTAAAAATTTGGCCGAAAGGCTAAAATCGGCTAGAGTGGGAGCTGTTGAGCATATCGATATCAACGGAAATGCAGCCGTGAAGCAACTTGCAAGTCGCGAACCGGTACATATTCCAATTCCCGATTATTTTGGCGATAAAGTGCAGTCTACTGATGCAAACACGCAAATTTCGGATGAAAACTTAAAAAAATGTATTCACGAGAAGAAATACGCCGAGGCAATTGAAATATTGAAGAAATTAAATTTGATTAATCCGAAAAAAAGTATTTACTTTGCAGACCAAATTCGTTTTTTAGAAAAAGCACTCGTAAACTCAAAAAAATAAACATATTATGTACATTCTTTTTACAATTCTAATTGTTATCGCATCGATTTTACTTACTTTGTTGGTTTTGGTTCAGAATTCAAAAGGAGGAGGTTTGGCTTCCGGCTTTTCTTCGTCCAATCAAGTATTGGGTGTTCGGAAAACAACTGATTTTCTTGAAAAAGCAACCTGGACTTTGGTAGCCATTGTTTTGGTGCTTTCTGTTGGTTCTGTAGCTGTTGATAAAAATAATGTAGCTTCCAACGAATCTGAAATTAAAGAGCAATATCAAAATGCACAAAAAGAAGAGCCAGGTGTAGTGGCACCGGGTTTTGGTGAAAATCCTGATGCTGCAAAACAAGAACAACCAGCTGCAGCTCCTCAACAATAATTATCAGATCAATAAGTATTTGAAGCGTATCAAAATCCTTTTGATGCGCTTTCTTTTTTAGATGTTATGAATTTTATCAATATAGTTGATTATGCGGGTACATTTGCGTTTGCCATCAGTGGTATTCGCCTGGCTTCGGCAAAACGATTTGATTGGTTCGGAGCTTATGTAGTGGGGTTGGTAACGGCCATCGGAGGTGGTACTACGCGCGATTTATTGCTCGATGTTACGCCTTTTTGGATGCAGCAACCGTCTTATTTAATCATAACTGGAATAGCTTTATTGTGTGTCATCGCTTTTGGCCGACAACTCATCCGGCTCAATAACACATTTTTTATTTTCGATGCCATCGGTTTGGGATTGTTTGTAGTGGTAGGAATCGAAAGAAGTGTACAGGCGGGTTTCCCTTTTTGGGTTTCCATTATTATGGGAATGATTACCGGTTCGGTGGGTGGCATTATGCGCGACATACTGATCAATGAAGTGCCGCTGATTTTCAGGAAAGATATTTATGCATTGGCTTGTGTGCTTGGAGGTATTGTCTTTTATATCTGCACCGAATTTAAACTTCAGAGCGAAATAACACAGATACTTTCGGCTGTCTCAGTAATTTTGATGCGTGTCATTGCTGTCAGGTTTCATCTGGGTTTACCTGCATTGAAGGGACACGACGATTATAATGAGAATTAGCGTGAATAATCCCGTAATATCAAGTTTATCTTCTTTTTTTTGAATAGTAAATTATTAAATAGTAAATGCCTATATGTTACAAATTGACGATACAATTATAAGTTTTGATTTACTCGACGAAAAATTTGTCTGCGACCTGGCATCTTGCAAAGGCGAATGTTGCATTGAAGGTGATGAAGGTGCGCCGTTGGAGGATGATGAACTTGATAAAATTCAGGATTTATTACCTGTAATTTGGGATGATTTGTCGGATAAGGCAAAAGAGGTGATTGAAAAACAAGGCTTTTTTTATATCGACAGGACCGGTGAGCCGGTAACTTCAATTGTAAATGGGGCAGAATGCGTTTTTACCTATACTGATGCGTCGGGCGTGTGCAAATGTGCCATCGAAAAAGCGTATCGCGAAGGTAAAGCCGATTTCTACAAACCAATTTCGTGTCATTTGTATCCGGTAAGATTGCAGAAATACGACGGATTTACGGCTGTGAATTACCATCGCTGGGGAATTTGCGACTGCGCAAGAACTTTAGGCGGCGGTTTGAATGTGCCTGTGTATCGTTTTCTGAAAGAACCTTTGATCCGCCGTTTCGGTGCCGATTGGTTTAATCAGCTTGAAATTGCTGATAAAGAATTGAAAAGACGTTGAAGTACAAAACGGGTACAAAATCAGGTTTGAGGCAGAAAATGCTGATTGTTGTCAATTCTTTTTGAGGATAAAGGTTGTTTTGAATAATAATTTTCTGAAAAACGGGTAATTATTATACCTGAAATTCAAAAGAGCATTTGTAGAATAAGCAGAAAGAAACTTACTCTTATTCCCGCTTTTGGGGTGAGGGGCTACTCTATATAGATATGAAAACAAATAGCGTTAAAGTTGAAATCATTACCATAGGCGATGAAATTCTGATTGGTCAGATTGTCGACACCAATTCCGCCTGGATGTCGGTAGAATTGAATAAGGCAGGTTTTGAAATCGTTCAAATCACTTCGGTTCACGACGATGCTGCACATATCGTTGCTTCGCTTGATATGGCGCTCGAACGCGCCGACGTGGTGCTTTTTACTGGCGGAATAGGCCCAACGAAAGATGATATCACAAAACAAACCTTGTCGCGGTATTTTGGTATGCAGCTTATTTTTAACGACGAAGTTTATAAAAACATAGAACAAGTACTCATTAATCGTTCGCGCGCAGTAAATGAGCTTACACGTACGCAGGCTTTTGTGCCTGACGGCTGTACGATTATTCAAAATCGTGTGGGAACAGCACCTGTTACATGGTTCGAAAAAAACGGGAAAGTAATTGTTTCCATGCCGGGTGTGCCCAATGAAATGAAGCACATAATGAGCACGGAGGTGATTCCTCGTTTATCGCAACGCTACAAAACGCCAACGATTATTCACAAAAACGTTATCGTGCAGGGTTATCCAGAGTCGGCGTTGGCAATGAAAATTGCCGATTGGGAAAATGCTTTACCAGCCGATATTCATTTGGCTTATTTGCCCAACTACGGAATTATCAAGCTCCGGTTAAGTGGAATATCGGATGATCCGCTGTCGCTTGAATTTTCAATCAATCAGCAAATTGCAGGTCTTACCGAAATACTTGCCGATGCTATAGTGGCTTATGATGATACGCCTGTTGAAGAAATAATTGGCAATTTGCTTGCTGATAAAGGCATGACGCTGGCCACTGCCGAAAGTTGTACCGGTGGGTTTATTGCTCATAAAATAACATCGATTCCGGGAAGTTCGCAGTATTTCAAAGGTTCGGTAGTTGCTTATTCCAACGAAGTGAAAGTGAATGTGCTCAATGTGTTGCCGGGCGATATCGATCTTTATGGAGCTGTAAGCAAACAAGTGGTTGAGCAAATGGCTGTAAACGTGCGTAAATTATTGAAAACAGATGTTGCAATAGCCACTTCAGGAATTGCAGGGCCGGATGGAGGAACTGCCGAGAAACCAGTAGGTGTGGTTTGGATATCAGTGAGTTCACCCAATGGCGTAGTGTCCAGTGAGTTTAAATTCGGCAATGTACGCCTTCAAAATATCGAACGTACAGCGCAAACAGCAATGTTGATGCTGAAAGATGTAATTGAAGCGTAAATATTTAGTATTCAAATAATTTGGCTTATTTTTATGTTTTTAGGAATTTATTCTCAAAATTATTCAGGAAAAAGCTTGTAAGTTCAAAAAAAATAGTGTAATTTTGCGCACTGTTTTTGAGAAAAAATGTAATTAAATAAAAGATATACTGAAATGTCAAAAATTTGTCAGATCACCGGAAAAAAAGCAATGGTAGGAAACAATGTTTCGCACTCGAAACGTCGCACCAAAAGAACTTTTGATGTGAATTTGTTTACCAAAAAGTTCTATTGGGTAGAACAAGATTCATGGATTAGCTTGAATATATCAGCAGCCGGTCTACGCACCATCAATAAAGTTGGATTAGATGCAGCCATCAAGAAAGCTGCCGAAAAAGGGTTTTTATACGCATAATTAAGGGAGGAAATTTATCATGGCTAAAAAATCAAAAGAAGCAAGAATCCAGGTTATCCTGGAATGCACAGAGCATAAAGAAAGCGGTATGCCCGGTACTTCGCGTTATATCACGATGAAGAACAGAAAAAATACACCGGCACGTATGGAGTTGAGAAAATACAACCCTATTTTAAAAAGAGTAACTCTTCACAAAGAAATTAAATAATATCTGAATCATGGCAAAAAAAGCGGTAGCATCTCTTCAAAGCGGAGAAGGACGTTCGTTCGCAAAGGTTATCAAAATGGTGAAATCACCTAAAACCGGTGCGTATATTTTTCAGGAAGAAATTGTACACAACGATAAAGTAAAAGATTATTTTGCTAAATAATATCGTACGATATAAAAAAGCATCCCCTCGTTTTTTAAATGAGGGGATTTTTTTTGCGGTTTAGTCAGAAAAAATCCTTAATTTTGTAGTTCATTCGTTTCAGCTGTAAATAGGCCAACCTGCCAATTTACAAATTATTAGAAAAGTAAATTGTAATCAATTTTTGCTAAAACCATAGACAATAAAATGGGTATTTTTAATTTTTTCAGTAAGGATAAAAAAGAAACACTTGACCAGGGTTTATCAAAGACCAAAGAGAGCGTTTTTTCGAAGATATCGAGGGCTGTAGCCGGTAAATCAAAGGTCGATGATGAGGTGCTCGATAATCTCGAAGAAGTACTGATAACTTCGGATGTGGGCGTAGAAACAACGCTTCGCATTATTGGTCGCATCGAAGAGCGTGTAGCAAGGGATAAATATGTGGGTACATCGGAGTTGAACGGTATTTTGAAAGAAGAAATTGCCGGGTTGCTTGCCGAAAATAATTCGGATATGCCCATGGATTTTGATAGCCCTCTGCCCAATAAACCTTATGTGATCATGGTGGTGGGTGTCAACGGCGTTGGTAAAACAACAACTATCGGGAAATTGGCTTATCAGTTCACCAAGGCCGGGAAAAAAGTATATTTGGGTGCAGCCGATACTTTCCGTGCTGCTGCGGTAGAGCAGTTGGTAATTTGGGGAGAACGTACGGGTGTGCCTGTTATCAAACAAAAAATGGGCTCGGATCCAGCTTCGGTGGCCTACGATACGCTGGCTTCGGCGAAAGCCAACAATGCCGATGTCGTAATTATCGACACTGCGGGAAGGTTGCACAATAAAGTGAATTTGATGAACGAGTTGTCGAAAATTAAAAACGTGATGCAAAAAATAGTACCCGATGCTCCGCACGAAGTGTTGTTGGTGCTCGATGGTTCTACTGGGCAGAATGCGTTTGAACAAGCCAAGCAATTTACAAAAGCAACTGATGTAAACTCTCTGGCTGTAACTAAATTGGATGGTACTGCTAAAGGTGGTGTGGTTATAGGAATTTCCGACCAGTTTAAAATTCCTGTAAAATACATTGGTTTAGGCGAAGGTATGGAGCACCTACAGGTGTTCGACAGGAATGCTTTTGTCGCTTCATTGTTCGAATAATCAATCCATTTTTTTGTCGCTTTATGAAAAAATTACTCTCCCTTTTTGTGCTTGTGTCCATAGCTTTGAGTCCTGTATTTGCTCAGCAGCATTTTTCGCTTCTGTCGCCCAATGGAAAACTGAAAGCTGAAATTGTGATCCACAAAACCATAGAATACTCGGTTACTCATGCCGGAGATATTATGGTGGCGCAGTCGCCTGTGGCTTTGAAGCTAAGCGATGGTCGTGAATTGGGAGTTCGCCCTCAGTTGCTAAAAACCAAAAAACAAACCGTAAATGAGCAAATAGCTGCGGTAATTTACAAAAAAAATAAAATTACAAATCACTATAATGAGCTAAAAATGAGTTTTAAAGGTGATTATCAACTTGTTTTCAGAGCTTACGATGATGGTGTGGCCTATCGTTTTGTGACGACAATGAAACAACCGTTCTTTGTCGAAAACGAAACGGCTGTTTTCAATTTTCCGGCGAATCAAAAGCTTTTTGTAGCTTATGTCGACGACCGAAACGGGGCGAAAGACACATTTGAGAAGCAGTTCTACAATTCGTTCGAAAACAGATACGAATATATTTCTCTATCGGAATGGAATAGCAAGAGGCTTGCATTCAGTCCATTGGTTGTGGAAGGCGTACGTGGAAAAAATGTATGTATCGCCGAATCGGATGTGCTGAATTATCCAGGAATGTTTTTAAATAATGCCAGCGGATCGAACAGTTTGAAGGGAGTTTTTGCTCCTTATCCTAAAGAAACCAGGCAGGGCGGTCATAACCTTTTGCAGGACGAAGTGCAGTCTGCTGAGGCATTTATAGCCAAATGCAATGGCAATACAGTGTTTCCATGGCGAGCCATTATTGTTTCCGCAAACGATTATGAACTGACCAACAATGATATGGTTTATAAGTTAGCCACCCCAACACAGATTTCTGATTTAACATGGATTAAACCGGGCAAAGTGGCATGGGATTGGTGGAACGACTGGAATTTGTATAATGTGAATTTCAAAACCGGGGTAAACAATACAACCTACAAATATTATATCGATTTTGCCGCTAAATATGGCATTGAATATGTAATCCTCGACGAAGGATGGGCTGTAAATCTGAAAAACGATTTGTTTCAGGTTGTACCCGAAATCGACCTGAAAGCCCTGGTAGCTTATGCCAAAAGCAAAAATGTGGATTTGATACTTTGGGCCGGGTACAATGCTTTCAATAAAGATATTGAAGGCGTTTGCAAACATTATTCTGAAATGGGAATCAAAGGTTTCAAGATAGATTTTATGGATCGCGATGATCAGCTGATGGTCGATTTCCACTATCGCACTGCCTGTATAGCTGCCAAATACAGGATGTTGGTCGATTTTCACGGAACTTACAAACCTACCGGACTGCAGCGCACTTATCCCAATGTAATTAATTTCGAGGCTGTACATGGTTTGGAACAAATGAAATGGTCGGAACCAACTGTCGATCAGGTGACTTACGATGTGACAATTCCATTTATACGTATGGTGGCCGGTCCGATGGATTATACACAGGGAGCTATGCGCAATGCAACGAAGGACAATTACCGACCCATTAATTCGGAACCCATGAGTCAGGGAACACGATGCAGACAATTGGCCGAATATGTAATTTTCGAATCGCCCCTGAATATGTTATGCGATAATCCATCGAACTATATGAATGAAAATGAATGCACAGAATTCATTGCACAAGTGCCTACTGTGTGGGATGAAACCGTGGCTTTGAATGGCGAAATTGCAAAATATGTATCCATTGCCCGGAGGAAAGGAAGCGATTGGTATGTGGGCTCGATGACCAATTGGGATGCGCGTACGCTTGACCTGGATCTTTCATTTCTCGGAAGCGGAACTTTCGTAGCACAACTTTTCAAAGATGGAAAAAATGCAGATCGTGTGGCTCGCGACTATGTGAATGAGCTGATTGATATACCTGCGGATAGAAAATTGAAAATAAATTTGGCGCAGGGTGGGGGATTTGTAATGAAAATAAGCCGGCTGAACTAAGGTGGTAGGTCATTGTTGTAGAGATTGAATATTAAATCTCTGAAATCGAATTTTTTAATTAAGAATTGAATGTCAAAAACAAAAAATAGTAAAGGAACTGTAGATGTAGTAACCATGGGTTGTTCAAAGAATCTGGTGGATTCTGAGCAGTTAATGCGTCAGTTTGATGCACTGGGATATAAGGTGCGCCATGATGCCGAAAAGCCTGATGGAGAAATCGTGATTATAAATACCTGTGGCTTTATAGGCGATGCAAAGGAAGAAAGTATCAATACAATTTTGCAATTTGCCGAACGCAAAAAAAAGAAGAAAATGGACAAACTCTTTGTTATGGGTTGTTTGTCCGAAAGATATTTAAAAGATTTGGAAGCCGAAATTCCTGAGGTGGATAAGTTTTACGGAAAGTTTAACTACACCAATATACTTACCGATTTAGGTCAGGAATTCAGAGCCGATTTGCGTTTGGAGCGCACGCTGACAACTCCAGCTCATTACGCTTATCTGAAAATTTCGGAAGGTTGTAACCGCAGTTGCTCTTATTGTGCTATTCCCATCATTACCGGAAAACATCGCTCACGTTCGATGGAGGATATTGAAGGAGAAGTGAAAAACCTTGTTGCACAGGGAGTGAAGGAGTTTCATGTCATTGCACAGGACTTATCGTCTTACGGATTAGATAAATATAAGTCGCTTAAGCTTCCTGAATTAATCGAACGTATTGCCGATATTCCCGGTGTGGAATGGATACGTTTGCATTATGCTTATCCGGCACAGTTTCCTTATGATATTTTGCGGGTGATGCGTGAACGTCCCAATGTTTGCAGTTATCTCGACATTGCTTTGCAGCATGTGAGCGATCATATGCTTAAAATTATGCGCCGGAATATCACCAAAGAGCAAACTTACGATTTGATAAAACGTATACGGGAAGAAGTGCCAGGTATCCATCTCCGTACCACCATGTTGGTTGGTCATCCTGAAGAAACAGAAGAAGACATTGAAGAGCTGAAAGCATTTATGAAGTTTGCACGTTTCGAACGACTAGGCGCGTTTACTTACTCCAACGAAGAAGGAACTCATGCCTACAAAACTTATGAGGACAATATCCCTGAGGATGTGAAACAGGAAAGACTGAATGATATCATGGCCCTGCAACAGACTATTTCGGCCGAAATAAATCAAACCAAGATTGGCACTAAAATGAAAGTGATGATCGACAGAAAAGAAGGTGATAATTATGTGGGAAGAACTGAGTTTGATTCACCCGAAGTAGATCCTGAAGTGTTGATTCCGCTCTCCACCGAAGGTGTAACTATCGGTGAGTTTTATACTGCCGAAATAACCGATGCCAGTGAGTTCGATTTGTATGCCCGTTGAAAAAAACCAGCAATTAATTGATTTTTGATGAACAAGGGAGATGTATATGCTCAAATTTTTATTACAACAACATGAATAACAAAGAATTAATTTCAAATATCGCGGCAAAAATGCAACTCCCTAAAAAAGAGGTGGAGGAAATGCTGGACGCAACAGTTTCTGCATTCGTTAGCGAATTGGCTGATGGCAAAACGATTGGGATTCATGGCTTTGGTCAGTTGGAAGTTAAGAAGAGAGAAGAGCGCATTTCAGTTCATCCGGCCACTCAGGTGCGAACTTTAATTCCACCAAAGTTAGTAGTAAATTTCAAGCAAAGCAATACACTTAAGGATAAAATTAACGCTCTGACAGATCATGAATAAAGATAAAGTCTCAACGCAGGAATTGATCAAGCAATTAGCTAAACGACTAAATATCAACGAAAAACTTGCAGAAGATTTTCTGAAAGCAATGTTTTCGACAATGGAAGAGGAGTTGCTCAGAGGAGAACCTGTGAAGGTGAAAAACTTAGGTGTTTTTAAGTTACAATGGAACGAACCGCGCAAAAGCGTAGATGTGACAACCGGTGACGAAATCATGCTCGAAGGTTATAATAAGATATCCTTTACGCCCGATTCGAAATTGAAAGATATAGTAAATGAGCCATTTGCTTATCTTGAACCTGTTTTGCTCGATGGCGATAGTCCGGTGCTCGAACCGGTAAAAACCGACGAGGGCTTTGATACTTTGAACATTCTGAGTGGTCAGGCTGCCGAGATAAAATCACTTCTTTCAGAGATAAGTGCGCTCTCGGAAAACAATACGCAACAGGAAGATGAGACTGAACCGCATGACGATGATGAACTAAATATCGAATTGTCTGAAATGCAGTATAATATAGGGGAAGAAAAGGTGGAAAAAGAAGATGCTTCATCTGAGCCTGAATGGATAGAAGACGAAAATGATGAGAGTCTGAATTTGGATACTGAACTCACAACGCCGATTGATGCAGAAAAGGATGCGAAAGTGGAAAACGTCGAAAGCATTCTGGCTTCGGTTGAAAGCGCCGAAGATAAGGGGATTGCTGGAGTTGAGAATGAAGAAATAAAGCCTGCCGGACAGTCTGTAAGTGAGGTAGAAGTTATTAGTCAAAAGCCTGAAAATGAAGAAAGCCTGAACGAACAAGCCGAAGACAAATCAGAGAAAAATGCAGAAGAGCTTACACGAAGGAATAGAGGGGAGATGCTTAGGGCTGCTTCTGTTCGCAAGGAAGTTCCGTTTCAAATGCTGGGACAACCAGGTATTTTGTCGACTCCCGAGCCCTTTACACTTCGGGTTAAATCAAATGGGAAAAGAAATAACGGTTGTCTGATTTTTATACTTATATCTTTTCTGCTTGTAGGCGGATTTATTGTAAATTATTATCTGTCGTCGGCAACAAGATGCTGGATAAAATACACATTGTTGTCCGAAGAAACAGCTCATAAAATCTCAAATTTTGATGAAACGGTTGCCAATTGGTTGTCGGAATTTAAGTTGTGGTTTGCCGACGAAGAAGAACCCGAAATTGCTATCGACCCGATGCCTATACCGGAGGAATTGGTGCCAATTGAATACGATACTTTAGCTACCGATTCTGTTCCCGAAGTAATAACTGAAGAACCTGTAGAAGAGGTGGTTGATAGTTTGAAGATTTTGTTTGATGGTCCCCGGAAATACAATAAATTCCTTGGTGCAGAAACAATAAAACAGGGAAGCCGTTTGACTTTGATTGCCGAACGTTACTATGGCCTGAAAGATTTTTGGGTGTATATTTATGAAGCAAATAAGGAGCGTATCGCCAATCCAGATAATTTACCTCTCAATGTAGAAATACGTATACCTCAGGTGGACAAACGATTAATTGACAAAAATAATCCAGATTGCATTAAGAAAGCAAAGGAATTGCACGACTTGTATGTAAAGAGAAAGGTTAATTAATTGAATTATTGCAAGGTAAAAGGTTCTGTATTTATTTTTTAAAAGCAGAATTTTTTCATAACAGAGTTCTTAATAAATATTGATGAAGCTCTGAAAGCGGGGATTATACTGTTATGAATGTAAATTCAGGTTAATAGTTATTAAATCAATGATATAGCACCCCAAATAACACTATATTTGCTATCTAAAATTACTTATAAAATTTAAAGTATTATATATGGATCAATCTGTTGATATTAGAGAACTTAACGAAAAAATTGAAAGGAAAAGTTCGTTTGTGGATGCACTTGTAATGGGCATGGACAAGGTGATTGTTGGCCAAAAGCATTTGGTGGAATCATTGCTGATAGGCTTACTCTCGGATGGTCACATTTTGCTCGAAGGGGTTCCCGGCCTGGCTAAAACTTTAGCCATTAAAACGATGTCCGACTTAATTAAATGCGATTTTAGTCGTATTCAGTTTACTCCCGATTTATTGCCTGCCGATGTAATTGGTACGATGATTTACAGCCAGAAAAGCGAAGAATTCAAAATTAAAAAAGGACCTATTTTTGCAAATCTTGTATTGGCCGATGAAATAAACCGTGCGCCGGCTAAGGTTCAGAGTGCCTTGCTCGAGGCCATGCAGGAACGTCAGATTACGATTGGCGAAAACACATACAAACTGGAAGAACCTTTCCTTGTGTTGGCAACTCAAAACCCGATCGAACAGGAAGGTACTTATCCACTTCCTGAAGCACAGGTGGATCGTTTTATGCTTAAAGTAGTGCTCAACTACCCTAAAAAAGAAGAAGAACGATTGATCATTCGTCAGAACTTGCTGAAGGAAAAACCAAAAGTACAAGCTGTACTTTCACCCAAAGATATTATCGAGGCTCGGGACATAGTACGTCAGGTTTATATCGACGAAAAAATTGAAAAATACATAGTTGATATTGTTTTTGCTACACGTTTTCCTCAGGATTACGGACTTGATTCACTAAAAGATATGATTTCGTTTGGTGCATCACCACGTGCTTCTATCAATCTGGCTTTGGCCGCACGTGCTTACGCATTTATTAAACGTCGCGGATATGTGATTCCTGAAGACGTACGTGCTGTATGTTACGATGTTATGCGCCACCGCATCGGGTTGAGTTACGAAGCCGAAGCCAATAATATGACTACTGAAGAAATTATTACTGAAATTCTCAATGCTATTGAAGTGCCTTAAATAATTTGCCAATAATTGAATTTGCCAATAATTTAATTTGCCAATAATTTAATATGCCAATGTGCCAATTATTTACATTAGCACATTATTCAAATTAGCACATTATTCACATTGGCATATTGGCACATTATTCACATTAGCATTTTGGCACATTAGTTCATATAGATGTATGGAAACGAGTGAATTATTAAAAAAGGTACGAAGGATAGAGATCAAGACAAAAGGTTTGTCGAAAAACATCTTTGCAGGCGAATACCATTCGGCTTTCAAAGGTCTTGGTATGACATTCGCCGAAGTACGTGAATATCAGTATGGCGACGACATTCGTTCCATCGACTGGAATGTGACTGCACGTTTCGGTCATCCTTACATAAAAGTGTTTGAGGAGGAACGTGAATTAACAGTTGTTTTGTTGATCGATGTTTCCGGTAGCCGGGACTTTGGGTCGGTGTCGCAGATGAAAAGGGATATTTTTACCGAAGTGGCTGCTACTATTGCATTTTCTACAATTCAGAACAACGATAAAATTGGTGTTATTTTCTTTTCGGACAAAATAGAGAAGTTCATTCCACCTAAAAAGGGTCGTAAACATGTTTTGCAGATTATTCGCGAGCTTATCGACTTCAAGCCCGAAAGCAACCAAACAAACATTGCCGCCGCATTGCGATATTTTACGAATGCAATTAAGAAAAGCTCTACTGCATTTATTATTTCCGACTTTATCGATACCAATTTTGAAAAGGAGATGATAATTGCCAACCGAAAGCACGATGTGGTA
The DNA here is from genome assembly GCA_963678465.1 of uncultured Paludibacter sp. Classification (GTDB taxonomy): domain Bacteria; phylum Bacteroidota; class Bacteroidia; order Bacteroidales; family Paludibacteraceae; genus Paludibacter. The sequence continues at coordinate 3,705,851 of OY782858.1, forward strand.
GCTTTGCAGGTTTACGATGCCCGTGAGGCCGAATTGCCCGATGTGGGGCTTATAAAGCTCAAGGATGCTGAAACCGGTCGACGCATTTGGGTGGATACTTCGGACAAAAGGATGCGCACTACTTACAAGCATTCGTGGGGAGAAAATCAGCTGGCGCTTCAAAAAACATTCACCAAATCGGGGGTCGATTCTGTATCCATGACAACTTCGGAGGATTATGTGCGGGCGTTGATGAAGCTTTTCAAAATGAGAGCCTGAGAACATTATTTTTACATATTTACACCTTACAATCAAAAAGGTTAAAAGTTGAGAGGTTGATAATTAAACTTTTATGAGAAAGATACTTATTTTTTGTATTGTATTTTCTAGTACTTTTTTTGTTCATCTGTTGGCTCAGAACATAACAGTTACTGCGCGCATCGATTCTGCTTCGATGTGGATAGGCGAGCAGACAAAATTATCGTTCGAAATTTCGCAACAACCCGACCAGAAGGTAGTTACACCTCTGTTTTCGGACACTATAGTAGGAGGGCTCGAAATTGTTGAACCAATGAAGGCTGATACCGTAACCTCACCCGATGGACATTTGCTGGTAACGCAGCATTATGTTGTTACTGCTTTTGAAGATTCGTTGTTGTATATTCCGCCTTATCCTTTTGTGCTCAATGGCGACACTACATGGTCCAAATCACTCTCGCTAAAAGTGATACAACCTTTTGTTATCGATACGGCTTCGAATCAGGTGACCGATATTAAATCGGTTTTCACGCCAAAGTTTTATTGGAAAGGATTGATTCGTATGATATTGATTGCTTTACTTATCTTGTTACTCATCGTAGCGCTTGTAATTGTGGTGCGGCGGTTGATGCATAAAAAATCTATTTTTGTGTCAGCTTCACCCGAACCGGTTTTACCGCCCTACGAAGTGGCAATATCAAAACTGAACAGTATAAAACAGCAAAAGATGTGGCAGCAAAACCGGACAAAAGAATATCATACAGAGCTTACCGATGTGATAAGGGAGTATATCGAAAGAACTTTTGACATTCCCTGCATGGAAATGACATCCGACGAGATAGTAGCACACCTAAATCACCTGAAATTTGAATCAAAACAAGCCTATGTGGCTTTGTTGCAATTGCTTCATTTGGCCGATCTTGTTAAATTTGCAAAATGGAATCCGGCCCCCGATGAACATGAATTGAGCTTAAGCAACGCTTTTTTATTTGTGGATCAAACAAAAATTGAGGAGTCTAAAACAACTGAAGATGCAAATGAAGAAATCCCAAGTGAATAAATAAGGTGTTTTCAGAAGTAAAATCAGATAACAGTTGCTGTAGCTGATTTGCCGCTTTTAGCTCCTTTTTTGTTTATAGGTCGTAACTTTTCAAATCAAAAAAACAATGACATTTAATAACCCGGAATACTTATTTTTTCTGTTAGTGCTTATTCCTATTGTGTTTTGGTACATAAAGGAAATGCACCATTCGGATGCAAGTTTACAGATTTCGTCGCACCGGAATTTGCAGATGAAACAGAAGACTTTAAAAATAAAGCTGCTTCATGTTCCATTTGTTTTACGTTGCCTGGCAATAGTAATGGTGGTTATTGCGCTTGCTCGTCCGCAGGCCTCCAACTCATGGCGCACCGAAAGTACCGAAGGAATCGATATAATGTTAACACTCGATATATCAGGTACTATGATGGCTGAGGATTTAAAACCAAACAGGTTAGAAGCCTCAAAAGCAGTTGCTTCGGAGTTCATCCTTTCGCGTCCGAACGATAACATCGGACTTGTGGTTTTTGCAGGCGAAAGCTTTACCCAATGTCCGCTAACTACCGATCATGCAGTGTTGATCAATCTCTTTAATGGTGTAAACTATGGTCTTATTGAGGACGGAACTGCCATTGGTTTAGGTCTTGCCAATGCAGTGAATCGTATCAAGGACAGTAAAGCCAGATCAAAAGTTATTATATTACTTACAGATGGATCGAACAACAGAGGCGACATTGCGCCCATAACAGCAGCCGAAATTGCACAGAGTTTCGGTATCAGAGTGTACGCTGTTGGGGTGGGTTCGTACGGAAAAGTGAACATTCCGGTACAGACACCAATGGGATTGCAATATCAGTTGATGGACTCAGAGTTCGATGAGAAATCTTTACAGAATATTGCAACAATGACGGGTGGTCAGTACTTCAGAGCCACCGACAACAATAAACTTCGCAGTATTTATCAGGAAATCGATCAGATGGAGAAAACAAAGATTGATGTACGCGAATACAATAAAAAAAATGAAGAGTTTTATATTTTTGCAATTGTAGCCCTCTTGCTTTTGGTTGCAGAGCTACTGTTGCGCAATACGGTTTTAAAACGAATTCCCTGACGCAAAGATTTGTCAAGCTGTAAGGATCGAAAATTATTTTTTTACAAAAACACATTACAATGTTTAGATTTGCACACCCTGAATATTTATTCTTACTGATACTAATTCCCGTTTTGGTGGGTATTTTTATCTATAGCACCCTGCAAAAACGAAAAAAGATAAAACAATTTGGGAATCCTGATTTGTTGGCCGAGTTAATGCCCAACGTGTCGGTGGTAAGGCCTCAATTGAAGTTCTACTTTCAGCTTACAGCCATTATTTTTCTTATTATAGTGCTTGCACAACCGCAATTTGGCACCAAGATGGAAAAAGAAAAACGCAAAGGCATAGAAGTAATGATTGCTCTGGATGTGTCCAATTCGATGATGGCGCAGGACATACAGCCTGACCGACTTGAGAAATCGAAACAGGTTTTATCGAAACTTGTGGATGACATGACCAATGATAAAGTAGGCCTGGTTGTTTTTGCCGGCGATGCTTACACGCAGTTGCCCATTACCGTGGATTATGTATCTGCCAAAATGTTTCTTTCTACTATTTCACCTAAATTAGTGCCACGTCAGGGTACAGCCATCGGAAGCGCTATCGATTTAGCAATTAAATCTTTTGGAGAAAAAAGTGAAGCAGGCAGAGCCATTATACTCATTACCGATGGTGAAAATCACGAGGACGATGCTGTAGGCGCTGCCAAACTGGCGCTCGAGAACGGTATTGTAGTTCATGTAATAGGAATGGGAAAACCCGATGGTGCTCCCATACCGGTGGAAGGAACCATGAGTTTCTGGAAAGACAAGGAAGGCAATGTGGTAGTGTCGAAACTGAACGAAGCAATGTGTCAAAGAATTGCTGCGGAAGGTGGTGGAATTTATGTAAGGGCCGACAATACTAATGCTGCCTATAAAGTAATTTCGAAAGAACTAGATAAAATTGCTAAATCGGACATTAAAACGCAGTCTTTTTCCGATTATAATGAACAGTTCCAGTCTTTTGCCCTGTTGGCTTTGTTGCTTTTGGTGGTCGATACATTTATTTTCAGTCGACGGAATAAGATATTAAGTAAATTGAAAATTTTCAATCTCAAGGATAAACTGATTGAAAAGGAAAAGAAAATCTAAATATCGATGAATAGATAGATCATTGATAATTATTAGTTTAAAATATTGAAATGAAGAAATATAATTTTATAATACTGTCCATTCTGATAAGTTTTCAGATGTTCGCACAGAAGGAAAGTCCGGATGTACGAACAGGAAATAAATTCTATAATTCAGAAAAGTATATCGAAGCCGAAGTAGAATACAGGAAAGGATTGCAGAAAAATCCGGCTTCGTTCGAAGCAAATTACAACCTCGGAAATTCACTTTTCCGACAAAATAAATACAAAGAAGCGTTGGAGCAATATAAAATGGCGGCGGCGTTGCAAACTGAAGATAAAGCAAAAATTGCAGCTTCGTTTCACAATACAGGCAACTCATTGCTGGCAGAAAAAAAAATAGAAGAGAGTATAGAGGCCTATAAGTTGGCGCTCAAAGCAAATCCCAAAGACAATGATACCCGTTTCAATCTGGCCTTTGCTCAGGCCCTGCTGAAAAAGCAGAAAAATGATAAAGATAAGAACAAAGATAAAGATAAAGACAAAGAGAAGGATCAGCAAAACAAGGATCAGCAAAACAAGGATCAGCAGCAGCCTCAGCAACAACAACCGCAAATGACAAAGCAAAATGCACAACAAATACTCGATGCTTTGATGCAGGATGAAAAAGATGCTTTAGATAAAGCAAAACAGCAGCAGGTAAGAGGCAAGAAAAGCGCTGACAAGGATTGGTAATTTTTGAGATTTAATGTTTGGGTTTTTTTATTAGTTAAGACATTGTAAGCTTTATAAATATATGAAAAACAAGATATTATTAATTGCGTTAATGTTGTTTAGTGCATTTGTTACTCGCGCGGCGGAACCTGTGCGTTTTACAGCAAGTGCACCTTCTACAGTAATTGTTGACAAGCCCTTCCAATTAGTTTATACCGTCAACGCTACAGGCAAAGATCTAAAAGTTCCTGAATTTGCAAACTTTGAGGTTTTGGCCGGCCCGTTCGAGTCGAGAAGCTCCAGCTATCAGATTGTCAACGGTAAAACTTCTTCATCGCTCTCGGTTTCTTATACATTTACTTTACAGGGACTTAAAACAGGAACTTACTCGGTACCACCGGCAAGCATAACGGTGGATGGTCAGAAACATTCATCCAATGGTTTATCGATAAAGGTTTTGCCCGATGATGGCAGTGATGCTGCTGGTGGTTCTTCTACGGCCTCTCAGGCTGGAGCTAATACTGCAAAGATAACGAATGATAAAATTTTTATACGTACCAACGTATCTAAATCAAGTGTTTATGAACAAGAGCCTGTAGTTGTTACTTATAAATTGTACACGCTTGCCGATGTGGCTGGTATGAACAATATGAAAATGCCCGACTTCAATGGTTTTTTGAAGCAAGAGCTGGATCAGAACCAGAACAAACAGCTATCGTACGAAAACTTTAACGGGAAAAATTATGGAACAATTGTGTTGTATCAGGTATTGCTGTATCCGCAGCGCACCGGCGACATAACCATTGACAAAGCAAATTTCGAGGCGGTTGTACGCGTTCAGAACAAAACACAGGTGCGTAGTATTTTCGACGATTTTTTCGATTCGTACACCAACGTAAATAAAAACCTTGTTGCACCGGCTGTGAAAGTAAAGGTGTATCCGCTTCCGGGTGCCAAGCCTGCCGGATTTTCGGGTACCGTCGGGCAACTTTCGATGAGTTCAACTATTTCGGCTACACAGGTAAAAGCCAACGAAGCGGTTACCCTGAAAGTTGTTATTTCGGGTAACGGAAATATGAAGCTGATCAAGAATCCGGATATTAAATTGCCCGAAGGGTTTGAAATATACGATCCTAAGGTGAATAATAATTTCAAAACCACTACTTCAGGCGTGTCGGGTACTAAAACAATTGAATACCTGTTCATCCCCCGTAATGCAGGAGACTTCGAAATACCGGCAGCCGAGTTTACTTATTTCGATTTACAGGAAAAAACATATAAAACATTACGTACGCCTGTTTACAACCTTAAAGTATTGAAGGGTGAAGGCGGCGAAAGCGTTGTTTCGGGTACTTATGTCAACAAAGAAGATGTAAAACAATTAGGTAAAGATATCCGGTTTATTGAAACAAAACCGTTCAAATTAACAAAGAAAACTGAACCTGTTTTTGGCACTGTCGAAGGTTGGATTTTATATCTTATTCCCCTGCTTGTAGCTTTATTCCTTTTCATTGTTCTCAAACGAAAGGCACTCGAAAATTCAAACATTGAGTTTGTAAGGAATAAAAAAGCCAATAAACAAGCGCAGAAGCGACTTAAAATGGCTCAAAAACTTTTGAATGAAGGCAAAAAAGATCAGTTCTACGAAGAGGTGCTCAAGGCTGTATGGAGTTACCTGAGCGATAAACTGGCTATCCCGGCTGCTTCGCTTACAAAAGAGAGGGTAGAGGCTGAGTTGTCGTTGAAAGGAGTGAATGCAGATGCGATAAAACAGTTTACAGATATTCTGAATACCTGCGAATTTGCACGGTATGCGCCTAATTCGGGCCAACAGGAAATGGGCAATTTGTATTCAGAAGCAATTGACGCCATAAGTAATTTAGAGGATATCATCAAAAAATCGTAACAGTATGAAAAGCAATAGAATAATATTTATTTGTATCTTGGTGATCAGCTTTATCAGTTCAGCTTTTGCTCAGACCGATTTGATCAAAAAGGCGAACGACCTGTATTCGAAGGGCGATTATAGTGCAGCATCCGAACTTTACGAACAGGTACTCAAAACCGATCAGGTAGCGCCTGAATTATATTTTAATCTTGCCAACAGTTATTATAAAATGAACGAAACAGGTCGTTCTATTTTGAATTATGAACGTGCGCTTCGAATAAAACCGGCATATAAGGCTGCCCGCGTGAACCTGGAAATGGCCCAGCAAAAGGTGGTGGATAATGTGGTACAGGTGCCTTCTTTTTTCCTGATGCGTTGGATGGATTTTTTAATGAAATTGTTAAGCTCAAATCAATGGTTTGTTATAAGTCTTATTACCCTGATTGTAACTATAGCCGGATTTATGTTTTTCATTTTTGGCTATACGCTCAGTTTCAGAAAAACATCATTTTACATTGCTGTTGTTTTTCTATCGTTTACTGTTGTAGGCATGTTTTTTTCTGGCCTGCGTAAGTCGCAACTTATGCATCACAACGAGGCTGTTATTATGGTGGGCTCTGTGTCGGTGAAGAGTTCGCCCGACAAAAGCGGAACAGATTTGTTTCAGTTGCACGAAGGAACAAAGGTAAAAGTAAAGAGCGAGTTGAACGACTGGACTGAGATAGTGTTGGGAAATGGAAGTATTGGCTGGATTGAGGGTGCTAATATAGAAAAAATTTAATTCGTTGCTGAGCAGAATATATGGAGTTGATACAATCACTGAACTTGTTTGATACAGAATTATTTCTGTTCTTCAACGGCATGCATAATTCCTTTTTCGATGGATTTATGTATGCTTTCACTCAGATTTTTGTATGGATTCCGTTATATGCCTCAGTAATTTATCTGCTTATAAAGACAAAGAAATACGATGCGCTTTGGCTGATACTTTTTTTAGTGTTGTGTATCGTGATTTGCGATCAGATTTCTTCGGGACTTATTAAAAACACAGTACAGCGTTTACGGCCCTCGCACGAACCTTCGCTCAATGGTATGGTGCATCTGGTGAATGGTTACACCGGCGGAAGATTTGGTTTTGTATCGTCACACGCCGCCAATACATTCGGTTTTGCTCTGTTGAGTTCTTTGTTGATCAGAAACCGGAACTTTGCAGTGATGATCGTTGCCTGGTCGCTTATAAATTGCTATTCGCGCATTTATTTAGGAGTTCATTATCCCTTCGATATTGCCGGCGGACTACTTGTAGGGACTTTTGCCGCTTCGGTATGTTACATTTCGCTGTCGAAATTCAAGCCCGGAGTTTTAAATATCCAGGCGGATGCATCTCTTGTTCGCATTCCTGTTTTCACCTTTTTACTGACCGTTTCAGGCATTATTATTTATGCATTGATAACCATTTTCTGATAACACTCCAACCTCAAATCTTCAAATCAAATCCTCAATCCCGAAAGTCTTCGGGACAAATCCTCAAATCCTCAAATCCTCAAATCCTCAAATCTTTCAAACCCTCGAATCTCTCAAATCATTCAAACTTTCAAACCCTCAAACCCTCAAATTTTCAAATCCTTCAAATCCTCCCTATATTCTCACCTCCACACCTTTGTCTTTCAGAAAGCTTTTCAGTTCGGGAATGCCAATTTCTTTGTAATGAAATATGCTGGCAGCCAAAGCCGCATCTGCTTTTCCCTGTGCAAAAACATCCACGAAATGCTGCATAGTTCCTGCACCGCCACTGGCTATAACAGGTACATTGACAGCCTCCGAAACGGCACGGGTAATGTCGAGCGCAAAACCATCTTTAGTTCCATCGTTATTCATTGATGTTAGCAAAATTTCGCCGGCGCCAAGCGCTACGGCCTGTTTGGCCCAATCCACTGTTTTTATCTCAGTCGGAATGCGTCCGCCGTTCAGAAAAACGTACCATTCACCATCAATGCATTTGGTGTCGATGGCCAGTACCACACATTGGCTGCCAAACTGACTGGCAAGATCGCTGATAAGTTGCGGGTTGCGAACAGCCGAAGTATTGACCGATATTTTGTCGGCACCGCAAGCCAGCAATACCGATACATCTTCCACGCTTGATATTCCACCTCCAACTGTAAAGGGAATATTGATATGTTTTGCTATGCGTGTTACCAATTCCGATAGCGTTTTCCGCTTTTCGTTGGTAGCCGTTATGTCCAGAAAAACGAGTTCGTCGGCACCCATTTTTGCATACAATGCGCCCAGTTCAACCGGATCGCCCACATCGGTAATGTTCTCGAAATTAATTCCTTTTACTGTTTTGCCGTCCTTGATGTCCAGACAGGGGATAATACGTTTTGCTAACACCTTAATTTATAATAATTAATAATGAATAATTAATAATGCATAATTCACAATTCGTAATTCAATTCACAATTCGTAATTCAATTCTCAATTCTCAATTTTCAATTTTCAATTGATCTTCAATGCCGATCGTTCTTCGTTCCATTCGCCCAGGGTGATGTTTTGAATTGTATTCACAAGATTTTTGTCGAACGGACGTTCTACTTTTACATAATTATTTGTAAATCCTACCATGTTTTCGCCATTGTGCCGACTTTCCCACAGTACAGGATAGCTTTTGCCTTGTTGACTTTCGTAAAATGCTTTCGTTTTTTTGTCGGAAAGCAAGTGCAATATGTCGCTTCGTTTTTTGCGTTCGGCCAAAGGCGTGTTTTGTTCTATGTCGAGCATTTTGGTGCCGGCGCGTTCGGAGTAAGTAAACACATGCAGTTGCGAAATATCAAGCCCATCGATAAACTGACACGAAGCTTCGAAAAGTTCGGCAGTTTCGCCACGCACGCCCACTATCACATCTACGCCAATAAAGGCATGTGGCATCAATTGCTTGATAAGTTCCACCTTCTGGGCAAAGAGTTCGCGGTTGTATTTGCGTTTCATCAGTTGAAGCACTTCGTTGGTACCCGACTGCAGCGGTATGTGGAAATGCGGCATAATGCGTTTGCTTGTCTTAACGTATTCAATGATTTCGTCGGTCAGCAGGTTGGGCTCAATCGACGAAATACGGAAACGTACATCGCGCTCGATATTGTCTAGCGCTTTCACAAGATCGAAAAAGTTCTCGTTGGTATGCACGCCGAAATCGCCAATGTTAACCCCCGTAAGTACTATTTCGCGGGCTCCTGCATTGATGGCCTCCATGGCTCTTTCCACTGTTTCGGCTACCGACGCGCTGCGACTGCGGCCGCGTGCAAAGGGAATGGTGCAGTAAGTGCAATAATAATCGCAACCATCCTGCACTTTCAGAAAATAGCGGGTGCGGTCGTCGCGCGAACAGGAAGGCTTAAATTCCCTGATTTGATTCACCTTTGTTGTATGCACTTCGGCAGGTTTTTCTTTGTCGATGTCGCGGATATAATCTAATACGCTAAACTTTTCGTTGGAACCAAGTACCAGATCCACCCCGTCAATTTTCGAAATCTCGTCGGGTTTCAGCTGCGCGTAGCAACCTGTTACTACCATAATGGCATTGGGATGCTGCCGGTTGAGGCGGTTGATGGCCTGACGGCATTTGTGGTCGGCTGTGTCGGTTACCGAGCAGGTGTTGATCACGCATACGTCAGCCTGCTCGCCGGCGCGTACTTTCGTAAAGCCCTCTTCGGCCATTTTTTTCCCTATCGCCGACGTTTCGGCAAAGTTCAGTTTGCATCCAAGGGTGTGGAATGCCACCTTCTTATTGTGAAATATATTATTATCAATCATTTTATTACTTCAAAAAAAACATGCTGCAAAGGTAATAAATTTTAAAGAGTTTATCTATACCTCATGGGTGTATGTATCTTTTAACTCCTTCATCCCTTCGGCATGCAGAAACTGATGGAGCATGGAAACATCTGCCAGCTGCAACTTTTGAGCCAGGCGCTGTTTGAATTTGCTATAGCTTACAGGCTTACAATCGATAAGAGTGAGTAAGTCGGCCTGCTCTATACCCAGTAATTGCAGATAGCACCATTTCAGTTCTTTGTTGTTCAGCCCGTAGGGTTTTTTGTTCAGCTCTTTTGTAAGTTCGCCCGTCATTGATTCTGTTTCGAGTAAAAAGCTATCCCAGTGATCAAGTTTTAGTATTTTATTGTAAATGTTGATAAGTATGGCATCTTTTTCGGCAACAGTTGCTTTTTTTAAATGCTGCAACTCCTCCTGTTTGGCCAATGCTATTTTAGACTGCAAATTATGTATCAGCTTTTTTCTGTCCTGCTTCGAGCGCTCCATCTGTTGTAGTACCAACTGCTGTTTTTCTTTTTTCTGCCAACGGTAAATCCAAAACGTCACCAGCATCCCAATCATTGAAGCAATAACCGAAATAATCAGGGTACTCCAATAGCGTTTTTGCGATTTTTCAACAACTTTGTCGTTTTTATGAAGATGCTCAATTGTGGACACTTTTGCTGTGGATTCTAATATGCGTATTGAATCGTTTGCCTCGTTGTATAGATTTATATAATATGGATCTCTCTTGTTATTGAGCGTAGAAAATTCAATATTTGTAAGGATACGGTAGCACTCTTTTTTTGCATAGATGTCAGGATGTAGTTTAAGTGCTTCGTTGACATAAAATTTAGCAGAATCGTGTTTGTTTTCATCAAAATACAGATCGGCAAGTATATAAAATGCAATAGCTTTGTTTTTGGCAAAATGGGGCATTTGAATCGATGCTTTCAAATAATGTTTTGCTGAATCAAATTGTTTCATTTCATGATAATTATTACCAATGTCGGTATAACAACGACTTATGATCGTAGTGTTGGTGGTGATGGCTAAAGCTTTATGGTAATAATAATTAGCGCTATCGTGATTATCGGTATAATAGTTAATCTTGCCTAACTGTAATAACGAGTTGACAATGTAATCTTCGAAATTACATTTTTCAAATGTCTTTAATGCATTGCTGTATTCTATTTTCGCTCTATCGTACTCGCGACCAATCATGGAAATTTCGCCTAAATCGCTATAGATACGACCTAATAAAGGCAAATCGTTATAAGTGTCAGGTATGTCAAGTGCCTTGAGTAAAATAGAAATTGCCTTTTCGTAGGCTTTATCATATTGATACATTCTACTCTTGTACAATAAAGCTTCAGCCAAACGTGAACGATCGGGGTGGTGGGAGTAATAGGCGATCGAGAAATTGATGAGTGTGTCAGGTTGAAGGGTGAGAAAATTCTTGTCCAAAGCCTTGAACATCAATATGCCGTACAAGGCGCGATGGGCGTTGTCGAAGTGTTTTGTAGTATCTATTTGTTGCAAAATAAGGAGGGCCGAATCGGGATGCGATTCCAACAGACGCTCGGCATGATGCAAACTTTCCTCGTTGCGCGTACACGACGATAGTATAAATAGCAATAACAATAACCTGATAAATCTCATAAAATAGCTTTGAAGTATGCAAATCTACAAAAAAAAACATACAATTCGGTTAATTTTAGTAGTTAATTTTATAGCTCTTTTATGAAGATGCCACCTGATCTTTTCTTCTGCTGTTTCGCTCTTTTTTCTCTTTGTTTCGCAAAAAATCTCCCCTTCATTTCCCGCTGTTGAAGTCATGTCCACCATTTTCTTTGTGTTTTGCTTTTAAAGTCTTGAATATAAAGCTGTTTTTGTTTTGGTATGTCCACCTCTTTTTTGTCGTTTTTTTTGGATGCGGTTGGTTTCAATAGTAATTTAGCCCCCAACATTAACGAAAATTCTTAGCCCCCCAACCCCCTAAAGGGGAGTTTCTGAGGATTGTTCAATGTTGATTAAATTATAATGTTCGTGTCATAAAACAACATAAACTAACTTTTACACAGGCTGACTTTGATGTATTGTTGAAGCATTGGAACAGAGAAATCACCAATTATATAACTCTTTATAAAATAACCAACAAATTAAAACAAAACAGTATGAAAAAGACTCTCAGAGCGTGGATACGCAAGAATCAACTTACCGAAGACCCTAACGATTATATGGCTTCGGCAGTAGTAAATGGTAGCATTGGCATCAATGACATTGTGGACGAACTTCAAAACGAAGGAATGGAACTCAAACGCGAAACGGTAATTGATATTGTCAGCCGGTTTAACCGTAAAGCAGCCGATTTAGTGCTCTCGGGCTATAATGTAAACACCGGACTTGTCTACATGCGTCCGGTTATAAAAGGAGTATTCTATGATAAAACATGGAACCCTGAACTCAATTCGGTGTATGTAGCCATCAATCAGGGGCTCGATCTGCGCAATGCGGTAGCCGAAACAGTAGTTGAAATTCTGGGCGAACAGGCCGATCCGCTCGAAATACTTAGCCTTACCGACACTACCACCGGCAAAACCGATGGCACACTCACCAAAGGTCGCAATGCCGAGTTGAAAGGCTCGTACCTCAAAATTACGGGAGAAAATCCCGATTGTGGTATCGCTTTCCGCCATATAGCTACACAAGCCGTCACAAAACTGGCTCCCGGCGATATTGTGCTGAACGAACCTTCGCGCCTGCTGGTACTGGTACCGGCCACCCTCGAAGCCGGTGAGTATGAATTGAGCGTAACAACGCAGTTTACGGGTGGCAACACTTTGCTAAAAGCGCCCCGGACTGTTGCGTTGAATATGCCTGTCATCATTGCCTGATGACCCAACCTTCATTAGTAGTGTTACTAAGTGTCTCTTAGTACCACTTCTAAGAGTGTATTAATAGCACTACTAAGAGAGCATTAGTAGCGTTACTAAAGGAGGTTTCACAAATAACCCCCAACATAAAATACGTATATTTAAAATGTGAACGATGCTGATGGCTGGCTTACGAGCAATAGCTAACCGGATGTATCTATTACAATAAAAAAAGCCTGTGAGAATGATGTGATAGTTTTTCCTTTACAGGGCTATGCAACCTTATTCGGCATGGCCGGATACAATAGATTCGGAATGTTCGGATAAGGTTGTTTTGATAAAGGCTAATTGATGTATCAAACAAAGTTGAAAAATAAAACAAGTGAGTAAATAAAAACGATTATTACGACAATTATAATTTTATGAAAAAAACGTTATTTCTGACAGGCTTTATGTGTATGATTATGATAAAGCCAATTTTTGCGCAACAATCAGTTATTCCCGAGCCGTCGGTCGACAAAGTTTTTCGTGTGGCCATTGGTGGAGGGTATGGTATGCAATTGGGGAAGCGTGAAAAGCAGAGCGACCCTAAATTAGAGCAGTTATCAAAAGACTTGATGAATGGTTTCGTCCTCGATGTTGATGCTCAGTATTTCTTTAGTTCAGTATGGGGTATAGGTATTAATGCCAACTATGTACAGGCTAATGCCGAAGCTAATGATATAACTATAAGCAACGTGGGTGTTATTGACTACTATCGCGAATCGCCGGTTTATCTTTATGCCGGCCCGGCTTTGGTGTCGCGTTCCGAAGGTACAAAGTTTTCTATGATAGCTAGCATAGGTGCAGGCCCAATTTTTTACACCGATCGTGTGTACCTCAACTCAATACAAATGAATGGAAAAGCAACTACTTTTGGGTTAAATGCCGGTATAAGTGGAGAATATAAGATAAATAACAAAATGGGTGTAGGTATTAAGGCATCGTATACAATAGGTTCGATAAAGTCGCTCACCGTAGGCAATCAGACAGTAGATTTGGGAAGCACCCAAAGTGTATCTAATCTGATGTTTACCCTTTACCTGAGTTTGTACGGAAGGAAATAAACACAAAAGTTACTCATTGATTGCTTACCCAGTTCAGCAGGATGTTATTTAAATGACTAAAGATGGTGTACGTTGCCGAAAATCAGTAATTTGCTAAGTTAAATATTAAGATTAAATAGTTATCTTTGCTTCAATAAATAGATTTTTCTGTGGTAAGTATTTTGGATTACAAATCCTTATAATACATTACGACGGAATTGCAAATTCCGTCAGACGTCCGCGAAGCTCTTACATTAAATGAAGATATCCGGTAGGACGGGGGGAGAAAAAGGTTGGGAGAATAACATTATGGCAAATTCTAAAGACGGAAAAGTTGAACAGCGAAATATAAATGATGTATTAGGAGATGCAATGAAAGCTTATAATACTTGGTCACAAGATGAAAAAAATAAAGGAAAGAAATTTACATATGAAATTAATCCGTAAGAACAATAAATCATTTAGAGTTATCACATTTAAAAATACATATAAATGAAACGTAGAACATTGAATAAAAAAAAAATAATTATTGGTTTTATTATTGTTGATTTATTACTACTTATTCTTTTTAAATACTATCAACCATATTGCGAACCATGTTTGACAGATGACTGTCCTCCATGCTTATCTGAGAAACAATATTTTATAATCTATATTTCTGCAGTATTTAACACCATAATGATCCCATATATTGTTGTAAAATTGGTGAAAAGCAAAAAATATAATAACATAAAATGATTATCCGCAAAGTATGCAGTTTGGAGTTTTAACTTCCCCGTCCAATCGGATATGCATTTTATTAAACGAGCAAAGGTTGGACGTTGGTTGGTGGGATTTAATTAATCCCGTCCTTTCGGATATGTGATGAGAAGACCTAAAATTGGCGCAGGTCGCTGGGATTTTTAATTACGAGTGTTCGGAAGATATTTAAGTTTTCAAAATTACGGAATTATGTTTAAAAAAATATGATTTGGAGCTGTATAATTTCAAAAACAAAAAAAGGCCCAGACTTATCAACAAAAGAAGGACTATATGGTTGATAAATAAACTATAAAACAGTAGGAGTATTCGTTTGAATTTCAATATTTTTGCATTCAAATCTATCATAAGAATGCAAAAGAAGAAAATCAACAAAAAGACAATAACAGTAAAGGAACTTTTGAGTATTATATCCGATGAGTCATTGCGTTCACTGGCAAATGACACGAATGTTGATTATTGTTCTAAAGTCTTGTATGGTCGTTCAGTATTTTATATGTTACTTTTAGGATTATTGGAGTCTAATCGTCCCAGTCTTCGAACAATGGAAGATATTTTCAATAGTCGCAGGTTTAAATTCCTTTTCAATATCCATCAGAAAGTTAGCGTAAAATATAACTCAATATCGGAGCGATTATCTGTAATGGATGTTGACTTTTTTGAGAAGCTATTCGAACAATATTATTCACAATTAAGCGTACTCTATTCATCGCAGGAAATATTACAAAACAAGATAATTCGTGTTGATTCGACCATGGTTGCGGAAACATCTTCCCGTCTTTGTCAGGGAATGAATGTTGGAAAAAAGAAAGATGGGAAAAAACAAGTAAAATACACCATTGGTTTTGATGGCTTGCTACCATGTTCTGTTGAAGTTTTTACTGATAAAAAATCATTAAGTGAGGACTATACGATTCCAAAAGTTGTGTTTGATTACGCAAAAAAGAAAGACGGGAAAATCTTTGTTTTTGATCGTGGAGTACAGAAAAGAACTACTTTTGAACAAATGAATCAACACAAGGTTGAATTTGTCAGTAGATTAAAAGAAGGTGGACGCAAAGATGTTGTACGTGTTATAGAAGAAGGTAATGGACGAAGGATAGGGAGTCTTTTACTTGTTAGTGATGAAGAAATCCGGCTGTACCGTGATGGCGGTAGGCAAAGAACCGATGAAACGTTCAGATTAATAACCACACAAAATGAAGAAGGAGAGACATATTTATTCTTAACCAACATCTTTGATTTAGGACCTGAAGTCATTACTTTGTTTTATCGTAAACGATGGGATATTGAGGTGTTTTTCCGTTTCATCAAACAAGAGTTAAACTTTAGTCACTTCATGTCAACCAACGAGAATGGAATAAAAATCATTTTGTACATGACACTCATTCTATCAATGCTCATCTTGATATACAAAAGAATCAATCAAATAGGATATAAAACAGCGAAAAGGCGATTTGGAATTGAACTAGATGAATTAATTATGGCTATTGTTGTTCAGTATTGTGGGGGTGACCCAAATCTCGTGTTCCGATAGAAAAAATGGGTCGTTTTTCTTACATGAAAAAAATAAGACAATTTTAAACGGCATCGTTTGTGCATAAATTTATCTTCCGAACACTCGTAATTTTTAATCCCAGCTTCTTGTATTATAAGGATTTGTAATCCGCTAAGTTCAAATATTATATTAAAATACTTATCTTTGCTCAATAAATATATTTAACCATGGATATACAACATAGAATAAATGGAGAAGTATACTTTGTAACAGATACAGTAGTAGATTGGGTAGATATTTTTACACGTCCCATTTACAAACATATTGTGATAGAATCGTTGCGGTATTGTCAGGAACACAAAGGTTTAATTATTTATGCGTGGGTGTTAATGAGCAATCATTTACACGCCATAGTTGGAAGTGAAGGAGAGGCTAAAGTTTCGGATATTTGGCGTGACTCTAAGAAATTTACCAGTAAGGAAATAATTGCCACTATAAAGACAGAAATCTCTGAAAGCCGATCGGAATGGATGTTGAATCGCTTTGAGTATTCAGGAAAGAACGACAAGAAGATAAAGAATTATCGTTTTTGGCAAGAAGGCAATGATGCTCAAGGGATATACCTTAATGAGTATTTTGAACAAAAGTTGAATTATATTCACTATAACCCGGTAAAAGCAGAAATTGTAAACAGGCCTGAAGATTATCGCTATAGCTCGGCGATTGATTATGCAGGAGGAAAAGGACTTTTAAAAGTGGTAGTTGTATAAAACGGAAAGTGTTTCGGATTACAAATTACGAGTGTTCGGAAGATATTTAAGTTTTCAAAATTACGGAATTATGTTTAAAAAAATATGATTTGGAGCTGTATAATTTCAAAAACAAAAAAAGGCCCAGACTTATCAACAAAAGAAGGACTATATGGTTGATAAATAAACTATAAAACAGTAGGAGTATTCGTTTGAATTTCAATATTTTTGCATTCAAATCTATCATAAGAATGCAAAAGAAGAAAATCAACAAAAAGACAATAACAGTAAAGGAACTTTTGAGTATTATATCCGATGAGTCATTGCGTTCACTGGCAAATGACACGAATGTTGATTATTGTTCTAAAGTCTTGTATGGTCGTTCAGTATTTTATATGTTACTTTTAGGATTATTGGAGTCTAATCGTCCCAGTCTTCGAACAATGGAAGATATTTTCAATAGTCGCAGGTTTAAATTCCTTTTCAATATCCATCAGAAAGTTAGCGTAAAATATAACTCAATATCGGAGCGATTATCTGTAATGGATGTTGACTTTTTTGAGAAGCTATTCGAACAATATTATTCACAATTAAGCGTACTCTATTCATCGCAGGAAATATTACAAAACAAGATAATTCGTGTTGATTCGACCATGGTTGCGGAAACATCTTCCCGTCTTTGTCAGGGAATGAATGTTGGAAAAAAGAAAGATGGGAAAAAACAAGTAAAATACACCATTGGTTTTGATGGCTTGCTACCATGTTCTGTTGAAGTTTTTACTGATAAAAAATCATTAAGTGAGGACTATACGATTCCAAAAGTTGTGTTTGATTACGCAAAAAAGAAAGACGGGAAAATCTTTGTTTTTGATCGTGGAGTACAGAAAAGAACTACTTTTGAACAAATGAATCAACACAAGGTTGAATTTGTCAGTAGATTAAAAGAAGGTGGACGCAAAGATGTTGTACGTGTTATAGAAGAAGGTAATGGACGAAGGATAGGGAGTCTTTTACTTGTTAGTGATGAAGAAATCCGGCTGTACCGTGATGGCGGTAGGCAAAGAACCGATGAAACGTTCAGATTAATAACCACACAAAATGAAGAAGGAGAGACATATTTATTCTTAACCAACATCTTTGATTTAGGACCTGAAGTCATTACTTTGTTTTATCGTAAACGATGGGATATTGAGGTGTTTTTCCGTTTCATCAAACAAGAGTTAAACTTTAGTCACTTCATGTCAACCAACGAGAATGGAATAAAAATCATTTTGTACATGACACTCATTCTATCAATGCTCATCTTGATATACAAAAGAATCAATCAAATAGGATATAAAACAGCGAAAAGGCGATTTGGAATTGAACTAGATGAATTAATTATGGCTATTGTTGTTCAGTATTGTGGGGGTGACCCAAATCTCGTGTTCCGATAGAAAAAATGGGTCGTTTTTCTTACATGAAAAAAATAAGACAATTTTAAACGGCATCGTTTGTGCATAAATTTATCTTCCGAACACTCGTAATTACAAATCCTTATAATACATTACGAGGTGATTACAAATCACCTCAGACATCCGCGAAGCTCTTACATTAAATGAAAATATCCGGTAGGACGGGTTAAAAACCGGTGATAACTACCGCTTTTACGAATACGATACCTATGGTTTGCCAACAAAGCGAACTGTTTATGGTCTTCAGGATTTCAGTTATAGTATAGATGCCGCTACCGGCAATCTGACTTCGCGTACCGACAACCGCCGTAGTATTCAGGAAAGTTTTGGGTACGATAACCTGAATCGTCTTACCACTTACGGAGGACAAACTGCCGGCTACAGTCCGAATGGCAATCTGATAAACAAGCCTGATATAGGGTCGTTTGATTATGCTACTTCGGGCAAGCCTTATGCCATATCTACAGCCACACCCACTACCAATGCTATACCTCTGAGAGAGCAGTATGTAACTTATAACTCATTTAAACGTCCTGCGTCCATTAGCGAAAACGGCTATGCTGCCGTATTCACCAACAATGCAGCAGCGGAGCGTGTGAAAATGCAGGTTACCCAAGGAGGTTCGAGCGTACTCACACGTCATTATCTGGGTGGTCAATACGAATTGGACGAAACTGTTGGTGGTACAAAAGAAAAATTGTATCTTAGCGGCGATGCTTATTCAGCGCCAGCGGTATACGTACGCAGCAATGGCGGCGCATGGCAGATATACTATATTTATCGCGACTATCAGGGAAGTATTACCCATATTGCCAACAGCAGCGGCACGTTGGTACAAGAATTAAGTTACGATGCCTGGGGACGGCTTCGCAATCCGGATACTCAGGTGGCGTATGCTCCAGGTGCCGAACCTGCGTTGTTTTTAGGGCGAGGTTATACCGGTCATGAGCATTTGCAGCAGTTTGGCTTGATCAATATGAATGCCCGGTTGTACGACCCGGCATTAGGGCGCTTCCTTTCACCTGACCCTTATGTACAGTCGCCGGACTTTACGCAAAACTACAACAGGTATTCGTATTGTTTGAATAATCCGTTGAAGTATACGGATCCGAATGGGGAGTTTATATCAACTATTATTACGGCTGTAGTGGGATTAGCAGAAGCAGTTGTGAGAGGGATTATTGCTCCTTGGTTTGTCGGTTTTGACGACCCAGCCAAAGCAGGAAAAATGTTTGAAAATGCTTGGAAAGATTATGGAAAACAGATGAGTAATGCTTGGAAAATAGACATGGGACTATTCAAAACCGACCCGAATAAAAGTTTTTGGGGACAAACATGGGAACTCTATTCGCGATTTACTTTGCAAGCACCTCAAACGCTTGTAGGAAATTTAATCATGACAGGAGGAAATATTGCATATCAGGTAGATAATGTAACGTATGGATATGGTGTAACGGCGGTAGATATGGGAATATACGGCGGCGCTTTAACTGTTGGTAATTATACAGCCGGGCCTCGTGGATACACAGCTGACTGGCGCGACCATATGTTTGTACACGAATATGGGCATTATATTCAAAGCCAACAACACGGACCAGTGTATCTATTTAGTGTGGGTATTCCAAGTTTACAAAGTGCAATCATGCAAAAACGAGGTAACTCAAATTCCCCACGACACGATGATCGCTGGTTTGAGGCAGATGCAAGTTATAAAGGTGCGGTATATTTTGATAAGTATTATGGTCGCGGGAAAGGTGGCTATGTCGCTGGTTCTGCTAATTACTTTGATAGAAATAGCTTTATAACAGGAAGCCCTTCGCCTTATCTAAATCCTCGTAGAGGTGTACAAAATCGTTCTGTCAACCCTATATCAGGTAAATTCCATTGGACAGATATTCCAATATACATCCCACTACTTGGTCTAATTCCCGCGATATTTTATTGACTATTAACTTCTAATTTTATATTACAATGAAAATCAAAAGTATTATTTTAGTATTCATAGTCCCAATTTTTTGTTTTGGCAATTGTAGAAACGAAGAAGAACAGAGACAAAGTTTTATTATTCGGAATAATTCGGATAAGGAAATAATTATTATAAATTCTTTTCGTTCGGTTGTAAAAGATACATCTTGCTTTATACAAAATATGACAAAAATCGAATATCAGGATTTTATCTATTATAGAATGATACCACCACATTCCAATAAAAATTTTGAAAGAGCTAGGTGGGGTGAATCTATGATTAGTCATCCGAATGACACATTATACATTGGTGTTTTCTATCGTACAGATATAGACGAAATGTCTTGCGAAGAATTTGAACAAGCATTTCCGTTGAAAAAGGAATGGAAAGTTACAGTGGCGGATATGGAGGAGGATAATTGGACGTTAGTATATCCGTGAAATTCCCCGTCCTGCCGGATATGTAAATAAGTGAGCAAAGTTATGCACTGGTGGGGTGGGTTTGTAAACCCACTCCGACTCAGATTATCTGCCTTTGTTGAAATCGGAAATACCCCCGTCGCACTGGATGTGTCTTGAATAGATGAGCGAATGGTCGCACTCGTTGCTGGGATTTTTAATCTCAGCTTCTTGTATTATAGGGATTTGCAATCTGATGAGTTAAATATTAAGATTAAATAGTTATCTTTGCTTCAATAAATATATTTTTGTTGTGAAAAGTATTTCGGATTACAATTACTCCTTACAGTCGTGACCGCTGGTTCCTTCTAATACATTACGAGGTGATTGCAATTATTCCCTTCGGTCATGACCATTGGTTCTCCTCAGACGTCCGCGAGGCTTTGTGTGTTGAATGAGGATATCCAGTTGAGCGGGGTGTTGATATCATTATAAATAATCTATCACTAACAAAGCGATAAATAATGGGATTTAATAAAGTTTTTGAGTTGATTAAGTCTAATTGGAAGATTATATTATTCATTGGAATTATAGTTTATCTGGTAAGTAAAGGATGCATAGAAGATAATTACATTGAAAAAAATGGCATAGCAGTTACAGTTGTGGTTAAGTTCTATGATCGATTATTATTCAATAAGAGCGGGATGAAAACTGTGTCTGGTGGCTATTATTATGTTGATAATAAAAGATACAAGTGTCATTCTGTAGGTGTAATGCCCAAAGGTTCAACTTTTAAGATCAAATATAATCCCAAAGAGCCGGAAGAATGGCGGTTTGTTGAAGAGTAATAAGCTTGTCCTTCTAAATATGTAGCCAGAAGACCTAAAATTGGCGCAGGTTGCTCCCGTCCTTCCGGATATGTGATGAGGAGAACTAAAGTTGGCGCTGGTTCACCCCGTCCTTCCGGATATGTGATTAGAAGAGCTAAAGTTGGCGCTGGTCGCCCCTGTCCTGCCGGATGTTCTTTAAATGACTAAAGTTGGCGCACGTCTGAGGTGAACCAACGGTCACGACTGTAAGGAGTAATTGTAATCCCAGCTTCTTGTATTATACCCCGATAGCTATCGGGGTTGTAATCCGCTAAGTTCAAATTTTATATTAAAATAGTTATCTTTGCTCAATAAATATATTTTGCAGCGGTAAGTATATTGGATTACAATTACTCCTTACAGTCGTGACCGCTGGTTCCTGATAATACATTACGACGGAATTGCAAATTCCGTCAGACGTCCGCGAAGCTCTTACATTAATTGAAGATATCGGGTGGGACGGGGGAAAAGCAAAAGAAGCAGAAGCTGCTGAAGTTAGGCAGAAACGTGCTAATGGCAATTCTTTACCATTAAATAGAGAACGAGATAAACGTTATAGCAATTAAAACAATTACACCAGTATGGAATCTAGAATAACACACTTCTGTCTAATTAATGATTTTTTTGATATTGATTTTAAATCTGACTATATTAGTAAACTGCTAAAAATTGATGTAGATGCAATACTTGTATTAAACTCATTTATTGATCCTCATGATTGGATATTGACTTTTAATGCGAATTACAATAACGGAAGAACCCTATTAGTTTCAAAAAATAAGCTAGGTAGTTATAAAGCTGATAAGGTCAAGGAGATTACTATAGTTATTCCAATACCGTCAATAGACGTAGTTGTGTGGGGTGTAAAAAATGAATCATATATATATATAATGTAGATCATTATGATAGTATAGGCAATAATTTCTTTTCATTAAAAGTAGATTACAAGAATTTTGATAACCGAACTGAATATATTATAGATTGTATGCGAAGAGGAATAAGAAAAGCTTTTCAAGAAGGGTTTACTGTTGGAGGTACTAAGATAATGACCAATAAATTTCCCCCGCCACCCTCTGTCCTTCCAGATATGTAGATTAATGAACTGAAATTGGCGCACGTTGCCGGGAATCTTCGTTCGTAATCAAAGTTTTCCTTTAGACGTCCGCAAAGCTTTGTATGTTGAATAAGGATATCGAATAGGTAATGGAATATATTATAACAAACATAGAGTAAGATAAAATTATGAAACAGATTAGAATGAGCATCTTATTGATTGCAACCTGTATGTTGTTATGTGCCTGTCCAGATAATAACGAAAGTGAACATCGCTACATTACAATACTTAACCAATCAGACAAAGCGATTGTATGGCAACCTCAAATGATTAGGAATGGAGAAAAATATGAACAATTTGATTGTCGGAAAATACTTGGTGGACTAATTAATCGCGATTCTTTATATAAGTTTAATTATGATGATAGAGAAAATACTTGGGAAGTGGGGTTAAATAATCATTATTTGCAAATAATAGTAATGGAAGCCGAAACTTTTGATAAGTATATAGACGAGCCTTGCGACACAATTCGCAAGTATGTCCCGGTTTTGCATACGTATCAGTTAACATTAGAAGATTTGCAGCAGATGAATTGGATGGTGGTATATCCGCCCGGAGAATAGAGCAAGTACAGGTTCTTGTAATAACACAAAGTCTGCCCAATTGAAGGTTGGGCAGACTTTGTAGATATCCTGTTTTATTCAATTGTAACTTCTTAACTTCTTAACTTCTATTGAGAGATAATCTTTCCCTGACATTCTCATTATTTTTTCTTTTTGCCCCAGTAGGTAGCGTTTAAATTTTTTTCGGTTCCTGCATATACAAATGTTACACGGCGTGGGGTGGCTTCCCAGTCAACTTCGCGTTCCACGCATACAATAACGTTGCCCAGCTTCAGCTGCTTTTTCGTTGCATCGTAACTCCAGTTGCCTGTTAGCGCTCCTGCCATGGTGCCGTCGGTTTTGAGGGTGAGCGCAGTGCTGCTGTTTTGTACGCCATAGCTGTATTTCAGGTTGATATGCTCCCATGTGCCTGTGAGCGAGTCTTTGGTTATGGCGCCATAATCGGGAACGGCAGCGTAACGCTCGGGCAATGCTATTGGCCACAGGTTATCGGGCTCGGCGGGAGAGGCCGGGCACCATACAATGCGGCGTACATGACCCATCATAATGGCATTGGAATAGGCGTTGCCACCCACATTGGCAGGCAATCGTCCCTGCGACATATAGAGCCATTCGTTTGTGTTTTCTTTTTTGAAAATGCAGCAGTGTGCTATGCCTACCCAGCCATTGCTGAGATTGAATTTGTAAGGATGGGTGACGATAGGGTAGGAGTCGCCGCTTCCGTTTGTAAAGTTGCGCCCGGTGATATCGAGGTATGGACCTTCGATGTTGGCGCTTCTTACCACCCGTGTGTTGTAGGGCACGTCCAGACCATCATAGGCCATAAACAAATAGTAATAACCATCTTTGTATATTATTTCGGGAGCTTCGCTGCCCTGCCAGCGCGACGAAGCTGTGCGCGTGCCTATTCTCAAACCATATCGGGCCGTTAGTTCACTTGCACTGGCAGCGTAAGGCTCGTCAAGTGTTTTCAGAGGCTTGCCGGTGGTTGCATCTACCTGCAACAATGCGAAGCCGCTGTGCCAGGAGCCATGTATAAGGTAGTGTTTCCCTTCGGGTGTTACTATATAGGTGGGGTCAATACCATTAAGCAGGCAAAATGTAGTGTCAGCGCACTCTTTCAGTTGCTTTATAGTCTGATCATGTCCGTAGTATCTCCGCTCTTTATAGAGAGTGTAAAGCATAGAATTACAATGAAAATGCTGAGCTAATATAGAGATATCATAGTAATATAATAGTATTATATAAGACTGTATTATTATTTTATTTTATTTGTGTTATCGATTCAATAGATTTTTATATTTTTGCTATGTGGTACGAAGCTACTACGGAGCTGCACCCTAACTACATAAGCTTTAAAATAAATACTGATATGGCTACTGTAAATGGTATTTTTAAAATCACAGGGAGTTTACAAAATGTGTCGTTCTACACCATCAAGGGGAGCGACAAAGTGTATATGCGAACAAAAGGTGGTCCTACAGCCCGCCGAATGAAAGTGGGACCTGAATTTGCACTGGTACGCAAGCATCAGGCGGAATGGAAAGGCTGCGTGCTTTTCTCGCAACGACTCAAAATGTGCCTTGACAGCATTTACCGTATGCGCGACTTTAATGTGGCGCCCGTGCTGAACGGCATTGCAAAAACAATAATGAAACTCGATACCGAAAATGAAATTGGTAAACGGTCGATACTGCTATCGCAGGCGCGTGAGACACTTGAAGGCTTCAACCTGAACAGACAGTTTCCGTTCAACTCGGTTTTCAGAACTTCGATACATGCGGAAATTGATAAAACACAGGGGCAAATGAAGGTTGAAATACCACGTATTGTGACTGCCAACGATTTGTACAATGTACAGAAACTACCGTTTTTCAAACTTGTTTTTAATCTGACACTGTTCTCTGACCTGAAAGCTTTAGGAGACGATGCAAGCAACTACTACACACCCAAAAATGAAAAGTACGCATACTACATAATAGAAAAGTGTACCGAATGGTTTTCGGCCAACGATATCATTCCGGCGCAAACACATACGTTTCAGTTTAATTTTAATATTTCGATAGAAGACTCAGAGCAGATGACGGCTTTAGGTTCGGTAGGTATTGAGTTTGGAAACACAGCTGTTGGTGGCAAAATAGAACCTGTGAAACATGCCTGTTGTGCCAAAATCATCAGTGTGGTGTAAGGGAAATGACAGCCAACATATGGAAACAAAAAAGTGGCAGCTTCACCTGTTTGTGAAACCACCACTTTGTATTTGTCGGCTTAGCTGTGTTTTATTTAGCAGTGAACTGTATGTCGAGGATAAAGATATTATCGATGGCTTTGTCGCCAAGGTTATCGAAGAATGAGTTTGAACCGTAGCGCACGTCGAATTTCGAACGATCCACTTTCAACTGTGTTTTGTACACATTGTTTTGTTTGGTGACAACAAAGGTTACAGGTTCTGTTTTGCCTTTGATAGTTATGTTGCCCGAAACGTTGGCTTTGCCGTTGCTGAATTTAGCGGCTTTTGTTACAGTGAATGTGGCTGTAGGAAATTTCTCAACACCAAAAAAATCGTCGGATTTAAGGTGACCCACCAGTCTTTTGTTGCTTGATTCGTTTTCAATATCATTGCAGGTAATCGAATTCATATCAATAACCACACTTCCTTTTACAATATTCCCGGATTTAAGTTCGAGAGTACCGCTTTTTACTTTTATTTCACCATTGTGCGCACCACCAATCTTGTTGCCAGTCCATTTTACAACAGCATCCGAAGGGTTTACGTTTATCTTTTGTGCAAATACTAACGTGCTTGCCATCAAAAGCAGGGCTATCAATTTTACTTGTTTCATATTCAATTTTGTTTTTTAATTTGTTTCTGTTAATGCTGAATAATAAACAACACCATTTCATTGAATGTTGGAAAGTTTTTTTCTATAGGGCAATAGATTTTATCAATAAAAATAGAGGGCTGAAAAAATCAGCCCTCTATTGAGTTTTCACGTTATTTTCCAATGTAAGCGTTATAAAGGTTCTGTTTCTCCAAGCCAAATTAGAGATTTCAGAGGTGCTATGCAAGGTCGGGCTGACAAAGGACTTGTAATTACAACAGGAACATTTACATGTGAAGCAGTAAAAGAAGCAACAAGAGACGGAGCACCTCCTATTGATTTGATTGACGGAGATTTACTTTGCGACAAGTTGAAAGAACTTAGATTGGGGGTTGACACGAAAATAATCGAGTCCGTTGAGATGAAAAGCGACTGGTTTAAAAACTTATAACTCGAAACAAAAGCCAGCTGCTAAAACACGCTCTATTCACAGGCTAGCTGATGTGCCCTTAGCAGGTTTTGTACCCGCATTAGCTACGCTGATTTTCAATTAGCTGCGCTGATCTTCGATTCACTTTGTCGCTTCACGACAGCTAATACTCCCGCAAACCGTCCGGACGCAAA
Organism: uncultured Paludibacter sp.; assembly: GCA_963678465.1. Taxonomy (GTDB): domain Bacteria; phylum Bacteroidota; class Bacteroidia; order Bacteroidales; family Paludibacteraceae; genus Paludibacter. The sequence continues at coordinate 3,732,520 of OY782858.1, forward strand.
ACCCGGTCGTTAGTCAGAATTTTAAGCAAAGAATTTCAGTGTTTCAATAAAAACAACTACCTTTGATACTATCAAATGATACTATCGAAAACAAAAGACTTATGAGGCCACCTTACGAAATAACAAGTAAAATATTAAAACTAACCTCTTCAGTTGCTGAAAAGATTGGTGAAATTAAATCAGCAAAACTAATAAAACCACCCACTGAATTACGAAAGCGAAATAGAATAAAATCAATACAATCTTCACTTGAAATTGAAGGAAATACTTTAACCGTTGAGCAAATTACTGATTTAATTAACAACAAAAGAGTATTAGCTCCTCAGAAAGATATTATTGAAGTAAAAAATGCAATTGAACTGTATTCCAAACTTAATGAATTCAATGCATATGACATTGATTCATTGTGTCGTGCTCACGGAATTCTAATGAATACATTAATTGAAAATTCCGGACAGTTTCGCAGCACCGCAGTTGGAATAATTAAAGGAAACAATGTTACTCATATTGCCCCGCCGGGAGACATTGTTTATCCATTGATGAAGGATTTATTCGATTATTTAAAAAATGACAATGATATTTTGCTCATTAGAAGCTGTGTGTTTCACTATGAATTTGAATTTATTCACCCATTTATTGATGGAAATGGAAGAATGGGACGACTTTGGCAAACAGTCATTTTAAAAAATTATTCTCCTGTTTTTGAGTACTTACCAATAGAATCGTTAATTAAAGAAAGACAGCAGGATTATTACGATGTACTCGGGAAATCAGATCATCAGGGAAATTCAACAGCTTTTATTGAATTTATGCTTGAAATTATCAATATCGCTTTAGAAGATTTATTGAGAAGTCAAAACCATACATTAACCAATAGAGATAGGATCAGTATTTTTAAGAATATCATTGGAAGTGAATTGTTTACAAGACAAGATTATTTAAGGCATAATAAAGAAATATCCACTGCAACCGCGAGTAGGGATTTAAAGGAGGCCGTAGACAATGGAGTAATTGAAAAAAATGGAGAGAAACGTTTGACAAAGTATCGATATAAAAACTAAACATATGACTGGACCAAACAAAGACAAAAGCTTTCCACTTGAGAACTATGATAGACTTTGCTTTCTGAAAAATATCGTCAAAAATCCAAACATAATTATTGGTGACTATACTTATTATGACGACTTTGAAAATGTTGAGAACTTTGAGAAAAATGTAAAATATCATTTTGACTTTATTGGCGACAAACTAATTATTGGTAAGTTTTGTATGATAGCTTCCGACGTGAAATTTATTATGAATGGAGCAAATCATTTGACAAACTCATTGACTACATATCCATTTGCGATTTTCGGAAACGGTTGGGAAAATGCCATGGAAGGAAAACAATATCCTCAAAAAGGTGACATAGTCATAGGAAACGATGTTTGGATTGGTTATAACGCAACAATTATGGCTGGCGTGACAATTGGTGACGGAGCCATTATTGCAACAAATTCAACTGTTATTAAAGATGTTGAGCCATATTCAATTGTTGGAGGAAATCCAGCGGTTGAGATAAAAAAAAGATTCTCAAAAGAAATAATAGAAAGGTTGCTTCATCTAAAATGGTGGGAGTGGGACATAGAAAAAATAACAGAGAACATTCAACATCTAACTGACTCCAACATTGACAAATTAGAAAAACAAATATAGAAAATAAATCGCCGGTCCTTAATACTTATGTTTCCTGCGGTCGGAACGCTTCCGAAACCCTGCCCCCTTGCGATTTTATCGTGGGAATAAGAAAATGAAATAATTGAAGGTTGAATATTGAATCATAAAATGTGAAAACTAATAGATTAAAATACAAACTTAATAATGAAAACAATTGCTGTAATAACATTTTTTATGTCTTTCGCTTTAATGAGTAATGGACAAAGCCTACAATTTGACTATTTTGGTATCAAAAATCCCGGCGAAAAAATTGAACTTTTTGCACCCAATATAGTATCATTAAAGAACTCTAATGAAAAATCTTTAGCTATTTCACCTATCGGCGATGAGGTTTTTTTCTCAGCAGGACCAGGTTGGCCTGAGTGTAAAATAATGCATATTAAAAAGATCAATAACAAATGGACTGAACCCAAAGTGGCAGAGTTTTCTATTGATTGTTTTTCTACCGAACCGGCTTTTTCGCCAGATGGAAAATATTTATATTATTCCTCAAGCAAAGGAATGCAAGATATTAAACAATATTGCATCTGGAGAGTTGAAAAAATCGGAAATAACTGGGGTGCTCCTAAAAAAGTAATAGATATTGCGGATCCTAAAATATGGGAATTTCATCCTACAATTACAAAAAGTGGTACCGTATATTTTTGTTGCTGGGATTCTCTTAAGCAAGTTGGGAATATCTATCAATCAAAATATTCAGATGGAGCGTATACAGAGCCTGAAAAAGTTGTTTTACGTTTTGATATTCAGGGCAGTGATACAGATCCGTTTGTTGATCCTGACGAAAAATATCTAATCACTTCATCTACCGGACAAAATAGCAAAGGGGGTTACGATACATATATTTCTTACAAGAAGGAAGATGGCTCATGGTTATCGCCAATAAATTTTGGAGATAAATTTAATACTATCGGAGATGATAATTCTTTTGATATTTCGCCAGATGGTAGATTCCTCTTTATTTATAAACAAGATGATGTTTACTGGACTGAAACAAAAGGAGCATTAAAAAGCTTGAGAAAAAATGATGATCCTAACGAATAATATCACTGTCGCCGTTAGGCGGCTATTAAAATAAAAAGATTTCCCGATGTAAAAAGAAAGATGATATAACAATTCATATTAAAAGCACATGAAGACTACTGGTTTATTAACTTTACTACTGCTATTTCTGACTTCGTGTCAGCAAAATGGACAGGCTGCGCGTATTGAATCCCTTTTCGACGATGATTGGAAATTCCAGTTGGGCGATGTGCAAGGCGTCGAAAAACCGTTGTTTAACGACGATGCCTGGCGCAGTCTCGATTTGCCGCACGACTGGAGTATCGAAAACCTTCCCAATCAGGAAGCAGGAAAAGTGGTAGGTCCTTTTTCCAAAGAAAGCATTGGAACAACGGCCACAGGTTACACTGTTGGCGGAACTGCCTGGTATCGAAAAACATTTACGATAGATAAAGACAATCAGTTCAGCCAAACCCTTATCAACTTCGATGGTGTGTATATGAATAGCGAAGTTTGGGTAAATGGAAAGCTGGTGGGCTCGCACCCTTATGGTTATACAGCTTTTCAGTTTGATATTACCGAATTTCTCCATCCGGCCGGAAAGCCCAATGTGATGGCTGTAAAGGTGAAAAACGAAGGCAAAAACTCGCGTTGGTACAGCGGTTCCGGTATCTATCGCCACGTTTGGCTTATACAAAAGCAACCCGTACACATTGCTCACGACGGTGTATTTGTAAATACCGAAAATATTGCAGAAAATGAGGCCAATATAACTGTATCCACAACAATCGAAAACAGTACAAACGATAACACGGATGTTAAGTTACAGATTCGCATTATCGATGGTGACGGTAAGCTTGCAGTCACTTCTGAAACCTCAGTTAAGAACATTCCAACCGGAGCCGAAGACATAACGCAACGTATAAAAGTACCCCAAGCCAAACTGTGGTCGAACGAAACGCCCAACCTTTATACTGCGGAGGTTCAGGTGATAACGAACGGGAAAATTACCGACCAAAGCACAACAACCTTCGGAATTCGCACTATTCATTTCGATGCAAAAACAGGCTTCACATTAAACGGAAAAGTGCTGAAACTGAAAGGTGGAAACCTCCACCACGACAATGGATTTCTGGGTGCTGCGGCCATCGATCGTGCCGAAGAGCGCCGCGTGGAACTGATGAAAGCGAACGGCTTTAATGCCATCCGTACAAGCCACAACCCTCCTTCGAAACAATTCCTCGATGCCTGCGATCGGCTTGGTGTACTGGTAATGGATGAAGCCTTCGACCAATGGGTACGACCTAAAAACCCGCAGGATTACAACCTGTATTTCAGAGAATGGTGGATGAAGGACCTTAAATCAATGATTTACCGCGACAGAAACCATCCGTCGGTCATTTTATGGAGTATTGGCAATGAACTCAATGAACGTGCCGATTCCATTGGGTATGTTATCCGCAAAGAACTGGCAGCCGAAGTGCACCGACTTGACTCAACGCGACCTGTAACCGAGGGCGTTTGTGAATTTTGGGATCACTGGGGGCGGAAATGGGAAACTGCGGCTCCTGTATTTACCGAGCTGGATGTTGCCGGTTACAATTATCTGCAAAAAGCTTTCGAATCCGATCATGCCGAATATCCCGATAGGATCATTGTGAGTACAGAATCGTATGCTGCCGAGGCCTATGCTTATTGGCAGGGGGTTGAAAAAAATCCTTATGTAATTGGCGATTTTGTGTGGACCGGCATGGATCACCTTGGTGAAACAGGATGTGGTCATTCAAAAATTGGCGATAAACCCGGTCCTCGCGTAGGACTTCAACCCTGGCCCTGGTTCGGTAATTATTCCGGCGATATTGATCTGTGTGGAAATAAAAAGCCGCAATCGTACTACCGCGATGTGATTTGGAACAATAGCAAGATTGAAATGATGGTGCATACGCCCATCCCCGAAGGCATGGTGGAGACTTACAGTTACTGGGGATGGCCTGATGAATATCCAGGTTGGAACCAGAAAGGCAACGATGGTAAATTGATGGATGTAAGGGTGTTTTCAAAAAGCCCGATGGTGCGCCTCGAATTGAACGGAAAAGTAATTGGCGAACAAGCCATTGATATTAATACAGGTATTATTGCCAATTTTAGAGTACCTTATGAGGCTGGTGTGCTAAAAGCCATTGCGCTTGACAATGGTAAAGTAGTAGCCTCCAAAGAACTAAAAACCACAGGAGCTCCGGCAAAAGTCAGACTCACTGCCGATCGCTCTGAAATAAAGGCCAGTCGCAACGATTTATCCTATATTAAAGTTGAGCTTGTTGACAATCAGGGTAATGTAATCCCCGATGCATCTATACCCGTTACATTCACTGTGTCAGGCATTGGAATAATTGCTGGTTCAGGTAATGCCAACCCAACCGGCATGGAAAGCTTCAACAATAAGGTTTGTAAAACTTTCCGCGGGCAGGCACTGGCCATTCTTCGTCCATTGAAAAACAAGGAAAAAGGAATGATTACACTTAAAGCCGAAGCAAATGGTCTTGAGACAGGAGAAATAAAAATTAAAGTTCAATAAATAAGTACGATAAATAAATGTGAGTTGGCGGTTGTAAAAACAATATTTGAATAAGATTACTGTAAAAGTTTTGCTCAGGATGGAAAAGAAAGGTTTTTATTGCATCAGCCTCTTTTGGGTCGTACCGGACGATTAACGATACCATTCATCAGCGTTTTTGCATTGTAGGCAGGTAGATGCTGCTTTGGAGGGGATGCGGTATTCGAGCATAATTTCGTGAGAAGGCTGGCTGTTATATCCCACGTTGAAGGTGCGATCGTAGGCATATCCTACCCTGAAATCGGAGCTGATATTTACTGCGAATAAAAAAGTAAGATTGCGCGAAGTGCGGTAAGTGAGTCCTATATCAAACAGTTCTTTAGGTCCCGGTAAAAGTCCGGTGGGGCGTTTAAGACGTACAGATGCATTTCCTTCGAGTACGGTAAGATTGTCATTGTTGACAAGCTGCAACCCCAGACTGTAATTGATAAGTTCCGAATCGTTGTTTTTATAAATGGCGTAGCCGTAGCGGTGATTGGCGTTCAGAAAAAGCGTGCTGTCTTTCTTTATCGAAAACAGATGTGTTGACGAAATGCCGGCTATAAAGTAGTTACTCTGAAATTCGACCCCGAAATTGGCATCCGGCTTGAGCGTCTTTTCCAAATCATAATAAAGCGCGGGGTCGTTTTCAGTCACAGCTTCGTAAAGCGAACCATCGACTGAGCGACTAAACACTCCTGCCGACAAACCCATTGATAGCGACCAGCTGTCTTCGCGTGCAAGCCTGTAAGCATAAGTGAGCATCGGGTTTAAGGCCTTGGATATTCCTATCTGGTCGCTTACCAGTGAAATTCCCAGGGCCGAATGATACTTGTGGATATATCCAGATGCCTGAACGTTAAGTACCTCTGGAGCTCCGTCGACGCCATACCATTGCCGGCGGGCATTCGTAAACAAATAAATGTATTCAGTTCTGGCAATGGAGGCCGGATTGTAATTCGCACGGTTATACCAGTGTGTAGCCATGCTGATATCGGTTTGCGCATAAGCTTTTGTACTTACCAACAAACAAAAAAAAATGAATATGCGTATGAATAGTCTCTTCATTTTCATTGTTTTTACCGCTTCAGGGTAACAGCGCCTTTTTTTGTTTGAGTCTGTTGATTTTTATCCACGTATCTGATAAAATAAAAATAGGTATCGTTATCGGCCGGTTTTCCCTTGTACATACCATTCCAACCATCGGTTCCTTTATGAATTACAGTTCCGGTGCGGTCGAAAATATGTACATCGTAACCGGTCAAAAACCTATCGTTCACATTATCGTTGTTGGGTGTAAAAACATTGGGAATAAAAGGAACAATATCTATCGTTTGTGTGATACTGTTCGTGCATCCGTTTTCGTTGGTGGCCGTGAGTTGTATTTTGTAGTCGTTCAATACACTTGAAACTTCGTAAGTATGGGAAATGGATGCCCCGGTTTCGGTAGAATTATCTCCCATGTCCCAACTGTACTGCACACCTGGTTCGGCAGGGATGCTACACGCCAGCACATTATGCCTACTGTCGACAGTGGGGCTTGAAAGATGAATATCAGTTACCTTCGGCAGAAAATCTTCCACTACATTAAAACTTACCTGCTTCTCGCAGCCACGTTTGTTATAGGCCAATAGCGTGTAAGTTCCAACGGAATCAACAAGTATTGAACTGGTTGTGTCGTTTGTACTCCACAAATAGCGCTCAGCTCCCGATGCCGAAAGCGTTGTACTTCCTCCGGTGCAAAACAGCGGAGTGCCGGATGTAGTTAAATCCCAATCCGGTTCGGCAGTAATACTACGTCGGATCGTATCGGTATAGCAGCCCATGCTCGAATAACCAATGAGCCAAACCTGCGCATTTTTAGTCACAACGAGAGAATCGGCTGTAGAACCGTCGCTCCATTTATAATGATGAGCTCCGTAACCTTTCAGAATAGCCGGCTGCGTAGCACAATAAGTAGAATCGCCTCCTATACCTACGAGTGGCGGATAAAAGGTTTCAACTTCTCTGGTTATCGAGTCAGAGCAAGTCGAAGGTGGATTGCTAACCACCAGACTAACCTTATGCATACCTGAAGATTGAAAAACATGCTCCGGGTTTTTTTCAGTGTAACTTGTACCATCTCCAAAATCCCAATTATAATTCAGTGTGCCATGTATGGCAGGATGGGGGTTCGAAAACTTTATTTTATTGGTCAGCTTATTACAATCCACTAAATCGTAACCAAAATCGGCGTTGGGTTCGTATCGTGCTATGGTGGAATGAAGGCTTAATGTACATCCGGTAGCAGAAGTCATTTGGCACGAGTAATAAGCTCCTTCGGTGGGCGACGATAGTTCGAGCACCTGCTTATTGCCTACCACAGTTCCATCTTGTGTTGTCCATTTGTAGGTTTCGAAACCAATGGGTCCCGATAAACGCGCTATATTATCGCCGGCACAATATTGCACAGTGATAATTAATGGTTGACAATTGGCAACAAGATAAGCGTATCCGTAATGACCTCTGTGGGTACAATCAGTAGCCATAAATTCTATGGTGATTGTTTTTCCTAAATAAGGCAAAAGATTGGCGCCTACACTTGTCCAATCACGATAAAGAACCGGTTGTGAGGAGCCCGGAGGAGTGTATGAAACGAAACTGCTGTTTAGTTCGGCATCCGATGCATACACATCGTAATTCGAACAATCCGGAATTGTATCCCCGTTGTTATCCAGAATTGTCACTTTGAATCGTGGCTCTTCAGCTCTTGTATGTCCGCTTGTAGGGTTAAGCAAAACAACGGCAAATTGATAAGTCAAAAATGCATTCAACGAGTCGACGGTTAAAGTGTAGCGCAAACTTGCGGCCTGTGTGTTGGATATTTCATCTCCTAAGCGCGCCGAATAACGATATCCCCCGGGTACTTTTTTTATTTTATAATTTGTTTTTGCATCGTAAGCATTGGTATCCGTCATGATGGTTTGTAAGCCAAAACCATAAGCAGGACTGGTAGATCTTACTTCAGGGATGGTGCTGTTGTACCAGGTATATCCGGCCCAGTTCGTAAAGTCACCTGTCTCAAAACTTATATTCGAACAATAGGGTTCTGTTGCCCGAACAATATTGCCCGACAAAAGAAAAGTATAGCACAAGAAAACTGTGATTTTCAGCGTTCTTTTAAAATGAAATAGTTTAGACAAGGTGATCGTTTGGAATATCGGTAAAATATCTTTTTTTGCAAAGATAACATTTTATTTTTCCTAATTCTTAACATTCTGCTTCTATCTCAGTTTATCTGTTAACTTTAGCGCTAAAAAAACATTTGTCGTAAAAACCTTCGAAAGAATAACTCAATTGTATGGTTCTTTCTGCAATAAAAGAGATTACATCTATCTTTTTGCATAATTACACAAATATTATTCGTATTTTTGCGCCCCTTTGCTGTATGCAGTTGTGTTATACAAGCGCTAAAGGACAATAATTTATTAATACCTGAATTAATGAACAGAATAGGATGTACGCTTCTGATGATTTTTGCATTTGTAGTTTTTGTAAATGCACAAAACAGCACCTTTAAAATAACTACCTGGAATACCGAATGGCTGAGTTGCAGCATTAACGGGCCAACGGATGAACAGCTTCAGGTGAACAATGTGGCTAAGGTGATCAAAGCACTTGATGTGGATGTAGTGGCCTTGCAGGAAGTGGGTACCAGTAGCACATATAGCACTATAGATACTTTGGTGAGGCGACTTGGCAACGAATGGGGTGGAAGTATTATTCCGTGGTCGGCCGACAATTGCAGTCAGAATCAGGGTATTATTTATAAAAAATCGAAAATTCAGTTCGTAAGCGCCTCACTGATGAGCAATGCAGGCACTTCGTACAACTGGTCGAGTGGCCGTTTCCCTGTTTTGTACAATTTAAATCTAGTGTTTGGTAACAGTACTGTTCCGGTAGCGCTTATAAATATTCATGCCAAAGCTATGAGCGACGAATCGAGTTATGCACGCCGCAAAGCTGCATCCCTCAGTTTGAAGGCCTTGCTGGATGGAAACAGTTATAACACAAAAAATGTAGTTCTATTGGGCGATTTCAATGATTATCTTGCAGGTACCCAATGTGGTAGTTGTTCGCCTGCCGAATCGCCCTACAAGAATTTTGTGGATGACACCCAAAATTACAAAGGACTTACCGGCGGTCTTTACGACCCGAACTATAATAGTCCGGTGATCGACAACATTATTATCTCCGACGAACTATTCGATAACTACTCAAATGCGGTGCTCCGCGAAACTACCGCTGCACAGGTGGTACCGAACTTTACGTCGACTACTTCCGATCATTACCCTATCAGTGCAACATTTAGCTTTGGGGATGGCCCGGCTGGTTGTCAGAATTTTAGTTTTTCGGAAACATTTGGTCAAAGTTTAGGTACTTTCATTCAACAGAGCGTACAGGGAACTCAGACATGGGGTTGGCGTGCTCAATATGGCGCAGTGATTTCGGGATATCAAAACAGCGTCGCCAATCCTAACGAAGACTGGCTTATTTCGCCGACTTTGGATTTGTCGGGAAGCAGCGCTGCCACTTTTCGTTTTGAACATGCGCTGAACTATGCTGGCACTGCGGGTGATAATGTGAACAACTATTCACTTTGGATAACCGACGCTTACAGCAGCGGTTTGCCCGGTACTGCCAACTGGACAAAACTCACTATCCCCACTATGCCGACGGGTAATGACTGGACTTTTGTAAATTCGGGTGATATCACGATTCCTATTGACATGATGAAGCAAAATATAAGGTTTGCTTTTAAATATCAGTCGAACGAAACTGTGGCGGCTACCTGGGAAGTGCGGAATGTAACTGTTGATGGTCAATGTACTCAAACGCAATTGGATCCTCCTGTAGTTGACGCACAGAGTAAGGTATATGCAGCGGGAGGAATCATTAAAGTCGAAAACAAACAAGCAATGCCAGTGACAGTTTTTGATGTTACGGGTCGTATTTTATATTCGGTGCCGGCGATACAAAACACTGAGTTTGACGTAATGCAGCAGGGAATATACATTGTGCGTTGTGGAAATAAGGTGGTGAAAGTGGTGGTAGATTGATGCTACGAGCGATAAATATTAACTGCTTGGTAATGATATGATTTTTAGCTGATTGTGTCTTATCCACTTTCATTTGCTATGGAAGTATTCTGTCTTAATGTTCGTATTTTTTAGCTTCATCTGCCTGACCGTATAAACCAGATTCAACAGATTGTTGCTGTTGAATTGAATTCGGCACTTGTGTTTTTCTGATTTCAGATTCAATCTAATGAACCTGATCCTTTCCTGGTTTATAGCAATCAATCCTCTGTAATATTCTGTTTTTATTGTGCTATGTCTTTTTAAATCAAACAGACCTGCTATTGTGTCTTTAAGTCTACATCTTCTATATGTATTCCTGTTCATTTCTAAACAAGTATAAAAAGTCTGACAATTATGACTTTTTCTCAATAGTCATAATTTGCAGCCAACTGCTTATCTAAAGAGCATTGAAAACCCTTTTTGTTGAAATTATAGTCCTCGCCAATCACCACAAACGCTAAAATGTTATTCTGTATCTTACTCTAAAAATTCACTTAGCACTGAATTTTTTTTAAAAATACCAGACAATAATGAACATAAGTTCAAAACTATTTGTATCTTTGTGCTTTCAAAGTAATTATACATATAAGTTATGCCCCGTCCAAAACAAGACCGAAGAATTTGTAATCCACCACTTATGCAGGGATTTAAACCTTTTGGTATTCCCCGAAATATGTTAAGCTCTGTTTCATTATTATATGATGAATATGAGGCCATTCGGTTACTTGATTACGAGGGAATGAATCAGGATCAGGCTGCGGTGCAAATGAATGTTTCGCGCCCTACAATGACGCGTATTTACGAAAAAGCCCGTAAAACAATTGCTCAGGCGCTTGTAGATGGTAAAATGATTGTAATT